>NZ_CP163164.1:0-3497524 GCF_047497165.1 Burkholderia sp. 22PA0099 | reverse complement strand
ATCGACAGCCCGATATTGGTCGAGAAGAACGCATACCACGGCCAGTGCGCGAGCCAGCCTGCGCCAAACAGCAGCGTGGAGACAATCAACAGCAGACCGTACGACGGCAGGATGCGGCGCGCGCGACGCACGTAGAAATGACGGAACAGCGGCAGGCCGCGCTCCTTGCGGTCGAGCAGGATGCCGGTGATCAGCAGGCCGCTCAACACGAAGAACAGATCGACGCCCATCCAGAGCGGCGCCTTGACCGCGTGTTGCAGGAACACGGCCATCACGGCGATCGCGCGCAAGCCATCGAGCTGAACGATGCGGCTTGTATGGCGGGGCGGTGAAGCGGGCGTGTCGAGCGTCATCGTGGCCTGTCAGGGTTGTGGCGCGTCGCGCATCATGTATGGGCGACTGCTCCGGGTCAATTGGACGGATCTGAAAGTCGAATTGCGCATGCGCCAAGGGCGGAAGAATGCAATCTGTAAATCCTGGAATGATCCGTGTGGGATTCTAGGGAAAAGAAATCGATAAAAAATGGCGATATAAAACCGGCTGCCAAGCGGAGCGGTGATGACGTGCACGGCTTTTAAGGGAGCTATCCCGTGGCTGTTATCGGTACAAGTTACGGCCGATTAAATGCGACATGCCTCGAATTTGCTGAAAGCCTGCGGGTTTTTCATGCGAATTCGAAACCACATGTAACGATGCGCCGCGGAAAAGAATTCGGAATTTCTTGTGATTATTTTCGCTTGTAACCTGCGTCGCACCCTGCCGCCCGGGCCGGTCCGACGTTGCGCCGTATCGTGGTGCATTGCCGCGAACCGCTCGGCTGGATATGGGCCGTCCGTCCATCCGTCCACTCCGGAGAGTTGCATTGCGACGTTCGCTCCTGATCGCCCTTGCCGTCATCGTTCCCGCCGTGTGTCTGCCCGGCCGCACCTCGGCCGAAGCCGTGCTCGACGCCACCACGTCGTGGATCGGCAATACCCATGGCTATGGCGACGGTAGCTGGACGCAGATCGACATCCGCGCGATCGCAGTCACCCCGCAGGGCAAGGTGTATACGAATGCCCCCTGGGACGAGAGCGGCGCCGAGGCCAGCGTTTATCAGGACGGCAAAATGCTCGGCTTCGCCGGCGGTACGCACGGCTGGGGCAATGCGGGCGGCAGCGCGATCGCGGTCAACGACCGCTACGCCTACGTGGCGATCGGCGTCGGCAATGAAAAGGGCCGGCTCGTCAGCCCGGGCGTGTGGCCCGACAAGGGGCGTCAGTGGTGGGGCATCTCGCGCCGCGCGATCGGCGACATGCGCCAGCCCGCGCCGTTTCGTGCCGCGGCGGCCGGCGATGCGCGGGCGAAGATGGCCGCGAGCTTCCTGAAGGTCAACGACACGCCGGTCGATACGCGCGCCGAAGTGGCCGGCCTCGCGGCCTCGGCCAAGCGGCTTTACGCGACCGATCCGCAACACGACAGCGTCGACGTGTATGACGCCGAATCGATGGACAAGCTGTCGACGTTCAGCGCGCACCAACCGGGCCGCATCGCGCTCGATAACGACGGCACGCTGTGGCTCCTGACCGATACGCTCGGCGGCCCGGCCAAGCTGGCGCACGTGCGCCCCGACGGCCGTGCGATCGATGATGCGCCCGCGCTGCCGTCCGGCAGCGACGCGGTGGACGTGGCGGTCGATGCGAAGGGCCGCGTGTTGATCGCCGACAACGGCCCGCGCCAGCAAATCCTGATTTTCTCGAAGCCGGCGCAGGGCGGCAGCTACGCGATGAGCGGCACGCTCGGCGAGCGCGGTGGCATCTTCTCGGGCGTGGCGGGGCGGCCCGGCCCGCTGCGCTTCAACGGCCTGACGGGCGTGGGCGCCGACCGTGCCGGCAACATCTACGTGGCGATGAACGGCATCGGCCCGAAGCAGGGCACGCTCGGCGCGGGCCTCGGCGCGACGCTCGCCAGCTACGGCACCGACGACAAGCTGCGCTGGCAGGTGGACGGCCTGCTGTTCGTCGACGGTGCGTTCATCGACCCGGCACGGCCGAACAGCGTCTACACCGGCAACAAGCGTTTCGAGCTCGATTTCTCGAAGCCGGCCGGGCACGAATGGAAATATGTCGGATTCCTGTCCAATCGCTTCAAGTATCCGCAGGACCCGGTGTTCAACACCGATCAATGGCCGGGCTTGCCGACCGCGCGTCAGCTCGACGGCCACACGTTCCTGTATCTGACGGACATGTACGCCGATCACCTGAAGATCTACCGCTTCGACGCCAAGCGCGATGGCGAAACGGCGATTCCGTCGGGCTTCATCGCCGGGCGCGCGCGGCCGGTGGACAAGGTGCCGAACCGGCCCTCGGGCGGCGACTGGATCTGGCGCGACAAGAATGGCAACGGCAGCTTCGACGCCGACGAATTCGCGATCAATACCGACACCAAGGCGCGCGCGGGCGGCTGGGGCTGGTGGGTCGACACCAACGGCGACATCTGGCGCGCCAGCGAGACACGCGGCATCCACCGCTTCCGCTATGGTGGCCTCGACAAGGCCGGCAACCCGATCTATTCGTACGACAAGCTGACCCACTACCCGACGCCCGCGCCGTTTACCGAACTGCGCCGCGCGATCTACGAGCCGGCCACCGACACGCTCTACGTGACGGGCTACACGGCCGACGCGCAGCCGAAGCCGGGCATCAACAAGGAAGTGGGCCGCGTGCTGGTGCGCTACGACAAATGGTCGAGCGACAAGCCGGTGCAACGCTACCAGGTGGCGTTGCCGTGGGCGCCCGACGCGAAGCCGATCCTGAACCTGATCGGCCTGACCGTGGAGGGGCGCTACCTGTTCGGCGTGGAGCCGGTCGGCATCGTGCACGTGTACGACAAGGAGAACGGCAAGGAGGTCGGCGTGATCAAGCCGGGGCCGGAAGTGGGCCGCGCGTCGGGCTGGGTGGACGTGCCGTTCGGGATCAGCGCGCATCGCCGCGACAACGGCGAGTACCTGATCTTCGTGGAGGAAGACGCACGCGGCAAGGTGATGATGTACCGCTGGACGCCGCGATGATGAATCGACGTGAATCAATGAGGAGAGCGGATCATCGTGTCCGCTCGAAACGCAAGCATGGATAAACGGATGTTGAAGAACGTCGCGGTGAACTTCGTCGGGCTGATCCTGCCGACGTTCGTTTCGCTGGTGACGGTGCCGGCCTATATTCACGCGCTGGGCGTCGATCGCTACGGCGTGGTCAGCCTCGTGTGGACGCTGATCGGTTATTTCGGAATCCTCGATCTCGGCATGAGCATGGCCGCGCAGAACCAGATCTCGAAGGCGATCGCCAGCGGCGACCCGGCGCAGTGCGAGCGCGTGTTCTGGAGCGCGACCTGGCTGAACCTGATCACCGGCATCGTGGGCGGGCTGCTGATCTATTTCGGCGCGTTCATCTACACGGCGTATTTCACCAAGGTATCGGGGCAGTTGCAGCACGAGGTGTATCACGCGCTGCCGTGGCTGGCCTGCGCGATTCCGATCGCCAACGTGTCGTGGGTGTTCTCGGGCGCGATCAACGGTGCGGAACGCTTCGGCATCTACAACGCGAACCAGACGTTCGGCACGTTCCTGTTCCAGTTGCTGCCGCTGTTCGCGGCCTGGCTGATCGCGCCGAGCCTGCCGGCCGTGCTGGCTGCCGCCGTGCTGGCGCGGCTGATCGCGGCGTTGCTGCTGTTCCGCGCCAGCCTGCGCGTGCTGAACATCCGGCGCGTCGCACCGCCGCGCTGGCAAACCGCCAAGGAGCTGTTCACGTTCGGCGGCTGGATGCTGATCGCCAGCACCGCGAGCATGGTGTCCGATTCGCTCGACCGCGTGCTGCTCGGCGCGCATCTGGGCGCGCGCTATGTCACGTATTACACGGTGCCGCAGAACCTCGTCACGCGCCTGAACATGCTGCCGAACGCGGTGGTGCGCACGCTGTTTCCGCGCCTGTCGGCCGTCGATCGCGATCATGCCGACCATCTGGTGCGCCAGTCGCTCGAATTCCTGAACGGCGTGTTCACGCCGATCATGATCGCCGCGATCTTCGCGCTGCAGCCGTTCCTCGAATTGTGGGTCGGCCACGATCTGGCGATGCAGTCGGCGCCGGTCGGGCGAATTCTTGTGATCGGCATCTGGCTGGTCGGGCAGGCCAGCGTGATGCGGATCCTGATCCAGTCGCAACTCAATCCGGCCCGTGCGGGCCTGGCGGGGGTGATCCAGTTGCCGTTCTTCGTCGGCGCGTTGTGGTTCGGCGTCACGCAGTTCGGGCTGATCGGCGCGGCCGTGGTGGTGGTGACGCGCGCGCTGGTGGATTACGGCGTGCTGCTGGTGCTGGCCTCGGTGCGCCAGCGCGGCATCGTACTCGACATGCTCGCCCACCTGGCGTTCCTGTTCGCGAGCCTCGCGCTGGCCTGGACGGGCCCGACGCTGCTCGAAGCCATCGCGCTCTGCGCACTCGTTGCCGCGCTCAACATCGCGTGGTCACTTCTGACGACGCCCGGCCTGCGCGCACTCGTGCGCGGCGTGATCGGGCGGCTCATTCCGGGGAAAAGCGTATGAAAGGCGAACTCGTAGAACGCACGGCGGCGCCGCTCGCGCGCCAGATCCAGCCGGCCGGCGCGGCGCGCCCGCTCGGCAGGCCCGCCGGCCGCCCGCTGCGGGTGGCGATCATCCACGATTGGCTGGTCACTTATGCGGGCGCCGAGCGCGTGCTCGAGCAGATCATCGCGTGCTTTCCCGACGCCGACCTGTTCAGCCTGGTCGATTTCCTCGACGATCGCAGCTTCCTGCACGGCCGGCCGGTCACGACCTCGTTCATCCAGAAGCTGCCGTTCGCGCGCACCAAGTACCGCAGCTATCTGCCGTTGATGCCGCTGGCGATCGAGCAGCTCGATGTCTCTGCCTACGACCTGGTGATCTCCAGCAGCCACGCGGTGGCCAAGGGCGTGCTGACCGGGCCGGACCAGATCCACGTCAGCTACGTGCATTCGCCGATCCGCTATGCGTGGGATCTGCAACATCAGTACCTCGAACAATCGCAGCTCACGCGCGGCATGAAGTCGATGATGGCGCGGCTGATCCTGCACTACATCCGCAACTGGGATATCCGCACCTCGAATTCGGTGGACGGCTTCATCGCCAATTCGGCGTTCATTGCGCGGCGCATCCGCAAGGTCTATCAGCGCGACGCGGCGGTGGTGTTTCCGCCGGTGGACGTGGACGGCTTTTCGCTGTCGACCGAAAAAGAGGACTTCTACGTAACGGCCTCGCGCATGGTGCCGTACAAGAAGATCGACCTGATCGTGGAGGCCTTCGCGCGCATGCCGGGGCGGCGGCTGGTGGTGATCGGCGACGGCCCGGAGATGGGCAAGGTGCGCGCCAAGGCCGGCCCGAACGTGGAGATTCTCGGCTACCAGCCGTTCTCGGTGCTGCAGGATCACATGCGTCGCGCCAAGGCCTTCGTGTTCGCGGCGGAAGAGGATTTCGGCATCTCGGTGGTCGAGGCGCAGGCCTGCGGCACGCCGGTGATCGCGTTCGGCAAGGGCGGCGCGCTGGAAACGGTGCGCGACGCCGCGTCCGATCCCGCGCCCACCGGGATCTTCTTCGACGAGCAGAAGGTGCCGGCGATCGTGGCGGCGGTGGATGCGTTCGAAGCCGATCCCGCGCGCTTCCGGCCCGAGGCCTGCCGCGCGAACGCCGAGCGTTTCGCGACCTCGCATTTCCGCCGCCGGCTGGTCGAGCAGATCGAGAGCCTGCTGCCGAACGCGCAGGCGCGCGCCCGCGCCGGTGCACGCGAGGCCGGCACGGTGGCGGCCAGCCAGGTGCGCGCGCTGGTGCTCGACCAGAGCGGCGTGCTCGGCGGCGCGGAGTTGTCGCTGTTCGAATTCGTGACGCACTGGCGTGGTACCGCGAGCGTGCTGCTGTTCGACGAAGGCCCGTTTCGCGACGCGCTCGACGAGGCCGGCGTCGATGTCAGCGTGATGAAGTCGCGCGGCATGGATCGCGTGAAAAAGAAGGGCGGCGCGTCGCTGCGCGCGGTGGGCGGGCTGCTGTCGCTGGTGCGCGAGGTGGTGCGCCGTGCGCGCGATGTCGACGTGATCTACGCCAACACGCAGCGCGCGATGGTGGTGGGCGCGCTGGCCGGGCGGATCGCGCGCAAGCCGGTGGTCTGGCATCTGCGTGACATCGTCAGCCACGAGCATTTCGGCTCGAAGCAACTGTTCGCGATCCGCCATTGCGCGCGGCTCGGCGTGACGCGCGTGATCGCCAATTCGAACGCGTCGGCGCAGGCCTATCTGGCGTTGACGGGCGGCGAGGAGGAAGCGGTCGACGTGGTGTTCAACGGCATCGACGCCGCGCCGTTCGTGGCGCTCGAAGCCACGCCGCAAGCCGCTCTGCGGGCACGGCTCGGCCTGCCCGAAACGGCGTGGATCGTCGGCTCGTTCAGCCGCCTCGCGCGCTGGAAGGGCCAGCACCTGCTGCTCGACGCGGCCGTGCGCGACCCCGATCTGCACGTGGTACTGGTCGGCGCACCGCTGTTCGGCGAGGACGAATACGCGGCCGAGCTGCAGGATCTCGTCGCGCAGCGCGGGCTAGGCGATCGCGTCACGTTCGCCGGCTTCCAGCGCGACATCGCGGCCTGGATGAAGGCCGTCGACGTGGTGGCGCACACCTCGATCACGCCGGAGCCGTTCGGGCGCGTGATCGTCGAGGGGATGCTGGCGCGGCGGCCGGTGGTGGCGGCGCGGGCGGGCGGCGTGGTCGAGATCGTCGACGACGGCGTGAACGGCCTGCTTTGCGAGCCGGGCGACGCGGTGTCGCTGTCGGAGGCGCTCGGCGCGCTGCGTCACGACCGCGAGCGCCGCGAGCGGCTCGTGGCGAACGGCTTCGAAACGGCCGTGCGCCGCTTCGGCACGAGCGGTTATGTGGAGGCGGTCGAGCGGATTCTGGTCGAAGTGGCGCGCAAGAAGCGCTGACACCGGGCAGGAGCAGGACTCGAATCGAAAGCGCGTTGCGCGGCATGCAGGAGCCGCGCAACGCGCTTTTTACGTGCAGGCCCGTCCACGATCAATGCAAAAAAGCGGCCGGACGTTTCCGTCCGGCCGCTGCATTCCCACTCAACTCACGCGGTTCAGACCGTCGCTGCCGGCGCCGCCGTGCGCGCCGGCTTGGCCGACGGCTTGAAGCTGGCCGCCCAGCGCATCGCGGGCCGTTCCACGACCTGGTAGACCACCCACGCCACCGGAATCGCGGCTGCCATGAACGCGAACGACGGCCAGATCGAGGTCTGCAACTGCGAGCGGAACAGCACCGAACCGAGGCAGACGAACAGCGGCAAATGCACGAGGTAAAGCGAATAGCTGAAATCGCCGAGCCACGCGAAGCCGCGCACGGCGAGGTTGGCCGGCGCGGGCCGCGCGATCGCCGCGTGCAGGTAGCAGGCGAAGCCGATCGACCAGAGCTGGAATGCGCCGTATTGCCCGAAATGAAACACCACGCAGCCGAGCGCGATGCCGGCCGCGCCCGCCAGATACCAGAGGCGCGACGGCGCGGTGCCGGCCGCGCGGCGCGCGCGCAGGTCGGCGATCAGCGCGCCGAGCGTCCATGACAGCCAATAGGACGTGAAGATCTGCACGTCGTGCCGCTCGAACAGCCAGGCCGACGCCAGATTGACGAGCGCCACCGCCGCCACCAGCGGCGCGATGCCGATCCGCTTGCGCAGCGCGAACCACAGCGGATACACCGCATAGAACTGCACCTCGAGCGACAGTGTCCAGAGCGCGCCGTTCGAGCCGTAGGTTTGCCCGGCAATGCCCTGCAGCGACAGCAGGTTGACCGCGAAGGCCGTCCAGCCGATCTCGCGGATCTTGTGACTGACCGGCGCGAACTGCAGGCTGATCAGGTCGAGCGCCAGCGTGATCAGCAGCGCGGCCAGCAGCACCGGATAGATGCGGGCGAAGCGCCGCGCCCAGAAGTTCGGCGTATCGAGCCGGTAGTCGGGCGACGCGGCCTGCTTGAGCGCGATGTTGCGATGGATGCAGTAGCCGCTGATCACGAAGAACACCGGCACGCCGGCCGAGCCCCACGCGAACGGAAACGTCAGATAGGCGAGCAGCGTGCCCGGATCGTGCAGCTTGGGATGGCCGTGATGGAAGGCCTGCATGCCGATCCATACAACCTGCCGGCAATGGAAATAGGCCACGAGCAACGCAGCGAAGCCGCGCAGCGCGTCGATCAGGGCGTCCTTGTTGTCGGGGGCGGCGGGGCGCGCGAGCGTCGGCGCGCTGAGAGCGTTCATGCGTCGGATTCCTCGGCCTGAGAGTGGATCGGAAGCCCGCGGTGAGCGAAGGCTCGCAGCGGGCTGCGCGTTCATCCTAAGGCGTGAGAAATCGAACATTGAAATAAAAAAACACCCACGAAATTGCAACAAGACGTTTCGACAGGCGGGCTATTCCGGGTTGCGAAATCGGGCCAATTATTTCTCGATTTTTTTTTGATAGTTTGGCTTCGGGTCGAATCAGACGAGGAATGCATCATGGATATGAATTGGATCGCCAGCGGCGCCGTATTACTCGTGATGGTCGTGTTGTCGGCCTATCGCGACGCACTGAAGAACGAACCGATCAGCCGTTTCGGACTCGAGGGCGACGCGCTCGTCGAGGAGTTCGACTGATCGCCGAGGTGCGCCGGGGCCGCCCTGGTGGCGCATCCCGGCGCGCCGACGCACACGCCGTATCAACGGGCCGCGCCGCCGTCGCGGCCCGCAATTTATCCGGGATTTCATCACCATGCTCAAAGTCAAAAAGGCCGTGTTTCCCGTTGCCGGACTCGGCACGCGCTTTTTACCGGCGACCAAGGCCAGTCCTAAGGAAATGTTGCCGGTCGTCGATAAACCGCTGATTCAATATGCGGTCGAGGAGGCGATTAATGCCGGCATTACCGAAATGATTTTCGTGACCGGGCGCAGCAAGCGCGCGATCGAGGATCACTTCGACAAATCGTATGAGATCGAGGCCGAACTCGAAGCGCGCGGCAAGGACAAGCTGCTCGAACTCGTGCGCGGCATCAAGCCGAGCAACGTCGATTGCTATTACGTGCGCCAGCCCGAGGCGCTCGGCCTCGGCCATGCCGTGCTGTGCGCCGAGAAGCTGGTGCACGGCGAGCCGTTCGCCGTGATCCTCGCCGACGATTTGCTGCACGGTGAACAACCCGTGCTCAAGCAGCTCGTCGACGTATTCAACCACTATCACAGCTCGGTGATCGGCGTCGAAACCGTCGCGCGCGAGGACACCCGTTCGTACGGGATCGTCGAGGGCCGCGAGTGGGAAGAAGACGTGATCAAGCTGTCGGGCATCGTCGAGAAGCCGGCGCCGGAAGACGCGCCGTCGAACCTCGGCGTGGTCGGCCGCTATGTGTTCATGCCGAGCATCTTCGATCATCTGCGCCGGATCAAGCCGGGCGCGGGCGGCGAGCTGCAACTGACCGATGCGGTGCAGTCGCTGCTGGCCGACGAGCAGGTGCTGGCGTATCGCTACTTCGGCACGCGTTTCGATTGCGGCAGCAAGATCGGTTACCTGAAGGCGACCGTCGAGCTGGCGCTCCAGCATCCGGAAGTCAGCCGCGAATTCGAGGCCTACCTGCGCACCTGTCTGGCCGTGCTGGCCCAGGCCGCCTGACGGGCCGCACTTACTGTTTCTTCACGTCCATGTGGTGTGGTTGTTGCATTCGCCCCGGCTTCGCGCCGGGGCTTTTTTGTGGGTGCTGTTCGGGAAGGAATTGCCGGGCAGTGGGCGCAAGCCGCCGATCGCAATGACGTGAAGGACGTGGCTTGCCGACAGGGCCTGCGATGTCGCCAGCGACGATGCGTAGCGGTACGGCATGCAGGCGGTGCGACCGGGCCGGTGCGCCTGCAATGCGCACGACATGGCGCTACTCCATCGCCCTCGCCAGTCGCTTCGCACACCGCATCATTGCCCGCGCACGGCCGTCGCCGGAAACGCGCGCTGCAGCCCGCGCTTGACCGGCTCGCGATAGCCGAGCAGCCGCCGCTCGAAATACCGCCACGACAAATGCGCGAGGCCCACCGCCACGGCGAACTGCAGCACGACCGGCAATGCGTCGTCCACCGCCGGCGGCAAATCGAGCCGCGCGTCGAGCGCCGGCCACACGCCGAAGTGCGACGGAATCAGGTTGTGGAACAGGTAGAAGCCGTAGCTGATCGTGCCGAGGTAGGCGAGCGGCGTCCACTCGAGCCCGTCGACCATCGGATGATCGGGCAGCGCCACCACGCACAGCAGCAGCGCGCCTAGCGCGGCGCCGAGGCCGACGTCGGCGAGCCCGTCGTCGATGCCCGATAGCGGCGGCGCCCATGCCGGCAGCGTGACGAGCAGCGCCACGGCGGCCGTCGCGAGCCACGGCAGCCAATGCGCGAGCGGCGCACGCATGATGCGCAGGCCGGCCAGGCCACCGGCCCGGTTCGCGGCGATCCCGCCGATGCCGCCCAGCGCGATCAACGAGAAATTCCAAGGCGAGAACGCATAGATCAGCACCTGCGACGCGTTCGCGTCGTACAGCAGCAGATGGCCGGCCGCACCCAGCGCGACGGCCACCGCGCAACACGCCAGATGGCGCGAGGCGCGCGTCGTCAGCAGCACGACCGGCGCGGCCAGATAGAACTGCTGCTCGACGGCCAGGCTCCAGAAATGCGAGGTGCTGCCCGGCCAGCCCTGTTTCACGACGCCGATCCAGAAGTTCGACAGAAACACCGCATGCCACGCGAGGCCGAGATCGACGCCGCGCTGGTACACCGTGGCGTGCGCGATCGCGAGCGCGGCGAGCAGCAGGTAATAGACGGGGTAGATGCGCAACGCGCGCTTGGCGAGGAACAGGCTCAACGCGTAGCGGCGGGTGGACGTGCCGTGTTCGACGGCGAGCCGCGCGCGGTGCAGCTCGCCGATGATCAGGTAGCCGCTGATCAGGAAAAACAGCCACACGCCGAGCTGCCCGACATCGATCGCCTCGACGTGGGCCTTGTGAGACAGGAAAACCAGAATGACGGCGACGGCGCGCAGGCCGTCCAGACCTCTCACGGTTTTGAGGTTGCGCATGCGAATGTCCGGGCGGAAAACGTCCTCAGTATAGGGATGCAAATATCGAACATAATTCGACGCGCCCGGCTTGCGTTTTGGCGCATCCAGCGCGCGTGGCAGGGCATCGCGCCGGCACAAGACAACAAAACCTGCCGAAAACCCGCGAATTACGCATAAAAGTGCTGCACGAAGCGTCACGCCGCTTGTAGAATCCGGCCTTGGAGCATGCACATTGCGTGCTTCGTATCCAACGACCACACCAGGTAGGAGAAAAATGGCGACTTCCGCAAAAAAGGTGGCTACCAAGGCTGCCGCACCGGCGAAGAAAGTGACGGCAAAGAAGGCAGCCGCGCCGGCTAAGAAAGTAGTGGCGAAGAAGGCAGTCGCGAAGGCGCCTGCCGCTCCGACGCCGATCAAGGACAGCTTCACCAAGGCTTCGCTGGCTACGCACCTCGCCGAAAAGGCTGAAGTCGAGCTGAAGACGGTCAAGGCCGTGCTGGCCCAGCTCGAAAACGTGATTCTCGGCTCGATCCACAAGAAGGGTCTGGGCGAATTCACGCTGCCGGGCCTGCTGAAGATCTCGGCAACGGCAGTCGCAGCGAAGAAGAAGCGCTTCGGCAAGGACCCGTTCACGGGTGAAGAGCGCTGGTTCCCGGCCAAGCCGGCAAGCGTGCGCGTCAAGGCACGTGCGCTGAAGAAGCTGAAGGACGCCGCAGCGTAAGCGAAGCGTCGAGCAGGACGGGGAATTGCCGAGAGGCCCAGCTACACGGTGCCATCGACGCAGCCCAAAAAGATCCCCGCGTGCGGCAAGCGCGCGGGGATTTTTTTATGCGCGCGCGGCGCGAGCGAAGGCGGTGGACGAGCGAGAGCGGCGGCGCAAAACGCGCGGGCGTAAAAAAACCAGCCGTCGGCAAAGCTTCGGGCTGGTTTGATCGTTCCGGCAACGCACGGCACCCGAAGGCGCCGCCGTATTGCCGTGAAGCGGGTATGGCTTAGAACTTGTGGCGCAGACCCAGGGCGACGATCTCTTGCGAGCTCGTGCCGGCCAGGCCGTACGAACCGATCGAAGCTTGTGCCGTTTGCGTCGTACCGTTGGCCAGACGTTGCGTGCCGCTTGCGTGTTGGTACGCGCCGACCAGGTAGATGTCGGTGCGCTTCGACAGCGAGTAGTCCGCGCCCAGCGAAGCTTGGTGGTACTTGGCTTCCGTGTCGCCGCTTGCCTTCGTGTACGAGTAGCCGAGGCCCAGCAGGATAGCCGGCGTTGCCTGGTACGTGGCGAATGCGCGGCCCGTGTTGAACTTCTCGGTCGATGCGAACGACGAGAAGCTGTCACGCTTGTATTGTGCGTTGGAGTAGCCGAGGCCGACCGTGAACGGGCCGAATGCGTATTGGCCTGCAACCTGGCCGATACCGATCGACTTCGCGTTCGTGTAGCCGCTGTTGATCGGGCCGTCGAAGATCGCGTCCGACGAACCGCCCCAGTTTGCGCCACGTGCCGTGCCGTACAGGTTCGAAGCCTGGTAGTAGCCGCCGGCGATGCCGATCGGGCCATTGTTGTAGGCCACGGCTGCCGACCACGTTTGACCCGAACCGTTCGAGCCTGCCACGCCGCCCAGGGCGTAGAAGCCTTCGAATTGCAGGCCGGCGTACACCGGCGACGTGTACTTGATGGCGTTGTTCACGCGCAGGCTGTTGTCGTTGTTGTCGACGTCGCCCGGCGTTGCGAACACGCTGCCGAAGTAGTTGTCTGCCGTCACGGCCTGGACCATGTCGACCAGCGGGTCGTATTGGCGGCCCAGCGTCACGGTGCCGAACTGGTCGCTTTGCAGGCCGACGAATGCCTGACGGCCGAACATCCTGCCGTTTTGGCCCAGCGTGCCGTTGTTGGAGTTAAAGCCGTTTTCCAACTGGAACACTGCCTTCAGGCCACCGCCCAGATCTTCCGCGCCCTTCAGGCCCCAGCGGCTGCCCTGAATGTTGCCGCTGTTCATCTGCCAGCCGTTGTTGCCCGTACCGTTATTGCCGTGCGAATACAGGATTGCCGTGTCGATCACGCCGTACAGCGTCACGCTCGATTGAGCATGGGCTGCGCCGGCAGCGCCGAGGAGTGCCAACGAGAGGGTAGACAGAGCGAGTTTTTTCATAGGTAGTTTTCTCCACGCAAAGTGATTCGTTATTTGTTGCGAAATGGAGAATAGCGCAGTGCGTATCGCGCAAGAAACCCAAAAAAATAAAGTGTCTCCAAAACGTCACAACGGTAAAAAGTCCTTTGGTATCAAGCAATTGCGAAATTATTGCAATTGCGGGAATAAAGGCGAATTGACTCGTTGAGATTGTTGTGAGAATTGGGGATCGTAGTGTTGGCGGGGCGTAAGGTGGCGGTTTCGAGGCGAAAAAGCACGATGCCAAACGTTTGCGCGCGATGTTTCGGTGCCTTGTCGCGAGCGCATCCTGCCGATACGGCGGCGAATGCGTCGATTGATTAAGGGAAAACCCCGAGAGGTTCGAGTGGGGCGAATCCGGGGCGATTCACCCGTCACCGAATCAGGACGAGATGGGCGGTTGCGGGGGAGATGGCGGGTTCGATTGCGCCAATCGCGCCTCGGCGCGCGCGTGTTCGGCGTCGCCGCGGGCCGCCGCGAATTCGGCGCCGAGCAGCAGCACCGCCGCCGAGAAATACAACCACATCAGCAATACCGCGAGCGAGCCGGCCGCGCCGAACGCACTGGCGGTACCCGCATGCGCGAGATAAATCGCGAACAGCTTTTTGCCCGCCGAAAACAGCACGGCCGACACGACGCCGCCGGTCAGCGCATCGCGCCGTGTGACATGTGCGTCGGGCAGGAATTTCAACAGTGCGGCGAACGCGCAGGCAAGAATCGCGATGCCGACCGTGAACTGGATCACGTTGCCGATCACGACGAAACGCGTCGTGCCCCACAGCCATTTGCCGACGATCGTGATCGCCGTATCGAGCAACAGCGACACGATCAGCAGGAAGGCCACGCCCAGCACCAGGCCGAACGAGATCAGCCGCACCCGCACCAACCCGAACATCGACGACCAGCGCTTTTCGCTGGTCGGCCAGACGATGCCGAGTGCCGTATTCAGCGACGAAAACGTGGCCGATGCGCCGATCGCCAGCATGGCGAACGAAATCGCGGCGGCGACCCCGCCGTTGCTGTCGCGCCGATGCGCGTTCTCGACGATGGTCTGCACGCCGGCGGCCGCCTCGTTGCCGATCAGGCTGTGAACCTGGTTGAACACTTCGCCGCGTGCGGCGTCCGCGCCGAAGAACCAGCCGGCCACGGCGATCACCATTACCAGCATCGGCGCCAGTGAAAACGCGGAATAGAACGCGATGCTCGCGGCCATCGTCGTGCAGTGGTCGTTCGAGAAGCGTTTGAACGCGTCGAGCGCCCAGTTCACGTTGGTCTTGACGAGCTTTTGCGGTGGTTGCGAGAGCAGGGGCTTCATGGGCTTGAGCGCGGGGCGCGGCGAGCGCGCCTGAAAAGTTGTTTTGCGATCGGACGCATTCTGTCCCGAAAAGTTTATTCGATCGGGGGCGAAACCGGCCGCGTCATGAGCAAAGGCCATCGAGGCGGAGCACGGGCGAAACACGGGCGGCCGGTACAAGGCAGCCGGTCGCCCATTTGGCGCGCAAACGCCGTGCCCGCGCTCGGTGCGGTAGGGCGCGGCGGCTCGCGCCCCGAAACCGTGCGAATGCCGGTAAGCTGCGGGATTGATTTCCCGCATGCCAACCGATCCTACCGATCATGACAGACGTATCCCCCCGACATCCGAACCCGATTCGCTGTGAAATCGACCTCGACGCCGATGGCAAGCATGCAGGTTATCTACGCCTGCCGCATTCGGTGCATCGTTCCGCATACGGCTGGCTGCCGGTGCCGGTCGCGTCGATTCGCAACGGCGAGGGGCCGGTGGTGCTGGTGATGTCGGGCAATCACGGCGACGAATACGAAGGGCAGATCCTCACCTCGCGACTGATTCGCGAGTTGGAGGCCGAGCAGGTGCGCGGCCAGATCATCGTGCTGCCGATGGCCAATTACCCGGCCGCCGAGGCCGGGTTGCGCACGTCGCCGCTCGACGGCGGCAACCTGAACCGCACCTTCCCCGGCGATCCCGCCGGCACACCCACGCAAATCATTGCCGACTATATCGAGCACACGTTGCTGGCGCGTGCCGATTACCTCGTCGATCTGCATTCGGGCGGCAGCTCGCTGCTGTATCACGGCGGCAACCTGATCGCGCTCGAACCGCGCGACGCCGACGAGGCGCGGCACGTGAAGGCGGTGTTGAGCGCGTTCGGCATGCCGCGCGCGTACCTCACCGCGCCGAATCCCACCTATGCATCGGCCGCCGCGCGCCGTCAGGGCGCGATCTCGATCCTGACCGAACTGGGCGGCGCCGGCATGACCGATGCGACGTTGCTGCGCCAGGGCTGGCAGGGGTTGCTCAACTTCCTCGGCTTCATCGGCGCGGTGCATGGCCCGCTGGTGCCGGACGGCCCGCCCGCCGTCACGCGCTTCATGAGCACGAGCGGCCCGAGTCATTTCGTGTTCGCCTACGAGCAGGGTGTCTACGAGCCGCTCGTCGAGCTTGGCGATGTGGTGCGCGAAGGGCAGCCCGCCGCGCGCATCCATTTCCCCGACACGCCGATGCGCGAGCCGGTCGTGCATGTCTTCGAGGCGAACGGCGAGGTGGTGTGTCGCCGCGTGCCCGCGCAAACCCAGCGCGGTGATTGCCTGTTCCAGATTGCGGAGCCGCGCGACGCGCAGTGAGGCCGTGGGGCGTTTCGAATCGGCAGGCCGGCGCATTGTCGCCGGCCTGTTTGTTTTTGGCCGCCTTAATGGCTCGTTATGTTGTTATATATACAACGAGACCGAGTGAAATCAATCGCATTCGTCGCGAATTGAATGTCAAACGATGTGGAGAATCGTTAAATCAGAGTGGTGCGTTATGTATTTACAAATACAGCGAAGTGGATGAAATTCGCTGAAATCCTTTGTCGACAAGGGTTTGAAGGCGGCGGTGCGCATGCAGGCCGATTTCCGGGGTCATGAATTCGTGTCGATCCGACTTTCCATCTGCAACGCCATTTCCTATAAACAAAATGGCGCAATGTTGATTTTTTCGACATGCGACCGTGGAATGGACGGCGTAAAATCGTCGTGCAATTCCGTCGTCATACGAATTACGTTCCTCAATACCTCCTCGCCGAGACCACCATGCTCCACATGTCCCGGCGCCAGTTCTTGAAGGTGACCGCGTCTACGCTCGCCGGATCGAGTCTCGCCCTGCTGGGATTCTCGCCCGACGCCGCTCTCGCGGAAGTTCGCCAATACAAGCTGGCGCGCAGCGTCGAAACCCGCAACACCTGCCCGTATTGTTCGGTCGGTTGCGGCATTCTCATGTACTCGCTCGGAGACGGCGCCAAGAACGCCAAATCGAGCATCATCCACATCGAAGGCGATCCCGACCACCCGGTCAATCGCGGCACGCTGTGCCCGAAGGGCGCGAGCCTGATCGACTTCATCCACAGCCCGAGCCGGCTCACGCAGCCCGAATACCGCGCCCCCGGTTCCGACAAGTGGGAACCGATCTCGTGGGACGCGGCGCTCGACCGCATCGCGAAGCTGATGAAGGAAGATCGCGACGCGAATTTCGTCGAAACCTCGGCCGATGGCAAGAAGGTCAACCGGTGGCTGACCACCGGCATGCTGGCCGCCTCGGCCGGCAGCAACGAAGTCGGCTATCTGACGCACAAAACCATCCGCAGCATGGGGATGCTCGCATTCGACAACCAGGCACGTGTCTGACACGGCCCGACGGTGGCAGGTCTTGCCCCGACGTTTGGCCGCGGCGCGATGACGAACCATTGGGTCGACATCAAGAACGCAGACATCATCCTGGTCATGGGCGGCAATGCAGCCGAAGCCCATCCTTGCGGGTTCAAATGGGTCACGGAAGCGAAGGCGCACCGCAAGGCGCGGCTCGTGGTCGTGGATCCGCGCTTCACGCGCACGGCATCGGTGGCGGATTACTACGCGCCGATTCGTACCGGCACGGACATCGCATTCCTCGGCGGGGTGATCAACTACCTGCTGACGAACGACAAGATCCAGCACGAGTACGTCAAGAATTACACGGATTTCCCGTTCATCGTCCGTGAGGATTTCGCGTTCAACGACGGAATCTACTCGGGCTACAGCCCCGACACGCACACCTATCCCGATAAATCGACGTGGGATTACGAGCGTGGCGACGATGGCTTCGCGAAGGTCGATCCAACGCTTGCGCACCCGCGCTGCGTCTACAACCTGCTCAAGCAGCATTATTCGCGCTACACGCCCGAGATGGTCGAGCGCATCTGCGGCACGCCGAAGGACAAGTTCCTCAAGGTGTGCGAGATGCTGGCCACCACGGCGGTGCCGGGCCGCGCCGGCACGATCCTCTACGCGCTCGGCTGGACGCACCATTCGGTCGGCGCACAGATGATCCGCGCCGGCGCGATGGTGCAACTGCTGCTCGGCAACGTCGGCATACCCGGCGGCGGCGTGAACGCGCTGCGCGGGCACTCGAACATCCAGGGGCTGACCGACCTCGGCCTGATGTCGAACCTGCTGCCGGGCTACATGACTTTGCCGTCGCAGGCCGAGCAGGATTACGAGGGCTACATCGCGAAGCGCGCCTCGCAGCCGCTGCGGCCGAACCAGCTCAGCTACTGGAAGAACTACCGCGCGTTCTTCGTCAGCTTCATGAAGTCGTGGTGGGGCGATGCGGCTACCGCCGAGAACAACTTCGGCTACGACTACCTGCCGAAGCTCGACAAACCGTACGATCTGCTGCAAACCATCGAGCTGATGGCGCACGGCGAGATGAACGGCTATATCTGCCAGGGCTTCAACCCGCTGGCGGCGGCACCGTCGAAGGCGAAGACGGCGATGGCGCTCGGCAAGCTCAAATGGCTCGTGGTGATGGACCCGCTCGCCACCGAAACCTCCGAATTCTGGAAGCCGCACGACGATTTCAACGTCGTCGACCCGGCCGCCGTGAAGACGGAAGTGTTCCGGCTGCCGACCACCTGCTTCGCCGAGGAACGCGGCTCGCTCGTCAATTCCGCCCGCGTGCTGCAATGGCACTGGCAGGGCGCGGACGGCCCGGGCGAGGCGCGCAGCGACCTCGAGATCATGTCGGGCCTGTTCCTGCGCATGCGCGAGGCCTACAAGAAGGACGGCGGCAAGTTCCCCGATCCGATCGTGAACCTGACCTGGCCGTACGCAAACCCGGAAAGCCCCACGCCGGAAGAACTGGCGATGGAGTTCAACGGCCGTGCGCTGGTCGATCTGACGGACGCCAAGGATCCGACCAAGGTGCTCGTCAAGCGCGGCGAGCAACTGGCCGGCTTCGCGCAACTGAAGGACGACGGCTCGACCGCGAGCGGCTGCTGGATCTTCTGCGGCGCGTGGACGGCGGCCGGCAACCAGATGGGGCGGCGCGACAATTCGGATCCGACCGGCATCGGCCAGACGCTCGGCTGGGCCTGGGCGTGGCCGGCGAACCGGCGCATTCTGTACAACCGCGCCTCGTGCGACCCGGCCGGCAAGCCGTTCGATCCGACCCGCAAGCTGGTCGGCTGGAACGGCCGCGCCTGGGGCGGCGCCGATGTGCCCGATTTCAAGGTGGACGAACCACCTGAAAACGGCATGGGGCCGTTCATCATGAATCCGGAAGGCGTGGCGCGCTTCTTCGCCCGCGACGGCATGAACGAAGGTCCGTTCCCCGAGCACTACGAGCCGTTCGAAACGCCATTGGCCGCGAACCCGTTCCATCCCGGCAACCCGCGTGCGCTGAACAACCCGGCCGCCCGCGTGTTCCCGGACGACCGGGCCGCGCTCGGCAAGCCCGACAAGTTCCCGCACACGGCCACCACCTACCGCCTGACCGAGCACTTCCATTACTGGACGAAACACGCACGGCTGAATTCGATCGTGCAGCCGCAGCAGTTCGTCGAGATTTCGGAAGATCTCGCCAAGGAGGTGGGCGTGGTGCATGGCGACAGGGTCAAGGTGTCGTCGAATCGCGGCTACATCATCGCGGTGGCGGTCGTGACCAAGCGGATCAAACCGCTGATGGTCGACGGGCACAAGGTGCAGACGGTCGGCATTCCGCTGCACTGGGGCTTCAAGGGGCTGGCCAAGCCCGGCTATCTCGCCAATACCCTGACTCCGTCCGTGGGCGACGGCAACTCGCAGACACCGGAATTCAAGTCATTCCTGGTGAATGTCGAAAAGGCATAAAGGGGAAACGAGATGGCATTGCAATCGCTGGACATCAGGCGGCTGTCCGCCACCACCACGCCGCCGCCCACGGCGCGGGATCCCGTCACGGGCACCGTCGCCAAGCTGATCGACGTATCGAAGTGCATCGGCTGCAAGGCGTGCCAGACGGCCTGCATGGAGTGGAACGACCTGCGCGACGAGATCGGCGAGAACGTCGGCGTCTACGACAATCCGGCCGACCTGACCGAGCATTCATGGACAGTCATGCGGTTCTCGGAATACGAGAACCCGGCCGGCGACCTCGAGTGGCTGATCCGCAAGGACGGCTGCATGCATTGCGAGGATCCGGGCTGTCTGAAGGCCTGCCCGTCACCGGGCGCGATCGTGCAGTACAACAACGGGATCGTCGATTTTCACGAGGAGAACTGCATCGGTTGCGGCTATTGCGTGACCGGTTGCCCGTTCAACATCCCGCGGATCTCCAAGACCGACCACCGCGCGTACAAGTGCACGCTGTGCTCCGATCGCGTGGCGGTGGGCCAGGAGCCGGCCTGCGTGAAGACCTGCCCGACCGGGGCGATCATGTTCGGCACCAAGGAGGACATGAAGCAGCAGGCGGCCGACCGGATCGTCGACCTCAAGGATCGCGGGTTCGCCAACGCGGGGCTGTACGACCCGCAGGGCGTGGGCGGCACGCACGTGATGTACGTGCTGCACCACGCGGACAAGCCGACGCTGTACCACGGCCTGCCCGAGAATCCGTCGATCAGCCCATTCGTGAAGCTCTGGAAGGGCATCGCCAAGCCGCTCGCGCTGGCCGGGATTGCGCTGACCGCGCTGGCCGGGTTCTTCCACTACACGCGGGTCGGTCCGAACGAGGTGACAGAGGGTGAGGAGGCTGCTGCCCGGGACGAAGCACGCCGGATCAAGGAGGACGTGAAATGAGCCACGACGACCCGAACCTGATCGTCCGCTACTCGGCGAACGAGCGCTCGAACCACTGGATCACCGCCATCACGTTCGTGCTGCTCGCGCTGTCGGGGCTGGCGCTGTTTCATCCGTCGATGTTCTGGCTGACCGCGCTGTTCGGCGGCGGCCAGTGGACGCGCATTCTGCATCCGTTCGCCGGTGTCGTGATGTTCGTGTCGTTCGCGATCATGGTGGTGCGCTACTGGCACCACAACCTGATCGACGCCGACGACCGTCGGTGGATGATGCAGATCGGCGACGTGCTGAACAACCGCGAGGAGAACCTGCCGCCGGTCGGGCGCTACAACGCCGGGCAGAAACTGCTGTTCTTCACGCTGGTGTGCTGCCTGCTGGTGTTGCTGCTGTCGGGTGTGGTGATCTGGCGGCGGTATTTCTCGATCTATTTCCCGATCGAGGTGATCCGTCTCGCGGCGGTGGCGCATGCGGCGGCGGCCTTCGTGCTGATCGCCAGCATCATTACCCACATCTATGCAGCGCTGTGGGTGAAGGGCTCGATCGGCGCGATGGTGCGCGGCACCACCACGCTTGGCTGGGCGAGAAAGCATCATCCGAAATGGTTCCGCCAGACCGTCAAGGAATCGAGGCGCACGCGTTAGCGCGGCGTTCCGGTGCATTGAGGCCGGCACGCGAAGGCCATCCCTCGGGATGGCCTTTTTCATTGCGGTCGATCACGGCCGACGATCGTGACGTTCGGGATGCCAGTGCCGGCCGGATCGTGTTCGGTTTCCGCCTTGCAATGGATCAAATTTCATCGGCTGTTTTCGGCGTCATTTGCGCCTGCATGCTAGTTTGGCGTCCTCGGTTTTCATTCACTGCGTTGCCGTTCAAGGCGGTTGCAATGCGTGAAATGTGAAAAGAGTCGCGCTGAATCGCCATCGATGATTTGGCGCGATATTTTGTTGTGCGATTCGCTTCCCATGTGCTTTCCTCGCGCGGTCGTGTCCTGCCAAGGCCATCCGTCGCGATGTTTTCCTCCGGTCTAACGCGGCGCGCGAGCTGTGTTCGCCTATTCGGGCGATTCCTGGCCTCGCATTGGCGAATGCTTGCAGGAAGCTGTATTCTTCACGGCGATGATGCATCAGCCTCCGCCGCCAAGCCGGCTCGCGGGCCGGCGTGCATTTCCGATCGGTCAACCCTTTCGCAGCGGCTGCCGCGTCCCGCGCAGGCCGGTTGCGGCAGCCGATTCCGGCGCGCAAATCGCGGCGCCGGCCAGACAGTTTCAGGTGATTCTCGTGACACAACGCATACTCGACCCGAATGACATCACGGCCCTCGATCATTCGGCGATTCCCCGCTTTCGTCTGCCCGAGCGCGCGAGCGCATTTGCCGAGCGCGCCGCGCGCCTGCGCAAGCTGGCCGACCTCAATCCGATCTCGGGCTATCTGCGCCTGATGGCGACGCTGGCCGACGCGCAGCATGCGGTGCTCGGCACGCTCGACGCACCGTTGCCCGATGCCGACGCGATCCGTCACGCGCAAACCCATTCGATGCCGATCCTGCCCGCCATGACGGGCACACGCGATCCACGCTGGCGCGACGTGCTGCAACGCCTGCTCGACAGCGTCGAACAGGGCGGCCTGGTCACGCCGCCGCTCGCCAAGCTGATCGACACGCTGCGCCTGAAAACCGCCGAGCAGCTCGACGCGCAGGCCGATGCGATCGTCGCGCTGCGCGTGGCCGAAGTGGAGCCGGCCTCCGCGCCGTTCATCGCGGCCGCGCTGCAGGTGGTCTGGACCGATCTCGCCTCGCGCGTGCAGCCCGCCGACGTGCCGTATCTCGATCAACCCGGCCTGTGCCCCGTGTGCGGCTCGCATCCGGTCGCGAGCGTGATCCGCATCGGCGGCAAGTATCAGGGCTATCGCTTCCTGCAATGCTCGCTGTGCACGAGCGAATGGCACATGGTGCGCACCAAATGTTCGCACTGCGATTCAACCAAGGGCATCGCGTATCACGGCATCGAAGGCGGCAGCGAGGCGATCAAGGCCGAATCCTGCGACGAATGCCATACCTATCGGAAGATCGGCTATCAGGACAAGGATTTCGCGTTCGAGCCGCTGGCCGACGATCTCGCCAGCCTCACGCTCGATCTGCTGATGAACGAGGCCGGCTACCGGCGCAGCTCGCCGAATCCGCTGCTGTGGCCCGAACTGCCGTCGTCCGACGCGTGAACGGAGAGGCGCCCTTGAGCGATACCGGCGTCAACGACCTGAACGCGCGGCTCGCGCGCGCGCCGTCCGTCGATCGCGTGCTGTCGTCGTCGGCCGTGTTGCCGCTCGTCGAGACGCATGGCCGCACTCGTGTGCTGGCTGCCGTGCGCGCCTCGCTGGACGCATGGCGCGAGACGGTGCGGCGTGATCCGGCAAGTGCCGGCACGCCCGACGAGGCCGGCATGGCCGCCGACGTGCGCGCCCGGCTCGCGGCCGCCGACGCGAGCGCGATGCGGGCTGTCTTCAACCTGACCGGCACGGTCCTGCACACCAACCTCGGCCGCGCGCTGCTGCCCGACGAGGCCGTGCAGGCCGTGGTGGCCGCGCTGACGCGGCCGATGAATCTCGAATTCGATCTGGAAACGGGCCGCCGCGGCGATCGCGACGACCTGATCGACGCGCTGATCTGCGAGCTGACGGGCGCCGAGGCGGCCACCGTCGTCAACAACAACGCGGCGGCCGTGCTGCTCACCTTGTCCGCGCTCGCCGTGCGCAAGGAGGTGGTGGTGTCGCGCGGCGAGCTGGTGGAGATCGGCGGCGCGTTCCGGATTCCCGACATCATGAGTCGCGCCGGCGCGCGGCTGCGCGAGGTCGGCACCACCAATCGCACCCACGCGCGCGACTACGCCGAGGCGATCGGCCCGCGCACCGCGCTGCTGATGAAGGTTCACTGCAGCAACTACGCGATCACCGGCTTCACGCGCGAAGTGACGATCGACGAACTCGCGCCGATCGGCCGAGAACGTGGCGTGCCGGTGGCGGTCGATCTCGGCAGCGGCACGCTCGTCGATCTCGCGCAATGGGGGCTGCCGCACGAGCCCACCGTGCGTGACACGATCGCGGCCGGCGCGGATCTCGTCACGTTCAGCGGCGACAAATTGCTCGGCGGCCCGCAGGCGGGCTTGATCGTCGGATCGCGCGAGCTTGTCGCGAAAATCAAGAAGCATCCGCTCAAGCGCGCGTTGCGCGTCGGCAAGCTGACGCTCGCGGCGCTCGAACCGGTGCTGCGGCTTTACCGTGCGCCCGAATTCCTGCGCGACCGGCTGACCACGCTGCGCCTGCTCACGCGTGCGCAGGCCGAGATCGCCGACACCGCGCAGCGCATGCTGCCGGCCATGCAGCGGGCGGTGGGCGAGGCCTTCGTCGTCAGCGCCGAGCCGATGTTCAGCCAGATCGGCAGCGGGGCGCTGCCGGTGGACGTGCTGCCGAGCTACGGGCTCGTGATGCGGCTCGCCTCGGGCAAGCGCGCCGGGCGCGCGCTCGGTCAGCTCGAAGCACGGTTGCGGGCGCTGCCGCGGCCTGTCGTCGGCCGTATTGCCGACGACGCCCTGCGGCTCGACCTGCGCTGCCTCGAAGCCGGCGACGAGCCGGCCTTCGCGGCGCAACTCGCGGCCGGAGATGCTCACTCATGATCGTCGGGACCGCCGGCCATATCGATCATGGCAAGACCACGCTGGTGCGTGCGCTGACGGGCGTCGACACCGATCGCCTCAAGGAAGAGAAGGCGCGCGGCATCTCGATCGAACTCGGTTATGCGTACACGCCGCTCGACAACGGCGAGGTGCTCGGCATGATCGACGTGCCGGGCCACGAGCGGCTCGTGCATACGATGGCGGCCGGCGCGTGCGGGATCGATGTCGCGCTGCTGGTCATCGCCGCCGACGACGGCGTGATGCCGCAAACGCGCGAGCATCTGGCGATCCTCGAATTGCTCGGTGTCACGCACGGCATCGTTGCATTGACCAAATGCGATCGCGTGGATGCCGCGCGCCGCGCGCAGGTATCGGACGAGATTCGCGCGTGGCTCGATGCCACGGCGCTGGCCGGTGCGCCGATCGTCGAAACCTGCGCGACGCAGCCCGGCGACCCGGGCGTCGCGGCGCTCGGCGCGGCGTTGCGCGAGCTGGCCGCGCAGTGGCGCGCGCGGCGCGACGACGGGTTGTTCCGGCTCGCCGTCGATCGCGTGTTCACGCTGGCCGGGCAGGGCACCGTCGTGACCGGCACCGCGTTCGCCGGGCGGGTTGGCGTGGGCGAGACGCTCAACGTTGCGCGCACCGGCGAGCCGGTGCGCGTGCGCGGCCTGCATGCGCAGAACCGGCCTGCCGAAATCGGCCATGCCGGCGAGCGCTGCGCGCTGAATCTGGCCGGCATCGACAAGGCGGCGCTGTCGCGCGGCGACGTGATCGCCGACGCGCGGCTCGCCGCCACTTCACCGCGTATCGACGTCGAACTGAGCCTGCTGGCCGATGCCGATCTGACGCTCGCGCACTGGTCGCCGCTGCATGTGCATCTGGGCACGCAGCACCATGTGGCGCACGTCGCGCCGATCGACATCGACACGTTGGCGGCCGGCCAGCGCGGGCGCGTGCAGCTCGTGTTCGACGTGCCGGTGTTCGCGATGCCGGGCGACCGCTTCATCGTGCGCAACGCCCAGGCGACGCGCACCGTGGGCGGCGGCCGCGTGCTCGATCCGTTCGGCCCCACGCACAAGCGGCGTGCGCCGGCGCGGCTGGCGTGGCTCGGCGCGATTGCCGCGTGGCTCGACGAAGGGCGCATCGATGCGCTGCTCGACGAGGCGCCGCTCGGCCTGCCGATCGCCACGCTGGTGCACCTGACCGGCTTGCCGGCCGAGCGCTTGCCGCTGCCGGAAAACGCCGTGGTGGTGCCGGGCACCGATGGCCCGCGCGCGATCGCACCGCGCCGCCGCGCGGCGTTCCGCGCGCGCGTGATCGAGGTGCTGGCGGCATTCCACGAGCGCTCGCCCGACGAGCCCGGCCCCGATCTCGATCGCTTGCGCCGGATGGCGTTGCCGCTGGCCGACGCCGCCCTGTGGCGCGCGTTGATCGAGACGATGGCGGGCGAGGGCAGCCTCGTGCGCGAGGGGCGCTGGGTGCGCCTGCCCATGCATACCGCGAGCCTCGATCCGGCCGACGAGACGCTCGCGCAGCGCCTGCTGCCGCTGATCGCGGCGGGCCGCTTCGATCCGCCGTGGGTGCGTGATCTGGCCGCCGCGACCGGCGCGCAGGAAGACGCCGTGCGCGTGCTGCTGCGCAAGCTGGCGCGGCGCGGTGACGTGCATCAGGTGGTGCGTGACCTGTTCTACGACAAGACGGTGGTGGCGGAGTTGGCGCAGCTTGTGACCGGGATGGCGACGGGGTGCACGGGCGGTGTGGATGCCGCTACGTTTCGCGATGGCACGGGGCTGGGCCGCAAGCGCGCGATCCAGATTCTCGAGTTCTTCGATCGCGTTGGGTATACTCGCTTTCACCGTGACCGGCATTTGCTGCGTGCCGAAGGTTCGGAGGTGGAGTCGGGTTGATTGCGGTGGTAAGTGCTGCTTCAGGTTTCAGCTTCAAGTTCGCGGAAGGCATTCGTATCCGGTGGTGCGGCCAGACTTCAAATCTGGTTGGGGACGTCAAACGTTCCTGGGTTGGTTCGACTCCAGCTGCCTTCCGCCATAAGGCTTTGCGGGGTTTCCCGTTTCGGAATTTCTCCCCATTCGTGTTCCGCAAAAGAGATCAGCGCGTCGGTTTTCGACTCCGCACCGCGTTTGCCGGTATTCCTCGATCAACCCCTTTGTTTGCGCGTCGCCACACACACGAAGGCACTCGACAAGCGGACTTGTCAGGCCGGTTCGTAGTGCGGAATCTTCTCGAGTTCTTCCGCCAGGCGATCTTTGGTTGTCGCGGTGTCGTGGTCGAGTTGCAGGCCCGTCCAGAATTCATCGCTCGTTCCGAAGTAGCGGGACAGGCGCAGGCCGGTATCGACAGTCACGGCGCGCTTGCCGGCGATGATTTCACCGATGCGGATCTGTGTGACGCCGATGTCCTTGGCGAGCCGGTAGGCGGTGATCCCCATCGGGGTCAGGAATTCCTCCTGAAGGATCTCGCCCGGAGTCGGATATTTGACTTCGCGTGGCATGGTGTTTTCTCCAGTCAATCAGTGGTAATCGACGATCTCGACGTCGGACGCGGTGCCGTTTTCGAACTTGAAGCACACGCGCCACTGGTCATTGATGCGAATGCTGAACTGACCCTTGGTTACCTTTGAGTGCTTCGAGCCGGTAGTTCGGCGGGATGCGCAAGTCATTCACGTTCGCCGCACGCTGGAGCATCGCAAGCTTGCGCATGGCAACCGTCTCGATGTTGGCGAATCGCGCAACGCGCTTGCCAGCGAACATCTCCGCGGTGTCGGGGCATTTGAAGCTCGAGATCATGAGGTGAATGCTGTCGCGTGGCGGTAGTGTCGTCAAACGATATTAATCAGACTGCAGCCACCCTTGGCGGTGTTTTCTGCGTTTCTCGGACCGGTTCGACTCCGGCTGCCTTCCGCCGCTCCATTCATTCCCCCATCCCCTCCCAAAACCCCCGCCGATCCACCGCCTCCGGCAACGCCTCCCCAATCCTTGCCCGAAATACCGCCGTATCCGCCCCCACCGCCGCGCGTTGCGCCACGATGCGCGCGATCGGCCCGATATGTGTCGCGAGCCGCCGCGCGGTGCGTTCCACCAACGCCGGATCGACAGCCGCCACCGCCGCCACCGTCGTACCCAACCCGCCGCCATCGCGCCGCGCCGCGCGCACGGACGTAATCCCCGACGCCGTCGCATCGCGCGCCAACAGCGCAGCGAACGCATGCCGCGCCGCATCGTCGGGCAGATGCCGCGCCAGTTCGGCGGCCAGCCCGTGCGAATCGGTGGCATGCGCCGCCGCGCGCCGCACCAGCCGCGACGCCACCGGGCCGACGTGGCTCGCGAGTTGCCGCTCGATCCGCGACAAAAATTCCGCCGGCCAATCGGGCACGTGCGCAGGCGCGCTCGCGAGGTCGGGCGGCGCCAGCGCCTGCCGCGCAAGCGGCACGGCCACCACGGTCTGATCGGGATCGCGCGGCGCGGCCAGCGTATCGAGCATCGCCAGCAGTTCGACGCGCCAGCCGTGCGCCGACGCATGACGCTCCGCCGGCGCCTTCGCGAGCGCCTTCAGCACCATCGCATCGAGCACGGCCGGCAAGCCCGGCACGCATGACGACGGCGCGGGCGGCATCGCGGTCAGCACCTGATGCATGGCCGCCGCCGACGAACCCGAAAACGGACAACGCCCCGTCAGCATTTCGTAGAGCACCACGCCGGCGGAAAACAGGTCGCTGCGCGCATCGACCTCGGCCCCGGCATATTGCTCGGGCGACATGTAGTTCGGCGTCCCGATCATCATGCCGGCCTGCGTCAGCCGGCCGGTATCGAGCTGGGCGATGCCGAAATCGGTGATCTTGCATTCGCCGCGCGGCGCGATCAGCAGGTTGGCGGGCTTGATGTCGCGATGGACCACGCCGGCCTCGTGCGCATAGGCGAGCGCGTCGAGCAACTGGCTGAACCACACCAGCACGCGCGGCAGCGGCATCACGGTGCCGCTGGCGGCATGCTGCGCGAGCCGGGCGGCGAGCGTCTCGCCGCGCACGTATTCGAGCGACATGAACGCCACGCCGTCGGCCTCGCCGTAGTCGAACACGCCGACGATATGCGGATGCACGAGCCGCCCGGCCGCGCGCGCCTCGTTGATGAAGCGCGCCGGCAGCTCGGCCTCGGCGGCCGCGCCGCTGGTGTCGTGCAGCAACTCGGTGCGGATCGTCTTCAGCGCGACCTGCCGCTGGATATGCGGATCGGTGGCGAGATAGACGGTGCCCATCGCGCCCCGGCCGAGCACGCGCTCGACCTGGTAGCGGCCGATCCGCAGCGGCAGCGCCTCGGTGCGCGCGATCATGGCCGCGAGCCGGGCGGGGCGGTGTCGCCCGCGCCGGTTTCGTCGAGGATCTCGAACGCGGTCACGAGGCTGGTGCGCATGCGGCCGAACGAGACGGCCAGCGAGGCGATCTCGTCGCTGCCACGGGTGGGCAACGCGACCTCGCCGAGCTGGCCGAGGCTCACCTCGTCGGCCGCGCGCGACAGCGCCTGCAAGCGCCGCGTGACGAGCAGATGCACCATCACGTTCAGCACGATCAGCACCACCGCGAACACCACGCTCAACGCCGCCATGAAGCTGCGCCACAGCGCACGGCCGCGTGCGATCGATTCGGACATCGGCACCGACACGAACTCCGCGCCGATCACGTCGTTCATCTTCCAGCCGAAGCCGTTGGCGGGGCCGTACTTGTCCAGCATGGTGCGCGGCGCGGCGGCGGGCGTGCTGTGGCACTGCATGCAGCTCGAATCGGTGATGCGGCTCGGCCGCGCGAGGAACAGCAGATGTTCGCCGCCGGGCGTGCGGCGCTGCCCGGTCACTTCCTGCAAGGCCGGCTGGTCGTGCAGATGCGCAATCACTTCGGCCTCCCAATCGCTGGGCCGGTCGCGCGGGTTGGTCGGGTTGACCATGGTCGAGCGGTACGAGAAGTTGGGAAACGTGCCTTGCAGCGTGTTGAGCATCTCGATCGCCGAGAACGCCGGCACCGATTCGGGCACGAAGGAATACTGGATCTGCGTCGACAGCAGCGGCGTGATGTGCTGCGCCGTGTAGTTCTGCATCGCTTCGGCCGCGCTCATCAGCACGTTGGCGTCGTGGCGCGTTTCGTCGAGCGCCTGCTGTTGCAGCACGCGGTCGGCGACGATGCCGGCCGCGGTTAGGCCGATCGCGAAGATCGCGACGAACACGAGGTTGAACTTGATGGCGAGTGACAGCTTCATGGGTGGCCGGAGAGCGAGGGGTAGACGGAGATCGGCTTGAAAATCGGCTCGACGACGGGCTTGACGTTCGGCTTGACGGCCGGCTTGAGAAGCGGGCGCGGCGGTGGAAACACCAGCACGCGCCAGTCGGGCAGCGCATCGACGTGCTGCTTCACCTCGGCGCGAAACGCCGGGTCCGACAGCCGCGAACGGAAGCGCGCCGCGAACCGCGTGGCCGGATCGGTGCGTACGGCGAGCGCGCTGTCGAGCCAGTCGGCCACATCGGCATAAGCCACCGGGCGCAGGCCGCGCGCGGGCGTGCCGTGGGTGGCGGCCGGCATCGGCAGCGGGCGCAGCGCGTCGCGGAAGCCCACCGGCATCGCGGCCACGAAGGCCGGGTCGGGGCCGCGCGACAGCGGCAGCGTCGCCCCCTGGCGCGGATGGCTGGCGTAGGCGGCGCCTTGCGCATCGATATGGATGACTGACGATTTGCCATGCGGTGCGCCCAGCGCGACAACCTGCGCCGCGCCGCGTTCGCAGAACACGGCGTCCACGCCGCCGCTTCCGGGCGCGGAGGCGATCACGAGCGCGGTGTCGTTGGCCGGCACGATGCGCGTGTCGGCCGTCTCGACCACCGGCGCGGCGCAGCCCGCGCCATTCCCCGTGCACGCCCGCACCAGCTTGAGCCAGCCGCGCAGCAGCGCGACGTGCGCATCGCGCGTCAGCATCGCACGCGTGCCGGGGCCGAACGCGAGCAGGTTGCCGTTCCCATCCTGAAGCTGGATCGCGCTGTCGGGCGGCGTCTCGACGATGTCGTCCTGCGCGAAGCGCTGGCCGGCCTGCGCCGTATACAGGCTGGCCGCGTGGATCGTCGTGACGGGGGCGCCCGACGGCTCGGCGCGCACCAGCGTCCAGTCGGCCCGCGCGAGCGGCGCGATAGCGAGCAACACCAGCGGCGCGAGCCGCAGCGCCGTATTGCCTGCCATCCGTTCGAAGGTTCCTGAAAGTTTCATGACGTGCGATGCAGTGAATCCGCGCCCGGTTGACGCGCGGGTACTGACTGAACAGCCGGCCGCGCCGGTTTATTCCATCGGCGTGCGAAGCGTGCGTTGCACCCCGCCACGGAATATCCGGCGCTTCCCGGGTGTTCTGATTCACGCAACCCGGCACGCAGGCCACGCCGGTTCGGCCGAGTGAAAAAAAGTGGAATAGACGGCGAGCCTGCGTTGTTCTGTGAACGTGGACGACGGTCGCGGCACGACGCAAGTCCACCGCGATCGGGGCGTGCCGGCTGGCCGCGTCGAATCCCTGAAACCCAAGCACCTGAAAGGAACCAGCGCATGGCAACGAGGCAGAGCAGTCAGAAATTCATTGCCCGCAATCGGGCGCCGCGCGTACAGATCGAGTACGACGTCGAGCTGTACGGCGCGCAGAAGAAAGTCCAGATCCCGTTCGTGATGGGCGTGATGTCGGATCTGTCCGGCGCCAATGCCGGCGATCTGCCGCCGATCGAGGAGCGCAAGGCGCTGGAGATCGACGTCGACAATTTCGACAGCCGCATGCAGTCGATGAAGCCGCGCGTCAATTTCAACGTGGCGAACACGCTGACGGGCCAGGGCAACCTGGAAGTGGACATCGCGTTCGAGAGCATGGACGACTTTTCGCCGGCCGCCGTGGCGCGCAAGGTGGAAGCGCTCGCCAAGCTGCTGGAGGCGCGCACCCAACTGGCGAACCTCGGCACCTATCTCGACGGCAAGGCCGGCGCGGAAAAGCTGATCGAGCGCGCGCTCAAGGACCCGGCGCTGCTGCAATCGCTGAGCGCGGCGCCGAAGCCCGCCGGCACCGAACCCGAACAGGAGTGATGGCGACATGGACAGCCAGCAACAACTCGCCCCGGCCGGCGCGCAGCTCGAAACGAGCGGCGCAAGCGATTTCGCGGCCCTGCTGAACAAGGAATTCCGGCCGAAGAACGAGCGCGCGAAAGAGGAAGTGGAAGCCGCGGTGCGCACGCTCGCCGAGCAGGTGCTGCAGGACGCGAACATCGTGTCCGACGACGTGACGCAAACCATCAACGCCTACGTCGCCGAAATCGATCGCAAGCTCAGCGAACAATTGAACCGCATCATGCATCACGCCGATTTCCAGAAGCTGGAAGGCGCGTGGCGCGGCCTGCATCACCTCGTGACGAATTCCGAAACGGATCCGATGCTGAAGATCCGCGTGATGAACGTGTCGAAGAAGGAACTCGGCAAGAACCTCAAGCGCTTCAAGGGCGTGGCCTGGGATCAAAGCCCGGTGTTCAAGCGCGTGTACGAGGAAGAATACGGCCAGCTCGGCGGCGAGCCTTACGGCTGCCTGATCGGCGATTATTACTTCGACCACAGTCCTCAGGATATCGAACTGTTGCGCGGCATCTCGCAGATCGCGGCCGCCTCGCACGCACCGTTCATCTCGGCCGCCGATTCGTCGCTGCTCGGCATGGAGAACTGGAACGAGCTGGCGAACCCGCGCGATCTGTCGATGATCTTCACCACGCCCGATTACGCCGGCTGGCGCTCGCTGCGCGAGATGGACGACGCGCGCTACCTGGCGCTGACCATGCCGCGCACGCTGGCGCGCCTGCCGTACGGCGCGAAGACCGACCCGGTCGAGGAATTCGATTTCGAGGAAGACACCGAAGGCGCGGATTCGGCCAAGTACACCTGGCAGAACGCGGCGTATTCGATGGCGGTCAACATCAATCGCTCGTTCAAGCTGTACGGCTGGTGCACCCGCATTCGCGGCGTGGAATCGGGCGGCGCGGTGGAAAACCTGCCGGTGCACACGTTCCCGAGCGACGACGGCGGCGTGGACATGAAATGCCCGACCGAGATCGCCATCACCGACCGCCGCTCGGCGGAACTCGACAAGATGGGCCTGATGCCGCTCGTGCATCGCAAGAACTCGGACGTGGCGGCGTTCATCGGCGCGCAGTCGGTGGCGAAGCCCGAGGAATACGACGACCCGGCCGCCACCGCGAACTCGAACCTGTCGGCGCGGCTGCCGTACATGTTCGCGTGCTGCCGCTTCGCGCACTACCTCAAGTGCATCGTGCGCGACAAGATCGGCTCGTTCAGCACGCGCGAGCAGATGGAGAACTGGCTGTCGAACTGGGTCATGAACTATGTGGACGGCGACCCGGTGAATTCCAGCGAGGAAACCAAGGCGCGCAAGCCGCTGGCGGCCGCGCAAGTGGTGGTGGAGGAAGTGGAAGACAACCCCGGCTACTACACCTCGAAGTTTTTCCTGAAGCCGCATTACCAGCTCGAAGGCCTGACCGTGTCGCTGCGTCTCGTGTCGCGGCTGCCGTCCGGGCGCGCGGCCTGAATGGTTCAAGCGGTCTAACCGGCATTCCGGCCGGCGCGGCGACGCGCCGGTCCCCTCGTTCGTCGAACCGGCGAGCAATCTCATCAGCAACGCACAGAGGCAACTATGGCATTCGACATGCACCTGAAATTCGGCTCTGGTTCGGTCACGATCCAGGGCGCATCCAACCACTCGAAGCACAAGAACCAGGTGCCGATCATCGCGTGGTCGTGGGGCGTCAGCAATACCGGCAACCTGCACACCGGCGCGGGCTACGCGTCGGGCGGCAAGGCCAACATCCAGGACATCACCATCACCAAGTACATCGACAGTTGCTCGAACGCGATCCTCAACGCCTGCTGCACCGGCGCGCGCCTCGACAACGCGTTCCTGTACGTGACCAACGCCACCGGCCAGCAGACCGACTTCCTGACGCTCGAACTGAGCGAAGGCGTGCTGATCACGTCGGTGTCCACCGGCGGCACCGGCTCGGACGAACGGCTGACCGAGAACATCACGCTGCACTTCGGCAAGTTCAAGTATTCGTTCCAGCCGCAGGACGACGAAGGCAAGGCCAGCGGCGGCACCAAGGATTTCACGTACGACATCCAGCAGGTCGCCAAGCAGTAAGCCGCCAAGCCGCATCCGCGCCGCGACGGCGGATGCGGCGCGCCGGAGCCGGGCCTCGCGCCCGGTTCCGTTCCCAGCCCGCCCATCAAGGAATGTTTCGCCGTGAGCCCCCTTCCTGTCACTGCCAGCCCCGAAACGCTGCTCGCCAACGGGCAACTGGACGAAGCGCTGCGCGCGCTGTCCGCCGAGGTCAGAAGCCGTCCGGCCGACGCCCGCTTGCGGGTGTTCCTGTTCCAGTTGCTGGCCTTGCTCGGCGATTGGGCGCGCGCCGAACGGCAATTGGCAGTCGCGCACGAGCTGGATGCGCAGAACGCGCTGATGGCGAGCGCCTACGGCACCGCGCTGCACGGCGAGATCGAACGCGCCGCCGTGATGGCCGGCAGCGCGCTGCCGCCGCTCGTCGGCGCGGAGGAGCCATGGCATGCACCGCTCGTGCAATCGCTGGCGGCGCTGTGCAGCGGCCACGTGCAGGCCGCGCTGGCGCTGCGCAACGACGCGTTCGACGCCGCGCCCACGGTGGCGGGGCACATCGACGGCGAGCCGTTCGACTGGATCGCCGACGCCGACCCGCGCTTCGGCCCGTGCCTCGAAGTGATCCTCAAGGCCGGCTATACCTGGGTGCCGTTCTCGCAGGTCCGCTCGCTCGATTTCGAAGCGCCCAGCGACCTGCGCGACAAGATCTGGGCGCCGGTGCGCATCGGCTGGCAGGCCGGCGGCGAGGCGGTCGGCTTCGTGCCGTGCCGCTATCCGGGCAGCGAGCATTGCAGCGTCGCCGCGCTGACGCTGGCCGCGCGCACCGCCTGGGTCGAGCAGGATGCGGACTGCTTCGTGGGCCAGGGCCAGCGCATGCTGGTGACCGACCGCGCCGAGCATTCGCTGCTCGACGTGCGCTCGATCACGTTCGACGTGCGCTAGGCGCCCGGCCATGGCCGAACTCACCCCGCAGGAGCGCCTGCAGCCGTCGCTGCTCGACCGGCTCACCGACCTCGCGCCGCACGAGCCCGACGAAAGCCGCGAGCAGCGCGTGATCACCGCCGCGCGGCTGCGCGAGTGCGTCACGCGCGACATCGCCGCGCTGCTGAACTGCACGCGCCAATGGGATGGCGAGCGGCTCGACGAACTCGACGGGCTCGACCAGGTGCGCAACTCGGTGCTGAATTTCGGCATTCCCGACCTGGCCGGCGCGACGCTGTCGGGCATCGACGCGGGCACCTTGCAGGAGCGCATCCGCGTCGCGCTGCTCGATTTCGAGCCGCGCCTGATCGCCGACACCGTGCAGGTGAGCGTGCATGCCGACGAGGCACGCATGGACAGCCGTTCGCTGAGCTTCCGCATCGATGCGCAGATGTGGGCGCAGCCGATGCCGCTCGGCCTCTACCTGCGCACCGACGTCGATCTCGAAACCGGCGAATTCCGCGTCGCGCAACACTTCGGCTGATCGCTATGGATCCTCGTCTTCTTCGTTACTACAACCGCGAATTGCAGCACGTCCGGGAAATGGGCGCGGAATTCGCGCGCGCCTACCCGAAGGTGGCCGGCCGGCTCGGCATGGAAGGCTTCGAATGCGCCGACCCCTACGTCGAGCGCCTGCTCGAAGGCTTCGCGTTCCTGGCCGCGCGTGTGCAACTGAAGCTCGACGCGCAATACCCGGTGTTCACCCAGCATCTGCTGGAGATGATCTATCCGCATTACCTCGCGCCGATTCCGTCGATGGCGGTGGTGCAACTGCATCCCGATGCGAGTGAGGATTTGCCGCCGGCCGGGCATGCGGTGGCGCGGCACACGGTGATGCGCAGCCTGACCGGCTTCGGCGAGCGCACCGCCTGCGAATACCGCAGCGCGCACGAGGTGACGCTGTGGCCGCTCGAACTGAGCGAGGCGCGCTACTTCGATACGCCGGCCGCGCTGGCCGCCGCCGGCCTCGTGCCGCCGCGCCACCGCCCGGTGCGCGCGGGCTTGCGGCTGCGGCTGCGCACGCTGGCCGGCGTGCAGGCCAACATGCTCGCGCTCGACCGGCTGCCGGTGTTCCTGGCCGGCGCGGACGAACTGCCGGGCCTGATCCACGAACAATTGCTGGCGAATTGCGCCGGCTACACGGTGCGCACCGCGGCTTCCACCGAAGGCGAGTGGCTCGCCGACCATCACGACGCGGCGGCGCTGCGCCCGCTCGGCTTCGACGAGCACGAGGGCATGCTGCCGTACGGCGATCGCTCGTTCAGCGGCTACCGGCTGCTGCAGGAGTATTTCGCGTGCCCGGAGCGCTTCCGTTTCGTCGAGTTCACCGGGCTGCGCGCGCTGCTCGCGCGTGCGCGCACCACGGAGTTCGAGATCGTCGTGTGGCTCGATCGCAGCGTGCCGCGCCTGCACAACGCGATCGACGCGGGCAATTTCCGGCTGTTCTGCACGCCCGCCGTCAACCTGTTCGAGCGGCGCGCGGACCGCATCCATCTGCAAACGGGCAAGACCGAATATCACGTGATCGGCGACCGCACGCGGCCGATGGATTTCGAGGTGCACAGCGTGCTCGACGTGCAGGGCTACGGCGATCGTCAGGAGCCCGAGCAAAGCTTCCTGCCGTTCTATGGCGGCAACGCGCGCACCTGGCATGGCGGGCAGGCGGCGTTCCACACGCTGCGCCGCGAGCCGCGCCTGCTGTCGAGCCGCCAGAAGGAGAAGGGCGCGCGGTCGAGCTATGTCGGCAGCGAGACCTTCATCGCGCTGGTCGACGCCAACGACGCGCCGTATGCCACCTCGCTGCGCCAGCTCGGCCTGCGCGTGCTGTGCACCAACCGCGATCTGCCGCTGCACATGCCGGTGGGCAAGTCGTACACCGATTTCACGCTCGATACCGATGCGCCGGTGGCCTCGATCCGCTGCGTGGCCGGCCCGACCCGGCCGCGCGCGCCCACCGCGATCGGCGACACCGCGTGGCGGCTGATCAGCCATCTGCAACTGAATTACCTCTCGCTGCTCGGCGAGGACGGCGAGCAGGGCGCGGCGGCGCTGCGCGAGATGCTCGGCCTGTATCACGACGAGTTCGACGCCGCCGCGCGCCGGCAGATCGAGGGCATCAAGCAGGTGGTCGCGCGGCCCGCCACGCGCCGCATTCCGGTGCCGGGGCCGATCACCTACGGGCGCGGCCTCGAAATCACGCTGACCTGCGCCGACGCCGCGTTCGAGGGCGGCAGCGCGTTCCTGCTCGGCTCGGTGCTCCAGCACTTCTTCGCGCGCTACGTCTCGCTGAATTCGTTCACCGAAACGGCGCTGCGCACCTTCGAACGCAACGAGGTAGCCCGATGGCCCGCGACCCCCGGCAAGCGTCCGATCCTGTGACGGCCCGCGCCGGCGAGGCCGCCGCCGAGCTGGAGGCGGCGCTGCACGCGCGCCCGTTCGATTTCGAATTCTTCGAGGCGATGCGGCGGCTCGAATGCGCGTATCCGGCGCAGCCGCGCTTCGGCCATTCGACCAAGCCGGCCGAAGACCCGGTGCGGCTCGCCCACGCCGCCTCGCTCGAATTCCCGGCGCGCAGCATCGAGCGCTTCGAGCCGGGCGAAAACGGCGAGCCGGGGCGGCTGCACGGGCTGTTCCTCGGGCTGTTCGGGCCGAACGGGCCGCTGCCGCTGCACCTGACCGAGCACGCCGTCGATCGGCAGCGCAATGCCAAGGACCCGACGCTGGTGGCGTTCGCCGACCTGTTTCATCACCGGATGCTGAGCCTGTTCTACCGCGCCTGGGCCGACGCACAGCCGACCGTGCAGTTCGACCGCCCGGCGCAGGACCGGTTTCGCACCTATATCGGCGCGCTGATCGGCATCGGCTCGCCGCAACTGGAGGGGCGCGACGCGTTGCCCGACGCCTACAAGCGCTTCTTCGCCGGGCGGCTGGTGCCGCAGGCGCGCAACGCCGAAGGCCTCAAGGGCTTGCTCGAACACTACTTCGAGGTGCCGGTGGCGGTGCAGGAGTTCGTGATCGGCTGGATGGCGCTGCCGCCGGAAGCGCACCTGCGCATGGGCGGCGCGATGGCGCAGATGGGCCGCAACGCCACGCTCGGCGCGCAGGTGCGCGGCGCGCAGCACCGCTTCCGGCTGCGCATCGGGCCGTTGAGCCTGAACCAGTTCAACCGCTTCCTGCCCGGCGGCGATGCGCTCGAGGAGCTGGTGGCGGCCGTGCGGCTGTACGTGGGCGGCGAAAAGGGCTGGGACGTGCAACTGGTGCTGAAAAAGGAAGACGTGCCGGGCATGCACCTGGGCCGCGCCGGGCGAATGGGCTTCAGCACCTGGATGGGCCGCTATCCGAAGCCGGCCGACGCCGACGAGGTGGTATTGACGCCGGTGGACTAGCGCCGGGCGGCCCGGCTTTGCCCCGGGTGAAACGCAACGAAGCGCGGCGCGGCCGGCGCTTCGTCACTTTGAACCGGTGGCCGCCGAGCGGCCGCCTCACTGTCTACAGGATGGATCATGGCCGAAATCAGTCGCGGCGCCTTGTTCGGCAAGCTCAATGCGCTGGCTTACCGCGGGATCGAAAGCGCCACCGTGTTCTGCAAGCTGCGCGGCAACCCCGATGTCGAACTGGTGCACTGGCTGCATCAGATCCTGCAATTGCAGGATTCGGACCTGCACCGCATCGTCCGGCACTTCGACGTGAACCCGTCGAACCTGGCGCGTGACCTGAGCGTCGCGCTCGACCGGCTGCCGCGCGGCAGCACGTCGATTTCAGACCTGTCGGCCGACGTGGAGGAGGCGGTGGAGCGCGGCTGGGTGTTCGCCACGCTGATGTTCGGCGAATCGCAGGTGCGCACCGGCTATCTGCTGGTGGGGCTGCTGCGCACGCGCCATCTGCGCCATGCGTTGCAGGCGCTGTCGGCGGAATTCGCGAAGCTCAAGCCCGAGGCGCTGGCCGACGGCTTCGCACAAATCGTGGCCGGCTCGCCCGAAGACAGCCTGCCGGCCACCGACGGCTTTCGCGCCGAGGCGGCCGCGCCCGGCGACGCCAGCGGTGCGCTCGCGCCGCCGCAGGCGAGCGGCCAGCAGGCGTTGCGGCAGTTCACCGTGGACCTGACCGCGCAGGCGCGCGACGGCAGCCTCGATCCGATCGTCGGGCGCGACGGCGAGATCCGGCAGGTGGTCGACATCCTGATGCGGCGGCGGCAGAACAACCCGATGCTGGTGGGCGAGGCCGGCGTGGGCAAGACGGCGGTGGTGGAGGGCTTCGCGCTGCGCATCGCGCGCGGCGACGTGCCCCCGCCGCTCAAGGACGTGGTGGTGCGCACGCTCGACATCGGCCTGTTGCAGGCCGGCGCGAGCATGAAGGGCGAATTCGAGAACCGGCTGCGGCTCGTGATCGAGGCCGTGCAGGCCTCGCCGCAACCGGTCATTCTGTTCATCGACGAGGCGCACACGCTGGTCGGCGCGGGCGGCGCGGCCGGCACCGGCGACGCGGCGAACCTGCTGAAGCCGGCGCTCGCGCGCGGCAACCTGCGCACCATCGGCGCGACCACCTGGGCCGAATACCGCAAGCACATCGAGAAGGACCCGGCGCTGACGCGGCGCTTCCAGACCGTGCCAGTCGACGAGCCGGGCGAGGACAAGGCGATCCTGATGATGCGCGGCGTGGCCGGCGTGATGGAGCGCCACCATCGCGTGCAGATCCTCGACGAGGCGCTGGAGGCGGCCGTCAGGCTGTCGCATCGCTATATCCCGGCGCGGCAGTTGCCCGACAAATCGGTGAGCCTGCTCGACACCGCCTGCGCGCGTGTCGCGATCAGCCAGCACGCCGTGCCGGCCGAGATCGACGATGCGCTCAAGCGCATCGAGGCGCTCGAAACCGAGCAGCGGATCATCGCGCGCGAGGCGCGGATCGGCATCGACACGGCCGCGCGCGAGGCGCAGGTGTTGACCGCGCTCGATGCGCAGCGCGCGCGGCTCGTGGAGCGCGAGGCGGTGTGGGCCGAGGAAAAGGCGTTGGTCGAGCGGATTCTGGCGCTGCGCGCGCAATTGCGCGGCGATGGGGAGGCGGTGGACGGCACCGGTGGCGGGCTGGATGCGATGGGCGATGAAACGCGGGGCGGCGCGTCGGTTGAGGAGCCTGCCACGGCGCGGCTGCAAGCACTGGCTGAAATGCCCGCCGTAACGCATCCGCAAGCACTGGTTGAAGCACCGGGCGCAGCACGGCCCCAAACACCGGCCGAAACGCCTGCCACGGCACGGCCGCAAGCACTGGCCGAAACGCCGGCCGAAGCAAGAGCGCAGGCACCGACCGATTCCACGCTCGACACCTCGCTCCCCCTCGACGCCACCACCCGCGCCGCCACACTCGCCGATCTCCAGCGCCTGCAAGCCGAGCTGGCCGCCTTGCAGGGCGAGACGCCGCTGATCCTGCCGAGCGTCGATTACCAGGCCGTGGCGGCCGTGCTGTCCGACTGGACCGGCATCCCGGTCGGCCGGATGATGCGCAGCGAACTGCGCACCGTGATGAACCTCGCGAGCCTGATCGGCGAGCGCGTGATCGGCCAGGATCACGCGATGGAGGCGATCGCCAAGCGCATCCAGACCTCGCGCGCCGGCCTCGACAACCCCGACCGGCCGATCGGCGTGTTCATGCTGGCCGGCACCTCGGGCGTCGGCAAGACCGAGACGGCGCTGGCGCTGGCCGACGCGCTGTACGGCGGCGAGCACAACCTCATCACGATCAACATGAGCGAGTTCCAGGAGGCGCACACCGTCTCCACGCTGAAGGGCGCGCCGCCCGGCTATGTCGGTTACGGCGAGGGCGGCCTGCTGACCGAGGCGGTGCGCCGCAAGCCGTATTCGGTGGTGCTGCTCGACGAGGTCGAAAAGGCCCACCCCGACGTGCACGAGATGTTCTTCCAGGTGTTCGACAAGGGCGCGATGGAGGACGGCGAGGGCCGCGCCATCAACTTCCGCAACACGCTGATCCTGCTGACCACCAATGTCGGCACCGACCTGATCGCCCGGTTGTGCCAGGACCCCGACCTGATGCCCGACGCCGACGGCCTGGCGCAGGCGCTGCGCGCGCCGCTGCTCGAGGCGTTCCCGCCCGCGCTGCTCGGCCGGCTCGTGACGATCCCGTATTTCCCGCTCAGCGGCGAGATGCTGGCGCGCATCGTGCGCTTGCAGCTCGACCGCATCAAGCGGCGCGTGGAGGCGCGCTACCGTGTGCCGTTCACGTACGACGACGCGGTCGTGCAACGGGTGGTGAGCCGTTGCACCGAAAGCGAATCGGGCGGCCGGATGATCGACGCGATCCTGACGAACACCTTGCTGCCGGCCGTCAGCCGCGCGTTCCTGACGCGCACGCTGGAAGGCGACGCGCTCGAATGCGTGAGCGTGAGCGTCGAGGGCGGCGATTTCGCCTATCGGTTCGAGGCGCCAATCATTGAATCGGGAGCCACCGCATGAAAGCCATTCCGAAGCGCCTCCACATCATCTGGATCGGCGGCGACATCCCGCCGCGCAACCGCGAATGCATCACGTCGTTCACCAAGCTGAACCCCGATTGGGAGATCAACCTGTGGATCGACGCGAACCAGCTGCTGACCGGCGAGCGCCGCCAGCAGATCAGCGAGCGATACAAGGCCGCGCACAACGGCGCGGCGGTACCGGCCGCCCACTGGCAACAGTCGGCCGACACGCTCGGCGAGCGGGGTGGCGACAACGCCACGATCGATTATCTCGAAACCTACCTGGGCCGGCGCGGCGAGGCGCTGGAGGGCAAACGCAGCCGCAACGCCAATTCGATCATGATGTTTTGCGAGGCCAACCGGATCAAGCTGCGCGAGGTGCAGCGCGACCTGAAGATCGGCAAGAACGCGCCGATCTATCGCCAGGAACTGGTCAATCGCGGCGGCAACTTCGGCGCCGCCAGCGACATCCTGCGCATCGAGATCCTGCTGCAACACGGCGGCATCTATGTCGATACCGACATCCGCTGCGTGCAGGCGCTCGGCGAGATCATCTGCCACCAGTCGTACCCGCGCTTCTCGTCCAGCTACGCCAGCGCGAGCTGGAAGACCGTCGACGAGCAGGGCTGGAACAGCGACGAGTGGTGGCAACGCACCGTCACCGGCGCGGACCAGCCGCAGATCAGCAATTCGGTGATCGCTTCGCACGCCGGCTGCCGGGGCCTGACCGCCTACAAATCGCTGATCCACAGCAATTACAAGGCGCTGAAGAAGCCCGGCGAGCTGCGCGACCTGTATGCGGCGAGCGTGCGCCACTCCACGGTCAAGATGACCGGCCCGACCGCGGCGGCCGAAAGCTCGGGCTTCAAGAAGATCCGCGACGCGTTCGGCGACCGGCAATTGCAGTCGCCCGACGCCGGCCAGCGGCTGGAGGATTCCCGCTTCCTGCGCGACAACTGGTACTTCCCCATGTACAAGGTGCGCGACCAGTATTTTCACGACTGGTTGTGAAGCGCTGCCGCCCGCGCGCGGGCGGCGCCGAAAACTCGATGGAATAGATCGCCGCCCCCGGTTGTTATTTGTCGTGAAGCTCATCGACACAGGCACGCGAATCATTCCATGGCTCACGCAATCACACTCAGTTCCAATGTCGGCAGCAGCCTGCTGTTCTCGAACCTGAGCGCGACCGAGGCGCTTGGCAGGCTGTTTTCCTACCGTCTCGAAGCGATCAGCAAGAACACGGCGGTGGACCTGCGCGCGCTACTCGGCACGCCGATGACGGTCAAGCTCGTCACGCCGCAGGGCTACACGCGCTATTTCAACGGCATCGTGTGCGAGGGCGAGCAGGCCGGCTTCGTCAATATCGACGGCGTGCGCTACGCCGTGTACCGCTTCGTGCTGGTGCCGAAGCCGTGGCTCGCCACGCGGCGGCGCGATTGCCGCATCTATCGCGGCAAGAGCGTGCCGCAGATCGTGCAATCGGTGCTGGGCGACATCGGCTACAGCGACCTCAAGCCGAGCCTGACCGGCAGCTATCCGCCGCGCGACTACTGCGTGCAATACCGCGAGAGCGATTTCGACTTCATCAGCCGCCTGATGGAGCAGGAAGGCATCTACTACTTCTTCACGCACACCGAAGGCACCCACACGATGGTGCTGGCCGACGCGCTCGGCGCGCACACCACGGTGCCGAGCTTCGAGCAGATTCCGTACGCGCCGCCCACCGAGCGCGGCAAGCGCATGAAGGCGTCGATCAGCGATTGGGAAACGGCGCGCGCGATGAACACCATGCGCGTGCAGCTCGACGATTACGACTACCTGAAGCCGAAGGCGTCGCTGCTGGCCACCGAGACGCTGACCGAGAGCGACGAAGCCTCGAACCTCGGCGGCCTCGACGCCTACGATTTCTCGTACGACACGGTGGGCTACGACCAGCGCCTGAGCGACGGCCAGCGCTACGCGCAGGTGCGTGCCGACGCGCAGAACGTGCCGCTGTTCACGAGCCGCGGGCAGACCGACGCATGCGGCCTCGCCACCGGAGCGCTGTTCCGGCTCAAGGATTTCCCGGCGGCCGAGGCGAACCAGGAATACCTGGTGATCGGCGCCGAGACGCGGCTGGTCGAGCCGGATTACGCGTCGGGCGGCGGCGGGGACGACGGCGAGCCGCCGTTCCACTGCGCGTTCCAGGTGATCCGCAGCCGCCAGCCGTTCCGCGCGATGCCGGTCACGCCGCGCCCGATCATCGCCGGGCTGCAGACGGCCGTGGTGTACGGCGACACGCCCGAGGACATCGCCGTCGACAAATACGGCCGCGTGCAGGTCACGTTCTTCTGGAGCCGGCCCGGCAAGCCGCACGCCGACAACTCGTGCCCGGTGCGCGTCGCGCAGTTCTGGGCCGGCAAGCGCTGGGGCGCGCAGTTCATTCCGCGCGTGGGGCAGGAGGTGGTGGTCAGCTTCCTCGACGGCAACCCGGATCGGCCGCTGATCATCGGCAGTGTGTACAACGCCGACAACATGCCGCCGTACAGCCTGCCCGACAACAAGACCCAGAGCGGGCTCAAGAGCCGCAGCCACGCGGGCGGCGGCAGCGAGGATTACAACGAGATCCGCTTCGAGGATCGCAAGGGCGACGAGCAGGTGCTGATCCACGCGCAGAAGGATTTGCGCGAGGAATCCGAACACGATCACGACGTGCAGGTGGCGCACAACTACACGCTGACGGCCGGCAACCAGATCAAGCTCGTCACCGGCCTGGCCAGCATCACGATGAACCGCTCCGGCGAGATCGCGATCCAGGGCACCAACCTGACGATCAACGGCGAGATGAACGTGACGCTGGCCTCGGGCCTCGCGATGGAAATCAACTCGAAGGCCAACCTCAACATCAGTTCGGTGGCGGCGATGGAAATCCTGTCCGAAGCCGATTGCCTCGTGCAGTCCACCAACCTGCAATTGATCGGCACGGCCACGGCCATTCTGGGCGGCGCCGCGCCGATGATCCTGTGAGCGCGCTGCTCGACGCCGCGCGGCAGATGAAGCTGTCCGCGCCGGCCCTGGCCCGCCTGCACGACGCGCAGGCGCCGCGTGCGGCCGTGCAGGCGCTGCTCGACGCGGGCCTGTGCGCCGACGCGTTGAGCCTGCTCGCGCGCCTGCTGCCGCATCGCTATGCGGTGGCCTGGGTGTGCCAGTGCGGCAGCCGCCAGACGCTCGACGCGCACGATCGCGCCGGGCTCGCGCTGGCCGAGGCCTGGGTGCGCGACCCGCGCGAGGCGCGCCGCGCCGAGGCCGCCGCGTTCGCGAGCGCGCATCGCTACCGCGGCATCGGCGCCTGGTGCGCCGCCGCCGCCGGCTGGACGGGCGGCGATCTCAATCCGCGGCACGCGCAACCCACGCCGCCGCCCGAGCACCTGAGCGCGCTTGCCGCGATGGCGGCGCTCGGCTACATGGCGGCGCTGGTGCCCGCGCAATTCGATGCCCGCCGGGCCGCGTTCGTCAACGACGCGCTCGGTCTGCTGGGCACGCCCGATGGTTTCGAAGGAGGTGATCAATGAGCAACGTGCAAAGCCTGATTCTGTCGGTGCAGGGCGAACGGGCCGAACGGCTCGGGGCGCGTCGCGAGCACACGTTCGATTGCCGCGACGGCAGCATCGGCCGTTCCGACGAGTGCGACTGGGTGCTCGGCGCCGATGGCGTGTCGCGCCTGCATGCGCTGGTGCGCTATCTGAACGGGCTGTATTTCATCGAGGATCGCAGCACCAACGGCATGCTGTTGAACGGCGCGTCGCTGCGGCGCGGCGAGCCGTCCACGCTGAAGCATGGCGACCGCCTGCAGATCGATACGTTCGAGATCGACGTGCGCCTGCAGGGCGAGGCCGCGACGCAATGGAGCGCGCTCGGCGACGACGGGCGCGCGGTGGCGGATACGGTGTCGCCGGTAGTGGGCGCGGCTTCGTCTTCGTCGTCTTCGATGTTCGAGGCGCAATCGGCGCCGAAGGCCGCGCCGGTCAAGCCGGCGCCGGCCGATGCGCTCGACTTGAGCCTGCTGCTCGCGCCGCGTCGCGGCGAGGCGGCGGGCAATGACGGCGACGGCCTGATTCCGGACGCTGCGCCGGGCGCGAGCCTCGATCCGCTCGCGATGTTCGACGCGCCGTCGTCCTACGACGAGGCGTCGTCGCGGCACGAGCCGCCGGCCGAATCGTGGAATCACACGCCGGCCGTGTCCGACCGGTTCCGGCCGCCGCAAGTGGAGGCGATGCGGACCAGCGCTCCGGTGCTGCCCGACGATTGGGACATGACCGGCAGCCGCGTGGTGGCGCGGGTGGAGCCGGTTCGGCGGGATGAGCTGAGCGTGCCGGAGGTGGGCGTGCCGTCGATGCCGCCGATTCAGCCGATTCAGCCCGAGCGGGCCGTGGTGGTGCCGCCTGCTGCGCCGGTCGCGATGGAGCCGGCCTCGCTGATCGACGCGCCGTCGCAGGCCGCAACGCCTCATGTCGTGCCGCAGCAGCAACCCGCGCCGGCATCGGCTGCCGATGCGGCATCGGCGCCGGCTGCCATCCCGGCACCGGCCTCGACCTCGACTTCAGCACCGGCCTCGACTCCGATTCCGACAGCGGCATTCGCACCGGCACCGGCCTCGTCTCCGGTATCGGCATCGGCATCGGCTCCGTCTCCGGCCTTGGCACCGTCACCGGCCTTGGCTCCGGCATCGGCATCGACGCCGGCACCCGCACCCGCTTCGACGCCCGCGCCGCAATCGCAATCCGTCCCCGCACCGCAAGCCTCGCCCCCATCCCCCGACCTCGAAGACATGTTCCGCATCGCCGTGGACGCGATGATGGACGTGCTGCGCGCGCGCGCCGAGCTGAAGAACAGCTTCCGCCTGCCCGCCACGCTGATCCAGCGCACCGAGAACAACCCGCTGAAGTTCGCGCCGACCGCGCAGGAAGCGGTCAAGCGGCTGTTCGCGCCGCCCGACCAGGGCTTCCTGGCCGGCAGCGCCGCGCTCCACGACGCCGCCGCCGACATCCGCAATCACCAGATGGCGATGCTGGCCGGCGTGCGCTCGGCGTTCCACTCGCTGCTCGAGCATTTCGATCCGGCGCGCATCGAGGAGGCCGAGGGCGGCAGCCCGCGGCGGCTCTCGCTGGGTGGCCGGTCGCGCCACTGGGAGCGCTACAAGGCGCAGTTCGAGGCGCTCACGCGCGACCCCGACGATTGCTTCCGACGCCTGTTCGGCGACGAATTCGCGCGGGCCTACGAGGAACAACTGGTGCGCCTGAAAAGCCGTCGCGACTGACCGCAGCCGCAGCCGTAGCGCACCACCCCCGCCGCCCGCGCCGGCGGCCACGCACACCGAACCCTGGATCGACGTATCGCCATGACCCAAAGCAACAAGATCGTATGGAGCGAAGGCCTGTTTCTGCGGCCGCAGCACATGCAGCAGCAGGAGCGCTATTTCGAGCGCTACGTGGAGCTGCGCTCGGGCGGCCTGCGCCCGCACGCCTGGGGCTTCCAGGAACTCGAACTCGAAACCGACCTGCTGGCGATCGGCAAGCTCGGCATCAAGCGCGCGAGCGGGGTGTTTCCCGACGGCACGCCGTTCTCGATGCCCGGCGACGATCCGCTGCCGCCGCCGCTCGACATCGAATCGAACTGGCGTGACCAGGTCGTGCACCTGACCTTGCCGCTGCGCTCGGTTACCCAGCCCGACAGCGCCTGGCCCTCCGCCACGGCCGATCAGCTGACGCGCTACCGCGTGCGCGAAACCGAGGCGCGCGACGCGTCCGGCAGCATGGACGGCCTGACCACGCTCGAAGTGGGCGGCATGAGCACGCGCCTGCTGCCCGATTCGCAGCCCACCGAGGGGCTGATGCGGATTCCGCTGGCGCGCGTGGTGGAATGCCGCGCCGACCGCCGCGTGATCCTCGACGACGGCTTCATGCCCACCGCGCTGCGCACCGAGGCCGCCGACCGGCTCGTCACGTTTCTGTCCGAACTGCTGGGGCTGCTGCACCAGCGCGGCGAGGCGCTGGCCGGCCGCGTGGTGGAAACCGATCGCGGCGGCGCGGCCGAGATCGCCGATTTCCTGATGCTGCAGGTGGTGAACCGCTACCAGCCGCTGATCGCGCATCTGGCCGCCGCGCCGCTGCTGCATCCCGAGGCGCTGTATCGGCAGTTGCTCGAACTGGCCGGCGAACTGGCCACGTTCACCGAGCCGGGCAAGCGCAGCCGCACGTTCACGCCGTATCGCCACGAAAGCCTGCGCGACAGCTTCGAGCCGCTGATCGCCGCGCTGCGCATGGCGTTGAGCGCCGTGCTGGAGCAGAGCGCCGTGCCGATCCCGCTGCAACAGCGCAAGTACGGCGTGTGGGTGGGCGTGGTGCCCGATCCCACGCTGCTCGACACGGCCACCTTCGTGCTGGCCGCCAAGGCCGACATGAAGGCCGAGGACATGCGCCGCCAGTTGCCCGCGCAATCGAAGATCGGCCCGGTCGAGAAGATCCGCGACCTGGTCAACCTGCAACTGCCGGGCATCGGCGTGTCGCCGATGGCGGTCGCGCCGCGCCAGTTGCCCTATACGTCGGGCTTCGTGTATTTCGAGTGCGACCGGCAATCGTCGATGTGGCGCATGTTGAAGACCTCGGGCGGCATCGCGATGCATTTCGGCAGCGGCTTCGCCGGCCTCGACCTGCAATGCTGGGCGGTGCGCACATGAGCACGAACTCCCGCAACGGCGAGCGCAATCCGCCACCCGACGCCACCGTGCTGCGCCCGCGCGAAGCGGCCGGCGCCGACGACGCCACGCGCATCGCGATGCCGCGCCCGGCGCAGGCCGCCGGCGCGGCCAACCACGCACGCACCGCCCGCGCCGAACGCCGCGCCGAGTTGGGCGATTTCATGAGCGGCGTGGCCAATCCGCTGGTGCGCGCCGCCAATCCGCTGCTGCTGCTGACCGTGCAGTTGCGGCACAGCGTGGCGCCGCCGGCCGATGTCGCCCGCCTGCGCGAGCAGGCCGTCGCGCAGGTGCGCAGCTTCGAGCATTACGCGCAGGACGCCGGCATTAGCACGCAGACGGTGATGGCCGCGCGCTACGTGCTGTGCACGCTGATCGACGAGGCCGTCAACATCGCGCCGTGGGGCGACCTGAGCGGCTGGGCGCAGAAGACGCTGCTGGTCACGTTCCACGGCGAAACCTACGGCGGCGCGAAGTTCTTCCAGATCCTCGACCGCCTGAGCGCCGATTTCTCGCGCCATCTCGACCTGATCGAGCTGATGTACATCTGCCTCGCGCTCGGCTTCGGCGGGCGCTATCTGGTGGAGCCGGGCGGCCTCGGCCGGCTCGCCGACATCCAGGACGACCTGTACCGCCGCATTCGCGGGCTGCGCGAGGCGCCGGCCGCCGAACTCGCGCCGCACTGGCGCGGCGTGGAGGATCGCCGCAACCCGGTGATGCGTCACGTGCCGCTGTGGGTGGCGCTGGCCGCCTCGGCCGTGATCGTGCTCGGCGCGTTCCTGTATTTCTTCACGCGCTTGAATGGCCTGAGCGAGCCGGCCAGCGCGCAGCTTGCCGCGATCGGCCTGGAGAACGCGCCGCTGCCGCAGGGCGGGGCCGCGCCGAAGCCGGCGCGCAGCCTCAAGGCGCTGCTCGGCCCGCTCGAACAGGCCGGCGCACTGAGCGTGGACGAGCAGGCCGACGGCCGCGCCACCGTGCGGCTGGCCGCCGGCGCGCTGTTCCCGTCGGGCGGCGCCGACCTCGCGCCCGACGAGATCCCGGTGCTGCGCCAGGTGGCCGCCGCGCTGAACCAGGTGCGCGGCCGCGTGATCGTGGTCGGCCACACCGACGATCAGCCGGTGCACTCGCTGCAATTCAAGGACAACTTCGCGCTGTCCACGGCGCGCGCCCAGCACACGCTGGCGATCCTCGCGCAAGGGCTCGACGATCCGCGCCGGCTGGAGGCGAACGGCGCGGGCTCGTCGCAGCCGATCGCCACGCCGCCGAGCCTGCCGGCCAACCGGGCGCGCAATCGCCGCGTGGAAATCCTGTACACCCCGGAGAACTGAACCCATGAACACGTTGAAAACGGCGGCCACGTCCCGCTGGTTCGCGGTGTCGGCCGGGCTGCTGCTGATCGCCGTGCTGATCTGGCTCGGCGGCCCGTATCTCGGCATCGGCGCCTATCAACCGCTCGCGAGCGCGGCGGCCCGGCTCGCGCTGATCCTGGCGATGGTGCTGGCCGCGGTGCTGGTGGCGCTGGCGCTGCAATGGCGCGACCGCCGCAAGGCCGCGCAACTGTCGGGCGAACTGGCCGGCCAGGAAGCGCGGCTTGCCGCCGAGGAGCCGGGCAGCGCCGAGCGCGCGCAATTGCAGCAGCGCTTTAGGGAGGCCATCGACACGCTGCGCAAGACGCGCCGCAACGGCCGCAACCTCTACGCGCTGCCGTGGTACGTGGTGATCGGCCCGCCCGGCTCGGGCAAGAGCACGCTGCTGCAGAATTCCGGCTTCGATTTTCCGTTATCCGAACGATTCGGCAAGGAAGCGCTGCGTGGCATCGGCGGCACGCGCGATTGCGACTGGTGGTTCACCGACGAGGCCGTGTTCCTCGACACCGCCGGCCGCTACACGACGCAGGATTCCGATGCCGGCGCGGACGCCTCGGCCTGGCAGTCGTTCCTCGCACTGCTGCGTCGTCACCGCCGCCGCCGTCCGCTGAACGGCGTGATCGTGACGATCAGCGTGTCCGACCTGCTCGGCTTCGACGACGCCGCGCGCGCGCAGCACATCCGCGCCGTGCGCCGCCGCCTCGACGAGATCAACCAGCACCTGAAGATCGCGATCCCCGTGTATCTGGTGTTCACCAAATGCGACCTGGTGGCCGGCTTCAGCGAATTCTTCGACGATCTCGGCCCGGACCTGCGCAGCCAGGTGTGGGGCGCGACGTTCCCGCTCGACGCCAGCCTCGACGGCAGCGCCTGCCTGCGCTTCGCCGGCGAATACGACCTGCTGCTGGAGCGGCTCAACACGCGGCTCATCGAGCGCCTGCACGCCGAGCGCGACCGCAGCCGGCGCGCGGCCGTGCTCAGTTTTCCTCAGCAACTCGGGGCGTTCCGCGAGATCGCGCGGCAGTTCGTGGAAGGCACGTTCGCGCGTCACGAGTACGGCACGCCGCCCGTGCTGCGCGGCACGTACCTGACCTCGGGCACGCAGGAAGGCGCGCCGATCGACCGGATGCTGAGTGCGGTGGCGCGCACCTTCGGCGTGGATGCCGCGCGCGTGCAGGTGGGCGCGGGGCAGCGCCATACCTATTTCGTCGAGCGGCTGCTGCGCGACGTGCTGTTCCGCGAATCGGGCCTGGCCGGCACCAACCCGCGCCTGGAGCGGCAGAAGCTGCTGATGCAGGCGGCCGCGTATATCGGCCTCGCGGTGCTGACGGTGGGGCTGGTGGCCGGGTTCGCCACCAGCTACGCACGCAACCGCGTGCTGATCGCCGACGTGCAGGCCACGCTCAAGGATCTGCCGCCGGCCGACACGCTGAACGGCACGCCGGATCTGCCGACCTATTTCGCGCGCGCGCTGGCCCGGCTGGAGGTGATCTCGGCCGCGCAGGACGTGGCGGGCCAGTATCAGGGCCACGTGCCGTTGGCGATGCGCTTCGGGCTGTTCCAGGGCCACGCGCTGTTCGCGCAGGCGCACGGCGCCTATTTGCGCGAGAGCGACGCCACCTTGCTGCCCGGCATCGGCGTGCGCTTTCGCGAGGGGCTGAGCGAAAACGCCAACGATCCGCAGGCGCTGTACGACACGCTGAAGGGCTATCTGATGCTCGGCCAGCCGCAGCATCTCGACCCGGGCGAGCTGGCCGCGCTGGCGCGCCTCGAATGGCAGCGGCTGTACCCGCGCGATCCCGAGATCGCCCGGGCGCTCGACCGGCATTTCTCGGCGCGCGTCGGCGATCCGCAAAAGCCGCGCGCCTTGCCGCTGGACGCCGCGCTGATCGATCAGGCCCGCGCCACGCTGAAGACGGCCGATCTCGCCACGCTGATCTACGGCAGCGTGCAGCTTGAAGCGCAGCGCTCCGGCACCTCGCCGGTGCGGCTCGATCAGTCGCTCGGGCTGCTCGGCAACGTGTTCGTGCGCAAGAGCGGCACGCCGCTCGCGCAGCCGCTGCCGGTGCTGTTCACGCGGCCGTATTTCGCGTCGGAAGCCAACGGCGGCATTGCGCAATCCGTCGACGATTTCGTCAAGGATTACTGGGTATTCGATGCGGGGCGCGTCGATCCGCTGGCGCGCTCGCGCTACGAGCAGCAGGTGCTGACGCTGTACGAGCAGGACTACATCCGCAACTGGGACGCGCTGCTGGCCGACCTGCAACTGCAGCCGGTGGCGAGCATCCAGGATGCGAGCGCGCTGGCCGCCAAGCTGTCGGGGCCGAGTTCGCCGCTCAAGGCGCTGCTGAACCTGGTGCGCGACAACACCAGCGACATGCTGCGCGGCAGCGCGGGAACGAGCGCAGCGGGCGGCGTCGATGCGAGCGCGGCCGGCGCGCAGGCGAAGACGGTGGGCGAGAACCTCGCCGCCAAGCGCGCGCTGAACACGCGCCTCGCGGGCGAGCTGCGCTCGGCCGGCGCGCCGCTGCCGGTGGGCGTCACGCTCGGCGCCAATGGCGGCAGCGGTGGCGGCAATGGCAACGGCACGCAACCGGGCGCGGCGATCGAGGCGCATTTCGCGCAGCTCGACCAGTTGAGCATCGGCACGCCGGGCGCGACACCGCTCGATCACACCATCGGCGTGCTCGATCAACTGGGCAAGGCGCTGCTGACGATGAACGACCTGAGCGACCCGGCCGCGCAGAACAACGCCGCTGTGCTGGCCGCGCGTCAGGAGGCGGGGCAGTTGCCGCCGCAGGCGGCCGGGCTGATCGCCGGGCTGACCGGCAAGAGCGCGGCGCTGGTGGCGAGCGGCAGCAGCGCCGCGCTGGCCGAGCAGTTTCGCGCGGCGGCCGGCAACGATTGCGCCAGCTTCGTGGATGGCCGCTACCCGTTCGCGCCGGGCGGCGCGTCGGACATCCCGGTGCAGAACTTCGCCGAGCTGTTCGGCAACGGCGGCCGCTTCGACAGCTTCTTCAAGTCGACGCTCGCGCAGCGGGTGGACACCGGCGCGCGCGCCTGGCGCTGGAAGCCGGGCGCGCCGCCGGGGCCGGACAGCGTGCTGGCCGGCGCGCAGGTGGCCGACGAAATCCGCCAGGTGTTCTTCGGCAGCGGCGCGCAGGCGCATGTCGGCTTCACGCTGCTCGCGCCGCAGTTCGATGCGTCGATCGCGCGGCTGGTGGTGGAGGTGGACGGGCAGAAGTTCGACGTCTCGGCGAGCGGCGCGGCGGCGGCATCGAGCGCCGCGATGGTGTGGCCGGGTCCGCAGCCGGGCCATGTGGTGATCAGCGCGTTCGACGCGTCGAATCATCCGGTCGGCACGCCGTTGCGCTTCGACGGCGATTGGGCGTGGTTCCATGCGCTCGACGCCGGGCATGTGCAGAAGCAGGGCGACCTGCGCGTGGTGGCGAGCTTCACGTTCGATGGGCACGCAGTGGGCCTGCCGATCCAGCCCGCGAGCCTGCGCAATCCGTTCCAGAGCGATGCCGTGCGGCGCTTCAGGTGCCCGCGATGAGCGGCGTCGGGTTCTACGGCAAGCTGCCCGCGGCCGGCGATTTCGTGCGGCGGCGGCTGCCGGGCGAGTTCGTCGAGGGCTGGGACCGGCATTTCCAGCGTGCGCTCGATGCCGGCCGCCGCGAGCTGGGTGCGCGCTGGGATGCGGCGTGGCGCGACGGCCCGGTGTGGCGCTTCGTGCTGCCGGCGCTGGTGTGCGGCGGCGGTGCGTGGTGCGGCGTGATCGGGCCGGGCGTCGACCGCGTGGGCCGCGCGTTTCCGATGGTGTTGGCCGCGCCGTGCGCGGGCGATGCCGCCAGGCTGTTCGGCCAGGGCGCGTGGTTCGATGCGCTGACGCGGGTCTGTCGGCATGGGCAGGACGGTGCGCTCGATGTCGAAGGGTTCGACGCCTGCGTGGCCGCGTTGCCGCCGGTGCCGGTGGAGGCGGACGATGCGGCCGCTCGCTGGCGCGATCTGCCGTGGGAAGCCGGGCAGTGGCAACTGACGCAGCCGGACCCGCTGGCCGAAGCCGCCGTGCTGGGCGAGACGTGGCGTCAGCTTGGGTTGCGCGCCGAGCCGTGGAGCCTGTGGTGGCGCGAAGGCGCGATGCATCGGCTCGCGGTGCGCGGCTTGCCGCGCAGCGTGGCGAGTTTGTTGGCCGTGCCGGATGAGCGCATGGCCATGCCGATGTCCTCCGCAGCGCAGGCCATCGAACCGGACTGGCTGCCGATGCCCGCCGCAGTGCCGATCGTCGAACCGGACTGGCTGCCGATAGCCGCCGCAGCGCCGGTCATCGAGCCCGACTGGCTGCCCATGCCAGCCGCAGCGCCGGTCATCGAACCGGACTGGCTGCCGATGCCCGCCGCAGCGCCGGTCATCGAGCCCGACTGGCTGGCCGACGCCCCCGGCGACGGTTTGTCCGCCGCCGATTTCGTCCTGCCGCCCGCTGTCGCGTACGTATCGGATGCGGCGTTGCTGCGCCTCGATGCCGGCCGCATCGTCGTGCTGGCCGCCGATGACGGCCCCGGCGGCTACGGTGGCCCGCCGCGTCAGGCAGCGCGACTGATCCGCGAGACGGTCGCGGCGCGCGGGCAGGGCGCGGCCGGCCCGCGCGCGGCGCTGATGGCGCTGCACGCCCAGTTGCGCGACGCGCCGGGCCATGCCGAAGGCAGCGCCGCCGCATTGCACGCCGCATCTCATGCCGAATTGCCCGCCGCATCGCCCGCCGCCGAAAACGGCGCGGCCGTCGTGGTGCGCTTCGACGGCCCCGACGCGCAGGTGCTGCGCATCGGCGCCGCCGCGCTCTGGCATTGGCGGCGCGGCCAGTTGCGCGCGCCGTTCGTCGAGCGCGAGAGCGGCGCGGGCGGCGAATTCGACGATCTGCTGTTCGGCGAGGCCTGGTTCGACATGCCCGGTGTCGGCACGCCGGGCGAGCCCGATTGCGACGAAGCCTCGCTGCGGCTCGAACCGGGCGACCGCCTGCTGCTGCTGGCCACCCGCGCGCTGACGCAACTGCCGCGCGAATGTCTCGCGCAGGCGCTCGATCTGCCCACCGGCGACGACGCGCGTGCGCATCTGGCGCGGCTCGCCGACCTGCGCACGCTGCCCGCGCAGTGGCCGATCGCCGTGCTGGAGGTGCCGGTATGAGCGCCACCTACCGCTCCGCCGGCCGCACCGAAACCGGCAAGGTGCGCCGCCGCAACGAGGACGCGATCCTGGTGCGCGACGACCTCGGCCTGTGGGTCGTGGCCGACGGCCTCGGCGGCCACGCGGCCGGCGATTACGCGAGCACGCTGATCGTGACGCGGCTCGGCGGCCTGACGCGCGACGGCGACGTGCACGCGTTCGTCGCCGCGATCGAGGATTGCCTCCAGCAGGTCAACGACGAGCTGCGCGCCGCCGCGCTCGAACGCCAGGTGGACGTGATCGGTTCGACCGTCGCGCTGCTGGTGCACGACCCGGCGTTCATGCTGTGCGGCTGGGTGGGCGACAGCCGCGTGTACGTGCACGAGGACGACGCGCTGGTGCAACTGACGCGCGACCACGTGCACGGCCAGCCGGTCGACATCACGCACTTCGGCGCGCCCGGCGCGGCACGCTCCGCGCCGCCGGCCGGCTCGGGCGTGCTGACCCGGGCGGTCGGCGTGGAGGACACGCTGTTCGTCGATTGGGCCGTGGCCGGCAGCCGCCCCGGCATGGAGTTCCTGCTGTGCTCGGACGGCATCAACAAGGAACTGAGTGACAGCGAACTGGCGAGCGCCTGCCGCGAGCCGCTCGCCCCCTGGCAACGCGTCGACCGGCTGTGCGCGCTCTCGATGGCGCGGCGCGCCCGCGACAACCTCTCCGCCGTGATCGTGCGGCTCGATACCCCGTGAAGACTTTCCGATGACCTCTCCCCACGCCTACCTCAAAGCGGGCCGTGCGCAGGTGCGCACGCTGGCCGACCTGTTGCGGCGTCGCGCGCGCAAGCTGCTGGCGCAGCGTCGCGGCGGTTCGCCGACCGCGTCCGCATCGTCTCCGGCGGGGCGCGCGAACACCTTGGCGCCGGCCGCGCGGCTCGCGCCCGACGACGATATTGGCTTGACCTACGTGCAGCCCGCCCGGCCCGCCGCGCCGGCCGCCGATGCAAGCGATACGGTGCGCACCGCGCAAGCCTGGCACGACGCGGGCGACGCCACCGTCGTCAAGCCGGGCAGCCGGCCTTCGGCTAACGCAGGCAACACCGGCAACACCGGCAACACCGGCAACACCGGCAACACCGGCAACACCGGCAACACCGGCAACACCGGCAACACCGGCAACACCGGCAACACCGGCAACACCGGCACCCTCACGTCCGGCACCGGCGCGGACAGCAGCCTGAGCCGCGAAAGCTGGCAGCGCATCGCGCAGGCGCAGGGCGGCGACGACGCGGCCGTCGGCAAGCTGCTGAAAGGCCGCTTCCTGCTCGAGCGCGAGCTGGGCCGGGGCGGCATGGGCGTGGTCTATCTGGCGCGCGACGAGCGCAAGGTCGAGGCGCGCGACCGCGATCCGTACGTGGCCGTCAAGGTGCTCAACGACGAGTTCCGCCGCCATCCCGATTCGCTGATCGCGCTGCAACGCGAGGCGCGCCGCGCGCAGCGGCTGGCCGACGACAACATCGTCCATGTCTACGATTTCGACAAGGACGGCACGATCGTCTTCATGACGATGGAGTACATCGACGGCACCGACCTGCGCACGCTGATACGCGGGCGGCCGTCGGGCCTGCCGTTGCGCGAGGCGTGGCCACTGATCGCCGGCATGGCGCGCGCGCTGCAGCGCGCGCACGCGAGCGGCATCGTGCATTCGGATTTCAAGCCCGGCAACGTGATGGTCACGCGCGACGGCGTGCCGAAGGTGTTCGATTTCGGCATCGCCCGGGCGGGCCACGCCGGCGCGGGCGCGGCCGGCGAGCAGACGGTGTTCGACGCCGGCACGCTCGGCGCGATGACGCCGGCCTACGCGAGCCTGGAGATGATCCAGGGCGCCGAGCCCACCGCCCGCGACGACGTGTACGCGCTCGGCTGCGTGGTGTTCGAGCTGCTGACCGGCCGCCATCCGTTCGACCGGCATGGCGCCGACGTCGCGCTGGCCGAGGGCGCGGTGCCGCCCGCCGTGCCGGGGCTGCCGCGCCGCCAGTACCGCGCGCTGTGCGAGGCCGTGGCGTTTCGCGGCGAGGCGCGCCTGGCCACCGTCGGCGCGCTGATCGACGGCCTGCGCCCGCGCCGCTCGGGCGAGCGCATCGCCCCCTATCTGCTCGGCCTGCTGGCGGTGGCCGCCTGCGCGGCCGGCGGCGTGGCGCTGCACAACCACGACCGGCATCGCCAGTACGACGCGGCCGTGGCGCGCTTCGCCGCCGCCGATCCGCATCGCTACGCCAACGAGGATCAGGCGATGGCGGCGCTGGCCGCGCTCGACGTGGACGACCGCCAGCGGCTCGTGCTGAACCAGAACGATGCGATCCTGCGCTTCCTGTCCGAACGGCTCGATGCCGATTGGAGCCCGCCGCTCGGCCGCTTCGATTACGCGGCCGTGCAGCACGTGTTCCAGGTGCGCGATCAGTTGAAGCTGTTCTCGCCGGCGTTCGACGCGCGCCGCAAGCAGATCGACGACGAGCGCACCGGCATGCTGGCGAGCCTCGGCGGCAGCCTCGACGAAGCGGTGGATCGCGATGCGCTGTTCGAGGATCAGCCGGGCAGCGCCGCCGACATCCTGCGGCGCATCCGGCTGCTCGACCCCGGCAGCGCGCTCACGCGCAGCACGCGCCTGCAGTTGAAATACGACGCCGCGATCGGGCAGTCGATCGATTTCGGCAAGTTCGACGAGGCCCGCGCGCGGCTCGCGCTGGCGCTGCAACTGTTCCCCGACGCGTCGCGGCTGCTGCGGCGGCGCGACCAGCTCGACGCGGCGATCGCCACCGCGGTTGCGCATCCGGGGCCGCACGTCGGCACCCTGAGCGTGGCCGACGCGCGGCGCTCGCTGAACGACCTGGCCGCCAATCCGTCCACCGCCAAGCCGTGGCTCGACGCGCTGTCGGCCGCGATGACCGCCTTGCAGGGCGACGAGGCGCCCGAAACCGCGCAGGCGATCGAGACGCTGACCGACGGCATCGTCAACGCCGCGGCGCGCGTGAGCGATGCCGCGCAGGCGCACCCGACGCTCGACCTGATCGAGATCGGCCTGCGCTACGCGCCGAACGCGCCGGGCCTTGCCGCGCAGCGCGACCGCATGCTGATGCTGCTGCAACAGCAGCGCATCGACCAGCAGATCGCCAGCGGCGACGCCGCCGCGCAGATCGACGCGATGCGCCTGGCCGCCACCGCCAACGACGGCCCGCGCGCGCTCGCCGCGCTGAACCGGCTGCGCGCGCTGCAGCCCGACAACGCGTTTCTCGGCAGCGCCGGGCCGGCGCTGGTGGCCGATGCGTATCTCGGCAACGCGCGCCTGCTGGGCCGCACCGGCAAGCTGGCCGACGCCGCGCAGGCCGCGTCGAACGGCGCCGATGCCGTGCCTGGCGACGCGCGGCTCGGCGCGGCGGTGCAACGCTACCGGATCGCCGCCGCGATCCTCGAGGCGCGCGGCAAGCCGATGGTCGATGCCGACTGGCAGGCCTTGCAGGCGCGTTTCGCGGCCGCGCGCGACGGCGACCCCGACGCCATGCGCCAACTGGAACGCGACATCGGCAACACGGTGTCGCTGCCGCCGGGCGGCTTGAGCGCGGTGTTGCAGCAGATCCGCGCGCAGGCCGGCAGTGCCGATGGTGGCGATGCCGATGGTGCGAGCGATTCGGCGGTGGCCCGTTGAGCGCCGCGCGTGCGGGCCGCGTGACGGCAACGGTGACGGCAAGGGAGGAGGCGCGATGAGCGTGCGCGAGCAGCAGGTCAACGACGCATTGCGCAGCCTCGACGAGATGCACCGGCAACGCCGGATCGCGCGGGACGAATACCGGCAGCGACGCCGGCGCCTGCTCGATTCGTTGAGCGAGGCGACCGAGCTGGCCGGGCGCGACACGGTGCGGCGCGCGGTACCCGATGGCGATGCGCCGGTGGCGCGTCGCGAGGCGAGGGGCGATGACGCCGGCACGGGCGGGGTTCGTCAGGAAAACGAAATGCCTGCGCGCGGCATGTCGCGATGGCGCGTGGCGATTTGCGTGGTGGGGATCGGCGCACTGGCGTGCGCCGCGTGGTGCTGGTTTTCGGTGGGAACGTGAGCGGCCGGGCGCGTGGTTCAGGTGCGGCGCAGGCTCGGCTCGAGCCTGATTCAAGCGCTCCCCGCCGCTCAATCGCGGTTCGGCCCGGCCAGCGTCCGAAGCTCCGACAGCCCGCCCGGCGCGATGTCTTCCAGCACTTCGGCGAAGCTCTTGCCGACCAGCCGCCGCGCGCGCTTGAGCAGCACCGGCAGCGGGCTCGACGGTTCGGCGCGTTCGTAGTATTCGCAGATCTCGTCGAGCCGGCGGATCACGTCGGCCTGGCTGGCGATCGTGTCCGGGCGCGCCGGGGCGGCGACGGGCGCTGGCGCGGCCTCGCCCTCGTTGCCCGGCGCGGCGGTGGTCGTGCCGGCCGCCGCCAGTTCCGGAAAGCGCCGCGCCACCTGCGCATCGACGAACTTGCGCAGTTCGTCGATATCGCCGCCCAACAGCGCGAGATCCGGGCTGGCGGTGCCGAGCCGCTCGCGCAGCAGCGCGACGATCGCCTGCGCGTGCTCGTGCGCCGCGGCCAACTGCGCGGCCGCTGCCGGCAACTGCGCCTCGCCGCAATCCATACAACAGGCTTCCAGATCGGCGAGCGTCGGCGGCGGCGTGCCGTCCTCCGACGGTGCGGCGACGATCGCGCCGGTCGCCACGCGCAGGTCGCGCAGCGAAAAGCGCCCGAGCCTGGGCGAATGCACGAACGGCGCGAGCCGCAGGTAGCCGAGCACGCTTTGCGGATCGGCGAGCGGCATCAGCGCATTGGCGCGCGCGGTCGGATCGTTGTCGTCCTCGGCGTCGAGCTGCGGGTGGACGTCGTCCCAATACGCTTCGAGCAGGCCGCGCACCACAGCGAGGCCCGCCGTCCAGCCGGCCACGCCGTCCAGGCGCGTGCGCGCCGCGCACAGATGCACCGCCACGCGCACATCCTTGGTGCGCGCCAGCAGCGCCTCGGCGGCCTGCGCGACCCGGTCCCAGTCCGGCTCTTGCGCCGCCTTCAGGCTGTCGCCCATGATGCGCTCGGGCATCGGCGTGGCGAGCTGGTCGAGCGCCGCGAAGGCCGGATCGTATTCGAGGTTCGGGCCGGTGCGCGCGTCGCCGTCGATGGGCGCGAGCAGGGCCGGGGGCGTGACGGAATCGTTCATTGCAGGCCAGGGAAGGTTGGTGACGAAAGCTTGCTTGGGTTGCATCGATGGCGGCCGGATCGGGCCGCGCCGATGCGCTCGCGCGAAGCGGCTTCGTCCAACACAACACCTGAGTACGCCGAACTATTCCGGCACGAAAGGATGCGCATCGATGCCCGGCCGCCCGGTCGGGAAATCCGTGACGCGAAGCACTAGCATTTACTTACAATTTTGCGGATTTCACGCATGCCGCACGCAAGGCCTTGTTATTACAGGAGGCCGCGCCGCGCGACACCCGCAATGCGTCGCTCGATAACGAAATGAATGCGCATTTTGCCCCGAACAGGCGCAATTGATTTCGGCAGACGCCCGACCCCGGTTGTACAATCCGCGAACTTTTTACCACCTCCTTAGCCACGGCCGGTTTCCGGTCGGCGAGCCGGTCGCCACCCCGTTTTCAGTCAGCCAAACATGTCTACAGCAGATGTCGAGAATTTGCCCGCACTTCTGCCGGGCATGCTGCCGCGGCTCTGGGCATTCTCCCTTCGCCTGTGCGGGAATCAGCACGATGCCGAGGACCTGGTCCAGCGTGCCTGCTTGCGGGCGCTGGAGCGTGCCCATCAGTTGCAGCCGGGCACCGCGCCGCTGAGCTGGATGTTCTCGATCGTCCACTCCACCTGGATCAACGAGCTGAAGGCGCGCAGCGTGCGCAGCCGCTCGAGCATGGAGTGGGACGACGCGTTTCTCGAGACCGTGCCCGACCCGGGTGCGTGCGACCCGGAATCCGCCATGATGAGCAGCGAGATCATCGCGGCCGTCGAGCGCTTGCCGGAAGCGCAGCGCGTGGTGATGCTGCTGGTGGCCGTGGAGGGCATGAGCTATTCCGAGGCGGCCGAGGTGCTGGAGGTGCCGATCGGCACCGTCATGAGCCGGCTGTCGCGGGCGCGGCAAACCATCGGCGCGCGCTTCGGCGAGCGCAGTGCGCCGGCTCCGCGCGCGTTTCAAGCGCAACGGGTCACGCCATGAGCGTCGGCGACGCCAGCCTGCTGGCCTATGTCGACGGCAGTCTGCCCGCGCAAGCGCACCGTCGGATCACGGCAGCCATTCAGGAATCCGATGCATTGCGGCAACGCGTCGCGCGGCTGCGGGCGGCCGATCTGCCGTATCGCGATGCGTTCGCGCGGCAGGCGCTGCCGCCCGTGCCCGCGTTGATCGTGCATACGGTGGATGCGTTGATCGCGCGGCATCGTGTGGGGCGGGGCGATGGCGCGCCTGCCGCCGAGCCCGCGATGGCGAGCGGCAACGTGCATCGCCTGACGCCGCGCGGGCAGGCCGCGCCGCGATGGACGTGGCCGAAGTTCGCGGTGGCGTTCGTGGCGGGCGTGTTCTGTTGCAGCCTGGCGCTGCGCCTCGCGCCGGGCTTGTCGAGCCGGGGCGCGGATGTCGAGACGCAGGCCGATGGCGGCGAGGCTGACGATCGTGGCGACATGCGGAGCATGACGCCCTGGATCAAGGCCGCCGCCGATTACCAGCAGCTTTACACGCGCGACACGGTTGCCTTGCTGCAACCCGACATGAAGGCCGCCGCCGCCGAACTCGCCGCCATCAATACGGTCGACAGGCTGCCCGTGCGGATTCCCGATCTGCGCGACCAGGGCCTTGCGTTCAAGCGCGTGCAACGGCTGCGCTTTCATGGCAAGCCGCTCGTGCAGATCGTCTATCTGCCGATGCAGGGGCAGGGCAAGCCCGTCGCGCTGTGCGTGCTGCGCGAAGCGATGGCCGACGCCGCGCCGTCGCGCCGCCGCGTCGATGGCTTGACCGTCGTGAGCTGGCGGCGCGGCCAGCTTGGCTACGCGCTGCTCGGCGAGGCCGGCGCGGCCGATCTCGATGCGCTCGGCGCGCGGCTTTACGGCGACGAGGCCGAGGCCACGCTCGGCAGCGACGATTCGGGTGGGCATGTCCGGCGCGGGTGAACGCAGCGAGGGCGAGCCGATGGGCCGGGCCGGGTTGATGTTGCGCTGGGCCGTCGTGCTCGGCGTGCCGGCCGCGCTGACCGGCGCGTTCGTCTGGTGCGGCGGCTGGTTGAGCGCGCCGGTCGATGCGCCGCGCATCGTCGATGCGTTCGAGGCCACCGCCGCCCGCTATCCGGGCTTCCGCCGCAATCATGCGAAGGGCATCTGCGTGACCGGCCATTTCGACAGCAACGGCGCCGGCCGCGCCGTGTCGCGCGCCAGCGCGTTCGCGCCGGGCCGCTATCCGCTGGTCGGGCGGCTGTCCATGCCCGGCACCGATCCCACCCGCGAGGACGCCACCGGCATGGTGCGCAGCTTCGCGTTGCGCATGACGATGCCCGGCGGCGAGCAATGGCGCCTCGCCATGAATTCCGCGCCGATCTTCGCCGTGCGCACGCCGCAGGCGCTGTTCGAGCAATTGCGGGCCGACGCGCGCGACCCCCGCACCGGCCGCGCCGATCCCGAGAAGATGCAGGCCTTCCTCGACGCCCACCCCGAGGCGGGCGCGTTCGATCGCTATCTGGCCGCGCATCCGTCCTCGTCCGGCTACGACAACGCGCGCTACTACGGCATCAGCGCGTTTCGCGTGGACGATGCGCGCGGTGCGCGGCGTTTCGTGCGCTGGGAGGTCGTGCCCGACGATGCGTACCGCCCCGTCGATGCGCGCGAGCAGCGCGACCCCGATTTCCTCGCCTACGATTTGACGCAGCGGCTCGCGCGCGGGCCGCTGCGCTGGCATCTGGTGCTGAACGTCGCGCTGCCCGGCGACCCGCTCGACGATTCGACGCGCGCGTGGGCGCCTTCGCCGAGCCGGCCGCGCATCGATGCCGGCACCGTGGTGATCGACCGCGCGCAGACGCAGATCGACGGGCCGTGCCGCGACGTCGTGTTCGACCCGACGGTGCTGCCCGCCGGCATCGCGCCGTCCGCCGATCCGTTGCTGGCCGCGCGCTCGGCGACCTACGGCGAATCGTTCCGGCGGCGCATGACGGAGGAGGCCGCGGCGATCCGCGCGAGCCGGCATCGAGGTGGCGGCGCGGGTTGACGGGTGACTGGGGGAAAGGCGATGGGTGCGCGCCACAATACCTGCTATACGGCATTGGGGCGCGGCGAGAGTCCGTTTATCATAGCGGCTTCGTGGCGCACCCACCCGCGCTTAAGGCCCGGTTGCGATCCAATCGGGCGCCTTCCATTTTTCAGCTATTCGTCCCATGACCCCCGACGACAGCCAACTGATCGCCTACGCCGACGGCCGACTCAGCGCGACCCAAACCGCCTGGGTCGAGCGCGAACTGGCCGCGTCCGCCGCGCTTCGCGACAGTATCGGGCGGCTGCGTGCTTCCCGATTGCCTTATCGGCAGGCGTTTGCCGCGCAGATCCTGCCGGCGGTGCCGGCGGCGTTGCGGCGGTTTGTGGAGGGGATCGGGGGAGAGGGGAAGTCGTAACGGCGCCCCGGCCGAGCTAGTTCGCCGGCTTGCAGCGCTGCATCCGGATCGGTGCGTGGGTTCGCACCACGTCTGCCTCCGCCTTGGAGCGAAATGATTCGGCCGTGATGCCCGAGAGATCCACCTCGGCGGCATAGAAGCCGATTCGGTGCTGCGCCAGCACGGTGGCCAGGGTGGAGACCGGCACACATTGCGGGGCCAACATGTCGCCCATCGTGTCCAGATCGAGATCGACCACATCGTTCTCGTCGTCAAGGCCGAATGCCTGAGACAATACCTTGCCGTACACCGCCTCGAACCCGCCCGCCAGCAGGGCGCGATACAGCGCCTGGATGTCGGGCGCCGAATCCGCGGCGCGAATCAGCAGATAAAGCTTGTCCGGCAGGCAGAACAGGAACGACATCGACTCGAGCGCATCGACCAGGGTCATGACGTCCGCACTCGAATAGGCCAGCGGGCCGACGGTTTGCCTCGCGTCGGGATCGACCAGCACGGCCTTCGCACCGTCGGCGCGGCGAATCATGTTGGCGAATCCCGCCACGGATTGCGCCGTGATGGTGGCCGATGTCGCGCTCGCGACGTGCGTGTGGAAGGTTCCATAAAACTGCCAGGGCGGCTGGATGTCCGAGACATCGACGGCGGCGTGCGCGCGATCGTTGACCGCCGCGCCGCTGAAGGCCAGCAGCGGGCCGGCGGACTCCGCGTGTGCGCGCGTGTTGAACGCCAGCGCCGCCGACGTCTCGCACTGGCAACCGGCCGAGGTCACGGCCATCGAACGTATCGGCAGCGCGAGCGAGGCGGGCAGCGCAACCATGTCGGGCAGTTGTGCATGGATGGGCGGCGGCGGCATGGACGCCGCGAGATCCCGGAGATTCATCCTGTCCTCCGTGGCGTGCCGCGTTCAACAGGTGGACTCTGCATGAGCGGGTTCCTGGTCGGTGGGATGAACGGATCGCGCGGAGGCAACCGGCCCGGCTCACGCGGCGCCGAGGCGCGGACGCTTGGTGCCTTGTGCGAACGACGCGGCGGCTTTTTCCGCGGCCGCGTCGTCGATCACGTTGAGCTTGAACTTCGCGGGAGGACGGAGCAGGTTGCCGGACGGCGCATCGGGCCGCACCCAGCCCTCATGGCGTCGCCAGACCGAGAACAGGATGTCGATTTCGCCGGCCAGCAGGCCCGGGACGTTCGGCCCGAGGATCGATGCGAAGATCGGCCCGGTTTGTGTGGCGATTCGCGTCAGGCCGTCCACGCCGGATTGGCTGAACGCAATCGCCATCATCACGCAGTCGCAGGCGGAAAACTGCGCGTTGCGCTGCGTTTCCAGCTTGTCGAGATCCTTGAGCACGCCGTCGACGAAGGCCGAGCAATTCTGCAGCGATTCCGCCTTGATCTCGACCGGGATCATGTCGTCGTCCATCATGGCGTTCGCGTTCAGCAGCAGGTCGACGCGGCGCCTCCCGCCCCGGTAGATCGCTTGTTCGCGAAGGATGTCGAGCGTCGGATCGTCCTGCAGCATCTCGCTGACAAGATCGACCTGTGCCCAACCTTCCCAGCCCCCTTTGACGGGCCATTTCGAGCCGAACGAATCGGATCGGGCGACGGCCCAGGTTTGGACCAGCAAGGTGAAGTCGTCGATGCTGAGAATCGTCATGGCGGCGTGGCTCCGGAAATACGTAGGCGAGAACAGGCGGTGTCGAATCGATGCCTTCAGTCTACGAATGGCTGCCGGGCCGGGCTTGAACGAATCGACGAATATTGCGTCGCGGCGGCGTGACAATAACCGGGTAAAGCCGGCAAATCCGGCAAATCAAAATGACGGCGCACGACGAAACTTCCATTTCCAGGGCGATCGTTTTCGATTGCGCGGAATTCGCGTCGACGCATTATTAAATGCATCGAAATGCTGGTTTTATCGAGCGCCAGGTAATTAATTTCGCATCGAATCGTCAGATCGGACGAATCGATGCGAAAGGGGCGGGCATTTTGTTTTGCGAATATCGATTTTCAGCGAATTCGGGCCGGTTTATTCCGATTCATATTCACTGTTTTTTGCAAGCTTTGAATCGCAACGATTCATAGAATTTTCTCCAAGACAACGCCGAGACACGATTCGACGCGGGTCGATTTCCTCACTGGTAGCGGTGAGTCCCACTGAATATCGACAGAAGGAGTCTTACATGGCATTTCCGACCTCCGTGAACGACCAGATCACCGATTCGGTCACGCAAGCGAACACCAAGGTGCTCGGCGACGCGCCCGCGATGGCAATGGGCAATCTGTATCAGGCGACCGCCCAGGCACTGGCGAATGCCGCGCACAACGCCACCAACGCGCAGCAACAAAGCTACGTGACGTCGCAGTCGTCCACCACGATGGGCGTGGCCACGCTGTACGCGATCGACACCGCCACCGACGGTGTCGCCGTCAGCCAGATTCTGACGACCGGCGTGAAAGGGCTCGGCACTTACTGAGTCGCGGGCAAGACGTTCTCCGAATCCACCACCGAGGAGCTAAGACATGGCATTTCCGACCGCAGTCAACAGCCAGATCACCGATTCCGTCACGCAGGCCAACACGAAAGTGCTCGGCGACGCGCCGGCCATCGCGATGGGCAATCTGTTCCAGGCCACCGCCCAGGCGCTGGCGAACGCCGCGCACAACGCGACGAACGCGCAACAGCAGAGCTACGTGACGTCCCAGGCCGCGACGACCATGGGTGTCGCCACGCTGTATTCGATCGACACGGCCGCCGACGCGATCGCCACGCGCACGATCCTGGCGAGCTGAACTTCATGTTGTTCCCGTAGCACCGAGGTACCGCCGTTCCATCGTTCTCAACCAACCCGAGGAGTTGAATCATGGCATTTCCCACTTCCGTCAACGACCAGATCACCGATTCGATCACGCAGGCCAACACGAAGGTACTCGGCGATGCGCCGGCCATCGCGATGGGCAACCTGTTCCAGGCCACCGCCCAGGCACTGGCGAACGCCGCGCACAACGCGACGAACGCGCAGCAGCAAAGCTACGTGACGGCCCAGACGGCGACCACGATGGGCGTTGCGACGCTGTACTCGATCGACACGGCGACCACCGGCGTGGCGACGAAGAAAATCCTCTCGTCGTAATCGGTAGTGCGCAACCGGAGACGTCACCATGGCCTTCCCGACAGCCGTCAACGATCAGATCACCGATTCGGTCACCCAGTCCAACGTTCAGGTGTTGGGCGTCGCGCCCAGCGTCGCGATGGGCAATCTCTACCAGGCCACCGCTCAGGCGCTTGCCAACGCCGCGCACAACGCGACGATGGCGCAACAGCAGATGTACGTGACCGCGCAGGCTGCCACGACCATGGGCGTCTCGTTGCTTTACTCGCTGGACACGGGCGCGACCGGCATGGCTGCCAAGAAGCTGCTCGGCACCTGAGGCCGGTCCACTTTTCCCTTTTTGAAACGGAGCAATCAAGATGGCTTTCCCTACCGCAGTCAACAGCCAGATCACCGATTCGGTTTCCCAGGCCAACACGGAGGTCGTCGGCGCGGCGCCGGCGGTCGCGATGGGCAACCTGTTCGTCGCGACGGGCCAGGCGTTGTCGAACGCCGCGCACAACGCGACCAACAACCAGAACCAGTCGTACGTGACGCTGCAGACGGCCACCACGCAGGGCGTCTCGACGCTGTTCGGCATCGACACGGCCACCACCGGCGTGGTCAGTCGCCAGATCCTCGGGCTGGTCTGACCGTCCTTGGGCGCCACCCGTTACCGCCATTGCCGTGAGCCCGGCGTTCGCCGGGGGCCGTCGTCATGAGCGTGGCCGAACCGGACGGGCTGCAGATCGGGTTGGCGCCCTCCACCGCGATGGCGATGTGCTACCTCGCGATGGCCGACAGCCTCGCGCTGGCCATGTCGAACGCCGTCGCCTGTCAGCAACGTGGCCAGGTGCTCGGTGAAGCGGCGCTGGCGCAGGTGCTTGCAAAAATATTGGCGTCTGCCGCAGGCAAGTAGCCGCGGCGACGGGTCCACCACATCAAACGGAAATCGACATGAGCGACGTGCCCGACACTGTCAACAGTCAGATCATCGATGCCAACGCCAGCATCGTCACCCTCGCCACGGGCCAAGCGCCGGCCCAGGCCTTCGGCATGCTCGACGCGGTGTTGCTGGAAACGCTCGGCATTGCGATGTACAACGCGGTGAACCGGCAGCAGGGCTCCGGCATGATGAGCGCGGCCGCCGTGACGTCGGCCTGCGCGAAGATGCTGAGCGTGCCGTTCGACTTCAAGCCGCCGCCGCCACCACCCGTCGTGCCGCCGCCGAGCGTCGAGCCGCTGCCCGGCCCGCCGCTCGCATCGGACCCTGCCGCCGTGGTGGCCGCGGCGAACGCGCAGGCGCAGGTGGCACTGGGCGTGCTGCAGGCCGAGGCGCAGCAGGCCCAGAACACGGCGACGCAGGCGCAGCAGGACATGCAGAACCTGTCGGCCAGGCTGCAGGGCGGCACGCCGCCGTCGGATGCCGGCGGCTCGGGTCATGCCGGCGGCGCGAGTGCGCCGAGCCCCGCGCCCGCAGCCGCCGATACACCGGCGAAGCAGGGCGATCCGGCGGACGGCGCCGTTCGCGGCGCATCGCCCGCGTAACGCACATCGGCACGCCCTGCGAGGGCGCGCGCGCCGTCATGCCGATGCCACGTTCGCATTGAATGCGCGGCATGCGGCGATCCACTCAAATTACGGAGTTTTCGATGAGTCTCTCCAACGTCAACGCTCAAATCGTCGATGTCGTCAATCAGGTGCAACTGGCGACGATGAGCCCGCAGGTGGTGCTGACGAGCGGCGCAGGCAAGGCCTATCAGGCCGTGGCGCAATCGTCGGCGATCGCGATCCAGGACGCCACCGATGCACTGCGCAACATCGCGACGATCGCCACCACCGCGGCCGGGGTCGCGATGGCGCAACTGCTTGCCACGGGCGACCCGAAGTACGTCACCGTGCTGCAGCAGGCACAGTCGATGGTCAGCGCCGCGTCCACCGATTTCGGCCAGATCAGCAGCACCGCCTCGGCGCTGCTCAAAGAGTTTCCGGCCGGTTGACCGGACGACGACGGAGACGCTTCCATGACACTGAGTATCGCTGCGAGCCAGATCCAGCAGCCCTCCCGGCTTTCCGCTTCCGCGCGCGCATGCCTGGGCCTGATCGACGGCGGGATTCCCTGGCTGCAATGGGCGATTCAATCGCCGGCGCAGCATTTCAGGGTGCCCGACGAAACCCGGATGCTGTGCGAGGTACAGCAGGGCCTGCACGGCGACCCGTTGTGCCTGCTGCCCGCGGCCGGATTGCTGGTGAGCCCCGCCAAGCTGATGACGATGGACGAAGCCGACCTGCGGACGTTGATCGGCGTCGAGGCGCATGGCGAGGGGCAACCGGACGCCGTGCTCGACAACCAGCTCGCGAGCCTGGTGGCGCGGCATCGTCTGGTGCGCGGCCCCGACATCGCGGTGTTGCAGGCCTGGCTCGGCCAGTTGGGCATCGCCGCTCATCCCTTGTTCCAATGCCTGTCGATCGACGACGCGGCTGCGCTGATCGATCTGATGCGCGCCTCGCCGAGTGTGACGAGCGTCGAGGCGGATGACGCCGGGGACGCGCCGGGCTCGCCGTCGGCCACCGTGGTCGCCGCCGCGTTCGCCGCGCGGGAGGCGCGCTCGCCGATGGAGTTCGTCGACTACATGCGTTTTTATCAGGTGCTGTCGGCGCGCAATCTGGCCGCGCAGGCCCAAGCGCTGTTGCAGGTCACGCTGCCGGAACTGTTCGGCAGCCTCGAGTGCCCGCAATTGCATGGGCTGCCTTCTCCCGACACGGTGGTGCAGGTCGTGCGTAGCTGGTATGCGCAGTCGCGTCAGCTCGGCTTTTCGCGGCTGTCGCTCGGTGCGCTGCGCATGGTGCAGCGCACCGGTTATCCGGGCGGCGGCGAAGCCGAGGTGAGAACCGCGTTGTGGCGTTACATGACCTCCGCGCAGATCCTCCTGTCGTCGATCCAGGATGTCACGGCGCGAATGGGACAGGACGGTCGAACCTGCACTTACGAACTGAAGCGCGGCACGCAGAGCGCGGTGCTCTGCCTCGACAAGCACGGCGTGATCTCGCTCGACGATTTCGTGGCGGACACCACGCCGACTACGTTGCCGGGCGGCGCATCGGGCGCAGCGGCCGCACAGGCCGCCGAACCGAATGCAGCCGGCGCCGTACCCACCGCGCCCAACAGCCTCATGCTTGGCAACGCTGCCTGACTCCTTCCACTTTCCGGACTGCCATCATGCCGAACGCCCGCTCGACCAACCCGACCCCGCCGCCGTCAGCCGCCCCCGCGCCTGCCGCGTCGGGCAATCCCGCCGCGCCGGCGCCCTCCGCCGCGAATCCATCGGGCGACGCCACGGACCCCTATGCCGTGATCGGGGCCGCGACCCGGCGCGCGCAAGCCGCCATGGCGCTTGCGCAGCAGCTTGTCGCGTCCAACGTCGAGCAGTGCGATGCCGCGCTACAAGACGCGATGCATACCGTCCAGCAGCAGATCGACGCGGCCATGAAGGCGGCCGAACTGGGCGTGGCCGATGCGATGCGCGACGCCCACGCGGCGACCGCCACCGATGCGGACCAGAGCGCCGGCGCGGCCGAGGCGGCCGTGCAGCGTGGCGTGCGCAGTGTTCAGGACACCGAGGCTGGCGTCGCCGGCGGAACGGGGCGGCGCCCCGACCCGACCGCCTGAGTTCCCGCGCGCCTCGCGCTCGTTCGGCCGATGCGGGGCGGCGACACGGTCGCACGTCGCGCGTGACGAACCTGGACGATGTCGTCGAGGCATCGGCGGCCACCCGGTTTTTCGCGCCTGCGAAAGCTGGCGTGATTTCCCATTCGATCAGGATGTCGAATGGATTTCATGGAGTAGGACGCACCGGGGAGGGAGGCGGGATGCGCACGCCGCGCCCTGGGGCGAAGCCGTTCTCGCCAACCGCATTCCGCGACGTATTCGCATTCCGGGACTGTGCGATGCGACTGGCGCGAGCGGAATCACGGGGCCGAATAATGAAGACGCAGTTGGAGTACACCAACCCGGGGCGGGCCGTTGCCGAGACGAGTGCGCTGCTGAGGCCGCTCAACCTGAACGAACTGGAGTTTCTCTGGCGCGACGCGGCGGCGCAGGGTTGCGGGAGCCGCGGGTTTCTCTCGTCCCTGATCGAACGTCTGGCTGCCTGGCTTCCGGTGGGCGAGATCACCCTCACGATCGAGCCGGGGATCGTTCGGCAACATGGGGGGGCGGGGGACGGGTTGCCCGAGTCCTGGTCGGCCAGCGGCGCGGCGCGCCCGGGTGAGGCGTTCGCGGGACGCACGGGCGACGTATTCGAATTGCGTTTTGCCGGCCGCCGGCTCGGCACGCTGCAGATCGTCTGGCGACTCGGGGCCGGGGCGGACGCCGCCACGGCGGCGTTGATCGTCGAACTGGTGCGGCGCTTGCGCTGGGTTGCGCTACGCTATCTTTTCCAGGCCGCAAGCTTTGGCCCGATGTCGCGTTCGACGCTCTGGATCGGCGCCGGTCACGCGATCCAGCGCCTGACCGAGCATTTCGAGGTCGCGGTGCGCAGCCATTTCCCGGTATATATCGCTGGCGAGTTCGGCACCGATCCGAGCTCGGTGGCCGGCATGCTGCATGTGTTTCGCTGCGGATCCGATGCGCCGTTCGTCGAGATCCTGGGCGCGCATCCCGAAGGCACGCCGGCCGAGTGGTTCGCCCGAGCCAAGGGCGGCACGCTCTACCTCAACGGCATCCAGGACATGCCGCCCGCGCTGCTGTGCGAACTGCCCGCCTATTTGCCTTCGCGGCTCGGCCAATGGGCGAGGTCGCCCGCGAGCGCCGACACCTGCCACTTCGTCTCGTCGGGGCTGTTGCGGGCCGAGCAACTGATGGACCGGCCCGGGTTTCCGCGGGCGTTGATGGCCGAACTCAGCCTGGTCGAACTGCATGTGCCGCCGTTGCGGGAGCGTGCCGACGACCTGCGCGCGCTGTTCAACCATGTTTGCCAATGCGTGGGCCACGACATCGACCTGCAGTGCGACGAGGCGGTCTGGCAGGCCCTCGAGCACCACGCCTGGCCGGAGAACCAGTTCGAACTGACTCGACTGGTGGCGCAACTGGCGTTGTATGTCCAGAATCGTCGCGTGCGGCGCGACGATCTCGCGTCGTGCGCGCCCGCGCTTGCGCCGCTGCCTGCCGAGGCAAGCGAGGCGGGCATCGATGGCGACGCGCCGTCGCGGCAATCTGCGGTGCCGGAGGCATCGCTCGGGGCGGTGGCGCATGACATGCCGGCGGCATTGGCGCCCGAAGCGCCGCCGGGCGCAATGGACGAAGCGGCCTACGCACCGCGTTCCGACACGCTGGACACGGACCACGACGAGGTATCGAGCGCGCCGCTCACGGCGTCGTCCTGGGCGTGCCATGTGCTGGAGAGCGAGCCGGGTGCCGGGTTCGACCTCGATGTGGCCTTGCCGCGCGCGCTGGTGCGCGCCTTGCGTCATCTCGCGGCGCATTACTGCGATCCGCTGACACAACCCGACCTGGCAGCTGCGGCATGCACCAGCGCTTCGCATCTGACCGCGCTGTTCCGTCAGCACCTCGGCGTCAATTTCAAGACCTTGCTGCAGCACATGCGGGTGCAGCGCGCGCGGCACCTGCTTTGCGAATCGCCCAGGATGCGCGTGTCCGACGTGGCCATCGTGCTCGGATTTGCCGACCTGAGCCACTTCGAACGCTGCTTCAAGCGCATCAGCGGGTGCAGTCCTCGCGAATACCGGATGCAGTTCGCACCGTGACGCATGCGCCGCCCGTGCAGGCGGCCGAAATCAGCCGCCCGCCGGGCGGCGCGGCATGCGCCGATCAAGGCGCCGGCGCGGCGAGCGGGTTGGCGATGGTCGTGACGTCGTCGCAACTGAGCATGGGCGTGACGCCGTCGTAGTAGAGCCACTCGGTTTCGCTTTTGGAGATCAGCTTCGTTGGCGAGGGGCGAAACACCATATTGAAGGGTGCCGAAAAGCTGACCAGATTCGGCGTGTTCTGGATAATCTTCTGAACCCAGCCTTCGCCGTGGTCGTAAAGCGCCTGATAGCTGGTGGCGACCGAAACGAACGGGTTGCCCTCGATGCCTTCGGCCTGGGAGCCGTACGAAGTCTGCTTGAGCGCCCATTCGTTCAGGGCGGGTGGCGACAGCATCGGAAAACCACCGGGATGCGCCTGGCGCATGCGCGACAGCCAGTCGCGTGGGACGGCGGCATTGCCGAATCGATAAAGGATCACGTGGTTCGGTCTTGCGGGATCGAGGGTATAGGTCTCGCCGTTGGCGGTGATTGGCGAGAAATTTTTCGGCGTGGGCATGGGCGGTTCTCCTGGTCGGATCGTCGTGAGTGAGCAAGCGAGACGTTGATACGAAGCCCAGTGTATGAATGACGTGGGAGGCTGGCGCGAACGAAACGATGAAGAATCGGCCGGCGGCGGGGAAGCGTGTGGCGCCTGCTGGCGAGATGCGGCGGAATCGATGAATCGGAGAGGGCGGCGGCGCATCGGTCATGCGCGTCCGGGTACCGGACGGGCTTGCGGCGCGAGGATGGTGTCGATTACCGGTACCGCGACAGGGTCGCCGACCCGGCCGAAAGCGGCGGCGATTTCGCGTCGCAGTCGCAATCGCAAGACAGAGGAAAGCACCTCACCCGCTTCGAACCGTCGCATAACGCGACGGGTTTTACCTCAAGAACCCGCGCGCCATGGTAAACCGCGCCTTATGGCTATCCGTATATCGGGTTTGTCTGATTGACCCTCGATCCGCCGATCCATAGCGTATCGCTCAATCCCCATTGAGCGCCGCGTGGCTCCCACCGGCGATGTGCGAGTCGATCGGAAGCATGAATAAAAATAACCATCGCCTGATATTCAGCCGTGTACGCGGCATGTTGATTGCCGTCGAGGAGACCGCCAGTGCGTCGGGTGGCGCCGGCCGAGGCGAAGGCACGCGGCGAGTGTCGCCGGCCTTTGCTCGCTTCGCGTTGCGTCAAGTGACGTTCGCCGTGCTGATCGTGGCCGGTGCGATGCCCACGTGGTCGAACGCGCAGATCGTCGGCGGCGGCGCGCACGCCCCATCGGTCATCCCCACGCAAAACGGCCTACCCCAGGTCAACATCAACAAGCCCGGCGGCGCGGGCGTCTCCGTCAATACCTATCACCAGTTCGACGTACAAAAACCCGGCGCAATCCTCAATAACTCGCCGACGATCGTCAACACGCAGCAAGCCGGCATGATCAACGGCAATCCGAATTTCGGGCCGAACGATGCCGCTCGGATCATCGTCAATCAGGTCAACAGCAACAACCCGTCCTCGATTCGGGGATTCGTCGAGATCGCTGGCCGCAAAGCCGAACTCATCCTGTCGAATCCTGCCGGTTTGCAGATCGATGGCGGCGGGTTCATCAATACCTCACGCGCTGTTTTGACAACCGGCGTGCCGCAATACGGCGCGGATGGCTCCGTGGCCGGATTCAACGTGAATCGCGGCCTCGTCACGGTGGCGGGCGCCGGGCTGAATGTCGCGAACATCGATCAGGTCGACCTCATTGCCCGTGCCGTCAAGTTGAATGCTGCGATCTACGCAAAAAAACTGAACGTGATCGCGGGCGCGAATCACGTCGATCACGCCACGCTTGCTGCGGCCCCGACTCACGCCGACGATGCCACGTCAGGCGTGGCGATCGACGTGGCGCTGTTGGGTGGCATGTATGCGAACCGCATTTTCCTGGTCGGCAACGCGAACGGTGTCGGCGTGGCAAGCGCCGGGACGATTGCCGCCGAAGCGGGCGACCTCACGCTGCTGTCGGACGGCCGGCTCGTTCTGACAGGGGAAACCACCGCCAGCGGCAACCTCAGCGCGAACGCGAGTGATATTCAGAACACCGGAACGATGTACGCGCAACAAAATGCGAACCTCGCCGCCGATACCGTCGCGAACAGCGGCACGCTCGCCGCGCAACAGGACCTCGACATCAAGGCGGGATCGTTGGCATCGACCGGCGCGATCGGCGCAGGGGTGAACAGCGAGGGCGCAGTCACGCAAAGCGGCAATCTGCACATCGCCACGACGGGCCGGTTGAATGCCACTGGACGAAATCTCGCGGGAGGCAATGCAACGCTCGCGGGCGGCAGCGTTGATCTTGCCGGCAGCCAGACCGTGGCTCATGGCGGCCTGGAGATAAACGCCCAGGCAGGCGATCTCAATGTGTCGAACGCAACGACGAGCGCCGGACATTCACTCACCGCCACCGCATCGGGCGCGCTGCTCAACGACCACGGCAAGTTGTCGAGCCAGGGCGGCGCAGCGTTGACGGCAGGCACCCTGTCGAACCAGGGCGGCACGGTGTCGGCACAAGGGCCGCTGTCGGTTCGCACGTCCGGCGCGATGTCGAATCGGGGCGGCACGATGGTGTCGCAGAACACCACCGACGTGGCTGGCGGCGCGATCGACAATCGGCAAGGCATCATCCAGAGCGCCGGCCACATGAAGGTAGCCGGTGCTTCACTGCAGAACACAGCCGGGCGCGTCACATCTCTGAACGGTGACGGCCTGTCCATCACGGCCAGCGGCCTGCTGACGAACGCAGCGGGCTCGACCGCGAACGGCGCGCAAGGCGGTGTGATCGGCAGTGATGGCGACGTCACGGTGCAAGCCGGCACCCTCGCCAACCAAGGATCGATCAGCGCTGCTGACGATTTGAACGTCGGCGCGCAGTCCATCGACAACGGTAGTGGGTCACTGACGGCTGGTCGGAACGCATCGATCGATGCCGGTTCGCACCTGGCCAACGTATCCGGCAGCATCGCTGCCGGCGCATTGGCACAGGTTCACGCGACCCATCTGGACAACCGTGCTGGTTCCATTCAAGGCAGCCGGTTGTCGCTGTCGGCAACCGACCTCGCGAACCACTCGGGCACGATCACGCAAACCGGCACGAACCCGGCCGACATCGCCGTGTCCGGCACGCTCGACAATCGTTCGGGCACGGTACAGACCAACAGCGCCGAACTGAGCCTCACGCCGGCCACGCTGATCAACGACCACGGCAAGATCCTGCACGCCGGCAGCGGCACGTTGACCATCGGCACCGGCGCGTTGTCGAACCAAGGCGGGTCAATTGCGACCAACGGCGCGCTGGCGCTGACCGCCTCCGCCGTGTCGAATCAAGCCGGTGCACTCTCCGCGCAACGGCAGGCCACGCTCGGCGTTCGGTCGCTCGATAACAGCGCGGGTGGTTACATCGGCGCCGATCGCGTCACGATCCAATCTCAAGGCGCGATCGACAACACAAGCGGTGCGATCGAATCGAATCATGCCTTGACGATCGCGGCCGACAGCCTGTCGAACGACGGCGGTGCCGTCAAGGCGCTCGGCACGGATGCGCTGTCCGTGACGACTGCGAATGCCTTGACCAACACCGCAGGCGGCACGATCGGCGGCAACGGCGACGTATCGGTGTCGAGCGGCACGGTCGATAACACGAACGGCTCGTTACTGGCGGCTCGATCGCTGTCCGTGCAATCGAACGGCCGGCTCGCCAATGCGGCCGGCCTGATTCAAGCGAACGACAAGCTCAAGCTTGCGGCGCTCGGCGCCATGCTCAACAACGGCGGGCAAATCGAGGCGAATGGTTCGACGGCCACGCTTGAATTGTCCGGCGCGAGCCTGGATAACAGCGATGGGCGGATTGCCAATATCGGCACTGGCGCAACAACGATCGACGGCGCCGCCGCGATCACCAACACCCATGCATCCGGCAAGGCCGGTGCCGGCACGATCGGCGGCAATGGCGATGTGACGCTCACCGCGCAAACGCTCACGAATGCGCATGGCGGTCAGACGCTGGCCGGCCACGATCTGACGTTGAATATCGCAAGCAATGCGAACAATGCCGGCGGTGTGCTGTCGGCTGCGAACAATCTGACGTTCAACGGCGCAAACGCAGCGCTGTCGAACCGAGACGGATCGATGCGGGCCAACGGCGCACTGTCGTTGACGGCGGCATCGATCGAAAACACGTCCGGGAGGATCGGCAACGACGCCGGCAGTGGCGGCAGCGTATCGATCCAGGCCAGAGCGCTGTCGAATCAGGGCGGCGCGATCGGTAGCGATCAAGACTTGACGCTGAACAGCGATACGTTGCTGGGCGATGGTTCCCTCGTCGCAGGCCGCGACGGTTCGATTACGCTCGCGAACGACTACACGCAGACGGCAACCAATCAGTTGCACGCCAACGGCGACCTGAATTTCACCACGTCGGGCGCGCTGACGAACCAAGGCGTGATGGATGCCAACGGCGCACTCACGGTGAACGCGGCGAACGTCGACAACCAGCGCGGCGCGGATTTGAATTCCGCGAACACCACCATCAACGCGCACGGCGGCACGATCGATAACGCCGGCCGCATCGAAGGCGATTCGGTCACGACCCATAGCGCAACGCTGAACAACACCGGCACCGTGATCGGCGCCAACGTGACGGCGAACGCGGCAACCATCACGAACACGGGCGCCGTCGCCGTTTTCGCCGCCGTGAATCAATTGAGCCTGCACGCAACGAACCAGTTGTCGAATACGGGCGGCGCGAATCTGTTCAGCCTCGGCGATATCCATATCGCCGCCAACGACCAGCGCGACGCGAACGGTTTGTTCGCGAACCGCACGCAGAACGTGCTGAACGATCAATCCACGATCGAAGCGCAAGGCAATATCGAACTCGCGGCCGACACGTTCACCAACAGCCGCCCTGCGCCGACGGTTGCGACCGAAACCACCGCAACGACCACCTCGCACCAGACCAAGCGCCAGAAATACATCGTGTGCGCCACGATGAACGCGGCCCCGAACGGCGGCTGCTCGCAGGCGATGTGGGTGAATGGCTACAAGACGCCGCTCACTTCGAACTATCTCGCGTCGCAGGTCATATCGGAATCGGCCGGCCCAAATGCGACCGACAAGGTGCTGGTCGTCGACGTCGACGGCAAGCCGCAGACGATTTACTACAACACGCTGACGAAAAACGCGGACGGGTCGGTTTCGGTCAACTATTGGGACGCATATGACCCGCACGTCAACTACGCCCCCGACACGGAATACACCACGCGCAGCGATGGCCATCACGGCTATCAGCGCGTTGAAATCTGGCGCGATACCACGTCCACCACTCGGCAGGACAAGGTAACGAGCCAGGCGCAGCAGGCCCAGCTCGTCGCGGGCGGCAGCATCACGATGGCGAACGTCGGCACGATCAATAACGACTACAGCGCGATTGCGGCGGGTCAAGCGATTCGGATCGGTGGCAGTTATGGCGACACCGTTGTGAACAACGTCGGGCGGACGCTGTATCAATATCAGACCGACGACATCGTCTCGATGTACGCATGGAACGAGGACACGACGCGCGATCGCGGCACGATCGTCGAGCCGACGGTTGTGCATACGCCCGTCGCAATCGGTGGAACCGGTGGCACGATCATCGCGAATCAGTCGGTGAAGATCGACGCGCAGGACGTCAATAACCAGAACGTTGCCGCGCAAGATTCGTCAACCGGGGCGACAGGCGGCACGCTTGGCAACAATTCGGATAACCAAGGTATTTCGGGAAATCAACCGTCCAAGGTTGGCGCGGCAAGCGGCGCGACGACGGTTCCCGCACTGCAATCGGTTGCGAGCGCAACCGGTTCGCTGTCGATCACATTGCCGACCAGCGGCATGGTTTCGATTCATCCCGCGCCGGAACAACCGTATCTGATCGTCACCGATTCGAGGTTGACGAGCTATACGACATTCATTTCGAGCGACTACCTGCTCGGCCAGTTGAACCTGAACCCCGCGAGCATCGAAAAGCGCCTGGGCGACGGGATATATGAACAGCGGATGGTGCGCGATCAGATCACCCAGCTCACCGGGCGCACCTTCCTGCCCGGTTACGCGAGCGCCGAAGACGAATATCGGGCGCTGATGACGAACGGCGCGAACTACGCGAAGTCATTCAGCTTGGTGCCCGGCGTGGCGCTGACCGCCGCGCAGATGGATGCGCTGACGAGCGATATCGTCTGGCTCGTCAATCAGACCGTCACGCTGCCTGATGGCAGCACGACGCATGTGTTGGCCCCGGTTGTGTACATGGCGAAAACGCATGCCAACGATCTTCAACCGACCGGTGCGTTGATCGCAGCCGACGATATCGAGATTCATACGGTTGGCAGTACGACCAATTCGGGCGTGATCAAGGGCGGCACGAAGACGGTACTCACCGCGACCGACATTCTGAATCGCGGCGGCACGATTTCGAGCGATCCCAAGAACGGCACGACGGTCGTATCGGCCAGCAATGACGTTGTGAACGCGTCGGGGATGATCACCGGCAATCGCGTTGCCGTCAGCGCGGGCCGCGATATCGTCAACACGACACTGGTTGATGCGGTGGGTGCGATCGGTGCGTCTGGCGCAAGCAAGGTCAATACGAGCGTGATCGGCCAGCAAGGCACGATCGCGGCGACGGGCGACCTGTCGGTTCAGGCTGGGCGTGATCTCACGCTTCACGGTGCGAATCTGTCGGCAGGCGGTGACGCACTTGTCACAGCGGGGCGCGATATCAACGTCGATACAGTTCAGTCCACGACGAACCAATCGATGCATCTGAACGATCGGCATCATTGGGAAGAATCGAAGACGACGAACGTGACGAGCGGCATCACCGCCGGCGGCAGTTTGGGAATGCAAAGCGGCAACGGTACGACGCTCAAGGGCACGACTGTTTCGGCCGGCAAGAATGTGTCGGTGCTCGCAGGCGGCAACCTGACGGCGACGACGGTGACCGATACCGCCAAGCTCGATAACGTCGCGGCGGACAGCAAGACGCGAAAGGAAGTCGATCACCATTACGACGAACACACCGTGGGTACGCAGTTCACGGCGGGCGGCAACGTGAATCTGGCTGCCGCCAGCGCTGATGCGTCGAAGGGCAACGTGACGCTCACGGGTTCGTCCGTCACAGCCGGCATGACGAACGGTGTCGACAACGGCGCCGGTGCGGCGAACATCGTTGCAACCGGCAACGTCATCATCGACGAAGCCCGCGAGGAACACGATGCGTATCAGTCGGTAAAGGTCGCTCGTGGCAGTTTCGTCAGCAGTACGAAGACCGATTCGATGCACAGCACGCAGGCGAACGTCGGTGTCGGCAGCACGGTGTCGGGCAGCACCGTCAATATTCAATCGGGCCACGATCTGGCCGTGCAAGGCAGCACGGTTGTCGGCACGAACAATGTGAATCTCGCGGCAGCGAACAACGTCACGATCACGACGTCCACGGATACGGTCGAGCAGGACAACAGTTACCACGAAACGCATTCGGGCCTCGGCACCAGCGGCCTGACCGTGAGCATCGGCACGCAGAAGAAAAGCGATACCGATCATGCCTCGTCCGTTACGAACAATGCGAGCACAGTCGGGTCGCTCGACGGCAACCTGACCATCCGGGCGGGCGACACCCTGCACGTGACCGGTAGCGATTTGGTCGCCGGAAAGAATCTGACCGGCAGCGCCGCCAACGTCGTGATCGATTCGGCAACAGATACCTACAACACGACGCATCGAGAAACCACCAGCAGCAGCGGCGTCACGCTCGGCCTGTCGGGGAGCATCGGCGATGCGATCAATGGTGCGTATCAGCAGGCGCAGGCGGCCAGGAGCGGTGCTGGTGATAGCCGTGCAACGGCCCTGCACGCGATCGCGGCGGCCGGCGATGTGGCGATCGGTGTCGCGGGCGTTACGGGGGGCGCGCTCGCGGGTAAGGGAGCACCGAGCATCGGTGTTCAAGTCAGCATTGGATCGAGCCATAGCCGGCTCGATACGTCGGAGAACCAGACGACGCAGCGCGGATCGAGTGTTTCGTCCGGCGGCGCCACGTCGCTGATTGCGACTGGCAACAACACGCCAGGTAGCGGCAATCTCACGGTAGCCGGCTCGAACGTATCGGGTCGCGATGTATTGTTGGCCGCGAAAAATCGGATTGACCTGAAAAACACGACGGATACCGATTCGACGCGCAGTTCGAACTCGTCATCGAGCGCGAGCGTCGGCGTGTCGATCGGTTCGAATGGGATCGGGGTGTCGGCAGCGATGTCGCGTGCGCATGGCGATGGCAACAGCGATGCCGTGATGCAGAACAATTCGCATGTAGCGGGTGCGAACGGCGTGACGCTTGTTAGCGGTGGCGATACGAACGTGATCGGCTCGAATGTGAACGGCGGCACAGTCACTGCAAATGTGGGCGGCAATCTGAACGTGCAAAGCGTGCAGGACACAACGTACAGCGCGGCGCATCAAAGCAGCGTGGGCGGCGGTATCAGCGTCAGCACGATGGGCGGAAGCGCGAGTTTCAGTGCGCAGAACGGCCATGCGGGTGGCAACTATGCGGGCGTGAATGAGCAGGCTGGGATTCAAGCGGGCAGCGGTGGATTCGATGTCACGATCAAAGGCAACACCGATCTGAAAGGTGCATATATCGGCAGCACGGCCGATGCAGCGAAGAACACGTTGACGACGGGATCGTTGACCTACAGCGACGTCGAAAATCACTCGCATTACGCGGCGAACAGCAACGGGTTCGGAGCGGGCGTGGGAGTGAGCAGTACCGGCAAAGCGATCGGGCCGGGGTCGGTCGGCGGCGCGGGCGGTGTGACACCGATGATTTCGCAATCGGACAGCGGCGATGAAGACGCGACGACGCGTAGCGGTGTCAGCGCGGGCGCGATCGATATCACGGATTCTGCGGGCCAGACACAGGATCTGGCGAACCTGAATCGCGATACGTCGGATCTAAACGGAACGGTATCGAAGACGCCAGACGTGCAGCATCTGCTGGATAAGCAAGCCGATGTGATGAATGCGGCGCAGACTGCGGGGCAAGTGGTCGCCCAAGGCATTGGGGCTTATGCGGATACGAAGCAAAAGGAAGCGCAACGCGCGGCCGAGGCTGCCGGGATCGCGGGTGATAAGACGGCGCAAGCGGCCAATCAAGCCGAAGCGGATTCATGGAATGAAGGTGGGGCCAACCGACTCTACTTGCACATTGCAGGCGGTGCGCTCATTGGTGGCTTGGGCGGAGGTGGCATCGGCAGTGCGGCGCAGGGGGCGGCTGGAGCAGGATTGGCGGCATTGCTGGCCGATCAGACGGCGCAAGCAGCAAAAGAAGTTGCTGTTGCGACGGATTCGACACTGGCCGGGAAGGTGTCGGGCAACTTGCTCATCGGTGCGCTGGGCTGGCTGATTGGTGGAACGGCAGGCGCTGCCACGGCTTCGAATGCCAACCTGTACAACCAGTGGAACCACACGGATACTGATGCGCTTGAAGCGGCCAGTGGGCAAGGTCCGTCCCGGAAGAAAACGACGGCGCTTGATCTGGTCTTGCAGGGGATCGCCAATGGGTTGAATGCGGTTGTTGGCGTTGGTGGTGGAAAACCGCCGACGGCGAGTCCGGGGGCGGTGCTGGTCGGAGAGGCGGCGGGCGGGCAAGTCGTTAAGCCGGGTGTTGCGGGGTATGTGCCGGGGAATGCGATACTCAACAACGGCGGTGATGAAGGTGTTCAACAAAGTACATCTAAATCGTCTGGTGACGCGGCACGACTGACCGGAAAAGAGCGCGAGGAACGAGTTGCTAACATCGTCAATGGTTCAACTTCAGGCGAAAAGGTCGCAATTTCGGGCATGGGATCGACAGACATCGATGTGGTTGCGCCGAACGGCGACCTGATTGCTGTTGGTGGCCCCGCCAAGGCGAACAATCTTGGAAAGTTGGGGCAGGAACTGCGAATCTATCAAACGATAGCTGATCAACGTGGCGTGTCCGCACAGGTTTACTTTGCCGAAGGAACTCCACAGTCGGCAATCAACCTTGCGACCAAGATTCTTGGTGAAGAGAACGTGAAAATATTTTCCGGGAGTAAATAATGACGGCTGGCATTTTTCGCGTTTCGATTCCTGAAAGCCTAGATATGGCGTTTACTTTCATTAAAAATTGCCTCAATTCTTCGGGTTTGATGATTCAGAATTCAGAGACTGGAATAATAACTTCCTGGTCTGAAGAGGGTGAGCAGATTGTGACTGCCTCGGAGGATTTGCTGCACAAAATAAAATCCGGATACCTTAAAAACGTGCAATTTTGGATTTCATCTAGCGACGATATATTTGTATCGTGGAGCGAAAATGATCGAGGATTGAGTGTTTTTTCTATCTATCTTGATGGAGTTGACATCGGCTGTTCTTTAGATGTGGCTTCTAAGATCATGGAAGGATTGCTTACCCAATACACGAATATGAACTTGTCAGGATGCGTTTTTTCCATGGCGTTCGAATAAATCTCACACCGGGATATGTGTCGGGAAATGCGGCGATCAATAGCGGAAATGGTGATGATGCGAAAGGTAACGCCAACATTGATCCGGGGGCAACGCCCTATGCGCAAGAGATTCGTGATAATCAAGGATTGGTGAATGCTCTGGATATGATGTAAGCCATTGGAGCAGCCTCCTGAATCCCAGGAGTATCGTCGGGCGGTAGCGTCGGTGCATCGATCGATTCGAATGGGATCGGAGTGTCGGCAGCGATGTCTCACGCGCATGGCGACGGCAACAGCGATGCCGTGATGCAGAACAATTCGCACGTGACGGATGCGAACAGCGTGACGCTTGTTAGTGGTGGCGATACCAACGTGATCGGGTCGAACGTGAACGGTGGCACCGTCATCGCAAATGTGGGCGGCAACCTGAACGTGCAAAGCGTGCAAGACACGACGTACAGCACGGCGCATCAAAGCAGCGTGGGCGGCGGTATCAGCGCCAGCACGATGGGTGGAAGCGCGAGTTTCAGCACGCAGAACGGCCACGCAGATGGCATCTATGCGGGTGTGAACGAACAGGCCGGGATTCAAGCCGGCAGCGGTGGATTCGACGTCGCCGTCAAAGGCAACACCGATCTGAAAGGTGCATATATCGGCAGCACAGCCGATGCAACGAAGAACACGTTGACGACGGGATCGCTGACCTACAGCGATATAGAAAACCACTCGCACTACGCGGCGAACAGCAATGGGTTCGGTGCGGGCGTGGGTGTCGAAGTGACCGGCAAGGCGATCGGGCCGGGATCGGTCAGCGGCGCGGGTGGTGTGACACCGATGATTTCGCAATCGGACAGCGGCGATGAGGACGCGACGACGCGTAGCGGTGTCGGCGCGGGCACGATCGATATCACGGATTCTGCGCGACAGACACAGGATCTGTCGAACCTGAATCGCGATACGTCGGATCTAAACGGAACAGTATCGAAGACGCCAGACGTGCAGCATCTGCTGGATAAGCAAGCCGACGTGATGAATGCGGCGCAGGCCGCGGGGCAAGTGGTCGCGCAAGGCATCGGAGCGTATGCGGACACGAAGCAAAAGGAAGCGCAACGCGCGGCCGATGCTGCCGGGATCGCGGGTGATAAGACCGCGCAAGCGGCCAATCAAGCCGAAGCGGATTCATGGAATGAGGGTGGGACCAACCGACTTTACTTGCACATTGCAGGCGGTGCGCTCATCGGCGGCTTGGGCGGCGGTGGCATCGGCAGTGCGGCACAAGGTGCGGCGGGCGCGGGGTTGGCGGCATTGCTGGCCGACCAAACGGCGCAAGCCGCAAAAGAAGTAGCTGTTGCGACGGATTCGACACTGGCCGGGAAGGTGTCGGGTAACTTGCTCATCGGCGCGCTAGGCTGGCTAGTCGGTGGAACGACAGGCGCGGCCACTGCGTCGAATACCAACCTGTACAACCAGTGGAACCACCCGGATACTGATGCGCTTGAAGAGGCCAGTGGATCGGATTGACCTGCAGAACACGACGGACACGGATTCGACGCGCAGCTCGAATTCGTCATCGAGCGCGAGCGTCAGGTCACTGAGCCGAGCACAGTCGATGGCGGTTCATGGGCACGGGCGTCGCCTGGATTGCCGTGTTCGACTCGGCTACGAACGTCACCGCTACGATTGCTGCCGCGCTGGCTTGTTAGCTGAGCCCTTCTTTGCCGAGCGTCTTGATCACCGAAGGCCATTCCTTCATTCGCGCGAGATGATCGGCAAGGTGCCGTGGCAGCGCGACGCCCATCATGACCGCCCACGACAACATGACAAATAGATAGCAGTCGGCGATCGTCATTTGCTCGCCTATCAAAAACGGCTTGTCTCCCAACAAGGTGCCGATGGTGTCGAAGCGCGTGAGCAGGGCCTGTTCAGCCTGCTCCTTTTCCTGTTGGGTGCCGCCGCGAAAAAACGGCAGGAAATGACGGTGGATCTCGGTACTCATGAACGCAGTCGCTTCCAGTGCCTTCCAACGTGCCAGTCCGCCAGCGGCCAGAAGTTTTCCCGAGGTCTCGGCAATATAGGCGAGGATGACGAGACCTTCCGTCAGGATGGTCCCGTCCCCCAGGTCCAACGCCGGCGTATAGCCTTTGGGATTGATGAGGTTGAAGTCCTGCCCGTCTTCCGTGCGCCTGTCGCGTCCGGTCTTGACGATTCGATGGGGCAGACCTGCCTCGATCAGGGCGATATGACAAGCCTGGCTGCAGCCGCCGGGAGCGTAATAGAGAATCATGGAGTTCCTTCGTGTTGAGTCGCAATGACTGACTGACATGAAGTATGAGACGATCGGCCATTCCACAAAAACGCATATTTTTGAGGCTAGGTCATATGGATATGACTACCCCGCCCGACACCAGAAGCTGTCGCGACGTGAGTGAAGTTCTCAATCGGGTCGGTGACAAATGGAGCATGCAGGTGGTTGTCGTGCTGCGCTACCAGCCACGCCGTTTCAACGATCTGCGCCGACACATCGACGGTATTTCACAGCAGATGCTGACGCGCACGCTCAAGGTGCTCGAGCGCGATGGCCTCGTCGAGCGCACCGTGCGCGCAACCTCGCCTCCGCAAGTCGACTATTGCCTGACGCCATTCGGGCGCTCGCTCGCGTTGCCCGTGCGGGAACTGGCCGAATGGGCACGCGCGAACCTGAACACACTGTACGAAAATCGCCTGCGCTACGACGCAGACAACGACACGACTGACGGGAAAAGCGCTGGCAAGAAGCCGGCGTCGCGTTGATCTCGGCGTCGAATGGCGTCGATCGCCGGTGCGGCGACAGCGTCGCCGGCCTGGCCGAAAAAGGGCGCCTATGTTCGGGGCGAAGCCGCGACGGTCCGGCATCGGTAAGACCGGCGCTTGCCTCGCATCACGCACCGCCCGCCGCCGTGGTCCGCCTTTTCATGTCGCAATATATTCAAACATCCCCGCATTAATCCCTTCGCCTTTTATTCCCCAACAATTCCCCCCAATCCCCATTGCCGGTATAATCGCGCCGAAATCAGACACCGGGAAGCCGCGCCCGAAAAAACCCAAGCCGTTATCAGGCCGACAACAACATGGATGACGCATGAACATGAGCGATTTAATTCAGGCCATCCAGGGTGGGCTGATTCAGCAGGACCGGCTGATCAAGGTGGACATCCCGGCCCTGCCGGCCAATACCATGGTGCCTCGCCGGGGGCTGGCCGCGTCGCGGCTGGGCCGCGAATTCAGCGTCACGCTCGACCTGATTTCCACCGCCGGCGATGTGGAACTGAAAACGCTGATCGCCCAGCCGATCACGCTCTGGATTCAGCAGGCCGATAAATCGTATCTGCCGGTCAATGGTTACATTCATACGGCGCGTCGGCTTGGCGCAGATGGAAGTTTTACCGTTTATCAACTCGGTTTCGCTTCGTGGATGTATTTTTTACGCTTTCGAAGCGATATGAAGTACTGGCAGGATAAATCGGTCGATCTGATTATTACCGACGTATTCAATCAGCATCCCCAGGCGCAAGGTTTCTTTCAGTTCGCCCTGTCCAAACCGCTGCCGTCGCGCTCGTACTGCCGGCAGAGCGAATCGGACTGGAATTTCGTTCATCGGCTGATGGAAGAGGAAGGGCTGTTCGGTTTCTGGCGTCAAGCCAAGGACGGCAAGTCGCACACGCTGGTCGTGACCGACGACCTCCACCAGCTCGACGTGGCGTCGCCGAACCCGGTGCCGTTCTACCGCGCCGGCACCGGCAGCGAAACCGACGCGTTCACGCAATGGGGCGGCGCGCGCACCCTGCAGAGCACCGCGCACACCACGCGCACGTTCGACTACAAGGCGCCGGCGGACCCGGCCAACCCCAAGGGCACGACGCTGCCGACCATGACGGGCCAGGGCGATCTGCCCCAGCAGGCCGAGGTCTACGAATACACGGGCGCCTATACCTATTCGAAACAGGACCGCGGCGAGCACCTGTCGAAGGTCCACCTGGAAGAATGGGAGTCGCGGGCGAAACGGTTCTTCGCGGCGGGCGGCGTGCGCGGCATCGACGCGGGCCTGCGCTTCGATCTGAACGGGCATCCCGAGCACGATCGCGATCCGTCGAACCAGCGAGAGTTCGTTGCGATCTCAGTTCAGCGCTATATCGAGAACAACCTGCCGCTGTCGGACAAGGAAGCCAGCTTCCCGCACAGCCTGCAGGCCGCCGTGGCGCAGGCCAAGGCCGGTTACGCGGGCGCCTCGGTGCCGCATGACGACGGCTCGGCCGGCTTCTATCTGGCCGAAGTCGAGGCGCAGCGCACCACGGTGCCGTATCGCAGCCCGTTCGAGCATCCGAAGCCGGAGATGCACCTGGAGACGGCGATCGTCGTCGGGCCGCAGGGCGAAGAGGTCTACACGGACGAACTGAACCGCGTGAAGGTGATGTTCGTCTGGGATCGGCTGAATCCGGGCGACGAAGGCGCGTCCTGCTGGGTGCGCGTGGCGCAGTCGGATACGGGCGGTGGGTATGGCGGCGTGCACATGCCGCGGGTGGGCGAGGAAGTGATCGTCGGTTATGTCGGCGGCGATTGCGACCGGCCGATCGCGCTGCATCGCATCTACAACGGCGCGGTGAAGCCGCAGTGGCACAGCAACGGCATCCTGTCGGGCCATCGCTCGAAGGAATACGGCGGCAGCGGCTACAACCAGATGGTGATGGACGACGCCACCGGCCAGAACCGCCTGCAACTGATGAGCAGCAGCGCGAACAGCATGCTGCATCTGGGCTATCTGATCGATCAGAGCGGCAATTCGCGCGGCGGCTACCTGGGCAGCGGCTTCGACCTGCGCACCGACGATTACGGCGCGGTGCGCGCGAGCCAGGGCCTGTACGTCACGACCTATCCGAAGGCGGCGAACACCCAGCCGCTCGACGTGAAGGAAACGCAGCAGCAGCTCGTCAACGCGGAAAGCATCGTCGAATCGATGTCGGACGCCAGCGTCCAGCATCAGGCCGAAAGCCTGCAGGATGCGCACGACGCGATGCGCGCGCTGACCGACGCAACCCAAAACACGGTGGCGAGCGCCGCCGCCTCGGGCGGCAACACCGCTGGCGGCGGCACCGGCAGCGCGAACGCGTTCCGCCAGCCGGTGATGGTGTTCGGCAGCCCGGCCGCGATCGGTTTGTCGTCGCAGCAATCGATCCATGCCGCCGCCACCGAGCACATCAACCTGGTGAGCGGGCAGAGCACCCACGTGGCGGCCGGCAAATCGCTGATCGCGAGCGTCGGCGAGAAGTTGAGCCTGTTCGTGCAGAACGCGGGCATGAAGCTGTTCGCGGCGAAGGGCAAGGTGGAGATCCAGGCGCAGGACGACAACATCGAACTGACCGCGCAGAAAACCCTCAAGCTGCTCTCCGCGACCGAGAAGATCGAGATCGCGGCGGACAAGGAAGTGCTGCTGACCTCGGGCGGCGCGTATATCCGCCTGTCGGGCGGCAACATCGAGATCCACGCGCCGGGGAAGATCGACGTCAAGGGCGCGCAGCACCTCTTCGCGGGGCCGGCCAGCCAGGGTTACCCGCTGCCCGCCGCGCGGCCCGACCAGCCGGGCCAGCTCAACCTGCTGCATCAATACGCCAACGGCGAGGCCGTCAAGGGCGGTCAGTTCTCGGTGTTCGACGCGAACGGTTCGCTGCTGCGCAAGGGCGCGCTCGACGCCAGTGGCCGCACCACCGTCAGCGGCCTGCCGCCCGGCGCAGCGCAGGTGCAGTTCGGCACCGATCCGCGCGACCCGTCGCAGCCGGCCAATTACTTCAAGAGCGTGCCGTGGCCGCTCGCGCCATCCACGGGCGGCAGCGCCGCGGCCGGTTCGCAACTGGCCTCGCTGCTGCCGGCGGCGGGCGGCGCGGGGGCGCTCGCATCGTCGGCGGCCGGGCTGGCTTCGGCGGGCGCGAGCCTGGGCGGGGCGACCTCCGCGCTGTCGGCGGTCGGCAGCGCGGGCTCGATGGCCTCGGCGCTGGGCGGCGCCGGCTCGGCCGTGGCCGGCCTGACCGGGGCGTCCGGTGCCTCGGGTGCATTGGGCGGCGGCGTGAGCAGCCTGCTCGGGGCGGCCGGCAAGAACGTCTCGCAACTGGGCAGCCTGGCCTCGATCGCCTCGAACCCGCTCGCCGCCGCACCGGGCATGGTGAGCAAGCTGCTGCCCTCGGCCGGCGCGAGCCCGATGGCCGGCGCGGCCCAGCAGGTCGGGTCGCTGGTGCAGTCGGCGCGTGGCGCGCTGCCTGCCATCAAGGGGCTGGTCTGATCCATCGCAGCGACAAGTACAACCATCGCAGCGACAAGCACAACCGACGATAAGAAACCGATAACGATGAGCACACCGTCCACCACCGCGCCGGCCGCGCCGCAGAAAAGCCACGAAACCAAGGTCGCGATCATGCCCTTGGTGACGATCGCCAAGGAAGACGTCGGCAGCGCGCTGGACAACTTCGACCAGTGGCTCAAGAGCGTCAGCGACGGCTACGTCACCCTGGCGCGCGTCGAACAACTGGCCAGCTATATCCCGGTGGTCTCGAACATCATCTCGGCCGTTGACGTGGTGATGGACATCAAGCGGCTGATCGAGGCCCAGCACAAGGATGTGTTCGATTACCTGAACCTCGGCATCGACCTGATCGGCATCATCCCGATCCCGCCGGTGATGGGCGAGTTCCGCATGGGCGCGCGGCCGCTGCTCAAGCTGGCGCGCCAGGAGCTCGAACGCAGCGCGGTGGCGGTGGCCGAAGGCGGCGCGCAGATGATCGCCGACGCGGTGATCTCGGTGCTGGTCTCGCACCTGAGCACCAAGTTCGCGGGCGAGATCGACGCCTTCGTCCAGCAGGTCAAGGCCAAGCTGCAGCAACTGCTCGACGATTGCGCGAACCATGCGCATCAACTGCTCGAAGGGCTCGCGCAGATCTTCGAGAAGGCCGCCTCGGGCGCGCTGTTCGACACCGCCGGCAACGAGCGGGCGGCCGCGCAGCATCTGAAGCAGGCCGGCGACGGCTTCACCGCGCACGATGCGAGCAAGATCGCCCACAGCCTGTGGTCGTATCTGGAGGATGGCGCGAAGGAACTCGTCAAGGACACGGCGAACGTCGCCACCAAGGCGGCCAACCTGGTCTCGCCTTCCACCAACGCGAAACTGCGGGAGTTGGCGGCCACCGCGCGCGGCGCGATCCCGATGGTGACGGCGAAGATCAAGGGCTTGAATAGTTCCGATGTGGGCGGCCTGATGTGGCTGCTCAACGCGCTGACGATCGCGGTCGAGAAGTGGCGCGCGCTGAAGGCCCATCGCGGCCAGGTGGTCGGCATCAAGGAAGCGGGCACCGTCAAGGCGGAACTCAAGAAGACCGAAGGCGAACTGGAAACGATCGCCAGCCAGGCGGCCGCCAAGCACCCCGGCGCAAACACCTGCAAGACCTGCGGCGGCGGCGCGGCAGCGGGCCGCTCGCCATCCTCGATCGGCTTCGCGCTTGGAGACGAACTGTTCGCGCACGAGGATTTCTCGCTGCCGGGCGTGTTGCCGATCGTCTGGCTGCGTACCTATCGCTCGTTCCTGTCCGCCTACGACGACGGCGAACTGGGCGCGCGCTGGGTCACGCCGTACACCACGCGCCTGGATATTCGGGAGGCCGAACAAAAGCTCGTGTATCACGATGCGACCGGCCGCAGCCTCGACTACCCGCTGCTGGCCGCCGGCGAATCGCACGACGATTTCGGCGAGGAACTGACGCTGTCGCGGCTCGACGATCAATGGCTCGCGCTCACGCGCGGCCACAAGCTGATCGAGGTGTACGAGCGGCATGCCGACGTGTTCCGCCTGGCGTTCCTGCGCGACCGCAACGGCAACCAGATCGTGCTGGTGTACGACGAAGCCGGGCGGCTCGCGCGCGTGGCCAACGAACAAGGCAGCGTGCTGCTGACCCACGACGCGAAGGGGCGGCTCGCCAGCGCGCTGCATATCGATGCCGATGGCGAAAAGCTCGGCACGCTCGCCAGCTACCACTACGACGAGCAGGGCGATCTGATCGCTGCCGTGGATCGCGACGGCAATCGCCGCGAATACCGCTATCGTCACCATCTGATCACGCGCTACACCGATCGCACCGGCCGGGGCATGAACCTCGAATGGGACGGCACCGGGCCGAAGGCGCGTTGCGTGCGCGAGTACGCGGACGACGGCAGCTACGAAACGCGCCTCGCCTGGGACCCGAACATCCGGCTGGTGCAGGTCACGGACGGCCTCGGCCGCGTCACGAGCCATTACTACGACATCGACGGTTACACGTACCGCGTGATCCAGCCGGACGGCCTCGAGGAATGGTTCTATCGCGACGCGAATCACAACCTGACCCAGCACATCTACCCGGACGGCAGCGTCGAACGTTTCGGCTACGACGCGCGCGGCAACCTGATCGCGCTCACGCACCGCAACGGCAGCGTGACGCACATGACGTACGACGGCAAGGATCAACTGATCACGATCGTCGATCCGCAGGGCGCACGCTGGCAGCATGCCTATGACGACGCCGGCAACCTCGTCAGGCAGACCGATCCGCTCGGCCACGAAACGAAGCATGCCTACGACGGCAAGGGGCAACTGGTCGCCGTGACCGATGCGCGGGGCGGCACGCGGCAGCTCGCCTACGACGACGCGGGCCAGCTCACCGGCTACACCGATTGCTCCGGCAAAACCTCGCAATGGCGCTACGATGCGCGCGGCCGCGTGCTGGAAAGCAAGGACGCGGCGGGCGGCGGCGCGACGTTCCGCTATGGCGCCAACGGCCAGTTGACCGCAACCGAATCGGCGGCCGGCACCGAGCGTTTCGACTACGACGCCGAAGGCCGCCTGCTGGTGCATACCGACCCGATGGATCGAGCCACGCGCTACAGCTACGACGTGGCCGGGCGGCTCGCCACGCGCCGCAACGCGCTGGGCGAAACCATGCAGTACCGCTACGATCCGCTCGGCCGCCTGTCGATGCTGACCGACGCCAACGGCGCGAGCCATCGCTTCCGCTTCGATGCGGGCGGGCGTTTGCTGGAGGAGACCGGCTTCGATGGCGTGAGTACGCGTTACGTCTACGCGCCGACCACCGGGCGGCTCGTGTCGTCGCAGGTTGCGCAGCAGATCACCGAGGTCGAATACGACGAGGCGGGGCGGCTCGTGCGGCGCGTGGCGGGCGACGAGGACGAGCGCTTCATGTACGACGCCAACGGGCGTCTGGTCGATGCGCAGAACCGTCACGGCGGCATCCAGCACTTCTTCGACAGCGCCGGCAACCTGGTGCGCGAGCATCACGAGCATCGCTGGCAAGGCGGGCGCCGCAGCTACGTCTGGCGTCATGCCTACGACGAGAACGGCACGCGCATCCGCACGGTGCGCCCGGACGGCCATCGCATCGACTGGCTCGTGTACGGCTCGGGCCATGTGCACGAGATCCAGCTCGACGGCCAGGAACTGATCCAGTTCGAGCGCGACGACCTGCATCGCGAGGTGCAGCGCACGCTGGCCAACCGCGTCGGCGAGGAGACCAAATACGATCCGGCCGGCCGGCTCGAAGCCCGCACGGCGCAGCGTCTCGGTGCACGGGCGCCGTTCATCGATCGGGGCTATCGCTACGACCCGGCGGGCCATCTCGCGCAGATCGACGACAACCGCAAGGGCGTGAGCACCTACCGTTACGACCCGGTGGGCCGGTTGGTGGAGGCGCTCGCGCCGGCCGGCAACGAGCGCTTTGCGTTCGATCCGGCCAGCAACCTGCTGGATACGCCCAACCCCGAGCAAGCGCGTACGGGTCCGTCGATCCTGAGAGGCCCCGACAACAGCTTGCCGGCCGCGGTCTCGCCGGTGCTGGGCAATCTGCTGACCACGTACGCGGGCAGCCACTTCAGCTACGACGAGCGGGGCAACCTCGTGGAGATGCGCTCGCCCGAGGCCCATCATCGCTACGACTGGGACGGTTTCGGCCGCTTGACGGGCGCGAGCGTGGCGGGGGCGCAGCATCATCACGAAGCGAAGTACTACTACGATCCGTTCGGCCGACGGATCGGCAAGGACGTGGACGGCGAGCGGACCGTGTACGGATGGGATGGCCAGAAGCTGGCGTTCGAGAGCCGTGCGGCGGGCGGCACGCATTACCTCTACGAGCCTTACGGCTTCGTGCCGCTGGCGCAATTCGCGACTGCGGCGGTAGAGGGCATCGACACGCCCGAGTGGACCGCCGAGCATCGCTACACCCCGGAGGACGATCCGCTGCTGGCGTATCGCGAGGCAGCGGGGCCGGCGACGGTGTTCTACTACCACTGCGATCAGATCGGCACGCCGAAGCTGATGACGGACCCACTGGGCGAGATCGTCTGGGAAGCCGAATACAAGGCGTGGGGCGAGGCGGCCGAGGTGATCGCGCGCGTGTCGCAGGCCACCGGCGGCGTGGTGCACAACGCGCTGCGTTTCCAGGGCCAGCAATGGGACGAGGAAACCGGGCTGCACTACAACCGCTTCCGCTATTACGCGCCGCGGATGGGCCGCTATATCAGCAAGGACCCGATCGGCTTGTCGGGCGGCGCGAACGCGTATCTCTACACCGTGGTGCCGACCGGGCAGGTCGATCCGTTCGGGTTGAGCCCGACCTGGTGCGACAAATCCCAGCGCTGGCGCGAGAGCGACAACGGCCAGTTCCGTTCGCGGCCGACCGAGCTGATGAAGACGCAGCCCGATACCGCGTTCTTCTGGTCGGGCCGGACCAATGGCGTGGGGGGCATGGACCCTGCCGCCGAAATCGCCAAGGCCAACGGCGGCACCACGCTGGAAATGTTGCTCGCGCAACAGAAAGTGCAGATGCCTGCCTGGGATGCCAACAATCCGACCGTGGTCAACGAGTGGGGGCAGATGTCGAAGGCGTATGCTCAGGGCACATGCGGCCTGGTGCGCGGGGTGATCGGCAAGGAACTGCGGCCGGGCAATGTCTGGGAAGGGTACGAAAAGGGCACGTTGATGAGCAATCCGAACGTCAAGACGATTCAGACCATCGACCCGAGTACCCAGGAAGTTACGACTATTTTTCAGAGGTAAGCGATGAGCTTCGTTGTCACTCACGTTTCGCGCGGCGATATTCTTCTGAGCAAGGGCTCACAGCAGGCCCGGGTGCTGGGGGAGGGGTTGCTGGTGTCCAAGCCGGGTGATCCGGCGTTTGTGGTGTATCTGAATTCCATCAACGAGGTGGAATCGGATGGGAAGAAGGCGCCGGTGAGCGAGGCGGTTCGGCAGGAGATCGTCGAGGCGATCAAGGGGTATTTCGCGGGGAAGGGGATGGGGGTGGATTTCGAGTGAGGGGGTGGGGCGCGGGTTGGCCAGGTTGACCCGTGTCGGGCGGCTTCCGGCCATCTTGAGACATGCGGCAACTCACCGGGAGTCGCCGATACGTGCCGCCTAACGGCGGTTCAGGCTGCCGCGATAGCGCTGTTGCCCCCCGGAGGTTCGCTCATGCCCCGTGGCCAGCCGTTACGGCCGTTGGTCGAAATCTCGACGCGCGTTTTCCACCGCATCCAGATTATTGGCCGCCCAGACCCAGACTCCGCAAAATGCAGCGCCCAATGTGATCCCCAGGTCGGTGAGTTTGTATTCGACCTTCGGTGGCACGACCGGATACACCGTACGTATCACCAGGCCATCGCGTTCCATCGCGCGTAGGGTTTGCGTGAGCATTTTCTGGCTGATTCCCTCAACCAATTCGCCAAGTCGGCTGAAACGCAGCGGCGACTTTTCCGCGAGCGTGTCGAGGATCAGCATTGTCCATTTGTCGGCAACGCGGCCGATGAGATCTCTGACCAACGAAGCGATGCGAGGATCAAGATCGATCGGCGGTGTCAGGCTCGCGTAATACTGCGCGGCGGCGATCTGTTCCGTGGTGAACTCCGGGACTCGTTCCACTTTCACACTCTCTTTTTGGTACGTATAGAACTTTCAGGTGCCTTCTTTCTTTTGAAGAGTGTACCGGGCAGACTACGCTCGTGCTCGACAAAACAGGGAGTGACATCATGAAAATGACAGGAAGAACCGTATTGATTACCGGCGGAACAAGCGGGATCGGCATGGAGTTGGCACGGCAACTCATCGCCAAGGGCGGCAATACGGTGATCGTCACCGGGAGGGACCCGGGCAGGCTGAAAGATGCACAGCGGGCCGTGCCGGGGCTGCATGCTTTTCAAAGCGACGTAAGCGATCCGGCCGATATCGCGTCGATATACAAAATCGTGTCCGAGCAGTTCCCGGCGTTGGACACCCTGGTGAACAACGCGGGAACGATGCGCAACATCGGGCTGGATCGGCAGTATCCGTTGAGTGACCTGACCACTGAAATCGATGGAAACTTGAAGGGCCCGATGTGGATGGTTCAAACTTTCCTGCCCTTGCTCATGAGGCGGAAAAACAGCTTGATCGTGAATGTTTCATCGGGTCTGGCATTTATTCCCTTCCCTGCGGCGCCGATATACAGCGCGTCAAAAGCCGCACTCCATGCCTATACACAGTGCCTGCGGGCGCAGTTGGCCGGCACCGGTGTGTCCGTAGTCGAATTGGCGCCCCCGGGCACCGAAACGCCGCTGTTTCGAGGCGAGTTTGCCGAGGCGATGAAAAATGAAAAAGGCATGAATGTCGGCGTGCTCGCGAAACGCGCCATTGCAGGTATCGAAGCCGGGAAACTCGAGATTCGTCCTGGTGTGAGCAATGTCCTGAAGATCGCCAGCCGCGTTGCGCCGCAGTTCATGTTTCGGCAAATGGTCAAGCTCGGCCGTCCGAAACCGTCTGGCGTCTGAGCCGAGTTGCTTCGGCCAGCGATGTTGCACGACGAGTGCGCCGGCTCCGATACAAAATAACCGATAGAGGTTGATCGACATCGCACGAAACATTGATTTTGAGACTGAATGGTCCTAATATCGCTCGTATGAACACGACTGACACACACCTCCCCCGCAAGGAGCGCGCCGCCGAGCGTGGGCGTCCACGAGAGTTCGACGTCGACCAGGCTGTCGAGGCTGCCGCGCGAGTGTTTTGGGAAAACGGCTACCACGCGACCCCCGTCGATGCGCTATGTGACGCAACCGGCGTCTTTCGCGGCAGCTTGTACCGAACGTTCGGCGACAAGCACGGATTGCTCGTCGCGGCGTTCGATCGTTACGCGGAAGGCGCCGTTGCCCGACTGAAGGAGCGGTTGGCCGCCGATTTGCCGCCAAGGCAGGCGCTTCGCGAAGCGCTGCTGCACTATACGAAGGTGAGCGTGAACCTGTCGGAGCGCCATGGCTGTTTCATTACCAATACGGTGATCGAACACCTGCCGGGCGATGATGTTCTGCGCTCACGTATCGAATCGACGTTGCAGCGGATCGCAACGCAGTTCAGTCTAGCGATAGCAAGAGGTCAGCAGGCAGGCGAATTCGATCGTCACCTCGACGCCGAGGAAGTCGGGCGTTTCCTGCTGTGCATGGTTCAAGGCATACGCGTGCTCGGCAAGGTCGACATGAGCGAGGCCGCACTCGCATCCATTGTCGAGATGGCGTTGCGGGCACTGACGTAGCGCGTCTGCGCATGTCGTAGCCGGGCCGGTGGCATTCGCGAACAGCGGATGCCAATTTTTTATCTATTTTGAGAATGATCGTTCATGAATTCATCAACCGGTTTGGCTTCGAGGTCTTTGGGCTACTGGAACGGGATTGCGGCGTGCCTCGTCGCGACCATCCTGTTCGGCGTGATGTTTCCGGTCATGACGGACGCGCTGCGTTACATCGATCCTTTTACCTTTACTTCGCTCCGTTACCTGATCGCCGGTGCGGCCTTTGTCGTCCTGTTGCTGAGACGGGAAGGACTCGGCGCGTTGCGAATCGACGGCAAATCGTTGTCGATTGCCTGGTTGCTCGGCTCGGTGGGGTTCTGCGGGTTCGGATCGTTTGTCTTTCTGGGGCAGCAACTGGCGGGAGAGCAAGGGGCGCTTGCCGCGTCCATCATGATGGCGACGCAACCGATGATGGGCTTGCTCCTCAATGCGCTGGTGCGGAGAACCGCGCCCCCGCTTCCTTCATTTCTGTTCGTGGTCATCTCGTTCACCGGCGTCGCCCTCGTCATCACACGGGGGGATTTTCTGGCTGCATTGGCCGCGCCACAACACTACGCGGCAAGCGGCCTCATCGTTCTGGGCGCATTCTGCTGGGTTGTCTATACGTTCGGCTCCGCGTACTTCACACGATGGTCGGCGTTGAAATACACGACAGTGACGACATGGCTGGGCCTGACCACCGTCATCAGCGTGAATGTGCTGCTCGTCGTGACGCACGCCGTCGCCGCTCCCACGCTCACGGCATGGTGGACGATCACGCCGCATCTGATTTACATGGGGCCGATCGCCGGTTTCGTGGCCATTCTCTGCTGGATTTCCGGTAACCGAATTCTCGGGCCGATGAATGGCGTGCTGTTCATGGACGTGGTGCCCGTGACTACGTTTGCCGTGTCTGCATTGACAGGCGTCGTGCCGAGCGGAGCGCAAATACTCGGTGCGGCGATAACGGCGTCTGCCCTGGTTCTCAACAACCTGTATTTGCGGCGACGGGCTCGACGAATGGCGGCGTCCGCGTTGGCCTGACCGGCACCTGCCCGCCGTCAGCCCTCGTCAATGTACCTTCGGAAACCCATGCCGTTCTGCCAACAACGCAAGAATCCGCTTCGTTTCCGTCACAAACCGCTTGTCTCCAAGCCGCTGCGCATCGTCCGGCACCGGATGCTCATCCCCGAGCACCAGCACCGGCAGCCCCTGATGCGCCTCGTCCAGCGCGGCAATCGCCGTCTGGCGCGGGCGCGCGAACGGCACGCGCTGCACGTCGAGTTGCGCCGCGCGGGCCGGATCGGAGGCGAGCAGGCCCTCGATTGGAATGCCGTCGGGGCAGACGAAGCGCTCGCCGGGATGGGCCGGATCGGTGAAGCCCGGTTCGAGCAGAATCAAAAGGTCGCGACTCATGGTGTGGATTCCTGAATTCATGAAGACAAAAAACAACGAATGGGGCGACGCTCAGGCCGCATCCCGAGCCTGGGCATAGCGGTTGACAGGCACATCCAGCCCGAGGTGTTCGCGCAGCGTCGATCCTTCGTAATCCTGCCGATATGCGCCGCGTTCCTGCAGCACCGGCACCACCTGTGCGGCGAAATCGGCGAACGCGGTGGGCGTGCCGCCGCGCACGATGAAGCCGTCGGTGGCGCGCGCCTCCACCCACGCCTGCAAGCCGTCGGCCACCTGTTCGGGCGTGCCGGAAAAGCTCGGCCGCGGCGTGGCCGCTTCGAGTGCGACCTCGCGCAGCGTCAGCCGGCGCTCGGCAGCGTCGCGCTTGATTGTGTCGGTGGTGCTGCGGAACTGGTTGCTGCCGAGCGCGCCGATGTCGGGGAACGGCGCGTCGAGCGCGTAGCGCGAGAAATCGTGATGGTCGAAATAGCGGCCCAGGTAATCGAGCGCGTTGTCGATCGTCACGAGCCGCGCGGTGTCCTGGTAATGCGACTCGGCCTCGGCGGCCGAACGCGCGACGATCACGCTCACGCCCTGGAAAATCTTCAGGCTGCCGGGCGCGCGGCCGTGCGCGGCGAGCCGCTGCTGCACGTCGGCGTAGAACGCCTGCGCGAGCGGAATGGTTTCCTGGCGCGTGTAGATCGCATCGGCATGGCGCGCGGCCACGCCCTTGCCGTCGTCGGACGCGCCAGCCTGGAACAGCACCGGGCGGCCCTGACGCGAGCGGCCGATGTTGAGCGGGCCGGCCACCTGGAAGAACTCGCCCGCGTGATTGAGCGCATGCAGCTTGGCGGGATCGAAGAACCGGCCGCTGGCCTTGTCGCGCACGAACGCGTCGTCTTCCCACGAATCCCACAGCCCCTTGGTCACGTCGAGGAACTCGGAGGCGATCCGGTAGCGCAGCGCGTGCTCGGGATGCTGCTTGCGCGAGAAGTTGGCGGCGGAGCCTTCGAGCGGTGACGTGACGACGTTCCAGCCGGCGCGGCCGTCGCTCAGGTGGTCGAGGCTGGCAAACTGCCGCGCGACGGTGAACGGATCGCTGTACGAGGTGGACAGCGTGCCGACCAGGCCGATCCGCTCGGTGGCGAGCGCGAGCGCGGACAGCAGCGTGATCGGCTCGAAGCGGTTCAGGAAGTGCGGGATCGATTTGGCGTTGATGTGCAGGCCGTCGGCCACGAACAGCAGATCGAAGCGGGCCGCCTCGGCCTGACGGGCCAGCTCGCGCACGAAGCCGAGGTTGATGCTGGCGTCGGCGACGGCGTCGGGGTGGCGCCAGGCCGACATGTTGCCGGAAGCGCCCTGGATGATCGCGCCGAGATGCACGCGGCGCGGCGATGACGGAGTGGTTGAGGTCATGGCGTGAGAGCGGAGAGGTCAGGCCGGCGACGCGAGCGGCGCGGCCGGATGATGAATGGAAGAGGGCGCAGCGCGAGCCGGCAGCGTCGGCAGGGCCGCCAGCAGCGAGGCGGTGTACGGATGCGCGGGCGCGGCGAACACGGCCTCGACCGCGCCGTGCTCGACCACCTGCCCGCGCCGCATCACCAGCACGCGGTCGGCGACGTGATGCACCACGCCGAGATCGTGCGAGATGAACAGCATCGCGGTGCCGTGCTCGGCCTGCAGATCGGCGAGCAGATCGAGCACCTGCGCCTGGATCGACACGTCGAGCGCGCTGACGGGCTCGTCGGCCACCAGCAGCGACGGGTTCGGCGCAAACGCGCGCGCGATCGCCACGCGCTGCCGCTGGCCGCCGGACAGCTCGCGCGGGTAGCGCGTCAGGCAGCCGGCGCCGAGCCGCACCTCGTCGAGCAGTTGCCGCACGCGGTGGCGGCGCGCGTCGCCGGACACGCGCACGGCATCGAGGCTCTCGCCGATGATCTGCTCGACGGTGTAGCGCGGGTCGAACGAACTGCCGGGGTCCTGCGCGATCAGTTGCAGGCCGGCGCGGCGCGCCCGGCGCGCGGCTTCCGGCACGTCGCTCCACGGTTCGCCGCCGAGCGTGACGCGGCCGGCGTCGGGCGCGACCAGGCCGAGCACGATGCGCGCCACGGTCGATTTTCCGGAGCCCGATTCGCCGACGATGCCGAGCGTTTCGCCCTTCGCGAGCGTGAACGAGATGTCGGCCACGGCCGGCGCGGTGTCGTCGTGGCCGTAGCGTTTGGTGACGGCGTCGACGGTCAGCACCTGGGCACTTGTGTCGATGCGTTTGAGGGGCAGCGGCAGGCGGGCCTGCGTTATGTCGGATGCGTGGGGTGCGACGTCACCCGCCACGTCCCCATCCCGCGTCTGCGGCGACAAACGAAACCCGCGCGAGGCCGGTGTCGGGATCGCCGCCAGCAGTTGCCGCGTGTACGGATGCGCGGGCGCGGCCAGCACCGCGCGTGCATCGCCTTGCTCGACCACGCGGCCGTGGCGCATCACCAGCACGCGGTCGGCCAGCTCGGCCACCACGGCCAGGTCGTGGCTGATCAGCAGCAGCGCGTCACCGGCCTCGCGTCGCGCCTGCAGCAGCGACAGGATCTGCCGCTGCACGGACACATCGAGCGCGGTGGTCGGCTCGTCGGCGATCAGCAGGTTCGCGCCGCCGGCCAGCGCGGTGCCGATCAGCACGCGCTGGCGCAACCCGCCCGACAACTGATGCGGATATTGCGGCAGGCGGCGCTCGGGCTCGTCGATGCCGACCGCGCGCAAAATCTCGGCGCTGCGGGCGGCGCGCTCGCGGCGCGGCGTGTCGTGCAGCGCCTCGGCCAGCAGGTCGCGCACGCGCCAGAGCGGATCGAGCGAGGTCAGCGCGTCCTGCAGCACGTAGCCGATCCGGCGCCCGCGGATGGCGCGCCAATCGCGTTCGCGAAAGCGTCGCGCGTCCACGCCCGCGATCTCGAAGCGCTCGGCCTGCACCACGGCGTTCGCGCCGTTCAGCCCCACGAGGCTGCGCGCGGTGACCGATTTGCCCGAACCCGATTCGCCGACCAGCGCCACGCATTCACCGGCCCGCACCTCGAGATCGAGCGGCCCGACCACGGCGCGGGTGCCGTGCCGCCCGGCGAAACCGATCGTCAGACCCTCGATGCGCGCGAGCACGTTGCCGGCGAGGGCACGGGGCGAGGCGATGTCGCCGCGCGGAGCGGGAGCCTCGAACCGGTCAGGAGAGCCGATCGAATCGGAAGAATCGCGCCGGCCTGGCGAGTCGGGCAAATTCGATGATCCCGGCGACTCGGACGAAGGCCCACGCTCCCGCGATGCAGGCGCGCCGGCTCCGACACGCCCGATACGATTCCCACCCCCCAACGGCGGCACAACGGCTGCGTTCCTCATGATGCCTCCCGGCGCTCGAAGCGCTGCTGCCAGTAGCCGCCCAGTGCGTTGACGGCCACCACGGTCGCGGTGATCGCCACGCCGGGCCAGACGGCGATCCACCACGCGTTGTAGAGATAGTTGCGGCCCTCGGCCAGCATCAGCCCCCACTCGGCGGTGGGCGGCTGCGGCCCCATGCCGAGGAAGCTCAGGCCCGAGGTGCCGATGATCGCGGTGCCCAGCCCGATGGTGGCGAGCACCGGCACCTGCGCGATCGCGTGCGGCAGCACGTGCCGCCAGATCAGCACCAGCGGCGGCAGGCCCAGCGTGCGCGCCTGCTCGACGTAGCCCGAACCGGCCACCACGAAGGTTTGCGCACGCACCACGCGCGCGAAGCGCGGCACCGACGCCACCCCGAGCGCGAACACCAGGTTGACCGCGCCGGGGCCGGTAAACGAAATCAGCATCAGCGCCAGCAGCAGGTCGGGAAATGCCGACACCACGTCGAGCAGCCGCGTGACCAGCTCGTCGAGCCAGCCGCGCGCGAGCCCGGCGGCCAGCCCGAGCACGGTGCCGGCCAGCGTGGCGATGCCGATCGCGGCGGCGCTGATCGACAGCGAATGGCGCGCGCCGTAGATCACGCGCGCATAAATGTCGCGGCCCAACTGATCGGTGCCGAGCCAGTGTTCAGCACTGCTGCCGAGCTGGGCCGACACCGGGTCCGCCGCGAGCGGGTCGTAATGGGTGAGCCAGCCCGGCGCGAACACGGCCACGGCGTTGAGCAGCAGGTAGAGCGCGGCCAGCGCGAGGCCGGGGTGGCGGCGCAGCCAGCCGAATGCCTGCAGGCCGGGGCGTGCGCGCAGGGGCAGGTCGAGGGGGACGGACATCGCGGGCTCCGGGTCAGCGCCGTGCGCGCGGTTCGCGCAGGCGGGGGTCGATCAGCAGGTAAAGCAGGTCGACGGCGGTGCTGAGGGCGACGTAGATCGCCGCCGACAGGATCGCGATCGCGAGGATCACCGGCATGTCCTTGGCCAGCACCGCATCGACGGTGATCTTGCCGAGGCCGGGCCGCCCGAACACCTGCTCGGTGATCACCGCGCCGCTCAACAGGCCGCCCACCAGCCAGCCGGCCAGCGTGACGGCGGGCAGCGCCGCGTGACGCAGCGCATGGCGCGCGCGCAGCGCGAAGCCGCCCACGCCCCACGAGCGCACCGTCAGCGCATACGGCTCGTCGAGCGCGCGCTCGATGCCCAGGCGCAGCACGCGGCCGATGGTGGCGCCTTGCGCGAGGCCGAGCGACAGCGCGGGCAGCACCAGCGACGAGAACCCGCGGTCGCCGGCCACCGGGAACAGCTTCAGCGTGAAGCTGAACACGAACAGCAGCATGATCCCGAGCCAGAACGACGGCGTGGACGCCAGCAGCAGCTCGGTGCCCGACGCCGCGCGCCCGCCCCAGCGGCGGCCGGCCGTCAGCACGGCAAGGCTCACCGAGAACACCAGCGTGACGACCAGCGCGGCGGCGGTCAGCTTCAACGTCGGCCACAGCTGGCCGATCACGAGCGGCGCGACCTCGGTGTTGAGGATGTACGAACGGCCGAAATCGCCATGCAGGATGCGCCAGACGTAATGCACGTATTGCAGCCACACCGGCTCGTCGAGGCCCCATTCCTTGCGGATCGCGGCCTCGATCTCGGGCGTGCTCAGTTGCTCGCCGATCAACAGGCTGACGATGTCGCCGGGCGCCACCTGCACCGCCACGAACGACAGCGTGATGGCTGACCACAGCACCAGCAGGCCGGTGCCCAGGCGCGTGAGGACGGGCGAGCGCAGGCGGCGGGGTCGCGCGGGCGCCGTTTGCGGTGGCGGCGAGGATGACGTTGAAGCAGGGCCGGCGAGCGGCGCGGTGCGGGTCATGATCGGGATTCCTTCAGGTTCGGGTACGCACGCGGGCGCGTCAGTCCGGCCGCACGCGCACGTCGTACGGCGCATCCGGCATTTGCTTGAAACTGCGGAATGCGAGGCCGCTCACGCGCTCGCTGGCGGCGATCTCGTCCTCGGGCTGGTAGAGCGGAATCGCATAGGCCTGCTCGACGATCGCGAAGCGTTGCAGTTGCGCGTACAACTTGCCGCGCGCGGCGTCGTCGCGCGTGCCGGCCGCTTCGCGCAGCCACGTGCTCAGGCGCGGGTCGGTGGCGCGGCTGTAATTGATCACGCCGCCGCGATCGGGCGGCAGGTAGTGGTTCTCGGTATCGATGCCGTCGGTATCGGTGTTCGAGTTCGGGATCGCGCCGAAGCGGCCCGTCTTGCGCGCCTCGACGTAGGTGCCCGCATCGACGTAGCGCAGCGTCAGCTCGACGCCGAGCCGTTGCCGCGCCTGCGCCTGCAAACCTTGCAGCAGCACGTCGCGCTGGTCGCGCACGGTGGCCTGCGCCTGCACCACGTCGATCGTCAGGCGCTCGGCCTGGCCGTTCGCATCGCGCCGGGTGCGGAACCCGGCCGCGTCGCGCCCGGTCCAGCCGGCCTCGTCCAGCAGCCGGTTGGCGAGTGCGGGATCGTTGCCGTAGGTCTTTTCGATCGTGCGGTCGTAGAGCGGATCGACGGGCGAGGTGATGCCCCACGCGCGCACGCGCTTGCCGCGATAGATCGCGCCCACCAGCCTATCGAGATCGAACGCCTGCAACAGCGCGCGCCGCACGCGCACGTCGCGCGTCGGCCCCCAGGTGGTGTTCAGGTACAGCGAATAGGGCGAGCCGGTGTTCAGCGCGCGCTGGTAGCGCAGGTTCGATTGCCGCTCGATCAGCGCGGCGTCGTTGCCCGAGATGCCCTCGATCGCATCCACCTGCCCCGACAGCAGCGCGCCGGTGCGCACCGACGATTCGGGCAGGAAGCGGTACACCACGCGATCGAGATACGCCGGCCCCTGATGGCCGACCGTGGCCGGCGCCCATCGATAGTCGGGATTCCGCACGAAATCGGCTTCCTGGCCTTTGCGATAGGCCGCCAGCACGAACGGGCCGGTGCCGGCCACGGCCGGCCCGCCGGCCTTCAGTTGCGGCGACGCGTAGGCGGCTGGCGAGATCAGCTTCAAGCCGGCCGCGAACGACAGGAACGGCGCATACGGCTCGGCCAGCGTCAGTGCGACCGTCAGCGGGCCGGTGGCGCGCGCCTCGACGAGCCGCGCGGCGATGCCGCAATAGCTGGAACCGGCGCAATAGGCCGGGTCGCGCATGTGCGTGAAGTTGACGGCCACCGCGTTGGCGTCGAGCCGCTGGCCGTCGCTGAAGCGCACGTCGTCGCGCAGCGTGAAGCTCAACGTCTTGCCATCGGCCGACACGCTGTAGCTGCGCGCAAGCCACGGCACGTAGCCGCCGTCGGGCCGGCGCGCGAGCAGCGATTCGAAGCTCGCGCGCAGCAGCAACTCGGCCTTGGCCTGCCCGTTCAATTGCGGGTTGAAGGTGGTCGGCTCGGTTTCCACGCCCCAGCTTAACGTGCCGCCCGATGGCGGCGCGGCGTGCGCGAAGCCGGCCAGCAGCGCGAGCGGTGCGATCGACTTGATCGACTTGAGGAGGGCCCCCGTTGCGCGGCGCATCGCTTACTTCCTGATCCAGACGTCGTACGGGTTTTCGGGCATCTGCGCGTAGGGCCGGAACCGCAGCCCCTGCACCGCCTTGGCCGCCGCGATCTGATCTTCCGGCTCGTAGAGCGGCACCGCGTAGGCCTGTTCCTTGATCGCGAAGTGCTGCAATTCGCCGTACAGCTTCTTGCGCTCGGCCTGGTTCTGCGTGGCCGCCGCCGCTTGCAGCCAGCGCGTCAGTTCGGGCGCGGAGGCCCGGCTGTAGTTCAGCGCGCCGCCGCGATCGATCGGCAGGTAATGGCCTTCGATGTCGATGCCGTCGGGCGGCGTGTTCGAATTCGCGATCGAGCCGAACTTGCCGCTCTTGCGCGCATCGGTGTAGGTGCCGTCGTCCACGTACTGGATCTTCAGGTCGATGCCGAGCCGTTGGCGTGCCTGCGCCTGCAAGGCCTGCAGCAGCACGTCGCGCTGGTCGCGCACGGTGGCCTGCGCCTGAATTACCGTGACGGTCAGTCGCTCGCCGCCCTTGGCGCGATAACCGCCCGCATCGCGTGCGCTCCAGCCCGCTTCGTCCAGCAGGCGGTTGGCGAGCGCCGGATCGTTGCCGTAGGTCTTTTCGATGCCGCGGTCGTACAGCGGATCGATCGGCGAGGTGATGCCCCAGGTGCGCGTGCGCTCGCCGCGATAGATCGATTGCACGATGCCCGACACGTCGAGCCCTTCGAGCAGCGCACGGCGCACCTTGGCGTCCTGCGTCGGCCCGTAGGTCACGTTCAGGAACAGCGAATACGGCGTGCCGGTGTTGAGCGCGTGCTGGTAGGTCAGATCGGGGTTCGAGCGGATCAGCCCGGCGTCGTTGCCCGAGATGCCCTCGATCACGTCCACCTGGCCCGACAGCAGCGCGCCGGTGCGCACCGACGATTCGGGCAGAAAGCGATACACCACGCGATCCAGATACGCCGGCCCCTGGTGGCCGGCCGTGGCCGGCGCCCAGCGATAGTCGGGATTCCGATCGAATTCGATCTGCTGGCCCTTCACGTACTTGCGCAGCACGAACGGGCCGGTGCCGGCGATGTCCACACCGCCCGCCTTGAGGTCCGGCTTGTCGAACGCGTTCGGCGAGAGCAGCGGCAGGCGGCCCGAGAACGTCAGGAACGGTGCGTACGGCGCGTCGAGCGTGATGACCAGCGTGTGCGCGTCGGGCGTCTTGACGTCGGCCACGTGCGAGATCAGCCGCGCCAGGTTGCTGCCGCCCGAGTAGGCGAGGTCGCGCGCGTTGAGGAAGTTGCGGGCCACGGCCTTGGCGTCGAACGGCGCGCCGTCGCTGAACTTCACGCCGTCGCGCAGCGTGAACGTGTAGGTCTTGCCGTCCGGCGACACCTTCCACGCGGTGGCCAGCCACGGCACATAGCTGCCGTCCGGGCGCTGCGCGAGCAGGCTTTCATAGGCGTTGCGCAACAGCAGCTCCACCTTGTCCTGGCCGTTCAATTGCGGGTTCAGCGTGCGCGGCTCGGTTTCCACGCCCCAGGTCAGCGTGCCGCCGGTGGCGGGGGCCTGCGCGTGCGCCAGCGGCGACAGCGCGAGCGCAGCGGCGGCGAGCGCGGCGGCGCGGTGCGAAGCGGAAAGCGGGAGGAACGGAGACGTCATGTCGGAGTGGCGTGGTGGAAAAAATTCGGGGGCGGGGCGCGCCGGCGAGCGTATCGCCGCGCGTCGTTCAGTTGATCGAAGCGATGCCCGCGGGCTCCGCATCGGCCTGTGTCGATGCTTCGTACAACTCGGGAATCAGCACCTTGCGCAGCCACACGAGCGAGGTGCCGAGCGCATTGACTGAGCGATCGAACGGCACGTAGCCGCGCTGCCGGTAGTACTGCGGCAGCCACGGATGTTCGATCGCGGTGGCGAGGTAGGTGGCCGGCGCCTTCACCTGCGCGGCCAGGAACTGCTCCTCGACGTGCGCCAGCACGATCGAGCCGAGGCCTTGCCGCTTGAACGCGGGCGCCACGGCGAACCAGTGCAGGAACGGATACGGCGTGCGCTGCCGGTCGCTGTCCACCCACGGAAAGCGCACCGTCACGGTGGCGGCGAGCACCGGGCGGCCATCGTCGCCGGGCCGTTCGAGCACGAAGCTGGTCTGGCTGGCGACGGCCTGCTCGACCTGTGAGACGGGCGCGCGCGTGATCGTGAAATGCACGCCGTGCTGCGCCAGCGACGCATACGACTGCTGGAGCAGGGCATACAGCGCCGGCGCGTCGGCGGCGGTGGCGATGCGGATCGTGTCGCTCATGAGGCGTTCGCCGGTTCGGTGTGGAGTGCGTGCGACGGCGCGGTTTCAAACGCGCGCGTGCTCGTCGATTTCCCGGCCAGCAGATGCAGCGACGCAACGCGCGGTGCAGCCTCGGCCAGCGGCGTATCGATGATGAATTCCTCGATGCCGTAGCGGCGGTGCAGCGCATCGAATTCGTCGAGCACCGCATCGCGCGTGCCGTGCACGATGCGCGCCTCGCGTTCCTCGATGCGGTGCTCGCCGCCGCCGGCCTGCCGGATATAGGCATGCGCCTGCGCCAGGCTGCCCACGTTGATCGCGGGGGTATCGCCGACCTGCACGCGAAAGCGCTCGTAGCCGCTCGCCAGTTGCACGGCCTCGTCGTGCGTGGCCGCCACGATCGCCGCGATCGCCAGCAGCGGCGTGCGGCCGCCCGATGCGGCGCGATAGGCGTCGAACGCCTGTTCGAGATCGGTGCGCGACGCGTTGATGTGCGACGCGTAGACGAAATCCCAGCCGAGCCGCGCGGCCAGCGTGGCGCTGTCCACGCTCGCGCCGAGCAGGTAGGGCCGCGCGGCGGCGGGCGGCAGCGGCGTGGCGCGCAGCGCGCTCTCGTCGTTTTCGGTGCCGGCCGGCGGCGTGCCGACGGTGCGCAAATGATGATTCAGTTGCTCGGCGAGCGTGGCGAAGCTGCCGCGCCGCGCGCGGTCGTAATCGCCCTGCAGCGCCCGCGTCGACAGCGGCAGCCCGCCCGGCGCCTTGCCGATGCCCAGATCGATGCGGCCCGGCGCGAGCGTGGCGAGCAGGTTGAAGTTCTCGGCGATCTTGTACGGCGCGTAATGCTGGAGCATCACGCCGCCCGAGCCGATGCGGATGCGCGCCGTGTGGGCGAGCAAATGCGCGATCAGGATTTCCGGCGACGGGCACGCGAGGCCCGGCGAGTTGTGATGCTCGGCCACCCAGTAGCGGTGGTAGCCGGCCGTATCGGCGAAGCGTGCCAGCGCGACGCTGCGCGTCAGCGCGTCGCCGGCCGATTCGCCGGGCGCGACGGGGCTCTTGTCGAGCACGCCCAGCCGGAACGGCAGCGCGCGCAGGTCGGTGGGGAAGGAGCGAAGGGTTAACGTCATGGAGAGCCGGAGGCGATCGGTGCGGGCGGCGGCAGGGCGATTGCCGGGTTGGACATGCCGGATTATTTTTCGCCGCGCGTGGCCCGGTCAAACAAGCAAGAGGAATATCCAAAGCCAAAAATAATGGTTCCTGCACGCCGGGCACGTTGCAGTAAGGTCGAGGGCGCGAGCGGGCGATGCCGCGCCGGAAAACTGCATCGGAGTGCGTATCGATGCTGCGGCGTGCATCTCGATGCTGCCGCGTTCGAGTGCGGCGCCGGCCCGCGCAAATCGATAAGGAAACCAGATGAACGACACGAGACCCCGCCGCCTGAAGACGCTGGTTGGCGCGACCAGCGTGATTCACGCCACGGGCGATGCCCACCCCTCGCAGGGCATCCGCCGCGCCGCCGCGCTGGCCCGCAAGGCCGAGGCCGAGCGCATCACCGGGCTGTTCACGGCGGATTTGCTGCAGACGGACCCCGAGGGCCTGGCCGGCATCACCGGCAGCCAGGAGCCGATCGTCGCGCTGGCCGCGCTCAGTCAGGCAACCGAACGCATCGGCCTGGTGGCGACGGTCTCCACCACCTATCACCATCCGTACAACCTGGCCCGCCTGATCGGCACGCTCGATCATGTGAGCGGCGGCCGTGCGGCATGGAATGCCGTGACGTCGTCGGTGGGCGAGGAGAATTTCGGCGAGGGCGCGCTGCCCGATCCGGCGCAACGTTATGCGCGCGCGGCCGAGTTCGTCGAGATCGTGCATGCGCTGTACGACGCCAACGATCCCGCGGCCACCACCCGCAAGGCGGGGGGCGGCGTGTCGGTCGATCCGCGCAAGCTCGGCGCAATCCACTATCGCGGCGCGCATTTCCAGGTGCGCGGGCCGCTGAACGTGCCGCCGTCGCCGCAGCTTCGGCCCGTGCAGTTTCAGGCCGGGCAATCGGCGGCCGGCGTGACGCTGGGCGCGCGGCATGCGGAGGTGGTCTACACCTCGCAGCCGACGCTCGACGAGGCGCGCGCGTTCGTCACCGAACTGCATCGCCAGGCCACCGCGTTCGGGCGCGCCGGGCGGCTGCCGTTCGTGATGAACTCGTTTCATTCGCTGATCGGCGAATCGGATGCGGATGTCGCGCGCCGGCTCAAGGAACGTCACGAGCGGATCGATTACGAGCAGGGCCGGCTCAAGCTGGCCGACATGCTCGGCGGCGGCCTCGACCTGCGCGAGCTGTCGCTCGATCGGCCGTTGCCCGAGGTGCTGCTGCCTTCCGTGGAGGCTGTCAACCGGCGGCGCGGACGGGTGGCGATCTTCGTCGGTTTCGCGCGGCAGGGCCTGACGCTGCGCGAGCTGATCGTGCGCGCGCAGGACACCGGGCACTGGTCGGTGGCGGGCACGCCCGAGCAACTGGCCGACGCGATCGAGGCGCGCTACCGCGCCGGGCTGGTGGACGTGCTGTCGCTGCACGGGCTCGGGCAGCCCGATCAGGAAGACCTGCTCGTCAACGGCCTGCTGCCGGAATTGCGGCGGCGGAACATCATCGATCACGATTACGTGGGCGACGATTTCCGCTCGAACCTGGAACTGCCGCCGCTCGCGTTGCCGCATGCCGCGCAGGCGGTGGCGTGACGTGACGTGAGCGCCCGGAAAAGCATTCCCCAATTGATTGGTTAAGCATCGCGAAGCGCGCTGCTATTGTCGGTGGCTCTTTTCCAGCCGACAGTTCGGCATCTCGTTCGAGGAGCGCTTCGCATGTCCGGTCACGATCCCGTGAGTCTTACCCGTCGCCGTGCGTTGCAGGCGGCCGCCGCCGCCGCGCTCGGTTCGCTTGCGCCGCTTTCGCATGCAGCCGACGCGGCGCAAGGCACGCTGCGACGCGGCGGGCGCGTCACGCTGCTCGTGAATCCCGAGCCGAACGCGCTGGTGGATTTCGCGACGACTGCGGGCGCCGAGGAGAAGATCGCGCCGAAGGTGACCGAAGGCCTGCTCGCCTACGATTTCGACGTCAAGCCGAAGCCGCAGCTTGCCACCGCGTGGTCGGTCAGCGCCGACGGCCTGCAATACCGCTTCGAGCTGCGCCGCAACGTGCGCTGGCACGACGGCCAGCCGTTCACGTCGCGCGATGTGGCCGTGTCGATCGACCTGCTGCGCCAGTATCACGCGCGGGGGCGCGCGACGTTCGCCAACGTCGCCGCCGTGCACACGCCCGATCCGCACACGGCCGTGTTCGAACTGTCGAAGCCCGCGCCGTATCTGCTGTATGCGCTGGCTGCGTCCGAATCGCCGATCCTGCCCGCGCACCGCTACGCAAGCGGCAACCCGCTGGAGAACCCGAACAATCTCGCGCCGATCGGCACCGGCCCGTACCGCTTCGTGCGCTGGGATCGCGGCAGCGCGGTCACGTTCGTACGGAATCCGGACTATTGGGATGCGCCGAAGCCGTATCTCGACGAACTGGTGGTGCGCTTCATCGGCGACCCGGCCGCGCGCGCGGCGGCGCTCGAAACCGGCGAACTGGATCTGGCCGGCGAGAACCCGGTGCCGCTGACCGACATCAAGCGGCTCGCGGCGCTGCCGCACCTGGCCGTCGAAACGCGCGGCTACAGCTACGACGCCGCGCAAACGCAGCTTCAGTTCAACCTCGACAACCGCTATCTGGCGAAGCTGCCGGTGCGTCAGGCGATCGCCCACGCGATCGACCGCAATGCGATCCTGCGCACCGTGTGGCAGGGCTACGGCATCGTCTCGCCCACGCCGATCAGCCCGTTGCTGACGCAATTCCACGACGCCACCACGCCGGTGCCCGCGTTCGACCCGGCGCGGGCGCAAAAGCTGCTCGACGCGGCCGGCTACCCGCGCGCCTCGGGCGGCTTTCGTTTTCCGCTGACGATCGACTACAACCCGTACGATCCGACCTTCGCGCGGCTCGCCGAATACCTGCGCCAGACGCTGCGCGGCATCGGCATCGACGCCACCGTGCGCTCGCAGGATTTCGCGTCGTACGTGAAGCGGATCTACACCGATCGCGCGTTCGACCTGGATGCGAACTTCCTCGGCAACACGTTCGATCCGACGGTGGGCGTGCAACGCCTGTACTGGTCGAAGAATTTCCGCCCCGGCGTGCCGTTCTCGAACGCCACGCATTACAACAGCCCCGAGGTGGACCGGCTGCTCGAATCGGCGGCGGTGGAAATCGACCCGGCCAAGCGCGTCGCGCTGTTCCGTCAGTTCCAGCAGCAGGTGGCGCGCGACCTGCCGATCGTCAATCTGGTCACGCTCAAGCAGGTGACGATCTACAACCGGCGGGTGCGCAATCACACGCTTACGGCCGACGGGCTTCAGGGTAATCTGGCCGACGTGTACGTGGTGTCGTGAGCGCGGCGCGCCCGCACGATCAACGCAGTGCAGTGCAGCAATGCTTTCTTTTTTCATCAGGATGACGGAATGGAATACCGACAACTCGGCCGCAGCGGCCTCCAGGTGTCCGAACTGACGCTCGGCACCATGAACTTCGGCGGCCCGACCGACGAGCGCGCGGCGGCCTCGATCATCGATCGCGCGTTCGAGCAGGGCGTGAATTCGATCGACACGGCCGACGCCTACACGGGCGGCGAATCCGAACGCATCGTCGGCCGTGCGATCGCCGCGCGCCGCGATAGCTGGGTGCTGGCCAGCAAGTTCGCGAACCCGCAGGGCAGCGGCCCGAACGATCGCGGCGCGTCGCGCAAGCACATCGTGCAGGCGGTGGACGCGAGCCTGAAGCGGCTCGGCACCGATTATCTCGACATCGTCTATGTGCACCGCGAGGATCACCTGACGCCGCCGGAAGAAACCATCCGCGCGCTCGGCGATTTGATCCGCGCCGGCAAGCTGCGCTATTACGGGCTGTCCAATTTTCGCGGCTGGAAGATCGCCGAATTCGCGCACACGGCGCAGGCGCTCGGCATCGACGGGCCGGCCGCGAGCCAGCCGCTCTACAATCTCGCGAATCGCCAGGTCGAGGCCGAGCAATTGACGTCGGCCCATCGCTACGGCCTCGGCGTGATTTCGTTCAGCCCGCTCGCGCGCGGCGTGCTGACGGCCAAGTACGAACCCGGTGCGCAGCCGGGTGCCGATACGCGCGCCGGCCGCGCCGACCGCCGCCTGCTGCAGACCGAATGGCGGCCCGAGACGATCGAGCTGGCACGGCGCGTGCACGCTCATGCGGCCGAGCGCGGCCTGAGCGCGAGCCAGTTCGCGCTGGCCTGGGTGCTGAACAGCCGCTACATCGCCTCGGCCATCGCCGGGCCGCGCACGCTCGAACAGTGGGACGACTACCTGCCGGCGCTGGCCTATCGCCTGACGGAAGCCGACGAGGCGTTCGTCGATTTGCTGGTGGCGAGCGGCCATCCGTCCACGCCGGGCTTCAACGATCCGGGGCATCCGTTCTTCGGGCGTCTGACGCGCACGGGCGGTTGACGCCGTCACGGCTTGCGCTGGTCCGGCTTCGACAACCGGGGCATCCTTTTTGGGCGGCTGACGCCGTCACGGCTCGCACTGGTCCGGCTTCACCGACCCGGGCCATCCATTCTCGGGCGGCTGGCGCGCATGGGCGGCTGACGCCATCGCGGCCTGCCTGGATCGCGACCGACCGGCCCCGCGCACCCGCGTGCGGCCGGCCCGGTGCGGGCCGTTGCCGAATCCGGCATATCCATAGCTGAAATCGAACGTTCCCGCGCGGTTCGCGCATTTCTATACTTTCACGATGCGCTTCGGGCGCGCCGCGCGGCGTGTCCGGGCATCCGTTCATGACGGCGCGCGGCCAAGCCACCGCCGCCAGCCCGATCCACGATTCCCTCTTCATCCTGCCATGACCGCATCTCAGACGACTTCCTCACCCTTGGCCGACGCGCTGGCGGCGCTGCCCGCGCTCGCCGCCGAACTGGGCCACGACACCGCGCGCCGCGAGGCGAACCGCGAACTGCCATTCGAGGGCTTCAAGCTGTTTCGCGCCACGCCGCTCGGCGCGTTGCGCCTGCCGGAGGCGAGCGGCGGCCTGGGCGGCTCGCTGGTCGATCTGTTCGAGGTGATCTCGACGCTGGCCGCGGCCGATTCGAACCTCGCGCACGCGCTGCGCATCCATTACGACTTCACCGAAGTGCTGCGGCTTTCGCCGGCCTCGCCGTTCAATGCATTGCAGATCGACCGCGTGTTGTCGGGCGCGATCTTCGGCGGCGCGTCCACGGAACTGGGCACGTCGCGCCCCGGCGAAGTCAGCACCACGCTGACGGCCGACGGCGACGGCTATCGCGTGTCGGGCACCAAGTACTACTCCACCGGCACGCTGTTTTCGGACTACGCACGAATCAACGTGGTGCGCGCCAGCGACGACGCACGGGTGGCCGTGGTGGTGCCGGTGCGCCGCGAGGGTTTGCGCGTGGTGGACGACTGGGACGGCATGGGCCAGCGCATGACGGCCAGCGGCAGCCTGCTGCTCGACAACCTGCGGGTGGAGGCCAACGAGGTGATCGACCGTGGCAACACCACGCTGGTGGGCCGGCATGGCGGGGCGCTGCGCCAGCTTCACCTGGTGGCGGTGGCCGCCGGCATCGTGCGCGCGATCGCGGCCGACGCGACGCGCTACGTGATCGAGTTCGGCCGGCCGGTGCTGCACAGCCCGGCGCCGTCTGCGCGCGAGGATCATTTCATCCAGCAGACGGTGGGCGAACTGAGCGCGCACAGCCACGCGATCGACGCGCTGGTGCGCGAGAACGCGCGCGCGCTCGACCGCTCGGCCGACGCCATTCAGGCCGAAGCGCCCGAGGCCGAGGCGCTGGTGCTCGAAGGCGCGCTGGCCACCGCGCGCACCCAGTTGATTGTCAGCAAGCTGGCGCTGCATGCCGGCGAGCGGCTGTTCGAGGTGGGCGGCGCATCGGCCACCGCGCGGCGTCACAATCTCGACCGTCACTGGCGCAACCTGCGCACGATCTTCAGCCACAACCCGCTGCTGCACAAGGCGCGCGTGGTGGGCGACTACGCGCTGAACGGCGTGACCACGCACCTGACCGAAGGCCGGGTGTTCTGAGGGGCGTTTCGTTGTCCGACAGGATTTCTACGGTGTCTTCTGGGCGGCGACTGCCAGTGCAATATGGCGTGGATACCTGGCCGAGGGCCGGGTGTTGCGAGCGACGTTCCGTCCGGCTGGAATCCTACGTGTTATTCCGGGCTGCTGCTGCCGGTGCATCACGGCCCGGATAGCTGACCGAAGGCGGGTATTCCGGGCACCGCCATGGCATGAGCGCATGGCGACACGAAAAGGACGGCGCCCGCCGTCCCATCCACCAGCACGCCTACGCCTTCTTCCGCACAGCCGCCGCCGCCAGCGCATCGCGGCCCAGATTCGCGCGCAGCAGCGGATTGGTCGGCGCATGAATGCCGCTGCACAGCACGTTGCGCTGATGGCGTTCGAGCGGGTTGGCGCGCGCGATGCCGTGATTGCCGGCCAGCTCCACGGCCAGCGCCACCGCCTGCTTGGCGTTCTCGATCACCGTCTGCTTGACCACCGCGCCGAGCGTGGGCGGCGCATCGCCGCTGTCGATATGGCGCGCGTGCGTGCTCATCAGCCAGTCGTTGGCCGCGAGCCAGGTCTCGATCCGCCCCACCTGTTCCTGCACCGATGCCACGCTCGCCAGCGCCGCGCCGCCGAGGCTGCCGGGCCGCCGTTCGTTGAGGAAATCGAGCAGCCAGTCGCGCGCGGCGCGCGCCGCGCCGTCGTACACGGCGCTGACGAGGCTGAAATACCAGGCCAGCGCGAGCGGGTCGCGTTGCAGGCCGAGGTGCGCGGGGCGCAGGCCGGCCGCGTCGTCCAGCGGGATCGCCACGTCACTCAGCACCACGTCGTGGCTGGCCGTGGCGCGCATGCCGAGCGGGTCCCACGCGTCGATCACCACCACGCCGGGCGCGTCGCGCGGCACCAGGAAATGGCCGACGCGCGGTTCGGCCTCGTCGGTGATGGCCAGCACGTTGATCCACGACAGCAGCGGCACGCCGGTCACGTAGCGCTTGTGGCCCGACAGCCGCCAGTGCGCGCCCACGCGCCGCGCGACGGTGGCGGGCAGGCCGCCATGCGACGGCGAGCCGAGTTCCGGCTCCACTTGCGCGGCATTGATCAGCGCCGGCTCGATGGCGGCCTCGCGCGCCAGGCGCTCGGCCAGCGCGGCCGGCCATTCGGCGTTGCGGCCCGAGGTGGCGCGTGCGATGGCGCTGTGCTGGCTGTAGTGCATGGCAAGGATCAGCGCCACCGACGGGTCGCCATAGGCGATCTCGCCGACGATCGCGCGCGACACGGCCAGGCCCGCGCCGTCGCCGCCGAAGCGGCGCTCGATCGGCGCGCGCAACAGGCCGGCTTCCTGTAGTCGTGCGAACTGTTCGGCCGGCGGTGCGCCGCTGCGGTCGTGCTCGGGGGCCAGTGCGGCGAATTCGGCGGCCAGCTCGCGGGCGCGCTCGACGGCGGGGCGCGCCGCGCCATCTGCGTGGGACGCATCGATCGGGGCGGGGGGAACCAGTACGGCGCTCATCGCGCAACCTCCGGGAAAACAGGAAAAAGGCGGGTCATCGCTTGAGCCACAGGTCGGCGAAGCTGCCCGACACGCCGTCGGGCGACACGGTATGCGCCTGCACGGCGCGCGAGGCGACGGTCACGTATTGCGGCGCGACCAGGTTGATGTCGGGCAGGTCGCGCTCCAGCGTCTGCTGAATCTGCGCGAACGCGCGCTTGCGGGCGGCCTCGTCGGTTTCCTCGGCGGCCTGCGCGAACAGCGTGTCGATCTCGGGGTTGCTGTAGTGGGAGCCGTTGGTGAACGGCACGCCGCGACGGAAGCTGGCGGTGGTATAGAGCCGCGCGACACCCGCCACCGGGTCGAACAGGTTGCTCATGCCGTTCAGGCTGAAGTCGAACGCGCGGTCGGTATAGATCCGCTTCAAATAGGCGGGCAGATCCTGGTTGCGGATCGTCACGGCGATGCCGACGCGCGCCAGCGCCGATTTCACGTAGGCGGCGGTGCGCGCGGGGATGTCGCCGATCGGCAGCGGATCGATCGTCAGCGCGAAGCGCGTGCCGTCGTCGTGGCGCGGGTAGCCGGCCGCGTCGAGCAGCGCGTTGGCGCGGTTCGGGTCGAACGGGTAGGGGTTCGGCGCCGGGTCGTAGTACGGGTTGGTCGGAATCAGCGGGCTGACCAGCGGCGTGGCGTAGCCGTAATAGATCACCTTGCGGATCACCTCGCGATCGAGCGCATGCGCGATCGCCTGCCGCACCTTCAGGTTCTTCAGCACCGGGTTGTCGAGATTGAACTCGATGCGCGCCACGCCGGCCTGGAATTCGTAGCCGCGCGTGTCGAGCGCGAGCTTCGGGTCGGCTTTCAGGCGCGCGAGGTCCGCCAGCGGCACCGGGATGTCGCCGCCCAGGTCCACCGCGCCGCTTTCGAATGCGGCGGTGCGCGCGCCCGGGTCCGCGATGATCTTGACGAACAGGCGGTCGAGGTAGGGCTTGCCGGGCTGCCAGTAATCGGGGTTGCGCGCGTATTCGATGTAATTGCCGCGCACCCATTTGACGAAGCGGAACGGCCCGGTGCCCACCGGCGCGTTGTTGGCCGGGTTGTCGAGCGGGTCGCCGTGCATGTACAGGTGCTTCGGCAGGATCGGCGTTTCGGTGGCGGAGAACGCCTTGATCAGGTACGGCGTGGGCTTGCTCAGCGTCAGCACCACGGTGGTCGCGTCGGGCGTGGCCACCGAGGTGACGTTGGCGAACGTGCTCTTGGCGCGCGGGTGGACCTTGCGCAGCAGGTCGAGCGAGAACGCCACGTCGGCCGATGTGAACGGCTGGCCGTCATGCCATTTCACGCCCGGGCGCAAGTGGAACACGTAGCGCTTGCCGCCGTCCTCGATCGACCAGGACGCAGCCAGCAGCGGCTTCGGATTGAACGCGAAATCGTAGTCGAGCAGGCCTTCGACTACCTTCGGGCTGACCTTGAGCACGTTGACGGCCGTGGTGGCGAAATCGACCAGCGCGGTCGGCTCGGGCGTGACGACGAAGTTCAGCGTGCCGCCGCGCGTCTGCGCCGTTGCCGTGGCGGGCGCGAGCGTGAGCGCGGCGAGCAGCGCGCAGGCCGTGGCGGCGATGGCGGTCGCCCGCGTGAGCGGGCGGGGGAAGCGGCGGGAGCGGCTTGAAGGGCGAACGACGGTGCGGCGTGCGGCGAAGGCGGTCATGAACGATCGGGGTGGCGAGGAAAGGGCGCGCGGCGGCGCGGCAACGCAAGCGGGCAAGGCGGGCGAGCGCTGCGTCAGCCGACGGCCGGCGCAACCTGCGGCAACGCACTTGCCGGTACGGCACGATGTATTTCGGGTTCCTTGACATTGCCGCGAACGGATTCGCCCGCTTCGTCGGCCAGCCGCTCGTAAGCCGCCGCGAGCGGCGCGGGATCGACCCAGTCGTCCAGATCGAAATCGGTCGGCAGAAAGCCGTGACGATGCAGGAAGCGCTTGAAATCGTCGAGCGCGGCCAGCGAGCCGCGGTCGATGCCGACCGTCATCTGCCGGTGCACGTCGGGCCGGTACGCGCGGCGCACCCAGTGCTCGGCGCTGCGCGTCTCGCGCGCCAGGTAGGCGATCGTGTCGTCGGCATGCGTGGCGGCCCAGCCGCCCGCCTCCAACGTCCGCATCAGCACGCGCTCGACCAGGTCGGGCCGTTCGCGCAGCAGTTGCGCATCCACCGTGAGCGGGCGCGGCGTGCCGTTGTTGGCGTGACGGCGGCGCTCGGGTTGCTCGGCGATTTCCACCAGCACGGTTGCACCGAGCTGGTTCGCGATATCGAGGCCGGTCGCGCCCTTGACGAACACCACGTCGGCCTCGCCGCGCAGCAGCGCGGCGGCCTCGCGCGAGAATTCGTGCGGGCGCTGCTGCGCGAGCCACTGGCTGACGGGCAGGTCCGTGCCGGCGGCGGCGTCTTCCAGGCTGCGCGGCGCGTGCGGCAATTCCACCAGCGTGATCGCTTCGAGCGCGATGCCGCGCACGGCCAGCAGCGAATCGAAGCCGCGCAGCGCGGTGGCGCGATGGAAATCCACCACGCTCGCGCGCGTGTTGACGGGCAGCCCGAAGCGCGCCCGCGCGAGCGCCTCGGGCGAGGCGGCCAGCGCCGGATCGAGCGTGATCAGCGCCTGGAATTCGTCCACCCACGACAGCGCGATCAGCCGCGTGTCGCTGCCCTGGGCGCGCGCCCACAGCGCCGGGATATTGCCGCCCTGACGGAACGACCAGGGCTGGCTGTGGGTGAAGTGCGAGCGGCGGATCTGCGGATCGTCGGCATCCTGCAGCGCCGCGATGGTCAGCCCGTCGCGCGCGAATTCGTCGTGCAGGCGGCCTTGGCGGATCGCCACGCCGAACGGCGTCGGCGCGGGACATCGGGTGTACCAGAGATGAGTCATCGCGGGTTCCTCGGAATGAACGCGGTATCGGGCGGATGAGACGGCCGGTGAGCGGGCCGGTAAGACGAACCGCTGCGCGCAGGTCAGTGGCGCAGGCCGGCTTCGCGCAGCAGCGGCAGCACGCGCCGGCCGAACAGGTCGAGATCGGGCGCGAAATCGTAAAAGCTCAGTTGCACGCCGTCCACGCCGGCCGCGTGCAGGCGGATGATCGCGTCGGCCACTTCCTCGGGAGAACCGACGATCGACATGTTGCCGCCGAGCGCGCGGTGCTCGGCCTTGGCGCGCTCGTCCGCGCCGCCGCGCCACGCCTGGGCGTCGCTGTCGAAGCGGTGGAAGCTGCCTTCGTCGGCATGCGCGACGATCGCGTCGCGATACTCGCGCGCCTCGGCGGCCGTCTCGCGGCAGATCACCATCGGATTGAGCAGCGTGCGTACGCGCCGACCGTGCGCGGCGGCGGCGGCTTTCACGCGTGCGGCGTGGGTCGGCACCGAGTCGAGCGCGGCCGCCAGCGTCGGGCCGCCGGGGCTGGTGATGAACACCACGTCCGAATGGCGCGCGGCGAATTCGATGCCGGCGTCCGAGCCGGTGGCGTTGATCAGCAGCGGCCGGCCGTAGCGCGGCTTCGGCGTGACGAACGCCTCGCCGAGCTTCCAGCTCGACAGCTCGGGTTCGAACGAGAAATTCTCGGGTTGCACCCACAGCTGCTTGACGGCGTCGAGGAACTCGGCGGCCATCGCGTAGCGCTGGTCGTGCTCGATGCGCTGCCAGCCGAACATTTCGTGCTCGATCGCGCGGTGGCCGGTGACCACGTTGATGCCCCAGCGCCCCTTCGAGATATGGTCCAGCGTGGCCGTGAACTTGGCGAAGTGCAGCGGATGCCACGGGCCGTACAGCACGTGGCTGGTGGCGGCCAGGATGATGCGTTCGGTGCGCGCGGTCAGCGCCGCCAGCGTCATGAACGAATCGAGCGCCTGGCCGTTGAACACGCCGCCATAGCCGCCTTTCGGCAGCCATTGCGACAGCGCGAACACCAGGTCGAAGCCGAGCGCCTCGGCCTTTTCGACCAGCGCGGCGTTGTAGTCGAAGCTCCAGTCGGTGCCGCGCGGCAGCGTCGAGGCGCTCCAGCCGCCGGCCTGGATCGGCAGGAACAGGCCGAGCATCAGCGGCTGCGCGAACACGCGCGAGGCGGGGCTGTCGGGGAAGTCGGCCGGCGACGGCACCGGCAGGAACGGCGAGCGTAGGGCGGTGTCGTGCGCGGGGAGCGCGAGAGTCGTGTTCACGGAATCGATCGGTTCGTTCGTCGGCCGCGCTCTCGCACGGCCGTTACATTGGCGCGGATGCCGCGATAGCGCCGGTCGGCGCGCCGGCGGCGCTCGTGTCACAGCCGCTGCATTCAAGCACGCGCCGATTCTCGCGGACAACGAACGAAATCTGATTTCCTATTGCCGATTGCCGGCCATGCATTGCGATATGCAAAGCGTGAATGCTTGGTTGGCGGGGCCGCCCCTGCGTTCGATACTGCTTCGATATTGCCTTGCCGTTTCAATCAACCTGATACGCGGGCCGGCTCGTCGGCCGGCCCGTTGCTCCGCCGGAGGGACCCGATGTCCGACTTGCCGAACCCCGATCGCGACGCGCTCGATACGCTGCGCCTCGCCGGCCCCGACCCCGAGAACTGGGTGCCCGATCGCCCCGGCATCGACCACAACGTGCTGATCGTGGGCGGCGGGCAGAGCGGCGCGGCCTATGCGTACGGCCTGCGCCGCGCCGGCATCGGCCGCGTGAGCGTGATCGACGCGGCGCCCGATGCGTCGCAGGCCGGCGTGTGGCTCACGCGCGCCCGGATGCGGCTGCTGCGCACCCCGAAAACGCTGGTGGGGCCGGAAGCGGGCCTGCCGGGCTTGGGCTTTCGCGCCTGGCACGACGCGCAATACGGCGAGGCGGCGTTCGATGCGTTCGAGCGGATTCCGCGCGAGCGCTGGGCCGAATACCTGGCGTGGTATCGCACGTTCCTTCGGATTCCGATCCGTTATGGCGTGACGCTCGCGCGCATCGAGCCGGCCGGCGATCATTTCCGCGTGCATCTGCGCATTCGCGATGCCGACGGCGAGCGCGACGCGGTGGAAACCACGCGCAAGGTGATTCTGGCCAACGGCGTGGCCGGCAACGGCCGGCCGAACCTGCCGCCGGTGCTGGCGGCGCTGCCGGCCACGCATCGCGCGCACACCGCCGACGCGATCGATTTCGCGGCGCTGCGCGGCAAGCGGGTGGCCGTGATCGGCGGCGCGGCCTCGGCGTTCGACGCTGCCGCCACGGCGCTCGAAGCGGGCGCGGCGGCCGTGCATCTGTTCGTGCGGCGCGCGGCGATCGCTTCGCTGCCGGTGTCGCGGGCGCGCGCCTATCCGGGCGCCTATGACAATTACCCGAGCCTGCCCGACGCGCTGCGCTGGCAGCTCGCGCGCCGCTTCCGCCAGGCCGGCTCGACGCCGCCGCCCGACGCGGTGGAGCGCGTGACGCGCCACGACGCGTTCCATCTGCATCTGGGCGGCGAGTGGACCGCCGCGCATGTCGAACAGGGAGAAGTGATCGCCGAGGCGGCCGGCGAGCGCTTCGCGTTCGACTTCGCGATCGCGGGCACCGGCTACGCGATCGATCTGCATGCGCGGCCCGAGCTGGCCGATTTCGCCGCCGAGGTGCTGCTGTGGCGCGATCGCCACCAGCCCGACGCGGCCGATCGCGACGATGCGCTCGGCGCGCATCCGTACCTCGGCCGCGCGCTCGAATATCTCGAACGCACGCCGGGCGCGGCGCCGTACCTGCGCCATATCCACGCGCACAACCCGGCCGGCTTTGTCAGTTTCGGCGTGCCGGTGGGCGACGTGCCGTGCATGAAGCGCGACATCCCGGCCGTGATCGCGCGCATCAGCGAGGATCTGTTCACGGCCGATCTGGCTGCCCACGCCGCGCGGATGGCCAGCGAGGTGCCGGCCGATTTCCCCGAATCGGCCTATGCGCACCGGGTCTGGCAGGGCGCGGCAGCATCGGCCGATGCCGCCGCCGCATGACGCCCGGAGCCCGCCATGACGCATAACGGACGATGGATCGCGGTGCTGCGGCGCACCGCGTGGCAGGCGCTGCCGACGGCGATCGGCATCGTGATCTTCAATTTCTTCCTGCTCAAGCTGCTGCCCGGCGACGCGGCCGACGTGCTGGCCGGCGAGGCCGGTTCGGCCACCGCCGAAACCATGACGATGCTGCGCGCCAAGTTCGGCCTCGACCAGCCGATCCTGCACCAGCTCGCCAGCTACCTGTCGCATCTCGCGCATTTCAGCCTCGGCTATTCGCCGCGCTACGACATGCCGGTCATGCAACTGATCCTCGCGCGCCTGCCGAACACGCTGCTGCTGATGGGCACCGCGCTGGCGCTGGCGGTGATCGTCGGCATCGTGCTGGGCGCGGTGATGGCGCACTGGTCGGGCAAGTGGCCCGACCGCGTGCTGTCGGTGCTGGCGCTGCTGTTCTATTCGACGCCGGGCTTCTGGATCGGCCTGCTCGCGATCGTGCTGTTCTCGGTGCGGCTCGGCTGGCTGCCGAGCGGCGGCAACGTCACGATCGGCGCGTCGCTGCACGGCCTCGCGTGGCTGGCCGATGTCGGCAAGCACGTGCTGCTGCCGGCCGTGACGCTGGCGGCGTTCTTCGTGGCGATCTACGCGCGGCTGGTGCGCGCGGCGATGCTCGAGGTGCAGCGCCAGGATTTCGTGCGCACCGCGTATGCGAAGGGCCTGCATCCGGCCCGCGTGACGATCCGCCATGTGCTGCGCAACGCGCTGATGCCGCTGACCACGATGGTCGGCATGCACGTGGGCACGCTGCTCGGCGGCGCGGCCGTGACCGAGACGGTGTTCAGTTGGCCCGGCCTCGGCCGGCTCGCGCTCGACGCCGTGCTCGCGCGCGATTTCGACGTGCTGCTCGGCGTGCTGCTGCTGTCGTCGCTGGTGGTGATCGCGGCCAACGTGCTGGTCGATGTGTTGCAGGCGTGGCTCGATCCCCGGATCGCCTGATGCGCCGTTTTCCCCTTTCGATGGAGCGTTTCCATGAGCACTGAATCGTCGAACGCGGTGCGAGCCGCGCAATCGGCCGCCACCGCCTCGCCGTGGCGCAACCAGTTGGCCGGCGCGCTGTTCGGCCGGCTGGCGGCCGGTGCTGCCGGTTCCCCCGGGCAGGCGGCCGCCAGCCGCGGCCCCGGCCTGCGCACCTGGCGCGCGCTGCTGCGCAACCCGTCGGCGGTGGCCGGCCTGGTGCTGCTGGCCACCATCGTGCTGCTGGCGCTGTTCGCCTCGAAGCTGTTTCCGGGCGACCCGCTCGACATGGTGGCCGCGCCGTTCGAATGGCCGGGCACCGATCCGCAATACTGGCTCGGCACCGATTCGCTGGGCCGCGACGTGGCGGCCGGGCTGGTGCACGGCGCACGCGTGTCGCTGCTGATCGGCGCGTCGTCGGCCGGCATCGGGCTGGTGATCGGCACGCTGGTGGGCGCCATCGGCGGTTATTTCGGAGGACTGATCGACAACCTGCTGGTGCGCGTCACCGAGCTGTTCCAGACGGTGCCGTCGTTCCTGCTGGTGATCGTGATCGTGGCGATCGGCCGGCCCGACGTGACGGTGATCGCGCTGGCGATCGGCATCGCGTCGTGGCCCACGGTGGCGCGCATCGTGCGCGCCGAGTTCCGCCGCCTGCGCCATGCCGATTTCGTGCTGGCCGCGCGCAGTCAGGGCTTCGGCAACGGCCGCATCATCTTCGGCGAGATCCTGCCGAACGCGCTGCCGCCCGTGATCGTGACGGCCTCGGTGATGGTGGCCAGCGCGATCCTGATCGAATCGTCGCTGTCGTTCCTCGGCATGGGCGATCCGAACGTGATCAGTTGGGGCGCGATGATCGGCTTCGGCCGCGATTCGCTGCGCACCGCCTGGTATCTGACGGCGATCCCCGGCGGCGCGATCGTGGTGGCCGTGCTCGCATTGAACCTGCTCGGCGACGGCCTGAACGACGCGCTGAACCCGCGCCTCGCACAACGCTCGGAGCGCCACGCATGACGAACCTGCTCGAAGTGCGCGACCTGCGCGTGAATTTCGGCGCGCACGAAGCGGTGCGCGGCATCGATTTCGAGATCCGCGAGGGCGAGACGCTCGCGCTGGTGGGCGAATCGGGATGCGGGAAATCGGCCACGGCGCTTTCGCTGATGCGGCTGCTGCCCGACACGGCACGCGTGAGCGGCAGCGTGCGGTTCGACGGCCGCGAATTGCTGACGCTGACGCCGCGCGAAACCCGCGACCTGCGCGGGCGCGACATCTCGATGATCTTCCAGGAACCGATGACGTCGCTGAACCCGGTGCTGTCGATCGGCGAGCAGATCGTCGAGACGCTGCGCCGGCACGAGCCGCTGTCGCGCGCGGCGGCACGCGTGCGCGCGATCGAGCTGCTCGATCTGGTGCAGATTCCCGAGCCGGCGCGCCGCTTCGGCGACTATCCGCACGAACTGTCGGGCGGCCAGCGCCAGCGCGTCATGATCGCGATGGCGGTGGCCTGCCGGCCGCGCCTGCTGATCGCCGACGAGCCGACCACCGCGCTCGACGTGACGATTCAGGCGCGCATCCTCGCGCTGCTCGATTCGCTGCGGCGCGAGCTGCGGATGGCGTTGCTGCTGATCACGCACGATCTGGGCGTGGTGGCCGATCACGCCGATCGCGTCGCGGTCATGCTGGCCGGCCGCAAGGTCGAGACGCAGGCCACCGACGCGCTGTTCGCCGCGCCGCGTCATACGTATACGCAGGGCCTGCTCAACGCGTCGCTGAACCTGGCCGGCGAGCGGCATTACCGCGAGACCTCGCTGCCCGAGATCCGACACGGCGTGAACCCGGACGGCACGACTTCGTTCATCGTCGTGCCGGGCGTGGAGCGGGTGGCGCAGCCTGCATCGAACGCGGTGCCGGTGCTGCCGGTGCCGGCTGTGCCGCTGCTGGAGATCCGCGATCTGCAGGTGGAATACACGCAGCGCGGCGCGCGCGATACGCTGCGCGCCGTGGACGGCGTGTCGCTGACCATCGGGCGCGGCGAGACGGTCGGGCTGGTCGGTGAATCAGGATGCGGGAAATCGACGCTGTCGCGCGCCGTGATGCGGCTCACGCCGGTGGCCTCGGGCGAGATCCGGCTCGATGGCGTGGATCTCGTGCCGCTCGGCGAGCGTGCGTTGCGGCCGCTGCGCCCGCGTGTTCAGATGGTGTTTCAGGACCCCTACGCATCGCTGAACCCGCGCCGCACGGTCGGCCAGATTCTCGGGCGCGTGCTGGCCGCCAACGGCGTGCGCGGCGGGCGTGAACGGCTGGCGCGCAGCGCGGCGGCGCTCGACAAGGTCGGGCTGCCGGCCGCCGCATTGCATCGCTTTCCTCATGAATTCTCGGGCGGGCAGCGCCAGCGCATCGGTATCGCGCGGGCGCTGGTGCTGGAGCCGGCGCTGCTGATCTGCGACGAGCCGGTGTCGGCGCTCGACGTGTCGATCCAGGCGCAGATTCTGAACCTGCTGGTGGAGCTGAAGAGTTCACTCGGGCTGTCGCTGCTGTTCATCTCGCATGATCTGTCGGTGGTGCGTTACCTGGCAGACAGCGTGCATGTCATGCAGCGCGGCAAGATCGTCGAGCACGGCGACCACCGCAGCATCTGGCGTGCACCGAAGCATCCGTATACGCGTACGTTGCTCGAGGCGGTGCCTGGGCGCGAGGCGGTGGCGCAGGCGGCCTGAGCGTGGGTGAGGGCGGCGGCGCTTGCCGCGCGGCCGCCTGTTGCAATCCGTCTTACTTTGCCGCTGCCGAAAACGCATCGGCGTACGAACGATCGAGCACCTTGCTCGTATCGAAGTGCGCCGGAATCACGCCCTGCCGCGTCAGGAAATCGGCCGTCTCCTGTGTGTCGCGCGCGGCGCGCTCGTCGACCGGGCCGATCGTCTGGTGCGCGGTCGAGAGCCAGCGCGTGGCCACGTCCACATCGAGATTCGCGCGCTTGGCCCACAGCGCCGCGTATTCCTTCGGATGCGCATCGACCCAGCGGCGCGCGATCACGGCGCGGCGCAGGAAATCGGCGATCGCGGCGTGCTTGCCGGTGGCCGCGCTGTCGGTGGCGGCCACGTAGCTGAGGGCCGGCATCAGGCCTTCTGCGGTGGCGATCGGGCGTGCGTGCTGCTTCAATTCCAGCGTGCTGACGAACGGCTCCCACAGCGAGACGGCATCCACCGCGCCGCTCGCGAGCGCATCGGTCGCGTCGACCGGCATCAGATAGGAATACTGCACGGCGTCGGCCGGCACGCCGGCCTGCTGCAGCGCGCGCAGCACCAGTTGCTGGCTCCACGCGCCGCGCCACACCGCCACCTTCCTGCCCTTGAGATCGGCCACGCGCTTGACCGGCGAACTGGCCGGCACCAGCAGCGCCACGCCTTCGAGGTTCTGCCGCGACACCGCCACGATGCGCACCGGCGCGCCGCGCGCGGCCAGCGTCAGCAGGCCCGAATCGCCGAGGAAGCCGAGGTCGAGCGCCTGGCCGTTGAGGCTTTCGGCGATCGGCGCGGCGGCCTGGAAGTGCTTCCATTGCACGCGATAGGGCGCATCCTTCAAGGCGCCCGACGCTTCCATCGACGCCTCGATGTTGTAGTAGTTCTGCTCGCCGATCGCGAGCGTGACGGGTTCCTGCGCGAACGCCTGATGAGCGGCGAGGGCCAGCAGCAGGCCGGCGAGGGGCTTCCAATGCGACATCGATGACTCCGGAAATGAGGGGGTGGGGCGCTGCGAGACTATCCGGATTCGGGGGCGGCCGTGATGCCGTTTTCTGCTTTGGTTAGCAGCAGCGCGGCAATGGCACTGCAATGGCGCGGCGCGCATATATATAGGCGAAAAGATTGGTTCCGGCCGCGCGCGGCGGGCCGTATCGTGAGCCCATGTTGCGTGCCGCTTGCCCGATGCAGGGCGGCCACGCCCGCCGCCACGTTTTCCGCAGGCTTACGACCATGACGCTGCCCTCGATTCTGATTCGACTGACCACGCACCTGACGCGTCGTTTTTCATCGCCGCATTCGTCCGGCCGGGCGCTGCGCATTCTCGACGCGCTGGCGTCCGCCTCGGTGGGTTTTCCGCCGCTGACGCCGGCCGAGATCGAGTGGGTTCGCTTTACGCATTCGCCGGCCGAGCCGGCTGCGGCACGCCGGCCGGATGAAGGCAACGCCAGCGCGGCGGCGGTGCGATTCGGCATGGCGAGCGGGTCGCGCTGAGCTTGTCGTAGAAAATCAAGGACGACGAGAATTGGCTGTCGCGCAAGACGGTCGCCGTCGGCCTCGGCCACGGGCAGGCCGTGCTGCTGCCGAGGGTGGCGGAGCAGCAAGCGGCGGGGCGCCGCCGCGCCACGCGCCCTGCCGCCCGTCGGCGCATCCGGTTCGCCATCGTCGCCGGACACCGCGAAAACAGCGGGAATAATTGCCGGCCTGCAAGTGTTCTGCTTCTGAACGGAGCGTCGATCCCGACGGCTCCCCCAGATCGGAAGAGGACACGATGGCTGATTCGCACTTCATTGCTGCCGCGTCGGGCGCACCGGGCGCGCCGACGGGCAACCCGCGGCGCGGCGCGCGTCGTCTCATCACCGCCGGGCTTCTGGGCGCATGCCTGATCGGCGCCATCGGCAGCCAATCGGCCAGCGCCGAATCCACGGCGCGTTACAGCGATGTCGAACGCGATTACCGGCAACTGATCGACGTGCTGCGCCGCAGCCCGTCCGCCGCGACCAGCCCCGCGCAGCGCACCGACGTGACCCGCGCCTCCGCACTGTTCCTCGCCGCGCTCAAGCGCGATGGCGGCGCACGCGACGTGCTCGTCACCGACACGAAGAACATCGTGGCCTCGCTCGGCGACGGCTCGTTCAGTGCCGACGGCAGCATCCGCGCGCTGGTTCGCGATGCCGCGGCCGGCAACGCGCTCGACTCCGGGCCCTGGGATGTCAGCGCGCTGCCCGGTACGCCGGTTCCCCAGCCGATCGGGATCAACCTCGTGCAGAAGCACGAGGGCGATTGCGTGGGCATTTCCGTCGTCAAGGCGTTCTCGACCACGCCCACCGGCGCCGATATCCTGCGCCGCGCCGTGCATCGGCTCGACAGCGGCCATTACCGCGTGAGCCTGCCCGGCGACCCCGCCCGCACCTACACGCTCGCCGCCGACAACCTCGATCAGTACGGCACCGGCGACCCGGCCGCCGCGGCCATCGTCGGCGCGATGTTCCAGTATTTCCACCTCGATCCCGCCAAGGGATCGCTGCCCACCAACAAGGTCATGGCCGTGCTCGCCGGCAGTTACGGCGCGCACGCGCGTCTGGCCGACCGCGACAGCTCCAGCCAGCAGATCGTCGAGTTCCTCGGCAAGCATTCGAGCGATCTCGGCTCGCGCGTGGCCATGGTGTTCGGCGGCAAGCCGGACCGCCACGGCGACTGGTCGAAGGGCGACGGGCATGCGTTCGCCGTGATCCGCGTGGACGTGGCCGCCAACACCGTCTATTACACGAACCCGTGGAACGAGTCGGTCGTGCGCAAGATCGCGCTGTCCGATCTCGCCGATCAGGCGGCCGGCACCGGGGCCGATTTCGAATTCGTGAGGTTTTAAGGCCGGCGCCGGAGGCCGCGGCATCGGCTCCGGCAGCAAACCGATTTTTCAGAGCGAGCCCGGATGGGGTGGTGCGGGGTTCAGGCCGAGGGCGAGGTTGCCTTCGGCCTCTTTTTTGTTGCGGCTACAACGGCCACACTGGCTACAGCGGGCGCATCGGCGCTCACTGGGTCGTGATCAACTTCGCCGTCTGACTCCCCTCAAAACGCCGGAATGATCGCACCGTGATAGTGCGTCAGGATGAACTGCTTCACTTCCGGCGACTGATACGCCGCCACCAGTTGCTTGACCCACGGCTGGTTCGCGTCCTTCTCGCGCACCGCGATCAGGCATGCATAGACGGTCGAGCCGTCCTCCACCAGGATCGTGTCGCGGCCCGGCTGCAGGCCGGCCTTGATTGCGTAATCGGCGTTCACGGTGGTGGCGTCGAAATCGTCGAGCGTGCGCGGCAGTTGTGCCGCATCGATCTCGGTGAAGCGGAATTGCTTCGGATTCTCGACGATGTCGCGCGGCGTGGCGTTGATGCCCGCTACCGGGTCGATGCCCGAGCGCAGCCGGATCGCACCGGCCTTCTGCAACAGCAGCAGCGTGCGGCTTTCGTTGGCCGGATCGTTCGGAATACCGATCGTCGCATGTTCGGGCAGCGCGGCGAACGTGCGGTACTTCTTCGAATACACGCCGATCGGCCCGATCCAGGTGCGGCCGAGTCCGACCAGGTGATAGCCGCGCGCGCGGATTTGCGCGTTCAGGAAGGGGCGGTGCTGGTAGCTGTTGGCATCGAGGTCGCCCGAATCGAGCGCGGCGTCGGGCGCGATGTAATCGCTGAACGCCACCGTCTTGATATGCAGGCCGTAGTCGCGTTCGGCCACGCGCTTCGCGGCTTCGAAAATCTCCTCGTGCGGGCCGCTCGTCACGCCCACCCGCAACACGCGTTCGTCCGCATGCGCGGGCCGCACGGCCAGCGTGCCGAGCACGCCGATCGAGCAGAGCGCGAGCACGGCCGCGAAGCGGCGGATCGCACGGCGCTTGGGCGACGGCAGCAGCCGGCGCGAGGAACGAATGGGCGGCGAAGCGGGCATGACGGCAAATCCTCGGTATGACGAAATGAATGCGTGTGCGCGCTGCGGCGCTCACGCGACCGGGCGATTCTAGAGATCGTGCAAGCGGCCGGGAAACAACGGTTATGCATAAGCTTATCGGCGCCGAACCGGCGATCCGCATCGTTGCAAATCACGCGATCGCGCCAATGCTTTGCGCCCTGCAAACATAGGTCTTGCGCAATCACAGAAATCCGTCCGGGCCGATGGTCAAGCGCGTTTCCCATCTTTACATTGGCGACTCGATTGAATCGCCGATGGAAATCAAACCCAAAACAATTCCTTCGCATGGCGAATCGATTGCCGAATAGGGATGTTCCGAGTTCGCTTCACATTCATTTCCGTCACGAGAGAACGGAAATCATCCAGGAGGGTTGGGAAATGCCGAATGACGCCGGAATCAAGTTCAAGCCGTATACGCGACAGTCGATCCGACAGGCGCCGGAATGGGAGAAGCTCAAGCCCGATCAGCGCGAGGCGATCGACGTGGTGGGCCGGGTGCTGCCGTTTCGCGTGAATCCCTATGTATTGAGCGAACTGATCGACTGGGACCGCGTGCCCGACGATCCGATCTACCGCCTCACGTTCCCGCACCGCGAAATGCTCCACGAGCGCGAATACGCGCAACTGCGCGACCTGATCGCGCACGGCGGCAAGCCCGACGAAACCGAGCGCCTGATCCATTCGATCCGGCTGCGCATGAACCCGCATCCGGCCGGGCAGTTGACCCACAACGTGCCGCACCTCGACGGCGTGCCGCTGCCCGGCATGCAGCACAAATACCGCGAGACGGTGCTGTTCTTTCCGAGCGCGGGCCAGACCTGCCATGCGTATTGCACGTTCTGCTTCCGCTGGCCGCAGTTCGTCGGCATGGACGAATTCAAGTTCGATGCGCGCGAAACCACCCAGCTCGTCGAATACCTGAAGCGCCATCGCGACGTGACCGACGTGCTGATCACGGGCGGCGATCCGCTCGTCATGAACGCGCGCTCGCTGGCCGAATACCTGACGCCGCTGCTGTCGCCCGAACTCTCGCATATCCAGAACATCCGGATCGGCACGAAATCGGTGGCGTACTGGCCGCAGCGCTTCGTGACGGACAAGGATGCCGACGACCTGCTGCGGGTGTTCGAATCGGTGGTGGCCTCGGGCCGCAACCTGGCGATCATGGGGCACTACAACCACCCGAACGAACTGGAGCCGGCGATCGCGCAGCAGGCCGTGCGGCGCATCATCGGCACCGGCGCGACGGTGCGCCTGCAAGCGCCGCTGATCCGTCACATCAACACCGACCCGGACGCCTGGGCGCGGCTCTGGACGCTCGGCGTCAAGCTCGGCGCGGTGCCGTACTACATGTTCGTCGAGCGCGACACCGGGCCGAGCGACTATTTCAAGCTGCCGCTGGCCGAGGCCTACGACATCTTCCAGCGCGCCTACCGGCAGGTGTCAGGGCTGGCGCGCACGGTGCGCGGGCCGTCGATGAGCGCGTTCCCGGGCAAGGTGGCGGTGGACGGCATCGTCGAGATCGGTGGCGAGAAGGTGTTCGCGCTGCAATTCCTGCAGGCGCGCAACCCCGAGTGGGTGCGCCGGCCGTTCTACGCGAAGTTCGACCCCGAGGCGACCTGGCTCGACGATCTGGTGCCGGCGTTCGGCGAGCAGCGCTTCTTCTTCGAGGAGGCGGGCACCCACGCCAAGCCGTCGCATCGCGTGATTCCGCTTCATGCGCACGACGATCGCAGCGCCGATCTGGCCGACGCACTGGAGGCCGCGCAATGACGCAAGCCGCTTATTCCACGCCCGCCGCCGACGAGGCCGTCGAACCGTACGAGGTCTACGCGCTGCGCTACGCGACGCACGAGGGCCGCCGCAGCGCCGAGAACTATCTGGGCCACGATCCGCATGGCAATCGCGGCATGCCGCTCGATTTCTATGTCTGGGTGATCCGCAACAGCCAGCGCACGGTGCTGGTCGATACCGGCTTCAAGCGCGAGCTGGCCGGGCGTCGCCGCCGCACGTATTTCGGCGAGCCGGCCGAGTTGCTGCGCAAGCTCGATATCGATGCGGCCACGATCGAGGACGTGGTGATCACGCACATGCATTACGACCACGCCGGCAATCTCGATGCCTACCCGCGTGCGCGCTTCCATGTTCAGGAGAGCGAACTGGCGTTCTGCACGGGGCGCTGCATGGCGCACGGCGCGCTGCGCGGGCCGTTCGAGCCGGCCGACGTGGCGCAGGCCGTGTTCCGGCTGTTCGAGGGGCGCATCGCGTTCGTCGACGGCGACGCGCAACTGCATCCCGGCATCACGCTGCATCAGCTCGGCGGCCACACGCCGGGGCTGCAGGTGGTGCGCGTGGCGACCGCGCGCGGCTATGTGGTGCTGGCCAGCGACGCCGCCCACTACTGGGACAACCTGCGCGAGCGCCGGCCGTTCCCGATCGTGATCGACGTGGGCCGCATGCTCGACGCGCATGCCGCGATCGAGCGGCTCGCCGACGGGCCGAACCATATCGTGCCGGGTCACGACCCGCTGGTGCGCACCACGTTCCGCACGCTGCCGGGCGAGCCGGATGTGGTGGTGCTGCATGAGCCGCCGCTGGAGGTGCATGGGCAAGCGACTGGCGAAGCCATTGGAGCCGCCGCCGCTGAGGCTGCCGGAGTCACCGAAGCCACTGACACCTCCGAAGCCGCCGACACCGCCGACACCGCCGACACCGCCGACACCGCCGACACCGCCGACACCGCCGACACCGCCGACACCGCCGCGCTGGCCACACACTGACGAGGAGAACTGAACGATGACGACCACCCACGTCGCCGTGATCGGGCTCGGCCCGCGCGGCATCAGCGTACTCGAACGCATCCTGGAACACGCGCGTCGGCTGCCGGCCGGCGAGCGCCTGCATATCGACGCGATCGACCCCGGCGAATGCGGGGAAGGCTCGCACCCGGCGCGCCAGCCCGATCATCTGCTGATCAACACGGTTGCCTCGCAGGTGACGATCTTCGCGCCCGACAGCGTGGCGGGCGGCGCGAACGGCCCGACGCTGGTGGAATGGGCGATCGCGAGCGGCTACCGCCGCTTCGGGCCGCGCTTCTTCCGCGTCGGCGACGCCTCGGGCGAGGCGATCACCGAATTCGACTATCTGCCGCGCAGCCTGCTCGGCGAATACCTGTCGTGGGGCGTGGATCACATCGCGCGGCAGTTGCCGGCTGCGATCACATTCGCGCATCACCGCACCCGCGCGCACGACGTCGAGCCGCACGGCGAGGGCTTTCGCGTGCGGCTCGACAACGGCTACACGGTGCGCGCCGATTACACGTTCCTGACCACCGGCCATGGCCGGCGGCTGCCGAACGAGGCCGACCACGCGGCCGATGCGTTCGTGGCGAGCCAGGTGCGGCACAACCCGGCGCTGGCCTATTTCGCGACGCCGTATCCGGTCACCGGCCTGTCGCGGATCGCCTCGCAGGCGACGGTGGCGATCCAGGGCTTCGGGCTGACCGCGCACGACGTGATCTCCGAACTGACGGTGGGGCGCGGCGGGCGCTTCGTCGACGATGCGCAGGGCCTACGCTACGTGCCGTCTGGGCGGGAGCCGAAGCTGCTGGTGTTCTCGCGCCAGTGCCTGCCGTTCGCGGCGCGCGGCGTGAACCAGAAGGGCTTGACCGGGCGGCACGCGGCGCGCTTCTTCACGCCGGCGGCGGTGCGTGCGCTGGCCGATGCGGCGGCGCTGTCGCGCGGCGACCGGCGCGTCGATTTCCGCGCCGAGGTGCTGCCGCTGATCGTCAAGGAGATGGCCTGGGCGTACCGGCTCGCCGCGACGGCGGCGGCCAGCGCGCAGGGGGATTCTGGCGGCGCTCTCGATCCTGAGCGTTTCGTGCCGAGCGCAAGCGAGCAGCAGGCGATCGAGGCGATTCTCTGGCCGCTGAAAGGCCGCCGGTTTGCTTCGGAAGCCGAATTCCGCGCGTTCTTCGACGCGCAGTTCGACGACGATCTCGCGCAGGCCTTCCTCGGCAATCTGTCGAGCCCGCTGAAGGCCGCCACCGATGCGCTGCGCGATACGCGCGAGGCGTTGCGCGAGGCGATCGAATATGGCGCGGCGACGCCCGATTCGCATCGCTATTTCGTCGAGGAGTTCAACGCGATCACGAATCGCATCGCGTTCGGGCCGCCGAAGCAGCGCAACGTCGAGTTCCAGGCGCTGCGCCGGGCCGGCGTGCTGACGCTGGGCGGCGGGCCGGGCGCGCGCGTGACGGGCGACCTGGACGCGGCGCGGTTCCGCATCGACACGGCCTATCCCGAGGGCGACACGCACCGCTTCGCCGACGTGCTGGTGGCCGCGCGGCTCGACGCGTGGTCGCCGCTGACCGATGCCTCGCCGCTGACCGCCGCGCTGCTCGCGCGTGGCCTGATCCGGCCGTTCCGCAATGGCGACTACCACCCGGGCGGGCTCGACATCGACCGTCAACTGCGGCCGATCGGGCGCGACGGCACGGCGCAGCCGCGCCTCTGGGCGATCGGCTATCCGGTCGAGGGCGCGCATTTCTACACGCATGCGCTGCCGAGGCCGCGTATTGCATCGCGCCAGACGGCGGATGCCGAGCGCGCCGTGTTGCAACTGTTCGAGGCGATCGAGCGGCACGGCGCGGCGCGGGCAACGCTGGGCGCGGCGGCGCGCGCCGATAGCGTCGACAGCGTGGAGGCCACGGCATGAGCACGCTGGCCTGGTTGGATACGCGGGGCGATTTGCAGTTGGAAGCGCAGCCGGAAGTGCAGCCCGATGCACTGCCGGAAGCGCAGCCGCAAACGCAACTTCGAGCGCAGTCGGAAACGCAGCCACAAGCGCACCCCCAAACGCAGCCCGAAGCCCTGAATCCGTCGGATGAGGTGGTCACGCCCGGCGGCCGGCTCGTGCCGTTCGGCGCCTATCTCAAGGCGGCGGCACAGCCTCGGCCCGGTGCGGCGCACTGGCCGTCGGGGGCGCTCGACGAGGCGCGCAGCCGCTTCGTGCACGGTGAGCGCGGCACGGCGGCGCTGGTGGCCGGCGAATCCGGTGCGGAGGTCGCGCCGGGCATCTCGCTGGCGATCCAGATTGTCGCGCCGGGCGAGCCGACGCGTGCGCATCGCCATGCGTTCTGGCATCTGTACGTGGTGGTGGCCGGGGCCGGCACGGCGTGGCTCGGCGAGGCCGGCGAGCGCGTCGATGGCGAAGGCGAAGGGGGCGACGTCGATGCACACGGCGCACGCAACCCGGCGGCAAGCCGCGAACGCGCCTATCCGCTCGCGGCCGGCGACGCGCTCTACGTGCCGCCGTGGGCCGCGCACCGCTTCGCGGCCACGCAGGCCGATCGCGCCGATCTAGTCGATCCAACCGATCACACCGACCAAGCCGACCAAGCCGACCAAGCCGACCAAGCCGACCAAGCCGACCAAGCCAGTCCCCTCGTGCTCTACGCCGTGCAGAACCTCCCGCAACTGGCCGCGCTCGGCACGCTGGTGCGCGAGTCGGCGCACGGCGGCATCGAGCACGTTTATCGCGCGCCGGCCGGCACGTTCCCTCCATCCCGTTCGTACTGATCCTCGAAGGAGCCTCCGTGAATTCGTCGGACACCCAGGGCCGGCTCGGCACCGCGGCGCTCTACGCGACCGTGTTCCTGCCGTTCGCTTTCGGCCATTACGTTTCGTTCGTGTTTCGCTCGATCAATGCGGTGCTCGCGCCGTATCTGGTCGAGGCGCTGCAACTGAGCGCCGCGCAGCTCGGGCTGCTGTCGAGCGCCTACTTCGTGTCGTTCGGGCTGGCGCAATTGCCGGTGGGCATGGCGCTCGACCGCTACGGCCCGCGCCGCGTGCAACTGACGCTGCTCGGCGCGGCCTCGGCAGGCTCGCTGCTGTTCGCGTTCGGCACCAGCTTCGGGCCGCTGTTCGCGGCACGCGTGCTGACCGGAATCGGCCTGTCGGCCTGCTTCATGGGCTCGATCAAGGCGCTGTCGTACTGGGTCGAGCCGCGCCGGCTGCCGTCGATCCACGGCTATCTGCTGGCGGTGGGCGGGCTCGGCGCGATGTCGGCCACGCTGCCGGTGGAACTGGCGTTGCAGCAGTTCGGCTGGCGCGCGGTGTTCGTCGCGCTGGCAGTGGTGACGCTGGCCCCGGTGCTGGCGATTCGCTTCCTGACGCCGCCCGATCCGCCCGCGCATCGCGTCGCGCGCTGGCCCACGCTCGGCTCGCTGCTCGAGGTGTATCGCGACCCGGCGTTCCGTCGCACCATCTCGCTGCTGCTGCCCGCGCATGCCGTGGCGTTCGGCCTGCAAGGGCTGTGGATGGGGCAGTGGCTGCAGGACGTCGGCGGGCTCGACACGCGCGAGGCGGCCGCGCTGCTGTTCGTCGGGATGGGCGCGATCGTGGCGGGCTCGCTGTCGATCGGGAACATCACCGAATGGGCGGGCCGCCGCTTCGGCGCGAAGCCGATCGACGTGGCCGGCGTGGGCGTGGGGCTGTTCCTGCTGGTGCAGGTGCTCGCGCTGCTGAACGTGGTGCCGTGGATTCCGGCCCTGAGCGTGGCCTTCACGCTGATCGGCACGATCGCCGGGCTGGAATACACGATCGTCGCGCAGAACGTCTCGCCCGCGCTGACGGGCCGCGCGGCCACCTGCCTGAATCTGCTGATCTTCTTCGGGGCGTTCCTGGTGCAGAGCGGCTTCGGCTTCATCGTCTCGGCATGGACGCCCGACGCCGCCCATCACTATCCGGCCGCGGCCTATCAGACGGCGTTCGCCGTGGTCGTCGCGCTGCAATTGCCGGGCTTTCTCGCGTGGCTCGTGCGCACCGTGCGCCGCCGGTCGCAGTCCGATTTCCAGCCCGATGCGCGGCACGACTCGCAGCCTGACTTGCGGCACGACTCGCAGCCCGATTCGCGTCCCAACTCGCGGCCCAACTCGCGGCCCGGCTCACAGCCCGATTTGCAGCACGACTCGCAGCACGACTCGCGTCCCGGCTCACAGGCCGACCCGCAGCCCGACCCACACCCAGGCTCGCAACCCAATTCGCGCCGCGATGCGCAGCAACCCGACTCGCAGCAGGAGGCCGCATGACCACGCTGCATGGTTTCTACCGCTCGTCCGCGTCGTTCCGCGTGCGCATCGCGCTGAACCTGAAGGGCATCGTGTACGACACGGTGTCCTACGACATCGCGCAACTTGCGCACCGCGATCCCGCCTATCTGGCGCTGAACCCGCAAGGGCTGTTGCCGACGCTCGCGATCGACGGGCTTCGGCTCACGCAATCGCTCGCGATCGTCGATTACCTGGAGACGACGCGGCCCGCGCCGCCGCTGTATCCGGCCGATCCGGCCGGGCGCGCGCGGGTGGCGAGCCTGGCGGCGGCGGTCGGCTCCGACATCCATCCGCTCGGCGCGGCGCGCGCGGTGCGCTACCTGCGCGAGACGGCCGGGCTCGACGCCGCGCAGGCCGGCGCCTGGCAGCGCCACTGGATCGAAACCGGTTTCGCCGCGCTGGAAACGCGGCTGCAGGACGGCGCGAGCGGCCGCTACAGCCACGGCGACACGCCGGGCGTGGCGGACCTGTTCCTCGTGCCGCAGGCGTTCACGGCGCGGCGCGTGGGCGTGGAGGTGGACGCGTATCCGACGATCGCCGCAATCGTCGCAGCATGCCTGGAATTGCCGGCGTTCCGGCATGCGCATCCCGACAATCAGCCGGACAGCCAACAGGAACGGAGATCGACATGAGTCTGATACAGCTTGCCCTCGACAACCCACGTTACGCGGTGATGTTCACCGGCCTGCCGCTGCTGATCGCGGCCGAGGCGGCCGTGCCCCTGCTCGAAGGCGAGGGGCGCTGGCGGCACACGGCGAAGAACCTCGCGATCGGCGTGATCTACGTGGCCACCACGGCCGTGCTCGGGCTCGGCATCGTGTGGCTGCTGCACGCGACCGAGCGCCATCAGTGGGGGCTGTTCCCGCAATTGGGCCTGCCGCTGTGGCTGCAGGTGGTGCTCGGCGTGATCGCGCTCGACTTCGGCGACTACTGGCGGCATCGCGCCGATCACACGTTCCGGCTGCTGTGGCGCTTTCACCGGCTGCACCACAGCGATCCGCTGATGGAGGCGTCGACGACCATCCGCAACCATCCGGGCGCGGCGTTCCCGATCCTCGCGCCGCGCGCGATCCTGATCCCGCTGCTGGGCCTGCCGCCACTCGCGCTGCTGATCCACGCGCCGCTCGCGCTGGCCGGCCAGCTCTATCACCACAGCAACCTGCGGCTGCCGGCCTGGCTCGAAAGCGTGCTCGGCAAGGTGATCGTCACGCCGAGCCATCACTTCGCGCACCACGCGAAGATCCGCAAGTATTCGGACAGCCAGTTCGGCGTGCTGCTGATCCTGTGGGACAAGCTGTTCGGCACGCTGGAGATCGCGCCCGAGCGCAAGACCACGCCGCTCGGCGTGCGCGGCTACGACGACGCGGCGAGCCAGACGCTCGGCGGGATGCTGCTGTCGATGTTCGAGCGCAAGCCGGCGGCAGTGGCGGCGGTGGCCGTGCCGGTCAACGCGGCGCTGGCGCCGGAGAGCGTGGCGCGCGAGGCAGGCTGAAGCCAAGGGGGCGGGGGCCGGTTTGCAGCGTGGCGGCCACGGCCAGGCAAGCGTTGCAGGCAGGTTGAAGGGCGGGTGGAGCCGGTCGGCAGCGGCGGCCACGGCCAGGCAAGCGTTGCAGGCCGGCTGAAGGGCGGATGGAGCCGGCCGGCAGGCCGTGTGGCGGCCGAGACCAGGCAAGCGTTGCAAGCAGGCTGAAGGGCGAGGGGAGACAGGCGCGGCACGGCGGCGCCTTGTGTGATCGATGCAGTTCGACCGCGCTCGGGAAAGCCGACTGTGCTCCATGCAACTGTGTTCTTTGCGGCGAATCATTTCGTTATATATTTCGGTGCATAACGATTTCGACCCCTCGCGTTTCGCCCATGCTTCTCCGCCGCCCCCGTTTCAGGGCGCTCGCGCTGGCTGCCGCCGGCGTGGGCGCGTCATGTGTCGCGCACGCGCAGGATCCCGCTCCGGATCGCGACGTTGCGCTCGCGCCGGTCGCCGTCGGCGGCCTGATGCCGTATTCGCTGCCGTCGTACCAGGTCGAGCGAATCCGGGTCGGCCCGCTCGGCGAGAAGGCGCTGCTCGACACGCCGTATTCGATCAGCGTGGTGCCCGCCGCGCTGGCCGCCAACCAGCAGCTCGAAAGCGTGCGCGAGGCGTTCCGCTTCGTGCCGTCGGTGCAGGGCGAGAACATCCGCCCGCAAACGCGCGGCCTGCAGGCCGGCGTGGTGCAGAACACGCGCGTGGACGGCCTGAACGTGGCCGCCACCACCGATTACCCGATCGAGGAATTCGAGCGCGTGGAGGTGCTCGGCGGCCTGTCGGGCGCGCTGTACGGCCCGGCCAACCCGGCCGGCACGTTCAACTTCGTGTTCAAGCGCCCGACCGCCACGCCGTTGCGCGAATTCACGGTGGGTTATGTCTCGCGTCAATCGCTGCTCGAACACCTCGACCTCGGCGGCCATTTCGGCAACGACGACGCATTCGGCTACCGCCTCAACCTGCTGAACCAGAACGGCGAGAGCTACACGCCCGGCAGCCGGCTGCGGCGCGAGCTGGCCAGCCTCGCGTTCGACGTGCGTTTCAGCCGCGACACGCGCCTCGAAACCAACGCCAGCACCTATCGCTATCTCGACACCGGTTTTCCAGGCACCTTCGCGCTGGCGCGCAATGTGCCGTTCCCGGTGTCGCTCGATCCGACCCGCGCGGGCTACGGCCAGACCTGGGCCGGCGACGACAACACCACCAACATCCTGAGCGCCACGCTCAAACACGACTTCAGCGACGACTGGCACCTGACGGCCGGCCTGCTGCGCGAGACCAGCGACCGCGCCTCCACGGTGCCCACCAACACGCTGACCAACCGGTCGGGCGCGTACACCACCACCGCGGCCACCACCACGTTCAGCCTCGACACCATCGTCAGCAACAACCTCGCGCTGAACGGCCGCACCTGGCTGGCGGGCATGTCGCACGACCTGGTGCTGTCGAACACGGGGTTCTTCTGGAATCGCTACACGCCGTTCCAGACCGGCGCGATCACGCTCGGCACCGGCAACCTCGGCAACCCGTCGAGCTTCGCCGAGCCGGCGCTGCCCGATTTCTCCGATCGCTTCCGCGCGGTGCGCACGATCCAGCAATCGCTGACGCTCGGCGACACGATCGGCTTCAACCGGCAATGGTCGGCGCTGCTGGCCGCGAGCCAGAGCTGGATCAGCGTGCGCAACTTCAACCGCCAGGGCGGCGTCACGAGCCGCTACGACGCGAACGGCATCAGCCCCACCGCGAGCCTGATGTTCAAGCCGCAACCGAACATGACGGCCTACGTGACGTACGCGGACAGCCTCCAGCAAGGCGACAGCGCGCCCAGCGGCGCGGCCAACGCCGGCCAGAGCCTCGCGCCGTACCGCAGCCGCGAATGGGAACTGGGCTACAAGCTCGAAGTGGCGGCGATGAACCTCGGCGCGGCGCTGTACCGGATTCAGCGGCCGTATGCGTTCGTCGGCGCGGACAACGTGTTCGCCAACGGCGGCCGGCAGGTCAACCGTGGCCTCGAACTGACGGCGAACGGCGCGCTCAGCCGCGACCTGTACGTGTACGCGGGGCTGTCGCTGCTCGATCCGCGCCTGTTCGACACCGGCTCGGCGGCCACCAGCGATCAGCAGATCCTCGGGCTGTCGCGCGTGGTGTTCAACGCGCTGCTCGACTACAGCGTGCCGGTGGTGCCGGGCCTGGCGTTCACGCTGAACGTCAATCACGCGAGCCGGCGGCCGGGCAACTACACGAATACCGATTTCGTCGACGGCTACACCTTGCTCGATCTCGGCGCGCGCTACCGCACGCGCATCGCGGGCAAGAACGTGGTGTTTCGCGTGGCGGTCGACAACCTGACCAACCGGCAGTACTGGGCGAACATCGCCCCGACCGGCCAGAACGGCTTCAACAGCACCGACAACGGCACCGGCACGCTCGGCGCGCCGCGTACGGTGCGCGCTTCCATCCAGATCGACTTATGACCTTCATGCGTCCCCTTCGCTCGCGCTCCCTTATCGCGGCGTTCGCGGCTCCGCTGGCCTTCACGATGGGCGCCGCGCACGGCGCCGAGCCGCTCGTCGTATACGCGGCCGGCAGCACCGGCGGCGCGCTGGCGACGCTCGCGCACGACTACGGCGCGGCCACCGGCCAGCCCGTCAAGCTGGTGCTCGGGCCGGCCGGCCTGCTGCTGGAGCGCATCGAGCGCGGCGAGCATGCGGACCTGTTCATCTCGGCGAACCTGGCCCACCCGCAACGGCTGACCGACGAGGGCAAGGCCGGCGCGACGGTGGTGTTCGCGCGCAACCGCGTGTGCGTGACGGCGCGGCCCGACGTGGGCCTGAGCACGGCGAACCTGCTCGACACGCTGCTGAACCCGGCCGTGAAGATCGGCACCTCCACGCCGCATGCGGACCCGGGCGGCGACTATGCCTGGCAACTGTTCGAGAAGGCCGGCACGGTGCGCCCGGGCGCGACGGCGGTGCTGGAGGCGAAGGCGCAGCAACTGGTGGGCGGGCGCACCGCGCCCGACGTGCCGGCCGGGCGCAATCCGGTCAAATACTTCATGCAGACGCATCGCGTGGACGTGTTCGTCGGCTATTGCAGCTCGCACGACACCAAGCCGGACCCGGCGCTCGACCAGGTGGAACTGCCGCCCGAACTGGCGATCCAGGCCGATTACGGCATGACGGTGCTGGCCGGCCGCCACGACGACGCGGCCTACCGCTTCGCGATGTATCTGCTGAGTCCGGCCGCGCAGGCCGTGCTGCCGCGTTATGGTTTCGGCGCGGTGGGGTTGGCCTCGCCGCAGCCGTGAACCTCGTCTGGCGGCATCCGAATCGATTCATCGGGGATTACGTTTTATCTTGAATAAAACGAACGCGCGACTTCGAGGTGCGGATCGCGCGGCGTTGGCGTGGGCGGCGAGCCACCGCCTCGCCGCCTCGCTCCATCAGGCCGCCGTGGCCACCGCCGCCGGCCCGGTGCGGAACGCGCTGACCAGCGTGCGCAGCGCGGCGCGCACCTGGCTGTCGGTGGTGGCCGAGTAGAGCACCACGTCGCGCGCCGGCAGCGCGGGCAGGCCGAGGCGCGGCCCGACGTCCTCGGTGCCGAGCGGTGCGACCCGGCGCGCGAGCGGGGCCACGGCCAGGCCCGCTTGCGCGGCGGCGGCCAGCGCGGGAATGCCACCGCCGACGAACACCTCCACCCACGGCACGCCCGCCGCCTGCAGCGCGCCGATCGCCATCGCGCGCACCCGGCACGGCGCGGCCTGGGTCGCCAGCCGCAGCGGCTCGCCGTCGTGCCGCACCCAGTCGGGCGCGGCCATCCAGCCGAACGGCTCGGCCTGCAGCGTGTCGCCGTCGCGGCGGCTGTCGTCGTGGCGCAGCACCAGCGCGGCGTCGAGCGCGCCGCCGTCGAAATCGGCTTCCACGTCGCGCGAGCTGGCCACCCGCATTTCCACCAGCAGCCCCGGATCGGCGCGATGCACATGCCGCAGCACCAGCGGCAAGTCCGGCCCGACGATGTGATGGCTGATGCCCACCTTCAGCGTGGTGCGCTCGCGCGCGAGCACGCCGAGCGCCTCGTCATGCGCGGCCAGCAGCGCGCGCGCCGAGCGCAGGAACACCTCGCCCTTCGGCGAGAGCCGCACCATGCGCGGCGTGCGCTCCACGAGGCGATGGCCGAGCCGCTCCTCCAGGCGCTTGAGCTTGAGACTGACCGCCGATTGGGTGCTGTCCAGCGCGTCGGCCGCGCGCGTGAAGCTGCGCAGGTCGGCCACCAGCACGAAGGCCTGAACCGCTTCGAGATCGAGTGTTTTCATCGGGAACCATTCGTTTTTGTCATCGTTGAAATATGGCGCGGCCCGTTTCCCGCCACCGGTCGGTGTGACACGCTATCGTCATCCGGCCGGGCTCGCAAGCGGCCGCCCCCCCATCTCACGAATCAGGAGCGGCGATGCCTTATCCGACCGACTCGGCCGATCCGGCCGCCCCGACCGCCTCGGCCCGCGCGCTGCCCGAGACGGCCGACGCGCGCGCGCTCGCCTGGCAGACGCTCGGCGCGCATCTGACCGGCCTGCTGCTCGGCGTGGCGATCCTGGCCGCCGCTACGGTGGGGGTGTGCGGGCTGTTGCGCCTTTTGTGAAGTTGAACGTGTTCCAGGCACGCGGTGGCGTGCCGCGCCGGCCCGAACGGTAACGGAGCCGGCGTGCTGCCGCGTCGGGCGAGATCGTTCGCCCTCGGCGCGGATGCTGCTATCGCGGCGGTTTCTCCAGTTCCGCGCGCGTTGGTCGTGTCGCGGCCTTGCCTCAGGCCGACGGCACGAAATCGGGCGGCGCGACGAAGCCGCCGTAAACCGCCTCGTAGGCGCGTGCGAACGCGATGGTGGTGCGGTCCTCCAGATACGCGCCCACCACCTGCGCGCTGATCGGCAGCGCGTCGGCGTCGAACCCCACCGGGAAGCTGGTGGCGGGCAGCCCCGGCAACACCGGCAGCCCGGCCCAATAGAACAGCTCGAAGAACGGCACCTCGCGCACGCCGTCGGCATAGGCGACCGGATAGGTGCGCTCGTCCTTCGGCTCGTTGCGGTTGTGATGGAACGCGGGCGTGGGCGCGACGGGCGTCAGCACCACGTCGTAATCGCGGAACAGCCGCTCCCAATGATGGCGCAGCGCGTGGCGGCGCTCGTCGGCGCGAATCCAGTCGCGATGCGCGAGCGTGGGCGCGCGCAGCCGCGCGGCGTCGGCGCTGGTGTCGTCGGGCGCGAGCCGGGCGAGCCGCGCCTGCTGGCCCGCGCTCAACGGCGGCGGCTCGGCCAGCGAGGCTCCCGACAAGGTACGGAACAGCGGATGCGAGGCGGCCAGATCGGGCAGCGCGCCTTCGGGCAGATCGGTGGCGAACGTCACCGGCGTGCCTTGCTCGCGCAGCCTCGCCAGCACGCGTGCGATCACCTCGCGCTCCGACAGGCTCGGTTCGACACCGGGCCAGGCATCGAGCACCAGCACGCGGAACGCGTCGAGCGTGGCGGCGCGCGCGGGCGGCAGCGTCAGGCGCCAGCCCTTGGCGGCCAGCGGCTCGCGGTTGACGAGCACGTCGAGCGCCAGTTCGAGATCGCCGGCGCTGCGCGCCAGCGGCCCGGCCACCGACAGGTCGCGGTCGACGATGCGCCCGGTCGGCACGCCGGTGCCATGCATCGAGACGATGCCGTAGCTCGGCTTGTGGCCGAAGATCCCGGTGAAATGCGCAGGAATCCGGATCGATCCGCCGATGTCGGAGCCGATCTCCAGCGCCACGTAGCCGGCCGCCACGGCCGCGGCCGAGCCGCCCGAGGAGCCGCCCGGCGTGCGCGCCAGATCCCACGGGTTGCCGGTCAGGCCGTACACGGCGTTGTAGCTTTGCAGATCGGAATTGTTGAGCGGCACGTTCGACTTGCCGATCACGATCGCGCCGGCCTCGCGCAGCGCGGCCACGGCATGCGAATCGCGCTCGACGCGGTTTGCCGCGAACGCGGGCGCGCCCATGCTGGTGACCAGCCCGGCCACGTCGAACGATTCCTTGACGGTGATCGGCACGCCGAGCAGCGGGCGGCGTTCGCCGCGTGCGAGCGCCGCGTCGGCGGCGCGGGCCTCGCGGCGGGCGCGCACGTCGTCGCGGATCGCGATCGCGTTGAGCGCGCCGTCGTGGCGGTCGATGCGCGCCAGCGCCTGTTCGAGCAGCGCCACGGCGCTGACGCGCCCCTCGGCCAGCGCGCGCGCCTGCTCGGCCGCGCTGGCGAAGATCAGCGTGGCAGTGGTGGTGTCGGCGGTGGGGTCGGCTCCGTTTGCCGCCGTTTCGGAAGCGGCAACAGCGGGAAGGTCGGTGATCTCGATGCTCATCTCGGTTCCTCGGGAATGCGAAGCGTGGCCGCTCAGGCCGGCGCGAGCCAGGTGTCGGAAAAATCGCCGGCGGTCAGGTCGATGCTGTTGTTGAGGTTGCGCACGCGCTTGTGATGGATCTGGATCGACGGAATGCTGACGATCGGATACACCGGCAGGTCGCGCCCGACGATCCGCTGCGCTTCCTTGAAGAGGCCGGCGCGGCGGCCCTCGTCGGTTTCGGTGGCGGCCGAGGTGAACAGGCGGTCCACATCCGGGTTCTGGTAATGGGCGGCGTTGATCCACACCAGCGGATGCCGCACGCCGTCGCCCCAATAGAAGCGCTGCACGCCCACGCTCGGGTCGTACAGGCGGCCCAGGCCGTTCAGGTTGATGTCGAATTCGCGCGCGGTGTACACGCGCTTCAGGAACGTCGGCAGGTCGCCGTCGAGCACCGTCACCTTGATGCCGATCTTGGCCAGCGCGCCGCGCGTGTAGAGCGCGGTGGTGCGCATGTCGTTGCCGGTCAGGTAGGTCAGGCGCAGCGCGAAGCGCGTGCCGTCCGCGCCGCGCGGGTAGCCGGCCGCGTCGAGCGCGGCGTTGGCGGCGGCCGGATCGAACGGGTAGCGGAACGTGCTGTCGTCGTAATAGGCCTGCAGCACGCGCGGCACCGGCGAATCGATCAGCGCGGCGTGGCGGTAATAGACGTTGTCGCGGATGAAGTTGCGGTCCAGCGCCTGCGCGATCGCATGGCGCACCTCGGGCTTGGCCAGCGCCGGATGCTCGGTGTTGAACTCGAAGAACTGGCCGTTGTTGAGGTAGGCGTCGTAGGTGTTGTCGACATGCAGCACGGGGTTCTTCGCGAGCCGTTCGATATCGGCCAGCGGCACGTTGTTGGCCACGTCGGCGTCGCCCGCTTCGAGCGCGGCCGACAGCGCCGCCGGGCTGCCGGCCACCTTGAACACCACGCGGTCGAGCAGCGGCGCGCCGGGCCGCCAGTAGTCGGGGTTGCGGCGCAGGCTGACGTAGCTGCCGCGCACCCATTTCTCGAAGATGAACGGGCCGGTGCCGATCGGCGCGGAGGCATTCGGGCTGGTGAGCGGATCGCCGTCGCCGTAGCGATGGCTCGGCACGATCGGCAGCTCGGCCGACGAGAACGCCTTGATCAGGTACGGCGCGGGGCGGCTCAGGACGATCACGGCGGTCAGCGCGTCGGGCGTGTCGATGCGCTCGACGTTGGCTAGGCTGATGCGCCCGCGCGGCCCCGACTTTTGTTGCGCGAGCAACGAGAACTTGACGTCGGCCGAGGTGAACGGCTTGCCGTCGTGCCATTTGACGTTGGGGCGCAGCTTGAACGTGTAGCGCAGGCCGTCGGCGCTGATCGACCAGGCGGTGGCCAGCAGCGGCTGCGGCTCGAAATGCGTGTCGTAGCGCAGCAGGCCCTCGGTCACCTTCGCGCTGAGGTTGCGGTTGCGCGTGTTGGTGTCGAGGAACGACACGGCCTGCGTGATGTCCTCCGGCACGATGTAGGTCAGCGTGCCGCCGCGCACCGGAGCGCCGGCGTCGGCCGCGCCGGGGGCAGGCGCGGCGTGCGCGTGCTCGGGCGCGAGGCCGGCGGCCAGCGTGCCGGCCCCGGAGAGCAGGGCGAGCGAGGAGGTCAGGAAATGTCGTCGGTCGAAGGTCATCGGTCAGGTTCGCAGCGTGGGTCGTGATGAGGTGGGTTCGGGGCGCGCCGGTCAGCGTTGCAGCCACGCGGCGGCGAAATTGCCGGCGGTGCCGTCCGGCGACACGGTGTGGTCGTGCACGGCGCGGTTGTAGACGGTCACGTATTGCGGCGAGAGCAGCGTCAGGTCGGGCAGGTCGCGCTCGACAATGCGCTGGATCTCGATGAACGCCTGCTTGCGGCGCGCTTCGTCGGTTTCGACGGCGGCCTGCGCGAACAGCCGGTCCACCTCGGGGTTGTGATAGTGCGAGCCGTTGGTGAACGGCACGCCGGGGCGGAAGTTATCGCTGGTATAAAGGCGCGCCACGCCCACCGACGGATCGAACAGGTTGCTCATGCCGTGCACGCTCAGGTCGAACGTGCGATCGGTGTAGATCCGCTTCAGGTAGGCCGACAGATCCTGGTTGCGCACCGTCAGCGCGATGCCGAGGCGCGCCAGTTGTGATCGCAGGTAGGCGCCGATGCGTGCGTAGGCGTCGTTGCCGGGGAACGGGTCGATGGCGAGCGCGAAGCGCGTGCCGTCCGCGCCGCGCGGGAAGCCGGCCGCGTCGAGCAGCGCGTTGGCGCGCGCCAGGTCGTACGGGTAGGGGCTGGGCGACGGGTCCGCATACGGCCCGCCGATGATCGGCGAGGCCAGCGCGCGCGCATAGCCGTCGTAGATCACGCGCCGGATCACCTCGCGATCGACCGCCGAGGCGATCGCCTGCCTCACTTCGGGATGCTTGAGGTAGGGATTGTCGAGATTGAACTCCACCCGCACCACGCCGCTTTCGAAGCCATAGCCACGGGTTTCGAGCGCGAGCTTCGGGTTGCCGGCCAGGCGGTTCAGCTCGGCCAGCGGCACCGGCGTTTCGCCGCCGATATCGACCGAGCCGTCCTCCAGCGCGATCGCGCGCGATTGTGCGTCGGGAATCACGCGCACGATCAGGCGGTCGAGATACGGTTTGCCCTTGTCCCAGTAATCGTCATTGCGGGCGAACTCGATGTAGTTGCCGCGCACCCATTTGACGAAGCGGAACGGGCCGGTGCCGATCGGCGCATTGTTGGCGGCCGCGTGCAGCGGGTCGGCGCCGTCGTACACGTGCTTCGGCACGATCGGCGTCTCGGACGCCGAGAACGCGTGGATCAGGTACGGCGCAGGTTTCGACAGATGCAGCACCACCGTGTACGGATCGGGCGTGTCGATCGCGGCGACGTTGGCGAAGGTGGAACGCGCGCGCGGATGCAGCGCGCGCAGCGTGGCGAGCGACCAGCCGACGTCGGCCGAGGTGAACGGCTGGCCGTCGTGCCAGCGCACGCCGTGGCGCAGGCTGAACGTGTAGGTCAGGCCGTCGCGGGCGACTTCCCAATGCGTGGCGAGCGCGGCGCGCGGCGTGAGATCGAGATCGTAGTCGAGCAGCCCCTCGGTCACCTTCGGGCTGACCTGCATGACGTTGGTGGAGGTGGTGGCGAGGTTGACGAGCGTGGTCGGCTCGGGCGTCACCACCATCGTCAGCGTGCCGCCTCGGTGGCTGTCGAACGCGCCGGCCGCCACCGGTTCGAGCGCGGCGCAGGCGGCGGCCAGCGCCAGCACGCCGAGATAGCGCGCGTCGAACCGCGGCACGAGGCGACGCGCGGCGCGGGCGATCCGCAGGGACAGATGCGGGACGATCATGAGGAATCCGTAGCGATGAGAAGGGGGTGTCGGGCCGCGCGTGGGTGTTCAGTGGCGCAGGCCGGCTGCGCGCAGGCGCGGCACGACTTGCGTGCCGAATTGTTCGAGATCGGGCGCGAAGTCGTAGAAGCTCAGTTGCACGCCGTCCACGCCGGCGCGATGCAGCCGCACGATCGCGTCGGTCACCTCGTCGGGCGAGCCGACGATCGTCACGTTGCCGCCCACCGCGCGGCGCGCAAGGTCGCCGCGCCCGGCCTGGTTGCGCCAGGCGTGGGCGTCGCTGTGGTAGCCGTCGAAGCTGCCCCGGGTTGCGTGCGCAACGATCGCGTCGCGGTATTCGCGCGCCTCGGCGGCGGTGTCGCGGCAGATCACCATCGGATTGAGCAGCGTGCGCACCGTGCGGCCGTGCTGGCGGCCCGCCTGCTTGACGCGCGCGGTGTGCGCGGGCAGCGTGGCGATCGCCGTCTCGATCTCGGAACCGGCCGGGCTGGTGATGAAGATGTAGTCGGAATAGCGCGCGGCGAACGCGATGCCCGCATCCGAGCCGGTGGCGTTCACCAGCAGCGGGCGGCCGTGGCGCGGCTTGGGCGTGACGAACGCCTCGCCGAGCCGCCAGGTCGACAGCTCCGGCGTGTACGAGAAGTTCTCGTCCTGCGCCCACAGTTGCTGCACGGCGTCGAGGAACTCGGCGGCCATCGCGTAGCGATGGTCGTGCTCGATGCGCGGCCAGCCGAACATCTCGTGCTCCACCGCGCGGTGGCCGGTGACCACGTTGATGCCCCAGCGTCCGCCCGAGATATGGTCGAGCGTGGCGTTGAACTTGGCGAAGTGCAGCGGATGCCACGGGCCGTACAGCACGTGGCTGGTGGCCACCAGGACGATGCGCTCGGTGATCGCCGTCATCGCGGCCAGCGACATGAACGAATCGAGCGCGTCGCCGGTGAATACGCCGCCATAGCCGCCTTTCGGCAGCCATTGCGACAGCGCGAACGCCAGATCGAAGCCGAACGCCTCGGCGCGCTGCACCAGCGCGGCGTTGTAGTCGAAGCTCCAATCGGTGCTGCGCGGCAGCGTCGAGGCGCTCCAGCCGCCTGCCTGGATCGGCACGAACAGCCCCAGCGCCAGCGGCTGCGTCAGCACGCGCGCCACCGGGCTGGCCGGATCGTCCACCGGCGAGCGCACCGGCACGAACGGCGTGGCGGCGTAGGGGCGGGTGGTGGCGGCGGGCGGGGCGGCGATCATTGCAGTCGGCGTTCTTGATTATTTCGAGATGCAAAGTAAATCACGCCCCCGTCTCGCTTCGCAAAGAACGAAAACTGCTAAGGGTTGGCGATTTTTCGGCGTTGATGCGCGGGCGGATCGTGCAGTGATATGCGAAACTCATCATTGCGATTCGATTCGCGCATGCGCGATTTTTCGCGATTCCTAATCGGCTTTTGTTGGTTGTCGCGCGGCCGGTTCGACCGTATATCTGTGCGCCCCTTTACCGATATCGAAGCGGAGACGATCTTGAGCATTCGCCCCATCCAGCGCGCCACCCTGCACACCTGGCTGACCCAGTCGGGCCTCGGGCCGGCCGATCACGAACTCGCCGTGCTCGACGTGCGCGATGCCGCCGCGTTCGGCAACGGCGCGCCGCTCTACGCGACCAACCTGCCGCTCGCGCGGCTGGCCGACGAGGTGGCCAACTACGTGCCGCGCCGCTCGGTGCGCGTGGTGCTGGTGGACGGCGGCGACAGCGCGAACGGCACGAACGGCGGCCACGGCGAGGCCGCGCAGGCGGCCGAGCGGCTCGCCGCGCTCGGCTACACCGACCTGTACGTGCTGGCGGGCGGCACGCGCGCCTGGGCTGCGGGCGATGCGCTCGGCCAGCCGACGTTCGACATCCCCGGCAACATCTTCGCGGGCAGCATTCGCGACCTGCGCGCCACGCCGTCGATCGACGCCGCGCAACTGCACGCGCTGCGCGAGGCGGGCGGCAACGTGGTGGTGATCGATACGCGCACGCCGGCCGAATTCGCCGATGCCCACGTGCCGGGCGCGCTCAACGCACCGGGCGAGGAAATCCTGCAGCGTTTCCGCGATGCGGTGCCCGACCCGGATGCGTTCGTGGTGGTGTCGTGCGCCGGCCTGCCGCGCGCGATCATCGGCGCGCAAACCTTGATCGACGCGGGCGTGCCGAATCGCGTCGCGCTGCTGGAGGACGGCACGGTGGGCTGGACGCGCGCATCGTTCACTCTGGAGCAGGGCGCGGATGCGAGCCGCGGTCGCGCCAGCGAGGAAGCGGTTGCGTACGCAACGGATCGTGTCGCGCAACTGGGCGAGCGCGTACCGGTGGCCGAGATCGATGCGGCCGGGCTGGCGGCGTGGCGCGCCGAAGCCGGGCGCACCACCTACTTGCTCGACGTGCGCTCGCGCGACGAATACGACGCGGGCCATGCACCCGATGCGATCTCCGCGCCGGGCGGCCAATTGCTCGGCATTACGTATCGCACGCTGGCCACGCGCGGTGCACGCGTGGTGCTGACCGACGACGACGGCACGCGCGCCCGCACCACTGCATATTGGTTGCGGCAGCGCGGTTGGGAGGTGGCGGTGCTGGCCGCGCACGATCGCGAATCGTCATCGCAGAAATATGCAAGCGTGAATTGAGCCGCCTGCGCTCGCTTGCTACCGTGACCGTTCGACCTCCGCCGAAGAAAGGAACCGGATCATGCTGATCAAGCAATACGAGCACCGCCTGCCGTTCGACTACGACATCGACCAGATCCGCGCGCGCGGCCGCGTGCGCGGCGCGGCCTGGGACGATGCGCAGGGGCTGGCGTTCAAGGCGTTCGCGCTGCGCGAGCGCGGCGTGCACGGCGCGCCGCATCACGCGTACACGTCGATCTACCTGTGGCTCAGTGAAAACGCGGCGGCCGATTTCGTGACCGGGCCGCGCTTCCGGCCCGTGCTCGAATCGTTCGGACGGCCCGAGATTCGCACCTGGTTGCCGATCGCCGTACAGGTGAACGACGCGTCGCGTGCGGCGCTGTCGATCTACAAGCACGAGTTCGAACTCGACGAGGAGACCGACCTGATCGGCCTGCGGCGCGCCGAAACGGCCCGCGCCGAGGCGGCCGTCACGCGCAAGGACACCATCGCGGCGATCGTCGGCCTCGACGTGAGCGCGTGGAAGCTGTTGCGTCTGGAAATCAGCGCCGCGCCGCTGCGCACGCCGGAGGCGGGCATCGGCTACGAGATCGCGTATCTGGCCGCGCCGGGGTGGCGCGGCGTGGCGGGGGCCGCCGAATCGGCTTCCGAATCGGCTTCCAACCCGGCTTCCGAATCGGCCTCCAAACCGGCCGCCGACAAGGCGCTTCGCACAGCGTAGCTAGGCCGTGGCCGGCGCCGCCAGGGCCGGCTTGAACTGCGGCCGGTGATCGACGATATAGCGGCCCGGCGGCACGCCGAACGCCTTCTTGAACATGATGATGAAGGCGGTGGTGGATTCGTAGCCGAGCGTCAGCGCCACGCGCTGCACGCTGATGCCCGCCGACAAGTCGCGCAACGCGACGATCAATTGCAATTGCTGCCGCCACCGGCCGAAGCTCAGGCCGGTTTCCTTCATGACGAGCCGGTCGAAGGTGCGCTCGCTCATGGCCACCTCGCGCGCCCAATCGGCGCGCGAGCGGCGATCCCCCGGCTGGTCGATCAACGCGTTGCACACCGGGCGCAGCTTCGGGTGCACCGTCAGCGGCAGCGAAAGCTGCTCGACGCTCGCACGTGAAAGCTGGCCGAGCAGCACCGCGCAGAACTGCGCGTAGGCCTCGTCGTCGGGAAACCGGTCGCCCTGATCGGCCAGGTGGATCACCATCTCGCGCACCAGCGGCGTGATCGACAATATGCAGGAATGCGAAGGGAGTGACATCGCATCCTGGTCGACGAACAGGAAGATGATCTGCGCGTCGAGGCTGGCCTTGTTGCTGTGCGGCAGGTTGCCCGGAATCCACACGCCCGATTCGGGCAACACCATCAGCAGCGCATCGGCCACGCGGCACGTCACGCTGCCGCGCAGCGAGATCACCAGTTGCGCCTTGCGATGCTGGTGCACGGGCTGTTCGTCTTCCACGGTGGACAGGTCGATGCGCAGCGCCATCGCCATGCCGGGCTCGACATCGGGGTCGAATTGCGAGTAGGAGCCGTGCAGGGTCTTCGTATAGGACATGGCGCGGCCGGTCGAAAAGCGGATCAATCACCGATTTATCCGCACGAAAACCCGGCTGTCAACGCGAAAAAAAATACCGGCGGCCCGCCGCGCGAAATGGCGGGTTATGAAGATCGATTGGCGGTTTGTTAAAACGACAGACGCAAATTGGCCCTCGATACTGGCTCCAACACATCACCCGGAGCGAGAAGGCCACCATGAACGCGCCAGCCGAAATCAAAACCATCCCGATCACCGCCGCCGACGGATGCCAGGACCCGGTCCTGCTCAACGACTGGCACGTGGTGGGCTATGCCGACGACTTCCAGCCCGGCACGATCTATCCGGCCCGCCTGCTGGAGCGCGACCTGATCGTGTGGCGCAGCGAATCGGGCGAGATCCACGTGTGGGAAGACCTGTGCATCCATCGCGGTGCGCGGCTCTCGAAGGGCTGGATCGCCAACGATCACGTGGTGTGCCCGTATCACGGCTGGGAATACGACTGCACCGGCAAGTGCACCAGAATGCCGGCCGCGCCCGACGAGAAGCCGATGAAGAAGGCGGTGGCGTTTCCGTACGCGGCGCAGGAGCGCTTCGGCTTCGTGTGGGTGTGCCTGGGCGAGCCGCAGGCGGATATTCCCGATTTCCCCGACTGGAACGATGCGTCATTCATGAAGGTGCACAGCGGCCCGTACGTGTACAACGCCAACGGCTACCGCGCGATCGAGAACTTCATCGACGCCTCGCATTTCCCGTTCGTGCACGCCGGCCTGAACGGCGTGAAGGACGACGCGGACCGCCTCGAACCGTACACGGTGGAAGAAACGGGCGGCATCCTCAAATCGTCGGAAGTGCGCGTGTTCCAGCCGGTGGGCGACGCCACCGGCCGCCCGTTGATCGCGTTCTACACGTATCACACGTTTGCCCCGCTGGTGGCCTACTTCCGCAAGCGCACCCAGCAATCGGACGCGAGCGGCAAGCCGGTTACCGAGCACTCCGATCTGTTCGGCACGTTCTTCACGGTGCAGATGGTGGACGACAAGCATTGCATCGTGCGCGTGTGCGCGGCGCTCAACGTGCAGCCGTCGCCCGATCCGCAGGCGGTGCGCGAGCGCGCCGACGTGATCTTCAACCAGGACAAGGACATCGTCGAGACGCAGCGGCCCGAGCGGATTCCCACCGAGCTGCGCTACGAGCTGCATCACCGCACCGACCTGATGGGCCAGCGCTACCGCATGTGGCTTCGCAACAAGGGCATTTCGTATGGCGTCATCTGAAGCCCCCAGCGAACTGGAACTGCGGCTCGGCGCGGTCGCCTACGGCGCGCAGGGCATCAACCTGTATCGCTTCGACGCGCCCGACGGCGCTGCGCTGCCGGCCTTCGAGCCGGGCGCGCATGTGGATGTGCAGGCTTGCGGCGAGCATCGCCGCCAGTATTCGCTGCTCTGGCCGCCGGCCGCGCCGGGCAGCTACACGATCGCCGTGCAGGTGGCCGAGGACGGCCGCGGCGGCTCGCGCGCGCTGCATTACGACAGCGTGGTCGGGCGGCATTACCGCTTGTCGATGCCGCGCAATCATTTCGGCCTGGCCGCCGGAGCGCGCCGCTACGTGCTGTTCGCGGGCGGCATCGGCATCACGCCGATCGTGTCGATGTACCGGCGCCTGAGGCAGGACGGCGCGGCGGTGGAACTGCATTACTGGAGCGCGAGCCGCGCCCGCACGCTGTTTCTCGACGAATTGCGCGATGCGCCCGGCGTGCATCTGCATCACGCGGAAACGCGGCAGGATGGCCGCTCGCCGCGCATCGGCGAGGTGATTCGCGACGTGCCGATGGATGCGCAACTGTATTGCTGCGGCCCCGAAGCGATGCTGGCCGCGTTCGATGCGGCCTGCGAGAACCGGCCGGAAGGCATGGCGCACCGCGAGCGCTTCGGCGCCGATGCGGCGGCGCTGCTGCCGGCCGATACGTTCCAGGTGCGCCTCGTGCGCTCGGGAAAAACGCTGACGGTGGACGCCGGGCAGACGCTGCTGCAGGCCTGCCTCGAAGCGGGCGTGGACGCATCGTATTCGTGCGAGGAAGGCGTGTGCGGCGCGTGCGAGGTGAGCGTGCTGGCCGGCGAGATCGTGCATCGCGATTCGGTCCTGACGCCCGATCAGCGGCGCGCGAACCGCAGCATGATGATCTGCTGCTCGCGTGGCGAAGGAACGTCGCTGGTGCTGGATCTGTAGCCCCACCGGGAACGGCACCGGAATACTGCTCAATACTCAAAGGAATCCTCATGAAAATCGGAATCGTAGGCGGTGGCATCGGCGGCGTGGCGCTTGCGCTGGCGCTCCAGAAGGCGGGCATCGAGGCCCATGTGTTCGAGCGCGCGCCGGCGTTTGGCGAGATCGGCGCGGGTGTGCAGATGACGCCGAACGCGGTCAAGGTGCTGCATGCGCTCGGCCTGGCGGACAGCTTGGAGGCAGTGGGTTTCCTGCCCGAGGCGATGATGGGCCGCAACTGGGACAGCGCGCGCCAGTTGTTCCGCACGCCGCTCAAGGCGATCTGCCAACGGCTGTTCGGCGCGGATTTCTATCATGTGCATCGCGCCGATCTGCACGCGATCCTGTCGCGCGACATCAAGCCCGAGAACGTCACGTTCAACGCGCAGTGCGAGCGCGTCACGCTCGACGGCGAGCAGGCCACCGCGCATTTCGCCGATGGCAGCCGCTTCACGGCCGACCTGATCGTGGGCGCGGACGGCATCCACTCGGCGGTGCGCGCCTCGCTGTGGGGCGAAGCGCCGGCCAGCTTCACGGGCCATATGTGCTGGCGCGCGCTGGTGCCGGTGGAGTCGCACCCGCTGCCGTTCGTCAGCCCGGACGCGTCGTTCTGGATGGGGCCGAAGGCGCACGTGGTGACCTATTACGTGAAGGGCGGCAAGGCCGTCAACATCGTGGCCGTCAACGAGAGCGCCGACTGGGTGGCGGAATCGTGGACCGAGCCGAGTTCGCGCGAGGAACTGCTGGCCGCCTACGAAGGCTGGCACCCCGATCTGGTCGAACTGTTCAAGCTGACCGACAGCAGCACCACGTTCAAGTGGGGGCTGTTCGATCGCGATCCGATGCCGCAATGGTCGAAGGGCGGCGCGACGCTGCTCGGCGACGCCGCGCACCCGATGCTGCCGTTCCTGTCGCAAGGCGCGGCGATGGCGATCGAGGATGCCTACGTGCTGGCGCAGGCGCTGACGCATTTCGAGCGGCTCGACGATGCGCTCGACGCCTACGAGCGCGAGCGCCGGCCGCGCACCGCGCGCGTGCAGCTGGAGGCGCGCGAGCGCGGCCGCACCTATCACCTGGCCTCGCCCGAGGAACAGGCGCGCCGCGACGAGGCGATGCGCCTGGAGCAGGAGAAGAACCCGAACGCGGTCGGCATCAAGGCCGAATGGGTCTACGAATACGACGCGGTGCGCTGTATCGAGCGCTTTCATCAGCCCGCGTGACGCGCATCGAACCATCGCTTGCCAGCCAACGGAATTGCCCATGCAGCCCATGACGAAGCCCTACCGGATCGGCCAGATCGTGCCGAGTTCGAACACCACGATGGAGACCGAGATTCCCGCGATGCTGACGGCGCGCGAGCGAATTCGCCCCGAACGCTTCACGTTCCATTCCAGCCGCATGCGCATGAAGCGCGTGGTCAAGGAGGAACTGGCCGCGATGGACGTGGAATCCGATCGCTGCGCGCTCGAACTGAGCGACGCGCGCGTGGACGTGCTCGGCTATGCCTGCCTGGTCGCGATCATGGCGATGGGGCACGGCTATCACCGCGTGTCGCAGGCGCGCCTGACGGCGCGCACGGCCGAGAACGACGCGCAGGCCCCGGTCATCACGAGCGCCGGCGCGCTGGTGGATGCGCTGGCCACGATCGGCGCGAGGAAGATCGTGGTGGTCGCGCCGTATCTCAAGCCGCTGACCGAACTGGTGGTGGACTACATCCGCGAGGAAGGCTACGAGGTGATCGACTACCGCGCGCTGGAGATTCCCGACAACCTCGACGTGGCGCGCCACGACCCGGAACGCCTGCCCGAGATCGTCAAGACGCTTCGTTATCAGGATGCCGATGCGATCGTGCTGTCGGCCTGCGTGCAGATGCCGTCGCTGCCGGCCATCGCGAAGGTGGAGGCGATGACGGGCAAGCCGGTGATCACGGCGGCCGTGGCCACCACCTACGCGATGCTCAAGCAGCTCGGCCTCGAAGCCGTGGTGCCGGGCGCCGGTGCGCTGCTGTCCGGCGCTTATTGAACACGTACGGACTACGGAGCGTTTCATGTCGAATCCCACTACGCTGATCGGCGGCGGCCATGTGCACGCCAACGGCATTCGTCAGCATTACTTGCGATACGGCGGCGAGGCGCTGCGCGCCGCGCACGACCCGGTGGTGATCGTGCCGGGCATCACCAGCCCGGCCGCCACCTGGGATTTCGTTGGCGCGTGGTTCGGGCAGTGCTTCGACACCTACGTGCTCGACGTGCGCGGGCGTGGCCTGTCGTCGGCCGGCGACGCGCTCGACTACAGCCTCGACGCGCAGGCCGCCGACCTGGTGGCGTTCGCCGATGCGCTCGGCCTCGCGCGCTACAGCGTGGCCGGGCATTCGATGGGCGCGCGCATCGGCCTGCGCGCCGCGCGCGCCAAACCGGCCGGGCTGGCGCGGCTCGCGATGATCGATCCGCCCGTGTCCGGCCCGGGCCGCCGCGCCTATCCGGCGAAGCTGCCGTGGTACGTCGATTCGATGCGGCTCGCGCGCGCCGGCATGACGGGCGCGGCGATGCGCGAGTTCTGCCCGACCTGGACCGACGCGCAACTGCAATGCCGCGCCGAATGGCTGCACACCTGCGACGAGCGCGCCGTGCTGGCCAGTTTCGACGGTTTCCATACCGACGATGTGCACGCCGACATGCCGCAGGTGTCGATCCCGACGCTGCTGATCACGGCCGGGCGCGGCGACGTGGTGCGCGCCGAGGACGTGGACGAGATCGCCGCCGCGATGCCGCAACTGGTGCATCGCCGCGTGGCGAACGCCGGCCACATGATTCCGTGGGACGACGAAGCGGGCTTCTACGCCGCATTCGGCGCGTTTCTCGGCACGGCGCTGCCGCCGCTCGATCCACTCGATCCGCTCAAGCAAGGGGAATGACATGCCGGTCAGCGATTACCAATTGATCGACGCCTGGAAAAAGGTGCTGCGCCTGTCGCGGCTCGAACCGGGCCAGACCGTCACGATCCTGACCGGCGCGAGCACCCATCCGCAAACGCTGTCGGCCGCGCTGGTGGCGGTGCAGTTGATGGGCGCGATCGTCAACCGGCTCGACCTGCCGCCCGTCAACGGCGAGAAATCCCTGAGCCGCGACGCGCTGGCCTATCTCGGCACCACGCCGCTCACCGGCAACCGCGCCGCGATCGCCGCGCTGAAGGCGAGCGACCTGGTGCTCGACCTGATGACGCTGCTGTTCTCGCCCGAACAGCTCGACATCCTGAAATCCGGCACCAGGATCCTGCTGGCCGTGGAGCCGCCCGAGGTGCTGGTGCGGCTGCTGCCCACCGTGCAGGATCGCGAGCGCGTGCTGGCCGCGCAGGCGCGCATCGCCGGCGCACGGGTCATGCACGCCGCGTCGGCGGCCGGCACCGATCTGCATTGCCCCCTCGGCGAGTTCGAGCCGATCGCCGAATACGGCTTCGTGGATGCGCCGGGCCGCTGGGATCACTGGCCGAGCGGCTTCGCGCTGACGTTTCCGAACGAGCGCGGCGCGCACGGCAGGATCGTGATCGATCGCGGCGACATCCTGCTGCCGCAGAAGCGCTATGTGCAGGACCCGATCGAGCTGACCGTGGAAAACGGCTTCGCCACGCGCATCGAAGGCGGGGTGGACGCCGCGCTGCTGCGCGACTACATGGCCGCGTTCGACGATCCGGAGGCCTACGCGATTTCGCATATCGGCTGGGGGCTGCAAGCCCGCGCGCGCTGGTCCACGCTGGGCCTGTACGACCGCGAGGCCACCATCGGCATGGACGCGCGCGCCTACGAAGGCAATTTCCTGTTCTCGCTCGGACCCAACAACGAGGCCGGCGGCGCGCGCACCACGGCGTGCCATATCGATGTGCCGCTGCGCCATTGCACGGTGTCGCTCGACGGCGAGCCCGTGGTGCGCGACGGCAAGACGCTCGACCGCTGACCCCGGGCCAACCTCTCAACGAACCGCATCCCTCCCATGTCCAACGACCTCGACACCTATCGCCGCCAGGGCTTTGGCTCGACGCTCGAACCGGCCGCGCCGATCGCGCTGCTGCTGGTTGATTTCGTCAACGGCTTCGCCGATCCGGCGCGCTTCGGCGGCGGCAACATCCCGGCCGCGATCGACAACGCGGTGCCGCTGCTGGCCCACGCGCGTGCGCGCGGCTGGCCGGTGGCGCACTCGCGCATCGTGTATGCCGACGACGATTCGGATCACAACGTGTTTTCGATGAAGGTGCCCGGCATGGCCACGCTGAAGGAACACGACCATGCCAGTGCAATCGTCGATGCGCTTGCACCGCGCGAGGGCGAACTGGTGGTGCGCAAGACGGTGCCGTCGGCGTTCTTCGGCACCTCGCTGGCCGCCTGGCTCGCGCATCGCGGCGTGCGCACGCTGGTGGTGGGCGGTGCGGTGACCAGCGGCTGCGTGCGCGCCAGCGTGGTGGACGCCATGCAATACGGCTTCCGCCCGTTCGTGCTGGCCGATTGCGTGGGCGACCGCGCGCTCGGGCCGCACGAGGCGAACCTGTTCGACATGGGCCAGAAATACGCGAGCGTGATGTCGCGCGACGCGGCGCTCGCGCTGTTCGACGCGATGCCGGCAGGCTGATCGCGCGCCTCGAATTCGTGCAGAAAACTGGCATGGATCCTGCAATACCCCACATGCTCGACAACAAGAACAGACGGAAGGGGGGACACGCTGTCCGGTAGTGCGCGCCCGACCACGAAGCGGTTTCGATCCGAAGCCGGCGCGTGTCGACGCTACGTCAAAATCATTCTGAAGAAAGGATTCGAGATGAGTTCCAGTGCGTTCAAGCTTCGCCCCCTCGCCGCTCTGCTCGGTGTGGTGTTGTCGGTAGCCGCCTTGCAGGTGCAGGCGCAAGACGTGATCGTCAAGGTCGGGGTGGCCGGCCCGATGACGGGCGGCAACGCCGCCTACGGCAAGGACATCGAGGCGGGTGTGAAGATGGCGGTGGCCGAGGCCAATGCGAAGCATCCCGTCATCAACGGCAATGCCGTGACGTTCCAGGTGGTGTCGGGCGACGACCAGGCCGACCCGCGCACCGGCGTGCAGGTCGCGCAGCAACTGGTGGATGGCGGCGTGGCGTTCGTGGTGGGGCACTTCAACTCCGGCACCACGCTGCCGGCCTCGCAGGTGTACGCCAAGGCCGGCATTCCGATGCTGACGCCGGCCGCCACCAACCCGGCCATCGCGCAGGCCGGCTTGACCACCGTGTATCGCGTGATCGCCAACGACGCGCAGAACGCCGGCGCGGCCGGCACCTATGCGATGACCGTCACCAAGGCCAAGCGCATCGCCGTGCTGGACGACCGCACCGCGTTCGGCCAGGGCGAGGCCGAGGAGTTCGAGAAGGCCGTCAAGGCGGCGGGCGGCACGATCGTCGATCACCAGTTCACCAACGACAAGGCCGTCGATTTCAGCTCGCAGCTCACGCACATCAAGAGCATGAACGCGGATCTGCTCTATTGCGGCGTGCTCGACGCGCAGGCCGCGATGATCGTCAAGCGCATGAAGCAACTCGGCATGAAGACGCAGTTCGTGGGCGGCGGCGGCGTGATGGACGCCGATTTCATCAAGCTGGCCGGCCCGGCCGCCGATGGCGCGATGGCGTGGGAATACGGCCATCCGCTCGAATCGACCGCTTCGGGCAAGCGCTTCGCGGGCGATTTCAAGAAGGCCTACGGGCACGACATGCTGGCCTACGCGTCGTTCGCCTACGATGCGGCGAACCTCGTGATCGCGGCGATGGAGAAGGCCGGCTCGACCGATCCGAAAGTCTTCAACGCGGCGATCAAATCGAGTACCTTCGACGGCGCGACCGGCACCATCGCGTTCCAGCCCGACGGCGACCTGAAGAACGCCGCCTCCACGCTCTATCAGGTGGCGGGCACCGAGTGGAAGACGGTGGTGACCAAGGCCGGCAACTGACGCCGGCCGCCGGGGCGGGCCGGGGCCGTGCCCACGGCCCGGCCGGTTCGCCCGGCAATGCAGGTTTCCGAGCAAGGCATTCAAGGTTTTCATGACGTCGACAACGATCAAGACCCCGCAGCGCGACTGGCCGCTTTACCTCGTGCTCGCGTTCGTCAGCGTGAGCTTCTCGGCCACCGGCCCGGTGGCGATCATCATCGCGGCCGCGCGCCAGGGCGGCCTGACGCTGCATCAAACCTCCTCCTGGCTGTTCTCGGTGCTGGCCATCAACGCGCTGGCCAGCATGGTGGTGAGCTGGAAGACGCGCCAGCCGCTGCTGTTCCTCTGGACCATTCCCGGCGCGGTGCTGGCCGGGCCGGTGATCGCGCAATACGGGTTTTCGGCCGCGGTGGGCACCTATCTGGTGTGCGCGCTGGTGCTGGTGCTGCTCGGCGTGACGGGCGCGGTCAAGGTGCTCGACCGCTGGGTGCCGATGCCGATCGTGATGGCGATGATCGCCGCGCTGTTCCTGCGCTACGTGGTGGCGATCGTCGACGCCACCGGCAGCGCGCCCCATGTGAGCGTGGCGATGATCGTGGCGTTCTTCGCGCTGACCTGGATGGAGCGGCACGGCCGGCGCAGCGTGCCGCCCGTGATCGGCGCGGTGGTGGCCGGCGTGGCGATGCTGGCGCTGACCGGTTTTCGCTGGCCGCGCGGCATGAGCGGCGAGTGGCTGGCCACACCGATGCTGGTCGCGCCGGTGTTCAACCTGCACGCGATCTCGCAACTGCTGGTGCCGCTGCTGGTGACGGTGCTGTTCGTGCAGAACGCGCAGGGCATCGCCGTGATCCGCCATGCCGGGTATCCCGCCTCGTCGAAGCTCGTGACCGTGTGCAGCGGCGTGCTGACCGCGCTGACGGGCGTGTTCGGCGGCTGCCCGTCGGTGCTGGCGGGGCCGTCGAACGCGATCCTGGTGTCGGACGGCCGCACCGGCCGCCACTACATCGCGGCGCTGATGGCCGCCGTGGTGTTCCTCGCGATCGGCTGCTTCGCGACCGGCTACGTGTATCTGCTGACCAACCTGCCGGCCGCATTCGTGGTGGTGCTGGCCGGCCTGGCGATGTTCGGCGTGCTGGAGAAGGCGTTCGTGTCGGCGTTCTCGTCGGCCTATCCGACCGGCGCGCTGGTGGTGTTCGTGGTGACCAGCGCGAACTTCAGCCTGCTCGGCATCGGCGCGCCGTTCTGGGGCGTGGTGGCGGGGTGCGTGGCCGGGCATGTGATCGACCGGCGGCGGGGCTGAGGCGAGTGCGAGGCGAGGGCATGGCGCCCCCGCTTCGGGTTCGCGCTTCGGGCTTCACTTCAAAAAATCGGCGCGCCGAGCCGCTGGCTCGCGCGCTTGCCGAACGCCTTCAACTGCTCGGCCAGCGGGCCGTCGCGCTTCGAATCGAAGCGGTTGTACGGCCCGATCGCCGTGACCACGGCCGCGATCTGGCTGTGCGCATCGAAGATCGGCACGGCGGTGGCGGCGATGCCGGGCACCATCAGGCCTTCGATCACCACGATGCCTTCCTCGCGCGCCGCGCGCAGTTCGGCCTGCAACGACGAGGCCGCGTCGGCGAACTGTTCCTGCAGGCTTTTCGGCTCGTGAGCCAGCACCGGCGCGAGCACCGGCATCGGCAGGTGCGCCGCGTAGGTCAGGCCGGTGGCCGAGCGCAGCAGCGGCATGGTCGCGCCGGCGCGCGTGAGCACCGTGACTTCGCCCACCATCTCCAGCACCCGCACCACGGTCGGCCCGTGGTTGGCCCAGACCGCCACGAAACAGGTGATGCCGGTGGCGTCGCGCAGGTCGGGCAGCATGTCGGAGATATTGCCCACCACGTCGATCTGCGCGAGCGCGGCCAGGCCGATCGCCACGGCCGCCGGCCCGAGCGCGTAGCGGCCGGATTGCTTTTCCTGGGTGGCCAGGCCGCTGGCGATCATCGCCTGCAGGTAGCGGTGCGCCTTGGCGGGCGCCATCGCGGAGGCCTCGGCGATGTTGGTCAGCGAGGCGGACGGGCCGAGGCTGGCGAGCGCCTTGAGGATTTCGGCGCCCGTTTCGGCCGATTGCACGCGGTGTCGAGGGTTCTTGCGGGTGTCGTCGCTGGTGGCCATGGGCTCGTCGGGGTGAACGGGGGATCGGGAAAGCCGCCAGTTTACCCCGAGCGAGGCGGCCGGTCGGGCACGTTTCAGGCGTCCGGGTGGCGCGTCGCGAGCATCGACGCGCGCTGCGCGAATTGCGCGTGCCATGCGGCCAGCGCCGGGCGTGCGCGCCAGTTCTGCTCGGGAAAGCGCAGGTCGAGGTAGCCGAGCGCGCAGGCGATGCTGATGGTGCCGATCTCCACGCGCGCGCCGAATTCAGGTGCCCACTGCTCGAAGCGGTCGAGCGCGGCCACCACCTTCTCGTGCTGGCCGTCGTCCCACGGCGCGTGACGGCCGCCGTCGGGCCGGATCACCTGTTCGTAGCGGCGCAGCAGCGCGGCGTTCAGCATGCCGTCGGCCAGCGCCTGCTCGCGCAGCGCGCGCCAGCGGGCGTCGCCGGTGGGGAACAGCTTGCCGTGCGGCGCATCGAGGTATTCGCAGATCACCCGGCTGTCGTACAGCGCCTCGTCGAGCGGCGTGCCGACCAGCGTCGGCACCTGGCCGAGCGGATTGTGCGCGGCCACCTCGGCGTTGCGCGAGACGGGGGACAACTGGCGCGACAGAGGCTCCAGCTCGATGCCGAGTTCGGCGGCGCACACGAGCACCTTGCGCACGAACGGCGACATCGGGGAGTAGTACACGCCGGGCGTGATGGATTGGGACGACATGGGATCTCCGGAAATGGGTTGGGCGCGGGCGCGATGCCGCGGTGGCGCTCAGGCGGCGGGCGGTTGCGCGTGCAACGGCGTGTGCAGCGCGTAATCGTTGCCGTGCGCGTGGGTCAGGTAGCCGGCGGTCAGGCCGCCGTCCACGTCGAGCACCGTGCCGGTGATATAGGACGCCGAATCGGACAGCAGGAACGCGATCGCCTCGGCCACTTCGCCGACCTGCGCGAACCGGCCGAGCGGCGTGCGATCGAGCATCACGTCCTCGCGAAACGCCTGCGGCACGCCGGCGGTCAGCATCGGCGTGTCCACGCCGTTCGGCGCGACCGCGTTGACGCGCACGCCGCGATGGCCCCATTCGGTGGCGAGGCTCTTGACGAGGCCGACCAAGCCCCACTTCGACGCCGCGTAGTTGGCGCGGCCGGGCTGGCCGCCGCGCGCGGTGATCGAGGCGAGGCAGACGATGCTGCCCCGGCCGCGCGGCAACATCGCGGCGGCGGCGTGGCGGCAGGTCAGGAACGTGCCGCGCAGGTTGATGTCGAGCACCAGGTCCCACTGCTCGGCGCTCATCCGTTCGGCGGGCGCGCTGCGCGCCACGCCGGCGCACGGCACGACGTCGGTGATCGCGCCGAATTCGGCTTCGACGCGGGCGACGAACGCGGCGATCTGCGCGTCGTCGCGCACGTCCACCACAGCGGAGAAGAACGGCACGGCCGGGCCGAGCCGCTCGTGCAGCGTGTCGAGGCCGGCCGGGTCGAGATCGGCGGCGGCGATGGCCACGCCGCGCGCGGCCAGCAGTTCGCACACGGCTGCGCCGATGCCGCTGGCGGCGCCGGTCACGAACGCGAGGCGTTGGGTGGGGTTGACGATCACGATGGTCAGGCGTCCTTGAGAACGGGGTTCGGGGTGGCGAGCGGCAGTTGCGCATCGCGCGCGGCCTGGGTGGCGTCGGTCAGGGGCAAGGCCGGGCCGCCGTCGACGATGTCGCGCGCCGCGATATAGCCGAACGTCAGCGCCGGGCCGAGCGTGATGCCTGCCGCCGGATAGGTGCCGGCCATCACGGAGTTCATGTCGTTGCCCACCGCATACAGGCCGGGGATCGGCCGGCCGGCGCCGTCGAGCACGCGTGCGTGCGGGTCGGTGTCGAGGCCGGTGGCGCTGCCGATGTCGCCGGGCACGATCTGCACGGCGTAGAACGGGCCGGTGTCGATCGGGCCGAGGCACGGATTCGGCTGGTGTGCCGGGTCGCCGAGATAGCGGTCGTAGGCGGACTTGCCGCGGCCGAATTCGGCGTCCACGCCCGAGGCGGCGGCCTCGTTCATGCGCCGCGCGCTGTCGGTCAGCGCGGCGGCCGGCACGCCGATTTCGTGGGCCAGCGCGTCGAGCGTCGCGCCGCGTTTCAGATAGCCGCTGCGCAGGTAGCGGCCGACTTCGAGCGAGCGAGGCCGCACGCGGCCCAGGCCGTAGCGGCGCAGAAAGCGCGCGTCGCACACCAGCCAGGCCGGCACGCACGGCGTGCTGGCGTGGGCGCGATGCATCGAGGCCACGAAATCGTGATACGAGCTGGCCTCGTTGGCGAAGCGCCGGCCGGCCGCGTTGACGGCCAGGATGCCGGGCTTCTGGCGATCGGTGACGAGGTGCGGGAACTGCGCCTCGCGGCCGCGTTCGTCGCGGAATACCGAAACGGGCGCCCAGAACGCCGCGCCCGCGTTGCCGCCGGCCAGATGGCCGCCGAGCGGGGCGGCCAGCGCCGCGCCGTCGCCGGCATTGCCCTCGGGCGCCATCGAGCGATGCAGGTCCGCATGCGGCACGAGTTGCGCGCGCAACGCCTTGTTCTGCGCGATGCCGCCGGTGGCCAGCACCACCGCGCGCCGCGCGCGGATGCGGCGCGCGGTGCCATCCAGTTCCACCGTCACGCCGCTCGCGCGGCCGGCCTCGGTTTCGATGCGCGTGACCTTGGCGCGGTTGCGCAGCACGATGCCGGCGTCGTTCGCCGATTTCAGCAGCCGCGCGGCCAGCGCATTGCCGAGCACCAGCCGCGTGCCGCGCGACCAGCGCAACCGGTCGATCGCGTAGCGCGCGAGCAGCGGCACGGCGTGCGCCAGCGCCGCGCCGCTGCGATGCATGGCCAGCAGCGCGTCGATGTCCTTCTTGTTGACCATCATGCCGCCGAGCGCGAGGAAGCTCGCGAGCGGCCCGCGCAGCGCCTCGAACAGCGGGCCGAGCGTGCGGCCGTCGAACGGCGCCGGGTCGATGGTGCGTCCGCCCGGCATCGCGCCGTCGAGTTCGGGCTGGTAGTCGGGCGACACGGCGCGCGCGACAAACTTCACCTCGGTATGCCGCTCCATGAAGCGGACCATCTCCGGGCCGTGCGCCAGGAACGCGTCCATCATGTCCTCGCGCAGCGCGGGGCCGACCGTCTGGCGCAGGTAGCGGCGCGCGGCGTCGAGCGAATCGGTGTGGCCCACGCCGGCCATGTGGCCGTTGTCGGGAATCCACACGGCGCCGCCCGATAGCGCGGTCGAGCCGCCATACAGTTCGGTTTTCTCCAGCACCAGCACCGAGAGCCCGGCCTGCCGGCACACCAGCGCCGTGCCGAGGCCGCCCGCGCCCGAGCCGATCACGACGACGTCGTAGTCGTCGCCGGTTTGAGAGGGGTTGCGCATGATCGTCTCCGTCATTGCATGCGGTAGCCGCCGTTCACGTCGACCGTGGTGCCTGTCTGATAGCCGGCCTCGGGGCTGACCAGATGCACCACCGCCGCCGCGACGTCCTCGGGCAGGCCGAGCCGGTTCAGCGGGATCGCGGCGGCCGCCGCCGCGTCCTTCTCGGGCGGCAGCGACAGGCGCAGCATCGGCGCGTCGATCATGCCCGGTGCGACCGCATTGACGGTCACGCCCTGCGGCGCCAGTTCGCGCGCGAGCGCCTTGGTCAAGCCGAGCACGGCCGCCTTGCTGGCGATGTAGGCCGCGTTCGAGCGGTAGCCGCCCAGTTGCGCGGCCACCGACGACAGCGTCACCACGCGCCCGAAGCTCGGGCCGGCCGGCAGGCGGCGCGCGTATTCGCGGCACACCAGAAAGCAGCCGGTCTGGTTGATGTCGAGGTTGCGCTGCCAGTCGGCCAGCGAGGTTTCGATCACGAGCGGGCGGTCGCCGTCGGGCTTGAAATGCAGGATGCCGGCGCTGTGCACCAGGATTTCGGGGCGGCCGAGTTGGGCCGTGACGGCATCGAACGCGGCCTGCACGTCGGCCTCGCTGGCGACGTTGAGCGCGAACGCGCCGTGGCCGCTGCCGGGCAGCGAATCGGCCACCTGGCGGGCGGCGTCGAGCCGCAGGTCGGTAACCGCCACACGGTGCCCGGCAGCGGCCAGCGCCCGGCAGATCGCGACGCCTATGCCGCCGGCGCCGCCCGTGACGAGCGCGATACGTCGGGAGGACTGATGGTTTGTCATGCTGAGGATCCTTGCGGGTGGGGTGCCGGCCGGGCGCGGCGCGTCCGGCCGACAAGCGAGGGGGACGGTGGCGTCAGAGGCTGCCGCCGAGCGATTTGCCGCCATCCACCATCAGCGTCTGCCCGATGATGAAATCGGTGCGCGGCGAGGCCAGGAAGGCCACCGCGTTGGCGATGTCGGCCGGCTGCGCGGCGCGCCCGGTGGGTTGCAGCGCGAGTTGCGCGGCGCGCCGCTCGGGCGTGAGCGCCTGAAGCATCGGCGTATCCACCAGCCCCGGCGCCACCGCGTTGACGACGATCCCGCGCTCCATCAATTCCATCGCCATCGCGCGCGTCAGGCCCACCACGGCGGCCTTGGCCGCCACGTAATGCGCGTGATTGCGCGCGCCGAGATAGGCGCGCGAGGCGATGTTGACGATCTTGCCGCCGGCCGGCAGCCGCTTGGCCGCGAGCTGGCTCAGCGAGAACAGCGCCACCACGTTCAGTTCGTAATGCCGACGAAAATCCTCGGCGCTCAATTCCATGAACGCGCGCTCGTCGAAGATGCCCGCGTTGTTGACCAGCGCATCGACGCGCGGCAGCGCATCGAGCAGCGCGCCGAGCGCGGCCGCATCGCGCAAGTCCACCGCATGCGCCTCGGCCGAGCCGCCCGCCGCGCGCACCGAGGCGGCCACTTCCTCCACCGCCGCCTGGTTCAGGTCGAGCGCGACCACATGAAAACCGTCGTCCGACAGACGCCGCACGATCGCGCGGCCGATTCCGCCGGCCGCGCCGGTGACGAGGGCGAACGGCTTTGCCGCTGCATGTTTTGTTGCCGCCATGGATATCCTGTTTTGCGTAAAAGATTACGCTAATCGTAAATTTTCTTGGCGGCGTGCAACAATGCTCGGAAACCCGGAGAGCGGCTGACGCGTCACGTTCGAGGGTGGCGTAAGTCGTTTGAAATCAAGGAAAGCGGTAGGAAAACAAGGCACTTTGCCCGATTTCGCCGTGTTGCACGGCTGCCGAAGCCGTGCGTTCCTCGGGTTTTCGAGCATTGTTCAGGCGCGGAGGACGAATTTACGCTGTGCGTAATCAATTACGCAAAATGGAGTTCGACGCAGAGACCCACCCACGCTTCCCGGCGATCCGATCGCCCTCGCATCCGCATCCGCCCGCCACCGGCGCCCACTGCTGCAACGCGCCGGCGCGGGCAGACGAACACCAGGCGGCCGTCCAGAGCACGCTTGACAAGATTGGGGCGCACGTTTCATCTGGCGCCCGGTAAGGAGACATTCATGAATGCCGTAGACGAACGCGCCGTCCTCAGGAAGACGGCCACCAAGCTGATTCCCTTCCTGTTCCTGCTGTACATCGTCAGCTACATCGACCGCACCAACGTCGGGTTCGCCGCGCTGCAGATGAACCGCGATCTCGGCCTGACCCCGGCGATGTACGGCCTGGGCGCGGGCATCTTCTTCATCGGCATGCTGCCGTTCGAAGTGCCGAGCAATTTGTTGATGGTGAAGTTCGGCGCGCGCGTCTGGCTGGCGCGGATCATGGTGGTGTGGGGCTTCGTCACGCTGGCCACCTCGATGATCGCCGGGCCGAATTCGTTCTATGTGGTGCGCTTCCTGCTCGGGGTGAGCGAGGCGGGCTTCTTTCCCGGCGTGCTGTTCTTCCTGACGTTCTGGTTTCCGCGCGAGTACCGCACGCAGATCATCGCGCGCTTCATGATCTCGCTGCCGGTGGCGGCGGCCATCGGCGGGCCGGTGTCGTCGCTGATCCTGCAGGCGTTCGACGGGCTGGGCGGGATTCCGGGCTGGCGCTGGCTGTTCATCGTCGAGGGCATTCCGGCGATCGTGCTGGGCGTGGTGACGTACCGGGTTCTGCTGGAGCGTCCGTCGCAGGCGCGCTGGCTGACGGCCGAGCAACGCAACTGGCTGCAGGCGAAGATCGACCGCGAACAGGCCGAGGATCTCGCCGACGGCGACCCGCACAGCGCCGCGCACGTGCTCAAGGTGCTGCTCGACTGGCGCACGCTGGTGGTGACGTTCACGGGCGTGTGCTTCGTGATCGGCTTCTACGGCGCGGGCTTCTGGCTGCCGCAGATCATCAAGACGTTCCATGTGTCCACGCTGCAGGTGGGCCTGCTCAGCGCGCTGCCGAACCTGCTCGGCGCGGGGGCGATGCTGCTCTGGTCGCGCCGCTGCCGCAACCGCGCGCTGCGCCTGTCGGACGTGGCCCAGCCGCTGGTGCTGTCGTGCGTGGCGTTCGTGGTGGCGGCGTACAACCTTGACAACCCGGTGATCGCGATGTCGGCGTTCTGCGTGGCGATGATCGGCCTGTATGCCTGCATGCCGGCCTACTGGACGCTGCCGACCATGTTCTTCAGCGGCACCGCGGCGGCGGCCGTGCTGGCCTTCGTCAATGCCGTGTCGAACCTCGGCGGCTTCTTCGGCCCGACCATCATCGGCTGGCTCACGCAAACCAGCGGCAGCTTCCGCATCGCCATCGCCACGATGGGCGGGTTCGTGCTGATCGGCGCGATCGCGCTGGTGTTGCTGGTGCCCGCGTTCTCGCGGGTGCGTGCCGCGCCCGAGGCGCGTACGGCGTCTTGACGATGGCGCCGATGGCGTCCTGACGGGCGCTGTTCTGGCCCGCGTCGCGTGCGTGCCGCGCGACGCTGCCCGACCGAGGGCGCGCACTGGCTGGCCCGGCGCGCTCCCGACTTTCCCGATGTGAGCTTCGACGCACCTCGTTCAGCGAGGGGCGCGGGCTGTTTCGACTCGCGAAAAATCAAGTAGTACAACTATATATTGGAGAACTTTTGCATGAAATCGGTCACGAAAATGGCGCTCGGCTGCGTCGCACTCGGTTCGCTCGCCCAGGGCGCGCACGCGCAAAGCTCGGTGACGCTGTACGGGATTCTCGATGAAGGCGTGATGTACCAGAACAACGTGGGCGGCCCGACGGGCGGCAGCCGCACGTTCCTCGATTCCACCAGCGGCATCAACGGTAGCCGCTGGGGCCTGACCGGCTCGGAGGATCTGGGCGGCGGGATGCGCGCGATCTTCACGCTCGAATCGGGCATCAACCTGAACAGCGGCGCGTTCGCGCAGGGCGGCACCGCGTTCGGCCGGCAGATCTTCGTGGGCCTGAAGCACGAGCGCTTCGGCAGCGTCACGTTCGGCCGCCAGTACGACATGATGTTCTACTTCGGCCAGCCGCTGACCTCGGCCGGCGCGCAGGCCGGCTCCGCGCCGTTCCTGCATCCGGGCGACCTCGACAACACCGGCAACACGATCCGCGTGAACAATGCGGTGCGCTACATGAGCCCGGACTACGCCGGCTTCACGTTCGGCGGCGAATACGCGGTGGGCGGCGTGGCCGGCAACGGCACGGCCAACAGCGGCTATTCGCTCGGCTTCGCGTACAACAACGGCCCGCTGATGCTCGGCGGCGCGTTCGAATACTTCAAGAACCCGACCTCCGCCACGGCCGGCTCGGGCTTGTTTACCGACAACGCGAACGGCGCGACGGTGCTGTCGAACGCGCTGAACAAGGGCTATGCGAGCGCCAGCGCCTACCAGACGGCGATCGTCGGCGGCGGCTACACGGTCGGGCCGCTCGTGCTGACCACCTCGTATTCGAACACGCAATACGGCGGCCTCGGCAGCGGCTTCGCCGATCGCAGCGCGCGCTTCGACAACGTGGATTTCGCGGCCAAGTACAGGGTCAATCCGGTGCTGTTCCTCAGTGCTGCGTACGATTATCTGAGCGGGCACGGCGTGGCGCTGACCAACGGCCGCTCGGTGGGCGGCCAGCACTTTCACCAAGTGAGCCTGATGGCCGATTACCTGCTGTCGAAGCGCACCGACGTGTATGTGGAGGGTGCATGGCAGCGCGCCTCGGGCACCGCGTCGACGGGCGGCGCGGCGGTGGCCGACATCGCGAACCTCGGCGATTCGTCGAACAATCACCAGATCATGTTGCGGGCGGCGTTGCGGCACAAGTTCTGATCGGCGCGGGGTCGTGCGATCGGGGTTCGGCGCCGTGTGCGGTGCCGGACCCCTTGTTTCATGGGTCCGAAGCACGGAATTTTTTAACTGTTTCGTGAATTTTGCACACGAAAACGCAGGCCTCGACTATAATCGCCGCCGTGCGACAGTAAAACAACTGTTCGCATCAAGAACATATGACGAGACACCGAGCGCCGGGTAGGCGCGTGCTTTCGTCGTGTGTCTCGGGCCGCGTGCGAATGCCATGCGGCTCGTCCTGCCGCACCGGCCGAGGCCGCGCCATCGCGCGACGCGCCCCCGCCGGCTTGCCGCCCCCTCCGCTCGACCGTTCTCTCGGGATCTTGCTCCCGGTATGTACATTCTGGTCTCCTAACGAGAATGAGCGATGTCGAATCCATCTCCCTCTGAAACACCGTCCCCGGCCGTTCGTATCGGATTCCCGATCATCGGCGTGGTGGGCGTGCTGCTCGGCCTGGTCTTCGTGATCGGCGGCGCGATGCTGATCGCGCGCGGCGGCTCCTGGTACTACCTGCTGATGGGCCTCGCGATGTGTGCCTCCGGCGTGCAGTTCGTGCGCCGCCGCGCGGGCGCCGTGACGATCTTCGTGATCGCGCTGATCGCCACCGCCCTCTGGGCCGTGTGGGAAGCGGGCCTCGATTTCTGGGCGCTGAACGCCCGGATCTTCATGTTCTCGATGATCGCGATGCTGATCGTGCCGCTGTACCCGGTGCTGCGCCGCCTCGAAGGCAAGGGCGCGGCGAAGGGCGGCGCGTGGGCGCTTGCGCTGGTGCTGCTGCTCTGCAATGTCGGCTTCGTGTACGGCATGTTCATCCCGCACGGCACGTTCGGCGTGGAATCCGGCGCGGCGCTGGCCGACAGCGAGGCAGGCAAGGGCGACTGGACGGCCTACGGCCACGGCGATGGCGGCGATCGCTTCTCGGGCTTCGGCCAGATCAATCGCGAGACGGTCAAGAACCTGCAGGTGGCGTGGACCTACCACACCGGCGACGTGCCGCAGAGCCCGACCGGCGGCGGTTCGGAAGATCAGGAAACGCCGCTGCAAGTGGGCAAGACGTTGTTCCTGTGCTCGCCGCACAACACGGTGATCTCGATCGACGCGGCCACCGGCCATGAAAACTGGCGTCATGCGTTCCCGACCAAGACGACGGTGTGGGTGCGCTGCCGCGGCCTGGCGTATTTCGACAGCGGCAAGCCGCTCGTGCAGCCCACGGCGAAGGGCTCGACGCCCGTCACGCCGATTGCCGCGCCGGGCGAGCAGGCGCTGTGCCGCCGCCGCATCTTCATGAACACGATCGATGCGACGCTGGTGGCGCTCGACGCCGACACCGGCAAGCTGTGCCCGGACTTCGGCCAGGGCGGCAAGGTGGATCTCAAGACGGGCCTCGGCTCGGCCAAGAGCCCGCTGTACCAGATGACCTCGGCCCCGACGCTGGCCGGCACCACCGTGGTGGTGGGCGGCCGGGTGGCCGACAACGTCACGCTCGACATGCCGGGCGGCGTGATTCGCGGCTTCGACGTGATTACCGGCAAGATGAAGTGGGCGTTCGATCCCGGCAATCCTCAGGATCACGAAGCGCCCGTCGACGGCAAGACGTTCGTGCGCTCGACGCCGAACGTGTGGGCGCCGATGTCGTACGACGCCAGCTCGAACACCGTCTACATGCCGGTGGGCGGCGCGGCGATCGACCTGTGGGGTGTGAAGCGCACGCGCCTGGACGAAGGCTACGGCGCCTCGATCCTCGCCGTCGACGCCACCACCGGCGCCGAGAAGTGGCACTTCCAGACGGTCCACCACGACCTGTGGGACTACGACGTGCCGATGCAGCCGACGCTGATCGACTTCCCGGTGGCGGACGGCAAGACGGTGCCCGCGCTGATCATCGGCACCAAGATGGGCCAGTTGTTCGTGCTCGACCGCCTGACCGGCAAGCCGTTGACGAAGGTCGTCGAGCATCCGGTCAAGGCGGCCAGCGTGCCCTACGAGCATTATTCGCTCACCCAGCCGTTGTCGGTGGGCATGCCGCAGATCGGCGCCGAGGTGCTGAACGGCAAGGACATGTGGGGCATGACGCCGATCGACCAGATGATGTGCCGCGTGATTTTCCACGGCATGCGCTACGACGGCCTGTTCACGTCGCCGAGCACCGATACCTCGCTGAGCTTCCCCGGCTCGCTGGGCGGCATGAACTGGGGCGGCCTCTCGTACGACCCGAACGCCGGCATGATCTACGCGAACGACATGCGTCTGGGCCTGTGGGTGCGCTTCGTCAAGGCAGAAAACCGGGGCGGCACGTCCGACGGCAACGAATCGGTCAATGCGGGCATGGGCGCGGTGCCGCTCGGCGGCACGCCGTACTCGGTGGTGAAGGATCGCTTCTTCTCGCCGCTCGGCATCCCGTGCCAGAAGCCGCCGTTCGGCTCGATGACGGCGATCGACCTGAAGACCCGCAAGATCGCCTGGCAGGTGCCGCTCGGCACCGTGCAGGACACGCGCCTGGCCGGCATCCAGATGCACATGCCAGCCCCGATCGGCATGCCGACCATCGGCGGCTCGCTCGCCACCGGCGGCGGCCTGGTGTTCTTCGCCGCCACGCAGGACTACTACCTGCGCGCGTTCGACAGCTCCACCGGCCGCGAAGTGTGGAAGGCCCGCCTGCCGGTCGGCAGCCAGGGCACGCCGATCAGCTATGTGGTGAACGGCAAGCAGTACATCGTGATTTCGGCCGGCGGCGCGCGCCAGTCGCCCGATCGCGGCGACGACGTGATCGCCTACGCGTTGCCGGATGTGAAGTAATCCGAAGCAAGTAGCGAGGGCCGCGAGGTAGCGGTCATGCGGACGAACAGGCCGGGGAGTGATCTCCGGCCTGTTTTTTATGCGTGCGCGGGTTCAGACGTTCGCTTTCGAGGCGAGTGCATCGGCGAACGCGCCGCTTGCGACCTGCACCCGGTTGCGCCCGGCGCGCTTGGCGGCGTACAGCGCCGTATCGGCCGCGCCGATCAAGGCATCCGGCGTGGTCAGCCCCGCGCGCTCGGCGACGCCGATGCTGATCGTGACGTTGGCGCGCTGGCCCTGCGCGATGAAGTGCAGGCCCTGCACGGCTTCGCGCAGCCGTTCGGCGGTGCGCTCGGCTTCGGCAAGGGCCGCGTTCGGCAGCAGAATGGCGAACTCTTCGCCGCCGAAGCGCGCCAGCAGGTCGCCGCGCCGCAATTGCGCGGTCAGGCACTGCGCGACATGGCACAGGCAGGTATCGCCGGCCAGGTGGCCGTGGCGGTCGTTGAAGGCCTTGAAGCGGTCGATGTCGACCAGCAGCAGGGCGCCGGCCGAGCCGGGCATTGCGACGAGCTCGGCCAGCGCCTCGTCGAGCCGCCGCCGGTTGGCGATGCCGGTCAGCGAGTCGGTATAGGACAGGCCGGTCAGCGCGGCGTTGCTTGCCGCGAGGCTTTCGTTGCGAAGCCGATCGAGCAGCCGATGCAGGTAGATGCGGCGCGAGACGCGCTCGAACGCGTGGCCGCCGACCAGCGCCGGCAGCAGCAGCGTGCACATGAAGCCGATCAGGAAGGTGGCGTCGTCGTGGGTCAGCGCCGGACTATGAAACAGGCACAGCGCGAACACGGCGAGATTGGTCGCGAAGAACGCCGCGGCTTGATGAAAGCGCAGCCGCACGAACACCAGCACGAAGCTCGACGGCGGAATGGCCAGCAGGTAATCGCGCAGCGTGGCCGGTTCCGGCTTGGCGGCCACCACCAGGATCGCCGCCACGCTGCACACCAGGCAGCAGGCCAGCAGCGCCACCTCGCGCAGCATCGCCGGGGCGGACTCGCGCAAGCCCAACCGGATGATGACGAGCACCAGGGTGCTGGAGCCGACCAGTTGCACCGCGACGTCCGGCCAGTCGGGATGGCGGATCACGATCAGGTTCAGCAGCACGCCGAGCACGAAATAGCCGGCGATGCCCCATAGCGCGATGAAGCGCAATTCTCTGAGCCGCTCGGTGGCAATGTCTTGCCAGTAGCGCGCTTCGAGGGCGTCGGGAAAGCTCAGACGAAAGCCCGAACGCTTCAGCTCGCCCTCGGCCAGTGCCCCCAGGCGCGGCGCCGTTTCCCCGGGCGCCGTGCGGGCCTGCTTCAGTCCATTCACCATCGTGTGCGTGGGCGCCGAATAGCGGAGCGGCGCCGAGGACGGCTGCGGGTGGCGGCACGTTCACGTCGGCGTTTTGCGCTCCTGTTCTTGAATATCGAGACAGGATACCTGAGGACTTGCGCCAGTTCGTGAATCGTTTGCCATGCGATGGCGCGGCGGGTGCGATGCAGCCGATGCACCCAATAGCCGCCGTGCCCGGCCGCCCGTTACGCCCCGCTGCGCACCATCACCAGATCGCGCTGCACGTCGTCGCCGCATTGAAACGTGGTTTCACCGACTTCGGCGAAACCATTGCGCGTGTAGAAGCGGATCGCCTTGGCGTTCTCCTCGCTGACCGTGAGCCGGATCGGGCCGGACACCGCGGCCAGCGTGGCGGACATCAATTGCTGCGCGAGGCCGGTGCCGTGGTGGGCAGCCAGCACGTAGCAGCGGCTCAACTCCGGGATATCGTCGGCGGCCGGCACGCCCAGGTGGGCAGGACTCCGATTGATCACGCTGAAGCCGACGACGGCGCCGGCGTCGTCCACCACGCGCACCTCGTATTGGTCGCTTGCCACCACGGCTTCGAAGCGCGCCGCCGTGAAGTTGTCATCGATGTAGGCCACGATCACTTCTCGTGGCGTGTCCGGCGGGCAGGCGAGGGCGAAGGTTTGCCGGGCCACGGCGCCGATGGCTTCGGCGTCGGCGGGAGTCGCGTGACGGATCTGCATGGGAATCGGGTCTTGTCTGCGGAAAGGCAATGACCCAATGGTAAAGCAAAGGCGGGAGTTACCGAGGGAGTCCTGAACGATGCGTGATGCCTGGCGTGCCAATGCGATGCTCGCGGCGGTGGCGGCGGTGGCGGCGATGTCGGCGCAACTCGTCGTCCTGCTGCTGATCGGCGTGTTTCATCTGCCCGATCGCGCGTTCACGACGGACGGTTTTCATTGCGTGGCGCTGGTTTATATCGGCGCGGCGATGTGGCTCGTGCATCGTCTTGCGGCGCAGGCGTTCCGTGCCGCGCTGACGTCGGGGCATGTGTGCGCGACGTCGCAGGCCGAGCGGCGCGTGCGGGTGGCGGCGCATTGCCCGCGCCGTCTGCTGGTGCGCGTGCACCTGATGCTGCATCGCTATCGTCTGGACTGCAGATCGCTGTAATGCGCCAGGCTGCTTCGCCTGCGCTCACGCGCCGCGCCGGCCGCGCGCCTTCCACTCCACCCATTGCCACGCGGCCAGCCCCGGCAGATAGAACAGCAGGTCGCGCAGGCGCCGCGCGCCGGCCAGCGCGAGACACACCGAAGGCTCCAGCCCGAACCACCCGCCGATCACGACGAAGCCGCCTTCCTGCACGCCGATGCCGGCCGGCACGAGAAACGCCATGCTGCTGAGGAACTGGATCAGCGCCTCGATCGCCATCGCATCGGCAAAGCTGGCCGACGCGCCGAGCGCCTTGAGCGCGATCCAGATTTCGAGCGAGAAGCCCGCGAATTGCAGCGTCTGCCAGATCAGCAGATAGCGCAGCACCACGCCGGTGTCGCGCCAGATCAGCATGACGGACAGGTCGATCCGCGCGCTCGCGCCGAGCTTGTCGACGAAGCCGCCGGCCGTGACGCGGTTGAGCAGGCCGGCGATGCGCCGGAACGGCCGCGCGTGCTGGAGCGCTGCGAACAGCACCAGCACCGGCAACGCGAACGCCAGCCCGAGCGCAAGCTGGCCGATGCCGCGCCCTGCGTTCGAGCCGGTGCCCATCAACAGATAGGCGCAGGCCAGCAATGCGAACACGAGCTGGCTGATCAGCGTCAGTTGCATGTCGGCCACGAGGCTGGCGATGGCGGCCGACGGTTGCACGCCGAGCCGCCGCAGGAACCGGAACGAGACGATTTCGCCGCCGATCCGCGCCACCGGCAACAGGCCGTTGACCGATTCGCGCAACCAGACGAGTTCGAGCATGGCCGCGAAGCGGGGCCGCCTGCCGCGCCGGAACAGCAGCCGCCAGTCGGCCGCGTTGGCCATCATCGGCAGGATGTGCACGGCGGCGGCCAGCAGCAGCCCGGCGCCCGCGTCGCGCAGCAGCGCGAGAATCGCTTCGGGATGCTCACGACCCACCAGCCAGGCGGCGAGCGCGAGGCCGAGCGCGGCGGTCAGCACGCCGAGCCACTTCATGTTGCGGACTCCCGATCGTTCGGCAACGGCGCTGCGCTCATTTGTCGAGGCGTGGCGAGAGCCGGCCGCCCGGATCGACCCGGAAGCGCCGGCCGCGCCACACCACGTCGGACAGGCCGAAGCTCGTCACGAACACGCCGAATTGCAGCAGATCGAACAGCGGCAGGCAGAACCAGTCGGCGAACGATTGGCGCAGCGCGCGATCCATGCGCAGCTTGAGCAGCAGACGCGACAGCAGGGCCGCGGCGGCCAGCGCCCAGGCGCTGCCGTTACCGCCGGAAGCGAGCACGGCGATCAGCGCGAACGGCAGCGGATGCATCAGCGCCGAGCCGAGATGGCCGAGCGGGTCGGCCGCGCGGATCGTCTGGCTCCAGCGCGATTCGTGGGCGAGGTACACGCCCGCCGTGGTTTCGGTGCAGGCGTGATCGACCAGCCTGGGCGGCACCGCCACCGTCAGGCCGATCTCGCGCACCGCCTCGCCGATCGCGTGATCCTCGGCCAGATGATGCGCGAAGCGATGCAGGCCGCCGATCGTCGACAGCGTCGCGCGCCGCAGCGCGATGGTCTGGCCGAAGCAGGGCCGCGCGAGCCGGGAGGCCAGGCCGGTCGCCACGCCGGGGAAGAACAGGTAGTTGGTGGACGCCGCCGAGGCGCGCGGCCAGAAACCCGGCGCGGCCATGCCGCGATACGCGCTTGTCACGAGGCCGACATCCGGGGCCTGTAGCGCGCCGACGATGGTGCGCAGATAGTCGCGCTCGACGCGCACGTCGCTGTCGGCGAAGCAGAGCAGGTCGTGCTCGGCCTGTTCGAGCATGTTGATGAGGTTGGACACCTTGCGGTTCGGGCCATGCAGCCGCGCGTCGGCCACGGTGGTGACATGGGCGTCGGGATAGCGCGCGCGCACCGTGGCCACGGCCTGCAGCGCGATGTCGTCGGCGTCGTGCACGCCGAACACGTACTGAATCGGGCCGGGGTAGTCCTGATCGAAGAAGCTGGCCAGATGTTCGGCGAGTTGCCACTCGTCGCCGTGCAACGGCTTCATCAATGTCACTGGGGGATAATGGTCGGCGTCAGCCAGCGGGCGCGCGAAGAAGCGGCCGATCAGGTGCGCGGCGATCAGCGTGTAGGCGATGCCGAGCACGGCGCAGACAGCGGCGATGCCGTACACCAGATAGCCGGCCTCCAGCGCATAGGGGCGGTGCGAGGCGAGGATCGCGGCCAGCGCGATGGCCGCGCCCACGGCGAGAAACGACAGCGGTCGAAGCACGATCGCACGAACATTCATGGCGTCAAGGCACGTTGCGGGTTGGACGAAGAGGTAAAGGGTTCGGCGCGCTGGTGCAGGGCACGCGGCGCGTGCCCGCTCAAGCCTCGTGCGCGCGCAAAAACCGGAAGAACTCGACGCCTTCGCGCAGGCGGCGCTTCAGCATAGTCCAGCTTGTTGACATTTCCAGGACGATCTCCCAGATCTTCGACGGCCGGAAATAAAACGCCCGGTAGAAGTGTTCGAGCTCGTGATAGATGTCGTCCTTCGACAAGTGCGGATAGCCGATCGCGGCCAGTTGCACGCCGGCCTTGCTGACCAGGTTGATGGTCTTGTTCTCTTCCATCCAGCCGTTTTCGATGGCCTGCTCATAAAGCTTCGTGCCCGGATACGGCGCGGCCAGCGACACCTGAATGGTGTGCGGGTTGATTTCCTTGGCGTATTCGATCGTCTTCTTGATCGTGTCCTTGGTTTCGCCGGGCAGGCCCAGGATGAACGTGCCGTGAATCTTGATGCCGAGCTTCTTGCAATCCTCGTTGAAACGGCGCGCGATGTCGGTGCGCAGGCCCTTCTTGATGTTCAGCAGGATCTGGTCGTCGCCCGATTCGTAGCCCACCAGCAGCAGGCGCAGGCCGTTTTCCTTCATGACCTTCAGCGTGTCGTACGGCACGTTGGCCTTCGCGTTGCACGACCACGTCACGCCGAGCTTGCCGAGGCCGCGGGAGATTTCCTCCACGCGCGGCTTGAAGTCGGTAAACGTATCGTCGTCGAACATGATCTCTTTCACTTCGGGCATGTTGTCGCGAATCCACTTCACCTCGGCCAGCACGTTCTCGACCGAGCGCACGCGGTAGCGGTGGCCGCCCACCGTTTGCGGCCACAGGCAGAACGTGCATTTCGAGCGGCAGCCGCGGCCCGTGTAGATCGAGACGTACGGGTAATTCAGGTATCCGATGAAATAGTTGCCGATCTTCAGGTCGCGCTTGTAGACGGGCGCGACGAACGGCAGCTCGTCCATCTCCTCGATCATCGGGCGCGGGCCGTTGTGCTCGATCGAGCCGTCGGCGGCGCGATAGCTGAGGCCGAGGATCTCGCTGAACGGCTTGCGGTCCGCCACGTCGCGGCACGTGTAGTCGAACTCCTCGCGGCAGACGAAATCGATCGCGTCCGAGGCCGTCAACGAGTTGTGCGGATCGACGGCCACCTTGGCGCCGACCATGCCGACCAGCACCGACGGCTTGCGCTGCTTGAGGTCCTGCGCGAAGGTCGCGTCGGTGGGGAACGACGGCGTGCTGGTGTGGATGATCACCAGGTCGTATTCGACGGCGATCTTCAGCGTGTCTTCCACCGACAGTTCATCGGCCGGCGCATCGAGCACGCGGCTGCCGGGCACCAGCGCGGCGGGTTGCGCGAGCCAGGTCGGATACCAGAACGAGCGGATTTCGCGCTTGGCCTGATAACGCGAGCCGGCGCCGCCGTCGAAGCCGTCATACGACGGCGCTTGCAGGAACAGGGTTTTCAGAATGCCGGCGTGCGGCGGGAGCGTGGCGGTGCGGCGGGGGGAGGGAGTCTGTGACATGCCTTCGATTCGCTTGCATTGGCGGCGCTGGATCGGAACATCGTGGGCGCGCCGCAGGGTATTCGCGATCGTACGAAACCGAAGCTGAAGGCAAGCTTAAGGCAGTGAGTGGGTGAGGCTGGTATCGCTCAAGGCGTGTCGCCGGCGTCGCGACGCGCGGGCAGCCAGGGTGCGGCCGGCGAATCGGACGAGGCGAGCGTGGCATGCAGCGGCGCACCGGGCGCGACGGTCAACAGCGAACTCGCGCCGAGCGCAAACAAGATGGCAAAGGCGGACAGCAACAGGCGCAGGGTCATGGGTACCTCTCGTGAAATTCCTTTCATTCAGGTACCCACTATGCACACAGGCGGCTTAAGTGAAGCTTGGAAGCGCTGACGAATCGTCAGCGCGACACGGTTTCATAGAGCAGCTTGCGCGCGGGCGGCGTGCCGTCCATCGGGAACAACTGGCGTGATCGAATCCGCCATCCGGCTTCGGTGCGCACGGCTTCCCAGCGATTGACCAGCACGCGGAAAATTTCGTGACCGCGCGACAGGCCGTGGTTCGGCAGCGTGGTTTCCGCGCCGCTGCGATTGAAGCGCACCAGCATCAGATATGACGTGACGACGGCCGTGTCGCCGTCCAGTTCGATGCGCGGCAGGTTGCCGAAATGCGCGAGGCCGCCCGAGAGCGCGGCTTCGTGCGCCTCGCTCTCGACCAGTTCGATCAGCTTGTCGCGGCCGCTTGCGCCCGGCGCGGCCGTGCCGCGATCGAACACGGCGTCCTCGGTATAGAGCGTCGAGAAGAACGGGCCGTAGCCCGTGTCGGCGCTCAACGGATGAGCGGCGATCAGGTCGTAGATCGCGAGCTTGTCCTCGATGAGTGCGAGGCGTTGTTCGATCGTGGTCCGCGAAAGCGCCAAGGCGGGTTCCTCTGGTTCGGTGTCGAGGTAGGGAAGATGGCAACCGCATGACAATGCGTGCGGTTGCCCAAGGCCATTACATCGGCGGCGCGACGCCATCCTTTTCGACCACCACGAATTGCGCGTCGTAGCCGTCGCCGCTCTTGGCCGGCGTGGCCACCACGAACACCTTCTTGCCGGCGGTCAGGTCGGCGCGCGTGGCGGGGATCAGCGTCACGACCGGCGCGGTGGCCGGCACCGTCACGGTGTTGTTGCCGCCCTTGTACGACAGCTTCAGATCGCGCCCGCTGGTGCCTTGCACGACGGTATCCACGTTCGCGTTGGTCATCGAGCTGTTCGCACCGAGATCCCACGCGTAATGGCCCTCGCCCGTGCCGCGCGCGGCTTCGGGGAACACCAGCACTTCCTTGGCGACGAGCTTGCCGTCCGGGCCGGGCACCGAGGCCGCGCCCACGTAGGAGCCCGGCTTGATGTCGGAAAGCTGGATCGCCTTGACGGCGTTCACATGCGAGGCGTCGCTCATCTTGAGCACGACCGTGTCGCCGCTGCGGCGATGCACGGTCAGCGTGTTGTCGGCGAGCGAGACGACGTCGCCGCGAATCCGTTGCGGCTTGGCAGCCGGGGTTTGCGCGAATGCGCCGCCGGCCAGCGTGAGGGCGATGACGGACGTGGCCAGCTTGAGACGAAAGGACATAAGGACTCCGAGGGTAATGCGATTGAAAAGGCTGGCGGCGGGCGTGTCAGGACCCGCCGAACCAGTTGTAGCCCTGGTTTTCCCAGTAACCGCCGGGAAATTCATTGGTGATCGTGATGCCGACGATGTGTTTCGCGTTCTTGTAGCCGAGCTTGGTCGGCATCCGCAATTTCATCGGGAATCCATACTTGGGCGGCAGTACCTGGCCGTCGTAGGACAGCGTGAGCTGCGTTTGCGGATGCAGCGCCGTGGGCATGTCGATGCTGGTCCAGTAGTTGTCGGCACAGTGCAGCGCCACGTATTTCGCCGTGGTGTCCGCGCCGGCCAGCAGCAGGAAATCGGCGAAGCGCACACCGCCCCATTTGCCGATCGCGCTCCAGCCTTCGATGCAGATATGGCGCGTGACCTGGCTGTGTTGCGGCAGCGCGTTCAGCTCGCGCAGCGTCCAGTTGCGCTGGCCTTTCACCAGGCCCGTCAGTTCGAGCCGGTAGCTGGCCGCATCCACGTCGGGCACCTGATCGATGTCGTAGAACGCGTTGAACGGGAACGGCCGCGTGATCATCGAATCGGGGTAGGTCGGCGCGAGCTTGCTCGGGTCGAACAGCAGCGCCTGCGCCCGGTCGTTGAGCGTGGACACCTTGCGCAGCATCGCTTCGATCGACGCGCCGTCGGTCGGGTTGCAGCCCGTCAGCAGTGCGAGGCCGCCGAGGCTCAGGATTCGCTTGCCGAACAGGCGTCGCGACTCGGACGTCAATTCGTTGCGTGCGTCCTTGACGATGGAGTCCGCGTCGAGCGCGGGCGCCGGTGGTGTCGTGCCTTTCGTGCGGATCATCAGCGGCCCCGGATCATCGTCAGCAGCGAGCGCGGCACCAGCGCGACCATGACGATATGGATGACGAAGAATGCCGCCAGCCCGCTCATCGCCACGAAATGCACAATGCGCGCCGTGTCGTAGCCGCCCATCAGCGTTCGCAGCAGCGGAAACTGAACCGGCTTCCAGATCGTCAGGCCCGACAGGATCACGAGCACGATATCGGCGATCACGAGCAGATAGGCGAGCTTCTGCACCGCGTTGTAGCGGCGCAGGTCGGCGTGGCCGAGCTTGCCGCGCAGGGCGGCCAGCAGGTCGGTGGCGACCGCACGCGGGTTCAGCGGCAACAGCATGCGGCGCAGCCGCCCGGTCAACGTGCCCAGCACCAGATACGCCGCGAAGTTGGCCACCAGCAGCCACATCACCGCGAAATGCCATTGCAGCGCGCCGCCGAGCCAGCCGCCCAGCGTGATGGTGGCGGGGAAGTGGATGGCGCTGAAGAGGGGCGACGCGTTGTACACCTGCCAGCCGCTCATGCACATGAGCACGACCGATACGGCGTTGATCCAGTGGAACGCGCGGACCCAGCCGGGATGAATCGTTGTGATGTTCAAGATAGTCTCGCGATCGGCGCCCGATGCTGCGAGGCCGCCGATGTTTGCGCGGCAACGTGCCGTCGATGGCATCAGGATCGCGTGTGGGGCGGTCTGGCGGTATCGGTCGAATGTCCGATACGGGGTGGGGTGGGGCGTTCGGTGGGGGCGCGGGCGCTTTTTAAGTGTGGCTTAAGCATCGGCAGCCCATAATCGACCGCGATGTACGCACTGTAACGGTGGGAGTCGTGTTAGCGGAGAGGGATGGCCAGTTGGACTACGGCGGCCATCCATCGAAACGGCGCAGCTCTCTTGGACCCGGTCGATGACCGGGTCTTTTTTTATTTGCGGTGGTTTTTGGGCTGCGTCCGGCCCGGAGCGCTCGGCTGCTCTATTCGAAATGGTCGCTGCAGGTCATTTTCCTGTCGTTTCATTCCCTGACAATCCGTCAGACCACACCCGCCCACGCGCCGCCCGCCTCGCTTCCAGAGGATTCAACGTTCAATTCATCGCGCGGTATACCGTATGAATGTTTCTGTGCAGAATGGCGGATATTCCGCACGATCGACGTAGCTCACAATATCGAAATTTTCGAAAGGTTCCGGTAGAAAGCGAAACGGATTCGATAAAAATACGTTAGAAGATGATTACCTTTCTGTACGCCTGCACCATCACGCTGAGTGCCTTTCTATTATTTCAAGTAGAACCCCTGGTCGGAAAAATCATCCTCCCCGGCTTTGGCGGATCGGCGGCCGTATGGAGTACCTGCCTGCTTTTTTTTCAGGTACTGCTCGTCTTGGGTTATCTGTATTCGCATCTGACAACCCGCTTCCTGACCGCCAGGCGGCAAGTGCTCGTGCATGTCCTGCTTCTTGCCGTGAGCCTGGCGCTGCTGCCGATCAAGCCGATCATGCACGGGATAACGGCGGCGAACGGCAATCCCGCCTTGACCATAGTCGGCCTGCTGACCATGAGTATCGGCTTGCCGTATTTCATGCTTTCGACAACGGGGCCGTTGGTGCAGGCGTGGTTCGGCCGAGAGAAGGTACGTGTGGTGCCTTACCGCCTGTTTGCACTTTCCAACGTCGGATCGATGCTGGGCTTGCTCAGTTATCCGATCGTTTTCGAACCGTGGTTGCCGCTGCATCTTCAAACGATCGGGTGGTCCGTCTCCTATGTCGTGTTCACGCTGGTGTGCGGAACCCTGGCACTCAGGGCTTCGCGTACGGAACAACAAGCGCCGACGCCATCGGCGAATGATGCGGTCGAGCGGCCTCGCGCCAGGATGTTGGTTATATGGACCCTGATGGCCGTATGCCCCTCGGTGCTGTTGATGGCGGTCACCAGCTATCTGACTCGCAACGTGGCGCCCATTCCGCTTTTATGGGTGTTGCCGCTTGGGCTTTACCTGTTGAGTTTCATCTTGTGCTTTGAAGGGCGGATGTGGTATCGGCGAAGCCTCTGCGTCTTTCTTCTGATTCTCGCACTGGTCGGAATGACGGCGGGTTTTCTCGGATTTCTATCTCGGGACTCGCTGTTCCTGCCAATCGTCCTGTTTAGCGCGGGGCTATTTTTCGGCTGCATGATTGCTCACGGAGAACTCGCCAGGCTAAAGCCGCATCCACGCTATCTGACGTCGTTCTACCTTGCGCTGTCGGTTGGCGGCGCGATGGGGGGCGTGTTCGCGGTATTCATTGCGCCGAGTTTTTTCAATGGCGATCACGAACTGCCGCTGGGGATGGGCGCGATGGCTGTCCTCGCGCTGATCGTCACCTATCGAGGCATGACGAAAGGGCCGAATAAATCGGCTGGACCGGTGGCTTGGTTGGGGCTGGCGACCATGACCGTGGTGGTCGCCATCCTGATTGCGAGCCTGTATTACGGCACGGTTTTGAGACTCGCAAGCACCAGGCTTTCTGTCCGGAATTTTTATGGAACGCTGGCCGTCAGTGATCATGGCACCGGTGAGCAGGCCAAACGCGTGCTGTCCAACGGTTTGATCGTTCATGGCGAGCAGTATTTGGCGGCCGACCGCCGAGCCTGGCCGACGACCTATTACGGCGAACATTCCGGCGTTGGCATGGCGATCCTCGCCAACCGGACAGCGCAAGCTCAACACGTGGGCGTGATTGGGCTGGGGGCCGGCACGCTGGCGGCCTACGGTCGTGCGGGTGACGATTACCGATTCTATGAAATCAATCCGCTCGACATTCGCATTGCACGTTCGGAATTCAGCTTTCTTTCGGACTCCCCAGCGCATGTTTCCATCGCATCAGGCGATGCGCGTCAGACGTTGGCGCAGGAACGCCCTCAGCAGTTCGATCTGCTGGCGGTCGATGCCTTTTCAGGCGACGCGATTCCTGTTCACCTGCTGACCCGCGAGGCATTCGGCATTTATTTTCACAACCTCAAGCCCGGTGGCATGCTGGCCGTGCATGTGACGAACCATTATTTGGACCTCGCTCCGATCGTCAAGCTCAATGCGGCGTTCTATGGAAAGGAAGCGAGGGTCGTGAAATCCGAAGTGGGCGACTCGGATGACGGGAAGGGCGAATTGAAATCGGTTTGGGTGCTCGTTTCAGATCGGGCGGATAACTTCTCGCGGAATCAATTCCTGGGGAATGCGAAACAGATCGAGTTGCCGGACGGATTCAAGCCCTGGACGGACGATTACAGCAGTCTCTATTCGGTATTGAAGAGAAAGACTGACTGACGCGTTTTCGGAACAGTCCGCCAGGTCTTGATTGCCGGGTTATGGCCCGGCTCCTCACCCCCGCCCCCGCCAAGCCACGAAAGCCACCCCCAAAATCGCCATCCCACCCCCTACCAACGTCGCCACCCCCGGCCGTTCCCCCGTCATCCCCATCGACAGCACCGTCGCCGCGGCCGGCACCAGGTAAAGAAAGCTCGACGCCCGAGCCGCCCCGAAATACCCCAGCCCCACCGTCCAGCTCGCATACCCGAGCGCCGCCGGAAACACCCCCAGCACCAGCACCGCGCCCAGCGTGCCCGGCGACGCAGCCGGCGCGGCGAGCGAGCCGATCGCGCCGGGCAGCCACGGCGACAGCAGCAGCGCACCGGCCAGCAGCGTGTAGGCGGTGCTCGGCAGTGCGCCGTAGACGGGAATCAGGCGCCGCTGCAACACGAAGTAGCCGGCCGATGCCAGCGCGGCCAGCAGGATCAGCGTCGCGCCGCTGCCCGGCACGAGGCCGCCCGGCTGCCCCCAGGCGATCACGCCGATGCCGGCGAAGCTGAACAGCGAGCCGATCCAGCCCCAGCGGTTGAATTTCTCGCGCAGGAACAGCGTGGCGAGAATCGCCGTGAAGATCGGCGAGGTGCTCATGATGAACGCGGCCGCGCCAGGCGCGACGGTCAACTCGGCGGTGTTCAGCAGTGCGTTGTAACTGGCGATGCCGAGAAAGCCGGACACAAGAAACCATCCGGCGTCGCGCAGCGACGGCCGGGTCGGGCGCCGGTAGCAGAGCCACACGATGACGAGCACGGCGGCCGTGGCGAAGCGCGCGGCGGCAAGCTGCATCGGCGCGAGGCCGTGCAGCCCGATCCGGATGAACGCGAAGGCCGAAGCCCACGACAGGATCGTGAACGCGACGGCGCCGGTGGCCCGGGCCGACGAAACCGGTTTGCGTTGGGCGGGCAAGGCAGCGGACGGCGTCATGAGCAGGCTCCTGGATCGAATGGACGGGATTGATTGTCCGGGTCAGGCCGCTCGCGATAAACGGAGCCCGCGCCGAAACAGAATCCGTCCGGGCCGGACAATGCGCGCGAGATTGTACGGTTCGCCCGGATTCTGTTGCGCGGCCCGGCCGGCTTCCTGCCCGCGCCGCGATTGCGCACACTGGCCTCGGCAGGCAACCGTCCGGTTGCCGATGCCTCGAACCGATGCACCGCAGGGAGCGACACCCATGTCCATTTCACTGATCGAACACGCCTGGATCGACCTCTCGGCCGCGCCGCAGGCGCCGTTCGCGATCACGCCTCTGAGCGACGCCGACGCGCCGTGCTGGAGCGGCGTGCTCGATCTCGGCCCCGGCGCGACGCATACGCTCGATGCCGGGCTGCGCCACGATCTTTTTGTTTTGCAGGGCGAAGTGATGGCCGGCGGCCAGCATCTCGCCACGGGCGATTTCCTGACGCGTTGCCACGGCACGGTGGTGCGCGCGGGCGAGGGCGGCGCGCGTGTGCTGCTCTATCGTCAGGCATGCAATACGTTGTGCCAACCCTTGCTGCAACCATCGGCGGGGCGGGTCTGGCACGGCGGCATCAACCCGCACATGCGCATCGCGCCGCTCGCGGGCGGCCGTCATCATGTCAGCCTGGTGGCATGGCAGCCGCAGGCGCGCACCCGCGCGCATGCGCATCCGAGCGGGGAGGAAATGTTCGTGTTGAGCGGGGTGCTGCGCGACGGCGAGCGACATCATCCGGCCGGCACCTGGCTGCGCCTGCATCCGGGTGCGGAGCACGCGCCATTCGCCGACGAGCCCGCCGTGATCCTGCTGCGCCACGGGCATCTGCCCGATACGAAAGATCGAGCAGGCCCGGCGAATCAGGCCTGATCGGCCTTGAGCAAGTCGATCAGCGCGCGGACCTTCGGCGCGGTGTGCTTGCCGGGCGGCAGCAGCGCGTGGATCGCCGAGCGCACGGTGGCCCATTCCGGATACAGGCGCACGAGCCGGCCAGCGGCCAGGTCGGCTCGCACCGAAAAATCGGGCAGCACGGCGAGGCCCGCGCCTTCGCTCACGGCCGAGCGACACGCGTAGGCGGTATCGGCCTGCAGGCCGGCGGAGAACGCGATCTCGCAGGTGTCGGTGGCGCTGCCGTGGCGGTGCATCGTGAAGCGCGCGGGATGATGCAGCACCGACAGCGCGACGAACGGCAGTTCGGCGGCGTCGCGCAGGTCGTCGGGGAGCGCATGGCTCGCGACGAACCCGGGGCTGGCGACGAGCCACTTCGTGTAATGGCCGATGGCCACCGCGCGATGGCTCGAATCGTTCAGTTCCCCCAAGCGAATCGCCACGTCCACGCCTTCCTCGATCAGGTCGATCAAGCGGTCGGCCGACACCATGGCGACGCGCAGCCTGGGGTGCGCCTGCCGCAGCCGGGCCAGCACCGGTGCGAGCACGATCGCGCTGTATTCGACGGACGACGCCACCCGCAGCGTGCCGCTCAGGTCGTCCGGCGACGGGCTGGCGATCGACACGGCCTCGTCGGCGAGCCGCACGATTTCCCGGCACGTTTCGAAGAACGCCTCGCCGGCTTCGGTCACGCTCACGCGCCGGGTGGTGCGCACGATCAGGCTGGCTTGCAACTGCTGTTCGAGGCGCTGGATGCTCTCGCTGACGGAGGTCTTGCCGATGCCGCGCCGCTCGGCCGCCCGCGTGAACGAACCGGTTTCCACCACGGCGATGTAGTTGAGCAGGTGCTCGAAGGTCAGGTTGCGCAGGTCGGGCATGGCGAGGGCGGGGAGAGTGGCGAACGCGGCCGCCAGTGTGGCACGGATTTGCCGCGTTGCGCCGTAGCCGGCGCTCGAGGCCGGGCCGGCTTCAGCGCGCGGTGCGCGTGCCGCGTTTCGGCTTCTTCGCCGCGGCGGCGCGCGGCGCTTCCTTGGCGGCGGTCGTGGCCGGATCGCCGCGTTGCAGATCGTCGAGCCAGGACAGCGTTTCCGCGTAGCCGAGGAAGTGGCGCAGGTAGTCCGGCGAGATGTCGCGCATCTGCAGCAGCGCGCGGTGCACGAGGCTGCTCGAATTGAGCGGGCCGGCGTTCTTCGGCACGCTGTCGAGCGAGACCTGCACCTGGCGGTCGGCGCTCAGTTTCGACCAGAGCTCGCGGAAATAATCGAGCACGGCGGCGGGCGGCGCGCTGCGGGCCGTGCGGACCTTGTCGAGACTGAGCGCGGCGAACGGGCTGGGCAGCGGGGCGGCGGGCGCTTGGTTCGGCGCCGCGCCGCGTACCTGTTCGATGCGTGCCGCGTAGTCTTCCAGCAGCGCGTGCAGGCGTGTGTCGATCACGCGCCGCGCTGCACCGCTGTGCGCGTTGGCGCGGCGATGCAGCGCATCGATCAGGCCGAAGCGCAGCGGATCGATGCGGTCGCAACCATCGGCTCGCCAGGCGTCGAGGCGGGCGCGGGCGGCGTCTTGCGGCAGGTCGTCGGAAGCGTGGCGCATGTCAGTGCGCCACGGCGGCGGAGGTGGCGCTTGCCGCCGTGGCCGTCACCGAGCTGGTCGGGCGCGGCACCGCCGCGATCTCGACGCGGCGGTTCTTGGCGCGGCCCGTCTCGTCGGCATTGGAGCCCACCGGCTGCTCCGAACCGAACGCCGCCGCGAACACCGACGGCGCGGGCACGCCCGCATCGATGAACGCGCGCGTGACGGTCAGCGCGCGCTCGGCGGACAGCTCCCAGTTGTCGGCGAAGCGGCGGTTGCCGGCGCGCACCTGCTGGTCGTCGGCGAAGCCGCTGACCATCAGGATCTGGTCGCGATCATGCAGGTAGGCGGTCAGCGGCCCGGCGAGGCTGCGCAGCAGGTCGCGGCCGGCCGGCTGCAACTGATCCGAATTCACGGCGAACAGCACGTTGCCCGCGATCCCGATGCGGCCGTCCACCAGCGTCACGCGGCCGGCCGCGAGCGGGCCGGCCAGCGCCTGTTCGAGCGTCTTGCGGCGCTGCGTTTCCACCTGCCGCTGCTTGACCTCGTCGGCCAGCCGCGACGACGCTTCGAGCTGCATGCCGATCACGCCCACCAGAATCAGCACGAACGCGCCGAGCAGTGCCGCCATCAGGTCGCCGAACGCGGCCCAGACGGGCACACCCGCGTCGAGGCCGCCGTCGATATCGTCGTTCATGCCGGCTTCGCTCCGTCGAGGCGTTGCAGGTTTTCGACGATCTGCTGCTGCGACATCAGGCTCAGGTCGATCACGTCCTTGGCCTGCGCGACGTAGTAGGCCAGTTGCTCGTCGCTGCGCGCGAGCGACTTGTCGAGCGCGCCTTCGATGCGCTGCAGTTGCGCCATCAGCTTGTCGTTCGATTCGCCGAAGCCGGCCACGGCCTGACCGAACGCCTCGGCCAGGCTGGCCATTTCGACGGCGCTGCCCGTGACTTGCGCGGACACGCCTTCAAGCGCCTGCGCGCCCGTCTCGACCTGCCGGTCGAAGCGCGTGCCGACACGGTCGAGCAGGTCGGACGAGGTGGATACCAGCGCATCGATCGCGCCGCGTTGCTCGTTGCTGGCGTGGCTGACGGCGTCGAGCAGGGTGGCGACGGTCGAGAGCAGGCGGCCGCGTTCCTCGAGCATCGCGGTGTCCTGCACCATGCTCTCGGACAGCTTCTGACGCAGCTCCGCGACTACGTCGGCGGCGGCGCGCGGCGCTTCGGCGGCTGCTTCGACGAGGCGCGAGATTTCGGCGAAGGTGTCGCGGGCGTGGGTTTCGGTTTGCGCGGCGATGGCGGTGGCGGCTTGCGCGAGCGCGTCGCAGATCGCTTGCTGGCGCTCGGCGGCTTGTGTCGAGGCGGCTTGCCAGGCGGTGGCGTGTGCGTCGGCGGCGCGCGCGATTTCGGCAATCGTGCCGCTGGCGTGTGCTTCGGCGTGCGTGGCGATGCTATCTGCGGTTTTGGCGAGCGCGTCGCAAATGGCCTGCTGACGATCGGCGGCCTGCGTCGAAGCGGCTTGCCACGCGGTAGCGTTCGCTTCAGCGGCGCGGGCGATTTCGGCGATCGTGCCGCTGGCATGTGCTTCGGTCTGCGTAGCGATGCTGTCGGCGGTTTTGGCGAGCGCGTCGCAAATGGCTTGCTGGCGCTCGGCGGCTTGCGTCGAAGCGGCTTGCCACGCGACGGCGTTTGCTTCGGCGGCGCGGGCGATTTCGGCGATCGTGCCGCTGGCGTGTGCTTCGGTCTGCGTAGCGATGCTGTCGGCGGTCTTGGCGAGCGCGTCGCAAATGGCCTGCTGGCGCTCGGCGGCCTGCGTCGAAGCGGCTTGCCACGCGGTAGCGTTCGCTTCGGCGGCGCGGGCGATTTCGGCGATCGTACCGCTGGCATGTGCTTCGGTCTGCGTAGCGATGCTGTCTGCGGTCTTGGCAAGCGCGTCGCAAATGGTCTGCTGGCGCTCGGCGGCTTGCGTCGAAGCGGCCTGCCATGCGGCGGCGTTCGCCTCAGCAGCACGCGCGATTTCCGCCACCGTACCGCTGGCCTGCGCGGCGGTTTGCACGGAAATCTCGTTGGCCGTCTTGGCGAGCGCGTCGCAGATCGTCTGCTGGCGCTCGGCCGCCTGCGTGCTGGCCGTCTGCCAGGCCGCCGACGAGGCCGCCGCGAGCCGCGCGATTTCGGTGACGGTGGCGGTGGCCTGCGTTTCGGTGCGCGCGGCCACGTCTTGCGCGGTGGCCGCCAGCGCCTCGACCACGGCCTGCTGGCGTTGCGCGGCCTGCGTGCTGGCCGCTTCCCAGGCAGCCGAGGCCGATTCGGCGGCGCGCGCGATCTCGCCGAGCGCGCGGCCGGTTTGCGCTTCGGTCTGCGCGGCGATGCTGCCGGCCGTGCGCTCCAGCGTCGCGCAGATTTCGGCCTGCTGCTGCTGCGCGGCCGCGTTGGAGGCTTGCCATTGCTCGCGCAGCGTCGTGCCGACGGCTTCCAGCGAGCCGGTCCAGGCCGCGAGGCGCGTTTCGTCGCGCGCGGCGAGCTGGCCTTGCAGTTCCTGTTGCGTGCCGTGCAACTCGCGCAGCAGCGCGGCGGCGTGCGTTTCGAACGTCGCGGCGGCCGAGGCGAGCGCCTGGCGGTTGTCGTCGGCGAGTTTTTCGCCCGATTGTTCGTGACGCGCCAGCGCGTCCTGCCAGGTTTGCGACGCGGCTTCGGCGGCGGCGGCCTGACGGCTGTCGACATCGCGCAGCAGCGTGGCCGAGCGCGCCTCGAAGCTGGCGTTGAAGCTGTCGAGCGCGCCGCGCAGGTCGCCCGCCAGCGCGTCGCCGGCGCGGCGTTGTTCGGCCAGTGCGTCGGTCCAGAGCCCGGCCACGCGGGCCGTGCTGGCCTCGAAGCCACGGTTCAGGCCGTCCAGTTGGCGTTCCACCGCCTGCGTCAGCGTGCCGTGCAGCGCGGCGCTTTCGCGTGCGAGGCCGGCCATCGCGGCATCGACCACCGGCGCGATCGCCGATCCCGCCACGCGCGCGCTTTCCGCCGCGCTCGATTTGAGCGCCTCGCCGAGCGTCGCCGCGAGGCGCGCGTGGCTGGCTTCGGCGTTGTCGAGGAAGGCCTGTTGCCCGGCGAGCTGACGGTCGCCGGCCGTCGCGCCCTGGCGCTCGATGGCCGCGATCAGCGTTTCGAGCTTGTCGACCAGCGCCGGCATCGCGTCGGCCTGGCGCTGCATCAGCGCGAAGCCGGCCTCGCGGCGGTGCGCGTGCGAGAACGGGCGCAGCACGGTGGAGCTCAACGCGTCGAGCTGCTGCACGGCATCGAGCCGCTCGCGGCGGCACAGCGCCGACAGCAGCCCGAGCATCGCCGAGGTGGCGACGCCCGCGATCGAGGTGCCGAACGCGAAGCCGAGGCCGCGGATCGGCGCGTACAGCGCATTGCGGATCGCGTCGAGGCCGGTCGCGCCGTCGAGCGCCGCGCTGGTGCCGCGCAGCGTCGCCACCATCCCGAGCAGCGTGCCGAGCATGCCGAGCAGCACCAGCAGGCCGACCAGGTAGGGCGTCAGCGCCGGCGCGGGCAGGGCCGCGCGCTCGCCCTCGACGCGGGCGCGCACCGCGCCGCGCAGGCCCGGCGCGAGTGGTTCGAGCCAAGCGGCCAACGAGGCCGGCTCGGCCTGCGTGGCGCAGGCGCGCGTCAGGCTCGCCGTGGCCTGGCGGTAGCGGTGCAGCTCGAACGCGCCGCCCGCGTAGAAGGCGGCGATCAGGAGCGTGACGGCCAGCGCGAGCGGATTGGCGCTCACGTAGCCGGCGCCGATCCAGGCCACCACGGCCAGGCCGGCGAGAAATACGACGAGATCGATGCGAAGTCGGGACATAGATGGAAATTAGCGGGCGCGAAGGGCCGCGAGCAGCCCTCCGACCGGTTGGAACCGGACATCCAGTTCGGCGAGCAGGACGCTCTGCATATCCTTGCGGAACGTGTCGAGCCAGGTGTCGGCCGGCGCGGGGCCGGGGGCGACGCGGGGCCGGACGGCGGCGGCTGCGTGTGCGGTTGGGGCGGCGGTGTTCGGGGCTTCTGCCTGGGCCTGGGCGTCCGCCGCCGCTTGCGCCTGAGCCTCTGCCGCCACGGTTTCCGCCTCAGCCTGCACCCGAGCTTCCGCCTCGGCGGCTTCGGCTGCTTCCGCCTTGGCAGCCGCGCGCAACCGCTCGAAATACTGACCGAGCAACCCCGGCACCGCGCCGAACAGGCTGCGTTCGCGCGCGGCCAGCGCGCGCTCCATGGTGGCGTCGAGCGCGGCCAGCCGTGCCAGCGCCGGCGATTGCGCCGCCAGCCGGCCGCGCAATCTCGCGCGCAGGTCGCCGATGTCGCTCTCCATCTTCTGCTGCAAGCCGAGGCAGCACTGACGATAGAGCGCGAAATCGGCGTCCGGGCCGGTGAGATCGGGCAGACGCGCGGCTGGCGGAGGCGAGGCAAAGCCGCCGCCCTGGCGGCCGTGGCGCGGCGCGCGCGCTGGCGCGAGCAGGGCGTCGTTGGCGATCGCCTTCGACAGCGCCGAGCGCAGGTCCAGGCAGCGCGCCGCCTCGTCGCCGCCCTGCGTGCGCAAGCCGGCCACCGCGGCGGGCACGGGGGCGGCCAGCACGGAGGAGAGCGCGATCGCGTCGGTCCAGCCGACCCATTCGCTGAGTCGGTCGGGCAACGGCAGCGCGGTACGCGGCACGTCGGGCTGGCCGAGACGCATCAGGAGTCGGATGATGGCCGGCGCGTTCAGTGAAGTGCGCGGCGAGGTGGGCAACATGCGGCGAATCAGAAAAAAAGGCAGCAGTTTACACAACGGCGCGGCTCGGCACGCGGTTTTGGCCGACGAGGCGTGCGGCAGGGGCTCCCGGAAGGTGCGGCCAGGGGCGTCGGATGCACCACTGGCAAGGCGCGCGGGCCGTCAGGCGGCACCGAGCGCCTTCTTCATGAAGTAGCGCGAAAAGCCGGTGGGATAGTCGGGCAGCTCGGCGAAACAGGCGTAGCCGAGCCGCTCGTAGAACGGCCGCGCCTGGAAGCTGAAGGTGTCCAGCCAGGCGTGATGGCAGCCGCGCGCCACGGCTTCCTGTTCCGCGAGCCGCATGAGGCGCGTGCCCACGCCGCTGCCGCGCGCCGCTTCCGGCACCACCAGCAACTGCGTGAACAGCCATTCGTAGCCCGTCATGCCCCACAGGCCGCCCACGATCTCGCCGCCCGCATCGCGCAGCGCGACAACCAGCGGGCGATGCCCGGCCGGCGCGCCGGTGGCATTCACGTTGTATTGCACGAGCGGTTCGACGATGCGCTTGCGGACGGCCTCGTCCGCCTGATCGGTCAACGTATAGGTGTGGGTCATGGTCGTTTGATCCGGAAAAGGGAGGCGCAGAGGGCCGGGCGCCCCGGTTCGCCACGCGAGACGGCAGGTATAGCGGACTGGCGCATGCCTGACAACAGCGCGGGACCGTCGCGGGAGCCACAGGCTGGCCGTCTGACACATGCCTGTCGGCATGCCGCTATACAATCCGCCGCTCGCAATCAGGCATCGCCACGAGGTTTCATGACCCGTCCGGACCCGGCCGACCCCGCCACCCCTCAGCAGCTCGCCGATTTTCTCTGCTTCGCCGTGTACTCGGCCAACCTGGCCTTCGGCAAGGCGTACAAGCCGCGGCTCGACGCGCTCGGGCTGACCTACACGCAGTACATCACGCTGGTGGCCGCCTCCGAGGGCGAGGCGCAGACGGTCGGCCAGCTCGGCGAACGCCTCTACCTCGAATCGAACACGCTGACGCCGATCCTCAAGAAGCTCGAGGCGCTCGGTTATCTGGCGCGGCAGCGCGCGCAGCACGACGAGCGCCAGGTGCTGATCAGCCTGACGCCGCAAGGCCGGCAGTTGCGCGAAACGCTGGGAAAGTTGAGTGTGGCCGATGCGACCGGCCTGTCGGCCGAGGAAAGCGACGCCACGCAGCAGGCCGTGGCGCGCTTGCGGGACCGGCTCGTGGCGTCGGTGCGCAACGACGATTGAAGAGATGGCTTGACGTCCGTTCGAGCGCCGCCTGAAGGCAGGCGGTGCTCAACCGGTTGCGCACGCAAGCATCCGCGCCGGTTCCGGCCGCCCCGCCATGCAGCACGGGGCGGCCGGCAACCCTCAGACTGCCGCGCCGCGGCCCGCCTGCGGACGGCTGGCCGAGGTCAGCGCCGAGATCACCAGCGTCACGACGATGTTCACCACCAGCGCGATCAGGCCGATATAGAACGTGTAGGAACCCGAACCGACGTGCAGCGTGTACACCGGCTTCAGGCCTTGCGAGACCGACAGCGCGGTGCCCAGCACGATCCCCACCAGCCAGCCGATCAGCAGGCCGGTCGCGCTGAGGCGGCGCGTGTACAGGGAGAACACCACGGCCGGCAGGATCTGCAGGATCCAGATCCCGCCCAGCAGTTGCAGCTCGATGGCGTACTGCGTCGGCGCCGCGACGATGAACACCAGCGCGCCGAACTTCACGAGCAGCGACACCAGCTTCGCCGTCGAGGCCTCACCGGCCGCCGATTGATTCGGCGAGACCAGCGGGCGCCACAGATTGCGCGTGAACAGGTTCGCCGCGCCGATCGACATGATGGCGGCCGGCACCAGCGCGCTGATCGCGATCGCGGCGGCGGCGAAGCCGACGAACCACGACGGGAACAGCGTGTGGAACAGCGCCGGCACCACATCGGTGGGCGACTTGACGTGGATGTCCGCGGCGATCGCCATGTAGCCGAGCAGCGCGATCAGGCCCAGCAGCACCGTGTAGGCCGGCAGGAAGATCGCGTTCTTCTTGACGGTCGCGGCCGAACCCGAGGCCAGCACGCCCGTCATGGTGTGCGGATACATGAACGCCGCCAGCGCCGAGCCGAGCGCGAGCGAGGCATACGCCGTGAACTGCGTCGGCTTGAGCAGGATGCCGGTCGCGCCGCCCTTGGCCGCGAAGTGCGCGTCGGCCAGTTCGAACACGTGCGCATAGCCGCCGAGCTTCACCGGGATCAGGCAGACCGCCGCGATCACCACGATGTAGATCATGATGTCCTTCACGAAGGCGATCATCGCCGGGGCGCGCAGGCCGCTCGTGTAGGTGTAGAGCGCGAGGATCAGGAACGCGATGATCAGCGGCAGCTCGCCCGACACGCCGAGGCCCTTGATCACCACCTGCATGCCCACCAGTTGCAGCGCGATGTAGGGCATCGTCGCGACGATGCCGGTGATCGCCACCGCCGCCGGCAGCCACTTGCCGCCGAATTCGCCGTGCACGTAGTCGGCCGCCGTGATGTGGCCTTTCGCGTGCGCGATCTTCCAGAGCTTCGGCATGACCGCGAACACGAACGGATAGACCACGATCGTGTAGGGCAGCGCGAAGAAGCCGTAGGCGCCCACCGCATACACCAGCGCCGGCACCGCGATCACCGTGTAGGCGGTGTAGAAATCGCCGCCCACCAGGAACCACGACACCACCGTGCCGAACTGGCGGCCACCGAGGCCCCATTCATGCAGTTGCGTGAGGTCGCCGCGCCGCCAGCGCGCCGCGATGAAACCGAGCACCGTGACGAGTGCGAAAAACGCGATGAAGACGGTCATCGCCACCGGATCGATCGAATAGCCGTCGTTCATTTTTCACTCCGGTAGACCAGATACAACAACACGGACGTAACCGGAATCCACAGCAATTGATACCAGTAGAACATCGGCAGGCCTGCAAACGACGGCTGGCCGTAGTTATAGAACGGCAGCCATAAAAGCGCGACATACGGAATCAGCAGCGCGACCCAGACCCATAGCGGTTTCCGTTTGCGTGCATCGTCTTGAGGGCTGTCTGCCATCGGTCTCTCCTCCTGTGCGGTGGGCTTCGTATCGGGTTATTGGATAAAGCGGCTCGATTGTGAGCCATTATGAGATAGGTTGCAGTAGGCAAACGACCGGCGTTGTCGGCTTTGGACAAATTGCAATGATTTCCTTTCAAATTGCTTTTGAATAAGGCGTTAATTCTTACGAATTAATTTCATTGTTTTGACGGACCGGTCGGACCAGTTAGGAATCCGCAGTACGGCCGAGCGTGTCGCACGTTGCCTTGCCAGCCAACCATTCTCTTTTCGCCGGGTAAAAATCGACCCGGCTCAATCGATCGATATCGCCATGACTACTTCGCAGCCCGTTGCATTGATTACCGGTTCGACATCGGGGATCGGTGCGGCCATTGCCCGCCGACTTTCGAAGGATGGGTTTTCCGTTGTCCTGCACTCGCGCAATTCGGTCGAGGCGGGGCAGGCGCTGGCGCGCGAGCTCGGCTCGGCCGCCTACGTGCAGGCCGACCTGGCCGACGACGCCGATCGCATCCGGCTGGTGCGCGAGGCGGTGGCCGTGTGGGGCCGGCTGGACGTGCTGATCAATAACGCCGGCATCAGCCGCGTGATTGCGCATGCCGATCTGGCGGCGGCCACGCCGGAGGTCTGGCATGAACTGCATGAGATCAACGTGGTGGCGCCGTTCCGGTTGATAACCGAAGCGCAGGCGGCGCTGAAGGCGACCGCCGCGCGCGGGCGGCCCGGCTGCGTGGTGAACGTCAGCTCGCACGCGGGCGTGCGGCCCAAGGGGGCGTCGATCCCGTACGCGGCGAGCAAGGCCGCGCTCAATCACGTGACGCGCTTGCTTGCGGTGTCGCTGGCGCCCGACATTCGCGTCAATGCCGTCGCGCCCGGGTTGGTGGATACGCCGTTGACGGCGGATTGGACGCAGGCCCAGCAGCTTTGGCGCGAGAAGGCGCCGATGCGGCGGGCGGCCAGCCCGGACGATATCGCGCAGGCGGTGGCGTGGCTGGTTGCTTCGGATTACTTGACGGGGGAGATCGTGATGTCGGATGGCGGGCTGAACTTGACGTAAAGGTGGATGGATCGCGGCGCCCGATGAACCGGTCAGGCGCCGCGTCGCCTCAACTCAACTCGCCACCGTCAACGCGAACGGCTTGAACCCCGACGCGCGAACGAGATGCGGCACCATCAGCATCATTGCTTCCGTCGCGCGCGCCGATTCGATCGCCCCGAGATCGAGCATATCGTGCGCCGGCCAGCCCAGTTCGATCAACAGCCGCGCCACTTCCTCCTTGGCCTCGCCGTCGTTGCCGCTCAGAAATGCCTTCGGTGGTATCGCCAGCGCACCCGGCGCCGTCATGACGCTGACGTGCATCGTGTTGAGCGTCTTGACCACCTGCGTGCCGGGCAGCGCGGCCTGCAACTGTTCACCCAGGCTGCTGCCCGCGTAGAGCAGCCCGCCGGGCATGCCGTCCGGCAGGCGCTCGGTGGCGTTCGCGAGGTCGAGCAGGATGCTGCCCTTCAACGCGTCGCCCAGCGCGCTTAGGCATTCCAGCGCGACATGGCCGGGCAGCGCGTTGATGACGATGCGCGACGTGCCGGCCGCGTCCTCCAGCGTCGTGTGATGGACGGCCGGCCCGCGCCAGCGCGCCGATCCGGCTTGCGGGTTGCGATGGCCGACGGTGACGTGATGGCCTCGATCGACGAGCGCTTGTGCGAGCGAGGTGCCGACGCGTCCCGCGCCGAGAATGCCGATATTCATAGGGTGTCCTGATTGATTGGAAATCGGTTGATCGATAGGGTGTGGCGCGTCAAACCACGTCGCGCAACGCGTCGATGCATTCGCCGTGAACGCCGGGCGCGCAGGCCAGGAAATCGTCGCTCGCGAGCGTCCACGGCTGGCCGCGCAGGTCGGTCACCACGCCGCCCGCCTCGCCGATCAGCAGCGCGCCGGCCGCTTGCCCCGAGCGCACGTTGCTGTGCTGCCAGAAGCCGTCGATCCGGCCGGCGGCGACCTGCACGAGCGGGAACGTGGCCGGCACGGTCATGCGCACCACCAGCGCCCGGCGCAGCATTGCCGTGATCGATGCGCCGATGCGGCGGTGGGTGGCGTCGCTTTCGCCAGGCTTGGCCTGGCCGGTCGTGACGAGGGCGGCGCGCAGTTCCGTCCGGGTGGACGTGCGCATCGGCACGCCATCGGCATACGCCACGCCGCTGCCGCGAACCGCCGTGTAGAGCCGCCCGGCAACCGGCTCGTGGATCGCCGTGAGCACCGGCACGTTGTCGCGTATCAGCGTGGCGCTGACGCCCCATTCCGCCAGGCCGTGCACATGGTTGATGTTGCCCTCGACGGGATCGACGAGCCACCATTCGCCGTCGGGCAGCGCGCCGCCTTCGAGCTCGTCCTCGACCCAGCGCGCGGCGGGGCGGGCCTGCGTCAGCAGCGGGCGCAACACGGCGAGCGAGATGGCGTCGTTGGCGTGGATCGCCTCGATCACGCCGGGCAGCGTGTCCGGCGTTCGGACTTGCGGGTCGAAGTGGCGCAGCATCGCGTCGCCTGCCGCGCGCACGGCGGCAACGGTCGCGGCCAGCAGCGCGCCGTCGTCTGCCGTCGTGACGGCTTGCGCGGCAAGCTGGCCCGCGATGTATCGCTTGGGGTCCTGAGTATTCATATCCGGTTGCACTCCTGAATGCGCATCAGCGCGAACAGGCTTCATTTTTCGGTAGCGAGTGATTAACATCAAATCAATTGTCGTTACCGCTGAGTTAACTCAAATGCAACTCGATATGAACCTGCTGGTGGCGCTCGACGCCTTGCTCGACGAAGGCAGCGTCGGCGGCGCGGCGGCGCGCATGCATGTCAGTTCGCCGGCGATGAGCCGGACGCTCGACCGCATCCGGCACATGACGGGCGACCCGATCCTGGTGCGTGCCGGCCGTGCGATGACGCCCACGCCGTATGCGGAATCGGTTCGCGAAGAGGTGCACGCGATCGTGGCGCGCGCGCAGGCGGTGCTGGCGCAGCAACGCCATTTCGATGTGTCGAAACTGACGCGCAGCTTCGTGATCCAGTGTCACGACGCGCTCGCCTGCACGTTGGGCCCGGCGCTGCTGGCGCGCCTGCGCGAGGCCGCGCCGCACGCCAGCCTGCGCGTGCTGGCCGAGGCGTCGACCGATGCGCCGGAATGGCGGCAAGGGCAGATCGATCTGCACATCGGCGCAGCGATTCCCGCGCAGGCGGAGATTCACCACGCGGTGCTCGGCCACGACACGATGGTCGTCGCGATGCGGGCCGGGCATCCGTTGGCGGGTGGCCGGCTCACCGCACGCCGTTACGCGAGCGCGGAGCACATCATCGTGTCGCGCCGCGGGCGGCTGCGCGATCCGGTGGACGATGTGCTGGCCGCGCAGGCGCTGGCGCGCCGGGTGGTGGCGTCGGCGCCCACGGCAGCGGCGGCGCTGTGCATGGTCGGCGCGTCGGACTTGCTGGTGGTGGTGCCGACGCACGGCTGCGCCGCGCTGGCGGGCTCGCTCGGGCTGGTGACGCGGCCGATGCCGGTGCCCGTGTCGGCCTTGCCGGTGGTGGCGTCATGGCATGGGCGATACGACGGAGACCGGGCGCATGCGTGGTTGCGCGAGAGGGTGGCGGCGGTGGCGGGGGAAATGTTGCGGGGATGACGCGCGCTCGCTTTTACCGGGCTGGCTTTGGAGGCGTCAACGCGGCGGCTTGCGCAACGGGTCCAGCAAGCTCTTCAAGCCGTTATGGTCGATCTCCTGCATCAACGCGAGCAGCCGGCCGATCTCGCCCGGCGGAAACCCTTCGCGGGCGAACCAGTTCAGATAATGCCCGGGCAGGTCGGCGAGAATCCGGCCTTTGAATTTGCCGAAGGGCATGGTCAGGGTGACGAGGCGTTCGAGGTCGGGCGTTTGCATGGGGCGTATTGTGCATGGATTTCCGATGCGACATGGTTTCGGCAGCGCGCATCGCCTGCGTTGAATACGTTTCCGGCAAGCCGCTTCAATGAAATCGACAGCGCAACACCCATCGTCGATAATCTCGCCGCGTAAAATGCCATTCACCCCGATAACCTCGACGAGCCGCCCTCCATGTCAATCCAGCGAGCCTTGTTTCTCACGGCGATGTTTCTGTTTTCCGGTATTGCCGAAGCGCAGCAAGTCGGCGTGGTGGATGGCGGCGTGTATTACTCCGTCAATCCGGCATTGCCGAAAGGCACGCGCGTTCAAGTCCTGAGCGACGATGGCCGAGGCGTCATCCAATGCTGCGGCGAGATTGCCGGCCCGGCCAGACAGGCGAATCGCCAGGTGCTCGACAGCCTGCGCGACCGCCCGGTCACGGCCTATGCGCTGACGCCGGGCGGCGCGTTGTCGGCCGACAGCGCCGGCTTCGGCATTGCCGGCAACGTGAAGATGATCAGGCAGGGCGCGCATCCGCAAGGCATTCTGGAAGACGGCTCGCACTTGAATTTCTCGATTTGCGCTTCGTCGGAGGGCATGCATTATCTGGGGCGGCGCGCCGGCGACAATAAATTGCTCGTGCACCTCTACGAATATTTCGATGGCGATCTGGAGTCGAATTGCAAGGACAGCGAATTGAAATGAGCTGGAACGGCCGCCAACATTCGATTATCGATATCAAGATGAAGCCGCATTCCCGCGCGTTCGTCGCAGTCCTGGGTGTTGCCGCGATCGTCGCCGCAACCGCCGGCGCCCCGGCCTGGTCCGCCGAAACCGCATTCCCGCGCTTCGCCCAGAAGGAAGGCCGGCTCGACGCCAACGACACGCCGCTTTCGGGCGTGACACTTTGCGTGCTGCCCGACAAAAACCCGTGCTTTGAAATGCCTTCCAGCCCGATCCCGGGCGACGCGAAGGATCGCTATCAATTCGCGCTCAACCCGCGGTCGGAGCGGTTGCCGCTGGCCGGCGGCGGCTCGTGGGTGTTTTTCTCGGGCATGTTCTCGGGCGGCGGCAGCGGCATGCTCGAACGCGTGGCCGTGCTGCGCTACGCGGCCGACGGCAGGATCGAGAACCTGATGCCCGAGGTGACGGCCACCGATATCGCCGACCGCGCGATGTGGAACGTGCCGGAGGTTTCGCCGTATCCGGTGTTCATCCGCGCCGATTTCATCTGGGGCGACGGCGAGGATCACTTCGGTCAGCATGTGTTCGGCGTCGACGGCTGGATGTTTGATCCGGGCGTTCATCAGTACAGGAAAGTGTTTTCGTATCGCACCGCGCGGCGCTACGCGCGCGGCGACCAGGACGATCATGTCTTGAAGGCCGAGCGTGAGGAGATCCTGCGGCGGTTGAAGGCGGGGCGTTGATTCGGGCTGCACATGGACGGGCCGTGGCGTCAGCCGGCGTCGGTCAGGCACTTTAATTGGCATCAAACGATGCTATTATTGGTGCCTTGAGAAAAAGGAGGTTTCTGTGCGTACTACCATTGCGCTTGATGACGACTTGGTCGCCAAGGCCCAGGCCTATACGGGAGTGGAAGAAAAATCCGCGCTCGTGCGTGAAGCACTGAAGGCCTTGATCCAGCGTGAGGCCGCAAAGCGGCTCGCAAATCTTGGAGGAAGCCAACCGGGTATCAAGAGCGCACCGCGTCGGCGGCAGGACGACAAATGATCCTCGTCGATACATCGGTCTGGATCGATCACATCAATGCGACCGATCCCATGCTGGTTGAGCTGCTCGCCGAGGAGCGCGTGTTGATTCACCCCTATGTGGTCGGGGAAATTGCACTCGGCAGTTTGCGTAACCGCGAAGTCGTGCTTGGTGCGCTACGGGATTTGCCGACTGCGCCCGTTGCCACTCCGGATGAAACGTTCTACCTGATCGAGCGTGAAGGTTTGTTCAATCGCGGAATCGGATATGTGGACACGTCGTTATTGGCCTCGGCGCGTCTGAAACCTGGTGTCGTCATCTGGACGCGTGACAAACGCTTGAGGAAAGTGGCTGACGAACTTAACCTCGGCGCAGTGCTGGGGCACTAGCTGGCGGGAAACGCCGGCGGTCCGCTTCGCTTCAGCACCGGTGGCCCACGGACTGGTCAGAAGCGACTGATAGGTATGGAATAAGACGTTGATATTGGCCGTTTTCGATAGGCGGGTGCTCGTGCCGCTCTCGTTGGAAAGCATCATCGGTTCTACTTCGAATCGCACGGCCGAGGCGATCTCGAAGGCGTATTCCACAACCCCGCGCAGGCGTGGAATCACGATTTTTACTGGAAATCGCTGAGCTCGACAAAGTGGGATCTGATCGTAGATGCCCCCGATGTTTCGCTGTCGATCACGGTAAGCGGTGCCAATATCCCGGCAGCGGGCAAATGCGGCTGTATGGTGGTGATGGCCAGCCGCTTGTCGACTTCGATTCGATCATGATCACGGCGGCCGCCATGAGTGCCGGCGCGATGACCATCGCGCCGGGCACCAGAATGCTTACCGTAAGCGCTCGCTATTTACTATGTTCGATTTCGATTATGTCGAGCGCTGCTGGCCGTTCTTTCACAATCCGGGTTAGAGCTGCGCCGGGATCGTGATGCTGCTCGGACAGGACAGGGTCGGGCCGCTGTCGGTGATCGACACCACCCGGCCGTTCGAGCCGATCGAGGTGGTCAGGCTGCTTTTGCTGCCCAGTTGCAATTCTCCGTTTGTCACCGAGAAGGCGTTGCCGCCGCTGATCTGGCTATTGGTGATGCGGATTCCCGTGTCGCCCGTTTTCGGGTCGCCCATCAGGCTGTTCGAGAGCCCGACGATGGCGCCTTGCTGCTTGGTGGCGGTGGCGATCACGTTGTCGATATTGACGTTGGCGATGATCGGCAGGTTGCCGCCGGTGCCCGATGCGTAGGCGTAGGTGAACAGGAACGGCTGCTGGACGTTGCGCATGCAGGTGTTCCGATAGGTGATGCCGGTGGTTGCGCCGCTGTCCTTGACAGTCTGGTCGGTCTTGATCCGGTAGCCGAAGTCGGTACCGCTGAACTGCACCGTGTCGATCGTCACCTGCGAGACGCCAGGGTTGGCCAGCGTGGTGCCGGCCGCTTCCTGGCCGCCGATCGAGATGCCATGACCGCCGCCGACCACGCAATGGCCGATGGTAACGTTCGAGGTGGCCGCACCGCCCGCGTTGGACTTGATAGCGATGTCGTCGTCGCCGGTGTCCAGCACGCAGTTGCGGACAGCCGCGGTTTGGGTGCCGATGATGTCGATCGCGTCGGTATTCGGCGCGAGATCGTTGCCGCTGGCATTGCGATTCGGGTTTGCGTAGATCCACACGCCGTCGATCGTGACGTTTTTGGAACCGGACTCGATTACCAACTGTTCCTTCGGCGAATTGCGAATGATCAGCGCATTGTCGGTGGCATTGGACGAACTCGGAAAAGCGACGATCGATTGCGATTTTCCGGCATCGGTGAAGTTCGAGCCGATTTGCAGGGTCGAGCCGGTGATCGCGATCAGCTTCGGTCGAGCCGTGTTGTTTTGGCCGATCGCCGCTGGCCAGTAGTCCTGACCATCGCCATCGATCGCACCGGTGCCGGTAATGGTCAAATTGCTCAGATTGCTTCCGGTAAGCATCGCGCCGCTGGCGGGCTGCGAGGGCGAGCCTTTCAATGTGAAACCCTTCTCCAGCTTCAACACGATGTTGCTGGCCAGGTTCACGCTGGTGATGACTGCTGTCGAGATGCCGTTGTTGCTGGTCAGGTCGACCAGGCCCGGGCTGCTGCTGGTACCGCTGGCGGCGCACTGCTTGATTGCATTCTGAAGGTTGGTGGTATTGCTGCTGGCCGAACTGCTCCACTGGGGCGTGCAGGTCTCGGCCTTGGCAGATGCCTGCACGGTGAGCGCGGCGAAGGTAGACAGCGCCAGTGCCGCGCGCATGCTGATATTCCTTTTCATCGTTTTTCCTTGTCTTTGAATGGCGGAGGAAATCAAGCTCGACACGCACGCGGAAGCAGGCGGCCAATGAATCGCTGCCAACGGTGGGTCGAACCTCTGCCAGGATTCCCTTCGAACCCTGGGTACTGCCCGGTGACACCGACTTGTGCGGATCATGCGGATCAGCGAGGTCGGTGATCGTGGTGTCGTGGAGCCGGCCCGCGATCGTGATGTTCTATGAGGGGATGCCGTTGACGTTTCGCGCCCGATCGGGCCCAGCGCACTCGCGTCGGTATCGGCGCTGGTCTGGGCGACCCTGGAGCAGGGCTGCACGCCAAAGGCCCCAACCTGAAAGCCGACGGCAGGGGAGGAAGGACGGTGCGATGCCATTCAATGAGGCGATGTGATGAATGGCCCAATCGTTAGGTATCCAGATCGAGCCTGCTGTCATTGCGGCGCTGTCGGGGGACGTGGCGCAGGCGCCAGCGACTCCCGGCGTATCGGTGCCTTCGCCTCCGAAGGCGCCGAGTAGCGTGCTGCCCATCGGAGCCCCGTCATAGCCAAGGAATTCTCGCTTCATGATCCTGAATATTTTGAGCGGATCCGATTCGCCGGATGGCGCTTGGAAGTCGTGGGTGGTCACTGCTGTCTCCGGCATATGTGGTGATCTTGTCGATGGGAGGCAATGGCGAGGTGATATCTAATGTCATACGATGACACGATGATAGGATGATGGGAAAATAAAGCAAGGCCCGTATCTACCCTATGAAAAGCGGTTTGTAATATCGAAATAAGCCCTGTATTTAAGCGTTTTATTCAGATTTTTTGGATCCAGACAGAGTTTGATTGCACGGCGACAGGGTACTGAGCCAGCTGCGGTATTGGGTTTTGATATGTGATGTCAGATGTCTTGCAAGGTGCTTGAGTCACATGGAACGGTACGATTTTCGGCTCGTACGTTCCGCCAGACGACATCGGCATCCGAGAACGGGAGGGGACTAAAGATTCGCGGCTCGTCTGCCGAGCGCGCCAAAGCGTTCCGGCAGGTACGCGCGTCTGGCTCGCGGCCGGCGTGCCAGATATGCGCTGCGCGCTACCGATTTGTGGGATAAATAATAATCAGATGATTCCTTGCCTCGTATCATGGCGCTGCATTGGGTTTTTAGTTCATTGTTTCGATGTTTTGGTGCTTGCCAGAACGTCGTTCCAACTCAATGAAGGAGAAAGTCGGCATGCCCATTCCCGCGTACATGTGGCTGAAAGATGATGGTGGTGCGGACATAAAAGGCTCGTCAAGCGTTCAGGGTCGGCAAGGAAGCATTGAAGTTATCAGCTTTGGGCACGGCGTGAATCTGCCGGTTGATGCCGCTAATGGAAAAATCACTGGCGCGCGCGTTCACTCGGCAGTCGCGTTTGAAAAGGAATTTGATGCTGCAACGCCCTATCTATACAAGGCTGTCGCTAAGGGGCAGACGTTGCAGTCCGCTGAAATCAAATGGTATCGCATCGACGACGCGGGAAAGGAGGAGGTGTATTTCGTGATGCTGTTGGAGGGTGTGAAGGTCTGCGGCATCAATCCCGGCATGGCTAATGCAAAACTGGCACAGGCATCCGCGCTCAATCATGTCGAGTCCGTTTCCATGATGTATGACCGCATCACGTGGCATTACCTAGATGGAAATATTAAATTTTCTGACTCGTGGAATGAACGCTGATAAATGGGGCAGCCATGGCTTATCAAGGAAAATTTTTTGTGAATAACGTGCCGTTGGCACCTCTCACGATTTTTGGTGTCGGTACGTTCAACGCGTTTTCAGGAAACAATCAATATCGTAATCGAGGCGGCTGCACTGCGGTTCTCGATAACGGTCCCATTCCAGCAGGCAGATACTGGATCATTGATCGACCGACCGGTGGTATAGGTTCCATTGCCTTCGCACGCTTCAAAGACGAATGGAACACTTTTTTTGGAAACCCATCGAATCACCGAGAATGGTTTGCACTGTATCGGGATGATGGGAAAATTGACGACGTGACGTGGGTAAATGGCGTCAAGCGTGGGCAGTTTCGATTGCATCCGGCAGGTGGGCATGGCATCTCGCTCGGCTGCATTACCCTGCCGAGCCGCGTCGATTTCCTGAGAATCCGGAACGCATTGCTGCACACCACAAAAATTCCTGCAGGGAATTCGGGGCTTGACGCCTATGGAACAATTGAGGTCATCACGTATGGCAACACTTGCCCGTAGGCTGTTCAAGCTCACGTTATTCATCGGCTTGTTTCTTCTTTCAGTCCGTTATGTGCATCCATACCCCTATGCGTGGACAGAAACCCAGGCGCATGCATGGTTGTATACGTCCCAGGCCCTGGGTATTCGCGACCCAGACGATTTATATTTCGTGATATGGGTGACGATCGAATTGGTTGTGGCAGTGCTTGCCTATCTGGCAATCGTGAAACTATGGCGCAGGTCTCGAACGCATTGCCTGAATCAAACCTTGGGTAGATAGGCATTCGATCGATGGGCGAACGTCGTACCCGGCGGCTCGCCCGGAAAACCCCGCATCCCGCTTTCACCCGCCTTTCGCGTACATTCCTCATCGAATCCGCCGCCTCCCATCTGCGCAGAATTGTCCTGCTCCAGAACAATTCCCTCCCATCCGAGCAGGGCGGGCACGTCTATCGTTGAACCCGGCTCGGCAGCTTCGGCATCGCCGGAAACACCCCGGGCCGCACTCAGTCATTCGTCATCCTGTTGTTATCGGATGGACAACTCACACGGATAAAAAATGTTTACATCGAGACTCCGCGGCCTCGCGCTCGGCGCGTTGCTCGCCGGCGCGGGCGTCCTCAACACGGCCCACGCCGCCAACGCAGCCTCTGCAGCCCCAGCAGCCACACCTTCCCCCCCGAACAGGCCGGCGATTTCGTCGCGCACGATTTCACGTTCTCCGACGGCACCGTGCTGCCGGACGTGCGGATTCACTACGTGACGATCGGCACGCCGCACCGCGACGCCTCGGGCCGGATCGACAACGCCGTGCTGCTGATGCACGGCACCACGGCCACCAGCCAGGAATTCCTGACGCCGCTGATGCGCCGCGAACTGTATGCGCCGGGCCAGCCGCTCGACGCGCGCCGCTATTTCGTGGTGATTCCCGACGGCCTGGGCCGTGGCGGCTCCAGCAAGCCGAGCGACGGCATGGGCGCGGCGTTCCCGCACTACGGCTACACCGACGTGGTGGAAGCCAATCACCGGATGCTGGTGGACGGCCTGCACGTGACGCATCTGCGCCTGGTGCTCGGCGTGTCGATGGGCGGCATGCAGACCTGGATGTGGGGCGAGCGCTACCCGGCGATGGCCGACGCGCTGATGCCGGTGGTCAGCCAGCCGATCCCGATTGCCGGGCGCAACTGGCTGTGGCGGCAGATGATGATCGGCGCGATCCGCAACGATCCGGGCTGGCAGGACGGCGCCTACAAGACGGAACCGACGCAATGGCTGCGCATGATGCCGATCTTCGCGCTGATGACGGTGAACCCGGCGCGCATGCAGGAGGAAGCGCCCGACCGGCAGGCCGCCACGGCGCTCTACGACACGCAGGTCGAGCGCGCGAGGAAGAGCGACGCGAACGACGTGCTGTACTGGTTCGAATCGTCGCGCGATTACAACCCCACGCCCGATCTCGGCAAGATCCGCGCGCGCCTGCTGGCCGTGAATTTCGACGACGACCTGCTGAACGCCACCGATCTCGGCGTCATGCAGCGCTACGTGCCGCTCGTGCCGCACGGCAGTTATGTCGAGGTGCCGGAATCGAGCCATTCCTACGGACACCTGACGCAAACGCATCCGGAAGCCTGGAAATCCTATGTGGCCAAACTGTTGGCCAATTGAAACGCGCGTTTCGATTAATCCGAATCAACAAGGTGGAATCATGAAAACCATGCAGAAATGGATCGCCGGCGCGATGTTGGCGGCAGTGTCGTCGGTTTGCCTGGCGCAAACCACGGGCGTGACGCGCACCGAGGTATTGAAGGGCGACATATCGGTGCCGGGGCGCGAAGCGGTGATTTCGCACGTCACGATCGTGCCGGGCGGCAAGCTCGGCTGGCATACCCACCCGGGCGACGAAATCAGCTATGTGGAGGCGGGCGTGCTGACGCTGCTCGTCGACGGCAAGCCGACCGAACAGGTGCCGGCCGGCAAGGGCTTCATCGTCGAGACCGGCCACGTGCACAGCGCGAGAAACGACGGCGCCGCGCCGGTCGAACTCGTGACCGTGCATGTGGTGACCAAGGGCCAGCCGCTGGCCACGCCGGCCGCGCCGCCGGCGCAGTAAACCATCCGCCGCGGGCGGCTCCGGGTTGGGTTTTCACCCGCCCGGGCCGCCCCGGCACCTGCCACCCGCGCTCCTGCCGGGCGGCAGCGTTCCGTTCCCCCGATGTGCCGCGCCGCAACAGCGCGAACGAGATTAATTCAAGCCGCCGGGAAATTTCACTTGCTGTGTTTATAATCGTCCGTTCCGCCGATCGATACGATGCCGGGTGGGCGGGGTACGGCGGGTTCAATGCACGACCGAAGTCGATATGAATTGAAGATTTTGTAAGGTTAGATCATGTCCGATTGGCCCAATACGCCGGTCCCATTCATGGACGGCATTGCCATCTGTGTGGCCACGATCGGACGCGATATGCACCGCGCGCTCGTCGTGACGGCTGCCAATCACCATTTTTTCGAAATGATGGGCGTGACGGGCGAGGACATGCCCGCCTTTCCGATTCCGCTCGATGTGCTGGCGGCGGATTTCGCGCTGCGCGATTTTCGCGAGCAGTTGCGGGTGTGCTTCGACGCCGGCGAATCGCCGCAGATCGCATGGAGCTACGATTTCCGCGCCGATACCGAGGTGTGGCGCCTGTCGCTGGAGCCGGTGCGGCATCTGCAAGGCGGCAAGGCGATCGTGCGTGAAGTGATGGTGACGGGTTTCGACGTCGCCACCAAATTGCCGCCCAATCAGGAACCCGATATCAAGGCCGCGCGTTATCGCGCCGTGGTGAATTCCGCCTACGACGCGATCGTGACGATCGATCACGATCGCAATATCACGCTGTTCAATCGCGCGGCGGAAAACATGTTCGGTTATTCGGCCGCCGAGATAATCGGCCGGCCCATCGAAACCTTATTGCCCGAAAAATATCGGGCCGATCACCCGCAGCGCGTGCAGCGATTCGCCGACAGTTATCAACCGACCGTGCGCCACAATACGCCGCCGCGCATGGATGGCAGCAATAGCGTATTCGGCCAGCATCGCAATGGTTCGATTATTCCGGTGGAAATCGCGCTGTCGCGAATCGACGTGCATGGCGCGACCGAATTTACCGCCGTGGTGCGCGACATTACCGATCGTGCGCTGCAAATGGAATTGCTGAAACAGCAGGCCACCACCGATGCGCTGACGGGCCTGCCGAACCGGCGCGGCTTCATGGAATTCGTGGAGAGCGTGCTGGGCAGCGAAGACGCGTTGTCGGTGTTCATTCTCGACATCGATTTCTTCAAGGACATCAACGACAGCCACGGCCACGATGCCGGCGACGAGGTGTTGCGCGTGCTGGCGCAGGTCGGCGCATCGATGACGCACGAGCCGAACGTGTTCGCGCGCTGGGGCGGCGAGGAGTTCGTGGCGGCGCTGCCCGGCGCCGACGCCGACCGCGCGCATCGCGTGGCCGACGCACTGCGCCAATGCTTCGAGCGCCAGGACTTCGAGCATCCGTGGCGGCTCCAGCCGATTCCGTTTACGGTCAGCATCGGCGTGGTGGCGCGCGAGGCGGGCGAGGACGACGTGGAAGCACTGATGCGCCGCGCCGATCGCGCGCTGTATCGCGCCAAGCAATCGGGCCGCAATCGCGTCGAGATGGCGTGATGCGCGCGGCCCCGGCCGCTTGCTTGCCGCTTATTTGCCGCCCGTCACATCGAGGAACGTCCCGGTAATGAACGACGCCTCGCTCCCCGCGAGCCACAGGATCGCGCGCGCCACTTCCTCGGCCTGACCGCCGCGTCCCATCGGGATCGACTCCCTGACGCGGTCCACGCGCCCCGGCTCCCCGCCGCTGGCGTGCATCTCCGTGTAGATATGCCCCGGCCGCACGCAGTTCACGCGAATGCCGTCGCGCGCCACTTCCTTGGCAAACCCCGTGGTGAACGTTTCGAGCGCGCCTTTCGAGGCGGCGTAATCGACGTATTCGTTGGGGCTGCCCAGGCGTGCCGACGCCGACGACACGTTGATCACCGCGCCGCCCCGGCCGCCGAGGCGCTGCGACATGCGTCGGATCGCATGCTGCGCGCACAGCATCGGGCCGATCGCGTTGACGGCGAAGATCCGCTGCATCCGCTCGAAACCCAACTCCACCAGCGGCGATTGCCGCGCGATGATCGCGGCGTTGTTGACCAGCACATCGAGGCGGCCGAACGTGCGGTCGATCGCGGCGAACAGGTCGTCCACTTGGGCCGGGTCGGCGCTGTCCGCGCGCACGGCCAGCGCGCGGCGGCCGTGCGCCTGCACGTCGGCGGCCACGGCCTGCGCGGCGGCTTCGTTGGCGACGTAGCTGATCGCCACGTCGTAGCCGCGTTCGGCCGCGAGCCGCGCGGTGGCGGCGCCGACGCCGCGGCTGCCGCCGGTGATCAGGATCAGCGGGGCGGGGGAAGGGATGGTCATCGAGCGAATCTCCTGGTCGTGTTGCAGTGCGGTGCGCTCAGTCTAGGTGCGCGCGCAACCCGCCACAACGGACCGGAATTCGTCTCAGCAGTGAGAAAAAGTCACGCGCTGCGGCGTGCTGCCGATGCGGATGCGGAAAACCCCTAGGCGCGATTTAGCCATGTATTACCAGCCGGCATGCCACGCTCGTTACGCTGGCGGCACTAGAAGACCGCATCCCCACGAGAGCAGGCATGACCATGATCCGAGTTCGTCGCACGCAGTCCTCATCTTCTTTCCGCATGACCCGTGGTTCCTCGCGCCTGCTGACGCTGGCCGTGCTGGCCGGCGCCTGCCTCGGCGGCGCGGGCCTCGCGCAGGCGGCCGGCGATCCCGCGCAGGGCCGCGCCAAATTCACCGCGTGCGTGGCCTGCCACGGCGCGAACGGCAACACCACCACCTCGCCCGGGTTCCCGAAGATCGGCGGCCAGAACGCGGCCTACGTGGCCGCCGCGCTGCACGCGTACAAGGCCGGCCAGCGCACCGGCGGCACGGCGCAGATGATGCAGCCGATGGCGCAGGGCCTGTCCGATCAGGACATCGACAACCTCGCCGCCTATATCGCCACGCTCGGGCCGAAGTGAGGCCCGCCGCTCACCCCTTGATCGAGACGAAGGAGATCGCCCGATGGCCAAATTGATTCACACGATGGTGCGCGTGCACGACCTCGACCGCTCGCTCGCGTTCTACGACGCGGCGTTCGGCTTGAAGCCGTCGCACCGGCTCGATTTCGACGATTTCTCGCTGGTCTACCTGCGCAACGCCGAAGCCGAGATGGAACTCGAACTGACCTGGAACAAGGGCCGCGAGCCGGCCTATACCCACGGCGATGGCTACGGCCACGTCGCGTTCGTGGTGGACGACGCGGCCGCCGACCGCGCGCGCCTGGTCGGGCTCGGCCTGCAGCCGAAGGACGTCAAGGCGTTTCGCGACGGCGGCGGCGAGCTGATCGCGCGCTTCTTCTTCATCGAGGACCCGGACGGCTACAAGATCGAGGTGCTCGAACGGCACGGGCATTACCGCTAGGCGAAGGCCGGCAATCACCGGCATATAAAAACCCAGGCAGCAAGCGAAGCACCCCAGGCAGCAAGCGTGATGACGGTAGCACCACAACAACAAGCGCCACAAGCGAACCCGAGCGCATCACGTTCCCGCAATCAAGGAGACGAACATGGAAGGCAAAACCATCGGCATTGTCCGCGAGAGGCAGGCCGAAGCGGACGGCCCGCGGCGCATCGCGCTGACGCGCCGCGAGTGGCTCAAGGGAACCGGCGTGCTGATCGGCACGCTGGCGCTGTCGTCGTCGCTGGCGGCGTTCGCGCCGAGCCGCGTCTGGGCGATCGAGCTGCAAGGGCTCGATTCGCACACGGGCGCGGTGCTGCTCGCACTGGTCAAGCAGATCTATCCGCACGCCACGCTCGACGACGCCGTCTACGCGCTGGTGGTCAAGGATCTCGACGCCAAGGCGCGCAAGGATGCGGCCACCCGCACGCAACTCGCGGCCGGCGCGCGCCAGCTCGACGCGAAGTCGGCCGGTGGCGACTGGGCTCACGAGGATGCCGCCGCGCAGGCGAAGGACACCGCCGCGATCGCCGGCACGCCGTTCTTCGAGACGGTGCGCAGCACGGCCGTGGTCTCGCTGTACAGCAACGGGCTGGCCTACCGGCACTTCGGCTATGGCGCCGCGCAAGGCGACGGCGGTTATTTGTTCCAGGGCTTCGACGACCTGAGCTGGCTGCCCGACCCGGCGCCGCAGGACAGCGGCCCGGTTCCGGCAGCCTGACCCTGGGAGACCTCACATGGCAACGCAACAGACGCAGCAATCGACACAACAGCAGGCGAACAAGCACTTTTCGCACAACGACGGCAGCGTGGTGGTGGTGATCGGTTCGGGCGCGGGCGGCGGCACGCTCGCCAACGAACTGGCGCAGAAGGGCATCGACGTGGTGGTGCTGGAGGCGGGCGGCCTGAACACCCAGGCCGATTTCAAGACCGAGGAATGGGAGGCATTCAAGCTGCTGTCGTGGCTCGATCCGCGCACCACGTCCGGGTCGTGGCGGGTGGCGCGCGATTTCCCGCAGCTGCCCGCGTGGATCTGCAAGACGGTGGGCGGCACCACTACCCACTGGGCCGGCGCGAGCCTGCGCATCAAGGCGCATGAATTCGCGGCGCGCACCCATTACGGCGCGATCGAGGGCGCGTCGCTGCTCGACTGGCCGGTCACGCGCGAGGAACTCGATCCGTACTACGACCGCGCCGAGAAGAAGCTGGGCGTGACGCGCACCAACGGCCTGCCGGGCCTGCCCGGCAACAACAACTTCAAGGTGATGCACGCGGGCGCGACCAAGCTCGGCTACCGCGAATGCAATACCGGCCACATGGCGATCAACAGCACCAACCGCGACGGCCGCAGCCACTGCTATCAGCGCGGTTTCTGCTTCCAGGGCTGCCGGTTCGGCGCGAAGTGGTCCACGCTCTATACCGAGATTCCGCAGGCGCAGGCCACCGGCCACATGGAATTGCGCACCCAAGCGCACGTGGCGCGCATCGAGCACGACGCGCACGGCAAGGCCACGGCGGTGCTCTATTACGACGCCAAGGGCAAGCTGCAGCGGCAGAAGGCGCGCGTGGTGGCGGTGGCCGGCAATTCGATCGAGACGCCGCGGCTGCTGCTGGCGTCCGCCTCGAACCGCTTCCGCGACGGGCTGGCCAATTCGTCGGGGCAGGTGGGGCGCAACTACATGCGCCACACCACCGGCTCGGTGTATGCCGTGTTCGACCAGAAGGTGGACATGTACAAGGGCACCACCATGGCCGGCATCATCGAGGACGAGGCGCGGCTCGACACCGGGCGCGGCTTCGCGGGCGGCTATCACATGGAGACGATCGCGCTGGGCCTGCCGTTCTACGCCGCGTTCTTCAACCCGGGCGCCTGGGGCGGCGATTTCACGAAGGCGATGGACGCCTATCCGTACACCGCCGGCATGTGGATCGTCGGCGAGGACATGCCGCGCGCCTCGAACCGCATCACGCTGAACCACGACGTGAAGGACGCCTACGGCCTGCCGGTGGCGAACGTGCATTTCGACGACCACCCGAACGACGAGGCGATGCGCGAGCACGGTTTCAAGCAGGGCACGGCGGTGTACGAGGCCGCCGGCGCGAAGACGGTGTATCGTGTCCCGCCATATCCTTCCACGCACAATCTCGGCACCGCCCGGATGAGCGCGCGCGCGGAGGATGGCGTCTGCAACGGCTTCGGCCAGACCCACGACATCGCGAACCTGTTCATCTCGGACGGCAGCCAGTTCACCACCGGCGCGGCCGAGAACCCGACGCTGACGATCGTCACGCTGGCGATCCGTCAGGCCGACTACATCGCCGGGCGCATGAGCCGGCGCGAGCTGTGAGCCGCGCGGCTCGCTTCGAGACAAGGAGACATTCGCATGTGCAGCGTCTATATCAACGCGGACCCGATTCTCTACGAATCGCGCACGCGCGCGATCCGGATACACGGCGTGGTGACCACCGTGCGCCTGGAGAACCTGTTCTGGGAAGTGCTGCAGGAAATCGCCAACCGGGAGGACATGACCACCAGCCAGTTCGCCGCCAAGCTGCATGACGAGCTGCTGGACCTGCGCGGCGACGAGCCGATCAACTTCGCGTCGTTCCTGCGGGTGTGCTGCATGCGGTATCTGTCGGTCAGCCGCGAGCGCGGCGAGCGCCAGCCGGCGGCCGACGATGTGCCTCCCGGGCTGGCCCGGCTCAAGATGGTCGAAGCCGGGCGATAAGAACCGACCGAGCCGCCGCGCCGTGGGGGGAGCCGGCGCGGCGGCGGATCGATCAGGACTGCTGCGCCATCGGGCGCCGTGCCTGGCGCACCGCCAGCCACACGGCCGAGATCAGGAAGTACGCGGCGCCCACGCCGGCGTAGCCCGCCACCTTGGCGATGGCCGGCGGCGCGGCCGCCTCGGCCTGCACGATGAACAGCACGCCGGCCAGCGCCGATTGCGCGCCACTCAGCACCATCGGCCATTGCGCGCCGAAGCCCTTCCAGCGGCGCAATGCCGTGCCGAGCTGGAGCAGGCCCGATACGATGGCCCACAGGCCGAACGCGCGCAGCACCCAATCCGGGCCGATCGTCAACGCCACGGCCACTGCCACGGTGGTGATCGTGCTGATCAGCACGTTGAGCGTCTGGGTGCGGTTGTCGGCCATGCCGCCGCTGCGCGACAGGTCGAGGTAGTTGGCCAGCGCGTCCCAGGCCGGATAGACCACCAGCAGGATCGCCGCGAGCCCGGCCGATTGACGGCCGAGCGCGAAGGCCAGCGCCACCCAGACGATCGAAAACGCCGCCCGAACGAAGTAATACTGCTTGAGCCAGCGCTCGGCGCGGGCGGCGGTGGGTTCCGTGTAACGATCGATCATGTCGACTCCTTGCTTCGAGAATGACGGGCCGGCGCGCGACATGGCAGAAAGCCATGCGGCGCCGATGACGGAAGAAGCATCGCATCGCCCGCGCGCGGGCGGCATCGGTCGAATAACCGATCCGGCCCGTTGGCCCCTCGCGTATAGTGGGCGTTCCCTCGCGCGCGCAATCCAGTTAGCGTGTCCCTTTTCCGCCGATGCCTGCCGTTTTCCCTCCGATGACCGACGATCCCGCCCGCCTCGCGCCGTTGCGCGTGTTCGATGCCCTGAAGGCGCTCGCCTTCGTCGGCGACCTCAGCATGGGCCAGCCGACCGACCACTCGCCGCGCTCGGCCTGGCTGGCCGGGCGGCTGGCGCAGGCGGCGGGGCTGGACGCGGCGGGCTGCGCGACGGCGCGCGAGACCTCGCTGCTGCGCTGGTCGGGCTGCACGGCGAACGCGGCCGGCTTCGCCGAGACGTTCGGCGACGACATCGCCGTGCGTGCCACCATGCTCGAAGCCCGCCCCGGCTGGCGCGCGCCGCTGGAGGCGGCGGGCGGCGCGGGCACGGCGCTGGTGCCGCTGGCGCAGATCCACTGCGAGGTGTCGGGCGAGGTGGCGCGCATGCTGGGCCTGTCGCGCGATACGGAAATGGCCTCGCGCCACATCTTCGAAACCTGGGACGGCAACGGCCTGCCGTCGCATCTGGCCCGCGAGGCGGTGCCGATGCCGGTCATGATCGTCTCGCTGGCGGGCGACCTCGAGATCTACCACCGCGTGTACGGCGTCGAGACGGCGCTGGCCATGCTCGCGCAGCACGCCGAGTCGCGTTACCCGCGCGCGCTCGTCGAGCTGGCGGCGCGCGAGGCGGCCGGCTGGCTCGCCACGCTGGAGCGCGCCGCGCCGGGCGAACTCGACGCCGGGCTGCTGACGCCATCGATGGAGCAGGCGGCCTCGGCCGAGCTGATCGCCGACGTCATCGATCTGAAGCTGCCGTGGATGACGGGCTTCTCGCGCACCGTGGCGGCCACCGCCGCCGCCTGCTGCGCGCGGCTGACGCCCGATGCGGCCGCGCACGAGCGCGTCTACCGGGCCGGGCTGATTCACGGGATCGGGCGCGCCTCGGTGCCGAACAGCGTGTGGAACCTGCCGGGGCCGCTGCCCGAAAGCGCCTGGGAAAAGGTGCGGCTCGCGCCGTACTGGACCTCGCGCGCCGGCCGGCAGGCGGGGGTGCTCGGCGAGGCGGCCGAACTGGCCGCGCACGCTTACGAGCGGCTCGACGGTTCCGGGTATTTCCGCGGTGCGCGCGGCGTGGCGCTGACGCTGGAGGCGCGCGTGCTGGCGGCGGCGGTGGCGTGGGTGGCATGGCGCTCGGCGCGGCCGTGGCGCGCGGCGCTACCCGACGACGCGGCGGCGCAGCAGATGCGCGAGGCGGTGGCGGCCGGCCGGTTCGACGGTGCCGTGGTCGAGGCGCTGATGATCGATGGCGGCGCGCTCAAGCGGCCCGCCAGCCCGGTCGGGAGCGGTGCGCAGCAGGCCGTGCCGTTGTCGGCGCGCGAGCTGGACGTGCTGCGGGCGATTTCGCGCGGCGCGAGCAACAAGGAAGCGGCGCGCGCCCTGACCTTGAGCCCGAGCACGGTGCGCACGCACGTCGAGAGCGTATTCCGCAAGCTCGACTGCTCGACGCGCGCGGCGGCCACGCTCAAGGCCTCGGTGATGGGGCTGATCTGAGCGGGCCGCTGCGCGAAACGTTCAGAACGGCTTGGTCGGCAGGTACTTGCCGTCCAGCGTGATCACCGCGCGCGACCCGCCTTCCGGGTCGTCCACTTTCTTGATGTCGAGCTTGAAATTGATCGCGCTGATGATGCCGTCGCCGAACTGCTCGTGCACCAGCGCCTTGAGCGTCGAACCGTAGACCTGCACCATCTCGTAGAAGCGGTAGATGGTCGGATCGGTCGGCACGCCGCCGGGGAGGCTGCCGCGCAGCGGGATGGTCTGAAGCTGGCGCACGTCGTCGTCGTCGAGATCGAGCTTGGCGGCCACCACGCGCGCGGCGTCGGCCGGCAGCGGATGCTGGCCGAGCAGGGCGGCGGTCACGAAGGCGAGGCTCAGGCCGGTGCCTTCGCAGATCTGCTCGAAGCTCAGGTTCTTGCGGCTCTTCGCGTCGATGATCCGGTCGGTCAGCGCTTGGCGCGGGGCCTGGGTGATGTGCGATTGCGTCATGTCGATGCTCCTTGGTAAAGAGGTCGGGAGAAAAACGGGGGAAAGCGGGGCTTCAGGCCGCGGGGCGGGCGTCGATGGCGCGCAGCGCGCGGGTGTCGGGGAACGCGGCCAGCGATACGAAGCGGCGCGTCGCGCCGTCGTACGCGTCGATCGAGCCGGTTTCGATGTCGTACACCCAGCCGTGCAGCGCGAGCCGCCCCTGATCGAGCGCCAGCCGCACCGACGGATGCGTGCCGAGATTGGCCAACTGGGCGATCACGTTCTCGCGCACCATCGCATCGACCCGCTCGTGCGGGCTCGCGTGGTCGCGCACCTCGTTGACGACACGCGCCGAATCGGCGTAACGGAGCCAGTTGCGCACGGCCGGCATGTGATCGAGGCAGGTGCAGTTGGCGATGGCCGTCATCGCGCCGCAATCGGAATGACCGCAGATCACCACGTCGGTCACGCCGAGCGCCGCTACCGCGTATTCGACCGAGGCCGTCACGCCGCCCGGCTCGGGGCCGTAGGGCGGCACGATATTGCCGGCATTGCGGATCACGAACAGGTCGCCCGGCTCGCGCTGCGTGACCAGTTCGGGCACCAGGCGGCTGTCCGAGCACGAGATGAACAGCGTGCGCGGATGCTGGCTGGTGGCGAGCCGCCGGAACAGGTCGGAGCGCTGCGGAAACACGTCGCGCTGGAATTTCAGGAAGCCGTCGATGATCTCTTGCATGTCTCGCTCCGTCGGGAGGTCGTGAACCGGTGCAGCCATCATGCGACGGGCCAGTTATAGCGTCCAAGACCGGTTTATTATCGAAGCCATTGGTATTGCCAATAGTTGCCGGCGCGGGCCGGCACGCTTCGAGGGCGCCTCATGCTGCTTCGTCATATCCGGTATTTCCTGGCGGTTGCGGAACATCGCAACTTCACGCGCGCCGCGCAGGCGCTGCATGTGTCCCAGCCGACGCTGTCGCAGCAGATCCGGCAACTGGAGGACACGCTCGGCGTGCCCTTGCTCGACCGTTCCGGGCGCACCGTCCGCCTGACCGATGCCGGCGCGGCCTACGTGCATTTCGCGCAGCGCGCGTTGCAGGATCTTGAGGCGGGGCGGCGCGCGATTCACGACGTGGGCGAGTTGAGCCGTGGCCGCTTGCGGCTCGGCATGACGCCCACCTTCACCACCTATCTGATCGGGCCGCTGCTGGCGCGCTATCACGCGCGGTATCCGAACCTCACGCTCGACGTGATGGAGATGCCGCAGGAGCGCATGGAGGCCTTGCTGAACGAGGACGCGCTCGATGTCGGCATTGCGTTCGCCGAAATCGATTCGCCCGACATCGAGGCCGTTGCGCTGTTCGTCGAGGCGCTGGCCGTGGTGGTGGGCAAGGCGCATCCGCATGCGAAGCGGCGCAAGCCGCTGACGCTCGACGCGTTCGCGCGCGAATCCCTGGTGCTGCTGAACGGCGAATTCGCCACGCGCCATTACGTCGACCGCTATTGCCGCCAGCATGGCGTCGCGCCGCGCATCGCGATGGAGGTCAATTCGATCAGCGCGGCGATCGACATCGTGCAGCGCACCGGGTTGGCCACGCTGCTGCCGGCCGAGGTGGCGCGCGAGCATCGCGCGCTGTGCCGGGTGGAACTGACGCCGGCGCTGCCGCAACGTACGGCGGCCGTGCTGCTGCGCAAGGATGCCTATCGGAGCGCGGCGGCGCGCGCATTCGTTGCGTTGGCGCTGGAGACGCGAGCCGAGCGCGCTGCGCCCGAATAGGCATCATCATTTTTGAAACACCGGCCGACTTTGTTCGGCCATTTTGCTTTCTATTTCTTCGCGAATACTTCACAATCCCGCCGCGCGTGTTTCATTGCAATCGGATTATTTGATAAATGGAAATGATTCGTGCGTTTATATAGTGAAATCATGGAATAACAAAATGAGAGTATTGACATTCCGAGGGCGGGCATGGGTATTGGGTTGCACCGCATTGCCGTATCGCCACCACGTCATCGCCCGGCCGGCGCGCTGACGCATTTCCCCTCGCAAGGCCTCCTTCGCGCCTCCTTGAAAGCGATTCGTCAGGCGCCGATGCAACGCCTGTCTTGCAACACGACGAAACTTTGCCACGGCGATCGGCATTGACCTCTCGCGGCCCGTGTCACGGAATTTTCACGATCGACGGTCTTAATCGCTGGCGTGTTCTTAATGGCTTGGTCATGCTTGGCGACGACGCCTCGCAAAGCAGCGCCGTGTCGCGTCGAGGTCGGTTCGGGGGTAAACCGGCATCCGGCGTGAACGATGCGCACGATACGATTGGGTAGAAATCTGTTTGACGATTCGAAGAAATGACATGCCTCGCAACGCAATAAAATATCGATTCGTGGCCCGACAGCCCATCCTCGACGTCTCGGATCAAATCGTCGCCTACGAGCTGCTGTACCGTGGCGGGGAGGAGAACCGGGCACCGCCGAACGTCGATTCGGCCGAAACGGTGTCGGTGATCGAATCGGCGGTGGCCAACTTCGGCATCGAGAACCTGGCCGACGGCAAGGACTGCTTCATCAACTGCACCGACGCGCTGCTCAACTCCGAGGCGATCCGCGTGCTCGATCCGGCGCACTACGTGCTCGAAGTGCTGGAGGACAGCACGCTGGACGACGAGGTGATCGAGAACTGCCGGGTGTTGCGCGCGATGGGCTTTCGCATCGCGCTCGACGACGTCAGCAAGATCGACGAGCGTGTCGAGCGGGCGCTGCCGATCGCCGATATCGTCAAGATCGACTGGTCGATCACCACCGAATCGCGGCGCGCCGAACTGGCCGCCTTCTTCAAGCGCAAGAACAAGACCATCCTGGCCGAGAAGGTCGAGGATTACGCCGCGTTTCGCGAGGCGAGCGCGATCGGCGCGACGCTGTTCCAGGGGTATTACTTTTCGCGGCCCGAAATGCGCCGCGTGCGCTCGGTGCCGCCCGACTTCGGCTCGGTGCTGTCGACCATGGGCCTGATCGCCGACGACGCGCCGATCGAGCAGTTGGTGGGCTCGATCGCCAACGCGCCCTCGCTGCTGGTGCATCTGCTGCGCCTGGCCTCGGCCGCGGCCAACAACGTGCGCGTCAGGCCGCAGGAAATCGGCTCGATTTCCACTGCCGTGCGAGTGGCCGGATCGGCGCGCCTGATGAAGTGGTGCACGTTCCTGATTTATCACGGCGACCTGACCGAGCGCGATCATCCGTTCACGTTCCTGGCCGAGCAGCGCGCCGAGATCATGGCGGAATACATCGAGCGGGGCAATCCGGGCGACGAGCATCTGGTGCGCATGGCGCATATGGCCGGCGCGCTGTCCCTGCTCGACGTGCTGTATTCCACGGATCGCGAGGAATTCTGGAAAAGCCTGCCGGTGGCGCCGGCCATCAAATCGGCGATTTCCCATTTCGACGGGCCGATTGGCGAGGCATTGGCTTTTGCGATGACGTTCGAGAATGCGGACGTGAATTAAGCGGCAATAAGGCCGGAGTGGTGTCGAGCCGTTGTACCGGATTGTGGGTACAGGCGTGGCGCGACATTTGTAATACAATTCGCGCTCCGCTTGCCGCACCACCCGCCGTAGCCGTGCCAGCTCGGCGTGCCAAGGGGCAGTGACGGATTCGCTCGGATCATTCCATCCGATTTCACGAATTTCGTTGCCTGCGCCAATGCAGGCAATGCCAGCCTTTTTCATTCGAAATGAACGTCACCACGTCAGACGATTGCACGGGTATTTTGGCGGACCATCCGTTAGCACGCGCTTTCATCGTATTCGGTTATCGGGACGGTACGTTTTCAACGATTCCGAATAATTTCTTCAAGAACTGGATCGACGAGGAAGCGACCGAGGGCTCGTTTCATATCGAGAAGGGCTCGGGCTTCGGCGTCGGCTCGCTTGCCAAATACGACGGCAATGCGCAAACCCTGCGCATCGGCAAATACGTGGCCGGCGGCCAGCGCGTGCGCTTTCTGCTGAACGGGCAGCACGACACGCGCAGCATTTCGATGACGATGTTCAGCGTTTTCGGCACCGGCATGCTGAACCCGCCGCCGCCGCAATATGCGGATACCGAAGTGCACAACGACGTGTGGATCGGCGACGAGGCGATGATCCTCGGCGGCAGCGTGATCCAGAGCGGTTGCGTGATCGGCGCGCGCACGCTGGTGCCGCCCAATTTCCGCTCCGAGCCGTATGCGATCTATGCCGGCTCGCCGGCGCGGCTGATCAAGTTCCGCTTCGCCGAGCCGGTGCGCGAGGCGCTGTTCGAACTGGCCTGGTGGGACATGCCGCTGCAATGGATCAAGCAGCACAACGAAGCGTTCCTGGTGGACCTGACGGCCGACGAAGGCCACGCGCTCGAAGTGCTGGCCGAATTGAAGCGCATCAAGTTCGCCGAGCAGCGCGCCAACCGACGCCCCTGATTCGCCGCGTTTTTCCGCTGTTTCCGCTCATTCCCCCGCATTTTTGATTTCCTCTGTATCGCGTCCACACCGCGATACAGAGCGATACAAACGACGTTCCCGGCTCCGCTATAAATCCGTCCAGACGCTCGACGCACCGCCCACGGCCCAGGCCCACGGGCATGTCGAGCCGATCAGGTTGGGGCCGCGCCCGCATCGGCGCGGCTTTCCAGGGATAAGCCAGCACATCAGGAGCAGGGAACATGTCGGATTCTGTCAATCTTCGCCGCCGCCGCATTCTCGGTACGACGCTCGCGGGCGTCGGCCTCGTCGATTTCGGCCTCGGCAGCCTCGCCCGGGCGCAAACGCCGGCCGCAACATCGGGCGCGGCGACGTCCGGCGGCGGCGCGAGCTTCACCGAGATCCGTCAGATCCGCGCCGGCGTGCTCGACGTCGGCTATGTCGATGTCGGCCCGCGCACCGGCCCGGTGGCGATCCTGCTGCACGGCTGGCCGTACGACATCCAGTCCTACGCCGAGGTCGCGCCGCGTCTCGTGGCGGCCGGCTACCGCGTGATCGTGCCGTACCTGCGCGGCTACGGCTCGACGCGCATCGTTTCCGCCGACACGCCGCGCAACGGCCAGCAGGCCGCGATCGCCGCCGACGTGGTCGCGTTGATGGATGCGCTGAAGATCGACAAGGCGGTGTTCGGCGGCTATGACTGGGGCGCGCGCACGGCGGACATCATCGCGGCGTTGTGGCCCGAACGCGTGGTGGCGCTGGTGTCGGTCAGCGGCTACCTGATCGGCAGCCAGGCCGCGAACCGCGCGCCGCTGCCGCCGCAGGCCGAATTCCAGTGGTGGTACCAGTTCTACTTCACGACCGAGCGCGGCGAACTCGGCTACGCGGCGAACCGCGACGCGTTCAACCGCCTGATCTGGCAACTGGCCTCGCCGAAGTGGCGGTTCGACGACGCCACCTACGAACGCACGGCCGCGTCGTTTCGCAATCCCGACCATGTCGCCGTGGTGATCCACAACTACCGCTGGCGGCTCGGCCTCGCGCAGGGCGAGGCCCAATACGACGCGCTCGAACAGCGGCTCGCCGCGCTGCCGCCGATCGCCGTGCCGACCATCACGCTCGAAGGCGACGCGAACGGCGCGCCGCACCCGGCGCCGGCCGCCTATGCGAAGAAGTTCACGGGCAAGTACCGCCACCGCACGCTCGACGGCGGCATCGGCCACAACCTGCCGCAGGAAGCGCCGCAGGCGTTCGCCGACGCGATGCTGCAAGTGGTGGCGTTGTGACGGGCGTGCAGCGTTGGCTGGCGGTGGTGCTGCTCGGCGGTGCGTCCTTGGCCTCGGCCGCCGATGCGCCGCCGCCGCCGCCGAACGCCTCGCCGATCTACGGCGTGACGATCCCGCCCGGCTACCGCAAGTGGGAGATGATCGCGCCGGCCGAGGAGCCCGCGCCGCTCGACGAGCTGCGCGTGGTGCTCGGCAATCCGCAGGCGGTGGCCGCGCTGGAGCAATCGACGCTGCCGTTTCCGGACGGCACGATCCTCGTCAAGCTTGCCTACAAGCGCAAGCAGTCCGAAGAATCGCCCACGGCGACGGTGGCCGGCCGGGCGACCACGGTGCAGGTGATGGTCAAGGATTCGAAGCGCTATGCGGCCACCGGCGGCTGGGGCTTCGGCCGCTTCGTCAACGGCGTGCCGGTGGACGCCGCGCAGCACCAGACCTGCTTCGCGTGCCATCAGGCTTTAGTGAGGAATCACGACTACGTGTTCACGCGCCTGGCGCCGTGAGGGCGGGGCGGCCGGCCACAAGGCCGGCATCTGTAACAGCCTTGTCGCTTCGGTAACGAACGGCATCGGGCGTGGACCGGCGCACGCGGCCACGGCACAATGCCGGCTGGTTCACACGCTACCTATGGAGTCCCCATGAAAAAACTGATGATTGCCCTGTCCTGTTTCGGTCTGTTCGCTGCCGCCGGCACGGCCAATGCGGCCGGGTGCCTGAAGGGCGCGGCGGTGGGCGGCGTGGCCGGCCACGTTGCGGGCCACCACGCGGTGCTCGGTGCGGCCGCCGGCTGCGCGATCGGCCATCATCACGCGGCGAAGAAGGCCAAGGAAGCCAGCGCGGCGGCCGCGCCCGCGCCTTCGCACTGAGCGACGGCAGCCGCAACAGCGGCGTAGCGCTCACACGGCGCGGCGTGCCCGATCGAGGGTGCGCCGCGCCGTGTTGCTTTTTGCGGCGCCCGTCAGGCGCCGCGTGATGCTCAACTGCTCAACACCTGCGTCTGGATCGTGTGCGAATTGTTCGCCACGCTCAGTTGCACGCGCTTGGCGACCGGGTTCGCCGGCGCGGTGCCGTCGCTGTTGAGCGGTTTCACCTTGGTGTAGACCACCGAGAATGCATCGGCCGTGACGGTGGCGGAGGCGTAGCCTTGCGCGTCGTGATCGGCGTAGGCCAGGTCGGGATTGAACTGTTGCAGCGCCGCGTCGAACGTCGCGCCGTTCGTCACGCCGAGCAACGGCAGCAGGGCGGCGTACTGCGTGCCTTGCGTCTGCTGCTGGATGTAGCTGTAGAACGACGAACTGCTGATCCCGGCCGACACGAAATCCACCAGCACCGGGGTGCCCGTGGCCGGGTTCGGCACATCGCGCACCACGCCGGCCTGGAACGCGTGCAGGTCGCCGGTGATCGCCACCACGTTCTGCACGTTGGCCTGCTTCAGGTAGCCGAGCACGTCGGCCTTGTGGCTCGGATAACCGTCCCACGAATCGCAATTCATGATGTAGTTGAACGCCGCCGAGGTCGGCACGCCCGGCACCGTGGTCAGGTCGATCCACAGGCGGTTCAGCATCACTTCGTTGCCCCATACCTTCCACGCGGCGGTCGAGCCGGACATCTTCTGCTTGAACCATTGCGTCTGCGTCGGGCCGAGGATCGACGGCGTGCGGCCGAGCGCGGCGGTATCGAGCGCTTCGGCGGCGCTCAACGCGTTCTGCGTCACGAAATAGCGCACGCCCACCGAGCTGGTGGTGCTGGCATCGGGCAGGCCGAGCTGGCTCGCGGCCGGCCCGCCGATCTGCTCGCTCATCACGTGCTGGTCGCGGAACAGGCGCTCGTCGGTCATCACCAGGTCCATCAGGTTGCCGTAGCTGAAGCTGCGGTAAATGCTGATGTTCGTGTAGGCCGGGTTGCTCTGGTCGAACTGCACGTCGCTCCAGTCGATCGGCATGTATTCGGCCCAGGCCTGGCTCGCGCTGCGGCGGCGCGAGGTCTGCTGCGCGTTCGCGTTGGTGTAGGTCTGGTGATCCTGCCAGCAGTCGTCGGAGAATTCGTGGTCGTCCCAGATCGGGATCATCGCGAAGCGCTGGTGCACCGCCTGCAGGCGCGCATCGGCGCGGTAGGTGCGATACAGCGTGCGGTAGTCGTCGAGGCTGTTCGCATAGATGCCCGCGCCACCCGGCAGCGCGATGCCGTCCGGCAGCGTGATCTGCGTGTGGGCCGGCTCGGCCGCGCCCGTCTGGAACGACGCGCCGACCGTCTCGTAGATGTAGTCGCCCAGATGCACCACGAAATCCAGATCGCTTTCGGCCGCGATCAGCGACAGCGCCTGCCAGTGGTTGACCGTCCAGTCCTGGCACGTGAACCAGGCGAAGCGCACCTTCGACACGCTCGAACCGGCCGCCGGCGCGGTCTTGGCCGTGCCGGCCGCGCTGATGTCGCCGCCTGCCACGAAGCGGTAGTAATAGGTGGACGCGGCGGCCAGGCCCGTCACCTTGGCGCGCACGGTGTAGTCGAAATCGGGCAGCGCCTGCAACGCGACCTGCGCGGCCAGCGTCGAGAAATCGGCCTGGGTGGACACCTGGAGTTGCAGGCCGACCGGCGCGCTCGCGCCGGACTTGGCGACGGCGCGCGTCCAGAACACGATGCTGTCGCCGCGCGGGTCGCCGCTCGCGACACCTTGCGGGAAGCTGTAGACGCCGGCAGCGGGCGCGGTGCTCGCGCCGGTGTTGGGCGTGGTGGGCGCATCGTCGTCGGACGAGCACGCGGCGAGCGTGCCGCTGGCCGCGGCGATGGTGAAGAACGCGGAGGAACGGAGAAAGTGGCGGCGGTTCATTCGTTGGCTTCCTTTTGTTATCGGGAATGGCACCGCGACGATAAAGAGCGAGTTTGACGTGCAGGTGAATACCGGCGAAATGCATCGCGAATAGAAGAAACTGTCGAATCGATTGAAGCGCGCGCGTGAACGATTATGTCGGATGCGATCGATCAATCTCGATGCTGCGTCATTCATATCAAAATAAATCAAATTCGATTCGGGTTTCGCAAGAGTGTGGAATATGGTGGAGTATTCCTGCCGTGTGCGGCATGACCCCATTCGTGGATTATCTTTCGCTTGCCGCATATCGATGCTGGTTGCTTTAAAACAATCGTCGATATGAAGAGGGCAGTGAATATTCCACGAAAAGGATCAGCGCCATGAGCAATAACGGAAATGCAACGGCACCGTCTGCGGGTTATCTGACGGATTACAAGCTGAACGGCCAGCAACGCAAGGGCGTGAAATTCAGCGCCGGTTCGCTCGCGTATTTCGAGCACTACGATATCGTCGTGGAAGGGGTGGCGTATCAGGATCCCGAGAAAATCGACGCGGCAAACATCATCCTGGTGCCGGCCAACGAGGATATCGCCTGGAACAGCCGGATCGGCGTGTATGGCGCGAACGGAACCGGAGAGAGTCAGGTGCTTTTCCAGGACGGCGCGGTGTTTCGTCCCGGTGCGGGGCATATCGACAATCGCGGCGAGCTGACGCGTATCGTGTTCGATTCGGGCAATGTCGGGCGCTATACCCATTATTCGGCCGACGTCGACGGCGCCGAATATGGCGGCCTGACGATCGTTCCTGAAAAGAACGCGGTCGAATTGCCGTTGAAGGTCAAGGAGAACGCCAAGATCGAGATATTCGGGCGCAGCGAATCCGACAAGAAGGTTTCGGTGTTCGATGGCCGCTCCGAAGCCGAGCCGCTGCACGGCGCGGTGGTGTTTCACGGCGATACGTCCACTTGCGTGATGTTCATGAAGGGCGATCTGGAGAAGTTCGCGCCCGGCTACAAGCTTCGCTATGAAAACGACAAATCGACGGTCGAGGCGCGGCGCCTGTCGCCGACGCATATCCGCTTCGAAACGGTCGGCCGCAACATCGTCACCGAAGTGCAGCTTTACGCGTTGACGGCCGACGGCGCGGAAGACCGGCTGCTGTTCAAGGGACGCTACAACAAGGACGAAGCGGCAAAGTTCGACCACAACGACTGACCCGCGGCGGTTCGCCATCGAACCACCCCACACCCCGCGCGTGGCCCGGCACCGGTCGATCCGGGCCGGGCCACGCCGGTTTTCACCCTCCGCGCTTGCGCTCGGCCGGCAGCCCCAGCATCTGCGGCAGCCGCTCCCCGAGAAAATCGATGAACGTGCGCAGCCGCGCCGACAACTGGTTGCGTTCGAGATAGACCGCGTAAATGTCGGCGTTCGGCAGCGTCCAGTCGGTCAGCAGCGGCACCAGCGAGCCGTCGCGCAGCCGCGCCTCGGTTTCCCATTGCGAGCGGATCGCGATGCCGTGGCCGTCGAGCGCCCATTTGAGGACGGCCGCGCCGTCGTTGCTGCTGAGTGGCCCGCGCACCTTGATGCTTTCTTCCTGGCTGCCGCGCGTGAAGTGCCAGTTGCCGTAGGTCGAATCGTTTTCGCGCAGGATCAGGCAGGCGTGCTGCGCGAGCTCGCGCGGCGTGCGCGGCAGGCCGCGCCGCGCCAGATAGGCGGGCGCGGCGCAGACGAGGCGCCGGTTGCGCACCAGCCGCCGCGCGTTGATGCGCGCCTCGGGCACGTCGCCGAAGCGGATGCCGACGTCGAACGCATGTTCCTGCAGGCTCATCGGCCGGTCGGTCAGTTGCAACTGGATTTCCATCGACGGATGCCGTAGCGCGAACTCCGACACGGCCGGCGCGACCCAGGTGCGCCCGAAGCCGAACGAGGCGTTCACGCGCAGCAGCCCGGCCGGCTCGGCGCGGCTGCGGCTGACCTGCTGCTCGAGTTCGGCCAGTTCGGCGAGGATGCGCGTGCCGCTGTTCACATACAGCTCGCCCTCGGTCGTCACGCTGATCTGCCGCGTGGTGCGGTTCAGCAGCCGCACGCCGAGCCGCGCCTCGATCTGCTTGAGACGCTTGCTGACCGACGGCGGCGTGACGCCCAGCTCGCGCGCCGCCGCCGTCAGGCTGCCCTGGCGCACCACCAGCTCGAACAGCGCGAGATCCGAGATCGCGTCCATTGTTTCCCTCAAGTTAATACCGGTTTGCTTTTGCCGATACCTTGGCGTTCAGGGCATCAATTAGACTACAAAAAACGCAGGAGGAACCATGTTCGACGACTTCACCCCGGTCCAGGTCGAGACCGACGGCATTCAGATCCAGGCGCTGCGCGGCGGCCACGGCCCGGCGCTGTTGCTGCTGCACGGCCATCCGCAAACCCGCGCGATCTGGCATCGGGTCGCGCCGGTGCTGGCGCGGGACTTCACCGTGATCGCGGCCGACCTGCGCGGCTACGGCGACAGCGGCAAGCCGGCCGGGCTGCCCGATCACGCCAACTACGCGAAGCGCCGCATGGCGCAGGATCAGGTGGACCTGATGCGCGCGCTCGGCTTCGAGCGTTTCGACGTGCTGGCCCACGATCGCGGCGCGCGGGTGGCCGTGCGCATGGCGCTCGATCATCCGGACGCGGTGCGCCGGCTCGTCACGCTCGACATCGCGCCCACGCTGGCGATGTACGAGCAGACCTCGTTCGCGTTCGCGCGCGCCTATTGGCACTGGTTCTTCCTGGTGCGGCCCGCGCCGTTCCCCGAAACGTTGATCCGCGCCGACCCGGACCTGTACCTGAAGCAGACCATCGGCGCGCGCAGCGCGGGGCTCAAGCCGTTCGCGCCCGAGGCTTATGCGGAATACCTGCGTTGCCTGTCCGATCCGGCCACCGCGCACGGCATCTGTGAGGACTACCGTGCATCGATCACGATCGATCTCGATCACGACCGCGCCGATCTGGCCGCGGGCCGCAAGCTGGCCTGCCCGATGCTGGCCCTGTGGGGCGCCGACGGCGTGATCGGCCAGTGCTTCGATCCGCTCGCCGAATGGCGGCGCTGGTCCGACGCGGTGACCGGCCACGCGCTGCCGTGCGGCCACTACATCCCAGAGGAAGCGCCGGACGCGCTGCTCGACGCGGCGCTGCCGTTCCTGCGCGGCGCGGGCTGAGGCTGGCCCGTACGTTCCGTACCCCTGAATATTCACCCACGATACGAGAGGAACCGGGATGGCTATCCGGACGCTGTACCAGAAGCTCGTCGATTCGCACACCGTCGCGCCGCTCGATGCGGACAACGTGCTGCTCTACGCCGACCTGCATCTGATGAACGAATACACCAGCCCGCAGGCGTTCGCCGGGCTGGACGAGAAGGGCCGCGCGGTGCGCCGGCCCGGCCAGCAGGTGGCGGTGGTCAGTCACATCATCCCGACCCACGCCGAACGGCCGCGCCGGATCATCGACGTGGCCTCGGCCACGCAGGCCAGCAATCTCGCGCGCAACTGCGAGCGGGCCGGCATCCGCCTGTTCGGCACCGACGATCCCGACCAGGGCATCGAGCACGTGGTCGCGCCCGAGCACGGCTTCGTGCGGCCCGGCATGGTGATCCTGTGCGGCGACAGCCACACCACCACCTACGGCGCGCTCGGTGCGCTCGGTTTCGGCATCGGCACCTCGGAAGTCGAGCACGTGCTGGCCACGCAAACGCTGGTCTACCGCCTGGCGCAGACCATGCGGATCACGATCGACGGCGCGCTGCCGTACGGCACCACGGCCAAGGATCTCGTGATCTGGCTGATCGCGAAGATCGGCGCGCAGGGCGCGCGCGGCTATGCGGTCGAGTTCGCCGGCAGCACGCTCGAAGGCCTCACGGCCGAGGCGCGCATGACGCTCTGCAACATGACGGTGGAGGCCGGCGCGCGCGCCGCGCTGATCGCGCCCGACGCGACCACGCTCGACTACGTGCGCCGGCATGTGGCGTTCGACGACGCGCAATGGGCCGCCGCCTGCGCCGATTGGGCCGGGCTGGCGAGCGACGCGGGCGCGCGCTTCGATGCCGAGCATCGCTTCGACGCCAGCCAGGTCGCGCCGTTCGTGACCTGGGGCACCAGCCCCGACCAGGCGATCGCGATCGACGCCGCCGTGCCGGCCGCCGAGGATCAGGCCACACCGGCCGAGGCCGAATCCACGCGCCGCGCGCTCGACTACATCGGCCTGCAGGCCGGCGCGCCGATCGCCGGCACGCCGGTGAACCGCGTGTTCATCGGCTCGTGCACCAACGGTCGCATCGAGGATTTGCGCACGGTGGCCGCGATCGTGCGCGGCCGTCAGGTGGCCGAGGGCGTGCGCGCGATGGTGGTGCCCGGCTCGGGCCGGGTGCGCCGCCAGGCCGAGGCCGAGGGCATCGCGCGCGTGCTGACCGAGGCCGGCTTCGAATGGCGCGAGCCGGGCTGCTCGATGTGCCTCGCGATGAACGACGACTTTCTCGAGGCCGGCGAGCGCTGCGCCTCCACCACCAACCGCAATTTCGAGGGGCGGCAGGGGCGCGGCGGGCGCACCCACCTGATGAGCCCCGCGATGGCCGCCGCCGCCGCGCTGACCGGCCGCCTGACCGACATCCGCACGCTGGAGCACTGACATGAGCCTGCTGACCCATCTCGAAGGCCGTGCGCTGCCGCTGCCGATCGACAACCTCGACACCGACCAGATCATGCCGAAGCAGTTCCTGCGCGGCATCGACAAGGCGGGCCTTGCGCAAGGGCTGCTGTACGACCTGCGCGTCGATGCGCAGGGCCGCCCGCGCGATGGCGCGGTGCTGAACGACCCGCGCCACGCCGGCGCGTCGATCCTGATCGGCGGCGCGAACTTCGGTTGCGGATCGAGCCGCGAACACGCCGTCTGGGGCCTGATGCAATACGGCATCACGGCCGTGATCGCGCCGAGCTTCGCCGAGATCTTCTATTCGAACGCGATGAACAACCGGCTGCTGCTGGTGGCGCTGCCGCGCGAGGTGGTCGATGCGTTGACGGCCGAGGCGCAGGCGCATCCGCAAGGCATCCTGAAGATCGACCTGGAAGCGCAGGCGGTCGCCACGCCCGGCGGCACCGTGTATTCGTTTCCGATCGGCGCGCGCCACAAGCGCATGGTGATCGACGGCGTCGACACCATCGACCTGACGCTTCTGATGGCCGACGCGATCGACGCGTTCGAGCAACGGCATCGCGCCGCGCATCCGTGGGCGCTGATCGACGTGCCGGGCACGGCAGCGTCGGCGGCTTCGGCAGCGCCGGTTAGTTCGGTTACCTGAACACGGGCGGCCCGGCCGCCCGCACCGCGGCCGCACCCGGCCGACTTTTTCCGCACCCCGCATCGCTCCGACCGCCCGACAACAGGGCGGCGGGGACGACGCACGCCCCTTTCTTTCCGGAGGAGACATGGCGACTCGCATCCAATCCGTTCCGCTCTGGCGGCATCTCTACTTTCAAGTGCTGGTGGCGATCGCGCTCGGCGTCGCGTTCGGCCATTTCGCGCCGTCCACGGCGGTGGCGCTGAAGCCGCTCGGCGATCTGTTCGTGCGCCTGATCCGCATGGTGATCGCGCCGGTGGTGTTCTGCGCGGTGGTGGCCGGTATCGCCAGCATGCGCGACCTGAAGGCCGTGGGCCGCGCCGGCGGCAAGGCGCTGCTGTATTTCGAGGCGATCTCCACGGTGGCGCTCGGCTTCGGGCTGCTGATGGGGCACCTGCTGCAGCCGGGCGCGGGCTTCAACGTGTCGATCGCCTCGCTCGACGCGTCGGCCGTGTCCGACTACGTGTCGCGCGCCGCGCACGGCGAGGGGCTGACCGGCTTCCTGATGCACGTGGTGCCCGAAACGTTCGTGGGTGCGTTCACGCACGAGGACATCCTGCCGGTACTGCTGCTCGCGCTGCTGTGCGGCTCGGCGCTGTCGGTGCTCGGCGAGCGGGTGCAGCCGGTGGTCGATTTCGTCGACGGCGTGGCGGCCATGATGTTCCGCATCGTCGGCTTCATCGCGCGCGTCGCGCCGATCGGGGCGTTCGGCGCGATCGCGTTTACGGTCGGCAAGTTCGGGGTGGGCTCGCTGCTGCCGATGATGAAGCTGGTCGGCTGCTTCTACCTGACCGCGCTGCTGTTCGTGTTCGTCGTGCTCGGCACGGTGGCGCGGCTGGCCGGCTTCAGCATCGTGCGCTTCCTGGTGTTCATCCGCGAGGAATTGCTGATCGTGCTTGGCACCTCCACCTCCGAAAGCGCGCTGCCGCAACTGATGCTCAAGCTCGAACAGCTCGGCTGCCAGCGCGGCGTGGTGGGGCTGGTGGTGCCCACCGGCTATTCGTTCAACCTGGACGGCACCAGCATCTACATGACGCTCACCGTGCTGTTCCTCGCGCAGGCCACCAACACGCCGCTCACGCTGACCCAGCAACTGACGCTGCTGGCGGTCACGATGCTGACCTCGAAGGGCTCGGCGGCGGTGGTGGGCGCGGGTTTCGTGACGCTGGCGGCGAGTTTGTCGGTGGTGCCCACCGTGCCGGTGGCCGCGATGGTGCTGGTGCTCGGCATCGATCGCTTCATGGCCGAATGCCGTTCACTGACCAACCTGGTCGGCAACGGCGTGGCGACGATCGTGGTGTGCGCCTGGGAGGGCGCGCTCGATCGCGAGCGGATGCGGGCGGTGTTGAGCGGCGAGTGGCGGCCGGTTGTTCAGGACAACGAAGGCGAGGCGGGCGAGGCGGGGGCGGCGGTCGATCGCGGCGAGATGGCGGGGCAGCAGCGCTGAGGGGGCGGGCGAGGCTTCGTCACAGCGAGATGCAACACGTTGATCAAGCACCTGGGCGAGGTCAACCCATGCCGGTCCGGAGCGTGTCACGCGTTGCCAACCCCGCATAATAGGCGTGGACTGCAATAACTCAGGGGGGCGCCATGCAATTCGAGGCAGCAGAGAGAACCATGTGGGAACTCGTGCAAACCTATACGGGTCGGGTCGGTTACCAGCGTGGCGCGAAATCGGAAGGCCTGTCGGCCGACCCGCCCGTCATCGACTGCTCGGGATGGACCCGATTGCTCCTTACAAAAGCAATGCAGGCAGAGAACGAAGCCGCGGGCCGCGTGGTGTTTGGTTCCGATGACCTCGAAGCCCTGCAAGTGTGGTCGGATCGAATCATTCAGGAAATCGAGACCCGGACGGGCTTTGTTCTTGAAGGAGACAAAATTACGGCGCACAGTCTTCCGCGCTGCGCCACCATCGGGCTGAAAATGGGCGCGCCTTCGTGGGCGAACAACCATCCTCGTCTTCGCGGCATCACCCACATTGTTCAGGTGGTGCGCCGCCCTGAGGATGGTGCGCCGTTTGTCTCCGAGTCGTTCTGCGGTGCCGTCTCACAGGGCATCAGCCTGACGCCGCTGGAAGCGTGGCTCGTGCAGTCACGGCCTCATCTGCGCGCAGGTGAAACGTGGGCTGTCGATCCGTTCGGCCTGGCCGCAACGAATTGAATATTGCCCCCCATCACCGCCCCCGCGCCAACACCTGCTCTCCCGCATCACGCGGCAGCATCACACTGTCGACGATCGCCACCGCGGCCATCGCGGCGATCAGCACGAACGCCAGATGGAAATCGGCCACGCCCGGCGTGCCCTGCGGCGTGCCGTGCAGCACGCCCGCCACCGACAGCGCCAGCGCGCCCACCGCGATCCCCATCCCCGCGTTCATTTGCTGAAGCACCGAGAACAGCGTGGTGGCGTCGCGCATCTGCGGCTGCGGCACGTCGGCGAAGCCGATCGTGTTCATCGCCGTGAATTGCATCGAGCGCGTCATGCCGGTGACGAACAGCAGCAGGCAGACGAGCCAGTGCGGGGTGCTGGCGGTCAGCGTCGCGCAGGCCGCGAACCCGAGCACGATCAGCGCGCCATTGCCGATCAGCACCGGGCGAAAGCCGAACGTGTGCATGATGCGCGTGGTGGCCGGCTTCATCGCGAGATTGCCGGCGAACAGCCACAGCAGCAGCGTGCCGGCTTCCACGGCGCTGTAGCCGAACGCCAACTGGAACATCAGCGGCAGCAGGAACGGCGCGGTGCCGATCGCAGTCCGAAACAGCGAGCCGCCGAGCGCGGTGACGCGGAACGTGGCGATCGACAGCGGCGCGAGCGCGAACAGCGGATGTCTGGCGCGCGCCAGATAGCGCGCCGACACGATCAGCAGCGCCACGCCGGCCGCCAGCATCGCGAGCGCGAGCACGCGCGGGAGATCGGCGCGGCTGGCCGCTTCCAGCCCGGCCATGAACAGCAGGAAGCCGAGGCCCGTCAGGATGAAGCCGGGCAGGTCGAACGGCGCGCGCTTCTCGTCGCCGTTGCGCACCAGCACGAGCGCGGCGGCCAGCGCCACCGCGCCGATCGGCAGGTTCAGCAGGAAGATCCACGGCCAGCTCCAGTGCATCGCGATCCAGCCGCCCACCGGCGGCCCGAGCACCGGCGCGACCAGCGCGGGCCAGGTCAGGATCGCGATGGCGCGCACGATCTGGTCCTTCGGCGTGTCGCGCAACACCACCAGCCGGCCCACCGGCACCATCATCGCGCCGCCGAGGCCCTGCAGCGTGCGCGCGGCGGTGAACGCGAGCAGGTTGGTGCTGGCCGCGCACAGCAGCGAGGACAGCGTGAACACGACGATCGCCGACGCGAACACGCGCCGCGCGCCGTAGCGGTCCGCCATCCAGCCGCTGATCGGGATGAACACCGTCAGCGCCACCAGGTAGGCCGACACGCCGATCGACAGATGCGTGGCGGCGGTGCCGAACTCGCGAGCCATGGTGGGCAGCGCGGTGGCGATCACGGTGGCGTCGAGGTTTTCCATGAAGAACACGGCGGCAACGAGGAGCGCGGTGGCGGTGCGGCGGTCGAGGGACATGGAGCGCGGGGGAAGTCGGCAGGAGCGCCGAGTATACGAGACGGTGCGCGATTGCGGGGGGCTGCGCGAGCAGGCGAGGAGCAGGGACGATGGCGGCGGCCGATACGCGCGCGCGGGAAATCGGCTGTAATGGTTGATCGGTTGGCGATGCGTCGGAAACACATGCAGACACAGGCGAGACACAGGCGAGACGTGCGCGCAGACACGCGTGGCACGGACGCCAAGCGTGCGACAGCGCCCGCTTGTCTGCTGCGTCGCCAGCCACGCATCACGCGGCGGCCGTCGAAAATCGCCCGCCGCCGCCATCCTTCCGGGCATTGCATTTGCTACCCGGCCTTCATTCATCCCGCTCGAAGGAGAACCCGCCGATGGACGATTCCCGTTCCGCTTCCCCCGCCCAAGCCGACCATGCCGACCAACCCGCCGCGTCGAAGGTGCCGGCCCCCGCGCATCGCGAGGCCGCATCGCCGGCCGGCAAGCATCGCGCGCCGCCGTGCACGCTGGTGATCTTCGGCGCCGGCGGCGACCTGACCAGCCGCCTGCTGATGCCCGCGCTCTACAACCTCGCGGTGGACGGCCTGCTCGACGACGGCACCCAGATCCTCGGTGTCAATCACGGCGAGCGCGAAACCGCCGCCTGGCGCGACGACCTGCACGACGCGCTCGTCAAGCTCGCGGCCGACAAGGCCAGCACCTTCCACGCCGGCAAGCTCGACGACACCGCCTGGAACTGGGTCGCGCAGCGCCTGCAGTACATGGCCGGCGATTTCGAGGACGCGGCCGCCTACCAGCGGCTCGCCAAGCAGCTCGGCGACAAGCAGGGCAACGTGGTGTTCTACCTCGCCGTGAGCGGGCGCTTCTTCAAGCCGATCGTCGAGCAGCTCGGCAAGGCGGGCTTGCTCGAGGAGCGCGGCGGCGCGAACGGGCCGTTCCGCCGGATCGTCATCGAAAAGCCGTTCGGCAGCGATCTGGCCTCGGCGCGCGACCTGAACCAGCACTTGCTGGACGTGGCGAAGGAATCGCAGATCTACCGGATCGACCATTTTCTCGGCAAGGAAACCGTGCAGAGCATCATGGCCGTGCGCTTCGCCAACGCGCTGTTCGAGCCGATCTGGCGGCGCGAGTACATCGACAGCGTGCAGATCACGGCGTCGGAGGTGATCGGCGTGGAGCGGCGCGGCAACTTCTACGAGCAGACCGGCGCGTTTCGCGACATGGTGCCGAACCACCTGTTCCAGTTGCTCGGCATGGTGGCGATGGAGCCGCCGAACTCGTTCGAGGCCGAGGCCGTGCGCGACAAGAAGGCCGATATCTTCGAGGCGCTGAAGCCGCTCGCGCCCGCCGACGTGGTGTTCGGCCAGTACGCGGCCGGCCCCGGCGGCGTGGCCTATCGCGACGAGCCGGATGTCGCGAAGGACAGCCGCACCGAAACCTACGCGGCCGCGCGCGTGCAGATCGACAACTGGCGCTGGGCCGGCGTGCCGTTCTACCTGCGCACCGGCAAGCGGCTGGCCGAGCGGCGCACCGAAATCTCGGTGCAGCTCAAGCCGGTGCCGTTCCGGCTGTTCCGCGACACGCCGATCGATGCGCTCACACCGAACGTGCTGACGCTGCGCATCGACCCGTCGCACGGCACGAGCTTCGATTTCAACGTCAAGACGCCGGGGCCGGCCATGCAGGTGGGGCCGGTGCGCTCGTCGTTCGACTACGATGCGTTCTTTCCGCAGCGCGCCAACGTGGGCTACGAAACGCTGCTGTACGACTGCCTGCTCGGCGACGAGACGCTGTTCCAGCGCGCCGACGCCATCGAGGACACCTGGGCGGCGGTGGAGGGCGTGCTGCATCCCGAAGGCGGCGAGACGATCCCGGTGCACGATTACCCGGCCGGCAGCGAAGGGCCGGCCGAGGCCGATGCGCTGCTGGCGCGCGACGGCCGGGCCTGGCGCCCGCTCGTCGAGGCGGAGCCGGCCGCAGCCGGGAGCGCGGGGCAGGCCAAGGCACCCGATGCCCCCGGCGCACCTCACGCACCTCACGCACCCGCGCGCGGCGGAAAATCCTGAGGAACGCGAACGATCCGGCCGGCGGCGCAGCCCGCCGCTTCTACCGACAACACGAGACAAACACCATGAAACCCAGCAAGAAGCCGAGCACCAAGCCCCACGCCACGCACGAGCATGGCGAGGCGATCCTGGCGATCGACATCGGTGGCAGCGGCCTGAAGGCCGCGATCGTCGATGCTGACGGCACGATGCGCACCGAGCGCGTGCGCGTGAGCACGCCGCATCCGTGCCCGCCAAAGCGGATGGTCGAGACGCTGCACGAACTGGTCAAGCCGTTGCTCGCGCAACATCCGGCCTCGCGCATGTCGATCGGCTTTCCCGGCTTCGTGCGCGACAACCATGTGCTGACCGCGCCGAACATCGGCCCGAAGGGCTGGAACGACGTGCCGCTGGCCGAGATGCTCGGCCAGCGCCTCGGCATCCCGGAGGTACGCATGATCAACGACGCGGAAATGCAGGGCTTCGCCGCGATCGAGGGGCATGGCCTCGAATTCGTGCTGACGCTCGGCACCGGGGCCGGCACCGCGCTGTTCCGCGACGGCGAGCTGATGCCGCATCTCGAGCTCGCGCATCACCCGGTCAGCAAGAAATATACGTACGACGAATATATTGGCGACGCCGCGCGCCGCTCGGCGGGCACCAAGCGCTGGAACACGCGCGTCGAGAAGGTGCTCGGCATTCTCGAATCGCTGGTGCACTACGACCGGCTGTGGATCGGCGGCGGCAATGCCGAGCGTCTCACGTTCAAGCTGCCGCCGAACGTGGCGACCGTGTCGAACGAGAACGGCATCGAGGGCGGGGCGCGGCTCTGGCATCCGCTCTCGATGCGCGAGGCGCGCCAGCGGCCCGAGGTGGATTGAGGCGCTACCGGCGCCCAAAAAGGAAACCGGCCGCATCGAACTGCATGCGGCCGGCTGCTGCGAGAGGCATGGGCACGGGCGCGCTCACGGCGCACCGGCCTGCCGTGGCTTACTGCCCCGAGGTGGCGGCTTTCTTCTCGGCGTTCTGCAGATCCTGCGGATAGTTCGGATCGTTCGCCGCCGGCTTGTAGCCGTTCGCTTCCAGTTTCTTCAGTTCGGCGGAGTTCTTGGCGCGGGCCGCCTTGCGCTCGGCCTTGTGCTGCGCACGGGCGGCCTTGCGCTTCTGGGCCTTGGTCGGCGCGCTGGCGGCATCCGGCGCGGCGGCACCGGGGTCGGCCGGGGGCGTTTGGGCGAGTGCGAGACCGGACAGGCCCAGCGACAGGGACAACGTCAGCGCGGCAAGAGACAGCTTGCGGGAAGTACGCATATCGACTTTCTCCTGAATCAACGAAGTGAGCGGCGCCCGCAACGTGTGGCGGGCGCCGTGCCTGCTCGCGGGAATGCGGGCGGACTGACGCAATGTAGCAGGGTGTCGCGAGGGTTGCACTTAACGCCGCGTTTTGCCTCACATTTGCTTCGGTCAGCTATCGATATGACGTTTCGCGCGTTGCGTGGACTTTTCGGTCTGCTCGGTACGTCAGGGCCGATTCCATCCGGAATGGCGCGATGCTCGCATTGAGCGCCAGCGGCCAATAAAAACCGGCCGCATCGAACGGCATGCGGCCGGCTGCTGCGAGAGGCATGGGCACGGGCGCGCTCGCGGCGCGCCGGCCGGTGCGGCTTACTGCCCCGAGGTGGCGGCTTTCTTCTCGGCGTTCTGCAGATCTTGCGGATAGTTCGGATCTTTCGCCGCCGGCTGGTAGCCGGTCGCTTCCAGTTTCTTCAGCTCCGCGATTTTCTTGTCGTGAGCTGCCTTCAAATCGGTGATTTTCTTGTCGTTGGTTGCCTTCAGATCGGCGACCTTCTTGTCGTGGGCTGCTTTCAGATCGGCCTTGCGCTGCGCGACGGCGGCTTGGCGCTCGGCCTTGCGCTGTGCGTGGGCCGCCTTGATCGACTGGATAGGCGTCAACGTGATGGCGGCAGCCGGCGCGGCGGCTGCTGGATCGGCGGCGGGCGTTTGGGCGAACGCGAGGCTGGACAGGCCCAGCGACAGGGACAACGTCAACGCGGCAAGAGACAGCTTGCGGGTGGTACGCATATCGACTTCCTTCTTAAATCAACGAAGTGGGTGGCGCACGCAACGTGTGGCGGACGCCGTGTCCGGGCGCGAGGATGCCGCGGACCGACCCAATGTAACAGGCCGTCGCCCGAATTGCGCTTAATGCCACATTTTGCCGCACATTGACTTGTGTCGATGATCGATACGACGTTTTGCGCGTTGGGCTGTCTCCCCGGTTTGCTCAGTACGCCAGGGCCGATTCCATCCGGAACTGCGCGATGCTCGCATTGAGCTGGCGGCCCTGATCCTCCAGCGCCGTCGAGGCCGCGGCCGCTTCCTCGACCAGCGCGGCGTTCTGCTGCGTGACCTGATCCATCTGCGTGATCGCCTGGTTGACCTGCTCGATGCCGCGGCTCTGTTCCTCGGACGCGGCGGCGATCTCGCCGACGATATCGGTGACGTGGCCCACCGCCTGCGTCACGTCCGACATGGTGGCGCCGGCCTCGTTGGCGAGCCTGGCGGCGTCGCCGATCTGCTGGACCGAGGTGCTGATCAGATCCTTGATCTCCTTGGCCGCGCTCGACGAGCGTTGCGCGAGGCTGCGCACTTCGTTGGCGACCACCGCGAAGCCGCGGCCCTGATCGCCGGCGCGCGCGGCTTCCACGGCCGCGTTCAGCGCGAGGATGTTGGTCTGGAACGCGATGCCCTCGATCATGCCGGTGATGTCGGCGATCTTCGTGGAGTTGGTGCTGATCTCGCCCATCGTCACGACCACGCGGCCCACCACGGCGCTGCCCTTGGTCGCCACGTCCGATGCGTTGGCCGACAGCATGTTGGCCTGGCGTGCGCTGTCGGCGTTCTGCTTCACCGTGGCCGTCAGTTGCTCCATGCTCGACGCCGTTTCCTGCAGCGAGGCCGCCTGCTGCTCGGTGCGCGACGACAGATCGGTATTGCCTGCCGCGATCTGGCCGGAGCCGGTGGCGATGTTGTCGGCGGCGCTGCGCACGCCGCTCAGCAGCGTGACGAGGCTGCGCTGCATCTCGCTCATCGAGGCCAGCACGCTGCCGGCCGGCGCGGTGTCGCCGCCCGGCACCGGGCTCAGGTCGCCGGCCGCCACGCGATGCGTGACTTCGGCCAGGTCGGTCGGCTCCGCGCCGAGCGAGCGCATCAGGCGGCGCGTGATCATCAGGCCGGCGAGCGTGGCCAGCACGATCGAGGCCAGGCAGATCGCGATCAGCAGGTTGCGCTGTCTCGCGAAATTATCTTCGGCATCCTGAATGAGCTGAGCCTCACGCGCATGCGCGGCGCGTTGGTAGGCGTTGGTCGACTTGATCAGCGCGTTGAGCAGCGGGCGGCACTTGGTGGCGATCTCGTCGATGGCAGCGTCGCGCTGGCCGGCCAGCGCGAGGCGGTCGATGTCGAGCGCGACGGGCCGGTATTGCTCCTCGATGCGCGAGATTTCCGCCGCGTTGTTGCGCGACTGCTCGGTCATGTCGGTGGCATTGGCCACCATCTCGTTGAATTGCGCAAGCGCTGCTTCTACGCGCGTCTCGGCTTCGGACACGGCCGTTTTCTCGATCTCGATGTCGGCCGGTGCGCTGACCAGCACCAGGTTACGCACGGCCATCGCACGGTCGTCCACGGCGTTGCGCACTTCGCGGGCCTTGTCGGCGCGCGCGTTGATGCCTTTCACGAAGCTGTAGAAGCGATCGTTCGAATCGCCGAGCGCTTTCAGCGAAACGCCCGATACGACCAGCACGATAACGGTCAGGGTTCCGAATGTAATCAGGAGCGAGGATTTCGCCGATAAATTCTTGAAAGTCATATGGTGCTCCGCTCCTTGTGCCGCGATGAAAAGCCGATGACGAATGCGATGGTTCGGCGAACTGACAGTTCGCCAACGGATCGCCTTGTCCATGGCAGGGTTATCGGCAGCGTTCGGCACGAGCACAGGTGCCTATTGGGCGAAATCGCGACGCAAAGGTTTGCGTATCGTTAAAGATTGTGAACTCGCGGGATATGACGATTTCCGCTGAGGAATGATGAAAATTTGAAGGTAAGAATGGGGTGGTTTGCAGTGAGGCGCAGGCGAAAAATCGGTAAGTTCGGCTGATTTTTTGTGGCAATGGTATGACGAAGGCGGCGCCGGTTTGGGGTTGTCGGCGGCCTTGAGGTTGCGATTCGTGCCGAGTCGCGCGATATGGGTGCGCGCCGAAGTTGGCCTTTTGCGAAAGCGAAATCGAGAATTGCCGGCGTTATTTTTATTGATATTTTTTTAATGAATTTCTAAAACTTTCCATCAAGTCACGGCGAGATGCCGCGCGCCTTTATTCGAATAAGGCGGCGCGGCCTGCCCAAGCTTATCGAGTATCCCGCCCGCCATGAAACTGCCCGAAGTGCCGGGCCGCAAACAGCCCGATCGCCAGCATGCCCAAACCGAGCGTGGCCGCGTCGGCCGTATTCCGAAGCTCGAATTGCCCCACATGGCAAACCAGCGCATAGCCCGCCACCAGATTGAACAACCCCCACACCACGTTCACCGTGGACGACGACAACCCACGCCCCCGAGGCTTGGCGAACGGGCTTTGAAACGGCTCGCCGCGAACGCCGCTGACGAAATGCGGCACGGCGTTGGCGAGAAAAACACCACCGAAGAACCACGCTACGAAGTGAAACTCATGCATGTCGGATACCTCTTGCGTCGAGAAGGTCAAGCACGTGCTGCGTCGTGCCGGTTTCGCCCAGGCGGGGAAATACGTGATTCAGGCTGGTGTCGTGCGCTTGCGGCTTGCCGTCGGTCATCGCGTCGACCGCGAGCGTCACGTGATAGCCAAGCTCATACGCCTGGCGCGCGGTCGATTCCACACCCGTGCCGGTCGCCACACCCACGATCACGACCTGCGTCACGCCGCGCGTTTTCAGTTGGCGATCGAGGTCCGTGCCGCTGAACGCGCCCCAGGTGCGTTTGGTCACCAGCACGTCGCCGGCTTGTCGATCGAGTTCGGGAATCAGTTCGGCCCAGCCGGGCGGCAGCGCTTCGGTGCGGCGAGGTTGCTCGGTGCGCCCCGGCGCGGTGCCATCGACATTGACCAGCACGACCGGCAAGCCATGCCGGCGGAACGCATCGAGCAAGGCGCGCGATCGTTCGATGATCGGGGCGATCGACTCGATGAACGCCGAGCCGACGATGCCGCGCTGCAGATCGACCACGATCAGGGCGGTGTTGGGGTCCAGCGTCGAAATGGGCATGGCCTTCCTTTACGGTATCGGCGGTATTGACGGGTGCTTACTCGTCCACCAGACGCTCGAGCAACGCCACGGCGCTCGTCAGTTGCGCCTGTTCGGCCGGGGACAAGCGTGCACGGAGGGTTTTCGACAGCCAGTCCTGCCGGGCGCTGCGCGCGCGCTCGATCCACGAACGACCGGCCTCCGTCAGCCGCAGAATGGTTCGGCGCCCATCGGCCGGATCTGGCGTGCCGGCGATGAACCCCATCGTTTCGAGCGGCGCAATCGCGGTGCCCATCGATTGCGTGCGAATGCCTTCGGCCCGCGCTAGTTCCGACACCGATCCCGAGCCCTCGCGCTCCAGGCGCAGAAGCACGAGCGCCTGCGTGGTGCTCAGATCGCCGCGACCGGCTTGCGCGCGCATGGCGCGCTTCAGCTTGGAAATGACGGTGCGAAGCGAGGTGGCGAGCGCGTCGGCTTGATCCGGCGGCGGGAGGGGGGCGTGATCTTTCATGAGCGGCACTGTGCCAGATGAAAAGAAAACTGCCAAGTTAACTTACTATTTTCACGCAAAAAAGCGCGACGTCCGCCGCGCGTACCTTACTTCGCCCGCACCACCAACCCGCGCGCCATTGCGGCCTTGTAGGGCTCGTCGAGCGTCACCGCATTGCGGTACAGCGTGCGCATCGCCAGGCAGGTGTCGGCCGGCGTGGCGGTGGCCGGGGCGCGCGTGGCGTCGAGGAAGGTCTTGCGCTCGGCGGCCGGCAGCGGCTGCATGATCCGTTCGAGCGCGGTGGTCACGGCCGCGGCGTTGGGGGCGATCGCGGGCGTGTTGTCGAGCACGGCCTGCACCGAGGCCTGCGAGATGTCGAACCAGGCGTTCGCGTCGGCTTCGTTCAGGCGCGCGATCGCATCGTTGAACATGCGTTCCTTGTCGTCCGGCTTGACGACCGGCCGCGACAAGGTCTGGCAGTCGTGATCGGGCATGCCCGCCACCAGCTTCGCCATCAGCGCGAGCCGCTGTTCGAGCTGCGCGTCGGGCAGGCGCGGCAGGCCGTCCTGCGCGAGACCGAAGCCCTTTTCGTAGCCGTCGGCCTGCTTGTCGCCGGCCAGCAGCGCCTGGAATTTCGCGTTGTCGTCGAGCTTTTCCATGAAGCGCTCGTAGGCCGCGTGCGCCGGTACGTTTTCCGCGAACGGGTTGTCGTCGTCTTCGTCTTCCTGTTGGCTGCTTGTCGAGACGGGCGGCGTGCTGCCGTCCGGCGCGCCGCGAAGGTGCTGGACCACACGCACCGCGGCCACGCCGAGCACGGCGGCGAGCAGATAAACCAGAAGGCGATTCTTGCGTGAGGTCATCGATCCACCGTCGGATTGTCGGATTGGAGCCGGCAGGGCGGATGGCCCGCTTGCATGGCATGGCCTGGATGACAGGCGCCGTGCGTAATATATCGACGCCGCACAAGGGTGGCAACGCCGCGCCGCGCGCGGCGCGTCATGACGAACGGCAAGCTTGTGAACGTGCGGCGCGAAGTGGCCGAAAGAAAGCCGAAGTGCGGACCGAACAACGGTCAACCGGTGTGCGTCAGCCCCGCCGCGACACCGGCTGGCGCGTCGCTACGGCGGCCGCGCGAGTTGCCACGAGACGGCGCGGGCAGCTTGACCGAACTGTTCCAGCCGCTCGCCTGCACGTCGCGAATCTCGCGCGCGGCGACGGCGGCGATGCACTGACGCCCCGGCATCGGCAGATCGATCACGCGCCAGGTGCCGGCGTCGTGGGTGTGCACGCGATGCGCGTGCGTGTCGGTCGACTGGCACAGATACCCGGCGGCGGACGGCGTGCCGGCCGCGGCGGCCACGCTGGCGAGGCGCACGCGATGCCGATCGTCGTCGTCCACCACGTCGCCGGTCGAGAACGCGGTGGCCAGCCCGAGCGGCTGCGCGCCGATCCCGATCAGAATCCAGATGCCCGCGTAGGCCACGGCGATATCGATCGGCCGGCTCGCATCCGACAGGTTCAACGTCACCCGGCCGCTTTCGTGATCGACGATTTCCAGCGACTTCGGCGGCACGGCGAGCATGCCGCCGAGAATGCCGCGCAATACCGCACGGCCCACCGCGAAGCGCTTGCCGATGCCCGGCTGCGGAAAGCACTTGGCGCGCTTGCGTTCATGCGGCGAGAGGCGCGCGAACGCGTCCTCGCGCGACAGCAGTTGCCACTCGGGGCGCAGCAGCCAGAGGCGCAACGCATCGTCGCGAAGCGGGGTATCGCAGAACGGCGGCTGCTCGGCCAGCGGGTGCGTGCTGAAGCTCAGGCCGGGGGCGAGTTCGATGCTGCGCTCGGCGTGAATCAGGTCGGCGGAGGCGGGCGCGGCATCGCCCGTGGCGGCCAGGCCGCGGGGTTCGCGTGCGTTGGCGCTCATGCGTGTCGCTCCCGCCGGCAAGCGGCGTAGTCGGCCCTCGGGATCGACGATCGCACGGCGGCATGCGGCAGGTTCTCGGCATGCATGATCGTTCCAGCTCTCTCTGGTTGTGATTCGAAGTGGCGCTATGTTCCGATAATTTCGAGATTAATGCAAATGGTTCTCATTTGCAGAATGTAAGCGAAACCGACCTGCCAAATCGGGCTGCCGACGCGGGATCGAAACAAGATCGAAACAGGATCGACGCGGGTGGCGAAAACTCGCCCGGCGTCTCGCAAAGTCACTTGACAAGGCGAAGCCCGCCCGTCAGAGTACGCAACCAAATGCCAATGATTCTCATTTGCGGAGCGAGAAGCAGGGTGACGGACTCAGGTCCGATGCCGCGCTCGATCCGCAGCACGCAAGGGCCGCGTGACGCCGAGAGGTGTAAATGAGTTTCGTTTATTCAATTTTTCACTGGCCGGCAAGCCGGTCGAACGGAGCAAGCGATGAGCTGGGGCGATGAAGACACGACCTATCAAGTGGTCGTCAACCACGAAGAACAGTACTCGATCTGGCCGGAATTCAAGGACATCCCGGCGGGCTGGCGCCAGGCCGGCAAGTCCGGCAAGAAGGCCGAATGCCTGGACTGGATCAACACGGTCTGGACCGACATGCGCCCGCTGAGCCTGCGCCGCGCGATGGAAGCCGACGCAGGCCGCGCGGCGGACTGATCGATGCCGGTGAACGCTGTCGCACCGGCGGCGCTGCCGCCCGTGCAGTTGTTCTGTTTCGCCCATGCGGGCGGGGCCGCCTCGCTGTATCGGCGCTGGCAGCAGGCGCTGCCGCATGGTGTCGAGGTGGTCGCGCTCGATCTGCCGGGCCACGGCACGCGCCGCGCGCTCGCGCCGCTGGCCGAATGGCCGGCGCTGCTCGATGCGATGTGCGCCGAGCTGCTGGCGCGCCGCGACCGCGAGCGCGCCTTCGCGTTGTTCGGCCACAGCATGGGCTCGCTGGTGGCCCATGAACTGATCCACCGGTTGCGGGCGCGCGATGCGGGCGAGCCGGTCTGGTTCGGCGCGTCGGCGTCGGCCGCGCCGCCGTGCCGCAAGGTCGAAACGCACTGGCTCGATTGCACGCATGAGCAACTGGTCGACAAGCTGCGCTCGCTCGGCGGCACGCCGGAGATCCTGCTGCGCGACCGCGATTTCATCGACATGCTGATGCCCACCTTCCGCGCGGATTTCCATCTGTGCGGCATCTACCCGACCGTGTTCCCGGCCGAACCGCGGCGCGAGCCGCTCGATTGCCCGGTGACGGTGTTTTCCGGCCGCGACGACGCGGCCACGGCCGATCCCGACAAGCTCGCGCCATGGCGCGACACGACCCTCGGCGAATGCACGTTCCATGCGTTCGCCGGCGGTCATTTCTATCTCGAGACGCAGCCGGAACCGGTGCTCGCGCGCGTGGCCGAGTCGCTCGCCCGTGCCCTGGCGACGCCGGCCCCGGCTGCCGTCTTGCCGACGGAGGCAGGATGGACGCAATGACGACGACGCGCCCCGCGCTGGCGCTCGATACCCGCGAACTCGAACAGAACGGCACGCGCGTGCTGGCGATCGAGCCGGCCGGCGGGGCCGCGGCGCATGCCGCACCGCCCGCGCTCGACGGTGCGGTGGCCGACGCGGTCGCCGCGCGGGTCGCGCTCGAAAAGCCTCGCTACGGCGGCGTGCTGGTGCGCGGTTTCGCGCCGCTCGGCGCGGCCGGCTTCGAGGCCTTCACGGGCCGCTTCGGCGAGCCGATCCGCGAATACGAATTCGGCTCGACGCCGCGCAGCCGCGTCGACAAGGGCGTGTTCTCGTCGACCGAATACCCGGCCAGCCAGTGGATCGACCAGCACAACGAGCAGTCGTACACGCTCAAGTGGCCCGGCTCGATCGGCTTCTATTGCGAGATCGCGGCCGAGGAAGGCGGCGCCACGCCAGTGGCGGACAGCCGGCTGGTGCATGCGCGGCTCGATCCGGCGCTGCGTGCGCGCTTCGCCGAGCACGGCGTGATGTACGTGCGCAATTACGGCAATGGTCTCGATCTGCCGTGGCAGCAGGTGTTCGGCACCGAGGAGCGGGCCGAGGTCGAACGCTATTGCGACGCCAACCGGATCGCCTACGAATGGCTCGACGACGGCGAGGAGTTGCGCACGCGGCAGATCTGCCAGTCGGAGCTCGTGCATCCGGCGACCGGCGAGACGGTCTGGTTCAACCAGGCCCACCTGTTCCATGTGACCAACCTGCCGGAAGGCGTGCGCGAGGCGATGCTCGAAGTCGTCGAGCCGGACCGCCTGCCGCGCAACACCTATTTCGGCGACGGCACGCCGATCGACGACGCGATCCTCGACGAGGTGCGCGGCGTCTATCGCGACACGATGCTGTCGTTCCCGTGGCAGGCGGGCGATGTGCTGCTGCTCGACAACCTGCTGATGTCGCATGGCCGTGCGCCGTTCGCGGGCAAGCGCCGCGTGCTGGTCGCCATGACGCGATAGCGCCGCCGTAGCGCCTCGCGTACCGGCTAGGGCCGCCGGCAGGCTTGCCGCGCGGCCGTCGGCCGTTCCGAAAACGAACCTGAAGAGTCAATCCGTGAGCGAAGTGTCGAACGATCTGCTGTCGATTTCGACGGCCTATGTGGCCCTCCCGCCGGACAAGCGCGCCGTGTTTCGCGGCCGCTTGCGCGAGCGCGGCATCGACGCCGCCCGCCTGCCGATCGTGCCGTTTCCCGGCGACGAGCGGCGTTTCCCGCTGTCGTACGCGCAGGAGCGCCTGTGGTTTCTGTGGCGTCTCGATCCCGACAGCGCGGCCTATAACGTGACCGGCGCGGTGCGCCTGCGCGGCCGGCTCGATGCGGGCGCGCTGCGCGCCGCGCTCGATCGCGTGGTGGCGGCGCACGAAAGCCTGCGTCAGCGCTTCCAGGAAGTGGACGGCGTGCCGTTCCAGAGCGCCGGCCCCGGCGAATACGGTTGGGAGACGCTCGACGCTGCCTCCGACGCACTCGACGCGCTGCTGGCCGCCCGCTCGGCCGCGCCGTTCGATCTGGAGCGCGGCCCGCTGCTGCGCGTGGCGCTGATCGCGCTCGGCCCCGACGATCACATGCTGCACGTGGCGCTGCATCACATCGTGTCGGACGGGCTGTCGATCGGCGTGTTCGTCGGCGAGGTCGCGGCCGCCTACCGGGCCTGCCTCGACGGCGCGACGGGTGCGCCCGCCGCCACCCCGGTGCAATACGGCGACTACGCGCAATGGCAGCGCGAATGGCTCGACGACGGCGCGCTCGCGCGCCAGCTCGACTATTGGCGCGAGCGGCTCGGCCACGATCATCCGGTGCTGGAACTGCCGAAATCGCGCATCCGCGCCGGCCTGCGCAGCGGCGCGGGCGCGCGGATCGTGCGGGTGCTGCCGGAAGCGGTGCGCGAGGCGCTGATGCGCGTCTCGAACGCGGCCGACGCCACGCCGTTCATGACGCTGCTGGCGGCCTACGACCTGCTGCTGGCGCGCTACAGCGGCCAGCGCGACATCCGCGTGGGCGTGCCGGTGGCCGGCCGCGACCGGCCGGAAGTGGCGAACACCATCGGTTTCTTCGTCAATACGCTGGTGATTCGCGCGGAACTCGACCGCGCGCCGAGCTTCGCCGCGCTGCTCGACCAGGTGCGCGAGCGCGTGCTCGAAGCCCATGCGCATGCGGACCTGCCGTTCACGCGGCTGGTGGACGCGTTGCAGCCGCAGCGCAGCTTCGGCCACACGCCGCTGTTCCAGGCGATGTTCAACTATCTGGGCGAGGATGGCGGCACGATCCGCCTGCCGGGCCTGGAGGTGTCGAATCACGAGATCGACACGCAGACAGCCCGCTTCGACCTGGTGCTCGACGCGCGCGAGCGCGCGGGCGGCTTCGAAGTGGCGCTGACCTATGCCGAGGACGTGTTCGAGCGCGCCACCATGGAGGCCATGCTTGATCACTACGTGGCGCTGCTCGGCGGCGCGCTGGCTGCGCCGCAGGCGCCGCTGGCCGCGCTCGGCGCGCCCGCGCCCGATGCCACGCCGGCACCCGTCAAGCCATACCGCCCGGTGCCCGCGCGTTTCGCGGCCAGCGCCGCGGCTCACGCGGCCTCGCTCGCCGTGCATTGCGAAGGCCGGCGCGCCACCTACGCGGAACTCGACCGCCACGCCGCGCGCATCGCGCGGGCATTGACGGCCGCCGGCATTGGCCACGACGAGCGCGTGGGCATCTGCATGACGCGCTCGGTCGGCATGGTCGCCGCGCTGCTCGGCACGCTGCGCTCGCCGGGCGCGTTCGTGCCGCTCGATCCGGCCTATCCGGCCGAACGGCTCGCGATGATGATGGACGATGCCGGCGTGCGCGTGGTGCTGACCGACGCCGATGCGCAGGCCCGTTGCGGCGCGCTGTTCGATGCGCGCGTGGCGATCGATGTGGGCGCGCTGGCGGATGGCGCGTCGAACGAGGCGGATAGGGAAGACGCTTCCGGCAACGATCCGCATCCCGATCAACTGGCCTACGTGATCTACACGTCCGGCTCGACGGGCCGCCCGAAGGGCGTGGCGATCTCGCACGGCGCGTTCGCGGCCCACCTCGACGATTTCATCGCCGCGCACCGCATCGGCCCCGACGACACGCAATTGCAATCGTCGACGATCAATTTCGACGTGGCGCTGCACGAGATGCTGCCGGCGCTCTTGCAGGGCGGCAGGATCGAGATGCGCGGCCCCGAGGCGTGGGATATCGACACCACCAGCCGCCACCTGATCGATGCGCGCGTGACGTTCTCGCGCCTGCCGACCGCCTACTGGCAGCAGTGGCTGCGCACGCCGCCGCCGCCCGAATCGCTGGCCGCGCTGCGCCAGATCACGGTGGGCGGCGAGGGCCTGCCCGGCGATGCGCTCGCGCAATGGCAGCGCGGCCCGCTCGGGCGGATCGGCCTGGCGAACCTGTACGGGCCGACCGAAACCACGGTGGCCTGCATGGTTCGCGCGACCACCCCCGACGACGCGGCGCAATCGATCGTCTCGATCGGCGTGCCGTATGCGTCGCGCACCGCGCGCGTGCTGGACCGCGACGGCAACGAGGCGCCGGTCGGCGCGCTCGGCGAGTTGTGCATCGGTGGCCACACGCTGGCGCGCGGCTATCTGGACCGGCCGGGGCAGACGGCCGAGCGCTTCGTGCCCGACCCGCTCGGCGGCCCGGGCGCGCGGCTCTATCGCACCGGCGACCTGTGCCGCCGCCGCGCCGACGGCGCGATCGACTTCCTCGGCCGCCTCGATCAGCAGATCAAGCTGCGCGGCTTCCGCATCGAGCCGGGCGAGATCGAGGCGGCGTTGCGACGCTTGCCGCGCGTGGCCGAAGCGGTGGTGGTGCTGGCGACCGAACGCGGCGTGGCGCGCCTGATCGGCTATGTGGTCGGGGCCGAAGGCGCGGCGCTCGACGGCGCTGAACTGCAACGCGCGCTCGCCCAGCAATTGCCCGCGCACATGGTGCCGGCCGCCATCGCCGTGCTCGCGAAGCTGCCGCTGATGCAGAACGGCAAGGTGGACCGCGCCGCATTGCCGGCCGTCGAGGTGGGCGCGGCCGACGGCGCGCGCGGCGCGCTGGCCGAACCGCGCAACGAGGCCGAACGCATGCTGCTCGATTGCTGGCGCGCGGTGCTGAACCGCGACGATCTCGGCATCGAGGATGATTTCTTCGCCTCGGGCGGCGATTCGATCCTGAGCCTGCAATTGATTGCTCGGGCGCGGGCGCAGGGCTGGTTGTTGAGCCCGCGCCAGGTGTTCGAGCAGCCGACCGTGGCGCGGCTCGCGGCCGCGATGCGACGGCTCGATGCGGCCGCCGATACGGCCGAACTGCACGAACCGCTGCCGTTGACGCCGATCCAGTCGTGGTTCTACACGCGCTATCCGGATGGCGAGCCGCATTGGAACCAGTCGGTGCTGCTGCGCGTGCGCGGCGCGCTCGATCTGCCCGCGTTCGAGCGGGCGCTCGGAGCGACGATCGCGCGGCACGATGCGTTGCGGCTCGTGTTCGAGCGCGGCGCCGAAGGCTGGACGCAACGCGTGCTGGCCGACGCGCCCGCCGTGACGGTGGCGTCGGTCGATCTGCGCGAGGCCGGCGAACGCTGGCCGGCCGCGCTGGAACCGCGCGCCGAGGACGCGCAGCGCGCGCTCGATCCGGCCGTGGGCCGCCTCGTCAACGCCATCGCGTTCCGCAGCCCCGATCTGGACGACGGCACGCCCGACGGCCGCTTGCTGCTGGTGATTCACCATCTGGCTGTCGATGGCGTGTCGTGGCGAATCCTGCTGGCCGATCTCGCGGCCGCCTATGCGGCGGCCGTCGAGGGCCGCACGATTGCACTCGATGCGGCGCTGCCGTGGAGCGTCTGGGCGCAGGCCCAGCGCGAGGCGGCCACGCCCGCGCGGCTCACGGCGGCGTGGCCGGCCTGGCAGGCCGCGCTGGCCGAGGCGGTCGCGCCGCTCGATGCACCGCGCGGCACCGTGGCGACCAGCGACGCGATCGACTGGAAGCTCGGCCGCGACGACACCGACGCGCTGCGCCGCGCCGCGCCGCGCGCGTACCGCCTCGGCATCGACGAGCTGCTGCTGGCCGCGCTGTCTCGCGCGGTGGCGGGCCTGTTCGGCGGCGGCGGTGCGCTGCTCGCGCTCGAAGGGCATGGCCGCGACCTGTACGACCGGCTGCCCGGCACGGCGCGCGACGATCTCGATCCGAGCCGCACCGTGGGCTGGTTCACGACGCGCTTCCCGGCCTGGCTGCCCGCGCCGGCCGACGACGCCGCGCTGCTGATCGGCACCAAATCGCGTCTGCGCGCGCTGCCCGATGGCGGCGCGTCGTGGGGCTGGCTGCGCAGCTATGGCGAGCCGGCCGTGCAGGGCGCGCTGGCCGCGCTGCCCGCGCCGCGCATCAGCTTCAACTATCTGGGCCAGTTCGACGGCAGCCTCGCCGAGGACGGCCCGTTCGGCTTCGCCACCGAGAAGGCCGGCAGCACCCAGCCGCTCGGCGAGGCGCTCGGCTATCCGGTCGAACTGAACGGGCTGATCGTGGCGGGGCGTCTGTCGTTCACGTGGCGCTTCGATCCGGCCGTGGTGTCACCCGAGCGCCAGCATGCGCTGGTGGCCGCGTTCGGCCGCGAGGTCGCACGGCTGGTGGCGCATTGCGAGCACGCCGCGCCGCGCGCGACCGCCGCCGATTTCCCGCGCGCCGGGCTGGACGAAGCCGGTTTCGACGCGCTCGGCGTGGCCGATATCGCGCTCGACGATCTGTATCCGGCCACGCCGCTGCAACAGGGCCTGCTGTTCCACAGCCTGCTGGAGCAGGGCGCGTACTTGAACCGCAAGCGGCTGACGCTGTCGGGCGAGGTGGATGTCGCGGCGATGCGCAGCGCCTGGCAGACCGTGATCGCGCGTCATCCGGTGCTGCGCACGCGCTTCGTGCGCGGGCACGGCGGGGCGATGCTGCAAGCGGTGCTGGCCGACGTGCCGCTGCCGTTCGAGGTGCACGACTGGCGCGAGCATGGCGATTACGAAGCGGCGTTCGCGCGCTGGTTTGACGAGGAAGCGCCCAAGCGCATCGATCTCGATGCCGCGCCGCTGATGCACGTTTCGCTGTTCCTGCGGCCCGACGGCAAGCACGATCTGGCCTGGTTCAACCATCACGCGCTGTCGGACGGCTGGAGCCAGTCGCAATTGCTCGGCGAACTGACGCGCAGCTACGCGGCCGCCTGCCGGGGCGTCGCGCCCGAACTGGAGCCGGTGGTGCCGTTCGCGGCCTATGCCGACTGGCTGGCGCGCCAGCCCGAGCCGGCCGATTGGTGGCGCACGCAACTGGCGCGCGTCGATCGACCGGCGTTGCTGCTCGACAGCGTGCCGGCCCGGCCGGCCGCCGTGCGCGATGCGTCGGGCTGGGGCCAGCGCGTCGCCACGCTCGACGCGCAGGCGTCCGCCGCGCTGGCGGAATCGGCGCGTTGCCGTGGCGTCACGCTGAACACGCTGATCCAGGCCGCGTGGGCGCTGGTGCTGGCGCGTCATGGCGGGCGCCGTCAGGCCGCATTCGGCGTGACCGTGTCGGGCCGTCCGTCCGACCTGGCCGGCGCGGGTGCGATCCAGGGCGTGTTCATCAACAGCCTGCCGCTGTGGGTGGACGTGCCCGCCGATGCGCCGCTCGATGGCTGGCTGCTCGCGCTCCAGCATCTGAACGTCGAATTGCGTCAGGTCGAGCACACGCCGCTGACCTCGGTTCGCCAATGGGCCGGTGCGGGCTTCGGCGAGCTGTTCGATTCGCTGCTGGTGTTCGAGAACTATCCGATCGATCCGTCGCTGAAGGACGGGTCGGCCGGGCTGGTGGTGGACGCCTCGGTGTCGTTCGAGCGCACCCACTATCCGTTGACGCTCGGCGTGCTGCCGGGCGAGCAGATCGGCCTCGAATGGAGCTGGGACGGCGCACGGCTCGACGGCGCGACCGTCGACGCGCTGTCGGCTGCCTACGTGGCGGTGCTCGCGCAACTGGCGCGGCCTGAAGCGTCGACGCTGGCCGAGCTGCGCATCGACGGCCCCGCCGGCGTGACGGGCGCGGCATCCGCGCCCGACGCCGCGCATCCGTACCGCCCGGCCGTGGCGCGCTTCGAGGCCGCCGCGCAGGCCGCCCCCGAGGCGCCGGCCGTGCGCTGCGGCGAGGCCGTGCTCAGTTATGGCGAACTGGCCCATGCTGCCGCCCGCATCGCGGCGCGGCTTGCCGCGCTCGGTGTGCGCGCCGAAGCGCGTGTGGGCGTGTGCATCGAGCGCGCGCCGCAACTGATCGCCGCGCTGCTCGGCGTGCTGAAGGCCGGTGGTGCGTATGTGCCCCTCGACCCGGGCTATCCGCGTGAGCGCTTGCGCGACATGTGCGCGGACGCGGGCATCGCGATCGTGCTGACCGATGCGCCCAGCGCCGCCGCGCATGGCGACTGGATCGGTGCGGCGGGTTGCGTGACGCTCGACGTGGCCGACGCGATTGGCACCGTGGTGAGCGATACGACCGATACGACCGATACGACCGAAGCAGCCGAAGCAGCCGAAGCAGCCGAAGCAGCCGAAGCAGCCGAAGCAGCCGACACGACCGATGCAGCCGATCGTTCCGCCCCTCTCGCGCCGCGCTTTGCCGCGCCGCATCCCGATCAGCTCGCCTACGTGATCTACACGTCCGGCTCGACCGGTCGGCCGAAGGGCGTGGCCTTGACACACGGCGCACTGAGCCGCCACCTCGACGATTTCATCGCCGATCACGGCCTGCGTGCCGACGACCATGTGCTGCAGTTCTCCACCGTCAACTTCGATGCGTCGGTCGAGCAGATCTTCGCGCCGCTGTCGCTGGGCGCCTCGATCGAGATGCGCGGCCCGGCGTTGTGGACGGCCGACGAATTCGACCGCGTGCTGGCCGAACGGGCGATCAGCTTCGCCTATCTGCCGACCGGCTATTGGCGTCAGTGGGCGCGCCAGGCGCGCCCGCAAGCCAAGCTCGCGCTGCGCCGCATGATGATCGGCGGCGAGGCGCTGCCCGGCAGCGCCGTCGCGCAGTGGTTCGCGGGGCCGCTGGCCGGCGTGCCGCTGCTCAATACCTACGGGCCGACCGAGATCGCCGTGACCTCGTCGGTGCAGGCGGTGGACGCCGCACAGGCGGCCTGCGCCGCCGCGCCGATCGGCGGGCCGTCGGCGTCGCGCACGTACCGCATTCTCGATCGCGACGGCCAGCCGGTGCCGCCGCTCGGCACCGGCGAGCTGTGCATCGGCGGGGCGACGCTCGCGCGCGGTTATCTGGGCCGACCGGACCAGACGGCCGAGCGCTTCGTGCCCGATCCGTCCGGCGCGCCCGGCGCGCGGCTCTATCGCACCGGCGACCTGTGCCGCTGGCTGCCCGATGGCGGCGTGGCCTATGTCGGCCGGCTCGACGCGCAGGTCAAGCTGCGCGGCTTCCGCATCGAACTCGGCGAGATCGAGGCGGCGCTCACGGCGCAGCCCGGCGTGGCCGAGGCGCTGGCGACGGTGCAGGGCGAGCATGATGCGCGCCGCCTGGTCGCCTATGTGGTGGCCGCGCCCGGCGCGAACGGTGTGCCGCCCGATCCGGCCGGATTGCGCGAGGCGCTGGCCGCGACGCTGCCGGCCTATCTCGTGCCCGCCGCGATCGGCGTGCTCGACGCGCTGCCGACGCTGCCGAACGGCAAGCTCGACCGCCGCGCGCTGCCCGCGCTCGATGCCGAAAGCGCCGGCTACGTCGCGCCGGCCACGCCGCTGGAGGCGACCGTCGCCGAGATCTGGCAGGCCGTGCTCGGCATCGACCGAGTGGGCGCGCGCGACGATTTCTTCGCGCTCGGCGGCCATTCGCTGCTGGCGCTGCAAGTGGCCTCGCGCTTGCAACGCGCGCTCGGCCGCGACGTGCCGCTGCGCGCGCTGTTCGATCATCCCGAACTGGCCGCGCTGGCCGCCTGGCTCGAAGCCGGGGCCGCGCCGGGCACGCCGGCCGCGCGCGTGCTGCCGCCGGTGCGCCGCACCGGCCGCCGCGAGGCGCCGCCCACCCACGGCCAGGCCCGGCTCTGGTTCCTGTGGCGCTTGGCACCGGACAACCCGGCCTATCACCTGTCGCTCGCGGTGCGGATCGACGGCGCGCTCGACGCCACGCTGCTGCGCGCCGCGCTCGACGCCGTGGTGGCGCGCCACGACATGCTGCACGCGCGCTTCGAGGAACGCGACGGCGCGCCGTGGCTGGTGGTGGACGACAGCCTGCGCGCCGGTTGGACGCAAGCGTCGTTCGACTCGGCCGATGGGGAGAACGCGTCGGCCTGCACGGCCTGGCTGCGCGAGGGCGGCGCCGAGCCGTTCGATCTGGCGCGCGGCCCGCTGCTGCGCGCGCGGCTCGCCCGGGTGGGCAACGACGCGCATGTGTTCCAGTTGACGCTGCACCACATCGCCACCGACGGCTGGTCGATGAACCTGCTGATCGACGAACTGGCGGCCGCCTACGAGGCGGCGCTGCGCGGCGAGGCCACGGCCTACGCGCCCGAGTTGCCGGTGCAGTACGTCGATTACGCCGTCTGGCAGCACGAATCGCTCGACGCCGCCGCGCTCGACGCGCAGCTCGATTACTGGCGCGACACGCTCGGCCGCGAGCAGCCGGTGCTCGAACTGCCGGCCGACTGGCCGCGTCCGGCGCGACGCGACGGTCACGGCGCGCAGGTCGGCCTCGAACTCGATCGCCCGCTGGCCGATGCGCTGCAGACCTGGGCGCGCCGTCACGACGCGACGCTGTTCATGACGCTGCTGGCGTCGTTCCATGCGCTGCTGCACCGCTACGGCGGGCAGGACGACATCCGCATCGGGATTCCGCTGGGCGGGCGCGAGCGCATCGAGATCGAGCCGCTGATCGGCTTCTTCGTCAATACGGCGGTGATTCGCGCCGACCTGTCGGGCGCGCTGCCGTTCGACGCGCTGCTCGCGCAGGTGCGTCGCCGCGTGCTCGATGCGCAGGCCAACCAGGACGTGCCGTTCGCGCGGATCGTCGACGCCTTGCAGCCGGTGCGCGTGGCGAGCCACACGCCGCTGTTCCAGGCGATGTTCAACTACGACGTGCGGCAGGGCGACACCGAACGCCGCGTGGCCGGCGCGTTGCGTCTGAGCCCGTTCGGCGCGGCGCGCACGGCGGCGCAGTTCGATCTGACGCTCGGCGTGTCGGTGGGCGAGCGGATCGGGCTGTCGTTCGGCTATGCGACCGATCTGTTCGATCGCGACACGGTGGCGCGTCTGCTCGACGACTATCGCGCGCTGCTGGTGCAGATCGCGGGTGCGGGTGCGGGCACGGGCACGGCGGACGCTCCGGCCGCTCCGCGCCTGCGCGACTTCGCGCTGGCCGCGCGGCCGGTGGCGAGCCGTGGCGCGTTCGAGGCGCAGCCGTTCGTCGCCACGCACGAGCGGATCGCCGCGCAGGCGCGCCGCTCGCCCGAGGCGATCGCGGTGCGCTGCGACGGCGCCGCGCTCGATTACCGGGCGCTCGATGCGCGCGCCACGCGGCTCGCGCAACGGCTGCTCGCCGACGGCATCGGCCGCGAGGCGCTGGTCGGCGTGTGCACGGCGCGTTCGCCCGACATGCTGGTGGCCGTGCTGGCGGCGATGAAGGCGGGCGCGGCCTATGTGCCGCTCGATCCCGCCTATCCCGACGCGCATCTGGCCGGGATGATCGACGACGCCGCGCTGGCTTGCACGCTGACCGATGCGGCGGGTCGCGAGCGGCTCGATGCGATCGGCGGCGCGCATCGTTACGTGGATATCGCGTCGGCTTCGGCTTCGGCTTCGGCTTCGGCCGATGAAGCGATGCCGTTGCCCGCCGTCGTGCCCGATCAACTGGCCTACGTGATCTACACCTCCGGCTCGACCGGCCGGCCGAAGGGCGTGGGCGTGACGCATGGCGCGCTGGCGCGCTTCCTCGACAGCTTCCAGGCGCGTCTCGCATTGACGCCCGACGATGTCTGGCTGGCCGTCACCACGCTGTCGTTCGACATCGCGGCGCTGGAGCTGTACCTGCCGCTCGCGGCCGGTTCGACGATCGCGCTGGCGACCCGCGAGACGGTGGTGGACGGGGTGCGGCTCGCGGCGCTGGCCGATGCCAGCGGCGCGACCGTCATGCAGGCCACGCCGATGGGCTGGCGCGTGCTGCTCGACGGCGGCTGGCAGGGCGCTTCGCCGGGCCGGCGCTTCACGGCACTGAGCGGCGGCGAGGCGCTGCCGCCCGATCTGGCCGAGGCGTTGCAGGCGCGCGGCGTGGCGCTCTGGAACCTGTACGGCCCGACCGAGACGACCATCTGGTCGAGCGCGGCGCGGCTCGAGGCCGGCGCGGCGATCACGCTCGGCGCGCCGCTCGAACACACCACGCTCCAGGTGCTCGACGCGAGCGGCCAGCCGGTGCCGGACAACGGCGTCGGCGAGCTGTGCATCGGCGGGGCCAACCTCGCGCGCGGTTACCTGAACCGGCCGGGCATGAGCGCCGAGCGCTTCATCCCCGATCCGCACGGCGCACCCGGCGCGCGGCTCTATCGCACCGGCGACCTGTGCCGGGTGCGCCGCGACGGCCGCCTCGACTACCTGGGCCGCGCCGATCAGCAGGTCAAGCTGCGCGGCTTCCGCATCGAACTCGGCGCGACCGAGGCGGCGCTGCGCGCATTCGACGGCGTGACCGGCGCGGCGTGCCGGATCGTCGGCGAGGGCAGTGCGCGGCGTCTGGTGGCCTATGTCACGGGCATGGCCGATGCCGCCGATGCAGCCGGCCTGCGCGCGCGGCTCGCCGAGCAACTGCCGATGCAGCAGGTGCCCGCGCAGATCGTGGCGCTGGCCGCGCTGCCGCTGACGTCGAACGGCAAGCTGAACCGCAACGCGCTGCCCGAGGTGGCCGCGCACGACGACGAGCGCTACGTCGCGCCGGCCACGCCGATGCAGGCGCTGGTGTGCGAGGTGTGGGCCGACGTGCTCGGCGTCGAACGGGTGGGTATCGACGACGACTTCTTCGTGCTCGGCGGCCATTCGCTGGCGGCGGTGCGCGTGGCGGCGCGGCTCGGCGAACGGCTCGGCCGTCAGATCGGGCTGGCGCAACTGTTCGCGCATCCGCGCGTGGCCGATCTGGCCGCGTGGCTCGACGCCGACTCCGGGCAGGGTTCGGCCGGGGAACCGGGCAGCGCGGACGGCTCGTCGTTCGACGCCATGCAGGGCCTGCTCGACTCGCTGTAAACCTTCGCGGCGCGCGGTGGCGGACGGATGTGCCGCCGCGCGCCCCCGGTCCGCCGCTCCGTGCCGGGGCGGCGGCCGACAGACTGGAAACGAACGACGTGACGGACAACACACTCTCGGCGCGCCCCGACGCGCTGCGGCTCGCGACGCAATACGCGGCGCTCCCCGAGGACAAGCGCGCGCTGTTCCGCGCCCGCGCGCGCACCGGCGGCATCGATACTTCGGCGCTGCCGGCCGTGCCGCTCGCGCCGCGCCCGGCGCGTTTCCCGCTGCTGCCGGCGCAGGAGCGGCTGGTGGTTCCTGTGGTGCCTCGATCCGGCCAACGCGGGGTATCACCTGACGCAGACGCTGCGCTTGCGCGGCCCGCTCGATGCGACGGCGCTGCATCGCGCGCTGCATGCGCTGGTGGCGCGCCATGAAGCGCTGCGGCTGCGCTTCGAGGCCAACGACGGCGTGCCGATGCAATACCCGGTTCCGGCCGAACTGCCGCCGCAGGGCGCGACGCCCGACGACGCGGCGCGCGCGGCCTACGGTTTTCATGCGCAAACGATCGGCCCCGATCCCGAGGCGCTGGCCGCCGCCGTGCACGGCTTCGCCTGCGCGCCGTTCGATCTGACCGGCGGTGCGCCGCTGCGCGTCGGCCTGTTCGACATCGGCCCCGACACGCGCGTGCTGCAGTTCGTGGTTCATCACATCGTGGGCGATGCGTGGTCGATGGATCTGCTGTTCCGCGATCTGCTCGCGCTCTATCGCGGCGACACGCTCGCGCCGCTGCCCGTGCAGTTCGCCGACGTGGCGATGTGGCGGCGCGAATGGCAGGCCCCCGACGAACTGGCGCGGCAGGTCGAGCACTGGCGCGCGACGCTCGACGGCGCACCCGGCGCGATCACGCTGCCGCGCGATCTGCCGCCGCGCCCGCAGCGCTCGCACGAGGGCGGCACGGTGCGCCGTGGTGTGGATGCGCCGCTGGCCGACCGGCTGCGCGCGATCGCGCGCGAGCACGGCACCACGCCGTTTACGTTGCTGCTGGCCGCCTACGGCGTGCTGCTCGGCCGCTACGCGGCGCAGCGCACCGTGGTGACCGGCGTGCCGTCGGCCGGGCGCGAGCGCCGCGAAACCGAGGCGCTGGTCGGCTTCTTCGTCAACACGCTGATCGTGCGCACCGATCTGGACGGCGCGCAGCCGTTCGCGGCGCTGCTGCGCGAGACGCATGCGCGCGTGCTCGACGCGCAGGCGCACCGCGATGTGCCGCTCGCGCAACTGGTGGAGGCGCTGGCCGTCGAACGCGATCTCGACAGTTCGCCGCTGTTCCAGGTGATGTTCGATCTGGCCGTCGACCGCCCGCGCGGTGCGGCTGCGCTGCCCGACGGGCTGGTGGCCGAGCCCGTGGCCGACGTGGCGCGTACCGCGCGTTTCGATCTGGCGCTGAACGGCCGCGACCGCGGCGCGGGCGGCACGTTCGAACTGGCGCTGACCTATGCGCGCGACCGCTTCGTGGCGCCCACCGTGGCGCGTTTCCTCGACGATTACGCGGCCCTGCTCGCGCTGATCGCCGCCGATCCGTCGCGGCGCGTGGCCGATCTGGCCGCGCCGCCCGCGCGCCATGCGGCGCATGCGGACATCGCACGCGGCCCGTTTTTACCCGCGTACCTGCGCATCGCCGCGCGCGCGGCGCAGTGCCCGGCGCGCATCGCGTTGCGCTGCGAGGGCGAATCGCTCGACTACGCCGCGCTCGACGGCTGGGCCACGCGGATCGGCGCGGCCTTGCGCGCCGACGGCCTGGCGGCCGGCGAGCGCGTGGGCCTGCTGCTGAATCGTTCGCTGGCGCTGCCGGCCGCGCTGCTCGGCGTCTGGCACGGCGGCGGCGCGTTCGTGCCGCTCGACCCCGATTACCCCGAGGCACGGCTGCGCGCGATGATCGCCGATGCCGGCGTGAGGCACGTGATCGTCGATGCGGGCACGCGCGCGCAATGGGCCGGGTTGCTCGGGCCGCTGCGTGCGCTCGACGCGGGGGGGCTGCGCGAGGCTGGATCGAGCGTCGGTGAGGGCGGCGAGTCGGTGGTTGTCGGCAACGTCGCCGGTGTGGGCAGTGCGGTCAACGCGGCCAACGCGGTCAATGCCGCCAACGCCGCTAACGCGGTCAACGCCGCCAAGCCGGTCAACGCCGCCAACGCCGCCAACACGGCCAACACGGCCAACACGGCCAACACGGCCAACACGGCCAACACGGCCAACACGGCCAACACGGCCAACACGGCCAACACGGCCAACACGGCCAACACGGCCAACACGGCCAATGCGGCCAATGCGGCCAATGCGGCCAATGCCGCGCCGCTGCATCCCGAGGCCTTGGCCTACGTGATCTACACGTCCGGTTCGACCGGCACGCCGAAGGGCGTGGCCATCTCGCACGGTGCGCTGGCGCTGCATCTCGACGATTTCCTGCACGACCACCGGATCGCCGAGACCGACACGGTGCTGCAATCGTCCACCATCAATTTCGACGTGGCGCTGCACGAACTGCTGCCGGCGCTGATCGCGGGCGGCCGCGTGGCGATGCGCGGCCCGCGCGCCTGGGAACTGGAGACGCTGAACCGCACGCTGATCGACGAGCGCGTGACGTTCGCGCGGATTCCCACCGCGCTCTGGCAGCAATGGCGGATCGCGCTGCCGGCCGCGCAGGACCTGTCGCTGCGGCAGATCACGGTGGGCGGCGAAGGCTTGCCCGGCGACGCGCTGGCGCGCTGGCTCGACGGCCCGCTCGCTCACGTCGCGATCGACAACCTGTACGGGCCGACCGAAACCACGGTGGCCGTGCTGCATCATCCGGTCACGCCGGCCGATGCGGCCAGCGCGATCGTCGCGATCGGCCGCTGCTACCCGTCGCGGCATGCCTACGTGGCCGATCTCGACGGCAACCGCGCGCCCGACGGCGCGTTGGGCGAGCTGTGCATCGGCGGCCCGACGCTGGCCCATGGCTACCTGGGCCGCGCCGCGCTGACGGCCGAGCGCTTCGTGCCCGATCCCACCGGCGAGCCCGGCTCGCGCGTGTACCGCAGCGGCGACCTGTGCCGCGCCCGCCCGGACGGCACCATCGATTTCCTCGGCCGGCTCGATCAGCAGATCAAGCTGCGCGGCCACCGCATCGAACTCGGCGAGATCGAGGCGGCGCTGCGTCGCGCGGCCGGCGTGCGCGAAGGCGTGGTGGAACTGCGCGGCGAGGGCGAACGCAAGCGGCTGGTGGCGTATTACACCGGCGAGGCCGCCCCCGATGTGGTGCGCGACGCGCTGGCCGCCACGCTGCCGGCCTCGCACGTGCCGTCGGTGTGCGTGGCGCTGGCCGCGTTGCCGACGCTGCACAACGGCAAGCTCGACCGCCGCGCGCTGCCCGAGCCGGACGAGCATGTCGATACCGGCGCGGTCGAACCGGCGGGCGCGCTCGAAACCACGCTGCTGGCGGTGTGGCAGACGGTGCTGGGCCGCACCGATTTCGGCGTGACCGATGCGTTCTTCGCGCTCGGCGGCGATTCGATTTCGAGCCTGCGCGTGATCGCACAGGCGCGCGCGGCGGGCTGGATCGTCAGCGCGCGGCAGGTGTTCGAGCATCCGACCGTGCGCGAACTCGCGCGCGTGGCGCAGCGCGCCGATGCGCAGGCGGGCGAGGGCGGGGCCGCGTTGGAAGCGTCCGGGCCGCTCGATGCGCCGCTCGTGCCGATGCAGGGCTGGTTCTTCGAGCAGTTCCCCGATGCGCCGTCGCGCTGGAATCAGTCGGTGCTGTTGCGCGCCGCCGATGCGCTCGATGCCGACGCGTTGCGCGTGGCGCTCGCGGCGGTGCTCGGCGCGCACGACGCGCTGCGCGCGCGTTTCGCGCACGATCGGGCCACCGGGCGCTGGACGCAGACCATCGTGCCGGCCACGGCTGATCTGGCCGAGGCTGCGTTCGAGGCGATCGATCTGTGCGCGACCGAGGCGACCGAGACGACCGAGACGACCGAGACGACCGAGACGACCGAGACGACCGAGACGACCGAGACGACCGAGGCGACCGAGGCGACCGAAGCGGAAGAAGCGCCCCAGCCGACCCCCACCAACGACTGGCGCGCCGCGCTGGCCGCCCACGCCGATCGCCTGCACGGCAGCCTCGATCTGGCGCAAGGCCCGCTGCTGCGTGCGGCTGCGTTCGCAACGCCGGACGGCGCGCGGCTGCTGATCGTCGCGCACCACATCGTGATGGACGGCGTGTCGTGGCGAATCCTGCTCGACGATCTGCTCAAGGCCTACGACCTGGCGCGCGCCGGCGACGCCGCCCCCGCGCTGGCGCCACCCGCCACCGGCTGGCGCGACTGGTCGCAACGGCTGGCCGCCTACGCCTCGCAACCCGAATGGCTCGGCGAGATCGCCTGGTGGCAGGCACAACTGGGCACGGCGGCCGACGCCGCGCCGCGCGCCGAAGGCGGCCAGCGCCACCTGGCCTGGTCGCTGGACGCCGACGCCACCGCGCGCCTGAGCGGCGCGGGCTGGCGCATCGACGACGTGCTGCTGGCCGCGCTCGCGCAGGCCTGCGCCGAGGTGCTGCCCGAGGTGCCGGTGATCGTCGAACTGGAAGGCCACGGCCGCGGCGAGCAGATGCCCGGCGTGGACCTGAGCCGCACGGTCGGCTGGTTCACGACGCAGTATCCGCTGCGCGTAGCGGCCGGACGCGACGCCGAAGCCGCGCGCCGCGCGATCGCCGCCGCGCGCGCCGCGCTGCCGGCCGACGGGCTGCACTACAACCTGTTCCGCTACCTGGGGCAGGCCTCGTCGCGCGCTGCGCTGGACGCGCTGCCGGCCACCACGGTCGGCTTCAACTACCTGGGCCGCTTCGAGGAGCGGCTCGGCGCGGGCCGCTTCACGTTCGCTAGAGAGGATAGCGGCGACGGCACGCTCGGCCGTACGCCGGCCGGCGCGGCGCGCCATTGGCTCGACCTGAACGGCCTGATCGCGGACGGCTGCCTCAAGGTCGACTGGAGCGCGGCGGCGGGCTCGGTCGACGAGGCGAGGCTCGCCCGGCTGGTCACCGTGTTCGATACGCAGGTGCGTGCGCTGGCGCAAGCCGCCGCGTCCGCGCCGGAAAAATCGAACACAGCAAACGCAGCAAACGCAGCAAACGCAGCAAACGTGGCCGACGTACCGGCCCGCTTCGGCGGCCTGCCCGGCGGTGCCACGCCCGCGCCGGTCGCCACCGCGAACCCGGCCGCCGATGCCGCGTTCGCGTTATGGCGCGAGCGCTTCTACACCGAGGCGCGCCTGATGCCGGCCGCCGATCCGCTGCGGCAACCGCTCAACGCGGCGCGCGCGCCCGTCACGCTGTTCTGCTGCTACCCGGGCTTCGGCCTGACCGGCGAATACCGCTACCTCGCCGCCGCGCTGCAAGGCGTGGCCTCGGTGGTGGCGTTGCGCGCGCCGGGCTTCGCGTTCCCGGCCTCGCGGCCGGCTGACTGGGCCGATAGCTTCGAGGCGCTGGCCGATGCCTGCACGCGCGAGATCGTCGCCATGCAGCCGGCCGGCCCGTACCGCTTGCTCGGCTGGTCGTTCGGCGGGCGCATCGCGTTCGCGGTGGCGGCCCGCCTGCGCGCGCTCGGTCACGCGGTGGATTTCCTCGGTCTGCTCGATACGGCGGTCTCCACCGCCGCGCATGGCCCGAACGAGACGGGCGAGCCGTCGGCCGAGGCCGAGGTGGCCGGCGCCGATGCGCTCGCGCTGCTGCCGGGCTGGCTCGACGCGCAGCCCGACGGCGCGGCGCTGCGTCCGCTGTTCGCGCGCGCGGCCGAAATCGACGCGCTGCATTACCGGCTGCGCGTCGCGCATGCGCTGCCGCGCATCGACGTGCCGCTCACGTACTGGCACGCCGCGCGCGACACGGCCACCGGCCGCGAGCGCGACTGGTCGGCCTATACGAGCGCGGTCACCACGGTGATCGAGGCCGAGGCCACGCACACCGGCATCGTGCTGCATCCGGCCGTGCACGACGAGGTGGCGCGCCGCCTGCGTGCGCTGTCCGCCGCGCACGGGCAGGATGCCGGCCGCGCTGCTGCGCCCGGCGCCGGAACTAACGGATAATGACGCCCCGGCGGGCCTGGCCCGCCGTCTCCCCGCAACACGATGCTGACGATGGAACTGAAGCCGTGACCACACCCGCCGGCGCTACGCCGCTCTACCGCCTGTCCGGCGTCGATTTCGCGATCGGCGGCAAGACGCTGTTGCAGGACATTACGCTCGACATCCCCGCCGGCCAGGTGGTCGGCCTGATCGGCCACAACGGCTCGGGCAAGACTTCGCTGATGCGCCTGCTGGCGCGCCTGCATGCGCCGACGCGCGGCCGCATCGAGTTCGGCGGCGCGCCGCTCGATAGCTGGGCGCATCGCCGCTTCGCGCAGCAGGTCGCGCACCTGCCGCAATACACGCCGCAAACCGACGGCCTGCTGGTGCGCGAACTGGTCGCGCTGGGCCGCTACCCGTGGCACGGCGCGCTCGGCCGCTTCTCGCGCGAGGATCACGAGCACGTCGAGAACGCGATGGTGTCGACCGATGTCGCCCATTACGCCGATCGCCCGGTGGACAGCCTGTCGGGCGGCGAGCGACAGCGCGTCTGGCTGGCCATGCTGATCGCGCAGGACAGCCGCTGCGTGCTGCTCGACGAGCCCACCTCGGCGCTCGACATCGGCCACCAGCTCGAAGTGCTGCAACTGATCCGCACGCTGTGCGACGCACGCGGCATGACCGCCGTGGTGGTGCTGCACGACGTCAACATGGCCACGCGCTTCTGCAGCCAGCTCGTTTCGCTGCGCGGCGGCCGCGTGTTGATGCAGGCCGGCCCCGACCAGATCATGCGCGAAGACAGCCTGGCCGCCATCTACGGCGTGCCGATGGGCGTGATGGTCGATCCCGTGGCCGGCCACCGCATCGGATACCCGCGATGAGCCGGCCGTTGCACGAATCCCGCCGCCGCTGGCTGGCGCGCGGCGGCGCGCTCGGGCTGGCCGGCGCGTTGGCGTGGTCCGGCGCGGCGCGGGCTGCCGCGAGCGCTTCGTCAGCCGGTGCGTCCGCCGCTTCACCCGACACACCGGCCGCCGTGCCCACCCGCGTCGCCACGATGAACTGGGAGCTGACCGAAACGCTGCTCGCGCTGGGCGTGACGCCGATCGGCGTCAGCCTGCCCGACTGGTATCGCAACGCGATCGTCGAGCCGCCGCTGCCGCAGGGCGTGGCCGACATCGGCCTGCTGTACCAGCCGAACTTCGAGGTGCTGCTCGCGCTGAAGCCCGACCTGCTGGTGATCACGCCGGGCCACGCGCCGGCGATCCGCACGCTGCAACGGATCGCGCCGACCATCGTATTGAGCCAGTACATGACGAGCGCGCAGCCTTACCACGACCTCTGCGACGAAACCGGCAAGCTGGCCGCCCGCGTGGGCCGCGCGCCGCAAGCGCAGGCGCTGATCGACGAGGCCGCGCGCACCGCCGAATCGGTGCGCGCGCAACTGGCCGCGCGGCCGGCGTTGCGCAAGCATCCGCTGATCGTCGCCGATCTGGCGGACGACCGGCACCTGCGCGTGTACGGGCGCGGCAGCCTGTTCGACGAGATGCTGGCGACGCTCGGCGTGCGCAACGCCGCGCACCCGCGCGATGGCGGCCCGGTGTGGCCGACCCAGACCGGCTATTCGCTGGTGCCGCTGCAGCGGCTGGCCTCGGTGCCCGACGCGAGCGTGCTGCTGGTGGGCGGGCTCAAGCCGGGGCAGCGCGAAGGCCTCGCCGGCAATGCGATCTGGCAGGCGCTGCCGGCGGTGCGCGAACGGCGCGTCGCGGCCTTGCCCGTGATCGCCCCTTATGGCGGGCTGGTATCGATGCAGCGCTTCGCGCATGCCGTCGAGGCGGCCCTGACGACGATCGACGCAGGAGGCGGCGGTGTTGCGTAATCTCATGGCCTTGCCGCGTCAGGACGCGTCGCGCGATGCCCGCTGGTGGGTGATCGGGCTGCTGGTCGCGGTATCCCTGGTGCTTGCCGTGCACGGCATTCGCGCCGAACTCGACGGCGCGTCGTTCTGGCAGGCGCTGTTCGCGCCCGACCGCGACAACCTGCGCGAGATCCTGGTGCGCGACAGCATGCTGCCGCGCATCGCGATGTGCCTGCTGTGCGGCGGCGGGCTGGCCTTGGCCGGCACGCTCGCGCAGCAGGTGCTGCGCAACCCGCTGGCCGAGCCGATGACGCTCGGCGTGTTCCCCGGCGCCTATCTCGCGCTGATCGTGGCCGACCTGTGGGCGCCGTCATGGCTGGTGATCGGCCGGCCGCTGGTGGCGCTGGCCGGCGGCACGCTCGCGATCCTGGTGGTGTTCGCGCTGTCGGCGCGGCAGCGGATGGCGCCGCTCGCGGTGGTGCTGTCGGGCATGATCGTCAACCTGTATTGCGGCGCGATCAGCCTGGCGCTGTCGATGGCGCATTTCGAACTGCTGCGCGGCCTGATGATCTGGGGCGGCGGGGCGCTCGACCAGACAGGCTGGCACGACAGCCGCATGCTCGGGCTGGCGGTGCTCGGCTGCGCGATCGTCACGGTGCTGCTGCGCCGGCCGCTCGGCGTGTTCGATGCCGGCGATTCGACCGTGCGCAGCCTCGGCGTGGGCCTGCATCGCACGCGCGTGGTGGCGTTGATGGTGGCCGTGGTGCTGACCGCCGCCGTGGTGTCGACGGTCGGGGTGATCGGCTTCGTCGGCCTGGCCGCGCCCACGCTGGCGCGGCTGGCCGGCGCGCGCCGCCTCGGCCAGCGGCTGATCTGGGCGCCGCTGCTCGGCGCCGCGCTGCTGTGGCTGACCGACGAGCTGGTGCGGGTGGTGTCGTCGGCCGAGCTGTTCTCGGCGCATCTGCTGCCCACCGGCACCGTCACCTCGCTGGTGGGCGTGCCGTTGCTGCTGCTGTTGCTGCCGCGCCTGCGCGCCCAGCCGGACTTGCACGCGGCCGGGGTGGCCGCCGCGCTGCCGGGCCGCCTGTCGCGCCGGCTGCCGGTGGCGCTGCTGGCGCTGCTGGCCGTGATCGCGTTGAGCTTCTGCGTGACGCGCACGCTCCACGGCTGGCGCTTCGGCGATCTCGCGCAGATCCGCGCCATCATGTTCTGGCGCCTGCCGCACACGGTGGCGGCCGCCGCAGCCGGCGTGCTGCTGGCGATCGGCGGCACGCTGATCCAGCGCATCACCGCGAACCCGATGGCCAGCCCCGACCTGCTCGGTGTCAGCGCGGGCGGCATGCTTGGCATCGTGGTGGCGCTGTTCGCGGGCGTCGCGCCGGGGCCGGGCGTGCTGTTCCTCAGTTGCCTGGCGGGCGTGGTGGTGACGCTCACCGTGCTGATGTGGCTCGGCTCGCGGGTGGCGTTCGCGCCCGAGCGGCTGCTGCTGATCGGCGTGGCGATCAGCGCGCTGTTGCAGGCGGTGGTCGGCGCGATGATGTCGAGCGGCGACGCGCGGGTCGGGCTGCTGCTGAACTTCATCGTCGGCTCGACCTATTACGTGCAGCCGCCGATCGCCTACGCGGCGGCCGTGATCGCGCTGCTCGGCCTGGCCCTCGCGCCGCTGTTGAGCCGCTGGATCGAGATGCTCGGGCTCGGCGCGGGCGTGGCCGGCGGCCTCGGCGTGCCGGTGGGGCGTGCGCGGTTCGCGGTGTTGCTGCTGGCTTCGGTGCTGACGGCCGCCTCGACGCTGCTGGTCGGCCCGCTGTCGTTCGTCGGCCTGATCGCGCCGCATATCGCGCGCTTCTCCGGCGCGCGGCGGCCCGCCTCGCAAATCCTGGTTGCGGCGATGATCGGCGCGTTGCTGATGACGTTCGCCGAGTGGCTCGGCCGGCAATTGGTGTTCCCGGAGGAGGTGGCCTCGGGCCTGGTCGCCACGCTGATCGGCGGGCCTTACCTGATCGCGCTGATGCTGCGCAAGACCGTCACCTCGACCTGAGGCGGGCAGGGCGCTGGCGGGCCGTCGAAGCGGCCGCCAGCGCCGCCTTGACGGTTCTTTTCCTATCGATTTCTCCGCGCATTTCCACTGCTTCGGCATCCTGACGGTCAGGCGATTTTTTCAATTGCTTCGTCATCCGATGCAATTGCGAACGGCTGTCATCGGCACGCCACATTCGTGCTGCGCAAGCACCTGTTTCGACGCCTTCGCTCCGCTTTCGAAAGCTTCGAGACAGCCTTGATCGACACGCGATTGCCCGTTCTGTCACCCCCGTTCCCATGAATACGACGCATGAATCGGAACAGTGTGCAAATGAATTGCAAATGAGAATCGTTATCGGTAATATTCCGACTCGCATTCTGGCGCGGGGAGTTGTGTGTCGCCAGCGTGTGATCACCAGGATTTCGGCATGTCGCGAGCGTCATGTCGATCGCATCCGGTGACGCTTACAAACGGCCGCCGAGTCGTCAGATCGAACCACGGCGGACGGACACAACACATGGAGCGTAGTCAACAAATGGGAATCTCGATGGACGGCTGGCGGCGCGGGAAGCGCGTTTCGTATCGACAGGCAGGGGTGATCCGGTTGACGCCGGTCGCGATCGCGCTATGCGCGGCATGGGCTGGCGCGGCGCACGCGCAGGCGGCCGCTTCCGCACCGCAGGCAGCGTCCGCCGCGCTGCCGACCGTGCACGTGAAGGCCGCGCCCGACGCGACGACCGAGGACAGCGGCTCGTACGCGACCCGCGCGGCCACCGTCGGCAGCCGTTCGGCCACGCCGGTCAAGGAGATTCCCGCCTCGGTGTCGGTGCTGACGCGCGAACGGATGAACGATCAGAACATGACGACGATCCAGGACGCGCTGCGCTACATGACGGGCGTGAGCGCGATCGAATACGGCGACGGCACGGCCTACTACCACTCGCGCGGCACGCAGCTCGGCATCGAATTCGACGGCGTGTCGATCGTCAGTGGTCTTGAATATCTGCAGCAGTTCGACCTGGGCATCTACGACCGCGTCGAATTGATTCGTGGTCCGAACGGCGTGCTCGACGGCAACGGCGAGCCGGGCGGCACCGTGAACCTGGTGCGCAAGCGCCCGCAGAAGGAATTCCACCTCAGCACCGAAACCCAGATCAGCTCGTTCGGCGGCGCCCGCCAGATGATCGACGTGACCGGCGCGCTGAACAAGGAAGGCACCGTGCGCGGCCGCGCCGTGCTGATCGGCAGCGACATGCACGGCTCGATCGACCGCGCGCGCAAGAAGGAAGTGACCGGCTACGGCGCGATCGACTGGGACATCACCCCGCGCACCACGCTGTCGCTGTCGGCCGGCTACCAGGTCAACACCAACACCGGCTTCGATTACGGCGCATCGGGCCTGTTCCGCAGCGCGACCGCCACCGCACCGTTTGGCCGCGTGCCGAGCTCGTACTCGCAGAACTTCGCGCCGGACTGGAACTACGGCTACACCTCGCTGCAGGAAGTGAACGGCAACCTGGTGCACAGCTTCGCGAACGGCTGGAAATCGCAGACGACGCTGTTCTATCGTCACGAATTCACCAAGGCGGACGAGGCCGACAGCGGCCCGGGCGCCCTGGCCCCCGGCATCGCGCGCTACACCGAGCGCCGCCAGCAGAACACCTACGACTGGTTCGGCGCCGACACCAACGTGACCGGCCCGATCGAGGCGTTCGGCCGGACCCACACGCTGACGGTCGGTGCGAACTACTCGGTGATGTCGGAAACGGCGTACAGCGGCAACAAATCGCTGGTCGGCCCCGGCCCGCTCGGCACGTTCAGCCTGTACGACCCGAACGTGATCGGCAAGGTCAACGTGCCGTTCACGTTCGGCACCAACACGCGCCAGGTTCAGTACGGCTTCTACACGCAGGCGCGCATCAAGCTGCTCGATCCGGTCACGCTGGTGCTGGGCGCGCGCGAGGCGTTCTTCGAACAGCGCTCGCAGTCGATCCTGCCGACCGTGGCCGACTGGAAGACCAACGTCAACCTCGATCACCGCTTCCTGCCGTCGGTGGGCCTGGTGTGGGACATCACGCCGTCGACCACCGTCTACGCGAGCTACTCGAAGTTCCTGGCCGCGCAAACCGCGATCGAAGCCGACAGCAGCGTGGTGCCGCCGCGTACCGGCGATCAGTATGAAATCGGCGTGAAGAACAGCTTCCTCGGCGGCCGCCTGTCGACCACCGCCGCGTTGTTCCGCATCCAGGACAACAACCGCGCGGTGGCCGATCCGGCCAACCCGACGTTCTCGATCCCGGCCGGCAAGGTGCGCGACCAGGGCTTCGAGTTCGAGGTGACGGGCCAGCCGATCGAGAACTGGAACATCTACGCGGGCTACACGTACCTGAATGCGAGCTACGAGAACGCGGCGGCCGACCTGTCGGAAGGCACCGATCCGAAGCACCTGTTCAAGCTGTGGACCAAGTACTCGTTCACGGCCGGCACCTTGCGCGGCTTCTCGGTCGGCGGCGGCATGCTGGCGCAGACGCAGACCACGCGCGGCGTGGTGCAGGGCGGCTACACGGTCTTCAATGCGCAGCTCGGCTATCGCTTCAACAAGCACCTCGAAGCGTCGCTCGCGTTGAACAACATCTTCAATCGCCAGTACTACCTGCGTCCGCCGGGCAATTTCTACAGCGTGTTCGGCGATACCCGCAACGTGATGCTGACGGTTCGTTCGGATTTCTGACGAACCACGCGGCGGGCCGGTCCCGCCGCACCTGACGAACCGGGGCGTTCCGCGCGCCCCGGCTCGATACCCGGCCCCGGCCGGGAGCGCATGCCGGAGCAGAGGACATGTGTGACAGCGGCGGTCACGGTGTGGTCGTGAAACTGAAACAATTAATGCGAATCATTCCGATTTGCATTGTATTTATATAAATTACCCGCGTACGACTCGCTTCGGGCCGAAGCCGCGTTGTGCAGCTGACTCGCGTGGTCGCGCTCCGATGCCTGGGCGCCGCCGCGAACGCGTCATGGAGGGAACGATGAATGTCGCTGACGTAAGCATGACGATGTCGAATGCCGTCCGTCCAACCTGCCTGGCCGTTCCGTGCCGGGTGTCCGATTTCAGCGCGCCGCCGGCATCGCCGTCGCGCTGCCTGCGCGTTTGCACCGGCGCCGCGTCGCCGTACGCGACGCTCCGAGCCGGTGCTGCCGGCCTTTTCTCGCACGCTCCGGCCTCGCAGCCGGGCCGCGTGCTTCCGAGAACTCTTCACAGGAACTTTCGCCATGTCGCAAGCCATGCCTTTGCTATTTGATTTCTCGCCGTTCGCCGGCCAGAGCGAACGCTACGTTGAACTGATCAAGCAGTTCTCCGCCGCGCACGCATTCCGCAGCGCGCATGTCAGCGAGCTGCTGCTGGAAGACGATTTCCACCGCCGCCCGCTGCGTCCGGAAGATTTCGAATTCCTGAAGTTCCAGAAGCCGGTGCGCCAGCACAACGTGAGCCGCCTGCCGGCGCTGGCCTCGGGCCGCACGCTGCTGTCGATCTACGAGCTGGGCGTGGCGCGCCTGCCGCGCAGCGCCGACATCGACGAATGGCAGCACTTCAGCGGCTTCTATGGCGACGACGTGCAGGTGTTCGGCGCGCAGATCGCCCCGTTCCTCGAAGCGTACGCATTCGAATACCTGTCGCAGGATCAGGCCGTCGAGGCCGAGCCGGCCGCCGCCGCGGCGCGCCTGAAGCGCCTGATCGACGAGGAAACGGCGTTCTGGACCGAATCGTTCGCCCGCCTGATGCGCAACGACTATCTGCAGGAAGGCCTGCGCTTCATCACCGTGCAGCGCTGGGCGCTCGCGCCGTCGAAGCGCCGCGCGCTGGCTCGCGCCACGGCGAGCGGCTTCCTCGACATGCTGCCCGAGGCGTTGCGCCCGCAACTGCACGGCGACCTGCCGTCGGATGCGCTGCTCGAAAAGATCGCCGCCTCGGTGGGCGTGACGCGCCAGCAGCATGCGTACTGGCAGTTCTATCTGCCGACCAGCACCGCCAAGGCCAACCTGCTGTACGCGCTGGGCCGCCGCCCGGATCGCGCGTTCGGCCTGGTGGGCGCGGCCTACGCGGCCGAAGCCGAATGGCTGGCGTTCGGCGCCGCGCTGGAGCGCGCCTGCGCGCATCTGGCGCCGGCCGGCCGCGAGCCGGGCGAATTCGAGCGCCGCACCGACGCGCTGGTGGCACGCTTCCAGGAAGCGCTGCAAACGATTGCCGGCCAATACGGCCAGCCCGCCTATGCGCAGGCGGTGCAGGGCGTGGCCGCGGCCGAGCGCCTGTGCGAGCGGGCGCGCTGGGATCTCGGCGAGCAGTTGCTGTGGCTGTCGTCGATCCGCCATTACATCAAGTTCGCACACCGAATCAGTGACCGCATCGACGTCGAATGCCCGGGCATCGACCGCGAAACCTTCGTCGAGCCGTTCGAGATGTGCTCGACCACGCACGTCCACAACGATCACCGCCTCGTGACCATCGAGGAAGGCCAGATGCTGTTCTGGGGCAATGTGGGCATGCAGTTGAAGATGAACGTGGGCGACAAGGTGCTGATTCCCGACGGCCGCCTGCACGGTTCGACCGTGCTGTCGGGCGAGTGCACGTATCACCAGCCGATCATTCCGGACGACTGGGTTCAGGCGCTGGTCGCCGAACTCGAGGCGAAGGCGAACGCGGGCGCGTCCGCCTGAGTTCCGCCGGCAGGAACCTGCTTTGACTGGTGGGCCGCGCATTCCGCGCGGCCCGGCACGCTCGCCCGCGCTGGCGACGAACAAGGATATGAAATGAGTTCAACCGAGGAAAAGGTCAACCTGTTGGCGCAAGCCGATGCGGCGCCCGGCGAAGGCTTTGATCCGGGCGACTGGAAGAGCCGCATCATCAACGGCCGTGCGCTCGGCGCCGCCGCGAACCCGCCCGCGTGGCTCGACGCGTCGTACGCGACGCTGCGCGAGAGCGTGATGCACCCCGAGTATCCGTGCTTCTTCGGCACCATCGCCGAGAAGCGCGGCGAGATGTTCTATTCGTTCGTGAACGGCAAGAACATCGCCGACCTGCCGGCCACCATGCAGACCTTCGCCGAACTCGCGCTGCGCCCCGAGTATCGCAAGAACAATATTGCGGTGTTCTTCGAACCGGATGCCGCGCCGCTCTCGCACGACGACTATCACACGCATTTCTGGCAGATCCTCCAGCATCTGCACGACGTCGATCCCGATCCGAAGGCCGACCAGCAACCGCCGCCGTCCGATGGCGACTGGGAATTCTCGTTCGCGGGCGTGGAGTGCTTCGTGGTGTGCGCGTGCCCGTCGTTCCGCACGCGCCACAGCCGCAACCTCGGCCCCGGCATGGTGCTGCTGTTCCAGCCGCGCAGCGTGTTCGTCGACACCATCACCAACAAGGTGATCGGCCGCGAGGCGCGCAACCAGGTGCGCAAGCGCCTCGAAACCTGGGACGAAATCCCGGCCCACCCGGATCTCGGCTTCTACGGCGACCCGGGCAACCTCGAATGGAAACAGTACTTCCTCGACGACGCCAACGTGGCCGCCGACGATCGCTGCCCGTTCCTGAAACGCCAGAAACAGAACGCCGAAGCGGCCCAGGCCGCGTTCGGGGCCGAGCCGCGCGACGTGCTGAACGCTGGCGACTACGCGCCGAAGCGTCATGTCGAGCCGGTGGTGGTGCAGTCGAAGCCGGCCGCCGCCGATTCGGCCGGTGCGCGCCACTGGCAGCAGCACCGGATCGTCTCGACCGAGAACCCGTATGCGCCGCATCCGGCGTCGTGGCACGGCAAGGAGCCGCACGCGGTGCCGCCGGTCAAGCGCGATCGCCACGAGTACGGCGAGGACTGACGCACCGCGGTGCCGAAGCGATCACGAGGGCCGGGCGCCACGGTGCCCGGAAACGCCGCCCGCGATGCGGCGGAGAAAGACAGCAGGGCGAGGTAGGGAAATGGCAGAGAACATGATCGAACGGTTGCGCGCGCTGGCGGCGCAGCGAGCCGCGGACACCGCGCTGGTGACGGTCGATGCGCAAGGCGACACGCGCTACGACTACGCGGCGCTCGACCGGCGCGCCACGGCGCTGGCCGTCCTGCTGCGCGAGCGCGGCGCGGGCGGCCAGGCCGCGCGCGTGTTGCTCGCGATGGACAGCGGCATCGACTACGTGGCCGCGTTCTTCGGCTGCCTTTACGCGGGCGCGATCGCGGTGCCCGTCTATCCGCCCGAATCGTTGCGCGGCCAGCATCTGGCGCGGCTCGCCGCGATCGCCGCCGATGCCGATGCGGCGTTCGTGGTGACCACCGCCGCGCTGTCGGCCAAGCTCGGCGACGCGTTCGCGCAGATCGCCCCGAACGCCGCGTGCATCGAGATGGATGCGCTCGATCACAGCGCGGTGGACGCGACCGGTTTCGCGCCGCATCGTGCCGCGCCGTCCGACATCGCGTTCCTGCAGTACACGTCCGGTTCGACCTCCACGCCGAAGGGCGTGATGGTCACGCACGGCAGCCTGTGGGCCAACGAAGTGGCGATCTGCGAAGGGCTCGGCGTGACGGCCGAGGACGTGTTCGTCAGCTGGCTGCCGCTTTATCACGACATGGGCCTGATCGGCACGCTGTCGCAACCGGTCTACAGCGGGATTGCGCTGGTGCTGATGTCGCCGCAGTTCTTCCTGGAGCGGCCGGTGCGCTGGCTGGAGGCGATCGCGCGCCATCGCGGCACGATCTCCGGCGGCCCCGATTTCTCGTACCGGCTGTGCGCCGACCGCGTGGGCGACGAGGCGCGCGCCGCGCTCGATCTGTCGAGCTGGCGGCTCGCGTTCTCCGGTTCCGAGCCGGTGCGCAAGGCCACGCTCGATGCGTTCGTCGATCGCTTCGCGCCGCAACGCTTCGACGCCGACGCGCTGTTCCCGTGCTACGGGCTGGCCGAGGCGACGCTGTACGTCAGCGGCGTCGGGCGCGGGCGTGGTGCGCGCGCGCCGGGCTTCGATGCCGAGGCGCTCGAACGCGGGCGCGCGGTGGCCGATGGGTCTGGTGTTGCACTCGTGTCGTGCGGCCATGCGCCGAGTCACCATACGATCGCCATCGTCGATCGCGCCAGCGGCGCGGTGCTGGACGACGGCGGCATCGGCGAGATCCTGGTGCACGGGCCGAGCGTGGCCGCCGGCTACTGGCGGCGCGCCGACGCGACGGCCGCCTCGTTCGTGGAGCGCGACGGCGCGACCTGGCTGCGCACCGGCGATCTCGGTTTCGTGCACGACGGCGAACTGTTCGTGGCCGGGCGCATCAAGGATCTGCTGATCGTGCGTGGCCGCAACCTGTATCCGCAGGATCTCGAACTCGCGATCGAGCGCGACGTGGAACTGGTGCGGCGTGGCCGCGTGGCGGCGTTCGCGGTCGAGGTGAACGGCCAGGAGGGGATTGGCGTCGCGGCCGAAGTGTCGCGCAACATGCAGAAGCTGGCCGCGCCCGAGGCGATCGCCGCCGCGCTGACCGAGGCCGTGGCGCAAGCCTGCGGCGAACCGGCCGCCGTGGTGGTGCTGCTCAATCCGGGCGGCCTGCCGAAGACGTCGAGCGGCAAGGTGCAGCGCGCCGCGTGCGGGCGCGGCTGGCAGGCGCGTTCGCTCGATGCCTACGCGTATCTCGTGCACGGGCAGCGGGACGATTCCGATGAACCGGCTGCGGCCGAGGGCGGCGCGGCCTGCTCCGAGCTGGAGCGGGAACTGGCCGGGTTGTGGCGCGAGGCGCTGCCGTCGCTGCCCGCTTCGCCCGATCCGGCCGCGAGCTTCTTCGCGTTCGGCGGCAATTCGCTGGCCGCCGTGCAGGTCGCGGCGGCCGTGCAGGCGCGCTGGGCGATCGACTATTCGGCGCGCGACGTGTTCACCGCGCCGACGCTGCGGGCAGCGGCCGCGCGTATCGACGAGCGTCTCGCGGCCGGCGGCGCACAATCGCTGGCGGCACTGGCCTCGTTCGCTCCGCTCGACCCCGCCGCGCGCCGCGTGGCCGTGGCCTCCGACGCGCAGCGCAGCCTGTGGCTGACCTGGCTGCACGAGCCGTCGAGCGCGGCCTACAACATGAGCGGTGAATTGCGCCTCGACGGCGTGCTCGACGCCACCGCGCTGCAACGCGCGCTCGACGACGTGGTGGCCGCGCACGACGTGCTGCGCGCGCGCTTCGAATTGGGCGACGAGGGCGAGGCGTTGCAGATCGTCGATGCACAGCGCGCGCACGCGCTGCCGCTGACCGCGCTCGATACGCTCGAAGCCGGCGCGCAGGCCGCCGCGCTCGAACGCCTGACGCGCGAGGTCGCGCACGCGCCGTTCGATCTCGAAACCGGGCCGCTGCTGCGTGCGCATCTGGTTCGCACCGCTGACGATTCGCATCGCTTGCTAATCGCGCTGCATCACATCGTGGCCGACGGCTGGTCCGTCAACGTGCTGCTCGACGCCCTGGCGCGTGCCTACGCGGCGCGCACGGGCGGGGCGGCGCCGACGCTCGCACCGGCCTGGCAATACACCGACTACATCGCCTGGGAGCGCGCCGCGCTCGGCGACAACGCGATCGCGCGTCAACTCGATTACTGGCGCAGGCAACTCGCGGCCGACGGCGATCCGGCCGCCGCCGCGCGGCTATTCCCGCGCGAGTGCGCGACGCCTGGCGCCCAGCGCGGCGTGACGTTTACGCTGCCGCGCGAGACGGCGGCGGCGCTGCGGCGGCTCGCGGCCGAGCGTCATGCCACGCCGTTCATGGCGATGCTGGCCGTGCTGAACGCGGTGCTGCACGAGGTCAGCGGCCGCGACGACATCCGCGTCGGCGCGCCGGTGTCGCGCCGCGCGCGCCCCGAAGCGCATGCGCTGATCGGCTATTTCATCAACGTGCAGGTGCTGCGCACGCGAATCGACCCGGCGCGCGGCTTCGCGGCGCTGGTCGATGCCGCGCGCGAGACGGTGCTGGCCGCGCACGAACATCAGGACGTGCCGTTCGACCGGCTGATGAGCGCGCTGCTGCCGAACCGCGTCACCGGCGACGAAGCGCTGTTCCAGGTCAAGCTGACCGAGCAGCGGCCGTTCGACACGCACGGTTTCGCACCGCTCGGCGCGCAACTGCGCGTGCTGCTCAACGACACGCCGCACTTCGATCTCGCGCTCGATTTCACCGATCGCGGCGATGCGATCGATTGCCTGCTGGCTTATGACGACGCGGTGTTCGATGCCGCCGCCGTGGCTCGCCTGAGCGCGTGCTTCACGGCGTTCGCGGCGAAGCTCGCGGCCGAACCCGACGCGCCGCTGGCCGGCGTGCTGGCCGAGGCGGCGGCGCAGGCCGATGCCGCCGCCGACGGAGGGTTTCTCGCACGGTGGACGGCGAGCGTGGCGCGCGATGGCGCGCAGATCGCGCTGGCCGATGGCGAGCGGCACGTGAGCTACGCCGCGCTCGACGCGGCCGCCGATGCGCTGGCCGCACGGCTCGTGGCGCAGGGGATCGCCCCCGAGGCGCGCGTCGCCGTGCTGGCCGAGCGTTCGGTCGAGCATGTGCTGGCCATGCTGGCCGTGCTGAAGGCCGGCGCGACCTGGCTGCCACTCGACCCGCGCGCGCCGGCCGCGCGCCTGTCGGCGCAACTGGCCGACAGTGGCGCGGCGCTGCTGCTGCATGCGGTGGCCTTGCCGGATGGGCTCGCTCTGGCTGCCGCCGTGCCGATGGCGTTGCGTTACGAGGCCGTGCCGCTCGCTACCGTCGCCACTGCGAGCCTGCCGCGTACGCATCAACATCAAGCCGATCGCGCGGCCTACATGATCTACACGTCGGGTTCGACCGGCGAGCCGAAGGGCGTGGTGATCACGCATCGCGCGCTCGGCAACTACGTGGCCGGCATGCTCGCCACGCTCGATGCGCAGCCGGCATCGTCGTTCGCGATGGTGTCCACGCCCGCGGCCGACCTCGGCCACACGACGCTGTTCGGCGCACTGGCCTCGGGCCGCACGCTGCATCTGATCGCGCCCGATCTGGTGTTCCAGCCCGATGCGTTCGCCGCCTACATGGCCGCGCATCGCGTCGGGGTCCTGAAGATCGTGCCGAGCCATCTGGCCGCGTTGCTGTCCGCCGCGCAAGCGGCGCAGGTGCTGCCGGCCGACGCGCTGATCGTCGGCGGCGAGCGCACCCCGGCCGCGCTGCTGGCGCGCGTCGCCGCACTGGCGCCGCACTGCCGCGTGTTCAATCACTACGGCCCGACCGAAACCACCGTGGGCGTCGCCATGCACGCCTGGCCCGCCGGTGCGGCAACCGATCGCGACCTGCCGCTCGGCCGCGCGCTGCCCGGCATGCGCCTGCATCTGCTCGATGCGGCCATGAACCCGGTGGCCGATGGCGAGGACGGCGAACTCTACGTCGGCGGCCCCGGCGTGGCGCGCGGCTATCACGGCCGCGCGGGGCTGACGGCCGAACGCTTCGTGCCCGATCCGTTCCTGGCCGGCGAGCGGCTGTACCGCACCGGCGACCTGGCGCGCCTCGGCGCGGACGGCCTGCTCGACTACCGCGGCCGCGCCGACGATCAGGTCAAGGTGCGCGGCTACCGCGTCGAGCCGGCCGAGGTCGAGCGCGTGTTGGCAACCCTCGACGGCGTGCGCGGCGCGGCCGTGCTGGCCTATGAAACGCCGGCCGGCACGCGGCTGGCCGCGTTCGTTGCGGGCGGGCCGGAGGCCGCCGCGCTGCGCGAGGCGGCGGCGCGGTTGCTGCCCGATTACATGGTGCCGGCCGAATCGATCGCGCTCGATGCGTTGCCACTCAATGCGAACGGCAAGCTCGACCGGGCGGCGCTGCGTGCGCGGCTCGGGGATTGGCTGGCGCAGTCGGTTACGTCAGCCGCTCCGGCTTCGGGAGAAGCTCCGGAAGGCTCGTCGGCCGAAGCCGAAATCCAAGCCGCCGACGCGCCGCGCGGCGAAACCGAACAGGCCATCGCGGCGATCTGGGCCGATGTGATCGGCATCGAACTGGCGCGTATCGGCCGCGATTGCAATTTCTTCGAAGTGGGCGGCGATTCGCTGCTCGGCCTGAAGGTCGTCGCGAAGGCGCGCAAGCTCGGCATCACGATCACGCCGAAGCAGTTGTTCCAGCGCCTGACGCTGGCGCAACTGGCCGAGAAATCGGCGGCGAAGGCGGCGGTTGCGCCTGCGCCTGCGAAGCTGGCCGACGCGCCGGTTTCCGGTTCGGCATCGGTGGCGGACGCATCGGCCGAGTCGTCGCCGATTCCGAGCCTGCCCGCTGCCGCGCGTTCGCGCTCGCTCGCTTCATTCGCGCAGCAGCGTTTGTGGTTCCTCTGGCAACTGGCCCCGGCGAGCCGTGCGTATCACGTGTCGGGCGGCCTGTGGTTGACGGGCGAGGTGGACGGCGCGGCGTTGCGTGACGGGTTCGCGGCGATCGTCGCGCGTCATGCGGTGCTGCGCACGCGCTTCGTCGCCAATGCGGCGGGCGAGGTGGAGGCGCATGTCGACGACGCGGTGTCGATCGACTGGCGCGAAGCAACAGCGGCGAACGATGCGCTCGAAACCGTCGCGCGCGCGCTGGCCGACGAACCGTTCGACCTGTCGGCCGGCCCGCTGCTGCGCGCCGCGCTGTACCGGAACGCGGGCGAGGGCCGGCATCTGCTGGCCGTGTCGATGCATCACATCGTGTCGGACGGCTGGTCCGTTCAGGTGCTGCTCGAAGAACTGGTGGCGCATTACCGCGCGCGCGTGCTCGGCGAGGCGGCGCAGTTGGCCGCGTTGCCGATTCAGTACGCCGACTACGCCGTGTGGCAGCGCGACTGGCTGGCTGCCGGCGAGCGCGAGCGGCAACTGGCCTACTGGAAGGCGACGCTCGGCGATTCGCATCCGGTGCTGGCGCTGCCGATGGACGGCGTGCGCAACGCGCAGGGCGGCTACACGGCCGGGCGTTATGCGGTGAACTTGCCGGTGTCGCTGTCGCAGGCCGTCAAGGCTTGCGCGCAGCAGCATTCGGCCACGCCGTTCATGCTGCTGCTGGCCGCGTTCCAGGCCTTGCTGCATCGCTACACGGGGCAGGACGATATTCGCGTCGGCGTGCCGGTGGCGAACCGCCATCGCGTCGAGACGGCCGGCCTGATCGGCTTCTTCGTCAATACGCAGGTGATGCGTGCGCGCTTCGACGGCGGCGAGACGCTGGGCGATCTGCTTGGCCGGTTGCGCGATGCGACGGCCGGCGCGCAAGCGCACCAGGATCTGCCGTTCGACGTGCTCGTGGAAGCGTTGCGCCCCGAGCGCAGCCTGAGCCACAGCCCGCTGTTCCAGGTGATGTTCAATCATCAGCGTCGCGATTGGCGCGTGCTGGACGGTTTGCCCGGCCTGTCGATCGAGCCGTGCCGGTTGCCCGCACCGGCCGCGCAGTTCGAGCTGATGCTCGATACGCGCGAGGAAGCGGACGGCGCGGTGAGCTTCGAGTTCAGCTATGCGCGGGAGTTGTTCGACGAGGCGACCATTGCGCGGTTCGCCGCCCATTACCGCCGCTGCGTCGAGGCCGTGGTGTCGGGTTTCGCGACGCGTGTGGCCGATCTCGCGCTGACCGACGAGGCCGAGCGCGCGACGCTCGATGCGTGGAGCCGGAATCGTACGCGGTATGACGAGATCGAGCCGGTGTTTCATGCGTTCGAGCGTCATGCGGCGGCGCATCCCGATGACGAGGCGCTGGTTTTTGGTTCGAACGCGCTGACTTATGCAGAACTGAATGATCGGGCGAACCGCCTGGCGCATTGGCTGCGGTCGCGTGGTGTGGGTGCGGAGTCGCGCGTCGGCGTTTCGGCCGAGCGGTCGCTGGAGTTGGTGATTGCGCTCTACGCGATCATGAAGGCCGGCGCAGCGTATGTGCCGCTCGATCCGTCTTATCCGGCCGACCGGATTGCCGCGATGATCGACGACAGCGGCATTGCGTTGTTGCTCGCGCAGCGTGATGTGGCGCTGCCGGTGTGTGAACACGTCGAGCGCGTCGATCTGGAAACGCTCGATCTGTCGGCGGGTTCGTCGCTTCCGGCTACGAATCCGAACGTCAAGCTGCACGGCACGAACCTGGCCTATGTGATCTTCACGTCCGGTTCGACCGGCCGCCCGAAGGGCGTCGGCAACAGCCACGACGGCCTCTCAAATCGCCTGATCTGGATGCAGCGCGAATACGGCCTGCAACGCGGCGAAACGGTGTTGCAGAAAACACCGTTCAGCTTCGACGTATCTGTCTGGGAATTCTTCTGGCCGTTGATGGTGGGCGCACGTCTGGCAATTGCGGCACCGGGGGCGCATCGCGATCCGGCCGAACTCGCACAGACGATCGTCGCGCATCGCGTCACGACGCTGCATTTCGTGCCGTCGATGTTGCAAGCGTTCATGGCGAGCGACGCGGCGGCTTCCTGCGGCGCGACGCTCAAGCGCATCATTTGCAGCGGCGAGGCCTTGCCTGCCGATCTGAGCGCGCGTACGGCGGCTGTGCTGCCGAGCGTGGCGCTGCATAACCTGTACGGCCCGACCGAAGCGGCCATCGACGTCACGGCGTGGACCTGCATTGATGAAGCCGGCCGCCCGGTGCCGATCGGCCGTCCGATTGCGGCGACGCAAACTTGGGTGCTCGATGCGCGGCTGAATCCGGTGCCGCCCGGCGTGCCCGGCGAGTTGTATCTCGGTGGCGCGGGCCTTGCACGCGGTTATCTGGGCCGCCCCGATTTGACGGCCGATCGTTTCGTCCCCGATCCGTTTGCGGACGCTCCGGGCGCACGCCTTTATCGCACGGGCGATCTCGCGCGCTGGCGCACCGATGGCGCTATCGACTACCTCGGTCGAATCGACCATCAAGTCAAGATCCGCGGCCTGCGCATCGAGCTTGGTGAAATCGAATCGGCATTGACTGCGGACGCGGCTGTGCGCGAGGCGGTCGTCATTGCGCATGAAGGCCGTCTCGTCGCCTACGTGACGGGCGACCAACCCGACGTCGCCGCCTTGCGCACCGCACTGGCCGCACGCTTGCCCGACTATATGGTGCCGTGGCGCATCCTCGCTTTGGCGGCATTGCCGCTGAACCCGAACGGCAAGGTGGACCGCCGCGCGCTGCCGCTGCCCGAAGCCGACACGATGGGCACGACGAACTACGAAGCGCCGCAGGACGGCGTGGAAACCGAACTCGCCGCGATCTGGGCCGCGCTGCTCGGCGTGTCGCGGGTCGGGCGGCACGACGATTTCTTCGAGCTGGGCGGCCATTCGCTGCTGGTCGTGCGCCTGAACGCGCGGATCGGCCTGGACCTCGGCGCGAGCCTGCCGCTTGCGGAGTTGTTCGACGCGCGCACGCTTGCCGCGCAGGCCGAGGCCATCGCACGCGGCCGCGACGCGCAGCAGGGCGCGGACGCCCTGAACAGCCTCGATCTCTTTATGGACACGCTTTGAACGCATTCATGGACAAGACCACGGCCGCCCGCATCGCCGCCCGCTTCATCGACCTGACGCCCGACAAGCGCCGTCTGTTCTGGGAAAAGATGCAGGCGGAAGGCGTGAGCGTCGCGCAGTTCCCGATCCTGCCGCGCTCGCGCGAGACCCACGAGACCCACGCGGTGCCGGTGTCGTACGCGCAGCGGCGTCAATGGGTGCTCGCGCAACTTTCGCCGGACAGCCGCGCGTATCACGTGTCGGGCGGCCTGTGGCTGACGGGCGAGGTGGACGGCGCGGCGCTGCGCGAGGCGTTCGCGGCGATCGTCGCGCGTCATGCGGTGCTGCGCACGCGCTTCGTCGCGAATGCAGCCGGCGAGGTCGAGGCCTTCGTCGATGAAGCCGCCTCGATCGACTGGTGCGAGGAAACGGTGGCGAGCGATGCGCTCGAAGCGGCCGCGCGTGCGTTGGCCGACGCGCCGTTCGACCTGTCGGCCGGCCCGTTGCTGCGCGCGGCGCTGTATCGGGATGCAGGCGAGGGGCGACATCTGCTGGCCGTGTCGATGCATCACATCGTGTCCGATGGTTGGTCGGTGCAGGTGCTGCTCGGCGAACTGGTGGCGCATTACCGCGCGCGTGTGCTTGGCGAGCCGGCGCAGTTGGCCGCGTTGCCGATCCAGTACGCCGACTACGCCGCATGGCAGCGCGACTGGCTCGAAGTGGGCGAGCGCGAGCGGCAATTGGCTTACTGGAAGGCGACGCTCGGCGATTCGCATCCGGTGCTGGCGCTGCCGATGGACGGCCTGCGCAATTCGCACGGCGACTACACGGCCGGGCGCCATGCGCTGGACCTGCCCGCGTCGCTGTCGCAGGCGATCAAGGCCTGCGCGCAGCAGCAGTCGGTCACGCCGTTCATGCTGCTGCTGGCGGCGTTCCAGGCGCTGCTGCATCGTTACACGGGGCAGGACGACATCCGCGTGGGCGTGCCGGTGGCGAACCGCAACCGCGTCGAGACGGAAGGCCTGATCGGCTTTTTCGTCAACACGCAGGTGATGCGCGCGAGCTTCGACGGCGACGAGACGCTCGGCGATCTGCTCGGCCGCTTGCGTGATACGACGGTGGGCGCGCAGGCGCATCAGGAATTGCCGTTCGACGCGCTGGTGGAAGCGCTGCGCCCCGAGCGCAGCCTGAGCCACAGCCCGCTGTTCCAGGTGATGTTCAATCACCAGCGCCGCGACTGGCGCATGCTCGACACGCTGCCGGGGCTGCATATCGAGCCGCATCCGCTGCCGACCACGATGGCGCAGTTCGAGTTGATGCTCAACACGCAGGAAGCGGTGGATGGGGCGATCACGATTGAATGGACCTACGCGCGAGAGTTGTTCGATGCGGCGACGATCGAGCGATTCGCCGCGCATTATCTGCGCTGCGTCGAGGCCATCGCGCAAGGGCCGTTGACGGCGCGGATCGCCGATATCGCGCTGACCGGCGAGGCCGAGCGCGCGACGCTCGATGCGTGGAGCCGGAATCGTACGCAGTACGACGAGATCGAGCCGGTGTTTCATGCGTTCGAGCGTCATGCAGCGGCGCATCCCGATGACGAGGCGCTGGTTTTGGGTTCTGACGCACTGACTTATGCAGAACTGAATGATCGCGCGAATCGTCTGGCGCATTGGTTGCGGTCGCGCGGCGTGGGTGCGGAGTCGCGTGTCGGCGTTTCGGCCGAGCGGTCGCTCGAACTGGTGATCGCGCTTTACGCAATCATGAAGGCCGGTGCGGCGTATGTGCCGCTCGATCCGTCTTATCCGGCCGATCGGATTGCCGCGATGATCGACGACAGCGGCATCGCGTTGTTGCTCGCGCAGCGTGACGTGGCGCTGCCTGCGTGTGACGGGGTTGAGCGCGTCGATCTGGAAACGCTCGATCTGTCGGAAAGCTCGGCGTTCCCGGCTACGAATCCGAACGTCAAGCTGCACGGCACGAACCTGGCCTACGTGATCTTCACGTCCGGTTCGACCGGCCGCCCGAAGGGCGTTGGTAACAGCCACGACGGCCTTTCAAATCGCCTGATCTGGATGCAGCGCGAATACGGCTTGCAACGCGGCGAAACGGTGTTGCAGAAAACACCGTTCAGCTTCGACGTTTCCGTCTGGGAGTTCTTCTGGCCGTTGATGGTGGGCGCACGTTTGGCGATTGCCGCGCCGGGCGCGCATCGCGATCCGGCCGAACTCGCGCAGACGATCGTCGCGCATCGCGTCACGACACTGCATTTCGTGCCGTCGATGCTGCAGGCGTTCATGGCGAGCGACACGGCGGCTTCCTGCGGCGCGACGCTCAAGCGTATCGTTTGCAGCGGCGAGGCATTGCCCGCCGACTTGAGCACGCGCACGGCGGCGGTGCTGCCGGGCGTGGCGCTGCACAACCTCTACGGCCCGACCGAAGCAGCCATCGACGTCACGGCGTGGACTTGCATCGACGAAGCTGGCCGGCCCGTGCCGATCGGCCGTCCGATTGCAGCGACGCAAACATGGGTACTCGACGCGCGGTTGAATCCCGTGCCGCCCGGTGTGCCTGGCGAGTTGTATCTCGGTGGCGCGGGCCTTGCGCGCGGTTATCTGGGCCGTCCCGATTTGACGGCTGACCGCTTCGTGCCCGATCCGTTTGCGGACGCTCCGGGCGCGCGCCTTTATCGCACGGGCGACCTCGCACGTTGGCGCACCGATGGCGCTATCGATTACCTCGGTCGGATCGACCATCAAGTCAAGATCCGCGGCCTGCGCATCGAGCTTGGTGAAATCGAAGCGGCGTTGACGGCCGATGCCGCCGTGCGCGAGGCGGTCGTCATCGCGCACGAAGGCCGTCTCGTCGCCTACGTGACGGGCGACCAACCCGATACGGCCAACTTGCGCACCGCACTGGCCGCACGCTTGCCCGACTATATGGTGCCGTGGCGCATCCTCGCTTTGGCGGCATTGCCGCTGAACCCGAACGGCAAGGTGGACCGTCGCGCGCTGCCGCTACCGGAAACCGACACGGAAGCCGCCGCGAACTACGAAGCACCGCAAGACGGCGCGGAAACCGAACTGGCCGCGATCTGGTCCGCGCTGCTGCGCGGCGCGCGCGTCGGCCGCCGCGACGATTTCTTCGAACTGGGCGGCGATTCGATCCTGGCCTTGCAGATCGTCGCGCGCGCCCGGCAAGCCGGCTACGTGCTGACCGCGCGTCAAATCTTCGAGCAAGCGACGATCGCCGAACTAGCGGCCGTCGCACAGCCGATGGACGGCCGCGACGCGGATGCGCAACGCGCCGCTGCCGACGAGGCCGAGGAAGCCGCCGCCATCGCGGACGGCGCGCCGGTCGCGCTGATGCCGGTGCAGGCATGGTTCCTCGCGCAGCCATTGGCGAACCGGAATCACTGGAACCAATCGGTGCTGCTGCATCTCGACACCGCGCCCGATGCGGCGCGTCTCGACCAGGCCTTGCACGCCGTGGCGGCGGCGCATCCGGCGCTGCGTCTGCGCTTCGCGCACGATGCCGCCGCGAACGCATGGCGGCAGCGGATCGGCGCGCTCGACGCCGCGCCGCTCGTCGCGACGCAAACCGGCGTCGCGCCGGACGCCATCGACGCCGCCTGCGATGCGATTCAAAGCACGCTCGACATCGAACACGGCCCGCTGCTGCGCGCGCTCGTGCTGGGCGTCAGCGACGGAAGCTGGCGCATCGCGATCGCGATCCACCATCTGGCCGTCGATACCGTGTCGTGGCGCATTCTGCTTGGCGACCTGCATCGGGCTTACCGTCAACTCGGTGCGGGTGAGCCGGTGGCGCTGCCCGCGCCGACGCTGTCGTACCCCGGCTTCGCGCGGCGCGTGCATGAGGCAGCCCGCCGTGCCGACGTGGCGGCGAGCCTCGGTGACTGGCTCGCGATCGGCGCGTTCGATGCGGCGTTGCCTGCAAGCGTGGTCGGTGCACCGGCCGTGCCTGCCGTATCGCACACGGCGTCCATTGCGGCCGGCGCGGCCGATGCGGCGTTGCCCGCGGGCGCTGTCAGCGCACCAGCCGCATCTGCCGTATCGCATACGGCGCCCATTACGGTCGGCGCGGCCGATGCAGCGTTGCCCGCAGACGCTTCTGCCACGCCCGCCGTCCCGCACACAGCCTCCATCACGCTCGACTCCGACACCACGCGCCGCCTGCAACAGCCGGCCTGCGCCGCTTATCGCACGCAACTGGCCGACCTGCTGCTGGTGGCGACGGGCCGCGCGCTGTGCGCGTTCGCGGGGCGCGAGGCGTTGCGCATCGACGTGGAAGGCCACGGCCGCGACGCGCCGGTGGGCGAGGCCGACCTGAGCCGCACGGTCGGCTGGTTCACGAGCATTCATCCGCTGGCGCTTGCGCCGGCCGGCGAGATCGGCGCGGCGATCAAGCGCGTCAAGGAAGCGCGCCGCAACCTGCCGCACGGCGGGGCCAGCTTCGGCATGTTGCGTTACGCGGGCGACGCCGAGGCGCGCGCCGCGCTGGCTGCCGTCGGTGCGGCCGACGTGCTGTTCAACTACCTGGGCCAGTTCGATGGTGCGTTGACGAGTGCCGGCGATGGCGGCGATGCCTGGCGTCTCGCCGCCGAGCGCGGCGGCCGGGCCGTCGGCGCAGGCAACGCACCGAGCCATGCGCTCGACATCGCCGCGCAGATCCGCGACGGCGCGTTGTCGATCGCGCTGCGCCATCCGGGCGGCGACCGCTTCGACGCGGCTGCGCTCGATGCGCTGGCCGCCAGCCTGCACGCCGAACTGCTGGCCGTGCTCGCGCACTGCACGAGCGGCGCGGCCGGGCTGACGCCGTCCGACGTGCCGCTCGCGGCCATCGATCAGGCGCGTCTCGACGCGCTGCCGGTGGCGGCGGCCGAGCTGGCCGACCTGTATCCGCTCGCGCCGATGCAGGCCGGCATCGTGTTCCACAGCCTGCTCGGCGCGCAGCAGCATGCGTATGTGAATCAATTGCGGGTCGATGCCGACGGCCTCGACCCGGTGCGTTTCGAAGCCGCCTGGGCGGCGGTCGCGCAGCGTCACGAGATGTTGCGCACCGGCGTGCTGGCGTTCGACGACCAGCCGCGCCAATGGGTGGCGCGCACCGTGGCCACGCCGTTCGCGGCGCTGGACCTGCGCGACGAGGCGGGCGGTTCGCCCGCAGCGCTGGCCGACCGGCTCGACCGCTTCAGCGCCGACGATCTCGCGCGCGGCTTCGATCTGGCCGCGCCGCCGCTCTGGCGCGTCACGCTGCTGCGCACCGGAGATACCCGTCATCACGTGGTCTGGACCTTCCATCACGTGTTGCTCGACGGCTGGAGCGCCGCGCAGTTGCTGGCCGAAGTACTGGCGATCTACGGCGGCGCGGCCCCGGCGGCCACCGATGCGCCGCCGCGCTACCGCCGCTTCGTCGGCTGGCTGGCCGCGCAGCCGCGCGAGGCCAGCGACGCCTGGTGGCAGGCGCAAACGGCCCGCCTCGACGGCCCGAGCCTGCTGACCCACGCGCTGCCCGCGCCAGTGGCTGCGCTCGCGGCGCGCCACGGCATCGTGCACTTGCGTTGCGATGCGCCGCGCACCGCGCGCCTCGCCGCGTTCGCCCGCGCCCAGCGCGCCACGCTGAGCGCGCTGGTGCAGGCCGCCTGGCTGGTGCTGCTGCAACGCTATACGGGGCAGCGCACCGTGACGTTCGGCGCGACCGTGGCCGGGCGTCCCGATTCGCTGCCGGGCGCGGATCGCATGCTCGGCCTGTTCATCAACACGATTCCGGTGATCGGCACGCCCGCGCCGTCGATGCGCGTGGGCGAATGGCTCGCCGCCGTGCAGCGCGACGGCGTGGCCGCGCGCGAGCACGAGCACCTGCCGCTGGCCGATATCCAGCGCCGCGCCGGCATCGAAGGCGGCCAGCCGATGTTCGACACGCTGCTGGTGTTCGAGAACTATCCGGTCGACGCGATCCTCGACGACGCCTCGCCGCACGGCCTGCGCTTCTCCGGGCTGCGCAACGAGGATCGCACCAGCTATCCGCTGACGCTGTCGGTCACGCAGGGCCGCGCCGCGCACGCGGCCGCGCCGGGCGAGGTGGGCGTGTCGGGTGATAAGGCCCAGGGCGACGCCGGGCAGCTCGATATCGAATTCGCCTATGCGGGCGACCTGTTCACGCAGGCGCAGATCGAACGGCTGGCCGCGCAGTTCGGCGCGCTGCTCGACGCGTTCGCTGCCGATGCCGCCACGCCGCTCGGCGCGCTCGACCCGCTGCCGCACGCCGAACGCGCGCAACTGGCGGCCTGGGGGCAGGGCGCCGACGCACCCGCGTTGCCGCCCGTGCATCGGCGCATCGCGGCGCAGGCCGCGCGCCGGCCCCACGCCACGGCGCTGGTGCACGATGGCGAAACGCTCGACTACGGCAAGCTCGAGGCGCGCGCCAACCGCATCGCGCATGCGTTGCGCGCGGCCGGCGTCGGCCCCGACGTGCGGGTGGGGATCGCCATCGAGCGTTCGCTCGGCATGATCGTGGCGATCCTCGGCGTGCTGAAGGCCGGCGGCGCCTACGTGCCGCTCGATCCGTCGTACCCGGCCGAGCGGCTGGCGATGATGATCGAGGACAGCGGCATCGCGCTGGCGCTGACCGAACACGCCGGTGCGGACGATCGCGGCCGGCTGCCGGTGCCCGCGCTCGACATCGCCGCGCTGGCCGCCGAAACCAGCGGCCATCCGGCCGTCGCGCCGGCCTGCGAGGTGCGGGGCGAGCATTTGGCCTACCTGATCTACACGTCCGGCTCGACCGGGCGGCCGAAGGGCGTCGGCATCACGCACGACGCGCTGGCACGGCATACCGAGGTGTCGATCGACATGTTCGGCATTGGCGAGACCGATCGCGTGTTGCAGTTCTCGACGTTCAATTTCGACGGCTTCGTCGAGCAGGTTTTCCCGGCGCTGGCGTCCGGCGCGGCGCTGATCGTGCGCGGGCCGGAGCTGTGGAGCACCGGCCGTTTCGTCGACGAGGTGGCGCGCGAGCGGATCACCGTGGCCGACCTGACCACCGCCTACTGGAACGCGCTCGCGCAGGATTTCGCGGCGCGGCCCGAGGCGCGGCAGGCGCTGGCGACGCTGCGCTGCGTGCATGCCGGCGGCGAGGCGATGCCGGCCGACGGCGTGCGCGCCTGGCGCGCGGCCGGCTTGAGCGGCGTGACGCTGGCCAACACCTACGGGCCGAGCGAGGCGACCGTCACCGCCACGCGTTTCGATTGCGGCGCGCTGCTGCGCGATGCGGGCCGCGACGTTCCCGCGCAGATCCCGCTCGGCGGCCCGCTGCCGGGCCGCACGCTGGCCGTGCTCGATGCGCACGGCAACCTCGCGCCGCTCGGCGCGGCGGGCGAGCTGTGCATCGGCGGGCCGCTGCTGGCGCGCGGCTATCACGACCGTCCGGGCCTGACGGCCGAGCGCTTCGTGGCCGACCCGTTCGCGGCCACGCCCGGCGCGCGGCTCTATCGCACCGGGGACATCGTGCGCTGGCACGACGACGGGTCGCTCGCTTATCTGGGCCGCGCCGATCATCAGGTCAAGATTCGCGGTTTCCGGATCGAACTGGGCGAGATCGAATCGGTGCTGTTGCAGGATGCGCGCGTGCGCGAGGCGGCGGTGATCACGCGCGACGGCCCGGGCGGGCTGCGCGTGCTGGCCTATGTCGCTCCGGCCGCTGGCGTGGCGTTGGCGGGATCGGCGCTGCGCGCCTCGTTGGCGGGGCGCTTGCCCGACTACATGGTGCCGGCCGCCGTGGTGGTGCTCGACGCGCTGCCGCTGAATCCGAACGGCAAGATCGATCGTCGTGCGCTGCCCGAGCCGGCCGCGCAGGCGGCGGACGGCGACGAGGCGTGGCCGGTGGGCGAGACCGAGACGGCGCTGGCCGGCATCTGGTCGACGCTGCTGGGCGTCACGCCGGTGCGGCGCACCGATCGCTTCTTCGAGCTGGGCGGCCATTCGCTGGCGGCCATGCAGGCGCAGTCGGCGATCCGCGCCAAGCTCGGCGCGGAGGTGGCGCTGGTCGATCTGATGCGCAACCCGCCGCTGGCCGCGTTGGCCGAATCGGTCGACGCCTTGCGCGCGCCGGCATCCAGCGACGCCGACATCGCCGCCGAGCTGAACGACATCCTCGCGGGCTTGTGAGCGCGGCGGCGCTGACGATTGCCTGACGGCGGCCTCGATGGTCGCCTTGCATCGCCGCCCCTGGTCACCCGGGGCGGCGTGTTTACTTGCGCGCGCACCTATTTTTGCGCGCCATCACGGTGCCTGGTTGCACCGCTTCACGGCATTTGCGCGCCGTCTCGGTGAATCGTTGCGATCGCACTAAAGCGCGCGCCGGACGGTGCCGTTAGACAGGGGTCGAGCCTGCGTTTTCACGCAACGCGGAACGAGAGACCGTCGAATTCCGGCCCGGAACGCGGCGTTACCCAGGAACCCTTCTGGCGCGTGCAATGCAACACAATCTGTTCTTCCGGCTGCTCGGCCGGCTGCGCGTGGGCCGCAAACTGCTGCTCATCTACCTGCTCGACCTCAGCGCGGTGGTGTACATCAGCAGCATCCTGATCCACGAAAAATACATGTCGATCGATTTCTCGCAGCAGGAGATCGTCGGCAGCCAATACGTGGCCACGGTGCGCGACGCGCTCGTCGACGCCGCCATGCTCGGCGCGGGCGGCCACATCGAGCCGGCCCGGATCGCGCGCACCACGCAGGCGCTGGCCGACGCCGAGCAGCGCTACGGCGCCGACATGAAGAGCAGCGAACTGAATGCGCACGTGCGCGGCGCGTTCGAGCGCCTCGCGCGCACGCCGAACCCGATCGGCACCGGCACCGTGCGTGACGCGCTGACGGCCTGCCGCGACCTGATCACGCGGGTCGGCAACCAGTCCAACCTGATCCTCGATCCCGATCTCGACAGCTATTACTCGATGTCGCTGTCGATCCTGCGCTATCCGGCGCTGATCGACGCGGTGGACGGCATCGGCCACCGCCTGCACGAAAGCGCCAGCCAGCCGCCGTCGCGGCGTGACCTCGGCACGCGCTACCTGGTGCTCGAAGGCCAGCTCGACGCGGTCGCGCAGGGGCTGCGCTCCGACTATTCCGAGGCCGGCGCGGCCAACCCCGCCGTGAAGGCCGCGCTGGCCGCGCCGGTCGCGCAACTGCTCGACGCCATCGAGCGCTACCGCGACGCCGCGCGCGCCGAGGTGGCCAGCGGCGGCGCGGATGCCGCCTCGCGCGCCGCTGCCGATCTCGCGCAGCAGGCGCTGGTGGCCCGCATCGGCGACGCCTGGCGCACCACCGGCACCGAGCTCGACGCGCTGCTGCACGCGCGCGTCAGCGCGCTGTTCGCGCGCATGTGGCTGCACCTGGGTACGGCGCTGTTCCTGCTGTGCGGGATCTTGTCGATGGTGTACCTGGTGGCGCAGCAGATCTCTCGGCCGCTGCGCGAGCTGGCGCGCGTGATGGACACCGTGCGGCGCACCGGCGACCATCGCCAGCGCGCGACCTGGCATAGCCAGGACGAGATCGGCCAGCTCGTGACCGGCTTCAACGAGATGCTCGTGCAGCTCGATCACGAGCGCGACGTGCAGAAGGAACTGGCCGCCACCGCACGCGCCTCGGAGGCGCAGTACGCGCTGGTGGAGGCCACTCCGGTGCCGATGATGGTGACCGCCGTGCCGGGCCACGAGGTGCTGCACGCGAACCGTCCGGCGCTGTACTGGCTCAACGGCCGCACCTCCGACCCGTGGGCCTACGGGCTCGATTCGGCGGTGCGCGCGCGGTTTTTCCAGCAACTGTCCGACCGCGAGGCCATCGACGAATTCGAGGTGCGCTGGATGGCCAGCGAGGAGCCGACCTGGGCCATGCTGTCGGCACGCCGCCTGACGTTCCAGGGCCGCGACGCGGTGCTGACCGCGTTCACGCCGATCAACCAGATCAAGCTGATGGAGCAGCGCCTGGAGCTGTGGGCGAAGGTGTTCGAGGCGTCGTCGGAGGCGATCCTGATCCTCGACAGCGACCGCCGCCTGCTGACCGCCAACGCGTCGTTCTATCGCGCCACCGGCTACCGCGTCGAGAAGGTGGTCGGCACGCTGCCCGAGTTCATCGTGGCGAGCGGCAGCGACACGCCGCTGTTGGCGCAACTGACTGCGCTGGTGGACATTTCCAGCGTGTGGAACGGCGAGGCCGTGGTGCGGCGGCGTGCCGGCGGCGACTACCCGGCGTGGCTGATGATCAGCGCCGTGCGCGACAAGCGCGGCGGCGTCTCGCACTACATCTGCACGCTGATCGACATCACCGACCGCAAGAAGAGCGAGGCGCGCATCCAGTTCCTGGCCGAGCACGACGTGCTGACCGAGCTGCCGAACCGCGCGCTGTTCACGCGGCGGCTCGGCGATGCGATCGAGCACGCGCAACCCGCGCGCGGCGGCGTGGCCGTGATGTTCATCGATCTCGACCGCTTCAAGGACATCAACGACACGTTCGGCCACCATGCCGGCGACGGGCTGCTGCGTTCGGTGTCGCGGCGGCTGATGCAATCGGTGCGCGGCGGCGACACCGTGAGCCGGCTCGGCGGCGACGAGTTCACCGTGCTGCTGACCGGCGCCGGCACCGCCGCCGACGTGCAGCGTCTGATCGACGAACGGCTGCTGCCGCTGATGCGCGAGCCGCACAGCATCGGCGGCATGACGCTGCAGGTGGCGTGCAGCATCGGCATCGCGATGTATCCCGACGATGGCGAGGATATCGAAACGCTGATGCAGAACGCCGACGCCGCCATGTACCGCGCGAAGTCGAGCGGGCGCAACCTCGTCAAGTTCTTCTCGCGCGAGATGGCCGAGAACACGCGCCACCGGCTCGAACTCGAAACGCATTTGGGGCAGGCCGTGGAGAACGGCGAGCTGTGGCTGGCCTATCAGCCGTGCGTGCAGGCCGAAACCGGCGAACTGTTGAGCGTGGAGGCGCTGCTGCGCTGGCAGCATCCGCATCTCGGCACCGTACCGCCGGGCAAGTTCATCCCGATCGCCGAGGAGACGCGGCTGATCGTGCCGATCGGCGCGTGGGTGATCGACGAGGTATGCCGCCAGATCGCGAGCTGGCGCGCGGACGGGCTGCCGGAGTTGCGCGTGTCGCTGAATTTGTCGGTGGTGCAGTTACGCGACGATCCGCAACTCGTCAACCGGCTGCGCGAGAGCCTGGCCCGGCACGCCGTGGATGCCGGCAGCCTCGAACTCGAGATCACCGAGACGGTGCTGATGGAAAGCGTCGACCGCTATCTGGATGTGGTCAAGGCAATTCGGGAGATCGGCGTGAAGCTCTCGCTCGACGATTTCGGCACCGGCTATTCGAGCCTCAGCTATCTGCATCGTTTTCCGCTCGACCGGCTCAAGATCGATCGCGCGTTCGTCAACGGGCGGCTCGATGCGCTGGCCGATATCGCCGTGATCCGCGCGATCGTCGAATTGGGTCACGAGCTGGGCTTGCGCGTGGTGGCCGAAGGCGTCGAACAGGCCGAGGAGGCCAGCGCGCTTAAGCGCATTGGTTGCGACGAGTTGCAGGGCTTTCTGTATGCGCAGCCGTTGCGGCCCGAGGGGCTGGCGCCGTGGATGCTGGCGCGCGATGCGGCCTGCGTGGGGGAGGCGGTTTAGGGCCGCGTTGCATCCCAAGATAGAGGAATCGATTGGCTGGGAGACGACGAAGCATCTTTTCGTTGGGGGCGACAGCCTTGAGATCCTCGATCTGCTTCAGAAGCCATGCCATGGGAAAGTTCGGCTAGTCCACATCGACTGCGATCGGAAGGTGAAATATCTCTGCGAGTTCCGAAGAGGATTCAAGATCTAAACCGTTCCATGGCGCTACAATCCCGATCCGGCTGTCGGGGTGCACGATTGCCGAGCGGTCAATTCGATATGTGAAACCAAGAGCAAGCTTGAATCGAGAGGGCGTTCATTGTGCTCTTTGTGTTATGCCAATTTCATGAGATTTCTTGCCATGAATTACTATAAATCCAATGCGGTTTACAAAGAACTCGAGCAATCCGACAATCATCCGTTCGTGTGGGTTTCTGGAAATGCGTGGATGCTTGTGTATGCCAACGAATGGTCGGTGCCCCGATTAATGGTTCTGGCTCATGGCGCGTCGTGGGAGCCGGAGCCGATGGCAATGCGTGTCTGCGACGCAATCGCCACTTCGGCAGGCTTGCCGGTCATCCGAGTCGAATTCGACGATACGGCCGATTCGATTGACGACGTGCGTTACGCCAACAGCCTTGGCGGTCAGGCAACCACGCTCTCCCTCGTCGATCTGAAGGCGCAATTCCATGCGTTCGGCCTCCCAGTCACAAGTGGTGCATGCGGGAAAAGCGTCAACGACTCCAGCAGCAGCGCCTACCACAATTGGCAACGCGACAATCTTGGCGCAATCAAGGTCACCGATATCGATCTTGTAAGAATAAATAGCACCGGGATGCCGCGCGAGATCATTGAGCTCAAGCGCTCCTATATTCCGCTAGACCAATGGTCGCCATTCTCGAACGACTTCGTGAACTTCAACGTTCTCCACCATGTCGCAAGACGGGCAGTTTTGCGGTTCACTATCGCGTACAACGTTCGACAAACCAATCCTTTTCGGGACGACGCATCGTGGCTTTCGCTTTTCGACTACCCGACTCCAGGTCGCCCTGAATCCCTTGGGCAGTTCGCATTCGGAGATTTCGTATGGGGGAAATACTGAAATCAAGTATCGGGATGGGGGCTTTGGCGGTGTCGATTTCGACGCCGCGATTCACCCCCCCACCTCCGGCACATACCCCGCCACCGCCTCCTCATACAACGCCCCCATCGTCACCGCCGCCGCAATCCCCGCCTCATCACGCTCCCCGGTCAACATCCCCCAGCGCCGGTACTGCGCCATGAACCACATCCCATCCTCGGCCAACGGCCGATTCGTCTTGCCGCCATCATGAAACCGCACCGGCGCAGGCGTTTCCGCAAACGGCCCCACGCCATAGTCACCCAACAACCGAGGCAGAATCTGCGAAACCGGCACCCCAAGCGCATCGGGTTCCGACAGCCACTCGGCCGCCCGCGCGCGATTGCCCGGCAGATCGAGCCATGCACAGGCATCCACCAGCGTGCGAATCAACGCCCGCGCCGTGTTCGGATACAGCGCCGCGAATTCGCGCCGGCACGCCAGCGCCTTCTCGGGGTGATCGCGCCACACCTCGCTGGTCGCGGCCACGGTGCGGCCCGCGCCTTGCGCCTCGGCCACGGCGTTCCACGGTTCGCCCACACAGAAACCATCCAGTTCGCCGCACGCGAGCGCGTCGGCCATCCCCGGCGGCGGAATCACGATGCTGCGGATGTCGTGCAACGGGTCTACCCCATGCGCGGCCAGCCACGCATACAACCACATAGCATGAGTGCCGGTCGGAAACGTCTGCGCGAACACCGGCTTGCGGCCGAGCGTGGCGAGCGCGGCGCGCAGATCGCCGCCAGCGTGCCACGCATCGGCGAGCCGGTTCGAGAACGTGATGGCCTGCCCGTTGCGGTTCAGCACCGACAGCACGGCCAGGTCGGCGCGCGGCCCGCCGATGCCGAGCTGCACGCCATACACAAGGCCGTAGAGCGCATGCGCGGCGTCGATCTCGCCCATCAGCAGCTTGTCGCGGATGCTGGCCCACGACGGCTGGCGCTCCAGCGTCAGCGCAAGGCCATGCCGTTCGCCGAGCTTCAGGCGTTGCGCGACGACCAGCGGCGCGGCGTCGCTCAAGGCGACGAAGCCGAGCCGTACTTCGTGGCGTTCGGGCGGCGGAAAAGTCGGTTGGTTCATGCTTCACCATCGGGATTGCGTGATGCGACGAGCAGCTGACGCGCCGCTTCGACGATCTTGATGCCCTGATCCATCGCGCTACGGCGCAGCGTGGCATAGGCATCGTGTTCGGAGAGCCGGCGCGTTTCCATCAGCAGGCGCTTGGCGCGGTCGATCAGCTTGCGGTCGGCCAGTTCGTTCTCGACCTCGGCCAGCCGGCGGCGCAACGCTTCGTCGTGCGAAAAGCGCGCGAGCGCGACCTCGATGATCGGCGCGAGCCGCTCGGCCGACAAACCCTCGACAAGATAGGCGCTGACGCCGGCGCCCACGGCCGCGCGGATCAACTGCTGATCCGAATCGGGGCTGAACATCAGCACCGGGCGCGGTGCACGCGCGTGCATCACGGCCAGTTGTTCGAGCGTGTCGCGCGACGGCGATTCGGTATCGATGATGACGACGTCGGGCCGCTCCTTCTCGACCACGGCGGGCAGCCGCGCCGGCGTGGCGACCTCGTCGAGCATCTCGTAGTGGAGCCGCGCAAGCGTGTCGCGCAACTCGCCGATCGGCTTGTCCGTATCGGTGACGAGCAGCACGCGCAGCGGGCGGGTGGCGTCGTTCAGTCCCATGAGGCGTGCGCGGAGTGAAGCCGCGCCGGCGACGGCGCGTGAAACCGGGCGAACCGCGCCGCACAGCACATGGCGAAAGCGGCGAACGCGGCGAGGGCGACGAAACGAAACTCAGGCCGCATCGGACAGCGCCCCCGGAGCCTGCGTTCCGAGCGATCGTTGCGCATCGACGGCAACCGGCGGCAGCATCGCCAGCGCCTCGCCGATCGCCTGCCCGACGAGGATCACGGCCGGGCTGCCGAGCCCGGCCTCGACGGGGTCGCTGGCGAGTGCGGCCAGCGCACCCGTCCAGTGACGTGCCCGCGCGGTGCCGGCCCATTCGACGACGGCGGCCGGCGTGGCGGGGTCGAGCGCGGCGAGCAGCCCGGCGGCCACGCTGGTGATACGGCTCATGCCCATGTAGACGACCAGCGTGGTGCCGCTGGCCGCGAGCGCGGCCCAATCGGGCTCGCCGTGATCCTGCAGATGCGCGGTGACGAACGTGACGCCCTGGCAATGGCGGCGATGCGTGAGCGAGACGCCGAGTTCGGCGGCGGCCGCGAAGCCCGACGAAATGCCGTTGATGATCTCGATGCGAATGCCGGCCGCATGCAGCGCGCTCAATTCCTCGCCGGCTCGGCCGAACAGCAGCGCGTCGCCGCCCTTGACGCGCACCACCTGCAAGCCGCGCAGCGCATAACGGCGCATCAGCTTCTCGATGAACGCTTGCGGCGTGGAGCGGCAGCCGCCGCGCTTGCCGACGCGCACGATGCGCGCCTGCGGGGCCAGCTCGGCGACGGCGGGATCGACGAGGTCGTCGATCAGCACCACGTCGGCGGCGGCCAGCGCGCGGGCCGCCTTGATCGTCAGGAGATCGGGGTCGCCGGGGCCGGCGCCGAGCAGCGTGACCTTGCCAGTGGGGTTCGTCATGTTCGTATTGCGTTCCAGTGAGGCGCACGACGCGGCGCGCGCCGCCGGAACCGCACGGCGTCGCGCGCCGGCCATGCGGCCGGGCGTTGGGGACGCCATTGTCCGGAGAGGCCGCTGCGTTGCCGCGCGGCCCGAATCGTCGGTATTGCGGGCGCCGACATCGTTGCCGGCGCGTGCTCTTTATTGCAATAAGCGCGCCAGCTCGATCGGGCTGGCCGATGCGCCGCCTTTCGCCATGGCGCGCCACACCGCGCAGCCCCATCCGAGCGAGGCCGCGCGGCATGCCCGGCATCGTGCAAGCGGGCCGCCGTCGCTTCGCCTCGACGTGCATCCGCACCCGCTTGCGGTGCATCGCCGCCGCACGCGCACAGTGCTGCGTCGCACCAAGTCTGTGCGACGGTGCGTCACGACGCGACGCACCGCGATCGCGCCTCGACCGGCAAAATCGCCGCAAACCCTTGCCAGCGTTCAATCACTCCGTTCTGGCACGGCGCTTGCAATGCAGGGTCGAGCGCATCAACGGCGATGTGCTCCGCAATACGGCATCACTGCAACACCGAATACTGAGCGGCCCGGCAACGGGCTTTCTGGGCAACGGCGTCCTGTGCATCCGGTCTTTCGACCGGGTTCTCAGGGCGCCGTTTTCGTTTTTGGGTTACCCACATGATCAACAAGGCCACCCGCATCGACCTGTTCAGCCTGCGCACCGTGCAGATGCGCGCGTTCCATCTGACCTGGATGGCGTTCTTCGTCTGCTTCTTCGCGTGGTTCGCCTGCGCGCCGCTGATGCCGCTGATCGCCAGGCAGTTCCACCTGAATGCCGGCCAGGTCGCCGACATCAATATCGCGGCCGTGGCCGCGACCATCCTGGTGCGCCTGCTGGTCGGGCCGCTGTGCGACCGCTTCGGCCCGCGACGCGTCTATACCGGCCTGCTGGTGCTCGGCGCGATTCCGGTGATCGCGGTGGCGTTCAGCCACGACTACTGGACGTTCCTGATCTGCCGCCTCGGCATCGGCGCGGTGGGCGCGAGCTTCGTGATCACGCAGTACCACACCTCGGTGATGTTCGCGCCGAACGTGGTGGGCACGGCCAACGCCACCACCGCGGGCTGGGGCAATGCCGGCGCGGGCGCGGCGCAGGCGCTGGTGCCGCTGCTGGTGTCGGCCGCGCTGATGCTCGGCTTCGGCGACGGCTCGGCCTGGCGCGCGGCGCTGGTGGTGCCGGGCATCGCGATGCTGCTGATGGCGGTGGTCTACTGGCGCGGCACGCAGGACACGCCGCGCGGCGACGTGCTGGCGCTGCGCGCGCAAGGCGAAACCGTGGAGAGCGGCAAGAAGGGCGGCTGGGGCAGCTTCGTCGCGGCCTCGCGCAACTACCGCGTGTGGATGCTGGCGATCACCTACGCCGCCTGCTTCGGCGTGGAAGTGTTCATCCACAACATCGCGTCGCTGTACTACGTCAATCACTTCCAGTTGTCGCTGAAGGATGCGGGCTTCGCGGCCGGCATCTTCGGCTTGCTCGCGCTGTTCGCGCGGGCGCTCGGCGGCGTGCTGTCGGACCGCTTCGCGGCGCGTCGCGGCCTGGCCGTGCGCTCGCTGCTGCTGGCGGTGCTGATCGCCGGCGAAGGCCTCGGCCTGCTGGCGTTCGCCCATGCGGGGCAGGTGGGCACGGCGGTGCTGGCGATGGTGGCGTTCGGCCTGTTCACGCACATGGCCTGCGGCGCGACCTACGCGCTGGTGCCGTTCATCGATCGCAATTCGCTGGGCGGCGTGGCGGGCATCGTCGGCGCAGGCGGCAACGTGGGCGCGGTGGCGGCCGGCTTCCTGATGAAGGGCGTGGGCGACGTGCAGACCACGCTGTCGGTGCTCGGCGCGGTGGTGCTGGTCACCTCGCTCTGCGCGATCGCGGTGCGCTTCAGCGCCGAACACATGGCCCGCGAGGCGGCGCTGCGCGCCAGCGCGCTGGCCGCGAACGCCGTCAACTGATCCGGGCTTACGGGAGAACCCATCATGAACATCGTCGTCATCGGTCACGGGATGGTCGGCCACAAGCTGCTCGAATGCCTCGCCGCGCAGGCTCACGCCACCGCACCGCGCGTCACGGTGCTCTGCGAGGAGCCGCGCCCGGCCTACGATCGCGTGCATCTGTCGGCCTTCTTCTCGGGCAAGTCGGCGGACGAGCTGTCGCTGGTCGCGCCGGGCTTCTTCGAGGCGCATCCGCATCTCGCGCTGCGCCTGGGCACGGCCGCCGCCTCGATCGACCGCGCCGCGCGCACGGTCACGCTGGCCGACGGCGAAACGCTCGGCTACGACAAGCTGGTGTTCGCGACCGGCTCGTCGCCGTTCGTGCCGCCGGTGCCGGGCCGCGAGCGCGACGATTGCTTCGTCTACCGCACCATCGAGGATCTGCTCGCGATGCAGGCATGCGGCGCGCGCGCCAGCTCGGGCGTGGTGGTGGGCGGCGGCCTGCTCGGCCTCGAATGCGCGAAGGCGCTGCGCGACATGGGCCTCGACACGCACGTGGTGGAATTCGCGCCGCGCCTGATGGCGGTGCAGGTGGACGACGGCGGCGGCAGCATGCTGCGCGGCCGCATCGAGGCGCTCGGCGTGCAGGTGCATACCGGCAAGAACACGCTGGAGATCGTCGATGGCGAGGCGGGCACGCATCGCATGAAGTTCGCCGACGGCACGCACCTCGACACCGACATGATCGTGTTCTCGGCCGGCATCCGCCCGCGCGATCAACTGGCGCGCGACTGCGGCCTGGAAATCGGCCCGCGCGGCGGCGTGGCGATCGACAGCGCCTGCCGCACCAGCGATCCGGATATTTACGCGATCGGCGAATGCGCGGCCTGGAACGGCCAGACCTTTGGCCTGGTCGCGCCGGGCTACGACATGGCGCGCGTGGTGGCCGCGCAACTGGCGGGCGGCGACGGCACGTTCGCCGGCGCGGACATGAGCACCAAGCTCAAGCTGATGGGCGTGGACGTGGCCAGCATCGGCGACGCGCACGCGAAAACGCCGGGCTGCCGCGTGGTGCAGTACGCGGACGGCCGGCGCGAGGTCTACAAGAAGCTGGTGACCTCGGCCGACGGCAAGCAGTTGCTCGGCGCGGTGCTGGTGGGCGACGCGGCCGAGTACGGCACGTTGCTGCAAATGATGCTGAACGCGATCGAGCTGCCGGCCGAGCCGGAAACGCTGATCCTGCCGCAATCGGACGGCGCGGCCAAGCCGGGCCTGGGTGTCGACATGCTGCCGGCCGGAGCGCAGATCTGCTCGTGCAACAACGTCTCGAAGGGCCAGCTGTGCGAGGCCGTGGCGAACGGCGCGACCAGCATCGGCGCGCTGAAGAGTTGCACCGGCGCGGGCACCTCGTGCGGCGGCTGCGTGCCGCTCGTCACGCAGGTCATGAAGGCCGAGATGAAGAAGCAGGGCCTGGCCGTCAACAACCATCTGTGCGAGCACTTCGCGTATTCGCGCCAGGAGCTGTATCACCTGATCCGCGTGGAAGGCATCCGCAGCTTCGGCGAACTGCTCGCGAAATACGGCACGGGCCTTGGCTGCGACATCTGCAAGCCGACCGCCGCCTCGATCCTGGCCTCGTGCTGGAACGAGTTCGTGCTGAAGACGGAACACGCGAGCCTGCAGGATTCGAACGACTACTACCTCGCCAATATCCAGCGCGACGGCACCTATTCGGTGGTGCCGCGCATGCCGGGCGGCGAGGTCACGCCGGAAGGGCTGATCGCGGTCGGGCAGGTGGCGAAGAAGTACAAGCTCTACACCAAGATCACGGGCGGCCAGCGCGTGGACCTGTTCGGCGCGCGCGTCGAGCAACTGCCGCTGATCTGGGAAGAGCTGATCGAGGCCGGCTTCGAATCGGGCCACGCCTACGGCAAATCGCTGCGCACCGTGAAATCGTGCGTGGGCTCGACCTGGTGCCGGTTCGGCGTGGGCGATTCGGTGGGCCTCGCGATCGATCTGGAGAACCGCTACAAGGGCCTGCGCGCGCCGCACAAGATCAAGTTCGGCGTGTCGGGCTGCACGCGCGAGTGCGCCGAGGCGCAGGGCAAGGACATCGGCGTGATCGCCACCGAGAAGGGCTGGAACCTGTACGTGTGCGGCAACGGCGGCATGAAGCCGCGCCACGCCGAGCTGCTGGCCTCGGATCTCGACCGCGACACGCTGATCCGCTACATCGACCGCGTGCTGATGTTCTACGTGCGCACCGCCGACCGGCTGCAACGCACCAGCACCTGGCGCGACAACCTCGAAGGCGGCCTCGATTACCTGATCGACGTGGTCGTCAACGACACGCTCGGCCTCGGCGAAGAACTCGAAGCGCAGATGGCCCACGTGGTCGCCACCTACGAATGCGAATGGAAGAAGGCCGTGACCGATCCCGCCACGCGCCGCCGCTTCCGTCACTTCGTCAACAGCGAATCGGCCGACGCGACCATCGCGTTCGTCGAGGAGCGCGGGCAGATCCGCCCGGCCAACGAGGCCGAACGCGCCGCCGCCGCGCTGGAAGCGGCCGCCGCTGCCGCAGTCGAACCCGCGACGGCCTGAGCGCCGCAGCACGCCTGACCCGAATCGAGGAATACGCAATGCAAACCCAATCGACCCCGACGTCCCCCGCCGCGAACTGGACGCCCGTTTGCCCGCTGCACGACATCGTGCCGAACACCGGCGTGTGCGCGCTCGTGAACGGCGGCCAGGTCGCCGTGTTCCGCGTGGAAGGCCGCGACGGCGCGACCGGCATCTACGCGATCGACAACATCGATCCGCTGTCGCGCGCCGCGATCCTGTCGCGCGGCCTGGTGGGCAGCCTCGGCGAGCGCGTGGTGGTGGCCTCGCCGCTGTTCAAGCAGCACTTCGACCTGCGCACCGGCGAATGCGTCGAGGCGCCGGAGAAATCGGTGGCCGTCTACGCCTCGCGCGTCGAGGACGGCTTCGTGTGGGTCGGCACGGCCTGACCCGCGACGCCATCGTTACGGAGTGCGCATGACCAGCACAGGCGGCACGAGCGTCAAGACGGTTTGCCCGTATTGCGGCGTGGGTTGCGGGATGGTGCTGCACGTCGAGGCGGGCGAGGTGGTCAAGGTGTCGGGCGACACCGAGCACCCGTCCAACTTCGGCCGGCTGTGCACCAAGGGCTCGTCGGCGCACGTCGCGCTGCGTCACGCGGGGCGGCTCGAAACGGCCTACCTGCGAGAGGCGCGCGAGCACGATCCGGCGCCGCTCGCGATGGACGACGCGATCCGCGAAACCGCGCGCCGCCTGCGCACGCTGCTCGATGCGCACGGCCCGGACGCGCTGTCGTTCTACGTGTCGGGGCAGATGTCGATCGAGGCGCAATACCTCGTCAACAAGCTCGCGAAGGGCTATATCCGCACCTCGCACGTCGAATCGAATTCGCGGCTCTGCATGGCGAGCGCGGGCAGCGGCTACAAGCTCTCGCTGGGCGCGGACGGCCCGCCCGGCTCGTACCAGGATTTCGATCGCGCGAACCTGTTCTTCGTGATCGGCGCGAACATGGCCGACTGCCATCCGATCCTGTTCCTGCGCATGATGGATCGCGTCAAGGCCGGCGCGAAGCTGATCGTGGTCGACCCTCGCCGCAACACCACCGCCGACAAGGCCTCGCTGTTCCTGCAGATCAAGCCCGGCACCGATCTCGCGCTGCTCAACGGCCTGCTGCATCTGCTGCACGCGAATGGCCGCACCGATGCCGCGTTCATCGACGCGCACACCGAAGGCTGGGACGCGATGCCGGCGTTCCTCGCCGACTACACGCCGGAGAAGGTCGCCGCGATCACCGGCTTGCCCGAGGACGAGATCCGCCGCGCCGCGCAGATGATCGGCGACGCGCCGGACTGGATGAGCAGCTGGACCATGGGCCTGAACCAGAGCACGCGCGGCACCTGGCACACCAACGCGATCTGCAACCTGCACCTGGCGACCGGCGCGATCTGCCGCCCCGGCAGCGGGCCGTTCTCGCTGACCGGCCAGCCGAACGCGATGGGCGGGCGCGAGATGGGCTACATGGGGCCGGGCCTGCCGGGCCAGCGCAGTCTGCTCGACGCGTCCGACCGCGCCTTCGTGGAATCCATCTGGCAACTGCCGGCCGACACCTTGCGCCCCGAGGGCGGCGGCGGCACCGTCGACATGTTCAAGCAGATGGCGGCCGGCGAGATCAAGGCCTGCTGGATCATCTGCACCAACCCGGTGGCGACCATGGCGAACCGCGCCAACGCGATCGCCGGCCTGCAGGCGGCCGAGCTGGTGATCGCGCAGGACGCGTTCCTCGACACCGAAACCAACCGCTACGCCGACATCCTGCTGCCGGGCGCGCTGTGGGCCGAGGCCGACGGCGTGATGATCAACTCCGAGCGCAACCTCACGCTCACGCAGCAGGCCATCGCGCCGCCCGGCGACGCGCGCGCCGATTGGGCGATCGTGGCCGCCGTGGCGCGCGAGATGGGTTTTCGCGAGGCGTTCGACTACACGTCGGCCGAGCAGGTGTTCGACGAGATCGTGCGTTTCTCGAACCCGAAGACGGGCTACGACCTGCGCGGCGCGAGCCATCGCGCGCTGCGCGCCACGCCGATCCAGTGGCCGTGTCCGCCCGAGGACGCCAACGACCGCCATCCCGTTCGCTACCGCAACGACGGCGTCAGCCAGCCGCTGCTGACGCACGAGGACGGCACCACGCCCGCGCTCGCGTTCCCCACGCCGAGCGGCCGGGCGCGGTTCTTCGCGCGCCCGCACGGCGACGCGGCGGACCTGCCCGACGCCGAATTCCCGATCGTGCTGAACACCGGCCGCCTGCAGCACCAGTGGCACACCATGACCAAGACCGGCAAGGTGGCGATGCTCAACAAGCTGAACCCCAAGCCGTTCGTCGAGGTGCATCCCGAGGATGCGGCGGCGCTCGGCATCGCCGCCGACGACAGCGTCGAGCTGCGCTCGCGGCGTGGCCGCGCGGTGCTGCCGGCGGTGGTGACCGACCGCGTGCAGCCGGGCGCGGCGTTCGCGCCGATGCACTGGAACGACGTGTACGGCGAGGCGCTGTGCGTGAACGCGCTGACCAGCGACGCCGTCGATCCCGTTTCGCTGCAACCCGAACTGAAGTTCTGCGCGGTCTCGCTGACCCGCGTGGACACCGCGCCGCCGCCCCTGCCGCCCGAGGCCGGCGGCGCGGCCCCTGAACCGAACCCGCAGGCCGCGCGCGAAGGCGCGACGGCCACGCACCAGGAATCGACCATGTCAGCCGCTCTCGATACGTTTTCGGCCGCGCTCGGCCTGCACGACCTCGCCGCGCCGCGTCTCAGCGACGCCGAACGCGTCTACGTGGCCGGCTTCGTCAGCGGGCTGCGCGCCGCGCCGGCCGACGGCGTGCCGGTGCTGCCGGCTAGCGCGCCGTGCGCGCCCGCCACGCGGCTGTGGCTCGACGGCATGCTGGCCGGGCTGTACAGCCGCGCGCCGCGCGCCGGCGCGCCTGTGTTGCCGGGCGTCGCCGGTGCCGCGGCCCTGGCGGATGGCGCGGCCGACGCCCACGATGCGGCGGCCGGCGTGCGGATCGTCCACGCGCGGCCCAAGGTCGTGCTGCTGTGGGCCTCGCAGACGGGCAACATCGAATCGCTGACCGAGCTGTACGCCACGCTGCTGATGAACGCCGGTTTCGAGATCCGCATCGCCTGCATGGCCGACGCCACGCCGGCCGTGTTTGCGAACGCGCAATACGCACTGCTGATGACCAGCACGTTCGGCGACGGCGACGCGCCCGACAACGGCGCGGCGTTCTGGGACGCGCTGTCGGCGGCCGGCGCGCCGCGCCTCGACGGCCTGCGCTTCGCCGTGCTCGCGTTCGGCGATCGCAACTACGACGCGTTCTGCGGCCACGGCCGCCGGCTCGATGCGCGCCTGGCCGAACTGGGCGGCGAGCGGCTGGCCGAGCGTGTGGATTGCGACGCGGAATTCCAGCCGGCCGCCGATAGCTGGCTCGAACGCACCATCGCGCGGATCAAGCGTGTCGACGCCGCGCTGCACGCCGTGCCCGACGGCGGTGCGATCCCGTCGCTGCTGCCGACCAAGGCGCGGCCCGCCGCGTCGCGGCTGGTGTCGAACCTGAAGCTGAACCAGCCCGGCGCCTCGAAGGACACGCGCTACCTGTCGCTGTCCGCTGAGGGCGCAGCGCTCGAATACGAAGCCGGCGACGCGCTCGGCATCTGGCCGACCAACTGCCCGGCGGTGGTGGACGAACTGCTGGCGCTGACCAAGCTGTCGGCCGACACGCCGGTGGCGGTGGCCGGCGTGGGCGACGTGCGGCTGGCCGATGCGCTCGGCAAGCATCTCGACATCACGCGCCCGCACCCTGATGCGCTTGCGCTGATCGCCGAGCGCAGCCGCAACGGCGCGCTCAAGTCGCTGCTGGCCGACGAGCGCAAGGGCGATCTCAAGAACTGGCTCTGGGGCCAGCAACTGGCCGATGTCCTGCACGAATTCCCGGTGGATCTGTCGGCTGCCGACCTGGTCGGCATGCTCAAGCGAATCCAGCCGCGCCTGTATTCGATCGCATCGAGCCCGGCCGCGCATCGCGACGAAGTGCACCTGACCGTGTCGGCGGTGCGTTACAGCAACGGCCGCCGCGACCGCAAGGGCGTGGCCTCGACGTTCCTGGCCGACCGCGCGACCGACGGCGGCGTGCCGGTGTTCGTGCAGAAATCGGCGCATTTCCGCCCGCCCGCGCATGGCGAGACGCCGATCGTGATGGTCGGCCCCGGCACCGGCATCGCGCCGTTCCGCGGCTTCCTGCACGAGCGGCGCGCGCGCGGCGCGAGCGGGCGCAATTGGCTGTTCTTCGGCGAGCAGCATGCGGCCACCGATTTCTACTATCGCGACGAGCTGACCGCGATGCGCGACGACGGTTTTTTGACCGAACTCGACGTGGCGTTTTCGCGCGACCAGGAGGAGAAGGTCTACGTGCAGGACCGCATGCGCGAGCGCGGTGCCGAGCTGTGGTCGTGGCTCGATGCGGGGGCGCATTTTTACGTGTGTGGAGATGCGTCGCGGATGGCGAAGGATGTCGATGCGGCGCTGAAGGCGGTGGTGGCCGCGCACGGCGGGATGGACGAGGCGCAGGCGGGTGAGTATGTGGCGAGGATGGCGAAGGAGCGTAGGTATTTGCGTGACGTGTATTGAGTGGGGCGGGGGAGCCCTTGATTTTGTAGTCCACCTATCAAACAACATCCAATCGCCGAATTGGGCGGCGAGGCGCTGGCGCTGAAAGCGGCAATGCGCCGCAGCACGCCCAGCTCGGCGACCTGCTGCGCAACGTCGTGCGACATCGACGCGGACCGCCCACGCGGGCCTGGCGACGGCCAAACGTGCTACCGGTAATACCTCTATAAAGCGCAACGGGAAATCACCCGGCCTGCCGCTGATCCAATCGCTGACAACCCATGAACTTCGCCGACGGGCGGCTCGATGCCGAATCGCTCGCCGAGATGCCGTTGTCGCGCCCGCCAGAAATTCAGAAACATCCAATTTTCATCAGCCCCCACTTTTTATACACTCGCGACGACTTGAAATAAGACGCGCAACTGCAATGGATGCGCAAATAAAGGGAGACGATGAGCACTTGCAGCCGGCACGGGCAGTTATCAGGGGGCATGTCACGGGAATCCAATCATAGGGTCGAGCGTCGTCGGCGCGCTGCGCGCAACGCGCTGAAGGCAATGTCCAGCGTTCTGATGGTCATCTCGGCGACGGCTGCCAACGCGTCGAGTCTGGCGAGTCTCGCCAGCGAGGCGCTCGCTCACGATGCCGCGTTCAAAAGTGCCGAGGCGGCCTGGCGGGCGGGCATCGAAAAAGCGCCCCAGGGGCGAGCGGGGATGCTGCCGCAAGTTGGCATCCAGCAGGTTCTCTATCGCAATGGCATCAGGATTCCAGGGCAGACCATCCCCGGCTATTCGACCAACGGCTTCACGCTCACGTTGAATCAGCCTCTCTTCAACTGGGCTGCGTGGGAAAACTGGCAGCAAGGCCAGCTCCTCGCGATGGATGCCGATCTTGCGTTGGCACAAGCGAAGCAGGACCTGCTGCTTCGCGTTGCTCAAGCCTATCTGGCCGCACTGAATGCGCAGGACGACTTTGCGCTCGCCATCGGCCACCGCAAGGCCGTCGCGGAGCAACTGGCGCTCGCGAAGCGCCGCTTCGCGCTGGGCGATGCGACCATCGTGGATACCAACGAGGCACTGGCCAGCTTCGATGCCGCACGGGCCGATGAAGTCGCTGCGCAAACGCAACGCGATACCCGCTACGCGGCGCTCGAGAAGATGGTCGGCCATCCTGTCGACAGGGTAGATGGATGGCGCGACGACGCGCGTTTGCCACCCGTGTCTCCCGCGGACCTGCAACCGTGGATGGACACGGCCGCCACCGCCGACTACGGGGTGCGTCGAAAATTGATCGCGATCCAGCTCGCCAGCCGGGAGCGGAACAAGGCGCGCGCCGGCGACTATCCCACCGTCGCGCTGGTCGGCAACGCCAGCAACGGCAACGCGGCGTATATCAACGGCCAGACGAACTTCTACACGGGCGCGAACCGGGGCAGCTCCGGCTACATCGGCATCCAGATCTCGTTGCCGCTGACCGACGGCCTGATGACCCGCAGCAAGATTCGCGAAGCGCTCGCGCTGGAAGACAAGGCTCGCGACGATCTCGACGACGCCCAACGCAGCGCCCGACTGACGGCCCACGACGCCTATCTGGGCGTTACGCGAGGTTTGGCGCAGACGGAAGCGCTGGCGAGCGCGGTGCGCTCGGCCACCGTCGCGTGGCGCTCCAATCAAACCGGCTACCGGGTCGGCGTTCGCGTGAACGCCGATGTGCTCGACGCGGGAGACAAACGCTACCGGGCACAGCGCGACCTGGCGCGCGCCCGTGCGGAAACGCTCGCCCAAGCGCTGAAGCTGAAAGCGAGTACCGCCGATCTGAGCGAGGCCGACCTTGCCGCCCTCGACGCACTGCTGATCGAGCCCACGCCCGCTGCTGCACGGAGCCTCGGTGCATCGGGAGCACATTGATGTATCCACTCGTCAAACGCCATCTGCTGATCGCAGCCGCATTCGGTATCGCGTCGAATCTGTTGCTGCTGACGCCGACCCTCTATCTGCTCCAGGTGTATGACCGCGTGCTGCCGAGCCAGAGCATTCAAACGCTGCTGATGCTGATGGCCTTCATGGCGATCGCACTCGGGATGAACCTGGGTGTCGATCTCGCCCGCAGCCGGATCTTGTCGGACCTGGGCGTGCAGATCGGCAACCGGCTTGAAGCACTTGCGTTGCAGGCGCAAATTGCCGCTCACGCTCATCGGCAGCCTTCACGCGCCATCGCGAGCCAGGGCGATATCAATACGCTGCGGGCGTTTCTCGCGGGGTCCGGTGTCATCGCGTTTTTCGATGCGCCGTGGCTGGTGGTCTACGTGGTCGTCATCGGCTTGTTTCACTGGTCGCTGGCGCTGATTGCGGTGATCAGCGCGCTGTTGTTGATTGGCGTCGCGCTGGTCAACGACCGGCTCACGCGCAAGGGCATCGAGTCTTATCTCGCGCGGCAGCGGGAGACGGACTCGTTTTACCAACAGCTCATTCGCAATGCCGAAGTCATGACCGTGCTGGGCATGGCGGATAACCTGGTGGGCGCCTGGGATGCGCGCAAGCGCGACTACATCGCCGCGCAGCGCGACGTGTCGGATCGCAGCGCGTTCTACCGCGACCTGACCAAAGGGCTGCGGCAGGCGATTCAGGTGATCACGATGGCTGCGGGCGCGTGGCTCGTGATTGCGGGCCATGCGACACCGGGCGTGATGCTTGCCACGACCATCCTGCTCGGCAAGGCGCTGGCGCCGATCGAACAATTGATCGGCAACTGGAAGCAGGCCGGCGAACTGCGTGAGGCGTGGCCTCGTCTGGAGGCGCTGCTCGCCGCTCAGGCCGAGGCGGAACCGATCGCGCTGCCACCACCGACGGGTGAAATCCGGGTCGAACAGATCGCGTTCAGTGTGCCGTCGCGAACGCCGGGCCTGGGAAGGCTGCTGCTGCGCGGCATCCATTTCACGCTGGCTGCGGGCCAGACCTTGGTGATCACGGGGCCCAGCGCGTCCGGCAAGTCGACGTTGCTGCGAGTCATCGCCGGGCTCTGGCGCCCGCAGGCGGGTGCGGTGCGGCTCGACGGCGCCGACGTGGCGCAGTGGCCTCGATCTTCCTTGGGCCGGTATCTCGGGTATGTGCCGCAAGACGTCGAGTTGTTCGCGGGCACCGTCGCGGAAAACATCGCGCGAACTGCCAAGCCCCTCCCGCTCGATTCGGCCGCAATCGTCCGGGCCGCCCAGCGGGCGGAGGTCCACGACATGATCTTGAATCTCCCCGACGGTTACGAGACGCCGATCGGCGACGCCGGGGAACGGTTGTCCGGCGGACAACGTCAGCGCATCGCCCTCGCGCGCGCCTTGTACGGGGAGCCCGCCGTGCTGCTGCTGGATGAACCCAACGCGAGCCTGGACACGCGGGGCGAAGCCGCGCTCGAGCGCGTGCTGCGCCGGCTGAAGGCCGATGGGATGACCCTCATCGCGGTGACCCACCGGCCGTCACTGCTCGCGCTGGCCGACCGAATCCTGAGGCTGAAGGATGGGCAAATGGAACAGGTCGACACCCCGTCCAGACCAGAGAAGGTCGACAGCGGCTCGCGCCCAGGGGCCGGCCAGACCGACGACGCCAGCGGCGTGCCGCCCGATATCGATCTTGCTGCGATGCGGGCGAGCCGATCCACGCTGCAGGCGGTCCAGGTACCGACGCTTGAATCGACGACGGAAGGCAAGCGATGAGAACGTTCGTGTCCTTGCATCGCGTGAGCGAAACCCTGAAGCGCTGGTGGCCTGATTCCGGCGTATCCAACGAACGCGTGCTGCCGCTGCCGCGCCGGTTGATCGGCTTGGGTGTGGCTGGTGTCGTCGTGGGCTTGGGTTTGATGTGGGGGTGGGCCGCGCTCGCGCCGCTTTCCGGTGCCGTCGTCGCGGAGGGCTCGGTGCGCACCGAAGGCGAACGCAAGACGGTGCAGCATCTGGAAGGCGGGATCGTGAAACAGATCCTGGTCCGCGATGGTGACCGCGTGACGGCCGGCCAGGTGCTGATTGTGCTGGACAACGTCGGCCCGGCGTCCGAACTGTCCGCGTTGCAGGCGCAATCCGATGCGGAACAGGCGAAGATCGCGCGACTGTCGGCCGAGCGCGAACTGAACGATACCGTGACGTTTCCGGCTGCGCTCGAAAGCCAGCGCAACCATTCGCGCATCGCCGAATTGCTGGCGCGCGAATCCTCGCTTTTCATCGCGCGCCGGCGTGCGTTCGTCGACCAGAGCGCGATGCTGCGCACCGAGCTGGCTCAGACCCGCCAGGAAATCGCCATCAGTTCGCAACTGATTCAGACGATGAACCGCAGTTACGACATGGCGCGTCAGCAGCGGAGGACCAACGAAACCTTGCAGCGGGAGGGGTTCGTCGCTCAAACGAAGGTGCTCGACTTGCAGCGGACCGAGGCCGACGCACTCTCGCGCGTCCAGTCCGGCGCCGCCGATTTGAGCCGCGCGAAACAGCGGCAGACCGATCTCGAACTTCGCATTGCCGGGCTGCGTCACGACTACGTGAAGGCGGCCGACGACGAACTCAAGGACGCCACCGCGCGCGCGGTTCAGATCGGTGAGCGGCTTTTGCCGGCCCGCGATCAGTCGGCCCGAACCCGCGTGAGCGCGCCGGTCGCGGGGGTGATTGTCGGCCTGAAGGTGCACACGATCGGCGCGGTGATCGCGCCGCGAGAACCGATTGTCGATGTCGTGCCCGACGGCGCGCCGCTGATCGTGGAAGCGAACATCCGGCCGGACGATGTTCGCGAGATCGCGCCAGGAAGCCATGCGGACGTTCGCTTGACGGCCTACAACTCGCGCACCACGCCGATGCTCGACGGCAAGCTTACCTACATTTCCGCGGATGCCCTGACCGACAGCGACAAGCGCACGCGTTTCTACGTGGTGCGGGTCGAGGTGCCGGCGCAAGCACTGGCGAAAGCCAACCGGCTTGCCAAAGAACCGATCGCACTTGGGCCAGGGCTTCGGACCGAGGTGTATATCCGCACGCATGCGCGTTCGGCATTTGATTATCTGCTTGAGCCGGTCAGGGATGGGATTCGTAAATCGATGCGGGATTAACTTGGCGACCCAATGCCGGGACGTGGATTTCGTATTTGCAGGATGGCGATCGGGACTAAATCGATTTTAAAGCTGGTTGCCATGCATTCAGGAGCTTGGATCAACGTTCCAGCCCGGTTGTTAAACGCTGTTTTCGTGAGGAGCAATACCGATGAAAGCCATGACAGTAGCCGCAGTGGCGACCGCCACCGTGGCAAGCAACATAAGTTACGCGCAGCCGGCGCCGGTGTTCCACATGCCGACCGCATTGCCGGGGAGTTTGCGTTATTTTCAACCGGAAGATGCGCCGCAGATGAAGCCTGCATTGACGAGTCATTTGAATTCTGCGCAGCAAACGAGCCCACCGGAAAACCAGTCTATTTCTTCGAAAGGCGGAAAAGGGGTGGCGCGGATGATATCCAAGCCGAAAACTCCCATTGAATTTGTTCGGAATTTTAAGGTCATTTTTGACAATGATCTCCTGTTGCAAGATGCGTTCTACGCCGAGGTAAATTTAAAAGATATTTTTAATCTAGAGAGTTTGAAAGTTAGTAACAGAATCGATGGCTCTGGGAAAAGTATCTCGATAGTTGGGCGCGTATCCGAAGAAATTTTCCCGAGAATAAAAGCATCCGAATTTTTCGGTGGATCGACTTCAGGGGCGGATTTTGTTGGTGGAAGGACTGACCAATTAGAGTCAATCAGAGGTGGTTTGAACTTTGGAATGTACGAAGGCGGCCCGGATTTTGATGCTGCGATGAAAATATTTGGAAAAAGATTTTTTCTTGTTCCGCCTCAGCCATCTCCGCATGGCGGCCCTAGCGCAGCGACGGCCTCTCATGGAAACGAAACGTGGAAGTTTGAGCAGGTAGACGAACGAACGGATAGGGCAATTACCATCGGTTTTAACCCCGCTGGAAGTCTTTCCAGTGTTCTTATTCAAGTCAAAAAAACTAAAAAATAAGGTCGTGAGGAGCAATGCCGATGAAAGCCATGAAAGTAGCCGCAGTGGCGACCGCCACCGTGGTAAGCAACATAAGTTATGCGCAGCCGGCACCGGCGTTGGATATGCCGGCGACGTTGCCGGGAAGGCTTCATTTTGTGCAACCGGAGGATGCGCCGCAGATGATTCCGGCATTAACGAGCCATTTGAATTCTGTACAGCAAACGAGTTCGCCGGCAAATCAGTCTGTTTCTCAGAAGGGCGGAGAACGGGGGGCGCAGATGATATCGAGACCGAAAAATCCTACCGAGTTTGCTGAGAACCTCAAGGTGATTTTTGACGGCGATCTCCTGCTGCAGGATGCGTTCTATACCGACGCCAATCTGAAAGATGTTTTTAATCTGGAAGAAGTCAGCATATTCGATGATGCCGACAGTGGGGAGCGTCAGATTTCGATTATGGCCAGCGTTCCCGCAGCAGCGATTCCAAGAGTAAAAGTGTCGGAATCCGTGGGAGAGTCGATAGCTGGCGCGAATTTTGTGGGTGGGAAAAAATTCCTTAAAAATGGTTCAATTTCTGCGGGATTGAATTTTTCCCTTTATGGCGAAGGGCCGGATTTTGGTGCGACCGAAAAAATATTCGCCGAGAAATTTGTTCGTCTTCCGGACGAGCCATCTCCCCATGGCGGCCCGCCTGCTGCTACGGCCCCACATGGAAACGAAACATGGAAATACCGGCAGGTAGGCTGTCAAATGGAAAAGGAAGTGATCATCGGTTTCAATCCGGCTGGTGTGCTTTCCAGCGTCCTTATTGAGATCAAGAAAAATAATAATCAGGGTTGTGAAAAATGACGGTGGCTCTTAATGAAAAGCGCGTTCGGCTTTCGATTATCTGCTTGAGCCGGTCAGGGATGGGATTCGTAAATCGATGCGGGATTAGGTGGGTGGTGAGGTGCGGGAAAGCGGATTGATTTGCCGCCGGGTGGCAGCTGAGATTCGAGCGGTTCGGTAAGAGAGGTTTTTTAATCGATTCGGGGCGGATTCTATTAGCTCCGTAGCCTGGTTGTTAAACGCTGTTTTTGAGAGGAACAAGACCGATGAAAGCCTTGACAGCAGCCGCAGTGGCGACCGCCACCGTGGCAAGCAATATAAGTTACGCGCAGCCGGCGCCGGTGTTCCACATGCCGACCGCATTGCCGGGGAGTTTGCGTTATTTGCAACCGGAAGATGCGCCGCAGACGGCTCCTGCTTTAACGAGCCATCTAAATTCCGCACGGCAAGTCGTTTCGCCGACAAACCAGTCCGTTTCCCCGCAAGGCGGAAAAGAGGTAACGCAAATGATACCCAGGCCGAAAACTCCCGTCGAGTTTGCTAAAAATCTCAAGGTTATTTTTGACAGCGATCTCCTGCTGCAGGATAAGTTCTATACCGAAACCAATCTGAAAAATATTTTCAACCTAGAAGAGGTGAGCATATCCGATGACGTTGATGGCGGGGTGCACCATATTTTGATTATGGGTAGCGTGCCAGATTCGATAATTTCAAGAAGAAAAGTATCAGAGGATTTCGGTGGAACGGTTCCCGGAGCTCAGTTTGTGGGAGGGAGAAAAGTTCATTCGTCGGGATTTTTTTCCGCAGCGCTGAATTTTAACCTTGATAAAGATGGGCCGAATTTTGATGACGCGATAAACATATTCGCGAAAAAATTTATACGTCTCCCGCCCCAGCTATTTTCCCACGGCGGCCCGGCTAAAGCGACAGAGCCTCACGGAAACGAAAACTGGAGATACCAGCAAGTAGACGATAAGGGGTGCAAGATCATAACCATCAGTTTTGATCCGACCGGCAACCTTTCCAATATTGTCATTGAACTCAATAATAATTAAATGTGGTGGAAAAAATGACGATTGCTCTCGGAAATAATGCTCTTAAAAAATTGGCTAAAGGATTTGGTCTAAATTCTGCGAAGTATAACGCGATTGTTGCGGCAGCAGAAAAATCACCGTTCCTGGCTGACGAACTGAATACCTATGGAAATCACGATGACTGGTATTTCAAAACTGGAAAAGAAAATTATGGGGTGTATACTGATTTTTCTAAAAAGACTATTTTTTTCGACCCTGCGTGGAACGAATCGGAAACCTTATTCGTAACTACGCTCGCGCATGAACTCGGACATGCATTACTACCGGGTGGGATAGGTGGTTCGCTCGCATTGAGTCCTGATCAAGCCGTCGCAAATGGCTTGACCAATGAAGGGGTGGCGCTGCTTTCCGAATACATCGTTGCCTTTCAGTTGGGGTTGACCGGTGGCGCGGCCGGTCACATGCATTCTGACTTATTCGACAGTCGATTGACGCTGCAACTGAATAAACTAGCGCAGTCGGCCGGCATCGACGTCAAAAATATAACGTGGGGATCCGCAACTGCTCAGATACTTACCAATCCAGGCACGGCATTTGTTGATGCTGCGGGCAAGTACTATGGAATGCTGCCGCCGTCCATTGCCAAACACCTGACATATACACAGTACTATGCGGATTGCTGGATTCTCCAGCAATCCGGCATGGACGCGAATCTCGTCGACTGGCAGAAGGTCCAGGGCGACATGATCACGTACACCAACTCCACGGTTGATGGCCAGCCGGTATTCACGATTGATACAAAAGCCATTCCGCTGCTGAACGGCGGATGGGTCATGGTAAATGGCGAGCTTTCGTTGAAAGGCACAGTGACGACGTCCCTGTTCGATCCCGACGGTCAAATCCAGGAGCAAGCAAAATTCGATCACACCGGGTTCAAACTCCAGGACGTATTTTTTGGAGCCGATGGCAAGGAAACCCAGCGCTACGATTTCCGGCCCGACAATAGCCACACGAAGTACGACTTCAGCCCCGATGGCTCGCAGACTGCGACGCTGTATGGCGTGAATGGCAAGATCAACGAATACGCGAAGTTCAACGCCGCAGGCTTTAAGACGCTGGACACCTTCTATGGCGCCGACGGCAAGGCCACGCAACAATACAACTTCAACCTCGACGCGAGCTATACGAAGTACGACTTTGCCACCGATGGTTCTCAGACAGCGACGCTGTACGGTCCGACCGGCCAGATGACCGAGTATGCGAATTTCAATGCAAGCGGCTTCAAGACGCTCGATACCTTCTACGGCGCGAACGGCAAGGTCACGCAGCAATACAACGTCAACCTCGACAACAGCTACACGAAGTACGACTTCGCCATTGATGGCACCCAGACAGCGACGCTGTACGGCACGACCGGCCAGATGACCGAGTATGCGAAGTTCAATGCCGACGGCTTCAAGACGTTCGATACCTTCTACGGCACGAATGGCAAGGCCACGCAGCAATACAACTTCAACCTCGACAACAGCTACACGAAGCACGACTTCGCCGCCGATGGCACTCAGACAGCAACGCTGTACGGCACGACCGGCCAGATAACCGAGTACGCGAAGTTCAATGCCAACGGTTTCAAGACGTTCGATACGTTCTACGGCGCGAACGGCAAGGCCACGCAGCAATTCAGCTTCAACCTCGACAACAGCTACACGAAGTACGACTTCGCCATTGATGGCACCCAGACCGCGACGCTATACGGCACGAGCGGCCAGATGACCGAATATGCGAAGTTCAATACCAACGGCTTCAAGACGCTCGATACCTTTTACGGCACGAATGGCAAGGCCACGCAGCAGTACAACTTCAATCTGGACAACAGCTACACGAAGTACGACTTCGCCGCCGATGGCACCCAGACAGCGACGCTGTACGGCACGACCGGCCAGATGACCGAGTACGCGAAGTTCAATGCCAGCGGCGTCAAGACGCTCGATACCTTCTACGGTGCCGACGGCAAGGCCACGCAGCAATACGACTTCAACCTCGACAACAGCTACACGAAGTACGATTTCGCTGCCGATGGCTCACAAACCGCGACGCTGTTCGGCGTCAATGGCCAGGCCACCGAGCATGCGAAGTTCAATACCGCCGGTGTCAAGACGCAGGATATCTTCTTCGGCGCAGATGGAAAAGCGAACAAGCAAATCGACTTCAATGCTGACGGCAGCTACGCCTCTCACGTATTTAATAGCGACGGCTCGCAATTTGGAGCGTTGTTTGGAGCGAATGGACAGATGACCGAATATGCAACCTTCAACACCAGCGGCTTCAAGACACGGGATATCTTTTACTCGAACGGAACGGCGACGAAACTGTACGACTTCGCGGTCGATAATAGCTTTATCGCACATACGTTCGACGGGGCGGAGGAAATGGTCGCGCTTTTTGGTGTCAATCATATCGTCTACGACTATTATCAATATTCGTCAGGAAAGCTGTTTGAGCGTGATTTCTTTGATGGCCTTGGGCGTCAGATCGAAGCTGATCGATTTAGCACGAGAACGGGCAACCTTACGGGGTTCTCAAAGTTCTCGTACAACAACGATGGTTCATATAACGCCAAGAATTATGATTCGTCTGGGTATCTGACAGCGAGTTCCAAATACACTGGCGACGGACACTTGATCCAAAACAATGCCATCTATATTCCTGGCGGCAGTGGCTTCCCCGTTGCCCACGCGATTTGGAGTTTTCAAGTCTAATCGCGTCAATGCGTTTGAAGAAGGCATGTCTCGGGCTGAACGCTGACCTGTGTTGAAGGTCGATCGGCTTACACCGGTAAATCGCATCCCCGAGGCGAGGTGGGCGGGCGGCGCGGTGCTTGTCGTCTGACAGGCACCGCGCCCCGTTTCACATTCACCGCGTAAACGTATCCCCAAGCACCACGCCCTCACGGCGCGGATCAGTCCCACCTTGCAGCAACGCCACGCCGTTCTGCTGAATCCGCAGCACGGTGTTCACGCCGCTGGCCTGCGCAGACGTCGACACGGTGTGACCCAGCGCCTTCAGCCCCACGAGCAGCGCATCGTTCGCACCGCCGTTGCTGGTGTCGACGTTCGGATGCTCGCCGCCGACCGTGGTGGTCGGGCTGTTGCTCGCGCCGAAATCGATCAGCCCGGCCGACTGCTGCGCGTCGAGGCCCCAGTCGAGCGTGCCGACCAGCGTCTTGAGCACGTACTGCGGGATCGTGCCGCCGCCCGGCGAGCCGGTCGCCATCAGGAAATCCCCCTTCGAGCCGTCCGCCGCGACCTTGAACACGATGGTCGGCGCCATCGAGCTGCGCGGGCGCTTGCCCGGCTGCACGCGGTTCGCCACCAGCGCGCCGCCGGTATCGGTGGGGCTGGCCGAGAAGTCGGTCAACTGGTTGTTGAGCAGGAAGCCGTGGGTCATGTGGAACGACCCCATGCTCGATTCGACCGTGGTGGTCGCGCTCAACACGCTGCCGTCGCCGTCGACGATGGTGAACTGGTTGGTGCCGTGCTCGATCAACGTGGTGTCCACGCCGAGCGGGATCGCGCCGAGGTCGCCGGGCAGCGCGGTGCCCATGCTCTTGGCGGTGCTGATCAGGGCCGCGCGCTGCTTCAGGTACGGCTTGTTCAGCATCGTGTCGGCGCTGCCGCCGGGCAGCGGGATGAAATCGGTGTCGGCCACGTACTTGTCGCGGTCGGCGTAGGCGAGCCGCTCGGCTTCGGTGATCAGGTGCACGGCCTGCACGCCCGGTTTGCCGCCCTCGAGATCGAGCGCCGTCGGCCCCATCGATTTCAGGTCGAAGTTCTCGAGGATGCCGAGCGCCGAGGCCACCGCGATGCCGCCCGAGGACGGCGGCGGCATGCCGCATACCCAATACGCGCCGCGATAGGTCGTGCAGATCGCGTCGCGGCGCTTGGCCTGATAGGCGGCGAGGTCGGCCAGCGTGGTCTTGCCCGGGGTGATCTTCGAGCCGTCCGCGCCGGTGGTGGTGGCGATCTTCGCGACGATGTCCTGTGCGATCGCACCCGTGTAAAGCGCGTTCGCGCCGTTTTGCGACATCTGCGTGAGCGCATCGGCATAGGCCGGGTTCTTCAGCACGGTGCCGAGCGCCTTCGGCGTGCCGTCGGCGTTCAGAAAGTAGGCGGCGGCCTCGGCGTCGCGCTTCAGGCTCGCGGTGTTGCCCGAGATCGCGGCGGCCAGCCGCCCGCCGATCGGGAAGCCGTTGGTGGCCAGCGAGATCGCATCGCCGAACAGGTCGCGCCATGGCAGCTTGCCGTGGTCGCGCTGCAGCAATTCGATCAGGCGCGGCACGCCGATGGTACCGATCGAGCGGCCGCTGGCGCGTGCGCTCGGCACCGGGACGGTCTGGTCGCTGGTGTCGTCCACGTAGCGCAGGTAGTTTTCTGTCGCGGCGGCGGGCGCGGTTTCACGGCCGTCGTAGGCTTGCAGCGTCTTGGCGCGGCCGTCGTAGTAGAGCAGCACGCCGCCCGACCCGAGCCCCGTGGCTTCCGGCACGGTCAGCCCGAGCACGGCCTGCACGGCCACCGCCGCGTCGGCCGCCGAGCCGCCCTTGCGCAGCACCGCACAGCCGGCCGCGCTCGCATAGGCGTTCGAGGTGGTGACCAGGTAGGTTTTCGCGACGATCGGCTTGAGCCCCTTGCGATAGCCCGAGGCCGGCTCCGGCAGCGACGGGTCACCGGGCTGGTTCGAGCCGACCACCGAGGTCGAGCCGCTGCTGTCGATCGCGAGGCAGGTGGTGTCGGTGGAAGTGGTTTGGGACGGCGCCGGCGCGGCGGTTTCGGTGTCGCCGCCGCAGGCGCTCATCAACGCGGCGGCCAACACGGCGGACACGTACGGCAGAAGTTTGGGAGGGGTCATCGGTTCGCGGTAGGAAATATCGTTGGAATGGCGCGTGTTCGCCGTGGCAATCGGCCTCACACGCGAATCGATCCTTACCGGAAATATTTCAATTTGCAATCGGGCAGTTTTCCGTATTCCAACATGGGCTTACGGATGCGACACGATTTTTGCGATGGCTTGGCCCGCCGCCGATAGATGAATGCGTGGCACCGCACGGTGCGCGTTTTGGCCTCGCGTTAAACGATGTTGAGCACTAAATATCGCGTGAATCCGGCAATGCAGTTTTGCAGGGCGGCTCATCTATGCGTGCAGGGGCCTCTGCGATACTGCCCGGCGTGTCCTGCCCTCGGCCCGCTGTCGCAAGCCGCCAGGCCACGCGCCGCTTCCGAGACACCCCGCCGCGGCGCCGCTCGACGCGATACCAATACACCCCCGTTCGAATCTCGCCATGTCCACATCCCGAATCCACGCAGAATCCCTGCGCTCGCTGGTGCGCACCGCCGATGAAGCCGCCGCGCTGATCGCCCCGAACATGACCGTCGCCATGAGCGGCTTCACCGGTTCCGGCTACCCGAAGGCCGTGCCGACCGCACTCGCCACGCGCATCTCGGCCGCGCACGCACGCGGCGAGGATTTCCGGATCAACGTGCTGACCGGCGCCTCCACCGCGCCCGAACTCGACGGCGCGCTGGCCAAGGCCGACGGCATCTCGATGCGCCTGCCGTATCAATCGGACCCGATCCTGCGCGAGAAGATCAACGCCGGCGAGCTCGACTATCAGGACATCCACCTGAGCCACGTCGCCCAATACGCGTGGTTCGGCCTGTTCGGCGAAATCGACGTGGCGGTGGTGGAGGTGGCCGGCATTCGCGAGGACGGCTTGTTGATTCCGTCCGCTTCGGTCGGCAACAACAAGACCTGGCTCGATCAGGCCAAGAAGGTGATCCTCGAAGTCAATTCGCGCCAGCCGCTCGGCCTCGACGGTATGCACGATATCTATTACGGCACCGCGCTGCCGCCGAACCGCAAGCCGATTCCGCTGGTGTCGGCCGACGACCGCATCGGCGAGCCGTACCTGCGTTGCGCGGCCGAGAAGATCATCGCGATCGTGGAAACCGACGCGCCCGACCGCAGCAACGCGTTCAACGCTCCGGACGACGCCTCGAAGCTGATCGCGAGCCACCTGATCGATTTCCTGCGCCACGAAATCGGCCGCGGCCGCCTGCCGGCCAACCTGCTGCCGCTGCAATCGGGCGTGGGCAACATCACGAACGCCGTGCTGGCCGGGCTGGGCGAGGGTGGCTTCACGAACCTGAGCGCCTACACCGAGGTCATTCAGGACGGCATGCTCGACCTGCTCGCGAACGGCACGCTGAGCTTCGCCTCGGCCACGGCGCTTTCGTTGAGCCCCGACGCCGTGAAGCGCTTCGCCGACGATATCGCGCTGTTCCGCTCGAAGATCCTGCTGCGCCCGCAGGAGATCAGCAATCACCCCGAACTCGTGCGCCGCCTCGGCTGCATCGCGATGAACGGGATGATCGAAGCCGATATCTACGGCAACGTGAATTCCACGCACGTGATGGGCACGAAGATCCAGAACGGCATTGGCGGTTCGGGCGACTTCGCGCGCAATGGTTATTTGTCCTGCTTCATGTCGGCCAGCACGGCCAAGGGCGGCACGATTTCTCGGATCGTGCCGATGGCCAGCCACGTGGACCACACCGAGCACGACGTGGGCGTGGTGGTGACCGAGCAGGGCCTGGCCGACGTGCGCGGGCTGTCGCCGCGCCAGCGCGCGCGCAAGATCATCGACACCTGCGCGCACCCGGATTTCCGCCCGATGCTGGCCGATTACTTCGAGCGCGCGAGCCGCGAGAGCTTCGGCAAGCACACGCCGCACTTGCTCGGCGAGGCGCTGTCGTGGCACGAGCGCTTCGTGCGCACCGGCACGATGAAGCCGTAAGGCTGGCAGACCGCCGGAACCCCGGGCGGACGGCGCAATGCCGTTCGCCAGCGGGCCGGCTCCATCGGCAAAAGGCCGCCGCGCAACCTGAAGGTTGCGGGCGGCCTTTGCGTTTATTCGCTGCCGGTTTCGAGCGCTTCGCCCGTTTCGTCTTCGGCACGCTGCGCGCCGCGATACGCCGTGACGTGACGCGCGTGCCGTGCCGGCTCACCAATCACGAACGCGCGCCGCCGCAACGCGCCGCTGCCGCGCGAGGCCGCGGCGGTGGCCGCCGAGATGCGCCAGCCGGCGCTCGGCTCAACGGGCCGCATGATGGGCCAGATGCTGGCGAATCAGCGCCAGGTAGTGATCGCCGACCGAGTGATCGGTGGCGGCGCGGCGCGCGGGCCGCTGGATCGTGACCGGCGGGCGCAGGCCGAGATAACGGCACAGTGCCGATACGTAAGGCTTACGCGTGCGCCCGAGCTGGTGGAGCGCCCGTGCGACGCGTTCGTCGCCGGCCTGGCTGCGCAGCCACGCAAGGATCTGGCGATCGGTATCGTTGACGATTCGAACCCGATGTTCCATTGCTCACCTCGATACTGGTTATCAGTACAGTGCTGTAAATATATCCAGTATTTTGAGGCGACACAACCCGGAACAAACGGGGGCGGATGAAACTGGCCGAACGGCCGATCCCGCACCCTCGGCGAGCCGCCCGAGCGCCGCGCAAAGCCTTGCCGCACGCGGCAAACCGCAGGTGCGGCAGCCCCGGGCGGTTGCCAATTCGGGCGGCACCTAATATCATTCGCGCGTTGCAAATAAGAATCATTATCGCGATGAGGCGCCGGCAAGGCGGCAGTAGGCCGGGCGGCGCGGCCGGCAAACGAGAGCGGTTCGCACCGGTCCGGCATCGCGGTAGGCTGTGCCGCAGGCCCGTTCGGCGGGCGTCGGCCGGCTCCTGTTCGCCGGCGTCGCCACCCACGCCGCGCCGGCTCGCATCACACACCCGAGGAACTACCGATGACTGGCGACAAGCGCGGCACCCCGCGCGAACATTACGGCGGCACCTTGCTGCAATTGCTTCGGCCGTACCTGCCGATCACGCTCGGCGCGACGCTGCTGGGCATCGCGGGCGGCCTTTGCACGGCCTGGCTGCTGTCGGTGATCAATGCCAGCCTGCATGCGCCGGGCGGCCTCGGCGAGAAAACCGCCGTTACCTTCGTCGCACTCTGCGTGATCACGCTGCTGTGCAACGGCATCGCCGGGATCGGCAACAGCGTGACGGGCCAGCGCATCATCGCCGCGCTGCGCAAGGACATTTCGGCGCGCATCGTGTGCGCGCCGGTGGCCGAGCTCGAACGCTACAAAACCCACCGTCTGCTCTCGACGCTGAACAGCGACGTGGAAACCGTCAGCGCGATGACCTTCAGCTTCCCGAACGTCGCTGTCGCAGCGGCGGTGGCGGCGGGCTGCGTGGCCTACATGCTGGTGCTGTCGGTGCCGCTGTTCCTGATCGCGCTGGTGGCGATCGTGATCGGCGCGTTGATCAACCAGTACGCCAGCCTCAAGTGGGGGCAGTACTACCGGGGCGTGCGCGGCGCGCAGGACGAGCTGCAGAAGCAATACCGCGCGATCACCGAGGGCGCGAAGGAGTTGCGCATCAACCGCGACCGCCGCCAGCGCGTGTTCGGCACGCGCCTGGCCGGCGCGGCCGACGAGGTGGCCGAACTGAAGATCAAGGCGATGCGGCTGTATTACGGCGCGAGCGCGTCGGTCACCACGCTGTTCTTCGTCGTGATCGGTGTGCTGCTGCTGTTGCAGCAGCGTCTGGGCGTGTCGCCGGAAGTGGTCAGCGGTTTCGTGATCGTGCTGCTCTACGTGCGCGGTCCGGTGGAAACGCTGGCAAGCAGCCTGCCGGCGTTGAGCCAGGCGCGCATCTCGTTCCAGCGCATCGCCGAACTGACGGCGCAATTCGCGAATCGCGAAGCGCGGCTGCTCGACGGCACGCCGCCCGCGCCGTTCGCCGACCTGCGCGAGATCGAACTGCGTCAGGCCGCCTGGGAATTCCCGCCGGTCGGCGGCCAGCCGCCGTTCCGGCTTGGGCCCATCGACCTGAAGATCGAACGCGGCGACATGGTGTTCGTGATCGGTGAAAACGGCAGCGGCAAGACCACGCTGATCAAGCTGCTGCTGGGGCTGTACGAAGCCGGGCAGGGCCAGTTGCTGCTGAACGGCGAGCCGGTGCCGGCCGAGCGCATGGATGCCTACCGCCAGCTCTATTCGGCGGTGTTCGCCGATTACCACCTGTTCGAGGATCTGGTGGTGCACGACGCGGCGCTGATCGCACGCGCGCAGGCCTACCTGGAGCAACTGGAGATCGCGCACAAGGTCAGGATCGAGAACGGCGTGTTCTCGACCATCGATCTGTCCACGGGCCAGCGCAAGCGGCTCGCGCTGGTGCACGCGATGCTCGAACAGCGCCCGGTGATGATGTTCGACGAATGGGCGGCCGACCAGGACCCGACGTTCCGCCGCGTGTTCTACACGGTGTTCCTGCCGGAACTGAAGCGCCAGGGCAAGACGCTGATCGTGGTGTCGCACGACGACCGTTATTTCCACGTCGCCGATCGCGTGATCCGTATTGAGCGCGGCCAGATCATCCAGTCGTCGAAGGGTTCGGAGTTCGTCTACGAGGATCGCGGCACGGCGGCCGAGCGCCTCGAAGGCGTGGCGGCCGTCGAAGGCGGCGCACGCGCGCACTGACCCAAGCGAAACGGCCCGCCGGGGTGACCGGGCGGGCCGTGGCTTTATGGTGCGAACCGGGCCGCGCCTGCGGCTCCGGTCATCAGTCGAAAACGATCAGATCGATGCGCGGCCGAGCCACTCGCGCACATGGTTCGCGCGCGACGGGCGCGGCGGCGGCGCATCCTGCGAGGCCGGCGTGCCGACCATCAGGAAGCCGAGCAGGCGGTCGGTCGGCTCGAAATCGAGCGCGAGCGGCAGCTTTGGATCGTAGGCGTCGTCGCCGGTGATCCAGAACGCGCCGTAGCCCAGTGCGTGGCAGGCGTTCAGCAGGTTCATGGTGGCAGCGCCCGTCGAGAGCAACTGTTCGACTTCCGGAATGCCCGCATCGTCGCGGATCGCCACGGCCACCGCGATGATCAGCGGCGCGGCCTGCGCGGCGTTGCCGCGTGCTTCGAGATCGGCCGGCGACAGTTGCGGCTCGCGGGCCGCGGCCAGCTCGATCAATACCTCGGCCAGCTCGATGCGAGCTTCGTCGCGGATCAGCGCGAAACGCCACGGACGCAGTTGCGCATGGTCGGGCGCGCGCATCGCGGTGTCGAGGATCAGGTCGAGTTCGTGGCCGCCCGGCGCGGGCTCGGTCAGGCCGTAGTGCGATTGACGCGACAGCAGCGTGTCGATGAAGGCAAGGCCGGGGTTCGATGCGGTGGTGTTCATGCTGGCTCCGTTGGGCAAGATCGCAACATGATGCGCAAGTGTTGCGATTTGTGCAAATGATTCTCATTCGCATTTTTGTCGGTTATTGTGGCGAGGGTGCGCGTGGCGCCATGCGCCGGCCGTTTCAGTGCGGGCGGCCGGTCATCTCCGAACCTTCGACAATTTGCCTATGCCGACGCAGGTACTCGAACAATTGCAGGGAGCAGGCCTGCGCGCGACCTTGCCGCGCGTGAAGGTGCTGGAATTCTTCGCGGCGGCCCGCCCGCGCCATGTCAGCGCCGAGGATGTGTATCGGCATCTGGTGGCCGAGAAGATCGATATCGGGCTCGCCACGGTGTACCGCGTGCTGTCGCAGTTCGTCGAGGCCGGCATCCTGACGAGCGGCACGCTCGATTCGAATCGTCATGTCTACGAACTGAACGACGGCAAGCGGCACGACCACATCATCTGCCTGAGCTGCGGCCAGGTGGACGAGTTTTCGGACCCGCTGATCGACGGCCGCGAGAAGGCGGCGGCCGACGCGCTCGGCTATCTGCTGACCGGCCATCACCTCGTGCTGCACGGCTATTGCGCGCAGTGCCGGCCGAAGCCGAGGCCGGTGCTGGCGGGCGAGGCCGCGTGGGACGGTGCGGACGATCTCGACGCGGCTCGGCACGAGTGATACGGCGCGGCTGGGACGGCGCGGCCGATAGGCACGACGGATTACGGCCCGCCACGAGCAATACGGCACGGCTGGGACGGTGCAGCCGACAGGCATGCCGGATCGCGACCCGGCACGATCAATACGGCACGGCTTGAGCGGTGCAGCCGATACGCCAACGCGGATACGGCACAGCTACTGCCGCCAGCCACGGCGCAGGCCGCGCGAATGCGACATCGTTGCGACCACAACGAAGCGCACGGCCTGCCCGCCGCGTCACCGCCGCGCCTCGCATGTCCGGCATGTCTGGCGAGGCACCACAACAATCGACGTCGATCGACGTGTTCCGAATCGGGGGTAGGGCGAAGTTGGCCGGTCCGGCGTTCCTTCACGGTGCGCCCGGGATCGACGGGATCGCGTTCGCATGCCGGCGCTTCGCAATCGACATCACCGGCTCCGGGCCGCATGTCGCGCGGCGAGGGCGTTGCGCGGCGGCTGGCTCCGAGCCTCAAGCAATGGATTGAACAGCATGGTGTTTTCAGTTTCGACGAAGTGGCGCGCAGCAGCCGGCCGATCCCGCCGGACGTGGCGCGCAGGCATCACGGCGCTTGCGGCGGCGGTCGGCCTTGCCGGTGCGCTGGGCCAGGCAGGGTGCGCCGCGCCGGGTTCGACCACGCCGCAGGCGGCCGCCTCAACCGCCTCAACCGCCCAGGCCGGCAAGGACACGGTGCTGATCCGGCGCACGGCCGATGGCATTCCACACATCGAGGCCGCCGACTGGCAGGCGCTCGGCTACGGATACGGCTACGCGCAGGCGAGCGACAACCTCTGCACGATGGCCGAGGCGTTCGTGACCTATCGCGGCGACCGCTCCCGGTATTTCGGCGCGAGCGCCAAGCCGGCCACGCGCTCCACGCTCGGCGCGCCGAGCAATCTCGATTCCGATTTCTTCTTCCGGCTGGTCGATTCGGCCGGCACCATCGAGCGCTACCGCCACAGCCAGCCCGACGCGCTGCAACGGATGATTCGCGGCTTCGCGGCCGGCTACGACCGCTATCTCGACGAAGTGCGCGCGGGCGATGCGCCGGGCCGGCATCTGGCCTGCCGCAACGCACCGTGGCTGTCGTCGATTACGGACGCCGACATCTATCGGCGCCTCTACGCGGCGAACCTGGCCGGCGGCGAGGCGCATTTCGTGTCGGCGATCGCGAGCGCGCATCCGCCCTCGGCCGACGCGCCGCTGCGTGCGGACGGCAGCACGCGCGCCAACCCGGCCAGCCACTCGACGAACGCGCATGCCGAGGTGGCCACGGCCAACCCGGCCAGCCACCCGCCCAGCGCGCATGCCGAGGCCGCCACGGCCAACCCGGCCAGCCACTCGACGAACGCGCACGCCGAGGCGGCCACGGCCAACCCGCCCAGCCACTCGACCAACGCGCATGCCGAGGCGGCCACCGCCAACCGGGCCAGCCACCCGACGAACACGCATGCCGATGCCGCCACCGCCAACTCGCTCGCCGCGCTCGATCCCGACGCGCTGCACGTCGGCGGCCATTACGGCATCGGCAGCAACGCGCTCGCGTTCGGTCGCGACGCCACGGGCGGCGCGTCGATCCTGTTCGGCAATCCGCACTGGTTCTGGAGCGGCCCGGACCGCTTCTATCAGGCGCAACTGACGATTCCCGGCAAGCTGAACGTGGGCGGCGCGTCGTTCCTCGGCGTGCCGGTGATCATGATCGGCTACAACGACGAGATCGCCTGGACCCACACCGTGTCCGGCGCGCGACGCTTCGGCCTGTTCCAGTTGAAGCTGGCCGCCGACGACCCCACCGCGTATTGGGTGGACGGCCAGCGCGAAACGATGCGCCGCGTGCCGCTGACGGTGTCGGTGCGCAAGCCCGACGGCACGCTGGCCACCGTCGCGCGCACGCTCTATGCGACGCGTTACGGGCCGGTGGTGGATCTCTCCGGGTGGTCGCCGAAGCTGGCCTGGACGCACACCCAGGCCTTCGCGATTCGCGACGCCAACAGCAGCAACGATCGCATCTTCCGCACCTTTCTCGATTTCGGCCGCGCGCGTTCGCTGCCCGATTTCATCGCCACGCAGAAGGCGTCCGCCGCGATGCCGTGGGTCAACACGCTGGCGATCGGCCGTCGCGATCCGCAAGTCTGGTTCGCCGATATCGGCAACGTGCCCGACGTGCCCGATGCGCTGGCCGACCGCTGCACGCCGCCGATCGGCAAGGCGGTGGACGCGAGGCTGCCCGGCGTGCCGTTCCTGGATGGTTCGCGCGGCGAATGCGACTGGCAGCGCAGCGGCGCGTCGGCGCAGGCCGGATCGCTGCCGGCTGCCGCGATGCCGGGCCTGCTGCGGCGCGATTTCGTCGCGAACATGAACAACAGCTACTGGCTCGCCAATCCTGCCGAGCCGCTGACGGGCTTCCCGCGCGTGATGGGCACAGGCGTCGCGCCGCTCGACATGCGCGCGCGGCTCGGGCTGGCGCTGGCCGAGCGCACCGCGCCGGGCGAAGAACTGCGGCCGGGTCAAGTGCGCACGCGGCTGACGGCAACCGACGTGCAACGCTTCACACTCGACGGCGACACGCTCGGCGCCACGCTGTTCAAGCGGCCGGTGCTCGATCGCGTGTGCGCGAGCGGGCGCTTGCGTGTGGACCGCGATCCGCTGACGGGGCAGGTGTTCCATCCGGCGCGCATGGCCGACACGGCCGAGGCCTGCCGCACGCTGCGCGCCTGGAACGGCGTGGCCGACCGCGACGCGCGCGGCGTTTATTTATGGGATCAGTTCTGGGCGCGCGCCGAGAAGATCGACGCGGCGAAGCTGTACGCGAAGCCGTTCGACCCGGCCGATCCGCAGAACACGCCGGCCGGCTTGCGCGCCGACGAACCGGCCGTCGCGCAGGCGTTCGGCGCGGCGATCCTGGCCGTGACCGACGCGGGCTACGCGCTCGACGCCACGCGCGGCGAAACGCTCTACCTGACGCGCAACGGCGAACCGGTGCCGTTGTACGGCGGCTGCGCGGGCGTCGGCTATTTCGCGTCGATCTGCGATTACGGCAAGCGCCGCGCGCGCGACCCGATCTCGGCCGACACGATCGGCGGCAACAGCTATCTGCAGGTGGTGACGTTCGGCGCGCAGGGCGCGGAGGCCCATACGCTGCTCGCGCATTCGGAATCGGACGATCCAGCGTCGCCGCACTTCGCCGACGGCACGCGCCGCTACGCCGAGCGGCGCTGGCTGCGCATGCCGTTCGAGGCGGGGGAGATCGCGGCGGACCCGGCGTTGACGGTGACGCGGTTGGTGATGCCGATCGAGCGCGATGGGGTGCACGAAAGCCAGGTCGGCCGATAGCGCAACGAAGGGCCGGCCGCGCGAGATGCGCAACCGGCCCGCCTCGCGGCCTAGATCACCAGCCGCGAATGCCCGATCCCGCCGCCTTTTTCCACGCGGATCTGCGTGGCGATGCGATCCTTGAGCCCCTCGACGTGGCTGATCACGCCGATCATCTTGCCGCTCGCATTCAACGCGTCGAGCGCATCGAGCGCAATCTCCAGCGTATCGGCGTCGAGCGTGCCGAAGCCTTCGTCGAGAAACACCGAATCGATCGAGGTCTTGTGGCTGACCAGGTCGGACAGCGCCAGCGCGAGCGCCAGGCTGACCAGGAAGCTCTCGCCCCCCGACAGCGTGCGCGTGTCGCGCGTGACGTCGGCCTGCCAGAGATCGACGATCTCCAGTTCGAGTTCGCCGCTGGCCTTGCGCCGCAGCAGGTAGCGCGCGTGCAGGCGGTCGAGATGGCGGTTCGCCAGCATCAGCAGATGGTCGAGCGTCAAACCCTGCGCGAACTTCCGGAACTTGTCGCCCCTGGCCGAGCCGATCAGCGCGTCGAGGTGCTGCCAGACGTCGGTGTCGCGCGCCTGCGCCTCGATCTGCGCGAACAGGGCCTGCTGGTTGCGGCGCAGCGTGTCGTCGCGGTTGAGCCGCTCGCGCTGGCCGCCCAGGTTGCCGTTCAGTTCGGCGGTTTGCGTGTTGATCGCCTCGATCTGCATGGTCAGTTCGTCGAGCGACAACTCCGATTGCGCCGATTGCGCGGTCAGCGCCGTCAGTTTCTCCTGTGCCGATTGCACCAGCGTTTGCGCGGTTTGCCGTGCCTGCTCGGCGGTTTGCTTCAGCGCTTGCAGGCGCTTGCGCTCGTCGGGCGGCAGCAGGGCGGCGAGGAACGCCGGCAGGTCGGCGAACGGGCTGGCGGCCAGCGCGGCGCGCCATTGCGTGTCGGCTTCGGTGAGCGTGGTGCGCTGCTGGGTCTGGAGGCCGTCGAGCTGGCCGATGCGGCCTTCCAGTTGGCTCAGTTCCTGGGTCAGCGTATCGATACGATTCGTGCAGGCCGACAGTGCCTGCGCGGGATCGCCGTCCGGCGCGGTATCGGCTTCTTCCTCGGATAAGGGCGTATCGGCGTCGCGATGCTGCGCTTCGAGCGCTTGCAGGCGCGCTTGCCAGTGTGTCAGCACCGCCGCTGCGGCCTCGCAGTGCGCGCGCTGCTCGATGCGGCCTTGCGTCAGCGTTTGCACGCGCTGCTGCGTGGTTTGCCACGCCTGCCATTCATCGACACGAGCGGCCAGCCAGGTTTCGGCCTCGGCGGGCAGCCCGGTGGCGTCGAACCCGGCTTCGACGATCGCGGCCACTCGCGCGGCATCGTCATGTTCCAGCGCGGTGCGTTGCGCCTTCAGCTCGTTGTCGATTTCGGTCTGGCGTTCGACGGTGCTCGCGATCGTCTGCTCGATGGCGGCCTGCAGCGTTCGGGCGCGGTGCCAGGCCTCGATGGATTCGGCGTCGGTCTTGCGCAGGCGTGCCAGCGTGTCCTCGGCTTCCTCGATGACGTTGAGCGTCTGCTTGAGTTGTGCCGACGCCCGATCGGCCGCCACGCGGCCCGCTTCGAGGCGGCCGGCATGTGCCCAATCGTCCGGGCCGATCGCTTCGCCGTCGAGCGTGGCCGCGAGTTCGCGCCAGTCGCGCAGGCCTTGATCGATCTGCGTGGCGAGCCGCGTCAGGCGTTCCTGCGATTGCTTCTGCGTCGCGCCTTGGGCCGCCAGTTCGCTGGTCAACGCGTTGATCTGCTGGTTGGCCGTGCGGATGTCCTCATCCAGCGCACGCAAGCTTCGCGCGGTGGCCGACACGTCGATCGCGCCATACGCGCCGATCGCCGGATGCGCGTGCGAGCCGCACAGCGGGCAGGCCTCGCCGGGCTGCAAGCGCTCTCGATGCTCGCTCAGGCTGCGGATGACCTGCTCCTGTTCGAGCAGCTTCTGCTTGTCGGCTGCTTGCTCCTTGAGCTTGGCGAGCGCGGTTTGCTGGCTGGTCAGGCGCGTGCCGTGGGCCGCGATGTCGGCGTCGAGCTGCTTCAGTTGCGCGACGAGCGCGTCGCGTTCGGTGGCGCGCTCGCGCAGGGCCGCCGCGCGCGTGTCGAGATCCTTCCACGCCGTGACGCTCTGATGCGCGGTTTGCCAGCGCTGCCGCCATTCGGGCAGCGAGCGGCCGTCGAGACGCGTTTGCTGCGCATCGTGCAGCGTCGCGATGCGCGCGGCCGAATCGGTGCGGGCCTTGTCGGCCAGCGCGACGGCTTCGGCCTGGCGCGTCAGCCTGGCACGTTCGTCCACGAGCTTGCGCGCGAGTTCGCCGGCAGCTTTCTCGCGTTGACCGATACCGGCCACGGCCTGCCCGCGATGCGCGAATTGCTGCCGCCAGATGCCGATCCGTTCGCCGAGCACGGCGTGATGGCGCAGCGCCTCGGCGCGTTCGTTCAACTGCTGGAGCTGGGCGTCGAGCGCGCCGAGCTTGCGCTGCGCGTCGTCGCTGACACGCGCGGCCAACCGCACCGCGAGCCGGTGTTCGGCGCCATGCCGGGCGGCGCGGGCCGTCTGGCGGGTGCGCTGTTCGGCCAGTTGCGCGACGGTTTGCCGGCAGGTGGCATCGGCCCGTTGCAGCGCGTCGTGCAACGGACGCAGCAGTTCGGCCGGCTCGCTCGCCGCCAGCCGCGCCAGTTCGTCGGCCGCCGCGTCGAGCGCGGCGACGGCCTTCTCCAGCCCGGCCTGAGCCTGCTGCGCGGCCTGTTGCGCCGCCGTCAGATCGACACGCCATTGGCGCTGCACCTGCAGCGTCTTCAGTTGCTTGCCGAGCGCGTCGAGCTGCACGGCCAGCGCCGTCATTTCGCGCTGCATCGCCTCGCGCTGCTCGGCGTTCAGCAGATCCATGCCGTCGGCCTGTGCGCGCAGGGTCTTGAGGATGTCGCGGGCTGCCGCCGCGCGTTCGTAGACGCGCCGCGAAATCTCGCCGTAGATCTCCGTGCCGGTCAATTCCTCCAGCAACTCGGCGCGGTCGTTCGACGGCGCGTTCAGGAACACGGCGAAGCCGCCCTGCGCCAGCAGCATCGAGCGCGTGAAGCGCGCGAAATCGAGCCGGGTGATCTCGGCCACCAGCCGCAGCTTCTCGGCGATCTGGCTGCTCAGGATGGTGCCGTCGCCTTTCGCCAGTTCGACCTTGGGCTGCTGGAGCGCGCCATCCACCTTGTTGCGCGCGCGATGCTGGCTCCAGAACGCCCGATAGACCTGGCCCTTCACCTCGAATTCGACTTCGGCGAAACAGTCGGACGTGTGGCGCGTCATGATGTCGTTGACCGACGCGGACACGGTCTTCAGGCGTGGTGTTTCGTGATACAGCGCCAGGCAGATCGCGTCGAGCAGCGTGGATTTGCCCGCGCCGGTCGGGCCGGTGATCGCGAACAGCCCGTGGTCGGAAAACGGCGGCTTGGTGAAATCGATGAACCATTCGCCCTTCAGCGAATTGAGGTTCTTCAGGCGCAGCGTGCGGATCTTCATGCGTCGTGCTCCCCGGTGGCGGCGACGATTTCCCGGTAGCGCTCGGTCAGCGACGCGCGCAGGTCGTCGGGCAGCGTTTCCTGGCCGAGGCGGCGCGCGAATACATCGAGCGGATCGAGTTCGTCGAGCGTGACGCCGGTTTCAGCCGTCAACTGCGCGGCCGTGTTGGTGCGCTCGCGGCGAATCCGCAGCACTTCGATCGGCAGGCCTTCCGCGAGCGCCTGGATGCGCGCGGGCAGATCGGACAGGTAGTCGTCCTCGGTCACGGTCACTTCCACCCACACCGGCTGCTCCGGCGTCGCGCCTTCGGCGAGGCGCGGCAGCGTGTCGGCCAGCGCTTTCAGGTTGCCGTTCAGCGTGGCCAGCCGCCGGAATACCGGCACCGGCACGGGCGTGACCGCGCGCAGCCCGGTGTCGTCGAGTTCGACCAGCAGCATTTCCTTTTGCTGGGCCGCCTCGTCGAAACTCAGCGCGATCGGCGAGCCGCTGTAGCGGATATGTTCCAGGCCGCCCACCTTCTGCGGACGATGGATATGCCCGAGCGCCAGGTAATCGACCGGCGGGAACGCCGCGGTCGGGAACGCCTCGAGCGTGCCGACGTAGATCTCGCGCACCGATTCGGTGGCGCTGGCGCCCACCGTCGTCAGATGGCCGGTGGCGATCAGCGGCAGGCGGCGGCCGGTTTCCTCGTGCAGCGCGTCGCGCACCGCCTCGGCCGCGTCGTAGCAGGCCTGGTAGTACGCCTGGATCGACGCCATCAATTGCTGGCGCTTCTCGTCGGCCGTTTGGCCGGCTTCGCTCAGGGTGACGTCGCGCGGGCGGATGAACGGGATCGCGCACACCACGCAGCCGGGCACGCCGGCCTTGTCGTCAGCCGTGCCGCGGCGCAGCGGCAGCACGCGCACCTGATCCTCGGGCACGTCGGCGTGCGGCACCACGGTGGCCGACAGGCGCGCGAGCAGGGCGCTGCTTTCGCGCAAGGTGGCGACCGAATCGTGATTGCCGCCGAGCAGCAGCAGCGCCACGCCGGCTTCGTGCATTCGTACCACGAGCTGGCTGTACAGCTCGCGCGCGTAGCTGGGCGGCGTGCCGGTGTCGAAGATATCGCCGGCGATGACGACGGCGTCGACGGCCAGTTCCTGGACGCGCAGCATGAGCCAGTCGATCAGCGCCTGATGTTCGGCTTGACGGCTCTTGCCCATGAAGCTCTGGCCCAGATGCCAATCGGAAGTGTGGAGAAGACGCATGACGATGAGTGAGGGCGGGGTGCCGACGGTGCACAGCGGCGATGGCCGCCGTGGGGAGGGCGGTTTGGCGAAAGCGCCTAGTATAAAGCGCCGCCTTCAATATCGAGATGGGATGGGGCGGGATGAGAGAGGGGTGCGCCGGCCGGAGTGGGCGGCCGGCGCACGAGGCCCGCAGGGAGCGCGGGCGGCTGAGGTGAATCCGGCGCGCGTCGAGTGATCGAACATCTCGAACGCCTCGAGCGCGGCTTGGAAGCGAGCCGCTTAGAAGCGGTGACGCACGCCGAACGTCGCGCCGACCTGATTGCCGGTGCTGGAAGCCGCAAGCAGGCCGCCAACCGACGCGGTGTTGTCGACCCGCACGCCCCGGCCGTTGTCGTACAGCGTGCCCGATGCATGCTGATAGACGGCGGCCAGATACACGTCGGTGCGCTTGCTCAGCGAGTAGTCGGCCGCGAGCGTGGCCGAGTGCCACTTCGGGCTGCCCGACGCCGAGCCGGCCCCGGACGTCTTGCCGAACGTGTAGGTGTAGCCGCCGAGCAGCGCGAGCGACGGCGCGAGCGCGTAGGTGCCGTTCAGTTCGACGTTGTCGAAACGGATGTCGTTCGGCACGCCGGCCAGACGGGAATCCTCGACTTTCGAGTGGGTCCACAGCACGCCGACGGTGGCCGGGCCGTACACGTAATGCGCACCGACGCCGAACGTGCGATGCACGCCGGCCGGGATCGAATCGTCGGCCGCGGCCCCGTTCGGGTTCGTCAGCGCGCTGTTGTTCGATTGGTCGTAGGCGGCCCCCACGCTGAGCGGGCCGTTCTCGTAGCCCGCGCCGACGCTCCATGCGCGGCCGTTCGAGAAGTTCGTATCGTTGCTGAAGCCGAACGAGCCGCCGAAGTGGAAGCCCGCGTAGTTGGCGCTTTCGAACTTCACGGCATTGGCCGTCGAACGCTGCGTGCTGAGGCTGTCGTTGTCGAGCGGATGCAGCGCGAGATTGACGCCCGAGGCGGTGCCCGACAGCGACAGCGGGGTCAGGTAATCGACGATCGAATCGAACTGGCGGCCCACGGTGAGCGTGCCGTAGACGTTGTCCTGCAGGCCCACGTAGGCCATCCGGTTGAAGCCCGATTCGTTGCGCGCGAACGCGCCGTTGCCGAGCGAGAACGCCGATTGCAAGCGGAAGATCGCCTTGCGACCGCCGCCGAGGTCTTCCGCGCCGCGCAGGCCGAAGTACGTGTTCGACAGCCCGCCGTTGTTCTGCAGCCATTGGTTGTGGCCGCCGGCGTTGTTGACGTAGAGCACGCCCGCATCGAGCGATCCGTACAGCGTGACGCTGCTCTGGGCATGCGCCACCGGGGCGAATGCGCCGGCCAGTGCGAGCGCGATCAAGGGATGAGTGAGCGTTTTCTTCATGCGGTACCTCTGGTGTGACGCGTGGGTGGGTGGATGGGCCGCGGCGGCCTCGTCGAGCGGGGGGCTGCGGAGCGATGAATATAGTGAAAGCGGTATCGGCCGCACTTGTCCTCGAATAAGCAATGCACGGTTCGTGTGCGGCATATCGCCCGGGCTTGCCAAAGCGCCGAAAAGCATTTCTTGATTGATTGGTTCGGCGCCCGGGCCCTTGCTGCTATCGTTTTTTGCTGCACGCGGCGCACCGGTTCGTCGATCTTCCGGTGGCGGGCCGCGCCCGTGGTTTCTTGTCCCGGAGATCCGATTTCATGACCCGACGCACCGGCCGGCTGAGTCTCGGCGCCTTCCTCTATCCCACCGGCCACCACATCGCGGCCTGGCGTCACCCCGACACGCAGGCGGACGCGGGCGTGGATTTCCGTCATTACGTCAAACTCGCGCAAACCGCGGAGGCCGCGAAATTCGACCTCGTGTTTCTGGCCGACGGCGTGGGCACGCGCGGCGACGATGTCGAATTCCTGAGCCGCACCGCGCACAGCTACAACGCGCAGTTCGAGCCGTTGACGCTGCTGTCGGCGCTGGCCGCCGTGACCGAGCGGATCGGCCTGGTGGGCACCGCGTCCACCAGCTTCAACGAGCCGTATCACGTGGCGCGCAAGTTCGCCTCGCTCGACCACATCAGCGGCGGGCGCGCGGGCTGGAACCTGGTCACGTCGTCGAACCGCCACGAGGCCGAGAACTTCAATCGCGACGAGCACATCGCGCACGCCGACCGTTACGAGCGCGCCGAGGAATTCGCCGACGTGGTGCGCGGCCTCTGGGATAGTTGGGACGACGATGCATTCGTGCGCGACAAGGCGTCGGGGCGCTTCTTCGATCCGGCCAAGCGCCATGTGCTGCGGCATCGCGGCAAGTTCTTCCAGGTGCGCGGGCCGCTGAACGTGGCGCGCGCGCCGCAGGGGCACCCGGTGGTGGTGCAGGCCGGCTCGTCGGACGCCGGGCGGCGGCTCGCGGCGCGCACGGCCGAGGTGATCTTCACGGCGCAGCAGACGCTCGACGACGCGGTGGCGTTCTACGCCGACGTGAAGGGCCGCATGGCCGAATGGGGCCGCCATCCCGACGAGCTGAAGATCATGCCGGGCGTGTTCCCGGTGGTGGGCCGCGACGAGAGCGAGGCGCGCGAGAAGTTCGAGGCGCTCCAGCAATTGATCGATCCGGTGGTGGGGCTCGCGCTGGTGTCGGGGTTGACGGGCGGCTTCGACCTGTCGCCCTATCCGTTCGACGGGCCGATTCCCGAGTTGCCGGAAACCAATGCGAGCAAGAGCCGCCAGGCGCTGACGCTCGATCTCGCGCGCCGCGAAAACCTGACGATCCGGCAACTGGCGCTGCGCGTGGCCGGTGCGCGCGGCCACTGGCAGTTGATCGGCACGCCGAAGCAGATCGCCGACGCGCTGGAGGAGCGCTTCGTCAACTATGGTGCGGACGGCTTCAACGTGATGGCGCCGACGCTGCCGGGCGGGCTGGAGGATTTCGTCACGCTGGTGCTGCCCGAATTGCGGCGGCGCGGCCTGTTCCGCGACGAATACGAAGGCACGACCTTGCGCCAGCATCTGGGGCTGGCGCGGCCGGCGCGCGTGGAACGGGTGAGCGAGCCAGGGGTGGTGGCGGCCTGAGCCAAGCCGATATTTTCCGGGTGCTGGCCCCGAACCGGCCCCGGAAAATGCCGATGGGTCGCCCACCCGCCACACCATCGAAACCGCCATCGCAGCGCCACCCTCGGTCACCGCAACAGACAATTCCTCGCTCCATACCCCTCCGCCCGAAAAGCAAACCCGAATCGCTTATTTGTCGTGGCGAAATCGACCGGCTCTAATAACGAACCGACACACCGCATGCGGTGGCGCCCCCCAACGCCGCCGCCTGCACGATTTCGCGAAGATGCCCATGACCGATCTGACTTCATCCCTCCCGGCGAGCGTGCCTGCCGACGCGCGGCGTCGCGGCCTGTCCCGGGCGGCGCTTTACTGGTGGCTGTCCTGGGCCGTTCCCCTGGTGCTGGTGGTGCTCTGGGAAATTGGCGCGCGCACCGGCCTGATCGACCCGCAAGTGCTGCCCGCGCCGAGCCGCGTGGCGGACACCGCCTGGGGCTTGATCGAATCGGGCGCGCTGTTCGTCCATCTCGGCGTGTCGCTGCTGCGTGCGGCCACCGGCTTCGTGATCGGCGGCACGGCCGGCTTCGTGCTCGGCGTGGCGGTGGGCTTCTCGCCGCTCACGCAGGCGCTGCTCGACCGCTCGATCCAGATGCTGCGCGCGGTGCCGTTCCTGGCGATGCTGCCGCTCGTGATCGTCTGGTTCGGCGTGGGCGAGACGGCGAAGATCTTCCTGGTGGCGCTCGCGGTGCTGTTCCCCATCTATATCAACACGGTGCTCGGCATCCGCCAGATCGACCCGAAGCTGATGGAACTCGGCAAGGTGGTCGGGCTGTCGTGGCCGGCCGTCGTGCGCCGCATCATCCTGCCGGGCGCGATGCCGTCGATCCTGACCGGCGTGCGCTATGCGCTGGCCCACGCATGGCTGGCGCTGGTGATCGCCGAAACGCTGGCGACCACCAAGGGCATCGGCTTTCTCGCCATGGACGCACGCGAATTCCTGCAGACCGACATCATCGTGTTGACGATCGTGATCTACGCCGTGATCGGCGTGGTGGCCGACGCGCTGGCCCGTGCACTCGAAACGCGCCTGCTGGCCTGGCATCCGAATTTTGCGAAGGAGTCCCGTTGATGAGTACCGCCGATTTCGCCACGCCGGTGGCAGCCGCGCCGGCGCGGGACGCCGCCGACGACCGTTTCGCGGGCGAGCCGCTGGCGGTGTCCGTCTCGGGGCTGCGCCGCCGGTATGGCGCGCGCGTCGTGATCGACGCGCTCGATCTGCAGATTCGCGAAGGCGAGTTCGTCGCGCTGCTCGGCGAAAGCGGTTGCGGCAAGACCACCTTGCTGCGTGCGCTGGCCGGCCTCGATGCGGCGGATGCGGGCCGGATTCATACGCCGCGCCGCGCGGCCGTGGTGTTCCAGGAGCATCGGCTGCTGCCGTGGGCGCGCGTGCACGAGAACGTCGTGCTGGGCAACGAACGCACGGTCGGCCGTGCCGGCGCGGATCGTGCGCTGGCCGAAGTGGGCCTGGCCGGCCGCGAGGAAGATTGGCCGTGCAACCTGTCGGGCGGCCAGGCGCAACGCGTCGCGCTGGCCCGCGCGCTGGTGCACGACCCGAAGCTGCTGCTGCTCGACGAGCCGTTCGCCGCGCTCGACGCGCTGACCCGCATCAAGATGCATGCGTTGGTCAAGGAACTGGTCGCACGGCACCGGCCGGGCGTGCTGCTCGTCACGCACGACGTGGACGAAGCCGTGGCGCTGGCCGACCGCATCCTCGTGATGCGCGCCGGCCGTATCGCCGACGTGCATGTGCCGGCGCATACCGAGCCGAAAGCGTTGCGCGAGGCGCTGCTGGCTTCGCTCGGCGTGCACCTGCACTGACGCCCGCGCGCCGCACATCGCACACCGCGGCGCGCTCCCCGAATGTCATCGAAGCACGGCCCCTTGCGGCCGAGCGGCGAGCTGCGCCTTGCGTATCCGCACGGTGTGGCCGCCCGAACCCGATATCGCAACACGCATCCGAGTAGACCAAGGAAACACGCATGAACGACTTCACGTTGAGCCGCCGCCATCTGCTGCGCACCGCGGGCGGCCTGCTGGCCGGCGCGGCCACCGGCATCCTGCCCGCCGCCGCGTTCGCGGCAGCGCCCGCCAAGCTGACCCGCAACACCGACACGGTAAGGATCGGCTGGGGCCACGGCAGCCTGTCGCTGCTGGCCAAGCAGAGCGACACCTTCTCGAAGACGCTGGCCGGGCAGGGCATCAAGGTCGAATGGGTCGGCCCGTTCCCGAACCACGCGCCGTCGCTGCAGGCGGTGATCGGCGGCAGCGCCGATTTCGGCTTCTGGGGCTCGACGACGCCGGCTCTCGCCGCGATGCTGGCCGGCGCGCCGCTGGTATTCAACGAGTTCAACATCTACTCGCCGCGTTCGACCGCGATCATCGTGAAGAAGTCGAGCGGCATCCATTCGGTGGCCGACCTGGTCGGCAAGAAGGTGGCGATCAACCGTTCGGGCCTTGGCGAATTCCTGCTGGTGGCGGCGCTGGAGCAGAACCACATCGACCGCAGCAAGGTGGAGTTCGTCTATCTGAACCCGCCCGACGCGGGGCCCGCCTTCGCGCAAGGCAAGGTGGATGCGTGGTCGATGTGGTCGCCGGCCGTCGATATCGCGCGTTTCGCGACCGATTCGAAGGACATCTTCAACGAAGGCCGCGACCTGAATTTCCTGATCGATTTCAATTCGCTCGTCACGCGCCGCAAGTTCAGCGAGGAGAATTCGGCGCTGGTGCGCGCGGTGATCGACGCCTACGTGAGCGTGGGCAACTGGCAATCGACGCATGCGGTGGAGTCCGAAAAGATCGCCCAGGAGGACGCGGGCTATCCGAACCCGGTGCGCGACTACCTGACGAGCCTGAAGCGCCAGAACAAGTTCTACGAAGCCGACGACACCGAGTTCCGTGCCCGCTTCCAGCGCGCCGCGGATTGGCTGGCCGAGCGCCAGATCATTCGCTCGAAGGTCAATGTCGGCGATTACTGCGTCCGCGTCTGACCGGGAGATCACCATGACCGCACCTCGCCATCTGCGCCTCGGCGTCAACGTCCTCGCCTCGGGCCGCCACGACGCGGCCTGGAAGACCTTCGACGACAAGCGCCACCTGTCGACCGACATCGATCACTTCGTGACGATCGCGAAATCGGCCGAACGCGCGCTGCTCGACGCGATCTTCCTGGCCGACGGCCCCGGCGGCCTTGTATCGGAATCCTACATACGGCCGTGGCGCGCGCTCGATCCGGCGGTGCTGATCGCCCATCTGGCCGCGCACACCCGCAACATCGGGCTGGTCTGCACGACCACCTCGCTGTTCGGCCATCCGTATACGATCGCGCGGCAGATCGCGTCGGTCGATCACATGAGCCGCGGCCGCGCGGCCTGGAACGTGATCACCTCGCAAAACCCGCCCGCGCTCGACGCGTATGGCGTGGAGCACGGCTGGAATCAGGAAGTGCGTTACCAGCGCGCCGAGGAGTTCGTGAAGATCGTCACGGCGTTCTGGGACAGCACACCCGACGAGGCCGTGGTGGCGGACCCTGACACCACCGTGTATCTCGACCCGTCGAAGCTGCGCAAGCTCGATTTTCGCGGCGAGCATTTCTCGGCGCGCGGCGCGCTGTCGGTGCCGGAAACGCCGCAGGGCCGCCCCGTGATCTTCCAGGCCGGGCAGTCGGCCGACAGCCGCGCGTTCGGCGCGCGCTATGCCGATGCGCTGTTCACGGGCCAACGGATCATCGAGGGCGCACGCACGTTCTACCGCGAGGTCAAGACGCTGGCGGCCGGTTATGGCAGGAATCCCGATCATCTGCTGGTGATGCCGGGGCTGTTCCCGATCCTCGGCTCGACCGACGAAGAAGCGCGCCGCCACAAGCGCGGGCTCGACGACCTGCTCGATTCGGTCGCGCTGCGCAAGGAGCTGGCGCGCCATCTGGCCGTCGATCCGGCGCTGCTGGCCGACCTCGACGGGCCGATCCCGTACGCGGCCACCGAGGCGAACGCCGACCAGGTGCCGGTGGCGTCGCGCTGGCATCGCAACGAGATGCTCAAGGAAGCGAAGCAGAACGAATGGAATATCCGCGAGCTGCTGTTCTCGAACATCACGGGCGGGCACCGGATTTTCGTCGGCACGCCTGAAGGTTTCGCGCACGACATGGTGCACTGGCTCGACACGCAGGCCACCGACGGCTTCAACCTGAACATCGACGTGCAGCCCACCGGCCTCGACCTGATCGCCGACGAGGTGATTCCGGTGTTGCAGAAGCTCGGCCGCTACCGTACCGCCTACGAAGGCACGACGCTGCGCGACAACCTCGGGCTGCCGCGCTACGACGCGCGGGTGGGCAACGGCGCGCTCGACGCGGCCGCCTGAGCGGCCGCCGCTCTCATATTTCACGGAGACCGATCGATCATGTCCGATACCGATTTCACCGCCGATCTTGAACGGCCCGGCGTGCAGGCGACGCAGCCGCAGGCAGAACCGGCGGCCTCGCGCGTGGCGGATGCCGCCGCGAGCGTGCCGCCGTACCTTTCTGCGCTGTCCGTGCGGCTCGGCTTCGCCGCGCAACTGGCCGAGATCGGCCGCACCGCCGCCGCGCGCGATCTGACACAAACGCTGCCGCATGCCGAGATCGCCGCGCTGAAGGCGGCCGGCGCGGGTGCGCTGCGGCTGGCCACGGATGCCGGCGGCCACGGGCTGTCGCTGACCGAGCTGTTCGCGGTGGCGCGCGACATCGCCGCGGCCGATTCGAACATCGCGCACGCGTTCCGCAATCACTTCTTCCAGATCGAGGCGGCGCTGCGCCGGCCCGCGCATCCGTTCCACGCGCAGGTGCTCGGCATCGCCGGGCGGCGGCAGACGGTGGGCCTGAGCTTTACCGAAAGCGATGTCAAGGAAGCCGGTGCGCGCCCGACGCGGGTGCTGAACCGCCTCGAATGGGACGCGCAGCGCGACGCCTATATCGGCTCGGGCGACAAGGTATACGCCACCGGTAATCTGTACAACGATGCGTTCGTGGGCACGGCGGTCGAAAGCCGGCGCGGCGAGACGGTGCAGTACGTGCTGGCGCGCGGCGAGGGCGTGGCGAACGACGACGACTGGCAGGGCTTCGGCCAGCGTCTGACCGGCTCGGGCACGGCGCGCTTTCGTGAGGTGGCGGTGCCCGCGTCGAACGTGCACCCGCTCGATCCGCCCGATCGCGACGGCGCCGCGCCATGGAAATTCACGTTCCACCAGGTGTATCTGACGAACTGCATCGCCGGGATCGTGCGTCGCATCGCGGCGGACGCCACCGACGTGCTGCGCAGCCGGGGCCGCAACTTCTATCACGGCGAGGCCGCGCATCCGTCGGACGAGGCCGTGTTGCAGGCGCAACTCGGGCGGATTCGCGCGTATGCGGCGAGCGTCGAGGCGACCATCGATCGCACCATCGCGAAGCTCCAGCAGGCGTGGGATGCGATCGGCACCGATGCCGAATACGACGCGGTGCTGGCGGCTTCGCTGTCGGCTGCCGAGGCCAAGGTGGTGATCGACGAACTGGCGCCGCAAATCGCGAGCTGGCTGATCGATCTCGGCTCCGGCTCGGTGGTGTCGCGCCGCAACGGACTGGACCGCCACTGGCGCAACATCAAGGTGATCGCTTCGCACAATCCGCGGCTCTACAAGGAGCGCTTTCTCGGGCAGAACCAGTTGAACGGCGTGCTGCCGCCGACCGGCGCGTTTTTCTGATCGAGTGAATCGAGGCGCGCATCGCGCGTGCCTCGATGCCGGGTCATCGAGTCAATCGGTCAGGTCAATTCAACGCCACCGCGGCGGCGGCGCCCACCGGCGTGCCCTCGATCGCCACCGAGGCCCGCCCGTCCGGCCCCACCGGCACGTCGCCCACCAGCGTGGTGCGATACAACTGCCGGTCGAAGTCGAGATCGAAAATATCGGTCGGCGCGAGATGCGCGGTCGAGCGGTTGTCCCAGAACGCCAGGCTGCGCGGCTCCCACTTGAAACGCACCGTGAACTCGGGCCGCGTGACGTGCTCCCACAGCAATTCCAGCAGCGCCTGGCTTTCGCGCGCGCTCACGCCGACGATCGACTTGAGGAAACTCGGGCTGACATACAGCGCGCGCTCGCCCGTTTCCGGATGAATCCGCACCAGCGGATGCTCGGTCACGAGCGCACGCCGCTCGACCGCCTCGGCGTAACCGGCCGTGGCGCTGGCGCCGGCCGGCGGGGTGAAGCGGTGGATGCCGCGCAGGCCGTCCACGAGGCGCTGGATCGGCGCGGACAGCGTTTCGTAGGCGCGCACGAGGTTGGTCCATTGGGTGTCGCCGCCGTACGGCGGAATCGTCACGCCGCGCAGGATCGACGCCCAGGGCGGGTTGACGGCGGCCGTCACGTCGGTGTGCCAGCCCGTCCACGGGCGGCGCACCGGCTGCCCCTCGAAACGCGTCGACTGGCGATGCTTGCCGATCGAGTAGACCTCGGGATGCCCATCGACATGACCGAACACCGGGTGGCCAAGCGTCAGTTCTCCGAACTGTGCGGAGAACGCCACGTGCTGCTCGTGCGTCAGGAACTGCTCGCGGAAAAACACCACGCGCCACTTCAGCAACGCGCCGCGAATCGCGGCGATTTCCAGCGCCTCCAGCGGGCGGGTCAGGTCGACGCCGCGAATTTCCGCGCCGATATGCGCGGACAGCGGAATCACGTCGAGCGACGACGATACGGCCTGGTTCATGCGGATTCTCCGTTCGGGGCGGGGCGGACAGGCGGCGTCGGGATCGGCGTCGCCAGACAATTCAGTCAACCGAAACATCATGCGGCGGCCCGCCGTGGTACGGCAGCGGGCCGTCGCGCCAACGCGCGGCAAGGGCGGATGCCGCCGCGCCGGCCCGGCGCGGCTGGCGGCCGAATCGCGCGCACGCGTCATTGCAGCGTGGCGTCGCGGCCCTTCAGCACGACGCTGCGGCGGCCGTCCACGCTGACCGGCACGTCGCCGTGCACGGTGGCGCGGCGCACCACGCGGCGCGCGTCGCCGTAGTCGTTGATCGCGTAGTGCTGGGTGGCGCGGTTGTCCCAGATCGCCACGTCGCCTTCGCGCCAGCTCCAGCGCACGGTGTTTTCCAGGCGCGTCACGTGTTCGTGCAGCACTTGCAGCAGGTGCGCCGAATCACTGGCGGATAGGCCCTTGAGGCGCTGCACGAAGTGGCCGAGCACGAGCGTGCGCTCGCCCGTGACCGGGTGCACGCGCACCACCGGGTGCTCGGTTTCGTAGACGGTGGACGTGAACACCTCGCGGTAGCGCTTGAGCTGGTCCGGATCGGCGTTCACATGCGAGGCGGCGTAGTCGTAGGCGTTGGTGTGCAGCGCCCAGAGCGTGTCCACCAGCTCGCGCAGCGCGGCGGGCAGGTGGGTGTAGGCGGCGGCCGTGTTGGCCCACACGGTGTCGCCGCCGGCCGGCGGAATCACCACGGCGCGCAGGATCGACACCTTCGGGTAGGCGTCGACGAACGTCACGTCGGTGTGCCAGGAATTGGCGCGTGCGCCGTGGGCCGAATCGAGTTCGAGCAGGCCGGCGCTGCCGTCGACCGACGGCACGGTCGGGTGCGCCACCGTCTCGCCGAAGCGGCGCGCGAACGCTTCCTGCGCGGCGTCGTCCAGATGCTGCTGGCCACGGAAGAACAGCACCTTGTGCGTGTGCAGGGCATCGAGCAATGCGTCGAACGTGGCGTCGTCGATTTCGCCCGACAGTTTGACATCCGAAACTTCCGCGCCGATCCGGCCGGCGACGCGCCGCAATTCGAGCAGCGAGGCCTGCGTGCGGGCAGTGTGGTGGGGGGCGGCGTGTTGCGACGAGGGGGCGATCTGAACGTCGGACATCGGGGTGTCTCCTTCGGTGGGGAAAGCGGTTCGGATATTCAAGCAGCGCGCGCGGCAAACCGGAACTGACGATTCGTCGTATCGATAGACGCCGGCGCGCGAACGAGCGGCTGTGCGCAGCGGGCGGCGCTCACCAGGCCAGCCGCCAGTTGCCGGCCGGCAGCGGCGGGGCGGCCACGGGCGGCGTGATGCGCGCGGTGGCGTCGTCGTCGCCGAGATCGCTGAGGATCGCGTCGCGCAGTTGCGCGAACGCCGCGCCATTGCGGTCGCGCGAGCGCGGCAGGCCGACGTCGACGATGCGCGCGATGCGGCCCGGGCGCGGCGCCATCGTCACGACGCGATCGCCGAGCCAGACGGCTTCGTCCACGTCGTGCGTGACGAGAATCATGGTGATGCGTTCCTGCTGCCAGATCCGTTGCAATTCGTGCTGCATGCGCGTGCGGGTTTGCGCGTCGAGCGCGCCGAACGGCTCGTCGAGCAACAGCAGCCGCGGCCGGTTCACGAGCCCGCGCGCGATCGCCACGCGCTGCGCCATGCCGCCCGACAACTGGCTCGGGTAGGCCTGCTCGAAGCCGTTCAGACCCACCAGCGCGATGTGCTCGGCCACGGCCGCGCGCCGCGCCTTCGCGTCGAGCGGCGAATTGCGCAGCGCGGCCTCCACGTTCTGCGTGACGTTCAGCCAGGGAAACAGCCGGTGATCCTGGAATACGATGCCGCGCTGCAGCGAGGTGTCGCGCACGCGCTCGCCGCCGGCGCGGATCTCGCCGTCGTAATCGACGTCGAGCCCGGCGATCAGGCGCAGCAGCGTGGATTTCCCGCAACCGCTCGCGCCGACGATGCTGACGAATTCGCCGCCGCGCACGTGCAACGAAATGTCGTCGAGCACGTCGAGCGCCCGGGTGCCCGCGCCGTGCGGCGCGTAGCGTTTGCGGACATGCTGGATGTCGAGCGAATCGAGCGAATCGAGCGAATCGGACAGGTCGAGAGTCATGCGGCTTCCCTGAGTGGCGAGGACGAATCGATGGCGGTGCGGGCGGCCCGGCCGCGCGCGAGCAGCCGGCGCTCGATGGCGCGTGCGCCCGCATTGAGCGCCCAGCCGGTGATGCCGACCACGAGGATGCCGAACAGCACGAGATCCATGCGGAACTGCTCGCTGCCGTCGATCAGCGTGTTGCCGATGCCGCTGCCGGCCACCAGCAGGTATTCGGCGCCGAGCGTGGCGAGCCACGAATAGATCAGGCCCAGATAGAGGCCGGTGGAGATCGACGGCAGCGCGGCCGGCACGATCACATGGCGAATCAGTTGCCAGCGCGAATAGCGCAGCGTGCGCGCCACTTCCACGTAGGCGCGCGGCACCGCGTGGATGCCGTCGCAGGTGTGCGCGGCCACCGGCAGCAGCGCGGCCAGCGACAGGAACACCACCTTGGCGGTGTCGCCGAGCCCGAACCACACGGAAATCAGCGGAATCCATGCGAACAGCGAGATCTGCTTGAAGGTATCGAAGGTCGGGCCGATCACGCGCGCGGCGAGCCGCGACAGGCCGAGCGCCGTGCCGAGCAGCAGGCCGGCGGCCGTGCCGATCGCGAAGCCCGCGAACTCGCGCGCGAGCGACGCCGACAGCGCCCGCGCCAGCGCGCCGCTCGCGATCTGCTCGCGCGCGGCGCGCAGCACATCGGCCGGGCTGACCAGCAGGCCCGCGTGGCCGCGATGCGTGGCGGCGATCAGCCACCAGGCGGCGAGCGCCGCGAGCGGCAGCACCAGGCCGCGCAGGTCGGGCACGCGCCAGCGGCCCGGCGAAGATTTGAGGAATGCGAACGACGTCATGACACGAGGCTCCCGGCCTGGAAAACGGAACGATTCGATGCGGGCGCGATTCAGGCCCGGAACGCGGAGGCTCGGCCACGCCGCAGCCGTGCTTCCAGCGCATCGAGCAGGCGGTTGATCGCATAACCGATCGCGCCGACGATCACCACGGCCGCCATCACGAGATCGAGCTGGAACAACTGCCGCCCGTACACGATCAGGTAGCCGAGGCCTTCCGAGGACGCCACCAGTTCGACCACCACCAGCGCGAGCCAGGCCTTCGTGAATCCGAGCCGCACGCCGGTCGCCAGCGTGGGCACGGCGGCCGGCAGCACCACGTGGACGATGCGTTGCAGGCGGCTGTAGCCGAACACGCGTGCGGCCTCGTCGAGCGCGGGCGGCGTTTCGCGAAAGCCCTGCAGCGTGCTCATTGCCACCGGCACCAGCGCCGCGTGGGCGATCAGGATGATCTTGAGCGGCTCCCCCACGCCCACCAGCAACAGCAGGAACGGCAGCCAGCCGAGCACCGGAATCTGCACGATCGCGTTGAAGCTCGGCAGCACGTAGGCCTCGGCGGTGCGCGACAGCCCGAGCCACGCGCCGATCGCGAAGCCCGCCAGCGAGCCGGCCGCGAAGCCGAACAGCACGCGTTGCAGGCTGATCCAGGTGTTGCTCAAGAGGTCGCCGCTGCGCGCGAGTTCGGCGAGCGTCTGCCACACCGCCTCGGGCGGCGGCAGGATTTGCGGCGCGATCCAGCCGCGCTCGCAACCGATCGTCCACAGTGCGAACAGCACGGCCGGCAGCAGCCACGGCGCGATGATCCAGCCGAGCGCGGCGGCACGGCGGCGCAGGCCGGCCTTCGCGCGCGGGGCATCGGCGGAGACGGCGGCCTGGTCGCCGCGCTCGCGTATCGAAATCGCGGTATCGCTCATCACGGCTCCCGGGGGTGTGCTCAGGTTTGCGGTTTGCCCGACGCGTCGTAGCTCGGCCAGTAGTGTTCGAGATGCTGGGCCTTGAGCGCCTGGTCGAGATACTTCGGTTCGATCCAGCCGTTGACATCGGCAGGATGACGAATCAATTTGAGCTTCAACGCGTCCTGCGCGACGGCCGTGTAGCGCGCCACGAAGAACGGGTCGAGCAGCGGCGACTCGCGCGACTTCAGCGTGCCGGCCGGGAATTCGGCCGCCCACGACGATACGGGGATGCCGGTCTTCGCCCAGGTGTTCAGCAGTGCGTCGCGATTGCCTTCGTCGGACGCCCAGCGCGCGGCGGTCACGAACACGTTGACCACGCGCTGCACGATGTCGGGGTGCGCCTGCTCGAAATCGTCGAGCACCAGCAGATGCGATTGGCGCGTGAACTGCAGGCCCTGGTCCTGCGATTGATAGATGATCTTGGCCAGCCCCGAATCGACCAGCTTCGACAGGTGGTAATCGGTGACGGACGCGTCGATGCCCTTCGAGGCCAGCGCGGCCAGCGCGCTCGACGTATCGAGGTTGATCACGCGCAGGTCGCGCTCGTCGAGGCCGTTGGCGGCCAGCACGTTGTCGATCACGAGTTGCAGGTTGGTGCCCCGGAAGATCGCGACGCGCTTGCCCTTCAGGTCCTTCACGGTGTGGATGTCGGAGCCGGTCGGCACGCCGATCTTGATGCCGCTGCGCACGCCCACGGCCGCGATCAGGTGCGTCTTCAGCCCGTTGGCGCGGGCCAGCACGGCCGGCAGGTCGCCTTGCAGCGCGAAGTCGATCGACTTGTCGGCGATCGCCTCGTTGACGGCCGGCCCCGCGCCCTTGAAGAACAGCCACTGGATGCGGATGCCCTCGCGCGCGAACTCCTTTTCGAGCAGCTTCTGTTGCTGCACGACCGCGCCGGGGTTGCTGCCGAAGGTGGGCGGATCGCCCGCGCCCTGTTCGGCGACGCCGATGCGGATGGTGTCCGGCGCGGCGGCGTGGGCGGTGGCGGCGCTCAGGGTCAGGGCGGTGGCCAGCAGCACGGGGCGCAGCAGCAGGCGGATCAACGAACGGGCTTGAAGGCGAGGCGTGGAAAAGAGCGGCATGGGTCCTCGTGGCGGCGGTGGAGCCGGATGCGGAATGGGGAGGAAGTCGGATCGATTCGCGGTGTCGATCAACCGCGACGAATCATTCTTGTCGAGCGTTTGCCCGATCGCAAACAAGCATTTCTGATTTGCTTTCGCGCCGGGAAATGCAGAAAAGCGCAGGAGAACTCAACGAAATGCAGCGAGCCGGCGCGATTGCGCCGGCTTGTCTGTTCGCTTAGAACTTCACGCGGATGCCGCTGAATACCGCCACCTGGCGGTTGTTCGACGAGGCCGTGCCCGCGTCCGCGATCGCCGCGATCGACTGATAGCCGTTGCCCGCCACCGCCGTGCTTCCACTTCCGGACGCCAGTTGGTAGACGCCCGACAGATACAGCTCGGTGCGCTTCGACAGCGCGTAATCCACGCCCAGCGTGAACTGGTGCCAGCGCGGCTTGAGCGTGCCGCCGCCCGAGCCGGGCAGGCTGCTCGCGCGCCCGTCGGTGAACGTATACACGCCGATCAGCGTGGTGGCCGGCGTGACGCGGTAGCGCGCGTTGACGTCGTAGTTGTTGAGGCGGCGGGAAGAGCCGTCAACATAGTTCAGCTGCGTGTGGCTCCACGCGAAACCGAGGATCGTCGCGCCGAACGTGTAGTTTGCGCCGGCCACCGTGATCTGCTGCTTGGCCACGCCGCCGTTCAGGCCGTAGAAGAACCCGCCGCTGTAGTCGTCGCCCGCGGTGGTGCTGGCGCCGCCCACGGCGCCGCCGGTATTGCTCGTCGAATTCGGATGGTTCAGCACCACGTAGCCCGCGCCGAGCGAGAGCGGGCCGTTCGCGTAGTTGGCGGCGATGCCCCACGCGCGGTTGTTGCCGAAGCCGGTGCCCGCACCCGAGCCGGGCTGGTTGCTGAACGCATACAGGCCGTCGACGGTGAAGCCGGCGATCGTGTCGCTGCGGAACTTCACGGCGTTGTTGATGCGGAACGTCTGGTTCAGGTTGTCGTTGTCGCCCACGTGGGTGGCCGGCGACCAGAAGCCCGAGCCCGAGTATTGCGCGACCAGGTCGGACAGCGGCTCGTATTGGCGGCCGAACGTCAGCGTGCCGATGCCTTGCTTCGCAATCCCGACGAATGCCTGGCGGCCGAAGATGCGGCCGCCCTGGCCCAGCGTGCCGTCGTTGGTGCGGAAGCCGCTTTCCAACGTGAACACGGCCGACAGGCCGCCGCCGAGATCCTCGGTGCCCTTCAGGCCCCAGCGGCTGCCCGACAGCTTGCCGCTCGACTGCTGGATGTTCGAGCCGCCTTTCTGGTTATTGGTATACGCAATGCCCGCATCGACGATGCCGTACAGCGTGACCGAGCTTTGCGCATGCGCGGCAACGGAAGTGGCGGAGACGAGGCCGAGCGCCAGGGTTTTCTTCAACATACGATTCCTTTTGTCTTGATCGCGAGTGGGAAAGGAACCCGATGCTAGGGACGCGCCGCCGCTGCACGAAGCAATGTTCCTGGAATAGCAAAGCAGAATTTCATGGTTGTGGGCATGCTTCTCGCAGCGCTCGCGCGGCGCCGGATAAAACGTATGGATGCCGAATGAAATGATTGCGCCCGCATCGATAATGGAAATCGAACATCCGCTTCCGAAGGTCTTGAGAATTCCTTATCGAAAACACAATGAAGCGAAACGCGGCGCGTTGACGTTTTTATGCGACGGGCGTACGTGGCGCGGCTGGCGCGCCGCATAACCTTAGGCGAATTGATTGGTTCGCGGTCACCACGGCGCGTCATATCGTGATGGCGTGACGAAGCGTCGAGGCATCGAGGCGGCCGTGGCCAGGGCCGCGCGGCGTTTCGTACGTTGCTGCTTTGGAAATGACAATTGATTGGTTCTCATCCGGCGCGGTGCGATAGCACAGTGGCGTTGACGGCTATAGACGGCAGCGATGCCGCACCCGGACCGTCACGTTGCCGTGCGACAGCACGGAACCGGACCGCAAGGAGGAACCCATGACATTGACGACCGAAGCGCACGACATTCTTGAACAAGCCCGCACGGCGGCGCATGAGCAGGGCCTGAGCTACGGCGGCGGCATTGCCCCGGCGCAGGCCTGGGCGCTGGCCACCGCCGGCGAGGCGCTGCTGATCGACGTGCGCACCGGCGAGGAGCGCAAGTTCGTCGGGCATGTGCCCGGCTCGCAACACGTGGCCTGGGCCACCGGCACCAGCCTGACGCGCAACCCGCGCTTCGTGCGCGAGCTGGAAGCGAAGGCCGGCGGCAAGGACGCCGTGATCCTGCTGCTGTGCCGCAGCGGCAAGCGCTCGGCGCTGGCGGCCGACGCGGCGGCCAAGGCCGGCTTCACGCAGGTCTACAACGTGCTCGAAGGCTTCGAGGGCGAACTGGACGACGCGCAGCGGCGCGGCGCCCACAACGGCTGGCGGTTTCGCGGCCTGCCGTGGATACAGGATTGATGAACCCGCGCAGATCGCGCATCTGATTGAACGAGGATCCCAACGTGGCAGCATTCGACATCGACGACGTGGTCCGCTCGCTGCACGCGGCGCGGCATGGCTGGCGCGAGCGCCAGCGGCGCCTGATCGAGCCGGGCGGCCGCGATCTGCCGTCGCGCGAGGCGCTCGGCGGCATCGTCGACGCGCTCAAGGGCGTGCTGTTTCCGATGCGGCTCGGGCCGCCCGACCTGCGCCAGGAAAGTGAGGACCTCTACGTGGCGCACGCGCTCGACGCGGCGCTGAACGCGCTGTTCTCGCAGGCGCGGCTCGAACTGCGCTACGCGGCGCGTTACCGCGACAGCGGCGACGCCACCGAGGCCGCCGCGCGCGCAGCCGTGCAGGCGTTCGCCGAACAGTTGCCCGAGATCCGCACGCGTCTCGACGAGGATGTGCTGGCCGCCTTCCACGGCGATCCGGCTGCCGGCAGCGTGGACGAGGTGCTGCTCTGTTATCCGGGCGTGCTCGCGATCCTGCATTACCGGCTCGCGCACGAACTGTATCGGCTCGGCCTGCCGCTGCTCGCGCGGATGCTGGCCGAGCGCGCCCATGCCGACACCGGCATCGACATCCACCCCGGCGCGCGGATCGGCGCGGGCTTCTTCATCGATCACGGCACGGGCGTGGTGATCGGCGAGACGGCCATCATCGGCGAGCGCGTGCGCATCTATCAGGCGGTGACGCTCGGCGCGAAACGCTTTCCGCGCGACGCGGCCGGGAACCTCGAGAAAGGGCTGCCGCGTCATCCCTTGGTGGAAGACGACGTGGTGATCTATGCCGGCGCGACGATTCTCGGGCGCATCACGATCGGGCGCGGCTCGGTGATCGGCGGCAACGTCTGGCTCACGCACGACGTGCCGCCGGGCAGCCATGTGACGCAGGCCGTGCCGTCCACCGATGTGTCGCGGCCGGCGCCGAAAGCCGCTCAAGCTGCTCAGGCTACGCAAGCCGCCACGTCGGAGGTCACCTCATGACGCAACTGGTCCGGCAATTCGGCGCTGCCGTGCGGCGCCTGCGCGAGACGCGCGCGTGGTCGCAGGAGCTGCTGGCCGAGCACGCGGGCCTGAACCGCTCGTATGTCGGCGAGATCGAGCGCGGCGAGGTGATCGCCTCGCTGGTCACGGTCGAGAAGCTCGCCAACGCGTTCGAGGTGCCGATCGCGTTGCTGCTGCGGCCGGCCGCCGACGAACTGACGGCCTGAGCCTCGCCTTGCATCGCGCGGCACGACCGTGCCGCGCTTCCCGTTCTCTTCTCGTTTCGCCGCTCCGAGCCGCCACGCCCGGTGCGCGTCTGACGCCTATAGCATGTTGAGCGTCGATGGGCTGCGTCCCCATAATCGCCGCGCGTCATAAGCATTCCCGATTTTCTTCTAAACCCGGAGCCCGACATGTCGACCGTAGCAAACGGCCCGACCACGCTGAGCGATCACGCCGCACGCCAGCTTGCGAATGCCACCAAGACCGTTCCCCAGCTTTCCACCATCACGCCGCGCTGGCTGACCCATTTCCTGCAATGGGTGCCGGTCGAGGCCGGCATCTACCGCCTGAACCAGGTGAAGGACCCCGAAGCCGTGCGTGCCGCCTGCACGCAGTTGGAGGACGAGCGCGAACTGCCGAAGACGTTCGTGCCGTACGAGGAACAGCCGCGCGAGTATTTCCTGAACGCGGTCAGCACCGTGCTCGACGTGCATACGCGCATTTCGGACCTTTACAGCAGCCCGCACGACCAGATCAAGGAACAACTGCGCCTGACGATCGAGACGATCAAGGAGCTGCAGGAAAGCCAATTGATCAACAATCCTGACTATGGCTTGCTGGCGAACGTGGCCGAGGAACAGCGCGTATTTCCGCTGACCGGCGCGCCCACGCCGGACGATCTCGACGAGCTGCTGACCAAGGTCTGGAAGGAACCGGCGTTCTTCCTGACGCACCCGCTGGCGATCGCCGCGTTCGGCCGCGAATGCACGCGGCGCGGCGTGCCGCCGCCCACGGTCAGCCTGTTCGGCTCGCAGTTCATCACGTGGCGCGGCATTCCGCTGATCCCGTCGGACAAGGTGCCGGTGGCCGACGGCAAGTCGAAGATCCTGCTGCTGCGCGTGGGCGACAAGCGCCAGGGCGTGGTCGGCCTCTACCAGCCGGGCGTGGCCGGCGAACAGGGCCCGGGCCTGTCGGTGCGTTTCATGGGCATCAACAACCAAGCGATCGCGTCGTACCTGATTTCGCTCTACTGCTCGCTGGCCGTCCATTCGGTGGACGCGCTCGCGGTTCTCGATGACGTGGAGATCGGCAAGTACCATGACTACCCCGACACCTACCGCTGATCTGGCGGCCCCGGGCGCTCGCGCGCCCATCGGGCTGCCCGATCCGGCGGCGCTCGCGCAGTTGGCGAACGCGTTCTTCTCGGCGTTGCCGGGGCGCGCGGATGCGCCGGGTGCGGCGCTCGGCAGCGGCGCGGCCGGCATCGCGCCCGCCGCCGCGCCGGCCCTGGCGCTGGCCGCCAACCCCGCGCCGGCCGGTTCGCCGCTCGCCGGGCCGGGCGGCACGGGCACCGGCGTGCCGTCGCAGGGCGTGCCGGCCGGCAAGGCGCCGGGTGCAAACCTGTTGCCGGCCGCGCCCACTCAGGTGCTGTCGCTCGGCAACCGCGCGCCGGCGCTCGCGCCGCACGCGGCGGCGGCCAACGGCCTGCCCGATACGGCCACGGTCGCCGCGCCCGCGCTCGAACCGCGCGGCGGCGGTGCGCTGCTCGGCGTGCCGCCGGTGTCGTCGGCAGGCCCGGCGCGTGCGGCGGCTGCGCCGGGCGCATCGCCGTTCTATTTCGTCGACGATGCCGCGCACGGCTGGCATGCCGCGCCGCAGCCGGTCGCCACGCCGGTGTCGGGTGCGCCGTCCGCGCAAAGCTACGGGCTGCCCGATGCCGACGCGCTGCGTGAGCTGCTGTCGTTGCACGATGCAGGGAAAGCACCGGGCGGCAGCGGCGCGCGTTATTTCGTGAGCGACGGTGCGCCGGCAGCATCAACGAGCACGTCACCGTTCGCTGGCGCGCATCCGCCGTTCGACGTCAATGCGATTCGCCGCGATTTCCCGATCCTGGCCGAACGCGTGAACGGCAAGCCGCTCGTCTGGTTCGACAACGCGGCCACCACCCACAAGCCGCAGGCGGTGATCGACCGGCTCGCGCATTTCTACGCGCACGAGAACTCGAACATCCACCGCGCGGCGCACGCGCTGGCGGGCCGCGCCACCGACGCCTACGAGCACGCGCGCGACACGGTGCGGCGCTTCATCGGCGCGGCGTCGTCGGACGAGATCATCTTCGCGCGCGGCGCGACCGAGGCGATCAACCTGGTCGCCAAGACCTGGGGCGTGCAGAACGTGGGCGAGGGCGACGAGATCATCGTCTCGAACCTCGAGCACCACGCGAACATCGTGCCGTGGCAGCAACTGGCCGCGCAGCAGGGCGCGACGCTGCGCGTGATTCCGGTGGACGATTCGGGCCAGGTGCGGCTCGACGAGTTCCGCAAGCTGCTGAATGCGCGCACGCGGATCGTCGCGGTCACGCAGGTGTCGAACGCGCTGGGCACGGTGGTGCCGGTGGGCGAGATCATCGAGCTGGCGCATCGCGCCGGGGCGGTGGCGCTGGTGGACGGCGCGCAGTCGATCTCGCACATGCGGGTGGACGTGCAGGCGCTCGACGCCGATTTCTTCGTGTTCTCGGGCCACAAGATCTACGGCCCGACCGGGATCGGCGTGGTGTACGGCAAGCGGCGCATTCTCGATGCGATGCCGCCGTGGCAAGGCGGCGGCAACATGATCGCGGACGTGACGTTCGAGCGCACGGTGTTCCAGCCCGCGCCGAACCGCTTCGAGGCCGGCACCGGCAACATCGCCGACGCGGTGGGCCTGGGTGCGGCGCTGGAGTACGTGGAGCGGGTCGGCATCGAGCGGATCGCGCGCTACGAGCACGACCTGCTCGCCTACGCCACCGAGAAGCTCGCGCCGGTGCCGGGCGTGCGGCTGGTGGGCACGGCGCGCGACAAGGCCAGCGTGCTGTCGTTCGTGCTGAAGGGCTATGAGACGGAGGAAGTGGGGCGTGCGCTGAACGAGGAGGGCATCGCGGTGCGCTCCGGGCATCATTGCGCGCAACCGATCCTGCGTCGCTTCGGCCTGGAGGCGACCGTGCGGCCGTCGCTGGCGTTCTACAACACCTATGGCGAAATCGATCTGTTCGTCGACGTGGTGAGGCGGCTCGCCGGGCGTCGCTGACGCGTGTGCGTCATGAGCCGGTCAAACGCCGCGCGGGCTACCGGCCCGCGCGGCGTTGTCGTTGACTTGACGTTTCGGGTTCAGGCGGCGGCCAGCGCCGCCAGGAACGGCCACGGGAAAATGCCGCGATCGTGGCCGTCGTCGAACACCAGTTGCACGCCATAGCCCATCGGGCGGATGTCGGTCACGCTCACTTCGGGGTGCGTAACAACCGGCTCGCCGGCCAGCCGCCGCGCGCGGCAGCCCGCGCATGGGCAGGCGTCGCGCAGCGCGGCGTGAGCGAGCGTGCCGAGGCGGCCGTCGGCCCAGCGCAGCGTCAGCGTGCGGCTGGCCGCGTCGCTGCGCAGTTCGAGCGGCGCGGCGCTCATGCGCCCGCTTGCTCGATCTGGCCGATCGCGATCCGCACGGCCTTGCGCACTTCGGGATCGGCGTCGTCGAGCGTGCTGCGCAGCGCGTCGAGCGCGGCCGGGTCGCGCAATTCGCCGAGCGCGAGCGCCGCTTCCTTGCGCAGGTTGCTGATCGAATGCACGAGCAGCGCGGCGATCTTCGGGCCGGATGCACGTTCGCCGATCAACCCGAGCGCGCAGGTCGCGCGCAGCCGCACCTGCCAATAGGGGTCGTCGAGCGCGTGCTCCAGCGCGGCCACGGCGGCCCTGGCACGCAGCCGGCCGAGCGTGACGGCCGCGGCTTCGCGGACCTGCCAGGCGTTGTCGGCCAGGGCAGCCAGCAGCGCGGCGGCAACGGGCGCGGCCGTGTCGTCGGCGTCCACGCCGAAGCCCAGCGCCCCGGCCGCCGCGCGCCGTACCTCGGCTTGCGCGTCGCCGGTGGCGAGCGCGGCCAGCCTCGGCAAGGCCCTCGCATCCTTGAGCCAGCCGAGCACGGCCACCGCTTCGAGCCGCACGCCGGCATCGTCGGCGTCGAGCGCGGCCAGCGCGGGCTGCCACGCATCGGCGTAGCGCAATTCGCGCAGGCCGCGCAGCACCGCGCGCACCACGAACGGCTCGGGGCGCTCGGCCCAACGGCGCAGCGTGGCGCCCGATGCCGGCTCCTTCAGTTCGGAGAGGCTTTGCGCGGCGGCGTCGCGCACGCCGTCGTCGGTGTCGAGCAGCGCGGCGCACAGAGCGTCCACGGCGTCGTGCTGCTCCCAGGCGGCCAGCGCGAGCGCGGCCTCGCGGCGCACCTCGGCGGCCGGGTCCGCGCCCAGCGTGGCGACGAACACCGGCACCAGTTCGGGGTCCTCCAGATCGGCCAGTTCGAACATCGCGATGCGGCGCACGGCGGCGTCGGCATCGGTCAGGCGCGCGAGCAGCGGCAGCGCATCGGGATCGACGGCCGACAGGTCGAGCAGCGCCGGCAATTCGGGCAGTGCAGGCGGCGCGGCGGGCGGGGAAAGGGCGGTCATCTATCGGTCTCTCGGGACGGATCGTAAAAGGGGGAAGCGAAACGTTTCGTGCATGCGATTCAGGCGGCTTCGCGCAGCAAGGCCAGGCAGCGCCGCTTCAGGTCGACGAAGACCGGATCGATGGTGCTGTCGTCGCCGCGCGGGCGCGCCAGCGGCACCGGCAGGTCGGCGACGATGCGCGCCGGCCGTGCCGACAGCATCACGATCCGCCCGCCCAGAAACAGCGCCTCGTCGATGTCGTGCGTGACGAACACCACGGTGGTGCGCACCTGCGCCCACACGTCGAGCAGCAGCGCCTGCATCATGCGGCGCGTTTGCGCGTCGAGCGCGCCGAACGGCTCGTCCATCAGCAGCACGCGCGGCCGGTTCATCAGCACGCGGGCGATTTCGACGCGCTGCTGCATGCCGCCCGACAACTCGGCCGGGTAATGCGCCTGGTAGCCGGCCAGGCCCACCAGCGCCAGCATCTCGGCCGCGTCGCGGCGGCGGGCCTCGGCCGACACGCCGCGCATCTTCGGGCCGAACGCGACGTTGTCGAGCACGCGCTTCCACGGAAACAGCGTGTGTTGCTGGAACACCAGGCCGCGCTCGGGCGACGGCGCTTCGACACGCGCGCCATCCACCTCCACCGCGCCGTGCGCGCCGCGCAGGTGGCCGGCGATCGCGCCGAGCAGCGTGGATTTTCCGCAGCCGGACGGCCCGAGCACGCAGACGAACTCGCCCGGCGCGATGCTCAGATCGAGCGTGTCGATGGCGGCCACGCGCGCTTGCGGCGGGCCGACCTCGACGGTCAGGCCACGCACCTCGATGCGGCCGGCGGCGGTGTCGAACGATGGGGCAGCCAAGGTGGCGGCGGGCAGCGCGGCGTTCATCGCAGGCCTCCGCGCTGGCGATACCACGGCGTGAGCGCCGTGCCGAGCCGCTTGACCAGCAGGCTGCTGCCCATGCCGAGCACGCCGATCAGCCCCATCCCGACCACGATGTCGGCATAGTTCTGCAACGTGTAGGACTCCCACGTGAAATAGCCGATGCCGTATTGCCCGGCGATCATCTCGGCCGTCACGAGGCAGAACCACGCGGTGCCCATGCCGATCGACAGGCCGGTGAAGATCGCCGGCGCCGCGCCGGGCAGCACCACTTCGAGATACAGCGCGAACGAACGCGCGCCCAGCCCGCGCGCGGTGGCCACCAGCCGCCGGTCGAGCGCCTCGACGCCGTGCACGGTGTTCAGCAGGATCGGGAACAGCGCGCCGATGAACGTGATGAACATCATGCTCAGTTCCGACGACGGGAACATCAGGATCGCGAGCGGAATCCACGCCACCGCCGGAATCGGCCGCAGCACTTCGAGCGGCGTCAGCAGCACGTCCTCCAGCAGCCGGTAGCGGCCGATCGCGAGGCCGAGGCCCACGCCCGTCACGGCCGCCGCGCCGAAGCCGGCCAGCACGCGCGTGAGGCTGGCGGCCAGGTGCATCGGCAGCTTCGGCGATTGCAGCAGCGCCCACAGCGCGGGCAGCACATCGGCCGGCGACGGCACGTTGGCGAACGTGATCAGCCCCAGCGACACGCGGAAGTGAACGGCGGCCTGCCACAGCGCGATGCACGCCGCGAGCGAGGCGGTGCGGATCGCGCGGCGTCGCCACGCCACGCGGCGGCCGGGCGCCTGCGCGGCGGGCCGCGCCTCGGCGCGTGCCGGTTCGGAAACATCGAAGGTGACGGCCATGCGGGCTCCTCTGCGGATACGAAGGTGCGGAGATACGAAGATGCGAAGGAAAGGCGGAACGCGTGCGTTCAGCGTTCAACGCGCGGCGGTGGTGGCCGTGGCCGCGCTCGTGCCCGCGAGGCCCGAGACGGCCGCGTAGTCGGCCACGGTGCCGGCGGCGCGCTGCGCATAGGTTTCGGCATCCGATTTCAGCAGGAACGCGGCGATCTCGCCGTGCGTGCCCTTCACGTACCAGGCCTGATTGGCGAACAGCTTCAGCCCGCTGTCGTGATCGCGCACGAACAGCGCGCGCGGCTTGCCGCCGCCCTGCTCGATGCGGCGCGCCTCGGCGAACGCGTCGGCCGGTTGTGCGTAGTTGCGGATCGGTGCGTCGCCGGCCGGCCACAGCTGGGCCAGGTCGCGCGCATCGCGCAGCGGCTTGCCGGTTTTCGCGTCGTTGGCCGCGAGCGGGGTGGGCGCGGTGTTCTTGAGCGCCGCCGCGTAGTCGAGGCCCGATTGCTTGAACGCCTCGCGGATGTACCGGTCGTCGATGAAGGTGGCCGGATCGGGTTCGCTATCGCTTTTCTTGAGCAGCTTGAGCGTGTCGATCGCGGTGGCCACCGCCTGCCGGTAGGCCGGCTTCCAGCTGAGATCGCGCGTCTGCAGGCCGAGCGGGCCGAGGTACAGGTAATCGACCGGCGCTTCGATGCCCGTCACCTTCTCGATCAGCAGCGCCGTTTTCTCCGGCTCGCGGTCGAGCCGCTGATTGGCCTCGATTGCCGCGCGCAGGTAGGCCACCACCACCTCGGGGTAGCGCGCCGCGTAATCGGCATCGACCAGCGTGCCGTGGAAGGTCGGCGCGTGCGCCTGCGAGCCGTCGTAGATCTTGCGGGCGATGCCGCGATACGGGAACAGGTCCGCGTAGGGCACGAAATCGGCGTGCGCGGCGATCTTGCCGGCCTTCAACGCACTGCCGGCCACTTCGGGCGCCTGCGTGATGATGTTGACGTCGGTATCGGGGTTCCAGCCCTGGGCGCGGATCGCACGCAGCAGCATGCCGTGCGCGGTGGAGGCGAACGGCACCGAGATCGTCTTGCCCTTCAGGTCGGCGATGCCGCGCACCGGCGAATCGTTCGGCACCACGATGCCGTTGCCGCTGCCGTCCACGCTGCCCGACAGCACCGTGATGAACTCGCTGCGCTTGCCGGCCTTGCGGAACGCCGCGCCGTTCAGCGCGCCGGGGAAATCGGCCATCACGCCGAAATCGAGCTTGCCGGCCACCATCTCGTTGGTGATCGGCGCGCCGGACGTGAAGTCCTTCCACTCGATGTCGTATTTGACGTCGGCGTACTTGCCGGTGTGCGGCAGGTATTTGTCGAGCAGATGCAGCTCGCGGATCAGCAGGCCGCCGGCCGCGCAATTGATGGTGGTGTCCTGCGTGCCGATCGCGATGCGGATGGTGTCGGCGTGTGCCGCGGCGGCGGCTGCGAGCAGGGCCGGCGCCGCGAGGCGGCGCAGGAATCGTGAGGAGAGCGACATATCGTTTTCGTTTGGGCGTAGGTGTGGGGAGCGGCGGCGAGCCGGGCGTCAGCGCAGCAGGTACGGGATCGCGACCGTGACGGCGCCGGTCGGGCAGTCGCGTTCGCAGGGCATGCAGTACCAGCATTCGTCGAACTGCATGTAGGCCTTGCCCTTCGAGGTGTCGATCGCGAGCAGGTCGAGCGGGCAGACATCGACGCAAACGGTGCAGCCCTTTTCGGCGATGCACAGCGATTCGTCGATCGTCACGGGCGCGCTGCTGCGCTGGAGAATGTCGTGCGGGGTGGTCGGCATGGTTCGGTATCCTCAGAGAGCGGTAGCGGTGTCGGCCGCTTGGGCGTTGCCGGGTTCGCGCACGCGCAGCCGCGAATACGCGCCCAGCTCGAGGTCGGACACCGGCACGCAATACGGTTCGATCTCGCGCTTCTCGCTGGTCATGCGGCCGTCGGCATCCTTGCTCAGGTGCGTGTGGCAGAACCAGTCGCGGTCGTTGCGCTCGGGGAAATCGACGCGATGGTGATACAGGCCCCAGCGGCTTTCGGTGCGGAACAGCGACGCGCGCGCGGCCATCTCGGCGCAATCGCGAATCACGCTGACCTCGGCCGCACGCATCAGTTCGTGCGGGTTGGCCGCGCGAATCGCGCCGATGTCCTCGCCGATCTCGCCGAAGCGCTGCAGGCCGATTTCCATCTTGCGCGTGACCTTCGGCGGCTGCAGGTAATCGTTGACCATGCGGCGCAGCTTGTATTCGACCTGCGACGGCGCGAGGCCGTGCTCGCGTTCGAGCGGCGCCAGCACGCGCGCGCGCTCGGCGGCCACCTGCTGTTCGTCGACCGGCGACAGCTCGCGGCCCGCGATGTCGTCGGCCGCGTGCTCGCCCGCGAACCAGCCGTAGGTGAACGCGCCGAGCATGTAGTTGTGCGGCACCGCCGCCATGTCGCCGGCCGCGTAGAGGCCCGGCACGGTGGTCAGGCCGTGTTCGTCCACATACACGCCCGAGGCGCTGTGGCCGCTGCAGAAGCCGATCTCGGAGATATGCATCTCCACCATCTGTTGCCGATAGTCGGTGCCGCGCCCGGCGTGGAAGCGGCCCCGGCTCGGCCGCTCGTTGGTGTGCAGGATCTCCTCGATGGTGCGGATGGTTTCCTCGGCCAGGTGGTCGAGCTTCAGGAACACCGGGCCGCGCCCGCCTTGCAGCTCCTGGTAGAACTCCCACATCATCTGGCCGCTCCAGTAGTCGCACTCGATGAAGCGTTCGCCGTTGCCGTTGGCCGTGAAGCCGCCGAGCGGGCCGGTCACGTAGGCGCAGGCCGGGCCGTTGTAGTCCTTGATCAACGGGTTGATCTGGAAGCATTCGAGGTTCGCGAGCGCCGCGCCGGCGTGATAGGCCATGGCGTAGCCGTCGCCGGCATTGGTCGGGTTCTCGTAGGTGCCCATCAGGTAGCCCGACGAGGGCAGGCCGAGCCGGCCGGCCGCGCCGCAGCACAGGATCACGGCCTTGGCGCGGAGCACATGGAACTGCGCGGTGCGGCAGTCGAAGCCGAGCACGCCGGCCGCGCGGCCTTGCGCGTCGGTCAGCACGCGGGTGGCGACGATCCGGTTGGTGATCGCGATGCGGGCGCGCTTCAACTGGCGGTACAGGATCTTCTTGATGTCATGGCCTTCCGGCATCGGCAGCACGTAGGCGCCCATGTGGTGGACCTTCTTGACCGCGTATTCGCCGTTGCCGTCCTTCTCGAACTTCACGCCCCAGCGGTCGAGCTGCTCGATGGTCGCGAAGCTGTGCTTCGCGTAGGCGTACACGGCCGATTGATCGACGATGCCGTCGTTGGCCACCGTGATCTCGCGCGTGTATTGCTCGGGCGTGGCGTGGCCGGGGATCACGGCGTTGTTCAGGCCGTCCATCCCCATCGAGATCGCGCCGCTGCGCTTGACGTTGGCCTTTTCGAGCAGCAGCACCTTCAGCGCGGGATTGCGTTCCTTCGCCTTGATCGCGGCCATCGGGCCGGCCGTGCCGCCGCCGACCACGATCAGATCGTAGTCGAGCACTTGGGTATTCATCGCGGGGTCCTCCGGTGGGCGCGCGGTTTTTGACGGTCGACGCGCAGCCGGTACTGGAACGCGTCGCCACGGAAATACAGGTATTCATAATCGACCGGCCGGCCGGCCTCGTCGTGCGTCAGGCGCTCGATGCGCAGCACCGGGCTGCCGTCTTCCACGCGCAGCGCTTCGACGATCTCGTCGTCGGCGAGGATCGCGTCGATCGACAGGTCGGCATGGCCGAGCGGCACGCCGCAGTCGTTTTCGAGGATCAGGAAGATGTCGCGGGTGCTCAGGTCGGTGTTGGCGAGGCGCTTGCCGAGCGCCTCCGGCACCCAGGTGATTTCGAGCGACACCGGCTCGCGGTTCAGCAGCCGCACGCGGCGGATCTCGGTGACGTCCGATCCTTCAGGCAACTGAAGTTTCGCCGCCACGTGGCGATCGGCCTTGACGGTGCGCAGGCTGCGCAACTGGTTCAGGATTTCATAGCCCATCGACGACATCGCCTCGGCGAAGCCTTGCAGCCACGCCACGTTCTGGAACGCCTTCGGCTTGGCGACGAAGGTGCCCTTGCCGTGAATGCGGAACACCAGGCCTTCCTTCTGCAGGTCGCCGAGCGCCTGCCGCACGGTGATGCGGCTCACGCCGAACAGCGCGCAGAGCTCGTGTTCCGAAGGCATGCGCGCGTGGGGCGCGTAGGTGCCGTCGAGGATGCGCGCGCGCAGCGCGTCCTTGATCTGTTCGTAAAGCGGCTGCGGGGACAGCGGGACGATATTGGTATTGGGCATGATCCACTTGTCATGACAAGACATGACGAGTGTAGTGACCGGGCCCGGGCCGCCAAACCAATCAATTCTGCTAAGAATTTCGGGTTTGGCGGGGGTGGCGTTGTGGTGGCGGAATGGGCGTTATCGCGCCGGGGCGTGCCGGTAAGCCGCGCCCGCGTGGGTTGGCGGCAAGGTCGCGGCCCCGCCGAACAGCTTTTCGCGCAGCGTGCCCGCTTCGTAGGCCGTCTTGTATCGGCCGCGCGCCTGCAACTCCGGGATCACCAGGTCGATGAAATCCTCGTAGCTTTCCGGCGTGACGGTGCGTGCGAGGTTGAAGCCGTCGATGTCGGTGTCGTCGATCCAGCCCGTCAGCGCGTCGGCCACCTGCACCGGGTCGCCGACGATCGTCGCGTAGCGCCCGCCCAGCGCCATCTGGCCGAGCAGGTCGCGCACCGTGAAGCCCTGGCGGCCATCCGTCACGCGCTGCACCGACGATTCGATGCCGCGCGGCTTGGGGCTGCCGTTGGCGGCCAGTTCGTCGTCGAGGTCGAGGCTCGCGTAGTCGATGCCGGCGCCGGCCGAGAAATGCGCGAGGCCGGCCTCCGGGCTGGCGTAGCGCGCGTATTCGGCGTATTTCTCGCGCGCTTCGGCCTCGGTGCGGCCGACGATTACCGTCACGCCCATGAAGATCTTCAGGCTGGCCGGATCGCGCCCGGCTTCGGCTGCCTGACGGCGCAGCGCCGCCACCAGCGTGCGCGTGCCGTCGCGGCTGCCGCTCGACACGAACACGCATTCGGCGTGGCGCACCGCGAACTGCTGGCCGCGCCCCGACGAACCGGCCTGGAACAGCACCGGCGTGCGCTGCGGCGACGGCTCGGCCAGGTGGTAGCCATCCACGTCGTAATAGCGGCCCTGATGGCGGATGCGATGCACCTTGGCCGGATCGGCGAACACGCGCGCCTCGCGGTCGCGCCGCACCGCGCCCGGCTCCCAACTGCCTTCCCACAGCTTGTAGGCCACTTCGAGATATTCGTCGGCGCGGTCGTAGCGCTCGTCGTGCTCGATCTGGCCGGCGAGGCCCATCGCGCGCGCGGCGCTGTCCAGGTAGCCGGTCACGATGTTCCAGCCCACGCGGCCCTGCGTCAGGTGATCGAGCGTCGAGAAGCGGCGCGCGAGCAGGTAGGGCGCTTCGTAGGTCAGGTTGACGGTGATGCCGAAGCCGAGGTGCTGCGTGGCGGCGGCCATCGCCGACACCAGCATCATCGGGTCGTTGACCGGCAACTGGATCGATTCGCGCAGCGTCAGGTCGGTGGAGCCGCCATATATGTCGTACACGCCGACGATATCGGCGATGAACAGCCCGTCGAACAGCCCGCGTTCGAGCAGCCTGGCGAGGTCGGTCCAGTAGGACAGCGTGTTGTAGTCGGCGGACCGGTCGCGCGGGTGCGTCCAGAGGCCGTGGTTGATGTGGCCGACGCAATTCATGTTGAACGCGTTGAGGCGGATCGGCTTGCCAGTCATCGTCGGAGCGGGGCGGCGGGGGGCGCCGCGTGCGGGTGGTCGAAACCGGTTAGCGTCGCATGGCCGGGGGTGGGGGGACAACGAAGGAATTGGGGTTTGCTTTGAAGGGAAGGCGCGACGGGAGGGAAAGCGCGGCACGCGGTCCGCCGCAGCCTTATCCGTTTTCCTGCTTAGATCAGGAGAATTGATCGCTTCGCACCAGCGCGGTGCAATGCTACTTTTGCGCCCCATCGGGTCGCCGGATCGCCTGCCCGCATCGACACGATCGGCGCGCACGCAGCGGTCGCGGCCCGGTACGACCACCGCACACGGAACCTCCAATGAAAAAGACTCTGCTCGCCGCCACGCTCGTCAGCCTGACCAGCCTCACCGCCCTGTTCCCGGCGCTCGCGCACGCCGATCGCCTCGACGACATCAAGAAGGCCGGCGTGCTGCGCGTCGCGACCTTCGACAGCAATCCGCCGTTCGGCTATGTCGATCCGACCAGCAACAAGACGGTCGGCCTCGACGTCGACTACGCGAAGGCGCTGGCCGACAAGCTCGGCGTGAAGCTCGAACTGCAATCGACCAACCCGGCCAACCGGATTCCGTTCCTGACCTCGCGCAAGGTCGATCTGGTGCTCGCCAACTTCACGATCACCGACGAGCGCGCCAAGCAGGTGGATTTCAGCATTCCGTATTTCTCGTCGGGCCAGCAGTTCCTGGCGAAGAAGGGCGTGCTGACCTCGAAGGATCAGATCAGCGGCCTGCGCATCGGCGCGGACAAGGGCACCACCAACGAGATCGCGGTGCGCGAGCAGTTCCCGAAGGCAACCGTGGTGGCCTATGACGACACGCCGTTCGCGTTCGCCGCGCTGCGCGCCGGCAACGTGCAGGCGATCACGCAGGACGGCCCGAAGCTGGTCGGCCTGCTGGCCAACGTGCCGGACAAGCAGAAGTACGAAATCCCGGCGTTCACGATCACCAACGACTACATGGGCGTGGGCATTCCGAAGGGCGAGCCGCGCCTGGTGTCGTTCGTCAACGACACGCTGAAGGGGCTGGAGGCGAACGGCCAGGCCACCGCGATCTACAACCGCTGGTTCGGTCCGACCACCAAGACGCCGCTCACGCGCACCTTCAAGATCGGCGACAAGACCTGACGCACCGCGGTTCGAGACGATGATCGACAGCTTCCTGGCGCCGAAATACCTGCTGTGGCTCTGGCAGGGTTTCGGCGTGACGGTCGGCCTGGCGTTGAGCTCGGCCGTCGCGGCCACGCTCGCGGGCGCGGGGCTGGCCTTGGCCGGCCGGGCTCGGCGCGCTTGGGTGCGCCGCGCTGCGGGCCTCTACATCGGCGGCTTCCGCAACACGCCGCTGCTCGTGCAACTGTTCTTCTGGTATTTCGGCGCGGCCACGCTGCTGCCCGATGCGGCGGTCGCGTGGCTCAACGCGCCGCACGCGCTCGGCGTGCTGCGCTGGCCGTCGTTCGAATTCCTGGCCGGCTGGTTCGGCCTGACCTGCTACAGCTCGGCGTTCATCGCCGGTGAATTCTCGGCCGGCATCGCGGGCGTGCGCGAGGGCCAGTGGCAGGCCGCCGCCGCGCTCGGGCTGACGCCGTGGCAAGGGTTTCGCCATATCGTGCTGCCGCAGGCGGTGCGGATCGCGCTGCCGCCGCTGTTCGGGCAATACATGAATCTCGTGAAGAATTCCTCGTTGACGATGGCGATCGGACTGGCCGAGCTGTCGTACGCGTCGCGGCAGGTCGAGACGGAAACGTTCAAGACGTTTGCCGCGTTCGGCGTGGCCACGCTGCTGTATATCGGCGCGATCGCGGTGCTGGAAGCGGCGCTGCATGCCGTTCGCCACCTGCGCGACGCCAGCCCGGGAGCGCCGCGATGATGCCCTGGGAGATGTTCACCGGCAGCCTTCGCTACCTGATGATCGGCGCGTTTCCCGACGGCCCGCTCGGCGGCGCGGCGCTCACGCTGGTGCTGGCGATCGCGTCGGCGCTCGCATCCGGCGTGATCGGCTTCGCGGCCGGCATTGCGCTGGCGATGGCCGGGCGGCCGGTGCGCGCCGTGCTGCTCGTGACGATCGGCTTTTTCCGCGCGATTCCGGTGCTGATGCTGATTTTCTGGACGTATTTCCTGCTGCCGATCCTGTTCCATGTGGACGTGCCGGGGCTGGTGGCCGTGGTGTGCGCGCTGTCGCTGATCGGCGGCGCGTATCTGGCGCATTCGGTGCATGCGGGCATCGTGGCGGTGGGTGCGGCGCAATGGCAGGCGGGGCTGTCGCTCGGCCTGACGCGCTGGCAGACGCTGCGCGAGGTGGTGCTACCGCAGGCGGTGCGGATCATGGCGCCGTCGTTCGTGAACCAGTGGGTGTCGCTGGTCAAGGACACCTCGCTGGCCTATATCGTCGGCGTCAACGAGCTGTCCTTCGTTGCGACGCAGGTCAACAACCGGCTGATGATCTATCCGATTCCGGTGTTCCTGTTCGTCGCGTTCCTCTACCTCGTGCTGTGCACGGCGCTCGATCGCGTGGCGATGGCGGCGCTGGCGCGCCGGCGGCCGGACGCCGCGCCCGATACAGCCAAGGCGCGGGCGGCGGCTGTCTGACGTGCCGGCGGCTCAGGTGCCGGTGTGTTCGAGGATCGCCTTGGCCGCGCTCACCACGGCCTCGACGGTGATGTCGAACTTGCGATACACCTCCTCGAATTTGCCCGACTCGCCGAAGCTGTGCATGCCGACGAAGCGGCCTTCGAGGCCGAGATAACGCTCCCAGCCCAGTTCGACGGCGGCCTCCACGGCCACCCGCGCCGGCGTGTCGTCGAGCACGGCGTGTCGGTATTCGGCGTCCTGCTCCTCGAACAGCAGGCGGCACGGCATCGACACCACGGCGGTCGGCACGCCTTCGGCCTGCAGGATCTCGCGCGCCTTCACGGCCAGATGCACCTCCGAACCGGTCGACAGCAACGTGACGCGGCGCGGGCCGCCCTCGGCCGCGAGCAGCACGTAGGCGCCGCGCGCCGAACGGTTTTCGTTGCCGGCTTCGGTGCGCAGCAGCGGCAGCGGCTGGCGCGACAGCGCGAGCAAGGCCGCGCGGCGCGGCTGGTCGAGGATCAACTCCCAGCATTCGGCCGTTTCGACGGCATCGGCCGGCCGGTACACGCCCAAGTGCGGAATCGCGCGCAGCGCGGCCAGATGCTCGACCGGCTGGTGGGTCGGGCCGTCCTCGCCCAGCCCGATCGAATCGTGCGTCATGACGAAGGTGGTGCGGATCTGCATCATCGCGGCCAGCCGGATCGCCGGGCGGCAGTAATCGGAGAAGCACAGGAACGTGCCGCCGTACGGGATCAGGCCGCCGTGCAGTGCGATGCCGTTCATCGCGGCGGCCATGCCGTGCTCGCGCACGCCGTAGTGCACGTACGAGCCGTCGTAGCGGCCCGGCGCGATTTCGGTCTGGTGCTTGGTCTTGGTGTTGTTCGACGGCGTGAGGTCGGCCGAGCCGCCGAGCAGTTCGGGGATCATGTCGAACAGGCGCTCGAGCACCGCGCCGCTGGCCTTGCGGGTGGCCATCTCTTCACCGTCCTGCACGAACGCGGCGCGCGCGTCGGCGATCGCCTGCCGCCAGCCGTCCGGCAGCTCGCCACGGTTGCGCCGCTCGAAATCCTGCCGCAGCGGCGCCGGCGTGGCCTTGACGCGCGCGGCCCAGCCGAGCCGTGCGTGGCGGCCCTTCGCACCGATCTCGCGCCATTCCTTCAACAGCGGCTCGGGGATCTCGAACGGCGGCGATTTCCAGTCGAGCAGCTTGCGCGCGCCGGCGATTTCCTCGGGGCCGGGCGCGTCGCTGTGCGCCTTCTGCGTGCCGGCGCGGGTCGGAAAGCCGAAGCCGATGATGGTGCGGCAGGCGATCAGCGTCGGCTGGCCGGTGCCCTGGCGCGCGGCCGTGATCGCGTCGCGGATCGCATCGGTGTCGTGGCCGTCGATCTCGATCACGCGCCAGCCCGACGCGCGGAACCGCTCGATCTCGTTGTCGGACACGGCGAGGCTCGTGGGGCCGTCGATCGAGATCGAGTTGTTGTCCCAGAACGCCACCAGGCGGTCGAGCTTCAGATGCCCGGCCAGCGAGATCGCTTCCTGGCTGATGCCTTCCATCAGGCAGCCGTCGCCGAGGAACACGTAGGTGTGGTGATCGACCAGCGCGTCGCCGAACTTCGCGTTGAGGATGCGCTCGGCCAGCGCCATGCCGACCGATTCGGCGATGCCTTGGCCGAGCGGCCCGGTGGTCAGCTCGATGCCGTTCGCATGGCGGTATTCGGGGTGGCCGGCCGTCTTGCTGCCGACCTGGCGGAACTGCTCGATCTGGTCGATCGTCATGTCCTCGTAGCCGGTCAGGTAGAGCAGGCTGTACAGCAGCATCGAGCCATGGCCGTTCGACAGCACGAAGCGGTCGCGGTCGAACCAGTGCGGATCGGCCGCATCGAACTTGAGGAAATCGCGGAACAGCACCGTGGCGATGTCGGCCATGCCCATCGGCGCGCCGGGGTGGCCGCTGTTCGCTTTCTGCACCGCGTCCATCGACAGGAAACGAATGCAGTTCGCCATCTCGCGCAAATGCGGGTCGCGCGGGGCGGGGACGGTCTTGGGCGTGGCGGTGGATGCGGTGGACGAATCGGATGTCATGTCGGGAAGCCCTCTCTCGGTGTCGGTGAATGACCTGCACGTCGGGTAATCGGTCACGCTAGCACGCGGGGCCGGATGAGGCGACGAGCGGCCTGGACGATTCGCCGCCATGGCGTGCTGCGCCCTGCGTGTATGTGGAAACGGCGCAAGCGGCGTGCCTGCGGAGCAGCGAATTGCGGGCCGGAGCGCGGCGTTTCCCGTGGCCTGTCGGGCGAACGAGCCGGCCGTATATCGGGTTGTATCCCGTGTTGAGCCGCCGCCGATCCCGCTAGAATCGGGACGTTCCCCACTCTCGCGGCCCACGCCGCCACCGACCGTGACCACCACCGTCGATCAACTGAAGGCCGGCAAGCTTGCGGGGGCACAGCACCTGAAGCTGTCCGGCGGCCTCACCGAATTCCCGCGCGAGATCTTCGATCTGGCCGATACGCTCGAAGTGCTCGACCTGTCGGGCAACGCGCTGACCCGCCTGCCCGACGACCTGCCGCGCCTCGCCAAGCTGCGCGTGCTGTTCGCCTCGAACAATCCGTTTACCGAATTGCCGCCCGTGCTCGGCCGATGCGCGCAACTGAGCATGGTCGGCTTCAAGGCCAACCGCATCACCGACGTGCCGGGCAGTGCGCTGCCGCCGCGCCTGCGCTGGCTGATCCTGACCGACAACGCGATCGAGGCGCTGCCGCCCGAGCTGGGCGGCTGCCCCGATCTGCAAAAGCTGATGCTGGCCGGCAACCGGTTGAGCGCCTTGCCGAACGAGATGGCCGCCTGCACGCGGCTCGAACTCGTGCGGCTCGCGGCGAACCGGTTCGAGCGGCTGCCCGACTGGCTGCTGCGCATGCCGCGGCTGGCGTGGATCGCCTACGCCGGCAACCCGTTTGCCGCCACGATCGAGGCCACGGCGGAGGCCGACCGCTCGGTGGGCGACATCGCCTGGAGCACGCTGGCGCTCGGGCAGAAGCTGGGCGAGGGCGCGTCGGGCGTGATCTACCGCGCGAACCGGCTGTCGGCCGATCATCATCCGCAGCAGCCGGTGGCCGTGAAGCTGTACAAGGGCGCCGTCACCAGCGACGGCCTGCCCGATCGCGAAATGGCCGCCTGCCTGCATGCCGGCACGCATCCGAACCTGATCGGCGCGCTCGGCCGGCTCACCGGCCATCCGATCGGTGAGCAGGGGCTGGTGATGCCGCTGATCGAACACGATTTCGAGAACCTCGCCGCGCCGCCGAGCTTCGATTCCTGCACGCGCGACGTGTACGCCGAGGACGTGCGCTTCAACCTGAGCACCACGCTGCGGATTGCGCACGGCATCGCGTCGGCCGCCGCGCATCTGCACCGGCGCGGCATCGTGCACGGCGATCTGTACGCGCACAACATCCTGCACGACGGTGCGGGGCACGCGCTGCTCGGCGATTTCGGCGCGGCTTCGCTGTACGGCGACGACGCGGCGCACGGTGCGTTGCTGCAGCGCATCGAGGTGCGTGCGTTCGGCTGCCTGCTGGAAGAACTGCTGGCACGCAGCGAGCCCGGCAGCTCGTCGGCCACGGCCACGCTGACCGCGCTCGCTGCCGCTTGCCTGAGCGTGGGCGTCGAGCGCCGGCCGGCGTTCGACGAGATCGTCGAGCGCTTGAAGGCGCATCTGAATTGATGTCGTTGCCGGTTGCTTGAAACCGGAAGACGGGCGGCGAACGTCCGCTCCCGGCCAGCGCCGGCTGGCCTTCGTCGATATCGCCGCGCCCGGCTTCGACCCGACGCCGCTCGGCGTCGATCAATTAGGCGTTGTGAAATAACGCCCGAAAATTTCAATACTTCAACCTCGCCGAAAGCGAAGCTCAAGAGAACGGGTTCCTGGGCCATGTTCGATGCCGAACAACTCGGCATCGTGAAAGCCAGGGGAAATCTGCAACGCTTCGAATATCAAGGTAGGTGGTTGTATTGCAAATACTCACGGAAACAGGCGCTGCGCGAGGTGATGCAGCGCTGAACCCGCGCGACCGGCTTCGGCTCAGACGCCGACAAGCAGCGCGACCAGCGCCAGCGCGGCCGGCAGCGCCTGCACGAACAGGATGCGGCGGTTCGCCGTGGCCGCGCCGAACACGCCGGCCACGATCACGCAGATCAGGAAGAACAGCTTGAACGCGTAGCCGTCGGCGGCCGAGGCGAGGCCGTAGATCAGGCCTGCCGCCAGGAAGCCGTTGTAGAGGCCCTGGTTGGCGGCCAGCACGCGCGTCTGCTGCGCGAAATCGGCGGTCAGCCCGAACACGCGCCGGCCTTTCGGCGTGGTCCAGAGAAACATCTCGAGCACCACGATATAGACGTGGATCAGGGCAACCAGGCCGATCAGGATAGTGGCGATCATGGATGGGGCGACTCGGTGTCGTGTGTGGTTGCGATTGGCGTCGTCGATGCGACGGATTGGCGGCCCGCGAGCCGGGCGCTGGGAGCGTAACACGAGCGCGGGGCCGGACCGGGTCGGTCGAAGGGCGTCGAGCCTTGGGGGTTTCCCGGGGTTGCGCGGGAATCTTGCGATGCCGGGCTCGACAGGCTCCGCGTGCGGCGCCTGCCGAGCCCGGCCGGTCACGGTGTCGTCAAACGGCCGGCTGGCGGTGCATCTGCGCCGCGGCGAGCGCTTCGGCGTCCTTCGTGAAGCCCGAGACCATCTGCTTCGTCGCCTCCGCCACGGCCGGCGGCGCGGTTTGCAGCGAGCCCGAGTTGAACGGCGGCTCGGGGTCGTATTCGATCAGGAGCTGCGAGCACTCCGCGTAAGTCCGGTCACGCAATTCCGCCACCATCGTCAGGCCGAAATCGAGCCCCGACGTGACGCCCGCGCCCGTGACGCGATTGCGGTCGTGCACCACGCGCGCCTCGGTCGGGATCGCGCCGTATTCGGCCAGTACGTGGCGCACCGACCAGTGCGAGGTTGCCTTGTAGCCGTCCAGCAATCCGGCGGCGCCGAGGATCAGCGAGCCGGTGCAGACGCTGGTCACGTATTTCGCGCGCGCGCCGCGATCGCGCATGAAGGCGAGCGTCTCGGGGTCCCGGACGGCGGCCAGCGTGCCGTCGGTGCCGCCGGGCGCGAACAGCACGGTGAGATTGCGCGGACAGGTGTCGAAGGTCGCGGTCGGCGTGACTGTCACGTCGGAATCGCTCGTCACCGGGTCGAGCGTTTTCGCGACGAGATGGATCTTCGCGCCCGTCAACGAGGCGAACAGGCATTGCGGCCCGATCAGATCGAGCACGGTCATGCCCGGATACATCAGCATGGCGATTTGTTCGTTGCCTTCCCCAGGCATGCCGGGGTTCGTGCCGGGCATCGTTGCGTCGGAGGCGAGGCCGGATGTCTGCGCGGAGGCGGAGCACGCGGCGAGCGGGGCGAACAGGGTCATCAGCAAGGCGTGGCGGCGATTGATATCGGTCATGGCAGTGTCCTTAGATCAGGGCTTTGAGCGTCACGTAGACGGTGCGCGGTTGCACCGGCATCACGACGGGGGAGGAAAGGTATTGATAGGGGGCGTACACATGACGGTTGGCCAGGTTCAGCACCGAAAGGCCGATCGTGTAGTGGCCGAGGCGGTATTCGGCCTGCGCGTCGAACAGCGCGTAGCCGGGCACGGACACGCTGTTGGGCAGCGTGATCTCGCGCGCGCCGAACGCGGTGACGCCGGCGCCGACCGACAGCCCGCTCGCCGGGCCGCTCGGCACGCGGTAGCGGAACGCCACGCGCCCGCTGGTGTTTCGGCACGCGCGCGAGCGTGTTGCCCACCGGGATCGTGTTGTCCTCGGTGACGGTTGCGCGCGTGTAGGCGTAGTTCACGAGCAGCGAGAACGCCGGCACGGGCTCCCACGTCAGATCGGTCTCGATGCCGCGCGCGCGTTCCCGGCCCGTCTGGATGCTGAACAGCGGATGGGTTGGATCGGGCGTGGAGACGTTCTCGCGCGTCTGATCGAAGACGGCCAGCGTGCCCGACAGGCCGAGGCGGTTCAGGGCCAGCTTCAGGCCGGCCTCGACGTTGCGCGAGGTTTCGGGCTTCGGCGCGGACAGCCCGACGAAGCCGAACGCGGCGCGAAACGCCGTGGCATAGGCGGCGTAGGCGGCGACGCCGGGCGCCAGATCGAAGGTCGCGCCGATGCGCGGCGAGACGCGGTGGTAGGTCGCGTTCGTGCCCAGCTCGGCCTCGCGGAAACGCAGCTGCGTGTAGCGCAGCGAGCCGGTCAGGTGGAGCCGGCCGTAGGTGGCCTGGTCCTGCAGGTAGGCGGCGAGCGTTTGATAGCGGTCGGTCATGGTGAGCGAGAGCGGCGCCGGCGTGCCGTACGCGACGTTGTACGCCGGCCGCGCCAGATCGAGCATGCCGATCGGCGCGTCCGTCAGGCCCATGTCCGAGGAGAAATCGGTGTGGTCGTAGCTCACGCCGGCAAGCAGCAGGTGCTGGCCGCCGAGCGCATCGACATCGGCGGCGAGGTTCGCGTCGAGCGTGGCGTTGCGGGTGCGCGTCAGCATGTCGAACCCGAGGATCGGATAGGTGGTCGGCGTGGCCGGGTCGGGCGGATAGCGGCCCGGATCGACGAAGCTGCCGTATTCGGGGATGCGGCTCTGGTAATACCGGCCGCTGACGGTCAGGCGCAGGCGGTCGTTGAACGCGTGCTCGAGCCGGACCGTCGCCAACTGGCTGTCGAAGGAGGTGCGCGGCTGGCCCGTCGTCGCGCCGGGGAACGCGTAACGGTCGAGCTGGCCTGCCAGCGCCTGGGCCGCCGGCAGGCCCGAATACTCGCGCTGGCTGCGGTGGTTGAACTGCCCTTGCACGAGCAGGACCGTCCTGGGCGCGAGCTTGAACGACACGCTCGGCTTGAGCGCCCAACGCTCGCCCTTGACCTGGTCGATCGCGTTGCCGTCATGCGCGTATTCGCCCGCGAGCCGCGCGTCGATCGACGGAGCCAGCGCCCCGGTCATGTCGAAATACGGGTTGAGCGTGCCGTCGCTGCCGGTGCGCATGGCCACGTACCCGCCGCGCTTCGCCTTCGGCCGCTCCGTTTCGATATCGATCAGGCCGCCGAGCGGCGCGCCCAGGCCGCCGCCGTACAAGGTGGATGCCGGCCCCTTCAGCACCTCGATCCGTTCGATGCCGATCAGGCTCGCGGGGCTGCTGGTGGCGTTCATGCCGGTTGTCGGCAGGCCATCGAGGTAAACGTCGGCGGGGAAGCCGCGCACCAGATCGCTGACGATGGTGCTTTCCGCCGGCTCGCTCGGGACCACGCCCGAGACGTTGCGCAGCGCGTCGGCGAGCGTGCGGGCGTCCTGCTCCTCGATCCGCTGGCGCGGAATCACCTGCACGGATTGCGGCACTTCGATCAGCGGCGTGTCGGTGCGCGTCGCCGAGACGGAATCGAGCGCGGTGTCGGACTGCACGAGGCCATCCGGATGGCTCGTGACGCCGACGGCGGGCAGCGCCACCGTGACCGGCGGCTTCGAGTCGGGCGTGGGTTGCCCGACCGTTGTCGCGGCGTCGGGTGGAATCGGTTGAGCTTGCGCCGAGAGCGCGAAGGCGGCCAGTGCGGCGGCCGCGATCCGTTTCAAATTGAGCATGGTGCGATGGGCTGCGAAACCCTGCGAGATCTCGCGCGTCGCGTCGGGACGTGCGCGAACATCGGCCAAGTGAAGCCGATCCGCGCCAGACGATCGAGGCGGAGACGATGGATGCGGCGGACGCGACGGCCCGTCGCGCGGCGATCAAACGCGCGCGAAGCTACGGGACGGTCGAGGTCCGGACAGTGGGCTCAGGAATGCAGCGGGTGGGGCGCGGGCGCCGAGCGGGCCGCGGGCGGGGTCGTTGCCCGGGCGGATGGGCTGGGCCAAGCGCGGCGGGTGGTTGCCGGTGGCGATGCGCAGCCAGTAGGCCGGCATCGGCAGCACCGTGGCCAGGCCGATGCCGAGCGCCGCGCTGAACGGGCAGAGATCGCTGCCATGTGGGTGGGCCGACGGCGGCGGGGAGCCGGTCAGCGCCGCGGCCAGATCGGCGGCAGCAGCCTGCGCGGCGTGATCGACGCTGACGCCGCGTGGGGCCGCATCGTCGAACAGCGCGCCATGACCGCCGCAGATCACGAACCCGGCCGTGCTCGCGCGCGTGCTCGTGGCGAGCATCAGGCCGGGCGGAAGCAGCAGGCGGAACGCGACGATCAGCAGCAGCAACGCGGCCACTGCCGGATTCGTCACGCGCCGCGCGAGCAGATGGCGAAGTCGAATCATGGCCGCGTATTGTAGATAGATCGAAAGCTCGCAGAAAAGAAGTAGTTGGGTTGGCTTTGCGCGAAACGTACTTAGCCTTATGCGTCACATCGACGCATCCATTCGCGGAATCGGGCATGATTCCGCGCAAATCACCCTTCAACGAGGTAGCGATGGAATACGTGAAATTCGGCCGGACCGGCCTGGAAGTCTCGAAACTGGTGCTCGGCTGCATGACCTTCGGCGATGCGACGCGCGGCAATCACGCCTGGACGCTGTCCGAGGACGACAGCCGCCCGATCATTCGCCAGGCGATCGAAGCCGGCATCAACTTCTTCGACACCGCCAACATGTACTCGGACGGCACCTCGGAGGAGATCGTCGGCCGCGCACTGCGCGAATACACAAAGCGCGACGACGTGGTGATCGCCACCAAGGTCTACAACCGCATGCGCCCGGGGCCGAACGGCGCGGGCCTGTCGCGCAAGGCGATCCTCTCCGAGATCGACCACAGCCTGAAGCGGCTCGGCACCGATTACGTCGACCTGTACCAGATCCACCGCTTCGATCCGGGCACGCCGATCGAGGAAACGCTCGAAGCGCTGCACGACGTGGTGAAGGCGGGCAAGGCGCGCTATATCGGCGCGTCGTCGATGGCGGCGTGGCAGTTCGCGAAGGCGCTCTACCTCTCGCGCCAGAACGGCTGGACCGAATTCGTCGGCATGCAGAACCACCTGAACCTGCTGTACCGCGAGGAAGAGCGCGAAATGATGCCGCTGTGCGTGGATCAGGGCGTTGCGGTGATCCCGTGGAGCCCGCTGGCGCGCGGCCGCCTCACGCGCAACTGGGACGAAAGCTCGGCGCGCCAGGACAGCGACAACGTCAGCACCCGCCTGTACGCGGCCACGGCGCATGCCGACCGCGCGGTGATCGAGGCCGTGGCCGAGGTGGCCGCCGCGCGCAACGTGCCGCGCGCGCAGGTCGCGCTGGCCTGGGTCTCGCAGAAGCCGGGCGTGACCGCGCCGATCGTCGGGATTTCGAAGCCGCATCATCTGACGGACGCGCTGGCCGCGCTCGAACTGAAGCTGACCGACGCCGAGATCGCCACGCTCGAAGCGCCGTATGTACCGCACGCGGTGGCCGGCTTCACTGCCTGATTTCACGGCCTGATTTCACGGCCTGAGCGGCACTGTTGTGTCGGCCCCGTGCGTTCGCGCCGGGGCCGCGTTCGCTTGCCGCGGCGGCCCCGATCGGCTCGTGCTTCCGAGCCGCCACCGTGGCGCCCCGCTTATCGCCGTCCGCGATAACGATACTTCCGCGCTTTCATATCCATCCGCGTATCCGTTATTGGATCGGTGAACGCCCCGTTTTTATACTGGGCCTCATCAGCACTCGCCCATGACGAGTGCCAAACCCACCGCATCCAACCGAGAGGAACGCAACGATGAGTCTTCGTCCGCTGCATGATCGCGTGATCGTCAAACGGCTCGACCAGGAAACCAAGACGGCGTCGGGCATCGTGCTGCCCGACAGCGCCGCCGAGAAGCCGGATCAGGGCGAAGTGATCGCCGTCGGCCCGGGCCGGCGCGACACCGACGGCCGCCGCATCGAACCGGATCTGAAGACCGGCGATCGCGTGCTGTTCGGCAAGTACGCCGGGCAGACGGTCAAGGTCAACAACATCGAACTGCTGGTGCTGCGCGAGGAAGACATCGTCGCGGTCGTCAACGTCTGAACCTGAGAGAAACCCATATGGCTGCAAAAGAAATCGTATTCGGCGACGTCAACCGCGCAAAGCTGATCGAAGGCGTCAACGTGCTGGCGGATGCCGTCAAGGTCACGCTCGGGCCGAAGGGCCGCAACGTGGTGCTGGAGCGCAGCTTCGGCGCGCCGATCGTGACCAAGGACGGCGTGTCGGTCGCCAAGGAAATCGAGCTGGCCGACAAGCTGCAGAACATCGGCGCACAACTGGTCAAGGAAGTGGCTTCCAAGACCAGCGACACGGCCGGCGACGGCACCACCACGGCCACCGTGCTGGCGCAGGCGATCGTGCGCGAAGGCCAGAAATACGTGGCGGCGGGCCTGAACCCGCTCGACCTGAAGCGCGGCATCGACAAGGCCGTGCTGGCCGCCGTCGAGGAACTGAAGAAGATCAGCAAGCCGACCACCACGAGCCTCGAAATCGCGCAGGTCGCGACGATCTCGGCCAACGGCGAGGAATCGATCGGCCAGCGCATCGCCGAGGCGATCGACCGCGTGGGCAAGGAAGGCGTGATCACCGTCGAGGACGGCAAATCGCTGGCCGACGAACTCGACGTGGTGGAAGGCCTGCAATTCGATCGCGGCTACCTGTCGCCGTACTTCGTCAACAACCCGGATCGCCAGGTCGCGATTCTCGACAACCCGTACATCCTGCTGCACGACAAGAAGGTGTCGAACATCCGCGACTTGCTGCCGGTGCTTGAACAGGTCGCCAAGGCGGGCCGTCCGCTGCTGATCATCGCCGAGGACGTGGAAGGCGAGGCGCTGGCCACGCTGGTGGTCAACAACATTCGCGGCATCCTGAAGACGGTGGCCGTCAAGGCGCCGGGCTTCGGCGACCGCCGCAAGGCGCTGCTCGAGGACATCGCGATCCTGACCGGCGGCCAGGTGATCGCAGAGGAAACCGGCCTGACGCTGGAGAAGGCGACGCTGGCCGAACTGGGCCAGGCCAAGCGCATCGAGGTGGGCAAGGAAAACACCACGGTGATCGATGGCGCCGGCGACAAGGCGTCGATCGAGGCGCGCGTCAAGCAGATCCGCATCCAGATCGAGGATGCCTCGTCCGACTACGACCGCGAGAAGCTCCAGGAACGCGTGGCCAAGCTGGCCGGCGGCGTGGCCGTGATCAAGGTGGGCGGTGCGACCGAGATCGAGGTCAAGGAGAAGAAGGACCGCGTGGACGACGCGCTGCACGCCACGCGCGCGGCCGTCGAGGAAGGCATCGTGCCGGGCGGCGGCGTGGCGCTGATCCGCGTGCGGCAGGCGATCCGCGAGGTGCGCGGCATCAATGCGGACCAGGACGCCGGCGTGAAGATCGTGCTGCGCGCGCTGGAGGAACCGCTGCGCCAGATCGTGGCGAATGCCGGCGAGGAAGCCAGCGTGGTGGTGGCGAAGGTGGCCGAGGGCTCGGGCAACTTCGGCTACAACGCCGCGACCGGCGAGTACGGCGATCTGGTCGAATCGGGCGTGCTCGATCCGACCAAGGTGACGCGCACGGCGCTGCAGAACGCGGCTTCGGTGGCGGGCCTGCTGCTGACGACCGACGCCAGCGTGTTCGAAGCGCCGAAGGCGGCCACTGCGCCGGCCGGCCACGGCGGCGCGCCGGGCGGCCCGGATCTCGGGTTCTGAAGCACCGAACGCCTGAAGGTTCGAACGTTTGAACCTTCGGGCAAGCGATCCGCCACGGGCGGCTGGCCGATACGGCCGGCCGCCCGTGTTGCATTTCGGGCCGCGATCAGCTTGCGATCCGGGCCACGGGCGGGTTCTCCGTCGTGGCTGCCGCCGGGTTGGCGGGTTGCCCCAGCAGCCGCACGATTTCGGCCTCGGTCTGCTCGTAATCGCCCTCGCCGAAATGGCGATAGACGATCTTCCCCGATTGGTCGATCAGGTAGAACGCCGGCCAGTACTGGTTGCCGTAGGCGCGCCAGGTGGCGTAGTCGTTGTCCTGCGCGACCGGATAGGTCAGCCCGAAGCGGCCGATCGCGTCGCCCACGTTCGCGGTGCTGCGCTCGAACGGGTATTCGGGCGTATGCACGCCGATCACCGCCAGCCCCTGCGAGCGGTATTTCTCGTACCACGCTTCGACGTGCGGCAGCGTGTGGATGCAGTTGATGCAGGTATAAGTCCAGAAATCCACCAGCACCACCTTGCCGCGCAGGCTCGCCAGGGTCTGCGGCGGGCCGTTGAGCCAGTGGCCGATGCCGGCCAGCTCGGGCGCGGTGGTGGCAATGCCGGCCGGCGCGGCGAGGCCGGTGATTCCGGTGGTGCCGGGGTTTCCGGCGGCAAGCGCCGGCGCGCGGCTGGCCGCGATCACGGCGAAGCAGGCGGCCAGGGCCGCGGCGAAGGGCCAGAAGCGGGTGAGCGGTCGCATGACGGGGAGCCTCCTTGGGCGTCGAGTGGCGATGAAGCCATTGGAACGCCCGGTTGTATCGGCCATGTTTGCGCCGCGCCACGCCCGTGCAATGTTGTGTGTCGGAGCGGAATTCAGATACATTGCGACACAAAACGCAGCGCGCGATCGGCTATAAATCGGTCCATTCCCGATCGCCAAGGAGTGCACACGATGAATACCGAGTCTCACGCCGAACCCCATGTCGAAACCTATCTGGGCGCCTGCCACTGCGGCACGGTGCGTTTCTCGGTGCGCGCCGCGCTCGATCCGGCCGTGCGCTGCAATTGCAGCCTGTGCCGCCGCAAGGGCGCGCTGATGTCGTCGATGGTGGCACGCGAGGACCTGACGATCCTGGCCGGCGAGGACGCGCTGACCGAATACCAGTTCAACACCCGCGTGGCGAAGCATTACTTCTGCCGCCATTGCGGCATCTACCCGTTTCACCAGACGCGCCTCGATCCGCTGCGCTGGCGCGTGAACATCGGCTGCCTCGACGGCGTCGATCCGTACGCGCTGGCATTCAGCGTGGCCAACGGCGCGGCGCAATCCGTCGTGGAGGACGCATGAAACCCGCCCGTCACCCGTTGCAGCGCCTGCTCGCGATCGTCGTGTTCCTGGCCGGCGGGTTCGCCGCCGAGCTGGCGCATCCGCTCGCGTGCCACACCGTCGGCGCGCGCGGCCCGGCCGTGACGCGCCGCCGCGAGGCCCGCGCATGAACACCGAGCGCCCGGACCACGTGCTGATCGTCGACGACGATCGCGGCATCCGCGAACTGGTCGGCCAGTATCTGGAGAAGAACGGCATGCGCATTTCGCTGGCCGCCAACGGCCGCGAGATGCGCGCCGCGCTGGAAAACGGCGCGCCGGACCTGATCGTGCTCGACGTGATGATGCCCGGCGACGACGGCCTGGTGCTGTGCCGCGAACTGCGCGCCGGCAAGCATCGTGCCGTGCCGGTGGTGATGCTGACCGCGCGCGACGAGGAAACCGACCGCATCGTCGGCCTCGAAATGGGCGCGGACGATTACCTGACCAAGCCGTTCGCGGTGCGCGAGCTGTATGCGCGAATCCGCTCGGTGCTGCGCCGCACGCGCATGCTGCCGCCCGGCATGCAGGTCAGCGAGGCCGCGCAATGGCTGGCGTTCGGCGATTGGCGGCTCGACACCACCGGCCGCCATCTGCTCGACGAGGCCGGCACGATGGTGGCCCTGAGCGGCGCGGAATACCGGCTGCTGCGCGTGTTCCTCGACAACCCGCAGCGCGTGCTGACGCGCGATCAGTTGCTGAACCTCACGCAGGGCCGCCAGGCCGACGCGTTCGACCGCTCGATCGACCTGCTGGTCAGCCGCCTGCGCCAGCGCCTGCGCGACACCGCGCGCGAGCCGCGCTACATCAAGACGCTGCGCAGCGAGGGCTATGTGTTCTCGTCGTCGGTCACGTCGATCGACGAGCCCGCATGAATCCGCTCCACGGTTTCCGCCGCCTGGGCCGCCTGCACGGGCCGCGCTCGATGTTCGCGCGGCTCGCGCTGATCCTCTGCGTGGGCCTCGCCGTCGCGCAGATGCTGTCGTTCTGGCTGACGCTGACCGAGCGCGATCAGGCCACCACCACGCTGATGATGGGTTACATCGAGCGCGAGGTGGTGGCGTCGGTGGCGCTGCTCGACCATCTGCCGCCCGACGAGCGCGCCGCCTGGCTGCCGCGCCTGGCGCGCCGCAGCTACCGCTTCGAACTGGGGCCGGGCGAGCCGGGCGGCCCGGTGGACGCCGCGCTGTCGGCGCGCGTCGAGCGCTCGATCACCGATGGCATCGGCCGCACCTATGCCGTCACCGCCAACGAGATCCCCGGCGACACCGAACACATGCAGGTGCACCTGAAGCTCAGTGACGGCACGCCGCTGACGATCGACATGCATCCGATGTCGGGCATTCCGCTGTCGGGCTGGCTGCCCGTGGTGCTGCTGTTGCAGCTTGCCGTGCTGGCCGCCTGCTGCTGGCTCGCGGTGCGGCTCGCCACCCGGCCGCTGCACGCGCTGGCCGACGCCGCCGATGCGCTCGGCCCCGACCTCAAGGGCGAGCGCCTGCCCGAATCGGGGCCGTCCGAGGTGGCGCGCGCCGCGCGCGCGTTCAACGCGATGCAGGACCGCATCGCCACGTATACAGCCGAGCGCATGCAGATCCTGGCCGCGATCTCGCACGATCTGCAGACGCCGATCACGCGCATGCGGCTGCGCGTCGACGTGATGGACGACGAAACGCAGGCGGCCAAGCTGCGGCAGGACCTGGAGGAAATGGGCCAGCTCGTGAAGGAGGGCGTGGCCTATGCGCGAACCGTGCACAGCACGTCCGAGGCGGCGCGCCGCATCGACCTCGACGCGCTGCTCGACAGCATCGTGTGCGATTACCTCGATGCCGGGCAGGACGTCGATTTCGCGAAGCGCGCCGACCTATCGCTCGATGCGCCGCCGCAGGCGCTGCGGCGCGTGATCGGCAACCTGGTCGACAACGCGCTGAAGTTCGGCGGCGCGGCGCAGGTCGAGTTGACCTTGACGCCTGCCGGCGGCGCGGAGATCGCCGTGCTCGATCGCGGGCCGGGCATCCCCGAGGCGTCGCTCGACGCCGTGTTCGAGCCGTTCGTGCGGATCGAGACGTCGCGCAATCGCGGCACCGGCGGCACCGGGCTGGGGCTGGCGATCGCGCGGCAACTGGCGCAGGCCATGAACGCCACGCTCACGCTTCGCAATCGCGACGGCGGCGGCCTCGCCGCGCGGCTGACGCTGAAGCCGCGCGCCTGAGCCGGCTCGCGGACCTCCTGCACGATTTTCCGAGTTGCGCTAGGTTTACAGCCCCGGCGACGGCAGCCTGCCGTCGCCCGCTCGTCCACCTCTCACCATTCGGGAACTGGCATGGAATATCGACATCTCGGCGCATCAGGTTTCAAGGTTCCGGTACTGAGCTTCGGCACCGGCACGTTCGGCGGCTCCGGCGAATTCTTCGAGGCATGGGGCGCGACCGACGTGGCCGAAGCCCGCAAGCTCGTGGACATCTGCCTCGACGCCGGTCTCACTATGTTCGACAGCGCCGACATCTATTCGAAAGGCGTATCCGAATCGATTCTCGGCGAGGCGCTCAAGGGCCGCCGCGACAAGGTGCTGATCTCGACCAAGGCGACGTTCCGCTTCGACGACGGCCCGAACAACGTCGGCTCGTCGCGCTTCCATCTGATCAAGGCCGTCGACGCCGCGCTCACGCGCCTTCAAACGGATTACATCGATCTGTTCCAATTGCACGGTTTCGACGCGCGCACGCCGGTACAGGAAGTGCTATCGACGCTCGACGATCTGGTGCGCGCGGGCAAGATCCGCTACACGGGCGTGTCGAACTTCTCGGGCTGGCATTTGATGAAATCGCTCGACGTGGCCGACCGCTACGGCTACCCGCGTTACGTGGCGAACCAGACGTATTACTCGCTGATCGGCCGCGATTACGAATGGGAACTGATGCCGCTCGGCGCCGATCAGGGCGTGGGCGCGGTGGTGTGGAGCCCGCTCGGCTGGGGCCGCCTGACCGGCAAGATCCGTCGCGGCCAGCCGCTGCCGGCCACCAGCCGCCTGCACAAGACGGCCGACGCCGGCCCGCCGGTGCCGGACGAATACCTGTACCGCGTGATCGACGCGCTCGACGAAGTGGCCGAGGAAACCGGCAAGACGATCACGCAGATCGCGCTGAACTGGCTGCTGCAACGCCCGACCGTGGCGACCGTGCTGATCGGGGCGCGCAACGAGGAGCAGTTGCGGCAGAACCTGGGCGCGGTGGGTTGGAATCTGACGCCGGAGCAGGTCAAGAAGCTCGATGAGGCGAGCCGCACGCGGCCGGCTTATCCGTACTGGCATCAGGAAGGGTTCGCGGAGCGCAATCCGTCGCCGGTTTGAGGCGGGTTGGGGCGGTGTAAAAACGCCCCGTTCAGGGAATAACGCGGGGCGCTCGAGCGTTCAGAACAGACGAGGCGCGCCACCTTGCCGGCGCGCCCTGTCGATCCACGAACAGGGACACCCCGCGCTCATGATTCCGCTTCGTCAAGCCATCGTCCGCGCCGTGCTGGTTTCGGCGCTGGCTGCCGCCGCCAGCCCGGCCTTCGCGTTCAACGAGCAAGCCAACTACGACGCCTGCATCCTGCGTTCGCTGTCGACTTCCTGGAACCGCAACGTCGTCGGGCTGCTGCGCAATTCCTGCGACCAGCTTTACCGCCAATGGAGCATGTTGACGCCCACCGAGCAGGCCTATCACAGCTGCCTGCTGCAATACCTGCCCGGGGTGCAAAGCTCGGCGGCGATCGGCCCGATCCTCTCGGCGTGCCGCCGGCAAAGCGCGGATTCGGTGCACTTCGATTGAGCGACCCGGCCCGGGCCGCCGCCAGCGAACGCACGAAATCGCCGCCGGCGGCGCGCAGCCGAGATGCCCGCGCCTCCTACAACCCGTTCGCCGCGATCCACCGCGCCAGCGCCGCGCCGATTTCCTCCGGCGAATCCTCCTGGATGAAGTGCTTGCCGGCCACCGTCACCTCGGTCTGGTTCTTCCAGCTTCGGCAGAATTCGCGCGGCGCGCGCGTCAGCACCACGCCCGGCTCGGCGTTGACGAACAGCTTCGGCAGCGCGTTCTCGGCCATCCACGCGGCGTAATCATCGACGATCGCGACGACCTCGGCCGGCTTGCCGCCCAGCGGGATCTGGCGCGGCCAGTCGAGCGTCGGCCAGCGATCCTGCGGCGTGGCGAACGGCCGGCGGTATTCGGCCATCTCGGCATCGGACAGCGTGCGCAGCGTCAGCTTCGGCAGCAACTGCTCGACGAACACGTTCTGTTCGAGGATCAGCGCCTCGCCGTCGGGCGAGCGCAGCGCCATCAGCGTCGGGCCGAGTTCGGACGAGCCGTCGGCCGGCGTGAACGGACGCACGATCGCCTCCATGTAGGCGATGCCGCGCACGCGCTCGCGATGGCGGTTGGCCCAGTCGAACGCGAGCGCCGCGCCCCAGTCGTGGCCCACCAGCAGCAGCTTTTCGTCGGGATCGCACACGGCGGCGATGAACGCGGCGAGGTGGTCCCGATGCGTGACGAAGCCATAGGTGCCGGGCGCGGGTTCCCGCAGCTTTTCCGAATCGCCCATCCCGATCAGGTCGGGCACGATCACGCGGCCGAACCGTTCGAGCGACGGCACCACGTTGCGCCAGATATAGGACGAGGTCGGGTTGCCGTGCAGCAGCAGGATCGGCGCGCCCGCGCCGCGCTCGTGATACGCGATGCGATGCCCGAGCGCGAGGGCGGTTTTCTTGTCGAGCGGACGGTCGGTCATTCGGGAATCTCCAGCCATCATTCGAACGCCGCGCGATGCTGCTCGACGAACGCCGCCACCGACATCGGCTTGCGGCCGGTGAGGCGCTCGATGATGTCGTTGGTGCCGGCCATCATGCCCTGGCGATGATCCTCGGTGATGCCGTTCAGGTGCTGCGCCAGGAACGGAATTTCCTGGCCGGCCACTTCCTGCACCCACTGCTCGGCGGTGATCCGTTCATAGCGGATCTCGCGGCCGAGCACCTGGCTTGCGATCGCGGCCAGCTCGGGCGGCGACAGTTCTTCCGGCCCGTAGAGCGGATAGGTCTGGCCCAGATGCGCGGCCGGCTCGGCCAGCACGGCGGCGGCCACGCGGCCCAGATCCTCGGCTGCCACGGTGGCGAAGCGCCCTTCGGGATCGAACGGCACGCCGTAACGGCCCGCGCGCACCATGTTGCGCATGTACAGGAACCACTCGGCGAACGCGGTCGGGCGCAGATGCACGGCCGGCACGCCGCTGCGATCGAACAGGCGCTCGGACATCCAGTGCTGCAGCGCCGACGTGCTGATCGCGTCCGGGCGCGCGGTGCGTTGCGACATGTTGACGATCACCTCGGCTCGGGTGTCGAGCGCCGCCTGCGCGAAGTTCGCGGTGGCTTCGAGCAGGCCGGGCCGCATCGGATACACGAAATAGCCGCGCTGCGCCCCGTCGAACGCGCGGCGCACGGCGCGGAAATCGAGCAGATCGGCTACGACGATCTCGGCGCCCAGCGCCTGCAGCTTCTCGGCGCGGGCGTCCTGGCGGCGCACCAGCGCGCGCACGGCGAAACCTTTCTCCAGCAGCTGGGCGGTGGCGACGCGGCCGGTCGAGCCGGCGGCGCCGGCAATCAGGATCGTGGTGTTCATGCGGGGGAATCTCCTCGAAAGATGGGGCCGGGCGGTGTTCAACGCGCCGTGCGTTCGATCTTGAAATCGTCCAGGCTGGCCGAAATCAGCAGCTTGTCGCGCATCGGCTGGCCGTCGGGGCCGCGCAGGTAGATGCGGCGCTCGGTGGCGAACATGAAGCCGTCGAATTCGCGGTAGCCGTCGATGTAGTGGCTGGCGCTGAGGTCCTGGCGCACGTCGACGCTGTAGTCCTGGCGGCGCATCATGCCGGTCGCGTCGAAGTAATGGATCTGCTCGGTCGAATGCGAGGGGAACGAGGCCGGGTAGGTGACCTTCAGCGCGCGCCAGGTTTCGCCGTTTTCGATCAGCGGCTCGATTTCCTCGCACTGCACGCCGTCCATCAGGAAGTTGTACGGCAGCGTCAGGTACATCCACAGCGAATAGCCGACGAAATACAAAAGCTGCGACGCCGACCAGGGCGTGCCCGGCACCAGTTGCGCGAGCGAGCCGCGCGGGTCGTCGAGCGCTTCCAGCAGCGTGCCATCCATCGATTCGACCGACGTGCGGCCGGGCAGGTAGATGCCGCGCTGCTCCGGTGCGATGAACGGCGCGAACGTCATCTTCTGCATGCGCGTGTCGATCGCGACGCGGCCCGGCAGTTGCGTAAACGCTTCCGCGACCGGCCCGCGCTGCTTGAGGCTCACGCCCGAGGCGCGGAAGTTCGCGGAAACCCGCTCGACGCCCCGCCAGGCGTCGAGGCCGCCGTGCGCGGCAATGGTGGTGCTGACGAGATCGGTCATGGTGGCTCCTTGAATGCGGGCCGCAGCGGAATGTGCGGCTCGGAATGGAGGCCAGTATAGGCAGCGGGGCACTTCGCTGGTACAGTCACAAACGCCAACTTTGGAGGTATTTACGCCATGCGCATCGCCGTGCTCGCCCTCGATGGATTGTTCGATACGGGGCTGTCCGTCACGCTCGACGTGTTTCTCGTCGCCAACAAACTGTCGGCCCGCTTGATGGGCGGCACGCCGAGTTTCGATGTGTCCGTGGTGGGGATGCGCAAGAAGGTGCATTCGCGCCACGGGCTGGCGGTGCCGGTGCAGCCGATCGGGGATCGGCCGAAGCCCGATTGGGCGATCGTGCCGGCGCTGGCCACCACCATGCCCGACGAGCTGATCGAGTCGCTGTCGCGGCCCGACGTGCTCGATGCGCGTGCGCAACTGCTGGCGTGGCACGCCGATGGCGTGCGCCTGGCGGCCTCGTGCCTCGGCACGTTCATCGTGGCGGAAGCGGGGCTGCTCGACGGCCGCGAGGCCACCACCAACTGGGGGCTCGCGCCGCTGTTCCGGCAGCGCTATCCGGCGGTGCGGCTCGACGAATCGCGGATGCTGGTGCCGACCGACATCGGCGCGACGGCCGGCGCGGCGCTGGGGCACCTCGATCTGGCGCTGTGGCTGGTGCGCACGGTCAGCCCCGAGCTGGCGACGCTGGTGTCGCGCTATCTGCTGGCCGATATCCGGTCGTCGCAGGCCGCGTACATCATCCCGAACCACCTCGCGCAGGCCGATCCGCTGATCCAGCGCTTCGAGCAGTGGTCACGCCAGAACCTGCGCACCGGCTTCTCGCTGCAGGAGGCGGCGAGCGCGCTCGCGATCAGCACGCGCTCGTTGCAGCGCCGGTGCCAGGAAGTGCTGGGAAAGTCGCCGCTCGCGTATTTCCAGGACCTGCGCGTGGAGCACGCGCAATCGCTGATTCGCGGCGGCAACGCCGACCTCGAGGCGATCGCGGCCGAGGTCGGTTACGGGGATGGCGCGACGCTGCGCTCGTTGTTGCGGCAGCGGCTCGGGCGCGGCGTGCGGGAGTTGCGCGCCGATTTGTTGTGAGGGCGGTGGTGGGGCCTGACGGGCCTGCCGCTACTTAGATCGAGGCCCGGGGCATTCGCAAGTGTGGCACCGAACACCAACAGGCTCAGGATCGACAGCGCGGCGAACCCCGCGCGCCAGCCGGCGTGCTCGTCGAGCCAGAGGCCGGCCGGAATGCCGGGCACGGTCTCAACTCAAGCGGCCAGCGCGAGCCAGTCGGCCGGCGCGTGAAATACCGCCGTCGGCTTGGCCGCCAGCAGCGCGTCGAGCTTCGTATAGCCCCACGCCACCGCGCCGAAGCGCAGCCCGGGGATGCCGGCGGCCGCTTCGGCGTCGCGCACTTCGTCGCCGATGAAGATCGCCTGCGTGGCGTCGATGCCGGTCGCATCGAGCACGGTACGCAGGCGCTGCGATTTGCCGAACAGCGACGAGCTGCATTCGACGGCCGCGAAACGGTCGACCAGCGCGTCGCCGAGCACGGCGCGCACGTTCTCGACCGAATTCGAGGTGGCCACGGCCACCGCGACCTGCCGGTCGATCAGCGTGCCGAGGGTGTCGATCACGGTGGCGACCGGCGCGACTTCGCCGATCCGCTCGGCCATCCGCTTGCGGGCATCGCTCAGGACGGCCGGCGCTTTCCAGAACGGCAGCGCGAGTTCGCCGAGCACTTCCATCGCGCTCATGCCGCGCATCCGGTCGAGCGTGGCGGCGTCGGGCGCGCGAAAGCCGTGCTGTTCGGCCAGGCCGTTGAGGGCATCGGCGAACACGGGGTAGGAATCGGCGAGGGTGCCGTCGAAGTCGAAAATGGCAAGGCGAAGCGTCATGGCGGGAAGGGCAAAAGCGGGGCGAACAGCCGGGGCGGGGTGGCCGCGGCCGGCGAGAGCCGGTATCTTCCGGTGCGCGGCGCGCTTCGTCAACGTCGCTCCACGCCACTTTCGACGTCACGTCAGCGCCGCGCTGGCCCGCCCGCCGCGCATGACGGACAATGCGCGGCGCACGACGCGACTCTCTCACCATCTCCAAGGGCAACCGAGTGGCCTCGACTTCCCGCAGCACCGGCATCGATCTCCTGCGCGGCATCGCGATCCTGACGGTCCTGCTGCTGCACTTCCATCTGACGTACCGGCTCGACGTCACGCCGTTCGACGCGCCGTGGCTGTCGGCCGCGATCCGCGCCGTCGCGCGCAACGGCAATTACGGCGTGACGATGTTCTTCGTGGTGTCTGGCTATCTGATCACCACGACCTCGCTGCGGCGCTTCGGCTCGCTCGGCGCGGTGCGCCCGCTCGCGTTCTATCGCACCCGCGCCGCGCGCATCCTGCCGTGCCTGCTGCTGGCGCTCGCGATCATGGCGACGCTTGGCGCGCTCGGGCTGCATTCGTTCACCAACAAACCCGGCACGGCGAGCATGGCGCTGGCCGTGCTGTCGGTGCTGACGTTCTGGCACAACGTGCTGATGGCGAAGCTCGGCTATTTCAACTACGCGATGAACATCCTCTGGTCGCTGTCGGTCGAGGAGGTGTTCTATCTGGCGTTTCCGCTGCTTTGCGTGTTGCTGCGCCGGCGGCGCTTCATGCTGCCGTTGCTCGTCGTGCCGATGCTCGTCGGGCCGGTGTGGCGATGGCTGCATGCCGGCGACGAGATCGTCGCGTTGTATGGCTATCTGTCGTGCTTCGATGCGATCGCGATCGGTTGCGGGGTGGCCCTGTTGCCGGCGCGGCCGTTGTCGGCGAGCGGGTTTGGCCGGCTCGCGTGGGGCGCGGCGCTCGTCATGGCGGCCACCTGGCTGTCGGGGCCGATCATGCGGCAGGTGGTGTGGGGCGTGTCGGTGATCGCGCTCGGCACCGGCGCGTTGCTGTACGGCATGGCGAACCGCGTGGTGAGCGCAAGCGCGCCGGCTTCGGGCATCTATGGCGACGAGCACGGCGGCGTGTCGAACTTCATCCGCTTCTTCGGCGTGCGCAGCTACGAGCTGTATCTGTTCCATATCGTCGTGCTCGGCGTGCTGCGCGAGACGCTGACGCGCGCGAACATAGTCACGGCCTGGAAGCCGGTGTGGCTGCTGCTCTACGTGGCGGTGGCGAGCGTGGTGGCGCAACTGGTGTTTCGACGGTTCTCGGAGCCGCTGAACGCGCGGCTGCGCGGCGCGCGCGCGCGCTTGCCGAAATCGGGCGATTGAACTGACGAGCGGCGTTGTTCACACCGCCATCGTTCACACCGCATTGGCCGCGCGCGTCGAATACACCTGCGTGAGCCCCTGGATCGGGTCGCGCATCGCCGCGTCGAACGGGTTCATCTGCGGCCCGAGCAGGTCGGCCTGGCGCTTGAGCAATTGCACGACGGTCGGCAGCCGTTCGTCGGTCAGCCGCGTGGACAGCGTGCCGACGCTGAGTGCGCCCACCGCCACCCGGTTCTGGTCGAAGATCGGCACGGCCACCCCGGCCATGTCCTCCAGCACGCCGCTGTTGCGGCCCGCGTAGCCGAGCGCGCGCACGCGGTCGATCTCGGTGCGCAGGTACACCTCGTCGAGCACGCCGTAGCCGCGCATGCGCGGCACGTTGAAGCGGATGATTTCCTCGCGTTCGGCCTCGGGCTGGAACGCCAGGATCGCCAGGCTGCCCTGGCCGACGCCGAGCGCCACGCGCCCGCCGATCGTGCCGGTGAACGAGCGGATCGGGAACGGCCCTTCGCAGATGTCGAGACACACCGCATCGAAGCTGCTCTTGACCAGCAGGAAGATCGTGTCGCCGAGGCTCGCGCACAACCGCAACAGGGCCGGGCGGCACAGCGTGCGCATGCCGTTCGGGTTGCCGGCCTGCGCGGCCATCGCGAAGAACACCACGCTGAGCCGGTAGCGCTTGGTGCGCTCGTCCTGCTCGACCACCTGTTCGGCGATCAGCCCTTGCAGCAGCCGGTGGACGGTGGCCTGCGTGAGCCCCACGCTGCGTGCCAGTGTGGTGACGCGGCTGCCCTCGACCTGGTGCGCGCCGAGCGCGCGGATCAGCGCGAACGCGCGTTGCAGCACGCCGGGGCCGCACGAATTCTCGCCGGGCGCATCGGCCGGCGCGCGGGCCGCGCCGTCTTCTGTCGCACCGCTCGCCGCCGTGTCGTTCGCCGTTCCGTTTTCCTGCTTCCGTGCTTTCACTTTCGCCTCTCCGTATTCCACTCTTCGGAATCCCGCCCGAACCATGCCGGGCGCGGCACCGACTCTACCGCGTCGCGGCCCGGCGCGCATCGGTGGTGACCATCCGGGATGTCCCTGAACCCGTTCAGCGAAACATCACGCGTCAATCAAACGGTAAATATTCTATTCAATGGAATAAGTAGAAAATTAATGTCGTTGTCCGGAATTCTGCGTTGACGTCGAAAAAATTGGCCGGATAGAGTCGGCAGCATCGAATGCAATCGCTTCAGGCGGTGCCGATGCACCGAAGGGCCAGATCATGTCGTTCCTCACGTTGACGGATGTTTCGAAATCGTTCGGCGAGCTGCACGCCGTCGCCGGCATCAGCCTGTCGGTCGAGAAGGGCGAGTTCGTCTCGCTGCTCGGCCCGTCGGGCTGCGGCAAGACCACCACGCTGCAGATGATCGCGGGCTTCATCGAAACCACGCGCGGCACCATCACGCTCGACGGCCGCGACATCACGCGCATGGCGCCGAACCGGCGTGGCCTCGGCATCGTGTTCCAGAGCTACGCGCTGTTCCCGCACATGAGCGTCGAGCAGAACGTGGGCTTCGGGCTGGAGATGCGCGGCGTGGGCAAGACGGAGCGCGCCGAGCGGGTGCGCGAGGCGCTCGCGCTGGTGCGGCTCGACAAATACGCGCAGCGCTTTCCGCGCGAGCTGTCGGGCGGCCAGCGCCAGCGCGTGGCGATCGCCCGCGCGGTGGTGATCGCGCCGCCGGTGCTGCTGCTCGACGAGCCGATGTCCAACCTCGACGCCAAGCTGCGCGAGGACATGCAGTTCGAGTTGCGCGAGATCCAGCGCAAGCTCGGCACCACCACCGTGATGGTCACGCACGATCAGTCGGAAGCGCTGTCGATCAGCGACCGCGTGGTGGTGATGGAAGCGGGGCGCATCACCCAGGTCGATACGCCGTATCGCGCCTACGAACATCCGGGCAACGCGTTCGTCTCGCAGTTCATCGGCAAGACCAATCTGCTGAACGGCACCGTGCTGGCGCAGGAGGGCGGCCAGATCCGCGTCGATCTCGGCAGCCGCTTGCAGGAAACCGGCGCGACCGCGCAGGCCGACGCCGCCGCGATGCGTGCCGGCGATGCGGTCACGCTGTGCATCCGGCCGGAAAAGCTGTCGCTCGGCGCGCCGGGCACCGGCCGACTGGCCGGCCGCGTGACGAGCCGCTTCTTTCTGGGCAGCCAGTGGCTGTACCGGCTCGACAGCGATGCCGGCGAAATGCTGGCCTGCTGCCAGAACGAAGGCGGCGAGCCGCTTGCGGAAGGCGCGGCGGTGGGCATCGACTGGCGCAGCGAGGCGGTGCGCGTGATTCGCCAGGAGGCCGCCCGTGGATGACGCACTGAGCACGGTTTCGCCCGGCGACGCACGGGACAGCGACGGCGGCGCACCGCGCCCCGCCGCCCGGGCACGCTGGCGCGCCTGGCTGCCGATGTGGCTGATGAGCGCGCCGGCCGCGCTGCTGTTCGTCGCGCTGGTGCTGGTGCCGCTCGCGATGACGCTGGCGCTGTCGTTCTACCGTTTCGATCCGTCGGTCGGCCCGATCCCGGCGTTCGATCCGCATCACTACCTGGACGTGCTCGGCCAGACCTACTTCCACACCATCTTCCTGCGCACCTTCGGCATCGCCGCGCTGACCACGCTGCTGTGCGTCGCGATCGGCACGCCCGAGGCCTACATCCTGTCGCGCATGCGCGATCCGTGGCGCTCGCTGTTCCTGCTGGTGATCCTCGCGCCGCTGCTGGTGTCGGTGGTGGTGCGTGCGTTCGGCTGGAGCATGCTGCTCAATACCGGCGGCCTGGTGAACCAGGTGTTCGCGCTGTTCGGGCTCGGGCCGTTCAAGCTCGAATACACCACGTTCGCGATCGTCATCGCGCTGGTGCACGTGATGCTGCCGTTCATGGTGATTCCGGTGTGGACCTGCCTGCAACGGCTCGATCCGCAGACGGAGAACGCGGCGCTGTCGCTGATGGCGTCGCCCGCCACCGTGCTGCGCCGGATCGTGCTGCCGCAACTGATGCCGGGCGTGCTGTCGGGCAGCTTGATGGTGTTCGGGCTGTCGGCCAGCGCGTTCGCGATTCCGGGGCTGCTTGGCGGGCGCCGGCTCAAGGTGGCGGCCACGGCGGTGTACGACCAGTTCCTCAGCTCGATGAACTGGCCGCTCGGCGCGACCATCGCGATCCTGCTGCTGGTTGCGAACCTGATCGTGATGCTCACGTATTACCGCGTGCTCGAACGGCGCTACACGCGCAGCCTCGGCTGACGCCGCCCCGTTCCGGCCCACTTCCTCACGCTTCCACGACCATCCGACATGCGCAAAAACGGCCCGCTCGCTCTCGCGTTCCACACGCTCGTGATCCTGTTCATGCTCGCGCCGCTCGCGATCGTGGTGCTGGTGGCGTTCACGCCCGACGAGACGCTGACGCTGCCCACCCACGGCCTGTCGCTGCGCTGGTTCCGCGCGATCCTCGACTACCCGGACTTCATCGCGGCGTTCGGCAACAGCCTGAAGCTGGCGGTGGCCTCGGCCACGATCTCGCTGGCGATCGCCTTGCCGGCGGGCCTCGCGATCGGCCGCTCGCGCTTTCCGGGCCGCGCATTCCTCAACGCGCTGCTGCTTTCGCCGCTGGTGATTCCGGGCCTGGTGCTCGGCATCGCGCTGCTGCGCTTCTTCGCGCTGATCGGCGCGACCGGCTCGTTCGCGTGGCTGGTGGCGGCGCACGTGATCATCGTCACGCCGTTCGCGATGCGGCTGGTGCTGGCCTCGGTGGCCGGGCTGGATCGCAGCGTCGAGCACGCGGCGGCCTCGCTCGGCGCCAATGCCTGGACCACCTTTCGCCGCATCACGCTGCCGATGATCGTGCCGGGCATCACGGGCGGCTGGCTGCTGGCGTTCATCAACAGCTTCGACGAACTGACGATGTCGATCTTCGTCACCTCGCCGCAAACCGTCACGCTGCCGGTGCGCATGTACATGTACGCGACCGAATCGATCGATCCGATGATGGCGTCGGTGTCGACGCTGGTGATCGCCATCACGGCCGGCGCGATGCTGATCCTCGATCGCGTCTATGGCCTGAACCGGATCCTGATCGGACAGCACTGAGCATGCACACCCGTTCCACGCGCCTCGCACCCTCTACGATGACCGACCGCCCGACGCCGCATTCCACGCCGCAACTCGTGCGCGTGGCCGAAACCACCCGGGCGCCCCTGCCGTTCGTGCTCGACGGCGCGCCCGTCGCGGCGCTGGCCGGCGATACCGTGCTGACCGCGATCCTCACGCAGCAGCGCCGCCTGCGCGTCAGCGAATTCGGCGACGGGCCGCGCGCCGGCTTCTGCCTGATCGGCGCATGCCAGGATTGCTGGGTGCGCGAGGAGAGCGGGGCGCGGCTGCGCGCGTGCTCCACGCCGCTGCGCGCCGGGATGCGGATCGTGACGCGCGCCGCGACGGCCATCGGCGGCGGCGAGACGGCCGACGCGGCGCACGGGAGCGCGGCATGAGCCCCAACAGTTGGCTCGACGAACCGGACTCGGGCGCGATGACGAACGAACCGCACGTGGTGATCGTGGGCGCGGGGCCGGCCGGGATTCGCGCGGCCGAGGTGCTGGCGGCGGCCGGCATCCGCCCGGTGGTGATCGACGAAAACGCGCGCTGGGGCGGCCAGATCTATCGGCAGCCGCCGGCCGATGCCGGCTTCACGCGCACGAAATCCACGCTGTACGGCTTCGAGGCCGGCAAGGCCGACGCGCTGCACCGTTGCATGGCGGCGCTGCTGCCGCAGATCGATTACCGGCCCGACGCGCTGGTCTGGTCATGCGAGCCGGGTGTGCTCGACATGATGCGCGCGGGCCGCGAGGCGCGCCTGCGCTGGACCCACCTGATCATCGCCAGCGGCGCGACCGACCGCATCTCGCCGGTGCCGGGTTGGACCCGCCCGGGCGTCTACACGCTCGGCGGCGCGCAGGTCGCGCTGAAATCGCAGGGCTGCGCGATCGGCCGGCGCACCGTGCTCGCGGGCACCGGGCCGCTGCTGTATCTGGTGGCCTATCAATACGCACGGGCCGGCGCCGAGGTGGCGGCCGTGCTCGACATCAACCCGCTCTCGCGGCAGGCCGCCGCCGCGCCGAAGCTGCTGCGCCAGCCCGGCACGTTCGCCAAGGGCATGTTCTATCTGGGCTGGCTGCGCGCGCATGGCGTGCGCGTGGAACGCGGCGTGACGCTCGATGGCATCGACGGCATCGGCAGCGATGCCGACCAAGATGGTGTCGCCGCGATCCGCTGGCGTTCGGCCGGCGGCGCGGTGCATCGGCTCGATTGCGATGCCGTGGGCCTGGGCTTCGGGCTGCGCCCCGAGACGCAACTGGCCGATCTGGCCGGCTGCAATTTCACGTTCGACACGGTGAACCGCTGCTGGCTGCCGGAAAAGGACGTGGCGGGCCGCAGTTCGGTACCGGGCGTGTATCTGGCCGGCGACGGCGCGGGCATCGCCGGCGCGGATGCGGCCGAGCTGGCCGGCCGGCGCGCGGCGCTGGCCTTGCTGGAAGATCTGGGCGCAGGCATGCCGCGCGGCCTCGACGGCCCCGGCGCGGCGGCCATCGACGCGCAACTGGCGCGCATCCGCGTGTTTCGCGCCGGGCTCGAACAGGCCTTCGCGCCGCCACCGCCCGAAGCCGCGGCCGGCTGGCCCGACGATCTGCTGGTGTGCCGCTGCGAAGCGGTGACGGCCGGCACGCTGCGCGCATGCATCCGCTCGGGGCTGGCCACCGAGGTGAATCGGCTGAAAGCCCTGACGCGGATCGGCATGGGCCGCTGCCAGGGCCGCATGTGCGGCGAATCGGCGATGGCGCTGCTGGCCGCCGAAACCGGCCGGCCGCTCCATGAAGTGGGCCGGCCGCGCGGCCAGGCGCCGATCAAGCCGATCCCGATCTCGCCGATGCTGTTCGACGACGCGGTACCGATGCACGAAGCGGAGGCCCACGATGAGTGACGTGCGTCATGTGCAGGTGGCGATCGTCGGCGGCGGGCTGGTGGGCGCGTCGGCCGCGCTGGCGCTGGCCAGCCAGGGGGCGAGCGTGGCGCTGTTCGAGCGGCGCTATTGCGGCGCGCAGGCGAGCGGCGTCAATTACGGCGGCGTGCGCACGCACGGCCGTCCCGAGGCGCAACTGCCGCTGGCGATGCGCGCGCGCAAGATCTGGGATCGCCTGCCGGCGCTGATCGGCAGCGACGGCGAATTCGTCGTGTCGGGCCATTTGCGGCTGGCGCGGCGCGAGGCCGATCTCGACGTGCTCGAGGCCTGGGCCGCGATGGCGCGCAGCCACGGCGCGCAATCGGTGGTGATGTCCGGGCCGGCGTTCCGCCGCCGCTATCCGTGGCTCGGCCCGGCCGCGATCGGCGGCGCGTTGTGCGCCACCGACGGCCAGGCCAACCCGCGGCTCGTGTCGCCCGCGTTCGCGGCCGCCGCGCGCCGCGCCGGGGCGCAGGTGTTCGAGCAGACCGAACTGACCGATATCGCGTTCGACGGCCGCCGCTTCACGATGCGCGCGGGCGGGCAGGCGTTCAGCGCCGACTGGCTGATCAATTCGGCCGGCGCGTGGGGCAATACCGTGGCCGGCCGCTTCGGCGAGGCCGTGCCGCTGCGCTCGATCTATCCCAACATGTGGGTCACCGAGCCGCTGCCGAGGTTCGTCGAGCACAACCTCGGCGTGGTCGGCGGCGGCATCTACGCACGGCAAGTGGAGCGTGGCAACTGCGTGATCGGCGGCGGGCGCGGCCAGGGCGACGGCGAATACGCACGCCCGTCCAGCGACACCACGCGCGCCGTGATGCGCGACGCCTGCGCGCTGCTGCCGGCCCTGCGCGACGCGCTCCTGATCCGCACTTGGAGCGGCGTCGAGGGCGAGACGCCCGACAATCATCCCGTGATCGGCCCGAGCGGCACCACGCCGCGCCTGTTGCACGCCTTCGGCTTTTCCGGCGGCGGCTTCCTGCTCGCGCCCGGCGTGGGCGAGGTGCTGGCCGACCTCGTGCTGCGCGGCGCGACCGACACGCCGATCGACGCGTTTTCCATCGCACGCTTCGCGACCGGCGACAGCCGCGACGCGTTCGCGGCCGCCTGAGGCGAGGCCCGCATGCACCCGCCGTACCGTTTCCGTTCCCAGTCCGACACCCCACGCAAGCTCCAAGGAAGAACCACGATGAAACTGTCACGCACATTCGCGTCGCTCGCGGCGCTGTTCGCCATCGGCCTGGCTTCGCCCGCCTTCGCCCAGACCAAGACGATCTACATCGGCATGAACGGCGGCCCGATGGAGAAGGCCTACACCGGCCAGGTGCTGCCCGATTTCGAGAAGGCCAACAACGTGCACGTGGTGGTGGTGCCCGGCACCTCGTCGGACGTGCTGGCCAAGCTGCTGGCGAACCGCGATCACCCGCAGATGCACGTGGTGTTCCTCGACGACGGCGTGATGGCGCGCGCCGTGAGCCTGGGCGTATGCCAGAAGCTCGACGACGCGCCGGTGCTCAAGGAACTGTATCCGTTCGCGCGCATGAAGGGCGACATCGGCGCGGGCGTGCAGCTCGGCATGACCGGCATCGGCTACAACACCAAGGTGTTCAGCGCCAAGGGCTGGGCGCCGCCGACCTCGTGGATGGATTTCGCCGATCCGAAGTACAAGGGCAAGGTGGTGTTCCAGTCCGCCTCCAGCAGCACGTTCGGGCTGCACGGCTTCCTGGCGATCAACCGGATCCTCGGCGGCAGCGAAACCAACGTCGAGCCGGGCTTCTCGAAGTGGGCCACCACGGTGGGGCCGAACGTCGTCGAATACATCCCGAACTCGGCCAAGCTCTCGGAAATGATCCAGACCGGCGACGCGGCGATCTTCCCGCTGACGCCCACCGGCGTGGGCGACCTGAAGGACAAGGGGCTGCCGGTGGCCTACGCCGCGCCGAAGGAAGGCGCGGTGCTGCTGCTGGTGGATCTGTGCGTGGTCAAGAACAACCCCGATCCGGCGCTCGCGCAGAAGCTCGCGCAGTTCCTGCTGTCCGCACCGGCGCAAACCCAGGCCGCGGTGGCCGGCAAGCAGATCCCGACCAACCGCCAGGCGACCATGCCGGCCGACATGCAGAAGAACCTCGGCGATCTCGACCAGCTCGTGAAGAAGGTCACGGTGGTGGATTGGGATGCGATCAACGCCCGCCGCGCGCAATGGGATGCGCGCTGGAACCGCCAGATCGAGCAGTAAGCCGGGAGAGGTGGCGCTACCCCGTTGCGGCCCGCCGGAGCGATTCTCATTTACGTGCGTGCGGGCCTGACAACATGTCGAAATAAATGGCCCGGTTCCGCTCCGGAAGCGCCTGAGCGCGTCGCAACCCCAAATGATCCTATGGTGCACCGTGCGCGCCAGCGTTTCGTCTGGCAAACTGACCCCCGATCCGCGACGGCTCGAACGTTCCGTCACGTGGAATCGGGTGCGCTCGCGCCCCGTTCGCGTGCCTCGGTGGCGCTCAAGGGAACGCGGATCGTTGCCGTTAAAGGGTAGTGGTTTGTCGACTAGCGACGCGCCGGAACGCCGTTGCGGTTTCCGCGCGAGACGCAGTCGCTTCTCTCAGATATGAATGCATGAGCACGAGTCATTTTGTCCGGCCTGAAGGCAAGGTCTACGAGCGCATGATCCGGAGCATCGCCGATTATGCAATTTACATGCTCGACATCGATGGCTATGTGACCACCTGGAATGCGGGCGCACAACGCGCCAAGGGCTATCTGGAGCACGAGATCGTCGGGCGCCATTTTTCCTGTTTCTATACCCGTTCCGACCGCGCGCGCAGCCTCGCGGAATTCAATCTGCAGATTGCACGCAACGAAGGGCGTTTCGAGGATCACGGCTGGCGGGTGCGCAAGGACGGCACGATTTTCTGGGCGCATGTGGTGATCGACGCGTTGCGCAACGAAGACGGCGAGATTTTCGGGTTCGCCAAGATCACGCGCGACTGCACCGAGCGGCGCATGGTCGAGACCCAGTCGCGCCAGCGCGAGCAGAGCTTCCGGTTCCTGGTGCAGAGCGTGACCGATTACGCGATCTACATGCTCGACGTGAACGGCATCGTGTCGAACTGGAACGCCGGGGCGCAGGCCGCCAAGGGCTACTCGGCCGACGAGATCGTCGGGCAGCACTTCAGCCGCTTCTACACCGACGAGGATCGGGAAGCCGGTGCGCCGGCGCGCGCGCTCGACACCGCGCTGCGCGAGGGGCGCTTCGAAACCGAAGGCTGGCGCGTGCGCAAGAACGGCGAGCGCTTCTGGGCGCACGTGGTGATCGATCCGATCTTCGACGACATGGGCGAGCTGTTCGGTTTCGCCAAAGTCACGCGCGACCGCACCGAGGCGCGCCGGCTCCAGCAGCAGACCATCGACCAGGAGCGCCGCTTCCGGCTGCTGGTGGAAGGCGTGACCGATTACGCCATCTACATGCTCAACGTCGACGGCATCGTCTCGAACTGGAACGCGGGCGCGCAGCGGGCCAAGGGCTACACGGCGTCGGAAATCATCGGGCGGCATTTCTCGGTGTTCTTCACCGAGGAAGACCGCAAGGCGGGCCTGCCCGCGCGCGGCCTGCAGACAGCCCGCGAAACCGGCAAGTTCGAGGCGCAGGCCTGGCGCATGCGCAAGGACGGCCAGCGTTTCTGGGCGCACGTCGTGATCCATCCGATCTACGACGACGACGGCGAGCTGTACGGCTATTCCAAGATCACCCGCGACTGCACCGAGCAGCGTCAGGCCGCGCTGGCGCTCGAAGCGACCACGCGCAACCTCGATCTCGCGCTCGACAACATGCTCCAGGGCCTGTGCCTGTTCGATCGCAACGGCCGGCTGGTGTTGAGCAACCGCCAGTTTTCCCATCTGTTCGACCTGTCCGAAACACTGCCGTCCGGCATCGAGCCGAGCCGGCTGCTGCGTCTGCTGGGCCGGCCGGTGCGGTTCGCCGGGCGCGCGCGCGCGAGCATGGCCGCGCAGTTCCGCCAGGCCGTGATGTCGGGGCATACGGAGGAAAAATCGCTGGTGGTGGGGTTTCTCGACCGCTACGTGTCGGTCGTGACGCGCCAGTTGTCGCACGGCGGCTGGGTCACCACGTTCGAGGACGTCACCGAGCGCCGCCATGCCGAGGCGCAGATCCACCATCTGGCGCACCACGATCCGCTGACCGGGCTGCCGAACCGGCTGGCGTTCCAGGAGCGCCTGCACCGGATGCTGGAGCGGGCGCAGCCGGGGCACCAGTTCTCGCTGCTGTATCTCGATCTGGACCGCTTCAAGGCCGTCAACGACACGCTCGGCCACCAGGCCGGCGACGAGCTGTTGCAGGCCGTGGCGGCCCGCCTCAGCGCGAGCCTGCGCGAATCGGACCAACTGGCCCGGCTCGGCGGCGACGAATTCACGATCCTGCAAAGCCGCAGCCGCGGGCTGGACGAGGCGATCGCGCTGGCCGAGCGGTGCATTCGCACGCTGGCCGATTCGTTCGTGATTCGCGGCGCGGAGGTGTCGATCGGCGTCAGCATCGGCATCGCGGCGCTGCCGTGCGGGTTGGCCAGCGCGGAAGTCGCGCTGCAATGCGCCGATATCGCGCTGTACGCGGCCAAGCAGGGCGGCCGCAACGGCTACCGCGTGTACCGCGACGAGATGCACGGCCCGATCCGCGAGCGCAACGAACTCGAAGTGGACTTGCGCCGTGCAATGGCCAGCAACCAGCTTCGGCTGCACTACCAGCCGATCGTCGATGCCGTCACCGGGCGTACCACCGCCGCCGAGGCGCTGCTGCGCTGGACCCACCCGGTGCGCGGCCCGATCACGCCGGCCGCGTTCATCCCGCTGGCCGAGGAGCGCGGCCACATGCCGGCGCTCGGCGCGTGGGTGCTGGTGCAGTCGTGCCGCGACGCGATGAGCTGGCCCGACGAGATCCGCATCAGCGTGAACGTGTCGCCCGCGCAGGTCGTGCATCCGGACTTTCTCAACACGGTGATCTACGCGTTGAAGGTCAGCCGGCTGCCGCCGCGCCGGCTGGAGCTGGAAATCACCGAAACCGCGCTGCTCGAATCGTCGGCCCGCTCGCGCGCGGTGCTCGGCACGATTCGCTCGATGGGCGTGGGCATCGCGATGGACGATTTCGGCACCGGTTATTCGTCGTTGAGCCTGCTGCAGGATTTTCCGTTCTCGCGCATCAAGATCGACCGCAGCTTCGTGCAGAACATCGGCAAGAAGCGCAAATCCACGGCGATCGTCAGCGCGATCGCGGGGCTGTGCCAGCGTCTCGACATCCCGGTGATCGCCGAGGGCGTGGAAACCGACGAGCAGCGGCTCGCGCTGCTGGCCGAACGGTGCAGCGAATTCCAGGGCTTCCTGTTCGCGCGGCCGATGCCGGTCGAGCAGTTGCCGTGGTACAAGGCAGCGGTGGCCTGAGCCGCGCGGGCGGGGCCGGGGTATGCCGAGGTTGACGCGGCGGCCCCGGCAACCGCTCGGCGTTCGCCCCTGAGCGGCGCGGCTGCGGCCCGGAACCTGCCCACCGGAACAAGGAGTTCGCCGTGAATCCCACCGCAGCCGACCTCGGCAGCCTCTACCGCCGTTACCTCGATTGCCTGAACCGCCGCGACTGGCCGGCGCTCGGCGAATTCGTGGCCGACGACGCCACCCACAACGGCCAGCCGTTCGGCCTGGCCGGTTACCGCCGGATGCTGGAACGCGACGTGCTCCAGATCCCCGATCTGCGCTTCGAGATCGACCTGCTGGTGGCCGAGCCGCCGATGGTGGCCAGCCGCCTGCGCTTCGACTGCACGCCGCAGGGCGATTTCCTCGGCGTGCCGGTCAACGGCCGGCGCATCGTGTTCACCGAAAACGTGTTCTACCGGTTCCGCGACGGCAAGATCGCCGAGGTGTGGTCGCTGCTCGATCGCGCGGCCGTCGAGGCGCAGTGCCAGGCGGGGCGGTAGCCGACGTGGACGAACTGCGCGCCATCGCCACCTTCATCCGTGCGGCCGAACTCGGCAGCTTCCATCGCGCCGCGCAGGCGCAGGGCAGCACGCCGCAGGCCGTCAGCAAGGCGATCCGTCAACTGGAGGCGCATCTCGGCGTGCGCCTGTTCCATCGCACCACGCGCAAGAACGCGCTGACCGACGAGGGCACGCGGCTGCTCGACGCGGTGCGCGGCAACCTCGACGGCATTCGCAGCGCGATCAACGAGGCGCGCGGCGCGGCCCATCAGGATCAAGGGCGGGTGCGCGTCAGCGCGGGCGGCGCGGTGGCGCGCAAGGTGCTGATGCCGGTGATCGCCGAGTTTCGCGCGATGTACCCGGAGGTCCAGTTCGAGCTGGTGCTGGAAGACCGCTATACGGACGCGGTGGACGAGCGCATCGACGTCGGGTTCCGGGCCGGCAATGCGCCGGTGGCGCAGGTCGTATCGCGCCGGCTGTTTCCGATCCAGTTGCTGGTGTGCGCCACGCCGGCCTACCTGGCCGCGCACGCCGCACCGCGCCGGATCGACGATCTCGCCGCGCATCCGCTGATCGGCTATCGCCAGCCCGGCGCGGGACAGCCCACGCCGTGGGAATTTCGCGTGAAGGGCGAGACGGAATTCCGCAGCCTCTCGTACGCCGTGTGCTGCAGCGACCCGGAGGCGGAAATGCACGCGGTGCTGGCCGGCATCGGGATCGGCCAGATCGACAGCATCAATGCCGCCGCGCCGCTGCGCGCGGGCGAGCTGGTGCCGCTGCTGCCCGGCTCCACCAGCGAGCGCATGGGCCTCTACCTGTTCTACGCGCAGCGCAACAACATGCCGCGCCGCGTGCGCCGCTTCATCGATTTCTCGGTCGAACGGCTGCACGGCACGACGCAGTTCCATGTGCCGCCCGCCGCGCTGAAGGCGATGGCGCGCTGACGCTGACCGGCTGGCGTCCATTTGCCAACCGACGGTTGTGAATCAAACACCCGGTTCGTGACTACTGCGCGGCGTGCCGCATCGACACAATGGCTCCACGTTCAACCGAAACAGGAGCCCGACATGACCACGCTTTCTCTCGTTACCGGCGCCAGCCGCGGCCTCGGCCGCAACTCCGCGCTCCATATCGCGCGCCAGGGCGGCGACGTGGTGCTGACCTACCTGGGCAGCCGCGAGGCCGCCGATGCCGTCGTCGCCGAGATCGAGGCGCTCGGCCGCAAGGCGGTGGCGCTGCAGCTCGACACCGGCCGCGTGTCCGGCTTCGCCGATTTCGTGCAGCGCCTGCGTGGCGCGCTTCAGGCCACCTGGCAGCGCACCACGTTCGACCATCTCGTCAACAACGCGGGCCACGGCGATTTCGCGCCGATCGCGGACACCACCGAAGCGCAGTTCGACCGGCTCGTCGACGTGCATTTCAAGGGCGTGTTCTTCCTGACGCAGGCGTTGCTGCCGCTGCTCGCGGACGGCGGCCGCATCGTCAACCTGTCGAGCGGGCTGACGCGGGTGAGTGCCGAGGGCTGGGCCGCCTACGCGGCCGTGAAGGGCGCGGTGGAAGTGCTGACCGTCTATCTGGCCAAGGAACTCGGTTCGCGCGGCATCGCCGTCAACGTGGTCGCGCCCGGCGCGATCGAGACGGACTTCTTCGGCGGCGCGGTGCGCGATACGCCCGAATTCAACCGCTTCTTCGCGAGCATGACGGCGATGGGCCGGGTGGGCGTGGCCGACGACATCGGCCCGATGATCGCGAGCCTGCTCGGCGAGGGCAACCGCTGGCTGACGGCGCAACGCATCGAGGTGTCGGGCGGGCAGGCGATCTGAGGGGGAGCGGGGAGGTGGAAGGGCTGCCGCGATATACCGCCTTTGGCCGATCCGCCTGAAGCCCGAACGCGAGTAGAGCGGGAATTTCAGGCGCCGCCGCGCGATCTGCCCGCGGCTGGGCGCCCTGATTGATCTGACGCAGGCCAGCGTGCGATGGCACGCCGTACTATCCGCGGTCGGCTTTTTCATGTCCGTGACGCGGAGAACCCTGTATTGGCCACTCGAGAACGCATCCTTTCCCCCACGATCGCCGCCGACGGCTCGGTCCATTTTTCATCGATCACCTCTGCGCCGGATGACAGCAAGGCGGTCTGCTATATGGTTCCGCGGCGTGTCATTCCAGTGGTCTTCGTGCCGGGCGTCATGGGCACGAACCTGGAAACCAACGGGCCAACGGGGCCGAAACCGGTCTGGCTTCTCAACGACACAAAGTCGGTGATGCCCTGGATGGCAAGAAAGCCGAAGGAGCGCAAAGCGCTGCTCGATCCAGGCAAAACCCGGGTCCACACGGGTGGCAATATCCTGCCCGGCACCGCGCAGACCAAAGCCGAACTGCGCCGCCGAGGCTGGGGCGAAGTGGGCTGCATGAGCTATGGCGAGTGGCTGGTGTGGCTCGAAAACGCGCTGAACGATGTGCATGCGGGCACGGACTACGGCCGCAAGGGATTGCGGGAGAGTCTCTGTCATCTCGCCACGCCCGGCCTCGATAAACTGGCGCGCGACGAAGTGGCGCTCTCGTACAAGTACCAGTTTCCCGTGCATGCGGTCGGCTACAACTGGCTGCAATCGAACGCGGTATCGGCGCGGCGCCTGGCGACCCGAATCGATGAAATCACGGCCTGGTATCGCAAGCAGTTCAACTACCGATGCGACCGGGTGATCCTGGTCACCCACTCGATGGGCGGGCTGGTGGCCCGCTACTACTCGGAAGTGATGGGCTTGCGCGACAAGGTACTGGGCATCGTGCACGGCGTGATGCCCGCCACGGGGGCGGCCGCGACCTACAAGCGGATGAAGACCGGCACGGAGGGCATTGCCGGGTTGGCGCTGGGCCCGACCGCCGCAAGCATGACCGCCGTGGTGGGCAGTGCACCCGGGCCCTTGCAGTTGTTGCCGAGCCCCGATTACGGCGTGGGCTGGCTGCAGATCCGGGACGGCGAGCGGTTCGTCGCGCTGCCTCAACCGGACAAGAACAATCAAGTCGATCCGTATAGCCAGATCTATACCGTGCGCAGCACCTGGTGGGGGTTATGCGACGACACGCTGTTGAATCCGCTCGATCCGGAAAAGAAAACCATCGACAAGGATTGGAGTGATTTCGAAGACTTGATTCAACGCCAGGTTCGACCTTTTCACGAAGATATCAGTGGCAAGTATCACGCCAACACCTATGTCTTTTACGGCGACGACGAGACGCACAAGGCATACGGCAACGTCACGTGGGCGCAGCAAACGCCACCGCGGTTTCGCGGCGGCACTCCACCGATGGCCGATCTTCTCGAAACACGCGGCAGCGACGACCCTGCGACCGCCGGGCAACTGGTCACGGTAATGCTCGATGGAAAAGCCTCGTTCGCCACATTCGTTCTGCGTGACGCCGACGAACATGGCGATGGCACCGTGCCGGTGCGTTCGGGTCGTGCGCCAGCTCATCACGCCAGAGCCTGCGTCTCCTTCGCGGGTATCGAGCACGAAGGCGCCTACAAGCTGGACGCAACCCGACGTTTTACGCTTCACGCCATTACCCGCATTGCGCAAAGCGTGAAGGGCACGACGCTGGACTACAAGGCATGAGGAAAACGCACGCAACATTCGCGGTCGTCTGCCTGATATCGACCGTTGCCGGGTGCGATTACAAACCCGCACCGATGAGCCCAATGGAAAAGCAGATCGTGACCGAACTGACTACGAACCTGAAAACGCGGTGTGTGGGACGCTATCTGATCGACATGCCAGGGGAGGTTCAGGAATCCGGCCGCGCGAAGATTCACGGGGTCGTCATCAGGGCGAAGGAGATGACGGAAGATGCCTGGCGGCAGGAGATCGCGCAACGCGAGGCCGAATTGAAGGCAACCAGGAGCAGGGATGCCTATCCGTTCCTGTACGAAGCCGGGAAGGCGCGTGGAGACAACACCTACTACTTTATTCATCGAGGCTCCATCTACGATGATCCTGCCACGCGACATATCGAGGGCTACAAGTGGGACAACGGCTATCAGCTCCTGCTAGAGATCGAAACCTACGACTACCTCCACCCCGACCAAACCGACGAACCGATCGTCAAGCGTTTCGAGCTGAAGAACAAGGTGCCCCAGAAAACAGCGGTGGTGTTCAACCTGCTGGAAAAGCTGCGTGGGCGCTCTCCGGACGACATTCCGACGGAAGCCGGCGTGTGCTTCGCGGGCGGCTTCCTGCCTGCCGCAGTGGGGTACGACGAAGAAGTGAACGCCACGTTTGTCAACCTGACTCAACGGCAAGACGTCATCTGGAGCATGTTCACGTTGCCGAATTTCCTTGACGATACGACCGTATCGGAGCACGCCGATAGCGCCGAAGCGCGCGAGGCGCTCAGGGGCATGGACGGCAAGGATGTCCGCAAGGGGGCCTGGGAATTGTCGGGAATGAAGGCCACGGAATGGCTGTACGAAAGTGCGATGCCGGGTGGCGGACGTGGCGACACCTTCTCGATGGCCGTCAACGAAACCACGAGCAAGCCGGCCACACCGTATTTCTCGATGGAGTTCAGTACCGGCGGTCAGTACACGGTTCAGGGGCAGCTCGTGAAATTCGACCCGCCGTCGCTCGCCACCGGTGCAGCCGTCGTGCTATGGGACGCCGTGTCGAGAACACTGAGACTCAAGCCGAGCGCAGGGTGAGCCTGAGCCACCCGGCGTTCGCGGAGCGTCATGCTGCCCGAGCCGCCTTCCGCCGCCACACCCGCAACCGAAACAGCACCGCGATAAACCCCACCGACACCAGCCCGCTGACGGCCTGCACCGTCACGCTGTTGCCGACCGGGTCGTCGAAGCCGCCGGCCACCAGCGCGCTGGCTGCGATCGCCAACGGGCCGAGCCACGCGGCCCAGGCCGGGCGCCGCGCCGGCAGCAGTTCGGCGCTGCCGGCCACCAGCGCTTCCAGGCACACCACGGCGGCCACGAACGCCGACGCCAGCATCCCGGCCCTTGCTGCATCCAATAGAGCAACGGCGCGAGCATGGCGAACACCCGCAGCAGGTATCCCCACACCGCGCCGCGGCTCGCCGCGCTCGATCAACTGAAGCGCGTGATCTACGTCGGTTCGTTCTCCAAGACGCTGCCCGGCAGCGTGCGCGTGGGCTATCTCGCCGCCGCGCCGGAGATCGCCGAAGGCTTGAACGAGATGAAGGTCATCACCATCGTGTCGACCTCGGCGCAGAACGAGCGGCTCGTGTATTCGGTGATCGAGGGCGCGCATTACCTGAAGTTCCTGCGGCGGCTGCGCGAGCGAATTCAGGATGCGACCGAGGCCACCGTGCGCGGCATCGAGGCTGCCGGCTTCGAGGTGCCACGGCCGTTCGGCGGCGGGCTGTATGTGTGGATCGCGATGACGGCGGGGATGCAGGCGATCGACCTGGCCGCCGACGCCGCGCAATCGGGCATCTTCGTGGCCCCGGCGGCCGCGTTCGCGACCTCCGATACGCCCACGCCGGGCATGCGCGTGAACGTCGCCTACGGGCACGATCGGACGTTTCTCGACTGGCTCGGGCGGTTTCGTTGAAGGCGGGGCAGGCAGACGCGGGTGATAAGTTTTCCGGCGAGGCCATTAATTCGACGGCGTCCGCATTTACCCTTATCGCGTTAACCCTCATGCTTCGAGCTCAGACACTTGCCCTCGAGGATCGCGATGAAATTTGCTGCCCCCCACCGTATCGTTGCGCTGGCCGCTGCCGGCGTGTTTGCCGTCTTGAGCATGGCGTCGGCGCCCGCGTTCGCCGATGGCGCGAATCACGCGATCACGCGCGCCGAAGTGCGGGCGGAGCTGGTCGAGCTGGAGCAGGCGGGGTATAACCCGGCCGGGTATGACGGGCGGCTGCATCGGCGGATGGAAGAGGCGGAGGCAGTGATTGCGCAGCGTCGGGCGGCGGCCGCTGCCGACAAGGTGATGGCGCTGGAGCCGGTTTCGACGTCGCAAGCCGGCGTGATGTTGCAGGCTTCGAAGTAAGGCATCGCCTTGCAGGCCATCACGCGCCCTGAATACCGCATCGCCTGAACCCGCACGGGCAGGCGTCAACACAGGCAGCCCGGCTCCATTCCCCGAAGCCGGGCCACCTCGACCCATCCCCCGCCTTACCGCAAATCGGTAATCGTTGAATTGAACACCTGCCCGGCGATCGTCACGTTCTGCAGCGCGATGCCGTTCACGTTCCACGCATAGATCGGCCCCGGCGTTTGCGCGCTGGCCGGCCCTGCCGCGGTCGGCGTGCCGAAATCGCAGTTCGAGATTGTCACGCCGGTGATCGCCGGAATCGCGGGCGTCGGCGCCGGGCCGTTGTAGTCGAACGCCACCGGCCCCTGCGCGACGATCGCCTGGAAGCACGAGCCGGTCGCGCTGCCGAGGGTGACGTTGCTGGCCTTCACGTTCGTGATGTTGACGTTCTGCACGAGCGCGGGGCGCGTGCGGATCGCATCGCTGGCGGGCTGGTAGTCGCAATCGAACGTGATCAGGCCGCCCTGCGACGCCGACGGGTTGCCCGACGCGGAAGTCGCCACGCCGAGCGGCACGGTGCTGTTGATCGGGCTGCCGGTCAGCATCTTGCTGCCGTAGCCGGCGCCCGTCAGGCTCACGCCGTTCGGCAGCGTCACGCCGTTCACGTAGAAATTGCGCACGAAGCCGCCGCGATTCATGTTGGTCTTGATGCGGATCGCGATGTTCAGCGAATTGGTCGCCCAGAACTGGTTCAGCATCGTCAGGTTGCGCGCGTAGACGTTCTCGATGCCGCCGCCCATCTCGCTGCCGAGCGTGATGCCGCCGTGGCCGCTGTTCATCGTGCAGTTCTGCACGACGTGGTTCTGCGCCGGGCCGTATTGCGAGTCGAGATCCTTGCCCGACTTGATGGCGATGCAATCGTCCCCGGTGTTGAAGATCATGCCGTCGCACAGCACGTTGTTGCAGGCGTCGGGATCGAAGCCGTCGTTGTTCGGGCCGATGCTGTCGGCCATCACGCCGCGAATCACGACGTTCGTGCAGTCGGTGGGATGGTGCTGCCAGAACGGCGTGTTCTGGGTGTGATAGTTCTCCATCAACACGTTCGTACACCCAAGGAATTCCACCATGCACGGGCGCAGGTAATGGCCGAGCCCGAAGATGCGCTGCGCCACCGGCACGCCGGCCTCGGACAGCGCGGGCAGGTAGTTCTGATCCTGCTGCCACGGCGTGGCCGGGTTGGTCAGCATCGTATACAAGGCATCCGAAATACCGGGCACGGCCGTCTTCAGGTCGACGTTGTTCGGGTTCGTGTAGGCCTGCGACGGCGTGGACGAACTCGCGCAGCCGTAGGCGCCGGTGGTGCCCTTGTAGGTCCACCAGCAAGTGGCCGTGTTGCCCGTGCCGGCGAACGCCGTCATGGCCTGGCCGTTCAGGATCGAGGTGGCGCCTTCGCCGGTCAGCGCGATATGGCTGGCGTTGCGTGCATACACGGGCGTGCCGAAGTTCAGGCAGTCGTTGGCCTGCCAGCGGCTGTAGAACAGCTTGCCGTTGGCACCGCAATCGACGGGGCCGTCCTTCGCGTAATCGGCCGGGTTCGCGCTGAAGAAGATCGTGCAGTTCGCGCTCAGGTGGAAATTGACGTTGCTCTGCAGGACGATCGGCCCCGCGCAATACCATGCGCCGGCCGGCACCACCACGCGCCCGCCGCCTGCCGCCGAGCAGGCCGCGATCGCGGCCAGGAACGCCGGGCGAGAATCGAACGCGCCCGCGCCCTGGGTGGCGCCCGCGCCCGGGCTGACCGGCGATTTGGTCGCGTCGGTGTACGGGCTGGTTTGCGCGATGACCGAGCACGGTTGCGCGCCGTAGGCCTCCACTTGAAAATCCACGGCGGGAAACGACGACTGCGCGATGCCGTTCAGCGACGCGATGATGTTGGTCGCCAGGCCGCTCGGCCCCCAGATCGGATCGGCCGGCGCGATGGATGCGCCGCCACCCGCGGCCGGCGCCGAATCGGTGCCGCTGCCGCAGGCGCCGAGCAGCGTGCTGCCCACCAGTGCACCACCGTAGCCGAGGAAATGTCGTCGAGTAATCCTAAACATCTGCTGATTGGGGGCGTTGTCTTTCGCGTCGAATTCGGGTGCGCTCACTGCCTGTCTCCGTCCTGGATATTGTGATTGTGTCGATGAGGGCGCTACGGTGCTGCAATGGCTGGTGTCATACGATGACACGATGATAATAAGCACGATGCGGCAGCCATGATGTCCGTGCATTCCCTAGGATGGATGGGGCTGAAAGGCAAGACTGGAAAGGAATCATCGCTGATTTTCCGGAATTTTCGACTGTTGCGTCGTGGCACTGACGATCATTTTGGGCATGCAAAAAATCTGCCAAAAAATGCCTCAACATATATGATGTCCGACGTTGAAAACGACGAAAAATGCAGGATACGACAGCGCACCGGCCAGCCTCGCAGCGGCGCCGGCAACGCGTGATCGGACAAGTCGGCGATGGCGGGCGCAGCACGTTCGTCGCACGCTCAAGTTGCCGTCGGACCTGTCGAAAACTGAAGGTAATCCGTACGAGCGGGGGAGCAGCGCGTTCGTCGGAGGAATACGTAAAAAAATTGCATCCAGGGGAAAACCACAGCATGAAAAACGTCAGCATCCGTACCGGCTTGCTGTTCATCCTCGCGTTGTTCGGCACGATGATCGTGGTCGGCGGGGTGGCCGGCGTCGTCTCGCTGCACGCGGCCAATCATTCGACGAATCGGGTCCATGCGATCTCGTCGCGCGTGATCCTGCTGAACGACGCTTATAAGGACATGACGCGCGCCCGCAGCGCGCTGGTGCGTGCCTACAGCACGGCACGCGAGCAATCGAGCGTCAACACCGCGGCGATCGACAGCGGGCAGGGCAGCATCGACAAGTCGAGCACGGAGCTGAAGGCGTTCGCCGACGCCAAGCCGATCGACGGCCAGGACGCCGCGCTGCTGCAGGACATCGTGCAACTGGGCCGCGCGCACACGGCCACCGTGCAGGCCGGGCTCGACGCGCTGCGCGCCAACGATCCCACCAAGTATTCGGCGCTCAACGCCACCGACATCACCACCTCGGGCGCGGCCTATTCGGTTGCGCTCGAACGCTTCCAGAAGCAGGCCAACCAGCTCGCGCAGGACGAGGCCGAGCAGGAAGCGGCGCGCTACCAGATCGTGCTGGCGCTGGTGGTGATCGGCGTGGCGATCGCGCTGGCGCTGGTGGTGGCCGTGCATTTCGCACTGCGCAGGAACGTGGTGCGGCCGCTGGAAGACGCGGCGCAACTGCTCGGCAAGGTGGCCGACGGCGACCTCGATCTGTCGATCCCGGCCGGCGGCAACAACGAGGTCGGCCGCCTGCTGGCCGCCATCGCACGGATGCAGTCGGGTCTGACGCGCACCGTGCGTCAGGTGTTGAGCAGTTCGGATTCGGTCAACGTGGGGGCGAAGGAAATCGCGGCGGGCAACCTCGATCTGTCGTCGCGCACCGAGGAGCAATCGGCCGCGCTGGAGGAAACCGCCGCCAGCATGAAGGAGCTGACCGACACCGTGACGCGCAACGCCGACAACGCCCGCACCGCCAGCTCGCTCGCCAGCGAGGCGGCGCAACTGGCCACGCGCGGCGGCGACATGGTGGGCAGCGTGGTGACGACCATGAACGAGATCAGCACCGGCTCGACGCGCATGGCCGACATCATCGGCACGATCGACGGCATCGCGTTTCAGACCAACATCCTCGCGCTCAACGCGGCGGTGGAAGCGGCGCGCGCGGGCGAACAGGGCCGTGGCTTCGCAGTGGTGGCCGGCGAAGTGCGCGTGCTGGCGCAACGCAGCGCGGGTGCGGCGCGCGAGATCCGCGAACTGATCGACGCCTCGCTCGGCCGCGTGCAGGCCGGCAACGCGCAGGTGGCGCAGGCGGGCACGGCGATCACCGAGACGGTCGAGGCGGTGCGCCGCGTGGCCGGCATCGTGCAGGAGATTTCGGCCGAATCGAGCGAGCAGGCCAGCGGCATCGTGCAGATCGGGCAGGCGGTCGCGCAGATGGAGCAGGTCACGCAGCAGAACGCGGCGCTCGTCGAGCAGGCCGCGGCGGCGGCCGGTTCGCTGGAGACGCAGGCGCGTCAGCTGGAGGCGGCGGTGTCGTCGTTCAGGCTCGCGGCGGTTTGATCGGTGGCGGGTTTGGCGGCGATGCGGGCGTGCCGGCTCGGAGCGGCATTGTCGTCGTGTAGGCACGCGGCCGTTTGATCTGCGGCTCGCTCGCTGGGAATGCAGGAGCGCTAATTGGAAGCAGCGTTGTTGTCGTCCCGGCAAGATGCGGTTAGATCCGCGGCAGGCGCGAGGCGATGCGGCACCCCTGACGCCGCCCCCGCCGCACCCATTCAGCGTCGCACCGGCTCGGTATCCAACGGCTCCGAGATCGTCAGCAGCAACACGAAGGCCAGCGCCGAGATCGCCGACATGAAGCCGAACACATGATCCCAGCCGTAGTGATCGAGCAGCAGCCCGGCGATGAACGGCGTGGCTGCGCCGCCTAGCTGGCCGCCCATGTTGACGATCGCGTTGGCCAGCGGGAACTGCGCCTTCGCCACGAACGCGGTCGGATACACCATGTACGCCGAGAAGCCGATGCTCAACGCCACGCCTGCCGTGAAGATCAGGAATCCGTACAACAGCGGCGAGGCCGGCGTGCGGATCAGCACCACCATCATCAGCGCGGTGGCCACCGCCGAGAACATCATGCCGGGCTTGCGGCGCTTGCCGAATACGCGGTCCGACAGCCAGCCGCCGAGGATGTTGCCCACCACCGCGCCCACCCAAGGCGCGGCCGCCACGAAGCCGGTGCCGGTCACGCTGAACTTCTTGACGGTCAGCAGATAGGTGGGAATCCACGCCAGCATCACGCTCGAAATGCCCAACTGGCAGCAATAGCCGAGCGCGCAGCCATACACGTTCCAGGACGTGATCACGGCGCGCGTCGAGGCCAGCGGCGGCTCGCTGCGCACGCGCGTGAGCCGGTCGAGCCACGGCATCGCGCGGGTGCGCTCGATGCGCATCGGCGTGCCGGCCTGCGGGCTGCCCGCATCGATCAGCTCGCGCTCCGCGCGATTGACGGCGCGGCTGTCGGCGGGCTTGTCGGCCACCATCGCGTACCAGACGATCGAGAACAGCACGCCCGGCAGCGCGAACACCAGGAAGATCGCCTGCCAGCCCCAGGTGCCGATGATCGCCGCGCCGAGGATCGGCGTGATGACCGGGCCGAACTTCACGGCCGAGAGAAAGATGCCCGACGCCGTGCCTTTCTCCCTGGCCGGGAACCAGCCATTGATGGTGGCGGCGATGCCGAGCGGCAGCGGCCCCTCGGCGAAACCGAGCGCGAGGCGGCACAGCTTGAGCGAAAGCAGCGAGCCGGCCACGCCCGTGAGCGCGGTGGCGATCGACGTCAGGATCATCGAAACGGGCAGCACGCGGCGCACGCCGAAACGCGAGATGAGCCAGGCCGACGGCAACTGCGCGAATGCGTAGGCGATCAGGAACACACTGACCAGCGCGCCCGCTTCGGCGTTGCTCATCGCGAATTCCTTGCGCAGGAACGGCAGCGCGATGCCGAGGTTGGCGCGATCCGCCGCCGCCACCGTGTAGATCAGGAAGAACAGGGTGGCGACCACCCAGCGGTAGCGGGTGGGGCGCGCCGCATCGGCCAGGGCGCCCGGCGCGGCCAGGCTGCTGTCTTTTCTCATGGTGTCTCGCTCCGTGTTCATGGTGTTGTCGGTGCTGCCCGGCGCAGGCGCTAGGTCAGGTCGAAGCGGCGCAGCGTCGCCTCCAGCCCGAGCAGTTCGACCGTGGTCGCGCCTTCGCGAATTTGCTGGCGAAACGCCAGTTCCTTGTCCTCGCGCGCCTGGCTGACCTGCACCACGCGCTCGACGTCGTGCCGCGGCACCACCACCACGCCGTCGATGTCGCCGACCACGATGTCGCCCGGCTGGATCTGCACGTCGCCGATCGTGACCGGCACGTTGAGCCGGCCCGGCTGGTTCTTGCCGGTGCCCTTGATGCAGAGGCCGCGCGCGAACACCGGAAAACCCATCTCGATGATGGTGCGCGCGTCGCGCACCGCGCCGTGCATGACGAGGCCGGCCAGCCCCTTGTGCAGCGCCAGTTCGGTAAACACGTCGCCCCACGGGCCGGCTTCGAGGAAGCCTTTCGCGTCGACCACCAGCACGTCGCCCGGCTGCACCTTGAGCATCGCGTAATGGAGCATCAGGTTGTCCCCCGGGCGGATGTCGACCGTGACGGCCGGCCCGGCCACGCACATCGACGGATGGATCGGCTTGATGCCGCTGTCGAGCGCGCCGTAGGCGCCCTGGGCTTCGTAGACGGTGGCGCTGCCGAGGGCGCGCAGCGCCGCGATCGGATCGGTGGAGGGCTCGTGACGGCTCATGTTCGTTCTGCGAAGTTTGTAGGCCATGCCAGTTTTAGTTAAAGTTCCACCGCTATCAATCAGCGTTTTTTGAGCTTAAGTTCAATAAAAATGAATCTTCGACAGGTTCGCTATTTCTGCGCCGTGGTGGAAGCCGGCAGCGCCACCGGCGCGGCGGAGGCGTTGCACATCGCGCCCACCGCCATCAGCATGCAGTTGTCGCAGCTCGAGGCCCACCTCGGCGGCGAGCTGTTCGACCGTTCGCGCCGGCCGATGGAGCTGACCTCGCTCGGCAAGTATTTCTATCCGCGCGCCAAGGAATTGCTGTCGCATGCAGGCCGGCTCGACGACGAGGCGCGCGGCATCGCCTCGGGCCAGCGCGGCTGGCTCGGCATCGGTTTCGTGCGGTCGGTGGCGTATTCGGTGCTGCCGGCGGCGGTGCGGCGCTTTCGCGAGGGCTGCCCGGACGTGCATCTGGATCTGGTCGAGGCGCTGTCCGAATACCAGCCCGAGCGCTTGCGGCAGGGGCGCATCGACATCGGCATCTCGCGCTTCATCGGCCCGCTAGACACCAGCCCGGACCTGGTCTACACGGTGATGCTCGACGAGCCGTTCGTGGCGGCCGTGCCGATCGGCGACGCGCTGGCGCGGCAGCGCTCGGTGACGGCAGCCGAGCTGTCTCGGCTGCCGTTCATTCACTATCCGAAGGACGCGCGCAGCCCGTTCGGCCAGCAGTTGCTGACCGCCCTGAAGGCCGCCGGCGGCGAGCCGCGCGCCGGGCACGACGCGATCGAGATCCACACCGCGCTGGCGCTGGTGGGCGCGGGGCTGGGCATGACGCTGGTGGGGCGCTCGACGGCCAAGAACAACCGGCGCGACGTGCGTTTCCTGCCGGTGAAGGGCTTCGAGCTGCGGACCAAGCTGGTGACCATCACGCGGGCGCGCGACGACAACCGGCTGGTGGAGACGTTTCGCGACAGCCTGCTGTCGATGCGCAACGAATGAGTTCGATACAGGATGGCAAGGCCATGACCACGCATCCCCTTCCCGACGGCGCCTATCGCGCCACCTGCCGCGAGCGCAACGCGCTGTCGGCCGCCGCGAACGGGCATCGCCCGGTTCCCGCACGCGCTCATGCACGTGAAGGACGGCTGGGCGACGTTCACCCGCGACGACGAGGAAATCTGGAGTTGCAGCGCGCTCTACGCGGCTGCGAATTTCACGATCGAATCGGCATGAGACGGGCGCCGCGGCGGCCCGCTCATGCCGGATCGTGCTCGACCCGTTACACCGGGTTGGCTGCGACGAAGCTCTTGAACGCCGAGTAGGCGGGCAGCTTGGTGACGCCGTCCGATTTCACGAGGCCGTACTGGTCGTCGATCATCGCGTACATCATGACCGACTGGATGTTGTACTTGTCCTTGATCGACTTGTACTCGGTCAACGCGCGGGTGACGTAGGCTGCCTGCTGGGTCGCGGTGTCGATCGGGCCGGTCCAGCCCCATTCCGTCAGGAAGATCGGTACCCCGAACGAATCCTTGAGCGCCTGCAGCACGTCGTAGCAGGCGTTGTTGCGCCAGCCGCAGACGATATCGCCCGAGCTTTCGTACCAGTGATAGCAGGTGATGTCCCAGCGAACCGAAGCCGCGCCGGTCACGCCGTTGGTGGTGCCGTTCGGCGTGATGCCGCTCCACAGCATCTGCAACGCGCGATACGCGAGCGGAATGCCGACGTTCACACCCACCTTGATGCTCGAATCGATCGCCTTGACGCCATCGATCATGCCGCGAATCACGCCACGGAATGCGGGCCAGGCCGCCGGGTTGTAGTTGATGGTGTTGCTGCCGTCGCCGTTGTTCACCACCGGCACGTCGAGTTCGTTGCCGCACTCGATGTACGACACCAGGCCCTTCAGCGGCGTGGTCACGCTGGTGCCGAGGTTGTAGCCGAGCGTATAGGCGGCCGATTCGCTGAGCGAGGTGCTCCAACCGGCCGAGCTCGGGTTGAGCACCGGGAAGATCGACACGCCGCTTTTTGCGAACGGGCCGGTGAGCGCGGTGGCGAGCACCTTCGCCATGTCGGAGCCGGCCACGTCGCACCGGTACATCGTCGCGCCCAGGTCCTTGATCATCGCGAGCTGCGCGGCGGCGGACAGCGTGTGATAAATGCCCGAGTTGTAGGCCATGTGCCCGTTGAGGCCGTAGAAGAACGGGGCGCTCGACGTCGACGTGGAAGTCGACGTCGATGCCGAGGTGGCCGGCGGCGTCGTGGTGCTGCTGCTCGAGGTGGTGGTGGAGCTAGTGGGCGTGCGCTGCGAGTGCGGCCAGCGTTCGGCCGCGTCGCTGGCGCCGCCGCAGCCGGCGAGGGTCAGGCCACCGGCGCCGGCCAGCATGTAGGAGAGGAAGCTGCGACGTGACTTTGTAGAGGATTCCGTAGCGTTGGAGGAATTATTGCCGATATCGGCTGATTTTGAGAGGAGAGTGAGTTTCGGCACTGCAATTATTTCCGATGTAAGTACGGGAGCGCACATTGTAGGGGGCTTTTATTTTGCCTTTAGTATCAAAATGTAACGATGATTATGCGGTAATTTATGGATTAAATGATGACTGCCGGATTGAATGAATTGATGGAGTTGCGAATTGGTTGGAGGGATTTTTTATGCACTTAAACGAAGTCGGACGAAGCCAATTCCACGATGATTTACCGTGAAGACTCAAGCTGTCGTTCGAATAAATTTATTCAATAAAATCAGTGACATGATTTTTATTTTTGAAAAAATTTCCGTTGCAGAATCGAGACTCGGCGAGGATGAATTTCGCGCGTTGGCCAGCCACGCGGCGGATGCCAAAATCTCGGCAATTTTGTTCCTTGAAAAAAGGGCGAGATTGCATTGTAGGCAACCAGAAAGAATTGGATTGACTTAAATATTATCCAATAGAGTAAATATTACCAATTCAAGATTTCATGCTTTGATAATCGATAAGCAACACTGAATATATAAAGAAACCTGCGCCTTTGAATTGAACCGAATCAGCTTCATATGGCTGTCATATCATCCCCAAAACAGTGCGCGGATACCTCCCTCCAAAACCGATCCGGACCTTGCCTTCGTGAGCACGAAAAACATTCCGGCATCCTGAACAACGCTGCGTGTTTTCACCTAGGCAATAGCGGTTGACGCCCGCTTGCACAGCTTCCAAACTTCGCTCCGTGCAGTGTGATCACAGATCGCAGCTCTGAATCACACGCTTAATTCGGACGGAGGGGCAGCAGTGGCAACGCGCACGACATCGGATTTGCCGGCACTCGAACTCGTGGCGCGAGAAACGATGGCGGGCCGCGTTTACGCCCAACTCCGGGAAGCGATCATGACCGGCCGCTTCGCGCCGGGGCAGTTGTTGAGCCTGCGCAGCGTGGCCGAGGCGGTGGGTTCGTCCACCATGCCGGTGCGCGCGGCGCTCACGCGCCTGCAGGCCGAGGGCGCCTTGATCGACGGCCCTGGCCGCGCGCTGATGGTGCCGCCGATGACGTTCGAGTTGCTCGACGAACTGCGCGACGTGCGCATCGCGCTCGAAGGCGCGGTCGCCAGGCGGGCCGCCACGCGCATGACGCGCGAACATCTGACCGAACTGCAAACCATCTTCGACGAGATGGATGCGCACGTCGAAGCCGGCGACGTGCCGGCCTACCTGCGCAGCAATTTCACGTTCCATATCGCGATCTACACGCACGGCGCGAGCGACATCACGCTCTCGACGATCCGCAACCTCTGGATGCGCATCGGCCCGTTCCTGAACCTGGTGGCCCCCGACATTCCGCACATGCGCCGCTCGATGACGGCGCACCGCCATATCGTCGAAGCGCTGTGGCGTGGCGACGGGGAGGGCGCGCGCGCCGGCATCGAGGAGGACATCGGCGATGCCGCCGCCGACCTGCAGGAGCGCCTGCGCAACGCCGACAGCGGCGGTGGCCTGGACCAGGCGCATGCCTGACACGATTCGACCCCTGACACGGAGACCCACCATGACGATGCTTCACATCGAATCGAACCCGGCCGGCCACGTGCCGCCGACGAGCGGGGCCGCGGCATGAGCGCGAAGCTGAAGGTGGTGGCGATGCCCACCGGCTGGCTGACCGTCGATCGCTCGTCGCAGGTATACGGGCGCGGCTTCGGCCAGCAGATGCGGGTGCCGGTGTGGTCCACGGCCATCGTCGGTGCGAGCAAGAAGATCGTCGTCGATACCGGCATCCACGATCCGGGCTGGGTCTCGAATTTCGTGTGCCCGTGCGACCAGGCGCCGGAGGAGCGGCTCGAACGCGCGCTGAAGGAATACGTGGGCTGGCAGGCCGACGAGGTCGACATCGTCATCAACACGCATCTGCACTACGACCATTCGGGCGGCAACACGCTGTTCAGGAACGCGCGCTTCATCGTGCAGGCGAAGGAATGGGAATACGCCGGCCATCCGCTGCCGACGCAGGCCACCTATTACCAGGAATTCCTGATCGGCCGCGAGCCGCTTGCCTATTTCCGCTGGCAGTTCGTGCACGGCGTGGCCGACATCGTGCCGGGCGTGCGAGTGGTGCCCACGCCGGGCCACACGCCGGGGCACCAGTCGGTGGCCGTGGATACCGAGGCGGGCGTGGTGCTGATCGCGGGCGATTGCGCGAACTGCATGGAAAACATCGTCGATCTGGTGCCGGTAGGCATCGTGCACGAAACGCTGGCCGAAATGACTTCGCTCGCGCGCATTCGCCAGATCGCCGATTTCGTGATTCCCGGCCACGACCCGAACGTGGTGCCGGGCAGCGCAGGCATCGCGCTGCCGGCGAGCGCGCGCCTGCCGCACGTCAGGAACGCCGACTAAACCGATTTCGCAAGACCATGACGAAGAACCGGAGGAAGACATGAAATTAATCAGGACTGCGATCAAGAATGCGGGCCGAGTGGCGCTGGGCATGGCGGTCGCGGCATCGCTGGCCGCGTCGGGCAATGCGATGGCGGCGGGCAAGTACAAGGTGTTCCTGTCGATGAGCTATGTCGGCAACGACTGGCAGACGGAAGCCACCAACATGATCAAGGCGATGGCCAACACGCCGGCGCTCAAGGACAAGGTCGATCTCGAAGTGCAGGTGGCCGGCACCGACGCGCAAAAGCAGATCCAGCAGATCAATTCGATGGTGCAGGCCGGCGCGAAGGCGATCATCCTCTACCCGATCTCGCCGACCGCACTGAACCGCGCGATCAAGAACGCCTGCTCGAAGGGCGTGGTGGTGGCCGCCTACGACGGCGAAGTGACCGAACCCTGCGCGCACAACGTGACGATCGACCAGCATCAGGCCGGCACCGTCACCGCCGAATGGCTGGCCAAGACGATCAACGGCAAGGGCAACGTGGTGATGATCAACGGCGTGCCGGGCACCTCGGTGGACCGCGCGCGCACCGACGCCGCCAAGGCCGTGTTCGCGAAATATCCGGGCATCAAGGTGGTCGCCGAAGGCACCGGCATGTGGAGCCAGGCCACCGCCAAGACCGAGCTGTCGAAGATCCTCGCCACCAATAGCTGGGACAAGATCGACGGCCTGTGGATGCAGGTCGGCTGCTTCACGGCGGCGTCGATGCAGCTCGAAGCCGGCATCCCCGACAACAAGGTGAAGCCGTGCGCGGGCGAATCGTCGAACGGCCACCGCGTGCAGATGTTGCCGCCGGGCGAGGTGAAGGGGCCGGGCGGGTACCGCTCGATCGGCTATCGCTCGATCTCGTACGGCGCACCGCCGTACTCGGGCGCGATGGCGCTGAAGCTGGCCGTGCAGAAGCTCGACGGCAAGGATTTCCCGCAGCGCGTCACGCTGAAGCTGCCGCTGGTCGAAACGCCGCAATCGAAGCTGTGCAAGACGGGCAGCCTCGAGGAGCTGAAGGCCGGCTGCACCGCGTTCATGCCGGACAAGGTGCCGCCGGGCTGGTTCGCCGACATCTTCTCGGACGACACCCGTGAAGTGGGCTTCAACGCCGCGCTGAGCGGCACGCAGGACTGAGCCGGCGAGACGCGACCATGAACGACGCATCCCTGGCAATCGATCTGCACGACGTGACCAAGCGCTTCGGCGCGACGGTCGCGCTCGACGGCGCGTCGTTCCGCGTCAAGCGCGGCGCCGTGCACGCGCTGCTCGGCGAGAACGGCGCGGGCAAGTCCACCACCGTCAAGCTGCTGTCCGGCCTCATGCAGCCCGATCAAGGGCAGATCCGCGTGATGGGCCGCGAGGTGACGATGCGCGGGCCGAAAGACGCGCATCGGGCCGGCGTGCAGACCGCGTTCCAGGAGATGACCCTGGTGCGCGACCTGACCGTGGCGCAGAACCTGCTGATGTCGTACGAACCCACCGGCCTGTTCGGCCGCATCAGGAAGCGCGAGGCGCAGCGCCAGGCGGCCGAATGGCTCGACCGGCTGGAGCTGTCCGACATCCGGCCCGGTGCGTATGTGCGCGATCTGTCGCTGCCGGTGCGGCAGAAGATCGAAATCGCGAAGGCCATCGTGCGCGGGCCGCAGGTGCTGCTGCTCGACGAGCCGACCTCCGCGCTGTCCGGGCGCGACGTGGCCTGGCTGTCGCGCCGCATCGACGAACTGAAGGCGAGCGGCGTGACGTTCGTGTTCATCTCGCACCGCATGCAGGAGGTGCGCGAGTTCTGCGACAGCCTGACCGTGTACCGCAACGGGCGCGATGTCGGCGCGTTCGATGCCGCCGATATTTCGGATGACGAAGTCATCCGGCTCGTGATCGGCCGCTCGATGGAGGCGAAGTATCCGCCGAAGCTCGCATCGCCGGCGCTGCGCGAAGGGGCCATGAAGCCCGCCGCGATCGCAGCGCGCGGCATTCGCGTCGGCAGCGCCGTCAGCGAGTTCGATCTCGCGCTGCAACCCGGCGAAGTGCATGGCGTCGCCGCGTTGCAGGGGATGGGGCAGCGCGAGCTGTTCGAGGCGCTGTTCGGTGCGGCCTGGCTCGACGACGGCGAGATCCGCATCGATGGCCAGCCCGTCACGCTGACCTCCACCGCCGATTCGCTGAAGGCCGGCGTGGCCACCAGCCTGCTGCCGGAGGATCGCAAGACCGAGGGCTTGTTCCTGAAGCTGCCGGGCAGCCAGAACGTGTCGTTGCCGGTGATCGGCCGCTACACGCGCTTCGGCCTGATCGACCGCAAGCGCGAGCAGGCGGCGGTGCGGCGCTCGCTCGCGCAGATGGAAGTGAACCCGCGCGCGCTCTACAAGCCGTGCCTGTCGTTTTCGGGCGGCAACCAGCAGAAGATCGCGATGGCGAAATGGCTGCTGACCCAGAGCCGCGTGTGGCTGATGTTCGATCCCACGCGCGGTATCGACGTGGGCACCAAGCACCAGATCTTCGTGCTGATGCGCGCGTTCGCCGCCGCCGGCGGCGCCGTGCTGTTCTATTCCACCGACGTGCCCGAGCTCGTCAACGTGTGCGACCGCGTTTCGGTGATGTATCGCGGCCGCAATGTCGGCGAGCTGTCCGGCGACGCGCTCACGGAAGAAAACGTGATGCGCAAGATGCTTTCCAGTTGAGAGGCTTGTCATGAAGATTGCCGTTGCATCTCCCGACAGCGGGGTGGCGGGACCGGACGCGCGGGCGGGTTGGGGCGCGCGCATCGATCACCATCGCGGGCTGATCATCGCGATCGGCGCGCTGCTGGCGATGCTGATCGCGTGGGCCGCGTTGTCCGCCACGCCGGTGGGGCTGTACGACGTCGGCTCGGTGATTTCCAGCGCCACCACGCTCGCGCTCGCCGCGATCGGGCAGACCATCGTCGTGCTGTCGGGCGGGTTCGACCTGTCGGCGTCCGCTGTCGTGTCGCTGGCCAATGTGCTCGCCGTGCGGTTCGTGCAGGGGTCGCCGCTCGACCAGTGGCTGGGCGCTGCGTTGATCATCGCGATCGGCGGCGGCATCGGCCTGCTGAACGGCGCGCTGATCGCATGGTTTCGGCTGCAGTCGATCGTCGTCACGCTCGCGACCATGTTCATGGTGCAGGGCCTGACGCTGCTGATCCAGAACACGCCCGGCGGCAGCGTCGGCGAGCAGTTCGGCGCGTTTCTCACGTCCGACCTGATTCCCGATCGGCTGCCGATGTCCGCCGGCGTGCTGATCGTCGCGCTGCTGATCTGGTCGTTCGTGCGGCGCACGCGCTTCGGCGTCGGCCTGTACGCGATCGGCAGCGACGCCGACGGCGCGTTCGCCAACGGCATGCCCGTGACGCGCTACCGCATCGCCACCTACGCGCTGGCCGGCATGTTCTACGCCGCCGCCGGCCTGTACGTGTCCGCGCAGACCGGCTCCGCCGATCCGCTGGTCGGCCGGCCGCTGCTGCTGTCGATGTTCACGGCGGTGGTGCTCGGCGGCACCTTGCTCGGCGGCGGGCGGGGCGGCAGCGTCGGCACCGTGTTCGCCGCGATGACGCTGATGATCACCGTGAACATCCTGCTGGTGCTGAACGTGTCCGCGTTCTTCACGACCATTGCCGAAGCGCTGATCCTGATTCTCGCCGTGCTCGGCTCGTCGATCGGCAAGCAATCGGCCGCGCACGCCACCTTGCGCCATGCCGCGCAATGGCTGAAGGCGGTGCGCACCGGCACGCGCGCCCGCAGCGGCCGCGACGTGCGGCACGTGAGGTTCGAGGTCAGCGATTTCCGGCCGATCGAGAACACCGAGTTGAAAGGGCGCGCCATCGCCGACTGGATCGAGCGCAACCGCGAATGGGTGAAGTACGTGGTGCCGGCGTATCTGCTGTTTATCGCGGTCATCGCGATCACCGGCGTGGTGTACGGGCCGGGTGTGCTGGTCAGCGGCAACTTCTACAGCAGCCTGCTCACGCTGACGCTGTTTCTCGCGATTCTCGGGCTCGGCCAGGGCGCGGTGATCCTGACCGGCGGGCTGGATTTGTCGATGCCGTGGTTGATCACGCTGTCGGGCGTGTTGCTGACGGGCCTCACGCACGGCCTGAACGAGGCCGCCGTGTGGGCCGTACCGGCCGTGCTCGGCGTGGGGCTGCTGGTGGGCGTGTTCAACGGCGTGGGCGTGGTCATGCTCGGGCTGCCGCCGATCGTCGTGACGCTCGCGGCCAACGGCTTGCTGCAAGGGCTGACGCTGATCTATTGCAACGGCTCGCCGCAGGGCTGGGCGCCGTCCGCCATCAGCGCATTCACGAACGGGCACGTCGGGCCGCTGTCGATGGCCGCGTGGAGCGTGCCGGTGTTTCTGGCGGTGGCGTTGCTGTTGCTGCATCGCACGCCGTTCGGGCGCCGCGTGTATGCCGTCGGCAATTCGCCGGTGGCGGCGAAGCTGTCCGGCGTGCGGGTCGGTTCGACGTTGATCGCCGTGTATTGCCTGTCGGGGCTGTGCGCCGCGATGGTCGGGGTGTTGCTCGCGGGCTTCAGCTCGCAGGCGTTCCTCGGGATGGGCGATCCGTACTTGCTGCCGTCGATCGCGGTGGTGGTGGTCGGCGGGGCGCTCATCACCGGCGGGCGCGGGCATTACCTCGGCGTGTTCGGCGGCGCCTTGCTGCTGACCGCGCTCGGCACGCTGCTCGCCGGCACGACCGTGCCGCCGGCCGTGCGCGACATCATCAACGGGCTGGTGGTGCTGGCCGCCGTGATCACGTTGCGGGACAAGCGCGCTTGATTGAACGCGTGACTGGATGATCTCTCGGGACCCGGAGCAAGCCCCCCGGGTTTCTTGGTGCCGCCTTCGGGCGGCATTTTTTTGTAGGGGATGCCGTGGCGCTTGACCTTCCCATGGTGGGAAGCTTGATGATGCCTTGGTCATTCACCAGTCAGTCATTCGGGAGCATTCCTATGAAAATCCGTTCCATTGCCGCCGTTGTGTCGATTGCCGCAGGAATCGCATTGATCGGCGCGCCGGGCGGCGTCTACGCGCAGCAGGCCGATTCGAATTCGATGAAGATGGCGATGCCGGGCGATGCCAAGGCCGACGCATCGCCGGCAACCCAGGCGTTCGAACGCAACGCGAAATCGATGATGAGCAACATGAGCGCGCCCGGTTATACGGGGGACCCGGACGCGGATTTTGTGGCGCACATGATCCCGCATCATCAAGGGGCGGTCGATCAGGCGCAGGTCGAGCTGAAGTATGGGAAGGACCCGCAGATGCGTGCGCTGGCTGGGCGAATCGTCAAGGCGCAGAAGGATGAGATCGCTTTGATGAAACGGTGGCAGGTGAAGCACCATTCGGGGATGTGAGGCTGAGGAAGATTGTTGGAGGCGCCGCTGGATCGTGAGAGCGGTTGGCGGCGCTGGGTGGTGAGGGGTTCGTGGTGAATTCGTTATTTGACATAAGGTAAATTAACGAAGTTAAATCTGTTAGTCCTAAGTTCAAATGTCGTGTTTCCGCTAAATTGAAATGTCGTGTTTGCGGGTTCAGGCTGGCGGCCAGCATTGCTTGAGGAGCGCTGGCCATGAACGCAACTGGGACGATCACCATGTCGATGACCGAGCTGGACCGGTTGAAGGTGGTACAGGCCGTTTGCGAGCGGCGTCTGAAACCTAGTCAGGCGGCGGATCGGCTCGCGTTGAGCGTTCGTCAGGTGGAACGCCTCGTGCAGCGCTATCAGGCCGCGGGCGTTGCCGGACTGGTTTCGGGCAAGCGTGGGCGACCGGGCAACCATCAGTTGGCCGATGGGCTGGCGCGACGTTCGCTGGCCATTATTCGCGAACGCTACGCGGATTTCGGGCCGACGCTGGCCTGCGAGAAGCTTCGGGAATGTCACGGCATCGGTCTGGCGGTCGAGACGGTTCGCGCGCTGATGAGGGCTGCGGGTCTATGGATTCCGCGTAAGGATCGACCTGCCAAGGTCTACCAGCCCCGCAATCGTCGTGCGTGTCTGGGCGAACTGATCCAGATTGACGGCAGCGATCACCGGTGGTTCGAGGAACGTGCGCCAGCCTGCACGTTGTTGGTATTCATCGACGATGCGACTGGCCGGCTGATGACGCTGCATTTCACGGCGACCGAGTCGACGTTCAGCTATTTCGAGGCGCTGGGCAAGCACCTGGCAGCGCACGGCAAACCGGTCGCGTATTACAGCGACAAGTTCAGCGTGTTCTATATAAAGGATCGTGCCAGTACGGCTGGCAAAGGCGTGACGCAGTTTGGCCGCGCCCTGTACCAACTCAATATCGAAGCGTTTTGTGCGAACACGAGTCAGGCCAAGGGGCGTGTCGAGCGGGCCAACCTGACGTTGCAGGACCGACTCGTCAAGGAGCTGAGGTTGCGGAATATCAGCACGCGCGAAGCGGCCAATGCGTATGCGCCCTCCTTCATCGCTGATTTCAATCGGCGCTTCGGCAGGCCACCGAAGAGCGATCACAACGCACATCGGCCGCTGCGCGATGACGAGGATCTGCGGCAGATTCTGGCCTATCGGGTGCCACGCAAGGTCACGAATGCGCTGACCGTCCAGTACGATCGGGTGATGTATTTACTGCAGGATACGGTGCCCAATCGCAAGCTTATTCATCAGTACGTGGAAGTCGTTGAATATCCCGACGGCACGATCGAGATTCAGGCTGATGGTGTTGTATTGCCGTACACGGAATACGACCGGATTACGAAGATCGATCAGGGTGCGGAGGTCGAAAACAAGCGGCTCTCACATGCGCTTGCGGTGGCGCGTTCCGTGCAGGAAATGCGTGACGATCGACGCGCATCGGGCTCCCCTTCCCGCACTCATATGGGCGAGGAAGTTCGAGCGAAGAAAGCGCTGGTGGGTATGAAGAAACAGCGGGCGATCACGCTGGCGGATGTCACACAGGCCGTGCACGAAGTGAGCAGCAAAAAGCATCAAGAACGGGGGCTGGGCGGCTACGCCGCCCAGCCCAAAAACACGAGGAAAAGTACCGTAAAACCCGACATTTCTATTTAGCGCAGACCCCGACATTTGAACTTGGCGCAGACATTGTGTGTTAGTCCTAAGTTCAAATGTCGTGTTTCCGCCAAGTTGAAATGTCCGCTTCAACCTCGATCGATTCGCGGCCGGCCGCAGCCGGGACAGCCAAACAGACCGCCCAGCCACGGTTCACAGCACGCCGTCTGCCTCAACCCGCTCGGTTCGCCGAAGGAATCGGCAACGGTTTCGGCCCGCCATCCGGCAGATGCGAATCATCGAGCTCCGATCGTTCGCTCCCGCCGGCCGCCGATACCGACAGCGTCGCCACCGCCTGATCCAGCCCGAACGGTTTGCCGCTCGGAAAGTATTCGCGCAGCCCCCATGAAAAGAACACGTCCCGGCGTTTCGCGACGCCGTCGGCGTTGGTCTGGTGACCATACCCGTCGTCCTCGAACAACCACTGGCACAGATCGTCCGGTGCGACCGTGGTGATGCTGCCCTCCATCACGAGACTGAAATTGAAATACTGGATCACGTCGGCCTTCTGGCCGCCGCGGAATTTCCAGGTTTCGCGGTATTTGAAGAAATAGGCCGGATACTTGGCAATGTAGTCAGAGGCGTCGCGGAAGAATGCTTCCTTGTTCTGATACTGCCAGGAACTGTAGTAATCCGAAAAGTAGACGTAATAGACGGTGGGCAACACGGCTTTGGTCAATTCCTGACGAAACTGAAACACCGTGGTGTCGGTAACACGCTGGAACAGCGGCGTGTATCGGGACGGAAAGCTGGCCGACGCGTCGCCGAGGCTCGATATCGCGATCGTCTTGTGATTGAGCGGATTGGCATACGTCTTGTCCCAATAGGCGGCCGGATTTTCATGGATGGCGGCCAGGTCATCGAGCGCCTGCGAAAGCGTGGCATCGAGCCGCTCTACCACGCCAGCGAAGGTTTTTTCGAGGTTCGGCGGCGGATTGGGGCCAACATAAGCGCCAAAGAAGCTTCCGAGAAACGACGAAAAGACCCCGGCGCCCGCAAACTCCAACGAGCCGATCGACCAGAACGCCGCATCAAAAAGCGTACACAGGAATGTCTGCCCCGGATCGCTTTCCTGGTTCGCTTTCAGGTTCAGATAGACTTCGCTCACCTTATCCGAAAAGAAGGGATGAACATGATTGGTGAAATCAATCAGGTTCGCGACGTTTTCCTTCACTTTGTTCAATTGTTCAGCGGTAGGCATCGGGGATCTCCTTAATGTGTGGCCCGATCTTCATTTTGAAATCCAGCTTTCCCGTTTGCCGGCACGCCTTGCCGATTGAAAATCGGCCTCCGGCTCGCAAGCTTACTCTGGCCGATTACCGAACCGATAGATTTATTTCAATTGAATTGCACCGTCAATTGCCAAGGCCGAGTGGCTGAAACTGCGGCAGGCGCTTCCGTGTCGTTAATAAGTTCAATGAAGAATATTTTTGCGCGCCTCGCGATCACGCCACCCGATGAAGCTGTTGCGCAATATCGAGAAACAGATCGAGTGCACGTGTTCTCGGCCGCGAAATCTCGATGATCGCGCTGATCGTATTTTCATAAACCGGCCCGGACGGCACTTTCGCGAGCGCGTGCCGCTTCGCGAACGATGCCGCGTAAAACTGCGGCAGCAGCCCCACGTACTGCCCGGACAACACCAGCATCGCAACGGCTTCCAGCCCCGACGCGGACGGCCCACGCTGCATCCCGAGCATGTTGAGCGCTTCGTGTACGAACGGCTGCTCACGATAGACGAGCGGCAGCGTCGCGGCTTCGGCCATCTTGCGACGCGCGACATACAGCGCCTGCCGCTCGATGAACAGCGGCAGGTAATCGAGGCCGGCCTCGCGCCGGTACATCCCGCGAATGCCGACCTGTACGCGACGCTCCCGCAACGCCAGGTCGAGTTCGTTGAACGTCATCACCTGCAACTCGACGCTCACGTCCGGCGCCTGCTCTTTCAGCGCGGCGAGCGCTTCGGGCAGATGACAGCCTTCATCGCGGATGATGTGCTCGACCATGCCGATCGACAGCGTGCCGGACAACACCCCGCGCACCGCGTCGATTTCCGGCCGAATCCGTTCCAGCGAGCGGATCGCGTCGCGCGCGAGATCGAGCGCGACTTTCCCCGCGTGCGTCAGCACGAATCCCGATGGGCCGCGCTCGCAAAGCCGGGCGCCGAGCGTCTCCTCGACTTCGCGGATATGGCGACTGATCGAGGCCTTGGACATGTTCAACTGCTTTTCCGCCGCCGCGAAACCATTGGCCTGCGTGACCGCGCAGAAAATGCGCAGCGAGCGCAAGTCACGTTCGGTGAAATCGGGTCGGGACACTTGAACGGCTCCTGGGGGCGAGGCGAATGACGGAAAACCGTGCATTCGAAAGGTTTCATTTTTCGGAACCATACCGCCAAAAAAATCATTTTTCACCCTCTTTATGGCGAAATACATTGGGTCGTCAGGCAAATCGCGCGGAGCAGCAGGTCCACGATGCGCCGGCCACAAGACCCGACCACGACCCCACGCCACTCCGCGGAGAACGCAATGAAACAACTGAGCCGACGATCCTTCATCAGAACCACCCTCGCCTCGGGCATGGCGCTCGCGCTGCCGACGCTCGCGCTGGCCGAAGGCGGCACGCTGGCCGATATCAAGAAACGCGGCAAGCTGGTGGTCGGCACGGAAGCCGCATACGAGCCGTTCGAATTCGTCGAAAACGGCCAGATCGTCGGCTACGGACACGACGTGCTGGAACTGATGGCGGCCAAGCTCGGCGTGAAGCTCGAGCAGATGAATCTGCCGTTCCAGGGGCTGCTGCCGGGCCTGATGTCGCACAAGTTCGACTTCGTCGCGACCAGCGTCGGGATCACGCCGGAGCGCGCGAAGCGTTTCGCATTCAGCGAACCGGTGGGCGTGGTTCGCTCGGTGCTGCTGGTGCGCGCCGACGATGCGTCGGTCAAGCGCGATCTCGACATCGGCGGCAAGACGATCGGCACGCAGATGGGTTCGTCGTCGCAGCCGGTCGCCGACGAGTTCGAGAAGGAACTGAAGGAAAAGACCGGCAAGGGCTACGCGGGCACCAAGCTGTTCCAGGCCTATCCGGACGTGTCGAACGCGCTGGCGAACAAGACCGTGGATGTCGCGCTGATGCCGTCGAACATCGCCGCCGTGCAAATGAAGCGGCAGCCGAACGTGTTTCGTATCGCCGGCACGATCGGCCAGCCGAAACTGCTCGCGTGGGTCGCGAATCCGAACGATCTGGAGATCCGCAAGTTCATCAACGATTCGCTCGATGAATTCCGCGCCAACGGCAAGCTCGCCGCGTTGCAGACGAAGTGGTTCGGTGCCCCGATGGACACGCCGCACGCCGACTATCTGCCGGCCGGCGCGATCTGACGCGCGCCATCATGCTGAACTGGCTCGACAAAGGCGGCGTGATCGCGCCGTTTCTCGACGGCGTGGTGTCGGGAACGGCGCTCACCTTGGCGGCCTCCGCGTGTGCGTTCGTCATCGGGCTCACGCTCGGCATCGTGCTGCTGCTCGCACGGATCTCGCCGTTCGGCCCGCTGCGCGCGCTGGTGGTGCTGTGGGTCAGCCTGATCCGCGGCACGCCGGCGCTGATCCACATGCTGATCGCGTACTACATGGTGCCGGCCGTGCTCGACATTTCGATCTCGCCGATCACGGCCGGCATTGCCGCGCTGGCCTGCAATACCAGCGCGTACATCGTCGAAATCCTGCGCGGCTCGCTCGGCACGATCTCGTGGGGGCAGCGCGCGGCCGGTTACGCGATGGGGATGCGCCCCGCCCAGGTGTGGCGCCACGTGCTGTTGCCGCAGATGATCTATCGCGCGATCCCGCCGCTCACCAGCGAGTTCACGCTGCTGTTGAAGGCGTCGTCGCTGATGTCGATCATCGCGGTGCCGGAACTCGCCACGGTCGCACGCAACGCCACGCTGCAAACCGACTTGCCGTTGCAGGTCTTCTCGATCACCGCGGTGGTCTATTTCCTGATCCTGTTCTGCATCTCGGCCGGCTCGCGAGTGTGCGAGCGCCGCGTCGCAAGGATGCTGCCCCATGGCCATTGATTTCTCGATCGTTCGCGAAGCGGTGCCGGTGCTGCTCGACGGGCTTCGGATCACCGCGCTGGTCAGCGTGATCGGCATCCCGCTCGGCGTTGTCGCGGGGATCGTGGCGGCGTACGCGGCGCAATCGCGCACGTTGCTGAGGCCGGTGGCGCTCGCCTATGTCGAACTGGTGCGCAACATTCCTTACCTGATTCTCGTGTACCTGTCGTTCTTCGGTTTGCCGAAGCTCGGCATCGGCGCTTCGGCGATGACCGTCGCGATCGGCTGCACGGCGTTCTACACGGGCGGCTATTTCTGCGAAATCCTGCGCGCGGCGCTGCGCAGCGTGCCGCGCGGCCAGACGCAGGCTTCGCTCTCGCTCGGCATGACGTTCTGGCAGACGCAGCGCCACGTGGTCGCGCCGCAGTTGTTCGGCTACATCACGCCGCCCACCACGAGCCTCGTGATCATGATGTTCAAGGACTCCGCCATCTTTTCGGTGATGAGCCTGCCGGAGATGACGTACCAGAGCAATCTGCTCACCGCCAACACCTTTGCCTATGTCGAAGTGCTCGGCACGACGGCATTGATCTACTGGATCTGCAGCGTTCTGATGGCCGGCATCGGCCGGCGTGTGGAGACGGCGATCGGGCGGCTCACGCACCACGCCTGACGCAGATCAGGCCATTTTTCTGGAGAGTTTCGCATGACCCAATACACCGTTGCGCCGCGTATCGGCCACCCCACCCTGCTCTATTCGGAACTCGATCTCGACATCGACAACCTGAAGGCCGATATCGCGGTGCTCGGCATGCCTTATGGCGCGCCCTACGCGCCGTCCGATTTCAGCAACGACCAGACCAACGCACCGTCCGCGATTCGTCAGGCGACCGACCGCGTGGTGCGCAAGCCCGATCATTACGACTTCGATATCGACGGCCCGCTGTTGCAAGGCCGTACCGACATCCGCTTCGTCGATTGCGGCGACATCGTTCCCGATCTGACCCAACCCGGCGAGCATTACGCGCGCGCCGAAGCGGCGGTGCGCCGCATCGTGGCCGGTGGCGCGATGCCGATCGTGCTGGGCGGCGACCACGGCATCACCACGCCGGTGCTGCGCGGGCTCGACGCCAAGGGGCCGATCACGCTCGTGCATATCGATGCCCACCTCGACTGGCGCGACGACGTCAACGGCGTTCGCGAAGGCCTGTCGAGCCCGATCCGCCGCGCCTCGGAGATGGCGCACGTCGATCGCATCATCCAGATCGGCCTGCGCGCGCAAGGCAGCGGCCGCACCGAGGAACTGGTCGCCGCGCGCGCGTATGGCTCGGAACTCGTCACCGCTTACGAACTGCACGACATCGGCATGGACGCGGTGCTCGCGCGGATTCCCGACGGCGGCAACTACTACCTGACGATCGACGCCGACGGCCTCGATCCGTCGGTGATGCCGGCCGTGGCCGGGCCGGCGCCGGGCGGCGTGACCTTCGTGCAGGCGCGCAAGCTGATCCACGGGCTGGTGAAGAAAGGCCGCGTGGTCGGCATGGACATCGTCGAGATCCAGCCGGAGAAGGATCACGCGAACCTGATTTCCTGCGTGACGGCGGGCCGTCTGATTCTCAACCTGATCGGCGCGTCGATCCGCGCGGGATATTTCGACAAATGAGTGCGAACCAGGCCGTCATCGAGATCCGCGGCATCGATAAGTGGTACGGCAGCCATCACGTGCTCAAGCAGTGCTCGACGCAGGTGAACAAGGGCGAGATCGTGGTGGTGTGCGGGCCGTCGGGCTCGGGCAAATCCACCTTGATCAAGACGGTCAATGCGCTGGAGCCGTTCCAGCGCGGCGATATCGTGGTCGACGGCACCTCGCTCGCCGCGAAGTCGACCAACCTGCCGAAGCTGCGCAGCCGCGTCGGCATGGTGTTTCAGCACTTCGAACTGTTTCCGCATCTGGACCTGACGCGCAATCTCACGCTCGCGCAGCGCATCGTGCTCGGTCGCGACGAAGGCACGGCCCGCGCGAAAGCACGCGAACTGCTCGACCGCGTGGGGTTGTCGGCGCATGCGCACAAGTACCCGGGCCAGTTGTCGGGCGGACAGCAGCAGCGCGTGGCCATTGCACGCGCGTTGTCGATGGACCCGATGGCGATGCTGTTCGACGAACCCACCTCGGCGCTCGACCCGGAGATGGTCAACGAGGTGCTGGACGTGATGGTCGAACTCGCACGCGAAGGGATGACGATGATGGTCGTCACGCACGAAATGGGCTTCGCGAAACGGGTCGCGCATCGCGTGGTGTTCATGGAAGACGGCGCGATCATCGAAGACAGCCCGACCGACGCGTTCTTCCAGGGCGCCGCCAGCGCCGCCGCGCAACGCTTTCTTTCCAAGATTCTTCATCACTGAACATGACGACGCATACCCGCATCCGCCAATTCAACACTCGGGAAACCTATCCCGAACAGAAGCTGGACAACGACCTGTGCCAGGCGGTCGTTGCCGGCAACACGGTGTATCTGCGCGGCCAGATCGGCCAGGATCTCGACACCCGCGAATCGGTCGGCATCGGCGACGTGGCCGCGCAAACCGAGAAGGCGATGTCGAACGTCAAGTTGCTGCTGGACGAATGCGGCAGCAAGCTCGAGGACATCTGCAAGGTCACGGTCTACCTGATCGATCCGCGTTATCGCGAAGCCGTCTACAACGTGATGGGCCGCTGGCTGAAAGGCGTGTTTCCGGTGTCGACCGGCATTGTCGTGCAGGCGCTCGCGCGTCCCGAATGGCTCGTCGAAATCGACGTCATCGCGGTGAAACCGGACGCGTGAGTCCCGCTTGCCTCGCGAGTTTCGGCTCGACGGATTCGGCAGCCCGAGGGGGCGCCGTGTCCGGACTCGCGAGGGCAACGCCAAGTCATGAGCATGGCCAACCTCGCCGGACAACGAATCGATCGCCGCGCCTCATCTTGACGTTTCGTTAACATCTCCCCGCCTACCATAGCTGCCGTAACAGCAATCATTCCCACTCATCGACGTCGCCGTCCCGCCGCGCCGTCTCGTGCAACGGCAGTCAATTGAAATCCCCAAGATGGACCCTGGCCGCCGGCAGCGGCAGCCAAGGCAATGCGGGCCGCCAGCGTCAACCCGCATCCGGGCGGCGCTTCGCCGTGCTCGGCGTGTCGCTCGGCGTTCTAGCCCTGCTCGCCCTTGTCAGCCTCGCCGTCGGCTCGCACGCACTCGGCCCGGGCGCCGATACCGCCCTTTACCTGCGCCATTACCGCCTGCCCCGCACCGCACTCGCGATCCTCGTGGGCGCGGCGCTCGGGCTGTCGGGCTGTCTCGTGCAGACGGTCACGCGCAATCCGCTGGCCGGCCCCGGCATCCTCGGCGTCAATTCAGGGGCGGGATTGTTCGTGGTGCTCGGCATCGGCGCGGGGGCGATCGCGCCGCTCGAACAGTTCGGCCTGGCGTTCGCCGGTGCGGGCGTGGTGGCGACGCTGGTGTTCGCGGGCCGCTTCCTGTCGCGCTCGTCGGACCCGGTGCGGCTGCTGCTGATCGGCGCGGCGATCGGCGCGAGCCTCGAATCGCTCACGGCAGGCGTCACGCTGCTCCAGCCGAACAGCCTCGAACAGTTTCGCCAGTGGGCGGTGGGCTCGGTGGCCGATCGCGACGCGGCCATGCTGCCGGTGCTGGCCGCCTGCGTGGCTGTGGGCCTGCTGGTCAGCCTGGCGATGGCGCGCGCGCTCGACGTGGTGGCGATGGGCGACGAGCATGCCGGCGCGCTCGGCATTCATCGCGGCCGGCTGCTGCTCGCGTGCGGCGCGACGATCTCGATGCTGTGCGGCGCGGCCACGGCGGCGGCCGGCCCGATCGTGTTCGTCGGCCTGCTGGCGCCGCATCTGGCGCGCGTCACGATCGGCGTGGGCATGCGCTGGGCCTTGCCGATGTGCGCCCTGATCGGCGCGCTGTTGCTGTTGTCGGCCGACATCCTCGGCCGCGTGCTGATTCCCGGCAGCGAGATCCCGGCCGGCGCGATGTCGGCGGTGATCGGCGTGCCGCTGTTCTTCGCGATGGTGCGGCGGCGAGGATTCAAGCCATGACGCGCATGACGATGGCGCTGGCCGCCGCCGTGGCCGCCCTGCTCGCGACGCTGCTGGCCCAGCTCTGCCTCGGCCCGTTCGGCCTCGCGCCGCACGCGGTGTTCGACGCGCTGGCCAACCCGGCCTCGCCGGACCGCTTCGCGGTGCTCACGCTCGGCCTGCCGCGCTACGTGGTGGGCGCGCTGGTGGGCGCGGCGCTCGGCGCATCGGGCGCGATCTTCCAGACGGTCACACGCAACCCGATCGCCAGCCCCGACGTGCTGGGCTTCGGCGCGGGCTCGGCCACCGGCGCGATCGTCGCGCTCCTGATCGACGGCGGTTCGCCGGCCTCGGCCGCGCTGCTGGCGGTCACGGGCGGGCTGGCGACCGGGGTGGTGGTCTACGGCCTGTCGGGCGGCCTGCAAGGCTCGCCGCGTCAACTGGTGCTGTCCGGCATCATGATTTCGGCGCTGCTGTCGGCGGTGAACGGCTATCTGCTGATCAATACCGACGTGCAGGACACGCAGGTCGTGCTGACCTGGCTGTCGGGCAGCCTCAACACGGCGTCCTGGCAGGACGTGCCGGGCCTCGCGGCGGCGCTGGTCGCACTGCTTGCGATCTGCCTGCTGCGGCAGCGCAGCTTCGGCCTGATCGAATTCGACGACGCGGTGGTCACGACGCTCGGCGCGCGCCCGGGCCTGCAACGCGCGTCGTGGATCGTGCTCGGCGTGCTGCTGGTGGCGATCGCCACGGCGATCACGGGGCCGATCGCGTTCGTCGCGCTGGCGGCGCCGCATATCGCGCGCCGCATGGGGCGCGGACGTGTGCCGAACGTGCTGCCGCCGGCGCTGGTCGGCGCGGTGCTGGTCACCGGCTGCGACGCGATCGCCGCGAACGCGCTGCCGGTCCATCCGCCCGTGGGCATCGTGACGGGCGCGCTCGGCGGCTTCTATCTCCTCGTCCTGTTGCTCCGGCCCGACGCGCGATCCGCCGCCGCGCCCTCTTCCTGAAAGGATTGTCATGCGTTGCGCTTTACCGTTTCCTGTTCGCGCCCGCCAGCGCCTCGGCCGCCTGGCGCGCCAGGCGCGCGCGGCCGCGGCCGGCCTCGCCTTGCTGGCCGCCGGCACGGGCCTGGCCGCGGCTGCCGGCCCCGATGCCGCCGCGCCCGCGTTTCCGGTGACGATCACGCATCAATGGGGCACGACGGCCGTCACGCGCCAGCCGTTGCGCGTGGTCGCGCTCGGCTGGAACGAGGCGGACGTGGTGCTCGCGCTCGGCGTCACGCCGGTCGCGATCCAGGATTGGCAGCAGCTCGGCCTCAAGCCGGGCCAGGTCAACCCGTGGTCGCAATCACTGGTGCATGGCCCCGCGCCGGTGATCCTGCCGCGCGGCGACCTCGATTTCCGGCGGATCGCCGCGCTGCACCCGGACCTGATTCTCGACGTCAACGGCCGCGACAACAGCTCGCAGGCGAACTACCAGTTGCTGTCGCGGATCGCGCCGACGGTAGCCTCGCCGCCCGGCCTGACGAACAACAACCTGCCGTGGCAGCGCCAGGTCATGATCGACGCGCTGGCGCTCGGCAAGGTCGAAGCGGGCAAGGTACTGATCGCCGCCACCACCGCGAAAATCCAGGCCGTGAAGGCCGCGCATCCGGCGTTCGCGGGCAAGACGTTCACGATCAACTGGGGCGTGCAGAACGGTTGGCACTCCTATGTCGAAGGCGATGTGCGGCCGCAGTTGCTGGAGGATATCGGCCTGACGCTGTCGCCGGCCGTCAAGCGCCTGCCGGCCCGCAATTACTTCGCAGACCTGCCGATCGAGCGCACCGGCGCGATCGACGCGGACCTCGTGCTGCTGGTGGCGTTCGCGCGCCCGGCCGCGTCGATCGTCGGCGAGCCGGCCGTGCGGGCGCTCGACGCGTTCCGCCGGCACCGCGTGGTGCTGCTCGACAACCGGCGCGACGCCGAACTGCGCGCGGCGTTCGCCACCGGCTCGCCGGCCAGCATCGACTATTCGCTCGACCACCTCGTGCCGCGCATCGACCGCGCGCTCGCGGGGGCGGGTGACGGAGCCACGCCGTGAACGCGGCCGAAACCGACGCACTCGCCCCGCCCGTGACGGCCGCCAACGACGACGGCCTCCAGGCGCACGGCCTGAGTCTGCGCTATCCGGGCGGCACGTCGATTGCCGAGAACCTCGACGTGACGATCGCACCGCACCGCTTCACGGCGATCGTCGGGCCGAACGGTTGCGGCAAATCCACCTTGCTGAAGGCCTTGAGCCGCCTGCTGCGCCCGGCGCAGGGCAGCGTGTTGCTCGACGGGCGCGACGTGCGCGATTACGCGTCGAAGCCGTTCGCGCGGCGGGTGGGTTTCCTGCCGCAATCGTCGCAGGCGCCGGACGGCGTGACGGTGGCCGAACTGGTCGGGCGCGGGCGCTATCCGCATCAATCGGCGTTCGGCTGGCAATCGGCCGAGGATCGCGCCGCGATTGCCGAAGCGATGGCCGCCACGGACGTGGCCGAGCTGGCCGATCGTCGGGTGTCCGAGCTGTCGGGCGGGCAGCGGCAGCGTGTGTGGATCGCGATGTCGCTGGCGCAGCAGACCGACATCCTGCTGCTCGACGAGCCCACCACGTTTCTCGATCTCGCGCACCGCATCGAGGTGCTCGAACTGTGCCACCAGTTGAATGCGCGGCACGGCACGACGATCGTCGCGGTGCTGCACGACCTCAACGAAGCGTGCCGTTACGCGGACGACATGATCGTGATGCGCGGCGGCCACCTCGTCGCGCGTGGCGATCCGTGCGAGATCGTGACGCCGGCGGTGATCCGCGCGGCGTTCGGGCTGGATACGCAGGTGATCGCCGATCCGGTCACGGGCACGCCGCTGGTGCTGCCGCTGCTGGCCGGCAAGCGCCGCGCCGCATCAACCGTCGGCCAGCCCGCCAGCCGCTGAATCCGGGCCGGCGCCGTCGCGCGCGGGGTGCTGCTCAAACCCCAAACCCCGCCCCTGGCGCATCGAGCGCCGCCAGCGCCTCCCCCAATTGCTCCGCGAACGCTCGCGCCACCGGCCCGAGCGGCTCGCTGTCGAGCGCCGCGATCGCCACGCAAAACGCCAGCGCCGGCCGGAACGGCCGCATCACGAGCCCGTTGCCGGCGCAGGTGCTGGCGATCAGGCGGCTCACGATGGTCACGCCGATGCCGCGCTCGGCCATCGCGCAGGCCACGCTGACCGAATGCACCTCGGCCGCGATCGCCTGGCTGATGCGGGCATTGCGAAACGACGCATCCACTTCGTGACGCATCGAACTCTGCCGCCACAACAGCACCATCGGCACGCCGTCCAGATCGCGCGGGCCGATTTCCGCCAGCGCCGCCAGCGGATGACCGGCCGGCATCACGCACACCGCCTCGCTCACGAACTCGCGCACCATCGTCAGGCCCGGCTGCGGATCGGGCAGGCGCACGATCGCCAGGTCCACCTCGCGGCTGCGCAACGCCTGCTCGGACGCCTGATAAGTGCCCGAAAACACTTCGAGCACGGCATCGTCATAGGTTTCGTAGAAGCGCCCGAGCACCGCGGGCAGCAGCGATTGCGCGAGCGTGTTCGGCACCATCACGCGCACCAGCTTGCGGCGCGTGCCGGCCAGCCGCAGTTGCTGCGCATGCCGCTCCAGGCAGCGCGCGGCTTCGAGAATCGCCTCGGCGTCGCCTACCAGCGCGTCGGCCTCGCGGGTCGGCGCGAGCCGCCCCTGCTCGCGCTGGAACAGGGTCAGGCCGAGGTCTTCTTCCAGTTGGGCCAGCAAGCGGCTGACCGCCGACTGCGACAGGCCCAGCCGCTGCGCGGCGGCCGTCGTGGTGTGCAGCGCGGCCACCGCCGCGAACGCTTCGAGCTGTTTCAGGTTCATCGCAGTTTATGCATAGGCGTATGCCGATCGCGCATAGGCTTGCGACCGCCATATTGACGTCGAATCATCGCATCCAACGACCGGCACCGGACAGGCGCCGGCCATCGCATTCTCAACATTCGAGGTTCGACACGCAATGATGGCCTTCATCATCCGCCGCATCGTCCAGAGCGCCGGCGTCCTGTGGTTGACGTCGCTGCTGGTGTTCTGCGGCGTCTACGCAATCGGCGACCCGGTCGCGATCCTGATCCCGGCCGACGCCAGCCCCGCCGAGATCGCCCAGGCGGTGCGCGCGCTGGGGCTGGATCAGCCGCTCTGGCAGCAATACCTGCATTTCGTGGTGCATGCGCTGCATGGCGACCTGGGGCGCTCGTTCGTGTTCGACGAGCCGTCGATTCGTCTGATCTTCGAACGGCTGCCGGCCACGCTGGAACTGGGCTTCGTCGCGCTGGTGCTGGCGCTCGGCATCGGTTTGCCGCTCGGCCTGCTGGCCGGGCTGCGCGCCGGCTCGCGATTCGACCGGATGGTGATGTCCGGTTCGATCCTCGGCTTCAGCCTGCCGAACTTCTGGCAGGGGATCATGCTGGTGCTGATCTTTTCGGTCACGCTCGGCTGGCTGCCGTCGGCCGGGCGCGGCGCGCTCGGCGACTGGTTCGGCATCCATACGAGCCTGGCCACGCGCGACGGGCTGCTGCACCTGCTGCTGCCGGCGCTGAATCTCTCGCTGTTCAAGATGTCGCTGGTCACGCGGCTCACGCGGGCCGGCGTGCGCGAAACGCTGCCGCTCGATTACGTGAAGTTCGCGCGCGCCAAGGGCCTGCCCGAGCGCCGCGTGATCGGCGTGCACGTGCTGAAGAACATCCTGATTCCGATCGTCACGGTGGTGGGCATGGAGTTCGGCTCGCTGATCGCGTTCGCCACGGTAACCGAAACGATCTTCGCGTGGCCGGGCGTGGGCAAGCTGATCATCGACAGCATCACGCGGCTCGATCGCCCGGTGATCGTGGCCTATCTGCTGATCGTCGTGACGATGTTCACGCTGCTGAACCTGCTGGTGGACATCGTCCAGTCGCTGCTGGACCCGCGCGTGCGGCTGGAGGCGGCATGATCGGCCTGCTCGCCCGTTCCCTGCGCACGCGCCTCGCGTTGCGCACCGCGCTGCCCAGGCTGCCGCGGCTCGATCCGCACACCACGGCCGGCCGCGTGGTGCGCAGCCTGGCGGCCACGCCCGGCATCGCCGCCGCCAGCGCGGTGCTGATCGTGCTGATCGCCGTGGCGCTGCTCGCGCCGTGGATCGCGCCGCAAAACCCCTACGACCTCGCCCAGTTGAGCGTCAGCGACGCGCGGCTGCCGCCGTTCGCGCGCGGCGGCAGCGGCCACCTTTACCTGCTCGGCAGCGACGCGCTCGGCCGCGACATGCTGGCCGCGATGCTGTACGGGCTGCGCATCAGCCTCGGCGTCGGCCTGCTGGCCGGCGCGGTGGCGATGACGCTGGGCACCACGCTGGGCCTGTGCGCCGCCTACTTCGGCCGCACCGTCGACGCGCTCGTGATGCGCACCGTCGATCTGCTGCTGGGCTTTCCGACCATCCTGGTCGCGCTGATGGTGCTGGCCGTGCTCGGCCAGGGCGTGGACAAGGTGGTGCTGGCACTGGTCACGGTGCAATGGGCCTACTTCGCCCGCACGGTGCGCGCGGTGGCCGCCGTCGAGCGCCGCAAGGAATACATGGAGGCCGCGCGCTGCCTGGGCCTCGGCCATCGCCGCGTGCTGTTCGGGCATCTGCTGCCGAACTGCCTGCCGCCGGTGATCGTGATCGGGCTGGTGCAGGTGGCCTCGGCGATCTCGGCCGAGGCCACCCTGAGCTTTCTCGGCATCGGTCTGCCGGTCACTCGGCCGTCGCTCGGCCTGCTGATCGCGAACGGCTTCCAGCAACTGCTGGCCGGCAACTACTGGATCAGCGTGCTGCCCGGCCTGCTGCTGCTCACGCTGGTGTTCAGCATGAACGTGGTCGGCGACAGCGTGCGCGAAGCGCTCAACCCGCGTTTGCAGAAATAGGATCGACATGACGACGCCCACGCTTTCCGTGCAGCACTTGCGCACGCATTTCTTCACCGGCGACGGCATCGCGCGCGCGGTCGACGACGTCAGCTTCGACGTCGCGCCGGGCGAGGTGGTCGGCCTGGTCGGCGAATCCGGCTCCGGCAAGTCGATCACCGGCTTCTCGGTGCTCGGCCTGGTGGATGCGCCGGGCCGCATCGTCGGCGGCCAGGTGCTGTTCAACGGCCGCGACCTGACCACGCTCGCGCCCGATGCGCTGCGCCGCCTGCGCGGCAACCGGATCGCGATGATCTTCCAGGATCCGATGATGACCTTGAACCCGGTGCTGCGCATCGATACGCAGATGATCGAATCGGTGCGCGCCCATGCCCGCGTGTCGAAGGCCGCCGCGCGCGAGCGGGCACGCGATGCGCTCGCCAAGGTCGGCATCGCCTCGCCCGACGAACGGCTCTCGGCCTATCCGCATCAACTGTCGGGCGGCATGCGCCAGCGCGTGGCGATCGCCATCGCGCTACTGCACGAGCCGGACCTGATCATCGCCGACGAACCCACCACCGCGCTCGACGTGACGATCCAGGCGCAGATCCTCGCGCAGATGCAGGCGCTGTGCGAGCGCACGCGCACGGCGATGGTGTGGGTCAGCCACGATCTGGCGGTGGTCGCGGGGCTCGCGCAGCGTGTCTGCGTGATGTACGCGGGCCGCATCGTCGAATCGGGCAGCGTGGACGCGATCCTCGACCGCCCGCGCCATCCCTACACGATCGGCCTGATCGAATCGCTGCCCGAGCATGCGCCGCGCGGCGCGCCGCTGAAACCGATTCCCGGCATCGCGCCGAACCTGCTGACGCTGCCGGCCGGTTGCGCGTTCGCGCCGCGCTGCACGCGCGCCAGCGCGCAGTGTCGCAGCACCGAGCCGCCGGTGGCGGCCGACCACGATCACACCTGGCGCTGCTTCCACCCGCGCAACGGAGACACTCAATGAGCCCCCTTCCCGAAACCGCCCCGCTGCTGGAGGCGCGGCAACTGTCGCGGCGCTTCGCGCGGCGGCCCCATTACGCCGAGCGGATCGCCGGCTGGCTCGGCGCGAAGCCGGCTGCGCCGGTGGTGCATGCCGTCGACGGCGTGGATCTGACGATCCGGCGCGGCGAGGTGCTCGGCCTGGTCGGCGAATCGGGCTGCGGAAAATCCACGCTCGGCCGGATGCTGGCCGGCGTGGTGCCGCCGTCCGACGGCACGATCCGCGTGTTCGATGCGGCAGCGGGCGAGGCAACCGCAGCCGCAACCCAATCCGGCGCGCAACGGCTCGCCACCCAGTTGATCTTTCAGGACCCGCTGTCGTCGCTGAATCCGCGCAAGCGGGTGCGCGACATCATCGGCGAGGCGCCGCGGGTGCATGGCCTCGTCGATCGCGCCGGCTACGACGCGTTCGTGGTGGACGTGATGCAGCGCGTCGGGCTGAACCCCGATTTCCGCGATCGCTTTCCGCACCAGTTCTCGGGCGGCCAGCGGCAACGGATCGGCATCGGCCGCGCGCTGGCCGTGAACCCCGATTTCCTGATCTGCGACGAATCGATCGCCGCGCTCGACGTGTCGATCCAGGCGCAGATCATCAATCTGTTCATGCGGCTGCGGCGCGAGCTCGGCCTCACCTACCTGTTCATCAGCCACGACCTGGGCGTGGTCGAGCACCTGAGCGACCGCGTGGCGATCATGTACCTCGGACGCGTGGTGGAAACCGCCCCCACCGAGGCGTTGTTCGCGCGGCCGCAGCATCCGTACACCGTCGCGCTGCTCGGCCAGGTGCCGCGGCTCGCGAACCGCCGGCATCGCTTCGAATCGATTCGCGGCGAGCTGCCCTCGCCGCTCGCGCCGCCGTCCGGCTGTCACTTCCACCCACGCTGCCCGCACGCGAACGCGCGCTGCCGCAGCGAGCGGCCGCTGCTGCGCGAAACCGCCAGCGGGCACTGGAGCGCCTGTCATCTCGTGGAGGCGGCATGATGCGGCTCCGTTTCCCGGCGAACGCGCGGCGCGGGTTGCCGGCGCGACTGACGCTCGCCGCCTGGCTGGCCGCCGCGCTGGCGGGTGCGGCTCCCGCGCAGGCCGCCGATGCGGCGGGTGCCGCAGGTGCCGCTCGTCGCGACATCACGATGGCGCTGGCCTCCGAGCCGGCCTCGCTCGATCCGCTGTTCTCGCGCACGCAGAACAACATGCAGACGGCCGAGAACCTGTTCGAGCGCCTGATCTCGCAGGACGAAAACCTGCAGGTGCGGCCCGGCCTCGCGCAATCGTGGCGCAACCTCGATCCGACCACCTGGGAATTCCATCTGCGCCCCGGCGTGCGCTTCTCGGACGGCTCGCCGCTGACGGCCGACGACGTGGCCTGGTCGCTGCAACGCGCGCGCCAGGTGCCGAACAGCCCCGCGCCGTTCTCGGGCGCGGTGGCCGAGATCGCGCGCATCGACGTGATCGATGCACTGACCTTGCGGATCGTGACGAAAACGCCGTCGCCGGCCTTCGTCGAGCAGGTCGGGCTGGTGTATATCGCGTCGCGCCGCGCCGCGGCCGGCCACGCCAGCAGCGATTACCGCAACCCGGCCGTGGCGGTGGGCACCGGCCCGTACCGGCTGGTGCGCTGGATTCCGGGCGACCGGCTGGTGCTCGAACGCAACCCGTATTACTGGGGCAAGCGCCCCGCGTTCGACCACGCGACGCTGCGCTTCGTGGCCAATGACGCGGCGCGGCTCTCGGCGCTGATGTCCGGCTCGGTCGATTTGATCGACAACGTGCCGCCGGTCACGCTCGATCGCCTGCGCCATACGCGCGACGTGACGCTGTTCTCGGGGCCGTCGGCGCGGCTGATCTATCTGGCGCTCGACGGCTCGCGCCCGGTGTCGCCGTTCGTGCATGTCGCGGCGAACCCGGCCGGCGGCGCGCAGGCGGGCGCGAACCCGCTGCGCGACGTGCGGGTGCGCGAGGCGATCTCGAAGATGATCGATCGCGAGGCGATTGCGCGCTACCTGCTCAACGGCGCGGCGCTGCCGGCCGCGCAGATCGCGCCGCCCGGCCTCGGCGGCCACGACCCGCGCCTGACGCCCGACGCCTTCGACCCGGCCGGCGCGCGCCGCCTGCTGGCCGAGGCCGGCTACCCGCAGGGCTTCCGGCTCACGCTGCACGCCTCGAACGACCGCTTCGCGAGCGACGGCGACCTGGGCCAGGTGCTCGGCCAGATGCTGGCGCGCGGCGGCATCCGCATCGACGACGTGGTCACGCAGCCGTACAACGTGTACGCCGGGGCGGCCGCGAAGCGGGCCTACAGCGCGTTCGTGTTCAGCTTCGGCAACAGCACCAGCGATTCGGCGATCGCGCTGACCAACGTGATCGCCACCCATTCAACGGCGGCCGGCACCGGCGCGTTCAACCGCACGCGTTATTCGAACCCGCGCGTGGACGCGCTGCTGCAACAGGCCTCGCAAACCTTCGACACCACCGCGCGCCGCCAATTGCTGGCCGACGCGGCCGATGTCGCCTTCCGCGATTACGCGATCGTGCCGCTCTATTTCCCCGTCGATTACTGGGCGGCGCGCGGCGGCGTGATCTTTCATCCGAACCAGGCCGAACGCACTTCCCTGCTCTACGTAGAGACCCGACCATGACGTTTTCCGCTTCGCCGACCGCCGCTTTCCCCGATGCCGCCGCCTCGCCGGCGGCCGGGCTGGCCGACCTGATGGTGCCGATGCGCGACGGCGTGCGCCTCGCCACCGACGTGTACCTGCCGCCCGGCTACCGGGTGGGCATCGACGCGCCGCTTCCGGCCATTCTTGAACGCACGCCGTACGGCAAGACCGACCTGTCGCGCTCGGAGATCCACCACGGCGCGCCGCCGATGAACCGCGCCGACGTGGCGCGCTATTTCGCGGCGCGCGGCTATGCGGTGGTGATGCAGGATTGCCGGGGCCGCTACGGCTCCGAAGGCGCGTTCGAGAAATACATCGCGGAAGGCCCCGACGGCTTCGACACGATGGCCTGGATCGCCGCGCAGCCGTGGTCCGACGGGCGGGTCGGCACGATGGGCCTGTCGTACGCGGCGCACACGCAACTGGCCGCCGCCTGCCTGAACCCGCCCGCGCTGGCCTGCATGGTGCTCGATTCGGGCGGCTTCGCGAACGGCTACCACTGCGGCATCCGCCAGGGCGGCGCGTTCGAGCTGAAGCAGGCCACCTGGGCGTTCAACCGCGCGCGCAACAGCCCGGCCGCCGAGGCCGATCCGCTGGTGGCTGCGGCGCTGGCCGGGCACGACCTGCGCGACTGGTTCGCGCGCATGCCCTGGCGGCCCGGCCATTCGCCGCTGGCCAGCGTGCCGGACTACGAGCATTACCTGTTCGAGCAATGGACGCGCGACGCCTACGACGACTACTGGCGCCAGCCCGGCATCTGCGCCGAGCATTTCTACGGCGCGATGCGGCGCGTGCCGGCAATCTGGATGTCGAGCTGGTACGACGCCTACGTGCAGAGCACGCTGGCGAATTTCGCGGCGCTGTCGGACGTGCCCGAGGCGCCCGCGTATCTGATCATGGGGCCGTGGCTGCACGGCGACCGCAACGTGCGCTACAGCGGCGACGTCGATTTCGGCGAGCATGCGGCGATCGAAGGCGAGCTGGCCGAGGATTGGCTCGCGATGCGCGCACGCTGGTTCGACCGCTGGCTCAAGCCGGCGGACGCGCCGCGCGCCGTCGAGCCGGTGGCCCGCATCTTCGTGATGGGCGGCGGCAGCGGCCGCCGCAACGCCGACGGCCGCATGTCGCACGGCGGGCGCTGGATCGGTGCGCCGTCATGGCCGCTGCCCGGCACGCAAGCGGTGCCGTTCCACCTGCGCGCCGACGGCTCGCTCACCCGCGATCCGGCCGCGGCCGACGACGCGCAAACCTCGATCGCCTACGCGTTCGACCCCGCGCGCCCGGTGCCCACCATCGGCGGCGCGCTGACCTCGGGTGCGCCGGTGTTCGAGGGCGGCGCGTTCGACCAGCGCGAGCTGCCCGGCTTCTTCGGCGTGCAGGCGCCGGGCCGGCCGCTCGCCGCACGGCCCGACGTGCTGGTGTTCCAGACGCCGCCGCTCGAACACGACGTGGCGGTGGCCGGCCCGATCCGCGTGCGGCTGTGGGTATCGAGCGACGCGCCCGACACCGATTTCACGGCCAAGCTGATCGACGTATGCCCGCCCAACGCCGATTACCCGGACGGCTATGCGATGAACCTGACCGACGGCATCTTCCGCTGCCGCTTCCATGCGTCGTGGGAAGCGCCCGAGCTGCTCGAAGCGGGCCGTGTGTACGAGATCGCGATCGAGCCGTTCGCCACCGCGAACCGTTTCGCGCGCGGCCATCGCATCCGCATCGACATCTCCAGCAGCAACTTCCCGCACTTCGACGTGAACCCGAACAGCGGCGAAGCGCCCGCGCTGGCCCGCGCGCCGCGCGTGGCCGTCAACCGCGTGTGGCTCGGTGCGGGCACCCCGTCGCAGCTCGTGCTGCCGATCGTGGAAACCGCGCAACTCGACGCGCTCGCGCTGCCGCCGCACACCGCCTGAACCGGCCCGGGCTGCCGGGCCTTCCCGCCTGATTCGCCACCCCACGCCGCGCACGACGCGGCGCCATGGGGCGGATCGGCTCGTCTTTAGTTCGCAGTACAGAGTAGTCAACAACGTCAACCGTAGTGCTTGAAACAGGGGAAAACATCATGAAAACAGCATCGTTGCGGGCCATCCGCATCGCGGCCGGCGGCCTCGGGCTCGGCCTGGCGGCCGGCGCGGCGCAGGCGCAATCGAGCGTCACGCTGTACGGCATCGTGGACGGCGGCTTCACCTACACGAGCAACCAGGGCGGCCACGCCAACTACCAGGCCACGGCCGGCAGCGAGCAAGGCTCGCGCTGGGGCTTTCTCGGCAGCGAGGATCTGGGCGGCGGCAACCGCGCGATCTTCCGGCTGGAGAACGGTTTCAACCTGCAGACCGGCGTGGCCAGCGCGAACGGCCGCATGTTCGGGCGGCAGGCCTGGGTGGGGATCGCCACGGCGCGCTACGGCACGATCACGCTGGGCCGCCAGTACAACGCGTCGCAGGATTCGCTCGAACCGCTGCAGATGGCCACCGATATGGTGCAGTACGCCACCCACCCGTTCGACACCGACGACATCAACAACTCGTTCCGCACCGACAATTCGATCAAGTACGTCACGCCGACGATTTACGGGCTGCAGGTCAACACCATGTACGCGCTGTCGGGCAACGCGGCCTCGTTCGCGACCAACCGCTCGTACAGCGTGGGCGCGACCTGGACGGGCGGCCCGTGGCGGCTCGGCGCGGCCTACGTGGTGCTCGACCATCCGGCCACCGACACCACCGGCGCGATTCCGTCCGACAACTACTTCACGTTCCTGAAGGGCATCACGAACCAGCGCATCTGGGGCGTGGGCGGGCTGTACGAGATGGGGCGCGCGACGCTCGGGCTGATGTACACCAATACCCGCTTCGAACTGACGCCGGCCAGCCAGCACCAGACCTACCAGAACGCCGAGGCCAGCCTGCGCTATGCGATTACACCGGCGCTGCATGCGGCCGTGGGCGAGACGTATACGAACGTGTCGACCAACGGCGCGGTGGGTTCGTGGCACTACTGGCAGACCAACACGGCGCTCCAGTATTTCCTGTCGAAACGCACCGACATCTACATCGACCTGCTCTACCAGCACGCCAGCAACGCGGTGGCGCAGATCGAAGGCACCAGCGGCGCATCGAGCGGCGCGTCGCAGTTCCTGGCCGTGACGGGCATTCGGCACAAGTTCTGACGCGGGGCCGCTTGCGCCGAAAGACGCGCCCGGCGTAACGGTGGTGCGGCTGGCCCGCGAGATCGCGCGGCCCTGAAACGGAAACCGGCGCCGCCCCCATGCGGGCGCGGCGCCGGTTCCGAGCCGCCAAACCGCTTACTGATCGAGCGCCCGTTCGAGCGCCTTCTTCTCGGCCTGCCGTTCCGGCGACGCGTTGTAGCGCGCGGCGCGCGCCAGCAGCATCCGGCGTTCGTCATACACGCAACCGGCCGCGTAATGCGTCTTGTCCACCGTGAACGCGCGCAGGGCGCGGTCGTCGATGTCCTTGCGGACGATCGCATCCGTGCCCATCTTCAGCTCGACCTCCATCCCGTTGCCCGGTACGAGCGCGAGCACGTCGTTATACGGATGCGCCGACGGCACGATCAGCAGCACCGTGCTGCGGCTGCTCAGCACCACCGTGCTGCTCTTGACGCCGAGCGTCGTGAGCGGCGGCGTGACGGTCCACGTCGGCCCCGGCGCAAGATCCTGCGCCTTGGCTTCGCGCAGCTTCACGCGGTGCTGATCGACGCGGTCGTTGAATTCGGCCAGTTCGTCGTAGGAGGCGCGGCATTGCACGATCTTGTCGAGCAGCGCGCGGGAATCGAGCGAGGCAGAGGGGACGGCTGAGGCTGCATGGCTGGCCGGCATCGCCAGCAGCATCGACAGCGCAGTCGCGGCGCCCGCGAGGCGGAATCGGAACGCGCCGCTCATGATTTCACCACGCAGTCGGTCAGCGCGAGGTAGTGCGTGCCGGAGGTGGCTTGCAGCACGCAGATCGCCTTGAAGCGCTTGCCGACCGGCAGCGCCTTCATTTGCGCGTCGGTGGCGTCGTCGAATGCGCCGAGGCGCGCGACGGCTTCCGTGGGCTTGGCCGGATCGCCGGCCACGAAGATATTGCCGCCGTCGAGGCCTTCCGCGTGTTCGACGACCACGCCGTCGAAGCGCACGTGCTTGCCGTCGCCGAATTCCGGCAGGTCGTCGACCTCGTAGTCGGCCTGTGCGTAGCGCGCATACAGGTCCTGCAGGCGCGCATCGTGGATGTCCAGCCCGGCGGCCTGGGCGGCGCTGGCCGCCAGCATGCACGACGCGGCCAGCACGGCCCCCGCCGAGGCTCGCCCGATTCGATTTCGCAACATGGTTGTTCTCTCAGTGTGATGTCGTTATGCGCGCCACGCGGTTCGTCATGAACGAGCCGGGCGGCGCGACACGCAATGTATCAGAAAGAAAGCGAAATCGAACGGACAACGAACTGAATTGAAAGCGATGTGCTACCGGCCCGGCGCGGCGCTCAACCGGGCGTAATCGGCGGCCGACATGCCGCGCGCATGCTTGAGGAACGCCGCGAGTTGCCAGATGTCCTGATCGCTGAAGGTCTTGCCGAACGCCGGCATGGCGGTCATGCGCACGCCGTTGCGGATGGTCCAGAACATCAGCGGTGGCGTGTTGCGCCGCTTCGCGTCGAGCAACAACGGCGCGCCCGGCAGGATGCCGCGCGCGATCGGCCCGGGCGGTTCGCCCGGCGCGCCGTGGCAGGCCACGCAGGTGGCCGCGTAGCGCCGCGCGCCGGCCGCGATGTTGGCGTCGCTCATCAGGTCGGGCGGCGCGACAATGCCCCGCGCGTGCCGATGCAGCGAGTTCTCGTAGGTGGAGTGCAGCGCCCAGGCCACGATCGGATCGTGCGGCGGGATCGCGGAGACGTCGTACCAACCGGAATAGATCACCCCGAGCGCGCCGGTCGCGGCGGTGGCCGCAACGGCGGCCAGCGTCAGGCCGACAGCCTTGAACGGGAAGCGGGAACGCCGGGAAAGCGGTGAATGCGCCATGCCGTGCCGCCGGGTCAATGCGATTGCGGCGCTGCCGCACCCGCGCTCGCACCGATGACGTTGGCATCGGCCCGGCTCGCGACCGCCAGCGGCGTGGCGGCGCCAGGTGACGCCGCATCGGACGCCGCCAGCTTCGCCTCGGCGGCCTGGATGTCGGCCGGGAAATCGAGCGTCTCGCCGAGTGGATCGAAGCCCGCCTGCTCGACGCGCACGAGGTCTGCGCGCACCTGGGCGCGCGTCAATTGCGCATGGCTCGCTTGGGAATACAGGCCGGCGCAGGCGGCCAGCAGCACGACGGCGGCCTTGGCCGCCCGGATCGGGAATCGCATCGGAAGCTCCTTGTCCGCCCACGAAGGGCGAGCCGGCCGAGCGCGTCATGCGCTGTCGTGTCGATGGCCCACGCGGCCGATAAGGCATTCTCACCGTGTCATGACCCCGTCACGCTGACGTGTTCATTACCGTTTTGTCATTTTTCTGCCGACAAGGCGTGCTTGCGCCGCTTGCGCCTCGATTTACGCTGCGATCGCCGCCCCCACTTCGCGCCGCATGTCGGCGAACGCATAGCTCGCGCGGTCGCGCGGGTAATCGATCGGCACCTCCACGATCCGCTCGACGCGCCCCGGGTTGGCCGACAGCACGACGATCCGCTGGCTCAGGTACAGCGCCTCCTCGATATCGTGCGTGACCAGCACCATCGTCACGCGCTGCCGCTGCCAGATCTCCAGCAGCGCGTCCTGGAGCCGCGCGCGCGTCAGCGCATCGAGCGCGCTGAGTGGCTCGTCAAGCAGCAGCACGTCCGGCGCGGTCACCAGCGCGCGGGCGATCGCACCGCGCTGCGCCATGCCGCCCGACAGCTCGCCCGGCCAGGCATCGCGGCTGCCGTCCAGGCCCACCAGTTCGAGATGGGCGCGCACGCGCTCGCGCTTGGTGGCGTCGTCGAGATCCACGTTCTTCAGCGCCAGCGCCACGTTCTGCTCCAGCGTGAGCCACGGCAGCAACCGGTGATCCTGGAACACGATGCCGCGCGACAGGCTCGGCCCGCGCACTTCGGCCGCGCCGAGCCGCAAACTGCCGTCGTAATCGTCGTCGAGGCCGGCCAGCACGCGCAGCAGCGTCGATTTCCCGCAACCGCTCGGGCCGACCACGCTGACGAATTCGCCGGGCGCGACGTCGAGTTCGATGCCGTCGAGCACGGTGCGGGTGCGGCCCTGCGACGTGAAGCGCTTGGTCAGGCCGCGAATGTGCAGCGGATGATGGGCGGGCGCGCCCGCCTCGGGCGGCCGCGCGTCGCGGCCGAGGGTGGCAACCGGCATGGCTGGGTGCTCCGTTCGGGTTGATTTATTGCGCGCCGGGCGACGCGGACGCCTTCCAGCGCAGCGCATGACGCTGCACCGCGTACATGCCGCGATCGATCAGGAAGCCCACCACGCCGATCGTCACCATGCACACCAGCAACTGGTCGGTCATCAGCAGCGATTGCGCGCGGAAGATCAGGAAGCCGATGCCCTGCTGCCCCGCCAGCCCCTCGGCCACCACCACCATCGCCCATGCGAGGCCCGCGCTGTAGCGCAGGCTGACCATGATGGTCGGCAGCGCCGACGGAATCAGGATGTAGCGCAGCATTTGCAGGCGCGTCAGCGTCAGCACGCGGCCCAGTTCGATATGGCGCGCGTCGGCGTTGCGGATGCCCTGCAGCGTGTTGAGGAACACCGGGAAGAACACCGTCTTGGCGATCACCAGCGTCTTGGCCGGCGCGCCCACGCCGAGCCACAGCACGATCAGCGGAAACCACGCGATGCCGGGGATATGCCGGATCGTGTCGAGCGTCGGCCCGAAGAAGCGTTCGACGGGCCGGACCAGCCCGGCCGTGAAGCCGAGCGCGATCGCGGCCGCCGCGCCATACACGAACGATTGCAGCACCAGCGAGACGCTGACGCCGAAATCGTGCAGATACGAATCGCGCACCAGCATGTCCCAGAACGAGGTGGCGGTGCGCCACGGCGTGGGCAGGAACACGGCCGGAATCCAGTGGCGGGTGCTGGCGATGCTCCACAAGCCGACGATCAGCACCGGCAGGATCCACGGCCAGGCCAGCCAGCCCAGGCGCGCCAGCGTGAAGCGGTCGCGGCCGGGTTGGGTGCGGGGTTCGGATTGCCGGACGGCGGGCGTGCCGGCGTCGTCCGGCGCGTCGTGCTGATTGTGCTGATCGTGCTGATCGTGCTGATCGTGCTGATCGTGATGGTCACTGGTCGCCCGATGCGCATCGCGCCGCACCGGCCCGCCCAGCCCCGCGCGCGCCTGCTGCCGCGTCGCTGCATTTGCCATCGTGTTCTCCGTGTGGCGAGCCGGCTCGCTCACTGGTAGATCGAGTATTGGCCGCCCGCGAAGAAGCGGTCGTCGACCAGCGCATCGATCTGCGGGTCGCTCAGATGGCGTTCGGTCAGGATGTCGTCGCCGTGCTCCACGTACCAGGCCTGGAAGCGCTTGATGGTCGAGCGCACGTTCTTCGCATCCGGCTCGCCGGCCATGAAGAAGAACTCCGACGGGTCGGTGATCTGGAAGCGCGCGATATCCACCGGCACGCGCGTTTCGCGCGCGACGATCTGCGCGGCGTCGTCGGGATGCGCGAGCGCCCAGCTGCGGGCCTGCTGCATCGCGCTCAGGAACGCGCGGATCGCCTGCGGGTATTGATCGGCGAACGAGCGCATCGCGAAGTACGACACGCGGCCCGCGCCATCCACGTATTCGCCGTGATCGGGCGAGCGGCCCACCACCTTGACCTGATGCGCCAGATACAGCGCGGCGGCGTTCGAGGTGCCGAGGTGCATGGCCGTGGCGTCGATCGCCCCACTCAGCAGCGCCGCCGTGACCACCGTGGTCGAATCGATCGACTGGTAGCGGATGCGGCCGTGCGAGGTGCGGCTGTCGAGCGGCAGGCCAGCCTTGGTCAGGGCCTCGAATGGCGCCGTCCAGTAGCAGCTCACGCGGCTGCTGGCGAACTTCTTGCCGTCGAGATCCTTGATGCCGTTGATCTTGTCGTTGTCCGCGCGCGCGAGGATCGGCGTGCGGAACTTGTCCGACGGCTGCGATTCCCACACGATCACCGCGTCCAGCCCGTTGGCGCGGTGCACCACGGCCGGATAGATCATCCGCTGCGCCACGGCGATGCCGCCGCCATTCAATTGCGCCGCTTCCGCGCCGATCATCTGCGCGGTGCCGGGCGCCACCAGCGTGACCTGCTTGACGCCGATCTTCGCGTATTCGGCCTTCAGGAAGCCCTTGTCCTGCGCGATCGCGGTGATCGGGTCGAGTTGCAGCGTGATCGAGGTCAGCGCCGCTTTCGGCTCGGCGGGGCCGGATGCCGCGAACGCGGTCACGGCCGCCGCCGCGCCGAGCGTGGCCGTAGCGGCCAGCGCGAGCGGCGTGCGGCGCGACAGCACGCGTTTGAGGAAGGTCGTGGCGCGGAGAGCGGAGGATGGGCGGTGCATGGCGAGTCCCCGGGGAACGATGATAGGGAGGATTCCGAATGGTTCGGAAAAGCCGAATGCTAGAAGCGCCGCGAATCGGCTGTCAAAGCACCATTTCAGCTATTGACATCCGGGGGCAACGCTAAGCTTAGTGCCGCTCGTTGGTTGGGGTAGCGGGGCCTGGGTGACTAGAATCCGGCGGCTCCGTGCAGGGTGTTTCGCGTGCCGCTCAGGCGTGCCATGCGACGCCATCGCGTCGATCAGCGACGCTCGCGCGAGGCATTTTCACTTCATCTTGCAACCCGGGACCATGCAGCATCGACATGACGACGAACACGGCAACGCACATCGCACGCATCGCGCCGCGCGCTGGTTGCCGATGGCAGGCGTGGCACTCGCGCTGCTGGCCGGCACGCTGACGCTGCATGCCGATTCCGCGCCCTCGCCCGGCTTCGGCGGCGAGGCGTTCTCCGATGCGTATGGCCCCCTGCCGGCGCGGCCCGGCGATATCGCGGAAGCGTTGCGGCTCAGTTCGACGGCGCTGTGCCATTAATCAATACCGGAAACCTTGCCGGCGAATCGACAACGTGAATGACAAAATCGACGGTTTCGGCATCATTCATAATCCGTTTTCAATTTTGAATTACGTCGCGTCCTGCGATACCGGGACAGTCAATTAAAACGAAAAGACTCCCGGTTGATAATTCCATTTCACTTAATATACTAAACTCTCAACTCAAACCTTGAGAGGGGTTAAAAATGACCACACCGATTAACGCTCTGACGACGCAAGCCGGCAACAACCCGGGCCCGCACTACCAACGGCCGTGGGATTTCATTACCACCGATACGAATACCGGCGTGGGCGGCGAATATATCTACATCGGCTATCAAACCGGCGACAGCAATCCGGTCACGTCGCTGAATTTCGTGGCCTACGACCAGGCGCAGTCCAATCCGCCGTCGGGCTGGGAATGGAACCCGCAGGATCTGAAGGCCGGCGCGGGCGGGAAATTCATCTACATGACGTGGAAGACCAACGAGCCGAACAAAAAGCCGATTACCGCGATCACGCTGCTCGTGATCGATAGCGCGTCGCCGCCGGCGATCGAGGGTTATACGTCGATTCATCAGGATCTGAATCAGGGGGCGGGCGGCCCGTATATCTGGCCGTACTACAGCACGATCGTGCCGATGCAGGCGAAGGCCGAAGCGGTGATCCGCAAGGCTTGAGCGGCCGGCTTTCCCGGTGCGGCAAGCCGAAACCCGAGCTTGCCGCACTCGAAACGAGCCGATCGCCATGCTCCCCCCTTGCGAACGACAACCACGCCACCCCAAATAAAATTCGATTGCCCGGCGAACTTGTGTTGGCGCCCTTCAATGCCAAACGTTTTCGCGCGATCAATTCCCGCTGCGCACAATAAAATAATGGCAGCAATGGAAAATTCATCGGCGGCCATTCATTAAAATAAATAGGCGCCATGCGATTATCTTTCGCCATCACAAAATGACGTTGTCATGAAAATCGCTTGTGACGCGCCTTTTTGGCGGTGTAGGCTTGCGCCATCGCGCGGTATGCGAATGGAGTAACACGGCAGTCATGTTCGGGTGTTTCAATTCACGGGGCCATACGAATTGAAAATCCCCCGCTGCGCGAGGTAACACGGATGCCTTCATCCACGCAGCAAACCGGCCTTTATAAAAGCAATCCGACGTTGCCATTCAAGGGTTAACGCGGAAAATTCCCACAGAGGTAGGCAATGACCACGGCACACTCCGCTTCGGGCCTGATTCCCGATCACCCCTCCCAGATCGTCGGCCAGCCGCTCGACCAGCTCGACGCCGACAAGGCCGCGCTGACCGCGCTGCTGCAGGCCGCGGTGAACGTCGAACTGTTCACCATCCCGCTCTACATGTGCGCGATGAAGTCGATCCAGGGCACGCACGCGATCAACTCGAAGGGCATCGATTACTACCAGGGCCGCGTCTGGCCGGGCCGCTCGATCGGCCAGATTCCGGCCGGCCCCGACACCGATACCGCCGTCGCCAACCAGAAGGCCTACAACCTGGTGTTCTCGGTATTCATCGACGAGATGCTGCACCTGCAGATGGCCGCGAACCTCTCGGCCGCGCTCGGCGTCAAGCCGAACTTCAACAGCGCCGCGCTGCAGGACGCCGAATACAACTGGACCTGCTACGGCCCGGACAAGACGGTCATCCCGCACATCCTCGATCTGACCGACATCAACGAAGGCGTGCCGGGCCGCAAGCTGAACGTGGACCTGGCCGCGCTGACGGCCGACCAGGTCACGCTGTTCGAGATCATCGAGCAGAACCACGACACGGCGCTCGAGAAGATCAACCCCGACGCGCACGGCAAGTACTTCCCGACCGTGCCGTTCGCGAACTGGACGGCGCAGAAGACCGAAACCGACCTGCCGCTGTTCGGCACGATCGGCTGGATGTACTACTGCCTGCTCCAGTACACGACGATCCGCTACACCGACAACGTCACGCTGTTCGAGAAGATGCTGGTGCGCACCGAAGGCTCGGATCAGCCGATCGGCCAGCGCGACCTGTTCAACAACACCGCGTCGACCTCGCACCCGATGGCCGAATACCCGGGCGTCACGCCGATGCTGACCACCACCCAGCCGGCCCAGGCGCACCTGCAGGCGATCGGCATGATGTGGGCGATCTGCGACCAGGGCGAAGGCGGCATCGACTGGCCGACGGTCAACACGTTCGTGGCGATGGTGCAGGACACGGCGCGCCTGAACAACGCCTCCAACCTGCTGACGCTCAAGAGCGTGCTGCCACGCTTCCAGCCGAGCAAGGAAGCGCTCGAACAGGATTACCCGAGCTATACGGATACCGGCGCGCAAGCCCCGCAAAGCGACGACGCCACCGCCCGCGCCGACAACGGCGGCTTCGACCACCACGAGCGTTTCGAGCAGATCGCCGCCTACGTGCAGCACCTCGAGACCTGGACCCACTGGCACGCCAGCGGCCACGAGTGGACCGCCGCCTTGCTGACCACGCCGAGCTGGAGCGAGGCCGGCGCGAACCCGAGCATCCCGAAGCCGGCCGATGTGGCCGCCGCGCTGAACGATCTCAAGCTCGGCACGCCGCGCGCCGAACTCGACAACGTGGTGAAGGGTGCGCTGGCCGGCATCACCACCGTGCTGAGCGATTCGTGGGAGGACGCGGCGGTGGCGTTCCCGTTCCCGTCGATGGTGGGCTCGGGCGACCGCATGGCGCTGTACTGGGCCGTGTACGGCGAAGCGCCGACGCTGCGCGCGCCGAACGCGCCGCAACCGGCCGGCCACTCGGACACGATGCACGCCTGCCAGTCGCTGTCGCTCGACGCTACCGGCGGCGATTGCGCCGCGCATGCCGTGTATCACAGCTGCAAGGGCTCGAACCTGTGCGCGACGCAAGGCGGTTGCGGTTTCGTGCAGCCGGTCACGGGCGGCGGCAACTGCTCGCAATCGTCGAGCGCGCAATCCGCCGCGAAGATCGGTGGCGGTTGCGGCGCGCCGACGCTGTACAGCGCGCCGGCCGACAACCTCTGCAAGAGCTTCGGCGGTTGCGCGGTGCCGATCTCGGCCTCGCAGCTCTACCCCACCAGCGGCACGATGAAGCTGTACGACTGCGACGCCGAAGGCAAGATGGTGCCGCTGACGACGCCGGACGGCACGTCGTTCGAAACGCTCTCGTTCGAGAAGGGCGATTCGGTGTACGACATCGCCTGGGGCGCGCTGGAGAAGGTCTGGGCGCATCGCCAGAAGCCGGCCCCGGCCAAGCCGGCGGCCACCACGCTGCGCATCGCGCTGCCGCCGTCGACCTGATCGGAGCACCACGCATGACCATGACCGTCGAGGCTGACGGCGCCGGCCCGGGGGCATGGCCTCCGGGTATCGGCGTGGCCCCGGCCTTCGCGCCGGGGCCGGGATCGAAACGCGCCCCGCGCCTGGGCCTGCCCGATCTGGGCTTCGGGGTCGGCCTGCGGCCGCAGCACCTGCCGGCGATCCTCGCCGATGGCGCGCGCGTGGGCTGGTTCGAAATCATTTCGGAGAACTATTTCGAGGATGCCGGCCATCAGCGCGCGATGCTCGACCGGATCGCCGCCGAGGTGCCGATCGTCATGCATGGGGTGTCGCTGTCGATCGGTTCGGATACGCCGCTCGACCTCGGCTACCTGACCCGACTGCGCCGCCTGATGGACGAGGTGCGCGCGGTGTGGGTATCCGATCACCTGTGCTGGACCGGCCTCGGTTCGCACAACTCGCACGACCTGCTGCCGATGCCGCTGACCGAAGCGTCGCTCGATCACGTGAGCGCGCGCGTGGATGCCGTGCAGCAATGGCTGGGCCGCCCGCTCGTGCTGGAGAACCCGTCGAGCTACGTGCAGTTCCGCGCGTCCACGATGCCCGAATGCGATTTCCTCGCGCGGCTGGCGCGGCGCACCGGCTGCGGGCTGCTGCTCGACGTCAACAACGTGTATGTCAGCGCGGTCAATCATCGCTTCGACCCGGTGGCCTACCTGTACGCGCTGCCGCACGACCAGATCGTGCAGATCCATCTGGCCGGCCATATCCGGCACGGCGACACGCTGATCGATACGCACGATCAGCCGGTGCCCGCGCCGGTGTGGGAGTTGTACGCGCTGGCGCAGCGGCTGACGGGCGGCGTCTCCACGCTGCTCGAATGGGACGCCAACCTGCCCGACTACGACACGCTGCTGGCCGAACTCGACAAGGCGCGCCGCGTGGCGGCCGGCGAGCGCCTGAGCGAGGCCGACCTGCCCGCCGGGCAGGCCGCGCTGCCCGATGCGGCGCTCTCCACGCCGTTGCATTTCCCCGCGCCGGAGCTGATCGATGGATGACGCGATGTCGATGGCGGCGATCCAGCGCTGGATGCAGATGGCCACCACCCACCCGGGCGGCCTCGACGCCGGGCTGGCGCAGGCCGCGCAGCACGAGGGCGCGGACATCGTGGCCGTGATCGCAGTGCCGGGCGGCGTCGATCCGCTCGCGCGGCTCGCCGTGTACGCGGACGGTTACTGGCTGCGCCTGATCGGCTGTCTCGAAGCGGAATATCCGGCGCTGTTGCGCCTGCTCGGCCCGACGCTGTTCCGCTTCTTCGCGCGGGCGTATCTGCATCGGCATCCGTCGCGTTCGCCCACCCTGCATGCGCTCGGCGCGGCGTTTCCGGCGTTCCTGCTCGGCTCGCAGCGGCGCGCGGGCGGAGGCGTGGCGCGGCCCGTGTCGCAGTCGTTTCCGCTCGACCTGGCGCGGCTCGAACGCGCGATCGCCGAATCGGGCCGCGCGGCCGGAATCGACAACCCAGTGCGCGGCGCGGGCGCGGCGACGATGGACGTGCTGCCGTTGCTGACCGGCGCGTCGTGCACGGTCGCCCTGCCCGCCACGACGCGGCTGCTGACGCTGCGCCACGCGGCCGACGGCATCCGCCCCTGGCTGCGCGGCCAGCGCCCGGACGAGCCGCCCGCGCGGCAGGCGAACCATGTCGCGATTCGCCGCCACCGGTTCCGCGTGTCGATGGAGCCGCTGGCGGACTGGCAGTTCTTCGCGCTGCGGCGCGTGGCGCGGCGGCCCGGCACGCTGGCCGAGTGCGCGCGCGCCGCGGCGCGCCGTACCGGCCTGAGCGAGAGCGAGCTGCATGCGCGGCTCGCGCTGTGGCTGCCCACGGCGCAGGCGGCCAGCCTCGTCATGCTGACCTGAGCGCTTGAAGGCGGCTTGAAGGCGGCTCGAGGGTGGCTTGAGGGCGGCGAGCCGGGCGGAATTGCCGGTTCGCTTGGGTCTCGCCGCATCGTCGGCAAATACGACGCGATGGTGTCGCATCTCGCCAATTTCATGTCGCCGCGCTTCGCACACGGCCATGCCGGTTCGCATTTCCGGCAAACGCCATCGCACGCCACTCGCAAACTGGCGCCAGTTGAACACTGGATTGCACTCAACGATGGCGACTATTTCGCGGACATCGAACCTCAACGCGAACCACGATCCCCATGCGGACACCGCGCCGCATGCCGACCCCGCGCCCGCCGCGCCGGGCACACCCACCGCACGGGCAGGCGGCCCGCTGGCGGATCTGTCGGCCACCGGTGCCGACCGGAACGGCGCGTCACGCAGGATCACGGCCCGCCCGGTGCTGTCCACGTCGGCAAGCGACGCCGGGGAGCCTGCTTCGACCCGCCACGCCGCGTCTCCACCACCCAGCCCGCACCTGCGCACGATGGTTGCGGCCCGCTCGCACGGGCTCGCGACGGCACCGGCTGCGCCCGCGCCGTCGCGCCGCCCGCACTTCGACGAGATGAAATACGACGGCTCGCGCGCCGCCGCGCGCTGGCCGATGGTGGCGCAGTGCCTGCAGTGGGCGCGGCAGGCCGGCTTCAGCCTCCATCCGACGCGGGAGACGTCCTGCACCATCCGCAACGCCGCGCCGTACTACGACGCGCGCAGCGGCACCGTCAAATACGAGCGCGAGCCGCAGCGCGGCGTGGGCACGATCCTGCTCAACACGCAGATGATGGAGAACACGACGCTGGCCGCGCTGACCATCATCCACGAGGTCACGCACGCCCAGCGCGGCCCGCGCGAACACGCGGCCGACCCGGCCTCGTACCGCCACGAGCGCCTGACCGACGAGGGCGAAGCGGTGTTCCAGACGCTGCGTTTCACCGAGCAGGCGATGACGAGCGGCATCGATCGCGCCGCGTTCGTGCGCGACGCGGCGGTAGCCATGCCGCTGGCCTGCATCCAGGAATGGCACGCGGCTTACCAGCAGCACGGCGGCATGCCGAGCGAGGCGCTGTTCCGCAAGCTCGGCGAGATCTACGACCGCCATGTGCCGCAATCGGCCGGTTGGGATCGCGCGTTCGAGCGCATGGCGGCGCGCCTGAAGCTGCCGCTCGACAGCGCGCGCTTTACCGAGATCGGTTGACGCGCGCGGCCGTTTCCCCGCCTTCCAGCTTCCGCATCCCCACGGCGCCACCGACTATAATCGGTGGCCCGATCTGCCCGTGTTTCCCGCCGCGCCTTGCCTGACGGATCGCCACCGCATCGTTGCCCCACGAGGAACCTCACATGCGCATCGACAGGAAACACAGCGCCGCGGCCTGGCGTCATGCGCTCTGGCTGCTCGCCGGGATCGGCACCGGCGCACTCGCCCAGCAGCCCGCCCCGCCCCAAGCTTCCCAAGCGCCACAAGCTTCCCAAGCCGCCCCGCAGCCGGGCGCGACGCACGCCGAACAGGTGTTCGCCACCGTCTCGCCGAAGATCTGGACAGTCAAGGCGGCCCAACCCGAAAACAACCAGTTCATGATCGGCAGCGCGGTATTGATCGCGCCGGGCCGTTTCATCACGGCCTGCCATGTGGTCGAGAAGGCCATCGACATCAAGCTGACCAACGGCCCCGACACCGTCAACGTGGACGAAGTGCTGCGCGACCCCGACAACCGCCGCGACATGTGCCTGCTGCGCGTGGCCGGCGGCATCGATCGCCAGCCGGTGCCGATCGCGCCGATCAGCACGCTGCGCGTCGGGCAGCGCGTGTATGTGATTTCGAGCCCGCGCGGGCTGGAGCTGTCGCTGACCGACGGGCTGATCTCCTCGCTGCGCCAGGAGCCGGAGAGCCAGGTGCCGATCATCCAGTCGTCCACGCCGGTGGCCAGCGGGTCGAGCGGCGGCGGCCTGTTCGACGAACAGGGCCGGTTGATCGGCGTGGTGCGCTCGGTGGCCACCGCCACCGAGAATTTCGCGTTTTCGTATCCGGCCGAATGGGTCGCGCAACTGCCCGACCGCTACGGGAAGGAAGTGGCCGCCTGGCAGACCACGATGAAGGGCGTGGGCATCCAGTTCTCGCCCGACGGGCACGCGCTCGGCAGCGGCTTCGCGGCGATCTCGGACCTGAACGCCCTGCCCGTGCCGGCCGCCCAGAAGGCGCCCGTGGTGCTGGCCTACCGACAATTCCTGCTGCTCGCGCCGCCGCGCGCGTTCGTGTTCACGAGCGACGGCAAGTTCGGTTCGATTTCCACCTCGGCCGAACTGGCGCAGTTCCAGCAGCAATGGCAGCAGGCGCATGTGACGTACCGCTTCTACGCGGTGGACAACGCCGTGGTGTGGAACCCGGCACAGGCCACGCAGCCTCAGCCTCAGCCACAACCGAAGCCGCCCGCACAATAACGCGTGATGCGCGGGCGGGCTGCGCTCAGGCGGCCGGCATCCGCGCGCGCAGCGCGTCCAGCAGCCGCTGACCGTCCGGCCCGGCGAACCAGCGCGCATGGCCGATCAGGTAGCCGTCGTAGGCCGCCTCGGTGCCCACCGGCGACGACAAGATCCCGTTGAAATACTCCACTTCCGACAGCGCGAACTCGGCATGCGCGATCGGCAGCAGCGCGATCAGCGCGCGGTAGGCGTCGCGCGCGAGCGGCTGCACCGATTCGTAGCCGTCGAGCAGCGCGTCGAGTTGCGCGAACTCGATGCGGCGCGATTCCGCCGATGCCAGCCAATCGACGAGGTTGCGCTCGATCGCCGTGGCGAGATCGAGCACGGCGCAGGTGCGGTCGCTCAGGCCGAAATCGAGCACGCTGACCACCTCGGCGGCGGCGTCGTCGCCGGTCCAGAGCAGGTTCGAGGCGTGCCAGTCGCCGTGGGTCCAGCACGGCGCGAGCGTGTCGAGCAGCGGCACGAGTTCGCGATGGAACGGTGCGATCTCGCGCATTACGTCGGCGTGCCAGTCGCGGCCGTCGAGCGCGCGCGCCAGGCCCGGCTGCGCGTGGACCCAAGCGTCGAGCGCCGCGCCCAGGTCGGGCGAGGACAACACGCGAAAGCTCGTCAACAGGGGCCGCAACTCGCGCGCAGGCGCGTCGTAAACGGCTGCCGCGCGATGCAGCGTGGCCAGCATGCGCCCGGCCGCCGCCGCGTGGGTCGTGTGGAAGAACGGCTTCCACGACATCACGCCGCGATAGGTATCCACGCCCGGCGACACGCGATGCACCTCGTAGGTCCAGTCGCCGCGCGCCACAGCGGTTCGGCCCGCCACGTCGGTCAGCACCTCGGCCACCGGCACGCCCAGCGCGCGCAGGTGCGCCATGAAGCGGTGCTCTTCTTCCAAGCCGGCCACGTCGCGGATCGCCGCGTGGTGACGCTTGACGAACAGTTCCGCGCCGTCGCCTGCACTGGCCAGCACGGCGGCCGAGAACGGCCGGGGGCTGTGCCAGGACAGCCGCGCGAGTTCGGCCGCCTGCGGGAAATCGGCCAGCAGCCCGGCCACTTCGGCGCGCGTGATCAGTGGCCAGTCGCGTTCGGCCGTTTCGCCATCGACAGTGAACTGGAGCGGCGCGGGTGCGGCGTCCTCGGCGGGGTCGTGGGGGGAATCGGGGGTCATGCGTGGCCTCGTTGCGCCGGCAGGCGAAGTTGGCCGATGGTATTGACCAAGCCTCGGGGGCAATCAGCGCTCATGCGTGGCCTCGCTGCGTCGGCAGGCCAAGTTGGCCGATGGAATTGACCGAGTCCCAGGGCAAATCGGTGCTCATGCGTGGCCTCGTCGAGCCGGCGAACCCAAGCGGCCGATCCGACGCGCCTCATCGGCTCGTCTCCAGCCGCACGGCTTCGGCTTCGGCATCCGCGCGCGCCAGCGCCCTCGCCCAATCGCGCCAGCCGATCGCGGCCAGCACCACGAACAGCGCATACAGCCCGGCCGTCAGATACAGCGCCTTGTAGACGAACATGCCCACGTAGATCACGTCCACCACCAGCCACAGCTGCCACGACGCGATATAGCGGCGCGCCGTCCAGTATTGGGCGACGAGGCTGAACGCCGTCAGCGTGGCGTCGACATACGGCAGCGAGGCGTCGGTCCAGTGCGCCATCGCGCTGCCCAGCAGCACACTGAGCACCACGGCCGCGAACAGCCCCGGCGCGAGGCGGCGCAAGCCGACGTCGCGCTCGGGCAGCACCGGCTGGTCGCCATCGCCGGGCTGGCCGGCCGATGCGCGCCGCTGCACCAGCCAGCGATACCAGCCAAACAATTGCAGCGCGGCGAATGCGCCTTGCAGCAGCATGTCCGAATACAGCTTGGCGTCGAGGAAGATCCACGCGTACAGCGCGACCGACGCCAGCCCGATCGGCCAGCACAGCATGTTGCGCCGCGCCGTCAGCCAGATCGCCAGCGCGCTGACGATCACACCGGCAATTTCGAGAGGTGACATGGGGCGGTCTCCGGGGCGCGCGACGCTCAGAAGTCGTACGTGACCGACATCCGCGCCGTGCGCGGCGCGCCGAGGAACAGGTAGGCGTCGCCCTGCTGCTCGCCGGCGTCGCGCCAGTAATAGCGGTTGAACAGGTTGTCGACCCACAACCGCGCCGTGATGCGATGGCCGCCGAGCTTGGTGCTGTAGCGCGCGCCCGCGTTCACCACGATCCAGCCCGGCACGCGCGCCGTGCCTTCCTCGTTGGCCGTGCGGCCGGCGCTGTATTCGAGGCCGCCGAGCAGATGGAAGCCCGGCAGGCCCGGCACTGCGTAGTCGGCGTTCAGCGTGGCGCGCAGCGGCGGCGTGTTGATCACCTGATGGCCTTCGTAGGCGGGCGAACCCGAATCGTAGGCCCGCGCGCGGATCGCCGTCAGCGACGCGTTCAGCGCGAGCCGCTCGGTCACCTGGCCCGACGCGCCCAGCTCGATGCCGTCGTGGCGCTCGCGGCCCTGCTGCACGAACGTGTAACCGGCGTCCGACGAGTCAGGCTGCGCGAACTGGAACGGCCGGCTGATCGTGAACGCGGCGGCCGTCAGCGTCAGGCGGTTGGCCCAGTCGTATTTCGCGCCCACTTCATAGGCGTTCGATTCGATCGGCGGCAGGAACGCGTAGGCGTTGCTGGCGCGCACCGGCGCCTGATCGCCGAGCGACAGATCCTTGCTGTACGAGCCGTAGAACGTCAGCGGCGCGACCGGCTTGTAGACCAGCGCCAGTTGCGGCAGGAACTTGGTGCGATCGGTGCGGGTGGTGTCGCCGTCCTGGCTGGTCCAGGCGCGCTGGCGCAGCAGCACCTGACGGCCGCCCAGCAGCACCTGCCAGTGATCGCCCAGGCTGATCTTGTCCGACGCGAACAGCGACACCTGCCACGCGTCGAGCTGCGGATACGACACGCTCGCCTCGTTCGGCGACGGCGCGAACGCCTGATCGGGGCCGTAGATATTGTCGGTGCCCACGTAGTCGTAGACGGCATCCGACAGCCGCACCACGCGATGCAATGCGCCCACGCCGAACAGCACGTCGTGACGCAGCGGGCCGGTCGTGAACTTGCCCGACACGGCCGCGCGCACTTCGTCGTTGCGGCGGTATTCGCCGGGGCTGCGGTAGTCGTATACGTCGAAATCGCCGTTCGACGCGAAGAAGAACGGCGAGGTGCCGCCCGCGCCGCAGCTCGGCGAATAGCCGCAGCCGTAGGCGAACGCCACGTTGTCGTCGATCATCGTGCGGCTGCGCCCGCCCGTGACGTAGGCGCGCCAGTCGTCGTTGAACGCGTAGTCGAAGCGGGCGTTGAGGTTCAGCGCGTCGGTCGTGACCGGCTTGGCCCACGGCTGCACGCCGAGCAGCTTCGAGGTGGAGGCCGCCGGCGGCACCACCGTGCCGCCCAGCAGTTGATAGCCCGACACCGAGCGCTGGATCCACTGCTGGAATTCCGCGTTGACCTGCAGGCTCGCGCGCGGCGTGATGTTCCAGTCCGCCGCGATCGAGCCGAACGTGCGGCGGCCGTTCGCGTCGTCCACGTACGAATGGATGTTTTCCTTCGCCGCGTTGATCCGGAACCCGAACTGATTGTCCGGGCCGAAGCGGCGGCCCAGGTCCACCGAGGCCGAGGTCGAGCCGCGGCTGTCCACGCCCGCCGTCACGCTCGACACGTTCTCCGGCCGCTTGCTGACGAAGTTGACCACCCCGCCCGGCGACAGCACGCCGCTGTCGATCGCCGCCAACCCTTTCAGGATCTCCACGCGCGCCTTGTTTTCCAGCGGCACGTTCTGTTCGCCCGACAGCGCGAGGCCATCCAGCCGCAGCGCGCTCGCCGGATCGAGCGGGAAGCCGCGGATCGTGAAGTTGCCGTAATAGCCCACCGGCGTGTAGTCCGCGTTAACCGAGGCGTCGTTGCGCAGCACGTCGGCTACCGTCTTCGCTTGCTGGTCGGCGATCTGCGCGGCCGTCACCACCGTGACCGAGGCCGGCGTGTTGAGGATCGACGCGTCGTCGCGGCCCGTGACCGACGCCGTGCGTGCGCGCCACGATGTATCCGCCCGGCCCGACACGGCGACCGCCGGCAGCACGCGGGTGGCGGTAGCGTCGTCCTTGCCGGTACGCGTTTCGGAGGCCGGCACCGGCGCGGCGGCCGGCGCATCGGCCGGGGCGGCGACGGCGTGGGCCGCCATCACTGTCAAACCGAGGCCGAGTTGCCGCTGCAACGTGCGCGGTCGCGGGAGTTTCCGCAGCGCAGCCGCGGGCATTCGTCGAGTCATCTGGAAATCAGGGGAGTAACAGGGAAACCGCTCAAACCGGGGCAAACCCGCGGCCCGCGCCGGGCGGGGCGCGTAAAAGGCGTGATCATAGCGCAGCGGCGGCCCGCCGCAGGCCGGCCGATGCGGCCAGGCAACGGTGTGCGACGCGCCGGTTGCGCAATCGGCTGCATCCTGCGTGCCGGTTCGTCCGTATGTACAGATATCGGTAACGACGGACGCGCCACCATGACGATCAGACAGGCAGGCTGGAGCGGCACGATATACGGCGGCGCACCGCCGATGCTATATTTCGTGACACTTCAGCCACGACGCAGCGCGGCATCGAATCCGCGCGTCAAGATCACGCCCGACATGACCGAGAGTCCCGATGCCGACGAGGCGCGGCGCGCCCAGCTCAACCAGGCTTTGCAACGTGTCGCCCAGGGCGACCAGCCGGCGTTCGAGGCGCTCTACCGTCTCAGTTCGTCGCGCGTTTTTGCCGTGATCGTGCGGATGGTGCATGACCGCAGCGAGGCCGAGGATCTGCTGCAGGAGGTGTACACCAGTGCCTGGCGACGTGCCGACAGCTTCGATGCGGAGCGCGGCAGCGCCATGACCTGGCTGCTCACACTGGCCCGCAACCGCTGCATCGACCGCCTGCGCCAGCATCGCGAAAGCCCGCTCGACGACGAGCAGGCCGACGCCATCGAAGACGACTCCCCCACTCCCGCCGAACTGGCCGAATCGAGCGAGGCACGCCGCCGGCTCGAGCAGTGCCTGCAGGCGCTCGAAACGCAGCAGCGTGGTGCGATCCGCGAAGCGTTCTTTACGGGTGCGACTTATGCCGAACTGGCTGAACGCCTGCGCGTGCCGCTCGGCACCATGAAAAGCTGGATTCGCCGCAGTCTCCTGCAACTGAAGCTGTGCCTCGAGCGATGAATACCCCTGCCTTCTCCGACGACGACCTGCGCTGCGCTGAATATGCGCTCGGTGTGCTTGATTCCGATTCGCGCCGGCAGCTCGAGCGTGATGTTCGACGCGATGCGGTGTTGCGGGCGACGCTTGATGCCTGGTTGGTGCGGCTGGCGCCGCTGGCTGATGAGCTTGCTGCGGTGGAGCCGCCTGAGCGGGTTTGGACGCGGATTCGGCGTGATTTGGGATTTTTGCCGGGTGCGCCGATTTCTGTGGCCCAACCTGCGCGGGGTGGTGGGTGGTGGAATTCGCTCGATTTGTGGCGCTGGGTGGGGGTTGGGGCGAGTTTGGCGGTGGTGGTTTTGTTGGCGGTGAATTTGGGGGTGTTGCGGGAGGGGCCGTCTGGCGGGACCTCGGCTCCTTCGGCGTCTTCTGGTTCTTCTTCGCAGCCGAGCGGGTATCTGGTCGCTACCCTCGCCCGTACCGACGGCGTTGCGCACTGGACGGCGACGGTCGATTTGCAGCGCGGGAATATGGTCGTGGTGCCGGCAGTGCATCCGCAAGTGGCAAGTGGGCGATCGACGGAGCTTTGGCTGATTCCTAATGGGGAGAAGCCGATTGCGTTGGGCGTGTTCCCGGCGGATGCGCCGGCTTCGATGGCGTTGCCGGCGAAGATTGTGGCGCAGTTGGTGGCGAGTGCGACGTTGGCGGTTTCGGTTGAGCCGGAGGGTGGGTCGGTTACGGGGCAGCCTACAGGGCCGGTGATTGCTAGTGGGGCTTTGCGGGTTTCTTGAGGGGATTGTGGGCGGGACTACCAGCAGCAACTAATTTAACTTTGATATGCACTCGTTAAATTGAGTATTTTTTCTATTTCGACGAGTATAGATCAGCCAAATTAGCCGCCCGCTATTCAAAGTTAATGCATCTCCGGGGTGTGCCCTGCGCCGCCAGACGAGTCTTTCCATTAATCCAGCGCCTCGAATGAAAAGCGGCAGCCCATTAATTTGTCACGATTTATTAATAATTTCCATATGTAAAAAAATTGATTTAAGCGCAACACCCGAATTAATAAAACTTCCATTTATAACAATTTTTAAAATCCAATCAACCCTCCCTTCGCCAGAAAAATTACTTATTCAGGTAATTTAAGTCAGTCTACATATTGTCATGCCGAATTATGGAAAAATCAGAAGGCGAGGTTAATGGATTTAGGCATCGAATCACCAAGAATCTTAAAATTCGGCTTCCTGCGAAATGCATGCCTCCGTTCTGTCGTGCCGGTTGGCACTGTCACGAACTGAAGTGTGACCATCATCAAGGTCGAGCAGCTTTCCTAAGTTCCGCCGCCTTTAGTCTATCAGAGAATCCAGGCTCAACGTCATCAATAAACGCGAGAAGCCCGTCAAGGGCATCTGATTCTTCGGTTGTTAGCAAGCCTAAGATTCTCCGATGGAACATGGACCTTACTAACCTTTTTCTGTCACGCCCCACTGATAGTCCGCCGTCCGGCGTCAAAACTATCCCAGTCACAACACGTCGGCCTGCACGAGATGCATGTACTGTTTTAGAACGATTTATCTTAACCTGAGGATATGTCAACCTAGCTAGTGTCGCGGTTACGAAATCTACGTAGTCAGATAAAAGCCCTGCGTGGGTGGACGACAGAGCAATATCGTCTGCATATCTAGTGTAGATCACGCCATCAGACTGCGCCCTCTGTGAAATTGCACAATCAAAATCGTACATTACACTATTGGAAAGCAATGGCGAACTTGGGGCGCCAATGCATAATTGCAAAATAGAATTGCGTTCGGGTAGCCATGTACACGCCCTGACGATAATGCGACGATCCTCAAGTGAGATTTGATCGCCACAGTGCCGATCGAGATGATCGTATAAATCCTTGGCGGTTATTGATGTGAAAAAATTTGAGAAATCCATTTTTAGTAAAAAACGGCTACCCAAATGCCGTTCTGCATTTTTTTTGATGGATTTGCCTGGCTCGTAAGCCATTACGGCATTGTGCAATGGAAGTTGTGGGCGGAGCTGATTGATTATCCATCGCTGTATCGCCTTGACCTCACGAGCAGGCTGAGCCACTACCCGACGCGATCCATCACGTTTTGGAATAGTAAAAACTTTATATCGCAACGGGGCTGTCTTAATGATGCTCGCAAGCTGCCCTGGAAGCATTCCCAAGTCACCGGCCATTCGTCTTAAAATATTCGCATACGCCATAATTAACGGCCTCGGACTTCTTGGATTGCACGAAATCGCTTCTTATCGGATGCGCCGTACCTAGCCAAAGTATCACTTCGGAAACGCGCCGCATCAAACGCCGCCCCATCAATATGCAATCTTAAATATTGATGGTCATTAATTCCGACATAGAATCGCTGATCTCCCTTTGGCTCCATTGCAATTAATTTCACTCGCTCGAGCAAATAAAGAACCTGTTTAATTTCATGCTCTGTTTTAGGTAGGCCAACGTCTCCGAGCAAGCCCCTCAGCTCTCGAATTGTCAGCGCAGAATACAGATCAATGAAATCACAAACCAATAAAGCAAAATGAAGCCACTGATTGGGGTCAAAGGGTTTTTCAGTCCCTTTCTTAGCAAGCCTCACGCGGATTGCGTCCGCAACTTCTGATTGCAAATCAGCTGCAAGCTTGCCATCAACTTGTTGTCTGTTATTTAGCCACCGATGGACTTCTGCAGGATTTCCATGAGTTTTCTCCAAAAAATCGACAGGCCCCAGTTTGATGAATGAATTTGATCTATAGTATTGAGTATCAACAAATACAAGGAGCTTTTCTCGAAATGCGCCAATGGCGGCAAAAAGCCCCAATTCCGCAATGGCGCCAGGACTTTCCAAAACCAATACAATGATAGAAGAAAGTTCGGCTATATGCTGCTCAAATAAAACCAGATCATTATAGACGGAATCGTGTGCCCAATCTTTGTAATGCTCCGCAACTCTGATTCGCCCTTCGTCGGAATCGCTTTTTACCAATTCACGATAAATGGCATCTCGCAAAGACGTAGGAAAAACGGATGTGATATCCGCAGGGCCGCCGCACAAAAAAATGAAGCCCTCGTAGGGCTTCACACGTGATTTCTCAAGATCAATTTTTGGCGAAAGCGACGTGCTAAGATCGCTCATTTAATTATTGCCTTACCTAAAGTGCGCCGCGAAAGCGCTTTCGGGTTTTCCGAGTGCCCGCAGGAAAACCCGAAAGCGCTTTCGCGGCGGTAAACTCGGTCAATCATTGTCAGTCTGGCGAAACGCCCGACTATTCTACGCAACCCGCATCGTAGAACCGCGTAAAGGCACGACATTTTATGCAGGCAACGAACACGAAGTCAATGCCTAGTCGATTTCAACAAATAGATACTTTACATTTTGAAGTCGTCTCGACATACGGGCATAGCTGGCATGGCTGTGGATCGTCATACTCGGGGCTAGTAGCGCCCATCTGCGCCTGCGACCCCACTTGAGGCGACGTAAGTACCAATTTTTCTCTAATTGCTCGCCCCTGCATCCACCGCCCCCCCCCATCCGTATCTCCCCATGAGCCCCCCGACCCCGGACCCCTCATGCCCCTCCCCCTGTCCGTCGCCCTATCCGCCGCAACCCTGATCGCGCTATTCACCGCCGTCTGGCTCTGGCAACTCCGCAGCCAGAACGCCGGCATGATCGACCCGATCTGGGCCTTCGGCCTCGCGCTAGTCGCAATCCTGACCGCCCTAACCGGCACCGGCGCCCCATCAAACCGCTGGCTCGTAGCCATCGGTGGCACCCTCTGGGGCCTACGCCTTGCCCACCACCTTTGGAAACGCAACTTCGGCCACCCCGAAGACGCCCGTTACCGCCAATTCCGCGACCAATGGGGCACCGCAGCCCCTTCCCGCTTCTTCTGGTTCTTCCAACTCCAGGCGGTAGTCGCCCTAATCCTGGCCATCGCCTTCTTCGTCCCAGCCTTCCGCCCCGAACCCGTCGCCGCTCCCGACGCCCTGGCCGCCATCGCAATCTGGCTCGTGTCAGTAATAGGAGAAGGAGTAGCAGATCGCCAACTAGCCCATTTCACCGCCAACCCCAAAAACAAAGGCGAAGTCTGCCGCACCGGCCTCTGGCACTACTCCCGCCACCCGAACTACTTCTTCGAATGCCTGCACTGGTTCGCCTACACCGCCCTGGCGATCCGCCTGCCCTGGGGCTGGCTGACCCTGATCCCCCCTTCGTGATGGCCTGGCTACTCATGAAGCTATCCGGCATCCCGCTACTCGAAGCCCGCCTGATCCACACCCGCCCCGGCTACGACGACTACATCCGCACCACCAGCGCCCTGATCCCCTGGCCGCCGCGCCGCTCGCCGCCTGCCGGCCCGCGCTGAGCCCTCAACCGCAAGGAGCCTCACGATGAGCACGACCGCTACCAACCCCACGCCCGCGCCGCACGCCCCGGAACCCTGGCTGATCCAGTGCTGCGAACGCGGCTGGCTGCCCGACATGCTGATCCGCGCCGGCATGCGCCAATTGATGCGCACCCGCCTGCGCGAAGCGTTCGCGCACGACGGCGAACGCAGCGCGGACGCCCTCCAGCACCTGCTGGCCGAACTGCGCGCGAGCCCGATCGCAATCGACACGCAAACCGCCAACCGCCAGCACTACGAAGTGCCGGACACGTTCTTCGAGCAGCACCTCGGCCCACGCCTCAAATACTCGTGCGGCTACTACCCGCGCGGCACGGAAACGCTCGCGCAAGGCGAGGACGCGATGCTCGAATGCTATGCCGAGCGCGCGGGCCTGGCGGACGGCCAACGCATCCTCGATCTGGGTTGCGGCTGGGGTTCGCTGTCGCTGTGGCTGGCGGAGCGCTATCCGGCGGCCCGCATCGTGGGGCTGTCGAATTCGCACGGCCAGCGCCGCTTCATCGAGCGCCGCGCGGCGGAGCGCGGCCTGACGAACCTGCGCATCGTCACGGGCAACATCGCCGATTTCGATTTCGCGCCGGAAGAACGCGGCTTCGACCGCGTGGTGTCGATCGAGATGTTCGAGCACATGAAGAACTACGGCGCGCTGCTGGCCAAGATCGCGAGCTGGCTGCACGACGACGGCCGGCTGTTCGTCCATCACTTCGCGCACCGCACGGCGGCCTATCACTTCGATTCGCAGGACGGCACGGACTGGATGTCGCGCCATTTCTTCACGGGCGGCACGATGCCGTCGGCCACGCTGCTGCTGCACTTCCAGGACGACCTGCGCGTCTCGCGCCAATGGTGGCTCGACGGCCGCCACTACGCGCGCACCGCCGAGCAATGGCTGGCCTCGCTGGACGACGAGCGCGAGGCGGTGATGCCGGTGTTCGAGGGCGTCTACGGGGCGGACGCAGCGCTGTGGTTCCAGCGCTGGCGCATGTTCTACATGGCGGTGGCGGAACTGTTCGGCTATGCGCACGGCCGCGAATGGGGCGTGGCGCACTGCCTGCTCGAAAAGCGCCAGGTGTCGCGATGAGCCGCGCACGCCTGATCCGCCTGGCCCGCGCGAGTGTGCTCGTGGTGGCCGCCGCCGCGCTGCTGCCGGCGCTGTCTGCCTGCTCGAACGACCCGCCGAACCCGAACCCGCGCGCAGCCGTGCCGCTGCAAACGGTGCCGGTCGATCTGCCGCGCTACATGGGCCGCTGGTACGTGATCGCGAACATCCCCTACTTCGCGGAACGCGGCTTCGTGGGCAGCCGCGTGCACTGGGCGCTGCGCGAGGACGGCCGGATCGACGACGGTTTCGCGGGCCGCAAAGGCAGCTTCGACGCGCCGGAAACCACGCACAGCTTCGTGGATACGGTGCAGCCGGGCAGCGGCGGCGGGGCCTGGCGCGTGCGGCTGTTCTGGCCGGTGTACGTGAGCCAGTTGACGCTCTACGTCGATCCGGACTACCGCTACACGATCCTCGGCTATCCCGGCAAATCGCTCGGCTGGATCCTCGCGCGCGAGCCGCGGATCGACGCGGCGACCTATCGGGCGCTGCTGGCGCGGCTCGACGCGATGGGCTACGACACGGCGCGCTTCCGCCAGGTCGCGCAAACGCCCGCGCAACTCGGCCAGCCGGGCTTCGCGCGGCCCGACGGCAAGGATTGATCGCACGCGGCTGCATCCGTGGGGGCGAGTCGTCCGTATCTGTCCCTGTAGCCCCCCGAGTTCGTCATCAGGAATCAGGAGCAGGAACGCCATGGATCATCAAGCCGCCGCACGGCGGCCCGGACAACGCATCGCCGTGGTTGGCGCCGGCATCGCCGGGCTGGCCAGCGCCTATCTGCTGGGCCGCCGTCACCACGTGACCCTGTTCGAGGCGGCCGGCTACGCGGGCGGCCATACCAATACGGTGGATGTCGAACTGGACGGCCAGCGCCATCCGGTCGATACCGGCTTCCTGGTGTTCAACGACCGCACCTACCCGAACCTGATCGCGCTATTCGATGAACTGGGCGTGCAGTCGCACCAAACCGACATGTCGTTCTCGGTGTCGCTCGACAGCGGCCGCCTCGAATGGGCGGGCACCAACCTGAACACGGTGTTCGCGCAGCGCCAGAACCTGCTGTCGCCGGCGTTCCTCGGCATGTTGCGCGACATCCTGCGCTTCAACGCATCGGCGCTGGCGCAGCTCGACGTGGCGTTGCGCACGCGCTGCTCGGTCGGAGAATTGCTGGCCGAGGGCCGTTACGGCACGCCGTTCCAGCGCCATTACCTGCTGCCGATGGCGGCGGCGATCTGGTCCAGCGAGGCGGACGACGTGCTGCGCTTCCCGGCCGCCACGTTCCTGCGCTTCTGCCTGAATCACGCGCTGCTGCAGGTCAACAACCGCCCGGCCTGGAAGACGGTGGTGGGCGGCGGCCGCGAATACGTGCGGCGCATCCTGGCCACGCTCGACGACGTGCGCCTGAACACGCCCGTGCTGGCCGTGCGCCGCGAGCCGGACGGCGTGACGGTGGCCACCGACGCAGGCGGCAACGAGCGTTTCGACGCCGTGGTGCTGGCCAGCCACGCGCCCACCAGCCTGCGCTTGCTGGTGGATGCCGACGAGGCCGAGCGCAACGTGCTCGGCGCGGTGCGTTATCGCCGCAATCTCGCCACGCTGCATACCGACGCGCGCCTGCTGCCGCATCGGCGCAGCGTGTGGTCGGCGTGGAATTACCTCGGGCGGCAAGGCGCGGACGGCACGCAGGAAACCTGCGTCAGCTATCTGATCAATCAATTGCAGCCGCTGCCGTTCAAGCAGCCGGTGATCGTCACGCTCAATCCGTTCGAGCCGCCGGCCGAGCGCAGCGTGCTCGGACAGTATCAGTACGAGCATCCGCTGCTCGATCAGGCCGCGATCGACGCGCAGCAGCGCCTGCCCAAGCTGCAAGGCCGCCGCCATACGTGGTACGCGGGCGCCTGGGCCGGCTACGGCTTTCACGAAGACGGCCTGAAATCGGCGTTGCGGGTGGCCGCCGCGTTCGACGTGCTGCCGCAATGGGCCACGCCATGACTGCCCGAGCCGCCGCGCCCGCCGCGCAGTTCCTGACCGGCCGCGTCATGCACGAGCGCCTGCGCCCGGCGCGGCATCGCTTCGACTATCCGGTGCTGTATCTCGGCTGCGACGTGGGCCGCCTCGCGCAAATCGAGCGACGCTGGTTCGGCATCGACCGCCGCGCGCCGCTCGGCCTCGCCATGCGTGATTTCGGCCCGCGCGACGGCCAGCCGCTGGGGCCGTGGATGCAGGCCCGGCTCGCCGAGGCCGGCATTCCGGCCGACGGCGAAATCCGGCTCATCAGCATGCCGCGCGTGTTCGGCCATGCGTTCAATCCGGTCGGGTTCTGGCTGTGCCACGACCGCTCGGGCGCGCTGCGGGCGCTGTATGCCGACGTGCGCAATACCTTCGGCGGCCATCACGGCTACCTGTTGAGCGCGCCCGGCCACGCGCCGATCGAAGCGGCCACCGAACTCGTCTGCCGCAAGGTGTTCCACGTCTCGCCGTTCTGCGAAGTGGCGGGCCGCTATGTGTTCCGCGTGCGCGAGCACGGCGAGCGGCTCGCCATCGCGATCGATTACCACGACGATCAAGGCCTGCTGCTGCGCACCGCGCTGGCGCTGCGCGCGCAGCCGTTCACGGGGCGGCAGGCGTGGCGGGCGCTGGCGCGCCAGCCGTTCGATATCGTCGGCGTGCTGTTTCGCATCCATTGGCAGGCGCTGCGGCTGTGGCTCAAGCGCGTGCCGTTTCACGGCGCGCATCCGCCCTCGCCGCCTGCTACCGAATCCACCCCATCCGCACCATCCTCGCTTCACGACCGGGAGACCTCGTCATGACCCTGCTGCGTTCGTTTTCGACTCCTGCCGCGGCGGGGCTGTCCGTGCGGCTCTTTTTCGGCTTGCTGCGGCGCGCGCGCGTCGGTCACCTGACGCTGTCGACGCCCGAGGGCGCGCAGTTCGTGTTCGGCGATCCGCACCAGGGGCCGAGCGCCGTGCTGCGCCTGCTCGACTGGCGCGCCTGCCGCGCGATCCTGCGCTCGGGCGACATCGGTTTCGCGGAAGCCTATCGCGCCGGCTGGCTCGATTCGCCCGATTTCACGGCGCTGCTGCGGCTGGCGATGCGCAACGAGGCGGCCGTCTCGCGCACCGTGCACGGCGGCCGGCTGGCGCGGCTCTGGTACAACCTGCGGCACCGGCTGCGGCCGAACACGCGCGCGGGCAGCCGGCGCAACATCCACGCGCATTACGACATCGGCAACCCGTTCTACGCGCTGTGGCTCGACGACACCTGGACGTACTCGGCGGCCTGCTTCGACGGCGATCCGGCCCGCCCGCTGGCCGAGGCGCAGCACGCCAAGTACCAGCGCATCGTCGACACGCTCGGGTTGAAGCCCGGCATGCGCGTGCTGGAGATCGGCTGCGGCTGGGGCGGCTTCGCGCTGCATGCGGCGCGGCTCGGCATTGCCGTGCGCGGCGTGACGATCTCGCCGAGCCAGCAGGCGCTGGCGGCCGAGCGGATTCACGCGGCAGGCCTCGACAGCCTGGCCAGCGCCGAGTTGTGCGACTACCGCGATCTCGACGGGCACTACGACGCGATCGTGTCGATCGAGATGTTCGAGGCGGTGGGCGAGGCGTTCTGGCCAGGCTATTTCGCGACGTTGCGCGAGCGCCTCGTGCCGGGCGGCCGGGCGCTGGTGCAAACCATCACGATCGACGACGCGTGTTTCGCGGCCTATCGCGCGTCGAGCGACTTCATCCGCGAGTTCGTGTTTCCGGGCGGCATGCTGCCGAGCCCGGAGCGGTTCGTGCGCGCCGCGCAGCGCGGCGGCCTGAGCGCCAAGGCCACCCTCAGCTTCGGCCAGGACTACGCGCACACGCTGCAACTGTGGCGGCAGGCGTTCGAGGCGCGGCTCGACGCGGTGCGCGCGCTCGGCTACGACGAAACCTTCGTGCGCACCTGGCGGCTCTATCTCGCGTATTGCGAGGCCGGGTTCGCCGAGGCGCGCACCGGCGTCATGCATTTCCTGATCGAACGGGACGGCTGAGATGCGCGCGCGGGCTTGGGGGAGGACGGCGCACGGCCTGATCGGCATGGCGATGGCGGCGGCCACGGCCTGCGCGTTCGCCAGCGCCGACACGCCGGCCGATTGCCGCAACGACGTGCCGGCGGCCCGCCTGATCGGCTCGGGCGAGTTTTGCGTGCTGGGGTTTTGTCTCTACGACGCGGCGCTGTGGGCCAGCCGCGCGCCGACCAGCCCGGACGTGCCGTTCGCGCTGGCGCTGACCTACCGCCGCAAGATCCACGCCGAACGGCTGGTGGAAGTTGGCATGGACGAGATTCGCCGCCTCGCGCCCGCTCCGCTGCCCGAAGCGACGCTCGCGGCGTGGCGGGCCGACATGCGCCGCGCGTTCCAGGACGTCGGCCCGGGCGACCGCTTATGCGGCGTCTACCTGCCCGGCCACGGCGCGCGCTTCTATGCGAACGACACGCTGAAGGCCGATATCGACGACCCGGCGTTCGCGGCGGCGTTCTTCGGCATCTGGCTCGATCCGCATACCCGGGCCGAGCGCCTGCGCCGCCGGCTGCTCGGCGAGCAGCCCTGACGCCGGCGCGGCAAGGCGTTCAGCTTGCCGCGTCGAGCCGGATCAACTGCGCGCCGTCGGCCACCTGATCGCCCACGGCATACAGCACCTCGGCCACCACGCCCGCGCTTGGCGCGCCGATGGTGTGCTCCATCTTCATCGCCTCCATCACGAGCAGCGGCGCGCCGGCTTCCACGGCCTGCCCCGGCTCGACCAGCACGGCGATCACCTTGCCCGGCATCGGCGCGGTCAGGCGGCCGCCGCCCTGTTCGGCGTCGCCGGCGTGGGCCAGCGGATCGGCCCAGTCGAACGTTTCGGCGCTGCCTTGCGCGAACACGTGGAACGCGTCGCCATCCACCACCACCCGGCCGGTGCCGCGCTGGGTGCCGATCGTCACGACGAAATCGAGCGGCGTCGCGCCGCGCGACCACGCGAACGGCAGCGGGCCGGCGTCGCCCACCGCCAGTTGCGCACCCGCCGCGCCCTGCGTGTACTCGACACGCAGGCCGCTTTCGCGTTCGCGCAACTGCCAGTCGAGCGTGCGGCGGTACGCGCCGTTGAGCCGCCAGTTGCCGAGCGCGGCCCACGGCGAGCCGGTGGCGACGCCGCCGGTTCCTTGCGCTTGCGCCTGCGCGCCGTCGCGCGCCAGCAAGGCCGCGCAGGCCAGCGCGACGGCCACCGGTGACAGCGGCTGCGGCGCGAACAGCGCGTCGTGATGACGCTCGATCAGGCCCGTATCGAGATCGCCGGTGGCGAACGGCTCGCTGGCCACGATCCGCTGCAGGAACGCCGCATTGGTCGACAGCCCCACCGCCTCGCACTCGCGCAGCGCGCGCGCCATCCGCTTCAGCGCTTCCTCGCGGTCCGCGCCGTGCACGATCAGCTTGGCGATCATCGGATCGTAGAACGGCGTAATCGCGTCGCCCTCGCGCACGCCGCTGTCCACCCGCACGGCCGCGCCGGTCGCGAACTCCACGCCGCTCGGCAGGCGCAGGTGGCGCAGCGTGCCGGTGGACGGCAGGAAGCCGCGCGCCGGGTTCTCGGCATACAGGCGTGCCTCGATCGCATGGCCGCTGGCCTGCAACTGCGCCTGGGCGAGCGGCAGCGGCTCGCCCGAGGCGGCCCGCAACTGCCATTCGACCAGATCGAGCCCGCTGACCATCTCCGTGACGGGATGCTCGACCTGCAGGCGCGTGTTCATCTCCATGAAGTAGAACTGCTCGCCCGTGACGATGAATTCGACGGTGCCCGCGCCCACGTAGCCGACGGCGCGCGCCGCGGCCACGGCGGCCTCGCCCATCGCGCGGCGCTGTGCGTCGGGCAGGCCCGGCGCGGGCGCTTCCTCCAGCACCTTCTGGTGACGGCGCTGCACCGAGCAATCCCGATCGAACAGGTAGACGGTGTGGCCGTGCGTGTCGCCGAACACCTGCACCTCCACATGGCGCGGGCGTTGCAGGTATTTCTCGATCAGCACGCGATCGTTGCCGAAGCTGCTGGCGGCCTCGCGCTGGCACGAGGCGAGCGCGGCCGGGAAATCGGCCGAGCGCTCGACCACCCGCATGCCCTTGCCGCCGCCGCCCGCGCTGGCCTTCAGCAGCACCGGGTAGCCGATCGCGTCGGCCTCGCGGTGCAGCAGCGCCGGGTCCTGGTCGTCGCCGTGATAGCCGGGCACCAGCGGCACGCCGGCGCGCTGCATCAGCGCCTTGGCGGCGGCCTTCGAGCCCATCGCGGCGATCGCGCCGACGGGCGGCCCGATGAACACCAGGCCGGCCGCCGCGCAAGCCTGCGCGAACGCCTCGTTCTCGGACAGGAAGCCGTAGCCGGGGTGGATCGCCTGCGCGCCGGTGGCGAGCGCGGCGGCCACGATGTGCTCGCCGCGCAGGTAGCTGTCGGCGGCGGCCGCGCCGCCGATCGGCACGGCTTCGTCGCAGGCGGCGACGTGTTTGGCGTTGGCGTCGGCGTCCGAGTAGACGGCGACGCTCGCGATGCCCATCCGGCGGCAGGTCGCGGCCACGCGGCAGGCGATTTCGCCGCGATTGGCGATCAGGATCTTGTCGAACATGATGGTCGGGGTTCGGTTGTCGGGTTTTGGCGAGCAGGCGTCGGGGCAGTCGAGGCGCGGTGGCCCGTCATGCGCGCCAGGCCGGCGTGCGTTTTTCGAGGAACGCGGCGATGCCCTCGCGCGCCTCGGCGCCGGCGCGCGTGGCGGCGATCCGGTCGGCGGTGTCGTCGATCAGCGCATCGTCGAGCGCGCGGCCGGCCACGTCGGCCACCAGCCGCTTGCCGGCGCGCACGGCGTCGGGGCCGTTGGCGCACAGCGCGTCGGCCAGTTGCGCGACGGTCGTGTCGAGCGCGTCGGCGGCCACCGCCTCGTGGATCAGGCCCAGTTGCGCGGCGCGCGCGCTGTCGAACACCTCGGCGGTCATGACGTAGCGGCGCGCGGCCCGCTCGCCGAGCGCGCGCACCACGTACGGCGCGATGGTGGCCGGGATCAGCCCGAGCCGCGCTTCCGACAGGCAGAAGCGCGCCGGCTGCGCGGCGATCGCGATGTCGCAGGCGGCCACCAGCCCGACGCCGCCCGCGTACACGTCGCCGTGCACCCGCGCGATCACCGGCTTGCCGCAGCGGTAGACCGCCTCCAGCATGCGCGCGAGCCGCCGCGCGTCGGCGCGGTTCTCGTCGTCGCCGTAGCCGGCCATCTTGCGCATCCAGTTCAGATCCGCGCCGGCGCAGAACGCCGGCCCCTCGGCCGCCAGCACCACGGCGCGCACGCCGTCATCTGCATCGAGCGCGCCGAACGCGGCGCTCAACTCGGCGATCATCGTTTCGTTGAACGCGTTGCGCACCTCGGGCCGCGCCAGCGTGACGGTGGCGATGCGGTGCGCGTGCGTGACGCGGATCGTCTCGTAGTTCGACATGCCGGCCTCCTTACATGCGGAACACGCCGAAGCGCGTGTCCTCGACGGGTGCGTTTTCCGCAGCGGCCAGGCCCAGGCCGAGCACGTCGCGCGTTTGCGCCGGCTCGATCACGCCGTCGTCCCACAGCCGCGCGCTGGCGTAATACGGGTGGCCCTGCCGTTCGTACTGCTCGCGGATCGGCGTCTTGAACGCGGCTTCCTCGTCGGCCGACCAACTGCCGCCCTTCGCCTCGATGCCGTCGCGGCGCACCGTGGCCAGCACCGAGGCGGCCTGATCGCCGCCCATCACCGAAATGCGCGCGTTCGGCCACATCCACAGAAAGCGCGGCGAGAACGCCCGCCCGCACATGCCGTAATTACCCGCGCCGAACGAGCCGCCGATGATCACCGTGAACTTCGGCACCTTGGCCGTGGCCACCGCCGTGACCATCTTCGCGCCGTGGCGCGCGATGCCCTCGTTCTCGTACTTGCGGCCCACCATGAAGCCCGTGATGTTCTGCAGGAACACCAGCGGGATCTTGCGCTGGCAGCACAGCTCGATGAAGTGCGCGCCCTTGACGGCCGATTCCGAGAACAGGATGCCGTTGTTGGCGACGATCCCGACCGGGCGGCCCCAGATGCGCGCGAAGCCGGTCACGAGCGTGGTGCCGAAGCGGGCCTTGAATTCGTCGAACGCGGAATCGTCGACGATGCGCGCGATCACCTCGCGCACGTCGAACGGCTTGCGCGTGTCGGCGGGGATCACGCCGGCCAGCTCGGCCGGCGCGTAACGCGGCGGCAATGGCTCGGCCGCCGCAAACCGGTCGTGCGCCGTGGCCGCCTTCGCGCCGAGGTTGCCGACGATCGAGCGCGCGATCGACAGCGCGTGCGCGTCGTTCTGCGCCAGATGGTCCGCCACGCCCGACAGCCGCGTGTGCACGTCGCCGCCGCCCAGATCCTCGGCGCTGACTTCCTCGCCGGTGGCCGCCTTCACGAGCGGCGGCCCGCCCAGGAAAATCGTGCCCTGTTCCTTGACGATCACCGATTCGTCGCTCATGGCCGGCACGTAGGCGCCGCCCGCCGTGCACGAGCCCATCACCACGGCGATCTGCGCGATGCCGGCCGCCGACAGGTTCGCCTGGTTGTAGAAGATGCGGCCGAAGTGGTCGCGGTCGGGGAACACGTCGTCCTGGTTCGGCAGGTTCGCGCCACCCGAATCGACCAGATAGACGCACGGCAGCCGGTTCTCGGCCGCGATTTCCTGCGCGCGCACGTGCTTCTTGACGGTAACGGGGTAGTACGTGCCGCCCTTCACGGTGGCGTCGTTGCAGACGATCACGCACTCGCGCCCGGCGACGCGGCCGATGCCGGTGATGATGCCGGCACCCGGCGCATCGTCGTTGTACATGCCGTAGGCGGCCAGTTGCGACAGCTCCAGGAACGGCGTGCCCGGGTCCAGCAGCAGCGCGATGCGCTCGCGCGGCAGCAGCTTGCCGCGCGCGACGTGCTTGTCGCGGGCGGCCTGGCCGCCGCCTTGCGCGAGCCGCTCGATCTTCTCGCGCAGGTCGGCCACCAGCGCGTCGAGCGCCGCCTGGTTGGCGCGGAATTCGTCGGAGCGGGGGTTCAGTTTCGATTCGAGGATCGGCATCGTGTCGGCTCCGCTGCGGCTCAGGCCGTTTCCGCGAACAGTTCGCGGCCGATCAGCATGCGGCGGATTTCGCTGGTGCCCGCGCCGATTTCATACAGCTTGGCGTCGCGCCAGAGCCGGCCGACCGGGTATTCGTTGATGTAGCCGTTGCCGCCGAGGATCTGGATCGCCTCGCCGGCCATCCAGGTGGCGCGCTCGGCCGTGTAGAGGATCACGCCCGCGCAATCCTTGCGCGCTTGCCGTACGTGCCCGCTGCCGGCGGCATCGAGATGGCGGCCGACCGCGTACAAATACGCGCGGCAGGCCTGGAACGTGGTGTACATGTCGGCCAGCTTGCCCTGGATCAACTGGAATTCGCCGATCGACTGGCCGAACTGCTTGCGATCGTGGATATACGGCACCACCGCGTCGAGGCAGGCCGCCATGATGCCGGTCGGGCCGCCCGCCAGCACCGCGCGCTCGTAATCGAGCCCGCTCATCAGCACCTTGACGCCGCTGCCCACTTCGCCCAGCACGTTTTCCTCGGGCACCTCGACGTCCTGGAACACCAGTTCGCCCGTGTGCGAGCCGCGCATGCCGAGCTTGTCGAGCTTCTGCGCCACCGAGAAGCCCTTCATGCCCTTCTCGACGATGAACGCCGTCATGCCGCGCGCGCCGGCTTCGAGGTCCGTTTTCGCGTAGACCACCAGCGTGTCGCAATCGGGGCCGTTCGTGATCCACATCTTGGTGCCGTTCAGCACGTAGTGGCTGCCGCGCCTGTCGGCGCGCAGCTTCATGCTGACCACGTCCGAGCCGGCGTTCGGCTCGCTCATCGCCAGCGCGCCCACGTGCTCGCCCGAGATCAGCTTCGGCAGATAGCGGCGCTTCTGCGCCTCGTTGCCGTTGCGGTTGATCTGGTTCACGCACAGGTTGGAATGCGCGCCGTAGGACAGGCCGACCGAGGCCGAGGCGCGCGAGATTTCCTCCATCGCCACCATGTGGGCGGTGTAGCCGAGGTTCGCGCCGCCGTATTCCTCGTCGACCGTCATGCCGAGCACGCCCAGGTTGCCGAACTTGCGCCAAAGGTCCATCGGGAATTGGTCGCTGCGGTCGATCTCGGCCGCGCGCGGCGCGATTTCCTTGGCTGCGAACGCGGCGATCGCGTCGCGCAGCATCTCGATGTCTTCACCGAGCATGAATTGCACGCCGGGCAGGTTGATCATGTCTCCTCCGATTCCAGAAAGTGCGTTCGGCCGATCCGGTGGGTAATGCATTCTGAGTTGTGCTCAGGATTTTCCGGGCGCCGACGGATTGAACGATGCCGCTTGATGGCGGCTAGTGTCGCGCGGCGGTTGTTTCGGCGTCAATGATTTTTTGAGTGTCACTCAAATTTCATGGCGATGTCGGCTATCATCGCTCGCATTGCTTCGTTTCGTGTTCACTCGCCATGTCCGACCTGCCCCTCAAGACCGACCGCCCCGACGGCAGCCGCGCGCCCGCCGGACGCAAATCGCAGCAGCGCGTGCAGGACATCCTGCGCGCCGGGCGCGAGGTGTTCGCCGAGAAGGGGTACGAGCACGCCACCGCCGCCGAGATCGCGCAGCGGGTGGGCGTGTCCGAGGCCACCGTGTTCAGCTATTTCCGTGGCAAGCGCGAGCTGTGCGCGCGCGTGATTGCCGACTGGTACGACGAGAACATCGCCACGTTCGAGGCGGGCATGCCGGCCGGCGCGCCGTTGCGCGAGCAGTTCGCGTTCGTGGTGCGCACGCATTTGCGGCTGATGCTTGTGAACGGCACCGGGTTGTGCGCGCTGGTGCTGTCCGAGGGCCGCGCCAAGCAGCAGATGCTCGGCGACGAACTCGGCGAACTGCAACGCCGCTACACCGCCCCGCTGATGAACCTGCTCGCGCGCGGCCGCGACGATGGCCTGATCCGCCGCGACATGCCGTTGAGCCTGCTGCGCTCGCTGGTGTTCGGGCCGATCGAACATGTGCTGTGGGACGCGATCCTCGGGCGGCGCACACTCGATACCGAGCGCACCGCCGATCAATTGATCGAGGTGCTGTGGGCGGCGCTGCAACCGCCGACGCCCGACCTCGACGCGCTGGCCGAATTCGGCCGCGAGGTGCGTGCCGCCGTGGGCCGCCTGGAGCACCGGACGGGAGCAGCAAGCAACGGGCCAGCCGGCGAAATGGCTTGACTGATCAAGTCATAGGGTGTAACGTCTGGCGACTAAAGTATCAAAGAAGCGTGATTGCTGCTCATCACTGACCGCTAGACTGCGGTATTCGTTGTCCTCTCCCTCCTTGATTCTTTTCGCGTGCCGAACACTGCACGCGGTCTGAGAAGCGGCATCGGTCCAGTCCTTTACGGCGCTACCGGCCGGAAGTCCGCTCAAGCAAACCTAGTTTTCCGTCGATTGCCTGTTCGACGCCGCATCCGGGATGTCTCGCCATTCATACCGCTGTCCGGTACATGTGCGGAGCGCCCGTTGCACGACGGGCGACGTACGACTCAACATCAACCCGGTCATTGGAGAAATCAATTTGGCAAAGGAAGAGCTGCTGGAACTGGATGGCGTTGTCGATGAAGTACTGCCCGACAGCCGCTATCGCGTGACGCTCGAAAACGGCGCTGTCGTGGCCGCCTACGCGTCGGGCCGCCTGCGGAAGAATCACATCCGCATTCTGGCCGGCGATCGCGTTCGACTCGAGATGTCGATGTACGACCTGACCAAAGGCCGTATCAACTACCGTCACAAGGACGAGCGTGCCATGTCCGGCGCGCCGCCTGCCCGCAGCTTCCGACGCTGAGTTTTCGCCCGCGTCGGCGGGCCTGGCACGCGCTAGTGCCCGGCCCGCCGACGCGGACATGTCTCGGCGCAGATCACCAGCGAATCTCAGGATTCCCGATCATTCCGCGGCGGATGCCGAACTTCTCTCACGACACACCATGTCCAACACATTACTGATTCATCATGCAAAACAACACACTCAAGAACTATCGCGGCTACGCCGTTAAACCGTCGGCCCATCGTCTTCCCGACGGCAGCTTTTCGTCCAACCTGACGCTGGAACGCACCAACATTCGCAGCGAGCCCGCCTCCTACGAGTTCTACACACTCGATTATTTCGGCTCCGAAGCCGCCGCCTTGCGACATTCCGCTCGCTGGGCACGCAATTGGATCGATACGCGTGGCTGAACCCGCGCCGCCTCCGATTCAACGCTCCTGATCTTCCCGGTTTCGTCGTAGTTTTCCGCAGTTTTCAGATGTCAGCCGCATGCAGCCGGCCCCGTTAGCGTTTCGCGCTCAGGCGATCGCCTTCCCCTCCAGGCCGCATCCCGTCTCACCCTGATTTCCCGTTCTCGTGACGCGCGATCATTGGCCCGCTCGCCAATCCGCTGCGCTCGCCGACGCATATCCGTCTACACTTGTCGGTCTCGACCCGATTTCACGGCAGACCGACCGATGACCCCGCCCCTTGACGCCAGCGCCTTGCGCGCGCTGGCCGAACGCGCCGAAGCCACCCAGCGCGCCGATTGCGCTTGCCACAAGACGCCGCTCGACGGCTGGCAATCGCAACCGCTGTCGCTCGATGAAACGCTGCTGGCGCAAGTCGGCACGTTGCGGGACGACGACGGGCGGGAGCCGTCTTACGACGAGTACCTGCCCGACGGCGTTCGCTACTGGTCGCCTGACGCGCCGATCGCGCCGCGTTTTTTTCCGTATAACCAATGCGACGTGTGGGCCTGCCAGGCTTGCGGTCGCGTGATGCTGCGTTATACGGAAGGCGGCGGGTATTTCGTAGATCGGCGGATTCGGGCGGTGCGGGCGGCGTTGGTGGTGGACGTTTGAGATTCGACGGGCCGGGCATCGGTTCATCGTCCCGGGCCGGATATCGGCCCATCATTAAGCCCGGTCGCCCTCGCCCGTTCCTGTAAACGTGGTCCGCCACGCGGCGGGCGACACCCCGAAGGCCCGCGAAAAATGCTGGCGCATCGACACCGCCGAGCCGAACCCCGTGGCATCCGCCACGTGCTCGACCGGCATCGCTGTCGTTTCCAGCAGACGCTGCGCCAGCGCGAGCCGCTCGCGTGTCAACCACGCATTCACCGTCGTGCCGGTCAGTTGCCGGAAATGACGCGTGAACGTCCGTCGACTCATCAGCACGCGATTCGCCAGCGAATCCAGCGTGTGCGCCTGAGCCAGATTCCCTCTCGTCCAATCCAGCAACGCCGACAGCCGCGAGCCGCCCTCCGTGGCCGGCACCGGCAACTCGACGAACTGCGCCTGGCCGCCTTGCCGATGCGGCGGCACCACGAGCCGCCGCGCCACCCGGTTCGCGATTTCGCAGCCGTAGCGCTGACGCAGGATGTGCAGGCAACAATCGATGCCGGCGGCGGAACCGGCCGAGGTCAGTACGTTCGCGTCCTCGACATACAGCACGTCGGGCGCCAGCAGCACCGATGGATAACGCGCCGCGAAGTGCTCGGCAAAGGCCCAATGCGTGGTCGCACGGCGGCCGTCGAGCAACCCGGCCGCCGCCAGCACATAGGCGCCGAGACACAGGCCCACCAGATGCGCGCCGCGCCGATGCGCCGCCGCCAATTCACGAAGCAGGCGTTCGGGCGGTCGTTCGTCGGGATCGCGCCAGGTCGGGACGATGACGATGTCGGCCGTGCGCAGCGCCGACAAACCGTGCCGCGCGACGATCTCGAAGCCGGCCGTGGTACGCAACGGCCCCGGTTCGGCCGCGCAGACTTTCAGCGTATGCGGCGGCTCGTCGGTTTTCTCGGACTCGAACGCGATGCACGGCACCGACAGGTGAAACGGGCTGATCCGGTCGAACGCGACGACCGCGATGACAGGTGGCGACACGGCATGCCTCAGGAAAATCAGATTGGCCCGATTCTATCGTCAAACGACTGTCGGGCCACTCGCTGGTTAGACGTTCGAACGCCATGATGAGGCCTCGTTCACCCCCACCCTCGAGGTACACGCATGACGAATCGCAAACGCGCACTGGTCGTTATCGACCTGCAGAACGACTATTTCCCCGACGGCGCCTTGCCGCTCTGGAACCCCGAGGCAACGCTGGCGAATGTAGAGCAGGCGATCGGCAAGGCGCATGCGCTGGGTATTCCGGTGATTCTCGTCCAGCACGTGAGCCAAGGGCCGCGCAGCGGCTTGTTCGATGCGGATACCGCAGGCGTGGAGATTCATCCGCGCATTCGGGCCGCCGCGCCCGACGCGCCGGTCGTCGTCAAGGCGTTTGCCGACAGTTTCTGGCAGACCACGCTCGATGACACCTTGCAACGCCTCGGCGTCGACGATCTGCTGATTGGCGGGATGATGACGCAGAACTGCGTGACCCATACGGCGATCTCGAAGTCGGCGGAGAAATACGGCGTGACGGTGTTGTCGGATTGCTGCACGACGGTCAGCGAGTTGATTCACAAGTTCGCCGTGAACGCGATGTCGACGCGGGTGGCGGTGGAGACGGTGGAGGTGGCGTTCGGGGCGGCGTGATTACTGTGCCCTTTCTCGAGGCGATAGTGTATTTTCCAGAATTCGATTTCAACTGCGTCGGATTCATCATTGGAAAAATCACCTGCTGATTGGGTGCCTCCTGCACAAGGCAGCCGACACGCCGTTTCGGGATACTGGGCATTTTTTATTGTTGCGCTTCAAGCCCTGATGATCCTGATCGCTGCCGATATCGCGTATTGGCTGGTCAGTTGCAGCGAAGCCAGCATATTGGAACGCCTTGGCTGGGCTGCATTTTTCACGGCGATACTCGTGCCAATAGCTTTCATGCAATCGCAACCCGATGCCGGGTTGTATTGCATTGCGGGCCTCGTCGCCATCGGCGTACTGGCACATTGGCGACGCTGGATTCCGGCTAGATGGCTGGTGCTTGGCGTGCTGATGGGTGGCGGGCTGGGAGTCGTTTTCACACGCGTCTTTGTGTGGAATGCAGCGTGTCGCTTGTGGTAGCGGGCTTGCTTCCATACAGATCAAACCTGATCAATCCCCGGCCAAAATATCGAAACTCAAAATCGGCTCCGATCGCTTCTCACCGCCCGTTCTGACCAAATTGAAGTAAGGCACCGGAACGAATTCACCCGTCGCGGCATCCGTCGTCTTGGCGATATAAAGATAGAGCTGAACGACATCGCCCTCTCCCGCGACCGTCAAACTCGGCCATTCGCCCGGCGATTCGGTATCCCAAGCAGTCAGTGCGTTCCCCGGAATGATCGACACCCGCTCGATCTCTCCGTCAAGGAAATACGCTCCCCGACACGCGGGCGCTGTGTTCTCGGGAAAGAACATCGCCGATTCGTTCGTGCCATGCGACGTGATCATGTACAACCACGGCGTGATACCCCAGCACAGCACCATCAACCCGCGTTCGAACAAATCGCCGGCCAGTTCCGTCGTGGTGAACGCTTCGACGATGTTGTGGCGGCCGGCGCCCAGCGTGTCGCGAATGAATGCATTGAAGCGCGGCACATCCACGGCAACAAACCCCAGATTGCCGTAGCTGTCGAAAAGATATCGATTCGAGGCGGGCTGAATCCGCGTACCCGGAATCTTGCAAAACACCACGTAGACGACCAACAGCTCCGACGACTTGATCAAGCGCTGACGCCCTTCGTCCAAGCCGGCCTGCTTGCCGATCGCCGGGGTTTGCAGGAACGCGATGACGTTCAGTTCCCACTCGCCCGAGCCGACGACCTCAGCCGGGATGGCGATCTGCATGCCCTGTTCGTCGAAGTCGATGCTGCCGGCCGCATCGACCGAGATTCGATGACGTTCGCCATGCGATTCATCGAATGCATAATTTCCGATGCTGCTTTCCGCAAGCGACGTCACGCATTCCACCGTCAGGACGGTGCGATTCTCGTAGTTCATCCGCTTCACGAAATCGAATACCGGCAACGTTTTGTCGCCATTCGAATCGCTGATCTTCAAGCCGACGTCGTGCAGGCGTCGCGCCGTCTGGAGCACCTCGAAATCTTGCTGTTTCATACTTCACGAGCGCGATGACCAGGGCTGCAAGACCAATGACATGCCATTTCAGAGTTCGTCCCACGATAAGGAGTCTGGGCGTTGCTTTGTAGAGAAAAATTGCGTTGCCCCTTCAATCATTGCCTTTTTGCTCACCACGCAGCTTTTCGAGAGTTGGACTTCGCCCCCGAGCTTGTTTTCATAGAATGTCTCGACGCCATCTACCAGGGATTCACCTTGCGATACAAAATTTTCACCAGCGTCCATGTAATACACGACGGCAATTTCATTCTTGGTGAAAATATTCAACTGGGGAAACCCATCATCCTCGAATGTCAGCGTGAAGTTGTTCGAATCGAAGGCTGGTTTCTTGTGGAGAAATTCAACCAATTCATTCAAATTATCGATTTCAATTTCGCCATCAAAATCGTCTGCATACATATCAACATGCTCCTTTGGTGGGGGACTTGGGAGATTTGCTGTTTCCCGTGAATGTTCTAGGCTCGCCGGTGGCGCCTCGCTTGACCGGTATCGCTCCTTCGGGCGGGACAACGGTAAGTTTTGAATTTTCTGGCAACAACGTTTCGGTCATGTTGACGCAAAACCCGCATGTCCCTTCCGGGTTGTTATGAAACACCAAAGCATCCGCAATCCCGTTATCCCTCATGAACAAAGCAGATTGGCCCTCCACATGCCCGGCATTGGCGTAATTCGGATACGGGGTAGGGCCTCCGGACGAAAATGTTCTGGATTCAAGCCCTCCCGTGTCACTGACATAATAGAAGGTCCCGACGGTCTGCCCGTTGTAAGCCGGCAGTTGTGGCGCAGAAATCTGATAGGAGCCGAGAGTATAGCTCCCGGCCAGCCCCCACCAATCGGTCCATGCATTTGAATTGGGTGCGTACTGGTAGAGGTTCAGCCCCCCATCAAGCCTATCGGATCCTGATTGATAAACCGTCCGACATCCGGATCATAGAAACGGAACGTGTTGTAATGCAACCCGGTACGCTCATCAGCATATTGCCCGGCGTAACGGAGTGGCTGATCGATCCGTGCAGGAGCCGGCTGTGCCTGGTTCGGCACGACCTTGCCCCAAGCGGAATAGCGTCCGGCCCAGACAATATCGCCCGCCTCGTTCGTTGCTTCCTGGGGGGCACCCGCCTGATCGGTATGAAAGTGAAAGATGCGCGCGGCATGCTTGGCCTTGTCGATTGCGGCATTCGCGAGTGCTTCGGCTCGCACCGCATCAACCCGCGCAGCGGGTTGGTAAGGTGCATCGGGGTTATATATATAGCTGCTCACGCCGGTTTCGCGAACCTCCTGCGCGAGCCTCAACCCTTCCCACACAAACCCCGTTGTCTCGGCGCGCAACCTTGTGCCGCTGATATCGAAAACGACATCCGTTCTGGCGATACGCCGCCCAAGCGGATCATAGGCAAACCGCGTCTCCACCACGCCACGCGCATCCTGCGTGCACACAGCCACGAGGCGATCCTGCCCGTCGTACGTGAACTGCTGGCGCTGGTTCGCGCCGCGCAGCTTGGTCGCCAGATTGCCGAACGGGTCGTACTCGAAGCGCAGGTTCTGCCACATGCGCAGCCGGTTGCCCTCGACATAGCCGCGGCTGCTGCGTTGCGCATCATCCAACAAGTTGCCGGCGGCGTCCCAGGCGAACGATTCGAGTTGGCGATCGGCGGTATTCACGCGGCGCGTGAGGTAGCCAGCCGGATCGTAGCTGTACTGCGTGCTGCCGCGCAGGCCGTCGTTGCTTTCGGCCAGTTCGCCGGCGGCGTCGTAGCCGTAGTTGCGCCACACCTGCCCCTGCCCGCGCGCAAGCGCGTCGGGCTGGAAACCGGCCGATTGCCAGATCTTCCGGCCCAGCAGGTCGTAGGCGGTGCGCTCGGTCAGCCGGCCCTGCGTGCGCGTCAGTTCGCGATGCAGGTCGTCGCGTTCGAAATCGCTGATCACCTGATCGCCGCAACGGATCTGGTGCACGTGGCCCGAGCCATAGCGCAGCATCTGCAAGCTCTGCTCGTGCGGTAACGCGAGCGTCGTCACATTGCCGAGCGCGTCGAGCGTGTAGTGCACGCTGCCGTTCGCGCCGTGTTCGGCGGTCAGCCGCCCGGCCTTGTCGTAGTCGAACGTCAGCGTGTCGGGCGCGATGCCGAGCGCGAGCCCGGCCGCGGTCGGCGCCCGCGCGACTTCGAGCAAACGGCCGCCCGCATCGCGCGTGTAGCGAGTCACGTCGGTGGGCGTGTGCTGCACGCACAGGTTGCCCATCCGGTCGCGCTCGAAGCGGATCGTGCGAACCGGGCGATCGGCCGGTGCACGGTCGTCCGCTGTGCCGACGATGTCGAGCACCGCCAGATCGCCGGCCTCGCCGTATTCGAAACGGCGCAGCACGCCGTCGGGCCGCGTTTCGCTGATGAGCCGCCCACCCGCGCTGTACGTAAACGCATAGCGCGCGTGCGCCTGTTGCAGCTCGCGCAGCCGGCCCTCGGCGTCGTAGTGATAGCAGGTTCGCCGCCCGGCCGGGTCGATCGACTCCACCAGTTGCCCGCGCGCGTTGCGCAGCGATTCCTGGATGCGTCCACCCAGGCCGATATGCCGGATCATCAGCCCGGCGGCATCGTATTCGTAGCTTTCGGTGCTGCCGTCGGGATAGGTGACGCGGCGCGCCTCGCCGGTTGGACGCAGGTCGAACGTCACGCGGTGCCCGAGCGCGTTCTCGCGCGCGAGCGGCAGGCCGAACGCATCGAAGAAGCTGCGCGTGGTCTTGCCGGAGCAATCGGTGTAGGCCACCAGCTCGCCGAGCCGATTCCATTCGAACGTCTTGCGGCCGCCAAGCGCATCGATGTGCGCGCTCGGCAGCGCGCTCAACGCCTTTGGATACTCGTAGCGGTTTTCCCGGTCAAGCGGATCGCGGGTGCGCAGCAAGCGGCCCTGGCGGTCGTATTCGGCATGCCAGGCGCCGCCATCGGGCGCGACGATCTCGACGGGCCGCATGCTGTTGCCGTCGTAACGCGTGCGCGTGGTGCGGCCGAGCGGATCGGTTTCGGCGACGATGCGGCCGGCCTCGTCGTACTCGAACGCCACGGTCCGCTCGCCGGGCAGCGTCAGCATCACGGGCATGCCGGCGTCGTTGTACTTGAGCCCGTAGCAGCGGCCGTCGAAATCGACGTATTCGACGATGCGGAATCGGGCGTCGTAGCGCCACTGCGCGTGGCGGCCGTCGGCGTGCCGGACGTGCGTGCGGCGGCCTTCGATGTCGTACTCGAACGCCCAGGCCTCACCTTCGCTGGTATGCGTCGCGATCACCCGCTGCGCGCCGTTCACGGCCTTCCATACGTAGCCCGACGTGTAGCCGAGCGCGTTCGAATGGCTCGTCATGCGCCCGTCGGCATAGGTGAAGCGGCGCACCACCGCGCCGTTCGCATCGGTCACGGCGGCCATCTGCCCGTGCTCGTCGTAACCGTACGCGACGACGAGGCGCCGCTGGTCGCCACTGACGAGCGACACGTTGGCGAGCCGCTCGTGCTCCGCCTCGTAATCGAGCACGGCCGTCAAACCGCCGCAGGTCAGGATCTCGCGCACGCGGCCCCGGCTGTCGCGTTCGAACTGGCACCACTGGCCGGCCTGATCCTCGATGCGGCGCACCCAGCCGATGCGGCCCGAGCCGGGCTCGTAGCGGCCGAAGTCGTAATAGGTTTCGCCCACGTCGTGCAGGATGTAGCGGCCGTCCGGCGTGCAGGTCAGGTAGCGCTGGTCGGCCTCGCTGAACGCGGCCTGGCCGGGTTTCAGGATCGGGAAGCCGCTCTCGCGCCCCTGCGCGTCGGTGTACCAGAGCCGCCCGTCACGCGCATGCAGCCGCAGTTCCCACGGCAGCACCCAGCCGCGCCCGAGCGTGCCGGCGTAATCGAGGTCGCTCGAATAGAAGCGCCGGATCGCCACCGGCATCGGGCTCGGAATCACGTAGTCGGTTTCGGATTCGGCCGGCAGGATCTTGCGCCCGGTGGTGACGTCCACCGGGTTGCCGAACATCCCGCCGATCGCGCTGTTGATGGCCGGGCCAATCACGTAGCGGCTGGCGGCCTCGCCGAGCACGTAGCCGCCGATGAACTTCGCCGCGCACGGCAGCACGGCGCTCGACAGCCCGCCCGCCTCCTTCAGCAAGCCGCCGAGCCCGCCCACCAGCCCGGCCAGCGCGAACGCCCAGTCGGTGGCGGTGCGCAGCCACGGCGGCACCTCGTCGTCGATCGGCAGGCAGGTCTGGGTGCCGCCGTGGAAATACGTGTCGTGCGAGCCGTCGGAGATGGTCGCGCCGCAGGTGATCTTGTCGTCCTTGCGCGCGGCCGGCTTGCCGTTGATGAAGATGTTGGTGGAGCCCTGCGCGATGAGCGGCACCGGGTTGTGCTTGCTGCACGTCACGCTGCTGAGCGTGGCATAAGCGGCCTGCTTGCCGTTCACGTAGACGTTCGGCGAGCCGAGCGTGATCGCGCCCGACTGCGAACTGAACATCTTCCCGATCGATTCCCCTAACGACAACAGCACCTGCGCGCCGATGCCGGCGGCCATGCCGGCCAGCAGCGCCACGCCGAAGCCGCAGGTGAACGTGGCGAACGCCACGGCGGCGATCAGGGCAATGCCGAGCACGGCGCCCACCAAAAAACCGGTGAGCGCGCTGGTATGTTCGATCGGATCGGTGACGCGTGCCGCTTCGTACACGATACGTCTCCTTCGCGGGTCAGGCCTGGGCCGGCGCCGGTGCATCCGGCCGATAGCCGTCGAGCCAGTCGCGCCAGAGTGCGTTGTAGGTGTCGCCGAAGCTCTTCGCGCTCGACGCCGTGAAGATCAGCACGCGCCCCGGCGCGACGATGAACGCCGCCTGCCGCTGGAATACGGTTTTCGCGCCGTTGCGGTAGGCCGTGTCGATTCGCTCGCCTGCGATACCGACGTCCTCCGTGCCGAGCCGCTCCGCCACACGCGCGATCAGGCGATAGCCTTGCAGCCTCGACTTGAGCAAGGCGCTCTGGCGATCGACGTAAGGGCCGAGCGCCTCGCCGTCGTCAAGCCAGTCGCGCGCCACGCTGAGGTTCGGCTGCGCGGCCGTGTCGGGCGGCACGAACAGGTTGGTGGTCCGATCCTCGAAGCCGGCCGGCAACGCAATGCTGCCTTCGTGGATGCGGATGCGGTTGTCGGAATCCGTCATGCAAGCTGCCCGTATGAGAGGGAAATCGAATCGAGCGCACGCGCCGGTCAGTGCGCGGCGGCGCTCCGGCGCAGGCGCAGGCTGCCCAGCAGCAACGCCGCCAGCGCCAGCAGCCACACATAAAAGCCGATCCCGAGGCCGGCGATCGGGGTCGCGGCGGCCTCGTTGAAATACCAGTTCTTCGTGAACGGCGAGCACAGCGCGCACGCCAGCGCGGCGGCGCCGAAGCCCGCCGCCCGGCCGTAGCGCCGCCGCGCAAGCTGCACGGCAGCCCACACGCAGAGCGGATTGGCCAGCCACGCGGGGTTCAGCGTCAGCAGCCCCAACCAGCCCTGCCCGAGCAACGCCAGGCCGCTCAGCGAGGGTTCCTTCTCGAAGTACATGGCCGGCAGCAGCAGCGACAGCACGTAGCCCGCCGTGGACGCGCCCAGCACCGCGCGCCGGCCGACGCTCGGCAACGCTTCGATCAGGTCCGCCATCAATCCGCCTGGCCGGCCGGCGTCACGACCTTCTCGCCGCGCGCGCGCATCGCCGCACGCTGCGCCTTCGGATCGAGCGGCGGCCACGGCGCGCCGGCTGCGACGATCTTGCGGCGGATCTGTTCGATACGCGCGGCGGCCGGCGAATCGGGCGCGGCGTGATTCTTCAGTTCGTTCTGCAGCACCCAGCCATAGGACACGCCCAATTCGCTGGCGAGCTTCGGGTCGGCGCCGTGCGCGAGCAGGTAATCGACGGTGTCCCACTGCTGGATCATGGTCGCCTGGAACAGCGCCGTCTTGCCGAGCGAATCGCGTGCGTTGACGTTCGCCTTGTGCTCGATCAGCAGCGTCAGTTGCGGCAACAGCTTGTTCTCGGCCACCTCGAACAGCATCGGCGTGTCGCCGTTGTAGAGCCAATTCGGGTCCAGCCCGCCGTTCAGCAGCACGCGCAGCAGGTTCGGCGTATCGGCGCGCAGCGCGATTTCGGCGACCGAGCCGCCGTCGGGGCCGAGGCTCGCCTTCGGGTCGGCGCCGTGCTTCAGCAGCACCGAAATGATCTGGTAGCGCGGGCTGGCCGCGTCGTTCTTGACCGGCACGATCTCCTGCACCGCGTACGACAGCAGCGTCACGTGCTTCGCGCCGGGCGCGTTGAGGTCCGTCTTCGGCGCGAGCTGCTGCACGCTGCCGAGGTTGCCGTCGTGAATGGCCTGGGCCAGCGTGAGCTGCTGCCCCGAAAAGAAGGTTTCCGGTGCATAGCGTTGAAAGCCGGTCATGGTGATTCCTTGGGCTTGAGTGGGCCAGCCGAGCGGCAGCGCCGCGCCGATCAGCGCAGCGACGGTGCCGGCGGCAATCGCGTTCTTGTATCGCATCAATTCAATTCGACGTGTTCAGATGGGAGGCGAGATTCAATTCGTCCTTCGAAACCTGCTGGCCGAGGCCGTTCGACACCTCGCCCATCAGATGGCGGCCGACGGTGGTCACGCTGGTGCCGTCGAGCGTCACGGGCGTGCCGACCGCCTTCGGCATCAGCGCGGCCGTGCCGTCGCTGATCGGGCCGAGCCGGCCTTCCTGGATGCCCGTCAGGATATCGCCGTCCACGCGATAGGCGGTGATGTTGCTGGCCTGCGCGGTGCCGCCGTATTGCGCGACCGTGCCCGGATCGAGGCCCGCCGCGTTGAACGTGACGGCCGACGCGCCGCTGGCTTCCGAGGCGGCCGAGGCCAGCCCGCCGCCGAGCGAGTGCCCGGTGAAGTCGACGGCCGACGCGGCGCCGGTAGTCTGGATGTCCTTGCCGATCGTGACCGCGTTGCGGTAGTACGGCGAATCGGAGCCCAGGCCCTGCGCGAGATTGTTGCTCATGTCCTCGCCGAACAGTTGCTGGGTGCCCTTGAACGCGATGGTCGGCTTCATGCTGTCGCCGAACACGTTCGGGTCGGGCGCGTACATCTGCGCGCCGAAGTTGCTGCCGGGCTTTTGCAGGTCGCTCGGCTTGAGGCCGTAGGCCTTCAGCGCCTCGGGGTCGTTGCCGATCGCCTTCCAGCCGGTGGGCGGCGGATCGTTCGGGTGATACACGTGATCGGCCAGCTTGGCGAGCTGCTGCGCCTTGAGCGATTCGGCCAGCTTGCCGGCCGCCGCGCGCGTGGCCGGGTCGCTGCTGGCCAGGCCCTGCGCGATCATGGCCTGCGCGGCCGCCCATTGCAGCGCCAGCGCCTGCTCGGGCGTCTGCACGCTGCCCTGGTTCAAGTGGATGACGGGGCCGTCGAGATAGATGCCGTTCGCGTTGATCAGGATGGTCGACGGGCCGTGACTCAGCTTGATGCCGTCGGGCGTCATGGTCAGCACGCTGTCGCCCACCCGATGCTCGATGCCGTCGCTGGCCTGGTGGCTCTGCATGCCGGGGCCGGCCTTGCTGGCGATCGCCTTGGTGTTGATGACGTTCGCCGTGGTGTCGCGGGTCAGCGCGATCGTCTCGGTCATGCCGCCTTCGGCGATCTGCTTGGTTTCGCTGCCCTTGAGCAGCGAGACGGTGCGCGGGCCGGCCTCCACGGTGTGCGTTTCGGCATCCTTGATGACCGTGTTCATGTCCTTCTGCGCGTGCAGGAACACTTCCTGGCTGCCGTTCACGTCGGAGAAGCGCAGTTCGTTCGAGCCTTCGCCCTTGTGGGTCTGGCTCTTGATGCCCATGGTCTGGCCGGCCGCGCCGTGGTACGGGTTGCCCTGGTCGCCGTTGAACACGCGCCCGACGATCACCGGGTTGTCCGGGTCGCCCTGGTTGAACGCCACCAGCACTTCCTGGCCGATTCGCGGGATCGCCGCCGCGCCCCAGCCGGCGCCGGCCCACGGCTGCGATACGCGAATCCACATCGAATCGGAGCCGTCGAGCTTGCCGCGCCGGTCCCACAGGAAATGCAGCTTCACGCAACTGCCGTTGGTGTGGATCTGCTCGCCGTCCGGGCCGACCACGATGGCCGATTGGGTGCCCTGGATCAGCGGCTTGGCGGTGACGCGTCGCGCCCGGTACGCCACCTTCTGCGGCAGCAGCACGAAGCTGTTGCGGTACGGCAGCCTGGCCGCGTGCTGGGCGTAATCGTTGACCGCCTCGTGGCGCACCTGCAGGATCACGTAGGCCTGGTTGTCGGCGGCCACCGGGTGGCCCGTCACGCTGACGCTGCCGGCCGTGGTCATGCGCCACGCGTAACCCTGCCCCGTGTAGCGCTGCCCCTCCGCTTCCTCGGCCTCGATGGCCTGGAGCGCGTAACGGTCGCCGTCCGCGGCGTGATCGTAGAGCGATTGATGTTCGAAACGCTCGGTGGTGGCGAGCCGGGCGTATTTGAGCGTCGATTCGACCTCGACCATCATCAGCGGTGACGACGGCGTCTGATGGTTGAAGTCGCGATAGGTGATCTTGCCGACGCCGAAATGGCCGCCCTGGTTGAGCTGATCGATGCCGTTGAGCTCACTCGACGCGCTGTCGGCGTACGGCACGCTGGCCAGCCCCTCGATCGGGCGGAACAGGGCGTTGCCGTCGCCGATCGCCAGGATGTGCTTGTCCTTCTCGTAGCGGTGCGTCCAGATCAGCCCTTCCTGCTCCATCAGGCGCGCGCAGAAGTTGTAGTAGGACTCCTGATACATCACCACGTACTCGAGCGGCTTTTGCGCCGAGCGGATGTCGAACGCGAAATCGCTGAAGCCGTGATCGGTGAACACGGTCGACAGGATGTCCTGGGCGGTCTGCTCCTGGAAGATGCGGCAATCGGTCGAGCGCGTCAGGAACCAGAACCACGGCATCACCGACATGTGGTACTGGGTCACGCTGCCCGGGTTGCCGACGCGGTCGAACGACGACACGAAGCCGTCGAAATAGCGCGTCTCGTCGCCGCTCACGGCGGTGGCGGCGGCCAGCAGCGCCTGTTTCGATTGCGGGTCGAACTTGAGCCGGACCTGCTGGCCGATCAGGTCGGCCGGCTTGAGGTCGTTGCGGTGCGAGAGCAGGTCGAGATGCATCTCGGGCAGGCGGTTCACGTGCTCGTCCACCACCGCCACGCTGACCAGCAGCACGTCCTCGCCGAGCGGCGTGTCGAGCGTGACGTAGCGGTTCATCTGGGTGAGCTTCGCCGTGCTGCCGACCGTCTGATTGATCGAATCGGCGATCGCGGCCGGCGGCCGCTGCAGCAGCGAGAAACCGGTTTGCGCCAGTTGCACCGCGCGTTGCACGGTATCGACGTGGCCGGCCAGCGCGGCCACCGGGCCGACTTGACTCGCGATATTGGTGGCAAGCGAACCCGCCAGCCCGCCGAGTCCCGCCGGTGCTCCCTGCGGACTCGCAAAGCTGGACAGGACGCCGCCGAACGGCGCCGTGCTCATGTCTTTCCTTCTTCTCAGGTTCTGCCCCGTAGGACGCCTACGTCCATGGCATCGCAACTTTAGGGGAAAAATGAAAGAAACGGTAAACCTTGAATTGGCGTTTCAATCGATTCGGAAATTTTGACTTCATATTAATAATCATGAACTTAGCCAGGAATAATTTTCCGCTTCAAAAATCGGAAAATCGCCGCGCAATCAATAGGATTACTACCGATGCAGTCGTGAATTGCCGTTTGATGACAAGCTGCCATGCAGCATCGCGATTAACGGAATATCGGCTCGATTAACAAACTTTCAGCGCGAGCCGATTACCCGCCAACCATCGCGTCACGATATTTGATCGCCGCCACAATATTCGCCGCGCCCGAACGTCATCCCGGCATGACACCCGCCATCCTGCCGAGAACCGACCATGTTGAGCCTTCATGAGTTGTCGACGCTGCTGCTGATCCACAGCACCCCCGAGCAGATCGACATGACACGCACCGAACTGAGCACCCTGCTCGCGCACCAGTTGGTCGCGCTGAAGCCCGGCGGCGGGGGCCTGAACCTGCCCGCGCTGACCGCCACCGGCCGGCGCCTGCTGGAAGCGGTCGCGCGCCCGCGCGGAAACCGCTACGCTGACGCCCTGCCCGGGAACGACGCCGCGCGCTGAAGCGGCGGCGCCCCCACCACGCCCTCGCTGTTTTCACCCAGGATTCTCATGCCGGAAGCCAACCGCCGCGCGCCTCGCGTGGCCCCGCTGCTCGATCTTTTGCCGTTTCTGCGCCGCTACACGGGCCGCTGGGCGCTCGCCTTCCTGGCGCTGGTCGTCTCGGCTGGCGCGACGCTGGTGCTGCCGGTGGCGTTCCGCTTCCTGATCGACCGCGGCTTCGCCAGCGGCGAGCGCACCCATATCGATCGCTATTTCATCGCGCTGTTCGTGGTCTCGCTGATCCTCGCGGCGGCCACGGCGCTGCGCTTCTACTGGGTGTCGTGGCTCGGCGAACGTGTGACGGCCGACCTGCGGCGCGCCGTGTACGACCACGTCACGCGCATGAGCCCGCAGTTCTTCGAAACGACCCAGACCGGCGAAGTGCTGTCGCGCCTGACCACCGACACCACGCTGATCCAGACGGTGGTCGGCACCAGCCTGTCGCTCGGCTTCCGCAACTTCCTGCTGGCGGTGGGCGGCGTGGCGATGCTGGTGGCGACCAGCCCGGTGCTGTCGGCCTACATCATCGCGACGCTGGTGGTGGTGGTCGCGCCGATCGTGATGTTCGGGCGGCGCGTGCGCAAGCTGTCGCGGGCCAGCCAGGACAAGGTCGCGAACGCCAGCGCGCTGGCCGGCGAGGTGCTCAACGCGATGCCGACCGTGCAGTCGTACACGCAGGAGCGGCACGAGGCGCAGCGCTTCGGCACGGCCGTCGAAACCGCGTTCGACACGGCGCTCACGCGCATCCGCGCCCGCGCGTCGCTGACGGCGGTGGTGATCGTGTTCGTGTTCTCGGCGATCGTGTTCGTGCTGTGGCTCGGCGCGCAGGCCGTGCTGGCCGGGCAGATGACCGCGGGCCAGCTCTCGCAGTTCATCCTCTACGCGGTGTTTACGGCCGGCGCGGTGGGCGCGGTGGCCGAGGTGTGGGGCGACCTGCAACGCGCGGCGGGTGCGGCCGAACGGCTGCTGCAACTGCTGGCCGCGCGCTCGCCGGTGGAGGAAGCGCCGGCCACCGTGGCGCTGCCCGCCGAGGGCGACGGCATCCGCTTCGAGAACGTCGGCTTCGCCTATCCGTCGCGGCTGGGCACCCCGGCGCTCGCGGGCTTCTCGCTCGAGGTGCGGCCCGGCGAACACGTCGCGCTGGTCGGGCCGTCGGGCGCGGGCAAGACCACCCTGTTCCAGTTGCTGCTGCGCTTCTACGATCCGCAATCGGGCCGCATCCTGATCAACGGCGTGCCGACCGGCGACATCGCGCTGGCCGACCTGCGCCAGGCGATCGGCATCGTGTTGCAGGAATCGGTGATCTTCTCGGGCAGCGTGCTCGACAACATCCGCTACGGCATGCCCGACGCCACGCTGGCGCAGGTGAAGCGCGCCGCCGAGATGGCCGCCGCCGCCGGTTTCATCGAGCAATTGCCGGAAGGCTATGACACGTTCCTCGGCGAGCGCGGCGTGCGGCTGTCGGGCGGCCAGCGCCAGCGCATCGCGATCGCGCGCGCGATCCTCAAGGACCCGCCGATCCTGCTGCTCGACGAAGCCACCAGCGCGCTCGACGCGGCCAGCGAGCGGTTGGTGCAGACGGCGCTCGACAACGCCGCGCAGAACCGCACCACGCTGGTCATCGCGCATCGGCTGGCCACCGTGCAGCAGGCGGACCGGATCGTCGTGCTCGAACAGGGCGCGATCGTCGCGCAGGGGCGTCACGCGGAGTTGCTGCAGACGTCGCCGCTCTATGCGCAGCTCGCCGCGCTGCAATTCGGCGAGCGCGACGCGTTCAAGTCATGAGCGGGAATGGCCCGCGCGCCGTGGCGCGGGCTTGGTGACACACGGGGCCGGGCGCCCCGCCTCGGCCGCTCAACGCGCGGCCGACCTTCTTTCGACGGCGATCAGCACGCCGATCACGATGCCGGCCGCGAGGCTCGTCACGCCGCTGTAGGTCGCCAGCCCGATCGCCCAACCGCGCACCGCCACCGTCAGCCACAAGCCCAACAGCAACCCGACCCAACCAGCCCAGCGCAACGCGCGCGTGGCCGTGGCGGCCAGCGGGCGGCCGAACACCGTGTCTTGATGGCGCTCCATCGCCAGCGCGAGGCAGGCGAATGCGGCCAGACACACCAGAATCATCAGCAGCATGCTCACGGGGTGTCCTCCTTGCGCATCGCCACCGAGGCACGCGGCGCGGTGGCCTTGCCGGCCCGGCCCACCGGACGCGGGCGCGCGCGATGGCGGCTCGCGCGGATCGCCAGCAGCGCATGCAGCGCCGCGAACGCCCACATCATCAACTGGAAGCCCGTGAACACCCAGTCGCCATCGGCCACGCTGCGCCAGATCGGGCGATCGGTGGTCAGCGCGTTGAGCACCGGCAGCAGCGCCAGCAGCGCGGCCGCGAGCCACAGCAGCTCGATCCAGGCGCGCCGCGCCGGGCGCACCAGCCCATACAGGAAGGTGGCGGCCCACACGCCGAAGAACAGGTTGATTTCGGCGTCGGCACGATGCGCGATGCCGAGCGACAGCAGGCGGTTGCCCCATAGATAGGACGTCATCGCCACCGACAGCCCCGCGATGCTCGCGATATTGAGCCGCTCGACGATCCGGAAGCCGAGATGCGGGCGCAGCGGGTCGCGCAATTGCTGGCGGCGCTTGACCGTCCACATCACGAGGCCGGTGCCGACCATCGCCGTGCCGGCCAGGCTGACGAGGAAATACAGCCAGCGCAATTGAAGATCGCTGAAGCGGCCCAGATGCAGCGCGTACAGCACGCCGCGCGTCTCGGCCGCGCCGCCCACCCGGTCGTGCACTTCCAGCAGCTTGCCGGTGGTGCCGCTGAACAACAGATATTGCGGGCTCGACGACACGCGCCCGCCCTCGGCGCGCGCCACCGCGACGCGCGCGACCGCGTCGCCGGGATTCACCACCGTGACGATGCCCGCGCCTTGCTCGCCCCAGCGCGCCTGTGCGGCGCGCACCATCGGCTCGATCGGCGCGAGCCTGGCCGGCGTGCCGCTCGGCGTGCCGGGCTGGATGAATGCGCTGATCTGCGAATTGAACGCGGCTTGCAGTTCGGGCGTTTTCAGCGCCATCTGGTTGCCCCAGGGCATGTACATCGTCATCAGCGTGACCAGCCCCGTGTAGGTGATCATCAGATGGAACGGCAGCCCGAACACCGACAGCGCGTTATGCGCGTCGAGCCACGAGCGCTGCCCCTTGCCCCAGCGGAACGTGAAAAAGTCCACGAAGATCTTCTTGTGCGTGATCACGCCGCTGACGATCGCCACCAGCATGAACATCGCGCACACGCCCGCGATCCAGCGGCCCCAGACCGGGGACAGATAGAAGAACTGGAAATGGAAGCGGTAGAAGAATTCGCCGCCGAGCGTGTCGCGGGCCTGGGTCACGCGGCCGGTGACGGGATCGAACGCGGCCTCGCCGAAAAATCGGCCCTTGCCCATCTCGGCCGGCGTCAGGCGCCAGAACGTACCGGCCACATTGCTGCGATCGGTCGGCAGCGTGATGCCCCACTGCGTGCTTTGCGGCGCCAGCGTGCCGAGTTGCGCCACCACGCGCGCCGCCACTTCGGCCGGGTCGGGCGTGCGCTGTTGGTGCGTCAACTCGGGGCGCATCCACTGCGAGATTTCGTCCTTGAAGTAGCTGACGGTGCCGGTCAGGAACATCGCGTAGAGAATCCAGCCGCACAGCAGGCCGGCCCAGGTGTGCAGATCCGACATGCTCTGGCGCACGCCGCGCGGCTTCGGCGCTTGAACGGGCGTGGCGCTCATGGGACGATCGCTCCGGTGGACACCAGCACGGCGGCCAGCGCCAGCGGCGCGGCGGCGGCCAGCAGCCCGGCCCAGGCGCGCGTCGCGCTGCGGGCCAGGAACACCCAGATCACGGCACCGGTATAGAACACGAAGCTGGCCAGCATGCCGGTCATGACGGCTTGCGGGCGCGCCATCGGCAGCGCCAGCGCGGCCACGCTGGCCAGCGCGCCGAGCGCGTAGCCGCCGCCGATCGCACACACGATGCGCGAGATCAGCGGCCCGACCCGCCGGCAGCGGTCGAATACGGCGCTCATGCGGCCGGCGCCGCGCTCGCGGCGGTCAGGGTCGGACGATTCTTCAACAGGTTCTCCATCAACATCCCGCAGGCGGGCAGCGGCTTGGGGCGGCAGCTCGCCTGAACTGCTTGCGCGACGGCTCGGCGTTGCGCGGTTAGGCGGGTTCGCGGCGCGGCCGGCAAATGAGTCGGGGCCGGGTTGGGCGCGGCGAACGAAGTCGCGATCATACCGCCCTGCGGGGGCGGTTCTCGATGGGGTGACACGCGAGGCGGGGAAACGGGACAGCGCAGGGAGACGAAATGTGTAACAGCGGGCGCGACCTGCGAAAAGCCGCGCCCGCCCGGTCCGGCGGCGGAAGCCGGGCGCGAAACGCCCTCGGCCTCGCGCCGGACAGCCGAGTTCAATCCGTGCCGAACTTCGGCGAATGCGGGCCATACAGCAAGCCGTTGGGCGTGCCCGCCGACAGCAGCTTGCCGTTGGTCAGCCCGGCCACATCGACGCTCTCGTCGGTCACCGTCTTGGCCACCTGCTTGACGGCCGCCACGGCGAGGTTCACAAACAAGCCGACCATCCCGCCGCCCTGAACGCCGCCGTGCATGCCGCCCAGCTCCTTGTCGGTCGCGCTCTTCGAGCCGGTCCACAGCACGTCGCCGGTTCGCAGGTCGACCAGCTTGGCGTCGACCGTCACGATCGTGGTGCTGTCGAGCACCTGATAAACGGTGCCGTAGCGCGTGACCTTCATGTAGAGCGCGGCGTCCGCGCCGAAGATCTCGCGCAGCTTGGCCGGCGGCACCTCGGCGATGTCGTTGGGCGTGGTCAGGCCGTTGTACTTGAAGGTTTCCTCCATCGCGCCGACCGGCACCACGTAGTAGCCCGACTCCGCGAGCGGCAACGTCACGCCGGACAGCACGCCGATGCTGGCCTTCACGTCATTCGTGTTGTTGACGGGCGGCAGCACCAGGATCGAGCGCGGCTGGCTGCGCTTGAACGCCGTGTAGTCGAGCTGTTTGACGGGCGCCGCGCAGGCGCCGAGCGTCGCCAGCAGCGCAACGGCGAGCAACTTGAACGAAATGCGTTGGAACATGGGTCTCTCGCGTCAGTGGGTGGCGGTCGGGGCGGCGGGCGCGGCCAGGCCGGCCGGTTCGGGGGCAACGCTTGCCGCGGCCGTCGTGTCGCTGGCCGGCGCCTTGCCGGCGGATTTCTTCATCAGGAAATCCATGTACGGCGCCGATTCGGGAAAGCTGTCCTTCTCGGCCTGGAACGCCTGCATCGCCTGTTCGCCGTTGCCGAGTTCGGCGTACAGCACGCCGAGTTGCGCCTCGAAGCCCGGCGGCGGCCGATGGCCGTGGGCGCGGATGTCCTGCAGCGCCTTTTCGAGCGCGTCGAGTTGCTGCTGCGGGGATTTTTCGGCCTTGAAGTAGTCGTAGACGCCGCGCTGGTATCCGGTCCACTGGTAAAGCGGCGGAGTTTTCGGCGCGGCGCAGCCGGCCAGCAAGGCGCAGGTCGCGGCCAGCGAGAGGCCGGCGCGGCGGGTCAGGAGGATGGTCTTCATCGTCGTGTGTGGTTTTTGGGTAAAACGCGGGATGGCCGGTTCGTCCGGCTCACTTGTTGTTGGCGTTCAGCGCACCGGCGTCCACCTGGGAAACCAGGTGTTCGACCGCTTCCTGAATCGCCAGGTCGAGCACCTTGCCGTTGAGCGTCGAGTCGTAGCTCGCGGTGCCGCCGAAGCCGATCACCTCGCGGCTCGACAGGCTGAATTCGCCGGCGCCCTGGCTCGACAGCACGACTTCGGACGTGCTGGTGTCCACGATGTTCAGGCTGACCTTGGCGTAGGCCACCTGTTGCCGGCCGCTGCCGAGAATGCCGAACAGCTCGTGGTCGCCCACTTCCTTGCGGCCGAACTCGGTCACGTCGCCGGTCACCACGTAGTGCGCGCCCTTCACGGCCTGCTTCTGCTTGAGGAACGCCGATTCCTGGCGGATCTCGTCGAGGTTGTCGCGGTCGAGCACGCTGAAGCGGCGGCTTTGCTGGAGGTGCGTGATCAGGATCGTCTTGGCCTGGCCGCCGAGCCGGTCGACGCCGTCCGAGAAAATGCCGCGCAGGTAGCTGGAGCGGTTGTCGAACTTGCCGACCGAAATGGCGACCGGCTTGCCGGCGAACGGCACCTGCGCGCTGGGCGTCGGCGCGACGGTCAACGTGCGCGACGATTCGGTGGCGCAAGCCGCCAGGCCGAGCGCCAGCGCGACGGCCACGAACGCGGTGCGTCCGGTGGAACGAACGTGTGAGTTCATCGAGAAATCCTCTTCAGGTCAAAAAAGTGATGAAGCAACGGCGGGCATGACGCAAGACGTCATGCCGCCCATCGCCGTGACGGCCATCACCCGCGCCGCGACCGGGCAAGCCGGCAGCGGCGACAGCCGTGGCTCACGGCAATCGGGTCAACGGTGGCGCCAGGCGAGCGAATGTCGTTGCAGGGCGTTCGCGCTGCGCAAGCGATCGGGGTGGCCTGGCGTGCCGTGGAAAGGCAGACGACGCGCGGCGTGAAACCGCGGCGGCGGTGCGCCGGCGGCGTGGCGCCGGGCGCAAATGCGGTGCGATCCCGGCGGGATCTCGCGGGGAGGTGCCATCGGGAACGCGGCCCCGGTCCGATGGCGAATCTGGTCTTTCATCGTTGTCTTTTTACGATTTTCTCTCGGCGTGAAAATTACCATCAAACGCCCGCCATTGGGGTCGCATGACGCTAACTCGCCACAGCCTCCGCAAAATCGGGAAATGCTGATTGCGCCGACGCCCGCCGCTGCGGCTGGCAGGTGCGGCATTGTTGTCGCACAGCCCTCTTTTTCCCTCCGAACCGTATTGGTATGATGTTTTCGCCCCAACCTGACTAGACAACTCGGGGCACAGCGGCTCGGCCTCGACGCCGGCCCGTCATACTCACTCGGAGACACGATGAAGCCACTGCAACGCCATCTCGGCGCGCGCCACATCCGCTTTCTCGCCCTCGGTTCGGCCATCGGCACTGGCCTGTTCTACGGTTCCGCCTCGGCCATCAAGCTGGCCGGCCCGGCCGTGATCCTCGCTTACCTGATCGGCGGCGCGGCCGTCTACATGGTCATGCGCGCACTCGGCGAAATGGCCGTGCGCGAACCGGTGGCGGGCTCGTTCGGCTATTACGCGAGCGAAAACCTCGGCCCGTTCGCGGGCTTCGTCACGGGCTGGACCTACACGCTCGAAATGGTGATCGTGGCGATCGCCGACGTGACCGCGTTCGGCATCTACATGGGCTTCTGGTTTCCGGACGTGCCGCAATGGCTCTGGGTGCTGGCGATCGTCGCGATCATCTGCGGACTGAACCTCTGCCAGGTCAAAGTGTTCGGCGAGCTGGAGTTCTGGCTGTCGATCGTCAAGGTGGCCGCGATCGGCGCGATGATCGTCGGCGGCGTGGCGATCATCGCGATCGGCATGCATCTGGGCAGCGCGAACGAAGCCGCGCCGTCGCTCTCGAACCTGTGGTCGCACGGCGGCTTCCTGCCGAACGGCTGGGGCGGGCTGGTGGCGTCGCTGTCGGTGGTGATCTTCGCCTACGGCGGCATCGAGGTGATCGGCATGAGCGCCGGCGAGGCCAAGCATCCCGAGCAGGTGATCCCGCGCGCGATCAACGCCGTGCCGGCGCGCATCCTGCTGTTCTACGTGCTGACGATGGTGGTGCTGATGTCGATCTTCCCGTGGACGCAGATCGGCACCCAGGGCAGCCCGTTCGTCGAGATCTTCAGCGCGCTCGGCGTGAAATCGGCGGCCGGCATCCTGAACGTGGTGGTGATCACGGCGGCCATCTCGGCGATCAACAGCGACATCTTCGGCGCGGGCCGCATGATGTACGGCATGGCGCAGCAAGGCCACGCGCCGCGCGTGCTGGGCGCCACCTCGCGCCAGGGCGTGCCCTGGGTCACGGTGCTGGTGATGGCCGCCGCGCTGCTGGTCGGCGTGGTGCTGAACTATCTGGCGCCGAAGCAGGTGTTCCAGACAGTCGCGGCAATCGCGACGTTCGCGACCGTGTGGGTCTGGCTGATGATCCTCGCGTCGCAGGTCGCGATGCGTCGCCGCCTGCCGCGCGCCGAAGTCGATGCGCTGGCGTTTCGCGTGCCGCTGTGGCCGGTCGGCCCCGCGCTGGCGATCGCGTTCATGGTGTTCGTGGTGGCGATGCTCGGCTGGTTCGAGGACACGCGCGTGGCGCTCTATGCCGGAATCGGGTGGCTCGTGTGGCTGGCGGTGATCTACCGGCAGCGCCATCGCTGGGGCGGCGCGCTCTGGCGGCGCAGCGAAGGCTGAAGCACCGGCGCTGGCACTCGCGCCAAAAGCAAACGGGGAAGCCGAAGCTTCCCCGTTTTGCGTTCCGTCAGGCGGCGAGCGATGCGCGGCGCGCGGCCGCGCCCGCTTCAGGCGGCCTGCTTGATCGGCGCGCCGACCGTTTCACCGCGCAGCGCGGCAACCTTCGCGATGGTATCCGCGCAGGCGTGGGCCAGTTCCTTGCCCTTCACGACGAAGTGCTCGTGGAAGAACGAGGTGTGCTCGTGCGAGCCGTGATGAAAGTGATGCGGCGTCAGCACGGCGGTCAGCACCACCGTTTCGGTTTCGAGCTGCACCTGCATCAAGCCCGAGATCACCGATTGCGCGACGAATTCGTGGCGATAAATGCCGCCGTCGACCACCAGGCCGGCGCAGGCGATGGCCGCGTACTTGCCCGTCTTCGCGAGCAGCTTGGCATGCAGCGGAATTTCGAACGCGCCCGCCACTTCGAAGAAATCGATATCCGACTCGGCAATGCCGGCGTTCGCGAGCGAGGCGACGAACGAGGTCTTGCACTGGTCGACGATGTCCTTGTGCCAGCACGACTGGACGAAGGCGATTCGACGGGGGGATGGGGAAGTGGAGTGAAGCTGAGTCATCGACAGGTCCTGTGTTTGCGTTGAATGGGGCGCACAGGGCCACACCGCACGCATTGCGCGCGCGGCAAAAACCCCGCTCTCTCTCATCCGGACTATGACCGTCGGCCCCGGAATCACACCGGGTCGGCAGGCATCGCGCAGGCAGGCCTGCGTGAGCTGTTCGCGGGCTACGCGCCGAAGCGCGATTACCGCCGGTGGGGAATTTCGCCCCGCCCTGAGAACGTTGCGACGCGTTTGACGCGCCGCGGCGAAAATCTACCATAAGTGACGCGGCGTCGCTGTCGAGCGGCCGAAAAACCGTACCGCCCGCAGTGTCATCGCGCGCCGCCATTCAGGCCGGCGTCGGCCGGTTCAGGCGCGCCAGCGGCGCACCGTCAACCGCTCGAGCGTATCGAACACCAGGTGCTCGACCAGCAGGCCGATCACGATCACGGCCGCCAGCCCGGCGAACACGCGATCCGTATAAAGCTCGTTGCGGTTCTGGAAGATGTACCAGCCCAGGCCGCCCTGCCCGGCGCTCGCGCCGAACACCAGTTCGGCCGCGATCAGCGTGCGCCAGGCAAACGCCCAGCCCACCCGCAGCCCCGACAGGATCGACGGCAGCGCCGCCGGTACCAGGATCAGCCAGACGAACCGCAGCCCGCGCAGGCCGTAGTTGCGGCCCGCCATGCGCAGCGTGTCGGGCACGCCCAGAAAACCCGTGTACATGTTCAGCGCGAGCGGCCAGAGCACCGAATGGATCAGCACGAACAGCAGGCTGCCGGTGCCCAGGCCGAACCACAGCAGCGCGATCGGCAGCAAGGCGATCGACGGCAGCGGGTTGAACATGGCGGTGAGCATCGACAGCAAATCGCGACCAAACCGCGTGGAAACCGCCACCGAGGTCAGCGCAAACGCCAGCACGGCACCGATCGCATAACCGCGCAGCAGCACCGACAGCGAGATGCCGGTCTTCACCAGCAGTTCGCCCGACGCGATGCCCTCCACGAAAGCGCGCGCCGTGGCCACGAAGGTCGGCACCAGCAGGTCGTTGTCGACCACTCGCGCCACGATCTCCCAGGCGGCGATCAACACCAGCGCGATCAGCACGCGGCGCAGGCCGCTCGAATCGAGCAGGCGCGCCACGAGCGGTGCCCGCGCGGCCAGCACGCCCTGGTCGGGCGCTTCCAGCGTCAGTTCGTATTCGGGGCGGGACGGAAGCGGCGTGCTCATGCTTGAGCCTCCTCGGTGCGGGCGGCGTGCGGGTTGCCGGGCACGTCGGGCGTCTCGAACAACAGCCGGTGGATGCGCGCCACGCTCTGCTGGAAATCGTCGCTGCCGATGCTGTCGAGCGCGAACCGCTCGCTGTTCATTTCGGCGCGCACGCGGCCCGGATGCGGCGACAGCAGCAGGATGCGATTGCCGACCACCAGCGCTTCCTCGATCGAATGCGTGACGAACAGCAGCGTGAAGCGCGCGTCGTCCCACAGGCGCAGCAGTTCCTCCTGCATCTTGCGGCGCGTGAGCGCGTCGAGCGCGGCGAACGGCTCGTCCATCAGCAGCACGCGCGGCTGCATGGCCAGCGCGCGAGCGATCGCCACGCGCTGCTTCATGCCGCCCGACAGCGTATGCGGATAGGCCTTCGCGAACGCCGACAAGCCCACCTTGTCGAGGTAATGGAGCGCGCGCTCGCTGGCCTCGCGGCGCGACAGCCGGCGCGCGACGCGCAGCGGGAACGCCACGTTCTCGAGCACCGTCTTCCACGGCGGCAGTTGATCGAATTCCTGGAACACGGCCACGCGGTCGGCGCCCGGCCCCGCGATGGCGCGGCCGTCGAGCGCGATGCTGCCCGCCGCCGGTTCGACAAAACCGGCCACCGCCTTCAGCAGCGTCGATTTCCCGCAGCCGGACGGCCCGAGCAGCACGAAGCGGTCGCCGTGATCGACCTCGAAGCTCACGCGCTGGGTGGCGCGCACGATGCGCTCGCCGGTGCGGTATTCGAGCGTGACGCGATCGACCGACAACAGCGGCGCGGCGTGGCCGGCCTGCTCCGCACCGCGTTCGCCGCGCGTGCCGGCGCGGGGCGCCGATTCGACGCCGGTTCCGCTGCGCGCGACATGCGGCGCAGGCCATGCGTTCGACAGATTCATGCTCGACCTCGACAATGCGACAGACAAAACATCAAGATACCGGCCGCGTTTCGCGATCCCAACCAATCATTGCGGCTTTGCAAATGCCGCGCGCGGATAAGGCGCGCGCGGCATCGAGTCAGGCGCGCGTCAGGCTTTCGCGCCTGGCACGCGCTCAACTGCCGCCCTGGATGGCCGGATCGTCGAAGAAATAGTCGTGCACCGAATTCGGCGCGTTGCGGATCGCGCCCACGCGGTGCATGAACTGCGCGAGGCCGAGCGTGTTCTGCGGCGCCGTCTTGAACTGCACTTGCGGGTCGCGCAGGATCTTCAGCAGCAGCGCACGATCGATCTTCGACTGGTTGACGCGGATATAGATATCCGCCGCGCGCTCGGGATCGGTCGAGATCAGCTTGGCCGCATCGGCCAGCGCCGCCACGAACGCGCGATACGTCTTCGGGTTCGCGTCGCGGAATTTCTCGGTGGCGTAGAGCACGGTGGCCGAGCTGGGGCCGCCGAGCACGACGTAGGAATCGAGCACCACGTGCGCCTTCGGGTTGCCGGCCAGCTCCTGCTGCTGGAACGGCGGCGTGCTGAAATGCGCGCTCACAACGTTGCTGTTGGCCAGGATCGCGGCGGCGGCGTCCGGATGCGGAATCGCCTGCGTGTAGCCGTCGAGCTTGTCGAACGACTTGTCGCCCCATTGCTTGGCGGCCGCGTATTGCAGCACGCGCGACTGCACCGACACGCCCACGGCCGGCACCGCGATGTGATCCTTCGCGGTGAAATCGGCGATCGTCTTGACCGCCGGATTGGTGCTGACGAGGTAATACGGCAGGTTGCCGAGCGAAGCCACGCCCTTGACGTTCTGATGGCCGTGGGTGCGGTCCCAGCACGGTCAGCAGCGGCCCGACGCCCGCGCCGGCGATATCCACCGCACCCGACAGCAGCGCGTCGTTGACGGCCGCGCCGCCCGACAGCTTGGCCCAGTCCACCTGAATATCGATGCCTTCCTTCTTGCCTTCCTGCTCGATCAGGTGCTGGTCGCGCACGACGTTCAGCATCAGGTAGACGATGCCAAACTGCTCGGCAATGCGGATCTTGCCTTCGGCATGAGCCGGCGCGGCGGCGGCGAAGCCGGTGGCGGCGAGCGCCACGGCGATCGCGGACACGGCCGAACGGCGGGCGAACCAACGGGTGCGCGCGAGCGTCGCGCTGAACGGAAACGACATCGGAAACCTCGTGCTAAGGGATGCGAAACAAATGGAATCGGCGAACGAGCGCCGCCGCGGCGCGGCCCCGACGATCGTCGAGGGCGCAGGCGCCGGGAGGCGGTCAGGCTCGGGCTGAAGGCGGCGTCCGGCTTCGGGCCGGAATCGTCAGACCGGCAGGTCGCCTTCGATCGTGGTGCGGTAGAGCTTGCGGCGCAGATGATCGGGCGTGCCGGCCGCGAGATGCATGAGCGAGCGGTTGTCCCAGAACACGAGATCGTGTTCGCGCCATTGATGGCGGTAGACGAATTCGTCACGCACGCTGTGCGCGAAGATCTCGTCGAGCAGCGCGCGGCTTTCGTCTTCCGGCAGGCCGACGATGTGCGTCGTGAAATGCTCGTTGACGAACAGCGCGCGGCGGCCCGTTTCCGGGTGCGTGCGCACGATCGGCTGCTCGACCGCCTTGACCTGCGCGATCTGCTCGGGCGACAGGTTCGGCCGCCACGGGCTGCGCGCCTGCAGCTCGGCGTAGCGCGCCAGATACGTGTGCTCGGCGCGACGGCCCTCGACGGCCTGCTTGAGCGCCTCGGGCAGCGTGTCCCAGGCCAGGTGCATGTTGGCGAACAGCGTGTCGCCGCCCTCGGCCGGCAACTCCTGCGCGTGCAGCAGCGAGCCGAGGCTCGGCTGTTCCTTGTACGACAGATCCGAATGCCAGAAATGGCCGGCGTCGCCCAGGCCGATCGGCTTGCCGTTCTCGACGATGTTCGAGACGATCAGCACCTCGGGATGCCCCGCCAGCGCGAACTGATACAGCACGTGCTGCTGGAGCGGGCCGAAGCGGCGGCTGAACGCCACCTGCTCGTCGGGCGTGATGCGCTGGTCGCGGAACACCAGCACGTGATGATCGAGGTGCGCGCGATGGATGCGCGAGAAATCGTCGTCGCCGATCGGCTGCGACAGGTCGAGGCCGACCACTTCCGCGCCGAGCGGCGCGTCGAACGGCACGATATCGAATGACTGCCGGAACGACGGCGACGGCGATGCGGGCGTGGCAACAGCGGCGGAGACGGACACGTTCGACGATTCCTGCGAAGCAAAAACCCGAATTTATGCCCGCGCCGCCGGCAAGACAACGAAGCAAATCGGATACGAATATCACCCGATGTCATAACGGCCGGTTGCGTGTGGAAGCCGCCGTCGTCGCGCGATGCCGCGACGGAATCGACGCGATCGCGACGGCGGCCGTCCGGCCCGTCAAGCCGCGGCCGGCGCGCTCAATGCCCTGCCGGGAAAATCAGCGACCGATGCGCGGCCACGCCCGCCATCACGCCCGACGACGACGCGAACGTGGCGTTGGTCATCGGGTTCGACGCGTCGCCGGCCACGAACAGGCCCGGCACCTTGGTCTGCTTCCAGGCATCGACGCGCACCATCTGGCCCGCCGGCCCTTCCTCGAATTCGCAGCCCAACTGGCTCGCGAGATTGCTGGCCATCTGCAATTGCGTGCCGACGAACAGCGCATCGACCGGCACGATTTTCCCGTCGGCCAGCCTCAGGCCCGACAGCTCGGGCGCCTTGCCGAGCACTTCCACCACCGGCGAGGTCTCGACACGCACGCCGCGCGCCGCGACCTGCGCCAGTTCGTCCGCGCTCGGTTCGATCGCGCCGTGCGTGAACCAGGTGGTCGGTCCCCAATCGGAGACGAGCATCGCCTGATGGAACGACATCGGGTGCGTGGCCAGCACGCCGAGCCGCCCGTCACGGCCGAGTTCGTAGCCGTGGCAGTACGGGCAATGCAGCACGCTGACGCCCCAGCGTTCGGTCAGGCCGGCCAGCGGCGGCAGCACGTCGCGCACGCCGGTGGCGAGAATCAGCCGATCGGCGGTGGCCGTGCTGCCATCGGCCAGCGTCACGGCGAAGCCCTGCGCCGTACGCTCGGCTTGCGTGGCCTGGCCGATCCGGAACTGCACGCTCGGATAGGCCGCCAGTTGCGCCGTGGCGTCGCCGACGATCTCCTCGGGCGTGCGCCCGTCCTGCCCGAAAAAGCCGTGCGAATGCGCGGCGAAGCGGTTGCGCGGCTGACGGCCGTCGATCACGAGCACGCGCCGCCGTGCCCGCGCCAGTTGCATCGCCGCCGACAGGCCCGCGAAACTGCCGCCGACCACGATCACTTCATGATGTGACTGCATCCCAAGCTCCCGTTGAGGCCGGCCATGAATGCACGGGCCGGCACATGACATCGATTTCACGAAACATCAGGAGTTGCATGATAGACGTGTACCATCCATCTCGCAACTTCATTTGTTGCGTGAGTGGATGCCCTGCCCTGAACCCTGGAGAATCATGAGAACGGATAGCCGCCTGTCACGGATGCTGCACGCGCTGATCCACATGCACCGCGCCGACGGGCCGATGACGTCCGAGATGATGGCCGCGATGCTCGGCACCAACGCCGTGGTGGTGCGGCGGCTGCTCGGCGGGCTGCGCGACGCCGGCTATGTGCAATCGGAGAAGGGGCACGGTGGCGGTTGGACGCTGGCCGCGCCGCTCGATGCGATCACGCTGCTCGACGTGTATCGCGCGGTGGGCGAACCGCCGCTGTTTTCGGAACTGGTGTCGGACGATCACCCGCATTGCCTGGTCGAGCGCGCCGTCAACGCGCATCTGTCGGCCGCGCTGGCCGAGGCCGAGGACGCGCTGCTGGCGAAGTTCGGCGAGGTTACGCTCGGCTCGCTGGCGCGCGATTTCGAGCAGGCGATGCCGACGGACGGCGGCGCCGGTCACGTGCCGGGCTGATCGTACCGGTCACGCCACGGGCCGATTGCACCGGTCACGCCCAGGGCCGATCGCGTCGGGCCGCGCCGCGCTCCACGCTCAAGTCAGGCTCAGGCCGGCCCGAACAATTCCCCGTAGATATCCCGCAGCCAGTCGACGAACACGCGCACGCGCGGCGACAACTGCCGCCGATACGGATACAGCGCCGTCAACGGCATGGCCGGGCTGTGCCAGTCGGCCAGCACCTCCACGAGGCGGCCGTCGCGCAACGCCGGCTCCAGGTGGTAGCGCGGCGCCTGGATCAGCCCCGCGCCGCTTTCGCAGGCCACCGCGTAGTTTTCCGCGTCGTTGACCGAGATCCAGCCGCCGACGTCGTAATCGCGCACTTCCCCGTCCACCACCACCGAGAACGGGTAATCGATGCCGCCGCTGCTCGCGAAGAAGCGCACGGCGCGGTGCGACGGCAGCTCGTCGGGATGCCGCGGCGTGCCGAATTCGGCCAGATAGGCCGGGCTCGCGCAGATCACCTGCGGCATCATCGCCAGCCGCCGCGCCACCAGCGACGAATCGTGCGGCCGCCCGCCCCGGATCACGCAATCCACGCCCTCGCGCACCAGATCGACGAGCCGGTCGCCGCTGCTGACCACCAGTTCGATTTCCGGATAGCGACGATGGAAATCGGCGATGCGCGGCAGCACCACCTGCGTCGCGTGCGTGCCGCTCATGTCCACGCGCAGCAGGCCGCGCGGGTTCGAGGCGTCCTGGCGCAGCGAGGCTTCGGCGTCGTCGAGTTCGGACAGCACCAGCACGCAGCGCTCGTAGAACGCGCTGCCGTCCGCCGTCGGCTTGACCTGGCGCGTGGTGCGCTCCAGCAGCCGCGTGCCGAGCCGCGCTTCCAGTTGCTTGATGGCGTGCGTCGCGCTCGCACGCGGGATGCCGAGCATGTCCGCCGAGCGGCTGAAGCTGCCGGTTTCGACGATCCGGGTGAACAGCTGGAGAGTATCGAGGCGATCCATGGCGGAGCGGGATTGTTGATGTTCGTTGAATATGCGCGCTACTTTACCAGCCTGAAAGGCCGATGAATGTGGCTGAAACGCCGATTTCCCGCTCACATTATTGATGCCGGTTGAATTGTATTAGCAAGCCGGGCGGGTTTATCGATGCGGGCAAAGCGCGAAGAATGCATTCCTGACGGGCAACGACGCCCTCTCACATCAGGAGCCAGACATGACCCAAACCTCTTCCCGCGCCGCGATCGTGACCGGCGGCTCGCGCGGCATTGGCCGCGCCATTTCGATGCGCCTCGCCACCGACGGCTTCGCCGTGGTCGTCAACTACGCCGGCAATGCCGACACCGCCCAGGAAACCGTCGATGCGATCGTCGAGGCTGGCGGCCGCGCGATCGCCGTGCAGGGCGATGTGTCCGTCGAAGCCGACGTTACGCGCCTGTTCGACGCTGCGTTCGAGGCCTACGGCCGCGTGGATGCCGTGGTCAACAGCGCCGGCGTGATGACGATGGCCCAGATCGACGCCAAGCATATCGACGTGTTCGACCGCACCATCGCCATCAACCTGCGCGGCGCGTTCCTGGTGCTCGGCGAGGCGGCCAAGCGCCTGCAACGCGGCGGTCGGATCATCGCGCTGTCGACCAGCGTGATCGCGCGCTCATTCCCCGGCTACGGCCCGTACATCGCCAGCAAGGCCGGCGTGGAAGGCCTGGTGCGCGTGCTCGGCAACGAACTGCGCGGGCGCGGCATCACCGCGAATATCGTCGCGCCGGGGCCGGTGGCCACCGAATTGTTCTTCAACGGCAAGAGCGAGGAACAGGTCGCGCAGATCACCAAGCTCGCGCCGTTGGAGCGCCTGGGCGAGCCGGAGGATATTGCGTCGGCGGTGTCGTTCCTGGCGGGGCCGGATGGGGCCTGGGTGAATGCGCAGGTGCTGCGCGTGAATGGCGGGTTTGCTTGATTGATGCATGAAGCGGGTGCTGCGTGGTTAGCCGCATCTGCTTCATCGCGGTCGGCGGTCGGCGCGGACACAATGCACACGCGATTCACCCCCGCCGCAATAAAGCCGGCAAATCACCATCGAACGCATGCGGCCCGACATGCGTGGTCTTGAACCACGGACACGCATATATCCCGCCACCCAGGTCGCGCCACTTGCGGCAGAACGACATGTCCTCCGACAGCGACCGCCCCTCGGGCGTGCGCAGAAATTCGAAGTGCTCGTACATGTGCGTCGCATGCGGCACCAGATGCCGGTAGACGGCAGGCACCTCGACGCGCGTGTCCGGATAGGCCCTCGCCAGCTTCTCGAACACGGCACGCTCCAGCAGCATCAGGCCCGCACCGCCGGCCGCCACTTCCACGGGCCGTTCGGTCTGGTTCAGAGCGCCCTCGCCGATCGCATACAGCGTTTGCCGGTAATCGGCCGCGGCCATCGCCACCTGCCGGGCCGACAGCTCGGGATTGCGCCGCGCCATCTCCACGATCGCATCCCAGTTCATCTGCTTCGCCGGATACGGCCCCAACGCGATCTCAGCCTGCACCTCGTACATGCGCAGCACGTCGCGGCCCTCGAAGCCGATGTCGGCGTCGATGAACATCAGGTGCGACAGGTTCGATTCGGCGAGAAAGCGCTGGATCAGCACATTGCGCTGCTCGTGCAGCAGCGCCGTGCCGCTGACATAGAAGAATTCGAACCCGAGGCCCGCCTCCATGCACGCGCGCTGCAACGACAGCAGCCCGCTGACATACGGCATGTAGCAGCTCGATCCATAGGCGGGCGTGGCGACGAAGATGCCAGGAATCGAAGTCATGGTGACCCGGAACGGAATGAGAGATCGGTGTGTTTATCGCTCCGTTTTATTGAATTTCGAGATGACCGTCAACGGGCGCTTGTCAATCTCGAGGGTCGCTCGCGATCGAAAATTTGCATCGAAGCGTGATCGCTCAGATAAGTTTTCTTATCTTAACGAGTCGATTTCAAATCAAAACTCGAGGATGGCAAAACGCATCGAAGGCTGGCAACCGCATGGGGACGGACCACGCCGGCCACGCGCCTCTTCGGCGCGCGATCCGTAAGGGGTCGAGTGAACAGGTCGAGATCCGAAACGATCGAGGCGATCGGCTACGGCGATGGCGAATCCGACGATGGCATCGGGACTTTTCCCGATGCGTCGCGCCGGCAACACAGGCGATGGCTCAGGCGCGGGCCGCCCAGGCTCGCGCCTGATCGTTGACGTCCTGCAGCGCGGCGACCGGCATCGCGCTCAACGCCTGCCCCGCCTGGTTCGGCGCGATGCCCGCAAGCGCCGACACCTGCTGCGCCAGCGTCGCGTGGAAATCCTGCAACTGCTGCGCGTTCAGGTAATCGGCACGCACACCGGTAGCGCGCTTCTCGCCCGGCGGCGGGTTGATCCGCACCACCGCGCCCGGCGGAATCTCGACGCCGCGCGCCAGGCACGCGAGGCTCAACGTCGCCAGATCCTCGCGGCTGCCGACCTCGATTTCGGTCAGCCGGCCGCCCTGCTCCGAGCCGTCCAGCGGGTGCACGGCCTCCTGATACGCGTGTTGCTTGCCGCTGGCCAGCGTGTGCGTGCGCAAGCCCTCCACCTTCTCGAAGCCGAACACCACCGGCACGATCTGGCCGCGATTCATCAGGCACAGGTACGGCATGGCGTCCGAACGCTCCTGCTGATCCTTGATGCCGGCCGCCGCATCGCGATACAGCGTGCGCAGCGCGTCGCCCTCGATCCGCACGCGCTCGCCGTTGCGCTTGCACATCAGTACCGACCCGCGCAGCGGCAGTTGCTCGACCGACCGCGTCAGCGCCTCGGCGTGGTTCGCCGGCGTACGTTGAGCCATCAGGAACATGGCGGCGCTCAACTCGTGGGACAGACGCTCGGTCAGCTCCGCCGGCGTGTCGGCGTCGTAGCGCTGCGCGTCGGCGGTGGGCTTCCAAGACGCGGCGCTACCTGCTCGATCGAGCACCGTACTGGCCAATTGGTAGCGGATGCCGGCCTGCGCTGGCGAGTTGCTGCTCGATGCGCTGCCCTTCGCGTAGCGACGCGGCCCCGAGCGCCAGTCGGCGCGCACGGCCTGGCTCGCGGGGCTTTCCGGCGTGCGCGTCGAGAAGAACACCATGCCTTCGAGCGAGCTGTGGCCGCCCTTCGGCGCGTGCCGGCCGCCCGCGAGCGCCTTCGACTCAAGGATCTCGAAGCCCCACGGGCTGCCGTGCAACGCCTCGGGCTTGCCGTGCCCGTCGGGCGCGGCCGGATTGCGCGGGCGCAGCAGTTCTCGACGCAAGGCCGAGCCGACCGAGCGCGACGCGCCCAGCGAATCGAGCACGTCGAGCGGCGTGCGGCGCTGGCCGTCGAGCTTGTTGAGCTTCGCGCCGGACGCGATCAGCGTGCGTACGCCGGACATATCCTGATTCGCCACCGCATCGTGCAGCGACGCGGGCGCCACGCCGTCACGGCGCGCTTGCTGGTATGACTGCAGGGGCAGATGTGCCCCCCACCGCTCGGGCTGGCGGACGATGCTGTGGACGCATGACGCGGATCGTCTTGCCGCGATTCGGCGTCGTTGATGTTCAGTGGGGAGGCGTTCGAGTCGTAACGGGTGCGCATGGGCAGGCGGGTGTGATCCGCGCCGGGCGGACGAAGCCGCACGCCGCGAAGGCTCGGAGAAAAGCGGGATCACAGGCTACCGCCCCGGCGAGGCCGCGCCGAGGGCCGAATGCGAAGCGTTGTCGCGAGGATCGAAGCAGATCGACGAACGCACGACGAAGATGACGGAACGATGACGCGTCATGCGCGCCGTCATCGATCGCCCGGTTCAACTCGGCGCGGCTCCGCTTCCGGCTCGGCAAGCCGCAGCACATGCTCGCGAATATCGGCCGGCCAGCCGTCGATCCGCTCGCGAAAGCCATCCGCCTCGCCCGCGAACAAGGCGCGCGAGGCCTCCTCGAAGCCGGGCAGATCGCCGGCCAGCGCCGACATGAAGTGATAGGCGCGCTCGTTCGCGGCACGCAGGCGGTCGCGGCCGCCGTGTTCGCGGCGTGCGTCGTCGACGAGCTTGCGCAGCGCCACCGACGCCCCGCCCGGCTGCTCCGCGAGCCACGCCCAATGACGCGGCAGCAGCGTGATTTCACGCGCGACGACGCCGAGCCTGGGCCGTCCACGGCCACGCGGCGCGGCGGTTTCGGGGGTGTCCCGCGGTTCGTCGCCGGACGTAGACGCAGACGCAGATTCAGCTTCAGCCGCGAACCGCGCTCGAATTTCGTCCTCGCTGCCACGCAGGTCGACGTCGATCGAGCGCCCCGTGGCATTGTCGAACAGCAGCACCGGCCCGGTCGATTCGGCCTGCGCGGCGCGGCGCATGGCCAGCGCGACCGTCGCGAGATCGCCCGACGCGAGATGCCGCGCGCCGTCGAAGCCGGTATAGCGGGGAAGCAAAACGGGATCTGCCATGAGGTGATGTGCGATAACGATCGATCGGAAAACGTGAGCCGGGCCGAAGGCGAACGACCCAACATTTACCCGGATATAAAAAAGCGCGTCAAGCGGCAGCCGAATCGCCGTGCGGCGCGTGCTCGTCGATCCAGGCCAGCGTTTCGCGCAGCACTTCCTCCGACAGCGCCGGATCGTCGCTGAGGCGCGACAGAATCACCGCGCCGACCATCGCCGACCATCCGCCGATCGCCGCGCGTCGAGCTTCCCCGGGCGCCACGCCCTTCATGCCGGCCGCGAAGCGCGCCACCTGCCGCCCCACGCTGCCGCCCAGCGCGGCGCGTACCTCGGGCGCCTGCCGCGCCGCTTCCGCGCCGAGCGCGGCCACCGGGCAACCGGTGGCGCACTGGTCCCGGTGCTGCGTGCTCAGGTAACCCGCCGCATAGCCGAGCATGTCGAGTTCGGTCCGGTCCTCGCCCTTCACCAGCTCGGCCAGCGTCTGCGCGATCAGGTCTTCCTTCGATTTGAAATAGCCGTAGAAGCCGCCGTGCGTCAGGCCGGCCGCGCTCATCACGTCGGCCACCGTCACCGCGTCGAAGCCGCGTTCGCGGAACAACTCGCTTGCCACCTCCAGGATCTTTCGCCGGTTCTCGGCCACCTGCTCCCGACTGACTCTCATATCGCCCTCCCATTCGATGCTTGACATGATACATGACAGACATCATGATTAAATACATGACGGTCATCATGAATAAATCGGATGACCGTTTTTACCCTACGTTCCTCTCTGGAGAATCAGCATGTCGAAGCTTCCCGTCGTCCTCGTCACCGGCGCATCCACCGGCATCGGCGCCGTCTATGCCGACCGTTTCGCGAAACGCGGCCACGATCTGGTGCTGGTCGCCCGCAACCAGTCGCGCCTGAACGATGTGGCCGCCCGCGTGCGCGCCGCGCATGGCGTGAACGTCGAAACGCTCAACGCCGACCTCACGCAATCCGCCGATCTGGCCCGCGTGGAAGCGCGCCTGCGCGACGATGCGTCGATCGGCGTGCTCGTCAACAATGCCGGCACCACGATTCCCGGCGGCTTCGTCGACCAGACGCCCGACGCCATCGAAAAGCTGATCACGCTGAACACCACCGCGCCGGCCCGCCTGGCGGCGGCCGTCGCGCCGCGTTTCGCGCGCGAGGGCCAGGGCGCGATCGTCAATATCAGTTCGGTGGTGGGGTTCGCGCCGGAACTCGGTCTGTCGGTCTACGGCGCGACCAAGGCGTTCCTGAGCTTCCTGTCGCACGGCCTGCAGCTTGAACTGGGGCCGAAGGGCGTGTACGTGCAGGCGGTCCTGCCGTCCGCGACGCGCACGGAAATTTGGGATCACGCCCAAACCGACGTGAATTCGCTCGGCGCAGTGATGGAGGTGGATGAACTGGTGGACGCGGCGCTGGCCGGCTACGACCTGCGCGAGACGGTGACGATCCCGACGCTGCACGACGCCGGTCAATGGACGCAATACGAAGGCGCGCGCCAGGCGATGCTGCCGAACATCCTGCAAGTGCACGCCGCGCCGCGCTACAAGCAGCCGGCCTGAGCGGTAACGGCCCTTTCGGCGGCGCTCGAATCGCCAAAGGGCCGATCGGACCCGCCGGACCGCCGCGCGCGGCCCGAACGGATCGAAACGCGTGCGTCAGCCGTGCTGCCGCGCGTTCGCCAGCAGATCGAGATTGCCCTCGCCGAAGCCCTGATGGCCGCTGCGCTGGACGATCTCGAAGAAAATCTCGCCCGGACGGCGCTTGACGAAGGTCTGGAAGAACAGCTTCGGCACGCCGTTCACGATCTCGCCATCCACCAGGATGCCGCGCTGGCGCAGCGCCGCCACGTCGAGCCCGTGGCCCGGCAGGCGTGCATCGATCGAATCGTAATAGGCGGCCGGCGGCTCGACGAACGTCACGCCGTTGGCGGCCAGCGCGTCCACCGACGCGACGATGTCGTCGGTCGCCAGCGCGATGTGCTGCACGCCCTCGCCCGGATGATCGGGCAAATAGTCGTGCATCAGTTGCGTGCGCGCCGTGCCTTCCTCGTAGAGCGGAATCCGCACCTCGCCGTCGGGCGACACCATCACGCGCGATTCCGCCGACACGTGCCAGTTCGCGTTGATCTCGTGGATCTCGCGGAAATGCAGCAGATCGCGATAGAAATCGAGCCATTCCCGCATGCGCCCCGCGCCGACCGTCTGCGTCAGGTGATCGACCTGCACGAGCTGCCCGCTGCCCGCGTGATGCAGGTCCGCCTGCGCGGTGGCCGGGTCGATCGGGCGGAAATCGATGTCGAAGATCGAGATGTCACCCACCCCGCCCGTCAACCCGCCGCGCCCGCGCCAGCGATCCACGAAATAGATGTGCGAATCGCCGATGCCCTGAATGGCCGGGATCGCCAGTTCGCCCTTGCCGATCCGCTCGCCCTCGAACGCCCACGCGCCGAGTTCGAGTGCGCGGTCGAACGCGCGCTGCGCGCTGTCCACGCGGATGCCGATCGCGCACACGCCCATGCCGTATTCCTCGGCGTAGCGCGAGGCGAACGAATCGGGTTCGGCGTTCAGCAGGAAATGCATCTGGCCCTGCCGGTACAGCGTCACCGCCTTGCTGACGTGCCGGGCGATCGCCTTGAATCCCAGTTGCTCGAAGCGGCGCGCGAGATCGTCGGGCGCCGGCGCGGCGAACTCGACGAATTCGAGGCCGGCCATGCCGAGCGGGTTGTCGTCCGCGGTAACGGGGGGCGTCGCGGACGACTTGGGAAAGTGGCTGGACATCCGTGGTCTCCAGAAGCGGGGGTGGCGTGGCAAGGCTCGGCGGCGGCCCGGGGCCGGCTGCGACATCGCCGCAATTTTAACCGTATCGTTCATTACAGCCCAAGCGCCGATTGCGGCGTGGCACGCGGGCGATGCGTCGGCCGGCGTTTCGCGACAGTCTGAAGCGAATCGAACCCGCTCGGCAATCGGGCGCTTCCAGCAGCGTCGCTCGGGCTCCGGCGAATTTTCGCCCTAGTGCTAACCCGAAAAACGTTCGATGATCGCACGCAATTGAACGATAATCGCGCTCCCGCGTTCGCCAAGCATTGTCGAGCCGCCGCCGCGCCCCTATGCTGCGAGCAATTTCATCGCGACGACAGCCAGGCGCGATGTGAACTCCGGCCCGCCACGCGGCCGGAACCGGGACCAGCACGACAGGAGACGCCACATGACCCCCGCATTCGATTCACTCGACCAGGCGAGCGCCCAGCGCGCCCGCGCCCAGGCCCGCAAGGCCGCGATCGGCAGTTTCGTCGGCGCGGTCGTCGACTGGTACGACTTCCTGCTCTACGGCATCGTCGCCGCGCTGGTGTTCAACGCCGAGTTCTTCCCGAAGGTCAGCCCGACGATGGGCACGCTCGCCGCGTTCGCCACGTTCGGCGTGGGCTTCCTGTTCCGCCCGCTCGGCGGCGTGGTGTTCGGCCACTACGGCGACCGGCTCGGCCGCAAGAAGATGCTGGTCATCACGGTGATGATGATGGGCCTGTCGACGGTGGCGATCGGCCTGCTGCCGACGTTCGCGTCGATCGGCTGGTGGGCGCCGGTGCTGCTGGTCGCGATGCGCGCGCTGCAAGGCTTCGCGGTGGGCGGCGAATGGGGCGGCGCGGCGCTGATGGCGGTGGAAAGTGCGCCGCAGAAGAAGAAGGCGTTCTACAGCAGCGGCGTGCAGGTCGGCTACGGCGTGGGGCTGGTGCTGGCCACCGGCATCGTGTCGATCCTGAGCCACACGCTCGGCGACGACGCGTTCCGCGCCTGGGGCTGGCGCATTCCGTTCCTGGCCAGCGTGGTGCTGGTGCTGATCGGCCTGTGGGTGCGCGCCAGCATGGACGAATCGCAGGAGTTCGTGCAGAAGGTCGAGAAGACCGGCCACAAGCTCAAGATGCCGGTGCTCGAGGCGCTGACGCGTCACCCGAAGGCGTTCCTGTTCATCATCGCGCTGCGCCTGGCCGAGCTGTTCACGATGTACATCGTGACCGCGTTCGCTTTGAGCTACTCCACCACCAACCTGCACATGTCGCGCGAGCTGTTCCTGAACATCGGCCTGCTGGTCGGCGCGATCAGTTGCGTGACGATCCCCTGCTTCGCCTGGCTCGCCGACCGCTTCGGCCTGCGCCGCATCTACATCATCGGCGCGCTGATCGGCCTGGCCGCCGCCGTGCCGTTCTTCGTGGCGCTGGAAGCGCGCTCGACGGTGTGGATCGTGATCTTCGCGGTAATGCTGGCGAACATCGCGCACGACATGGTGGTCAGCGTGCAGCAGCCGCTGTTCACCGAGCTGTTCGGCGCCGAATACCGCTACAGCGGCGCGGGCGTCGGCTACCAGTTCGCCAGCGTGGTGGGCGGCGGGTTCACGCCGTTCATCGCGGTGGGCCTGGTCAGCCTCGCGAGCGGCTCGTGGCACCTGGTGGCCGGCTATCTGGCGCTCGGCTGCCTGATCTCGGTGATCGTCGCGGCCCGGATGCGGATTGCACCGGCGGCGTCCTGAGGCGCCCGTCCGCCGGGCGGCGCGCGGTGCCATGCCTCGCGCCGCCGCCCGCTTCAGCCCGGCCTTCCGGCCCGTTTGACCTGCGATGAAGAAAACCCCACTCGACAAGCGCGACTGGATCGCCGGCCTCGAAAAAGGCCTGATGATCCTCGAAGCGTTCGACAGCGAACACGCGCGCATGACGCCCACCCAGGCGGCCGCGCGCACCGGCCTCACGCGCACCGCCGCGCGCCGCTATCTGCTCACGCTCGAATCGCTCGGCTACGTGTATACCGACGGCCGGCTCTACGGCCTCACGCCGCGCGTGCTGCGGGTGGGCTGGTCGTACTTCGATTCGGCGCGGCTGCCGCGCACCGTCCAGCCGTATCTACAGCAACTGAGCGCGACGCTCAACGAATCGGCCTACGTCAGCGTGCTCGACGACTGGGAACTGGTGGTGATCGCGCGCAACGGCGTGTCGCGCGTGATGACCACCGGTTTCGTGCTCGGCGCGCGCGTGCCGGCGCCGCTGGCCTCGGCCGGCGTGGTGCTGCTCGGCCACCGGCACACGCCCGAGGATGTGGCCGCGTGGCTCGACGCCACCGAGCTGCCGCCCTACACGCCGCACACGCTGACCAATAAAAGCCGCCTCCAGCAACTGATCGCGCAGGCGCGCGACGACGGCTACGCGCTGATCGAGCAGCAGTTGCAGGTGGGCGTGCGCGGCATCGCGGTGCCGCTGAAGAACCGCCAGGGCGAAGTCGTGGCGGCCTTGAGCACCAACATGCCGATCGGCAACGAAACACCCGAGGCGGCGCTCGCGCGCGCCTTGCCGCCGTTGCAGGAAACCGCGCTGGCGATGTTGAACGTGCTCTGAGCGCGCCGTCGCCGGCGGCAGGCGTGCCAGAATGTGCCGTCTCCCACCCCGCAGGACCGCCGCGCTTGGATCTCCAGCTCAGTCTCCACGGCCGTCGCGATCTCGCCGGCCAGCTCTACCGTCAACTGCACGCGGCGATCGTCGGCGGGCGGCTCGCGGCCGGCACGCGGCTGCCGTCCACGCGCGATCTCGCGCAGCAACTGGGCGTGTCGCGCAAGACCACGCTCGATGTCTACGAACGGCTCGCCAGCGAAGGCTATCTGGAGACGCGCGCCGGGCACGGCACGTTCGTCGCGTCGGGTTTCGCGCCGCCGGACGACGCGCTCGACGCACTCGATGCGCCCGACGCCAGGCGCGCCGCCCGCGATCCGCTTCCCGACCCCGCCGATCTCCCGCAGCTTCCCGCCCGCGCCCATGAAGTGTGGTCGCGCGTGCCCGTCGATCTGGCGATGCCGATCTCCACGCCGCCGCTCGCGTTCGATTTCCGTGGCGGCATCACCGACAAGACGCGCTTTCCGTGGGGCGACTGGCGGCGCTCGCTGAACCACGCGATCCGCGCGCAATCGCGCGGCAGCGGCGAATATCGCGACGCGGCCGGCGACCCGAACCTGCGCGTGGGGATCGCGCGCTACGTGGGCTTCAGCCGCGCGATCGCGTGCAGTTGGCAGGACGTGGTGGTGACCAACGGCGCGCAACAGGCGCTCGACCTGCTCGCGCGCACGCTGGTCGGCCCCGGCGACGTGGTGGCCGTCGAGGAGCCCGGCTATCCGCCCGCCCGCGCCGCGTTCGAGGCGCTCGGCGCCACGGTGATCGGCGTGCCGGTGGACGCGCAGGGGCTGATCGTCGAGCAACTGCCCGACGCGGCGCGCTTCGTCTACGCCACGCCGTCGCATCAGTTCCCGCTCGGCATGCCGATGAGCCTGGCGCGCCGCGTCGCGCTGCTCGACTGGGCGCGCCGCCGCGACGCGGTGGTGCTGGAGGACGACTACGACTGCGAATTCCGCTTTGACGGCCGCCCGCTCGAACCGCTCAAGAGCCTCGACCGCGACGGCCGCGTGGCCTATGTCGGCACGTTCTCGAAGACCTTGTTTCCCGAGTTGCGGATCGGCTATGCGATCGCGCCGCGCCCGCTGATCGCGCCGCTGCTGAAGGTCAAGCAGATCGCCGACTGGCATTCGGGCACGCTGATGCAGGCCGCGCTCGCGCACTTCATGCTCGACGGCGCGTTCGGCCGGCACCTGCGGCGCATGGCGCGCGAATACGCGTTGCGGCGCGCGCGCATCGCGGCCTGGCTCGACGGCGAACTCGCGCCGTGGTTCGCGCCGGTGGCGGCGTCGGCCGGCATCCACGTAGCCGCGCCGTTTCGCGCCGCGCTCGACGAGGCGCGCTTGCTGGCCGCCGCGCGCGAGGCGTCGATCGCGTTGATCGGGCTGTCGGCGTTCCACGCACACATCCCGGCCGTGCCGGGCGTGCTGTTCGGCTATGGCGGCATCGATGCGCCGCATATCGATACCGCGATGGCGACGCTCGCGCGGCTGGTGAAGGTCTGAAGCCAACGCTGAAAACCGCGCCCCATCGCCGCGTCCTGCCCTGACGAATACGCGCGCCGAGCGCGCCGAAACCCCGCAGCTTACAGCCCTCGCGCGACGCGCAAGGCAGGCGTAAGCCCGTCACACAAATTCACGCGCAGGCCCTCTCCCGGCCGCCGGAATTTGCTTTATCCTTGCGCGCAAGCGCGGCCCGGCCGGACCCGGCACGCGCGATCGAACCGGTTCAATCCGATGCCCGCGCGTCCCGAGCCCGAGCCGCCGCGCATGCGTCTTCCGTGCAGGACATCCCCGTGTCGCTCCAGCCCCCGTCTTTCGCTCCCTCCGCCGAAACCCTGCTCGAGATCGTTCGCTCGCAAACCGAGATCGCCAAGCTCGGCCTCGACCTCGGCGGCGTGATGGCCTATGTCGCCGAACGCGGCCGGCACCTGACGCACGCGCAAAGCGCCGTGGTCGAACTGGCCGAACAGGACGACATGGTCTATCGCGCCACCGCCGGCCTTGCGACCGACCTGCTGGGGATGCGCCTGAAGCGCGCCGGCAGCCTGTCGGGCCTGTGCGTGCAGACGGGCGAGATCCTGCGCTGCGACGATTCCGAACTCGACGAGCGCGTGGACCGCGAGGCCTGCCGCCGCGTCGGCCTGCGCTCGATGCTGGTCACGCCGCTGCGCCACCTCGATACGACGGTGGGCGTGCTCAAGGTGATGTCGCCGGAAATCGGCAAGTTCGGCGAGGCCGACATCCAGGTGCTGCAACTGATGTCGGAGCTGATCGCGGCCGCGATGTTCCACGCGGCGCGCAGCGAAACCAACGAGCTGTACGTGCGCGCCACCCACGACGCGCTGACCGGGCTGCCGAACCGCGCGCTGTTCTACGACCGTCTGCGCCAGGCCGTGCAACTGGCCCAGCATTCGGAAGGCGCGCTCGGCATCCTGAACCTCGACCTCGACGGCCTGAAGCCGATCAACGACCACTACGGCCATCGCGCCGGCGACGCGGCGATCCGCGAGGCGGCCGCGCGCATCGCGCGTTCGGTGCGGCGCTCGGATACGGTCGCGCGCGTGGGCGGCGACGAGTTCGGCGTGATCCTGCCCGGCATCGCCGGCCGCTCCGACGCGCAAAGCCAGAGCGAGCGGATGACCGAAATGGTGGCCGAGCCGTTCGAGTTCGAGGGGCAGCAGCTCGATCTCGGCGTGAGCGTCGGCATCGCGATCCTGCCCGAGGACGGCGTGGAAATGACCGGCCTGATCGACCGCGCCGATCAGGCGATGTACGCCACCAAGCGGCAACGCAAATCGGGCGGCGGCCAGGGCGAGCGCTGAACGCCGGGCCGCGCGGCGAAGCGCGGCGCGTCGTCATACGAATGCGGTGGCGCGCCGGCGGCGGCCGTGTCACCATCGCCGCACGATTGCGCAGCCGCGCGATCGCACGACAGCGACGATCCACCGTCCGGCCCCGCGCCAAAGGAGCGAGCATGGCATTCCCCACCGCCGTCAACAATCAGATCACCGACGCCGTCACGCAGGCCAACGTCAAGGTGCTCGGCGACGCGCCGGCCCTGGCGCTCGACAATTTGTCCCCCGCCACCTCGCAGGCGCTCTCCAACGCCATCCACAACGCCACCAGCGTGCCGAATGTGAACGTCAAGGTGCTCCGCGACCTGCATGGTGTGAGCCTGGACGATCTGTCGCCGGGCCAGTCGCAGGCGCTCTCGAACGCCGTGCATAACGCCACCACCGCGCAGCAACAGGGCAACGTAGTCGCCCAGGCCACCACCGTTCAGGGCGTGGTCACGCTCTACGCGCTCGATACGGCCTCACACGGCGTGGATACGCGCTACCTGCTCCTCGTGCATCCGACGCACGGCATCTGAACGCTCGCCCGCGCCTCAGCCCATCCTCTCATCGCAGGAACCCGACATGCCCCTGACTCTTGCCGGCCGCCGTATTCTCGACACCTCGAACCTGTCCGAGGCCGCACGGCTCACGCTCTCGCTCATCGAAGGCGGCACCGCCTGGTTCGCCTGGGCCGTGGCCGCGCCGAACGCGCGCTACGACTTCGCCGACGAAACCCAGCTCGTGGCCGCCGTGCAGCAAGGCCTGCATGCCGCGCCGCTGGCGCTGCTGCCCGCGCTGCGCCTGCTCGTGAATCCGATCAAGCTGCTGTCGCTGAGCGCCCACGACCTGCGCGTGCTGGCCGCTGGCGAAGCGTCCGGCGCGGCGCCCGAGGCGCTCGAGCGCGCCCGCGCGCTGCTCGACGCCCACCAGTTGCTCACGCAAGACGCGCTGGCCGCCGGCACCGATTTCCTCGCGCAACTGGGCGTGGACGGCGCGCCGCTGTTCCAGGCCGTCGATCTCGACGGCCGCCTCGCGCTGGCCGTGCTGGCCGGCATGGACGAAGTCGCCCGTCACCCCGAATTCGTGCAGCACGAGGCCGCCGCGTTCGCGGTGGCCAACGCGCGCACGGCGCTCGAATTCGCCGACCTGTTCCGCTTCTATCTGGATAGCACCGAGCGCCTCGGCAACCCGGCGGCCCATGCCGCGCAGCGCCGCGAGGCGGCTCAAGCGGCGCTCGACCACCTCTACCCGGCGCTGTTCGGCGCGCTCGACTGCCCGCAGGTGACCGGCCTGCCCGCGCCGTTCGAGGTGGCCCAGGTGGTGCGCAATTGGGTGGCGTCGGGCCGCGCGCTCGGCTTCGTGCGGCTCTCGCGCGGCGCGTTGCAGGTGGCGCGTCACGGCGGCTATCGCGGCGAACAGGGCGAGCAGGCGCAACAGCTCGTCGCGCGCTATCTGGCGGACGCGACGGCGTTTCTGATGGAATCGGAAGTGTCCAGCGGCGTGCTGGGCCAGGACGGCGGCACCTGCTCGTACCCGATCGGGCGCGACGGCCGCCATGCCGTGGTGCAACTGAGCCACGGCGGTCTGATCTCGCTGGCCACCTACCAGGCGGCCGGCGTCTGAACGGCAGGCGGTGTGCGGCGGCCGGGCGTCAGCCGCGCCGCCGCGCCATGCTCATTGCAGCATGAACGTTTCGTACTCCAGCGTTTCGAGCTTGCGGTCGAGCCAGTAGAGGCTCGCCAGCATCACCACGAACAGCGCGCCCGCGAAACCGTAGCCGTAGGTGGCCGGGTTCGCGTTCAGCGTGAACGCCGTCAGCAGCACGTTGAGCGCCACGAAGCCGCCCACCAGCCACATCACGATGCGCCGCTTGTCGAGGTAGAAGAACACGTTGAGGATGCCCATGAACACCACCTGCATGCTGGCGGCGATCACGTCGATATAGAGCAGCGGCAGGTACAGCGACGGGATGTGCAGCCACTGCAGCAACGTAGGCGCGGCGGCGAACAGGATCAGCGCGGCCATGCCCTGGATCTTCAGGATTTCCCACACGCCCTCGCGCAGCGCTTCCACCATCGCGCGCTGCATCCGCTCGATATGCTGGAGCGAGGCGCCCTCGCGCACGGCCTCGTAGAACGCGTCGTAGTACTCGACGAAATCGGTCTCGATGCGCAGCAGGAACACCGCCATGCCCGGGATGATCGCCAGGTACGCGAGGAACACCGGAATGTCGTAGATGATCGACGCGCGCAACGGCCCGATCACCGGCTGGCCGGTGCCCGCCGAGTACCAGAACATGAACTTGTCGATCCAGATGCCGAGGTTGTACAGGAACCCGATCAGCATCAGCGACGGGTAACGGTAGCGCTTCTCGAAGATCTCGAACGAGATGAAGCGGTCGCTGTCGAAATCGCGGTAGATCAGCCCGAGCAGGCCGCACAGCAGCAGCGTCTGGCCGATCACGAAGCCCGCCAGCAGGCCGCTCAGGCCGAAGCGTTCGAGCCCGAGCGCGGCCAGCGTGGTGACCGCATAGCCCACCGCGAACACCACGATGATCGCCACGTAGCGCTTCATGCCCGACAGAAAGATGGTGGCGATCCAGATGTTGCTCATCACCACGAAGCCGGCCAGCATCAGCATGCGGTAGCCGGCCGTCTGGCCGCCGAACGCGAACAGCGTGACCAGCGCGCCGATCACGGCCGAGGCGGCCGTCACCACCAGCATCACGGCGTGAAAGTTCGGCAGCACCAGGTCGCGGCGCTTCTCGAACAGGCGGTCCGACGTGAAGCGCGTGTACCAGAGCTGCAACGGCCCGGTCAGCACCAGCGATACCGCGATGAGATAGGTCACCGACACCTGGAACTGCGTGACGGCCCCCGTCGGCGTGACGAACGGCACGCTGAGCACGCCGATCAGCAAGATCCCGACGATCGACAGCACCCACGGCCCCGCGCCGATCAACCCCGCATAGGTATAGGCCTGCATCATGCCCGTCAGCGTGTTGCGACGGAGCATCTTGCGCAGTTCGAATCCGATTCCGGCCATGGTTCGCGGCCTCCTTCAGTGCATCGGGCAGGCCAGCGGCCCGCCCGCGGCCGGCTGCGCCGGCGCCGCGATCAGGCGCTGGTACAGCGTGCGGTACGAACCGATCATCTGGTCCTGCGTGTAATAGCGCTCGACGCGCGCCATCCCGGCGCGCTGCGCGGCGTGCCAGTTGTCGTCCTCGAACAGGTCGAGCGCGGCCTCGGCCAGCGCGCGCGGGTCGGCGATCTGCACCACGCGGCCCGCCGCGCCCAGCGCGGCATCCTCGCCGGGCAGGCCCTCGATCAACTGGCGGCACGAGCCGACATCGGTGGTCACCGACGGCACGCCCGCCGCGAAGCCTTCGAGCACCACCAGCGGCAATGCTTCGGAGATCGAACTGAGCACCAGCATCCCGCACTTCGGCAGCAGTTCGTCGATCTTCTGGAAGCCGAGGAACTTGACCTTGTCCTTCAGGCCCAGGCTGTCCACCAGCGCGCGGCATTCCTGCGCGTAGGCCAGATCCTCGTCTTCCGGGCCGGCGATCCATGCCTCGGCGTCCGGCATGCGGCGCAGCACGGTCAGCATCGCGCGAATGAAGGTCTTGATGTCCTTGATGGGCACCACGCGGCCGATCAGGCACAGCGTTTTCGGCACCGCGGCCGCGCGCTTCTCGCGCAGCGACGCGAGGCGCGCGAGGTTCACGCCGTTCGGGATCGTGCCGGTGCGTTCGGCCGGCGCGCCGTCGACGATCTGGCGCTGCCGGTTGCCTTCGTACAGCGCGATGATGTCGCTCGACGCGTCGTAGCACGCGCGGCCCAGCGCCTGGAAGAAGCGCACCCACAGATCGCGGAAATAGCCGACCTGCGACACGTCGCGCTCGAAGATGCTGCGGTTGTCGCGGATCCACTCGCTCTGGAACAGGTCGATCTTGCGTTCCTTGGTGTAGATGCCGTGTTCGGACACCAGCAGCGGGCGGCCCGTGCGGTAATGCGCGAGCGCGCCGAGAAAGCCGGCGTAACCGGTGGACACCGTATGCAGCACCTTGCCGGCAGGCAGCGCTTCGGCGATCCGCGCCAGTTGCCAGAGCGGCTTGTGCATGATCCGCACGGTCCAGAAGTAATCGACGAACGACGGATCGGTGCAGTGCTTGCGGTACTGGTCGGTCAGGTATTCCCAGGCTTCCTTCGAATACAGGAACGCGTCCTCGCTCAGTGCGCCGCCCGGCTTCAGGTCGGCCAGCATGTCCTTGAGCAGTTGCGCGCCCATCGTGCGCATCGCCGGGTTGCGCATGCTTTCGTGCAGCGCGGCCGAACGGGCGAACGCCTCGGGGTCGCCGCTCATCTTCTTGACCAGCGGCGGCGGCGCGAAATCGTAGAGGTAATGATTCTCCAGATGCACCACGTTGTCGGGCAGCGCGTAGTGCTGCCTGGTGTAGTCCTGCGGGCGGCTGCCGAGGAAGCACAACGCGAAGCTGTGCTCCGGGAACGCCCGGATCATCTGGTTGACCCAGCTCGACACGCCGCCGCTCACATACGGAAACGTGCCTTCGAGCAGCAGCAGCACGTCGGCGGAGGCGGCGCGCGGCAGCGCGGTCGGGGGCGGTGTCGTCATGGCTGAACTCATTCGCGGGAGGCGCTGACCGCAGCCGCGTCGGGCTCCGGCTGCCAGAAATCGAGGGCGGCCTGCAGCGTCGGCGTGACGGCGTGACGGTCCATCGCGCCGAGCAGGCCGTGCACGCGCACGAAATCGCGGCGCAGGTAGGCCGCTTCGGCCAGGTAAGGCAGCATCCGGTCGCGCGGGAAGCCGCTGTCGATGGCGCGTTCGAGCATCGCGTCGGCCGCGTCGAGGTCGCGCCGCAGCAGCGCGAGACGGCCGCGCAGGCGCCACAGCGCGGCGTCGCCCGGCGCGAGCGCCAGCGCGGCTTCGGCGAAGCGGTCGGCTTGCGCGATCGCGTTGTCGTACACGTCGCCCGTCACCAGTTGTTGATAGATCAGCTCGCCGTACAGCTCGGCCAGCGTCTTGAGGATGCGGGCGCGTTCGGTCGAATCGAGCGAGGCCGCGCCCGCGCCGTCGAGCGCGCTGCGCTCGGCCGTGATGCGCTGGGTCAGCGCCTTTTCCTTGCTTTCGAGGCTGCCGTAGGCCAGCAGGCGGATGTCGTCGAGCGGATCGGCGAGCATTTCCTGCAGGATCGGCGAGATCGTGCGCACCGGCAGCGATTGCATCGCCAGCAGCGCGGTCATGCGGAAATCCACGCTGGCATCCGCGTTGCGCAGTTCGGCCTTCAGGCGTGCGCCGCGTCCGTAGGACACCGAGCCGATCAGGTATTCGGCGAACTCCGGCTCTTCCACCGAGGTGACCGGCAGGTTGGTGCGATTGGCCGGCAGCACGCGCGCCAGCGCGAACGCGCCGAGCGCACAGACAATCCCGCCGAACGGCACCGCGAAATTGAAGAAGCCGAGCAGCACCACGCCCGGCCAGCGCGCCGGACGCAGCCGGCGCGGCAGCAGGCGCACCGAGCCGGCGGTGGCAAACACGGCCGCCACCAGCAGGATCAGCAGGCAGGTGACGAACAGCGGCGTGTTGACGCGCGAGGACGCGGCCACGGCGGCGGCGTCGGCCGGCAGCCCGCCGAGCCAGAGCGCCGACAGGTCGGGCACGCTGCGCAGGCTGGTCAGGCACGCATAGGCCTGCAGCGCGAGTGCGATCAGCAGCGCGATGACGGCCAGCAGCGCGCCGAGCGCACCGCCGTCGCGCCGCGCCGGGGCCGGGCCGGCCTCGCCGGCCGGGAGGCGCGGGTCAGCCGGCGACACCACAATGCTCCATCAGCTTGACCAGCGGACGCATCGGGTCCTGGGCCGGCACGTTCATCGAATACACCGCCACGTGCGCGCTCTCGAAATCCACACCGAACTGCGCGCGCAGGTTGTCCTCGATGCGCAGCAGATAGCCGTCCGCACCGCTGTTGCCCGACAGCGGCATCAGCGTCAGCACGGCGCGATGGCTCGGCGTGACGATTTCCCATTGCGAGTCGAGCGCGCGGCGCGTGCGCACCACGTGCTCGCACAGCGCGGCGCTGCGTTCGTCGTTCTCGAACACCAGCGTGACCACCGACGACAGCACGCGCGAATCGCGGCGCAAATGCACCAGCCGCGCATAGTCGAGCGCGAAACGGTGCGGACAGTCGGGGAACGCCGCCAGCATCTCGCGCGTGACTTCGGCATGGCGCACGCCGTCCGCGTAGAAGTTGCACAGCACCAGCAGGAACTGCAGGTTGTCGCGCGTCAGCGCCAGGAACGGCATGCGTTCGATCGCCACCAGCCCGACCGGCTCGCCCTTGACGTCGAGCAGCGGCACGCAGGCCAGATAGCGGCTGCCGATCGAGGCCGGCGTGGCGTGCGCCTGCGCGTCGACGTGCACCAGATGGCGCGTGTCGATCGCCTCGCGCACCAGCGGGTCGTGCACGTCGAGCGGTTGCGCGCCGCCCACCGAGGCCGCCACTTCGGCGGCCGGGCCGCCATGGCGCCAGGCGTGCACGCTAGCCACTTCGAGCTGCACCGCCTGCGCGGCCGAATCGAGGAAGGCCTGCGCGCCGCGCAGCGCCACGTCGCCCTGCTCCGGCGGCGTGGGCAACTGGTCGAACACCACCGTGCGCAGCCGCGCCAGCGAATCGCGCAGCGTGGCCGGACGACTCAGCAGATCCTGCTCCAGGCGCTCGTGCGAGAGCCGCAGCATGAACTGGTTGCGCGTCAGGATCGACAGGCGCTCCGACAGATAATCGTGTGCGATCCGGTTCTGCCGCAGCCGCGACATCCAGATATCGCCGAACTGGCCGGTCAGCAGCGTCAGGAAGAAGCCGCCGAAGAAGAAGCCGATCGGGAACGGCTTCACATGCGCGACGTCGCCCGCGAACACGGCCGACGCCCCGCCGGCCAGGGGCAGGCTTGGCGCCACCGGCACCGACGGATACAGCACGTACCAGGCCGCCAGCACCACGAAGCCCGACACCAGCCCGAATACCGAGCCGTAGCGCAGCGAGATGATCACCGGCACCAGCCAGATCCAGCCGAAGCCGGAGTGGATCAACAGCGGGTCCTCGGCCATGAATGCACGGCACAGGCCCACCGCAACCAGCGTGACCACCAGCGTCTCGATCAGCGCGACCACGCGCCGGCGCGTGCTGCCGTCCGGCGGCGCGATCAGCGTGTTCCACCATGCGGCCACGCCGGTCGAACGAACGGTGCGCGACTGCCGCGAACCGCCCGGGTCCGGTCCCCTTGCCTGCGTATTCATGCCCACCGCCTGATCGATGTCGATGTCGGATTCATCGCGCCTGCCTTCTGATTCGTCACGTCCGTGCTACCCCGGATTCAACGGGCGAGCGGCGAGAGCAGATCGCGCTCGAGCTTCTGCGCCACGCCCGACACGGCGTCGCGGCTCCAGCCGGTGCGGCTGCCGGTGCCGGTCCAGACGATCTTGCCGGTCTGCACGTCGATCACGTCGAAGCTCAGGCCGACGGCCGGTTCGCCGTCCACGCCCACCTTGTAGCGCCATTCGTTGACCGAGCCGGTCAGCGCGAAGCGGATGTTCTGCTGGCGCGCCCAGTTCAGCGCGTTCTGCTGCGCGTCCGGCTTGGCCGGATCGAACAGCGTTTCGTCGTCGCCGCCACCCGGATACGGCACCACGTTCTGGTAGCCGTAGGTGCGCAGCAGGCTTTGCGCGATCGAGCCCGCACGTTGGCCGGCCTGCGGCGTTTCCGTGTGGTTGGCGATCGGCAGGACGGTCCAGGCGTCGCCCTTGGACGCGGGCACTGCCGCGCTGCGGTCGACCACCGCGCAACCGCCAAGCGCGGCAACGGCGAGCGTGGCGGCGCAGACCAGCGCGGCCGCCCGGAAGCGCCGCGATGCGTGGTTCGTGTTCATGCGTTTCTCCTGAGAATTGCGTTCAATACAGCCAGCGATATCGCGCGCCGATTTCCTTGACGGACGTCGAACTGTTCGACGACGCCCCTTGATACAGCCCATACAGCAAAGCCTGATCCCCGCCGAACACGCTGCCGGCCAGGCCGACCTGGACCTGCCCCGTCCAGCCCGCGCGCGAATCGCGCACCGGCCCGGCCGAGAACATCGGCCGCCAGCCCTTCGCATAGTTCTCGTTCGGATCGTCGCCGAACGAGAACAGCAGCGCACCCTGCGTGAAGGTCTGCGGCATGAACGACGCGGCGGTGGCGGGCGAACCGTCCGGCAGGATCTGTGCGAGCCGGCCGCTGACCGCCGCATTGGCGGTGCTGTACTGGCCATGCGTGAACACCGCGCGGATCGTGTAATCAGGGTAGTCGGCCTTGATCTTGTAGCCGGCCGTCAACTCGACCAGATGGCCGTTGCCCAGGAAGGTGCGGTCCTGGCCGTGGAAGCGCGAGTATTCGTAGCGGCCGCTGCCGAACCAGTGCGGATCGAGCTGGTAGCTGAGGCCGACCGACGCCAGATCCTTGACGCCGCCCACCGTCAGTTGCGTGCTTTCGGTCGCGTCCTGGTTGTAGCCGACCGCGTAGCTCAGGGTCAGCTTCGAGTTCAGGCGCGTGCGGCCCTCGACGCGAGCGGTCGTGATGTTGCGCAGCGCCTCGCGGCGGCCGACCGTGACGGTTTCGTCGTCGTACTGGCCGGTGTGCTTGTACATCGCCTCCAGCACGCGGTCCTGGCTCGGGATGTTCGGCAGCGTCGACGAATCGGACGACTGCTCGCGCTGGCGATAGCCGAGCCGCACGCTCTGCGTGTCGGTCAGCCGCGCGCCGATCGAGGCGCGTTGCTCATTGAAGTGCAGCGCGCCCTGATTGCTGTAGCGCGTGGCGACTTCCACCGATTGCGCGCTCTTCATGGCCGTCTCGCGCAACTGCTGCTGCATCACGTCGTCGTTCGGCGTGTTGATCAGCGATTGATACGCGCTCGATTGCGCGTCGGTCAGGCGGCCCGTCAGCACCTGCGCGTCCACCCGGTTCTGGCGCGGGATCAGGTCGGGCAAGGTGTCGAGCAGACGGTTCAGCGTGTTGACGTCGCCGTCGTCGATCGCCAGTTGCGCCTCGGCGTACACCGGGCGGCTGTTGCGGTCGATGAACAGCTTGGTCAGCCAGGCGTGTTCGAGATCGGGCTCCTGCTGCGCCTGCGCCCACGACACGGCGGCCTCGCGCGCGATGGCCGACACCACGCGCTGCTCGCGGCGGATCGCCTGCTGCTTGACCGGCGGCAGCATCGCGAAATCGCCGAGTTGCGATTGATACGGCGTGCCCTGCTCGGCCTCGTCGCCGGCCGCGTCGGCGCGCAGCATCTGGATCAGCACGGCGCGCGACGCATCGCCGGTGCCGAACTGGGTGGTGAGCGAGACGAAGCGGCCCGCCAGATCCTCGCGCTCGGCGTCCGGCAGCGGCGCGGCCTGCGGATCGCGGCGGCGGCGCGCCAGTTCGATCCAGGTCGACTTGCGCAGTTGCCACGCCTCGTCGGCGCGGCCTTCCAGTTCGAGCGCATCGGCGAACGTGAGACGCCAGAGCGGGTCCTGACGGTTCGCGTCGGCCTGCTTGCGCAGGTAATGCAGCGCCTGGCGGCCATCGCCGAGCCGCAGCGCCGAGGCGATCATCGGCGGCCAGAGCGGCGCGTCCGTCTCGGCGCGGGTCGAGTAGCGGCGCATCGTGTCGCGCAATTGCGCCTCGGTGCCGCGGTCGTTCAGATACCAGAGCCAGGTGACCTGCGCTTCGGTGCTGTCCGGCGCGAGCGCCAGGGCGCGCTGCACGTCGCGCGCCACGTCGTCCTGGCGGCCGGCATCGCGCTCGTACTGCGCACGCGCCAGCAGGAACGGTGCCGATTGCTCGGCCACCGCCAGTTGCTCCGGGCTCAACGAGGCGAGCAGCGGGCCGATCCGGCCGCGCGCATGCGCGCGTTCGTAGTAATACAGCGCCTGCGTCAGCATCCGCACGTTGCCGGTCTGGCGATAGCCGAATTCGGCCAGCCGCGCGGCATCGATCGGCGAATCGTCGTAGAAGCCGATCATCGATTCGAGATCGTCGCGGTTGGCCTGGCCGCCCGCCAGCAGCGCGCGATAGCCCGCGCCGGTATCCCGTTGCTGCTGGGTGGTGGTGCCGAGCATCGCGTAAAAGCGCCAGAAATCCTGGTCAGCCGGCTTCGCGCTGGACTTGGCCGCATTCATCGCGGCAAGCGCCGCGTCGAAACGCGTGCGCGTGTAAAGCATGGTGGCGATCTTCAGCGCGTAGGCCGGGTTCGGGCCGTCGTCGCGTTCGAGATCCTGCCAGGTGCGCAGCGCCAGGTCGTCGTCGCCCTTGCGCTCGGCCACCCGGGCGTAGCGTTCGCGCACCAATTGGCCGATCGGCCCCTTGAAGCGCGCCTGCAGGAAGCGCAGCGCGCCGTCCGGGTCGGCGTTCAATTCGTAGGCGGTCACCGCGGCATCGATGCGCTTGATGTCGCCCGGCGCGACATCGGCCTGATACAGCGTCAGCGCCAGCATCGCGCGCTGGTCGTTGACGCCCGGCGCGAGGCGTGCCACCTGCTGCCAGGCACGCGCGTCGCCGCGCGACTGCGCGAGCGCGAGGTAGTTGGCCAACGCCACGTCGGGGTGGTGATTCCATTCCGCGACCTGCGCGAGCCGCTCGTGCCAGCTCGCCGAACCCGGATCGCGGGCCTGCGCCTGACGCGCCACGCGCTCGGCGCCGGCCACGTCGCCGGCGGCGAGGAACACGCGGTAGGCCAGATCGAAATCCGATTGGCCGGCCTTTTGCTGGACCTCCGGCTCGGCGGCTTGAGCCTGGCTCGCCTGTGTCGGGGCTGCGGCCTGCGAGGCAGGGGCCGAATCCGGCGCGATCGTGCCCGAGGCGACACGGCCGTTCGACGGCGCGGCGATCCGCACCAGATGGACGGTGTCGCCGGCACGCAGCGCCGCGTCGCGCAGGCTCGGCCGGGCGCGCGGCGCGGCCGGTTGCAGCCACGCGGCGCGCAACCAGGTGCCCTGCGCGTTGTGTTGTTCGACCAGCGTGCCCGCCGCGGCCAGTGCCCGTGCGTCGGCTTTCGCGCGCGCGCCGCGGCGGTCGGCCGGTACGGCATGCAGGCTCGCGGCCCGCACGTCGGGCGCCGCATGGCGCAAGCCCGGTGCGTCCGGGCGCCCGGCGTCGCCGAGCACCTGCAGCAGGCGCGTCACGTATTGCGCGGCGAGATCCGGCCGGCCGGCGGCCAGCGCTACGTTCGACAGGAAACGCAGCGTATCGGGATCGCTGGCGAGACTGCCGACATGCGCCTGGGCCGCGCTCATCGCGCCCTGCATGTCGTTGCCCGCCTGCAGCGCCTTGACGCCGGAGATGAAGGCGCTGCGGCGCGCGGCGCGCGTGGTGGCGCGCGCCTGTACCGTGAACCAGGCGTCGGCCGCCTCGCGGTAGTTCTGTCCGCCCAGCCGGGTGGCTGCGAGCTCGGCGAGCCACGCGTCGGCATGCGCCGTGTCGCGTTGCGCCAGTTGCGTGTAATAGCGACCGGCCAGCGCGTTGTCCCCGAGGCCGCGCGCCTGACGCGCAAGGGCCGTCAGGGCTTCGAGATCCCAAGGGTGGTCCACCGCCTGCGCAAGCAGCGCGTCGAGTTCGCGAATCCGCGCCGGCCGGGCCGGATCGTTCGGCTTCAGCGAATAGAGATTGCGCTGCGCGATCGAAATGCGGATCGCCAGGGCGTTCAGGCGTGCCGCTGCGTCGTGCGAGGCGTCGAGCCGGTCGATCATGCGCATCACGTCGGTGCTGCGGCCGCCGCGCAGGTACGCGCGCGTCAGCGCCGTCTGCACGTCGGCGTTGTTCGGTTCGATACGCAGCCAGGCTTCCAGGTACGCGATCGACAGGCTGTCCGTGCCGGCCAGCGCCGGCGCGTCGAGCTTGCCGCGCGGATAGGCGAGCAGCAGCATCGCGCCCACCAGCGCACCGACGGCGATAACGGCAGGCAGCGGGAAAAACCGCTGGCGGTCAGAGGTCGCAGGCGACGTCAACATGCAGGTTCGAAGGATCGGAGGAAACGGGTTGACGGGTCACGCGGCAGGCGCCTGCATTGGCGAGCCGGAACTGCGGCGCGATCAGCGAATGCAGGTCGAACGAGAAGCCGCGCGGCGTGCGCTCGAAGTGGTTCAGCACGCCGTTGGCGTCGGCCAGGTACGGCACGCGCGGCGCACGCGCGGCATCGATCACGCTGAAGCGCGCCTCGCTGCCCGTCAGGTGCACATAGGTGCCGCCGGGGCCGGGCGTGTAACCGGCCACGCCGGTGGCGGTACGCAAGTCGGGCGCCTTGCCGACCGGCAGCCGCACGGTACGCAGGCGGCCCGCGTCGCGCACCACCCAGGCGTCGCCGTCGCGCGCCACGCTCACGTCGAGCCAATCGAGCACCTTGCGCGCGTAATCGCTCGAAAACACCGGCGTGACGGGCTGCGCCAGCACGGTCTTGAAGATTTCCTGCAGCGCCTTCACGCCCGCGAGCTTGGTGCCCGAGAACATGTGGTAGTAGATGTCCATCGGCTTGAAGCGGATCGGCGCGTCGGTCAGCGCGAAGGTTTCGAGCACGCGATTGAAGCCGTAATACGGGCCGTGCCAGAGGTCGGTGTACAGCTCCTCGTTCTGGTTCGGCGCGAACACCTGGAAGTAGTCGTCCTTGTTCACGCCCAGCGGCGCGATGCCGGTCCAGCTCGGATAGGTCTTGGTGATCACGGTGTCGCCACCGTTCAGGTTCAGCACGCCGGCCCGATAGGCGGCCTTCAGCACCGGCGCGGGCACCTGGCAATCGCCGCTCCACAACACCATCTTCACCGGCTTGTTGGCGGGCGCGATCTTGCTGTCGATGTAGGAGATCGAGCCGCCGATTTCGCGATCGATGCTGAACTTGTAGCCGGGAATGTTGATCGACAGCCCGCTCGTGTTGTCCTGGTCGCCCGCGCCTTCGGCCGGCGCGTCGTCGTCCGACACGCCCAACCCCGTGACCCGCATCCATTGCAGCGGGTGCGTATAGGTATGGGTGGCCACCTCGACGTTCGGCAGCTCGAAAATCTTCCGGCCCAGCTCGCGCAGGTGCGCCGCGAACCCGCGGAACGGGCCGGCGTCGGTCACCTCGCCTTCGATCAGCGAGACGGTGGTCGGCATGCCGGAATCGCGCAGCAAGCGATACAGCGTGTCGCCCGAATAGGCCGGCAAGGCTTGCGTGTTCGGCATGTCGGGCGTCGAATACTCGGCGCGCGAGGCGAAGCCGTCGCCGTCGATATGCGACATCAGCAGGCGGCGGCCGTTTTCGGTGGTGGTGTCGGGCACCGGCATGTCGCTCGGCAGGCGCAGCGCGGCGCGCAGGAATTCGAGCGGCTGGGCGACCCAGCGCGCCTGATTGACGGCCGCCAGCGAATACACGCCGAACGGCCGCATCACGTAGCCGCCCCACGGCGTGATCGCCGCGCCGTCGATTTCGAAACGGCCCGAGCGCAGGCGCAGCAGCGAGCGGCTGTGCGGGCCGGCGCGCACCGCCGTGTAGTCGCGCGGATCGGGCGTCGGCTTCATCTCGAAGCCCATCAGCTTCGGATCGAACGATTCCACGTCGAGGCGGCCCTTGTCGGGCGCACCGTCCACCATCGTCAGGTCGAGCTTGGCGGCGAGCTTCCCGTCCATTTGCGTGCCGAACGACGTGAACACGGCGATCGGCATGTGCGCGTCCACCTGCGCTTCGAGCCAGGCGCGATAGGCCGCGCCACGCGGCACGTCGTTGTTGAGCCACAGCACGATGCCCGCGTAGCGGTCCGACAGCGGGCCGGCCGGCAGGTCGCCGCGTGCATCGACGTAATCGACCTGATAACCGAGATAGTTGAGCGGCATCGCCAGATAACGCACGCCCGGCGACACGTTGAGGTCCGTGCGCGGCGGCGGGTCCTGCAACACCAGAATGCGGCGACGCATCGGCTGGACCGCGCCCACGCCCATCGTCACGAGTGCGCCGTCGGTCACGTACGGCACCAGGCCATCGGCACGGATGCGATCGATCGAATCGCGCGCGCAGTTTTGGTCGCCCGGTGCGCAGTAGTCGATCGAGATCACCGGCAGCTTGTATTGCGAGCGGATCGTGCGAGCCTGGCCGAGCAGCCAGTCGCGATCGGCCTGCGGCACCGGCTGATAGCGCTGCTGCGCCTGGTTCCAGCCGTGATACAGCGATTCGAACGCCACCGCGTACACCTGGTCGTGCACTTGCGGCAGGATTTCGAAGCCGCGGTTCAGGATCAGCTTGACCGTGGGGTATTTCGCGCGGATCGCGCGGATCACGGCCACCATGCCGGCTTCCTGGCGCGCACGCGCCTCGGGCGTGGTGGCGGCGAGTTGATAGGAATCGAGCGTGTCGAGGAAGAAGCCGCGGTAGCCCTTCTCCCACAGCGGACGAATCACGCGATCGACGAAGAACGCCGGCCATTCGGGCTGGCTCTGGTCGATCACGCGCGAAGCCCAGGTGGCGTTGCTGCCGGCGAACCAGCTCTTCGGGATGTCCTTGTAGTAATCGCGCGACGGCAGCACTTCGCCCACGCTCGCGTAGGCGAACCATGTGGTGTGCGGCAGTGGGTGCATCAGCGGATCGAAGCCGCTATCGGGCTCGACCACGGCCGCATCGTAGGCGGACAGCAATTCGACGGGCGGGCGCTTGCCGTAGAACAGGGCAAACGACGGCTGCGCGCCGTTCGTGCCATTCATGCCGGCCGAAGCCCCCTGCTGCTCGGCGGCTTGAGACGCTTGCGGCGCCTGACTCGCGTCGTCGGCCAGCGCGACCGGCGCAACGGCCGCCGCCGAGGCCAACAGCGCAACCGCGCCGAGCCAGCGGCGGCAGGCCCGGGCAGCCTTGCGTGCCAGCAGGCCAAAAGCGGCGCGGTGGGTCGATACGCGGATATCGAAAGGGCGTCGGCGGTTCGTCATCGATTTCTGTGCGTCGAATGGCGGGCGATGGATCATGACACGCCACGACCGGACCGCCCCCTTTTTTAGATAGGCCGATTCTAGCCAAAGAATGTGTTAACGCAAATCCTTAGACTTGCAAACGTTACAGTCGCGACACAATGTTCGATGCGCTTTCGCTATTGATGCGAAACCTGTGTCAGTCGGGCGTTTTACAGCGATCAATTCACGAAAATGAATGCAATCTCCGCAATGGCATTTCGCACGACCGTTCTGCAACAACGTTTCGCAAAATCCACTATTCGGGATGAATCATTTCGATGAACGTGCCGCGCCGGTTTGGCAGCTTTCGTCCCTGCGGATGACACGATCCAGTCGATCGGGCAGATGGCATGGCGTCCGGCCGGCCTGTTTTAGTGGCTACCTGAAAATTCCAGAAATTGGACATTTTTCATAGCCACCGACACCTCTACTCTGTGTTCACCGCGCCACCACGCGCCCTCACCCAACACGGAGTTCACCATGTCGTCCCGCCTCGATTTCTACCAAGCCAACCCGCCCGCCATCAAGGCCATGCTCGCGCTCGAAGCGCATATCGAACGCTGCGCGCTCGACCACGCGCTGCTCGAACTGGTGCGCCTGCGGGCCTCGCAGATCAACGGCTGCGCCTATTGCGTGGACATGCACACCGCCGATGCGCGCAAGAACGGCGAAACCGAGCGCCGGCTCGCCACCGTGGTGGTCTGGCGCGAATCGCCGTTCTTCACCGAACGCGAGCGCGCCGCGCTCGAATGGACCGAGGCGCTGACGCTGGTGTCGCACGAGCATGTGCCCGACGCCGTCTGGCAGGCCGTGCGCCCGCATTTCAGCGACGCCGAACTGGTCGACCTGACGCTGCTGGTCGGCGCGATCAATGCGTGGAACCGTTTCGCGGTGGCGTTCCGCAAGCTGCCGGCCTGAGCGGCGACACGCCTATGTAAACAGGCGAGAAAAGCAGCGGCCCGGGCACATCGTGCACCGGGCCGCTTGGTGTTGCGCCGGCGGCAATGCCGGCGCGCATCGGGCGCTCAGGCGGCGCTGGCCTCGTCGAGCTGGCGTACGTCGTCGGCGCTCAGGTTCAGGCGGATCGCTTCGCCGAGCGCCTTCAGTTGATCGAGCGAAGTGGCACTGGCGATCGGCGCGGTGATGCTGGGCCGGGCGATCTGCCAGGCCAGCGCCACCGAGGCGGGCGTCGCGCCGTGCCGCTCGGCCACGGCGTCGAGCGCATCGAGAATCCGCAGGCCGCGCGGGTTCAGGTATTTATCGATGCGCGCGCCGCGCTTGCTCTTGCCGAAATCGGCCTGGCTGCGGTACTTGCCGCTTAGGAAGCCGCTGGCCAGCGCGTAATAGTTGACCACGCCGAGCTTCAGATCCTCGACGACCGGTTCGAGATCGCGTTCGTAATCGGCGCGGTCGTACAGGTTGTACTCGGGCTGGATCACCTGATAGGCCGGCAGGCCGTCGCGACGGCTGATCTCGGCCGCCTCGCGCAGCCGCGCGCCGCTGTAGTTCGACGCACCGATGATCCGCACCTTGCCCGCATCGACCAGCGTGCGGTACGCGCCCAGCGTTTCTTCCAGCGAGGCCGAATCGGCGAAATCGCGGTGCGAGAAATACAGGTCGATGTAATCGGTCTGGAGGCGGCGCAGCGAATCGTCGACGGCCTTCAGGATGTTCTCGCGCGACAGCCCGGCACGCGCTTCGAGCATGCCCACCTTGGTCGCAAGCACGAAGCGTTCGCGCTTGCCCGAACGCTTGAACCACTTGCCGAGGATCGTTTCCGATTCGCCGCCCTGGTTGCCGGGCACCCAGGCCGAATAGACGTCGGCGGTATCGATGAAGTTGATGCCCGTGTCTTCGAGCGCGTCGAGCAGCGAAAACGACGTGGCTTCGTCGGCGGTCCAGCCGAACACGTTGCCGCCGAACATCAGCGGCGACACCTGGATATCCGAACTGCCGAGCGAGCGGGTTGCCATAGCGGGTTTCCTCCGGGGGGATGTGGGACGCGCCGCGTGATGGGGGTGAAAGCGGCGCGAGGGATGTCGATGCGCGTCATGCTAGTGCGACGGATCGACGCGACCAACCGATTAAACCTGAAAAGGAAAGGGCTTGCGCTGGGAAGGGGTGGCACCTGGTTGGCGTTCGCCGGGTGTGGCTCGCGCGGGACGATGTGTTTCGGCTTGGTCGGCTTGGTCGGCTTGGTCGGCTTGGTCGGCTTGGGCGCGCTGCGCCGGTCGGACCATCGCCCTGGCCGTTCGGCCGACTGTTCGGCCATCGATCGATCCCCTACAATCGCCGTCCTGCCTTCCTTGCATCGAGCGCCCCGCCATGTTCCGACTTCCCGCCTCCCTCGCCCGCCGCCCGCCTCGCGCGCGCGCCGTGGGCCGTGCAGGCGGCGCGAGGCGCGCACGATGACGCGCCGCACCGGCACGGCCGCCCCCGGCACGCGCTACGAAGCGCTCGCGCACGCGCTGGCCGACGAAATCCGCTCGGGCAACGTGGCCGTGGGCGCACGGCTGCCGTCGCTGCGCCAGATCATCGCGCAGCACGGCGTCAGCCAGTCGACCGTGTTCCGCGCCTACTACCTGCTGGAAGAATGGGGCTTGATCCGCGCCCGCGAGCGCTCGGGCTATTTCGTCGCGCCGGGCGCGCGGCTGGCCGCCATCCCGGCCCAGGCAGCCCAGGCGACAGCCGATGCCGCGCATCCGCCGTCCACGCGGGTGGACATCAGCGAACTGGTGTTCTCCGTGCTCGACGCCGTCAAGCGCCCCGACATCGCGCCGCTCGGCTCGGCGTTCCCCTCCCCGGCGCTGTTCCCGCTGCCGCGCCTCGCCAAATCGCTGGCCAGCGCCGCGCGCGAGCTCGATCCGTGGAGCACCGTGGTCGATCTGCCGCCCGGCAACGAGGCCTTGCGCCGCCAGATCGCGCTGCGCTATCTCGGGCTCGGCATCGCGCAGCCGCTCGACGAGATCGTCGTGACCAACGGTGCGCTCGAAGCGCTGAACCTGTGCCTGATGGCCGTCACGCGCCCCGGCGACGTGGTGGCCGTGGAAGCGCCCGGCTTCTACGCCGCGTTGCAGGCGATCGAGCGGCTCGACCTGCGCGCCGTGGAGATTCCCGTCGATCCGGTCACGGGCCTCGATCTCGATGCATTGACCGAAGCGCTCGCGCGCCATCCGATCCGCGCCTGCTGGTTCATGACGAGCTTCCAGAACCCCACCGGGGCGCTGCTGGCCGAGGCGCGCAAGCGCGCGCTGGTGGAACTGCTGGCGCGCCATCAGGTGCCGCTGATCGAGGACGACGTGTACGGCGAGCTGTATTTCGGCCCGCGCGCGCCGCTGCCCGCGCGCGCGTTCGACCGGCACGGCCTCGTCATGCATTGCAGTTCGTTCTCGAAAACGCTCGCGCCCGGCTACCGCATCGGCTGGGCCTCGGCCGGGCGCTTCGCGGCGCGCGTGCAGCGCCTGAAGCTGATGACCACCCTCTCGGCCAGCATCCCCGTGCAGGCCGGCCTGGCCGATTACCTCGAACACGGCGGCTACGACCGCCATCTGCGCAAGCTGCGCGGCGCGCTCGAAACCCAGCTCGACGCGATGGCCCGCGCGATCGCACGCTGGCTGCCGCGCGAGGTGCGCTGGACCCGCCCGCAAGGCGGTTATTTCGTATGGATCGAATTACCGGACGAGATCGATGCGATGGCGCTGCATGCGCGTGCGCTGGCACTCGGCGTGGGTCTTGCGCCGGGGCCGATCTTTTCAGCCTCGCATGCGTTCGCGAATTGCATTCGCGTGAATTTCGGCCATCCGTGGAGCGATGAAATCGAACGGGCGATTCGCACGCTGGGGGAATTGCTGAATGATCCGGCGGTGCGGCGGGGCGAAACTAATTCGCGCGATTAATCGCCACGCCTTAAACACTTGAATAAATAAAACCCGCCCGATCATGTCGGGCGGGTTTATTACAAAATTAATACGTGCTCAGGCAGCGCGTTCGCTGTTTTGCAGCAGCCATTGCACGGCGACATCCTGATCTTCGATGCGATGCACGGTATCGCCGAGCACGTACGTGTAGGACGCCTTGCCGGTCTTGCCCCAGATGCCGTCGAGCTGGATCACCAGTTCCGTGACATGCGGCGCGCCCAGCAGCGGCGGAATCGCCGAGCCTTGCAGCGCGTACACCTGCTTGGCTTCGCCCAGGCCCAGCGCGTGCACCGAGCCATTGAACGCCGTTTCGTTATGCAGCGGCGGGTTGGTGGCCTGGGTCAGCACGCCGTGGCCGGTGACCTTGCTGCTGGTTTGCGGCACCGTGAGAATCGCCTTCAGCAGCAGGCCGCCCGGAAGGCCCAGCTTGCCGATCGTGAAATTGCCAGTGTGATTGAACGGATAGATTTCTGCCATGTCGTTCCCCATACGTGATTGAAAATACAGTTTTCATTATGTTTCTACATCTTCGAATGCATTCGAAGACGGCGCAAAATTAACATGCGGTTTTTCGGAGCGTCAATCACAAACTTACAATGTTTATTTTTATATCGAATCAGCGCCAGATAAGGCACCTAAGATTAATTAAAATGAAAACCAACGTGCCGCGCATTATTTTTATTGCCTCTTAGCTATCCTTCTTCATGGAATATCGATTCGCAAACTCGTTCGTTGCCAGTGGTATGCACGGCTTCGTATAACTTGATTTCGATCCACCAGCGAGGACAACACGCCATGCCGCACACCGCCGACCGCCCGACCCTCTCCACCGGCACCGATTACGACGCGCTCGCCGCGCGCTTTCGCCCCGTGTTCGCGCGCATCGCCGAAGGTGCCGCCGAGCGCGACCGAACCCGCACGCTCCCGGTCGAGCCGATCCGCTGGCTGCGCGAGGCGGCCTTCGGCTCGGTGCGCGTGCCCACTGACGCAGGCGGTTCGGGTGCGTCGCTGCCGCAACTGTTCCGGCTGCTGACCGAGCTGGCCGCCGCCGATTCGAACCTGCCGCAGGCGCTGCGCGGCCATTTCGCGTTCGTCGAGGATTGGCTCAACGCCGCGCCTGGCGAGGCGCGCGACGTCTGGCTGGCGCGTTTCGTCGCCGGCGAGCTGGCCGGCAACGCCTGGAGCGAGATCGGCGAAGCCGTGATCGGCGAGGCTGGCACCAAGGTGCACCGGCGCGACGGCGAATGGGTGGTGGACGGCGAGAAGTTCTACACCACCGGCAGCCTGTATGCGGACTGGATCGACGTCTACGCGCAGCGCGCCGAGGACGGCCTGCCGGTGATCGCGGCCGTGGCCGCCAAACAGCCCGGCGTCGAGATCGCCGACGACTGGGACGGCTTCGGCCAGCGCACCACCGCCAGCGGCACGGCGCGCTTCAAGGGCGCGCGCGTCGATCCGCACGGCTTGATCCCGTTCTCGCAGCGTTTCCGCTACCAGACCGCGTTCTACCAGTTGTTCCATCTGGCGACGCTGGCCGGCATCGCGCGCGCCGCCGAACGCGACACGGCGCGGCTGGTGCGCGAGCGCCGCCGCGTCTACAGCCACGGCGCGGCCGCGCGCGCCGCCGACGATCCGCAGATCCTTCAGGTGGTGGGCGAAGTGGCGTCGTGGGCCTACGCGGCCGAGGCGATCGCGGTGCGCGCGGCCGAACCGGCCCAGCGCGCCTACGAGTTGCACGACGGCGCGGATACGCCGGCCGAGCACGCAGCCAACGTCGACGCGGAACTGGAGTCGGCACAAGGCCAGGTGGTAATCAGCGAGCTGGCGCAGCGGGCCGGCTCGCATCTGTTCAACGCGCTCGGGGCGTCGGCCACGCGCGAAGCCGCCGCGCTCGACCGGCACTGGCGCAATGCGCGCACGGTGTCGTCACACAATCCGGTGATCTACAAGGCGCGGATCGTCGGGGATCGGTCGGTCAACGGCACGGAGCCGGTTTTCGTGTGGAAGATCGGGATCCCGGCGGAAGCGGCAGCAGCAGAGGGCCACGCAGGAAAGGCCGAGGAACACGCAACCGTCTGATCAGGGCCTTGCTGCCGTTGCGGCGTGTATCGGTGGGCGGCCGACAAGCATCTCCAGCCGCAGGATGGTGCCGTAAAGGTAGCTCACCCTGACCACTTCCCCTGCCCTGATCGGGCCGCCGTGCGAGGCGGTGTTGCTAAATCCGCCGGTCGGCTGGTAATCGGAATACGAAAAACACGTACCGTCGACGCAAAAACGTTCGAGTGCGTGCCCTCCGTATGGCATCGGCATAAATTCCGTGACCGGCCCTTCGACCTGCTGCACCTTGCCATGCGCGAGCGCACTGGCGAAAACCTGCTGACGCCGTTCGGCTGCATGATCATCCAGCAACACCATCACAGCGCACGCTGCCATCACGAACGGCGCGCACAGGGCAATCCATTCCTTCGGCGATGCAATCGAGATCGACTTGAGCCTCGGCCACAGCAGCGGCCGGGTGCGGTCCGTCAAATCGAAAAGCACCAGCAACAGGACCGAAGCGACGAGCACACCCGCAATCCAGGGAGCGAGCCAAACGCCGTTCGGCGCAGCAACTTCATATACCACCACGAACCGATCCGTCACAATGCGCTGCCCCCGTGCTCGGCACGATCTAATCCGGCAATCGCGATGATCAAATGGCCGGCATGTCTTTTTGTTCGGTGCACTCGGGTATCGACATCCTGCCTGCGCACCGCGGGCATATTGGAACACAGGTCGTCGCGATCGATGCCCCGCCGCGCCGCCTCAATCGATCCGCCACCATTTCGGCAGCAGCCGCTGCACCTCGCGCCGCCGATAACGGTCATCGATCAGGTGCACGACGCCCTCGTCGCGCTCGGTGCGGATCACGCGGCCGGCGGCTTGCACCACTTTCTGCACGCCCGGAAACAGATACATGTAGTCGTAGCCGCTGCCGAAGCGCGCATCGAGCGCGCGCCGCATCTGCTCGTTGACCGGGTTGACCTGCGGCAGCCCGAGCGTGGCGATGAACGCGCCGATCAGCTTGTCGCCCACCAGATCGATGCCTTCCGCGAACGCGCCGCCCAGCACGGCGAAGCCCACCCCCCGCCCGCCGTCGTGGAACCGCGCGAGAAACGCGTCGCGCGCGGCCTCGTCCATGCCGCGTTCCTGCATCCACACGGGCACGTCGGGATGGCGCTCGCGCATCAGTTCGACGACGCGCCGCAGGTAATCGAAGCTGCTCAGGAAGCCCAGATAGTTGCCGGGTCGCTCCGCGTATTGCCGCGCGATCAGTTCGACGATCGGCGCCAGCGAGCTGTCGCGGTCGCGCCAGCGCGTCGAGACATGCCCGGCCACGCGCACGGCCAGTTGCTCGGCGCGGAACGGCCCGTCGACGTCGAGCGACGGCGTGGCGTCCGGCAGCCCGAGCGTGTCGAGATAGAAATGGAACGGCGTCAGCGTGCCCGAGAACAGCACGGTGGCGCGCGCGAGCGCATGGCGCGGCGCGAGGAAATCGGCGGGAATCACGTTGCGCACGCACAGCACCGATTTGGCCTTGCCGCCACGCGAGCCGCGCACGCGCGCCGCCTCGCCCTCCACCAGCGTGGAATCGAAGATCGAATGGGTGTCGAACTGCTCGGCCAGATTGACGAAGTGCATCGCGTCGAACGCGAACTGCAGCACCTGCGGCTCGATCGACAGCGGCACGTCGGCCATCAGTTCGCTGACGCGGCCGATAAAGCGTTGCGCGGCCAGCAGCAGCGCCTGCGGCACCTTGTCGTGCACGAGGTAGCTTTCGGTCTGCTCGCGGTTCAGCGCGTTCCACTCGCGGTTCAGCCGTTCGAGCGGCGCGGCCAGCGCGGGCGTGGCGCGGCGCTTGGCGTCGGCCATGACGAACTGGTCGAGCGTCGCGCTGTACATGCCGCGCGCGCGGTCGAGCAGGTTGTGGGCCTCGTCGACCAGCACGCCGACCCGCCACTGATTCTGCACCGCCAGCGAGTGCAGCAGCGCGCTGCCGTCGTAGTAGTAGTTGTAGTCGCCGACGATCACGTCGCTCCAGCGCGCCAACTCTTGTGCGAGGTAGTACGGGCAGATGTCGTGGGCGAGCGCGACCTCGCGCACCGTCGCGCGGTCGAGCCGGTAGCGGGCCAGCGCGTCGGTGCGCGCGCCGTCGAGGCGGTCGAAGAAGCCGCGCGCGAGCGGGCACGATTCGCCGTGGCAGGCGCGGTCGGGGTGTTCGCAGGCCTTGTCGCGGGCGACCAGTTCGAGCGTGCGGAGCGGGAGGATGGGGGCTTCGGTGACGGTGGCTGCGGTTGCGGCGGCTGCGGCCTCCGGCCGGGATGCGGCTTCGGTCGCGGCCGGAGCATGCGCTTCGGCTTGTTTGACGGTTACGGTGGCTTGGGCTGCTTGGGCTGCTTCAGTGGCTTCGGCAGCTTCGGTGACTTCGGTGACTTCGGTGGCTTCAGCGGATTCAGCAGCTTCGGCCGCTTCACCGACCGAACCCGCCTGCACTGCCGCCGCCCGGTGCGCGCCGCGCAGCAGTTCCAGCGCGTCGAGCGCGAGCGCGCGGCCCGGCGTCTTGGCGGTCAGGAACAGCACGCGGTCGAGATAGCCGTCGCCGCACGCCCGCAGCATCGGGAACAGCGTGCCGACGGTCTTGCCGATGCCGGTGGGCGCCTGCGCGAGCAGCGCGCGGCCGTCGCGCGCCGCGCGATAGACGTCGGCCGCCAGCGCGCGCTGGCCGCTGCGAAACGCGCCGTGCGGAAACGGCAGCACGCGCAGCGCGGCGTCGCGCGCCTCGCGATGCGCAGCCTCGCTGGCGGCGAACACGGCGAAGCGCTCGCATTGCGATTCGAACCAGTCGCGCAGCGAATCCGCGCTGTGCGTCTCGGTCAGCACCGATTCGCGCTGCGAATCGACGTCGTAATAGACGATCGCCACCGTCAGGTTCGCCAGGTCGCGCATCTTGCAGAGCAGATGCCCGTAGACGCGCGCCTGCGCCCAATGCAGCGCGCGGTGGTTGGCCGGCATGCGGTTCAGGTCGCCGCGATAGGTCTTGATTTCCTCCAGACGGTTCAGCGCCGGATCGTAGCCGTCGGCGCGACCGCGCACGCTGACGCCGCCGTGCTCGCCGGTCAGCGCGATCTCGCGTTCGTAACCGTCGTCGCGACGCGACGTGACGATGCCGTGCCCGACGATGCCTTCCTGCGACGACGGAGCAGGCGTGAAACGCAGGTCGAGATCGCCGGCTTTCGCGGTGAACTCACACATCGCGCGCACGGCGACGGTGTAGTTCATGCGCAGCGCTCCTGCGCGGCGGGTTCGGCCCATTCGACGTCGATCACGCGCACCGGCACGCCGTGCGCGACGCAGTAGTCGAGCCAGCGGATCTGGTTGTCCTGGAGCCGGTCGCCCGGCCCTTTCACCTCGATCAGTTCGTAGCGGCGCTCGCCCGGCCAGAAGCGGATCAGGTCGGGCAGCCCGGAGCGGTTGATGCGCAGGTCGTCGAGCAGGCGCTCGAAACAGCGGCGCAGATGGCGCGGATCGATGCAGTCGAGCGCGAGCGCCAGCAGCGCGTCGTCGAGCGCGCCCCAGAACACGAACGGCGATTGCAGCCCGGCCTTCTCGCGATAGCGGCGCACGATGGTGTCGCGATACGCGCCGGTATCGAGTTCGGCCAGGCTCGCGTCGAGTTGCGCGGCGCGTCGCAACCGGAAATCGGGCGCGTGCAGATCGGCCGGGCCACGCTGGAACGGGTGAAAGAACGCGCCGGGCACGGCCGCGAACACCGCATCCCAGCACAGCAATCCGAACAACGAATTGATCAGCGTGTTCTCGACGTAATAAACGATCGCGCCGTCGCCGCTCAGGTGCGCGCCCACCGCCGTTTCGACCGAATGCGATCGGTCCGGCACCGCCAGCACCAGCGTCTCGCGTGCGGCCGGCGCGGCGGCCATTGCCCGCGCGCCGGGCCGGCCGGCACGCCGCAGCAGGCGAGGCATCATCCGCGCGATGCGCTGCCGCTCCTCCTCGTTTTCCGGTTGCGCGGCGGCCGTTTCGGCCAGCGCCAGCGCGTCGGCGTCGCGGCCGCAGCGCTCCAGCACGCGCACCTGGCGGTGGCGGCTGCCGGGCCACGCGCTCGCGCCGTAGGCCGCCAGCGCGCCGGCCCAATCCTCGCGACGCTCGCATGCGTTGCCGATCTGGTGCAGCAGCTTGGCGCGGCGCGTGCCGAGCCAGGGCTGCGGGCAATCGATCGCGTTGACGTGGCTTGTCAGCGTGTCGAGCGGCATGGCTTCGGGCCACACATCGAGCGCGTCGCGCAAGACGAACAGCGCGAGATACGCATCGACGTCGGCGCGTTGCTGGAACGCGCGCGAAGACGGCGCCAATTCGACACGTTCGTACTGGAACACGCCGAGATCGGCCAGCACGAATTCCGACCAGTCCTGATGGAGATTGCCGAAGAACATCAGCCGCAGCCGGTCGCACAGCGCGCCGACGCGCACTTCCAGCACGCGATCGCCGGTGGCGGGCAGCCAGGCCTCGAACGCCTGTTCGGCGCTGTGTTCAGCGCGTAGCGCGTCGAGCCATTCGGCCTTGCGCGCGCCCTTCGGCGCGGCGAAGCGCTGGCTCAGTTCCGGGCGCGTTGCAAGCGCGAACACGCCGTCGAGCGTCAACGCGGGCGCTGCGTCGACCCAGCCGAGCGCCACCAGCGGCGCGGCGGCGGCCGGCGTCGCGCCGATCTCGTCGTAGGCCAGCTTGCTTTCGCGGAAATACGGGCCGCTGCGCATCAGCATGCGCACGAGCAGCGCGCGCGATGGCTGCGGCAAGGCTGCGAATGCTTCCAGGAAGCCGAGTTCGGCGGCGTCGAACAGATCGTCGTAGCGGGCGGCAAGCCAGGCCAGGGCGCGCTCGAAATTGTCGAGGTAGTAGAAGGCGTACGGGGTGGGGACGACGGGGGGCACGGGGTTCGGGTGGAGCTTCGTGTCAGACGGTGCATCGGCTGCGGTGACGGCCAATAAGGGCTGGATCAGGGCATCCAGGCGGCCGAAGCACACAGCATAGCGTGCGGCCCAGATCCTGACACGCGATTCCTCGGTGCCGACCGTCGAGCCGTGAGCTTGCTATTTGTCACCGAATCGATGCACGTCATTCCGCCCGCGCCCGCACCGATTTGCTTAAAAATGAGCGCTGCCTGGCCCGTTACCGGATTTCGCCCGCGACATGGACGATTCACGCCGCCCGCTGCTTGCCGCCGCGGCTGACTCGGTGCCCCGGGCCGCGAGTCAGCGTCGTGGCCGAAGCTGTTCGCAGGCGGGGCAAGGAAAAATCGCCGGTTCAGCCGAGACGTGCGCCGCCCGCGTCAGTCCCCCGACGGCACGCGCCGCTTCAACAAATACGTATCCATGATCCACCCATGCCGCGCCCGCGCCTCGGCCCGCACCCGTACGATCTCGTCCTTCGTGTCGGCCAGCGGCCCCGCCAGCAAAATCTCATCCGGCGTACCAACATACGCGCCCCAATAAATATCCACCTCATCCTCCACCCGCTCGAACGCATTGCGCGCATCGAGCATCACCACCACGCTGTCCGCCTCCTCGGGCAAACGCGCCGGCAGCGTGCGGCCGTTGACGATCGCCACGCCGCGACCGATCTCGTTGAGCGGCACGCGGTGCCGCGCGGCCAGCGCCTGCACGCTGCTGATGCCGGGGATCACCTCGTAATCGATTTCGTGCCGGCCGCCCGCCGCGATCGCGCCGACGATCCGCATCGTGCTGTCGTAGAGCGCCGGGTCGCCCCACACGAGGAACGCGCCGCATTGGCCGTCGCGCAGTTCGTCGCCGATCAACCGCTCGAACAGTTGCTGCTTGTCGCGATTCAGCGCCGCGACCGCGTCGGCGTAGCTGTCGCCGTCCGGGCCGCGCTCGGGGCTGGCGGCCTCCACCACGCGATAACCGCCGTCGGGCCGATGGCGCGCCAGCATCGCGTGGCGCAGCGCAACCAGCGTCGCCTTGGCCGGGCCTTTGTCCATGACGAAGAACACGTCGGCGCGGCGCATCGCGTCGACGGCCTGCAAGGTCAGATGATCGGGATCGCCGCTGCCGATACCGATGACGAGAATGCGCTTCATGGGCGGCTCCGAAGTGGCTGAGGCGGAAACGCGCAGTCTAAACGGTCCGGGGCGCCGGTTTGCCGGCCGACGGCAGCGACACCGGCGAGCGGCGCTCGCGCGGCGCAACGAACTCGCGCGGGCCGGCCCCGGCCAGTTCGAAATAGACGGCCGCGCCGGCGCGCAGGTCGACGATGCGGAACGCACCCCACGGGTTGAAGACCACGCCGTGCGAGATCAGGTCGATCCGCTTCGAGCCGTCGCGGTAGCACAGCGTGGTAGCGTCGTGCAACTCGGGCACGGTCCAGCCGGCAAGGCCGGCGCGCGCCATCGCGGCGAGGATCGCGTCGCGCGCCGCATCGGCCGAATCGGGCAGCGGCGCGATGCGCGACAGCTCGGTGCGCAACCGCCCGAGCCGTTCGACCGTTTCGCCACGACGCGCCGTCACCGCGCCGCGCGGGCGATGGGTGTCGGCGGCCAACGTTTTCAGCGCGGCGATCCGGCCGCCCGGCGCGCCCGCAGCGTCAGCGCCGCGCGCTTGCGTCATGCTCGACGACGCACCGTCCGGCAAGGACGGCGCATCGGCGGCAGGCAGGCGAAGGGATGGGATTCGGGTCATCGGTCGGGCTGGCGCGGCAACGGCCGGCCGCGCCGACCACCGGCGGGCGGCATTGCCGCGTGCCCCTGTATAACGCCGAACGCGCCGCGAGGCGCCGGCCGATCCGAACCGGCAGCGCGCAGCACGAAGCGGCGGCGGCAACAGGAAGCGCAGCGCGGCCGCTCTGCGATAATCGCGGCTCCCGCTCTCCCTCCCCGTCGATACCGCCATGACCGAAGCCGCCGCCGCCTTGCCGCCGATCCACTGCCTGCAACACGACGACCTGCCGTGGCTGCCGATGGCCGACGCGCTGCCGGGCCTGGCGATCAAGTACCTCCATATCGATGCGGCCCGCGACGAGCTGACGGTGCTGCTGCGCATGCCGGTCGGCACGACGCTGCCGCGCCATCGTCACGAGGGCACGGTGTTCGTCTATACGCTGGAAGGCGAATGGCGCTACCGCGAATACGATTGGATCGCGCGCGCCGGCAGCACGGTGCTGGAGCCGGCCGGCTCGGTGCACACGCCGGAAACGGTCGCCTCGCCGACCGGCAACGTGATCACGTTCAACGTGATGCGCGGCGATCTGGTGCTGCTCGACGACGCGGGCCGCGACGTGGCCCGCGAGAACTGTCGCGTCGCGCTGCTGCGTCAGCGCCGCCATGCACGCACCGCGCCCGACGCGGCGGCGCCGTTCGTCACGCGCTGATCCGGCGCGGCGCGCCGCAACAGCCGGACACGCCGCCCGCGCTCAATCCCCCGCCACGTCGATCGCCGCATCCGAACGCAACTGCGTGCGCAACTGGAATTTCTGGATCTTGCCGGTCGAGGTTTTCGGCAGCTCGCCAAAACGCACCGCCTTCGGCATCTTGTAGCCGGCCAACAACGCGCGGCAATGCGCGAGGATCTCCTCCTCGGTGGCCGTCATGCCCTCGCGCAACTCGACGAACGCGCACGGCACCTCGCCCCATTTCGGATCGGGCAGCGCCACCACGGCCGCCACCGCCACGGCCGGATGCCGATACAGCACGTCCTCCAGCTCGATGCTCGAAATGTTCTCGCCGCCGGAAATGATGATGTCCTTGCGGCGATCCTTGATGCGGATATAGCCGTCCGGCATCAGCACGCCGAGATCGCCGGTATGGAACCAGCCGCCGGCGAACGCTTCGTCGGTGGCGCGCGGGTTCTTCAGATAGCCCTTCATGCAGATGTTGCCGCGAAACATGATCTCGCCGAGCGTCTCGCCGTCGGCCGGCACCGGCGTCATGGTGTCCGGATCGAGCACGGTCGCGCCGGCCTGCAGGTGGTAGCGCACGCCCTGGCGCGCCGTCAGGCGCGCCACCTCCTCGTCGGGCAACGCGGCCCAGCCGTCCTGCACGGCGCACACGGTGGCCGGCCCGTATACCTCGGTCAATCCGTATACATGGGTCAGTGCGAAGCCGATCGACTTCATCCGCGCGATCACGGCCGGCGCGGGCGCGGCGCCCGCCACCTGCGCCTGCACCACGTGATCGATGCCCGCGCGCCATTCGGCCGGCGCATTGGCCAGCGTGCTGTGCACGATCGGCGCGCCGCTGTAGTGGGTGACGCCCTCGCGGCGGATCAGGTCGAACACGGTGCGCGCGTCGAACTTGCGCAGGCAGACGTTGACGCCCGCGCGCGCCGCCACGGCCCACGGGAAGCACCAGCCGTTGCAATGGAACATCGGCAGCGTCCACAGGTAGATCGCGTGCTTGGGCATGTCCCATTCCAACAGATTGGACAGCGCGGCCAGATAGGCGCCGCGATGGTGATACACCACGCCCTTCGGATCGCCGGTGGTGCCCGACGTGTAGTTCAGCGCGATGGCGTCCCATTCGTCGGCAGGCGGTGACCACGGCGTGTTCGGGTCGCCGCCCGCGATGAACGCCTCGTAGTCGGTCGCGCCGGCGAAGCTGGCGGGGTCGGCCGGCATCGCGTCGGCCACGCTGACGATCCGCAGCCCCGGCAGCTCCTCGGCCGCGCGCCGCGCGACTTCGGCATATTCGGTATCGACGATCAGCAGCTTCGCCTCGCCATGACGCAGCACGAACAGCACCGACGCCGCGTCGAGCCGCGTGTTGATCGCGTTGAGCACCGCGCCGGTCATCGGCACGCCGAAGTGCGCGTCGAGCATCGGCGGGATGTTCGGCAACAGCGCGGCCACCGTGTCGCCGCGCCGGATGCCGGCCTGCGTCAGCGCGCCGGCCAGGCGGCGGGCGCGCGCATAGGCTTCGGCCCAGGTATAGCGCTGCGCGCCGTGCACCACGGCGAGCCGGTCGCCGTACACCTCGGCCGCGCGCGCGATGAAATCGGTCGGCGTGAGCGGCACGTAGTTCGCGTCGCGCCGGCCCAGCCCATCCTCGAACAACTGCGTCATGACTGCGTCTCCCGCGGGCTCGGCCCGCTCGTTATCGGCGATATCGGCCGGTTTCGAAATGTGTCAGGCTACTCGGCGCATTGTGGGGCGTCCGTCATGGAAACGACAGGCTCGCGCCAGACCAACCCACGTTATCCCTGAGATCGCTAACCCTGACCCCATGACCGCCGCCGCCCGCCCAGCCGCCACCCGCCTGCCCCACGGCCCCGCGCGGCCTGGCTGCCCGCCGATCGCGCCCGCCGCTTCCTGACAATTCAGCCATCCTGGCGTCAGGAAAGCGCCCCGGCCACCTGACTATCATCCAGTCCCGACCTTACACCCCACCCTCCGAGCCGCCCCCCCGCCTGCCTCCATGTGGATCGTCAATCTCGCGCTGCGCCGCCCGTACACGTTCATCGTGATGGCCATCATGATCCTGCTCGCGACGCCGCTGGCGCTGGTCAGGACGCCCACCGACGTGCTGCCCTCGATCGATATCCCGGTCATCAGCGTGATCTGGAATTACAGCGGCTTCTCGGCGCGCGACATGGCCGAGCGCATCACCTCGGTCCATGAACGCACGCTGACCACCACCGTCAGCAATATCGAGCACATCGAATCGCAGACGCTGCCCGGCATCGCCATCGTCAAGGTGTTCCTGCAACCGGGTGCGAATACCCAGACTGCGATCGCACAGACGGTCTCGTCGGCCCAGTCGATCGTGCGGCAGATGCCGCCCGGCGCCACGCCGCCGCTCGTGATCAGCTATTCGGCGTCGAGCATTCCGGTGCTGCAACTGGGGCTGTCGAGCTCGTCGCTGAGCGAGGAATCGCTGGCCGACATCGCGCTGAACTTCCTGCGCCCGCAACTGATCACGGTGCGCGGCGTGCAGATCCCCTATCCGTACGGCGGGCGCACCCGCGTGATCTCGGTCGACCTCGACATGCAGGCGCTGATGGCCAAGGGCCTGACGCCGTCCGACATCGTCAATGCGGTGGGGGTGCAGAACCTGATCCTGCCCACCGGCACCGCCAAGATCGGGCCGACCGAATATCGCGTCGGCACCAACGCCTCGCCCGACTCGGTGGCCGAGCTGAACCGCCTGCCGGTGCGCACCCAGAACGGCGCGACCATCTATCTGGCGGACGTGGCGCACGTGCGCGACGGCTTCTCGCCGCAAACCAACATCGTGCGCAAGGACGGCCAGCGCGGCGTGCTGGTGTCGATCATGAAGACGGGTGACGCGTCCACGCTGCAGGTGGTGAACGCGCTGAAGACGCTGCTGCCGAGCGTCGAGGCCACGCTGCCGGCCGACCTGAAGATCAGTTCGCTGTTCGATCAGTCGGTGTTCGTGAAGGCGGCGGTGCAGGGGGTGATCCACGAGGCGCTGATCGCGGCGCTGCTGACGGCGATGATGATCCTGCTGTTCCTCGGCAACTGGCGCAGCACGCTGATCATCGCGATCTCGATCCCGCTGTCGATCTTCACGTCGATCCTGGCGCTGGCCGCGCTGGGCCAGACCATCAACATCATGACGCTCGGCGGGCTGGCGCTCGCGGTCGGGATTCTGGTGGACGACGCCACAGTGACGATCGAGAACATCGAGCGCCACCTGCACCTGGGCACCGGGCTGCGCCAGGCGATCCTCGACGGCGCGGGCGAGATCGCGGTGCCGGCGCTGGTGTCCACGCTGTGCATCTGCATCGTGTTCGTGCCGATGTTCTTCCTGACCGGCGTGGCGCGCTACCTGTTCGTGCCGCTGGCCGAGGCGGTGGTGTTCGCGATGCTGGCCTCCTACGTGCTGTCGCGCACGCTGGTGCCGACCATGGCGATGCTGCTGTTCCGGCGCGACGCGGCCCATGCGCCGGCCGCGCACGGCGCCGATGGCGCCGATGGAGCCAACAGCGCCAACGCCACGGCCGCCGACGCGACGCATGCGCCGGCCCGCCGCCCGTCGCGTTTCGCGCGCATCCATCACGGCTTCGACCGCGCGTTCGAGCGCCTGCGCGCCGGCTATATCGTGCTGCTCGGCATGCTGATCGTGCGCCGCCGCGCGGCCGCCATCGCGTTCCTCGGCTTCTGCGTGCTGTCCACGGGCCTGATCTTCGTGCTGGGCCGCGATTTCTTCCCGAGCGTCGACGCCGGCAACATCCGCCTGCACATGCGCGCGCAAACGGGCATCCGCATCGAGGAAACCGCGCGGCTGGCCGATCAGGTCGAGAAGGTGGTGCGCGAGGTGGTGCCGGCCGACCAGCTCGAAACCATCGTCGACAACCTCGGCCTGCCGTCGAGCGGCATCAACCTGTCGTACAGCAACGCCGGCACGATCGGCACGCTGGACGGCGAGATCATGATCGCGCTGAAGGAAGGCCACCCGCCGGCGAACGGCTATGTCGAGACGCTGCGCCGCGTGCTGCCCGAGCGCTTCCCGGGCGTGGAGTTCTTCTTCCAGCCGTCCGACATCGTCACGCAGATCCTCAACTTCGGCCAGCCGGCCGCGATCGACGTGCAATTGCAGGGCAACGACACCAGCTCGAACATGGCGATCGCGAGCCGCCTGCTCAAGCGCGTGCGCACCGTGCCGGGCGCGGTGGACGCGCACATCCTGCAGCGCATCGACGAGCCGACGCTGACGGCCTACATGGATCGCACGCGGATGCAGGAGTTGAACCTGTCGGCGCAGAACGTCGCGCAGAACATGCTGATCTCGCTGGCCGGCACCTCGCAGACCACGCCGACGTTCTGGGTCAATCCGCAAACCGGCGTGCAATACCCGCTGACGATCCAGACGCCGCAATACCAGATCCACTCGGTCGGCGACCTGCTCAGTACGCCGATCGCGGCCTCGGGTGCGCCCGGCACGCCGTACCAGTTGCTGGCCAACCTGGCCGAGTTGAAGCGCGGCGTCGATCCGGCGGTGGTCACGCACTACAACATCCGTCCGGTGACGGACCTGTACGTCAGCGTGGACGGGCGCGACCTCGGCGGCGTGGCGTCCGACATCGACGGGATCGTCAGCGAGGCCCGCAAGACGCTGCCGCGCGGCACCACCATCACGCTGCGCGGCCAGGTGGACACCATGCGCAGCTCGTATTTCGGGCTCGGCGCGGGCGTGGCGATGGCGATCGTGCTGGTGTATCTGCTGATCGTCGTGAACTTCCAGTCGTGGATCGACCCGCTGATCATCATCAGCGCGATGCCGGCGGCGCTGGCGGGCATCGCCTGGATGCTGTTCGTGACGGGCACCCACCTGAGCGTGCCGGCGCTGACCGGCGCGATCATGACGGTGGGCGTGGCCACCGCGAACTCGATCCTGGTGGTGTCGTTCGCGCGGCAGCGGCTCGATGCCGGCGTGCCGGCGCTGTCGGCCGCGCTCGAGGCGGGCGCGACGCGAATCCGCCCGGTCATGATGACCGCGCTGGCCATGATCATCGGCATGATCCCGATGGCGCTCGGGCTGGGCGAAGGCGCGGAGCAGAACGCCCCGCTCGGCCGCGCCGTGATCGGCGGGCTGCTGTTCGCCACCGTTTCGACGCTGTTTTTCGTCCCGCTGGTGTTCGCGGGCGTGCATCATCGCCTGGCGAAACGGCGCGCGCATCGCGCCGAAGCGTCCTGACCCCTGGATTCGTTTTAGACCGGTTGAACTCATGGAAGAGAAACGTCATAGCGCCGTCGGGCTGCACGTCGAGGAATCGGGGCTGGACCTGCCCGCCCGCACCGCCGTGCGCCGGCGCACCAAGCTCGCGCTGATCGTGACCGGCGTGGTGCTGGCCGTGCTGGCGGCGCGCACGCTGGTGGCCGATTACTTCAATCACGGCAAGCTCGACAAGCTGGCCGAACAGAACGCGCGCCAGTACGTCATGGTGGTCACGCCGAGCCCGGCGACCGGCGACACGCGGCTGGCGCTGCCAGGCTCGCTGCGCGGCTATGTGGAAGCGCCGATCTACGCACGCGCGAGCGGCTACGTGGCGCGCTGGGACGTGGATATCGGCACGCATGTGAAGGCCGGCCAGGTGCTGGCCGAGCTCGATACGCCGGAAGTCGACCAGGAATTCGCGCAGGCGGTGGCGCAGCGCCAGCAGGTGCAATCGTCGCAGGCGCTGGCCCGCACCTCGTTCGACCGCGCGCAGCAACTGCGCCAGCGCGACGCCGTCTCGCAGCAGGAACTCGACGACCGCCAGGGCGCCTTCAATCAGGCCGTCGCGAACCTGGCCGCGGCCGAGGCGAACGTGCGCCGCCTGACCGAGCTGAAGGGCTTCCAGAAGATCGTCGCGCCGGTGGACGGGGTGGTCACGCAGCGCAATATCGACGTGGGCGACCTGATCAACGCGGGCAACAGCGGCACCGGGCGCGCGCTGTTCATGGTCACGCAGGCGGACCGGCTGCGGCTCTACGTGCGCGTGCCGCAAACCTACGCGCAGCAGATCAGGATCGGCCAGCACGTGGCCGTCACGCAAACCGAGCTGCCGGGCCAGACCTTCGACGGCACCGTCACGCACACCGCGCGCGCCATCGACGTGGCCACCCGCACGCTGCAGATCGAGATCACGCTGCCCAACCAGGACGGCCGCCTGCTGCCGGGCGCCTACGTAAAGGCGACGCTGCCGATGGCGGCGGTCGGCACGCTGACGGTGCCCGCCAACACGCTGCTGTTCCGCGCCGAAGGGCCGACGCTGGCCGTGGTGGACGCCAACGGCCGGGTCACGCTGCGGCCGGTGCGGATCGCCCGCACGCTCGGCAAGTCGCTGGAACTCGACGAAGGCATCGAGGCGGGTGATCGGATCGTGCTGAATCCGAGCGATTCGCTGGCGAACGGCGACTTGGTGGTGGTGAAGGGAACGGTGGCCGGGAGCGGCAAGGCGGCTTCGTCGGCGGCCGCCGGTTCGGGTGCTTCGGGTGCTTCGGGTGCTTCGGGTGCTTCGGGTGCTTCGGGTGCTTCGGGCGCTTCGGGTGCTTCCGGTGCTTCCGGTGCTTCCGGTGCTTCGAACGTTTCGGGCGTTTCGAATGCTGCGACTGCTTCAGGGGCCGGAGCGTGAACGCCGTGCTTCGCACTTCGGGCCGGCTCGCGCGCGTCGCATCGGCGCGTGCGCTGGATGGCGATTCGCCGCCATCGCCGCACAAGCGCCAACGGTTTTCAGCCCCCCTCGCCCGCCGCGCCGCCCTGACCGCCCTCGCCGCCACGTCCCCCCTGTGGCTGGCCGCCTGCACGGTCGGCCCCGATTACCATCGCCCGGCCGTCGACACGCCCGACACCTGGCAAACGCCGGCCGACGACACCTACTGGCAACGCGCCCGCCCGTCCCACGCGGCGCTCACGCCCGACTGGTGGACCGTGTTCGACGATTCGCTGCTGAACCAGCTCGAAACGCAGGCACTGGCCGCCAACCAGACGCTGGCCGCCGCCGCCGCCCACTACGCGCAGGCCCGCGCCACGCTGGCCTCGACCTCGGCCGCGCAACTGCCGGCGATCGGCCTGAACACCGGTGCGAGCCGTTCGCGGATCTCGGCCGACCGCCCGCTGACCAACTACGCGCAGACCAACCACTCGACGGTCCAGAACGACACGCAGTTCGGCGCCGCGGCCAGCTACGAACTCGACCTGTTCGGCCGCATCCGCCGCACCGTGGAGGCCGCGCAGGCCGGCGCCGAGCAATCCGCCGACGATCTCGCCAATGCCCGCCTCGTGCTGACGGCCGATCTCGCGACTGCCTACCTGTCGCTGCGCGAAACCGATGCCGAGATCGACGTCCTGAGCCGCTCGGTGGCGCTGCAGCAGAAAGCGCTCGATTTCGTCAGCGCGCAGCATGAACTGGGCGCGGTATCGGGGCTCGATCTGCTCCAGCAGCGCGCCCAGCTCGACGCGACGAAAACCCAGGCGCAACTGCTGCGCAACACGCGGCAACAATACGAGCACGCGATCGCCACGCTGACCGGCACGCCCGCACCGTCGTTCTCGATCGCGCCCCGCGTGCAGCCGCTGAACGCGCCCGCGCTGCCGCCGGGCCTGCCGAGCGAGGTGTTGCAGCGCCGGCCCGACGTGGCGTCGGCCGAGCGTGCGATGGCCGCCGCCAACGCGCAGATCGGCGTGGCGCGCGCCGCGTACTTTCCGCGCCTGACGCTGTCGCCCGACATCGGCTGGGAAGCCACCCGCTTCGCCAGCTTGTTCTCGGTGCCGTCGCTGGTCTGGTCGGTGGGGGCGTCGGTGTCGCAGCCGATCTTCTCGGGTGGCCGGCTCAAGGCCGGCGTGGATTACGCGCAGGCCGGCTACGCGGCCGCGCAGGCCAATTACCGCCAAACCGTGCTGACCGCGTTCCAGGAAGTGCAGAACGCCGTCACCGGCCTGTCGACGCTCGACGAGGCCAGCCGCCGCGCACGCGCCGGCGTGGACGATTCGCGCCAGCTCGTCTCGCTCGCGCGCGACCGCTATGCGGGCGGCCTGACCGCCTACATCGACGTGATCAGCGCGCAACAGCAGTTGCTCACCAGCGAGCGCCAGGAGGTGCAGATTCGTGGTCAACGGGCCGCGCTGGTGGTATATCTCGCAAAAGCGCTCGGCGGCGGCTGGTCCGCCTCCGAGCCAGCCAACGGGAAATCCGAATGAAAGTATTGATCGTCGAAGACGAACCGAAGGTCGTCGATTACCTGAGAAGCGGGCTGTCGGAAGAAGGCTGGGTGGTGGATATCGCCACCGACGGCGAGGACGGCGCCTGGAAAGCGGTCGAATACGACTACGACGTGGTGGTGCTCGACGTCATGCTGCCGAAGATCGACGGCTTCGGCGTGCTGCGCGCGCTGCGTGCGCAGAAGGACACCCCGGTCATCATGCTGACCGCGCGCGACCGCGTGGACGACCGCGTGCGCGGCCTGCGCGGCGGTGCCGACGACTACCTGACCAAGCCGTTCTCGTTCCTCGAACTGATCGAACGCCTGCGCGCGCTGACGCGCCGCGCGCGCGTGCAGGAATCGACGCTGATCTCGATCGGCGACCTGCGGGTGGACCTGATCAGCCGCCGCGCCTCGCGCAACGGCATCCGCCTCGATCTGACCGCGCAGGAATTCCAGTTGCTCGGCGTGCTGGCGCGCCGGCGCGGCGAGGTGCTGTCGAAGACGACCATCACGGAACTCGTGTGGGACGTCAATTTCGACAGCAATGCGAACGTGGTGGAAACCGCCATCAAGCGCCTGCGCGCCAAGCTGGACGGCCCGTATTCCGACAAGCTGCTGCATACCATCCGCGGGATGGGCTACGTGCTCGAAGTGCGCGACGAGCCGGAAGCCGACCTGCGTCGCTGAGGGCTGCCATGAAACGCTCGATCTCGATGCGTCTGTCGGTGATGTTCGCCATCACCTCGTTGCTGGTGTTCTCGCTGGTGGGCATCGGCCTGTTCGCGATGATGGAACGGCAACTGTTCGCCGAACTGCGCGCGACGCTGGAAACCCGCGCCAAGGTGGCCGAGATGATCCTCTCGCATGCGAGCACCCCGGCGCGCTGGCACATCACCCAGGAAAAACTGACCGACCTGCAACCGCTCGACGGCTCGACGCGCTATATCGTCACCAGCCCCGATCCGGCCTACACGCTCGGCAAGCCGGTGGAAGGCACGCCGGTGGACGTGCCGGTGGGCGAGTTCGACCTGAAGCATGTGGAGGGCAGCAGCTACAACGTGATGACGCGCACCACCACGATCGCGGCGAACGGCACGCATCCCGAGCTGACGCTGATCGTGGCCACCGCCTGCGACCGCACCCAGAAGATGCTGCGCTTCATCGCGCTGACGCTGGCGGCGCTGATCGGCGCGGCCACCGTGGTGTCGCTGCTGTTGAGCCGCGCCGTGACGCGCTTCGGGCTGGAGCCGCTCGCGCAACTGTCGAAGGAAGCGGCGGCGTTGAGCCCCGCGAACCGCAAGCAACGGCTGCAGACCGACGCGCTGCCGAGCGAGCTGCACGAGCTGGCCAGTTCGTTCAACGGCGCGCTGGAGCGGATCGAGCTGGCCTACGACCGGCTCGAATCGTTCAACGCCGACGTCGCGCACGAGCTGCGCACGCCGGTCAGCATCCTGATCGGCCAGACCCAGGTGGCGCTGACCTCGCGCGAGCGCACGGTCGAGCGCATGCAGCAGACGCTGCAATCGAACCTCGAGGAATTCGAGCGGCTGCGCGTGATCGTCAACGACATGCTGTTCCTGTCGCGCAGCGATCGCGGCGAGCGCGCGACCAACCTCAGCGACGTGTCGCTGGCGAACGAGGTGGCGCGCATGCTCGACTTCCTCGAGTTCTCGCTGGAAGACGCGCAACTGCGCGCCGAGCTGTCGGGCGATGCGCGCGCGAGCGTCGATACCTCGCTGTTCGGCCGCGCCATGACCAATCTGCTGATCAATGCGATCCAGCACTCGCGGCCCGGCGATGCGATCCGCGTGACGATCCGTGCGACCGGCGAGCAGGTCGAGATCGCCGTCGCCAACCCCGGCGCTTCGCTCGATCCGACCAAGCGCGCGCATATGTTCGAGCGCTTCTACCGGCTCGAGGAAGCCCGCACCAACAGCAACGAGAATCACGGGCTGGGGTTGTCGATCGTCAAGGCCGTCGCCGACATGCATGGCGGCGCGGTGTTCGTGAGCTGCGACGACGGCTGGAACACGTTCGGCTTCTCGGTGCCCGCCAAGCCGCCGGCGATGCCGCCCGAACAACGGGCCGTCATCAAGACCATGCCGCACAAGGCGACACTGCGCCCTTCCTGATCGCCGGTTGACGCGGCCGGCTCGTTCGATCACGAGCCGGCCGCCGTTCACGGTCCTTTACCGTTCTCCCGTTGCTTTCTTTCGCCGTGCGCGCCGCCGCGCCGTGTCGTCTCGCGTTCGCTACACGGCGCGCGCCCGATACGTCGATTCGCACCTTCAGGCCACCTGCTCCGCATCGTTTCTTAACAGTGGTTCCGGCCTGATACGTTCGCGCGACACCGGCCCGGACCGGTGCCGCTCGATGGCCGCCTCACGGCCGATCCGCGTCCGGCCCGCCAGCGCTTGCGTTCCGTACGGTTCGCCACGCTCGGCATGCGGCATCGCTCAGGGTATTTCCCGTGCCACGCGAACCGCGATTCCACGTCGTTCACGCGAAGCTTGTCGGCCGTGAACGAGGCCGTGTTTCAAGGCTGATACGTTTTCGTTCTCCTTACAGCCCGCAGGCCCTGGTGCGCGCAAGACAATCGAGCAGGGGCGTGCCTTTTGCGACGTTGGCACGCTCCTCGCTGTATGTCTTGCACACCGGAGACCTGCGATGTCGAACCTGCCCCGCCACCTCTGCCTGAATGTTGCCGCCGCGTTGATCGCCGCGGCGAGCCTGTCCGCCGTGCACGCCCAGGTGCTGCCGGCGGTGGCGGCGATCGAATTCGCCGCGACGGATCTGCCGCTGGCCGGCCCGCGCGACGTGTCGCTCGACGAAACGACCCTGGCCGCCCAACGCGGCCGCGCCGCCGGCATGACGATGATGGTGTCGGCCTCGCCGATGCAACTGGCTGCCGCGCGCAACGGCGTCACCCTGTGGGACGAACTCGCGCCGCCGGCCCTGCCGTCGCCGCTGCCGGTCCCGGCCGATGCGCCGCGCCCGATGCAGGGCAACAGCCTCAGCCTGACGCGCCGTTGAAGCCCCTCAGTTGAAACCCGATACGCCAAGGATGCCGACATGAATCCGCTCTGTTTTCCGTTCGTCGCTCCGCTCGCCGCGCTTGGCGCCGCCGGCGCGATCGTCGGCGCCGCGAGCACGGCCCACGCGCAACAGGCGCCGCAGAACCCCGGCGACCTGATCGTACTGCGCGACGTGACGCCACGCATCGCGTATCGCCCGGTGCCGGTCGACCAGGACCCGGTGCGCGTGCGCGCCACCACGTTCCCGGCCAACACGTTCAATCCGATGATGGGCACGCTGGCGTCCGACCTCGATCTGACCAATGCGCGCGGCTCGCTCGGCATCGCCAGCGGCAACGTGGCCAACACCAGCGCGACGGTGGCCGCCGTCACCCAGGTGCTGACGGCCGACCTGGCCGGCCCGCTCGGGCGCGGCGCAGGCGGCGTGAGCATCCCGACCTCAGGCATCACGACCATCGGCGGCACGATCTCGACCACCATCACCGGGGCGATCTCGCCGCTCGTGACGGCGCTGGGAGCCATCAAATGAGCCGCCGCCCCCGTCACGCACCGGCATCGAAAGATTGTTTCGTCATGCGAATGATATTTGCGCATCGGGCGTGCTGGCTGCCGGCGCTCGCGTTGCTTGCCGCAGCCTCCGTTCAGGCGCAATCGACGGCGCAGGTGGCCGGCGTCGCGACGATCGGCGCCAACGCGGCGCGCGATATCAGCGGCGTGCTCAAGATCAACGAGACGGTGGGTGCCGGCAATGCGCAAGCGAACCAGTTGGCGATCGGCATCGGCACCGCGGCGGGCGCGAATCTTTCGTCGCTGCAGGCGGCCACCAGCGTGGCGCGCACCGGCGACACGGCGGCCCGCATCGAGGGCGGCGCGTTGTCGAATCTGTCGGGTGCGGTGATGGTGAATCAAAGCGCGGGCAGCGCGAATCTACAGCGCAACAGCATGGCCATCGGCACGCTGGGCGCAGGGATCGAAGCCGTTTCGGATACCGAACTGTCCGAAACGGCTTCGAAGGCCGGAGGCCTGGGAATACCGGCGGGGGGCCGGGGAATGCGGGAGGTGTCGATTAGCGGCGACGCTTTCAAGCATATCAGCGGAATCGTGCAAGTCAACCAGACAGCCGGCGCCGGTAACACCACGGCAAACAGTTTTGTGCTCCGTCCCCCGGCGGGCACGCTTTTTATCAACTAGCCACTTCCGTATCGGAGCGCATCATGAAACGCACTGTCATTGCAGCCGCGGTTCTCGTCTCGGTTGCCGGATCGGCCCAAGCGGCCGACGCATTCCTCTACAACGTTACCGGGGTCACCGAGGCTGTCGGCATCTTCGGTTTTGTCGGACTGTACGGCGCCGTCGGCGTGTCGAGCAGCGCCGGCGCGGTGATCAACAACAACCAGACGGTGTCGTTGAATCACGTGTCGCTGGAGCCGCTGTATCAGAGCTATACGACGGGCTCGGTGACGACGTCGGTGGATAACGTGTCGGCCACGAGAAGCAACGTGGGCTCTTCGTATCACGGTCAATTCCAGTCGTCGTCGCACGACGCGTCGTACACGGCGCAATCGTCCCGATCGATGTCTCGCGACAGCAGTGGTTGGGTGGCTGGCGGGTCGTACAGCACGGCATCCTTGCAACAAAGCGCCACCGCGAATCAGTCGTCCAGCCTGCACCAATCGGGCAACTCGGGTGGCTCGGCCTTCATCGTCGGCGGCGCAGCCGGCGCCTCGGGCAGCAGCCAGAGCACTCAAATCGGCGGCTACTTCCTGCCCGGCCTGTTCAGCTTCACGGCAGGCGGCAGCGCTTCGCAAAGCCAGAGCGGCTATATCGTCGGTGGCGCCGGCGCCGCCTGGGGCGCGTCGTCATCGGCCAACGCTTCCAGCGCCTCGCATCAACATGCTGATGCAAGCGCCTCGCGGACAAGCTCGTCATACGGCAACGCGTGGGGCGCGTCCTCCATGCAAAGCGAATCGCAATCGGCTGCAAGCGGTTCGATTTCCACGCAACAGGATTCGCTGACAGGCCGCTCGGACATCTGGGGCTTCAACAACACCTATAGCTCACAGCGCACCGAAACCTCCGGCAGCGTCACCGCCGTCACCGACACCCGCACCGCCGGCACGCTCACCGCCACCACCGGCACCAATGCCGCCACCGGCGTCAAGGGCAACCTCGGCCTCAACATCGCGATGGGCATCGACAACGCGCAAAGCAACGACGTGTCGCTGGCCTCGGTCGATGTCGGCAACGTGTTCGGCAATGCGCAGATCTTCAGCAACCAGGCGTCGTCGGGCCGCGCCCGCATCGACAACTTCGTGCTGAACGCGTCGATCGGCGACGGTTCGCTGGCAGGCGTGTCGGGCAACGTCGGCGTCAACGTCGCCTCGGGCATCGGCAACGTGCAGAACAACAGCCTGGCAGGTTCGACGACAACGGTCGATGCCGGCCGCGCACGCACGGTTGCGATGATCGCCACGGACGACAACACGCAAGTGGCCAGCGCACAGATCAACGGCCGCTTCGTCGGCACCGCGATGCTCGGCGCGAACACCCTCACGGGTGCAACCGGCAACATCGGCGTGAACATCGCCGGCGGCGCGGGCAACCTGCAGCACAACGGCCTCGCGATCGCGGCGCTCAACAGCGGCCATTGACCGCTTCGGCGGCCTCGCGCGCCGCAGGACCAGCGGCGCGCGAGGCCCGAGAGCACGCATGGCGGGACGCAACAGCAAGACACAAGGCAACAAGGCAGTACCGGGGGAGACACCCATGACATCGACACGCCTTCACTGGCCGGCCCGGCTCGCAGCCCTCTGCGCATGCTGGGCTTTCGGCCCGTTCACGAACGCTCAGGCCTCGGGCATCGATGCCCTGCCGTTCGCCGGCGTGCCCGTGCACAAGACATTGAAATCGATGTACGACCTGCGCCATCGCGACATCGTCGGCCAGCAGTTCGACTTCAGTTGCGGCTCGGCCGCCCTCGCCACGCTGCTGAAGTACGGCTACGGCATCGACATCCCCGAAGCCGACATGATCCAGCGGATGATGGCCTTCTCCACGCCCGAAGTGGTCGTGCGTCACGGCTTCTCGATGCTCGACATGAAGAAGTTCGTCGAGACGCTCGGGCTGCGCGGGCGCGGCTTCCGGGTCGGCCTCGATGCGCTCTACGCCCTGCAGATCCCCGTCATCGTGCTGATGAACATCGAAGGCTACGAGCACTTCGTGATCGTCAAGCGCGCCGCCGACGGCCGGGTCTTTATCGCCGATCCCGCGCTCGGCAACCGCATCCTGCTCGAACAGGATTTCGCCAAGACCTGGAACGGCCTGGTGTTCGCGGTTGTGGGCAAACCGTTCATGGAGGATTCCCCGCTGCTGCAGCACAACGACTCGCTGGCGCTCCGGTTGCGCGAACAGGCGCTCACCACCGGCTCCGCCGCGATCCCGTTCGTCGAGTACGGCTTGATCAAGGCAGACCTGTTCTGACCCATCATGAATCGCTCACTCTCATTCCTGCGCGGCGCGGCTTGTGCGGCCGCCTGCGCACTCACCGGCAGCGCCGCCTCGGCCGCCTCGCCCGCCGGCATGCAGATGCCGTTCGCGGGCGACGCGCTGGCCCCGGCCGCGCTGCCGATCGTTGCGGTGGACGACGACGTGCTGGCCCGTCAAACCGGCAAGTTCGCCGATGCGACGATGGTGTCCGGCTTCGTCGTCAACCTGCTCTCGCAATGGCAGTTGCCGAATGGCGCGCTCGCGATCGCCCAGGGATCGCTGAACGTCGTCGCCAACGGCGCCAACCAGTTGTCGGCCCAGGTGCAGACGGCCGCCGCCGTGGTGGCGGGCGACCCGTCGCGCGCCAACGGCACCGATCCGAATGCCGTCGCGTCGGGCGGCCAGACGATTCGCGTCAACGGCGTGTCGCAGGTCACGCAAGTGGCCGGCAACGGCAACACCGGCAGCAACGCGATGACGATCGACTTCGGCCCGAACCTCGGCACGGCGTCCACCATGCTGCCCGGCGCGAGCGGCTCGCCGAGCGCCTCGGCGGCCAGCGCCGACGGCACGATCCGCGCCAGCATCGGGTTCGGCGCGAACGGCGTGATGCTCGCGCTGAACACGCCGGCCGGCGTCGCGAGCCAGATCATCGCGCCCGCCGCCGCGCGGGCCGGCGCCGTCGCCCAGTTGCTGCAGGTGGCCGGCAACCAGCAACTCGTCTCCAACCAGCTCCAGCTTCAGTTGCGCACGCAACAGATGTCGGGCGGCGCGCTGCGCCAGGCCGGCATCCTGCAGGCGCTGCAAGCCGGCTTCGCCGCAAGGAGATGACGCGCGGCCCGCACACCGCAGCCCCATAACCACGGCGCCCGCGCCCTTGCACGCGACGGGACGCCGATACGGCAGCAGAACGCGCCGTTCCTTTGCCGCCGGGCGGGTTGACCCGGCGAGCGGCGCGAAACCGAATGTCACGTTTCGAATAACACCGGGGGTTAGACCATGCAGATCGATTTCTCGCCGCGCCATCCGCTCGCGGCCATTCCCGCTGCCGTGCTGCTGCTGGCGATCGCCAGCAGCGCCCAGGCCCAGGCGCTCGCCAACCAGTCGGTCGAGGACCGGCTCAACGCGCTGATGCAGCTCGTCGACGCGCAGCAACGCAAGATCCAGTCGCTCGAACGTCATGTGGTCGACCTGGAGATGCAGCAACGCGGGCGCGGGCTGTCCGACCCGCCGGCCGAAGCCGCGAATGGGGGCAACGGCGGCGCCACCGTGCTCGCGCAATACACGCCGCTCTCGCCCGCGCCCGGCGACGGTACCGGCACGGCCACCGGCGTGCCGGTCTCGCCGCCCGTGTCGGGCTCGGCGGGCACCGGCACCCGCAGCGGCGCGAACGCCGCGGCCACCACCGGCACGATCGGCACCGAGAACCGCGCGGCCGAACCCACTCGCACCGAAGCCGAAAACGCCGTGGTGCAACGCGAGCACGCCCCGCTGTTCGATCACAAGCTGACGATCGACTGGGGCATCAGCGACACCTACTACGATCGCCGCCAGTTGCAGCTCTCCGGATTCCTCGCGCTCGACGCGATCTTCCTCGGCAACCTGAACCTCGGCCAGACCAAATCGCACCAGTTGACGAGCGACGTCGACATCCGCTACGGCCTGACCAGCCGCATCAACGTGGATGTGGACGTGCCGTACGTGTACCGCACCAGCAACTTCATCGTCGGCGGCGCGGGCGGCGCGTCCAGCTCGCTGTCGGATGCGAGCGGCACCTCGCACGCGCTCGGCGACGTCAACTTCGGGATCTACTACCAGTTCCTGAAGGAAACCCAGAACCTGCCCGACGTGGTCGGCAGCCTGCGCGTGAAGACGCCGTCCGGCGCCTCGCCGTTCGGCATCAAGCTGCGCCAGATCGACCCGAACAACACCAACCTCGTCGCGCCCGACACGCTGCCCACCGGCACCGGCTTCTGGAGCATCACGGCCGGCATGTCGGTGCTGAAGACCTACGACCCGATCGTGCTGTTCGGCAGCCTGTCGTACACCTACAACGTGGCGCGCTCGTTCGACGACATTTCGTCGGTGGTCGGCCAGACGCAGCCGGCCAAGGTCAAGCTCGGCGACATCGTGCAGATCGGCGGCGGCGTGGCGCTGGCCTTCTCGGAACGCGATTCGGCCAGCATCGCCTACACGCTGGCGTTCGAGCCGGAAACCAAGACCAAGGCCCCCGGCGACGTCTGGCAGAAGGTGCCGGGCAGCCAGACCACCGCGTCGACCCTGAGCTTCGGCCTCAATCACGTCTTCAACAAGCACCTGACGATGAATGCGTCGGTCGCCGTCGGCCTCACGCCGGACGCGCCGAACTTCGTGGTCGGCGTGCGTTTCCCGTACACGTTCTGATCGCCGCGACGGAGCCCATCGTGCAAGAATCCCGCGTCCCGCCCGCCGTCATCGCCGCCGATTTCTCGCGTCGCCGCCGTGCCGCCGATACCCTGTCCGACGCTGCCGCGCCGGCCGCCCCGCGCACGCTCGTCTATCTCGCCCGCCAGCCCGACGCGGTGCTGGCCGCGTTCCTGTCGCAGCACGGTTGGCGCGTCGTGCGCTTTGCCTCGCCGCTCGAATTCGCGCGCAAGCCGGCCGCGGTCGAACCGCAAGCCGGCCTGCTCGACCTGCGCGGCTTCTCGACGGCCGAGCTCGCCGCGTTCGATGCCGCGCTGCGCCGCCCCGCCACCGGCTGGGTCGCGCTGGCCGATGCCGCGCGCTTCGACGAGCCCGAGGTGCGCCGACTGGTGCGTCAGTACTGCAGCAGCTTCGTCGCCGACGACGCGCCGCCCGCCACGCTCGACCTGCTCGCGCGCCAGGCCTGCGCGATGGCCGGCCTCGCCGAGCGCGAGCCCGGCGCCGACGCGCGAGCCCGGGACGCCGGTGACGACGAGATGGTCGGCACCTGCGAGGCGATGCAGCAGTTGTTCCGCACCATCCGCAAGGTCGCGAACACCGACGCGACGGTGTTCATCTCCGGCGAATCGGGCACCGGCAAGGAGCTGACCGCGTTGGCGATCCACGAACGCTCGACGCGCCGCAACGCGCCGTTCGTGCCGATCAACTGCGGTGCGATTCCGCCCGCGCTGCTGCAATCGGAGCTGTTCGGCTACGAGCGCGGCGCGTTCACCGGCGCGACCCAGCGCAAGATCGGCCGGATCGAGGCTGCGCAGGGCGGCACCTTGTTCCTCGACGAGATCGGCGACATGCCGCACGAAAGCCAGGCCAGCCTGCTGCGCTTCCTGCAGGAAGGCCGCATCGAGCGGCTCGGCGGGCGCGAATCGGTGCCGGTGGATGTGCGCGTGCTGTCGGCCACCCATGTCGATCTGGAAGCGGCGATGCGCGAGGGGCGCTTCCGGGCGGACCTGTTCCACCGGCTGTGCGTGCTGCGCATCGACGAGCCGCCGCTGCGCGCGCGCGGCAGCGACATCGAGGTGCTGGCGCGCCATATCCTGCAACGCTTCAGCGCCGACGGCGGCGGCCGAATCCGCGGCTTCTCGCCGTGCGCGATCGAGGCGATGTACCGCTACGCGTGGCCCGGCAACGTGCGCGAGCTGATCAACCGGATTCGCCGCGCGATGGTGATGGCCGAGCATCCGGTGCTGTCGGCCGACGATCTCGATCTCGGGGACGACGCGTCACACCCGTTGCCCACGCTCGCCGGCACGCTGGAAGCCGCCGAGCACCAGGCGCTCGACGCCGCACTGCGGCGGCACGGCGACGACGTGGCGGCAGCCGCCGCCGCGCTCGATGTCGCACCGGCCGAGCTGATGGCCTTGTTGAATCGGCATCGGATCGATCTGGCATCCGGCGCGGCGCTGGAAAACTGAGGAAACCGGCACGCGGCGACGAGGCTGGTGAGCAGGTCGTGCCGCATCCGCCGAAGCCGGCCGGGGTGCCATTACCCCCGAGGCGGCGCCGCAGAGGAAACCGGCACGCGGCAGCGAGGCTAGCGAGCAGGTCGCGCCGCATCCGCCGAAGCCGGCCGGGGCGCCATTACCCCCGAGGCGGCACCGCAGAGGAAACCGACACGCGGCGACGAGGCCGATGAGCAGGTCGCGCCGCATCCGCGAAGCCGGCCGGGGTGCCATTACCCCCGATGCGACGGCGAACCGCGCCGGCGCCGTGCCGGCGTGCGCCGGGCGTGCGCACCGGCGAACCGGTCGCGCGCCACGTTGCGCACCGCGTCGATCAGGGCCTGCGCGGCCGGCGACGGCCGGGCGTCGGTGCGCAGGATCAGGCCGACCAGCTCGTCCGCGCCGTCGGCCGGCAGCGGCAGCCGCACCAGCGTCCCGCCGGCCAGATCGTATTCGGCCGCGTAGCGCGGCACGAACCACACCGCATCGTTTTCAAGCGCGAGCGCGCGGCCCACCGACACCGACAGCACCTCCACGAACGTATCGAGCGCCGGTGCGTTGCAGGCCGCCAGCATCTGCTCGGCCGACTGCCGGATCAGCGTGCCGTACGGCGGCACCACCACCGGGAAGCGGCCCAGCTCGCCGGCCGGCGCCGGGTGGCTCGCGAGCGGATGACCGGCGCGCACCAGCGCCACCAGCGGCTCGTTGTACAACTGCTCGAACGACAGGCCGACCATCCGTTCCGGCTCCGACAGCCGCCCGACCGCGCACTCGATCTCGCCCGATTTCAGGCGTTCGAGCAGCCGCGCATTGGCGTCGGTGGCGATCCGCACGATCATGCGCGGCATGCGCGCCGTCAGCGCCTTCATGACGGCCGGCGCGAGCGAGGCTGCCACGGTCGGCAGCATGCCGATCTCCAGCGTGGCCGCCACGCCGCCGCTCTCCCCGGCCAGCAGGCCTACGCCCTGGCGCAGCGCCATCACGCTGGCGCTCGCATGGGGCAGGAACAACTGCCCCTCGCGGGTGGGCTGCGCACCCTGCCGGCCGCGCTCGAACAACTTCACGCCAAGGATCGATTCCAGCTCGGCGATCGTCTTGGACACCGCCGGCTGCGTGATCGACAGGCTTTCGGCGGCCTTCTGCACGCCGCCAAGCTGCGCGACCGCCAGGAAGCATTGCAGATGCCGGAACTTGACCCGGCCGTCGGCGATACGATTGACCATAACGGTTGGTTATACGAGATGGGAAAAAACGTCATTTTGCATAACTTTCCGGATTGGTTAAAGTTCGGCGTCATGCCCTCATCAATACAGACAGGAGACACCGCGATGGACGACTCCATCCTCAGCCCGCGCGACTGGCCGTCGCATCCCGCCTACGTTCACCCCGAGTACCGTTCGTCCGTCAAGCGCGGCCCGACGCGGCCGCTGATTCCGCTGAAGGAAAAGCTGCGCAACCAGTACGTGCCGGTGTATGGCGCGGAAGACCTCGGTGCGCTCGACCACGACCTGACGCGCAACGCCGTGAAGAACGGCGAGCCGCTCGGCGAGCGCATCGTCGTGACGGGCCGCGTGCTCGACGAAGGCGGCAAGCCGGTGCGCAACACGCTGGTCGAAGTGTGGCAGGCGAACGCCGCCGGCCGCTATGTCCACAAGGCCGACCAGCACGACGCGCCGCTCGACCCGAACTTCCTCGGCGCAGGCCGCTGCCTGACCGACGATCAGGGCCGCTACCGCTTCCTGACGATCAAGCCCGGCGCATACCCGTGGGGCAACCATCCGAACGCCTGGCGCCCGAACCACATCCATTTCTCGCTGTTCGGCGATTATTTCGGCTCGCGCCTCGTCACGCAGATGTACTTCCCCGGCGATCCGCTGCTGCAATACGACCCGATCTATCAAGGCACGCCGGAAGACGCGCGCGAGCGCCTGGTCTCGAGCTTCTCGCTCGACGTCACCCAGGAAGGCTATGCGCTCGGCTACGAGTTCGACATCGTGCTGCGCGGCCGCGACGCCACCCCGATGGAGCGCTGATCATGACGACGCTGAAACAATCCCCTTCGCAGACGGTCGGCCCGTACTTCGCCTACGGCCTGTGCCCGCAGCAGTACAACTTCGACATGAAGAGCCTGTTCCCGACTGATATCGCCGAGCCGCACGCGGCCGGCGAGCAGATCGTGCTGATCGGCCAGGTGTTCGACGGCGACGGCAAGACGATCCTCGACGCCATGCTCGAATTCACACAGGTCGATGCGGCCGGCAAGTATCCGGCGTCGCGCGCCGAGATCGCGGCCAGCGGCTTCACGGGCTTTTCGCGGATCGGCACGGGCACCGACGCCCAGCACCGCTTCGTGGTACGCACCGTCAAGCCGGGCGCGACCGATGCCGGTGCGCCGCACATCGACGTGGCGGTGTTGATGCGCGGCGTGCTCACGCATGCGTTTACGCGGATCTATTTCGACGACGAGACGGCGGCCAACGCGGCCGACCCGGTGCTCGGCAGCGTGCCGGCCGCGCGCCGCGACACGCTGCTGGCGCGCCGCGAGGTGCAGGCGAACGGCGTGGTGGCCTATCGCTTCGACATCCGCATGCAGGGCGAGCAGGAAACGGTGTTTTTCGATCTGTAAGTTCGGATCGGATCACGAAAAAAAAGCCGAGGGACGCGATGTCCCTCGGCTTTTTATTTCAGGATGACGCCAGCATCGCACTTCGCTGGACTACGCCACAACCCGATACAGCAGTTTGATTCAGGATTGAGGCAAGTTCGGCCTATGCCGGTGCTTTCTGAAACTTGCCCCGACTTCGCTTCTATTGGCGCCAGCGGTGGCCACCGGGTTGAACATCGCCGGCTTCAACCGAGGCATCGCGCCAGGTTCGCTGCTGGGCGGGACGAGCCGGGAAGCGATGGGGCTGACCAGTACCGCCTGGGTCGGTGCGGTGGCCGTGGGCCTGGGGATCGCCCGGATGCTGTGGCAGATGTGGCAGACGCCAGCACGTTGCATCGACGTGTCGGGATAGGCGCACGCGATGAACATCGGCATGGGTTTTCTCGAGGCGAGCGCAGCAGTTGGCGCGACTCCATCCCGATCAGGGCTTGAAAAGCTCCGCGCCCATGAAATCGATGAATGCGCGCAGCTTCGGTGCCAGGTGCTTGCTCGACGGCCAGAGCATGCGGAAGGTGCCCCGATGCTGGTTGAAGTTCTCCAGCACCGTCACCAGTTCGCCCGCCGCGATCGCCTCGCGCACCATGAAATCCGGCAGACAGGCGATTCCGAGGCCGGCGCGGGCGACGTGAAGCAGGGCCTCGGTGGTGTTGCATACCATCGACGCCGAGAGGCTGGGTTCCGCCTCGCCTGGCGGCAGACGCAAGGGCCACGGCTCGAATTTGCCGGTGCTCGGGAATTTGTGTTGCAGGCAGGCATGACCCGCAAGCTCAGAAGGCACGCGCGGCGTGCCGCGCGTCGCGAAATACCGGGGCGCGCCGACCAGCAGCAGCTTGAAGGTGCCCAGCGGGCGAGACATGAGGCGCGAGTCCGCCGGCTCTCCGGTGCGGATGACGGCATCGAAGCCTTCTTCGATCACATCGACCATCCGATCCGAGACATCCACGTCCATTTCGATGGCCGGATAGCGATGCATGAAGGCCGTCAGCGCCGGCATAACCAGGCCGCTGACCAGCGGCAGGCTCACGCGCAGCTTGCCTTGGGGAGCCTGGCGGGTTTCCGACAGTTCCAGCTCCGCCGCCTCGACCTCGCACAGGATGCGCCGGCACCGCTCCAGAAACAGCGCCCCTTCGGCCGTCAGCGTGATGCTGCGTGTACTGCGGTGGAACAGGCGCACGCCCAGCCGCTCCTCAAGCCTCGCCACACTCTTGCCCACGGCGGAGGACGAGATGCCCAGCACGCGCCCGGCCTCCGAAAAGCTGCGGGCTTCCGCCGCTTGCACGAAGAACCCGATGCCGTTGAGGGAATCCATTGCGCCGCTCATCTAAGAAAATTTGTCCGATATGCTCGGAACCTTAGCCTATTTTTCTTAATGGTGTGCGCGCCTACGCTGACGACTGCACAGGTTGGATGCGGCTGTCTTGGCTTTCGAGATATGGCTTTGGCGTCTGCCTGTCCCTTCACGGACTCTCTGCGGACGTTTTTCATGGCACAAACCTTGGCCGCCACACGCGGCACCACTGGCCGCGATTGGCTGCAACTGCTCGCCACCTGCCTCACCGGCATCCTGATCCCGTTGTGCTTCACCGGCCCGGCCGTCGTGCTGCCTTCCATCAGCCAGGAACTGGGCGGAACGGCGATGCAACTGAACTGGGTAGTCAACGGCTACATCCTGACCTACGGCAGCGCCATGATGGCGGCTGGCAGCCTGACCGACACCTACGGCCGCAAGCGCGTGTGGCTGGTCGGCCTGGCGCTGTTCGCGCTGGCGACGTTCGCGATCCCGCTGGCGCCGACGGTCGGCTGGATTGACGGACTGCGTCTGCTGCAAGGGCTGGGCGGCGCGGCCGCCTTCGCGGGCGCCATATCCTCATTGGCGCAGACCTTCCACGGCCTCATCCGCACGCGGGTGTTCAGCCTGCTCGGCACCACGTTCGGCATCGGCCTGGCCTTCGGGCCGCTGGCGGCGGGCGAGCTGGTGGAGCTGGCCGGCTGGCGCTGGGTGTTTCTGGCCACGGCGCTGATCGGGGTGGCCGGCTTCGTCATGGTGTGGGCCAGCGCCACGGAATCCCGCGATCCGCAGGCTACCGGCCTGGACTGGCCGGGCGCCATCAGCTTCACCGCTGCGCTCGCCTTGTTCACCTCCGGCATCCTGCTGGCACCGGAACAAGGCTGGCGCAGCGCCGCGGTCATTGGGCCGCTGCTGGCGGCGGCCGTGCTGTTCGCGGCCTTCGTGCGTATCGAGCGGCGCGTGGCCCGCCCGATGCTCGATCTGTCGCTGTTCGGTCGTGCACGTTTCGTCGGCGTACAGGTGCTGGCCGCGTCGCCGGCCTTCTTCTTCGTCACGCTGATCGTGATGCTGCCGGGCCGCTTCATCGGCATCGACGGGCTGGGTGCGCGCGACGCGGGGCAAATGATGATTGCCCTGGCAGCGCCGCTGCTGGTGGTGCCATTCCTGGCCGCATTGCTGTCACGTTGGTTCACCGCCGGCGTGCTGTCCGGCGTCGGGCTGCTGTTGGTAGCGGTCGGGTTGGTTTGGCTGGCACAGGTGCTGGCCGGCGGCGCCGGCACTGCGCTGGTGGGGCCGCTGGCACTGATCGGCATTGGCATCGGCCTTCCCTGGGGGCTGATGGACGGTATGGCCGTGAGCGTGGTGGAGAAGGAACGCGCGGGCATGGCAACCGGAATCTTCAACTGCGTGCGCGTCTCGGCTGACGGCATCGCCATCGCGATAACCGGCGCATTGCTGGCGCTCCTGATCCAGGGCGGGTTGCTTGGCGCCTTGGGCATGGCTGATCCGTCCGTAGTGATCGAGGCAGCCAACCGTGTCGCGCTAGGCGATCTGGCGCAGGCCAACGCCCTCCTCACCGGAGAGCGCGCGTTGCTGCTGGCGAGCTACGACCATGCATTCCGCCGGGTCTTGTACGTCCTGGCCGCTGCATCCGCATTGACCGCATTGCTGGCATTCGCCTTGCTCGGCCGCTCGCGCGCGCATGAAGAAACGGGAGCGGCGGCATGAACTCAGCCGGCACAGGTTCCTTGCCCGTCGACCTTGCACGGCACCGGGCCTATGCACGGATCTTTCAGCCGGGACGGCTCACCGACGGTCTCATCGCCCCATTGGAAGGCCGCCCGGATTCCCCTGCGCCCACGCGCGGGGAGCATGCGGCCCTGGCTCGCCAAGCTGATGACGCACTCGGTTTCGCGGCGAGCTGGCTGCGCGATGTGCCGTTCCTCGCCTCCAGTGTCGGAGACGTGGGACACATCCACGATCCGATGATCTATGTCGGCTGACGGCCGCGATCACCCAACACATCGCCATCGGTACGTCGGGCATGGTGATGACCTTGCGCGATCCCCTGCCAGTTGCCAAGCAGGCGGCCAGCGTCGATCAGCTTTCCGGCGGCCGGCCGCTGCCGGGATTGTCCACCGGCGACCGGGCAACGGAGTACCCGGCATTGGCCCAGCCCCACGACCACCGCGTCCGCATGCAGGGCAAGCGGGAAACGGTGTTGTTCGATCTGTCGGTCCGGATCGGATCAAGAAAAAGCCGAGGCACGCGATGTCCCTCGGTTTTCTTTATTGCTTTTTTTATTGCCGCGCGGCCCGCTCAGCCCGCGTACACGGCGTCGCGCAGTTCGATCGTCAAAGGCCCCGACATCCCTTCGTACGCCGTATTGGTCAGCAGCAGCACCGTCAGGCCGGCCGCGCGATCGACGAACCACGAATGGCCGTACACGCCGCCCCACTGCAAGGTGCCCGCGCCCTGCGGCGAGCCGGCTGCCGCCGGATCGAGCAGCACCGCACTCAGGTAGCCGAAGCCCCAGCCCGGCCCGCGCGATTCGGACGCCTCGCCGGCCTGATCGGTGCGCGCCGCCTCGGCCAGCGCGTCGGGCAGGAAGCCGTCGCCGGCGCGGATCGCCTCCAGCGCGCGCAGCACGTCGTCGGCCGAACCGTACATGCCGGCGCCGCCCGACGGATAGGCGCCGGGCGTGAACACCCGCGACGGCGCGAAGCGCACCACCGCGCCATGGCCTTCGGGCAGCGGCACGTCGAGGTTGTCGGTCATCCGCACCGGCTCGGCTGCGCCGTCGTGGTAAGGCGTCGCGAAACGCTCGGGCGTGCTCGACACGAAGCCGCAATCGCGCAGGCCGAGCGGCTCGCCGACCAGGGCCGCGACCGCCCGTTCGAGCGGCAGCCCGGTCGCGCGTTCGACCACGGCGCCGAGCACATCGATCGCCAGCGAATACTGCCAGGCGCTGCCGGGCGCAAAGGCGAGCGGCGCGAGCGCAAGCCGGCGCAGGTTGTCGGCGAGATCGAAATCGCGCAGATCGATGCCGTCGGAAATGCCGAGCCGGTCGTACACCGAGCCGGGGCCTTCGAGCAGCCAGTAGCCGAGGCCGGACGTATGCGTGAGCAGATGATGGAGCGTGATGGTCGGCTCGGTGCCGTCGGCCAGCTTCGGCCGGAACTCGGGCAACCAGCGCGTGACGGGCGCATCGAGCGCCAGTTCGCCGCCCGCGACGAGCCGCAGCACCGCGAGCGCGACGATCGGCTTGCTGACCGAGGCGAGCCGGAACAGCGTGTCCTCGCGCATCGGGCGCCGCGCCTCGCGGTCGGCCAGGCCGTGCGCGCGGCGGTACCGCACCGCGCCGTGTTGCGCGACGACGGCCACCGCGCCCACCACGCGGCGCTCGCGCAGCGCGCGCTCGAATACGGCGTCGAGCCGGCCGGCAAGCGCATCGGCATCAAGAACGGCGGGCGGGGCGGGGGCGATCGTCATGGTGTGGGTTCCGGTGGCGAAAGGCTCGATTCTAGACAGGCGCGCGCCGGCTTGCAGCCGTCTATCGTCGCCCGCGGCGCGTCAAGCCGAAACGTACCTTGCTTGCGTTGGCCCCCGCCCGGCCGATAGAGTCACGGTTCCGGCGCTTCGCCGCCCTCGCTTGCGCGTTTCACCGTCATGCCCGCCACCGCCACCTTTCCCGTCTCGTCCTTCACCGATCTGCTGGCGCTCGGCGTGCTCGCCCTGCTCTGGCTGTTCGGTCTGATCTGGGCCGGCTGGCAGGCCTGGCACGCCACGCGCGGGCGGCTGTATTGGGTGGCCTGCCTCGCGCTGATCGTCGCCGGCTCGGTGGCGCTCGCCATCGCCCATCCCGATTCGCCCGACAGCGGCGAGATGCCCTCCGGCTTCGCGCTCGGCGTGCTGGTCACGTTCGCCGGCCTGGCCGCGACCTCGGCCGGTTGTGCCTGGCAGGCGATCCGCAGGCTGCGCGATCCGCGCGCCTGAGCAGGCCGCCCCGCCCGCCGCGCATTCGGCAAATTCCGTCGGCGTCACGCAGAGCCGCTATCATGTCCGCACTTTCAGCGCTCGCCGCCATGGCGAGCCTTCGGTTGGAGAACACATGGCCTTGCCTCAGGACAGCGTCAACATGGCGCTCTTTTGCGACTTCGAAAATATCGCGCTCGGTGTGCGCGATACGAAGTTCGAAAAATTCGACATCAAGCCGGTGCTCGAAAAGCTGCTGCTCAAGGGCAGCATCGTCGTCAAGAAGGCCTATTGCGACTGGGATCGCTACAAAACCTTCAAAGGGGCGATGCACGAAGCCTCCTTCGAATTGATCGAGATCCCGCATGTTCGGCAATCGGGCAAGAACTCGGCCGACATCCGGCTGGTGGTCGATGCGCTCGACCTCTGCTACACGAAATCGCACGTCGACACGTTCGTGATCATCAGCGGCGACTCCGATTTCTCGCCGCTCGTCTCCAAGCTGCGCGAGAACGCCAAGCGCGTGATCGGCGTGGGCGTGAAGAACTCGACCTCGGACCTGCTGGTCGCGAACTGCGACGAATTCATCTTCTACGACGATCTCGCCCGCGAGCTGCAACGCGCGCAGGCCAAGCTCGATTCGCGCGCCGCAGCCGACAGCGGCAAGCGCGCGGCCGACGACAAGCAGCGCAAGCCGGATGCCGATGCGCGCAAGCTCGAGGCGATCACGATCGCCGTCGAGACCTTCGACGCGCTGGCCTCGGAGCGCAGCGACAGCGGCAAGATCTGGGCGTCGGTGCTGAAAAGCGCGATCAAGCGCCGCAAGCCGGGCTTCAACGAGACGTACTACGGCTTCCGCGCGTTCGGCAACCTGCTCGAGGAAGCGCAGGCACACGGGCTGCTCGAAGTGGGCCGCGACGAGAAGTCGGGCACCTATGTGTCGCGTCCGTCGCAGGCGGGCGCCGCCGATCCGGTGTTCGACGTCGAGACGTCGAAGGCCGGCGAGGAGGCCACTACGGCCACTACGGCCGACACGCCCGCCGCCGAGGCGCCGAAGCATGGCGCGGGACGCCGCAAGGAACAGCGCGGCAACAAGCACGCGAAGGATCACGCACCGCAACGCGACGAGCGACGCGGCGATGCGGAACCGACCGTGCCAGCCAATCTGGCCAATCAGGCCGCCACCGCGCCGGCGGAAACCCGTCACGGCGAACCGAAGCCGCGCCATGAAAACCGCCGCGGCAAGCCGCGCGACGAAGCCAGGCAAGGCCGGGGCCGCGGTTCGCGCAAGCCCGAGCAGATGCCGCTGATCGAGGATGCCCATGGCGGAGAGCACGCCGCCGTGGCGCCGGTGCCGGCCGTGGTGGACAGCACGCCCGTCGCGTTCGATGAACCGGTGAGCCGTTTCGCGGGCGAAACCGAGGCAGCAATGGCGCCGGCGCCCGCCGAGCGGGCCGAGGCGGAAGCCGAGGCCGATGCCGCGCCGGCCGCCAAGACAGCAACCGGCAAGGCGAAGAAGGCCCCGGCCCGCGCCCGCAAGACGGCGTCCAAGAAAACCGCCGCCGCGCCGGCAACGGAAGCGGCCGTTGAAGCGGCCGAACCGGCTTCGGCCACCGCCGCGCCGGCCGCCGATCTGCTCGGCGACCAAGCGGCCGCCCCGGCCCGCAAAACCGCCGCCAAGCGGGCTCGCGCCCCCCGTGCGCGCCGTCCACGCGGCGCAGCCGGTTCCGCCGACGAGTCCTGACGCGCCGGCCGCGATGCGTGCGCCCGATTCCGCCACGCTCGACGCGCTGCGCGACGGCTGCGATGCCTGTTTCGGCACGCCGGCCGTCTGGCCGCACATCGAGCGGGCGTATCGGGAGCCGCAGCGCTTCTATCACACGCTCGCGCATCTGGCCGAGCTGTTCGCGCATCTCGCCCCGTATCGGGGCGTACCGCATTGGAAGGCGATCGAGCTGGCAGTGTGGGCACACGACGTGGTCTACGCCACCACGCTGCCCGACCACGTCGAGAACGAACCACGCAGCGCGCGCTGGCTCGACGAGATCACAGCCGCGCACTGCCCGCCGGCCTGGCTCGGCGAGCATGCACCGGCCATCGGCTTCGCGCACGAACTGGTGATCGCCACCCAGGCGCACCGGCTGCCCGACGCCTGGCAAGCCGATCCGGACCGCCGGCACGCCGCGGCCCTGTTCCTCGACGCCGACCTCGCGATCCTCGCCGCGCCGCCCGAGCGGCTCAACACCTACGACCGCGACATCGCGCGCGAATGGGGCCAGGCGCCCGATGCGCCATCGGCGGCATTCCGCAACGGGCGCCGCCATGCGCTCAGGCAATTGCGCGAACAAGCGCCGCTGTTCCTCTCCACCGAATTCGCGCCACTGACGGCGCTCGCCCACGCCAATCTGGACGCATTGATCGAGCGCTACGCCGCGCCGCCGGCCGCCGACGCCTGAGCGGCGACGCCAGCGCAACTCAAGCGGCGGCCCCGTCGCCCGGCTTCGTCTCGTCCTTGGCAGCCCCCGCGCCCTCGTCCGTCGCCTCCTCGCTGCCTGCCGCCCGCGCACCGCCGCCATCGTCCGGCGCGGCATCGCGCGCCGCCGCGATCACGTGATGAACGAAGCGCAGCTTCGCAACGACCGCGGGCGACAGCGCGAACGGATACGCGTCGGGCACGCCCATGCTGCGATTCAGGCTGTTCAGCGCATAGGTCAGCGGGAACCAGCGTCGCATCAGGTTGCCGAACGACGCTTCGTCGACGGAAGTCTGGTCGTCGAGGCGCGGCAGGCTCTCGTCGTCGGGATCGAGCACCAGCCCGCAGGCATTGGCCGTATCGAGCGTATCGACGATATGCAGGTAATGCGCCCAGGTCTCGGCCCAGTCTTCCCAAGGGTGCATCGTCGCGTATTCACTGACATAGCTGTCTTCCCAGCCCGGCGGCGCGCCGTTCTGGTAATGCGAATCAAGCGCGGCCTGGTAATCGGCGCGCTCGTCGCCGAAACGCTCGCGGAACGGCTCGATCCAGTGCCTGCCCGCCACCAGCCGGTCGAAATAGTAATGGCCAATCTCGTGCCGGAAGTGCCCCACCAGCGTGCGGTACGGCTCGTGCATCTGGGCGCGCACGCGTTCGCGCTCGGCGTCGTCGGCCTCGGCCAGATTGAGCGTGACGAGGCCGTTGGCGTGCCCCGTCATGACCGGCTCGGTCTCGGTGGCCGCCTTGAACGCGAAGCTCATGCCGCCCGGCCGTGACTGCCGCGATTCGATCGGCAGCCCGAGCATCGTCAACGTATAGATCAGGCGCCGCTTGGCAACCTCGGTGCGATACCAGAGCGGCCGGTTCGCCGGATTCGACAGATCGGGGATGGTTTCCGTCAGCGCGCACGACGGGCAGAACGCCGCGTCGGATTCGGCCGGCACCATCCAGTTGCACACGTCCTCGGCCGAATAGTTCTGGCACGGGCGGTACAGCTTGTCCTTGGCGTCGCGGTGCAGGCTGCGCCAGTTGCCCGACGCGGCGTCCACCTCGAACGCGCCCACCTCGCCGATCTCGGGCAGATAGCCAAGCGGCGAGCCGCAACGCTCGCAGCGCACGTTCTCGAAAAACACCAATTGACCGCAGTTGTCGCAATGAAACGTTTTCATTCGTCCTCGCCTGGGTGTCGCCTGCCGATTGTCCGTCGATGATGTTCGCGGCTTGCCCGACGCCGTTCAGCGCGCCGCCGCACCTTGCGCCGCGACGCGCCGGCAATGTTCGAGATAGCCGACTTCATGGTTGCCCATCAATTCGATCACGCTGCGCCACAACCAGAACGGCGCGTCGATCGTCTTCGAGCGCGCGCGGCTCAGTTCCGCGAGCCAGCGCTTGCGCGTGTCCGTATCCATCTGCCGTGCATGGGCGAGGCCGACCACATGCGCCAGGTAGCGCGCGATGCGCAGCGCCTCGGCCTCGTCGACGTTGCCGATTTCGAGCTTCAGGTCGGCCGGCAGCAGCTCGCGGACAATCACCGAACGCTCCGACAGCGTGGCCGCGCACATCCGGTTGCCGAGATACGGCGACAGGTGCCGCGCCCCCTCCACCACGCGCTTGCCGTTGTCGCGCGGCATTTCGGCGTCGCGATAGCGCGGCGCCAGCGCCTTGGTCCCTTCCTTGATGTCGATCAGACACAAATCGTCGCCGCCGGAGGCCGCGCCGTCCACGTCGAGCAACACCGCGTAACGCAGCCGCCCGAGCGAGCTGCAGCCCTTGACCCAATAGGCCGCGTCGAGCAGTTCGACGTGCTCGGTCGGCCGGTTGCCGCGCAGGCATATCGCCAGTTCGGCGATGGCCGGCGTGTCGACCAGCGAGGCGATGCCGTTCGATTCGGCTTTCGACAACGGCCAGAACCGCTTGCCGAGCGGCAGCACCGGCTTGACGCCCATCAGCCGCTCGCGCGCCAGATGCTTCCAGGTACGCGTCAGCGCGTCGCGCATCACGATGCGCACCACGTCCGGCTTGGGCACCGCACGCTTGCGCTTGCCGCCCATCAACGCATGCGTATAGCCCTCGTACACCTGCTCGATGACCCGCGCCGTGACGATGCCGGGCAGGTCGGAACTGCGCGCCGACGTCGCCAGCGACAAGCTGAGCCGAATCAGGTCATGCACGGGATTGCCGATCACCGTCTGATCGAGATCGCGGATCTGGATCTCGATCTCGCCGGCATCGTTGGCGACCGGGCCGAGGTTGCCGGTATGGCAATCGCCGCAAATCCAGATTGCCGGCCCTTCCGGCAGCGTGCCGACCTTGGCGTTGGCCAGCCATTCGTAATAACGCGCGGTATTGCCGCGCACGTAGGCGTGCACCGAGCGCGCCATCTTGCGGTTGCGGCGGACCACCAGCTTGCCGGCGCGCTGGCGCGGGCGGACGTAATTGACCTCGGGTGCGCTTTTCACGTTCTTGCCTTGGACGGATCGGGAGATCGGACGCGGCGGCCATATCGAAGGCGCGCCGCGCAATCTCGAAATATAAGCACATCCGACCCGATTCGAAATGGACGCAACGCTCGGGATGCGGCGCAACAGAGGCGATTCATCCAATCGGCACCTCGATTTCAGACCTGGGGGCCACAACATTCTCGCCGCCGATCATGCACCGCAGCACGAATCGTGCCTCGACCGGCTCCGCGCACGCACTTCGTCGACCGATCCTCGCGTCGCCGAACGACACGGCCATGACATCGACGTGACGCCGCGTGCCCGACTCCTTCGCTAAATCGATGCGGATCAGCAACCATGGCCTCGCCCGATTCGTAAAGCGTTTAACTCAAACCGATAGTTTGCTATCGAATGGAATTCCGATATGATCCGGCGCATGTCGAATCTCCATACGCTCCGCATGGCCGTCAGCAGCACGCTCGTCACCGCCGCCCGCAAGTGGCGGCGCACCAGCGACACCGTCCTGACCGCCTATCACGTGTCCGAAGCCTGCGCCACGCCGCTGCTGATCGCCGGCCGGCTCGGCGAGGCGGTCCGCCAGGTGACGCTCGCCGAACACGTGGGCATCGAGGGGCCCTCGCTGGTCCGGCTGCTCGACCAGCTCTGCGCGGCGGGCCTCGCGCGCCGCGACGAGGACCCCGACGACCGTCGCGCCAAAACCGTCACGCTGACCGACGAAGGCCGCGCCGTCACGGCCCGGATGGAAGACGACCTGCGCGCGCTGCGGGCCCGCGTGCTGAAATCGGTCAGCCGCGAGGACCTCGAAACGACCCTGCGCGTGCTCAACGCGTTCAGCGAGGCCGGCGAGCGGACCGCGTAATGACTTACCCGTCGATTCGCGACTGGCTGTTCTCGGTCAAGACCTTCGCGGCGTCGATGCTGGCGCTCTACCTCGGTTTGATCTTCCAGTTGCCGCGCCCGTACTGGGCGATGGCCACCGTCTATATCGTTTCGAACCCGTTCGTCGGCGCGACGCGCTCGAAGGCGCTCTATCGCGCGCTCGGCACGGCGCTCGGCGCGTCGGCCGCGATCCTCCTTGTGCCGCCGTTCGTCGAGACGCCGTTCCTGTTCAGCGTGGTCGTCGCGCTCTGGACGGGCACGCTGCTTTACCTGGCGATGTCGGATCGCACCGCGCGCAGCTACGTGTTCATGCTGGCCGGCTATACGATGCCGCTGATCGCGCTGCCGACCGTGACCGACCCGACCACCGTGTTCGACGTGGCGATCACGCGGACCGAGGAAATCCTGCTCGGTATCGTCTGCGCAAGCGTGGTGGGCAGCGCCGTGCTGCCGAACCGGCTCGCGCCCACGCTGATCGAGCGCGCCGACGCCTGGTTCCGCGACGCCGCGTTCTACGGCCGCGAAACGCTGTCGGGCCATCTGGCCGGCAAGACGCTGTCGGGCTGCCGCCAGCGGCTGGCAATGACGCTCGCGGCGCTCGAATTCCTGTTGAGCCAGCTCGGCTACGACCACGCTCACCCACGCGTGATGGCGCGCGCGCAGGCGCTGCACGGCCGCATGCAATTGTTCCTGCCGATGATGTCGGCGCTGGCCGATCCGCTGATCGCGCTGATGCGCGAGCTGAAGGAACTGCCGGCCGACCTGGAGGCGCTGCTGGCCGAGGCCGCGCAATGGTTCGACGCGCCGCTGCCCGCGCCGGACGACACCACCGGCTCGGTCAGCGACCCGCAGGCCGACCGGCTGCGCGCCCGCATCGTGGCGCTGCAGCCATCGGGCGACGCGATGGTCAGCTGGGACGGTGCGCTGCTGTCGAACGCGCTGTGGCGGCTGCGGCAGATGATCGACATCTGGCAGGATTGCCGCTCGCTGCGCGCGTTGATCGCCAACGAATCGGGCGTCTGGCAGCCGCGCTACCGGCATTGGCGGCTCGGCGGCACCGATCGCTACTTCGACCGCGGCATGATGCTGTTCTCCACCCTGAGCGCGGGCGGCGCGATCGTGCTGGCGTGCTGGCTGTGGATCGAGTCGGGCTGGAACGACGGCGCGGGCGCCGTCACGCTGGCCGCCGTGGCCTGCTGCTTCTTCGCCGCACTCGACGAGCCGGCGCCGATGGTGTTCCGGTTTTTCGCGGCCACCTGCGCGAGCGTGGTGTTCGCCGGGCTCTATCTGTTCGTGGTGCTGCCGCACGTGCACGATTTCCCGATGCTGGTGGTGATGTTCGCCGCGCCGTTCATCCTGGTCGGCACGCTGATCCCGCGCCCGCAGTTCAACCTCGTGACGATGCTGGTGGCGGTCAACACGGCCACCTTCATCAGCATTCAGGATGCCTATTCGGCCGATTTCCTCGTATTCCTGAACACCAATATCGCCGGCGTGGCCGGCCTGCTGTACGCGTTCGTCTGGACCCGCGCGACACGCCCGTTCGGCGCGGAGCTGGCCGCGCGCCGGCTGCTGCGCTCCAGTTGGGAGGACGTCGCGAAATCGGCGTCGCGGCAGCCGATCGTCGATCAACGCAACCACGCCGCGCGGATGCTCGACCGCGTCACGCAATTGCTGCCGCGCCTGAAGGCTTCCGACGATCATCGCCATCCGTCGATCGAAAGCTTTCGCGACCTGCGCGTGGCGTTGAACGCGCTCGACCTGCACCGCTCGCTGCGCCGCCTCGACGGCGACGTGCCGGCCGCGATCGACCGCGTGCTGGCCGGCGTGACCGCCCATTACACGGCCTGCGTCGAGGCGAACGCGCGGCAACCGGCGTCGCCGGGCCTGCTCGCCTCGATCGACGATGCGCTCGACGCCGTGGCGATCCGCCATCTGATCGGCGCGAAACAAGCACCGGCCGGCGACCCGGCGCAAAGCGGTGTCGCCACCGCTGCCGCCCCAGTGGCGCCCGACTCGCCCGCCGCCGTGCCGCGCGCAGACCGCCCGGCCGCCGCGCTGCAACGCGGCCTGCGCGACGCGCTGCATGCGCTGGTCGGCATTCGCCTGTCGCTGAACCCCGCGTTGATGCAGCCGCTGCCGCCACCGCCGCCCCGCTCCTGACCGACACCATGCAGAACACCACAACGCAATCATGATCGGCGAAATCGACATCTTCGGCGTGTTCGTTCCGGCACCGCTGGTGCTGATGCTGATCGCCTATCTCATCAACATCGTCGTGCGCACGCTGCTGACGCGCACCGGCATCTACCGCTTCGTCTGGCACCGGTCGATCTTCGATCTCGGCATCTATGTCTTCATCCTGGCCGGCGTCGTGATCGCCTCCTACCATTTCGTGGCTACCTAACGTGAACGTGAAAAGAACCTGGTTTTCCGCAGGGCAGATCCTGCTGACGCTGATCGTCGTCGTCATTGCGGTTCTCGTGCTCTGGCGCATCGTCGACTACTACATGTTTTCGCCGTGGACGCGAGACGGGCACGTGCGTGCCGACGTGATCCAGGTCGCGCCGGACGTGTCCGGCCTGATCACCGACGTGCGCGTGGCCGACAATCAGGCCGTCAAGCAAGGCCAGGTGCTGTTCGTGATCGACCGGGCCCGCTACGAACTGGCGGTACGGCTGGCCGAGGCGACGCTCGAACAGCGGCGCGCCACGCTGGCCCAGGCCAGACGCGAATACGCGCGCAACCTGAAGCTCGGCAACCTGGTGGCGAGCGAGCAACTCGAAGAAAGCCGCACACGTGTCGATCAGGGCGACGCGGCCCTGGCCGATGCGCAGGTCAACGTCGATACCGCGAGGCTGAACCAGCATCGCACCACCATCATCAGCCCCGTGGACGGCTACCTGAACGATCGCGCGCCGCGCGTCGGCGAATACGTGACGGCCGGGCGCGCCGTGCTGTCGGTGGTCGATCAGCACTCGTTCCGGGTGGATGGCTACTTCGAGGAAACCAAGCTGAACGGCATTCATATCGGCCAGCCGGTCGATATCCGCGTGATGGGCGAGCCGCGGCCGCTGCGCGGGCATGTGCAGAGCATCGTCGCCGCGATCGAAGATCGCGACCGCTCGCAGAGCACGAACCTGCTGCCCAACGTCAATCCGGCGTTCAGCTGGGTGCGGCTGGCCCAGCGGATTCCGGTGCGCGTCTCGCTCGACGAGGTGCCCGACGATTTCCGCATGATCGCGGGGCGTACGGCGACGGTGGCGATGGTGTCGCCGGATGTGAAGCGGGATCGGAATGCGGTTTCGGGTGCTTCGGGTGCTTCGGGTGCTTCGGGTGCTTCGGGTGCTTCGGGTGCTTCGGGTGCTTCGGGTGCTTCGGGCGCTTCGGGTGCTTCGGGTGCTTCGGGTGCTTCGGGTGCTTCGGGTGCTTCGGCGGGCACCGTCCCTGCGTCGGGTGCGGCATCCGCCGCCAACGGAGCCTCGCGATGAGCACGCGAGCCTATCGCCGCGCGGCCGCGCTGACGCCGCTCGCGGTGGCCGCCCTGACGCTGGCGGCCTGCACGACCGTCGGCCCGAACTATCAGGTGCCCAAGCAAGCGCTCGTCAACGCGCCGCTGGCCGATGCCCCGCTCGATGGCGCGGGCGACGGCAGCTCGCTCGTGTCGAACGGCGACGTGCCGGTGAAATGGTGGCGGCTCTACGACGACACGGTGCTGGACAGCCTCGTCGAGCAGGCCCTGCAATCGAACACGAACCTGCGCGTCGCAGCGGCGAACCTCGCACGTGCGCGCGCGACGCAGGCCGAGGCGAATGCACAAGGCGGTTTTTCGGGCGGCTTCGCGGGCGGCGCCCAACGCGCCCAGGAATCGGCCGAACAATACCTGCTGACCGAGAAGCTGCCGGTGGTCAACGAAGGCGCGTTCAACATCAACGTGTCGTACGAATTCGACCTGTTCGGCAAGCTTCGCCGCGGCGTCGAGGCCGCGCGCGCCGACACGGACGCCGTCAAGGCGGCCGGCGACCTGGCGCGCATCACCGTGGTGGCCGACGTCGTGCGCGCGTATGTGGAATCGTGCTCGGCCGGCGAGGAACTCGACATCGCCAGGCATTCGCTCGACCTGCAACAGCAGCGCGTGACGCTGTCGAGGCGGCTGCGCGACGCCGGGCGAGGCAGCCAGACGGCTGTGACGCAGGGCACCACGCAGGTGCGCACGCTGGCCGCCGACATTCCGCGCTTCGAAGGCCGCCGCAAGGTCGCGCAGTATCAGTTGGCCGCGTTGCTCGCGCGCTCGCCGGACAGCCTGCCGGCCGCCGCATTGACCTGCAGGACGCTGCCGCAACTGAAGCAGGCGATCCCGGTCGGCAACGGTGCGGCCTTGTTGCGCCGCCGGCCCGACGTGCGCGAAGCCGAGCGCAAGCTGGCCGGCGCGACGGCACGGATCGGCGTGGCGATAGGTGCGATGTATCCGACCGTCAGCTTCGGCGCATCGGTCGGCACGACGGGGGTTTTCGGTGACTTGCTCGGCCCGACCACCAACCGCTGGTCGTTCGGCCCGTTGATCAACTGGACGTTCCCGGCCAACGGGCAGCGCGCGCGCGTGCAGGAGGCCGAAGCGGCAACCGGCGGCGCACTCGCGCAATTCGACGGCGTCGTGCTGAACGCGCTGCGCGAGACGCAATCGAGCCTCGCCACCTACGCCGCCGACACCCAGCGCGCCGATGCGCTGCGCACCGCGTATCAATCGGCGCGCGATTCGGCCGATGAAACGCACCGGCTGTATGCCGTGGGGCGCGAGTCATTCCTGTCGGATCTCGACGCAACCCGCACGCTGACCAGCGTGCGCGCACAGGTCGCCGCCGCCGAAGGTGTGGTGGCGGCCGATCAGGTGAGATTGTTCCTGGCGCTCGGCGGTGGTTGGGAAACCGACGCGGCAAGCCAACCCGGCACGCCGGCGAGTGGTGCCGCAACATCAGCCACGTCGGCAAGGGAATAAAGCGAGACGGGTGCGCAATGCGTGACTGCGCGCCCGGATTGATGTTTACAGCAGTTTTTCGATACGTCGCGACAATTCGATTTCATTGCTCACACCGAGCTTGCGCATCGCGTTGCGCTTCTGTGCGCTGATGGTTTTGTGGCTGCGATGCGTGGAGTGCGCAATCTGCTTGATTGTCAAGCCTTCGGACCACATGCGCACCACTTCCAGCTCGCGCGTGCTGAGGCATTGCACCGACGCGCGCGCCCGGCTGTCGAATACCGATTCGTAACGCTCCAGCAAATAGCGCTGCATGACGATATCGAAGTGCGTACCATCGCCGGCCAGCTTGCGAACGATGTCGGCCAAACGGCTGAATTCGCTGCCGCCCTTGTACAGAAAACCGTCCACGCCACCGTGTTCAAGCGCGCGCGCAATGATCTCGTAATGTTCGCGCGAGGACGTGACCAATATTTTCAGACGCGGATGCGCGGCACGAAGTTGTTCGATCAGGGACAACCCCTCGATGCCCTCCTCTTCGCCCAGTTGATAGTCGAAGATCAGCACGTCGCATGCGATTTCGTCGAGTGCCGTGACGAGCTGATCGGCCGAATTCACAAGCGCAATCAGCTCGATGTCGATGCATGTGTCGAGCAGCGACTTGATGCCGATCAGTGTGATCGGATGCGCATCGGCAGCCATCACGCGAATCGATGCGGCGCCCCCCCCGGCATCGGTGTTGGCACGGCTGTCGTACATCATGGGTTGTCCTGTGTGAGCGTTTCGGCTCTTGTGCCGTTTGCGGTGCCGCAGAGGCACTCATGCACATCGAACCGTGACCATCGCGCGGCACCCGACGGCACCGCCTCGCTCAACACATGAAGCGACACGCCGGCACGACCGGGAGACAACAACCCGCGGAGATCAAAACGATGGAAATCTTCGGCCGCCATGCGCGGTGTGAATCGACGTGCATGGCGGCCTGATGACGATTTCTCGCCACTGCCTTCGCATCGGGCAAGTCGAAAGTATATCGACCATGCCCCTCACATCCTGACATCATCCATACAAATACAGCCATATTCGTCGGGCAACTGTAATGTCGCGTCGTCGAGAACTGGCCTGACCGTCACATGTCGCTTGAACAGTGAAACCCTCAGCGCTCGGTCAGCCGAACCTGATCGTGCAACAGAAATACGGCATTGGCGGGAACGCGCGCCGATGCGACAGCGTGCGTGCGAGCCGCCGCATCCTGCCGTGCCAGTTCGTCACGCAGCGCGCGAATGGCATCGTTACTCGCCCAATCGTCGCTCTTGCGTGCACGCTTGACGGAAGAGATCGAGCGATGCGTGGCGAGCTTCATCGGCCCGTGCTGACGGGTATGGTGCGTCGGCGCAGGCTTGCGGCTCTTGGTGGCCATGATCGGCGCCGGTTTGCCACTCTTGGCCTTCACGGACGGCGGCCGATGGACGATACGCCGCGCCATCGGCGTGGACACCGACTTCGTGCCCCGTGCCGCGCGCTTTGCGGCCGGCACTGCCGGCGCAGGATGCACAACGTGAACGACCGGCACAGAACGAGCTGCCGCCGGAGCGGGCACGGTGCCGATGATCTGATGCACCGATTGCATCGGTGTCTGTCGTATGACCATCGAAGGCGCATAAGCCGATTGAGCGCTGTCCCACACCATCGGATGCCGTATCGCGCTATCCGCGAACATGATGCCCAACATCGAAATCGCGGCGCATACCCCGATCAACATCTGGCAACAGGCCAACGCAATGGCCCGAAATGACCGGCGGACACGCCTGGGCCTGACGGCACTCCATGCATTGTTGTCGGTGCCGAACGCCGATGCGGCAAGCCGCCGCCTCCCGGTACCGTAGCGCTCATGCCATCGTCCCGGCACGTGCGCGTTCGGCGTGCCGGGCAACCGGCTTGTGCTCCGCAAGAAATCACTCATCAACGCGCCCTGGCGCGTTCCATACGGCGGCGGCAAGTAGCCGGCAACAGGCGGGGATACGACAAACCGAAATGGAATCACGAAGACAGCCGACGACATGATTTGCTCCTCCTTTATGTGAACTGCCTGCGCCGGGCCGATGGTAAAACGGCAGCAGAGCCCCTTGATCAGGCTGCCACGCCGTCGCGCAGCCATCGCATCAGAACGCCGGCTGATGCATAGCTTTGCAACGTCGCGGCATATCCCTCGAACCGGTAGGCGATTTCATTGACACGGTTGTTGTAATAGTCGTTCTCCGCGATCAGCACATCGAGCAGCGAACGCTTGCCGAGGTGATACCACTGATCGTAGAACGCTTGACGCACTTGGTCCGACTCCACGGAAAGCGCGCGATACTGTTCCGACTGCGCGGCATAGGTGCGCGCATTGTGCTCCGACGTACGCAACTGATATTCGAGATCGAGACGCGTCTGGTCGGCTTGTCGATGGCTCGCAATGGCCCGGTAGGACGCGGCTTCGCTCGCGGCGGTGGACGCCCCGCCGTTGAAGGCGCTCCAGGTGAGCGTCAACATCGTCTGCCACGGCATCCGCCGGCCCAGCACGTCGCGGCCGGTATTGGTACTGACCACCCAATCGAGTTGCGGCTTCGCGGAGGCCTTCACGGCATCGCGATTCAGATCGGCGGCGTTCGCCTCGGCGCGCGCCTGAAGCAAACGCGGATTCTCGTCGAGCGAAGACATCAACGCATCGAGCCGCTGTGGCTGCAATGGCCAGGTGGAAGCAACAGGCACCGGTACCGGCCTTGTACCGACCAGCTTGCGCAGGTTCAATTCGGCGTCGCGGCATTTGGACAGCGCGGAATCGCGGCTCGCGATGGCCTGCAACAGCCGCGCTCTTGCCTGCGTCAGCTCGCTGCCGCGCCCGCGATCCACGGCGACAATCGATTCGAGCATGGCGACGAGGCGCGTCATCCGATCGACGAACCGCTGGCTCAACGCCGCCACGTTGCGCTGCTTGGCGAGCTCGACAAGCGTACTCGACACCTGATATGCCGAATTCTCGATTTGTGCAACGTATCGTTCCTGGTTCGCCACCGCAGATTCGCTGCGGCTACCGATCGTCTTGCTGGTGCGCCCCCAGTCAAACAACATGGTGCGCAAATTCACGCTGACCGAATTGCCCGGGTTGTAAGTGGAGCCCGCATTCGAACCGAACTGGGCATCGCGCGTCTGGCCGGTCAACTGCAATTGCGGCCAGCGCGCGCCCTTTGCCTGATCGACATCGGATTGCGCGGCCTGATATTCGGCGTACATCTGCCGTACTGTCGGATTCAAGTCAACGGCGGCTTCGGTCGCCGCGTAGAGGACGCCACGCAGATCCGCCTCGGTTGCGGGAGCGACATCGATGTCCCGCGTTGCATCCATCGACTGCGGCAGCGCGGGCATCGGCTCGCAGTGCCGGGCCGCATCGATTGCCGCACCCGGTTCCTGAGAGGCGGCCGCATGACATATCGAGGCAAGGGCATGCGGCGCCGGCAGGGCGAGCAACGAGACAACAGCTAGCGCGAAGCCATGCCGGCGAGCGACGCGCCGGTAATCAGACACGTTCATTTCAGCGCTCCCGGAAAGCCTCACGGGCCTTGAAAATAGGTTTCAGCAAGTAATCGAGAATGGATTTCTCGCCGGTTCGGATATCGACCGTCGCCTGCATGCCCGGCAGAATCGGCAGATTCTTGCCGCCGGCATCGAGCGTCGTCGCGTCCGTTTCGATCATCACCCGGTAGTAGGTCGCATCGGGTCGGCCGGCGACGGCCTTCTGCTCGTCGCGCAGGGTGTCGGGGCCAATGCTGACGATCTGGCCGTCAATGCCACCATAGATGCCGAAGTCGTACGCCGACAACTTCACGAGCGCCGGCAACCCGGCTCTCAGGAATGCCACGTCCGATGGCTTGATCCGTACCTCGACCAGCAGCCGGCCGTCGAGCGGCGCGATCTCCATGATGTGTTCGCCGGACTGCACGACGCCGCCCGCCGTATGCATGCGGATATTTTTCACGATGCCGTTCATCGGCGACACGACTTCGGTGCGCGCAAGCACACCTGCGCGTCCGGCCAGTACCTCGGAAGTCTGTGCCAGCTCGGATTCGCGTCGCAGCAGTTCGTCGTTCGCGTCGGACCGGAAGCGGTTCTCGACATCGGCGATCTGCGAATCGATGTCGGTTTCCTGGCGCCGCATCCGCAGAATTTCGACTTCGGAAATCAGCCCCTTGGCCGACAGCGGCTCGGACATCGCGATCTCGCGACGCACCAGCGCCTGGCTCTTCTTCAGCGCGGCGACTCGCTGATCGACCGCCAGACGCCGCGTGCGATAGGCGGCCGTTTCCTGGGCAACGACGCTCGGCTCACGCCTGATCTCTTCGGGAAACACCAGCGCCCGACCTGATATTTCCGCCTTCAGCCGGACGATGCCGGCCTTCAGGTCGACCGCCTTCGCGCGCAGTTCGCGGTAGCTCGATTCGGCCGATGTCGGATCGATCTTCGCAAGCAGTTGCCCTTTTTCGACCTCCTGCCCCTCGTGTACCGGCACGTCGCGGACGATACCGCTCTCCAGCACCTGAATGACCTGTTCCCGGCTCGGCGACACGATCGTACCTTCGCCGCGCGTGACTTCTTCGACACGCGAGAAGTGCGCCCAGACGAGGCCGAGCACCAATACCGCGGCAATCAGATACAGCACGGCCTGCGCGCCGGCCGACGAGCGAACCAGCATTGCCTCACGCAGGTCGTTCATGAACACCGAATCGGCTGCGACGAGACGCGGGGCGGTTTTGCTTCGGCGCGAGCGCAATAGCGGATTTCTGATCATGACGCCTCCTTGCTCGGTGCGGCTGCAGCGCTGCCCGCCTCGGCATCCGCTTCGGCCACCGGCTCGCGCGGCGCTGCCGGCGGCGCCGATGCCGCTGGGCGGCTGGCCTGCCTGGCAGCCGGTTGACCCGATAGCGCAGCCAGCACCTTTTCTTTCGGGCCGTCCGCGACGATCCGGCCTTGGTCGACGATCACAAGCCGATCGACCAGCGGCAACAGCGACATTCGATGCGTCACGACGACCAGCGTCTGACCAGCGGATGCCATTCGCAGATGCGCGATGAACTGCTGCTCGGTCTGGGAATCCATCGCGCTGGTCGGCTCATCGAGCAGCAACGTTCGCGGACGGTTGATGAGGCTTCGGGCGAGCGCCACGAGCTGCCGCTGCCCGCCCGACAACTCGCCGCCATGCTCGCCGACCTGCAGGTTGATGCCGAGCGGATGCGCCGCCACCAGCGTGTCCAGCCCCGTCATACGCAATACGTGCAGCAACTCCTCCGCGGTCGCGCCGGGGCGGCCGATCGTCAGGTTCTCGCGCAGCGAGCCGTAGAAAAGCCGGCTGTCCTGCCCGACATAGCCGAACGCCGCACGCCAGTCGGCTGGCGAGATCTGGCCCGCATCGAGGCCATCGGCAAACAGCTTGCCGGCGGTCGGTTGATACAGGCGTGCGATCATCCGCAGCAATGTGGATTTGCCGCTGCCAACCCGTCCGAGTATCGCGACGCGCTCCCCTGCCTTGATCTCGATCGACACGTCCTGCAACACGGCCGGATTGGACTGCTTGATCTTCGACGGATACGCGAATTCCACCTTGTCGAGCTTCACGTGTCCGCTTAACACGGGGTTGCCAAGATAAGCTTGATCCGTATCGTGATCGACCGGCATCGCCATCAGCTCGTTCAGCGAACGCAGCGCCGCCCGTGCTTGCTGAAAACGCAACGCCAGTCCCATTACCTGGCTCAGCGGCGCCGTGACACGCCCGGCCAACATCACCGAGCCGATCAGTGCCCCCTGCGTGAGCTTGCCTTCGCCGATCAGGTAGACGCCGATAACGATCAGCACCACTGTCTGAATCTGCTGCAGAAATGCGACGATGCAAGTTGCAAGGCTCGACAGATGACGCGACTTCATCGACGATTCGGCCGTCTTGGCACTGCAGTTGTTCCAACGATGGCGCATCACGCCCTCTCCGCCAACGGCCTTCAGCGTCTCCAGCCCCTCGATCGATTCGATCAACACGCCCTGCTTCAGCGACGCTTCACGCAAGTTCTCGCGCATCGCCCGCGCGAGCGGCCACTGCACGATCACGCCGACGCCGACGATCAACGGAATCATCAGCAACGGAACCCAACCGAGCGGGCCGCCGACCGCGAAGATCACGCCGACGAACAGCAGCACGAAGGGTAGATCCGACAGTGCGGACAAGGTGGCCGACGTCGCGAAATCACGTACCGATTCGAATTCGCGCAGACGATTCGCAAACGAGCCGGCCGATGCCGGCCGATTCTCCATCTGGATCGACATCGCTTGCCGGAACAGCAGGCTGCCAAGGACGAGATCGGCTTTCTTGCCCGCCGTGTCCAGCACATGCGCGCGAACGTGACGAGAGATCGCCTCCATCGTCATCGCGATGGTCACGCCGATCGCGAGCGACCATAACGTCACATAGGCCTGTGTCGGCACGACGCGGTCATATACGTTCATCGTGAAAAACACACTGGCCAGGCCGAGCACGTTGATCAGGAATGCGCCAAGCGCCGCGCTCGAGTAATAGCGACGGTATGACCACAGCGTGCGCAACAGCCAATGACCGACCGGCTCCGGCGCCTGCTGGCCGGCGCGATTGTCGACACGCGCGGCCGGCTTCGCCAGGATTGCGTAGCCGGAATAGGTTTCGGCGATCTCCGACTCGTCGTATTCGACTGGCGATGTCCCCATTTCGGGGATCACGACGCGATACCGGACCGCGTTTTCCACGCGCTCCCCGTTTTCTACCTTGTCGCATCGTCCGAGCAGAATGGCTGCTCGGCCGTCGCGCAATAACAGCAGCGCCGGCATCAACGCATCGGGCAACTGCGACAGGCGCCGCATGATCACACGCGCGGCAAATCCGGCGTTCGTCAGCGATTCGACCGCCAACGACGGCAGGAGCCGCTCCTGCATGGCCAGCCCTCGCGTCAGCATTTCGTGGCTAAGGGGAATTCGATGATGCGCACACATCCACGCGAGAGCGTCGAGCAAGCTGTCGCTCGTGACGGTCAATGCCGGCATGATGGCGTTGGCGGCCTCCGATCTGGCCGCTTCAGGTGTCGTTTCTGCCTGCATGATTCAATACTTTTTGGACAACCTGGACGAAAATCCGGATCGCATGAACCACGAACCGATTTGATTCAAACGCATCGTCCACTCTGCGCTGAACAGTACCTATTCGATTCTGGCGTGGACAAACGGCGTTTAGCCTGTTTGCGCAGCAAGAGCCCATCGCGAACCGGTTACCCGCGTCGCGATGGGCAGTGTTGAACCGTCACGAGCCAGGCACGCAACGGTTCATCGAAGGCAACAGCCTTCGACCTGCTACTACTTTTCGATTTGTATTTCGACGCGGCGATTCAGCGCGCGCCCTTCCGCCGTAGTGTTCGATGCAACCGGTTCAGCAGCACCGACACCTCGAGCAGAGAACAGTTGCGCGTTCAACCCGGCAGTCCGCAGGTAGCTCACAACCGACAGTGCGCGTTCCTGGGACAGTTTCAGATTGTGAGCGGCCGGTCCGGTCGAATCGGTATGGCCAAGCACGGTGACTCGGCTGAACGCATTGCCGCGGTTGGCCTGGACGAAGCTGTCGAGGCGGGCCCGTGCGTTCGGCATCAGCACGGCGCTGTCGAACGCGAAGTTTGCGCCGCCCTGCAGCAGCACTTCGCGCTTCACAACCGGCGGCGGGGGCGGCGGCGGGGGCGGCGGTGCCGGACGAGCAACAGGAGCCGGCTTCGGTGCACCGCAGGTGAAGGTCAGTTCGCGAGGATCCAGTTTTGCTTCGTTGTGGGCGACGCCGTCGATCGCTTGCAACACCGTGATGCCTTTATCCTCGCAGAACTTATTGGCGGCAGATTCGCATTGCCGGGTACTGGACAACAAGCCGCCGCATGTCACACGGAATGCTGCGCCGGGCTTATTGGGCAGATTCACTGCGTGGATGCTGTAAGTCGGTCCGGATTGCGTTGCGCAAGCGCCGAGAAGCAAGCTCGTGGCCGCAACCAGGCCACCAAGCCAAAAAGTGGAAATCTTCATGATTAGAATGGCCCGCCGGAGCGGGCAAAGAAAATGGACGAATGGAGTGAAACGCTAATTGAGCGAAGGGGCACTGCCCCGGAACGCGCACGACTGGCGAAGTTCCGGGAGCAGTGTGAGCAAGGCGTCAAGAAAGCACCTTGCCCATCCAGCAATTACCACTGATACGACGCGCCCACGCCGAACGTGTTACCGCCACTCGCCAGGCCGACACCAGCACGGAGCTTCAGGTTTTCCGTGATACGGGCTTCACCACCCAGCGCCACGGCCTGATAACCCTTGTACGATGCACCGGCAACGCCGAACGACAGGTTCTTGCCCGGATCGACGCCCGGAATCATCGTCAGCGCAGTGGCTGCCGCGATACCCGAGTAGGCGTTCTTGGACAGATCGTTGATCTGGCCGCGCATGCCGCCCATGGCACGATCCATCTGCCCCTTGTTGACCGCATCGGTGGCATTCACACCGTCCGCAATGTTGACGATCCGGCGCTCTTCGCCTGCCGCGCCGACCGACACGGTATTGGCCTCGTTCGCCACCGAGCCTTTGCCCAGCGCCACCGAGTTTTCAGCGCCGCTGCCAACCTTCGCGCCTTCGCCGATCGCCGTACCGCCGCTCGACTTGACCTGCGTACCGGAGCCCATCGCCGTGCCGTCGTTGACGCCATCGGATACACGCGAACCGGAACCCACGGCGACGTTGCCGTTGCCATTGCCCGCATTCGCGGCGACAACATCGCCCTTCTCCGCAGCATGACCACCGGTGCCGCTGATCAGGTCGTTGTTCGCACTGCCCCCCCCCGGCTCGCCAGGGATCGTCACTGCGCCCAGTCGGTCGTCGAGGTCATCGACACGATCCGACAGCGCCGACAACTGGCCGTAGTTGACGGCATCGTACGTGGTGGTGCCATCAGCAACGTTGGTCAAATGTACCGGCCCTGCCGACTGACCGTTGCCCAGCGTTACCGAACCGAAGTTGATGGTTTTGTCCGCATTCCGATCGTAGGCAACCATACCTGCCATATTTGCCACATCGCCGATGTTGCCCTGGATGTCCTTGACGCGGCCATCGATGTCCGTCAGCGCATCCCCGACGTTGTGATACGTATTGCCACCGATATCGTAGGTCGGCGCCACGACCGCTCCGGTCGTCGGATCGATCTTCGCACCCCCACCGAACGCATCGGTCACGCCGGACAGTTGGCTGACATTGACGGCATCGGTAGCGGCGATACCTGCCGCGACGTTATGCAGACCGACTGCCGTGTCGACCTTGCCGAACGTCACCGAGCTGTAGTCCGGATTGCCGTCCTTACCTTGGTCGTACGTCACGGCGGCGAGCGTCTTGCCACCATCGCCGATCAGGCCGGCAGACTTCATCTGCGATACGTTCACTGCATCCTTGTCGGCCACGCCATCGGCAACATTCGACAACGTCGTGCCGTTGGCACCGGCAAGCGTCACCTTGGACTGGTTCGAATCGGCATCGTATGTCACCGCCGACAGTGCCTTGCCGTCGTCTCCGATCAGGCCAGCATCCTTCAGCTGCGAAACGTTCACCGCGTCCATGTCGGCAGCACCCGCCTTCACGTTCGACAGCGTCGTGCCATCCTTGCCGGCCAACGACACCTTGTCCTTCTCGGGACCGTCGTACGTCACCGCCGCAAGCGCCTTGCCGTCGTCGCCGATCAAACCCGACGACTTCAGCTGCGAAACGTTCACCGCATCCTTGTCATCAACGCCCGCGTTCACGTTCTTCAGCGTCGTGCCTGCCGTTCCAGCCAACGTCACCGTGTCCTTCTCGGGACCGTCGTACGTCACTGCGGCAAGCGCCTTGCCACCGTCGCCAATCAGGCCGGCATCCTTCAACTGCGAAACGTTGACCGCGTCCTTTTCATCAACGCCGGCGTTCACGTTCTTCAGCGTCGTGCCGTCCTTGTCCAGCGTTACCGACGCGTAATTCGCCTTGCCGTCCTTGTCCTGGTCGTACAACACCGCAGCGCGCGACTTGCCATCGTCGCCGATCAGACCCGACGACTTCAGTTGCGACACGTTCACCGCGTCCATGTCGGCAGCACCTGCCTTCACGTTCGACAGCGTCGTGCCATCCTTGCCAGCCAACGACACCTTGTCCTTTTCGGGACCGTCGTACGTCACCGCCGCAAGCGACTTGCCGTCGTCGCCGATCAGGCCGGCATCCTTCAGTTGCGAAACGTTTACCGCGTCCTTTTCGTCAACGCCTGCGTTCACGTTCTTCAGCGTCGTGCCGTCCTTGCCAGCCAAAGTCACCTTATCCTTCTCGGGACCGTCGTACGTCACTGCGGCAAGCGCCTTGCCGTCGTCGCCGATCAGGCCGGCACCCTTCAGCTGCGAAACGTTCACCGCGTCCTTGTCATCAACGCCTGCGTTCACGTTCTTCAGCGTCGTGCCGTCCTTGTCCAGCGTTACCGACGCGTAATTCGCGTTGCCGTCCTTGTCCTGGTCGTACAACACCGCAGCACGCGACTTGCCATCGTCACCGATCAGACCCGACGACTTCAGTTGCGACACGTTCACCGCGTCCATGTCGGCAGCACCTGCCTTCACGTTCGACAGCGTCGTGCCGTCCTTGCCGGCCAACGACACCTTGTCCTTCTCGGGGCCGTCGTACGTCACCGCCGCAAGCGCCTTGCCGTCGTCGCCGATCAGGCCGGCATCCTTCAGTTGCGACACGTTCACCGCATCCTTGTCGGCCTTACCTGCATTCACGTTCGACAGCGTCGTACCATCCTTACCCGTCAGCGTGACCTTGTCCTGCTTGGTGGTGTCGTACACCACGCCGTTCGGATCCGTGCCGCTCGCCAGCTTCGCCGTCGCTTCCAGCGCATCCCCCACGTTGTCGTATAAGCCATCGCCGACCTTGTACTCCGGCGCCTTGATCTTGCCGTCCGACCCGACTGCCGCTTTGCCGCCCAGCGCATCCGTCACGCCCGTCAGTTGCGACACGTTCACCGCATCGGTTCCTGCCGTGCCTGCCGCCACGTTGTGCAGACCCACCGGCACACCGGTCTTGCCCAGCGTTACCGACGCGTAATTCGCCTTGCCGTCCTTGTCCTGGTCGTACAACACCGCAGCACGCGACTTGCCGTCGTCGCCGATCAAGCCCGACGACTTCAGTTGCGAAACATTCACTGCGTCCATGTCGGCAGCACCTGCCTTCACGTTCGACAGCGTCGTGCCGCTCGTTCCAGCCAACGTCACCTTGTCCTTCTCGGGACCGTCGTACGTCACTGCCGCAACCGACTTGCCGTCGTCACCAATCAGGCCGGCGTCCTTCAACTGCGAAACGTTCACCGCGTCCTTGTCATCAACGCCTGCGTTCACGTTCTTCAGCGTCGTGCCATCCTTGTTCAGCGTTATCGACGCGTAATTCGCGTTGCCGTCCTTGTCCTGGTCGTACAACACCGCAGCGCGCGACTTGCCATCGTCACCGATCAAGCCCGACGACTTCAGTTGCGACACGTTCACCGCGTCCTTGTCGGCCGTACCTGCGTTCACGTTCGACAACGTCGTGCCAGTCGTTCCAGCGAACGTCACCTTGTCCTTCGCGGGACCGTCGTACGTCACTGCCGCAAGCGCCTTGCCGTCGTCGCCGATCAGGCCGGCATCCTTCAACTGCGAAACGTTTACCGCGTCCTTGTCGGCCTTACCTGCATTCACGTTCGACAACGTCGTGCCGCTCGTTCCAGCCAACGTCACCTTGTCCTTCTCCGGACCGTCGTACGTCACTGCCGCAAGCGCCTTGCCGCCATCGCCGATCAGGCCGGCATCTTTCAGCTGCGAAACGTTCACCGCGTCCTTTGCATCAACGCCCGCGTTCACGTTCTTCAGCGTCGTGCCATTTTTATCCAACGTTACCGACGCGTAATTCGCCTTGCCGTCCTTGTCCTGGTCGTACAACACCGCAGCGCGCGACTTGCCGTCGTCGCCGATCAAGCCCGACGACTTCAGTTGTGACACGTTCACCGCGTCCATGTCGGCAGCACCTGCCTTCACGTTCGACAGCGTCGTGCCGCTCGTTCCAGCCAACGTCACCTTGTCCTTCTCGGGACCGTCGTACGTCACCGCCGCAAGCAACTTGCCGTCGTCGCCAATCAGGCCGGCATCCTTCAGCTGCGAAACGTTCACCGCATCCTTGTCGGCCTTACCTGCATTCACGTTCGACAACGTCGTACCGGTCTTGCCCGCCAGCGTCACCTTGTCCTTCTCGGGACCGTCGTACGTCACTGCCGCAAGCGCCTTGCCGTCGCCGCCGATCAGGCCGGCATCCTTCAACTGCGAAACGTTCACCGCATCCTTGTCGGCCTTACCTGCATTCACGTTCGACAGCGTCGTCCCGGTCGCTCCAGCCAACGTCACCTTGTCCTTCGCCGGACCGTCGTACGTCACCGCAGCAAGCGCCTTGCCGTCGTCGCCGATCAGGCCAGCACCCTTCAACTGCGAAACGTTCACCGCGTCCTTGTCATCAACGCCTGCGTTCACGTTCTTCAGCGTCGTGCCGTCCTTGCCAGCCAACGTAACGGTGGCCTTGTCGGAACCCGCGTCGTAATGCACCGCGTTCTCATCCGCCGTTTCCGCCGCTGCCTTCAGCGCATCACCCACGTTGTCATAGTCCTTCTTTCCAATCGTGTACGTCGGTGCCTTGATCTTGCCGTCAGCCCCAACCGCGGCTTCGCCACCCAGCGCATCCGTCACGCCCGTCAGTTGCGACACGTTCACCGCATCGGTTCCTGCCGTGCCTGCCGCCACGTTGTGCAGACCCACCGGCACGCCGGTCTTGCCCAGCGTTACCGACGCGTAATTCGCCTTGCCGTTCTTGTCCTGGTCGTACAACACCGCAGCGCGCGACTTGCCATCGTCACCGATCAAGCCCGACGACTTCAGTTGCGAAACGTTCACCGCGTCCATGTCGGCAGCACCTGCCTTCACGTTCGACAGCGTCGTGCCGCTCGTTCCAGCCAACGTCACCTTGTCCTTCTCGATACCGTCGTACGTCACTGCCGCAAGCGCCTTGCCGCCATCGCCGATCAGGCCGGCATCCTTCAGCTGCGAAACGTTCACCGCGTCTTTGTCATCAACGCCTGCGTTCACGTTCTTCAGCGTCGTGCCCGTCGTTCCAGCCAACGTCACCTTATCCTTCTCGATACCGTCGTACGTCACCGCGGCGCGCGACTTGCCGTCGTCACCGATCAGGCCGGCATCCTTCAGCTGCGACACGTTCACCGCGTCTTTGTCGGCCTTACCTGCATTCACGTTCGACAGCGTCGTGCCGGTCTTGCCCGCCAACGTCACCTTGTCCTTCGCGGGACCGTCGTACGTCACCGCGGCAAGCGCCTTGCCGTCGTCGCCGATCAGGCCAGCACCCTTCAACTGCGAAACGTTCACCGCGTCCTTGTCATCAACGCCTGCGTTCACGTTCTTCAGCGTCGTGCCGTCCTTGCCAGCCAACGTAACGGTGGCCTTGTCGGAACCCGCGTCGTAATGCACCGCGTTATCGTCCGCCGTTTCCGCCGCCGCCTTCAGCGCATCACCCACGTTGTCGTAGTTCTTCTTTCCAATCGTGTACGTCGGTGCCTTGATCTTGCCGTCAGCCCCAACCGCGGCTTCGCCGCCCAGCGCATCCGTCACGCCCGTCAGTTGCGACACGTTCACCGCGTCGGTTCCTGCCGTGCCTGCCGCCACGTTGTGCAGACCTACCGGCACGCCGGTCTTGCCCAGCGTTACCGACGCGTAATTCGCCTTGCCGTCCTTGTCCTGGTCGTACAACACCGCAGCACGCGACTTGCCGTCATCGCCGATCAAGCCCGACGACTTCAGTTGCGAAACGTTCACCGCGTCCATGTCGGTAGCACCTGCCTTCACGTTCGACAGCGTCGTGCCGCTCGTTCCAGCCAACGTCACCTTGTCCTTGTCCGGACCGTCGTACGTCACTGCCGCAACCGACTTGCCGTCGTCGCCGATCAAGCCGGCATCCTTCAGTTGCGATACGTTCACCGCATCCTTGTCGGCCTTACCTGCATTCACGTTCGACAGCGTCGTGCCGGTCTTGCCCGCCAACGTCACCTTGTCCTTCTCGGGACCGTCGTACGTCACCGCGGCAAGCGCCTTGCCGTCGCCACCGATCAGGCCGGCATCCTTCAACTGCGACACGTTTACCGCATCCTTGTCGGCCTTACCTGCATTTACGTTCGACAGCGTCGTGCCGTCCTTGCCAGCCAACGTCACCTTGTCATGCTTGCTGCTGTCGTAGATCACGCCGTTCGGATCGGTGCCATTCGCCAGCTTCGCCGTCGCTTCGAGCGCGTCTCCCACGTTGTCGAAGGTGTCATCGCCAATCTTGTACGTCGGCGCCTTGATCTTGCCGTCAGCCCCAACCGCGGCTTCGCCGCCCAGCGCATCCGTCACGCCCGTCAGTTGCGACACGTTCACCGCGTCGGTTCCTGCCGTGCCTGCCGCCACGTTGTGCAGACCCACCGGCACACCGGTCTTGCCCAGCGTTACCGACGCGTAATTCGCCTTGCCGTTCTTGTCCTGGTCGTACAACACCGCAGCACGCGACTTGCCGTCGTCGCCGATCAAGCCCGACGACTTCAGTTGCGACACGTTCACTGCGTCCATGTCGGCAGCACCCGCCTTCACGTTCGACAGCGTCGTACCGCTCGTTCCAGCCAACGTCACCTTGTCCTTCTCGATACCGTCGTACGTCACGGCCGCAAGCGCCTTGCCGCCATCGCCGATCAGGCCGGCATCCTTCAGTTGCGATACGTTCACCGCATCCTTGTCGGCCTTACCTGCATTCACGTTCGACAGCGTCGTGCCGGTCTTGCCCGCCAACGTCACCTTGTCCTTCTCGGGACCGTCGTACGTCACCGCGGCAAGCGCCTTGCCGTCGCCACCGATCAGGCCGGCATCCTTCAACTGCGACACGTTTACCGCATCCTTGTCGGCCTTACCTGCATTTACGTTCGACAGCGTCGTGCCGTCCTTGCCAGCCAACGTCACCTTGTCATGCTTGCTGCTGTCGTAGATCACGCCGTTCGGATCGGTGCCATTCGCCAGCTTCGCCGTCGCTTCGAGCGCGTCTCCCACGTTGTCGAAGGTGTCATCGCCAATCTTGTACGTCGGCGCCTTGATCTTGCCGTCAGCCCCAACCGCGGCTTCGCCGCCCAGCGCATCCGTCACGCCCGTCAGTTGCGACACGTTCACCGCGTCGGTTCCTGCCGTGCCTGCCGCCACGTTGTGCAGACCCACCGGCACACCGGTCTTGCCCAGCGTTACCGACGCGTAATTCGCCTTGCCGTTCTTGTCCTGGTCGTACAACACCGCAGCACGCGACTTGCCGTCGTCGCCGATCAAGCCCGACGACTTCAGTTGCGACACGTTCACTGCGTCCATGTCGGCAGCACCCGCCTTCACGTTCGACAGCGTCGTACCGCTCGTTCCAGCCAACGTCACCTTGTCCTTCTCGATACCGTCGTACGTCACGGCCGCAAGCGCCTTGCCGCCATCGCCGATCAGGCCGGCATCCTTCAACTGCGAAACGTTCACCGCGTCTTTGTCATCAACGCCTGCGTTCACGTTCTTCAGCGTCGTGCCCGTCGTTCCAGCCAACGTCACCTTATCCTTCTCGATACCGTCGTACGTCACCGCGGCGCGCGACTTGCCGTCGTCACCGATCAGGCCAGCATCCTTCAGCTGCGACACGTTCACCGCGTCTTTGTCGGCCTTACCTGCATTCACGTTCGACAGCGTCGTGCCGTCCTTGCCAGCCAACGTCACCTTGTCATGCTTGCTGCTGTCGTAGATCACGCCGTTCGGATCGGTGCCACTCGCCAGCTTCGCCGTCGCTTCGAGCGCGTCTCCCACATTGTCGAAGGTGTCATCGCCAATCTTGTACGTCGGCGCCGTGATCTTGCCGTCAGCCCCAACCGCGGCTTCGCCACCCAGCGCATCCGTCACGCCCGTCAGTTGCGACACGTTCACCGCATCGGTTCCTGCCGTGCCTGCCGCCACGTTGTGCAGACCCACCGGCACACCGGTCTTGCCCAGCGTTACCGACGCGTAATTCGCCTTGCCGTTCTTGTCCTGGTCGTACAACACCGCAGCGCGCGACTTGCCATCGTCACCGATCAAGCCCGACGACTTCAGTTGCGAAACGTTCACCGCGTCCATGTCGGCAGCACCTGCCTTCACGTTCGACAGCGTCGTGCCGCTCGTTCCAGCCAACGTCACCTTGTCCTTGTCCGGACCGTCGTACGTCACGGCCGCAAGCGACTTGCCGTCGTCGCCGATCAAGCCGGCATCCTTCAGTTGCGACACGTTCACCGCATCCTTGTCGGCCTTACCTGCATTCACGTTCGACAGCGTCGTGCCGGTCTTGCCCGCCAGCGTCACCTTGTCCTTATCGGGACCGTCGTACGTCACCGCCGCAAGCGACTTGCCGTCGTCACCGATCAGGCCGGCATCCTTCAACTGCGACACGTTCACCGCATCCTTGTCGGCCTTACCTGCATTCACGTTCGACAACGTCGTACCGGTCTTGCCCGCCAGCGTCACCTTGTCCTTCGCGGGACCATCGTACGTCACCGCAGCAAGCGCCTTGCCGTCGTCGCCGATCAGGCCAGCACCCTTCAACTGCGACACGTTCACCGCGTCCTTGTCATCAACGCCTGCGTTCACGTTCTTCAGCGTCGTGCCCGTCGCTCCAGCCAACGTGACCGTGCCCTGGCTCGAATCCTTGTCGTAGAGAACCGCATCGATGTCCGGTCCGCCACCACCGCTCGCGGCCGCGGCCTTCAATGCATCGCCAACGTTGTGGTACGTCTTTCCGCCCAACTCATACGTCGGCGCCTTGATCTTGCCGTCAGGCCCGACCGCGGCTTCGCCGCCCAGCGCGTCCGTCACGCCCGTCAGCTGCGACACGTTCACCGCATCAGTCGGCGCCGTGCCGGCTGCCACATTGATGATCTGGCGCTGCACCGATTTTGATCCAATCGACAGCGCGTTTCCACGATCGGCGACCGAGTCGGAACCAAGGGCAACGCCGTTGAGATTTCCTCCTTTCACAACCGCGTCTGCGCCCAACGCGATACCACCGGTGACGCCAATCTCCACCGCCGAATTCGTACCGATAGCCACACCATCGGTAGCTCTTGCTCGCGATTGCGCCGTGCGACCGATCGCGATCGATCCGTCTCCAATCGCCTGCGCATCCTCCGAACCAAGTGCCAGGGAATAATCGCCATTGGCGGAAACCCGCTCCGTACCAATCGCTACGGCATAGTTGGCGCCGGTCACGACATTGTTGCCGATGGCAACGGCGTCATGCTTCTTGATCAGAGTCTGCGCTCCAACACCAAATGCAACCGAGTTGTCACCGTAAGCCGCCGTACCAATACCTACCGATACAGTGTCGCTACCATCGCTGGTGCTAGAGATCCCCATGGCCAGTGCAGAGCCACTCAAATTTGGTGCGACATACGCAACATTTTCCGAAGTGGAGACCGGCCCGCCATCAGCCACGATGAAGCCAGTCTTCGGTTCGAGGGCTGCTGCGCGCGACTGCGGGAGGAAACTTCGCGCTTTCTGACTTACCGTACTCATCGCATCATGAAGTTGCTTCAGGTTCACGGCATCGGTGTCGTCCGTGCCCGCTGCGACATTAACGATACGGCGCTCTCCCCCGGTACTGCCTACCGCGAACGTGTTGGCTTCCAATGCCGCCGAGCCATATCCAACCGCTACCGAGTTTTTCCCGTTCGCGCGCGAACCCGTGCCGATTGCAACGGTATTCTCCGTACGTGCGCTGGCGGCACTGCCGATCGCAACTGAATCGGCTCCCGATGCTATGGCCTGACTGCCCGTCGACTTGACCTTGATGTACTTCATTTCCAGCGAACCGTCTTTCAGACCGTCCCTGATCTCGTCCGTGGCGTCGTTCAACTGACCGACATTCACGGCATCCGTGTCGGCAACGCCCGTCGCGATATTCTTCAATGCAACCGGGCTGCTGGCTTTCTTGGTACCCAGCGTAACGGCCGACTTGTTCTTGTCGTCGTACTGAACGGCATTTTCATCGGTGCCACCACCACTGCCGGTAGCGGCAGCCGCTGCGATCGCATCGCCCACGTTGTCGTACGTTTTGTCGCCGACCTTGTATGCCGGCGCCGTGATCTTGCCATCCGCACCGACGCCGGCTGCACCGCCAAGCGAATCCGCCACGCTCGACGCCAGCCCGAACAGTTGCGAGCCATTCACTGCGTCGGTGCTCGAAACCGAGATCGCGCCGGCCTTGACGTTGGTCAGCGTCGTGCCGGTCTTGCCACCCTTCAGCGAGACCTTGCCCTTCGTCGCGTCGTCATAGACGACGGCCAACGATTCGCCCGTCGATGGGTCGATCACGCCGCCGTCCTTCAGCGAATCCTTCAGATCGCCGATGTCCTTGTTCGTCGCGAACAACTGCGAACCCACCACGGCTTCCGTGCTTTTTTCCGTCAACGCGCCGGCCTTCACGTTCGACAACGTCGTGCCTGCCGTTCCAGCGAACGTCACCTTGTCCTTCGCGGGGCCGTCGTACGTCACCGCAGCGATCGCCTTGCCGTCGTCGCCAATCAGGCCAGCCCCCTTCAACTGCGAAACGTTCACCGCGTCCTTGTCGTCGACACCCGCATTCACGTTCTTCAGCGTCGTGCCCGAACTACCCTTCAGCGTGACCTTGCCCTTGCTGGCATCGTCATACGTCACGGCCGACAAGGCAGCGCCATCGTCGCCGATCAACCCGGTCGACTTCAGTTGGCCCACGTTCACCGCGTCCATGTCGGCCTTGCCGGCCTTCACGTTCGACAGCGTCGTGCCGGCCGCACCGCCGGCCAGAGTCGCCTTGTCCTTTTTATCGCTGTCGTACGTTACGGCAACCGAGACCTTGCCGTCATCGCCCACCAAGCCGCTATCTTTCAAATTTTTGTTCGTGGCGAACAATTGAGCACCGTTGACTGCGTCCGTGCTCGTTTCCGTCAGCGCGCCGGCCTTCACGTTCGACAGCGTCGTGCCACTCGCTCCAGCCAACGTCACCTTGTCCTTCGCGGGACCGTCGTACGTCACCGCAGCGACCGCCTTGCCGTCGTCGCCGATCAGGCCAGCACCCTTCAACTGCGACACGTTCACCGCGTCCTTGTCATCGACACCCGCGTTCACGTTCTTCAGCGTCGTGCCCGAACTACCCTTCAGCGTGACCTTGCCCTTGCTGGCATCGTCATACGTCACGGCCGACAAGGCAGCGCCATCGTCGCCGATCAACCCGGTCGACTTCAGTTGGCCCACGTTCACCGCGTCCATGTCGGCCTTACCGGCCTTCACGTTCGACAGCGTCGTGCCGGCCGCACCGCCGGCCAGAGTCGCCTTGTCCTTTTTATCGCTGTCGTACGTCACGGCAACCGAAACCTTGCCGTCATCGCCCACCAAGCCGCTATCTTTCAAATTTTTGTTCGTGGCGAACAATTGAGCACCGTTGACTGCGTCCGTGCTCGTTTCTGTCAGCGCGCCGGCCTTCACGTTCGACAGCGTCGTGCCGCTCGCTCCAGCCAACGTCACCTTGTCCTTCGCGGGACCGTCGTACGTCACCGCAGCGACCGCCTTGCCGTCATCACCGATCAGGCCAGCACCCTTCAACTGCGACACGTTCACCGCGTCCTTGTCGTCGACACCCGCGTTCACGTTCTTCAGCGTCGTGCCGGTCTTGCCAGCCAACGTCACCTTGTCATGCTTGCTGCTGTCGTAGATCACACCGTTCGGATCGGTGCCGCCGGCCAGCTTCGCCGTCGCTTCGAGCGCGTCTCCCACGTTGTCGAAGTGGTCATCGCCGACCTTGTACGACGGTGCCTTGACCTTGCCGTCAGCCCCAACCGCGGCTTCACCACCCAGCGCATCCGTCACACCCTTCAGTTGCGACACGTTCACCGCATCGGTTGCAGTCGTACCTGCCGCCACGTTGTGCAGACCCACCGGGCCACCGGCCTTGCCCAGCGTTACCGACGCGTAATTCGCGTTGCCGTCCTTATCCTGGTCGTACAACACCGCAGCACGCGACTTGCCGTCGTCGCCGATCAAGCCCGTCGACTTCAGTTGCGACACGTTCACCGCGTCCATGTCGGCAGCGCCTGCCTTCACGTTCGACAACGTCGTCCCGGTCTTGCCGCCCTTCAGCGACACCTTGTCTTTCTTATCGCTGTCGTACGTCACAGCAACCAAGGCTGCGCCGTCATCGCCCACCAAGCCGCTGTCCTTCAGCGAATCCTGCAGATCGCCGACGTTTTTGTTCGTCGCGAACAACTGCGAACCGTTCACGGCTTCGGTGCTGTTCGCCGTCAGCGCACCCGCCTTCACGTTCGACAACGTCGTACCCCCGGTGCCGCCAAGCGTGACATTGCCCTTGCTCTCGTCGTCGTACGTCACGGCCGACAAGGCCGCGCCGTCTTCGTCGATCAGACCCGACGACTTCAGTTGGGATACGTTGACCGCGTCCATGTCGGCCTTGCCGGCCTTCACGTTGCTCAGCGTCGTGCCGGTCTTGCCGCCCTTCAGCGACACCTGGTCTTTTTTATCGCTGTCGTACGTCACGGCAACCGAGACCGTACCGTCCTCGCCCACCAAGCCGCTTTCCTTCAGCGAATCCTGCAGATCGCCAACATTCTGGTTCGTCGCGAACAGTTGCGAACCGTTCACGGCTTCGGTGCTTTTCGCCGTCAGCGCACCCGCCTTCACGTTCGACAACGTCGTACCCCCAGTCCCGCCGAGCGTGACCTTCCCCTTGCTTTCGTCGTCGTACGTCACGGCCGACAAGGCCGCGCCGTCGTCGCCGATCAGGCCTGACGATTTCAGTTGGGATACGTTCACCGCGTCCATGTCGGCCTTGCCGGCCTTCACGTTGCTCAACGTCGTGCCGGTCTTGCCGCCCTTCAGCGACACCTGGTCTTTTTTATCGCTGTCGTACGTCACGGCAACCGAGACCGTACCGTCCTCGCCCACCAAGCCGCTTTCCTTAAGCGAATCCTGCAGATCGCCAACGTTCTGGTTCGTCGCGAACAGTTGCGAACCGTTCACGGCTTCGGTGCTTTTCGCTGTCAGCGCACCCGCCTTCACGTTCGACAACGTCGTACCCCCGGTGCCGCCAAGCGAGACCTTGCCCTTGCTCTCGTCGTCGTACGTCACGGCCGACAAGGCCGCGCCGTCTTCGCCGATCAGGCCTGACGATTTCAGTTGGGATACGTTCACCGCGTCCATGTCGGCCGTGCCGGCCTTCACATTGCTCAACGTCGTGCCGGTCTTGCCGCCCTTCAGCGACGCCTTGCCCTTGGTCGCGTCGTCATAGACGACAGCCAACGACTCGCCCGTCGTCGGATCGATCACGCCGCCGTCCTTCAGGGAATCCTTCAGGTCGCCAATGTCCTTGTTCGTCGCGAACAACTGCGAGCCCACTACGGCTTCCGTGCTTTTTTCCGTCAGCGCGCCGGCCTTCACGTTCGACAACGTCGTGCCCGATGCACCGCCACCCAATGTGACCTTGCCCTTGCTGCTATCGTCATATGTCACCGCCGACAAGGCAGCGCCATCGTCGCCGATCAAGCCGGTCGACTTCAGTTGGCCCATGTTGACTGCGTCCATGTCGGCCTTACCGGCCTTCACATTCGACAACGTCGTGCCGGTCTTGCCCGCCAATGTTGCCTTGTCCTTCTCGGGACCGTCGTACGTCACCGCAGCAAGCGCCTTGCCGTCGTCGCCGATCAGGCCAGCACCCTTCAGCTGCGACACGTTCACCGCGTCCTTGTCATCGACACCTGCGTTCACGTTCTTCAGCGTCGTGCCCGCACTACCCTTCAGCGAAACCTTGCTCTTGGTCGCGTCGTCATAGACGACGGCCAACGACTTGCCCGTCGTCGGGTCGATCACGCCGCCGTCCTTCAGGGAATCCTTCAGGTCGCCAATGTCCTTGTTCGTCGCGAACAGCTGCGAACCCACCACGGCTTCCGTGCTTTTTTCCGTCAGCGCGCCAGCCTTCACGTTCGACAACGTCGTGCCCGATGCACCGCCACCAAATGTGACCTTGCCCTTGCTGCTATCGTCATACGTCACCGCCGACAAAGCAGCGCCATCGTCGCCGATCAAGCCGGTCGACTTCAGTTGGCCCATGTTGACTGCGTCCATGTCGGCCTTGCCGGCCTTCACGTTCGACAGCGTCGTGCCGGCCGCACCGCCGCCCAGAGTCACCTTGTCCTTTTTGTCGCTGTCGTACGTCACGGCAACCGAGACCTTGCCGTCATCGCCAACCAAGCCGCTGTCCTTCAAATTTTTGTTCGTCGCGAACAATTGAGCACCGTTGACGGCTTCCGTGCTTTTTTCCGTCAGCGCGCCAGCCTTCACGTTCGACAACGTCGTGCCCGATGCACCGCCACCCAACGTGACCTTGCCCTTGCTGCTATCGTCATACGTCACCGCCGACAAGGCAGCGCCATCGTCGCCGATCAACCCGGTCGACTTCAGTTGGCCCATGTTCACCGCGTCCATGTCGGCCTTGCCGGCCTTCACGTTCGACAGCGTCGTGCCGGCCGCACCGCCGGCCAGAGTCACCTTGTCTTTTTTATCGCTGTCGTACGTCACGGCGGCCAAGACCTTGCCGTCGTCGCCCACCAATCCGCTGTCCGCCAACTTTTTATTCGTTGCGAACAATTGAGCACCGTTGACTGCGTCCGTGCTCGTTTCCGTCAGCGCGCCGGCCTTCACATTCTTCAGTGCGACCGGTTGTTGCACGCCAGCACCGCCCAGCGTGACCGAATCCTTCGCTTTCGAGTCGTACTGGACACTTCCTTCGCCGCCCTGCGATGCCGCGGCGACCAAGGCGTCGCCAACGTTCGAATAATCCGTGCCGTTGATCGTGTACTTCGGCGCCTTGACGTTGCCGTCCTTATCGATATCCGCGCCGCCGCCGAAGACCTTCGTCACGTCCTGCAACTGCTCGACGTTCACCGCGTCGGTCCCGCCGGAGCCACGTGCGACGTTGATGATCTGGCGCTCCATACCTTCCGCGCCGATCGATACCGCCATATCCCGGTCTGCGACGGAATAGGCACCGATCGCGATGCTCTCGTCCGCCGTTGCCGACGCCTCGGAGCCGATCGCCATCGAATCGTCTCCCGAGGCGGCGGCCATGCTGCCGATCGCGGTGGCATTGGACCCCGAAGCGTTTGCCGTGGGGCCGATTGCGAGCGCACCGCTGGCACTCGCGACGGCTGCACCACCCAGTGCATAGGATCGAATACCACTCGCCCTCGCCGCATTGCCCAATGCGAGCGAGGATTTGCCGTCCGCTTTGGCACCCGAACCGAGGGCAACCGCGCCGACGTCGCCCATCGCGCTTGCCCCGGCGCCAAGCGCGACACCGTCGCCTGCCGCCTTCGTGCCGCCGCCGATCGCTATTGCGCCGCCCAGCCCGCTCGCCGCCGCGCTCGCGCGCGCGTTGCTGCCGATCGCAATCGACTGTTCGCCCTCGGCCAATGCCTTGCTGCCGACCGCGATGGACTTTGCCCCCGTGGCAGACGCAATATCGTTGCCGCTCGGATCCGCATCGATCTTCACGTACTTGCTGTTGTCGGTCGCCAGCGCGCGCGTAGAAGGCAGTTCGTGCTGATCGGGGACCGCATCGCCCTTCGCATCCTCGAGTGCGCGCTCGGTTTCCTGTGACGTATCGTCGGTCGCGTCGTTCGGCATGGCAAAGGCGGAACCCATCGACGCAGCGACGAGCGCAGCAGCCACGGCTACCCGCTTTTTGGCGGACGTGGTGGACTTGCTACGCCCGCGCGCTGTTTCCGGTACCGCGCACCAAACACTGGTGGATACGTTCCATACAACTCGATACGTCTTGTTCATGCGAAAACTCCCCTTCTAGTAAGCCTATTTCGCCAATTCGCCGGAAGTCAGCTCCGGCAACGAGCAAATGGAAATGCGATTGGATTGTCGACGCGACAACGTATGCCAAAATGGCATCACATGCGCCTGTAGGATGAGAGCGGCCCGATCGTCAAATAATTGACCCAACAGCTTTGATATACCTGCGGCACATCAAGCGAATCGAAGAAGCAACGGCAGCGATGCATGACATGCGCAACCGGGAAGGCCAAGAAACCGTCGCGACGGTTCAACGATGATAACGACTGAGGCTTTGCGCATCGGCCGCCGATATGGAATCGCGAATGACACGGGAGCACACGGCTCTGAAAAGCATGCAGCGAAAAAACCAACGTTACGAAGAGTGGCCGTACACCCCTGGAGAGACAGGCTCTGAGATACCGCCATCTACTTAGGACATGCCGAAAATCGATCGACCCAAGAAAAATAAAAGAAAACAGATTGTTCTTAAATCAATGAAAGATGACGAATCTACCCATATCCCGAAACATATGGAGTCAGAGTATAGGGATGTGAAAACAGACCGGCTATAAGATTCATCTCAATTTATTGGGATAGATTTGATTAAAGCCAAAAATATGGATAGCCTCGCCCACCAAACCCAATAAAAATCAGCTTCCTTGCGCTCCCCCAACAAACCGTCGGGAATAATGAGTAGCCAAAAATCCAGGCCACCTGGATGCGGGCCGATGCGGCATCGGCCCCGCCTGCCGTCGGCCCGACCGTCGGCACAACGGATTCCTCGCCTTTTCATGCCACCATTGCGGCAGAATCGCGATGATTTCGGTCAAAACGCCGCATCCGCTGTACCATCCGGGCTCGATCCGCACGACCCTGCTTTATCCGCCATGCCAGCCACTCCGCAGCCGCGCACCTACGCCATGCCCGAGCGCAGCGACCGCCTCGATTTCTATATCCGCGACCAGACCACGCGGCAGGCGATCACCGAGCCGCACCGGCATGCGTACTTTCAGATCCAGTTCAACCTGGGCGGCGATACCGAGCAACGCATCGGCGGCGTCACGCGGCCGTTTCCGCGCGGCGCGCTCGCGTTCATCCTGCCGTTTCGCGAACACCTGATTCCCCATCCGCCGGGCGCGCATTTCATCGTCATCAACTTCTCGCAGCCGTTCCTGCGCACCGATCTCGACGTCGATCCGCTCGATCTCGACGACGTGCCGGTGCAGCGCGTGCCCGAGCTCGCGCCGTTCCGCTTCCAGGAGCGGCTCGATTACATCCTGACCGGCGATGCGTTCGACGATGCGCGCCGGATCGCCCAGCGCATGCTCGACGCCAACCGCGAGCGCACGTTCGGCTCGGTCACGCTGCTGCGCGGCCATCTGCTCCAGTTGATCGGGCTGGTCAGCACCCAATATGCCGGCGCGCTCGATCGGCTCGCGCACAGCCACGGCGCACAAAAGGCCGGCCGCCGCGATGCGCTGGCGCGTGTCATGCGCCACATTCGGGCGAACCTGACGAGCGGCGAGCTGACGCTGACGAACACCGCCGAAGCCGCGTTCCTGTCGCCGAACTACCTCGCGCACCTGCTGCGCAAGGAAACCGGCAACACGTTCACCGAACTCGTGACGGAACGCCGGATCGCCCTTGCGCAGTCGCTGCTCGCCCACACCACGCGGCGCATCGCCGATATCGCGCACGATGTCGGATTCCGCGACGAAGGATACTTTTCGCGGCGGTTCCGGGCCTGCGTCGGCATGTCACCGAAGGAATACCGGGAGGCCAACGGCGACGAGGGAAAACCGCTGCAGACTGCCACTGCCTTGCCGGAAGCCGTCGAGGCGCCGAAGCCGGACTGAACGGCATCGGCCGGACGGTCGATTGGCGAACAGAAACCCGGGCAGCGTAATTTTGTCCAGAATGTCGACAACTGCGTCGCATCGCGGTACGGGCGCGCTTGTTATCGTTGACCCATGCCGCATTCACGCGGCTTTCCTCGACCCTTCAAGCCAACGAGTTCCGCCATGACCGATCGTTCCGCAGATTTCGTCGTCCCGCTCCCGGTGCCCGCCAGCGTCGCCGTCGCCGGCTCCACCGCCCGCTTCCCGCTGCGCCGCGTGTTTTGCGTCGGCCGCAACTATGCCGAGCACGCCCGCGAAATGGGGGCCGATCCGACCCGCGAGCCGCCGTTCTTCTTCGCCAAGCCCGCCGACGCCGTGATCCCGGCCGAAGGCACGGTGCCCTATCCGACGCTGACTTCGGACCTGCATCATGAAATCGAACTGGTGATCGCGGTCGGCAAGGGCGGCAGCCATATCGCCGCGGCGCAGGCGCTCGGCCATATCTGGGGCTACGGCGTGGGCGTCGACCTGACGCGCCGCGATCTGCAGGCCGAAGCCAAGAAGCTTGGCCGGCCGTGGGATTGGGCGAAGGGTTTCGATGCGTCCGGCCCGGTCTCGCCGCTGTACGCCGCCGCCGACATCGGTCACCCGCAGACCGGCCGCATCTGGCTGGCCGTGAACGGTGAAACGCGCCAGCAAGGCGATCTCGCCGACCTGATCTGGCCGATCGCCGACATCATTGCCTATGTGTCACAGGCGATCGAGTTGCAGCCGGGCGACCTGATCTTCACCGGCACGCCGGCCGGCGTGGGCGCGCTTCAGCCGGGCGACCGCGTGTCGGGCGGCGTGGATGGCGTGGCCACGTTCGAATTCACGATCGGCGCGAAACCCCAGGCCACAGCCTGAGCGCCCCTCGTCCCGGCTCTCCGCCGGGACAGCCGCGCGCAGTCCATCGCTCTGCGCGCGGCCTCGACGCCTCGAAGCACCCGCCACCAGCCCGCTCGCCGCGCGGTTCGCGGCAGAAAACGCCGCTCCCGCACTATGATGTGAGCCCGCGCGACTTCTCCCTTCAGAAATGTCCGATTTCCCGACGACGATGCTGCTGCCCTGGGCGGCAATCTTCGCCGCCGCGCTGCTGGCGTGGTGCCCCCGGCTCAGGTTCGCGAGCCTGATTCTCGGTTTGCTCGGTTATGGCTCGGCGTTCGTGCTCGGTCTGCTCACGCCGCCGGCCTTCGCGTCGCTGGCGGGGCTCGGCATCGCCGCCTACGCCATCGCGCCGGGCCGCGCGTGGCCGCTGCGGATCGCGGCCGGCGTCCTGTACACCCTGCTCGGGGGCACGCTGCTGCTGCATCTGGCGCCGGGCTTTCATAACCTGCGGGTGTTGCACGGCGTGCCAATCACGCCCGACGCCGTGCCGTTCACGATGTATTTGAATGCAGACAAGGCGCTGATCGGCCTCTGGCTGCTGTGGGTGCTGCCCTCGGCCGTCCGGCCGGCGCGCTGGGTCAAGGCCGCGCCGATCGGCGCGGCCGCCGCCGCAGGCGTATTGCTGATCAGCCTGCCGATCGCCTTCGCCGCCGGCGCGGTAAGCTTCGCGCCAAAATGGCCCACCTTCGGCTGGCTGTGGCTGCTCAACAATCTGCTGATCGTCGCGCTGGCCGAGGAAGCGTTGTTCCGGGGCTGGATCCAGCGCGGGTTGGGAATCGGGCTCGCCCGGGTGGGTGGCGGCCAGTGGATGGCGGTGGCGATCGCGGCACTGTTATTCGGTGCCGCTCACGCCTCGGGCGGCATCGTGCTGGTGGGCCTGGCGACACTGGCCGGCATCGGCTATGGCCTTGCCTACCGGTTCGGCGGCCTGCGCGCGGCCTGGCTCGCGCACGCGAGCTTCGATGTGATCCATTTCGCGCTGTTCACCTATCCGCTGCGTGCGATGCACGGCGGCTGACTCATTTCATCTGATCGGCCAGCGGTTGCAGGAACGCCGAGAAGCCGGTCAGCATGATCTGCACGCCCACGCACAACAACAGAAACGCCGACACGCGCTGCGCAACCTTGGTGCCCTCGACGCCGAGGTAACGCGCCAGCACTTCGGCACGGCTGTAGGTCTGCCAGATCACCAGCGCGACCAGCGCCGACACGGCCACCGAGACGATGCTCGACAGCAGGAATTCCGACAGCTTGTGGGTACGGTTCGCGTTCAGCGCGATGGCCGTGGCGATCGAGCCGGGGCCGACCGTCAGCGGGATCGTCAACGGAAAGAACGCGCGCGCCATCACGTTGCGCGGATCGATCGGCTTGATGGCGTCGGTGCTCGGCACGTCGGGCGCGTTCAGCATCTGCCAGCCCGACACGGCCACCGCGAAGCCGCCGCCGATCCGCAGCGCTTCCATCGAAATTCCGAAGAAATGCAACACCGGCGTGCCGAGGAAGAACGCCACCAGCAGCACGATGAAGGCGTTGATGGCCACCTTGCGTGCCAGCACTGCCCGCTGCCGTTCGGTGAGCGAATCGGTGCGTTCGAGGAACAGAAAGGCGATGCCGAAGGGATTGATGATGCCCATCAGGCCGGTGAAGCCGAACAGGATTTCAGAAATCAGACGGTCGATGATCATCGCGTGAAGAAGGGTGAACGAGGTTCGGAATCGGGGCCGGCGCCATTGTAGTGCAGCGCTTCGCGCCTGAATCGCCCCGTTGAACGAAACATTCCGCCATCGCTCCCGGACCTCGTCAAGGCGACCAATCGGCTTATGTCTTTCGCAGGGCCCGACCACAGCGACCCGCCTGCTAGAATCGTCCTCGCCCTCACCCTGACCACAGGATTCCCGATGCCGCACTCCTCGAACGCCTTGCCCCGCTGGACCCTCTGGGCGCCGCTCGCCGCCTGGGTCGTGCTGGGGCTGTCGCGCGTGATCTCGGTCGACGGCGGATTCACGCTCGTCTTCGTTGCAGCCGCGCTGGCCGGCGCGGTGTTCGCGGCGGTCCACCACGCCGAGGTCATCGCGCATCGCGTCGGCGAGCCGTTCGGCACGCTGGTGCTCGCGATCGCCGTCACGGTCATCGAAGTCGCGCTGATCGTCTCGGTGATGCTGTCATCCGGCCCGGAGAAAGCCGGCCTCGCGCGCGACACGGTGTTCGCGGCGGTGATGATCGTCTGCAACGGGATCGTCGGGCTGTGCCTGCTGGTGGGCGGCTGGAAGCACGGCGAACAGGATTTCCAGGGGCGCGGCGCGAGCAAGGCGCTGGCCGTGCTGGCCTCGCTGGCGGTGCTGTCGCTGGTCATGCCGAACTACCTGAGCGCCGCGCCCGGCCCGCAACTCTCCACCTCGCAACTGGCGTTCGCGGGCGTGTCGTCGCTCGTGCTGTACGGCGTGTTCGTGTTCGTGCAGACGGTGCGCCACCGCGATTACTTCCTGGTGGCCGACAGCGCAGACGAATCCGTGCACGCGGTGCCGCCGAGCCGCAACGTGGCGCTGATCAGCATGATTTTTCTGTTCGTCGCGCTGGTGGCGGTGGTGCTGCTGGCGAAGCTGCTGTCGCCGGCCGTCGAGCGCGGCGTGGCGCAGTTGGGCGCGCCGGAGGCGGCGGTGGGCATCGTCATCGCGGCGCTGGTGCTGCTGCCCGAAGGGCTGGCCGCGGTGGGCGCGGCGCGTGCCAACCGCTTGCAGACCAGCCTCAATCTCGCGCTCGGCTCCGCGCTGGCCAGCATCGGCCTGACCATCCCGACCGTGGCCGCGGTATTCGTGTGGACCGGCCAGCCGCTCACGCTCGGCGTCGGCCCGATGGAAACCGCGCTGCTCTCGCTGACGCTGCTGGTCAGCACGCTGACGCTCAGCACCGGGCGTACCACGGTGCTGCAGGGCGTGGTGCACCTTTCGATATTCGCGGCCTACCTGTTCCTGTCGATCACGCACTGAACGCGCGGGGCCTCGGGGCAACGCGCGCGCGGCGAAAGCCATGCTCGGAAGTTCAGGCGCCTGCCGCCACCGGGCTGGCGAGCCGTTCGAGTTCGACGAGATCGTTGGCCAGCGCCGGCGTGAGCGTCGTGCGCAGGTGGTCGAGGAACGTGCGCGTCTTCGCGTCGAGATAGCGGCGCGACGCATACACGGCAAATACATGGATCGTGTGCAGCCGATAGTTCGGCAGCACACGCACCAGCCGCCCCGAGCGCAGGTCTTCGATCGCCGTGTAGAGCGCGATCGAGCCGATCCCGCGCCCCGAGCGCAACGCCACGGCCAGTGCGTCGGGCACGTTCACCTGGAACGGCGACGCCGGCAATTCATAGCGCAACTCTTCGCCGTCGCCACCTTCGAGGCGCCACTCGCCGCCCGGCGCCGAAGGCGTGTCGAGCCGCAGGCAGACATGCTTGCGCAGGTCGTCGGGCGTCTTCGGCGTGCCGTGGCTCGCCAGATAATCGCGCGACGCAACCAGCACGCTGCAGCTCTCGCCGCAAGTCTGCGCGACGTAACCCGAATCGGGCAACTGCGCCGCCGTCACGATCGAAACGTCATAGCCTTCTTCGACGAGGTTCGGCATGCGCTGCGCGAGCGTCAGATCGACCGACACCTCGGGGTTGTCTTCCTGGTAACGCACCACGGCGGGCACCACATGGCTCTGCCCCAGCCCCGTCATCGCATGAATCCGCATCCGGCCGCTCGGTTTGAGCAGCGCGTTGCGCGCCTCGGCGTTCGCATGATCGATTTCGGCGAGGATCGACTTCGCGCGTTCGAAGTAGCGCTGGCCGCTCTCGGTCATGCCGAGATGGCGCGTCGTGCGGTGCAGCAGGCGCGTTTGAACGTGGGCCTCGAGATTCGAGACGGCGCGTGATACCTGCGCTGTGGTGGCGGCGATTTCCTTGGCAACGGCAGTGAAGCTGCCGGCCTCGACGACGCGCACGAACAGTCGCATGTTTTCGAGCATGTCCATGGGGATTCAGGGAGACGGTGGGTGGCGCAAAATCGCGACGGCGCAGGCCGTGCGGCCCGCTCGGAGAAGACAACCCGACCTCGGCCTTGGCAGCGGGCAGGAGGACGGTATCGCGAGCGGCATGTTTTGGAATTGAATGTGAAGCAACCAGATTGGCGCGAATTGTACGCCTGCTCGCAATACATGGCGTGCCCGATTCATCACGACTTCATACGGTTCGTCTAGCTGCGCGCCTCGCCTTCTGTTACGAAACTTTGCGCCAATCGCACCGAAGCCGAACGTTTTCGTATCAAAACGGAGCAAAGACGCACCGCTTTAGCGCCGATGCACCATGATAAATATCATATTGAGATACAATTCGCGCTCACCCGACTGCCGCCCAACGGTTTCGCCATGTCATCCGTTACCTCGCACCCCCCCGTGTCGACCGCTTCGCGCCTGCGCGCCTGGCTGCTCGGTTTCGCACCGGCACCCGTCACGCTGAGTGCGCGCGAGCGGCTGCGTTCGTGCGTCGGCGCGCTGGTCGGGATCGCCTGCGTGGGGCTCACGATGCGCATGCTGCCCGGCATCCCCGAGGCGATGCCGTTGCTGGTGGCGCCAATGGGCGCGTCGGCGGTGCTGCTGTTCGCGGTGCCGGCCAGCCCGCTCGCGCAGCCGTGGTCGCTGCTGGGCGGCAACCTGGTGGCGGCCACCGTTGGCGTGGCCTGCGCGCGCTGGATTCCGGACCCGATCGGCGCTGCCGCACTGGCGATCGCGCTGGCCGTTGGTGCGATGCTGGCGTTGCGCTGCGTGCATCCGCCGTCGGGCGCGGTGGCGCTGACCGCCGTGGTCGGCGGGCCGGCCGTGCATGCGCTCGGTTTCGGTTTCGTGCTGGAGCCGATCGCCGTGCAATCGGCCGCGTTGCTGCTGGCCGCGATCGTTTATCACGCGCTGACCGGCCACCGCTACCCGCACCGTGCCGCCGCACCACGCGAGGCTCAACAGGCGCCGGCACGTGGCTTCTCGCGCGAGGATCTCGAAGCGGTGCTGAAGCGCCGAACCGAATGGCTCGACGTGTCGACGGACGATCTCGACGCGCTGCTGCGCGAAACCGAGCTGCACGCCTACGCCCGCACCTTCGGCGCGCTCTGCTGCGCGGACATCGCCGCGCACCCCGAAGCCCGCCTGAGCGCCGACACGCGCGCCACCGATGCACTGGCCGCGCTGGACAGGCTCGGCGCCGATGCCCTGCCGGTGGTCGATGCCGCGCAACGCCTGCTCGGCATCGTCACGCGCGACACGCTCACCGTCAGCGGCGCGGCCGATCCCGCCGCCATCGACACGAAACGGGGTCCGGCGCTTGCCGGCCTGCTGAACGTCGACACGCCAACCATCCTGTCGACCGAACCGATCACCGATCTCGTGCCGCTGTTCGCCGAAGCCGGCGAGCCGGTGATCGTGGTGGTGGATGCCGCCGCGCGCCCGGTCGGGCTGGTCACGCAAGCCGATCTGATTGCCGGTTTGTACCGGCGCACACAGGTGCTGACGGCCGCCTGACCGACAACGCAGAGAGAACCCGATGCGTCCTGCCCTGCCCCCGAACGCCGAAATACGACCATTTATATCACGTCATGATATATTCACCGATTCCGCCCGAGACGGGCCATCAGGAATTCCGATGAGCGACACGAACCCCTTGCTGCAGAAGCGCGATTTCGAGCAACTGTCCGACTTCCGTTATCACATGCGGCGCTTCGAACGCTTCTCTGAGCGCGCCGCCCAGAGCGAAGGCGTGACGCCGCTCCAGTACCTGTTGCTGTTGCATATCAAGGGCTTCCCGGCCCGCGAATGGGCCACGATCGGCGAGCTGGCCGAACGGCTGCAAGCCCAGCATCACGGCGTGGTCGCGCTGGTGTCGCGTTGCGAGGCGCTTGGCCTCGTGCAGCGCCGCACCAGCGCAAGCGACCGGCGCCAGGTGGAAGTGCATCTGCTCGAAGCCGGCGAGACCGTGCTGACACGCCTCGCCGCGCTGCATCGTGCCGAACTGAAATCCTTGCGCGGCGCCTTCCAGGTGCCGCAAATCGACTACTGATTCCCTTATCGTCCCGTTGCCCGCCATGCACGCCGCCCCGCACCAGCGCGATTTCGCGCCCAATGTCCGCCTGCCCCGTATCGCCATGCTCGCCGCCGTGATCGGCGTGACCAGCACGCTCGCCGCGGTCGTGCTGCTGAACCTGATCCACCTGTTCACGAACCTGTTCTTCTTCGGCCACGGGTCGTTCGCCGACCGCTCGCCTGCCGGCCATACGCTCGGCGCGTGGGTGATCGGAGTGCCGGTGATCGGCGGGCTGATCGTCGGCATGATCGCGCGCTACGGCTCGGAGAAGATTCGCGGTCACGGCATTCCGGAGGCGATCGAGGCGATCCTGTTCGGCAAGAGCCGGATGTCGCCGAAGGTGGCGGTACTCAAGCCGCTCTCGTCGGGCATCGTGATCGGCAGCGGCGGGCCGTTCGGCGCGGAAGGGCCGATCATCATGACGGGCGGCGCACTCGGTTCGTTGATCGCACAGTGCTTCAAGGTGACGGCGGCCGAGCGCAAGACGCTGCTGGTGGCCGGCGCCGCGGCCGGCATGACGGCCGTGTTCGGCACGCCGGTGGCCGCCGTGCTGCTTGCCGTGGAATTGCTGCTGTTCGAATGGCGTCCGCGCAGTTTCCTGCCGGTCGCGCTGGCCTGCGCGGTGGCCGGCTTCGCGCGTGCCCTGTGCTTCGGCGCCGAGCCCTTGTTCCCGCTGACCACCGCGGCCCCCTCCACCTCGGCGCTCGGCATCTGCCTGCTCGCGGGGCTGCTGTCGGGCGCGTTGGCCAGCGGGCTGTCGGCCGCGCTCTATCGCACCGAGGATGCGTTCGGCAAGCTGCCGCTGCACTGGATGTGGTGGCCCGCGCTCGGCGGCGTCGTGGTGGGCATTGGCGGCTGGCTCGAACCGCGCGCGTTCGGCGTGGGTTACGACGTGATCGGCGACTTGCTGCACGGCCATCTGGCCTTGCAGGTGGTGCTGGCGATCCTGGCCGTGAAGGCGCTGATCTGGGTCGTCGCGCTCGGCTCGGGCACTTCGGGCGGCGTGCTCGCGCCGCTGCTGATGCTCGGCGCGGGGCTCGGCACGGTGATCGGCGCGGTGCTGCCCGGCAACGATCCGGCGCTGTGGCCGCTGGTGTGCATGGCGGCCACGCTCGGCGCCACGCTCGGTGCGCCGCTGACGGCCGTGGTGTTCGCGTTCGGCCTCACGCACGACGCCAACGCGCTGCTGCCGCTGCTGGCGGCCACGCTGGTGGCGCACGGCTTCTCGGCCGTGGTGATGCGGCGCTCGATCATGACCGAGAAAATCGCGCGGCGCGGCTATCACATCTATCGCGAATACGGCGTCGATCCGCTCGAACGCCATCACGTCGCCGACGTCATGACACGCGAGGCGACCACGCTCGACGCCGCCATGACGATCTCCGCGGCGCGCCAGGCCGGCTTTGCCGCCGATCAGCGCCATCGCGCCTATCCGGTGCTGCGCGACGGCGCGTTCGTGACGATGCTCGACCGCGCAACGCTGGAGCGAATCCACGCCGCCGCCGGCCCCGACGCGACGCTCGGCGACGCGTTGCACGGCGCCTCGCGCGGCGCGTACGCGCTGGCCGACGAAACGTGCCGGCTCGTCGCCACCCGGCTGGCAGTACACGAACTGGAGCGACTGCCGGTGCTGACGGACCCGCACACGCGGCAGCTTGCCGGCATCGTGTCGCGCAGCGACCTGGTCAAGCCGGCCTTGCGCCATTTCGACGAGGAACACAAGCGCGAACGCTTTCACGCCATGCGGCCGGCCCGCCCGGCGCGTCGGCTGGTACGCGCGCGCTGAACGGCGGTTTTCGGCACCCGAACACGTCACGCAAATGCGTGCCCGGCCCCGTTTGAAGATGTCACGATTGTCGCGATGTATTTATATGTGCTTGACAGTCGTGTGCCGCATTTTTTGCGATCATGCGTGCAAATGCGACGGGGCCACCGTTCAGCAAGCACACTGCGCCATCGGCCGAAGAGCCGGGGCGTAGGCTGACGGCGGATTTCGCCTTGACCCTCCCGTTGACCGCCTCTCCTCCCTATCCGCCTCGCCAGATCTGCGATCACGGTTCTCTATCTCGGAAACACCTGGATACGTCTCGTCACGTTTCGGCATGCAACTTAACAAACTGTTGCGCACTTCCCGGAACGGATCGGCGAACATGTGATCTGACACTTTCGTAGTCACTACCGGCGCGCTGAGGTACACAAGCGCGCGGTTCGTACCAACGACCGAACAAGGAGATAACGTGAAGAAACTGCTGCCGCTTATCGCACTGACCGTCGCCGCTTCCGCTTTCGCGCAACAGCAACCCCAGTGGACGATCCAGAACGTCGGTCAAAGCCAGAAACCCGCCCAGGAGGTTTCCGCCTGTATCGCGAAGGCCTGGGCCGACAAGTCCCAACAAACCGTGGTCTCGCAGAACGTGCTCGCCAACGGCCAGGCCATGGATGTCTACGTCCCGGGCCAACAGCCGCCTAACGGCGCCGCCGCCCTGGTGCGCCCGGCTCGCTCGGCCGGCTCGGCCACCTGGGTGGGCTTCCGCTCGGTGGGCGATGCCGCCAGCCCGGCCGCTGCCGACCTGAACGCCTGCCTGTAACACGCACGGCGTTCGGGCCGAGCGCCGCTTCGATAGGTCCACGCAAAGCCTGATCGGCGCCCGGCCTCGCTTCAACCTCGCTTCGGCGAGGTTTTTGTTTTATTGGGGTGCGAATTGGATATCACCGCGCCGAATCGCCCCCGCGCTGTCCCACATTCCCTCCCGACCACCCGGTTGCTCGCGCCGCATGACGAAACGGTGGCATGATACGAGCCTTGCGCCATCTTTCATTCCAATCGCGCCGAAATATGTCGAATCTGATCGTTCACGGCGGCACTCCGCTACGCGGGGAAATCACGCCGTCCGCCAATAAAAACGCCGTCCTCCCGATTCTCTGCTCGACCCTGCTGACCGATCAGCCGCTGCGGCTCGTCGGCGTGCCCGACATCACCGACGTGCGCAAGATCCTCGACATCTTCCGCACGCTCGGCAGCGACGTGTCGATGGATTTCGCCAGCGGCGTGCTCGACCTGCATCACCGCGACACGACATTCGATCCGGCCGTGCACCGCCTGCCCGAGGAAATGCGTTCGTCGATCATGCTGGTGCCGCCGCTGCTCGCGCGCTTCGGCGTGGCGCGGCTCGAGAGCGACGTGAAGGGCTGCACGCTCGGCGTGCGCGAGATCGATCCGCACGTCGAGGTGTTCGAGCGCTTCGGCGCCATCATCGAGCGCACCACCGATTCGCTGATCGTGCGCGCGTCCGGCCCGCTGACGGCCAACGATCACTGGCTCGATTACGCGTCGGTCACCACCACCGAGAACTTCGTGCTGTGCGCCACCGCCGCGGCCGGCGTCTCGACGCTGGTCAACGCCGCGTCCGAGCCGCACGTCCAGGAGTTCTGCCACTTCCTCGAATTGCTCGGCGTGCCGATCGAAGGCATCGGCACCTCGCACGTGCGCGTGCAGGGCGGCGGCAAGCTCGGCGGCGGCGAACACCGCTTCGCCGAGGATTTCCACGAAATCGCCACGTTCCTCGCGCTCGGCGCAATCACGGGCGGCGACATCGCCGTGCGCAACAGCGGCCCCGAAATGTTCCCGCTGATCGACCGCACGTTCGCCAAGCTCGGCGTGCAGGTCACGCACGCAAACGGCTGGTCGCGCGCCCAGCGCGACGGCGTGATGCGCGTCAAGAAGCCGTTCACGCAGAACATCCTGACCAAGATCGAGGCCGCGCCGTGGCCGTATCTGCCGGTCGATCTGCTGCCGATCTTCATCGCGCTCGGCGTGAAGTCCGAAGGCAGCGTGATGTTCTGGAACAAGGTGTACGACGGCGCGATGGGCTGGACGGGCGAGCTGTCGAAGTTCGGCGCGCACGTGTTCCAGTCGGACCCGCACCGCCTGATCACGTTCGGCGGCCTGCCGCTGACACCGGCGCGCGTCGAAAGCCCGTACATCATCCGCGTCGCGATCGCGCTGCTGATGGTGGCCGCGAGCATCGAGGGCCGCTCCGAAATCCTCAACGCGCAGCCGATCCGCCGCGCGCATCCGCGCTTCGTCGAGAACCTGCGTTCGGTCGGCGCCAACGTCGAGTGGACCGCCGGCGACTGATCGCCGGGTGCCGAACGGCACATCGCCCGGCCCGCGGCCGAAGCCGCGCCGGGCGATGCGAGTGAAACACGCAAGCAGTTCAATTCACGGCCGGTGCGAACCGGCCGCTTCCTTTTTCCCGCCTTGCCTCAGAAGTTGTGCATGATCCCGACGTAGGCGCCCGTCTGCGATTCGCCCGTCAACGGGTTGGTCGAAGTGGAATCGCGCGTCGAGGCGATCAGGCCGAAGTTCGAATTCCCGCCGTTGCGCATGTAGGCCACCGTTCCGTACAGGAACGTGCGCTTCGACAGGTTGTAGGTGGTGCCGAGCACGTACATGATCGCGTGGCCCGACGGGTCGTGCGTGGCGTCGCCGTTGCCGCTGCCCACCCGAACGTAATAGCCGCCGCCCGTCACGGCCCAGGCCGGCGTGGCCGAGTAGGTCGCGCCGAGCCAGATGTGATCGGCGCGGTCGGCCAGGCCTTGCGGCGTGTCCGGCGCCGAGTAATGCGTGTAGGCGGCCTGGATCTTGAACTTCTGCACGTAGACGTTGGTGCCGACGAAATACTCGCGCGACGCCGTGAAGATGTTGTCCATCTTGCCGTTGTTGTTGCGCAGCTCGTCATAGATGCCGCGCACGTCGAACAGCGCCGAGTGATACGACAGCATGATGCCTTCCGAGCGGCCGAAATCGTTGGCCGGGCCGGTGTTGAAGCTGGTCTGGTTGCCGAACGCGTATTGCCCCTGCACGTCGAAGCCGTTCCACACCGGGCTGTGATACTCGATGTTGTTGCTGGTCTGCTGCCAGTTGCGGCCGCGCACCAGCGATGCCGACGAAAACGCCTGCTGCACGAACGGATCGAATTCCCACACGCCGTCGCTGTCGATGAACAGGTTGCGACCGGCCTGCAGCGTGCCCCACTCGTTGTTCTTCAAGCCCACATAGGCGCGCCGCGAAAACATCCGCCCGCCGCCGGTGGTGCCGTTCATGACCTGGAATGCGGTTTCGAGGTCGAAGATCGTCGAGGTGCCGCCGCCCAGATCTTCCGTGCCCTTCAGGCCGAACATGCTGGTGCCCCAGTCGCCGCCCTCGGCGCTCCAGCGCGTGCTGCTGCCCGTGCCCGACGGGTTCGCGATGTGGTTCAGGTACTCCACGCCGCCGTCGATCCGGCCGTAGAGCGTGACGCTCGACTGCGCGAACGCGGCAGCCGGCATGGCGACGATCAGCGCCGCGATGGAGGTCTTTCGAAGTGTCATATCCCCAGCCTGTTTGTCTCTCAGATTGATTGGCACTTCCGGCGGCCCGTGCGGCGCTGTCGCGCCTGGCACGCGCGGCCAGCCGGAACGTGTTCCGGACGCACGCTGCGGCCGCCGTTCGGGCGGGCAAGTGCGGTGTTCTTGTTGTCGACGACCGGTTCGATCCCTGCACCGCGCATTGCCGCGATGCGTCGCCCACTCGCGAACCGACGGCCGCCGGTTTCACATCCACGCGCCGGGCAGCCGGTTTTCCGGCCTCACCGGGCCGCGCGGACCGGAAATGTACGCGCTTGAGGCGGGCAGGACAATCTCTTTATAGGCGAAGGATTGTTACGGTCTACTGGATAAACCGTACCGATCGCCGGTTTGTCGGGCGTGCACCACAGGGCTTTTCGGTGCAACGCAATCGTGCTAATGCGACAAAAATTGTGACCTGGCACCTGAAAGGGGTCGGTTAGAATCGCAGGCATTCCGAAAAGCATGCCTTCCGAGGGCGGGTCAGCGATGAAGCAGAACACATCAAAAAAAATCGTGTATTGGAGTGCCGCCCTGGCGCTCGCAGCGGGGCTCGGTGCCGGTTTTGGCTGGCCGGCGGACGCGGCGAAAATCGTCAGCGTATCGCCGCAAGGCTCGACGCCCGATGTCCGTCAGGTAGTGATCAAGTTCGATGAACCGATGGTGGCGTTCGGTTCGCCATCGCTGCCGGCCCCGGCGCAAGTCACCTGCGACGATCCGGCCAACTCGAAATACGACGCGGTGTGGAACGACGATCGCACCTGGCTCGCGCAGTTCGCGCAGGATCTGCCCGCATCGGTGCGCTGTACCGTGACGCTGGAGGACAAGCTCCGCTCGAGCGCCGGCCACGACGTGACCGGCCCGCGCCGCTTCACGTTCCAGACCAGCGGTCCCTACCCGTCCGAAATCCGCCCCGGCCGCACCGAGATCGAGGAAGGCCAGCAGTTCGTGCTGAAGCTGACCGGCGCGGCGACCGACGCCTCCGTGCGCGACAACGTCTGGTGCGAAGCCACCGGCATCGGCAACCGCATTCCGGTCAAGCTCGCCGACACCGACACGCGCGCGCAACTGCTCGACCACTTCCACTGGAAGAAGGATGCCGCCCGCGTGCTGACGCTCGGTTGCGCGCAAACCCTGCCGCCCGGCCAGCCGATGCAGCTGGTGTTCGGCGCCGGCGTGAAAGGCCCGAACGGCGTGGCCAACGGCACCGAGAAGCGCTTCGATTTCCGCGTGCGCGAGCCGTTCGCGGCCAACTTCAGTTGCGAGCGCGAAAACGCCAAGGCGGCCTGCACGCCGCTGCGCCCGGTTCGCATCGAATTCAACGCGCCGATCACGCGCGCCAATGCCGAGAAGCTGCGCCTCCAAGGCCCGGATGGCGCGATCGCCCCGACCTTCAAGCCCGACGACAAGGCCGGCGACACGCGCGCCGTCGAATTCGCCGCGCCGCTGCCCGACAACGCCAACCTCACGGTCACGCTGCCCGACGGCCTGACCGACGACAGCGGCCGCCGCCTCGCCAACGCCGACCTGTTCCCGCTGAAAACACGCACCGCAGCCATGCCGCCGCTCGCGAAATTCTCGTCGTCGACGTTCGGCATCATCGAGCGCTACGCCGAGCCCGATTCGCCGGCGCTGGTGCCCGTGACGCTGCGCAACGTGGAAGCCGACCTGAAGATCGCCGGCCTCAACGCCGGCCAGGCCGAGTTCGCCAATATCCGCGTGGAAGACGACAACGCGATCCGCGACTGGATGCGCACGGTCGACCAGCTCGACACCATCGGCATGTCGGTCGGCAGCCTCGACAAGCTGCGACCCGGCCTGTTCGAACACGCCAAACACCCGGTGTTCGTGCCGCCGGCCGAAGGCGAGAAGCCGCCGGTCGGCAAGCAGCGGATCGTCGACGTGCGCTCGCTGTCGCTGCTGGCCGGCGAGCCGCAGCTCCAGCGCCTGACGCTGCCGAAGGCCGATCCGGCCACGCTGCGCCCGTTCGAGGTGGTCGGCGTGCCGATCCCGAAGCCCGGCTTCTACGTGCTCGAACTGGCCTCGCCGGCGCTCGGCCGTTCGCTGATGGCCAAGCCCGGCGCGATGTACGTGCGCACCACCGTGCTGGTCACGAACCTCGGCGTGCATTTCAAGCGCGGCCGCGACAACAGCCTCGTGTGGGTCACCACGCTCGACAAGGGCAAGCCGGTGCCGAACGCGGAGATCCGCGTGTCGGACTGCAACGGCGAAGCGCTCGCCTCGGGCCGCACCGATGCGCAGGGCCTGCTCAAGATCGACGGCCCGCTCGCCGAACTGCATTCGTGCAACTACGAAAGCGGCTTCCGCAACACGTTCGTGTCGGCGCGCGTCAACGACCCCGCAACCGGCCCGGACATGGCGTTCGTCATCGACGACTGGAACCGCGGCATCGAATCGTGGCGCTTCGACGTGCCGACCGATCGCTCGGCGCGCCCGAACGTGGTCGCGCACACCGTGTTCGACCGGATGCTGGTGCGGGCCGGCGAAACGGTGTCGATGAAGCACTACCTGCGCACCGAGATGCTCGACACGCTCGGCTTCCCGAAGCGCTACCCGAACCGCGTGACGATTCGCCACGAAGGCAGCGGCGACACCTACGAGCAGCCGCTCGTGTGGGCCGCCGATCACACGGCCGATTCGAGCATCACGCTGCCGGCCGGCGCCAAGCTCGGCGAATACACCGTCTCGCTCGACTACGGCGGCACCGATGCGGGCGGCCAGCCGGCCGCTTCCGGCCGCGACGATCAGGATGATTCGCACGTCGCCTACGATGCCGGCTCGTTCCGCGTCGAGGCGTTCCGCCTGCCGGTGTTCAAGGGCACGGTGGCCGTGCGCGACGCCAAGACCAGCCCGCTGGTCGGCGCCGGCGAAGCCCCCGTGACGGTGCAGCTCGACTACGTGTCGGGCGGCCCGGCCTCGAACCTGCCGGTGCGCGTGTCGGCGCTGGTGCGCCCCGCCACCCCGGCCTTCGCCGACCGCTACCCCGATTTCTCGTTCAGCCCGTACCGCCCGGAACAGCCCGGCTCGGACGCCGGCGCGAGCGACGATGACGACAGCGACGACAGCAGCGCCGCCAGCTCCGGCCCCGATCCCGACGCGCCGAAACTGGTGGCCGACAAGCTGCCCGTCACGCTCGACCGCAACGGCGCAGGCTCACTCACGCTGAAATCGCTGCCGAAGGTCGATGCGCCGAAGCGCCTGGCGCTCGAAGCGACGTTCGCCGACCCGAACGGCGAGATCCAGACGATCCGCAACGACACCACGCTGTGGCCCGCCGCGCTGGCGGCCGGCATCAAGGCCGGGCACTGGGTGGCGGTAGGCGATTCGGTGCCCGTCACCGCGCTGGCCGTCGATCTGGACGGCAAGCCGCACGCCGGCGCGCAGGTGGAAGTGCACGGCTATGCGCGCATCACGACCTCGTCGCGCAAGCGCATGGTCGGCGGCTTCTACAGCTACGACAACCGCAGCGAAACGCGCGACCTCGGCGCGCTGTGCAGCGGCAAGACCGACGACAAGGGCCGCTTCGCCTGCGACGCCAAGCTCAAGGATGCCGGCGAAGTGTCGCTGGTGGCGGTGGTCAAGGACGGTTCGGACCGCGCCGCGACCGGCAGCACGTCGGTGTGGGTGGTGCGCGAGGACGACCTCTGGTTCGGCGGCAACAACACCGACCGGATCGACCTGATCCCCGAAAAACCGTCGTACGAACCGGGCGAAACGGCGCGCTTCCAGGTACGCATGCCGTTCCGCTTCGCCACGGCGCTGGTGGCTGTCGAACGCTCGGGCGTGATGGAAACGCACGTCGTGCAACTGAACGGGCGCGATCCGACCGTCGAATTGAAGGTGGACAAGACCTGGGGGCCGAACGTCTACGTGTCGGTGCTGGCGCTGCGCGGCCGGCTGCGCGAGGTGCCCTGGTATTCGTTCTTCACGTGGGGCTGGAAGACGCCGGTCGACTGGGCGCATGCGTTCTGGAACGAGGGCCGCCACTACGTGCCGCCTACCCCGCTCGTCGACCTGTCGAAGCCGGCGTTCCGTTACGGGCTGGCCGAGATCAAGGTCGGCACGGCCTCGCATCAGCTCGGCGTGACCGTCACGCCCGATGCGGCCAGCTACCCGGTGCGCGGCACCGCGCACGTCAAGGTGGCGGTGCGCATGCCCGACGGCAAGCCCGCGCCGGCCGGCACGCAGATCGCCGTGGCCGCCGTGGACGACGCGCTGCTCGAACTGATGCCGAACACCAGTTGGGACCTGCTCGGCGCGATGCTGCAACGGCGCGGCTACGGCGTCGAAACCGCCACCGCGCAGATGGAAATCGTCGGGCGCCGCCACTTCGGCCGCAAGGCGGTGCCGGCCGGCGGTGGCGGCGGCACCGCGCCCACCCGCGAGCTGTTCGACACGCTGCTGCTGTGGAATCCGCGCGTGACGCTCGACGCGAACGGCGAAGCCAAACTCGACGTCAAGCTCAACGATGCGCTGACGCGCTTCACGATCGTCGCCGTGGCCTCGGTCGGCGCCGACCGCTTCGGCACCGGCCGCGCCAGCGTGCGCAGCACCCAGGATCTGCAATTGATCTCGGGCCTGCCGCCGCTGGTGCGCGAAGGCGATGCACTGGTCGCGCCGTTCACGCTGCGCAACACCACCTCGCGCGCGATGAAGGTGGTCGTCACGCCGAACGCGCCGGGGCTCGACTTGCCCGCGCAAACCGTGGAGCTGGCCGCCGGCGCCTCGCGCGAGGTGTCGTGGCGCGTGGCCGTGCCGAACGGCGCGGGCGACGCCGGCGGTGCGCTGCCGTGGTCGATCGCCGCCGCCGAGCAAGGCGGCGCACACGCGGCCGACGCGCTGAAGATCACCCAGCGCGTGGTGCCCGCCGTGCCGGTCACGGTGCAGCAGGCCACGCTGACGCAGATCGACGGCAGCTTCTCGTTGCCGATCGCGGCCCCGGCCGATGCGGCCGCCGGCAGCAACGGCATTGCACGCGGCGGCATCTCGGTCGCGCTGCAATCGAAGCTCGCCGACGGCCTGCCCGGCGTGACGCGCTGGTTCCAGCAGTATCCGTATCGCTGCCTCGAACAGCAGACCTCGCGCGCGCTCGGCCTGCATGATCCGGCGATGTGGCAGGCCGTGATCGCGCAGATGCCGGCCTATCTCGACCGCGACGGCCTGGCGGGCTATTTCCCGCTGTCGGCCGACAGCGGCGAGAACGGCAGCACCACGCTGACGGCCTACCTGCTGTCCGCCACCGACGAGGCGGCCAAACTCGACCCGCGCTTCGCCCTGCCCGATGCGCTGCGCACCCAGCTCGAAGCCGGGCTGGCCAGCTACGTGGACGGCCGCATCACGCGCGACACCTGGGCGCCGCGCGAGGATCGCGACCTGCGCAAGCTCGCCGCGCTGGAGGCGCTGTCGCGCCACGACGCCGCGCAGGCGCGCATGCTCGGCTCGATCGCCATCACGCCCGAGCGCTGGCCGACCTCGGCGCTGCTCGACTACTACGCGATCCTGTCGCGCCTGGCGGATATCCCGCAGCGCGACGAGAAACGCGCCCAGGTCGAGCAACTGCTGCGCGCGCGCCTGTCGTATCAAGGCACGCAACTGGTGTTCTCGACCGCGCGCGACGACGATCTCTGGTGGCTGATGACCGGCAACGACAGCAACGCGGCGCGGCTCGCGCTGGCCTTCAACGGCAATCCGGCATGGAAGGACGAGATGCCGCGCATCGTGTCGGGCCTGCTCGCGCTGCAACGCAACGGCGCGTGGCGGACCACCACCTCGAACCTGCTCGGCGAGCTGGCCGTCGAACGCTTCTCGAAGACCTACGAGAACACGCCGGTGACGGGCCAGACGCAGTTGCGGCTCGGCGAGGCGGAGCGTCGAATCGGCTGGGGCGGCGCGGCAGCGGCCGTGGCCGCCTCGGCGCCGGTGCAGGCGTCGGGGGCCAAACTGACGGCACCGTCGAACGTGACGCAGTCGTCAGCCGCCACGCGCAGCGCGCCGGCTCGCACGGCGCTGCTGCCGTGGCCGGCGGCAGCGGCCGGCCACGCGCCGCTCACGCTGTCGCTGACGCAGGACGGAACCGGCAAACCGTGGGCGACGATCCAGAGCCTCGCCGCCGTGCCGCTCAAGCGGCCGGTGGTGTCCGGCTACCGGATCACCAAGACGGTCACGCCGGTCGATCCGGCCGTGAAGGGCGCGCTGACGCGCGGCGACCTGGTGCGCGTGCATCTCGACGTCGATGCGCAAGCCGCGATGACCTGGGTGGTGGTCAACGATCCGGTGCCCGCCGGCGCGACCATCATGGGCTCGGGCCTGGGCCGCGATTCGGCGATCGCCACACAGGGCGAGGCGTCGTCCGATGGCGCCTGGCCGTCGTTCATCGAGCGCGACGTGGACGGCTACCGCGCGTATTACGGCTACCTGCCGGCCGGCAAGACCTCGATCGAGTACACCATGCGGCTCAACGCGGTCGGCAGCTTCGGCTTGCCGCCGACGCGCGTCGAGGCGTTGTATGCGCCGTCCGCCTACGGCATGGCGCCGAACGCGCCGATCGTCGTGAAGCCGGCCGCGGCGCAGCAGCCGTGAGCGCGGGCCGTCCCGGCGCGCGGCGCAGGCTGCGCGTGCTGCACGTGCTCGCTGCCGCCGCGCTGATCGGCGGCGCGGGCGCGGCCCACGCCGTGCCCGGCTACGACGCCGTGCGCCGCGATTTCCGCAGCTCCGACTGGCTGCTGCTCGCACGCGACGGCACGCCGCTGCAGCGCACCCGCATCGACAGCGCCGAGCGGCGCGGCGACTGGGTCACGCTGGCCGACGTGTCGCCCGCGCTGCGCGCGGCGATCGTCGTCTCCGAAGACAAACGCTTCTACGACCACAGCGGCGTGGACTGGCGCGGCATCGCCGGGGCCGCATGGGCCAATCTGTGGAATTCGCGCACGCGCGGCGCCTCCACCGTCACCATGCAACTGGCCGGGCTGATCGGCGACAGTTCGCGCCGCTCGGGCCAGCGTTCGCTGCAGCAGAAAGCCGGTCAGGCGATCGATGCGCTGTGGCTCGAACGCAGTTGGCGCAAGGATCAGATTCTGGAGGCCTACCTGAACCTGGTGCCGTTTCGCGGCGAGACGGTCGGGCTGTCGGCGCTGTCGGTCACGCTGTTCGGCAAGGCGCCGTCCGGCCTCGACGAACGCGAATCGGCCGTGGCCGCTGCGCTGATCCGCGCGCCGAACGCCAGCTATCCGAAGGTCGCCGAGCGTGCCTGCCGGATTCTCCATGACATGCAGGCGGCGGCCGGCTGCACCGGCCTCGACGGCTTCGTGCAACTGGCGTTCGCACGCCCCGCGCCGCCCTCCTCGGCGTTCCTCGGCGGCGAGGCGCTCGCGCCGCATTTCGCGCGCCGCATCGCGGCGGAAACCAGCCCGCAACCCGGCGCACGCATCCGCTCGACGCTCGACGCCGGCCTGCAACGCTTCGCCCGCGATGCGCTCACGCACGCGCTGACCGAATTGAGCGCCGCGCCGCGCTCGCGCAACGTGCAGGACGGCGCGGCCATCGTGATCGACAACCGCAGCGGCGACATTCTGGCCTGGGTCGGCTCGTCGGGCGCGCTATCGGCCGCGCCCGAGGTCGATTCGGTGCTGGCACTGCGCCAGGCCGGCTCGACGCTGAAGCCGTTCCTGTATGCGCAGGCCATCGACGAGCGGCGCCTGACGGGCGCCACCCTGCTCGACGATTCACCCGTCGATCTGGCGGCCGGCGGCGGCCTCTACGTGCCGCAGAACTACGATCACGATTTCAAGGGCTGGGTCAGCGTGCGCAGCGCGCTCGGCTCGTCGCTGAACGTGCCGGCCGTGCGCACGCTGGTGCTGGTCACGCCGCACCGCTTCTCGCGCACGCTGACCGCGCTCGGCCTGCCACTCACGGAACAGGGCGACTACTACGGCTACAGCCTCGCGCTCGGCAGCGCCGACGTCACGCTGCTGACGCTGGCCAACGCCTACCGCGCGCTCGCCAATGGCGGGCTGGCGCGGCCCGCGTTCGATCTGCCGCGCAGCGCCGCGCAAGTAGCCGCGCAGGCTACGGCCAAGCGCGTGTTCAGCGCCGACGCGAGCTTCATCGTCACCGACATGCTGGCCGACAACAATGCGCGCACGCGCACGTTCGGCTTCGACAGCCCGCTCGCCACGCACGTGTTCTCGGCGGTCAAGACCGGCACCAGCAAGGACATGCGCGACAACTGGGCGGTCGGCTACACGTCGCGCTACACGGTGGGGGTGTGGGTCGGCAATGCGGACGGTTCGCCGATGTGGAACGTGTCGGGCGTGACCGGCGCGGCGCCGGTGTGGGCGGCGATCGTCGCGCGGCTGCATCGCGACGGCGGCAGCGTCGCGCCGAAGCCGCCGCCCGGCGTGGTAAGCGAGCGCGTCACATTCGAGCGCGCGATCGAGCCGTCGCGCGACGAGTGGTTCCTGAGCGGCACCGAAACGGCCGAGGTCAAACTGGCGGCTGGCGCGGGCGGGATGCCGGCGCGGGCTTCGGTGACCGCACCGGCCGCGCGCCGCGACGGTGCGGGCCGGCTTCGCAACGCGGCCGCCACGGCAGGTGCCGGCGGCCCGCATGCGCCACTGGCGATCGCCTCGCCGACCGACGGCACGATCTTCGCGCTCGACCCCGACATCCCGCCGCGCAACCAGCGGGTCTGGTTCGAGCGTGTATCGGGCGACAGCGGACGCGGCAGCTGGCGACTCGACGGCCGCACGATCGGGCGCGGCGAACGCGTCGCGTGGCTGCCGTGGCCGGGCCATCATCGGCTCGAACTGCTCGATGCCAGCGGCAAGCCGGCCGATCAGGTGGGGTTCGAGGTGCGCGGGGCCGTGGCGCGGCCCGGTGCGGCGGGACGCAGCGGGCCGTAAGCGCCGCTCGCCGTCCAACCGAAGCCGGCGCGCGGCCGCGGCCTCACCGGCGATTGCGCGCCGCACGCGCCCATAACAACCGGCCGACGATCAGGCCGATCACGATCGTCGCGCCATAGCCCGCCGCGAGCACGATCTCCGGATCGGATTCCGAACTCCGCGCGGCCACCACCGCCGTGCCGATCAAGACGATCAGCAGCCCTGCCAGCCATTTCATCGGCATCTCCCCCTCCATCCCGTCGTTTTATGTCGGTCGCACGCCGCTTCGGTCGTTATAACGGCTCGCGCCCGCTTGCGCAGGGAGGGAAAACACGGGAGACGTCGCGTCGTATCCAAACCGCGTCGGATTCCGAACGATTCGCGCTCGATGGCTCGAATCGTCGGAGGAATCGGTCGTTCGGATGCCTATGAACGGCTCGCCGGCGTCGCCGTAGGCGTGACGGCATGGCGGACCGCAAACCCGGTTCGGTGCGATACCGGTCGGCGGCGAGCAATGCGTGTGCCGTCGGGCTTTCCGGGGCATGGCAAGCAAGCGCGCGTTTCCACGCGGTGCGATCGGAAATCATTGCGCCGCGCCAATGAAAAAGCCCCGCCTGAAGCGGGGCCAAACGATTCCGGAATCGATCCAGTCAGTGAGCGGCAGCGACCAGCCGATAGCGCTTGTACAGTTCAGTCACATCGAAGTAATAGGTGCGCGACTGGCCGCCGGCATCCACCGTGTCGATCGCATCGATCTTGCGGGCCGGCACGGTATCCAGCGATTGGCGGCCTGCCCGCAGCTTCTTGGCGAGCAGCCAGTTCACTTCCTCACTGATGGCCACGACATGCACGGCCGTATCCGGCGTCAATCCGTCGCCGCTATGTGCAATATCCTGCTCGATACCGAACAGATACAGCCGTATCTCGTCTTGCGCCTGCGTATCACCGGATTTACCGAGCAGAAAACTGTAGACCGACATCAGGCTGAAAATCGGAATATCGCGAAGCGGCCGGATTTTCTCGATCTCTCGAAGTTTGGCGAGCGCGGCGGTTGCATCGCCTTGCTGTATCAATTGCATCGCCTGCTTCTGGTCGTCCTGCACGGCTCGAATCAATTCAAGATAATTGAAACTCGTATCGTTCAGGAATGTGATGCGCCGTTCATGCGCGTCTTTCAAGGCGGCGGCGAACTTGCCTTGATCGGCCGTAACCGGCAGCGGCTTGAAAATATCCGGATTCGCCTGCTTGATCTCCTGGGCTTCACGCGGATTCGTCGTGAAATAAACGATGCCCGGGCTGCCGCCGGCCGGTGCGACATACGACACTTTCTGCAGCGTCGCGCCCCGATATTCGAGCGTGCTCACGTTGCCGACCGTGCCCGAATGCAGGCGCACCCACACGCCCATCTCGCCGATCCGCACCACGCGCACCGGATCGTCGGGCGTATCGCCACTGCCGGAGCGCTTGAGCAGGATGTCCGCGAGGGCATCCACGCGCTGGCGGCATTCGGTGGCTTTGATGATCAGGCCGAGCTTGTGATAGATATTGAAGCAGACGATCTGCGCGTCGTAATCGGGATATTGCGCAAGTGGCGCGTATTTCTCCAGTTCCTGCAATTTCGTCAACGCGTCCCAATCCTTGCCCGAACGATCGAGTGCATTGGCGGCGGTCACGATGGACAGCGTGTCGCGGCTGAACTGCTGGAAATTGATTTGGGCATTGTCGGCAAGCGCTTGCCGCGCCGTTTGCATTTGTTCGACCGGCGACGCGGCGTCTTGAGCAATCGCGGCCGTGGCGATGAAGCCGCACAGCAGGAAAATCAGACATCTGATCGGCTGCATGAATACCTTGTTTTTGATTTGATATCGGGGAATTTATTTCAAGCGCGACAGTATGCCTTGGCGTTATCGACTTGCGTACTCGCCTGCATGTCTTTTTATTTCGGCGGTGGAAAGCGATTCATGCAAATTCCTTTCCCAATGCCATCTGATTGATTACCTATCGAGCGCTGTCAGGCGGCGCGGATACCCACCCGCCACGATGCCGCCGCTGCCGCTTCGCCGGTTGCCCGTCACGAACCGCACCCTTTCCTCGAAATTCCTCAAAAAACGCGGCCACAACCTCAAAATCTCAACTAGCAAACGTTTGCTTTTCAGAAAAAAATAAATCGGTGCGCTACCGCACCGTTGCAATCGAACCGATTCGCGAGTGACGTCGTCATGGGCGCCGTCGAATTCCCGACATCCATGCGATCGATCATGTATCTTGCGCGCCCCGGGGCCGGCGGCAGCTGGCACTGGCCGTTTCGGCCCGGGATCGTCGTCACGGGCGGCGCTTGCCGCCCCGTCGATCAGGCGATCAGGAAGCGGTCGCGATCCTGTCCGGCGATCCAGCCCGGCACGCGGCCGCGGCCGGTCCAAGTTGCGCCCGTTTCCGGGTCGCGATAACGGGGCTTCGGCTTCTGATCCTCCTTGCGGGGGCGGCCCAGGCGCGGCGGAAACAGATCGCGCTCGGTCAACCCGTATTCGGCGATGGCGCGCCGGATATCCAGAATCACGGTCTTGAGCTCGGCTTCCCGGGCTTCTCCGGCCTGGCGGGTCAGCTCGTTCAATTTCTCGAGCAACTCGTGGTAATTCGACATGACAGCTTCCTCGTAGAACACCGTCGTTCTCGCGCGTCTTGGCATGAGGCTGTGAGGAATCGATGCACGCTGCGACGGTTTATAACGATCAAACAGGTCTCAACCCACTATCGCAAGATAGTGGCTCGCTTTTTTTCATGCGTCCTGCCCCGACATCCGAGTCGATGCGGGAAAACGGCCCCCGATCGGGCGCGAACGATTGCGCGACACGCCGCCTTTGGCCATGGCGGAATGTTGTCGTCGGGTTGCATGGCATGCCGGCTGGCGCGCCTCGCATCCCGTCACGGCGTGCAGCGCGTTGCCCCACCGCCGTGCCTGTTGCCACGCAATCGTATTGGCTCTCGAAACCCAACCGGACACCGTGCGAAAACGGTACGCGCATCACCGGACGAAGCGGCTTCATCCCCTCCGGCGTTGCACGTCGAACCTGCGTATTGCCCGTGACTCGGCCGCCCGTTTTCGCAGACGACGACCGTGGCACCCGGCGTCGCCCGGCTCGCGCCGAACCCGTTACTCAACCTGCTACTCAACTCATTACCCATTGCGGCGACCCAGGCCCCACCCTGGCATCGCATGGGTCCTGCTGCCTGCCGCTTCATCAAGCCAGGCCATCCCCGCCTGCCCGGAATTCATGTGGTTCGCGTCGAGCCGCGCAGGCGGCGTGCCGCAAGCCGGCGTTGCCGGCAGGCCGCGCCCCGTCAGCATGCGCCGGCCCCATTCGAGCAAGCCGCCCGGCAACGCCGCCGCGGTGTCGCGCGCGCAGCGCGCCGCATCGTCCGGCTTACCGGCCGAGATGCTCGCGAGGCTGTTGCCGAGCCAGGCCGGCGCACGACCATCGGCCAGCGCGAACGGGCCGAGCCGATGTTCGAATTCGGCTGCCGCGAACGGATGCGCGACGCTCTGCGGATCGGTCGCGCGCGGCGACAGCACCACCACGCGGTCGTACAACGACAGCGCGCGGTGTGCCCCACCGCCCATCCGTTGAAAACAGGCATCGTTCACGCACACCAGCACGCGCGGCGCGGCCGTCGTATCACCCCAGAACGCGCGCACCCGCTGACGCCCGGCCTCGACCACGGCGCGGGCCCGAGCGGCATCCGCGGCCGTGGCGCTCCGTTCGAGATACAACGCGGGCGCCGTTTCGACAAAACCGAAGCACGACGGGCACAGCGCAGCCGCCGCCGCCGGCACGCTGGCGGCAAGGCCGCCTGCCAGCGCGGCCAGCACCAGCGCCACGACGCCATTCAGTACGGCGAACCGCAGCGCACGCGCCGCGAATGGCGTGCGCACGATCGGGCCGGTCTCGCCGCGCATCATGCGACGCACTCCGAACCGAGCCGTCGTGACAGCCGCCCTGTGATCACACCTCGCGCCCACCATTCAACCCGCGCAATCGGTTGCGCGCGCAACCGCTTCGCAACGCGGCGGCGGCATGCGCTCGACCTTGCGCACACCGCGAATATCGCGGTGGTCAAATACATGGTGGCGATGGCGGCCCAAATGAACGAAAGCATTGTGAAAGCTATGCCTGACGGGCTTTTGACCCATTGATCAATGGATCGGTAAACGGATTGGGAGAATAAAACTTGAGGGTTAAGGCGGAAATTTGAGCGTTGCCTGCCGATTTTCGAGTCATACCCCCTCCAAATTGGAAGCAATACGAATGAAATGCCGGTATTCATCGGACAATTGGAAGGTAATCCGATCACAGCATGCGCCGTGAATATGACGCCATCAGGCAGCGGCATGCAGCACACCAATTCGGAAAGCTGTTGCATGGCAACCTCCGCCATGAATTACTTTCGATGCGCCGGGGTGAAATACCGCGCCGGACTGCTACAATCGCGGTCCAACCTGAAAGATCGTGCGAAATGGGTTTCGAACAACTCGCTGAATTGAAGAAGCAGCTCGCCCAACAGCGAGCTGACGCCAAGCCGCAAGGCAAGTCCCCGAGCCAGGGCCAGTCCCAAGCCAGATCGTCGGCGAAGCCGTCGTCCGAGAAGCGTCACGGCCAGCCGGGGCAGAAGCCCGCATCCGGCAAGCCTGCCGGCCACGCGGGCGGCAAGCCCTCCGGCAAACCGCAGCAGGGCCGCCGTCCGGCGCCCGCCGTCGACGCCAAGCCGGTCAACCCCACGGTGCTCGCCATCGGCAAGCTGCAACGCCGCTTCCCCGCCGCCTTCCCGAAGAACCCCGCGCCCAAGGTGCCGCTCAAGATCGGCATCTTCAAGGATCTCGTTGCGCACACCGCCGAGCTGAGTCTCGACGAAGCACAACTGCGCGATGCGATCAAGGAATGGTGCCGCGGCAGCCGTTACTGGGCCAGCCTCGTCACGGGCGCGAAGCGCGTCGACCTGACCGGCGCCGAAGCGGGTGAAGTGACCGAACAGCAAGCCGCGGGCGCGGTGCGCCTCGACCAGGCTCGCCGTACGCGCGCCGCCAAGTCGAAGGCCGGCGAAGCCAAGCGCGACGAGGCAGCCAAGGTGGAAGGCGAAGCAAACGCCGACACCGCGGCCCAACCGCAGGCTGAAGCGGCACAAGCTGCCGACGCGGCAGACGTGCCGGCCGAAACCGACGCTGCCGCACAGGCAGCCGCCCCGGAAGCGCCGGCCGCCAGCGAAGCGGCGCCCGACGCCGCATCTGCCGATCAGGAAACCGAACCGAAGTAAGGCAGCGAACCCGGCACCTCGCAGGATCGTGCCTTGCTCCTCCCTCGCTTCATCCCACGCGCCGACGGCTCACCCCGTCGGCGCGTGTCGTTTGGCGCGCCCGGTTAACGGAACATCGTCGTCGCCAGTTCCACCACCTCGTTGCCCTTCGCGTTCAGCACCGCCTTCAGCATGTACAGGCTGAAGCCCTTGGCCTGCGCCCACTCGATCTTCGGCGGCAACGCGATCTCCTGACGCGCGATACGCACGTCGACCAGCACCGGCCGGCGCTGCGAGAACGCCTGCTTCAACGCCCCTTCCAGTTCATCCGACCGGTCGACGCGAATCGATTCGATGCCCGCGCCGCGTGCGATGGCCGCGTAATCGGTATCGGCCAGCCGCGTGTCGTCGTCGAGATAACCGCCTGCCTTCATCTCCATCGAAACGAAGCCGAGCGAGCTGTTGTTGAACACGACGAGCACGAGCGGCAGCTTCTGCTGGCGCGCCGTGAGCAGCTCGCCCATCAGCATCGACAGCCCGCCGTCACCACACAGCGCCACCACCTGACGATCGGGCTGCGCGGCCTGCGCGCCGAGCGCCTGCGGCAACGCATTGGCCATCGAGCCGTGATTGAACGAGCCGAGCAGGCGGCGCTTGCCATTCATCTTCAGATAGCGCGCGGCCCACAGCGTGGGCGTGCCGACATCCACGGTGAAGATCGCATCGTCGTCGGCCAGTTCGCTGACGAGCCGCGTCAGGTATTGCGGATGGATCGGCGCGTCGTCGGGCGACGGCCGGGCGAGGCTGTCGAGCCCCTCGCGCGCCTCGGCGTAATGCTTGCGCGCGGCGTCGAGGAAATGGCGGTCCGCCTTGCGCGCGAGCCGGCCGTTCAGCGCCGCCAGCGTCGCCTTGACGTCACCCACCACCCCGAAATCGACCGGCACGCGCTTGCCGATCGTTGAACCGCGACGGTCGATCTGGATCACCTGCGCGTCGCTCGGATAGAAATTCCGGTAGGGGAAATCGGTACCGAGCATCAGCAGCGTGTCGCAGGATTTCAGCGCGTGATAGCCGGAGCTGAAGCCGATCAGCCCGGTCATGCCGACGTCGAACGGGTTATCCCATTCAACATGTTCCTTGCCGCGCAGCGCATGGACGATCGGCGCGCCGAGCATGTCGGCCAGCGCCACCACCTCGTCGTGCGCACCGGCGCAGCCACTGCCGCACAGCAGCGCGACCTTCTTCGACGCGTCGAGCCGTCGGGCCAGTTCGTCGACCTGGGCCGCCGCCGGCACCAGCGCGCTGCCCTCGTAGCCGATATGGCTCGGCGTGGCGTCGGGCGCGGCCTCCAGCGCGATATCGCCGGGCAGCACGATCACGGCCACGCCGCGCTCCTCGATCGCCGTGCGGATCGCGCGGTCGAGCACGCGTGGAAATTGCTTCGGATTCGATACCAGTTCGACGAAATGGCTGCATTCGCGGAACAGCTCCTGCGGATGCGTCTCCTGGAAATAGTCGAGGCCGATTTCGGACGACGGGATATGCGCGGCGATCGCGAGCACCGGCACATGACTGCGCTGGCAGTCGAACAGGCCGTTGATCAGGTGCAGGTTGCCGGGGCCGCAACTGCCGGCGCACACCGCCAGCTTGCCGGTGATGGCGGCTTCCGCACCGGCCGCAAACGCGGCGGTTTCCTCGTGACGCGTGTGCGACCACGCGATCGTGCCAAGCCGCCGCAGGCTGTCCGAGAGGCCGTTCAGGCTGTCGCCCGTGACGCCCCAGATACGTTCGACACCGGCTTGCGCCAAGGTGCTGGCAAGATAGTCCGCGATGGTTTTGCTGGCCATAGGCCCTCCGCTCGAGTGGAAACAGGGTTCGCGCGCGGCCGTGCGCAAGCACGCAACGGCCGCGCATTCGAATCAGAATCAGTGGAGGATTGTGCCCGCTTGCGGCAAACCGCGCAGTTAGGCCGGGGCGGACCGCGCCGCCCCGTGAAGCTTACGAATCCGACAGCCGCGCCCGCACCGTGTATTCGCCGGACATTTCCCGCTCGGGCCGCACCGTATACCGCGACGCCTCGAAATCCACCGGCAGCGGCTCCACCGGGAAGCCGTGCTTTTCCCACGCGTCGAGCCCGCCCTTCAGCGCCTTCAGGTTGTGCACGTTCTTGCGCTGCAACTGCTGGATGATCTTCTTGGCCGTGGCTTCGTTCGGGCATACGCAATACACCACCAACGGCCGCGACAACAAGGCCGGATCGAGCTTGTCGGACGAGTCGAGATCAAGCGGATAGGCGCCCGCGATCCGGTAGGCGTCCTTCTGGCGGATCGCGCGCGGGCGCGCATCGAAGATCAGCGGCGGGTTCGGCGACTTCATCATCTCGTCGAGCTGCGATGGCTCGATGCGCACCTTGCCGAGCCAGCGGCGGAACTGCATGCGGCGCACCCAGCGATACAACAGGAAGGTCAGGAAGATCGCGGCGAACGCGTCGAAGATGGTGCCGCCGCTGCTGCGCACCCACAGCACGATGCGCACGATTTCATGATCGAGCGCCGCGCCGCCGAGCAGCCAGGTCGAGGCCCACAGCGTCGCGCCCGCGAAATCCCAGAACAGGAACACCGGCACGGCGATGGCCGTGGTGCCGAGCAGCGGCGCCGACATCAGGCCAAGGCCCGGCAGGAATTTGGCGACGATCAGGAGCGGCGCGCCGTGGCGTTCGAATACGTTACGAGCGATCCGCAGCGTGGTGTCGAGCGACAGCGAGTAGCGCACCAGCCCGTTGAGCAGCCGGCGCCCGCGCAGGCGCCCGGCGCTGAACCACAACGAATCGGCCAGCAGCGTCGCGCCGATCGCCGCGGCGAACATGCTGGCGTAGGACGCCTGCCCCATCGCCGCCATCGTCCCGCCCAGGATCAGCATCGGCGCGGCCGGCACGGGCAGCCCGAGCTGCGTGACGAGCACGCTCAGGAACACGGCCCAAGGGCCGAGCGACGAAGGAATTGCTACGGGAAAGTGCCACACGGCGCCGCTCCTGGATCGAATCGAACCGGACTGCGCGGGGCGGAACCGCCCGGTGCGACATCGGCACGGGGTGCGGCACCCGGCCGCACGACCGGGATCAGCGCATTTTAGACGGTTTCGGTAACCGTACGTTGACAAAGGATTCTTGCGCAAACCGGTGCAGCGCGATTTTTATCCGCAAGACCGGTTCACGAACCACACAAACTACACGAGCCATCGAACCTGAAATCAAAACAATCCAAACCATCGTGTCGAATCGATTCAGTGTGCGTGTTTGTCTCTTGCCATTAGCCAAAAACAAGTAAACCAAGCACAATTTCACATCGAAAAGAACGAACCGACGCTCACCGCCACGAGCCGGCCGACGGACGCACGCAGGCACTGCATGCGGATACGGCTCGCGATGCGGCTCATACCTAAAAGCTCATGACCGATAGCGGTTCCTCACGCCCCTCATCCGGGCCGCCGCGCGAGCGTTCGCGCTCGAAGTTCGCTGCGGCGCTGGCGCGCCCGGCTGCTGCGGGGTTCGGCGCATTCGTCGTGGGCGCGGTGCTGTCCGCCGCGCTCGCGTGGTTTGTCGGCCAATCGTGGCAGGACGCCACCACGGCGCGCTTCGCGCGGCGCACGGGCACCGTCAGCGCCAATCTGCAACGCGAGCTGCAGGCGGGCGCCGCGGTGCTGACCGGCGCGCGCGGCCTGCTGCAAGCCTCACCCGGCTTGAGCCCCGATGCCTGGCGCGCTTACGTGTCGGGCCTCGATCTCGACTACGCCCGTGCCCCGCTGCGAGCGCTCGGCTACGCGAGCGCGGGCAGCACGGCATCGCCTTCCGCCGCGACGATCGCGCTGTTCGCGCCGGTGGCCCACGGCGCGGCGCCCGAATTGCCGGCGCAGGACGCCGAGGCGATGCAGCGCGCCGCCGACACCGGCCAGATCGCCTTGGCCGCCCATGCAAGCCATCCCGCTCCGGACGCGGCCGGCGGCGTGGCGCCCGCGCTGACGCTCTACCTGCCCGTCTACCGCGACCCGGCCCCGGCAAACACGGCCGCCCGCCGCGGCGCGCTGGCCGGCTTCCTGTTCGCACCGCTCGACACCGCACGCGCCTTCGAGCTGGCCACCGAGGAAGACCGCAACCTCGGCCTGCAAGCCTATGCCGCACTGCCAGGCGCCCCGCTCTACGCCACCGACATGCCGCCCGACGAGGCTCCGATCGCCCACTCGCGCTACCGCCGCACCGACACGCTCCATTTCGGCGGCGACACGCTGACACTCGCCTACACCGCGTTCGACACCACCGGCGGCGCCCGCACGCTGGCCTCGCTGGTGCTGGCGGCCGGCCTGATCGCGTCGCTGTCGCTGGCCGCCGCGATGGCCGGCTGGTCGCGCGCACGCGCCGCCGCACGCGCCGTGCCGAGCGGCAGCCGTCTCAACGAGGCGCGCATGATGGGCATCATCCGTTCGTCGATGGAAGCGATCATCACGGTCGACGAGGACCAAAAAGTGGTGATCTTCAATCCGATGGCGGAAAAGGTGTTCGGCGTGTCGGCCATGGACGCGATCGGCGCCCCGCTCACGCGCTTCATTCCGCCACGGTTTCGCCCCGCCCACGGCCAGCACATCGCGCGCTTCGGCGTGACCGGGCAATCCGAGCGCCATCTCGGCAGCCAGCGCCTGCTCTACGGCCTGCGCGCGAACGGCGACGAATTCCCGATCGAGGCCTCGATCTCGCAGATCCACGACGGCGCCGGCAAGCTCTACACGGTGATGATGCGCGACGTAACCGAGCGCCTGCAGGCCGAAAACGCGCTGAAGGCGTCGCGCGAGGAGTTGCGCGAGCTGTCGGCCAACCTGCAGCGCGTGCGCGAGGAGGAAAAAACCCGCATCGCCCGCGAACTGCACGACGACCTCGGCCAGCAACTGACCGCACTGAAGATGGATTTGTCGGCCGTCGAGCACCGGCTGCTGCGCAACAGTTCGCCCGAGGCACACGAGAGCGTGGACGAGCCGCTGCGCGAGATGCGCCGCCTGATCGACGCGACGGTGGCCTCGGTGCGCCGCATCGCGGCCGACCTGCGCCCCGTGATGCTCGACGATCTCGGCCTGGTGCCGGCGATCGAATGGCTCGTCAACGATTTCACGCACCGCTACGGCATCGACGTCGAGCGCCGCATCGAGCCGGGCGAACTGGAATTCTCGAACGCAAGCGCGACGGCGCTGTTTCGCATCGTGCAGGAAGCGCTGACCAACGTGGCGCGCCATGCCGACGCCACGCGCGTGGAGCTGGCGCTGACGATGGACGAGCACCAGTGCGTGCTGCGCATCGCCGACGACGGCGTGGGCGCGACGCACACCGACGTGCGCCGCGCGCCCGACGACAAATCGTTCGGCCTGCTCGGCATTCGCGAGCGCGCCCACATGCTGGGCGGCGCGGTACGCATCGAAACGGCGCGCGACCAGGGTTACGCGCTGACCATCACCATTCCCCTACCGTCGATTCAACAGGACCCGAACCTGCCATGATCCATGTGCTGATTGCAGACGATCACGCCCTCGTTCGCGACGGCTTGCGCCACATCCTGAAGGAAGCCACCGGCTTCGACGTGGCGGGCGAGGCGCACGACAGCGCCTCGACCATCTCGCTGATCCGCCAGACCCCCGCGCAGGTGCTGGTGCTCGATCTGTCGATGCCGGGCCGCAACGGCGTCGAACTGATCAAGCAGATCAAGGATGAAAAACCGGCGCTGCGGATTCTCGTGCTGACCATGCACGCCGAGCAGCAATATGCGCTGCGTGCGTTCCGCGCCGGCGCGTCGGGCTATCTGACCAAGGAAAGCGCCAGCGCCGAGCTGGTGGGCGCGGTATCGAAGGTGGCGTCGGGCGGCGTGTACGTGAGCCTGTCGATGGCCGAGCGGTTCGCGCAAAGCCTCAACGAGCCGGCCGACACGCTGCCGCATCAGCGGCTGTCCGACCGCGAATTCGACGTATTCCGGCGCATCGCCACCGGCCAGACGCTGACCGAGATCGCCAACGCGCTGTGCGTCAGTGCGAAGACGGTCAGCACCTATAAAACCCGGATTCTGGAAAAGATGCAGATGCCGCACGAAGCGGCACTGGTGCGCTACGCGCTGCGGCACCGGCTGGTCGACGACCCCGACGACTGACCCCCGCCGCGTGCCGCAACCGGCCGGCACCCGTGTCAGCCGCAGAAGCGGAAGAACCCGCTGCGCAGCTTGACGGGATCGCCGCCCGACGTCTCGATCAGCCGCCGCGCGGCTTCCTCGATTTCGTCGCGATGCGCGGCGAACGCGTGACGCAGATCGCCCTCGCCCGACGACGCCGCGCCGAAATAATCGGCCAGCGCCTCCGCGCTGATCTCGCAGCGCATGCGTGCGGTATCGACGAGCACCGGGAAGGCGATGGCCGGATCGGCCGGCGTGAACAACGGGGGATCCTGCGGAAACGAGATATGCATGACAGCCTCCTCAACGGGCAGCGCAAAATGCACCCGACGATTCAGCATAGTCGGCGCGGCGAGCCATCGCTTGCGCGCGATCAAATTCGCTACATCGCTTACATCATGTCGCAGATGCCCACCCCGGCCGCGCGGCGAAAAGCAGGTTCGGGCTCGCAAGCCGCATACCGCGCCCGTGTTCAGGGCAGCACCGCCGCGCCGCGCGATTCGAGCAACCGCCGCAGGATGCCGCGATGGCAATGCGCCTCGTCCTCGCAATAGCAGCCGATCGAGAAATCGCTGCCATGCGACAGCGCCGCCAGCAGATCGAGCACCTTGCCGGCCTCGCCCTTCGCCATCTCGGCGCGGAAGCTGCGCGAGAACGCGCGCCATTTCGCGTCGGTATCAGCCGCATGCGCGGCTTTGACCAGTGCCTCGCTCGGCGCCAGCACCGGCAGCCAGACGTCGTAATAGTCGCGGGTAGCGAATTCCGCCTTCGGCACGCCGCGCGGCGGCCGCCGCACCGTGCCGATCCGCACGCCCTCGCCCGGTTCGCGCGGCGAACCGAGCCGCACCACGCGGATGCTCATTGCGCCCTCCTTGCTCATCGTTTCATCAGCCACGACGATACGACAGCCGGCCGCGCGCCGCAGCGAACCGCGCATGAAAAACGGGGCCGCCGCCCGTGCCGCATTCGCGACACGAGGCGGCGGCCCCGTTCAGGAGGTCAGCCGGCGCCAGCGCCGAAGCGCCGCGCTCAGACCCCGCTTGCGATCACCTCGCCGATCGCATCGACCACGATGCCGACGTTCGACTCGTTGAGCCCGGCCACGCACATGCGGCCCGAACGCAGAATGTAGACGCCGTGCTGCTCGCGCAGCACGTCGACCTGCGTTTCGGTCAGCCCGCTGTACGTGAACATGCCGCGTTGCTTGATGTAGCGCGACAGCGCCTCGCCCTGGATATGGGCCTTCAGGCCGTCGTGGATCGCCGTGCGCATGCGCGCGATGCGGCGGCACATGGCGGCCAGTTCCTCTTCCCACTGCGCGCGCAGCTCGGGCGAACTCAGCACCGCCGTGACCAGCTTCGCGCCCTGCGTCGGCGGGTTGCTGTAGATCGCGCGCACGTTGCTGGCCAGTTGGCCGAGCAGGCGGCCGGCCGTCGTGGCGTCCTCGCAGATCGCCGACAGGCTGCCGCAGCGCTCGCCGTAGATCGAGAAGTTCTTCGAGAACGACGTGGCGATCAGCGCCGGAATGCCGCGCCGCGCGATTTCGCGCACCGCGAACGCATCGGCGTCGAGGCCCGCGCCGAAGCCCTGGTAGGCCATGTCGACGAACGGCAGCAGCTCGCGCGCCTGCAGCACGTCGATCACCTTGAGCCATTGCGCGTCGTCGAGGTCCACGCCCGTCGGGTTGTGGCAGCAGGCGTGCAGCAGCACGGCGCTGCGCGGCGGCAGCGCGTCGAGCGCGGCCAGCATGGCGTCGAACTTGAGGCCGCCGGTGGCGTCGTCGTAGTACGGGTAGGTATTGACCGTCAGGCCCGAGCGCTCGAACACGAAGCGATGGTTTTCCCAGCTCGGGTCGCTGACCCAGATCGGCGTGCCGGGGAAGTAGCGCTTGATGAAATCGGCGCCCACCTTCAGCGCGCCCGAACCGCCCACGGTCTGCACCGTGGCGATCCGGCCGGCGTCGCGCACGGCGCAATCCTTGCCGAACACGAGCGTCTGCACCGCGTCGCGGTACGCCTCGATGCCGGCCATCGGCAGGTACGGCTTCGGGCCGATCGCGGCGGCCAACTGCTTTTCAGCCTCGCGCACGGGGCCCATCACCGGAATGCGGCCGGCTTCGTCGAAATAGATGCCGATGCTCAGATTGACTTTCCGCTCGCGCGGATCTTTCTGGAAGTTCTCGTTGAGCGAGAGAATCGGGTCGCCGGGAAAGGCGTCGATGTGTTCGAACATGGTGGTTCCTGGTCGATCGATGAAATGCGTGGCAACCGGCTCAGGCCGATGCGCCGCGGGCCGCGTCCGTGTCGTTCGGGCGGCGTCCGCGCCAACGATACCCGATTCCGAGCACGATCAGCCACACCGGAATCAGATAGACAGACAGCCGCAAGCCCGGCGACAGGTACATCACGACCAGAATCGCCGCGAGAAACGCCAGGCTCAGGTAATTGGTGAGCGGATAACCGAAGCTGCGGAACTGCGTCGGCTGGCCGGCTTCGCGCTTGGCGCGGCGGAACCGCAGGTGGATATAGCTGATCATTCCCCAGTTGATGATCAGCGCCGACACCACCAGCCCCATCAGGAAACCGAACGCCTTGCCCTGCATCAGGTAGTTGATCACCACGCACAGGCCGGTGGCCACCGCCGACACGCCCAGCGCCACCACCGGAATGCCGCGGCGGTTCACGGCCAGCAGCGCGCGCGGCGCGTTGCCCTGCTTGGCCAGGCCGAACAGCATCCGGCTGTTGCAGTACACGCCGCTGTTGTAGACGGACAGCGCGGCGGTCAGCACCACCACGTTCAGCACGTTCGCCACCAGGTCGCTGCCGAGCGCGTGGAAGATCAGCACGAACGGGCTGCCGCCGCTCGCCACCTTCTGCCACGGGAACAACGACAACAGCACGCCGAGCGCGCCGATATAGAAGATCAGGATGCGGTACAGCACCTGGTTGGTCGCGCGCGGAATGCTGCGCGAGGGGTCGTCGGCCTCGGCGGCGGTGATGCCCACCAGTTCGAGCCCGCCGAACGAGAACATGATGACCGCCATCGACATCGCCAGCCCGCTCACGCCGTTCGGGAAGAACCCGCCGTTGCGCCAGAGGTTCGCGACGCCGGCCTCCGGCCCCGCGCCGCCCGACAGCAGCAGCCAGCCGCCGAACACGATCATGCCGACCACCGCCGCGACCTTGACGATCGCGAACCAGAATTCGGTTTCGCCGTAGGATTTCACGCTGACGAAGTTCAGCAGGTTGATGATCGCGTAGAACACCAGCGCCGACACCCAGTTCGGCATGTCGGGCCACCAGTAATGCACGTACACGCCCACCGCCGACAATTCGGCCATGCTGACGAGGATGTACAGCACCCAATAGTTCCAGCCCGACAGGAAGCCGATGAAGTGCCCGCAGTATTTGTCGGCGAAGTAGCTGAACGAGCCGGCCACCGGTTCGTCCACCACCATCTCGCCGAGCTGCCGCATGATGAAGAACGCGACGATGCCGGCGATCGCGTAGCCCAGCAGCACCGACGGCCCGGCCGCCTGGATCGTTTCGGCGATGCCGAGGAACAGCCCGGTGCCGATCGCGCCGCCCAGGGCGATCAGTTGGATGTGGCGGTTCTTGAGCCCTCGCTGCAGTCCGCCGTTCTCGTTGTGTGTGTTGTCGACCATAGTGTCTCCATACAGTGCGCCCGGCCCCGGGCGTCACCTGTTGTCCCCCGTCAAGACGCCGCGCGAGCCGCCCCGATCTGCCCGGAACGGCACCGGCTGCGCGCCGAAAATCCGCAATTGTAGCGGGTTGCACCGGCGCAACCTGCCGGCGGCCACCGAAACCGGCGGAAACCCGCGAAAAACTCGCTGAAATCGATGCAAATAGTGTGTCATCGACCGAGGCCCCGATCGCCTCGAATCACCTTTCGATCAGCCTGGCAATAACTTCCAATTTCATCCGATGAATTTCGGCGCGCCCTGCAACGCGCCGAAACCGGCGTCATGACCGAAACCGCACGCCACGCCCGCCGTGCGGACGTGGCACCGATGGACGCCGCGCCTTACGGGATCTGGCCCTGCACGAACGCGTGCGATTGGCCATGACGGGATCGCCGCCATTCGGCACAGCCCGGCACCCTCGATTGAAAGCAATCAGATAGTGATAAGAAATGAAATGGAAATCGATTCTTCCCGTGATTTTCATTTGGCCGTCAAAGGCGCGTCACGCTTTCAGGCATATCCATGCCCGACCCACCAGGCGCGCAGCGAAACCCCTCGCGCGCCCGCCTTCGCATTTCTTTCCATTCAAAGTTTTCGTAATACAGGCGATACGCACACGTAACGATTACGAAAGTAACTCTTCCCGCCAGCTTCATACCGGCCTGTTCCAATGCACGCACTTCGAAGACAGGGGGGGTCTCCCGCTTCGAGGGCCCCGCCCGCTACCAACAATGGTCCGCGCCGTCTCGAACGGGGAATTACGTAATAAACACAAGACGGTCTTCCACTGGAGTCTCACACAATGCTGCTTCGTCGAACCTTGATTGCCACTGCCTGCGCCGCGTCTGCGATCGCGCTGGCTGCCTGTGGCGGCAATGATGACAACTCGCCCGCCGCGAGCACCACGCCGGCCGCCACGGTGTCGTCGCAAGACGCCCTGACGACCAAGACCCCGATCAAGCACTTGGTCGTGATCTACGGCGAAAACGTGTCGTTCGATCACTACTTCGGTACGTACCCGAACGCGACGAACCCGGCCGGCGAACCGGCCTTCACGGCCGCCGCCAACACGCAGACCGACATTCAAGGTCTCGGCGCCGCAACCAGCACGCTGCGCACCGCCAACGGCAACTTCACGAACACGCTGAACACGACCAACGCCGCGAACCCGTTCCGTCTGGACCGTTCGCAAGCAGCGTCGGCCGACCAGAACCACGCCTACACGGCGGAACAGCAAGCCTACGACAACGGCGCAGCCGACCTGTTCCCGCTCTACACGGGTACCGCAACGGCCGGCGGCGCGGGCGCCTTCGGTACGAAGGGCCAGGTCATGGGCTACTACGACGGCAACACCGTCACGGCCCTGTGGAACTACGCTTCGCACTACGCGATGAGCGACAACGCGTTCACGGACACGTATGGTCCGTCGACGCCGGGCGCACTCGAAGTGGTGTCGGGCAACACCAACGGCATGCAGATCGTGAAGACGTCGAAGGCGGTTTCGACGGTCGCCGCTTCCACGTACTACATCAACGATGGCCAAAGCGGCTACACGATGATCAACGACGTGGATCCGGGCTACGACATCTGCTCGAGCACGACCGACCAGGCCATGATGCAGGGCAAGAACGTCGGCGATCTGCTGAACGCGCAGAAGATCACGTGGGGCGGCTTCATGGGCGGCTTCAACCTGTCCACGATCAACTCGAACGGCACGACGCAATGCAAGCGCTCGTCGATCGCGACGGCAGTGGGCGCGGCAACGGCCGACTACATCCCGCACCACAACTGGTTCCAGTACTTCGCTTCGACGTCGAACCCGAACCACACGCGTCCGAGCTCGACGGCCGCGATCGGTTCGAGCCTGCAAGCCGACGGCAAGACGGCTGAACCGGCGAACCACCAGTACGACACGGACGACTTCTTCGCGGCAGTCAAGGCCGGCAACTACCCGTCGGTCAACTTCCTGAAGGCACCGGCTGCACAAGATGCGCACGCTGGCTACTCGGATCCGCTGGACGAGCAAGCGTTCGTGACGAAGGTCGTCAACTTCCTGATGCAGCAGCCGGACTGGAAGAACACCGCCGTGGTCGTGACGTATGACGATTCGGACGGTTGGTACGACCACCTGTACACGGCACCGACCTCGGGCTCGTTCGACGCAGTCGACCAAGTCAACGGCAACGGCCTGTGCGGCGTCGCCAATACGCAACCGCTGGGTGTCGCAGGCAAGCCGGTCAACGGCCGCTGCGGTCCGGGCACGCGTATCCCGTTCGTCGTGATCTCGCCGTACGCCAAGACGAACTACGTCAGCCACAAGCCGATCACGCAAGCTTCGGTCACGCGCTTCATCGAAGACAACTGGCTCGGCGGTGCACGTCTGGGTGGCGGTTCGTTCGACGCCACGGCTGGCGACATGAGCGACCTGCTGAACACGTCGGCAACGGCCACGGCCAACACCACGCCGCTGTACCTCGACCCGACGGTCGGCACGCAACTGAGCGCCGCTCCGGCGAACTGATCGACCCGGTCTGATTGACCGAAAACCGGCCGGCGCGCAAGCGCCGGCTTTTTGCCTGTGCGGCCTCGGCCGCCCCGAATACGACACTACCCGTATGAACGCTACCGTCACGCCAGTCGTTCCGCCCTCTTCCCCGGCACCGCGCCGCCGCACCCTGCGCAACGCCGCGCTGACGATCCTCGGCGCCGCCGTGCTCGCCGCGGTCGGCTACGCCGGCTATGCCGTTGCCTACCCGGCCAGCGTGCCCGACGCCGTGGGCGAGATCGTCGAGAACCTGACGGGCGCGAATCCGCATCCGGTGACGCTGCAACGCCCCCCATGCAGCCGCTTTCGGCGGTGGCGCTGATCGGCAAGCAGTTGTTCTTCGACCCGATGCTGTCGGCATCGGGCAAGCTCTCGTGCGCCTCGTGCCACAGCCCGGCGCACGCCTACGGCCCGCCGAACGGGCTCGACGCCCAGCTCGGCGGCACCAACATGAAGCTGCAGGGCTACCGCCCGCCGCCGTCGCTGAAGTACCTGGAGCGCCAGCCGAACTTCAGCATCGGCCCGGACGCCGGCGAGAACGACGCGGCGGCCACCGTCCAGCAGCTCGCCACGCAGAACGCGGGCGTGGTGAAGAACCAGAAGACGGCCGGCGGCGCGGCCTCGGTGCAGATGGTGCCGCAGGGCGGCCTGTTCTGGGACGGCCGCGCCGACACGCTCCAGCAGCAGGCGTTCGGCCCGCTGCTGAATTCGGTCGAAATGGCCAACCCGGACACCGACAGCGTGCTCAAGCGCGTCGAGGCCAGCCAGTACGCGAAGCCGCTCAAGCAACTGTTCGGCGAATCCTTGTTCAGCAACCCGCAACTGGCGATCTCGGAAGTGATGTTCGCGATCGCGCGCTACCAGTTCGAGGATCCATCCTTTCATCCGTACAACAGCAAGTACGACCAGTGGCTCGAAGGCAAGGCGCGCCTGACGCACGCCGAACTGAATGGGCTGCGCCTGTTCAACGATCCGGACAAGGCCAACTGCGCGGGCTGCCACCTGTCGCAGCCGACCCCGGACGGCCTGCCGCCGATGTTCACCGATTACCAGTACGAGGCGCTCGGCCTGCCGCGCAACCACGCGCTGGACCAGAACAAGGACCCGGCGTTCTTCGATATCGGCGTGTGCGGCCCGTTCCGTACCGACCTGAAGGATCAGTCGCAGTACTGCTCGATGTTCCTGACGCCGACGCTGCGCAACTCGGCCACGCGCCAGGTGTTCTTCCACAACGGCATTTATCACGACCTGCAGCACGTGATGGATTTCTACAACGAGCGCAACACCAATCCGGGCAAGTTCTACCCGCGCGGCGCCGACGGCAAGGTGCAGAAATACGACGACATCCCGGCCAAGTACCAGGCCAACGTCGACGTGACCGATGCCCCGTTCGACCGCAAGTTCGGCGATCAGCCGGCCATGACGCAGGCCGACATCAAGGACATCATCGCGTTCCTGCACACGCTGAACGACGAGCCCGTGACGACGCACTGACGCTCGCACGTTCCGCCGCGCCGCCACGGGCGGCACGGCGCCGTGTCGCCCACATGAAAATCCCCCGCTTCGCGGGGGATTTTTTTTGCGCGCTTGGTGGCGTTTTTTGATCGCAAATCGAGTTGCCTATGCAATTTCTCTATTTTTTGAAAAAGTGTTTCGAATCAGTCCCCGAAAACGTTTGTTTTATTTTTTCCAATGCCGGGCATTGGGGCAATCACTGAATCCGGCTTAATAAAATCCAGTTGCCGCTCATCAGACAATTGGATAGCATCCCGAAAGTAAATTTTTCCAGCCGTGCATTTAACTTTTTCAGGCGTCATGAAATCCGTCCCGGCATCTGTCCCAGCAGTGAATTCGGCACCCGCAAACATTTGCGCGCAATCCGAATTGACATTGCACGCAGCCACGCCGGATGACGACGCGTTTCTGAGCGAAGTTTTCGTCAGCACGCGCCGCGAGGAATTCAAGCGTACCGGCTGGCCGCCCGAACGCATCGACGCGTTCCTGCACGAGCAGTCGCGGTTGCAGCAAACCTACTATCGCGAGCACTACCCGCATGGCTGCTTCGACGTGGTGGCGCTCGACGGCCAGCCCGTGGGCCGCCTGTACCACGCCTGGCGGCCCGCGCAGCTCGGCGACGAGGTGCGCGTGATCGACATCGCCCTGCTGCCCGCCCGGCGTGGCGCCGGCCTCGGCACACGGCTCATGCACGCGGTGCTGGCCGAGGCGGCCGCGCAGGGCCTGCCGGTCAGCCTCAGCGTGGAACCGGACAATCCGGTGCAATCCCTGTATCAGCGGCTGGGTTTTCGGAAAACCGGTTCGACCGGCGTGTACGACTCAATGCGGCGTGACGCGGCGCCGTTCGATCGGCCGGCCGAGGCGCTGGCATCGTTACGCCGCGTTACCACAGCGGCATGATGAAAAATAAATCGTGACAGTTTCGCAAATTCGCATGTAACCCTAAAGAAAGCGTCATGGATGGCGTTAACCGATCCAGACACATAGCGAAGTGATAATCGAAACCTTATTTCCGAGGTTTTAAAAAAAGTCGTCACGGGAATACGGTCCCGTGAAAAAAATGCAAAAGGAACCGTTGCGGAGTTATGGCCCGGATACACGAGGCCGAGCCCGAAATGGATCACAAGGATCGCCGATCGGCCTGCCAGGGGGTGTGGACGACCGGCGGGCGTACGGACCAACGCCTGGGAATTGATGTGTCGGAACTGCCTACCCACGACGAGTTGAAAGGCCTGATCGGCCAGGTCCTCGTCATCTCGACGGCCGACGAGGCCGCCGTGCCGCTGACGCAGACGCGTCTCACCGAGGCGCCGGACGGCGTCGCGATGAATCCGGCCCATACCTGCTATCTCGCTCATTTCGAACTGCCGATCGACGTACGGCTGCCGCAGGACACCTATCGGTTCGGCGCGCCGGATGGCCGTGCCTGGCTGCTGTTCGTGACCCCGACGCGCCCGCTCGATACCGGCGCCGGCACGTTGTGCGCCGTGATTCATAGCCGCGTCGAGCCGGACACGCCGGCCGGCGCGCAAGCCTCATAACAACACCCGTCACTTTCCCCACCGACCTCCTTCAGGAGTCAACATGTCCGATCAGTATCTTGGCGAAATCCGCATGGTCGCTTTCGACTTTGCGCCCTATGGCTGGGCGCTCTGTCAGGGCCAGATTATTTCGATTGCGCAGAACAACGCGCTGTTCGCCTTGCTCGGCACCAATTACGGCGGCACCGGCACCAGCACCTTCGGCCTGCCGAACATGATGGGCCGCAGCCCGGTCGGCACCGGCCAAGGCGCCGGCCTGCAAAACATCGTGATCGGCGAATCGTCGGGCACGGAAACGACGACGCTGCTCAGCTCCAACATGCCGATCCACACGCACGCTGCGATCGTAACGGGCGGCGGCGGCACCAGCACCGTGTCGATCTCGATCCCGGCCACCACCGCCACCACGGCGCCGCAATCGGTGCCGGGCAGCAACATGGTGCTCGGCCCGGGCGCATCGAGCGGCCACACGGCCACCGTGTACAGCACCGCCGCACCGAACACGAACCTGCTGCCGTTCAACGCGAGCGTGACGATGGCGCCCCCGTCGATCACCAACTCGACGGCCGGTGGCAGCCTGCCGTTCTCGATCCGCAATCCGTACCTCGGCCTGACGTTCATCATCGCGATGCAGGGCGTCTACCCGACGCGCGGCTAAGCAGGTCGTTCGCATCACACATTGCCCGGGCTCGCGTATCGGCCCGGGAGCGCAAGCGCGGCATGGGCCGGGCGCCGCACAGAGGAGAGTCACCGTCATGAAGATCATCAAGCAATGGCTGGCGCGTCAGAATCAGGACGCCGGCCGGCCCACGCCGCGGGTCGCGGCCTCTCCCCTGTTGCTCGCGCTCGAACCGCGTGTCGTGTACGACGCCTCCGTGGCGGCCATTGCCGCCCAGCCGCACGCGCATGAACACGCGCAGGCGGAAACGCATCGCAGCACCGAAACCCATACCGAGGTCGCGGCGGCCAACAGCGCAAACAGCGCGTCGGCCTCGAGCGCCCCGGTGGACAAGCCCGTGCGCAGCGCGGCGCGCTCCACCAGCGATCCGGCCTCCAGCACCACCGGCTCGGCCGGCACCACGGACACCCCCACGCAGGACACGCGTGCGGTCAAGAACGACATCAGCACCGAGATGCCGTCGACCCAGCAGACCCAGGTGGTGTTCATCAATTCGAACGTCGACAACTACCAGACGCTGATCGACGGGCTGCCGGCGGGCACGCAGTACGTGGTACTCGACGCCAATTCCGACGGCCTCGCCCAGATCGCGCAATATCTGCAAACGCACAAGGGCGTGGATTCGATCGCCCTGATCTCGCACGGCAACGACGCCGTGTTCGAGGTCGGCTCGACCCAGATCACCAATGCCAGCCTGGCGACCTACAGCGCGGAACTGGCCCAGATCAGCGCGGCGATGAACCCGGGCGGCGATTTCCTGATCTACGGCTGCGACGTCGCCCAGCAGGCCGACGGTCAGGCGCTGATCCAGCAGATCGCCGCCATCACCCACCTGAACGTGGCGGCCTCGGCCGACCCGACGGGCGCCGCCGCACTCGGCGGCAACTGGACGCTCGAATACCAGGTTGGCGACGTGCATTCGGCGCTGGTCGAATCGGCAAGCGCGCAGGCGCAGTTCAACGAACTGCTGTTCGACACCAACACGCCGGGGCACGAGTACTACGACCAGGCAGCCCAGGACCAATTCAAGGCGCTCGGCTCGTCGCAGTTCACGCTCGACGGCATTGTCTACACGCTCGACCAGGCCGCCAACACGCTTGCCTACAACCCGTCCAATGCCCCGAACGGCAGCAGCGGCAGCGATCTGAGCACCGGGCCGGACGACGGCGTACTCAGCATCAATGACGATGGCGGGTCGGCGATGAGCAACGTGACCATCTCGCTCGCCAACGGCCATACGTTCAACCTTCAGCAATTCGAGCTGAGTTCGTTCAACGGCGACCTGTTCATTGTGGCGCACTACGCCAACGGCACGTCGAGCCAGCCGATCCAGCTCGCCACGGCCGCCGTGGGCGGCTTCGACGGCGCGGTGCAGTCCCAGCTCGGCAGCGCGTTCAACAATATCGTGTCGTTTTCGCTGATCGACCAGAACGATTCGGGCAGCTTCGAGGTTCAACTCAACAACCTGTTCTACACCGACACCGGCCCGACCGTCACCACCAGCACCTCGCCCGCCAGCACGGCCTGGAGCTCGGCCGACAACGGTGCCGGCACGGGCGGCGCGCCGGTGGCCGTCGACGCGGGCCTGACGCTCAGCGATGGCGGTTCGTCCACGGCCAAGACGGCCACCATCTCGATCACCAATTTCCAGACCGGCGACGTGCTCGGCTTCACGGCGCAGAACGGCATCACCGGCACCTATAACGCGACCACCGGCACGCTGACGCTCTCCACCGGCGCCGGCACCGCGACCATCGCGCAATGGCAGGCCGCGCTCGAGTCGGTGACCTACTCCAGCTCGCTGACCTCGCCAAACCTCAACACCACCACGCGCACCGTGTCGTTCTCGTTCAACGACGGCACCTTCGGCAGCAACACCGCCACCCGCAACGTGTCGATCACGGCCACCGACCAGTCGCCAGTGCTCACCAACAGCGGCTCGGCCAGCTACAGCTACCTCGTCGGCTCGAGCGCCGCCGCGGTCGGTTCCAGCGTTCGCGTCAGCGATGCCGACAACACCACGTTCCGCAGCGCCACCATCACGATCGACAGCGGCTACGCATCGGGCGACATCCTCAACTTCCAGGCACAGAACGGCATTTCCGCGAGCTACAGCGGCGGCGTGCTGCACCTGACCTCGGGCAACGGCGTCACGCTCGCGCAATGGCAAACCGCACTCGATTCGATCACGTTTTCGACCACGAGCAGCTCCACCGCCCAGCGCGACGTCTCGTTCACGATCAACGACGGTACCAAGGACAGCATCGCGCTGCATAACACGGTCAATGTCGCGGCCGGCCCGACGGTCACCCCCGACAGCGGCTCGGCCTCGTTCGTGACCGGCGACAACACGGCCTCGACGCCGGTGGCGGTGGATTCCGGCATCGTGATCAGCGACGGCGCCAGCAGCACGCTCGACACAGCCACGATCAGCATCACCGGCAACTTCCAGGTCGGTCATGACCAGTTGTTGTTCACCAACAATCCGGCAACGATGGGCGACATCGAAGGCAGCTACAACACCAGCACCGGCGTGCTCATGCTGTTCTCGTCAAGCGACACCGCCACGCTCGCGCAGTTCCAGGCCGCGATGCGCTCCGTCACGTTCACCAGCGACCTGGTCGTGCCGTCGAACGCGACGCGCACCCTGAGCTTCCAGATCAGCGACGACACCCAATTCAGCCCGGTGGCCACCCGCACGCTGACCGTGACCGACACCGACCAGACGCCGATCCTCGGCAGCGGCGGCAATACGGTCGGCTTCACGGCGGCCGACAACACCACCTCCACGCCGGTGGTGGTCAACAGCTCGATCACCGTGGCCGATGCGGACGGCGGCCCGATTCGCACGGGCACCATCACGATCAGCGGCAACTACCAGGCCACCGACTCCCTGCAGTTCACCGCCAACGCCACGCTTTACGGCGATATCAGCGGCGCGTATACGAACGGCACGCTGACCCTGACCGGGTCCACCGCCACGCTCGCGCAATGGCAGGCCGCGATGCGCTCGATCGCCTTCACGTCGAGCGCCGTCACGCCGTCGAACGCCTCGCGCACCGTTTCGTTCACCGTCAGCGACGGCACCAAGACCAGCACCGCGGTGACCAGCACGGTGACCGTGACCGACACCGACCAGACGCCGCTGATCACCGGCTCCAGCGGCACCGTCACGCTGACCCAGGGCGACAACACCAATTCCACGCCGGTCACGGTGGACAACGGCATCGTGGTGTCCGACCGCGACAACACCACGCTGGCCTCGGCCACCGTCTCGATCGGCAGCTACGACAGCGCCTCCGGCGACGTGCTGCAGTTCGTGGCCAATCCGTCCACGATGGGCAACATCAGCGGCACCTATTCGAACGGCGTACTGACGCTGACCTCGGCGGGCGCCAACGCCACGCTCGCGCAATGGCAGGCGGCACTGCGTTCGATCCAGTTCCAGAACTTCTCGGCGGTGCCGAGCACCACGCCGCGCGTGATCGGCTTCGTGATCAACGACAGCGCCAAGACCAGCACCGCCTGGACCCGCACGGTGGACGTGGCGCTGACCGACCAGACCCCGCTGCTCGCCACCAGCGGCGGCAACACCACCTTCACCTCGGGCGACAACACCGCCTCGACGCCGGTGGCCGTGGATACCGGCCTCACGCTGAGCGACAGCGACAGCGCCACGATGGCCTCGGCCACCGTGGCGGTCACCGGCAACTACCAGCAGGGCGAGGACGTGCTCGCGCTGGGCAGCGGTTCGTTCGGCGACATCACCGCCAGCTTCAACGCCGGCACCGGCGTGCTCACGCTGACTTCGGCCGGCGCCTCGACCACCGCGCAGTGGACCGCCGCGCTGCGCTCGGTCACCTATACCGATACGGCCGTCACGCCGACCAGCGCCACCCGTACGATTTCGTTCGCGGTGAGCGACGGCACCAAGCTCAGCGCAAACGAGACCAAGTCGATCACCGTGGTGGCCACCCACCAGACGCCGGTCCTGACCTCGGGTTCCACCACCAGCCAGAACTATCTGCCGGGCAACTCGGCCAGCAACATCGACAGCAGCATCTCGCTCACCGACCTCAACGTCGGCAGCCCCTCGGCGCTGGTCTCGCTGACGATCACGGTGCGGATCACCTCGGGCTTCCAGAGCGGCGACATCCTGGCCTTCAGCGGCCTGGGCTCGGTGCCGACCAACGGCATCAGCCCGAGCTACAACCCGGCCACCGGCACGCTGACGATCACCTCCACCGGCGGCACGCTCGCGCAATGGCAGAGCGTGCTCGACAACCTGCAGTTCGAGACCGGCAGCAACGCGCCGCTGGGCGCGCGCGCGATCTCGATCACGGTCAGCGACGGCGTGAAGACCAGCACGGCCGCCACCTATTCGATCGACGTGATCAGCTCCGCCCCGGCGCTGGCCACCACCAGCACCGGCAGCGCCAGCTTCGTGGCCGGCGACAACAGCGCCTCCACGCCGGTGGCGATCGATCCGAACCTGACGGTGGCCGATCCGCTCGGCGACGTGGTGGACACCGCGATCGTCGCGATCACGGGCAACCTGCATTCCGGCGAGGATGTGCTCAACTTCACCAACGACGGCATCACGATGGGGGACATCACCGGCACCTTCAACGCGCTGACCGGCGTGCTGGTGATGACGTCGTCGAGCGGCACGGCCACCCTCGCGCAGTGGCAGGCCGCGCTGCATGCGGTGACCTATACCGACACGGCGATCACGCCGACCACGTCCACCCGCAGCGTCGACATCACGCTCAGCGCCGGCGCGCAGACCAGCAACACGCTCACGCGCACCATCACGGTGGCCGACACCGACCAGACGCCGATCATCAGCACCGGCAGCGTCGGCTCGGCCTCGTTCGTGGCCGCCGACAACGCGACCTCCACGCCGGTCGCGATCGACAACGGCATCTCGCTGTCCGATCTGGACACCACCACGCTGGCCTCGGCCACCGTGCAGGTCGGCACAGGCTTCCACGCCGGCGAGGACGTGCTCGGCTTCACCAACGACGGCCTCACGATGGGCAATATCACGGCCTCGTACGACGCGGTGCACGGCACGCTCACGCTGACCTCGGCCACCGCCAGCGCCACGCTCGCGCAATGGCAGGCCGCGCTGAACGCCGTCACCTACACCGACACCGCCGTCACGCCCGACACCACCACCCGCACCATCAGCTTCACGGTCAACGACGGAGTCAAGACCAGCACCGCGTATTCGCGCGACGTGACGGTGGCCGACACCGACCAGACGCCGATCATCTCGACCGGCAGCACCGGCTCGGCCGCCTTCGTGGCCGGCGACAACGTCGGCTCCACGCCGGTGGTCATCGACAACGGCATCGTGGTGAGCGACCTCGACAACGGCACGCTGGCCTCGGCGACGTTCCAGATCGGCGCGGGCTTCCACGCCGGCGAAGACGTGCTCGGTTTCATCAACGACGGCGCGACGATGGGCAACATCACCGCCAACTACGACGCCGCCACCGGCACGCTCACGCTGACCTCGGTCGGCGCGTTCGCCACGCTCACGCAATGGCAGGCCGCGCTGCGCTCGGTGACCTATACCGATACGGCCATCACGCCCGACACCGCCACCCGCACCATCAGCTTCACGGTGAACGACGGCGTCAAGACCAGCACCGCGCTGTCGCGCGACGTCACGGTGGCCGATACCGACCAGACGCCGATCGTCGGCTCGTCCAGCATCGGCTCGGCCACCTTCGTGTCCGCCGACAACGCGCCGTCCACGCCGGTCGCGATCGACAACGGCATCGCGCTGTCCGATCTCGACAACGCCACGCTGGCTTCGGCCACCGTGCAGATCGGCAGCGGCTTCCATGCCGGCGAGGACGTGCTGTCGTTCATCAACGACGGCTCGATGGGCAACATTGCGGCCTCGTACGACGCCGCCACCGGCACGCTCACGCTGACCTCGGCCACCGGCAGCGCCACGGTCGCGCAATGGCAGGCGGCACTGCAATCGGTCACCTACACCGATACCGCCGTCACGCCGAATACCGCCACCCGCACCATCGACTTCACGGTCAGCGACGGCACCAAGACCAGCGCCGCCTACTCGCGCGACGTCGATGTCACCGGCACGGACCAGACGCCGACCCTCACGACCGGCAGCTCCGGCTCCGCCGCCTTCGTGGCCGGCGACAACGTCGCCTCCACGCCGGTGGCGATCGACGGCGGCATCGTGGTGAGCGACCTCGACAACGGCACGCTGGCCTCGGCCACATTCCAGATCGGCGCGGGCTTCCACGCCGGCGAGGACGTGCTCGGCTTCATCAACGACGGCGCGACGATGGGCAACATCAGCGCCAACTACGACGCCGCCACCGGCACGCTCACGCTGAGCTCGGTCGGTGCCAGCGCCACGCTCGCGCAATGGCAGGCCGCGCTGCGCTCGGTCACCTACACCGACACCGCCGTCACGCCGGACACCGCCACCCGCACCATCAGCTTCACGGTCAGCGACGGCGCCAAGACGAGCACCGCGCTGTCGCGCAACGTCACCGTGGCCGATACCGACCAGACGCCGATCGTCGGCTCGTCGAGCACCGGTTCGGCCTCGTTCGTGTCCGCCGACAACGCCACGTCCACGCCGATCGCGATCGACAACGGCATCACGCTGTCCGATCTCGACAACGCCACGCTGGCCTCGGCCACCGTGCAGATCGGCAGCGGCTTCCATGCCGGCGAGGACGTGCTGTCGTTCACCAACGACGGCGCCACGATGGGCAACATCACCGCCTCGTACAACGCCGCCACCGGCACGCTCACGCTGACTTCGGCCACCGGCAGCGCCACGCTCGCGCAATGGCAGGCCGCGCTGCAATCGGTCACCTACACCGATACCGCCGTCACGCCCGACTCGGCCACCCGCACCATCGGCTTCTCGGTCAGCGACGGCACCAAGGCCAGCGCCGTCCACTCGCGCGACGTGTCCATTACCGACACCGACCAGACGCCGCTGATCAGTTCGTCGAGCACCGGCTCGGCCGCGTTCACGGCCGGCGACAACGTCACCTCCACGCCGGTGGTGATCGACAACGGCATCGGGCTGAACGACCTCGACAACGCCACGCTGGCTTCGGCCACCGTGCAGATCGGTGCGGGCTTCCATGCCGGCGAGGACGTGCTCGCGTTCACCAACGACGGCTCGATGGGCAACATCACCGCGTCGTACAACGCCGCCACCGGCACGCTCACGCTGACCTCGGCCGGCAACACCGCCACGCTCGCGCAATTCCAGGCCGCGCTGCGTTCGGTCACCTACACCGATACGGCCGTCACGCCCGATACCGCCACCCGCACCATCGGCTTCTCGGTCAACGACGGCACCAAGTCGAGCGCCGTCCTGACGCGCACCGTGACCGTGGCGGATGTCGACCAGACGCCGCTGATCGGCTCGGGCAGCACGGGCTCGGCCACGTTCGTGGCCGGCGACAACGCCACCTCCACGCCGGTGACGATCGACAACGGCATCACGCTCTCCGACCGCGACAACTCCACGTTCGCCTCGGCCACCGTGCAGATCGGCAGCGGCTTCCGCGCTGGCGAAGACGTGCTGGCGTTCACCAACGACGGCGCCACGATGGGCAACATCACCGCCTCGTACAACGCCGCCACCGGCACGCTCACGCTGAGTTCGGCCGGCTCGCTGGCCTCGCTCGCGCAATGGCAGGCCGCGCTGCGTTCGGTCACCTACACCGACACCGCCGTCACGCCGGCCACCGCCGCACGCACGCTGATCTTTTCGGTCAACGACGGCGTGAAGACCAGCGCACCGTACGTGCGCACGGTGACCGTGGCCGACACCGACCAGACGCCGCTGATCGGCTCGACCAGCACCGGTTCGGCCGCGTTCACGGCCGGCGACAACGTCGCCTCCACGCCGGTGGTGATCGACAACGGCATCACGCTGTCCGACCGCGACAACTCCACGTTCGCCTCGGCCACCGTGCAGATCGGCGCGGGCTTCGCGGCCGGCGAGGACGTGCTGGCGTTCACCAACGACGGCGCCACGATGGGCAACATCACCGCCTCGTACAACGCCGCCACCGGCACGCTCACGTTGAGTTCGGCCGGTTCGCTCGCCTCGCTCGCGCAATGGCAGGCCGCGCTGCGTTCGGTCACCTACACCGACACCGCCGTCACGCCGGCCGCCGCCACGCGCAGCATCAGCTTCAGCGTGAACGACGGCGAGAAGTCGAGCGCCGCGATCTCGCGCACCGTGACCGTGACCGACGTGGACCAGACGCCGGTCGCGACGCCGGGCAGCACCGGCTCGGTGGCCTTCGTGTCCGGCGACAACGTGGTGTCCACGCCGGTGGCGATCGCCAGCGGCATCACGCTGACGGACCGCGACAACGCCACGCTGGCCTCGGCCACCGTGCAGATCGGCGCGGGCTTCCGTGCCACGGAGGATGTGCTCGCATTCGCCAACGACGGCGCCACGATGGGCAACATCACGGCCAGCTACGACGCCACCACCGGCACGCTCACGCTGAGTTCGGCCGGCTCGACCGCCACGCTCGCGCAATGGCAGGCCGCGCTGCGTTCGGTCACCTACACCGATACGGCCGTCACGCCGAACACGGCGGCGCGCACGGTGATCGTCTCCGTAAACGACGGCGTCAAGACCAGCGCGCCGATCACGCGCACGGTGACGGTCACGGCCACGCATCAGACGCCGGTGCTCGGCGCCGACGACACGCAACTGAGCTACACCGCCGACGGCAAGACCACCTCGACGGTCGCGGTCGGCACCGGCATCACGCTGACGGACCGTAACGGCAGCCCGCCCACCAGCGCCACGGTGTCGTTCGGCGGCAGCTTCGACGCCCGCCACGACGTGCTGAGTTTCGTGCCGAGCGCGGCCACCGGCGACATCCAGGCCAGCTTCAACGCCGCCACCGGCACGCTCACGCTGGTCTCGGCCAGCGGCACGGCCACCGTCGCGCAATGGCAGGCCGCGCTCACCGCGGTCGGCTACACCGACACGCAAGCCGAGCGCGCCGACGGCACGCGCACCATCGTGTTCTCGATCAGCGACGGCACCAAGACCAGCGCCCCGCTCACGCGCACGCTGCAGATCGTGGGCGTGCCGGCCCAGGTCGGCACGGCGATCCTGCCGCAATGGGTGCTGACGCCCGCCGCGAAGACGCTCGAGCGTGGCAGGGCCATCACCACCGACCTGCTGCGCGCCGCGCCGCTGCTCGCCGCCAACACGCTCGGCAGCTCCGACGGCGTGTCGAACGGGTTGATCGTGCTCGACGCGTTCAACGCGGACGCCAACGGCCTCGGCCGCGACGTCGGCGCCATCACGCCGCGCCAGACCTTCACGTTCGCCACCCACGACGCGCGCTCGAACTCGCTTGGCGACACCTTCGTCCAGCCGCTCGATTCGCTCGTGCCGGCCAGCCTCGACGCCACGCCGTCGGCCGCGCACCTGCTGCCCGCCGTGGATGTCCACCCGCTGCATCAGTCGGGCCAGGGCTTCGCGCTCAACGTCAAGCCGCTGCTGCATGCGCCGAACGCCGCCACCGCGCCGAACCCGGCCGACACCGCCGTCACGCTCGCCAACGGCGCGCCGCTGCCGGCGTGGCTGCACTACGACGCCGCCACCGGCGTGCTGAGCGGCACGCCGCCGGCCGGCGTGCACGAAGTGCGCGTGACGCTGATCCAGCACGACGCCGCCGGCAACCTGGCGCGCCGCGAAGTCGTGATGCGTCTCGACGCGCACGGCCCGGCCGCCAAGGCCCCCGCGCATGGCCCGGCCCATACGCCCGCCGCTCCGCACGCCGCGCTGCCGGCCGCCAAGGCGTCGCTCGCCGCGCAGTTCGCGAATGCACTCGCTTCACTGCACGTCACGCACCAGGACGCCGTGCCGACCGACCGTCAAGCCGCCGCCATCAACGGGGAACGCCGCTCATGAAATCCGCTTTCGCCAATCCACTCGCCCATTTTTCGAAGAGACCCGCTGACGTGAAAAACAAGACGCTCCGGGGACGCGCACCGCGTCCCGCCCTGCTCGCGGCCGCCCTCGCCGTCGTCTGGCTGTCCGGCTGTGCCATCAAGCCGGCCCCGTTCACCGATGCCGAGCGCGCCGACACGGTCCGCACCGACCGCGTGGCGATGTTCTCGAACCAGCAGGCGGTGAGCGGCCCGATCACGCTCGACGAGGCGATGGCCCGCGCGATCCGCTACAACCTCGACCATCGCCTGAAGATGATGGAAGAGGCGCTGGCCCAGCGTCAGCTCGACCTGTCGAACTTCGACCTGCTGCCGAAGCTGACCGCCGCGGCCGGCTACACGAACCGCAACCACGAACTCGCTTCGTCGTCCGAAGGCCTGTACACGCGCGATCAGTCGTTGATTCCGTCGTACTCGACCGACAAGAACAGCCGCACGGCCGACCTGAACCTGTCCTGGAACATCCTCGATTTCGGCGTCAGCTACTTCGAGGCCAAGGAACAGGCCGACCGCGTGCTGGTGCTCGAACAGCGCCGCCGCAAGGTCGTGCAACTGATGATGCAGCAGGTGCGCGAGGCCTATTGGCAAGCGGCCGGCGCGCAGCGCCTGCATGACCGCATCGGCCCGCTGCTCGACCAGGCCGGCTCGGCGCTCGACGATTCGCGCAAGACGCAGGCGCAAGGCCTGCGCTCGCCGATCGAGACGCTGAACTACCAGCACGCGCTGCTCGACCTGATGCGCCAGCTCGAAGCCGTGCGCGACCAGCTGGAGGAAGCCAAGCCGCGTCTGGCCTCCCTGATGAACCTGGAGCCGGGCAAGGACTTCACGCTGGCCGCCGGCAACGATTTCAAGGTGCCGACCTTCGACATGGCCATGCCGAAGATGGAAGACGTGGCGCTGCAACGCCGCCCGGAACTGGTCGAAGCCAGCTACAACGAGCGCATCAGCGTCAACGAAACGCACAAGGCGATGGCCAAGCTGCTGCCGGGCATCGAGTTCAGCCTCGGCGCGCACTACGACAGCAACAGCTTCCTCGTCTACAACGCATGGCGCGCGGCCGGCATCAGCGTGAGCTGGAACCTGCTGAACCTGCTGAACGTGCGCAACATCCGCGGCACGGCCCAGGCCCAGCTCGACGTGGCCAAGATGCAGCGCATGGCGCTGAACATGGCGGTGCTCACGCAGGTGCACGTCGCGCGCAGCGAACTGGCCGCCAAGACGCGCCAGTTCGATCTGTTCAAGCAGATGAACGATGTCGACGGCCAGATCCTCGAACACACGCACAACGCCACCGTCGCCAACGCGCAGGGCAAGCTCGAGGAAATCCGTATCGCCACGCAGGCGATGATGTCGGAGCTGCGCCTGTATCAGAGCTACGGCGAACTCGAAAGTGCCTACGGCCAGATGCTCGCGACGCTCGGTCTCGACCCGGTCAGCGACAAGCTGAACGGCCAGGATCTCGCCTCGATCCAGAAATCGATCGTCGAAGCCCAGCAACGCTGGGACGTGATGGCGCAAGGCGGCGACCTGGCCGCCGCCGTGCCGGCCAAACCGGGCCCGACGCTCACCGCAGCCGCCGCGCTCGACGCAGGAGCCGTACAGAAATGAAGCAGTTCCGGCACTACCGGGCAGCCGGCGCAGCCGCGCTGCTCGTGGCATCACAGTTCGTCCTGGCGGCGCCACCCGCGCCGCCGGCCCCCGCACCGGTTACCGCACCCGTGGCGTCGGCGGCCCCCGCCGCCGGCAACGCCGATTCGCGTATCCGCATCCAGCTCGTCTCGCGCGACCAGGTGGACGTGTCGAGCGAAATCTCCGCGAAGATCGCCTCGCTGCCGTTCCGCGACGGCGATGCGTTCCGCGCCGGGCAGACGCTCGTCACGCTCGACTGTTCGCTGTACAACGCGCAATTGCACAAGGCCCAGGCCGATGCCGACGGCGCGCGCGACCTGCTCGACACCAACCGCAAGCTGCTCGCGCTGCATTCGATCGGCCAGCTGGAAGTGCAGCAGGCGCAGGCCAAGCAGAAGGCCAGCGCCGCCGACGTGGCCTACATGTCGGCCACCGTGCGCAAGTGCGCGATCGCCGCGCCGTTCGACGGCCGCGTGTCCAAGCGCAGCGCCTCGCCGCAGCAGTTCGCCGAACCGGGCAAGCCGCTGCTGACGATCGTCGACACCAGCCATCTCGAACTGAAGATGATCGTGCCGTCGAAGTGGCTGGCCTGGCTCAAGCCGGGCCACGCACTGAGCGTGCAGGTGGACGAAGTCGGCAAGACCTACCCCGCCAAGGTGGCGCGGATCGGCGCACGCGTCGATCCCGTCACGCAGACGGTGGACGTGACCGCCGCGCTCGATTCGGGCGCGCCGGAACTGCTGCCCGGGATGAGCGGCTGGGCTACTTTCGCGCGGTGACGGCATGACGGCAACACGGATGGCGGACGATGCGGCGCAGGTTCGCATCGACGGCCAGCAGCTCGCGCTGCTCTGGCAATTGTCGGCGCGCACGCGCGCCGCGGCGACCGAGACCACGCTCGGCTTCACGATCGTCAACGAGACGCTGGCGCTGGTGCCGTATCGGCAGGCCGCCTGGTGGCGCGGCGACACGCCCGGTCATGTCGCCGCCGTGTCGGGCTTGCCGCAAAGCGACCCGAACGCACCCTACGTGCAGTGGCTCGGCCAGTTGTGCAAGGCGCTCGCGCGCGGCCTGCAAAGCGCGCCGCCCGAAGCCGCCGGCGCCCGCGTGGAAGGCGCGGGCGCGCCCGTGCTGCCCGCGCGCCCGCGCGTGCGCACCTTCACCGCCGCCGATCTGCAGGCCGATGCGCAGCATGTGGCCGACGAATGGAGTGCGTGGTGGCCGGCGCATGGCGCCTGGCTGCCGCTGACCGACCGCGGCGGCCGCGCCGTGGGCGGCGTGGTGTTCGCGCGCGACGACGCCTGGACCGCCACCGACACCGCCCTGCTGACCGAGCTCGGCCAGGTCTGGGCACATGCCTTCGAATCGTTCGCACCGCGCGCCACCTGGCGCGAACGCGCGCGCGTCCTGCTCAAGCCCGGCCGCCAGCAGCGCCGCGTGCTGATCGGCCTGGTCGTGCTGTGCGTGATCCCGGTGCGGCTCACGGTGCTCGCGCCGGCCGAAGTCACGCCGAAGGACCCGTTCGTGGTGCGCGCGCCGCTCGACGGCGTGATCGACCATCTGTACGTGCGGCCGAACCAGCCGGTGCAGAAAGGCACGCCGCTGCTCGGCCTCGACGCCACCACGCTGCAATCGCGCTACGCCGTGGCGCGCAAGGATTTCGACACCGCGCAGGAAGAATTCCGCCAGACCGCCCAGCTTGCCGTCACCGACGACAAGACCCGCCTCGACATGGCCGAGCGCCAGGGCAAGCTCGATCAGAGCCGCGTCGAACTCGACTACACCGCGCGCCAGCTCGCGCGCGTGAGCGTCAGCGCGCAGCGTGCCGGCGTGGCGATCTTCAGCGATCCGAACGAATGGACCGGCAAGGCCGTCGCCGTCGGCGAGAAGATTCTCGTGCTGGCCGACCCGGATCACGTGGAAGTGACCGCGTGGCTGCCGGTGGCCGACAACATCGACATCAAGCCGGGCACCGTGCTCACGCTGTATCCGAAGAGCTCGCCGCTGTCGAGCTACGACGCGCGCATCGATTCGATGGCCTGGCGCGCCGAGCCGACACCCGACGGCGTGCTCGCCTATCGCGTACGTGCCACGCTCGACGCCGGCGACGCCCATGCGCCGCTCGGCGCGATGGGCACCGCGCGCATCCGCGGGCCGTGGGTACCGGCGATCTATTACGTGCTGCGCCGTCCGTTGACGCTGGCTCGCCAGTGGCTCGGCTGGTAAGTCGGGAATCCGAACCATGTCCCGACTTCCGCCGCTGCGCCAGGAACTGACGCTCTCGCCCGGCGCCGCCACGCCCGAGGGCTCGCCCACCTGGATGCTGCACGACCCCGCCGCCAACCGCTTCTTCCAGATCGGCTGGCCCGCGTTCGAACTGCTGTCGCGCTGGCCGCTCGACGATCCGCACGCGATCGTCGAAGCCGTCAACCGCGACACCACGCTGAGCGTCACGCTCGACGATCTGGAAGCGCTGCTGCGCATGCTGCGCCAGCAGAACCTGCTGGTCAGCGCCAGCCCGGCCGACACCGCCCGCCTTGAACAGCACGAAGCCGCGCATCACGTGTCGCGCGCGATGTGGCTGCTCAAGCATTACCTGATGATCCGGATTCCGCTGTGGCATCCGATGCCGTTCCTGCGCGCCACCGCGCGCTACGTGGCGTTCGCGTTCAAGCCCGCGTTCTGGTACGGCGTGGCCGCCGTCGCGCTGTTCGGGCTGTTTCTCGTGTCGCGGCGCTGGGACGAATTCCTGCATACGTTTCACGGTTACGCCGACTGGCGCGGGCTGGTCGGGGTGGGCATCGCGCTCGGCTTCGCCAAGGTGCTGCACGAGTTCGGGCACGCCTACACCGCGCAGCGCAACGGCTGCCGCGTGCCGACCATGGGCGTGGCGCTGCTGGTGATGGTGCCGGTGCTCTACACCGACACCACCGAGGCGTGGAAGGTGCAGGACCGCCGCGAACGGCTGCGGATCGGCTCGGCCGGCATGCTCAGCGAGCTGGCGCTCGCCGCGTTCGCGACGCTGGCCTGGAGCCTGTTGCCCGACGGGCCGTTGCGCGCCGGTGCGTTCCTGCTCGCCACCACCACCTGGGTGGCCACGCTCGGCATCAACGCCAGCCCGTTCATGCGTTTCGACGGCTATTTCCTGCTGTCCGACTGGCTCGACATGCCGAACCTGCACGACCGCGCGTTCGCGATCGGCCGCTGGTGGATGCGCGAACGGCTGTTCGGGTTCGGCGATCCGCAGCCCGAGCCGTGCAGCGCGCAGCGGCGGCGCTTCCTGATCGGCTTCTCGTTCGCCACCTGGCTGTATCGGCTGGTCGTGTTCATGTCGATCGCGCTGGTGATCTACCACGCGTTCTTCAAGGTGCTCGGCATGCTGCTGTTCTGCATCGAGTTCGGCTGGTTCATCGCGCGGCCCGTGTGGCGCGAGGCGCAGCACAGCTGGCAGCGCCGCGACGAACTGCGCTGGTGCCGCGAAACGCGGCGCAGCGCCTTGATCGGCATCGCGCTGGTGGCGTTCTTCGTGCTGCCGTGGCATGCCGGCGTGAGCGCGCCCGCCGTGCTGGCGCCCGAGCGCGCGCAGGGGCTGTACACCGTCGAGCCCGGCTATCTGGCCGAGACGCCCCCGCCCGCCCGCGACGGGCAGCGCGTGAAGGCCGGCGAGACGCTGGCCGTGCTCGTCTCGCCCGATCTGGAGGCGAAGCTGGCCGCCGCGACGGCCGAGGAAGCGCGGCTGCACTGGGAAGTCGACCAGCAATCGTTCGACGACCGTTTGCAGCAGCAAGGCACCGCGCTCGTGAAGCACTGGGATTCGACGCGGCAGACGGTGGAAGGCTTGCGCGCGGAGATCGCGCAACTGACGATTCGCGCGCCGTTCGACGGCACCGTGCAGGCCAACGACGACGCACAGGCGGCCGGCACCTGGCTGCCGCGGGGCGAGCGGCTGTACGACATCGTGGCGCCTGGCGCCGTGAAGGGCGACGCGTACGTCGACGAGCACGACGTGACCCGGCTGCAAGCCGGGCAGACGGCGACGTTCGTGGCCAACCTGCCCGAACTGGCCGCGCGCCGCTGCAAAATCGAGGCGATCGACAAGGTCAACGTGGCCACGCTCGACGAGCCGACCGTGGCCAGCACCTACGGCGGGCCGATTCCGGCCGAGCAGGACCCGAAGACGCATCAGATCGTGCCGTTGCAGGCCACCTGGCAGGTGCGGTTCGCCGGATGCGACGGCAAGCCGGGGCTCGGGCGCGAGGTGCCGGGCACGGCGCAGTTGGGGGCCGGGCGGGAGAGCTATCTCGGCAGCGGCGTGCGATTCGTGGCGGCGGTGTTGCAGCGGGAAGTGGGGTTTTGAGGGTGGATCGGTTCACAGCGGTGTAATCGGCTCAAGTCGAAACGATCGGTGCCGATAATGCGGCCAACGAGCGAAGCACCGAATCGACAACCACCATCAAAAACAATGAAAAAGCAGATCAGACTGAGCGCGCTGGGCGGGGCTGCCCTGGTGGCGCTTTTCACCTCGGGGTGCGCGGCAATCGTTGGAGGGACCAGCGAACCCGTCTCGGTCGACGCCCGTTCGGGCACGGGCGACACTGTCGACGGCGCAAATTGCAAGCTGCAAAACTCGAAGGGAATCTGGTACCTGACGACACCCGGTTCCGTCGTCGTGCATCGCGCCTATGGCGACATGCAAATTTCCTGCACGAAACCCGGCGAGGTATTTGACGATGCTCGCAGTAAGTCGAAGGTACGCGGCTGGATTTTCGGCAACCTACTGTTCGGCGGCCTGCCGGGCCTGATTATCGATATCGCGACCGGCGCGGGCTACGACTACCCCACGGTGATCCGGATGCACCCCGCAACCGGCGCAGCAGCGCCGGCCGATGCCGCAACGAACACAGCTGTCGACGCCAGCACCACTACCGCGGCAGCCGTTCCGTCCGGGCCGACAATCCATGCCGCCCTGTTGCCGACCATGGAGCACCCCGTGCCTGCCGATATGCCGACCTCAAAACCGGCTGCCATTCAATCCGCTCAAACGCCGGACGCGGCCGTCTTGCCGACGGTGCAGCGAATGGTGTCCGGCAGTATCGAGACGCTGGTGGCGGCGCATGCCGATCTGGCCGACATGTGCCGTACGAACGGCCCGACACCGGATATACAGGTTGTCGAGCGATCACGGCACGGTGTGCTGGCCATTCGGCAGGGCACATTTTTCGCGCCGGCCGACAGCGGGCCGAATATCTGTTCAACGGGGCAGATTTACGGCACACAGATCTATTATCGGCCCGATACCGGGTTTCATGGGGCCGACAGGATTCGTTATGCCGTTGCAACCGCGAATGGGCGATTTACCCGGGAAGTGGTTATTGAAGTGAAGTGAGTCGTGTCCGGCACACTGAGAAATGCATGGCACGCATTGACTGCCGACACGATTTGCGTAATATGCGCGCTGCGATAACCGTTCACCGTTACGCAAACAAATACTCAATGAAAAGAGAGAAGACCAATGCCATCTTTACGAGCCTTGCTGGGCGCAACGGTGTCTGTTGCGCTGACGGCTTGCGCGTCCACCAACGCCCCGAATTACACCCCGTCCGTCGATAATCTCCAAACGCTTCATTCCGCGGGGTCGCTGGAAACACGTATTCGCACGTTCGATTCACGTCCCGGCCAGGATAATCCCTACCCCGTCCCGCTGCGTGCCGCCCGCATGCGCTCACCGGTCGGCGATTCGTTCGGCGCCTATCTGTCGAACGCCATGGAGCAGGAATTCCTGATATCGGGCGCGATTTCGCCTGAGGCAAAAGTGGAAGTCAGCGGCACATTGCTGAAGAACGACGTAGACGCATCGGGCCTTTCACGCGGTGACGCGACGATTTCCGCGCGCTTTATCGTACGTCGCGGCGACCAGGTGATCTACGACAGCGTGAAAACCGCAAGCGGCGATTGGAAATCGTCCTTCGCGGGGGCCGTTGCAATCGGCAATGCCATTGAGGCTTATCCGCATATCGTCGCGCGCCTGCTGGCGCAGCTTTATGCCGATCCGGTTTTCGTCAAATCCATTCATTAAAAAAACAAGGGGCCAATATGAAACGCCTGTTCATGGCTGCGATGATGATCGCGGCGCTGTCGGGGTGCGCGCACAACATTACCATTTCAACGGATACCAAAGCGCTGACGGCAACGCCGAAGACCGAACAGATCGATAAATCGGTCGGCCTGATCATCACCGACGAAATGCGTAATCGCGACGTCACGACGCCCGGCGGCGGTGGCGACAAAATCACCTACAAGCCGTATCGCGATCTCGAGTTTCCGATGTACCTCGTACTGACACGCAGCTTCAAGAGCGTCGAGCGATTCAACGCGGAGCCGGATGCCGCCAGCGCTCGCGCGAAGGGCATCAGCTATCTGGTCCGGCCGGAAATCATCACCACGTCATCGTCGCCGAGCCCGCTGACGTGGCCGCCGACCGACTTCTCCGTGACGCTCGTGTGCACGATCAGCGACCTGGACGGCAAGACGATCGGCAAGGCACAGGTCAGCGGGCACGGCCATGCGGAATTCAGCGAATTCAAGCATCAGCTCGGACTCGCCGCCGACCGCGCATCGCTCGATGCCGCGACCAAGCTGCCAGCGGCGATTCAGCAGGCCATCGACGGCCAGCAGACGTCGCACTGACGGACAACCCTGCGGTGCCGCACTGAGCGATTAGGCGCGCGCGCATCGCAGGATATCGCCGTAGCAAGCACGACGTTCGACCGCGACCTCACCCTCACCGCTTCTCCACCCTCGCAACCAACGCCTCCAGCCTCGACAAGAACGCCGCCAGCACCGGCGACGCATTCCCCGCACTGAACCCCACCACCAACTCGATCGTCGGTGCCGCCCCCGCCAGCGGCCGGCTCACGACCGACCACGGCATCAGGTTCTGCACATAGGCCGGAATCAGCGTCACCGCCCGCAACGACGCGATCAGCGACATCACCATCGCCGGGTTGTCGACGCTCTGCACCACCTCCACTGTCACACCCTGCTCCGCCAGATACGCATCGATCTGTTGCCGCAGGAACCGGGCCTTGTCCGCCATCGCGATGAACGGCGCGCGCCGCAACGCCTGCGGATCGATGGCCTGCTGCGCCGTGAGCGGATGATCGCTCGGCATCAGCACAATCAGCGGCTCCTCGCCGACCTTCCGGTAAGCCAGGTCGTAGCCCGATTCGGCGCGCATGAACGCGGCGTCGAGTTCGCCACGCGACAGCGCCGTGGCCAACTCCGTGGAGTAGTCGCTCGACACCGTCACTTCGATATTCGGAAATTGCTCGCGCAGCAGATGCATCGCGTCGGTCAGCCAGGTCATTTCCTGGCCGGTCAGAAAGCCCAACGCGAAGCGCGGCTTGGCGGGCAACGCCGCGCGCCGCGCCGAGGTCACGGCCGCGTCGACCTGCGCCAGCGCGAGCCGCGCGTGGTCGATGAACGCCTTGCCCGCCTCGGTCAACTCGACGCCGCGTGCGCTGCGGCTCAGTAGTTCGACACCCACCTGATCCTCCAGATCGCGGATCTGCCGGCTCAGCGACGGTTGCGACGTATGCAGCCGTTTTTCGGCTGCCTCAGTCAGGCTGCCTGTCTCGGCCACAGCAATGAAATACCGCAAATGACGTAATTCCATGCGCCCTCTCCATGCCTGGCAAGCATGCCATCCAGCTTATTAAGTCTTTTTCAAGGCCGCAAGAAGCCCATAAATTGGCTTCTGTCGTCCCGCACCCCTTCAGCTTGACGCATCCATCCCATGCGTTCCAGCGATACCTTACCGGAGTTTCCCATGAGCAGCCCCGTTGTCCTCATCACTGGCGCCCTGACCGGCATCGGCCGCGCCACCGCCTTCGAATTCGCCCGCGCCGGTGCGCGCCTCGTCATCTCCGGCCGGCGCGCGGCCGAAGGCGCGGCGCTCGTATCCGAACTGCGCGAGCTGGGTGGGCAAGCCACGTTCATCCAGGCCGACGTCCGTCACGAAGACGAAGTCCGCGATCTGATCGACCAGACCGTGGCCCGCTTCGGTCGGCTCGACGTCGCGGTCAATAACGCAGGCACCGAAGGCACGCCCGGCCCCATCACCGAGATCACCGCCGACAGCTACGCGGCCACGTTCGACACCAACGCCCTCGGCGTGCTGTTGAGCCTCAAGCACGAATTGCGGGTGATGATCGAACAGCGCGCGGGCAGCGTGATCAACATTTCGTCAACCTACGGACACGAAGGCGCGGCCTACGCCACCCTGTACGCGGGCAGCAAGCATGCGGTGGAAGGCATCACGAAATCAGCCGCGCTCGAAGTGGCCGCCACCGGCGTGCGCGTCAACGCGGTCGCGCCCGGCCCGACCGACACCGGCATGCTCGACCGCTTCACCGGCACGGCCGAGCGCAAGGCAGCACTGGCCGGCGCGGTGCCGCTCGCGCGCATCGGCACACCGAAAGACATCGCCGCCGCGGTGCTGTTCCTCGCATCGGATGGCGCCAGCTTCATGACCGGCCAGATCGTCACGGTCGACGGCGGCAAGACCGCGGGCTGAACCGCACTCACTTCTCACCAGACACCGATCCGTATGGATAACGCACGATTCAGCCCGCTGTCGCCGGGCCAGATCCAATCAGGAGACCGTGTCGTCATGGCGCCGCTCACACGCATGCGCGCCTATCCCGCCGGCGACATGCCGACCGCGCCGATGCTCGACCACGACACGCAGTGCGCCATCGAAGGCGGCCTGATCGTCGGCGAGGCCGACTGCGGCACGTTCTACGGCGGCGAAGCGCTCGGCTATGCCGATTGCCCCACCGCTCAAACCACCTGACCTCAAGGAAAACTGAACATGAATACGTTGACAGGCAAGACCGCGCTGGTGACCGGCGCATCGCGCGGCATCGGCCGCGCCAGCGCGCTCGCCCTGGCGAACGCGGGCGCACAGGTGCTGGTGCACTACAGCCGCGGCGCGCTGGAAGCCGACGCAGTGGTCGCAGAGATCCGGCAAGCGGGCGGTAAAGCCGAGAAGATCGCCGCCGACCTGCGTCTGGCCGACGGCCCGCACGCGCTGGCGCAGCAAACCCGCACGATCATCGGCGGCCGCCTCGACATCCTGGTGGCGAACGCCGGCATTTCCCACGCGGCGAGCATCGAGGACACCACCGTCGATGCATTCGACGACCTGTTCGCCGTCAACGTGCGCGCGCCGTTTTTCCTCGTGCAGCAACTGATGCCGGTGATGTGCAAGGGCAGCAGCATCGTCCTGCTCTCCTCGCTGGCGGCGCACGCGGCGCTCGGCACGCTCGCCGCCTATTCCGCCACCAAGGGCGCGATCGACACGCTGGTCAGGCACTTCGCCGTGGCACTCGGCGAGCGCGGCATCCGCGTCAATGCGGTGGCACCCGGCATCGTGCCGACCGACATGTCGAACTTCGCCACCACCGATGCCGGGCGCGCGTTCGCGATCGGCATCCAGGCGCTCAAGCGAATGGCCGAGCCGGCCGACATCGGCGCAGCCGTGGCGTTCCTCGCCTCCGACAACGCACGCTGGATCACCGGCGACACGCTGCATGTCGACGGCGGCTCGAAGCTGTAAGCGCCACTTCCGATTTCATTTAATCAGGACAACATCATGAAACTGTTTCATGCCGGCGGTTCCCCCAACGCGCGACGCGTCCGCATTCTGGCCGCGGAGAAAGGCCTCGACATCAAGCTGGTGCCCGTGGATCTCGGCTCCCGCGCACAGTTCTCGGAGGACTATCGCGCGATCAACCCGCGCGCGGTGGTGCCGACGCTGGTGCTCGACGACGGCACGGCAATCGGCGAAGCGCCCGTGATCATGCGCTATCTCGACGACGCCTTCGCATCGGGCTCGCTGTACGGCGCGACGCCGCAAGACAAGGCGATCGTGGCAATGTGGGAGCGGCGCGCGGAACTGGAAGGGTTTGCCGCCGTGATGGAAGGTGTGCGCAACGCGGCCGAAGGACTCAAGGGCCGTGCCCTGTCCGGGCCGCATCGGTACGAGCAGATTCCTGAACTGGTCGAGCGCAGCAAGCAGCGCGTCGCGAATTTCTACAGCGATCTGGAAGCACGCTTGACTAGCGTGCCGTTCCTGGCCGGCGAGCAGTTTTCAGCAGCCGACATCACGGCACTGGTGACAGTGGATTTCGCGACGCGTGCATTGGCGATGCCACTCAAGGAGGCGCACATCGCGCTCAAGCGCTGGCATGCGCAGGTTTCGGCGCGGCCCAGCGCAGCGGCCTGACGGTCTCACCAGGCGCGTACGATCCGGCGCGCCTGGTGACGATTGCTCGCACGCCGGCACATCGCATCGCGCTGACGCAAGCATATAATTTCCGCCGCTGGCTTAAACCACGCCATGTAGATGTAGCGCCGTCGCTCGAAGCGAATGCCATGCTTGCCGATGCCGGAAATCTTTGATCCGAGGCGCGTGGCTAATGGCAGAGAGGCCCGTTGCAGCCGTAACACACACCAGTCCCTCCCCGTTCCGATCAAGCCCGTATTTTGCTGTATGCTGAAAGTTCTGCTGTTGAACGTTCACCCCGGATCGCCGCATCTGCCACCACGCCGACCCACAATATCGCGAGGTCGCCATGGCTCAACACCGGTTCAGCATTCCACGCGCGGCACTGACGGCGCTGCATCACGACGTGTCCGAATGGATCGCCACCCGAGGCATGTTTCTACGGGACATGCCGGAGTTCATGATCTCGGGAGCAAGCGATGCGACCTTGCCCATTCTGTACACCGCCCAGCTCGAAGAAGCCTTCTTCCTTGCCTATCCGCATTGGGGGCAATACATCGTCAAGTGAGTGAATCGGCGCCATCGCAATGGATAAATGCAGCAGCGCACCGGGCCTGCCCGTCTAGATCTGGACGTAGTGTTTCAGATATCGAGAGCATGCCTCTCTGAGGAGAATCTGGTTCTCCCGAGCATCGGCAGGAAGCACGTCGAACGCCGTACGCGTCGACAGGAACGACACGACAAACGTCGGACCATACGCGGCATGCATGGCATGCGCGACATGGAACGATGCGTGGATCAAACAGATTCGATCACGCCAGTCGCATTTCATGCCTTGATGGGCAATCCATTCCCGCAACAATTCCACGAGCTGGGTAATGGACAACCACATGTTCAATTTTTGTTTCGCGGCCAACTGAGCAATGACGAGGAAGTACAACAGGCCGACATACCTCATGAACGCACGCTTTCCGGCGGGGCGATAGTTCATATCGATTTCTTCATCGTGACCGTGAAGGCGTTTCAAGGCGACCTGCTGCCGCCAGCCATTCAATCACCGTCGTTTTTTTCAACAAGATGCGCTCGCACACCCATTTGGTTTCGAACAAGCCCGTGCCTTCGGCCGTTTCGATCAAGCCGGCGTAGATATCGACTTCCCGACGCATTGCGCAATGCAAACTGTGCAAGGCGGTCGCACCCTTTTGATCGGCCACGCAGGCACCCGCTGGCGTGATCGACGTATCCGACTCGGCCTCGTAATCTGCCTCATCCACGTCGTTGATCCGCCTGACGCACTGACCCAGCAGCCATCGCTGCTCGATCGTCTGATCGAGAACGGCGTCCATTTTCAGACGTTGCTCATCATGCAGCGAAGCACACGCGAGAATCCGTCTCACGCATTGCTCGGTGTGCCCGGCCAGGGCACGCGCCTCATGTAGTCCGTCCAACAGATCGCCTCGACGCTGCGACATGGTGGTCACCTCCAGGAAGGTAGACGATTCGCGACACCAATCAGCCAGACGGGCTCGGCTTGCTTTGCGGATCGGGCGTGATGCTCATTGCCTTTTCAATCGCGGCAATCAGCTTGAACGCATCCTCCCGACCTAGCGTGAATCCGCGATTGGAATACTCGCAGCCGAACGCATAGTAGGTCGGCAGCAGGGTCAACATGTGGGTGTCCTGATTGAAGTCCACCTCGCAACCTGTCATTGCGAAACACGTCCTGCCTGCAAGGTGCGTCACTTCCATATTCCGCTCCTCAATACAGCTTCCGAGGCGGCATGGCACGCTTGATTCGAGCCCGTTGCCGGGACACCGCGCTGGCGGATTTGCGCTTGCGTTCCGTGGTCGGCTTCTCGTACGCGCAGCGATCCCGAAGCTCCTGAATCAAACCCGTTCTCTGGATTTCCCTTCGGAACCGACGCAGCGCCACTTCGATGGGTTCGTCGACCTTGAGCACGACTTTAGTCATGGCGCCCCCGCATGGAAGCGTTGCGTTTCAGCGATGCACCGCGAGCGCGCGGGATAGAACGAACCACACTCATGCCAACATCCAATTTTCACCGCCATTTTTATCGATGACACCTTCCGCAAACTTGAGCGACGCGCGTCGCGCTTCACCTGCGGTCGTGAACGGCAGCGTCTCGTGCAGCTTGAACGTGTCGCTGTAGGTCGCAACGGGGCCGTACCGGCAGATTTTGACGGCGGCGGAAAAGCCATCGTCGTAATTGCGCCCGGAACCCGGCGACGACGCCGTATGGGGGTAAACCAGCGGATAGATTTCAAACCCGCGATACCAATGCATGCTCATGATCGCCTCCTGGCGAACAGCAGTAGCCAATGCCGTGAAGTGAGAAGGATTTTCCGAATGGAGCGGATTCGGAATTTTCGATAGATAGGACGTCGAACAATCGACGAAAGAGCCCCGAGGGAAGGTAACGCACGTCGGGGCAAATCGGCCGGGAGGGAAGGTGTGGCCTGGAACCGTGACTCATCATACACCGCTTGTTCGCGGCGAACGGCGCGAGGCCGGGAATTTATTTCGAACTGCGGTGCTCACCGGGCAAGCATTCGACCGAAGATGGGCGGCCTGAAACGATCGACGATCGGGCTGCGGCACGCTGCGCATGCGCCCCGTGCGGCGGTTCGAGAGCCACGCGGCACGGCTCGATCACGGGGGCCGCCAATGACTTGGGTATCAAAGCTCCCGAGCTGGCTCGCCCGCCGCGGCTTCGCGTCGCGCGGGCCAGTAATACAACGCCGACGAACTGAGCGGACCGGCGCGCTGCAACGAAGCCGCCACCTGCCGGTCACGAAACCAGAACGACAGCGACACCACCGGCGTGCCCGGCCTGACGCTCCGATCGAGCAACTCGGCGATCGCACGCATCGGCTTGATCATCAGATAGCACGTCACCGCGTGCGCCTCGGTCAGATCGCATGCGAGAAAGTTGGCATGCCGAAGCGTCAGGTTCGCCAGGTTCCGGGCACGAACCCGCGACACCCAATACGGCAACGGCGACATCTCGATCCCGCGAATCTCGGCGTGGGGAAATGCGTTGGCCAGCGCGATCGCCAGGGAACCCCATCCGGAACCGAGTTCGTACACCACGGCGCCGTCGGCCAGACCGGCTTGCCTGAGCAGCGCGACCACATCCTCGGCCGCCCGCGCGCTCGACGACAGCGGCGGGACGCCGGTCCGAAGCTGATACAGCAGGAGCGAGAGGCAACCGATCACCACAATCGCGACGGCGGCGACCGGAAGGACCTGATGCAGCACCACGGATGCGAGGGACATGGGATTCGGCGACGATGGATCGATGCGTGACGGCGGAGCGTGTGCATCGTAGCGGATCTGGCGAACCACGTCGCCAGACTCACACCGGTCGGGGCCGAATCGATCGTGCCAGTCAGTCAGCACACGCTGACGAGCGCATCGGCACATCGCCGCAGCACGTCGTCGGGTGCCTGCCGCCACCATCGGTCGCGAGAGAAGATTTCCACTTCGGCAAGCCCCCGATAACCGGCCGCCTCGACCTGGCGCCGGATTCCTGCCAGATCGACCACGCCGTCGCCCATCATGCCGCGATCGAGCAGCATGTCGCGCGTGTCGCGCAGCCAGTCGCTCAGGTGGAACGCCAGCAAGCGCCCCGCCGCTCCCGCTTCGTCGATCGAGGCCTCCAGCATCGGGTCCCACCAGCAGTGATAGATATCGGCCGCGACGCCCAGCCAGCGCGCCCCTTCCGGCTCCAGTTCCCGACAGATCGACAGCGCCTGCGCGAGCGTGTTGACCACCGACCTGTCCGCTGCATACATCGGGTGCAACGGCTCGATCGCGAGCGGCACGCCCGCTTGTTGCGCGTGATCGAGCAGGCTGGCGATACCGTCGCGCACTTGCGATCGTGCGCCGGCCAGGTCCCGCCCCGTCTCGCCCAGGCCGCCCACCACCAGCACGAAGCAATGAGCCTCCAGCAAGGCGGCCTGATCCAGCGCGCGCCGGTTCGCCTCGATGTTCGCGCGCCGCTCGGCTTCGGTGGCGGCGGGAAAGTACGTCGAGCGGCAGTAGCCGGTCACCGCCAGGCCCAACGCACGAATCTGGGCCGCGATGGCCGGGGCGTGCGCGGCGTCGAGCTCATGCCGCCAGGGCGCGATGCCGCCGAAGCCCGCGCGCGCGATCCGATCAATCGTCACGGCAAGCGGCTCGCGGTGCCCCAGCGTGGCCGTATTGATCGAGCAACGATCGAGCGTCAAGGGCTGCAGGGCCGCCCCGCCCGCGCGCATCGTCATGCGATCCCGAACGTCGCCATCGTGCCGCGCATGCGGTCGACGGCGAGTTCGGGGTCCCGCAGCAGGTTGGCCTGATCGGCGAGCCGGAACACGTCGGCCAGATAGCGCGGCGGACGCATGCCGTGATGGCCGCCGAGCATGTAGGCATGAGGCTGGAAGCCGTTCAGATAGGCGAGAAACACCACGCCGGTTTTGTAGAACTGGGTGGGCGCACGAAAGATGTGCCGCGACAGCGGCACGGTCGGCGCAAGCAACGCGTGATAGCGATCGAGCTGCCCGGCGGCAAGCGCCGCCAGCGCCTGCGAGGCGGCCGGCGCGATCGCATCGAACACGCCGAGCAGCGCATGCGAATAACCCGCCTCGTCGCCGGCAATCAGTTCCGGGTAATGGAAGTCGTCGCCGGTATACATCCGCACCGACGCCGGCAAGCGACGCCGGAACGCGATCTCCTTGCCGGCGTCGAGCAGCGAGATCTTGATGCCGTCGATCCGGCCGGCGTGCGCCTCGATGATCGACGCGCACACGTCCGCCGCCTCGGCGAAACCGTCGTGCCCCCAGTAACCGGCCAGCGCGGGATCGAACGCCTCGCCGAGCCAATGCAGGATCACCGGCTGGTCGCACAAGGACAGCACCTTGGCGTAGACGCGCACGTAATCGTCCGGCGAGGTCGCGACGCGGGCCAGCGCGCGGCTCGCCATCAGGATGATGCGGCCGCCCACGCGCTGCACGGCCTCGATCTGCTCGGCATAGGCGCGCACCACGTCGTCGCAGTCGCGCGCCGCGCCGGGGTCGAGATGGTCGGTGCCGCAGCCGGACGCCACGCGCGCGCCGGGCAGGTCGCGCGTGGCGTCGAGCGTGCGCGCGATCAACTCGAGCGACAGCGGCCACGACAGCCCCATGCCGCGCTGCGCGGTGTCCATCGCCTCGGCAATGCCGAGCCCCTGCCCGATCAGGTGGCGTCGGTAGTCGAGCGTGCGCGCCCAGTCGATGGCGGCCGGCTCGTTCAGTTCGCCGCTGGCGAGCGGGTCGGCCACCACGTGGGCGGCCGAATAGGCGATCCGGTTGAACGGCGCGGACGGCGCCACGACGGGCAGCGGCGTGCCGCGCACGGTGTAGGTGTCGATGCCGCCGGAGCGGCCGGGAAGCTTGATATGCATGATCGAATTCAGAATTTTTGAACGAGAAGCCCGCCATCGACGCGAATCGCCTGGCCGGCGCTGTAAGGCAAGCCGCCGGTGGCGCAGGTGGCCACCACCCGCGCCACTTCATCCGGCGTGCCCCAGCGGCGGATCGCCGTGCCGCCGCCGTCGAGCAGCGTGTCGTAGCGCGCGCTCGACGGTGCCGTCATTTCCGTGGCGATCAGGCCGGGCTGGATTTCGTACACGGCCACGCCGTACTCGGCCAGGCGCAGCGAGAACAGCGTGGTCGCCATCGACAGCCCCGCCTTCGACACGCAGTACTCGCCGCGCGCCACCGACGCCGCCACGGCGTTCGACGACGTGATCGTGACGATCGAACGGCCCGGGGGCGCGCTCGCCGCGCCGCCCTGCGCGGCTGCCGCCGCCGCAATACGCCGGCCGAACGCCTGCATCAGGAAGAACGTGCCGCGCGTATTGATGTCGGCGCAACGGTCGTAGCTGGCCGGCGTCACGTCGAGCAGATCGCCGCGCGACAGCACCGACACGCCGGCGTTGTTGACGAGGCAGTCGATCGGGCCGAGCTGCTGCTCGACGGCCGCGAGCAACGCGTCGTGCGCCTCGATGGCCGCGAGATCGGACACCCATGGCTCGCATCGCGCACCGGCGGCGCGGGCCGCCGCGCAGGTCGCATCGAGTTCGTCGGACGCCGCCGCATCGGTCGCCGCGATATCGAAACCCGCCCGGGCCAGCGCGAGCACCACGCTGCGGCCGATGCCGCGCCGCGCGCCCGTCACGACCGCCACCGGGCGCCGCGTCGCGGCAGCCGGGAGCGCGCCCGCACCGCCCAGGTCGTGCGGCGCGCTCATGCGCCGACCGCCTGCGATTCGCCTGCCGTGGCGCGCGTTCGGGAGGGCCGGATGAAGCGCATCAGCACCCACGTCACGACATAGGCCAGGCCGCAGATCGTGAACAGCACGTTGTAACCGCCGTTGATATTGCCGAGCAGCCGGAAGTGATCGAGCAAGGCGCCCACGAACAGCGGAAAGATCGATGCGCCGATCGCGCTGCCGAGGCCGCCGATGCCGGTAACGGAGGCGACCTGCTCCTTCGGAAACATGTCGGAGGCCAGCGTGAACATGTTGGCGGACCAGCCCTGGTGAGCCGCGACCGACAGGCTCAACAGCCCGACCATCACCCACATGTTGTCGATCCACGGCGCGAACACCATCGGCACCACCAGCAACGCCAGGCACAGCATGGTGAACGGCCGCGCCTTGCCGATCGGCCAGCCGCGCGCGATCAGCGTGGACGACAGCCAGCCGCCGGCAATGCTGCCGATCGACGTCGAGACATATACGATCACGAGCGGCAGGCCGAGATTGCGCAGGTCGAGATGAAAGCGCTCGCTGAAATACGACGGCAGCCAGAACAGCAGGAACCACCAGATCGGATCGGTCAGCCCCTTGCCGATGAAGATCGTCCACGTTTCGCGCAGCCGGAACAGTTCGCCCCAACCCGCCTGCGGAGCCGGCTGGCCGGCGGCGGCACGATCGGCGCCGATCAGCGCCAGCTCGCGCGCGCCGACCTTCGGATGCGTGCCGGGCGACGCGTAGCGAAACTGCCAGAACGCCAGCCAGACGAAGCCGGTCAGGCCGGTGATCACGAACGCCGCCTGCCACCCGTAAGCCACCGCGAGCCACGGCACCAGCGCCGGGGCCGCGACCGCGCCGATGCTGGTGCCGGCCGTCACGATGCCCACCGCGAGCGCCTGCTCCCTGCGCGGAAACCACTCCGACACCGCCTTGACCGCCGACGGAAAGCTGCCCGATTCGGACAGGCCGAGCAACGCGCGCACCCAGGCGAAGCCCACGGTGGTGGTGACCAGCGCATGCGCGCACGACGCGACGCTCCACACCAGCACGGACAAGCCATAACCGCGCTTGACGCCGATCCGGTCGATCAGCTTGCCGACCAGCAACATGCCGACGCCGTAGCTCATCGCGAACACCACCACCACGTGGCTGTATTGCGTCTCGCTCCAGTTGAAACGCAGCGCCAGATCCGGCTTCAGAATCCCGAGCACCTGCCGGTCGAGATAATTGATCGTCATCGCCGCGAACAGCAGCAAGCAGATCTTCCATCGATAGCTGACTTCCTTCATTGCATGTCTCCTCTTGTCCTCTTGATATGTCCTGGTGTGAAACGTGTCCGGTCGCGCCGGCTTCGGGTGAACTCAGGCGGCCTCGCGCGCCGATCCGGGCGCAACCAGGCCGAGCCAGTCGGCCATCGGCGCCACGGCCTGTTCGAGCAGGTGCCGCCCCGGATGCGTGCGCAGGCCGCGCGCCTCGGCGGCGGCGAGCAACGGCGTGCACGCGGGTTTCATGATCAGATCCGCGACGAGCGCGTCGGGCGCCGCGGCCGACAGGTCGATCGGCACGCCATCCCCGGCGCGCATGCCGACCGGCGAGGCGTTGATCACCAGCCGATGCGCCGCGTTGGCCGCCGGCTCGCCCACCGCGAACGCAACCTGCGGATAGCGCTCGGCCAGACGGCGCGCCAGCGCATCCGCCGCATCGCTTCGGATATCGAACAGATCGATCGCAGCCGCGCCGCGCTGGGCCAGCGCATCGGCCAGCGCAATGCCCGCGCCGCCCGCCGCGCCGACCAGCAGCGCGCGCGTCCCGGCGACCTCGTGGCGCTGCGCGGCGAGCCCGGCGACGAAGCCCTCTCCATCGAAGTTGTCGCCTTCCCAGCCGCCGTCGCCGGTGCGCCGGATGCAATTGATCGAGCCGATGGCGCGGGCGCGTGGCGTCAATTGCGCGACCCAGCGAGTGGCCTCGATCTTGTGCGGCACGGTTACCACCACGCCGGCCAGATTGCGGATCGCCCGCAGGCCGTCGAGCGCCACACCGAGTTCGTCCGGATGGACATGGGCCGGCACCAGCACCGCATGAATGCCGTGCCGCGCGAAATGCGCGTTGAACAGTTGCGGCGACTGCACCTGTGAGACCGGGTCCGCGACGATGGCGACCCAGCGCGTGTCGCCGTCGATCGCGCCCGATGATTCGAATGACATGTCTGGCTCCTGTGGCGCGTGCCGCTCAATCGAACCGCGCCGCGCGCTTCTCGCGAAACGCGGCCACGCCTTCCACGGCGTCGGGGGTGGCCTTGCAGGCCGATGCCGCGAGTTCGTGCAGCACGTCCGCGCCGCCGTCCGCTTGCGCGCCCGCGCGCAGCACCCGCTTCGCCACCGATTGCGAGACCGGCGAGCGCGTGCGCAACATGGCGCACACGGCCGCGACGCGCGCGTCGAGCTCGGCGTCCGGCACGGTGTCGTTGACGATGCCCCATTGCGCCGCCCGCGCGGCATCGATGCTCTCGCCGAGCAGCACCATCTCGCGCGCCCTGCCCACGCCTGCCAATGCCGCCAGGCGAGTGCCGCCGAGCCAGCCCGGGATCGCGCCCACGGCAGCCTCGGGAAAGCCGAACCGAGCCGAAACCGCCGCGTAACGCAAATCGCAGGCGAGCGCCAATTCGAGGCCGCCGCCGAGCGCGCTGCCGTTCAACACCGCGATGCTCGGCACGTCGAGTTCAGCGATGCGCCGGAACACGCGGTTGCCGGCGCGGATGAAGCGGGTGCCCATCGCGGCGGGATCGATGTCGCCCCACTCGCGAATATCGGCGCCGGCGCAAAAGAACCGCTCGCTCGCGGAGCGCAACAGCAACGCACGCACCGGCTCGGTTTCGAGCGTCGCGAGCGCGCGGTCGATCGCATCGAGCATGCCGAGCGTCAACGCGTTGTGCTTGTGCACCCGGTTGAGCGTGATCGTCGCGATCCGATCGTCGTCGATCGTGAATCGGATGTCGTCGTCTTGCATAGCAATCCTGATTAATAGGATGAAAACGAATCTTCGGTGAACCCGGATCAGGCAGGTTGAGCGGCACGCCTCACGCCCCCGCGCCCCTCGGGCGAGCGCAGCGCCGCATCCAGCAGCGGACGAAAACCCATGCGCGCCAGCACGTCGCGCTCCAGGTCCGCGCCGTCGGCCAGTTCGATCAGGCGCACGCCGTCCGGGTCGAGCCGGAACACCGCGCGCTCGGTCACGTACAGCACCTCCTTGCCGTCCAGGCGCGCCTGCGTGCCGCTGAACGTCACGTGGCGCACCGTCTTGACCAGCTTCGGCACGGCGCCCGGTGCAAGGATTTCCAGCGCGCCGCCGGCACCGCGCCGCACGTCGAGCCCCTTGGCCTCGAACGCCCCGCAGAACACGATCTTGCGCGCCCCCTGCGTGATGTCCATGAACCCGCCCGGGCCGACCACCGTGCTGCCGAGCATCGACACGTTGACGTTGCCGTCCTCGTCCATCTCGCCCATGCCGAGGAACGTCACGTCGATGCCGCCGCCGCTGTAGAAGTCGAACTGATCGACCATCGGCACGATCGCATCGGCATTGCGGGCCGCGCCGAACATCGCCCCGTCGAGCATCGTGCCGTTGTGGATGCCCTGTTCGACCGAGCCCCAGTAGTCGTTGGCCCGCCCCTGCGCGGCCAGGATCGCCGGAATCGCTCCCGGAATGCCGAAGCCGAAATTCACCGACTGGCCGTGGCCCAGCTCGCGCGCCGCGCGCTCGGCCACCATCAGGCGCAAGCCGTCGGGCATCTCGGGCGCGGGCAAGGCATCGGTGCGCGCCTCGCCGCTGATCGACGGGTCGTAGTCGGCGATCGCGCATTGGCGTTGCGCCGCCACTTCCACCGTCATGTCCACCATCACGCCGGGCACCCGCACCAGCCGCGCCGGCACCGGCGTCACGTCGCGGCGCTTGACCTGGGCGATGACCTTGCCGCCCGAGTTGTGCGCCGCCAGGGCCACCGCGAAGATGTCGAGATCGGCGGGCTCGTGGCGCACCGTCAGGTTGCCGCGATCGTCCGCCGACGAACCCATCACCAGCGCGAAATCGATCTTGAACGGACGGAAGCGCAGGTATTCCTCGCCGTCGATCTCGATCAGTTCGACCAGATCCTCGGTGGTCGCCGCGTTCATCTTGCCGCCGCCGATGCGCGGATCGACGAAGGTGCGCAAGCCCACCCGCGTGATGACGCCCGGCCGGCCGGCCCCGATCTCGCGGAACAGCGTGGCGATCACGCCGCCCGGAAAGCTGTAGCCCTCGATCAGGCCGGCTTCGGCGAGCCGCTGCATGTTCTTCGACCAGACCCAGTGGCCGCCGATCACGCGCTTCACCAGCCCTTCGTGGGCGAACCGGCCCAGGCCGCTGCCCTGCCCGTCGCCGAGGCCGAGCGCGTGCACGATCGTCAGGTCGCGCGGGCTGCCCGTTTCGCGGAACCGCCGCAGGATCGCCGAAAACAACGCGTCCGCTTCGAGCAGGCCGCCGCCCGACCCGGTGATCGCGATCGTCGCGCCATCGTGAATCTGCGCGACGGCCGCCTCCATGCCTGTCCATTTCGTCACGTCCCATCTCTCCATTCGATTGACCGGTTCGACTCAGTACCGAACCAGTTCGTTACTTGAGAGAAATGTTGGCATACGTAACGAAACGGTTCAAGCCGAATCGTGCGAACGCGGGTTTACGATGAGCGAGGCGGAATGCCGGGCATACCGGCAGCGGATGGGCAATGCAGGCCAGGCAGGCCAACCATGACGGTTTGCCTTCCAGCCCCGATAATGGAGGTTTTGCCGACACCTATCACCATGCCGACTTCCAAAGACTCGACGTCCCCGTCAGCGTCTGCCAAGCGCGCGCGGGACCCCGCGCAGACGCAGGCCCGCATCGTCGCGGCCGCGAAGGAGGAATTCTCGGAGGTCGGCCTCGGCGGCGCCCGCATCGATTCCATCGCGGAGAAGGCCGAGGTCAACAAGCGGATGATCTACGAATATTTCGAGGGCAAGGAGAAGTTGTTCCAGGTGGTGCTCGAGGAGGCGTACACGCAGGTGCGTACCGCCGAGCGCAACCTCGGCCTCGATGATCTTCCCCCGGTCGAAGCGATCTGCAAGCTGATGCGCTTTACCTGGGAGCACTATCTGAAACACCCCGAATTCATGTCGCTCGTGAACAGCGAGAACCTGCATCGCGCGCGGCATGTGAAGCAGTCCGCCTTGTTCGCGGAACTGCACGTGGGCTTTCTCGACATGGTGCAGCGCATTCTCGATCGCGGCGTCGCCAGCGGCGAGTTCCGCGCCGGCGTGGATGCGCGCCAGCTCTACCTGACGATCGCCTCGGTGGGCTACTACTACCTGACCAATCGCTACACGCTGGAAGTGATCTATGGCGTGGATTTCACCTCGCCGGACGCGCTGCAGGCGCGTATCGATTTCAATATCGACACGCTGATGCGCATTCTTCGGCCGGATTGAACCGGCAGGCCGTTCGCTCCGTCAGAAGCGCTGGATCATCCCCACCTGCACGCCCTTGACCGTCGCGCCCGGATACGCGGGCGTCAACCCCGTCACGTTCACGCCGCGCAGCGTGAACGTGCCCGTGCCGCGATTGCGCAGCCAGCCCGCGCTGGCATACAGCAGCACGCGCGGCGACAGATCGTATTCGGTCATCGCGCTGAACTGGTCGGCGTCGTTGCCCTTGCCCGACCGGTCGCGCAGGTACGCATAGCCGAGCGCCGCCCGCCAGCGCGACGACACCGCATAGCGCACCGACACGGCCGCGCCGTCGTCGTGATAGCGCGGCGTGCCGCCATCGCCGTTGAACATCGAGACGAAGCCGGTCAGCTTGCCGACCGTGTACGACACGCCGCCCATGTTCGAACGCAGCGCGCCCGAATCGTTGGTCTGCTGATGCGCGAACGCGATCCGGAACGGCCCCTGCCGGTACGCGAACGTCGCGATCGTGCCGCCCAGCCCGTTCGCGCCGCCGGCCGACGGGTCGCGCATCGACACCATCACGGTGCTCGTGAAGCCGTGAAAATCGGGCGACAGATACGTGATCGCATTGCTCTCGTACGGCGTGATCTTCGAAAGGTTGTTGAGGCCCGACGCGATGGTGCCCGCGCCGAACGCATCGATCTGCCCTTTGAACGGAATGTAGATCGGCGAATACTGCCGCCCCACGCGCAACTCCCCCCAGCGTGAGCCCACACCTACCCAGGCCTGCCGGTTGAACAGCGTGCCGGCGGTGGACAACGTGCCGTCGTTGGAGCCGAAGCCGCTCTCGATATCGAACAGGATGCGCACGCCGCCGCCGATCGGCTCCGCGCCGCGCAGGCCGATGCGCGAGCCGCGATACGCGCCGGAATCGAGCCGCGGCACCCAGCCCGAGCCGGGGTTGGTCACTTCGATGCTGGTGTCGATCACGCCGTAGAGCGTGACCGAGCCTTGCGCGAGAGCAGGCATCGCGGGCACGCACATCGCCGCGAACGCCAGCACGCGCACGCGGAAACGAGTCGAACGGCCGAACGGGGTGGCGCGCATGCTTGCGCGCGCAACGAAATCGTGACGCATGAACGAGAGGAACGGTCGCTTCGCCGGAACGCGTATCCGCGATCGACGGCGGCTCGCCCGCATGGGCGTCGAGCCGTCATCGGCCGTGGATACGCGGCCAGGTCGAACATGAAATGGAATGGAAAACCGCTGCGCCGGAAGCGAAACCGCCGGCGGGAAACCGGCCCGAAGGCCGCCTCCCGCCGGCGTCGATTCCAGCGCGGCGCACCCGAATGGCGTGCGCCGCATGCCGGGTTACTTGCTGTCCGGCAGCGCGTAGGCGATCACGTAATCGCCGAGCTTGGTGCCGAACGAGCCATGGCCGCCCGCCGCGATCACGACGTACTGCTTGCCGTTGACCTCGTAGGTCATCGGCGTGGCCTGGCCACCGGCCGGCAGGCGCTGTTCCCACAGCAGCTTGCCGTTGTTGGTGTCGTAGCCGCGGATGTAGTTGTCCGCGGTGGCGCCGATGAAGAACACGCCGCCGGCCGTGGTGGCCGGGCCGCCAAGCATCGGCATGCCCATGCGGAACGGCAGCGGAACCGGCGAGCTGTCACGCACGGTGCCGATACGGCGCTTCCAGACGATCTGGTTGGTCTTCAGGTCGATCGCCGACACGTAACCCCAGGCCGGCTGCTTGCACGGCAGGCCGAGCGGCGAGAGGAACGGGTTCAGCGTCACGCCGAACGGCACGCCGTATTGCGGCTGGATGCCCGATTCGGTGCCGCTGCCCTTGGCGCCGGCTTCCGGCTCCATCGGGTTGCCCGGCCCGCGCGGGATCAGCTTCGAGACGAACGGCAGCGCGATCGGGTTGGCGATGGCGATCTGGCGATCGGTATCGACGGCAATGCCGCCCCACTCGAACATCCCGAGGTTGCCCGGGAACACCAGCGTGCCCTGCTCCGACGGCGGCGTGAACGTGCCTTCATAGCGCAGGCGATGGAACATCACGCGGCACACGAGCTGGTCGAACATCGTCGCGCCCCACATGTCGGCGTCGGTCAGCTTCTGCTTCGGACGGAACGTCAGGTCCGAGAACGGCTGCGTGGCCGATACGTGATCGCCGGTCGCGGCGCCCTGCGGCACCGGCAGTTCCGGCGCCGGCACCACGGTCGCGCCGGTACGGCGGTCGAGCACGAAGATGTTGCCGGTCTTGGCCGGGGCGTACACCACCGGCACCTTGTTGCCGCTCTTGTCGGTGATGTCGGCCAGCGTCGGCTGGGCCGGCTGGTCCATGTCCCACAGATCGTGGTGCGCGGTCTGGTAGAACCAGGCCAGCTTGCCGGTCGATGCGTGCAGCGCCAGCAGGCCGCTCGCATAACGTTCCTGCTCCGGCGTGCGGTGGCCGCCCCAGATGTCCGGGGTGGTCACGCCCATCGGCAGGTAGACGATGTCGAGCTTGGCGTCGTAGGCGGCCGGCGCCCACGAGTTCGGCGAGTTCCAGGTGTAGTGCTCGCCCGGGCCGGGGATGTGGTTCGGGTCCTTCGCGCCCGGATCGAACGCCCACAGCAGCTTGCCGGTGCGCGTGTCGAAACCGCGGATCACGCCGGACGGCTCGCGCGTCGAGAAGTTGTCCTCGACCGAGCCGGCCACCACGATCACCTTGTCGGTGACGATCGGCGGCGAGGTCGGCTCGTACATGCCCGGCGTGGTGACCGGTTGCAGATGCTGCAGGTCGAGATCGCCGTTGCTGCCGAACTCGGCGCAGCGCTGGCCCGTCTGCGCGTCGAGCGCATACAGGTGGCCGTCGTTGACCGGCAGGTAGATGCGGCGCGTGCAGGCGCCCGGCGAGGTGTCGACGGCGGCGGTGGCCGGGGCCGACGGTGCGGCCGGCGCGCTCGCGGCGGCATCGGTGGCGCTGGCGGCGCTGCCCGATGCGGCGGCCGTGTCGGCAACCGAAGCAGCCGATGCGCCCGAAGCGGCGGCAGCGGACGCATCAGGCGTCACGCTGGCCGCGGCCTGCGATTGTGCGTCGGCCGAGAAGTCGTGATACGACACGCCGCGGCAGGTCACGTGCTGGAACGACGGATCGTTCTTCAGGCGCGGATCGAACTTCCACGCCAGCTTGCCGGTGGCCGCGTCGAGCGCGAACAGGATCTGGTGCGGCGAGCACAGGTACAGCAGGTTGCCGATCTTGAGCGGCGTGACCTCGTTGGTGATCTCGCCCGGATCGTTCGGGCCTTTCTTGTCGCCGGTGCGGAACGTCCATGCCACTTGCAGATTTTTCACGTTCTCGGGCGTGATCTGCTTGAGCGGCGAATAGCGCGTGCCTTCCTGGGTGCGGCCATAGGCCGGCCAGTCGGCGTCGGCGATACCGGGGATCGGCGAGGTTTGCGCGGGCGTCTCGGCCGCGAGCGTGCCGTTCAGTTCCTGCGGATCGTTGAAGTTCGCATAGACCAGCACGCCGGCCCAGATCAGCAGCGACACCGTCAGCGCCCAGCCGTTCGCGGCGCGCGCGCCGTTCAGCTTGCGCGTGACCAGCACCAGCAGCCAGACGCCGAACACCACCAGCACGCCGGAGCGCGGCGCGAGCGCCCAGAAATCGAAGCCGGATTCGCCGACCGACCAGATCGCGGTGCCGACCAGCAGCAGCGCATACAGCGTCAGCGCCACGGCGCGGCGGCCGCGAATCAGCCAGGCGAACACCAGCAGCACGATGCCGGCGACGATGTAATACACGGAGCCGCCGATCGCAGCGAGCCAGGCACCGCCGACCAGCAGGTAAAGCCCTGCCAGCAAGGCGAACAGCCATGTCAGGCCGCCGATGACACCGAGCGACGAGGATTGTTTTGTCATGATCCCAACCTTTTGTTTGAGACGGTTTATCAACAGATCTGCGCGTGCGAGCACGCAGGTCATCCTCCATCGTTGTTTTTTGTTATGGCGACTACGGCAACGCGAAACGGCAAGCCCTACCGCCAGCGCGCTGCGCGCATGCGGTACGGCGGAATCTGGGAACACACCACGAAGCGTGCGACGCGTCCGGCCGCGCGAGAAGAAAATCGCTGCGACGACGGCGCGTGCATCATGTCGGCGGCAGCCCGGCCCCTGGCGTGCGTGAAGCAACGCAAGGCCCGGCTGCCCGAAGAAACGCCCACCCGGTTTGCCTGATTGTCATGTCCTTCCCGTCACGTGAATGCCTGGCATACACATCGAATACGGAGACGCCGCGCGCGTGAAGCGCGCGAGCCGTCAACGCATGAAAGACTTCTGAAACATTCGGCTCATATCGTTTAGGGTCGCAAATATAACGGGTTTTCCCGCAATCTGCACGTTCGAGGGGCCGGAGGTGCGCACCTTGCCGCGTCGAAACCTGCCTCGGCTTCGCGCCGTTCGGCCCACCGCAAAACCCGTTCCCGCTCAGTGATAACCGGCGTCGCCCTCGCGCACCTTGCCGTGGAAAACGCGGTACTGCATGAAGTTGTAGACGAGGATGATCGGCAGCACGATCACCGTGCCGACCAGGATGAACCACTGGCTTTCGGGCGGCGACGAGGCATCCCAGATCGACAGCGACGGCGGCACGAGATTCGGCCACATGCTGATCACCAGCCCGCTGTAGCCGAGAAACAGAATGGCGAGCGTCAGCACGAACGGCTGCACGTCGCGGCGCCGGTTCACGGCGCGGAGGATGCCGAAGGCGCAGGCCAGCACCAGGATCGGCACCGGCGAGAACACGATCAGATGGCTGCCGCCGAACCAGCGCTCGGACACGGCCGGCAGCCCGATCACGGTCCATGCGCTGACCAGGAAGATCGCGCCGAGCAGCAGCAGGCACAGCGGCTTCATCAGGAAATAGGCCTTCGCCTGCAGCGCGCCCTCGGTCTTCCAGATGATCCAGCCGCAACCGAGCGTGGCATAGGTGATCAGCAGGCAGAAGCCGCAGAACACGCTGAACGGCGACAGCCAGCCGAACGGGTCGCCGGCGAAGGTGCCGTCGACGATCGTCGTGCCTTGCAGCAGCGAGCCGAGCACCACGCCCTGGCAGAAGGTGGCGAGCATCGAGCCGCCGATGAACGCGAGATCCCAGAGGTTCTGCGTGCGCGTGGCCTTGGCGCGCAACTCGAACGCCGCGCCGCGGAAGATCAGCCCGATCACCATCAGGATCAGCGGCAGGTAGTTGGCCGGCAGCAGCGTGGCGTACGCCACCGGGAACGCGCCGTACAGCACCGCGCCGCCGAGCACCAGGAAGGTTTCGTTGCCGTCCCACACCGGCGCGACGGTATTGAGCATGACGTGGCGTTCGCGCTCGGCGTCGAAGAACGGAAACAGCAGGCCGATGCCGAGGTCGAAGCCGTCGAGCATCACGTAGAGAAACACGCCGAGCCCGACGATGAAGGCCCACAGCACGGGAAGATCGAGAACCATCGCGTCACTCCTGGTCGATCGCGTCGCCGGGCCGCGACAGCGCCCGATTGTGCAGCCCCGGATGGGCCGTCTGCCTGTCGTCCGCATGGCCGTGGCCCGACGATGGCCCCTTGCGCATCAGCTTCAGCATGTAATACACGCCGGTGCCGAACACCAGGAAATAGACGATCACGAACAGCAGCAGCGTGACGCCCACCTGCTGGCCGGTCAGCGGCGACACGGAATGCTCGGTGCGCAGCACGCCATACACGGTCCACGGCTGGCGGCCCACCTCGGTGGTGATCCACCCGGCCAGCAGCGCGACGATGCCCGACGGCCCCATCCACACCATGAAGCGCTGGAACAGCCGCGATTCGTAGAGCCGCGCGCCGCGCCGCAACCAGCAGCCGAGCAGCACCGCGAACAGCATCAGGAAGCCGAGCCCGGCCATCACGCGGAACGTCCAGAACACGATCGGCGAATACGGGCGATCTTCGCGCGGAAAGGTCTTGAGGCCGCGTATTTCGCCATCCCAACTATGCGTGAGGATCAGGCTGCCCAGATGCGGCACCTGGATCGCGTAGCGCGTGACCTCGGCGTCCATGTCGGGCAGCCCGAACAGGTTCAGTGCGGTGCCGCCGTGCTCGGTTTCCCAGATGCCCTCGATCGCGGCGATCTTGGCCGGCTGGTATTCGCGCGTGTTCAGGCCGTGCGCGTCGCCGATCAGGATCTGCAGCGGCACGAGCGGCAGCAGCAGCCACAGCGCCATCGAAAAGCTGCGCGTGACGGCCGCGTCGCGTCGCCCCTTCAGCAGATGCCACGCACCGCAGGCCGCCACCAGGAAGCCGGCCACGATGAACGCGGCCACCGTCATGTGCAGCAATCGATAGGGGAACGAAGGATTGAAGATGATCTTCCACCAGTCCACCGGCACCAGCCGGCCGTTCTCGATGCCGAAGCCCTGCGGCGTCTGCATGAAGCTGTTCGAGGCGAGGATCCAGAACGTGGAGATCAGCGTGCCGAGCGCGACCATCAGGGTGGCGAAATAATGCGCGCGCGGGCTCACGCGCTGCCAGCCGAACAGCATCACGCCGAGGAAGCCGGCTTCCAGGAAGAACGCCGTCAGCACTTCGTAGGTCAGCAGCGGGCCGGTGACGTTGCCGGCGATGCGCGAGAAGCCGCCCCAGTTGGTGCCGATCTCGTAGGCCATCACCACGCCCGAGATCACGCCCATGCCGAAGCCCACCGCGAAGATCTTCGACCAGAACAGGAACATGTCCTTGTAGGACGAATCGCCGGTTTTCAGCCACATGCCTTCGAGCACCGCGAGAAAGCTGGCCATGCCGATGCTGATCGCCGGAAACACGATGTGGAACGACACCGTGAACGCGAACTGCAGACGCGCCAGATGCAATGCGTCGAAGATCTCCATGCGGCCCTCTCCCTGCGCCGGCACCCGGGGCGGGCGCAGGCTGCATGCCGTGCTGTCTGCGATCGTGACGGCGGTAGCGCCCGCTGAATCCGGGATGCCCGCCGCGATGGTTGCCCGTGCATCGAATCGGCCGATATCAAGCAGCGCGAAACAATCGGGTCCGTTGAAACGCGCCATCCGCTTCGCAGCGGGCGGCGCGGCCTCAACAATAAACCATCCTCGGGAAAGGTAAAAGGCGCTTGGAGGAGCGAGCCACCGTCATGAAGCGGCGGGCAGCCTTCGTGCCTGTAAGGAAAACCGGCAGGGCGCGCGCCCTGCCCGCCGCATCACGCCTTGGCGCGCGATGACACCAGCCGGTACGCGGCGATCGAGCCGCCCACCGCGATCAGCACGGGGATCAGGAAATCGTGGCCGACGCGCGTGAATTCCACCATCAGCACGATGGCCGTCAGCGGCATCTGCATCGAGGCGGCCAGGAACGCGGCCGCGCCGACGATCGCGAACGCGCCGGTGGCCGCGCCCGGCCAGACCAGGCTCCACACGCCGCCCAGCACGATCGCCAGCAGCGCGCCGTTGGCGAGGCCCGGCGTCAGCAGCCCGCCTTCCGCGCCGGCGCGCAGGCTGCCCCATTCGATCGCTACCTTCAGCACCAGCAGCGTGGCGGCCGTGCCGATCGTCAGCGCGCTGTCGAAGCCGAGCGCGGCCGGCCCCTTGCCGTTGCCGAGCAGCGCCGGCAAGGCGATCGACAGGCCGCCGATGATCGCGAAATTGAGTACCGACAGCACCGGCAGCCGCCAGTCGCGCGGCGCGGCGGCACGCGCGGCCGTGGTCAGGCGCGTGAAGCCGTAGGCGGCCACGCCGAACACCGGCCCGCACACGGCGGACCACACCACCAGCGAGGCATCGATGGCGAGCGGCCCGACCGTGTATTGATGTTCGTTCCCGAGGCCGATCCAGGCCACCACGGCGGCGATCGCCGAGCTGGCCAGCGCCGGCACGGCGGCCGACCAGCCGAAGCTGCCGAGCAGCACTTCCATCACGAACACCGCGCCGCCGAGCGGCACGTTGTAGACGGCGGCCAGCCCGGCGCCCGCGCCGCAGGCCACCATCAGCCGCTGATCGCCGGCCGACAGCCCGGCGCGATGCGCGATCCAGCCGGCCCACAGCGAACCGATCTCGCGCGGCGCCACCTCGCGGCCGAGCGGCGAACCGAGCGCCACCGTCACGATCTGCAGCAGCGCATGCACGGTCGTGCTGACGATCGGCATGCGCGGGTCGGCGGCCTTCACGGCGCGCTTGATGCTGACGAGCGGCTTGCCCCAGCGATACAGCGCCCACCAGCCGAACCCGGCCACCAGGCCGCAGCCGGTCAGCACCAGCACGCGGCGCAGCGGCGAGGCCTGCGACACGCCCTGCAGGAAGCTCTCGTTGCTGATCACGTGGGCAACGCTGTAGCCATAGGCCAGATGCTGGATCGCATGCAGCAGCAACGCCAGCAGCATGCCGCCGAGGCCCGCGCCCACGCCGGTCAGCACCGTGACCAGCGCGAGGCGCACCAGCGGGCGGCTCGCGGTTCGCGGCGCCTCGGCGACGGGCGCGGCCGAAGCGGCGGACGGACGGGACGAGGCGGCGGGACGGGCAGCGGGAGAGGACATGGTTCGGTGATCGAAGAAAGGGCGAAGGCCGGCGGTTGAACCGCGACATAAACGCGGGCGCACGCGCCCGCAATGATCGACATGCTAGACACCGCCCCTTCATGAAACAAATGGATTTTTCTACTCGATTCATTTGTTCGATGCATATCTCGAAAAGCGCCTGCGTCAGAACGCCCGCCCCCGCGTTTTCCCTGAGCAGGCCAATCTTGACGCCGACACGCGAATCGACAACACTGCACATCGACACAGTGTGATCACAGATCAAACCCGGAGACTCCCGCCTTGGCCCCTCGTATCGCCCCGCCCGCCCTGCAAGCCGTCGAATCGGAAACGATGGCCGATCAGGTCTATCTGCAACTGCGCGAAGCGCTGATGAGCGGCCGGTTCGCGCCGGGCCAGGCCCTGAGCCTGCGCGGCGTGGCCGAGGCGGTGGGCTCCTCCACCATGCCGGTGCGCGCGGCGCTCACTCGCCTGCGCGCCGAACGCGCGCTGGTGGACGGCCCGAACCGCGCGATGGTGGTGCCGCCGATGACGGTCGAGATGCTCGAAGAGTTGCGCGACGTGCGGATCGCGCTCGAAGGCTGCGTGGCGGCGCGCGCCACCGCGCGCATGAGCGATGCCGAAATCGAGGAAGTGCGCGCGCTTTGCGAGGTCATGCACGGGCACGCCGAGGCCGGCGACACGCGCGAATACCTGCGCGGCAACTTCGCGTTCCACCGCGCGATCTACCGGCACGGCGCGAGCGAAAGCACGCTGGCCATCGTCGAGAACCTCTGGATGCGGATCGGCCCGTTCCTGAACATGGTGGCGCCCGACATCCCCCACATGCGCCGCTCGATGGTGGCGCACCGCGCGATCGTCGATGCGCTGGCCCGCCGCGACAGCGCCGGCGCGCGCGCCGGCATCGCGCTCGACATCGATGGCGCCGCACACGACCTCACCGCCACGCTGAACACCGCGCAGGCCACCCGACTCAAGCCCGTGCGCGCCTGACGGCGCACCGGCAACGCGGCATCGGCGGCACCCGCCGCCGCGGTCGCGACAACCCTCAGTAGAACGAAACAGGAGACCTAACGGCATGGCCATTCTCGATCTGCTCAAACCCTATTCCGGCCTGCGCGTGCTCGTCACGGGCGGCGCCGCCGGCATCGGCCTCACGATCGCCGACGCGTTCGCGGAATGCGGCGCGCGCGTGCATGTGTGCGACGCCTCCGAGGCCGCGATCGCCGCGCTGAACGACCGCCCCGGCAAGCCCGCGATCGGCGCGACGCTGGCCGACGTGGCCGACCCGGCCGCCATCGACCGCGTGTTCGCCGACGTGCGCGCCACGCTCGGCGGCCTCGACGTGCTCGTCAACAATGCCGGCATCGCCGGCCCCACCGGCGGCATCGACGAGATCGATCCGGGCGACTGGCAACGCACCATGTCGATCAACCTCGACGCGCAATACCGCTTCGCGCGCCAGGCCGTGCCGATGCTGCGCGATTCCACGCACGGCGGCTCGATCATCGCGCTGTCGTCGGTGGCGGGCCGGCTCGGCTATGCGTTCCGCACGCCCTACGCGGCCACCAAGTGGGCGATCGTCGGCCTCGTCAAGAGCCTCGCGATCGAACTGGGGCCGGTCGGCATCCGCGTCAACGCGATTCAACCCGGCATCGTGCGCGGCCCTCGCATGACCGCCGTGATCGACGCGCGCGCCAAGCAGCTCGGCCTCGGCTACGACGAGATGGAAACGCGCTACCTCGAAAAGATCTCGCTGCGCCGCATGACCGACCCCGACGAGATCGCCGCCACCGCGCTGTTCCTCTGCTCGCCCGGCGGCCACGGCATTTCGGGGCAGGCGCTGTCGGTGTGCGGCAACGTCGAAGTGCTGTAAGCGCGCGCCCCAACGATCCGATCCACGAACCTCACGAGAATTCCTGCCATGGCCAAAGCCCGCAAGGTCATCATCACCTGCGCCCCGACCGGCGCGATCCACACGCCGTCGATGTCGCCGTACCTGCCCGTCACGCCGCGCGAAATCGAGGACGCCGCGGTGGCCGCCGCCGAAGCCGGCGCCGCGATCCTGCACCTGCACGCGCGCAACCCGTCCGACGGCAAGCCCACCCAGGACCCGGCCGTGTTCGCCGAATTCCTGCCGAACATCAAGGCGCGCTGCGACGCCGTCATCAACCTGACCTCGGGCGGCAGCCCGCACATGACGATCGCCGAGCGCCTGCGCCCCGCGCATCACTTCCAGCCGGAAGTGGCCTCGCTGAACATGGGCTCGATGAATTTCGGCCTGTATCCGATGCTCGACCGCTTTCCCGACCTCAAGCACCCGTGGGAGCACGAGCACCTCGCGAACAGCCGCGACCTGGTGTTCAAGAACACCTTCGCCGACATCGAAACCATCCTGACGAGCTGCGGCGCGAACGGCACGCGTTTCGAATTCGAGTGCTACGACATCTCGCATCTGTACAACCTCGCGCACTTCGTCGATCGCGGCCTCGCCAAGGCGCCGTTCTTCGTGCAAAGCGTGTTCGGCCTGCTCGGCGGGATCGGCGCGCACCCCGAGGACCTGATGCACATGCGCCGCACGGCGGACCGCCTGTTCGGTTCGGATTACGAATGGTCGATCCTCGGCGCAGGCCGCAACCAGATCCCGCTCGCCACGATCGGCGCGGCGCAGGGCGCGAACGTGCGCGTGGGGCTGGAGGATTCGCTGTGGATCGGCCCCGGCAAGCTCGCCGAATCGAGCGCGGCGCAGGTCACGAAGATCCGCCAGGTGCTGGAAGGGCTGTCGCTGGAAATTGCAACGCCGGCCGAGGCGCGCGCCATGCTCGGCCTGAAGGGCGGCGACGCCGTGAACTTCTGACGCGCGGCGGCCCGGGCCCTGAGCGCTGGCCGCCCGGCCGCCCCGTTCGCCAGCCCGCGCTCGCCGAGCGCACCCCACCGATAAACGCGCGACCGGCACGCCCGCGCAGGCCCTTGACCGTGAACCCGCACGCCGGGCTGGCCCCGTGTGCCGGATCGTTGCAGATGGAGACCTTTCGATGTCAACGCACACCGCTTCCCTGTCCGCCGTCGAAGGCGACGCCCGCGCGTCGCTGAACCGGCTGCTGTTCCGCAAGCTGATGCCGATCCTGATCGTCGCCTACGTCATCAGCTTCCTCGACCGCACCAATATCGCCTTCGCGAAGCACGCGATGGGCGTCGACCTCGGCATTTCGTCGGCGGCCTACGGCCTCGGCGCCGGCCTGTTCTTCCTGACCTACGCCGCGCTCGAAATCCCCAGCAACCTCGTGCTGCACCGCGTGGGCGCGCGCTTCTGGATCACCCGCATCATGATCACCTGGGGCCTGCTGTCGGTCGCGATGGCGTTCGTGCAGGGCGAAACCTCGTTCTACGTGATGCGCCTGCTGCTCGGCGCGGCCGAAGCGGGCCTGTTTCCCGGCGTGATGCTCTACCTGACCTACTGGTTCGGCCGCGAGGAACGCGCACGCGCCACCGGTTATTTCCTGCTGGGCGTGTGCGTGGCGAACATCGTCGGCGGGCCGCTGGCCGGCGCGCTGATCGAACTCGACGGCGCGCTCGGCCTGCACGGCTGGCAATGGCTGTTCGCCATCGAGGGCATTCCGGCGATCCTGATGGCCTTCGTGGTGTGGCGCAAGCTGCCGGACCGGCCGAGCACCGCCACGTGGCTGCCGCCCGAAACGGGCCGCGCGCTCGAACGCTCGCTGCTCGCCGAGCAGCAGGCCGGCAGCGCCGCGCAAGGCGGCCATTCGTTCGGCCTGGCGGTGCGCGATCCGCAGATCTGGCTGGCGATCTTCGTCTACTTCTGCCACCAGTTGACGATCTACACGATGATCTTCTTCCTGCCCGGCATGATCTCCGCCTCGGGCAAATTCTCGCCGTTCGCGGTGGGCCTGCTCAGTGCAATGCCGTGGGTCGCCGCCGCGCTCGGCGCCGCGACGCTGCCGCGTCTCGCCCGCGATTCGAAGCGCTCGCGCACGCTGCTGTGCACCGGGCTGGTGGTGATGGCGCTGGGCCTGGTGTGCGCTGCCTATGCGAGCCCGGCGCTCGGCCTGCTGTGCGTGTGCGTGGCCGCCGCGATGTTCTTCGTGGTGCAGGCGATCATCTTCACGTTCCCGGCCTCGCGGCTGTCGGGCAGCGCGCTGGCCGGCGGCCTCGGGCTCGTCAACACCTGCGGCCTGCTCGGCGGCTTCGTCGGCCCCACCGTGGTGGGCGCGATCGAACAGGCCACCGGCAACGCCAAGAACGGCCTGACGCTGCTGGCCGTGGCGCTGGCGATCGCAGCCGTCGTCGCGCTGCGCCTGAAGCACGGCAACGAGTAACGCCGACGGGCGGGCCAAGGCCCGCCCATCTCCATTCGGCGCAACCGCTGCTTCTGGATCAGAAGCGGTGCGTGATGCCTGCCAGCACCGACACCTGATTCGGCGTCGACGAGGCCGTCAGCCCGTTGATGTTCGCCACCGCGGCCTGCCCCGTCGAATCGGTGCCCGACGCGTGCTGATACAAGCCCACCAGATACACCTGCGTGCGCTTCGACAGGATGTAGGTCGCGCCGATGTCGCCCTGCTGATAGGTCACGTGGTTCGCGCCATAGCCGCGCGTGTAGTCGTAGGCCGCGCCGAGCAGCCAGGCCGGCGTCAGGTAGTAGCGCAGGTTCAGCTCGGCGTTGTGGAACGCCGCCGCGCCGCGATAGCCGAGCGGATCGAGCGCCGCGTGCGCGCCCAGCTCGCCGAAACGCGTGTTGGTGTACACCGCGCCGATGATCGCCGGGCCGGCCGTATAGGTGCCGCCCACCGCCACGATCTGCTCGTTGCCCGCCGAGGCATAACCCGAATACACGCGGCTGGCCGCCATGTTGCTGCCGGTCGCGCTCGACGTGCTGTTGTTGCCGAAGTACGAGAAGTTCGGATCCTTCACATGCACGTAGGCCGCGCCGAGCACGAACGGGCCGCCCGTGTAGCCGAGCCCCAGCGACCAGATCGAATTGCGCCCGAACTGCCCCGGCGTGCCGCCGAAGCTGTACAGCCCGCTCGCGCGAAACCCGTTCACCGTCGGCGTGGTGTATTTCACCGAATTGTTCGAACGGTAATCGTTGTTGGTGTTGTCGAGGTCGCCCGGGTGGCCGCCCAGGTAGGTGGCCCATTGCGTGCCGGCGATGAACGGCCCGATGAAATCGACCGAGGCGTCGTACTGCCGCCCCACCGTCAGCGTGCCGGCGCGCTGCGACGCCAGCCCCATCCAGGCTTGCCGGCCGAACAGGTCGCCGCCCTGCTGGAAGCCGCCCGTCGTCGACGAATAGCCGTTCTCCAGGTCGAACACCGCGCGCAGGCCGTTGCCGAGATCCTCCGAGCCGCGCAGGCCCCAGCGGTTGCCGAGCACGTTGCTGCTGTTCATCTCGAACTGGCGCTTGCCGCCCGCGTTGTTGGCATAAACGATCGCCGTGTCGATCGTGCCGTACAGCGTGACGCTCGACTGCGCATGCGCGCTCGCGGCGGCGCCCATCGCCGCGCCGGCGGCGAGGCTCGACGCCAGATGCGCGGCGAACAGGCGCCGGGTGCGCGAGCGACGCGGCGGCTGCGAATGACGCGGGTGGCGTGAATGGCGCGAAGGGTTCATGCGGGCTCCTCTTGGTCCGTCGGGCGGGCCGTTGCGTGGTGTCGTATCGTCAAATTAGTCAGGACTCCGACTCTCCCGGCACGCGGCGCGAACGCCGTCGCAAGCGGTGGTGAGGCGCGGGCCGATGCCGCGTTCGGATGCCGAAGTGTTGCCCAGCCCGCTCGCTTCGCTCCAACAAGAAAATAAATTCGCGTCAAAAAGTTTTTGCTATCGAACCGGCCGCGACGCAACGCCCGCCGTGCATCGTGCCTTCTCGAAAAATGGCCGCGCTATCATCGGGACCATTCTCGCCACGCCCGACCTGCCCCAATCTGCCCCGATTTGCCCCGGCCCGCGCCGCGCGCGCAGGCTCCGCTTCCGCCCCGTTTTCCGCTCCGCATCATGAATATCCGTTTTCTCGAAACCTTCATCTGGCTCGCCCGCCTGCAGAACTTCCGCCTGACCGCCGAGAAGCTGCACACCACGCAGGCGGCCGTGTCGAGCCGCATCGCCGCGCTCGAGGAAAGCTTCGACGTGCGGCTGTTCGACCGCAATTCGCGCTCGGCCACGCTCACGCCCGCTGGCCGCAAGATGCTCGGTTATGCCGAGCGGATCGTGCGGCTCGGCGACGAGATGCGCCGCGAGGTCGAGGACACCGACGGCGACGCCGGCCTGATCCGCATCGGCGTGATCGAATCGATCGTGCACAGCTGGTTTCCGGCGCTGATGGCGCAGATTCGCGAGCGTTTTCCGAGGCTGGAGGTGGAGGTGACGAGCGACACCACGATCCATCTCGTGCAGTGGCTGCGCGCCGATGCGGTGGATCTGATTCTTCAGACCGATACGCTGGCCGACCGCGAATTCGTCAACGCGCCGCTGTGCGAATTCCCGATGCGCTGGGTCGCCAGCCCCGCACTGGGCCTGGGCGGCGAGCGCATCACGCTCGAACAGTTGGCCGAGCACCCGGTGATCAGCTTCTCGCGGCATTCGGGGCCGCATACGGCGATCGAGCGCGAATTCGCGCGCGCCGTGGAGCGGCCGGTGCGCGTGAACTGCATCAGCTCGGTGGCCGCCATCGTGCGGCTGGTGGCCGACGGCTTCGGCGTGGCCGCGCTGCCGCCCGCCATCATCGAGCGCGAGCTGCGCGACGGCTCGCTGGTGGTGCTCGACGCCGACAGCAACTTCACGCCGATGCCGCTGGTGGCCTGCCATCGCCTGCCGCATCCGCTGTCGGCGCGCATCGCCGAGCTGGCGGCGGATACGGCGCGCGCATTCATGGCCGCGCGCGGCCCCGAGCCCGACGACGCCTCGCGCCGCGCGCCGAAACGATAAGAAAACCTGTTCAAACCGTATTTTTTTTCTTGTTGGACCGACCCGGCCCGCCCTCGCCACACTGCGCCTGTCCGAAACCTTACGCAGGAACGCCTCGATGAGCGATCAGCCGACTTCCCGGCCCGGCCAGCTTTGCATCTGGACCGACACCGACCCCAGCACCGAAGACGACTTCAACGCCTGGTACGACCGCGAGCACATGCAGGAGCGCGTCGGCATCGCCGGCTTCACGCATGCACGGCGCTTCCTCGCCAACGACGGCGCGCCGCGTCGCTATCTGGCGCTGTACGAAACCACGGCGCTCGACGTGTTCCATAGCGCCGCCTATCAGCAGGCGTTCACGCGGCAGACCGAATGGTCGCTGCGCAGCTTCGCCCGGATGCGCGACAACCAGCGCCGCGTCGGTGCGCTGACGTTCGCCGCCGGCAACGGCGAAGGCGGCCGTCTCGCGCTGTTCACGGCCACGCCGGCCGTAGTCGCCTCGCCGGCCTGGCGCGACGCCGCCACCGCCGCCGCAGCCACCACCGGCGTGCATGCGGTGCGCGTGTTCACCACCGACGCCACGCTGTCCGCGCCGATCGCCACCGGCGCAGGCGCGCCCACCGCCGCGCTCGCCGATGCGCTGATCCTCGTCGAGGCGAGCTCGGCCAGCGCCGCGCGCGACGCCGCGCAGCATCTGGCCGCACTCGCCGATCTCGAACCGTCGCAGGTGCGCGGCTTCGACCTGCTCTGGCGGCTCGCGGCCTGAGCCGCCTGCCCACACCACATCACCGCCGCATCACCGCCGCATCACCGCCGCTACCCTGATGGAGAACAACATGAACAGCCTCGCCAGCCGGTCCCCGATGGCCGGACAGCCGAAAGCCGGACGCGGCCGCCTCGCCAGCGCGAGCATGATCGGCACCTCGCTCGAGTGGTACGACTTCACCGTCTACAACACGCTCGCCGCGCTCGTCTTCAACCACCTGTTCTTCCCGTCGGTCGATCCGCTCGCCGGCACGCTGCTGGCATTCTCGACCTACGCGGTCGGCTACGTGTCGCGCCCGCTCGGCGGCCTGATCTTCGGCAACCTCGGCGACAAGCTCGGCCGCCGCGCCGTGCTGATGCTGACGCTGGTGCTGATGGGCCTGACCACCGCGCTGATGGGCGTGCTGCCCACCTATGCCACGGCCGGCATCCTGAGCCCGATCCTGCTGGTCGCGCTGCGCTTCGTGCAGGGCATCGCGCTCGGCGGCGAATGGGCCGGCGCGGTGCTGCTGGCGGTCGAGCACGGCAACCAGAAGAAGCGCGGCCTGAACGCCTCGTGGGCGCAGGTGGGGCCGTCGTTCGGCACGCTGCTCGGCACCGGCTGCATCGCGCTGCTGACCGCGGCCGTGTCGTCCGATGCGTTCCTCGACTGGGGCTGGCGCGTGCCGTTCCTCGCCAGCATGCTGCTGGTGATCTTCGGCATGTGGGTGCGCCGCAGCGTCGGCGAGACGCCCGCGTTCGAGAAACTCAGCGAATCGCACGCCACCGCCAAGGTGCCGGTGGCCGAGGTGTTCACGTTCCACTGGCGCCGCCTGCTGCTGGCCGGCGGCTCGCGGATCGGCTCGGATGTGCTCTATGCGCTGATCGTGGTGTTCACGCTGACCTATGTCACGACGGTGCTGAACCTGTCGCGCTCGCTGGCGCTGACCGCCGTGCTGTGCGGCACCGCCTGCAACGCGCTGACCGTGCCGCTGTTCGGCGCGCTGTCGGACCGCTTCGGCCGCCGGCCGGTATATCTCGGCGGCGTGCTGGCGGCGATCATCTGGGCCTTCGCGTTCTTCTCGCTGGTCAACACCTCGCAGCCGGGCCTGATCGTGCTGGCGGTGGTGGTCGGCCTGGTGATTCACGCGGCGATGTACGGCCCGCAGGCGGCGTTCGTCACCGAGCAGTTCCCGACCCGCGTGCGCTACGCCGGCTCGTCGCTGGCCTACACGCTGGCCGGCATTCTGGGCGGCGGCTTCGCACCGCTGATCATCGTCGCGCTGTTCCGCCAGTGGCATACGACAACCGCCGTGTCGCTGTACGTGACGGGCGCGCTGGTCATCACGTCGATCGCGCTGCTGGCCGCCCGCGAAACCGCGCATCGTCCGCTCGAGGACTGACCCTCAAGCCCTTCGCGGCCCGTGCCGCACTCCCCGCCGGCGGCACCCCGGCGCGCGCCTTCCAGCAAGGCCGCGCGAGGCGGCGCCGGCTCCCGCACTTCCCGATTCCGATCATGACTCTGCTTTCCTTTACCGTTTCCTCGCTCGACAGCGAGCCGCGCACGCTCGACGTCGCCCTCGACGCGCTCGTGATCGCCGGCTGGGCCGGCCGCGACGCCGCCGCGATCCAGCATCACATCGACGAACTCGCCGCGCTCGGCGTGGCGCCGCCCACCAGCACGCCGTGCTTCTATCGCGTTGCCGCCGACCAGTTGACGCAGGCGCACGACATCGAGGTGCTCGGCGGCGACACCAGCGGCGAGATCGAATGCGTGCTGTTCGACAGCCCGCTCGGCACGCTCGTGACGATCGGCTCCGACCACACCGACCGCAAGACCGAGGCGTACAGCGTCGCCGTGTCGAAGCAGGTGTGCGCGAAGCCGGTGGCGCGTGAAGCGTGGCGTTACGCCGACGTGGCCGCGCATTGGGACCAACTGGTGCTGCGCTCGCGCTTCGTGGCCGCCAACGGCACGACGCGCCTGTATCAGGAAGGCGCGGTAGACGGCCTGCTGCCGCCCGCCGCGCTCTGGCAGCGCTATGCCGAACGCGATGCGGCGGCACTGCCGGCCGGCTGCGCGATGTACAGCGGCACGCTGGCCGTGCGCGGCGAGATGGCGGCGATGACCAGCGGCGACGCGTTCGAACTCGAACTGCACGATCCGGTGCTGGGCCGCAGCCTGCACCATCACTATCGCGTCGAAGCGTTGCCGATCGTCGCCTGACGCATCCGCCCCCGGGCGCGCCCGCCGCGCGCCCGTTTCCCTATTTCGCACACGATCAATTTGCCGGAGACGCCCCGATGACCTTCGCTCCCGCCACCCCGCTGCTGCAACTGGCCGCCCGACTCGATGCCGGCGCCACCACCAGCCGCGCCCTCGTCGATACCGCGCTCGACCGGATCGCCGCCGACGGCGGCCACGGCGCGCACGCGTTCTGCCATGTCGATGCCGACGACGCCCGCCGCCAGGCCGACGCGCAGGATGCGCTGCGCCGCGCCGGGATTCGCCTGTCGCCGCTGGCCGGGCTGCCCGTCTCGGTCAAGGACTTGTACGACGTGGCCGGCCAGCGCACGCGCGCCGGCTCGCGCGTGCTGGACGACGCGCCGCCGGCCGCGCAGGACGCGCCGACCATCGCGCTGATGCGCCGCGCCGGCGCGGTGCTGATCGGGCGCACCAACATGAGCGAATTCGCGTTCTCGGGGCTGGGCGTCAACCCGTGGTACGGCACGCCGCGCTCGCCGTGGCAGCCGGACGAGCCGCGCGTGGCGGGCGGCTCGTCGTCGGGCGCGGCGGCCTCGGTCGCGCAGGGCATGGCGGCCGCCGGGCTCGGCAGCGACACCGGCGGTTCGCTGCGGATTCCGGCCGCGTTCTGCGGGCTGACCGGCTTCAAGCCCACCGCGCGGCGCATCACGACGCGCGGCATGTTCCCGCTGTCGACCACGCTCGATTCGGCCGGCGCGATCGCGCCGAGCGTGGCCTGCTGCGCGCTGGTGGACCGGCTGCTGGCCGGCGAATCGATCCAGGCCGGCGGCTTCGCGCTCGACGCCGCGCCGCTCGACGGCCTGCGCCTCGCGGTGTTGAGCCACTACGTGACGGATCAGATGGACGACACGGTGGCGCGCGCCTGGGACGACGCGCTGGCCCGCCTGTCGCGCGCCGGCGCGAAGCTCGTGCCGCTGCGGCTGCCGGTGCTCGACGCGCTGCCGTCGATCAACCGCTTCGGCTTCTCGCCGATCGAGGCGTACGCCACGCATCGCACGACGCTGGCCACGCGCGCGGGCGATTACGACCCGCGCGTGCTGGCGCGGCTGCGGGTGGGCGAACCGGCCGGCGCGGCCGACTACCTCGACCTGCTGGCCGCGCGCGCCGATGCCATCGCGCAGGCGCGCGCGGCGCTCGACGGCTTCGACGCATTCCTGATGCCGACCGTGCCGGTGGTGCCGCCGCCGATCGCGCCGCTCGAATCGGACGCCGCGCGCTTCGCGGCGGCGAATGCGCTGGCGCTGCGCAACCCGTCGGTGATCAACTTTCTCGACGGCTGCGCGGTGTCACTGCCGTGCACGCCGGCCGGCGCGGCGCCGGTGGGCTTGAGCGTGGCCGGCCTGGCGCTGGACGATGCGCGCGTGCTGCGCGTGGCGGCGGGTATCGAGCGGGTGTTCGGCGGCTGATGTACGGCTTGGGCTTGGGCTTGGGCTTGGGCTTCGAGGCTTCGGCTTCGGCTTCGCGCTTAGAAACTCGGGCCTCGGCCCAGGCCCTCCACCCTCAACGCCCCTCGATCTCCCGCTCCATCATCAGGTCTTCGTAGAACGCCCCGAAGCCCCGCGTCTTGTGACGGATGTGCATCTCCAGAATCCAGACGTGGGCGCTCGGCACCACGTCGGCCGTCGACAGCGTGCCGGCGAACTTCGGTTCGTGCGGAAAATCGGCGATCCGGTGCCCCGACATCCGCTTCAAGTTCAGTTCCCAGCCCATCGCTTGCGCCTCGCGCGTGGCGAACTCGTACAGCGCGCGCCCCGTGATGCGCTCGGCGCGCCAGAGGTCGTGCACCGTCTGCCAGAGCCGGAACACGTCGGCGCGCGCCCGATGCATCTCGGGGTCCGCGCCCACCACGAAGGTTTCGCCCGCGTCGCCCTCCCAGCGGTCCCACACCGGGCCGATATCGATGAAGAAGATGTCGTCAGCCGCCAGCACCACGCCGGGCGCGGACGGATTGCCATATTCGCGCACGGTGTTCGCGCCGAAACGCACGATGATCTTGTGCCAGCCGCGCAGCAGGCCGTGCTCGCGCAGCACCGTGCGCGCGACGCGCGTGGCGTCCTCCTCGCGCATGCCCGGCGCGATGCGCGCCGCGATCGCGTGCACGGCCGCGCGGCTGCGGCGGCGCACGTCGAGCATGCCCGCGATGTCGAAATTCGGGCCGACGTCCTCGTAATCCTCGCGCTGCATCATCGCGCCTCCTGTTGCGCACACGCTGTATCGCCCTGCGGGGGCGCGCCGGGCAGCACCACGTCGGCATGATCGAACGCGCGGTCGAGCCGGAGTTGACACGCCAGCCGCGTGCCGGGGGCCGCGTCGAGAAAGTCGAGCAGATCGGCCTCTTCCTCGCCCGGGGGCGTGATAGTGCTCTCGCTTGCGTGGCCGTCCTGGCGCGCGGTCACCGTCACGGCGCACGTCGCGCACACGGCGTTGCCGCCGCACACGTGCTGGAGCGCGATCCCGCCGCGCATCAGCGCGCCGAGCAGCCGTTGCCCCTCGGCGGCCATCAGGTAGCCTCCGCCGCCATCGGGCCAATGCAGGTTCAGGCGGACCAAGGCGTCTCGCGCGGCATGCCGCGCGACGGGCGGCGAGAACGGATCGGCGAAGAAACGCTCGGCCCGCAAGCCGCGCGCGCCGACGAGTCCCGCCTTCGCGGCCTCGACCATCGCGGGTGCGCCGCAGGCGTATACGTCGACGTTGGCGAGCGACGCGAAATCGTCCATCACGGCGGCGACCATCGAGCCGTGCCGAACGCCGTCGGCGGCAGCGTCGTCGCCCGACAGCACCGGTACGTAGCGAAAGTGCGGATTGCCGGCCGCCCACGCGCGGCAGCGCGCGTCGGCATACAAGTCAGCCGCCGTGCGCCCGCCCCAGTAGAGATGCACAGGGCGCTCGCCCTCCCACAGCCGCTCGGCCTCGATCATCGCCGCGAGCGGCGCGAAACCGGTGCCGCCGGCCATCAGCACCACCGGGCACGCGGCCGGCGAGTGCCAACCGAATTCGCCGAGCGGCCCTTCGATGCCGACGATCGCGCCCACCGCGCGCTGCCCGCCGCCCGCGAACAGCCACTCGGTAAACTCGCCGCCCGCGACCTTGCGCACATGCAGTTCGAGCGTGCGCCCGCCATCGCACGCGCGCGCCAGCGAAAACGGCTTGCAGCCGTTCGCCGACCAGCGAATCGACACGCACTGCCCGGCCTCGTACATGAACGGCGCGGCGTCGAAAAGATCGAGCCGCACCACCGCGATATCGGCGGCCACCAGCTCGACAGCCTCGATGCGCGCGGCGCGCACCGCGCTCGACGCATCGCCCGCTTGCGGCATGCGAATCGCGAGATCGGAGCGCGGGTAGGTCTGGCACATCAGCACCGGCTCGGGCGCGCCACCGGCCGCCACCTCGCGCAGCGGGCCGTCGCGGCCGGCCGCGTAGCAACCGGCCAGCACCTCGCCGCGACACTGGCCGCAAAAGCCGTCGCGGCACGAGAAGCGGATCGGCGCATCGGCGTTGATGGCCGAAGTCAGCACGTCCTCGTGCGGCCCGGTCGGAAATTGCAACTGCGTGGGGGAGTCCGTGATCTTCACGACTGTTTTTCAATCCCTCGATATCGGCGATGGCGGCATCTTGCCGTGCCGAAACCCGGGCAGCAATGATTCCGAGCCACCGCGATGTGCAATTTGTTGCGCTTATGCGGTCTGGAACGCGTATTGGCTCATGCGGCAAAATCCGCCGACTCGGCTGCGCACGTTCACCAACACGCTGACAGCCGTCGCCGCGCGGCAGGCGCTGACGCTGCCCGCCAGCACGGAGAGCGATCAACCCAACTGCGCATAGGCGATCCATTCCGGCTCACGGCGCAAGCTCACGCGTCCTTCGCGGCGAGCGCTGGCGCGGCGCTAAACCTCGGCCGCCTGCGCAGCCAACGATCAACCCGCCTGCGGATACGTGATCCGCTCCGGCTCGCGGCGCAGGATCACGCGCCCCGCGCGCACCGACACGAGCGGCTTGACCTGGCGGCGCACCGCGTCGTAATCGCTCACTGCATCGAGCACCAGCAGGTTCGCGGGCCGCCCGGCCTCCAGCCCGTAGCGCTCGCCGAGCGACAGCGCCTTCGCGCTGTGATCGGTGACGAAATCGAGGCAGCGCTGCAGTTCGTCGTAACCCATCATGTGGCAGATATGCAGGCCGGCATCGAGCACCCGCAGGATGTTGCCGTTGCCGAGCGGATACCACGGGTCCTGGATCGAATCCTGACCGAAGCACACGTTGATGCCGGCGCGATCGAGCTCGCCCACGCGCGTCACGCCGCGCCGCTTCGGGAACGTGTCGAAGCGCCCCTGCAGGTGAATGCTTTCGGTCGGACAGGAAATGAAGTGGATGCCCGAGCGCTTGAGCAGACGGAACAGCTTCGAGCAATAGGCGTTGTCGTAGGAACCCATCGCCGTGGTGTGGCTGGCCGTCACGCGCGCGCCCATCCCGCGCACGCGCGCCGCCTCGGCCAGCACTTCGAGAAAGCGCGAATGCGGATCGTCGGTTTCGTCGCAATGCACGTCGACGAGGCAGCCGCTGCGCTCGGCCAGATCCATCAGGAAGTGAATCGAACTGACGCCCTGCTCGCGCGTGTTCTCGAAGTGCGGAATGCCGCCGACCACGTCCGCGCCCATCTCGATCGCGCGCGTCATCAACGCGCGGCCGTCGTCGAACGATTCGATCCCTTCCTGCGGAAACGCGACGATCTGCAAGTCGATCAGCCCGCGCGCCTCCTCCTTCACCTCGAGCATCGCCGCGAGCGCGGCCAGCGTCGGATCGGTCACGTCGACGTGGGTGCGCACGTGCTGGATGCCGTGATCGCGCAGCATCGCGATCGCCGTGTGGGCGCGCGTCTTGGTGTCCTCGTGGGTGATGGTGGCCTTGCGCTGGCTCCAGCGCTCGATGCCCTCGAACAGCGTGCCGCTGCGATTCCATTCGGGGTCGCCCGCCGTCAGCACCGCATCGAGATGGATGTGCGGCTCGACGAACGGCGCGATCGCGAGCCGGCCGCCCGCGTCGATGTCGTCGCCCGATGCCGTGACCGAGCCCTCCTGCGGCACGATTCGCGCGATCGTCGCGCCTTCGAGTTCGAGGGTGTGGAGGCCGCTGCGGCGGCGCAGCGTCGCGTTGACGATCTTCATGGACGTTCCTGTGGTGGGGCGGGCGGCGTTCATTCTAATCAATCGACTCCGCGCCAAAAAAACGCCGCCACTGTTGCGCGATCCGGAAGGCTGCCCTCCGCGCCGCCCGGTGTTTCCGGGGGTGGCCGCTCCCTACACTGCAGTCATTGGTTCGGCGCTTGCAACAACGACGCCGGCCACCCACCCGCAAGGAGTCACACCATGAAAAAGATCGTCGTCTCGACCGCTGTCGCCATGCTGATTGCATCGCCCGCCCTGGCCTTCGCGCAAACCGCGCATCACGGCCTGACCCGCGCTCAGGTGATCCAGGAACTGGTCGATCTGGAATCGGTCGGCTACTCGCCGTCCAGCGGCAACGATTCGGCCTACCCCGCCGACGTGCAGGCCGCGCAGGACCGCCTCGCCACCAAGCGTCTGGCCGCGAGCCAGGCCGCCAAACAGTCGTATGGCCCGAACGGTGCGGCCGTGTCGGAAGCCGGCAAAGCGGTTCGGGCCGACTAAGGCAGTCGGCGCGTCCGAGCCTAGGCGCTCAGGCCATTGCCGGTCAGCAGGCAGGCAGTAATAGCAAACGGCGCGGCCACAGCCCGCGCCGTTTTCATTGGGAATCCGAATCGACAGGAGCGGACGCCATGCTTCGATACGCTCGCGCCCATACCCCACACCGCCGCGTTGCCGGCGGTACCCGATCAGCCCGCCGCACCAGCCTTGACGCGACGCGACGAGGCCACGGCCGCCTGCATGCGCGCATCGAGCGCGGCCAGCAGCGCCTCGTCGCGCGCAAGGCGATCGGGCATGTCGGCGCGCAGGAATTCCACCCACGTGCGCACCTTCGCATCGACGAAGCGTCGCGACGGATACAGCGCGTAGATGTTCATGCGCTGCAGCGTGTGGCCGGGCAGCACACGCATCAGCGAACCGTCGCGCAGCAGGCCGATCGCCGCGTACAGCGGCAGCATGCCGATGCCCACGCCCTCGCGGATCGCGATCGCCAGCGATTCGGCCGTGTTGGTCTGCAACGGCCCGCTCACGCGAATCTGCTCGACCTGGCCGGTGCGGCTTTCGAGCAGCCAGTCGTGAGTGGGAAACGCGGGCGTCTGCAAGGTCAGGCAATCGTGGGCGGCAAGCGCCGCCGGATCGGCCGGCGCGCCGCGCGAGCGCAGATAGGACGGCGACGCACACAGGATGCTGAAGGTTTCGCCAAGCTGATGCGAGACGAGTTCGGAATCGGGCAGCGACGAGGCCGTGACCACCGCCATGTCGTTGCTGCCATCGAACAGGTCGGGCATGCGCTGCGACAGCGACAGCTCGACCGAGACATCCGCATGCTGCTCGCGATACGCGTTCAGCGCGGGCAGCACGTAATGCTGGCCGATGCTCGCGTAGCTGTGCAGCCGCAGCACACCGGACGGCCGCTCGTAGGCGCCGCTGGCTTCTTCCTCGGCGGTATCGACGTCGGCCAGGATCTGCCGGCAGCGCAGCAGATAGTTCTCGCCGGCCGGCGTCAGCGACAGGCGGCGCGTCGAGCGGTTCATCAAGCGCGTGCGCAGCCGCGCCTCGAGTTCGGAAACGGCGCGCGACATCGCGCCGGTGGTCGAGTTCAGCGACATCGCGGCCGCCGTGAAACTGCCTGCCTCCACCACGCGGGCGAACACCCGCATGTTTTGCAACGTGTCCATTGTTATTCAGTACGGCAGAAGAAGCCGACATTGTCCGCCCGTCGTCCTGCCCGATTGTTGCCAGCCCTGCAACTCTGGTTTCCCCTAGGATCGATTAATGGCGGAATATCGTCCTCCTACAATCTGCGCCGCAGCGGGCCGGGCTGCGACGTCACTCCGGCCCACCTCCGTCGAACCCCGCGCGCCCGTCTCGCCCCCGCATTGTCGTGATGAAACTCCCGTCCGCGTCTGTCCGTGTTGCCGCCGAAACCCGGCGCTGGTCGGCCCGGCTCGCGCCCATGGCCCACCTTCTGCGCGAGTGGGCCTTCTCCGACGGCCTGATCTGGCTCCATCTGGCCAAGACCGTCGCCGCCGCGTTGCTGGCAATGGGCATCGCCATGCGCCTCGAACTTTCGCAGCCGCGCATCGCCATGACCACCGTGTTCGTGCTGATGCAGCCGATGAGCGGGATGGTGTTCGCCAAGGCGTTCTACCGGACTATCGGCACGGCCGTGGGCCTGGCCGCCGCGCTGGCGCTGGGCGGCCTGTTCGCGCAGCAGCCCGAGCTGTACATGGCCGGCATCACGCTGTGGGTGGGCGCCTGCATCGCGGCGGCCGTGCGCAACCGCCATTTCCGCTGGTACGGCTACGTGCTGGCCGGCTACACGGCCGCGCTGATCGGCATCCCGGCCGTGATGACGCCCGACGCGCTGTTCCTGTCGGCGCTGACGCGCGCGGCCGAGGTGACGGTGGGCATCGTCTGTTCGGCCGCCGTCAGCGGGCTGGTGCTGCCGCTCAGTTCGAGCCGCGCGCTGATGCGCTCGCTGAACGCGCGGCATGCGCGCTTCGTCGCGTTCGCGGCAGCGGCGCTCGGCGGCACGCTGGCGCGCGGCGAATTCGAGCGGCGCTTCGCCGATTTCGTCGACGACATCGTCGGCTTCGATGCGATCCGCGCCTATGCCTCGTTCGAGGACCCCCGCATCCGCGCGCGCAGCCGGCGCCTCGCCCGGCTCAACGGCGAATTCGTCAGCACCTGCACGCGCCTGCATGCGCTGCGGCAGTTGCACCGGCGGCTCGTGCATCGCCGCGCCGCGACGGTGCTGGCCGCGCTCGCGCCGCCGCTGGAACGGCTCGCGGCGGCGCTGGCGGCGTTGCAGGCGGGCGCCGCGCCGGGCACGGCCAAACACGGCGCGGCGCTGCGCGCGTTGCGCGAGCTGCTGACAGCGCTGCCGCAACTCGCTCGCGACGCACGCGCCGCGATCGCCACCGGCCCGGCCGACGACCTGCTCGATTTCGACACGGCGATCGAACTGATGACGCGCTTCGTGGACGAATTCGCCGGCTACGCACAAACCCACGCCTCGCTCGCCACCGATTCGCACGCGCTCGAAAACACCGCGCCGCGCTATACGGTGCGCACCAACAACGTGTTCGTCGCGTTCACGTTCGTGCGCAGCGTGGTGGTGCTCGGCATCGTCGGCGCATTCTGGCTCGCGACCGCTTGGCCGAGCGGCGGCCTCGCCACCATCGCCGCCGCGATCGCCTGCGCGCTCAGTTCCACCTCGCCGCGCGCGCCGCGCTTCGTCGCGCAGATGGCCGCCGGCGCGGCGGTGGCGACGCTCGCGGGTTACCTGGTGGTGTGCTACCTCTACCCGAACATCGACGGCTTCCCGCTGCTGTGCGCGACGCTCGCGCCGCTGCTGGCGGCCGGCGTGTTCGTGACCACCCGGCCCGCGCTGTCGGGCTACGGCGTGGGCTATATCGTGTTCTTCTGTCTGCTGGCCGGGCCGGACAACGTGACCGTCTACCAGCCCGACCTGCTGCTCAACAACGGCATGGCCGTGGTGGCCGCGATGCTGACGGCCGCGCTGGTGTTCGCCGTGATCTTCCCGACCGAAATGCCCTGGCTGATCGAGCGCATCCAGCGCGACCTGCGGGCGCGCGTGCGGCTTGCCTGCGAGGCGCCGCTCGACGGCCTGCACGGACGCTTCCAGTCGGGCGCGCACGAGCTGACCTCGCACCTGCGGCAACTGCTGATGAAGCGCTCGGCGCGCCATCGCGCGAGCCTGCGCTGGTTGTTCGTCACGCTGGAGATCGGCCACGCCGTGATCGACCTGCGCGGCGAGCTGACGCCGTTCGACGCGGCGCGCGCGGCCGGCACGCTGCGCTGGCTCGCGCCGGTGCGGCACATGCTGGCGATGCTGCCCGACCTGTTCGATGCACCCGACGCGCGCAAGCTGTTGCGCGCGCAACGATCGGTGGCATTGGCGATTCGCGCGATCCTGCGCGCGCGCCCGGCCTGGGAGGCCTCGTCGGCCGACAGCCGGCGCATGCGTCGCGTGCTGGTGGGGCTGCATTTCATCCGCGCCGCGCTGCTCGATCGCGACGCGCCGTTCGTGCGCGCACGGCGCCGGCCGCACCGCCTGCGCCGACACGTCGATCTCTCCTGAATCTGGAAGAATCCTGCCCAAGGCAGGTGGTTAATCCCGAGGCGGGGCGCTCCTATAGTGACCTCAACGCCGCAACCGCGGCACTTCCTCAGGAGAACCAACATGAAGCCGATGCAACTCGCGATCGCCGCCCTCGCCCTTTCCGCCGCCTGCGCCGCCCACGCCCAAACCGCCTCGGGCAACGCGCAACCGGCGCCGCAGCAAGCGCACGGCACGCAGCGCGCCCCGCAACAACCGGCGCAAACGCCCGCCGATTGCGTCGGCCCGGCCAGCTTCTGCAACATCTATTTCGGCAGCTGATTCGGCTTGATGCATCGTAACGAGCAGTACCGAGAAAGCAGGCAGCACGCATCTCAAGTCCGACGAATTCCTTCCTGAAGTATTTCGGAATTCTGACTTTTTGCTGTCAAAGTCGTCTGCGACACTCGCGGCTCGAATTTCCTCCCGCCCGCGAACATGACTGCCCTGACGACCCGCGCGACCTGCGTCGCCCTTGCCTGCTTCCTCGCCGCCTGCGGCTCCGACGACACCCCGCAAACGGCCGCCACGCCGCCGGCCACCCAGCCGGTCACGTCGCCCGTCACGGCCGCCGCGCCAACCTATTACCAGACCAAGACGCCGTACCAGCCGCAGCAAGATCCGGCCACCTACGAGGCCGCGCCGTCAGGCTACGCGCCCGTCTACACCGAACTGGTGGCGCGCCACGGCTCGCGCGGGCTGTCGAGCTTCAAGTACGACGGCGCGATCTACGCCATGTTGCTGAAGGCCGACGCCGACGGCGCACTGACCGACCTCGGCAAGCAACTCAAGGCCGACACGTTCACGATGATGAAGGCCAACGCACTGCTCGGTTACGGCGTGTCGGGCATCTCGACGCCGGGCTACGGCAACCTCACGCTGGCCGGCATCCGCGAGCATCAACAGCTCGCCGCGCGCCTGCTGCAACGCATGCCCGCGTTGTTCGACGGCTCGCGCAAGGTGGTGGTGGTCAACTCCGGCCAGGATCGCGCGGTCGACAGCTCGACCTACTTCTCGGGCGCGCTGGTCACGAACAAGCCCGTGCTGAGTGCCGCCATCACGTTGCCGGCCGCGCCCGCGCCCTATCCGGAAGGCGCGCCAGTCGCGCAGCCGGCCGGCACCAACCGCTTCCTGCTCTACTTTCATGCGCTGAAGGCCGCCACCGACCTGGTCACCACCACGACCGACGCGAACTACACCACCTATCGCGACAGCCTCACCTATCAGGCCTATTCGAGCGACGCGACCGTCACCGCCAAGCTGGCCGACATCAACGCGTCGCCCGCCGCCAGCGACGCCGCGCAGGCCGTGCTCTCGAAGCTCGTCACGCCGGCCTTCCTCGCCAAGCTCGGCACCACCGGCTATACGTTCGCGAACACCGGCACCTACACGTTCGCCTCGTCGGACGCGCTGTTCAGCAACACGCTCAAGGGCGACGGCAAGACCCCCATCAAGACGGCCGTCGATGCCGTCAACGTGCTCTACAACCTGCTGCAGGTGGCCCCGGCGATGACCGCCGAAACGGGCGGCGTGACCATGGAGAAGTACATCGCGGCGCCGCAGGCCCGCTACCTGGCCTATCTGCAGGACGCGGCCGACTTCTACCAGAAGGGGCCGGGTGTGCAGGAAGCGAACCCGGTGACGTACAAGATGGCGACCATCCTGCGCGACGATTTCTTCGCGCAAACCGACGCGATCGCCAAAGGCGACCTGACCAACGCCGCCAAGCTGCGCTTCACGCACGCCGAGGAAATCATCCCGTTCGCCTCGGTCATGAACCTGAAGAACGTGTTCGTGCCGGTGCCGGCCGCGCAAACCTACACCTACGACAACAACCCGTGGCGCGGCGATCAGGTGTCGCCGATGGCGGCGAACGTGCAATGGGACGTGTACCGCAACGGCGCGAGCCTGGCCGTGCGGATGCTGTACAACGAGCGCGAGACCGATTTCCAGGCTGCCTGCGACGGCGCCAAACTCGCGCCGACCAGCCATTTCTACGATTACGCCAAGCTGAAGACCTGCTACGGCTACCTGTGATCGGCCGCGCGGCCCGTGGCTCCGGGCCGACGCCAGCCGTATCCGACCCTCGCGCCCGCCCGGTGGATTACGCCGCGGCGGGCGCGTTTTTTTCGCGGCTTTTCCGCAACGCTTCGTCAAACCGAAGAATCCGTCGAAGCGAAATTGTTGACAACGCCCGGCCTCAGGCATAAATTCGGGTTTACACCTAGGTGTTAACCCGCAAATTCTCTTGGATTGATCATGTCGAGCGCCAAGCAAGTCCGCACCCCGTCCCGCAAGTCCTCGTTCCTGTCGCAAGTCGGCGCAGCGCTGCGCAGCGTCTGGGCGATGTTCGAGCTTCAGTCGCAACTGCAGATGCAGGCCGCCATGAGCTACGCGCGCGGCCCGGTGCCGGCCCGCGTCGTGGCGCGCCGCGATCGCCGCATCTGAATTCGCGCGTTTTTCCATCTCGTTTGAATCCGGCTCGCGCCTGAATGGCGCGCCGGGTGGCGGGCGCGCCATTCAGCACGCTCCACCGCCGCCGCACGGTTCTGCTGCTTCGATCCCGTCTCAAATGAACACGGCCCGGTTATACCGGGCCGGTTGTCGTGACGCGTCATGCATTGACATTGGGCGCGGCCGACATGCTCCCGTTGCGCTGGTAGAGCGTGCGGCGGCGTCAAAAGACCGAGATTGGCGAATCCCGGAACGGCTGCCTTGCCGGGCAGCCGGCAAGGCAGCAAACGCTCAGGCGGCCTGACCCACGACAGGCGATTCGGTGTCGGATTCGGCCCGCGAGTTCTCCGCGAACCGCGACAGGTCGCGATACGCCGCGCCCGGATGCCCCTCTCCAAGCCGCGCCCCCTCGCCGAACAGCTTCTCGCGCAACGTGCCGGGCCGGTAGGCCGTGGGATACACGCCACGCCGCTGCAACTCCGGCACGAGATAGCCCACCACGTCCTCGAAACTTTCGTGCGCGAGCGCGTAGGCCAGGTTGAAGCCGTCCACGCCGGTTTCCTCGACCCATTCCTGCAGGATGTCGGCCACCGTCGATGGCGAACCGACAAACACCGGCCCCAGCCCGCCGATACCGCCGAAGCGGGCCAGCTCGTCGATCGTCCAGGCCTTGTCGCCGCCGGCCAGATGCTCGACCGCCGAGACGATCGCATTGGTTTCCACGCGCCGCACCAGATCGGTGGGCGCGTACTCGCCGAAATCGATGCCGGTCCAGCCCGACATCAGCACCAGCGAGCCGTCGTACGACACGTAGCGCTGGTATTCCTCGAACTTGGCCTGCGCCTTCGCATCGGTCTCGTCCACGACGATCGTCACGAGCGTGTAGATCAGCAGCTTGCGCGGGTCGCGCCCCGCCTCGGCCGCGCGGCGGCGGATATCGGCCACATAGTCGCGCAGCGTCGCGCGCGTGGGCGCGGCCACGAACACGCATTCGGCGTGCTGCGCCGCGAACGCCTTACCCGCGCCCGACGCGCCGGCCTGATACAACACCGGCGTGCGTTGCGGCGACGGCTCGCACAGGTGATAGCCGGGCACCTCGAAATGCCGGCCCTTGTGGCGGATTTCGTGAATTTTCGACGGATCGGCGAAGATCCGCCGCTCGCGGTCGCGAAGCACCGCGCCGTCCTCCCAACTGCCCTCGAACAGCTTGTAGAGCACCTCCAGATACTCGGCCGCGATCTCGTAGCGGTTCGAGTGATCCTCCAGCCCCGTCTGCCCGACGTTGCGCGCGCCGCTTTCCAGATACGACGTGACGATGTTCCAGCCGACCCGGCCCTTGGTGTGATGATCGGCCGTGGAAAGCCGCCGCGCGAACGTGTAGGGATGCTCGAACGAGGTCGAGGCCGTGATGCCGATGCCCAGATGCTCGGTGGCCAGCGCGATCGGCGCGGCGAGCTGGATCGGATCGTTGACGGGAATCTGCACGCCCTGATGCAGCGCGTGATGGTTGCTGCCCTGATAGACGTCGTAATAGCCGATCACGTCGGCAATGAAGATGCCGTCGAAGAAGCCCTTCTCCAGCGTCTTCGCGAGGTCGGTCCAGTAGTCGAGATCCTTGTACTGCCACGAACGGTCGCGAGGATGCGCCCACAGGCCCGGCGACTGATGGCCGATGCAGTTCATCTCGAACGCGTTGAAACGGATGGCTTGGCTCATGATTCGATGGCTCCGGTCGGACGATGCGCCGTGCGCACGGCAATCCGATGAATCTATCGAACCGGCTGGAACGCTTCCAATATCGATTCCGGCAAACCTTATCGATGCGGCGGGGTTTGCTTATCGGCGCGGGCGGATTGTGCTCGGCAAGTGCATGGCGCAACGGCAGCCGTGGCTGCTGTCTCGCGAGCTGCAACGGAATCGAGCGGCTGAATGGCCAGGCGCAGCCCCATCGCCTTGAGGATCGCCATCATGCTGGCCAGCGACGGATTGCCTTCGGGCGAGAGCGTGCGATAAAGCTGCGTGGGGTTGAGTTCCGCATGCGCGGCTACCGCCTGCATGCCGCCAAAAGCCTGCGCGAGCTGGCGCAGCACGCTCAACAACTCGGGCTGATCGCCGTCGCCGAGGATATCGTTGATGACTTCGAGCGCCAGCGCCGGATCGCGCCGATACAGCTCGGACATCGCTTCGTCATGGGATTTGCTTCTCATTCGTCCAACCTCCATTGCCAATCGAGCCAGTAGCCTGATCTGTTAGGCAATCACCTTCGTTTATAGACGAATCAGTGTCAAGAAGAAGGCACCCCAAAGATTGGGCTTGCGCAACCATCCGAGCAAGCTAGCCGATCGACCAGCGCGACCGCTTTGGGGTATGTCAGCGTGGAGTTGCACCTTAGCGACCAGCCCGCTTCGCTGTTCGAGTGGAAGTGGCTGTTCGCGGCACAACCCAAGGGGGAGCCGCCAGCTTTTCGGTGATCCAGTTGGAAAAGGCGCGAGTCTTGGACGGCGTGCCGGCCGCCGCCGGCGTGACCACATAGACCGCCCCGCGATCGAGCAGCGCCCAATCGGGAAGGATTTCGACCAGCCGGCCCGATGCCAACTCGCGGCTGGCATACCAGTCCGATGTGTACAGGATGCCTAATCCACCGACAGCCGCTTCGACCAATAGCTCCGCATCGTCCGACGCCAGTGGCCCAGACACGGTGACGCCAAGCGTCCCGCCTCCGGGCTTGATGAAGTTCCACCGATAGGGATCGTGTCGGCCGGTGAAGCAGAGGCACGGATAGTCGGCCAGGTCGTGCGGCGTCTGGATGGCCGGATGCCGGGCGATGAAATCCGGGGACGCGCAGATCAACCGGCGGCGCTCCGCGACCTTGCGAGCGACCAAACGCGAATCGGGAAGCTCGCCCAAGCGAATGGCGAGATCGAAGCGTTCGCCGATCAGGTCGACGAAGCGATTGCTGGTGTCCGCCTCGATGGTGACGCGCGGATGCATGCGCAGGAACTCCACGATCAGCGGTGTCAACCACAGGCGACCGAAGTTGCCCGGCAAGGTGATGCGCAGATGGCCGCGCGCCTCGCCATCGGCGAACGCAATCGCTTCGCGTCCTGCCGCCTGCAGGTCGTGCAGCAGCGGCCGAATCCGTTCGAGATAGGTTCGACCGGCCTCGGTAAGCGCGACCTTGCGCGTGCTCCGTTCGGCCAGCCTGACGCCCAGGCGCGCCTCCATCGCACTCAAGCGGCGAGAAACGGCAGTGGGATCGCGCCCGAGCTGCCGACCGGCCGCGGCAAACGATCCCGTATCGGCCAGTGCCACGAAAGCCGCCAGTTCGTTCAAATCGGAGAATAGAGATTGCTGCATATTTCGCAGGTATGAACTGTATTTTCTCCATATTCTATATAAAAACGCCGTGATTTACAGTGGCTTGCCTTCAGGAGAAAACCACATGCAATCCATTCAAATCACGGCACCTTCGTTCGATGCCTTCCGTCGGGTCGCGCTGCCCGAACCCACTCGAGCTGGCACGGGACGCATCCTTGTCCGCATGAAGGCCGGCAGCGTCAACTTCGCCGATCTCGCCGTAGCTTCCGGCCACTACCCTGGCGCCCTGTATCCCAACATTGCGCTGTCCGACGGTGCGGGAGAGGTCATCGCTGTCGGTGAAGATGTCTGGCAAGTTGCCGTCGGCGATCGCGTCGCCATCCACGTCAAGGCGCACTGGATCGCTGGCCGGCCTGGCGCGGAACTCGCCAACCCGATGCGTGGTGCGACGCTGCCCGGCTCGCTGGTCGAAATCGCCGAACTCGATGCGGCCAGCGTCGTCAAGCTGCCGGACTATTTGAGCTGGGAAGCCGCGGGCACGCTCCCGATCGCCGCGATGACGGCATGGCGGGCGCTGGAGTCGGCGCAGATCGGCCCGGCATCCACGGTCGTGCTACTGGGCACGGGCGGGGTGTCGATCTTTGCGTTGCAACTGGCCAAGGCGCGCGGGGCGCGGGTCATCATCACCTCCTCGTCCGACGAGAAGCTGGCACGCGCCAGCGCTTTGGGCGCCGATGAAGTCTTCAACTATCGAAAGGATGCCGCCTGGGAGGCGTTCGTTCTGGAACGTACGGGTGGCGTCGGTGCCGATCTGGTCATCGACCCGATTGGAGGGGAAGGTGTCACTCGCTCCGTGAGCGCTGCACGGCACGGCGGCACCGTGGCCGCCATCGGGTTCCTCGGCGGTGGGACTACGCCGCTGGATTTGCTGTCGGTGATCTTCAGGGAAGTGCGCGTTCAAGGCAGCAACGGCGGGTCGGTGGCGGACTTGGCGGGAGCGGTGGCGGCCATGGCTGCACATCGCATCGAGCCGGTCATCGACCGCACGTTCGGCCTCGACGGCTTGACGAAGGCTTACGAGCTGATGGCGCAAGGCGGCCACTTCGGAAAAATTGCGATCGGCTTCGATTGGTAATGGCTTCCGCTTCCCGCCGCGCGCCTCTGCCGCGAACAGCTTGCCGATCAGTGCGACGAAGCGCGTGGTTGGCGGATCCGGCGTGCGTGTGGCCTTTGGCGCCGACATCGGTTGGACCCACCCGATTACTTGATAAACCTGCTGCATCGAGTGGCGGCGTGGTTCAGCCAAATGCGCTGCTGGCGTCAGCGTGAAACGAAAAAAGCGACGCCGGCCCCTCGGGACCGACGTCGCTTCCTACCTCCCCCTTCAAGCGGCGCTACCCGCCCCCCGCTTGCGTCAGGCCGTGGCGTTCAACGCATCGGCCAGCGCACCGACCAGATCGTCGATCTCGCGTGCCTCGGCGATGAACGGCGGCGCGAGCTGGATCGTGTCGCCGCCATAACGCACGTAAAAACCTTTCTCCCAGCAGCGCATCGCCACTTCGTAAGGCCGGCGCGCCGGCTCGCCCGGCAGCGCCTCGATCGTGATGCCGGCCGCCAGCCCGAAGTTGCGGATGTCGGCCACATGGCGTACGCCCTTCAGGCCATGCACGGCGTTCTCGAAATGCGGCGCCAGCGCGCGCACGCGGCCCACGCCGTCTTCCTTGACCAGCAGATCGAGCGCGGCATTGCCGGCCGCGCAGGCCACCGGATGCGCCGAATACGTATAGCCGTGCGGGAATTCCAGCATGTACTCGGGGCCGCCGGCCGCCATGAACGTGTCGTAGATTTCCTTGGTGGCCACCACGCCGCCGAGCGGCTGCGTGCCGTTCGTGACCTGCTTGGCAAAGTTCAGCAGATCCGGCATCACGCCGAACGCATCGGCGCCCGTCATCGCGCCGGCACGGCCGAAGCCCGTGATGACCTCGTCGAAAATCAGCAGGATGTCGTGCGCCGTGCAGATGTCGCGCAGACGCTTCAGATAGCCCTTCGGCGGCACCACCACGCCGGCCGACCCGGAGAACGGCTCGACGATCACGGCAGCGATGTTCGACGCGTCGTGCAGCGTGATCAGTTCGAGCAGGCGGTCGGCCAGTTCGGCGCCCTGATCGGGCAGGCCGTGCGAGAACTTGTTTTGCGCCAGTTGCGTGTGCGGCAGGAAATCGGCGTCGATGCCCTGGCCGAACAGCTTGCGGTTCGCGGCGATCCCGCCCACCGAAATGCCGCCGAAGTTCACGCCGTGGTAGCCCTTCTCGCGGCCGATCAGGCGCGTCTTGGTGCCCTTGCCCTTGGCGCGCCAGTAGGCGCGCGCCATCTTCAGCGAAGTGTCGGCGGCTTCCGAGCCCGAGCCCGTGAAGAACACGTAATCGAGGCCGGCCGGCGTCAGATCCTTGATCCGGTTGGCCAGCTCGAACGATTGCGGATGACCGAACTGGAACGCCGGCGCGTAATCGAGCTTGGCGATCTGGCGGCTGACCGCCTCGACGATCTCGGTGCGGCCGTGGCCGAGGCCGCAGCACCAGAGGCCCGACAGGCCGTCGAAGATCCGCCGGCCGTCGGCGCTCGTGTAATAGGCGCCCTTGCCCTCGACGATCAGGCGCGGGTCCTGCTTGAACTGGCGATTGGCCGTAAACGGCATCCAGTGGGCGTCGAGCCAGGCGGCGTCGGTGCGGACGCCGTCCTGTTGCGGGGTGTGCTGGGTGGCGGTGATCTCGGTCATGGCGGTCGGCGCGGCGCGCTCCTCATCGGTTCGTGTGTTGCGCATTGTTGGGTCGCCAGATAGTCTTGTGAATACCGCAATATCAATGTTTACTTGAACATTCATGCAAGTAAGAACTCCCCGCCAGCGCGCCCTGCTCGGCCAGTTGAGCGACATGGACCTGCGCCTGCTGCGCGTCTTCAAGGTGGTGGTGCAATGCGGCGGGATGGCCGCGGCCGAACTGGAACTGAATATCGGCATTTCCACCATCAGCCGTCACGTCAAGGATCTGGAAACCCGGCTCGGCCTGGTGCTGTGCCGGCGCGGCCGGGCCGGCTTCACGCTGACGCCCGAGGGCCAGACTGTCTACGAGGAAACGCTGCGGCTGCTGGCTTCGCTGGAGGCGTTCCGCGCCCGCGTGGACGGCATCCACGACCGAATGGGCGGCGAACTGCACATCGCGATGTTCGACAAGACGGCCACCAACCCGGCCGCGTGCATCGCCGAGGCGATCCGCCAGTTCGCCGAAGCCGCGCCGGACGTGACGCTGAACCTGCACGTCGGCTCGATCCAGGAGATCGAGCGCGGCGTGATCGACGGCAGCTACCAGATCGGCGTGATTCCCGAGCACCGCAGTTCGGGCAGCCTCGTCTACACCGATCTGTACGACGAACGGATGCTGCTCTACTGCGGCGCGGGCCATCCGCTGTTCGGCGCGGCGCACGACAAGCTGACCTGGGAACGGATTCGCGAGCAGGGCTTCGCCGGGCTCGGCTATCACTCGCCGAACCTGCAGCTCACGCACCGCGCCAAGCTCACGCGCAGCGCCACGGCGTCGGACCAGGAAGCGGTGGCCACGCTGATCCTGTCGGGCAAATTCCTCGGCTTCCTGCCCGATCACTACGCCGAGAGCTTCGAGCGCGCCGGGCGCATGCAGGCCGTCGCGCCGCGCCGGTTTCACTATCGTTGCCGGTTCGTGAGCCTGTTGCGGCGCTCGCCGCAGCCGTCGCGGGCGGCCTCGTTGTTTCAGGAATGTCTGACGACGGCCCACGCGGGCCAGATCAAGGCGGCGAAAGCCGGTGCGACGAAGCGCACGGCTGCCGGAGCGGAAGGAAAAGACTGAAGCCGGGACATCTTGAAAACGGCGGCGCGGCTGCGTTCTGCAACGCTCGCCGCACCGCCGCCGCAAGCCGGCCCGCCACCGGCGGCCCAACACGCCGGAACGGGCCACAACCCTCACCTCAATCGCGCGGCTTCACGGCCAGATGCGTATCGAGGAACGCAATCATCGCTTCGTAGAACTCGTACTGGTTCTCCTCGTTGGCGAAGCCGTGCCCCTCGTTCTCCTTGAGCATGTACTGCACGTCCACGCCGCGCGAGCGCAGCGCCTCGACGATCTGGTCGCTCTCGGCCTGCTTCACGCGCGGATCGTTCGCGCCCTGCGCGACGAACAGCGGCGTGACGATGCGATCGACGAAGAACAGCGGCGACGCGTCGTGCAGCGCGCGCTTGCCTTCCTCGGTGTTGGGGTTGCCGATCTGCTCGTACATCATGTCGAGCAGCGGCTTCCAGTAGGGCGGCACCGATTCGAGCAGCGTGAACAGGTTCGACACGCCCACGTAATCGACCGCCGCCGCATAGCGCTCGGGCGTAAACGTCACGCCGGCCAGCGTGGCGTAGCCGCCGTAGCTCGCGCCGTAGATCGCGACGCGCTTCGGATCGACCACGCCCTGCGCGATCAGCCAGTCCACGCCGTCGTCGATGTCGTTCTGCATGGCGCGGCCCCACTGGCCGAAGCTCGCCGCCCAGAACGCGCGCCCGTAGCCCACCGAGCCGCGGAAATTCATCTGCAGCACCGCGTAGCCGTGATTGGCCAGCATCTGCACCTCGGGGTTGAAGCCCCATTGATCGCGCGCCCACGGGCCGCCGTGCGGATTGACGATCAGCGGCAGGTTCGCCGCCTTGGCCGCGCCCTCGCCGTCGAGCGAATGGCCGGCCGGCAGCGTCAGGTAGCCGTGAATGCGCAGGCCGTCGCGCGAGGTGTATTCGATCGGCTGCATCGGCGCCATGTCGGCCGGATCGAGCCAGGGCTTCAGGTCTTCAAGCTGGGTCAGCTCGCGCGTGGCCACGTCGTACAGCCACACCGCGCCGGGCGAACGATCCCACGCGTTGCGCACGATCATCCGCGATTCGTCGCGCGTGATGCTGGCGATGCTCGATTCGCCGCCGGGCAGGCGCGCGTCGAGATCGGCATGGATGTTGCCGATATGCGCGTCGAGGTGATGCGCGCGCACCTTGTCGTCCTGGTACCAGATGGTGGTCAGCACGCGCCGCGTGTGCGAATGGCCGAGGCCGGTCACGTCCACTTCGTCGTGCTCGAACAGCAGCGTGCCTTCCAGCGCCGTGCCGGGATCGAACTCGAAGATCGCCGTGCGGTCGCGGCCGCGATTCGACGCCACGTACAGCTTGCGGTCGTCGAACGTGAACAGCAGCGGCGCCAGCATGTCGCGAAAACTCGTGGTGGCGAGCGGGCGGAACGGCTCGGCCTCGTCGTCGCGGTACAGCAGGGTCTGGTTCACGCCGTCGCCCGCCACGGCAACCCGCAGGCGGCCCGCGTGATCGGTCATCCAGCCGAGGATGTTGCCGGGGTTCTCGGCGATCACGGTTTCCTCGCCGCTGGCCACGTCCACGCGCACCACGTCGAACACGGTCGCGTCGCGGCGGTTGTGCGAGATCAGCACGAAGCGGTCGTCGTCGATCAGGCTGTCGACGATGCCGGCGCGCACGGTTTCGTACGGCGTCAGGTCGACGATCGCGCCGCCGTCGATCGGCACGGACAGCACGTGGTAATTCTCGTCGCCACCGAAATCCTTGACGAACAGCACGCGGTCGTTGCCTTTCCAGAAGTAGCCGCCGATATCGCGCGCCGATTCGCTGGTCAGCGCGCGCGCCTCGCCGAGCGGGCGGCCCTTGTCGTCGATCGCCTGCACGAACACGTTCAGGCGGCCGTGGTGACGCGCGAGAAAGCTCAGGTGACGGCCATCCGGCGACAACTGGAAGGCGGTGCGTTCCGGGCGGCGGAAGAAATCGCGGACGGCGTGGCGCTTGACGTTGGCGTGCTGCGGGGATCCCTGCATGGACTCTCCTGTTCCGGTGATGCCCGAGGCGCGGTTCGCGCCGCGCTCGCGGGCGGACCGGACATTCTAGCCTCGCACGCGCAAACGGTTCCTCAGGCCTCGGCCGGCGCGGCGCGCGCCTGGCGGTCGGCCGCGTCGAGCCGCTCGCGCAGCGTCTCCAGCGCGCGCAGCATCCGGCTCGACAGCCCCCACTCGGAACGATGGATCAGCCACAGCGTATCGAGCACCGCCGCACCGCACTCGATCACGGCGATCGATTCCTGGCGCGCGAACGCCTGCCGCGCATAGCGCGGGATCACCGTGAAGCCGAGCCCGCGCGAGACCGGTTCGAGGATCAGCGCGACCTGGTTGGTGAACGCACGGCGCGGCAGCCCGCGCACGCCGGGGTTGTCGGGAAAGTGGCGGCTCAACAGGCGGCTGGCCATCGCCAGCCCGTCGGGGTGATCGATGAAGCCGAGCCGTTCGAGATCGGCCCAGCCGTGCACGTAGTCGCCCGCCGGCACCACCAGCTCCAGCGGCTCCTCGGCGAAACGGCGCGCGGCGAGCCGCTCGTCGTCGGGCTTGAGCGTGACAAAGCCTACTTCGTAGAGATTCGACAGCACCGCGTCGAGCACCTCGCGATCGGGCGCGAAGCGGTGCCGCACCACCAGGCCGGGCGTCTGGAGCTGCATGTCGAGCAGCCAGGGCGCCATCGCGAGGCCGATGCTGCCGGGCGTGATCAGGCTGATTTCGCCGCAATCGGCGTCGGCTTCGGCCAGCCGGCCGCGCAGGCGGCGGTCGGCACGGCCGAGTTCGGCGCAATAGTCGAGCATGATGCGGCCGGTGGGCGTGATGTCGATGCCGCGCGAGCGGCGGATCACCAGCAGGCCGAGCTGATCCTCAAGATGGCGCAGATGCTGGCTGACGGCTGCCTGCGTGAGGCCGAGCCGCTCGGCCGCACGCGTGAAGTTGCCGGTTTCGACCAGCATCACGAAGGTGCGCAGCCATTGGGGGTTCAGCAGCGTGGTGCCGGCGATGATGCCGGCCGGCGATATGGTCATGGCGGGGCGCGGGAGGGAAAACCGGAGCGGCCCAGTTTAGCAGGTCGCCCGCGCCCGGCCTGCCCCCATCTCGCACTGACTCACACCGCCCGCTTGCTGCGCCGGAACTGGTCGAACAGCACCGCCAGCAGCAGGATGCCGCCGCGGATCAGGTACTGATAGAAGGTCGGCACGTTCATCAGGCTCATCGCGTCCTGCACCGCGCCCATGATCAGCACGCCCACCAGCACGCCCGCGATGGTGGCCACGCCGCCCGTCAGCGACACCCCGCCAAGCACGCAGGCCGAAATCACGCCCAGTTCGAGGCCGACCGAGGTTTTCGGGTCGCCGAGGCTCATCCGCGAGGCCAGCATCACGCCCGCGAAACCGGTCACGAGGCCCTGCAGCACGAACACCGCGATCTTGATGCGCGTGACCGGCAGGCCCGCGAGCAGCGCCGCCTCGCTGTTGCCGCCCACGGCCAGCACGTTCTTGCCGAACACCGTCTTTTTGAGCAGGAAGCCGAACACCACGAAGCCGACGATATTGCTCCAGATCGGATACGAAATGCCGAGGAACGCGCCGCCGCCCAGCTCGAAGAAGCGCTCCTCGGAGATCATCACGGCATCGCCGTTCGAGGTCAGGAACGCCAGCCCGCGCACCGCCTCCATCATCGCCAGCGTGGCGATCAGCGAATTGATGCGGAACCGCGCGATCAGCACGCCGTTCACCAGGCCGACCGCGCCGCCGGCCAGGATGCCGGCCGCCACGCCGATCACCACGCTGTGCGTGGCGGTGATCACGGTGGAGGCCACCACGCCCGAGAACGCCACGATCGAGGCGACCGACAGGTCCACCTCGCCGAGCGCCAGCACGAACATCATGGTCACGGCGATCGAGCCGATCAGCGTGACCGACAACAGCAGGCCCTGGATATTGCGGACCGTCAGGAAGTCGGGCACCGTCGCGGACAGCACCGCGAACAGCACGACGAACACCACCACGATGCCCGACTTGTTGATCATGTCCCAGGCGCGCGCCCGCGAGGGCGTGATGGGGGCGGCGGCGTCGTTGAGGCTGGGGGTACTTTTCTGCATGGCTCGGTTCATCTCTCGTCCATCGGTTCGGCCGGGCGGCGCGGCGCGCGCAAGCGCGGGCCGGCGCCCGGAATTCAGCGCGGCAGCGCCAGCTTGATCAGTTCATCGGGCGAGGCGTCGGCCTTCGCCACCACCCCGGCGATGCGCCCCTCGCGCATCACCACGATGCGGTCGGCCACGCCGATCACCTCGGCCAGATCGCTCGACACCATCAGCACCGCGCGCCCCGCCTCGGCCAGCCCGTACAGCAGGTGGTAGATCTCGGCGCGCGCGCCCACGTCGATGCCGCGCGTGGGCTCATCCATCAGGAACACCTCGATCTGCTCGGCCAGCCAGCGCGACAGGATTACCTTCTGCTGATTGCCGCCCGACAGCGTGCCGATCGGGGTGTCGCCGTTGCGCGTCTTGATCGCCAGCTTCTGGATGTAGTCGTGCGCCAGCGCGCGCTCGCGCTTCTCGTCGAGCAGGAAGCGCGCCGGGCTGAAATGGCGGCGCGCGCTGATGTTGAGGTTGTCGGCCACCGACGCGATCGCGACGATGCCCTCCTGCTTGCGATCCTCCGGGCACAGCGCCACGCCGGCGCGCACCGCGTCGCGCGGGCTGGCGAAGCGCACCGGCTTGCCGGCCAGTTCGACATGGCCCGCGCTCGCGCGCACCGCGCCGTAGATCAGCTTCATCAGCTCGGAGCGGCCCGCGCCCACCAGCCCGAAGAAGCCGACGATCTCGCCACGCCGCGCCGCGAACGACACCGGCTCGGCCAGCCCCGGGCCCATCAACCCCTTCGCCTCGATCAGCACCTCGCCGGCCGCGCGCGGCCGGTAGCCGTACACGTCGGCGATCGAGCGCCCGACCATCGCCGAAATCAGCCGGTTGCGATCGAGCTCGGCCACCGATTCGAACGTCTCGATGCGCCGGCCGTCGCGAAACACCGTGACGCGATCGCACAGCGCATACACCTCGTCCATCCGGTGCGTGACGTAGATGATCGCGCGGCCCTCGGCGCGCAACGCACGGATGATCCGAAACAGGTTCTCCGTCTCGCGCGCCGACAGCGAACTGGTGGGCTCGTCGAACGCGATCACGCGCGCGTCGCGCATCAGCGCCTTGCCGATCTCGATCATCTGGCGCTGGCCGATCGACAGTTCCTTGACCGGCGTGCGCGGATCGATCCGCTCGCCCAGCCGCTGCAGCTCCGCCATCGCGCGGCGCACCAGCGTGCGCTCGTCCAGCACGCCGAGCCGGTTCGGCAACTGGCCGAGCATCAGGTTGTCGGCCACCGTCAGCTCGGGCACCAGATGCAGCTCCTGGTAGATGATCGCGACGCCCGCGTCGATCGCCGCGCGGGTGGTCGCGAAGCGCTGCTCGACGCCGTCGAGCCGCAGGCTGCCCTCCTGCGGCTGGTTTACGCCCGACAGTACCTTGAGCAGCGTCGATTTGCCCGCGCCGTTCTCGCCCATCAGCCCGTGCACCTCGCCCGCGCGCACCGCGAGCGACACGCCGTCGAGCGCGCGCACGCCCGGAAAGCTCATGCTGACGCCGGCCAGTTCGAGATAGGCATCGGCCGCGACGGCCGTGGTTTCGTGGGTCGGATCGTTCATCGGATCGGGTCTCCCGCTGCGCCGTGCCGGCTCAGATGCCCAGCTCGGCGCGCACCGCCAGCCAGTTCTCGCGCGTCATCAGCTTGCCGGTCGTTTGCGTGTCGGCCGGCGGCTGCTTGCCGCTGCGGACCCAGTCGATCAGGTTCTGCGCGCTGTCCTTGCCGTGGTTGGTCGAGCTGACGGCGATCGTGCCGTAGAAGCCCGTCGGCTGCTTCTTCTGGAACTCCGCGAACGCCTCGCCCGCGCCGTTGATGCCCACGCCGATCACGTCCGACGACGGCAGATGCAGTTGCTCGGTGGCGCGCACCGCGCCCAGCACGCTTTCCTCGTTGAGCGCGAAGATCACCCATTTCTTGATCGTCGGATGCTGGGCCAGCACCGGCGAAGCGGCGTTGAAGCCGCCTTCGTCGTCGGTGGTCTTTTGCGGCGCGTCGAAGATGTTGTCCTTCTTGAAGCCGCTTGCCAGCAGCGATTGCGTGGCGCCGTCGGTGCGCAGCTTGGCGGTGGGCAGCTCGTAATCGGTGATGCGCAGCGCGCCCACTTCCTCGGGCTTCCAGCCGCGCTTCTTCATCTCGTCGGCGAGCGCCTGGCCGACCTGATTGCCGATCTTGAACGCCGACATGCCGAGGTGCGGCACGCCCGCGAGCGGCTTGCCCGACGAATCCACCAGTTGGTCGTCCACCGTCACGAACTTCATGTTGTAGTGCTTGGCGCGAGCCTGGATCGCCGGGCCGAGGCGCACGTCGGGCGCGCAGATCACGAAGCCCTGCGCGCCTTGCGCGCCGAGGTTGTCGATCGCCGCCAGCACCTTCTCGCCGTCCGGCGTGCCGATGTTGACGACCGAGAAATTCTCCTTCTTGCCGAGCGCGGTGGCGGCCTTCTGTTCGTTGATGAACCAGGCCTGCTCGGGCATCTTCACGAGGAAGCCGATCTTGGCGGGCGCGTCGGCCGAGGCCGGCAGCGCGGCGCCGAACGACGCGAGGCACAGGCCGGCCAGTACGGCGCGGAAGGTCATGCGGCGGGTGTCGGTGAAGCGGGTCATTCGGTGTCTCCTCTCTCTGTTGTCGGCGGTTGCCGGTATGGGTCTCGTTATCGGAACTGTCTCGATCAATGGCCGAACGGCTCGACGGCGATCTGCCGTCCCAGCAGGAACGCATCGGCCACCAGGCGAAGCGGGCTGGTATCGACGTCGTCGGCGCCGTGCGCGATCAGCCAGTGGAAGCGGTCGTAGAGCGCCGCGTATTCGCGTTCGGGGCCGAGCGCGACCGGCGCGCCGCCGATCGTCAGGCGCTTGCCGCCTTCGGCCAGGCGGAGCGGGCCGTCGTCGGTATCGACGTCGATCTCCCATTGCTCGACGGGGCCGTGCCGCCAGTCGAATTCGGCATGTACAGGCGCGCCCATGGCGTCCACGCCGTCGAGTTCGGCCGTGATCGGCGTGGCGCAATCGGCCGGCACCCGCAGCGTGGCGGCACGCAGCGCCACCTCGTGCGGCAGGATTCGCGTGACGATCGACAGCGCGTTGATGCCCGGATCGAACACGCCGAGGCCGCCCGGCTCCCAGATCCACCGCTGGCCCGGGTGCCAGCGCCGTACGTCTTCCTTCCAGCGCACCCGCACCGCGCGCACGGTGCGGCCGGCCAGCCATTCGCGGGCCGGTTCTACGGCGCTCGCGCAGCGCGAATGCCAGGTCGCGAACAGCGTGCGGCCCTGCTGGCGCGCCAGCACACGCAGCGCCTCGACCTCGCTGAGGCTCGCGCCGGGCGGCTTTTCGAGCATCACGTGCTTGCCGGCCAGCAGCGCGGCGCGCGCCTGCGCGTAGCGCACCTGCGGCGGCGCGCACAGCGACACCGCGTCGAGCGCCGGCTCGGCGGCCAGCAAGGCGTCGATGTCGGGGTAGTTGCGCACGCCGTGGACCTGCGCGTTGCGGCTCGCGGCAGCGGCGAGCGCGAAGCCGGGGTGGCCGGCGATGGCCGGCAGGTGCTGGTCGCGCGCGATCTTGCCGACGCCGACGATGCCGAGGGTGGTGACGGGCGGATTCATCGGCGTCATTTGCCCCAGCGCAGCACGAGCGGATCGAGCCGGCGCGCGATCGCGATCAGTTCGGCGCGCGTCTCGGGATGCATGGCCGGCAGCGGATGGCGCGGCAGGTCGCAGTCGATCACGCCGCCTTCCTTCATCAGCGCCTTGCAGGCCAGCAGCCCGGCCTGGCGGTTCTCGTGGTTGATCAGCGGCAGCCAGCGCTGATAGGCGTCGAACGCGGCGTCGAGCTGGCCCGCGCGATGCGCGTCGACGATGGTGCGAATGCCGTCGGGGAAGCCGCCGCCCGTCATCGCGCCGGTCGCGCCGGCATTCAGGTCGGCCAGCAGCGTGATGCCCTCCTCGCCGTCCCACGGGCCTTCGGCCACGTCGCCGGCGAGCCGGATCAATTCGCGCAGCTTGTTGGCCGCGCCCGGCGTCTCGATCTTGAAATACGACACCTGCTCGATCTCGCGCGCCATGCGCGCCAGCAGCGGGGCGGACAGCACGGTGCCGCTGGCGGGCGCGTCCTGGATCATGATCGGGATCTCGATCGCATCGGACACGCGCGCGTAGAACTCGACGATCTGCGCCTCCGGCACGCGAAACGTCGCGCCGTGATACGGCGGCATGATCATGACCATCGCCGCGCCCTGCTCCTGCGCGCGCCGGCTGCGCGCCGCGCACAGCCGCGTGCCGTAGTGCGTGGTGGTGACGATCACCGGCACGCGGCCGGCCACGTGGTCGAGCACGGTGCGCGTGAGCGTCTCGCGCTCGTCGTCGGACAGCGAGAACTGCTCGGAGAAGTTCGCGAGGATGCACAGCCCGTCCGAGCCGGCGTCGATCATGAAATCGAGGGCGCGCTTCTGGCTGGGCAGATCGAGTTCGCCGGTTTCGGTGAAGGTGGTCGGTACCACGGGAAACACGCCGCGGTAGCGGGGCGTCGGGTTCGAGGTCATGAGCTTCGTTCCTGCTTCGGAGTCGGGTTCGGGTTCAGGTTCAAACGTACGGCTGGCGGCTGGCTATGTGCGGCTGGCCTCGGGCTTCGGGCTTCGGGCTTCGGGCAGCTTGCAGCTTGCAGCTTGCGATGGCCGACGACCTCGCCGCGCTCAGGATTCGCGGGCATAGGCCGCGTGCCCGCCGTCCGCGCGTGGCCGCAGCGCGGCGCGCACCGCGAAGGCCGCCAGCACCGCGACCAGCAGCGTCGCCGCGAGGAAATACAGGCCGGCCGCGAGGCTGCCGGTTGCGTCCTTGATCACGCCGACGCCCCACGGGCCGAAATAGCCGCCGAGGTTGGCCAGCGAGTTGATCGTGGCGATCCCCACCGCGGCGCGCGCGCCGCTCAGGAATTCGCCGGGCAACGCCCACACCACCGCCTGGATCGAATAGATCGAGAACGCGGTCAGGCTGATGAACAGCAGTTGCAGCACGGGCGCGCGGAACCAGGCGCTGGCCGCCAGCGTCAGCGCGGCGAACGCCGACACCACGACGATGTGCCAGTGCCGCTCGCGGCGGCGATCCGAGTGGCGCGGCACGATCAGCAGCCCGGCCACCGCGAACAGATACGGCACGGCCGACAGCAGGCCCGCCGTGGCGTCGCCCACGCCGAACGCCTTGATGATGGTGGGCAGCCACAACGACAGGCCGTAGATGCACAACGGGAACGGCAGGAACAGCACGGCGAGCAGCAGCACGCGCGGGTCCTTGAGCGCCGAGAACGGGCTGCCGTGCGACGCGGCGGCGGCGGCCCTGCCGTCGGCGCCCGGTTCGAGACCATATTCACGGCGATCGGCCGCGAGCGCCTGTTCGATCCAGCGGCGCTCGTCGGCATCGAGCCAGCGCGCCTGCGCCGGCGAATCGGGCAGCAGGCGCAGCGTCGGCAGGCACAACAGCACGGCCGGCAGCCCGCTCAACACGAACAGCACCTGCCAGTTGGCGAGGCCGAAAAAGCCGTGGGTTTCCAGCAGCGCGCCGGCCACCGGCCCGGTGACGATGCCCGCGATCGGCTGCGCCAGCACCAGCAAGCCGATCACGCGGGCGCGATGACGCATCGGGAACCACTGCGTGAGGAAATAGAGAATGCCGGGGTACAGCCCCGCCTCGGCCGCGCCGAGCAGGAAGCGCAGCACGTAGAAGCTGCGCGGGCCGCTGACGAACGCCATCGCCATCGTGATCGCGCCCCAGGTGAACAGGATGCGGGCGAACCAGACGCGCGCGCCGAAGCGCGTCAGCGCCAGGTTGCTCGGCACCTCGCACAGGAAATAGCCGATGAAGAACAGGCCCGCGCCGAGGCCGTAGGCGGCATCGCTCAGGCCGATCGCAGCGTTCATGTGCAGCTTCGCGAAGCCCACCACGGTGCGATCGACATAGGCCACTACATAGATCAGCGCGAGGAACGGCACCAGCCGGCGCGCGATATGGCCGACGATGCGGGTTGCCTCGGCGTTGGCCGCCGAATCCTGCGCGTGCGGGCCGGCCTCGCCGGGGCGCACTGCCTGCGAATTGCTCATTGCGTCTCCTTCCACCATGTCATTGGCCCGCGTCGCGTCGTGCGCGCGGATCTCGTCGGGCGCCGATCGGCGGCGCCTGCCGCTCCCGGCTCTGCCTTCGTGCGGTCGGTTGGCCGGCCGTCGGTGCTGTTTTGTCGTGCTGTCGTGCTGTCGTGCCAGACCCTGCCCCGCCGCCCTGCTGCCCGGCCGTGGCGGACCAACCATTACGGGCCCGCCCGGCGCGTCGTGCCACGCCGTTCTGCTACCGAATCTTGGCGGCCCCGACCATCACAGGCCGCCCGACACAGCCGGCCCCACCGTTACGTCAATGCGAGTGGCGCGGCACCTCGGCCCCGCGCATGCCGACCAGGAAATCGAGGTCGCAGCCTTCGTCGGCCTGCAGCACGTGATCGACATAGAGCCGGGCATAGCCGCCGCGCCCCTGCTGCTCGGCCACGCCCGGCGCGGCGGCCGGATCGACGTCGCTCAGGCGGCGCTGCAATTCCTCGTCGCTGATATCCAGATGCAGCCGTCCCGCCTCGCAGTCGAGTTCGATCCAGTCGCCGTTGCGCACGGCCGCCAGCGGGCCGCCCGCCGCCGCTTCGGGCGCGACGTGCAGCACCACCGTGCCGTAGGCGGTACCGCTCATGCGCGCGTCCGAGATCCGCACCATGTCCTTGACGCCCTGGCGCAGCAGCTTGGGCGGCAGGCCCATGTTGCCGACCTCGGCCATGCCCGGGTAACCGCGCGGGCCGCAATTCTTCATGACGAGGATGGAATCCTTGTCGACCTCGAGCGCTTCGTCGCCGATGGTCGCCTTGTAGTGGTCGAAGTTCTCGAACACCACCGCGCGGCCGCGATGTCGAAGCAGCTCGGGCGACGCCGCCGACGGCTTGAGCACCGCGCCGCGCGGCGCGAGATTGCCGCGCAGGATGCAGATCCCGCCGTCGGCGATCAGCGGCCGGTCGAGCGGGCGGATCACTTCCTCGTCGTAGTTGGGCGCCTCGCGCACGTTGTCCCACAGCGATTTGCCGTTGACCGTCAGCGCGTCCGGGTGCGGCAGCAGCTTCGCCTCGCCGAGCCGGCGCAGCACGGCCGGCAACCCGCCCGCGTAATAGAACTCCTCCATCAGGAAGCGGCCCGACGGCTGCAGGTCCACCACCGTCGGCGTGCCGCGGCCGATCCGCATCCAGTCTTCCAGTTCGAGCGGCACGCCGATGCGGCCCGCGATCGCCTTCAGGTGGATCACCGCGTTGGTCGAGCCGCCGATCGCGGCGTTGGTGCGGATCGCGTTCTCGAACGCGGCGCGCGTGAGGATCTTCGAGAGCTTCAGGTCGTCGAGCGCCATCTGCACGATGCGGCTGCCCGACAGGTGCGCGAGCACGTAGCGGCGCGCGTCCACGGCGGGAATCGCCGCGTTGTGCGGCAGCGCCACGCCGAGCGCCTCGGCCATGCAGGCCATGGTGGACGCGGTGCCCATCGTGTTGCAGGTGCCGGCGGAGCGCGACATGCCCGCCTCGGCCGACAGGAAATGATGCAGATCGATCTCGCCGGCCTTCAGCGCCTCGTGCAGCCGCCAGACGGCCGTGCCCGAGCCGATGTCCTTGCCTTCGAGCTTGCCGTTCAGCATCGGCCCGCCGCTGACCACGATGGCCGGCACATCGCAACTGGCCGCGCCCATCAGCAGCGCCGGGGTGGTCTTGTCGCAGCCGGCCAGCAGCACCACGGCGTCGATCGGGTTGCCGCGGATCGCCTCTTCCACGTCCATGCTGGCCAGGTTGCGGGTGAGCATCGCGCTCGGCCGCAGGTTCGATTCGCCGTTCGAGAACACCGGGAATTCCACCGGGAAGCCGCCCGCCTCGTAGATGCCGCGCTTGACGTGCTCGGCGATCTTGCGGAAGTGCGCGTTGCACGGCGTCAGTTCGGACCACGTATTGCAGATGCCGATGATCGGCCGGCCGTCGAACTCGTGATCGGGGATGCCCTGGTTCTTCATCCAGCTCCGATACATGAAGCCGTTCTTGTCGTTGGTGCCGAACCAGTGGTGGGACCGCAGCTTGGGTTTGGTTGCCGTCATGCTCGTCGTGGGGTAGCGGGATTTGCGAGCAGTCTAGAGAGAAGCTTGATAACCTACTAATGAATTATCGGATGTCTCCGATACCTGTTTTTATATCCTCGTAAACACCGAAACGATGGTCGACGCGAACCCCTGGTACATCCGCACCCGCCTGAAAACACGGCAATTGCTGCTGGTCGTGGCGCTCGCGGAGGAAGGCAACATCCACCGCGCGGCCGCCGTGCTCAACATGACGCAGCCGGGCGCCTCGAAGCTGCTGCGCGAGCTGGAGGACATGCTGGGGACGGTGCTGTTCGATCGCATGCCGCGCGGCGTGCGGCCGACGCTGTACGGCGACGCGCTGATCCGCCATGCGCGCGCCGTGCTCGGCAGCCTCGAACAGGCGCAGGAAGAACTCGACGCGCTGAAGGCCGGCCATCTCGGCCACGTGGCGATCGGCACCATCACCTCGCCCGGCGTGCGGCTGCTGCCGGCTGCCATCGCGACGGTCAAGCAGCGGCATCCGGCGATGCGGATCTCGGTCGAGATCGAGGTCAGCAGCGTGCTGCTGGAGCGTCTCGCGCACGACAAGCTCGATATCGTGGTGGGCCGGCTCTCGGCCGAGCACGACAAGCTGCCGCTGCATTACGCGTCGCTGGCCGACGAACCGGTGCACGCCGTGGTGCGGCACGGCCACCCGCTGCTCGGCCGCGATGCGCTGACGCTGGCCGACGTGCGCGAGCTGACCTGGGTGGTGCCGCCCGCCGGCAGCGTGCTGCGTCATCGCTTCGAGCGGATGTTCCAGCGCGCCAGCCTGGCGCCGCCCGCGCGGATCGTCGAGACGGCCGCGCTGCTGTTCATCACGCGGCTGCTGGAGGAAAGCGACATGATCGCCGTGCTGGCCGCCGACGTGGCCGAGTACTACGCGGCGCACCGGATCGTCGAGATCCTGCCGCTGCCGATGCAGTGCCAGATGGACGACTACGGCCTGATCACGCGCTCGGACCGGCTGCCGACCCCGGCCACGGCAATCGTGATCGAGGCGTTGCGGGCGTCGGGCGGGCTGGGAGCGGAGGGGGGATGAGCCGGGACGGCGGTGGCGGGTAACGGCCGTCATGGCATCGACGGCTGCAACAGCCACGCTCGCCACCGCGACAGAGGCACCAGGAATCGCATAACGGCACGATTGCGGCAACGAGAACCGCTGCACACGCAACCCCGCCCGCCGCACGCTGCGGCACCGCAAGCCCGCCCCGCGTGCCCCCGCCTCACGGACCGCGTAACGCGCTAGGATCGACGCTCCTCATCCCGCCGCCCCGTCCACCGGCCAGCGGCGCAACCCGGAGCGCCCCGATGACCCAGAACATCTACGACGATCCGTCGTTCTTCGCCAACTACGCCAAGCTGAACCGCTCGCAGCACGGCCTCGACGGCGCACCCGAGTGGCCGGCGCTGCGCGCGCTGCTGCCCGAACTGGCCGGCCGGCGCGTGGCCGATCTCGGTTGCGGCTACGGCTGGTTCTGCCGGTGGGCCGCCGAACAAGGCGCGGCCAGCGTGCTCGGGATCGACGTGTCCGAGCGCATGCTGGAACGCGCCACCGCCTCCACGCGCGGCACGAGCGTCGCGTACCGGCGCGGCGATCTCGAACGGCTCGACCTGCCCGCCGAGGCGTTCGACCTCGTCTACAGCTCGTTGGCGTTCCACTATCTGGAGAATCTGGCCGGGCTGTTCGCGGCGATCCATCGCGCGCTCGTTCCGGGCGGCCGGCTGGTGTTCTCGACCGAGCATCCGATCCTGACCGCGCCGCGCCACCAGGGCTTTCGCACCGACGCCGACGGCTGGCGCTTCTGGCCCATCGACGGCTACCAGAACGAAGGCCCGCGCGTCACCCATTGGCTGGCCGAGGGCGTGGTCAAGCAGCACCGCACGCTCGGCACGTTGCTGAACCAGTTGATCGGCGCGGGCTTCACGCTCGATCATCTCGACGAATGGGGGCCGACGCCCGAACAGATCGCCGCCCAACCGGCGCTGGCCGAGGAGCGTGAGCGCCCGATGATGGTGCTGATCGCGGCCACTCGCCAGGCGCGCTGACGCCCCCCGCCGCGCTCACGGCGGCGGAAACTGCGCGGCGGTACGCTGCCCGTCCACATTGGCCACGCGCTGCCAGCGCAACAGGCTGCGCCAGCCCAGCACGCTCGATTCGCGCGCACGCTCACGCACGATCAGCATCAACGGCCGCCATGTCGCGCGCATCGCCAGCACCTCGTCGATCGCGCGCCGCGCGGCCTCCGCGCCGGCCGCATCGCCGCGTTGCTCGGCCAGTTCGGCCAGCGCGCGGTAACCGTCGATCCACACGCCCGCCTCGCCTCGCATCGAATAATTGACGTTGTAGTGGCAGTAATGGCTCGTCTCGCCGAGCCCGCGTATCTCGCGCTCGAAATCGCCGAGCAGGATCGCGGCGCGCTCGCGGTTCGCGGGCGTGTCCTTCTCGCCCGACGCATCCGCGTCGAGCGTCTCGATGCAGCGCATCAGCCAGGCCTCGCGATTGCCGTCGATCTCGGCCAGCATCTCGCGCGGCGTGGCGTAATGGCGGTCGAGGTCGGCGTCCTGCTTGTCGCCGATCGTGAACGGCGAGATTTCGTGCTGCGCCTTGATCCACGCCAGGTCGCGCGTCACGCCGATCTGCATCGGCACCGATTCGCGCTGCACCGCGCCGTGCCGGCCGCCCTCGCCGACCGGCACCGACTGATTGGTCAGCGGTGCGAAATTCAGGTTGGCCGCGACGCCGGCGCGCTGCTGCGCCGTATCGCCCTTGGCGTTGCCGATCCGCACCTGCCCGCCCGTTTCCGAGCGTTTGTCGCGCGTGCGTTCGGCTTCGACGAACAGCGAGGCATCCGCACCGAGCGTCTGCGCCACGCCGTGCGCATCGTTGAAGCGCGCCGACGGCAAGCGGGCCGACAGGCGGCCGGTCAGCGTCTGCGTGCGGGTCACGGCATCGAGCTGCGCCACCACCACCGCCGGATTGCGCGCGAACACCGCTTCGAGCGGATCGCGATAGGCCCGGCCGCGCGCCGGCTCGATCAGATCCCAGCGCACCAGGCTGTCGAGCGCGTTGACCATGTTGGCGCGCATCTCGTCGTCCTTGTGGCGGCTGCGCAGGAAGCGCACCACCGTCGAATGCGTGTCGGTGCGCTGGCTCGCGGCGCGCGCCGTGAACGCCGCCTGCAGCGCTACGCCCGGCGCGACCTGCGGCCCGACCGCCACGCCGGCCGTGGCCTCCTGCGCCGACGTGTGCGCGGTGCCGAACGACATCTCCATGCCGAGAATCGGCATGAACATCTGCACGAACGCCTCGTCGCCCACCGATTTCTCGGCCGTGAAGATCGGCGAGACGATTGGCGAGCTCGCGCCGTAGGGCAGCGTCGGCAGGTTCACGCCGAGCGTGCCGCCACCGCCGATGCGCACGCGGTCGCGCAAGCGGCTGTTGGCGATGAACGGCTGAAAGAACGCGAGGATGTCGGTCTTGTCGGCGAAGCGCTCGGATTTGAGCAGGCGCAGCGCGGCGTCGAGGCCGGCGTCGTCGGCCGTCTCGCCGGGTTCCGCTCGCAGGGATGCCGGCAGTTGCTCGGCCAGATGCGTCTCGATCCGGTCGATCGCCTCATAGGCGCTCAGGCCACTGCCGCAGGCCGTGTGCATCGGCTCGGGCAAGTCGACCGCCTGCGCCTTGCGCAGCCGGTTCGGCTCGCCATTGCGCGCGGCGCGCGCGCCGCGCTCGCGCCGCGCCTGCTCGCCGAGCACTCGCCCGATGCCGGTGCGATCGCCGGCGTCGAGCCGGATCTGCGACGGATGCCGCCCGCGCTGCTGCAACTGCTTCAGGTATTCGACGGTTGCCTGCGCCGCCGCGGTTGCCCGACGCAGCTCGGGCGAGCCGCCGTGGGTGCGGCATGCGGCCAACGTGCCTTCGAGGTGCGCGATGCGCTGCCGCACATGCTGGTCGACCTGAATCCGCGCGGACTGCATGCCCATGCTCTCGCCGACGCGATAAGCCTGGTTCAGCACGCGCCGCCGGAACGGCGTCTTGTTCAGATTGGGCATCGCGCGCCGCCATGCCGACGGTCGCGCCCCGGCCGCCCCGTCCGGCGCCGACGCGCCCGCGCGCACCACCCATTCGGTGATCGCCTTGTTCAGGCGATCGACGTGCTGCGCATACGGCGAGCCGGGCGCGTTGCTCAGGTAGCCGTTGCGCACCGCGTTGTACGCGGCGTGATCGACATCGTCGAACGCCTCGGCCGGATCACCTGCCAGATGACCGCGCGCGACCGTCTTGGCCTGTTGGAGCCATGCGGCGATATCGGGCGAAACGGCCTCGGCGCGCTGTGCCTCGTCGGCGTTCCAGAACACGCGCAACACCTGCGAGCGCGCCGCGTCGGGCGGTGCGGCGCCTTCGCTCGACAGCGCGTGCAGCAGGTCCGTGCCGCGCGGCAGGCTGGCGAGCTTGCGGCATACGGCCAGCGCGGCAAGGTCGAGCGGATCGGACGACGCCGCTGCGCTGGTCGTTGCAGCGCTGGTCGTTGCAGCGCTTGCCGTTGCCGTACTCGCCGCCGCCGCGCCGGCCGTTGCAGCACGTTCCGGCAAACCGGCCGCCAGCGACACCCAGTGCGCGGCCGGCTGTCGCCCGAGGTGCGCGAGCAGCGGCGCGGCGTTCGACGCTTCGACGCCGGTGTCGGCCATCGCGCGCGTCACGATCTCGATCGTCATCGACGGCGGCAACGGCAGCGGCGGCGCGGGCGCCGTCAGCCGTTCCGCCAGCGTGCGCAGCGCCGCCTGCAACCCGGCCGGCGCCTCGGCGCCGTACACGTTGCCCGCATCGATCAGTTGCGCGACCTGGGCCTCGCGCGCCGCCGCAATCGCGGCCTGTTCGCGCTGCGCGCCGGTCGAGCCGGGCGCGGCATCGGGCGACGCCTGCGCTTCGGCGCGCTCGACGCGATCGGCCTGCTCGCCCTGCTCGGCCAGCACCAGCGACGCCTTCAACAGCGACGGCACCGCGCGGTCGGCCGCCTGCCAGCGCGCCTCCACGCGCGAGCGCTCCTGCATCAGCTTGGCGATGTCGGCGTGCCGCTCGGAGAATTCACCAAGCCGCGCCTCGCAGCGCGCCTTCTGCGCCTGCGCCTCGGCCAGCACGCCGCGCGCCGCGCCGATCTGCTCCGAGATCCGCGCCACGACGATGCCCGCTTCGACCGAATCGGCTGAATCGGACGAGCCGTCGGCCAGCGCCGCCTGCTGCTTGCCCAGCGAATCGATGCGCGCCTGCGCCTGGCCGAGGATCAGGTCGATGTCGTTCATCTCGTCGCCGAGCGTGACCAGCGTTTCGGCCTGCCGGGCATGCAGCCGCAGCGCGATGTCGATTTCCTTGCGGCGCGAGCCGACGTCGTCGCGCAACGTGTAGATGCGCGATTTCAGATCGTCGAGCCGGCGCAGCGCGAACGCGTGCGTCTGATCGGCGCGATCCGACAGATGGCCGAGGCTGACCAGCTCGAGCAGCTCGGTGCCGTGGATCGCTTCGTGCAGCGCGTGACCGGCATCGCGCGCGGCGAGTTCGGCGATGCGCAACCGGGTGCGGGCGGCGGCTTGCGCGGCGAGGGCGGGGTTGGGGGTCGGGTGGGTTGTCGGGTTGGACGTCGCTTTGGACGTCGCTTTGGACGCCGCGCTGGACGTCGGGTCGGGCCTCGCGTTGGACGTCGGGTCGGTCGCCAGGTTGGACGTCAAGCGGGCCGTCGGGCCGGACGTCGGGTCGGTCGCCAGGTTGAACGCCAAGCGGGCCGTCGGGTGGACCGTCGGCGTAGCATCGCCGGCACCAGGTGAACGGCCAGTCACCCCATTCGGATTCGGCACGGTATCGGCACCGGATGAACCGCCCACGGCCTCCCCCTGGCCACCGGCCGTTCCCGCATCGGCTGCACGGCTCGCCGCCGCCAGCACGGCAGCGTCGCTGGCCGCCACCGCAGCGCGCGCCGCGCCGACGTCGGCCACCGCCGCGTCGAGCGCCGTGCGCCGCTGCGCGAGCCCTTGCAACAAGCGCCGCGCCTGCTGTTCGTTGTCGAGCCGACCACGCGCGAGCACCGGGTCCTTGCGCGAGCCGGGCGGCGACAGCCGCATGCCGCGCCCGGCCGAGAAACTGGCGATATCCTTCAGCGGCGTTGGCGCGAGCCACGGCACGAGCCGTTTCGCCGCGCGGTTCGCGGCCGATTCGTGCGGCCGTTCGTAGACGGTGATCGACGGCTGGTCAAGGCTGCCGGCCATCGCATCGGCTAGCGCCAGCAGCTTGCGCGCGTCGTCGAGCACCGGATCGCGATCGGCGTCCGGCGTCGTTGCCACCGGCGCGCCGAGCGGCCCGGGCGGCCCCGCCACGCCGGCATGCGTCTGCCCCGGCACGCCCGCGCGCAGCGGCCCATTGACCGTATGGCTGGTGCCGGGCACGCCGGCCGTCACCGCGAACTGCCGTCCCGACAACGCCCCGGCCAACCGCGCCTTCAGCGACGGCCGTTCGGCCTCGGCCGGCTTGCCACGCGCGCGTTGCAACGACGCCAGCGCGTCCGGCCCGAGCCGGTGCACCACCGGCCGCGCCGCGCCGTCACGCGCCGGAGGCGGCGTCAAACCGGCCGCTGCCTCCGAGCCGGCGGCCGTCTCGCCGGCCGACTCGGCCGGCGACGTCCCGAGCGGCGCCCCCGCACGACGAATCGACTGCGTCATGACCGCGCCTCCGGCAGCACACGGCCGACCGAGCGAGGCAATACGGAACACAGGGCGCGGCAACTGAGCGGACACATCGAAACAGCTCCAGATCACAAGGGGTGTGACCGGAACGGTAAACGCTCGCGAAACGCTCGGTTATAACGAAAAATGCATTGAAAATCAGCGACATACGGGCATGCATTTCAATGCGAAGTGATGTCCCGAAATGCGAAGAACGATGGCTCGTGCGTCACTTCGCGCAACTGACATCGCCCTCCTCGCAATGCAGATGCTTGTCGAGCAGCCGGGTCTGCGCCTGCGTGAGTTGGTCGACGCATTGCGCCTGCACCATCGGCGCCACGCTGCCGCCACTCACGCCGCCCACCTCGAACGCGCATTGGGCGTCGCGCCAGGCCACCCAGCGGCGCTGCGCTTCCCTGAGCCTGGTGGCGGACGTCGCGTCGAGCCGGCCGAGCAGATCGCGGTAGGTCCGATTCAGTTGCGCGTCGGATTTCACGCTCTTGCTCGCGGCACAGGTGTTCATGTCGAGTTGCGTGGTGGCGCTGTCCATGCAATCCGGCGCTTTCGCGAACGTTGCGCCACTCGCGGCGAACAGGAAACAGGCCAGCAGGGGCTTGAGCGTCATCATCGGGTTCCGGAAAAAGACGAAGGGAAAAATCGGTTCGCGCACATCGTGGCGGGGCCGGACGGAACGATCAAGCGCGCGGGCCGCGCGGCCTCGGATTTCGGCGCACGGCTTCGTGCAGCCGCCAAGACGGTCGTCGAACAATCTGGCAAGATTCGGTGATTTGTTCGCTTGCCAACAACAATCTCGGCATTTTATACGACGGCCCGCGGCGTTTCAGCCACAGCGTATTTGCCGCGAAAGTACCCATCACGCAACAGATCGTCCCGCCGCCAAAACGGTCGACCCGCTTGCTAAACACGCTGCCGGCCCTGCGCTCCGCACCCGCATGCCCCCGTCATATCCTTCTGCGACAAGCCTTTCCGGCCGATTCGGGCTTCACCCCAGCGCTCTGTTTCGCCACGAAACGAAACGAAATGCCGCAAATCCTGTCGCCCGATTTTGCCGCCCCGGGGGGCCCGTTGATTTTGGTTAAACCCAGGTCAGACATCGGCATGTCAAAATTGAACCTGCGAAAAAGCAAATCGTTACAAATCCGTATATATTCCGCCGATGGACCAAAGAAAATTCATCGCGCCGCCGCCTCCCCGCACGTGGGATGCGCGGCTCGCGCGCCGGCTCGTCACGCCGCTCGTCGACACGCCCGTCACCCCGAATCATCTGACCACGCTGCGCCTGCTGATCGGCCTGGCGGGTGCCGTCTGTCTCGCGCAGGGCGGCTTCGGCTGGATCAATGCCGGCGCGTTCCTGATCGTGCTGTCGAATTTCGTCGATCACACCGACGGCGAACTCGCCCGCATCAGCGGCAAGACCAGCAAGATCGGCCACTTCTACGATCTCGCCAGCGACGCGGTGATCACCATCGCGCTGTTCGTCTGCATGGGCGCGGGCGTGGTGGCGCAAGGCGGCCGCATGTTCGCGCCGCCGGTGCTGCTCGGCACGTTGGCCGGCGCGGCCGTGGCGCTGATCTTCTTCCTGCGCATGCGGATCGAATCGTTCGCGGGCAAGGCCGGCACCAAGCAGGCCTCGATCGGCGGCTTCGAAACCGAAGACGTGCTGTATCTGCTGCCCATCGTCACGCTGCTCGACGGTGTCGAGCGCTTTGTCCTGGCCGCCGCGATCGGCGCGCCCGTGTTCGCGGCCTGGGTCGTGATCGATTACTGGCGCGTGGTGCGCCGCGGCGCCGTGCCGGCGGCCGACAGCCCGAAGGCCTGACCATCCCATGAGTACCCAGACCGAAGCCGGATTCGAACCGCGCGCCAGCGCCCCGACTGCCGGCCACGCCGCCCCAGGCAACGCCGATGGCGCCGTCTCCCGCGCCGCCGCCGCGCTCGATACCGATCACCTGCATCGCGAATTCGACCGCCAGGGCGCGTTCATTCATCTCGAATCGTTCCTGCCCCCCGACGCCTCCGGGCGCCTGGCCGACCTCGCGCGGGCGCTGCTGCCCGACGTCAACCGGAACTACCTGCCCGGCCACAAGCAGGGCGGCAGCGTCAGCCGCCACACGATCGACGAGAAGGCGCCGTTCATCGCCGAGCTGTACCGCTCGCCGGCCCTGATCGCATTCCTCGAAAAGCTGACCGGCGACACGCTGCAGGTGTCGCCCGCCGACGATCCGCACGCCTACGCGCTGTACTACTACACGAAGCCGGGCGACCACATCGGTTGGCACTACGACACGTCCTACTACGACGGCCGCCGCTACACGCTGCTGATCGGCGTGATCGACGAATCGACCTGCCGCCTCGATTACGAACTGCACACGCGCAACCCGGCCGTGGCCGACGAACCGGGCACCACGCAAATCCCCGACGGCGGCATCGTGCTGTTCGACGGCGACAAGCTGCGCCACCGTATCTCGCCGATGGGCGAGAACGAAATGCGCGTGTCGCTGACCTTCGAATACGTGACCGACCCGGGCATGCGCCCCTGGAAGCGCTTCATCTCGAACATGAAGGACGCGATCGCGTACTTCGGCTTCCGTCAGGTCTTCAAGCAGCTCGCCACGCGCCGCCCCGCACAGAAATGACTCGCGCTGGAATCATCCTGCTGTCCATCGGGACGGCATTGTTCATCGCCCTGCTGTCCTGGCAGGGTTTCGGCGCGGTCGTCTCCACGCTGGCCACGGCCGGCTGGGGCCTCGCGCTGGTCGCCGCGTTCCATCTGATCCCGCTCGTGGTCGACGCTCGCGCGATCGCCGTGATGTTCCCGCGCGGCACGCCCGGCGTGTCGACGCGCGAGATGCTGTCGGCGCGCTGGGTGCTCGAATCGGTCAACAGCCTGCTGCCGGCCGGCCAGATCGGCGGCCCGGTGCTGATGGCGCGCTACCTGTCGCAAAAGGGCATCCCGATGCCGCACGCGGCGGCGGCCGTCACGGTCAGCACCACCATGCAGGCGCTCGCGCAGATCCTGTTCGCGCTCGGCGGCATCGCCGTGTTCAGCTTCGGCGCGAACAGCGCCGCGGCCACCCACCTGCGCACGCCGGCCCTGATCGCCACCGCCCTGCTCGGCGCCTGCGCGTTCGGTTTCTATCTGGCGCAGCGGCGCGGCCTGTTCGGCCGGGGCCTGCGGATGGTGTCGAAGGCGCTCGGCCCGCGCGACTGGCCGTCGCTGGCCACCCGCGCCGACGCGATCGATTCCGCCGTCGGCGAGCTGTACGGCAAGCGCGATCGCGTGATCGCCACGTTCTGGTACAGCTTCGGCGGCTGGCTGCTCGGCACCGGCGAGGTGTGGCTCGCGCTGCACTTTCTCGGCCATCCGGTCAGTTGGGTGGATGCGCTGCTGCTCGAAAGCGTCGGCCAGGCGATTCGCGGCGCGGCGTTCATGATTCCCGGTTCGCTCGGCGCGCAGGAAGGCGGCTATCTGCTGCTGGCGCCGCTGGTCGGGCTGCCGCCGGATGCGGCGCTCGCGCTGTCGCTGTCCAAGCGCGCGCGCGAGCTCGCGCTCGGCCTGCCCGGCATTCTGTATCTGCATTTCAGCGAAAGAAACTGGCAGCGGCGCCGTGCGCCGCAGCTCGCGGACTAGGGCCAACCCGCGCCGTGCCTGGCGGGCGAACCCTCGGCCGGACCGCATCCGGCCAAGTAACCATTACATAGCGTGGAGTATTCAATGCGAGCCATCATCCTGGCCGCAGGCCTCGGCCTGCGCCTGCAACTGCCTCCCGAAGCGCAGTATCCGAAGTGCCTGCTGCGCTTCGACGACGTATCGCTGCTCGAGCGCCACCTGCGTCTGCTCGAATCGCTCGGCGTGACCGAAATCGTCCTCGCGCTCGGCTTCCAGCACGAGAAGGTCGAGGCCGAACTGGCCCGCCTCGGTCGCCAAGCCGAAATCGTCCTGAACCCGCGCTTCGATCTCGGCAGCGTGCTGACCGTCCACACCGCGGCCGACGCGCTCACGCGCGGCGGCGACGTGCTGCTGATGGACGCCGACGTGCTGTACGACGACAGCATCATGCAGGCGCTGGTCGCGAACCCCGAGCAATCGGTCGACCGCCTGCTGATCGACCGCGATTTCGAGGCCGGCGACGAGCCGGTCAAGCTGTGCGTGAAGGACGGCGTGCCCGTCGAACTGCGCAAGCAACTCGCCGTCGACCTGCAATACGACACCATCGGCGAATCGGTCGGCTTCTTCCGCTTCAGCGAAGGCACGGCCAAGCGCCTCGCCGAGATCGTCGCCGGCTACATCGATTCGGGCCGGGCCAACCTGCCCCACGAGGAAGCCGTGCGCGACCTGCTGCTCGAAGGCGGCCGCCCGTTCGATGTCGCCGACGTGACCGGCGCACCGTGGATCGAAATCGATTTCCCCAACGACGTCGCCCGCGCGGCTGACGAAGTTCTCCCGCTGATTCAGCGCAATACCGTAGGAGCCGCACGATGAACGCACGCGAACCCAATAACTTCACCGAATCCCGTGCCGCGCGGCTGCGCCGCATGCTGACGAGCAACCAGCTCGAATTCCTGATGGAAGCGCACAACGGCCTGTCCGCGCGAATCGTGCGCGAAGCCGGCTTCAAGGGCATCTGGGGCTCGGGCCTGTCGATCTCGGCCGCGCTCGGCGTGCGCGACAACAACGAAGCGAGCTGGACCCAGGTGGTCGACGTGCTCGAATTCATGGCCGACGCCAGCGACCTGCCGATCCTGCTCGACGGCGACACCGGCTACGGCAACTTCAACAACATGCGCCGCCTCGTGCGCAAGCTCGAACAGCGCGGCATCGCCGGCGTCTGCATCGAAGACAAGCAATTCCCGAAGACCAACAGCTTCATCGACGGCGAACGCCAGCCGCTCGCCGAGATCGACGAATTCGCCGGCAAGATCAAGGCCGGCAAGGATTCCCAAACGGATTCGAATTTCTCGATCGTGGCACGCGTCGAAGCGCTGATCGCGGGTTGGGGCATGGATGAAGCGCTGCGCCGCGCGCACGCCTACGCCGATGCCGGCGCCGACGCCATCCTGATGCACAGCAAGCTGTCGCGTCCGGACGAGATCCTCGAATTCGCGCGCCAGTGGAACAACCGCGCGCCGATCGTGATCGTGCCGACCAAGTACTACAGCACGCCGACCGACGTGTTCCGCCAGGCCGGCATCAGCACCGTGATCTGGGCGAACCATCTGGTCCGCTCGTCCGCCGCCGCGATGCAGGCCACCGCGCGCGACATCTTCGAGAACGAAACGCTCGTCAACGTCGAAGACCGCGTGGTCACCGTCAACGAAATCTTCCGCCTGCAGGACGCCGACGAATATTCGGCGGCCGAGCGCATCTACCTGTCGTCGTCGTCGCGTTCGTCGAACTCGGCCATCGTGCTGGCGGCCAGCCGCGGCAAGGGCCTCGAGGCCGTGACCGAAGACAAGCCGAAGGTCATGCTGCCGATCGCCGGCAAGCCGCTGCTGCGCTGGCTCGTCGACGGCTTCAAGAAGGAAGGCGTCAACGACATCACGGTGGTGGGCGGCTATCGCGCCGACGCGATCGACACGGCCGGCATCAAGCTGGTGGTCAACGAGCGCCATGCCGAAACCGGCGAACTGAGCTCGCTGGCCTGCGCGCTGGGCAAGGTCAAGGGCGACACGATCGTCTCCTACGGCGACCTGCTGTTCCGCAGCTACATCGTGCGCGATCTGGCCGAAAGCGACGCCGAATTCACCGTGGTGGTGGATTCCTCGCTGACCGATTCGACCAACCAGAGCGTGCGCGACTTCGCGCTGTGCTCGTCGGCCGACGACCGCGGCCTGTTCGGCCAGAAGGTCAGGCTGCAACGCGTGGCGAGCGACGCCGGCAACGGCGCGCCGCACGGCCGCTGGGTCGGCCTGCTGAACGTGCGCGGCGCCGGCGTCGAACGCCTGAAGGCCACGCTGGCCACGCTGCAGGCGCGCCCCGATTTCGACCAGCTCGATATCCCGGCGCTGCTGAACGCGCTCGTCGAAGCCGGCGAGAAGATCGCGGTGCAGTACGTGCACGGCCACTGGCGCGGCGTGAACGACCTCGACGAATTCCGTCGCGCCGGCGATTTCGCGCACGGCCAGACGCCGCTCGCGAACGGCGCCCCGGCCGGGGACACCCAATGATCGAGGCAGCCCAGTTCGTCGAGGCCGCGCGCGCGCGCGGTTTCGATTCGTACGCGGGTGTGCCCTGCTCGTATCTGACGCCGTTCATCAATTACGTCCTGCAGGACCCGTCGCTGCACTACGTCTCGGCGGCCAACGAGGGCGACGCCGTCGCGCTCGCGGCCGGCGCGACGCTGGGCGGCCGGCGCAGCATCGCGATGATGCAGAATTCGGGCCTCGGCAACGCGGTCAGCCCGCTGACCTCGCTGACCTGGACCTTCAAGCTGCCGCAACTGCTGATCGTCACGTGGCGCGGCAAGCCCGGCGAGCACGACGAGCCGCAGCACGCGCTGATGGGCCCGATCACGCCGCAGATGCTCGACACCATGGAGATTCCGTGGGAGCTGTTCCCGACCGAGGCCGAGCAGATCGGCCCGGCGCTCGACCGTGCGATCCGTCACATGGACGAAACCGGCCGGCCCTACGCGCTCGTGATGCAGAAAGGCAGCGTGGCCGCCTATCCGCTCAAGGATGCGCCGATGCCCGCGCCGCGCCCGCACGTCGTGCCGGTTGCGACCGCGAGCCGCGCCGCCGAGTTGCCTTCGCGCCATGACGCGCTGTCGGCCGTGATCGCGCGCACGCCGCTCGATTCGACCGTGGTGCTGGCGTCCACCGGCTTCTGCGGGCGCGAGCTGTACGCGCTCGACGATCGCGCCAACCAGCTCTACATGGTCGGCTCGATGGGCTGCGTGACGACGCTCGCGCTCGGCCTCGCGCTGGCGCGCCCGGACCTCACCGTGGTGGCGGTCGACGGCGACGGCGCCGCGCTGATGCGCATGGGCGCGTTCGCCACGCTCGGCGCCTACGGCCCGAAGAACCTGATCCACCTGCTGCTCGACAACGGCGCGCACGAATCGACGGGCGGCCAGTCCACCGTCTCGCCGTGCGTGTCGTTCGCCGCCGTGGCCGCCGCCTGCGGCTATGCGTCGGCGCGCGAGGGCGACCTGAGCGCGATCGACGCGCTGTTCGCCGAGCCGGCCGACGGCGCGCGCTTCGCCTGCGTCAAGATCCGCACCGGCGTGCCCGATGGGCTGCCGCGCCCGACCGTGACGCCGATCGAAGTGAAGGAACGTCTGATGCGCCACATCGGCGCGGGAGCCGAATGATGCTGCTGCTGAACCCCGGCCCGGTCACGCTGACCGAGCGCGTCCGCCAGAGCCTGCTGCAAACCGATCTCTGCCATCGCGAAAGCGAGTTCTTCGACCTGCAGGACGAAGCGCGCACGCGCCTGGTCGCCGCCTACGATCTCGACCCGGCCGAATGGCAGGCCGTGCTGATGACGGGCTCCGGCACCGCCGCCGTCGAAAGCATGATCGCAGCGCTGGTGCCCGAGGACGGCAAGCTGCTCGTGATCGAGAACGGCGTGTACGGCGATCGCATCGCGCAGATCGCCAAGCAATACCGGATCGCCCACACGCTGCTCAAGCACGAATGGATGGAAGCGCCGGACCTCGGCCGCATCGAGGCCGCGCTGGCCGCCGACCGCGCCATCACGCACGTGGCCGTGATCCATCACGAAACCACCACCGGCCGCCTGAACGCGCTCGGCCCGATCGCCGAACTGTGCCGCCAGCATGGCGCGCGCTTGCTGGTCGACGGCGTCAGCAGCTTCGGCGCCGAGGCGATCGATTTCGCCGACGGCGTGACCGACGCGGTGGCCGCCACCGCCAACAAGTGCCTGCACGGCGTGCCCGGCGCGGCGTTCGTGATCGTGCGCAACGCGGCGCTGGCGCGTGCCGCGAGCCGCACCTATTACCTCGATCTCGGCCGGCTCGCCAAGCTGCAGGCGCAGCGCAACACGCCGTTCACGCCGTCGGTGCACGCGTATTACGCGCTCGTCGAGGCGCTGCGCGAGTTCGAGGACGAAGGCGGCTGGCAAGCGCGTCACGCCAGCTACAAGGCGCTTGCCGACCAGGTGCGTGACGGCCTGGCCGCGCGCGGCATGTCGCTGGTGCTGCCGGACGGCGAATCGTCGGTCGTGCTGCGCGCCTACACGCTGCCGGCCGGCGTCGGCTACGCAACGCTGCACGACGGCCTCAAGGCGCGCGGCTTCGTGATCTACGCGGGCCAGGGCGGGTTGTCGGCCTCGCTGTTCCGCGTGTCGACGATGGGCGCGATCGCGCCGGCCGACATGGATCGCCTGCTCGAAGGCTTCAGTGCGCTGACGCGCTGACGCGTTCAAGCGCCGGCTCGCCGAGTCACCGGCATGACGCAAAACGGACGCTTCGGCGTCCGTTTCTTTTTGTCGCGGCGCGTCGCGTTAATACGGGCAGGCGCGGCCGGGCCGATCCATTAGAATCGTCCGGACGTGCGATGCGCGCAGCCGGCAGCCACGGCGCGCCCATCGCGAATTTCCACGCGAGCGCCTTGCCTTCCCGTTGCCCGTCATGACCGCATCCCCGCTCCGCCTGCCCGCCGCCCTGCGCTCGCTGTTCCGCCCGCTGCTCGATCCGTATCGCCGCTACCGGCACGCCAAGCTGATCCACGCCGCACGCGTCGCGCTCAGCGTGCTGGTGTCGATCGCATTGTCCACCGGGCTCAATATCCCGCACGGCGAATGGTCGTCGATCACGGTGCTGATCGTGATCGGCGGGCTCCAGCATCACGGCAATATCCGCAAGAAGGCGGCCGAGCGCGCGCTCGGCACCACCATCGGCGCCGTGGCCGGGCTGGCGCTGATCGTGCTGCAATCCACGCTGCATGTCTCGATCGTCACGTACCTGGTGATGAGCGTGCTGTGCGGGCTCTGCGCCTATTACGCGATCGGCAAGGCCGGCTATGTCGCGCTGCTGTCGGCGATCACGATCCTGATCGTGGCCGGGCACGGCGACAACGAGATCGTCGACGGGCTGTGGCGCGCCGTGAACGTGATCGTCGGGATCGGCATCGCGCTGGCGTTCTCGTTCGCGTTGCCGCTGTACGCCACCTATTCGTGGCGCTACAAGCTGGCCGATTCGCTGCGCGCCTGCGCGGTGGTGCATGCGCGGATCGTCAGCGCGCAAACGGTCAGCGATACGGCTCACCTGAAGGAAATGGCCGCGCTGAACGCGCTGCTGGTGCAGATGCGTTCGCTGATGCCGTGGGTGTCGAAGGAAACCGACATCACGATGGCGCAGCTCGACGCGATCCAGCGCTCGCTGCGGCTCGTGATCAGCTCGCTCGAAATGCTGGCGAGCGTGCAGCCGGCCGATGGCGACGTGGCCGGCCGCCACTACGTGCAAACGGCGCAACGCCCGCTGAACCGCCGCATCCACGGCCTGCTGATCGGGCCGAGCCGCGCGCTGAAATTCGGCACGCTGGCGCGCCTGCAACCGCTGCCGGCCGTCAGTGCTCCGGCCGACGGCGAGGTGCCCGCGCAGTTGTCGGGCTTCGTGTCGATCAACGACAAGATCGCGCGCGAAAGCGACGTGATGCGTCAGCGCCTGCAGGACGTGGCGGCGCAGTGGTACATCTGATAGGGCGCGCGTGAGGAGGCAGGCATGGTGACGAAGGATTCCGCCGTCGGCCGCGACGACGCCGACGCCTCGGCCCTGATCGACGCCCGCATCGCCGAACTCGACGACTGGCGCGGCGCCGCGTTGGCCCGCATGCGCGCGCTGATCCGGCAGGCCGACCCGGACGCGATCGAGGAATGGAAATGGAGAGGCACACCGGTGTGGTCGCACGACGGCATCCTGTGCACCGGCGAATCCTACAAGGCGGTGGTCAAGCTGACGTTCGCCCAGGGCGCGGCGCTGGCCGATCCGGCCGGCTTGTTCAACGCGAGTCTCGACGGCAAGGTGCGGCGCGCGATCGACATCCGCGAAGGCGAAGCGGTGGACGAGGCGGCCTTCGTCGCGTTGATCCGGGAGGCCGTCGCACTCAATCGGGCGAACCGACAGGCCAAGGCCGCGGCCAAACCCAAACGTCCCAAAGCGGCCGGGTAATCCGGCGCGCTCCGCCCCCCCTCAAGCGCTCAATACCGCGACAACCGGTTGCCCGCGTCGATCCGCACGTGGTCGCCGGGTTGCCAATCGCCCGCGCCGGGCACGTCGAAGCCGCGCATCGTGCCGTCCGAAAGTTGCACGTCGATCCGATAGCCGGACGGTGCGTTCATCTGCTGCCCCACCTGATTGCCGACCGCCGCGCCGCCCAGCGCGCCGATCACGGTGGCCGCGCTGCGGCCGTGGCCATGACCGATCTGATTGCCGAGCACGCCGCCGACGAGCGCGCCGACCACCGTGCCCGCCACGCCCGACGGGCTGGTGCCGCCGCCGATCGGACGGATCGCCGCGATGGTGCCGTATTGCACGCCGTAGCCGGGCTGCGCATATGAAGGCTGCCCGTAGCCTGCTTGCGGAGGCTGCGCGCCGTACGGCTGCGTGCCGGGTTGCGGATACGGCGGCTGACCGGACGAATCGTCGGGCTGCCCGTAGCCGGGCGGCGGGCTCGGAGGCGGATAGGCGGACGGCCCCGCGTTGCCGGGTTGGCCTTGATAGCCCTGTTGACCTTGATAGCCCGGCTGGCCTTGATATCCCTGTTGGCCGCCATAGCCGGGCTGGCCGGGTTGCGGGCCGTCGTCGTCCGAATCGTCAGGCGGTGGTGCCGCGTCGGGTGGCGGATAACCGCTCTGCCCGTTCATGTTCGGTGCATTCGGCGCGGGCTGCGCGCCGCCGTAGCCGGGCGCACCGTATTGCGAGTTCGGCTGCGATTGATAGGGCTGGGCCTGCTGCGGTTGCGGCCGATCAGGCTGCGCATTCGGTTGCGCATACAACGGGTTCGTCTGGCCGTACGGCGGCGGCACGTAACCGGGCGCATCGGCGCCACGCTGCGGGTAACCGGGTTGATCGGGTGGCGGCGGCGCGCTGACTGGCGGATACGCGGGCGCGCCGTCGTCGTCCTGATTCGAATCGCCTTGCTGCGCCGGCGCATAGCCGGGCTGCCCGTAGCCGCCCTGCCCGCCGCCGACGTATTGATCGTTGCCGCCGTAAAGCCCGGCCGCGAAGCTCGCGCTCGCGGGCAGCACCAGCGCTGCGGGCAGCAGCCACGCGGCGCGAGCCAGCAACGGCCTCAAGCGCAAACGCAAAGGAAAACGATGCAACGCGGGGGGAAATCGTAAGGAGTGAAAGCCATCGTCGTGGCGGGCGCATGCGCCCGCGATCGGGGATCAACGCCACGAGTATAGGGAACGGCCGGTGGCGGCCCGCCCGGATTCGGGTAACGATCTGTAAAGTCTGTTGCCGCCGCAATGATGCAGCGCGGCAGCGGCGCGCGCGCTTCGGCATAATGGCGTCACGCCCGTCGCGCGGACGGCTCGCGCGCAACCCGCGCCCTCGCCTGCCGCGTCATCCGGCCCCGTCCTTGCCACCGGAGCATGCCGCATGTATCCACCCGTCGAACCCTACGCCCATGGTTATCTCGATACCGGCGACGGTCATCGTCTGTACTGGGAGCGCTGCGGCACGCCGGGCGCCAAGCCGGCCGTGTTCCTGCACGGCGGCCCCGGCGCCGGCAGCGGGCCGAATCATCGCCGGCTGTTCGACCCGGCGCGCTACGACGTGCTGCTGTTCGACCAGCGCGGCTGCGGCCGCTCGACGCCGCACGCGAGCCTCGAGAACAACACCACGCCGCATCTGGTCGCCGATATCGAACGGCTGCGCGAGATGATCGGCGTGGAGCGCTGGCTGGTGTTCGGCGGCTCGTGGGGCAGCGCGCTGGCGCTGGCCTATGCGCAAACGCATGCCGAGCGCGTCAGCGAACTGGTGGTGCGCGGCATCTTCACGCTGCGCCGCGCCGAGCTGCTGTGGTATTACCAGGAAGGCGCGTCGTGGCTGTTCCCCGATCTCTGGGATGCGTTCCTCGCGCCGATTCCCGAAGGCGAGCGCGGCGATCTGATGGCCGCCTATCACCGCCGCCTGACCGGCGACGACGAAGCCGCCAAGCTCGCCGCCGCGCGCGCCTGGAGCCTGTGGGAAGGCCGCACCATCACGCTGCTGCCGAACCCGGCTCTGGCCGCCGCGTTCGACGACGCGCACTACGCGCTGGCGTTCGCGCGCATCGAGAATCACTACTTCGTCAATCGCGGCTTCGTCGAGGAAGGGCAACTGCTGCGCGACGCGCACAAGCTCGCCGGCATCCCGGGGGCGATCGTGCAGGGGCGTTACGACGTCGCCACGCCAGCGCGCAGCGCGTGGGAACTCGCCAAGGCCTGGCCGCAAGCGAGCTTCGAACTCGTGCCCGACGCGGGCCACGCCTACGACGAGCCGGGCATCCTGAAGGCGCTGCTCGCCGCCACGGACCGCTTCGCCGGCGCCTGATGCACGCACACGCCCATCTTTCCGACGCCGCCCGCCAGCGCGGCGTCACCCAACAATCCGTCAAGCAACCGAGGTCAGGCCGTGGTGGTCGGTGAACGTTTCAACAGCATTTCGCATCTCGTCGGTGCCCTGCTTTCCGTGGCCGGGCTGGCCACGCTCGTCACGATGGGCGCGCTCAAGGGCGACCCGTATCGCGTGGTCAGCGCGAGCATCTACGGCGCGGCGCTGCTCGTGCTTTACGGGGTGTCGACGCTTTATCACTTCGTCAACACGCCGCGCCTGAAGGCGATCCTGCAGAAATGCGACCACTCGGCGATCTACCTGCTGATCGCCGGCAGCTACACGCCGTTTACGCTGATCGCGCTGCGCGGGCCGTGGGGCTGGACGCTGTTCGGGGTGGTGTGGGGGCTGGCGCTGTTCGGCATCGTCCAGGAACTGACGCTCGGGCGCCGCACGCGGATCGTCTCGATGGTGCTCTACGTGCTGATGGGCTGGCTCGGCGTGATCGCCATGCGGCCGCTGATGGCCGCGCTGTCGCCGGATGGCGTGGCCTGGCTGGTGGCCGGCGGCGTGCTCTACAGCGCCGGCATCTACTTCTTCATCAACGACGAGCGGATCCGCCACGGCCACGGCATCTGGCACCTGTTCGTGCTCGGCGGGAGCCTGTGCCAGTTCATCAGCGTGGCCGTCTACATCATGTGAGTTTTTCGACGCGCAGCAGCGAGCAGCACCACGCGTAGCTCGCCTCCACATGCACGATCATCGCAAGGCGCGCGCGTTCGCCGTCGCGTGCGAGCAGCGCCTGCACGAGCGCGGAATGATCCATGCAGGCCACCCGCGCCGGATGCCGGACGATCGGCAACGACGCGTACACCGCCCCGAACGCCTCCTGAATCGCCTGTTCCTGCTCGACCAGATGCCGCGAGCCGCTCGCCTCGGCGATCAGCAGATGCAGACGCGCATCGGCGGCGCGGCGCAGGTCGACATCGAGCATGCCCTCCACGAACCCCCGCGCCGCGGCCTCGATCGCACCGAGCTGCAACGCCGACGCGCGGCGCGCCGCGAGCAGGCAGGTTTCGCCCGACACGGCGCGCCGCCAGTCGACCAGGCTGCGCAGTTGCGCCGCATCGATGCGGCGTTCGAGCGCCATGCTGTGCAGCCGGTCGCGGATGTCGGGCGCGACGAACGTGCCGCCGAAACGGCCGCGCTCGGTGGTAACGAGGCCCAGGTCGCGCACCACGATCAGCGCGCTGCGCAGCGAGTGGCGCGGCACGCCGTACGATTGCGCGAGTTGCGCCTCGTCGGGCAGCTTGGCGCCGGCCCGTAATTCGCCGCTGCTCAGGGCGTCGAGCAGGCGTTCGAGGATCGCATCGGTGGCGCTGGCGCGGGCCGACGCCGTGGTTGATGAAGCGGCGTGGAGAGGTTCGGACATGCGTCGGGAGCGGATCGCGGAGATCGTCTCGTCTGAAGAATGGCGCAGTATGGCACGCCTGCGCGTCCGGCATGATATGGCGCAAATTCGGCGCCCGGCATCGTCGCCGCCCCTCTGGTCGGGCATCACGGCAGGCGATGGTTTCGCGGTGCAGCGGCCCCGTGCGCGACCGTCCGTAACAGGATGCGTGCCCGCGTTCAGCGCAGGTCCGTCAGCAACTGCTCGGCCAAAAAATCGCAGGGCGGCCGCGCCGAATTCGCGCTGCGCGCGAGCACCACTTCCACCTCGCCGAGCGACGGCAGCCCTTCCGCCTCGCCCACCGCCTGCAGATGCGCCGGCATGCTGCAGCGCGCGAGCGGCGCGATCGCCAGCCCCGCCTCCACCATGCTGATCACGCCGAGCAGGCTCGGGCTTTCGTACGACATCCGATACTTGATGCCGGCCTGGTTGAGCGTGCCGACCGCCCGCGCCCGCGCGGCGCTGCCCTGCGAAAACACCGCGATCGGCAACGGCCGCTCGTTCCACACCGCCGCATTGCCCGGCAGCGCGGCCCACACGATCGGCTCGTGGCGGATGAACTCGGCCGGCATGCCGCGGGTGCGCGTCATGCACGCCAGATCGACCGTGTTGTCCTTGATCAGCGGCACCAGCGCGCTGCTCGGCAGGCCGATCACGCGAATCTCCACGCGCGGATGCGCCTGCGCGAACTGGCGCAGCACCGAGGGCAGCAGCGTCGACGCGTAGTCGTCCGGCACGCCGATCGTCACGCGCCCGCGCACTTCCGGGCGCACCACGGCGGCCCAGGCCTCCTCGCGCATCGCCAGCATGCGCCGCCCGCATTCGACGATGGTGCGGCCGTCGGCCGTGATCGTCAGGCTGCGCGTGCTGCGCTCGAACAACGGCTTGCCGAGCGCATCCTCCAGCGCCTTGACCTGCATGCTGACCGCCGAGGACGACCGATGCACGGCCTCGGCCGCGCGCGCGAACGAACCGGTATCGGCGATCGCCACCACCATTTCCAGCACGTCGAGATCGAGCTTTTTCATATTCGTCAGAAAGGCTGAGTAATGCGTTCAGTTTAATCCGTTTTACTGAGCATCCTCGCCGGCCGATACTCGGTTTCACCGGGGCGCGCCGCGCGCCGACAGACGCGCAAGGACGCAACAGTCATGAGTACGATGGTCGAATTCGTCACGGTGGGCGGGATGCTGGCGGTCACGCCGGGGCCGAACATGGTTTGCGTGATGTCGCGCTCGGTGTCGCAAGGCCGCCGCGCGGGCCTGATCTCGCTGGCCGGCGTGATGCTCGGCTATCTGACCTACATGTTCGGCGCGGCCTTCGGCATCACGGCGATCTTCCTGACGATTCCGGGCGCGGCGCGCACGCTGGCCGCGGTCGGCGCGCTGTATCTGGCGCATCTGGCCTGGCAGGCGGTACGGCCCGGCGGCCGCTCGCCGCTCGAAGTGCGCACCCAGCCGCCCGAGCAACCGGGCCGGCTGGTCGCGATGGGCGCGGCCACCAGCCTGCTCAACCCGAAGCTCGCGATGACGTTTCTGTCGCTGCTGCCGCAATTCATCGACCACCACGCCAGCAGCAGCGTGTTCCAGCAGTCGGTCACGCTCGGCTCGGCGCTGATCGTGGTGTTCGCCACGGTAAACGGCGCGGTGGCGCTGTCGTCGGCATCACTGGCAGGGTTTCTCGCCGCGCGGCCGCGCTGGCTGCTGGCGCAGCGTTGGGCGATGGCGGCGATGCTGTTCACGCTGGCGGTGCGGATGGCGCTCGACGCGTGGCATTGGGGGGCGTAGCGGCGGGCGCGTCGTCGGGAAACAGGTGCGCGCACATGAAATCGACGAACACGCGCAGCTTCGGCGAAAGCTGCCGGCTCGACGGCCACAGCACCGAGAACTGCCCCGGCGCGAGCGTAGGCGCATCGAGCACCTCGACCAGCGCCCCGCTCGCCAGCGCATCACGCGTCAGGAAATCGGGCATGAAGCCAATTCCGAACCCGGCGATCACCGCGCCGCGCAGCGCCTCCATGTTGTTGCAGGTCATCGCGGTGCGCAGGCCGGGCGGCTCGCCGCCGTCGGGCAGCAGCGCCCACGGTTGCAGCTTGCCGGTGGTCGGGAAGCGGTAGCGCACGCAATCGTGCGCGGCCAGATCGGCCAGCGCGCGCGGCACGCCGGCTCGCGCCGCATAGCCGGGCGAGGCGCACAACACGAAGCGGAACGGCCCGAGCCGCCGCGACATCAGGCTCGAATCGCTGAGCGTGCCGCTGCGAATCACCGCATCGAAACCACCCTCCACCACGTCCACCAGGCGATCGTTGAAGTCGAGATCCAGCTCGATGTCGGGGTAGCGCGCGCTGAACGCCGGCAGCACCGGCAACAGGAAGCGGTAGCCGATCACGGGCAGGCTCACGCGCAGCCGGCCGCGCGGCGTTTGCGCCGCCTCCGACAGCATCGCCTCGGCCTCGCGCAGATCTTCGAGGATGCGATGGCAGCGCTCGTGAAAATGCCGGCCCTCCTCGGTCAGCGTGACGCGCCGTGTAGTGCGGTGGAACAGCCGCACGCCGAGCGAGCGTTCGAGCCGCGCGATGGTCTTGCCGACCGCCGAGGCCGAAATGCCGAGCTTGTGCCCGGCCGCGACGAAGCTCAAAGTTTCCGCCGTGCGCACGAAGGCGACGATGCCGTTCAGGTTGTCCATGCCGGTTCGATATTCGTAATTCATTAATATTGCGGAATTCAACTCCGCTATCTACGGAATCCTACGGTGTTTTTCATCGATTGAATCCGAATTATCGTCTGTCGCTCTGGCTACAACGTCTCGCAACCGCGAGGCGGCGGCCGCTTCGACAGGAACCCCGATGTCCGATGCCTCCTTCCACTCCGCCTCGCCGCCGGCCCGCCGGCTGATCGTGCTCGGCGCCGTCTGCCTGGCCGCGCTGGCGCTGCCGCTGGCATTTTCCGGGGGCGCGGTGGCCACGCCCGCCATCGGCCGCGACCTCGGCGGCGGCCCGGTCGCCGCGGCCTGGATCACCAACGCGTTCATGCTCGCGTTCGGCAGCCTGCTGATGGCGGCCGGCACGTTGGCCGACCGATTCGGCCGCAAGCGCCTGTTCGTGATCGGCGTGGCCGGCTTCACGCTGGCCTCGCTCGCGCTCGGCTTCGCGCCGACCATCCTCGCCGTCGACCTGCTGCGCGCCGCGCAGGGCGTGGCCGCCGCGGCCGCGCTGGCCGGCGGCACCGCCGCGCTCGCGCAGGAATTCGATGGCGCGGCACGCACCCGCGCGTTCAGCACGCTCGGCGCGACGTTCGGCATCGGCCTCGCGTTCGGGCCGGTGCTGGCCGGCTGGCTGATCGCGCAGTTCGGCTGGCGCGCGATCTTCGTGACGGGGGCGGTAGCCGGTGCGCTATCGCTCGGCCTTGGCGCGTCGCGCCTGCGCGAATCGCGCGATCCGCACGCGCGCCGCCTCGATCGCGCCGGCACGGTGAGCTTCACCGCCGCGCTCGGTTGCTTTACGTGGGGCCTGATCGAAGCACCCACGCGCGGCTGGACGTCGCCAATCGTGGTCGGGTTGCTGACAGCGTTCGTGCTGGGGGCGGCGGCATTCGTGATCGTCGAGTTGCGTGCCGAACGGCCGATGCTCGACCTGTCGCTGTTCCGCTACCCGCGCTTCGTCGGCGTGCAGGTGCTGCCGATCGCCACCTGCTACTGCTACATCGTGCTGCTGGTGGTGCTGCCGCTGCGCCTGATCGGCGTGGACGGCTACGACGAGATCCACGCCGCCTGGCTGATGCTGGCGCTCTCCGCCCCGATGCTGGTGGTGCCGTTCGTGGCGGCGATGCTGACGCGCTGGCTGTCGGCCGGGGCGATCTCGGGCATCGGGCTGGTGATCGCGGCGGCCGGCCTGCAGCTGCTGGCGGCCGCACTGCGCGGCGGCCACGATGCGGAAGCGATCGGGCCGATGTTGATGATCGGCGTGGGGGCGGGGCTGCCGTGGGGCTTGATGGACGGCCTGTCGATCAGCGTCGTGCCGAAATCGCGCGCGGGCATGGCGGCCGGCATCTTCAGCACGACGCGCGTGGCCGGCGAAGGCATTGCGCTGGCGATCGCGGGCGCCTTGCTCGCGGCGCTGACGCAACCCGGCCTGCACGGCGCGGCCCCGGCCGCCGCGCCGACCGCCATCACCGAAGCTGCCGCGCGGCTCGCCACCGGGGATCTGGCCAGCGCCGCCGCCCGCCTGCCGGGGGTGGCCCCGGCCGCGCTGCGGGCTGCCCATCATGCAGCGTTCGGCCAGTTGCTCGATGCGCTGACGGCCATCACCGTGCTGTGCGCGGTGGCGGCGTTCGCGTTCCTGAGCCGCGTGCGGGTGGACGACGCACCGATGGGCGATGCGCCGCCCGCCGCACCGGTGCCGGAAGGCGGCTGACCGCCCGTGCCCGAGCGCCGAACCCTGCCAACCCGCGCCGATTGGAATCCGGCTTGGCAGGCGGCGGTGTTTTTCTTTATCATGGCGCTTGCATCCAGAGTCGGGCTTCCCGACGCCAACCTGCCTACCCGGGCAAGGTGGACGCCTTCAGGCGATGCGGCCGATAGTCGGCAACGAAACGGGAGCGGCATGGCCAGCACCGGTTCGAACTACCTCTTTACCGGAGCTTGCATGCAGCAGTCTTCCCGCCTTTCTTCCGTGGCAGAACTGATCGCCGATTCCTCGCTGTGTCTGCCCGGCTTCAAGCTGACGCACCGTTTCCATATCGTTTCTCTCGCCCATGGCGATGCCGCCGCGCGCGTGAGCGCCTATCTGGCCGAGCAAGGCGCTCGCGCCGACAGCGCGCCCGCCCTGCGCTGCCGCGAACTGCTGACGCAAACGCTGGTGCTCGACGGCATCGGCGAGCGCCGCGCCCGCGCGCTGCGCGAGCAACTGCTCGCGATCGACGGCGTGCAACGGATTCGGCTCGAACATTGTTTCGTACGCGACGACGCGCCGGCCGACGACGCAGCCGACCTCGGCCGTCCCGTCAGCGTGACGGCCGCCTGAAGCGGCCCGAGCGGGCGATGGCGGCCCAGCGCGGCAAGCGCGCCGCGCCGTTGGTGCTTCAGGCCGCGCCGCCCTTCGCCGCGGCTTCCGGCTCGATCGGCTCCACCGTCACCCCGACCGTCAGCACCTGATCGGCGCCGCCGCCGCGAATCACGCCGCGCAACGGCGTGACATCGGCGTAATCGCGGCCAACCGACAGCATCACGTAATCGTTGCCCGGCGCGCGATCGTTGGTCGGATCGAGCTGCAACCAGCCGCCATCCTCCGGCCAGGCCGGATCGTAGACTTCCACCCACGCATGCGAGGCGTCTGCCCCGATCAGGCGCGGTTGCCCCGGCGGCGGCTGAGTCAGCAGATAGCCGCTGACATAACGCGCGGCCAGCCCGATCGAGCGCATCGCGCCGATCATCACATGCGCGAAATCCTGACAAACACCCTTGCGCAAGGCCAGCGCGGCCAGCGCCGTGGTGTTCACGTCGGTGCTGTTCGGCGTGTAGGCGAACTCGGCATGAATGCGGCGCATCAGGTCCCACGCGGCCTGCACGAGCAGCCGGTCCGCCGTGAAGCTGTGGGCGGCGTAGGCGGCCAGATCGGGATGGCAGGCCACGTGCTGGGACGGAAACACGAATTCGCTGGCCGCGTCGTACGGCGCGCCGGCGCGGTACGTCAGCCGCTCGCGCACCGCTTCCCAACGGCTGGCGGTGCCGGCCTCGGGCGTGGCGATCGACGCCGGCGGTTCGCCGCGCTTGCCGGCCGACAGCTTCGGCGGGCTCACGCGCACCACGCTCTGGCTGCGCACGAACAGCTCCTCATGCGGCTGGTTCAGCGCGAACGAGGTGCGCTGGTTGCCGAACGCGTCGATCTCCACGCCGATGCCCTCGGGCAGCGGCTCGATCGCGAGCGCGAAATCGATCAGTTGCTGGCGCGGCAAGTCGAGCGGCCGCAAGCGCGCCTGATGTTGCGCCGATTCGACGCGCGCCGCGTAGCGGTAACGCGTGTCGTGCGTGACGCGCAGCGTGCGCGGCTCGGTGACGGACACGGCCGGAGCCGCGGCAACAACAGCGGCCGCGGCCACGGTCGCCGCGCCACCGGCCGGCACGGCGCCCGCCTTTTTCGGCGGCTCCGCATCGTGCGCCGCCGCGCTGTCGGCCGCGCGACCCGCGCGCTTGGCCACTTCGCCAGCTTTTCCGCTCATCCCCATAGCGACCTGCCCGATTCCCGCACATGACTGAAATAACGCTCGCCGATCCGGTTCGACAGCTCCCACGCCGCACGGCCGGTGGCCTGAAGCCGCTCCAGCAGCACCGCATGGCGGCCATCCTCGTCGGTTTCGCAAAGCGCGTGCAACGACCAGCTTCCGATATCGGGCATGGTCTCGGTCAGTTCCGACAGCGCATACCCCTCGCCATGCTCGACCTTGGTCAGCCGGCCCTGCATCTTCTGCACGACCCAGGCCAGCGAGCGCGGGTTGTCGCCGTCGAGCACCACCAGCGACAGCAGCGGCGCGACGTCGAAGCAGCGCTGGAACTGCGAGCGGAACGTGATGGTGCTGTCGAACAGTTCGAGCACGAGTTCGAAGCCGTCCTGCTTGGTGGCGGCGCCGTCCTCGAAAGCAAAACGCAGCACGCTCGACAGGAAATCGACGCGATCGATCTGCCGGCCGATCGACAGCAGCCGCCAGCCGTCGTCGCGCGTCATGTTGTCGGTCTGCGCGCCGGTGATGGCGGTCAGCAGCAGATTCAGGCGGTCGAGCATGTGCAGCGCGGCGTTGCCGAGCTGCTCCTCGGGCTCGTCCTCGCCGGCGCTGCCCGGCTCGTCGAACAATTGCGTGGCGTCGTCGACCAGCCGCCACTGATCGCGCGAGAGCCGCTCGCGGATCGCGGCCGCCGCGCCGCGCATGCCGAACACGCAGGCGGCGATGCCGGTGCCGTGATCGGCGCGGCGCGACAGCGTGCGTGCCAGCGCCTGCTGGAAATCGCGCGGCGAGGCCGCGGCCGATTGCGTCTCGGCCGGAATCAGGCCGTTCTCGCGGCACAGCGCGTCGAGCAGTTCGAGGTGGGCCGGGCTGTCGACGTCGTCCTCGCCGCGCAGCCTCTCGAACGCGGCGCGCGCCAGGCGGATCAAATTGACGGCGCGCTCGGTGTAGCGGCCGAGCCAGAACAGGTTCTCGGCGGCGCGGCTCGAAATCGTGCGCGGCCGCGCGACCAGATCGTCGGGACCGAGATGCGTCTGCAGCATCGTGGTCGGATCGATCGCGCCTTCGGTGATCACCCAGGTGTCGACGCTGCTGCCGCCGCGCGGCATCGGCGCATTGAACAGCTCGTCGCGGCTGCCCACCCGCGACAGCCCGCCCGGCAGCACGCGCCACGAACCGGCCCCGTCGGCCATCGCGAACACGCGCAGCATCAGCGGCTTGGGCACGATCCGCGCGCCGCCTTCATAGGCGTGCGCACTGCTCGGCCAGGTGGGCGCCTGCGACGGCGGCAGGTCGGACTGCACGACGTAATGCGCCGGATTGGCGAGAATCCGCGCGCGCCATTCGGCCAGTTGCTGCGAGGTCAGCCGCGCCCCGAGCACCGGGTCGAAACGGCCGCCCGCCTGCGCGTTCGGCGGATAGGCGGGCTTGATGATGGCGCGCGCGAGTTGCGGCAGCGCGTCGGCGCAGGCCGCGGCCTCGCCGCACCACCAGGTGGGCAGCGCCGGCAGCGCCAGCGGCTCGCCCAGCACCTGTTCGGCCAGCTTCGGCAGGAAGCCGAGCACGCCCGGCGATTCGAGGAACGCCGAGCCGGGCGCGTTGGCCAGCAGCACGTTGCCGGCGCGCACGGCCTGCAGCAGGCCCGGCACGCCGAGCATCGAATCGGGACGCAGTTCGAGCGGGTCGAGCCATTCGTCGTCGACCCGGCGCAGGATGCCGTGCACCGGCTCCAGCCCGCTCAGCGTCTTCAGATAGACATGGTTGTCGCGCGCGGTCAGATCGCCGCCCTCGACCAGCGTCAGGCCCAGATAGCGCGCCAGATAGGCGTGCTCGAAATAGGTCGGCGCATGGCGGCCCGGCGTCAGCAGGACGATCCGCGAATTCTTCTTGGCCGGGCTCATGTCCTGCATGCTGTGCAGCAGCGCGCGGTAGCTGGCCGCCAGCCGCTGCACGCGCAGGCCGCGGAACGCGCGCGGAAACAGCCGCGAGACGATCACGCGGTTTTCGAGCAGATAGCCGAGCCCGGTCGGCCCCTGCGTGTGCTGCGCCACCAGCCGCCACTGGCCGTCCGGCCCGCGCATCAGGTCGAACGCGGCCAGGTGCAGCCACATGCCGCCCGGCACGGACGCACCGCGCATCGGCCGCAGGTAGCCGGGGTGGCCGGTGACCAGCGCCGGCGGCAGCAGCCCCTGTTCGAGCAGGCGCTGCTCGCCATAGACGTCGGCCATGACCGCGTTGAGCAGCCGCATCCGTTGCAGCGCGCCCTGTTCGATCTGGGTCCAGTCGTCGGGCGCGACGATCATCGGCAGCAGATCGAGCGACCAGGGCCGCCCCGCGCTGCTGCCGGCGTTGGGATCGTGCAGTTGGTAGGCCAGCCCGTTCTCGCGCATGCGGCGTTCGAGCGCCTCGGCGCGACGGTCGAGGTCGGCGAAGCCGACGCTGCCGAGCTGGGTGAAGAATTCGCGCCAGACCGGCGCGAGCGCGGCCGTCTGCAACGCGGCGGTGCCGCCGCGCAACTCGTCGTAGCGGCCTGTCACCGCCGGGGCGGCCAGCGCCGCGCCGAGTTCGGCGGCGTCCTGGATCGATCCTGTGTCGAAGAGCGTATGCATGGCGTCGTCGGCGGCCAGATCGTCGGTAATTTGGGAAAGCACGGTGTTCGTTTCGTCAGCCTGGGGCGGTTCGCCACGTCGGTCGCGGACCCCGCGTCCGCGGCGTGCGCCGCCCTTCGAGGCGGAATCCTAACATCCCGCCAAGTCGATACCGGCCGGGATGGTGCAATCGCCCCACCCCGGCCGGCTCGCCCCGGCCTTGTATCTTTAAGCCTCGGACCAACTCGGGTAGCCCGAGCGGCCTCTGGGTTGAAACACGAAGCCCGTGACTGAGCACTGGGCGCCCGGGTTGGACCGTCCTTTCTTGCAGCCCGAACGGTTGTAGGAATGTAGAGTTCGCATAAACAAGGATGGGAGCGAAGGGACGTGTCCGATACTGTTTTCGTGGGAATCGATGTGTCGAGCCGGACGCTGGAGGTGGCCACCAGCACGCAAACTGCGACGTGGCAGGCAACCAACGACGCGGCCGGCATCGAACAACTGGTCAGTCAATTGCGTGAACTTCAGCCGGCGCTGATCGTGCTGGAGGCCACCGGCGGCTACGAGTTCGAGGCTGCGTGCGCACTTCAAGCCGTGGGCCTGGCCGTCGCCGTGGTCAACCCTCGCATGGCGCGCGACTTTGCGCGAGCCATGGGCGCGCTGGCCAAGACCGATGCGCTCGACGCCAGGATGCTGGCCGCCTTCGCTCGCGTGCTGCACCAGCATCCCGAGCGCGAGCGTTTCGTCAAACCGCTTGCCGATGCCGAACTCCAGCGGCTTCAAGCCCTGGTGCTGCGGCGTCGGCAACTGGTCCAGATGATCACCGGCGAGCGACAACGCTTGCGGCTTGCCCATGCTGCAGCCCGGGCCAGCCTCGAACGCGTCATCGATTTCCTCAAAAAGGAGCTCGACGACAGCGATACCGAGGTCGCCGCGCACGTTGCGCATCATCATGCCGAACTGGCGCGCACGTTGCGCAGCGTGCCTGGCATCGGCTCGACCAGCGTCGCCGTGCTGCTCGCCGAGCTGCCCGAACTGGGCAAGCTCGATCGCAGACGCATCGCAGCACTGGTCGGCGTGGCGCCGCTGAATCGCGATTCGGGGCTCATGCGCGGTCAGCGCAGCATCTGGGGCGGACGCGCCGACGTGCGTCGCACCCTGTACATGGCCACGCTCACTGGCGTGCGCTACAACCCTGTGCTGCGCGAGTACTACCAACGTCTCGTCCTCGCAGGCAAGCGAAAGAAAGTCGCTTTGGTCGCCGCCATGCGCAAGCTGCTGACGATCATCAATGCCGTCGCAAAACATCGCGTCGACTGGAATCCCGACTTTCATATCGCTTGACTCACAAGACGGTTGCTCAGTCGCGTCGCAAATCGAGCGTGAACGGGAATTCGCGGCTCGGCGCGGCCGGCTCCACGTCCATCCGGCCCGGCGTGTGGCCGATCGACACGAAGCGCGCGAGCCGCCGGCTTTCCGCCTCGTAGGCGTTGACCGGGAACGTCGCGTAGTTGCGGCCGCCCGGGTGCGCGACGTGATAGCGGCAGCCGCCCAGCGAGCGATGCATCCACGTATCGACGATGTCGAACGTCAGCGGCACATGCACGCCGAGCGTCGGATGCAGCGCCGACGGCGGCGCCCACGCCTTGTAGCGCACCCCCGCCACGTATTCGCCGGCCGTGCCGGTCGGCTGCAACGGCAGCGCGCGGCCGTTGACCGTCACCACGTGGCGGTTGTCGTTCAGGCCGCTGACCAGCACCTCCAGCCGCTCCAGCGAGGAATCCACGTAGCGCACCGTGCCGCCGGTCGCGCCTTCCTCGCCCATCACGTGCCACGGCTCCAGCGCGCTGCGCAGGCTCAGCTCGATCCCCTTCACGGCCACCTGCCCGTACAGCGGGAAGCGGAACTCGAAGTGCGGCGCGAACCAGGCCGCGTCGAACGGGAAGCCCGCTTCGCGCACCTCGGTCATCACGTCGTCGAAATCCATCTTGACGAAGGCCGGCAGCATGAAGCGGTCGTGCAGCGCGGTGCCCCAGCGCGTCAGCGGCGTGCGGTACGGCGTATCCCAGAAACGGGCGATCAGCGCGCGCAGCAGCAATTGCTGCACGAGGCTCATCCGCGCGTGCGGCGGCATTTCGAACGCGCGCAGTTCGAGCAGGCCGAGGCGGCCGGTCGCCGAATCGGGCGAATACAGCTTGTCGATGCAGAACTCGGAGCGGTGCGTGTTGCCCGATACGTCGATCAGCAGGTTGCGCAGCACGCGATCGACCAGCCAGGGCGGCATGTCCTGGCCGAACAGCAGCTTGCTGCGCTCGATTTCCTTGAACGCGATATCGAGTTCGTAGACCTGATCGTTGCGCGCCTCGTCGACGCGCGGCGCCTGGCTGGTCGGCCCGATGAACATCCCGGAGAACAGATAGGACAGCGACGGATGGTTGTGCCAGTAGGCGATCAGGCTGGCCAGCAGGTCCGGGCGGCGCAGGAACGGGCTGTCGGCCGGGGTGGCGCCGCCGAGCACGAAGTGATTGCCGCCGCCGGTGCCCACGTGGCGGCCGTCGATCATGAACTTCTCCGACGACAGGCGTGTGCGCCACGCCGCGTCGTAGAGGAATTCGGTCTGCTGCACCAGTTGGCGGAAATCGTGCGCCGGGTGGATGTTCACCTCGATCACGCCCGGATCGGGCGTCACGGCCAGCACCGTCAGGCGCGGGTCGCGCGGCGGCGGGTAGCCTTCGAGAATCAGCTTCATGCCGAGCGCGCGCGCCGTCAGCTCGATCGCGCCGAGCAGGTCGAGGTAATCCTCCAGTTCGGCCAGCGGCGGCATGAACAGGTACAGCACGCCCTGGCGCACTTCGGCGCACAGCGCGGTGCGCGTGATGTCCTTCGCCGATTCGAAGCGCGCCGGCGGGCGCGATGCAGCGGCGGTGGCGGCAGCAGCGTCCTGCGCGGCGTGCGGCTGGCCGGGACGGCGGGCATCGCCCGCGCCGGCTGCCTCGGCGTCGAGCCGCGATTGCCACGCGGTGCGCGGCGCGGCGGCCGCGACGCGATGGCCGCCCACCAGATACGGCGGCGCATCGGCCGCGCCGAGATAACGCGCGCGCAGCATGTCGGCGGTCGGCAGCGGCGTGTGCGGCGCGAACGGGTCGCGCTCGACCAGGTACGGGAAATCGGTCTCGCTGACCCACGGCAGCGAATCGAGCGGCAGGCGATAGCCCATCGGCGAATCGCCGGGGAACAGGTACATGCGCTCGTCGCGGAAGAACCACGGGCCGGTTTCCCAGCGCGGCCCGGCCAGCTCCGGCGACTGCGGCAGCGCCTTCAGCGGCAGCACGTAGCCGATCACGGTGTCGAGCTTCTGCTCGAACACCTTGCGCAGCCGCGCGCGTTCGAGTTCGTCGTCGAGACGCGAGTCGAACGGATCGACGTTGACCGGCAGGCGGCGCTCGCGCCACAGGTAATACCAGGTGTCCTCGAAGCCGGGGCGAATGTGGTCGGTGCTCAGGCCGAGCCGGCCGGCCAGCGCGCGGATGAAGCGCTGCGCATCCTCGGTCGTGTAGCGGGAGGGCTCGCGCTCGTCGGCGAACAGCGACGGGTCCTGCCAGACCGGCTCGCCGTCCTTGCGCCAGAACACCGACAGCGCCCAGCGCGGCAATTGCTCGCCCGGATACCACTTGCCCTGCCCGAAATGCAGGAAGCCGCCGTCGCCGTATTCGGCGCGCAGCTTCTGCACCAGCGAGGTGGCGTAGCCGCGCTTGGTCGGCCCGAGCGCATCGGTGTTCCACTCGGCGCCGTCGCGGTCCTCGATCGACACGAAGGTCGGCTCGCCGCCCTGCGTGAGGCGCACGTCGCCGGCCTGCAGCACGGCGTCCACGTTCGCGCCCAGTTCGAGCACGTCGGCCCATTGCGTCTCGGTGTACGGCTTGGTCACGCGCGGCGATTCGTAGATCCGCGTCACGCCCATCTCGTGCTCGAACGACACCTCGCATTCGTCGATCAGGCCCTCGACCGGCGCGGCGCTGGTGGGCTGCGGCGTGCAGGCGAGCGGAATATGCCCTTCGCCGGCCAGCAGGCCCGAGGTGGGATCGAAGCCGATCCAGCCCGCGCCCGGCAGATACACCTCGCACCACGCGTGCAGGTCGGTGAAATCGACTTCCGTGCCGCTCGGGCCGTCGAGCGATTTGACGTCGGGCGTCAACTGGATCAGGTAGCCCGACACGAAACGCGCGGCCAGGCCCAGGTGACGGCACACCTGCACCAGCAGCCAGCCCGTGTCGCGGCACGAGCCGGAGCCGAGCGTCAGCGTTTCCTCGGGCGTCTGCACGCCCGGCTCCAGGCGCACCAGGTAGCGCACGTCGTTCTGCAACTGCTGGTTCAGCGCGACCAGGAAATCGATCGTGCCCTGCGGCTTGCGGTCCACCGTGGCCAGGTAGTCGCGGAACACCGGCGACGCGCTGGCCGCCGGATCGCAGACCAGATACGGCGCCAATTCATCGCGCAGGCCGGCATCGTAGGTGAACGGGAACTGGTCGGCCGACTCCTCCAGGAAGAAGTCGAACGGGTTGTAGACGGACATCTCCGCCACCAGGTCGATCGTGATCTCGAAGCCGAGCGTGCGCTCCGGGAACACCAGGCGGCCCATGTAGTTGGCGAACGGGTCCTGCTGCCAGTTCACGAAATGCTGCGCCGGCTCGACCTTCATCGAGTACGACAGGATCGGCGTCCGGCAATGGGGCGCGGGACGCAGCCGCACGATTTGCGGGCCGAGTCCGACGAGGCGGTCGTAGCGGTAACGGGTGGTGTGGTGTAGCGCGACGTGGATGGACATGTCAGGGTCGGTCGGTTCGGTTCAGGTCGGGACGACAGGCGCTGCGTTCGGGAGAAGCGATTCGCGCGAGGCGCACGCGGGCGCCCCGGCGGATCGATGCAAAGGGGGACGGGCCGGCGGGCGGCCGCGACGGGCGCCGGTCAACGGGCGCGGTCGGCGAATCGGGCGACCACCTCACACCAGTTCGGGCGACTGGATCACGCTGATCTCCACGGCCGACGTGCTGGCGCCGATGCCGGTGACCGGGCGTGCGTCGCGGTAATCGAGGCCGCTGGCCAGGCGCACGTAACGCTCGTCCGGGCAGCGGTTCATGAACGGATCGAAGCCCACCCAGCCGAGCCCTTCGACATACGCCTCGGCCCAGGCATGGCCCGACGGCGGATAGGTGGTCACGGTGCCCTGCTGCATGCGGCCCTGCGGCGCGGTGGCGTCGCTGGCCGAATGGCGGATGCCGTCCGCGTCCATCGACATGCGCTGCGACTGCTGCGCGCCGCCGCTGGCCTGCATGGTTTCGGCCATCCGTTGCAACGCGCCGTCGGTCAGCAGATAGCCGCTCACGTAGCGGGCCGGCACCTTCAGCGCGCGCGCCGCCGCGATGAACGCGTGCGCGTGGTCGCGGCTGGTGCCCTCGCCCGCTTCGAGCGCGGCTTCGGCGTCGCCGTCGCTGTCGGCCAGCTCCGGTGCGTAGCGGATTTGCGCATGCACCTCGCTCATCAGCCAGTGCAGCGCGTCGAGGCTGTGGTGTTCGAGCGGCAGCGCCTCGGCGATCGCGCGCACGCGCTCGCCGGCCTGCGTGTAATCGGTGGCGCGCTCGAAGATCCACGGCACGGCGTAATCGTCGGCGCTGCCGACGATGCCCGCGCGATCCTGGGTTTCGATCACGCCGGCGGCCACCACCGTCACCTCGGGCCGGTCGCCCCGATCGTGGCGCACCAGGTCGATCCGGTTGCCGAGGCCATCCACATAGCCGACCGTCGGCTCCACCCCGTCGATCGTCACCTGCCAGGCGCGCACCGTCTGCCCGAGGCCGTTGGGCGGACGCAGGCGCAGGCGTTGCAGGGCGTGCGTGGCGTTTTCGTCGAATCGGAAACGCGTGATATGGCGAATCGCAAGTCGCATGATGGCGCTCTCAGTCGAAGTTGTAGGCTTGGGCGATTTCCGCGCCGAGTTTGTTGTTCCGGCCGATGAAATCGGTCAGGAACTCATGCAGCCCACTCTTGAAGATCCGCTCGACCGAATTGTCGGGCAACATCTCCAGGATTTTGGCGGCGCTTTCGTGACATTCGTGCGTGACGCCGTAATCTTTTCCGAGCCGGTTCAGGCTCGACATCACGCGGCCGGAGCAATAACGCAGCGAACGCGGCATCCGGCCATTGAGAATCAGGTAATCGGCGATGTTGATCGGCTTGTACTGCACGTCGTACACCCAGCGGTACGAGCGGTGCGCGGCCACCGAGCGCAGGATCGATTCCCATTGGTAGGTGTCGATCATGGTGCCCACGTGCGACACCGACGGCAGCAGCAGGTGGTACTTCACGTCGAGAATTCGCGCGGTGTTGTCGGCACGCTCGATGAACGCACCGATTTCCGCGAAATCGAAGATCTCGTTGCGCAACATGGTGCTGTAGAAGCTGCCGAGGATCAGCGCGGTTTCGCGCTTGATGTGATCGAGGATCGCCGGCAGCCCGCTCGAATTGAACGGCCGCGCCAGCAGGCGCTTGACCGATTGCCAGGCGTCGTTGACCGTTTCCCACAGCTCGCGCGTGATCGCCGTGCGCACCATGCGCGCGTTCGAGCGCGCGTATTCGATGCACGACAGCACGCTCGACGGGTTGTCGCGATCGCGCAGCAGGTAATCGGCCACGTTATCGACCGTGTATTCGTCGTACTTTTCCCGGAATCCGTCGTCGGCGCCCGAGCTCACCAGCACCGACGACCATTCGGCCGGCGCGTCCGAGGTGCGCGTGAGGGCCATTCGCAGGCCCGCGTCGACGATCCGCGCGGTGTTTTCCGCGCGCTCGATATACCGGTACATCCAGTAGAGACCGCTTGCAGTCCGTCCAAGAAGCATGTCCTGTCGCTCCGATCGTTATTGCTTTCGCGCGCGGTTCGATGGTTCGAGCGCCGCGCGCACCGGGTGTGGTGTGGGCCGTCTCAGTCGGCCAGCACCCAGGTGTCCTTGGTGCCGCCGCCCTGGCTCGAGTTGACGACCAGCGAGCCTTCCTTGAGCGCCACGCGCGTCAGGCCGCCCGGCGTGATGCGAATCCGGTCCGACACCAGCACGAACGGACGCAGATCGACGTGGCGCGGCGCGAGGCCCGCTTCGGTCAGGATCGGCGTGGTCGACAGCGCGAGCGTGGGCTGCGCGATGTAGTTGCTCGGCCGCGCGCGCAGCTTGGCCGAAAAGGTTTCGCGCTCCTCGCGCGTCGAGGCCGGGCCGACCAGCATCCCGTAGCCGCCCGAGCCGTGCACTTCCTTGACCACCAGTTCCTCCAGGTGCTCGAGCACGTACTTGAGGCTGTCCGCCTCGCCGCAGCGCCAGGTCGGCACGTTCTCCAGCAGCGCCTTGCGGCCCGTGTAGAACTCGACGATCTCGGGCATGTACGAATAAATGGCCTTGTCGTCGGCGATGCCGGTGCCGGGCGCGTTGGCGATGGTGATGTTGCCGGCGCGGTAAACATCCATGATGCCGGGCACGCCGAGCACGGAATCGGGGCGGAACGTGAGCGGGTCGAGGAACGCGTCGTCGAGGCGGCGGTACAGCACGTCGATCGGCCGGAAGCCTTCGGTGGTGCGCATCGCCACGCGGCCGTCGATCACCTGCAGATCGCTGCCCTCCACCAGGTGCACGCCCATCTGGTCGGCCAGGAACGCGTGTTCGTAGAACGCCGAGTTGTGGATGCCCGGCGTCAGCACGGCCACCGTGGGGTTGTCGGCGTTGCCGCCCGGCGGGCAGACCGCCGCCAGCGACTGGCGCAGCAACTGCGGATAGGTTTCCACCGGCCGCACCTTGACGCGCTGGAACAGCTCCGGAAACAACTGCATCATCGTTTCGCGGTTTTCGAGCATGTACGACACGCCCGACGGCGTGCGCGCGTTGTCTTCCAGCACGTAGAACTGGTTCTCGGCGGTGCGCACGATGTCGACGCCGATGATGTGCGTATACACGTTGCCCGGCGGCCGGAAGCCGATCATCTCGGGCACGAACGCCTCGTTGTGCGCGATCAGGTGCTTCGGCACGATGCCGGCGCGGACGATTTCCTGGCGGTGATAGATGTCGTCGAGAAAGGCGTTGAGGGCCATCACGCGCTGCTCGATGCCCTGCGAGAGCCGCGTCCATTCCTGGCCGGAGATGATGCGCGGCACGATGTCGAACGGGATCAGCCGCTCGGCGGCCTCGGCGTCGCCGTAAACGGCGAACGTGATGCCCGTGCGGCGGAACACGCCCTCGGCGTCGTGCGCTTTCTGCGCAAGGCTCGCGGGGTCTTGCGTATCGAGCCATTGCTTGAGGCGCTCGTAAGGCGCGCGCACCGAGTCGCCGGATAACAACATTTCATCGAATGGCTTCATTCAGGATTTCTCTCCATCTCATTCTTGTGTTCGGCATCGACTGCCGGACCGGCATTACCTGTGAGAGCAAGGTCCGTGCCTCCCGCCAAGCCGATTCCGACGCCGATATGGCACCGTTTGATGACATTGCGCACCGCGCCGGTGCGCGCCCCGACGCCATACGCGACGCGATGCGCCGCGGCGAGGCATTTGCCGGCCGGACACCTCGCGAACCGCGCACGACGCCGGGCGGCATGCGCCGACGCTGTGCATTGAAGCCGTCGACGATCATGCACCGCTTTCGCCAACTTGCCTATCGGCGCACGCGGGGATTGATCGTCGCTCCAACAAGGCGCAGGCGGGCGTGACGCGGCGATGACGACCCGATCCGATTGCGTGCGCAACCAAGTGGGATCGGGGGCGGCCGACCGCCTTTCATCACCGCCGACATCCCTCCCCCGCTCAATCACAAATGAGAATCATTTGCATTTGATCGTGATTTGTTCGATGATTCGTCCATCGACTCAACGGATGAACACCATGACCGCTCTTCTTTCTCCGGCGGCGGCGCATGACGCCCCCGCCGACGCCCTGGCCAGCCTGCTCGGCCGCCAGTCCCACTGGCCGCTCGCCGAGCCGGGGCCGAGCGAGCGCGAACTCGACGCGATCTTCGACGCCGCCCTGCGCGCCCCCGACCACGGCAACCTGAAGCCGTGGCGCTTCGTGCTGATTCGCGGCGAGGCGCGACGCGCGCTCGGCGACGTGCTGGTGCGGCTCGCCGACGCCCGCGAACCGGGCGCCCCGGCCGGCGCCAACGCGCACCGCGCGAACAAGCCGCTGGCCGCGCCGGTGCTGATCGCGATCGCCGCCGCGCTGGTGCCGCATCGCAAGGTGCCCGAAACCGAACAACTGCTGGCCGTGGGCGCGGCCGCGATGAACCTGCTCAACGCCATCCACCAGCTCGGCTACGGCGGCTTCTGGTCGTCGGGCGTCGATTCGCGCGAGCCGGTGCTGCACGACGCGTTAGGCTTCGCGCCGAACGAGCAGTTGCTCGGCTTCATCTACGTGGGCACGCCCGCCGCCGATGCGCCGGCCACGGCGCGCCCCGCGCGCGAGGCGTTCGTGCGCGAATGGCGCCCGCAGGCCGATGCCGACCGGAGCCTTGCGGCGCAACCCGCCGCCCGCTGATCCGCTTGCCGCGCGCCGCTCGCCCACTCGCGGGCGGCGGCGCGCCCCGAACGCGGCCCGCCCTGCCGGCAGCCGCCCAACCGAAGCTTTCGACGCCCCTGGAGGTGCCATGAGTGACACGCGACTTGGCGCGGGCCGCCCATCCCTGTACGACGACCCGCTCGCGGGCGACCCCGATACCGCCGAACGCGTCGTGCTGACGGCCGTGCGAACCTGGCTGCACCCCGAATGCGGCGGCAACCGCCAGGCCCGCGCCGCCCACACCTGGCGCGACGTGCTGGTGGAAGCCGGCCTGCATGCCGACGGCCTCGATCACTTCGACATGATGATGAACACATTGGCCTGTTCGTCGCAGCGCCCGCTCGACATGCGCTGCCGCTGCGCGCAGGACCTCGCCTACGACGAAGCGTCACTGCTGCAGGCCATCGCGCATCTGCAATCGACGCACGGCGAGGCCGCGATCGGCGTACTGAACGACTGGCTGCCCGCGTTTTCGGTCAGCGGCGTGCTGAAACTCACGCGCTGGTTCTCGATCGCACTGCTCGACGCCGGGCTGGAGATCCGGGCGCGCGAACGGAACGTGACCTACATGCATTGAATGCACCGGCGCGCCAGCGCCGAAACCGCGGGCGAAACGGCGGGCGAAATGGCGGGCGAAGCGGCGAAATTGGCGAAATCGCCTGACGAAACGCTGTCGATCGCCCCGCTCATCAGCAGACAGCGCCCGTCTCGCATACCATGGCAGCCTTTTCATCGATGTCTGGAGACGCTTCCGGTATGAACGACACCGCTACGGCCACCGCCGATACCCGCCACGCACTGCTGCGCGAGCGCTACGGCGCCACCTGGGCCCCGCAGGCCGATGCCGCCGACGGGGCCGTCAACGACGTGATCGCCACGCTGCTGCGCCACCGCACGGTGCGCGCCTACGCCGAGCGCGCGCTGCCCGCCGATATCCTCGAAACGATCGCCGCCGCCGCCCAATCGGCGCCGACCTCGTCGAACCTGCAGGCGTGGAGCGTGGTGGCCGTGCGCGACCCCGAACGCAAGGCGCGCCTGGCCGTGTGCGCCGGCAATCAGAAGCATGTCGCCAAGGCGCCGCTGGTGCTGGTGTTCATCGCCGATCTGTCGCGCCTGCGCCGCGTGTCGGAGCAGGAACAGATGCCGGGCGCGGGCCTCGGCTATCTCGAAGCCTTCCTGGTGGCCGTGGCCGACGCCGCGTTCGCCGCGCAGAACACCGTGGTCGCGATCGAATCGCTCGGCCTCGGCTGCTGCTATATCGGCGGCATGCGCAACCAGCCCGAAGCGGTCGCGCAGGAGCTGGGGCTGCCGCCCGAGGCGTTCGCCGTGTTCGGCCTGACGATCGGCTATCCCGATCCGGCCGTCACCAACGACGTCAAGCCGCGCCTGCCCGCGCCGCTGGTGGTGCACGAGGAACGCTACACGGCCGAATCGAGCGCGCAACTGGCCGACTACAACGCGTCGATGGAAGCGTTCCAGCGCATGCAGCAGATGACGGAATCGGGATGGACCGGGCAGGCGTCGCGCCGCGTGCGCGGGCCGGAAGCGCTGTCGGGCCGGGATCGGCTCGCCGAGGCGCTGGCCACGCTGGGTTTCGGTCTGAAGTAAGGCGGGAAGGAAAAACGCGGGCGGGCGCGCCTTGCGCGGCCCGCCCGCGCATGGCGGATCAGGATCGGGGCAAGCTGGGCGGATCAGTCCGGCTGGCCGTCGTCGCCGCAGCACTTCTTGTGCTTCTTGCCGCTGCCGCACGGGCACGGATCGTTGCGGCCGACCTTCGGCGCGTCGCGCTGGATGGTCTGCGCGAGCAGGCGCTCCTGCGTCGGGCCGCGATGCGGCAGCCAGAATTCATAGATCTTCACGACCGCCGGGGGCACCTGCTCCGAGAGCCGCTCGCGCTCGGCCGGCTGGTCGAGCAACGCGCGTTCGTCGTCGTCCAGGTCGTCGCTGCCGAGCAGGCGCAGCGGACGCAGCATGGTTTCGGCGTCGGCGTGGTCGATCAGCAGTTGCCAGTCGTCCCAGCGCAGGCCCATGCCCTGGAAGAAGCCGTTGGCCCAGGCTTCGGCGTCGATGAACTCGTGCGTGCCGTTCTCGTCGTCCACCTCGTTGACGCTGAACAGCGGCGCGATCGACGACGGATCGGCTTCGAAGGTCTGCAGGATCGCGTTGTAGTGCCGCATCATCAGGTTGAAGACGTACTCGGCCTGCTCGTAGTTGGCGAAATCGGGCGCGTCGTCCTCGCTCGGCCCCCAGACGTCGGCCAGCCAGTCGGTCGGGGCGATCGTGGTCGGGCCGATCGCGATCGCGGTCAGGTAACCGTCGAGCATCTCGATCGTCATGGTGTTCTCCGACATGATGTCGGACGTCAGGAACTGGTCGAGTTCGTCGAGGGTCTTGTCGTCGGTGTGGGTCATCGCTGTGCGCCGCGCCGGGCGAGCGCGAACGATTCGCGAACGCACGGCGGAAATGGAAAACCGGCATTCTACCGCCGCGCGCCGGCCGCGCAATGACGATTCAGCCGCGAGGCGCCTCGCCCGCCGCCGGCGGCCATGTGCGCGGCGGGTTGACCAGCGTGACGATCACGTAGCTCATGATGGTCAGCATGAACCACGCAACCAGCTTGCTCGGCGACACCAGCGTCCAGCCGTCGCGCTGCGCGGGGTAGAGCCAGGCCTGGCTGAACGTGCCGACGTTCTCGGCCAGCCAGATGAACAACGCGATCAGCAGGAACCCGAGCAGCATCGGCATGCGGTGATAGCGGCGGCTGACGCGGTAATACACATGGCAGCGCCGGAACGCCACGGCCACCAGCGCGATCAGCCCGTAACGCAGGTCGAACCAGTAGTGATGCGTGAAGAAATTCACGTAGATCGCCAGCGACAGCCCGGCCGTGACCGGCAGCGGCGGATGCCCCGTGAAGCGCAGGTCGAATTCGCGGATCGCCCGCGCGAGATAGCTGCCCACCGACGCATACATGAAGCCGGTGAACAGCGGCACGCCGCCGATCCGCAGCACCGCGTACTCGGGATAGACCCACGAGCCCACCGCCGTCTTGAACACTTCCATCGCCGTGCCGGACACGTGGAACAGCAGGATCACCTTGACCTCGTCCCAGGTTTCGAGCCGCAGCGCGATCAGCGTAATCTGGATCGCCACGGCGGCGAGCGTCAGCAAGTCGTAACGTGACAGCGCCGCATCGCGCGGGTAGACGAAGTGCGTGGCGATCAGCAGGCCCACCATCAGCCCGCCGAACAGGCACACCCAGGCTTGCCGGAAGCCGAACACCAGGAACGTGTGCAGGCCCTGCGCCGCACCGCCGCGCAGGCGGGTGGCGGCGGTCACGCGCGCCGCCAGCGCTTCGATGGTGGCGTCGGCGCGCGAGCGCACCGCCAGGACAGGCGGATTGGTCGTCATCGGACGGCCTCCCATGCACATCTCGATGGCAGGCAGATGACTGCGCCGCGTTGTTGCCCCGATCGATTCATTTTCACCACGCGCTCTCGTTGTTGTCGGTCGTGCCTGCCGATATCGCGCCGTTTCGGCCGCCATCGCGGCATCGGCGTGCATCGGTTACGCAATCGCCCCGGGCGATTTCAGGAATGCGCGGCAGTATATCGGCCGATTTGTCGCCTTGGTCATTCGCCCGTCAAATCGTTCAGGCAGAAAACCGGGCGACATGCGAAGCAAGGCTGGACGAAATGCGCAGAATCGGAGAAAATCGCGCCACTCGCCTTATTCGCCGCGACATTGCGTCGCGCTGCGTACCCCCTTCTCCGGGTAAGGCGGCGAACCCCGCGCGGCAAGGCTTTCCAGCCTGCCCAGCCTGCTTCTCCCGCCTTCGGCGCCCGGCCTGACGGCCCGGCCCGAGACGCAATCCGTCTCGAAGTCGGGACAGATAGAAAATCCCGATCCCGCTCATTGAAACAAGCAATTTCCCATTGCCCGGTCGAGTCGTCATACTTGCGTTTCCTGATCACCACCCGATCACCTTTTCACTCAAAGGAAACAGCAAATGCCGATCATCAACAGCAAGCTCCAACCGTTCAAGGCAAACGCATACCACAAAGGCGATTTCGTCACGGTCAGCGATGAAGATCTGAAGGGCAAGTGGTCGGTCTTCGTGTTCTACCCGGCGGACTTCACGTTTGTGTGCCCGACGGAACTGGGCGACCTGGCCGATCGTTACGCAGAATTCCAAAAGCTGGGCGTTGAAATCTACGGCGTGTCGACCGATACGCACTTCACGCACAAGGCATGGCACGACACGTCGGACACGATCGCCAAGATCGAGTACCCGCTGGTCGGCGACCCGACGCTGACGCTGGCACGTGCATTCGACGTGCTGATCGAAGAAGAAGGCCTGGCACTGCGCGGCACGTTCGTGATCAACCCGGAAGGCGAAATCAAGATCGCCGAAATCCACGACAACGGCATCGGCCGTGACGCTGGCGAACTGCTCCGCAAGGTGCAAGCCGCTCAGTACGTCGCATCGCACCCGGGTGAAGTGTGCCCCGCCAAGTGGACGCCGGGCGCAGAAACGCTGACCCCGTCGCTCGACCTCGTCGGCAAGATCTAAGCTTCCCCCAGCAGCAAGACGGTATCAAGGCGCCGCAAGGCGCTCGACAGTGCGGCCCGAACCGGGCCGCACGTCCCCTCGCCTCCGGCGAGGTGCCAAAAACACTACGGAATCCGAATTATCATGCTCGACGCCAATCTCAAGACCCAGCTCAAGTCGTACCTCGAGAAGCTCACCCGTCCGATCGAACTCGTCGCCTCGCTCGACGATGGCGCGAAGTCGCAGGAGCTGCTCGCGCTGCTGAACGAGATCGGCGAACTGTCGGCGCGCGTGAGCGTCATCGAACGCCGCGACGACACCGAGCGCAAGCCCTCGTTCACGATCGGCGAACCGGGCAAGGCCACCGGCATCCGCTTCGCCGGCATCCCGATGGGCCATGAATTCACCTCGCTCGTGCTCGCCTTGCTGCAGGTCGGCGGTCACCCGCTGAAGCTCGACGAGTCGACGATCGAACAGATCCGCAGCCTCGAAGGCGATTTCTCCTTCGAGACGTATTTCTCGCTGTCGTGCCAGAACTGCCCGGAAGTCGTGCAGGCGCTGAACGTGATGGCCTTGCTGAACCCGCGCATCCGCCACGTGGCGATCGACGGCGCGCTGTTCCAGGATGAAGTCGACCAGCGCCAGGTGATGGCCGTGCCGACCATGTTCCTGAACGGCGAAAGCTTCGGCCAGGGCCGCAGCAGCGTGAAGGAAATCCTCGCCAAGATCGACAAGGGCGCCGGCGCCCGCGCCGCCAAGGAACTGGCCACCAAGGAAGCGTTCGACGTGCTGATCGTCGGCGGCGGCCCGGCCGGCGCGGCAGCGGCGATCTACTCGGCACGCAAGGGCATCCGCACCGGCGTGGTGGCGGAACGCTTCGGCGGCCAGGTACTCGACACGATGGCGATCGAGAACTTCGTCTCGGTGCAGGAAACGGAAGGGCCGAAGTTCGCGGTGGCGCTCGAACAGCACGTCAAGCAATACGACGTGGACGTGATGGACGTGCAGCGCGCGACCAAGCTGGTGCCGGGTGCGCTCAACGAGATCCACCTCGAGAACGGCGCGGTGCTGAAGGCCAAGACCATCGTCCTGTCGACCGGCGCACGCTGGCGCGAACTGAACGTGCCGGGCGAACGCGAATACCGCAACAAGGGCGTGGCCTACTGCCCGCACTGCGACGGCCCGCTGTTCAAGGGCAAGCGCGTGGCCGTGGTCGGCGGCGGCAACTCGGGTGTCGAGGCCGCGATCGATCTGGCCGGCATCGTGCGCGAAGTGACGCTGATCGAATTCGGCGCCACGCTGCGTGCCGACGACGTGCTGCAACGCAAGCTGCGCAGCCTCAAGAACGTGACCGTGATCACCAGCGCGCAAACCACGGAAGTGACCGGCGACGGCCAGAAGCTGAACGGCATCGTCTACCTCGAACGCGAAAGCGGCGAGACCAAGCGCATCGATCTCGAAGGCGTGTTCGTGCAGATCGGCCTGATGCCGAACACCGAATGGCTGAAGGGTTCGATCGAGCTGTCGCGTCACGGCGAAATCGTGGTCGATGCGCGCGGTGCGACGTCGATCCCGGGCGTGTTCGCTGCCGGCGACGTGACCACGGTGCCGTACAAGCAGATCGTGATCGCGGTCGGTGAAGGCGCCAAGGCGTCGCTGTCGGCCTTCGACTACCTGATTCGTCAGGACGTCGAACCGGCGCCCGCCGCCAAGCAGGCGGAAACCGTCGCGGCCTGATCGCGGCCCGGAACGCCACAACAGTTCTACCCTTCGCCCTCGCTCGTCATGCCCCCCATGCAGCGAGGGCGCTTTTTCCAGGCCCGCCCGTTCGGCGGGCTTTGTCTTGTTGCGCGGGCATCGCTCGCCACACGCGCTTGACGCCGCCTCACGCCTGCGTCATTCTCGCGTTCATGAACGCACCGCGCCGCCATGCCACGACACGCACCACGACCGCCTTCGGCGGGTCGTGAGGTCGGCGCGCAGCAGTTCATTTCTGCCTGTTCCACCCCAAGGCCCCGCCAGCGATGCGGGGCTTCGTCGTTTCTGGACGCGCATTCCCCGCCTCGCCGGCATTCGATGGAGATGCCACGATGTCCGACCGACCCGACCGACTCAGCCGACCCCGCCAACCGTTTCCCGCCCGCGCTCTGCTGATCGTCGACATGCAGCACGGCCTGTTTCATGGCGCCGACGCGCCGTATGAAGGCGAGCGCCTGCTCGCGAACCTGCGCACGCTGATCGGCCGCGCGCGAGAGGCCGGCGCGATGATCCTCGCTGCGCGCCACGTGGGCGCGCCCGGTACGCCGCTCGCGCCGAACAGCGCGCTGGTGCAGTTGCTGCCCGAGCTCGGCCTCGATCCGCAACACGACATCGTGTTCGACAAGCAGCGCCCGAACTGCTTTTCCGGCACCGCGCTCGCCGCGCGCCTGGCCGAAGCCGGCGTGCGCGAGCTGGTCGTCGCCGGCATGAAGACGCAGTATTGCGTCGACACGACCTGCCGCGCCGCGCCCGAGCACGGCATCCGCCCGGTGCTCGCGGCCGACGCGCACAGCTGCATGGACACGCCCGTGCTGCCGGCCTCGGCCATCGTCGCGCATCACAACCTGACGCTGGCCGGACCGTTCGCCGACGTGCTCGCCACGCACGATTGCCATTTCTGAACGATGCGCTTGCACCGCGCGCCACGCTGCAACACGGCGCGCGACGCAAGTGCTACGCTACGCGCGGCAATGCATCCGCGTTGCCCTCCCCCGATGACTCAGGTTCCACCATGTTGCGTGCCGGCCTTTCCGAATTGACGGCGTTCGTTGCGATCGCCGAACAGCGCAGTTTCCGGGCCGCCGCACTCTCACTGGCCGTCTCGCCGTCGGCACTCAGCCATTCGATGCGCAGCCTGGAGGCGCGGCTCGGCGTGCGCCTGTTCAATCGCACCACGCGCTCGGTCGCGCTGACCGAAGCCGGCGAGCAGTTGCTGCGCCGTGTCGGCCCGGCGCTCAGCGATCTGGAAAACGCCGTGGACGAAGTGGCCACCGCGCAGAATCGCCCGGCCGGCTCGGTGCGCATCAGTGCTTCGGAGTCCTCCACACGGCTCCTGATCCGCCACGTGCTGCCCGGCTTCCTGCTGCGTTATCCGGATATCCACGTGGAGTTCGTTACCGATACGCGGCTCATCGACATCGTGGGCGAAGGCTTCGACGCCGGCATCCGCGTGCTCGACGACGTGCCGCGCGACATGATCGCCGTGCGCTTCGGGCCGGAGATGCGCTTCATCGCGGTGGCCTCGCCGGCCTATCTGGCGCGCCACCCCGCGCCCGAGCGCCCGGCCGACCTGATGCAGCACCGCTGCATCCGCTTCCGTTTCGAGAGCGGCGCGATGTATCGCTGGGATTTCCAGTCGAACGGCAAGACCAGCAGCCTCGACGTGGGCGGCCCGATGACGCTCGGCAATATCAATTCGATGATCGAGACGGCGCTGGCCGGCATCGGCGTGGCCTGGGTGCCCGAGAACCAGGTGGCCGAGTATCTGGCCGACGGCCAACTGGTGGCGCTGTTGCGCGAATGGAGCGTGGCGATGCCGGGGCTGGCGCTGTACTACCCGGCCAACCGCCATCCGCCCGCGCCGCTGCGGCTGTTCGTGCAGGCGGTGCGCGACTGGGTGTCGGGCGACGCGCCCGAGAAGGTTTGAGGCAATTGAGGCAAGCATGACGACCCGGCCCGCACGCCGGATCGTTGCACGCGCAACCTCATGCCGCGTGCGATGCGCGCACGATCACGGCGACGGCGCGACGAAGAACAGCCAGACCACGCAGATCATCGACGCGAACCACACTAGCGAGCGCAGCGACGCCCAGTTCGCGACGTAGCACACCCCGTGCAGCACGCGCGCGACGACGAACGCCGTGGCCAGTTGATCGACGCGCACCCCGTTCGCGCCGTTGTGCCAGGCCACCACGAGCGCCGCCGTAAACAGCGCGAGCGCTTCGAGCGCATTCTGATGCGCGCAGACCGCGCGGCCGCGCCAGCCTTCGAGCTTCGCCAGATACGCGCGCGGCGCGGTGTTGTCGTAGCCCTGGCGCGCCTTCGCGCACACGGTCCATACAAACGGCAGCAGCACCACGATCAACAGGCAGGTCTGCGAAGCAATCATTCCAGTCTCCTATATTGACATCGAGCAATGACAAGATCCGGCGCAGCTTAGCATCGGCGCGGGCGGCCGCCGTACAGAAAAACTAGACGGGTTCCTCTGCCGCAACGCGGAAACCCCGGCCCGGCATGCTTATCACCCTGGCGCATATGCTTCATCCCAACGCTTCTTTGGCCGTGCCGCCGCCGGGCGCTAAGCTAAGTTCCCCTTTTTTCGCGCATCGCCGTCGCACCCGATCATGCCGACCACCGTTGAACGCGCCGCCGACTGGCTGCTGTCCGGGCTGGAACTGCGCAGCACGCTGTTCCATGCGGGCCGTTATTGCGGCGTCTATCAGGCCTCGACAGCGGGCCATCAGCGCGCGAGCTTCCATCTCGTGCTGCAGGGCGAATGCTGGCTGCATCTGCCGGCCACGCCCGCGCGAGCGGCGCAGAGCACCCGGCTGACGGCCGGCGACGCCGTGTTCCTGCTGCACGACGTGGCGCATTGCCTGTCGCCAAGGGAACGCGCACCCGAAGCCGACGAACTCGGCCAACGGCTCGGCACCATGACGGCGCTCGAGGCCGACGCCTCGGCGGGCAGCGTGGGCCTCGCCTGCGGTTTCTTCGAATTCCGCTCCGATCTCGGCGACGCGATCCACGGGCTGCTGCCCGACCACATCATCGCGCGCCACGACGACGCCCGCCTGGCCGGCGCGCGCGTGGTGTTCGACTTGATCCGCGAGGAAGTGCGCCGTACCCCCGATGCGCCCTCGCCGCTCGTCGACCGCCTGACCGACGTGCTGTTTTTCTACGCACTGCGCAGCATCGCGAGCGCCGACAGCTTCGCGCCGGGGCTGTGGTCGGTGATGCGGCGCGCCGAATTCGCGCCGCTCGTCAATGCGATCATTGCGAGCCCCGCCGACGACTGGACCACCACCTCGATGGCCGGCTTCTGTCACATGTCGCGCGCAAGATTCTGCAAACAGTTCGCCGATGCCTGCGGCCAGCCTCCCGCGCAATTCCTCGCGCTGCTGCGCATGAAGGTGGCCGCCGAACTGCTGCGGCACGGCGCGTCCACCTGGGATGCGGCCGAACAGGTCGGCTATCGCTCCGAATCGGCCTTCGCGCAGGCCTTCAAGCGCGTCACGGGCCTGCCGCCCGGCGCGTGCCGCCGCGAGCGCATGCAGGACGCCTCGGTCTACGCACCCATGCATTGAGCGGCGCCGCGCCCGAGACGAATCCGCAGGAAACGCAGACGGGGCCGCATTGCCCGCTGCCGCCGGGCGCCGCCACAATGGCCGTCCGAACGATTTCCGCTGTTTTCGAGGACACCATGGCACGTCTGCCGCTGCACACCGTCGATACCGCTCCCGAAGCGAGCCGCCCCTATCTCGAGCAATCGCTCGCGGCGAACGGCTTCCTGCCGAACCTGGTCGCCTCGCTCGCGAACGCGCCGGCCGCGCTCGAAACCTATCTGACCGTGGCGGCGATCAATGGCCGCAGCGGCCTGTCGCTGGCCGAACGCGAGGTGGTGCAGATCACCGCCGCCGCGATCCACGGCTGCGGCTTCTGCGTCGCCGGCCATACCGCCGTGGCGCTGAAGAAGGCGCAACTGCCGGCCGACCTGGTCACGGCGATCCGCGACCAGGCGCCGATTCCCGACGCGCGGCTCGCCGCCGTGGCCGACTTCACGCGCGCCGTGATCGACACGCGCGGCAACGTGTCCGACGCCGCGCAGGCGGCGTTTCGCGAGGCCGGCTTCAGCGACGCGAATGCGCTCGAAGTGATTCTCGGCGTCAGCCTCGCCACGCTCTGCAACTTCGCGAACAACTTCTCGCACAACGCGCTCAATCCGCAGCTCGAAGCCTACCGTTGGGAACCCAAGGCACAACCGGCATGACCTCGCTCACCAGCACGCGCAACACCGGCCTCGGCGACTGGCTCGACGCGCACGCCGAATCGCTCGACACCGAACCGGCGCACGCCGCCGAGGTGCTGCCGCGGCTCGCGCGCGCGGGCCTGAGCGCGATCGGCGTGCCGGCCTCGTCGGGCGGCGCGGGCGGCAACATCGCCGATGCGATCGATGCGGTCGCGCAGGTGGCCGGCCATTCGCTGGCCGCCGCCTTCGTGCTGTGGGGCCATCGCACCTTCGTCGAATACCTGCTGCAAGGCGACTGCGCGCCGTTGCGCGAGCGCTGGCTGCCGGCCCTGATCGACGGCACGACCGCCGGCGCCAGCGGCCTGTCGAACGCGATGAAATACCTGTCGGCGATCGAATCGCTGCAGATGCGCGCGACGCGGCATGCCCAGGGCTACGCGCTCGACGGCAGCCTGCCGTGGATCACCAACCTGCGCCCGGCAGGCTTTCTGGCCGCCGCGGCGTTCGAGCACGACGATGGCGCGCCGCCCTCGATCTTCGCGCTGCCGCACGACGCGCCGGGCCTGCAGCGCAGCGACGATCTCGATCTGGTGGCGCTGCGCGGCAGCAATACCGCCGCGTTGCGCCTGGAAGGCGTCGTGCTCGACGCCGCGTGGCGCATCACCGCCGACGCGCCCGCGTTTCTCGCGCGCCTGCGCCCGGCGTTTCTCGGCCTGCAATGCGGCATGTCGTTGGGGCTCGCGCAGCGTGCGCTGACGGCGGCATCGGCCAGCGGCGACGCGTCCCGCGAGGCGATCGCGGAAGAGATCGACGCACTCGCCGCCGAATTGGCGGCGCAACGCGTGCAATTGCTGTCGGGCGTGCTCGACGGCCGCTTTCTCGCGCAACCGGCCGCGCTGTTCGAATTGCGGATCGCGCTGGCCGGCACCGTGAACGCCGCCGTCGGCCTCGAAGTGCAGGCCAGCGGCGGACGCGGCTACCTGCGCGGCAGCGGCGGCACCGCGCGGCGCGTGCGCGAAGCGGCGTTCGTGCCGATCGTCACGCCGAGCCTCGTGCAGTTGAAGACCCAGCTCGCGCGCCACCGGCAGGCCGACGCGGCATGAGCGGCGCGCGCCTGGAAATCGGCGGCCTCGCGCTGCGCTACGCGAGCCGCGAGGTGCTGCACGGGGTGGATCTGGTGGTCGAGCCCGGCGAGATCGTGGCGCTGCTCGGCCCCAGCGGCTGCGGCAAATCCTCGCTGCTGCGCGCGATCGCGGGCCTCGTCGCGCCGAGCGCGGGCGCGGTGCGGCTCGACGGCGAACCGATCGCGGGGCCGCGCGCCGACGTCGCGCTGGCGTTCCAGCATCCGGCCCTGCTGCCCTGGCTCAACGTGGAACGCAACGTCGCGTTCGGCCTCGACTTTGCCCGGCAGGCCCCGCTCTCGCGCGAGCAGCGCAAGTCGCGCGTGAGCGACGCGCTGCACGCCGTCGGCCTCGAACACGCGCGCCACTGGCGGCCGACGCAGTTGTCGGGCGGCATGGCGCAGCGCGCCGCGCTGGCCCGCAGCCTGGCCCGCGAGCCGCGCGTGCTGCTGCTCGACGAGCCGTTCGGCGCGCTCGACGAAGTCACGCGCGCCGGCATGCAGCGCCTGCTGGTTTCGATCGTGCGCCGCACCGGCGCCACCGCCGTGCTCGTCACGCACGACATCGACGAGGCGCTGCGGGTGGCCGATCGCATCGTGCTGCTCGGCCACGGCCGGCTCGCGGGCGAATGGCCGGTGAGCGTCGCGCCGCCGCGCGAGTCCCAACTGGCCGCGCTCGGCGCGCTGCGCGTGCCGATCCTGGCGGCCCTGCATGCGGCCATGCCGTCCGCCGCGTTCCTGTCCGAACCATCCGATTTGTCCGATTTGTCCGATTGATTGCCCCGGCCGATCGTTCCGATCGACCGACTCCACCACGGTGAATGCCTGACGATGTGCGATATCCCGATGTCCCGCCGCGAGTGGCTCAAGCTCGCCACCCTGTTCTCCGTGGCCGGCGCCGCGCCGCTGCTCCATACGCTGAATGCGCGCGCGGCGGCCGAGCCCGACGCGCCGGTCCGCATCGGCTACCTGCCGATCCTCGACGCCGCGCCGCTGCTGGTCGCGCATGCCAACGGCCTGTTCGACGCGGCCGGCGTGAAGGCCGAAAAGCCGGTGCTGCTGCGTAGCTGGGCGCAGCTCGTCGAGGCCTTCCTGTCCGGGCAGGTCAACGTGGTGCACCTGCTCTCTCCGATGACGCTGTGGGCGCGCTACGGCAGCCGCGCGCCGGCCAAGGTGGTGGCCTGGAACCACGTGAACGGCTCGGCCCTCACGGTCACGCCCGAGATCGGTTCACTGGCCGATCTCGGCGGCAAGACGGTGGCGGTGCCGTTCTGGTATTCGATCCACAACGTGATCCTGCAGGACATGCTGCGCAGCCAGGGCCTCACGCCGGTGCTGCAGAAAGGCGCGACGCCCGGGCCGAAGGAAGTGGCGCTGATCGTGATGGCGCCGTCCGACATGCCGCCCGCGCTGGCCGCGCGGCAGATCGCCGGCTACACCGTGGCCGAGCCGTTCAACGCGGCGGCCGAGCAGCTCGGCATCGGCAAGATCCTGCGCTTCACGGGCGACGTCTGGCGCAACCACGCCTGCTGCACGATCTTCATGCACGAACAGGACCTGACGCAGCGCGCGGATTGGTCGCAAAAGGTGGTCGACGCAATCGTGAAGGCGCAGCTCTGGACCCGCGCGCATCCGCAGGAGGCGGCCCGGCTGCTGTCGAAGGAAGACGAGCACCACTACACGCCGCACGCCTCCGCCCTGCTCGGCCGCGTGCTCGCGCCGCCCGCCGGCGACGCCGGCCGCTATCTCGGCGATCGCGCGATCCGGCATGCCGACTGGCACTCGGGGCGCATCGACTTCCAGCCGTATCCGTATCCGAGCTACACCGAGGAACTGGTGCGGCGCCTGAAGACGACCCGCACCGAGGGCGCGAGCGGGTTCCTCGCGCAGCTCGATCCGGCCTTCGCGGCGCGCGACCTGGTGGACGACCGGTTCGTGAAGAAGAGCATCGAAGCGGCGGGAGGCATGGCTGCCTTCGGCCTGCCGGCCGGCTATACGCGCCAGGAGACGATTCTTGTCTAGCGTGCTGCCCGTCGATCCGGCCGCGCCGCGCGCGGGGCAGGCGCCCGGTGCGCGGCGAGCCCGCGCTCGCGCGGCCCTGCTCGGCGTAGCGGGCCTGGCCGCCGCGCTCGGCCTCTGGTGGCTCGCCGTGGCCACGCTCGGCGGCAACAACGCGATGCTCGCGCAGTTCTCGCCGTGGCGCGCCTGGCAGGCGCTGCCGACACTGATCCACGACGATCAGTTGCTCGGCCACGTCGCCACCAGCCTGCGCCGCATCGCGGCCGGCCTCGGCTGCGCGCTCGTGGTGGGCGTGCCGGTGGGCTTCGCGATCGGCAGGCTGCGCTGGCTGGAGCAGGCGCTGTCGCCCACACTGCAATTCCTGCGCATGGTGTCGCCGCTGTCGTGGATGCCGATCGCGGTGATGTCGCTCGGCGTGGGCGATCGCTCGGTGATCTTCCTGCTCGCCTTCGCGGCGGTGTGGCCGCTGATCCTCAGCACCGCGGCCGGCGTCGTGCAGCTCGATCGCCGCTGGATCGAACTGGGCCACAGCCTGGCCGCCACGCGCGCCGAAATGCTCTGGCACATCTATGTGCCCGGCATCGCCGCGCAAGTGCTGACCGGGGTGCGGCTCGCCATCGGGATTCTGTGGATCGTGCTGGTGCCGGCGGAAATGATCGGCGTCAGTTCCGGGCTGGGCTATTTGATTCTCGACACGCGCGACCGGCTCGCCTATTCGGAACTGACCGCCGTGATTCTCGTGATCGGCGTGCTCGGCTTCACGCTCGACCTGGCAGCCCGTGCGCTGGCCGCCCGGCTGAACGGCGGCCACGCGCCCGAGGACGGACGCTGAGGCAGGGGCGCTGGGTACGGACTCCGAGGCACGAACTTCGACGCACGGGCTCCGAGGCGCGGCCCCTGACGCACGGACTCTGAAGCACGGGCTCCGAGGCGCGCCCCCCCGACGCACGACTCTGAAGCACGAACTCCAACGCACGGGCTCCAAGGCGCGGCCCCTGACGCACGGACCGCCGCGGCGCTCACGCGTCGAGCGCCGCTTCCTCGAAGTCGATCAGCACCTTCATCGCGCGGCGGCGATCGCCGGCCAGCGCGAACGCCTCGTTGGCCTCGCGCGCCGGGAACACGCGCGTGATGGCCGGCGCGAGATCCACGCGGCCCTCGTTGATCAACTGCACCGCGAGCGCGAATTCCGAATGGAAGCGGAACGACCCGCAGATCGTCAGCTCCTTGGCCACCACCACGTTCTGCGGAATCGCCACGTCACCACCGAGGCCGAGCTGCACCACCACGCCGCGCGGGCGCAGCGCATCGAGCCCGTCGCGCAGCGCGCGCTCGTTGCCCGAGCACTCGATCATCACGTCGAACGTGCCCTTGTCGGCCGAGAACGCCCGGGTCCATTCGGGATCGGCGGCGACGTTGATGGTGCGATCCGCGCCGAGCGCCTTCGCCACGGCCAGCGGCTCGTCCACCACGTCGGTGGCCACCACCTCGCGCGCGCCGTGCGCCTTCGCGGCGGCCACCGCCAGCGCGCCGATCGGCCCGCAGCCCGACACCAGCACGCGCCGCCCGATCAGCGGGCCGGCGCGCGACACGGCGTGCAGGCCCACCGCGAACGGCTCGGCCATCGCGGCCAGCGTGAACGGCACATGGTCGGCCACCTTCACGCACTGCACCGCGTCGCACACGAGCGCGCCGCGAAACGCGCCCTGGATGTGCGGCATGCGCATCGCGCTGCCGTAGAAGCGCATGTCGAGGCACTGGTTCGGCAGGCCTTCGAGGCAGAACTTGCACTTGCCGCACGGGCGGCTCGGGTTGACGGCCACGCGGTCGCCCACGCGCACGTCGGTCACGCCCTCGCCCACCTCGACCACCGTGCCGGCCACTTCATGGCCGAGCACCATCGGCTGCTGCAGGCGGATCGCGCCGAAGCCGCCGTGCCGGAAATAATGCAGGTCGGAGCCGCAAATGCCGCCCATCGCAACCTGCACCCGCACCTGGCCGGCGCCCGGCGTTTCGACTTCGCCGGCTTCGTAACGCAGATCGTTCGGTGCGTGAATGACGAGACACATGCAACGCAGTTTCATGGGGCGTCCTCCTGTTTCTTCGGGTTCCTGAAGGATAACGTGTGCGTCGCTCATACCGTGCTCGTCAGGCCGCCGTCGACGAACAAGGTCTGGCCGTTGATGAAATCGGCCGCCGCCGAGGCGAGAAACACCGCCGCGCCGCACAGCTCGTCGACGCGGCCCCAGCGGCCCGCCGGGGTGCGCTTGCAGATCCAGTCGTTGAACGCCGGATCGTTGACCAGCGCCTGATTCAGTTCGGTTTCGAAGTAGCCCGGCGCGAGGCCGTTGGCCTGGATGCCGTGGCGCGCCCAGTCGGCGCACATGCCCTTGGTCAGCATCCGCAGCGCGCCCTTCGAGGCCGCGTACGGCGCGATCGAGGGCCGCGCGAGTTCGCTCTGCACCGAGCAGATGTTGACGATCTTGCCGTGGCCGCGCGCGATCATGTGGCGCGCCACCGCGCGCGACACGATGAACGCGCCGTCGAGATTGACGCGCATCAGCGCGTGCCAGTCGTCGTCCGCGAACTGGTCGAGCGGCGCGCGGCGCTGGATGCCGGCGTTGTTGACGAGGATGTCGATCGGGCCGACCTCGGCCTCGAACGCGTCGATCGCGGCCGTGGCCTGCGCCGAATCGGTCACGTCGAACACCGCGGGCGCGGCGTCGAAGCCCTGCTCGCGGAACGTGGCGGCCAGCGCGGCCGCCTTCTCGGGATTGCGATCGTTGATCGCGATGCTGGCGCCGGCTTCGGCGAGGCCGCGCGCGAGTGCCAAGCCGATGCCGCGTCCCGACCCGGTCACGAGCGCGCGGCGCCCGTCGAGCCGGAACAGGCGATTGACGTCTCCCATGCCTGTTCTCCGTATCTTTCGTGTGCACGCCGCGCGCGGCCGGGAATCGGCGCGCTGCGGCGGCGCGCCAAGTAAACCGCATGCCGCCACGCCTCGCCAATGCTGTTTGCTGATGGCGTCATCACGAATCGTGATCGAAGCGCGAAGGGCCGGCGACGCAACGCGCCAGCCGGCCCTTGGGGCGATGCCGCTACTGCCGCTACCGCATCAACCGTCGCGGAACAAGTAGCTGTAGGCGCTCAACGCCGGTACGCCGCCCAGATGCGCATACAGCACCTTCGAGCCTGCCGGGAACTCGCCGAGCCGTACTTTCTCGATCATGCCGTGCATCGATTTTCCTTCGTACACCGGATCGGTCAGCATGCCCTCGAACTTCGCCGACAGGCGGATCGCCTCCAGCGTGCCCTCGCTCGGCAGGCCGTATTCGGGGCCGCCGAAGCGCTCGTCGAGCACCACGTCGGCATCCGTGATCGCACGGCCCAGCTCGACGCGATCAGCGGTGCCGCGCGCGATGCGCAGGATCTGCTCGCGCGTCTGCGCCGGCTTGGCCGACGCGTCGATGCCGATCACGCGATCGGCGCGCCCGTCGGCCGCGAAGCCCACCACCATGCCGGCCTGCGTGCTGCCCGTGACCGAGCACACCACGATGTAGTCGAAGCGGAACCCCAGTTCGGCCTCCTGCGCGCGCACTTCCTCGGCAAAGCCCACGAAACCGAGGCCGCCGAGCGGATGCTCGGAGCAGCCGGCCGGAATCGGATACGGCTTGCCGCCGCTGGCGCGCACGTCGGCCATCGCCTCTTCCCAGCTCTTGCGGATGCCGATGTCGAAGCCGTCCGGCACCAGCCGCACGTCGGCGCCCATCATGCGCGACATCTGGATATTGCCGACCCGGTCGTACACGGCGTCGCTGTAGTTGACCCAGTTCTCCTGCACCAGCACGCACTTCATGCCGAGATGCGCGGCCACCGCCGCCACCTGGCGCGTCTGGTTCGACTGCACGCCGCCGATCGACACCAGCGTGTCGGCGCCCTGCGCGATCGCGTCGGGGATCAGGTATTCGAGCTTGCGGGTCTTGTTGCCGCCGAACGCGAGGCCGCTGTTGCAGTCCTCGCGCTTCGCGTACAGCTCGACCTTGCCGCCCAGATGCGCACTGAGCCGCTTGAGCGGCTGGATCGGCGTCGGGCCGAAGGTTAGCGGGTAACGCGGGAATTTCTGAAGGTTCATGCTGCGCTCCTTGGGCGATGGATTCGGTCGTGGCGCGCGGCACCGGCATGGCCCGGCGCCGTCGTGCGGCTGTCATCGAAACGACCCGATCATCGTAGAAGCGATCGAACGAACCAGGGTTGCGAATAAATTGTCGATTTTCGATGTTTGGAAAACAGATGGATAATCGGGCGGAACTTCATTAGGAAAACTCACCCATGTGCGCAACAAAACGAACATCGGGAAGCGCGACGTCCGCCCGGGCCAAGGCCGAGGCGGCGGGCGCCGAACTGGACCGCACCGACCGCGCGATCCTGCGGGCGTTGCAGAAGGACGCCTCGGTCTCGAACGTCGCGCTCGCCGCGCGCGTGAACCTGAGCCCGCCGGCCTGCCTGCGGCGTGTCGAGAAACTGAAGGATGCGGGCCTGATTCGCGGCGTGGTGGCGTTGCTGGAGCCGAAGGCGCTCAATGCCGGAATGCTGGTCATGATCGGCGTGGTGCTCGATCGCTCCACGCCCGAATCGTTCGCCGCGTTCGAGAAGGCCGCGCAGAAGGTGTCGGGCTGCATGGAATGCCATGTGGTGACCGGCGAGTTCGATGCGTTCATGCTGGTGCGCACACGCGACAGCGAAACCTTCAACCGGCTGCACGCCGAGCAATTGCTCTATCTGCCCGGGGTTCGGCAGATCCGCACGTTCGTGGTCCTGAAGGAAATTTTGTCGACCACGCAGTTTCCGATCTGAAGCGGTCGGAATGCCCATGAGCGCCTGTGACAGGGCCATGACCAGCCGCGAATATTCACGACCGAAAGCCAATTGAATGCTGTTTTAAATGGATGGTTACAAACCGTTGCACCTGAAATAAGCCGGCTTCGTATCATCGAGTTCGTTCGGCAACGAACCCGGATCACGCAAGCCCATCGATGACGTCGGCCGCCACGACACGGCGTATCCGGTACTACAACCACACTATTCCGTTCAGGACATCTCCATGAAAAAAACGCTGCTCGCATCGGCCCTGGCCGTGACGCTCGCCCTCCTCGTGACGAACGCGGAAGCCCGCCCGCACAAGGTTTGCCATTTCGATCACCACCACCATCGCAGCTGCCATTGGGTGCATTAAGCCTTTCGCAGGCTGATCGAAACCGGCCGTCGCAACGATGGCCGGTTTGCCCGCACCACGCGGCGCACGTCACTACCCATGCTTCGCCATCCGTAGCAAACCTTCCGCTCTTCCCGCCCGCTTTCCCATTTCGCATCCTGTAGCCGCTCGTCACCTGCCGTTCGTGCCGGATGCCATGTCACGTCCACATCGCGTATTTGAGAAAAACGGGATAAATGGGACAAATGAGAAATATGCTAGAGTCGTGACTCCTTCATGCTTTCCGGGCTGGAAACACCGACATGTCGAACCGGGATCGAGCGATCGCCCTGTGCGCCAACGAGTGCGGCAGGATCAGGGAAACCGTTCTGTCGGAACTCGACGCCACCCGCGACAGGCTGGCCCGGGCCGAATCGCTGTCGCGCGCCGTGCCCGAAGGAGCCAAGCGCGCCGCACTGCTCGCGCGCCTCGAAGCGGAACAACATAACGTCGCGCCGCTCACGGCGCCCCCCTCGGTTTGCTGAAGGAGCTGCCCATGGAACTCGCAACCCGCAGAAAAAAAACCGCAACGCGTGCCGACCTGATCGCACTCGCAACCGGGCATTACTCGGGCGACCCGGAAAAGCTGCTCGACCGCGTGGCGGCGGATCTGCTGTGCGGCGCCTCCGCCGAACTCGAACGCAAGCACATGGAGCGCGACGACATCCTGCTCCAGGCCACGATGCGCAGTGCATTGGCCGCGTCGCTGCGCAAGATTCTCGGGCTGGAGCGATCGCATTCGCGTGCGGCATCGGTCGCGCAACAGGGTTTGCCGGTTTCCAGATTGAGCCCCGAGGAGGTACTCGAGCAATCGGGCATGTCCAGGAGCACGCTTTACCGCGGTGACGGCACACGCTTCTACAGCGTCATCCCGGCAGGCATGCAGAACGGCCGCGCCTACCCCGCCTGGCAATTCGTCGGCGACATACCGTCGATCATGCCCGGCGTGCTTCGCATCCTCCAACGGAAGTCGAGAACACGGATTCACGGCTTTTTCCTGACCGAGCAAGATTCGCTGAACGAACTGTCGCCCGCGGAAGTGATCGCCGGCCTGCCGTTTGCCGATCGCGGCCCCTTGGCGCAAGCGCAAACGCGAATGCTCGGTCTTTCGCAAGGCGCACGGCTCGACAAGGTCATCGCACTCGCGAAGCTCCAGGCCGAGGATCCCGACTGAGACTGCAATGTGAGCAGGCCAACCCTCATCGATGCACCGCTTCCGGGCTATCTGACGGAGATCGTCCCGACCACTGCAGCCGGTTGGGCATCCACGACATCATCGGCTCGCCCGATCACGAAGCCTGCCAATGGCTCGGCCTGCGGCTGCGCAACGCGATGCTGACGCTGGCCGCCAATGCACGTCCCGACGGCTTCGTCTACCCATCGCGACGCGTGCACGGCTACCCGGCACTGGCGCTCGGCGATTGGGCGACGCCCGCGCTGTTCGGCCGGTCGCAAATCTCGATGGAGCGCTTCGACGGCTCGGCCATTCATCGGCATTTTCTCGACGACCCGATGCTGACCGATGGTCCCGATGCCGATGCGCCGCCCTTGATCCGGCTCTGATGCACGACGCCCCATGAAAAACGCCAGGCGCGGATTCCTCCGCGCCTGGCGTTTTGCTTTGCACCGGCCCAAACCCTCACTCGGGCCGGCCAGTCATTCGATCAGAATCAGAACACCGGGTGCCCGCTGATCACGCTCGGCAGCCAGGTCGAGAAAAACGGCCAGTAGGTCACGATGTTGATCGCGCTGAAGATCGCCAGGTAATACGGCCAGGCCGTCTTGGTGGTCTCGCCGATCGACACCTCCCCGATCGCGCAGCCCACGAACTGCACCGAGCCGATCGGCGGATGCACGAGGCCCAGCGAGCAGTTCAGCAGCAGCATGATCCCGAACTGCACCGGCCCCACGCCGCACGCCATCGCGATCGGCAGGAACAGCGGCGTGGTGATCAGGATGTGCGCGGCCATGTCCACGAACGTGCCGAGGAACACCTGCAGGATGTTGATGTACAGCAGCATCAGCCACGGCTGCGCGTTCGATTGCAGCAGCAGGTGCTCGATCGAATCGGGAATTTCCAGGTACGACATCTGGAAGCGCAGCATGTTCGACACGGCGATCAGCAGCAGCACCACGCCGGTCGTGCGCGCGGCGTGCGACAGCGCGCGCATCAGCTTCTTCATGGTCAGCGTGCGGTAGATGAAGATCGTCAGCACCAGCGAATACACCACCGCGATCGCGGCCGCCTCGGTGGCGGTCGCAATGCCCTTGGCCACGCATACCAGGATGATCGCGATCACGCCAAGGCCCGGCAACGCGCCGGCGAACGCACGCGCCACCGCAGCCCAGCCCGGGAACTTCTGCAGCGCGGTGCTGCCGTCGGCGCGGCGCGGATAGCCGTAGCGGCGCGCCTGCCAATAGGCGGCGAGCAGCACGAAGCCCATCACCCACAGCACCGGCAGCAGGCCCGAGAACAGCAGGTCGCCGATCGACACGCCGCTCACGCGCTGGCCGTTGAGCATGCCCACGATGCCCTGCGCGGCGAACGCGTAGATGATCATGTTGGTCGAGGTCGGCATCAGCGCGCCGGCCAGCGAGGCGTGGGTCGTGACGTTGACGGCGTACGCGGCGCTGTAGCCTTCGCGCTTCATCAGCGGAATCACCACGCCGCCCATCGCCGAGGTGTCGGCGGTCGGCGAACCGGACACGCCGCCGAACAGCGTGCAGGCCACCACGTTGGCCATGCCGAGGCCGCCGCGGAAGTGGCCGACGATCGCCTGCGCGAACTTCAAAATGCGGTCGGCGATGCCGCCGTGCAGCATCAGCTCGCCCGAGAAGATGAAGAACGGCACCGCCAGGAACGAAAACGCGTTCATCCCGGAGATGACCGACTGCATCGCGGTGGCGATCGGCAGGCCCTCGGCGAGATAGGTCGCGACGCAGGCGAGCCCGAGCGCGAACGAGACGGGCACCCCGAGAAACAGCAGCAGCAGGAAGCTGATGGAAAGGATTGCGAGTTCCATGTTGGGTCAGGTTCGGTTGCGTTTGCGCAGCGCAAGCAGGTGCTCGAGCGAGAACAGGATGATGGCCAGGCCGGCCGGCATCGGGATCAGGTAACGGACCGATTCGGGCAGGCCGATGATCGGGATGCGATCCTCGAAGGTGGTTTCGGCCATTTGATAGCAGCCGGCGATGATCGCCACGGCGAACGCCATCAGGCAGAGATGCTGGAAGGCGTGCACGACCGTCTGCGCCTTGGGCGAAAGCCGCCGCACGAACGAATCGAGGCCGATATGGCCGCCGTCGCGCACCTTCATCGCGGCGCCGAACATCGCGATCACGATCACCAGCAGCAGCGCGATCGGCTCGACGAAATCGGGCGCGTTGTTGAAGACGTAGCGCATCACCACGGCGTAGAACACCATGGCCGTCAGCACGACGAGACTCGCCGACGCCACCACCGCGAGCGCCATGAACAGCACGTCGTTCGAGTGCTTGATGAACCTCATTGGGAACCTCTCGGGACAGGAAACGCGGCCGGGCGAAGCCTCGCGCGGCCGTTGAAGCACGGGCGCGGGCCGCTCGCTTGTCGCGGCGGCCCGTGCACCGGGTGTTACTTGATCTGCTGAATCTCGTCGACGATCTGCTTCATCATCGGGGTCTTCTCGTACTTGGTCCAAAGCGGCTGCATCGCCTTCACGAACGCGGCGCGGTCGATCTGCGCGGCCGGCACGATGGTCGCGCCGCCCTTCAGCACGGCGGTGCGCGCGTCGGCTTCACGCGCCGTCCACAGGTTCACGTAGTACGGCACGGAATCGGCGGCGGCCTTCTTGATCGCGGCCTGTTCCTGCGGGCTCAGCGTGTCCCAGATCTTCTTCGAGAACACCAGCACTTCCGGCGTCATGGCGTGCTGCGTTTCCGAGAACACGGTCGCCACTTCGTAGTGCTTGGTTTCGTCGTAGGACGGCAGGTTGTTTTCGGCGGCATCCACCAGGCCCGTCTTCAGGCCCGTATAGACTTCCGAGAACGGCATCGGGGTCGGCACGCCGCCCATCGCGCGGATCTCGTCGACCATCAGGTCCGACGGTTGCACGCGCACCTTGAGGCCCTTCATGTCGGCCGGCGACTTGACCGGGCGCTTCGCGTAGATCGAGCGCGCGCCGCTTTCATAGAACGTCAGCGCGATCATGCCCTTGGCCTTGAACGCGTCGAGGATCTTCTGGCCTTCCGGGCCATACATCACCTTGCGGAAGTGCTCGATGTCGCGGAACAGGAACGGGAACGACGGGATCATCGATTCCGGCACGATCTCGTTGAACGCCGCGCCGTTCGCGCGAACCATGTCGATCGCGCCGATCCGCACCTGGTCGACCGTTTCGTTCTCCGAACCGAGCGCGCTGTTGCCGTAGACCTTGATCGAATCCTTGCCGTCGGTCGCCTTCTTGATCTCGTCGCTCATGAACTTCACGGCCATGTTGGTCGGGAAGGTGTCGCTGTGGACGTCGGCCGAGCGGAACACGCGGGCCTCGGCGGACATCGTCGTGGCCGCGGCGAGCACCGCGACGACGGCGGCGGTGACGCGCGTACGCGTGAAGATCGTTTTCATGGTCAAGTCTCCTCAGGGAATATCGAGTATTGGTTTTGCCGTGCCGGGCAGGCGGCGTTCGTTGCGCGCTGCGTTCCGTCTTGTCGTCCGATCACTGTCAGGCAGCCACCCGCTGTCTCACGTCGTACAACTAGGAAGCGAGTCTATCGGGCCAGAACCACGCTTGTACACTTGGTGCATACCCGCAGAGGGCCACCTCGCCGAATCTGCCTCTCAGGCAGGTTTTATATAGGATTCAACGACTTGAATCCGAAACTCGCGCCCTTCGCCGCAGCGCCTCCGCGCGACCGAGGGAAAACTCTTTGGTGGTCCTGACTGCTCGGACAGATGTCATTAGACAACTGATCATTGCGGGTTAACCGCGTTTCGTTTTTGCCGTGGCGGCTTCGGCCGACGGCAAAGCTGCCCGCACAGGTTGATCGCGGTCGTCCCGGAATCAACCGTGATGTCCGAGCACCGGCTTACCGAATGCCTCGCATTCATTTCAATTGCCTTTCGTTCGCATGCCGAAACACGCCGGGCCGCGCGCGCATAGCTGCTATGCGGCCGGCGCAACGCGCCACGTGCGGCCGTCGCCATAATCGGTTCGACGATGCAGCCCGCGCCACCCGCGCCTTCGGGCCGCCTCGCCGCACCCATAACGACAGACGACAGGCGCCCATCCGCCTGCAGGAGACGATCGATCATGCAACCGTGGTACAGCACGATGGCGCCCGCCCAGCGCCGAACCTTCTGGGCATGCTTCCTGGGCTGGGTGCTCGATGCGATGGACGTGCAGTTCTTCGCGTTCGTGATTCCGACGCTGCTCGGCGCGTGGAGCATGACCAAGGCGCAGGCCGGCGTGATCGGCACCTCGGCGCTGGTGTCGTCGGCGATCGGCGGCGTGATCGCGGGCGTGCTGGCCGACCGCATCGGCCGCGTGCGCGTGCTGAAGCTGGCGATCCTGTGGTTCTCGTTGTTTACCGGCTTGTCCGCGTTCACCAACGGCTTCGAGCAGTTGCTGTTCACGCGCAGCCTGCAGGGCCTGGGCTTCGGCGGCGAATGGGCCGCGGGCGCGATCCTGATCGGCGAGGTGGTGGACAGGCGCATTCGCGGCCGCGCGGTCGGCGCGGTGCAGAGCGGCTGGCCGGTGGGCTATGCGCTGGCCGCACTCGCCTACTGGGCGCTGTTCAACGCGCTGCCCGAGCATCTGGCCTGGCGCGTGCTGTTCCTGATCGGCATCCTGCCCGGCCTGCTGGTGCTCTGGATGCGCCGCAACGTCGGCGAATCGGCGGCGTTCGAGGCGGCGGCCGAGCATCGCGCCCGCACCGGCATGCTGGAAACGTTCGCGCAGGTGTTCGCGCCCGGCGTGCTGCCGCGCACGCTGCTGGCCTCGCTGATGGCGGCCGGCGCGCTCGGCGGCAACTACACGATCCTGACCTGGCTCGTCACCTACCTGCGCCAGACCCAGAACCTGCCCGTCAACCTCGCCACGCTCTATCTGGTCGTGAACCTGCTCGGCTCGTTCTGCGGCTATATCGGCATGGCCTACCTCAGCGACGGCATCGGCCGCCGCGCCACGTTCGCGCTGTCGGCGGCCGGCGCGATCCTGACCGTGCTGGCCTACACGCTGCTGCACCTGCCGCCGCTCGCGCTGCTGCTGCTCGGCTTCCCGCTCGGCCTGTTCCAGTCGGGCATCGTGTCGGGGATGGGCGCCTGCTTCACCGAGCTGTTCCCGGCGCAGATCCGCGCCTCGGCCGGCGGCTTCTCGTACAACTTCGGCCGCGGCATCGGCTCGCTGGTGCCGGCCGCGGTCGGCTTCACGAGCGCCGCCGCGGGCCTCGCCAAATCGATCGGCATGTGGGCCGCCGCGTCCTATGTGCTCGTCCTCATCGCCGCGGTATTCCTGCCGGAAACCCGCAACAAGGAGCTTGAAACCCATGTCTGACCTCACCCAGCCGCGCAACGGCGGCCGCCTGCTGGTGGATGCGCTGGTGCGCAACGGCGCCGATACCGTCTACTGCGTGCCCGGCGAAAGCTACCTGCCGGTGCTCGACGCGCTGTACGACACCCCGGGCATCGCCACCATCACCACGCGCCACGAGGGCGCGGCGTCGAACATGGCCGACGCGTACGGCAAGCTGACCGGCCGCCCCGGCATCTGCTTCGTGACGCGCGGCCCCGGCGCGACGCACGCGAGCAACGGCGTGCACACCGCCAACGAGGATTCGACGCCGATGCTGCTGTTCATCGGCCAGATCGAGGGCGGCTTCGCGGGGCGCGGCGCGTTCCAGGAAGTGGACTACGGCCGCATGTTCGGCGGACTCGCGAAATGGGTGGTGGAGATCGACCGCATCGAACGGATTCCGGAGGTCGTCGCGCGTGCGTTCAGCGTGGCGATGTCGGGCCGGCCGGGGCCGGTGGTGATCGCGCTGCCCGAGAACGTGCTGTTCAACGCGCCCGAGGCCGAGGTGGCCGACGCGCCGCCGGTGCGCATCGCGCGCGCCGCACCCGACGCGCAGGCGATGGCGGAGCTGCGCGAGCGGCTGGCGCAGGCCGAGCGCCCGCTCGTGATCGCGGGCGGCACCGGCTGGGACGAAGCCGGCTGCGCCGCGCTGGCGCGCTTCGCAGCGGCCAACGACCTGCCGGTAGCGGCGTCGTTCCGCCGCCAGGATCTGCTCGACAACCGCGACCCGCATTACGTCGGCCAGTTGGGCCTGGGCGTGTCGCCGGCGCTGGCCGCACGCGCGAAGGCGGCCGACCTGCTGCTGGTGATCGGCTCGCGGCTCGCCGAAACCACTTCGTCGGGCTATACGCTGTTCGACAGCCCGGTCACGAAGCAGACGCTGATCCACGTTCATCCGGACCCCGAAGAATTGGGCCGCGTCTATCAGGCGGCGTTGCCGATCGCGGCCTCGCTGCCGGCCTTCGCGCAGGCGCTCGACGCGCTCGCGCCGCTCGACGCGGCCATCCGGCAGCGCTGGCACGAGTGGACGGCCGCCGCGCGCGCCGATTACGTGGCCCACTCCACGCCGCCGCCGGCCTCGCCCGAACTCGATGGCGTGGATCTGGCGCAGGTGGTCGCGCATCTCGACGCGGTGCTGCCCGACGACGCGGTGATCACCAACGGCGCGGGCAACTACACGGTGTGGGTGCATCGCTTCTACCGCTACCGCCGGATGGCCACCGAGCTGGCGCCCACCAACGGCGCGATGGGTTACGGCTTCCCGGCCGCGATCGCCGCCAAGCTGAAGTTTCCGGCGCGCGAGGTGGTGTGCTTCGCCGGCGACGGCTGCTTCATGATGTATCCGCAGGAATTGGCCACAGCCGTGCAATTCGGCGCGCCGCTGATCGCGATCGTCGTCAACAACGCAATGCTCGGCACCATCCGCATGCATCAGGAGCGCGAGTATCCGGGGCGCGTGTCGGCCACGCGGCTGGTCAATCCGGATTTCGTGGCGATGGCGCGTGCGTTCGGCGCGCATGCCGAGCGCGTGGCGCGTACCGAGGATTTCCCGGCCGCGTTCGAACGCGCGCGCCAGGCCGGCGTGCCCGCGGTGATCGAGTTGCGCACCGATCCGCGGCAGATCACGCCGGCGAATCGGTTGGGTTGAGATCGAAGGGGCTTGGGCGGTTCGGCGGGTTCGTGCGGTATTCGGGCTTGATTCGAACGCGGTTCGGCCCCCTGGAACGCGTCGCCGGCAGGCGGCGCGAACCGCGCCGGTGACCCCCGAATACGCCTGCGACGCCTAAGCTTCGGGCGGAGCCGGCACCCCAACCGGCGCCTGCGGCGCAAGCAGCGTCGTGCCGGGCCAGCTGCCGTCATCCACCAGCGTCGCGGCCAGATCGCGGATCGCGCGCGTCACCTCCCACACCCCCTCGGGCATCGCGCGGTTCTGCGGCCAGGCGATCGCCACCTCGCGCGTGACGGGCGGCGTACTCAGCGCGAAGCAGCGCAGCCGTCCCCCCGCCACCTCCTCCACCACCGATGCCGCCGGCAACACGGTGCATCCGCAACGTTCCATCACGAGGCGCTTGGTCAGCGAGATCGAGCCGTCGCATTCGAGCGCGATCTGCGGCGTGAAGCCATGCCGCTCGGCCAGCGTTTCCACCAGCAAGCGCAGCCCATGATGCGTGCTCGGCAGGATCAGCGGAATCCGGCCCAGCTCGCGCACGTCGAACGGCCCGGGCGGCAGCATATAGCCGGCATAGGTGACCAGGCACACCGCCTCGGTCAGCAGCGCGTCGAACTGCATCGCGCCGCGATGCTCGGGCACGTACATCACCGCGAGATCGATCTCGCCGTCGCTGAGGCGGCCGAGGATCTGGCTCGCCAGCCCCTCGACGAAACGGATGCGCGTATCGGGATAGCGCGCCTTCAGCAGATTGCCGAGGCGGCCGAACATGATGCGCGCGACGGTGGGCTGCGCGGCGATGGTCAGGCTTTCGGGGCCGCGCCCGCCGCCGCTGCGCATCGCCTCGCGTGCCTCGTCGAGCGTGCGTTCGAGCGTCTGCGCATAGCCGAGCAGGTGCCGGCCGCGCTCGGTCAGCTCCACGCCGCGCCCGCTGCGGCGAAACAGGCGCACGCCCAGCTCCGCCTCCAGCAAACCGATGCGCCGGCTCACCGTCGACTGGTTGGTGCCCGACTCCATCGCCGTGCGCGAAATGCTGAGCGTTTTCGCGACGTGCAGAAACACCTTGAAATCGTCCGAATTCATCCGCGGCCCGCCGATCGTTGCACGCTCACCGGTAGCTCACCGTGGCGTGCGGCTTGAGCGGATCGCGGTCGGGGAACAGGCCCATCTGGAACAGGCAGGCCGAGCGGGCATCGTCGGTATCGACATGGATGGTGGCCGGTTCGTTGGCCGTGGCGGCGTGCTGGCCCGTCATCTGGCAGCCGTTGTCCCACGGGCCGCGGCTGCGTTCGGTGTCGAACCACACGCCGATGCGCGGGCCGGCCACGTTGGTGGCGAACTGCAGGTCGCAGCCGCCGGGGCGGTTGTCGGTATCGACCACGATGGCGGACGCCTGCGCGCGCGCTTCCTCCAGCGTGCGCACCACCGGCACGCGGTTGATCCCGGCGTTGCCGCATTGGCCCGGGTCGCCGGTGGGCGTGAAGCGCGTGATCGGCTGCCAGTCCTGCAGGCTGCGGTCCGGATCGATGACGGCCAGTTGCATGACGCAACCGCCCGGCGCGCCGTTGGTGGCCATCCGGATCGTGCGCGACCAATCGCCGAAGCCCGTCACGATCTCACCGTGCGCGCCGCCGTTGCATTGCGCGGCCGAGATGCCGCCCTGCACGGTCGGCTCCCAACGTTGGTACAGCTCGACGTGCGCGTAGCGCGCGTCGCTTGCCGCCGCATGGCCCGCCGCCTGAGCGGCCAGGGCCGCCGAGCCGAAGGTCAACATGCCGCCCAGCGCCAGCCATTCGATGATTCGCGTCATCACAACCCCATGGTTCGTGGTTAGCTCGTCGGCCCGTATCGATCGCCGGTCGGGATGCGGGCCGTTCGTGTCGCGCGGTCGATTCTACCGTTCCGGTTCGTTGCGAAATCATGCGAATCGTCAACGGCGCGCGGGCGGCCGCACGCTCAACCGCCGCCGCCGAGAAAGCGCAACAGCCACAACAGGAAATGGAACACCAGCACGAGCAGCGCCCATAGCCGTTCGAGCAGATCCCACAAGCCTTCCCGCCAGACGCCGGATGTCGCGCCGGCCCACCATCCATTCATCGTGCCTCCGTCGTGTGCCCGCGACCGGGGCGCGGCGCCATCTTCGCATGCTTCGCGGCGCGGGCGGCCCGCTCGCGTGCAACGGCGGCGCACCAAAAAAACGCCTCGGCCCGGAAGGTTCCGGTGCCGAGGCAAACCGCGTTTCGATAACACTCTTTGGGGAAAGAGTGCGCTTCACTTTAGGAAGTTGTGCCCGCAGATGCAATTTCGGCGTCTTACCGCATCTTTCCGTGCCGCCGCGCGGTTCGGGCAGATCGGCCGCCGGCCCCGCCCGCCACCGATCGCGGCGCATTACACCGGTAATGCGCGCGACGTTCAACGCACGCGCCCCGGCCGCGTTTCGCGCCCGCCGGGGTCAACGTTCACGATCGGACGGCCCCACGCCGAACGTGTTGGCCACCGCGCGCACCGCGTTCGCGTAGAGCAGCACGTCCACGCCCACCGCCACGAACAGGCAACCGAGCGACAGGTAATGACGCGCGAGCGTCGCATCGTCCGTCAGCGTGCCGGCCGCCTTGCCGCTGCGCACGATGCGCGCGATGGCGTCGTCGATCGCGAACTGCACGTCGGCATGGCGCGGGTTGCCGCGATGCCCCATCGACGCGGCCAGGTCCGCCGGCCCGATGAACACGCCGTCCACGCCGTCGACGGCGCAGATCGCCTCCAGGTTCGCCAGCGCGGTGGCGCTTTCGGCCTGCACCAGCAGGCAGATTTCCTCGTCGGCCAGATCGAGGTAATCGGTGCGCTGGTTCCAGCGCGAGGCGCGCGCCACCGCACTGCCCACGCCCCGCACGCCGCGCGGCGGGTAGCGCACCGCCGCCACCAGCGCGCTCGCCTGCTCGGCGGTTTCGACCATCGGCACCAGCAAGGTGCGCGCGCCCGCGTCGAGCAACTGCTTGATCAGCGCGGCATGGCCCTCCACCGGCCGCACCACCGCCTCGGCGCGATAGGGTGCCACGGCCTGCAACTGCCCGACGATGCTGCGCACGTCGTTCGGCGCGTGCTCGCCGTCGATCAGCAGCCAGTCGAAACCGGCCGTCGCGGTGATCTCCGACAGATAGGGCTCGGCCATCGACACCCAGAAGCCGACCTGCTGGCGCCGCGCCGCGAGCGCGGCCTTGAAGCGGTTCATTCCATACGAATGGCTTGCAGTCATGGTGGTGCGTTCCTCTCGATCAATTCGCTTGGCATGGCGAAGCAAAACGGCCTGCCTGGCCCGCTCGCCGCGCCCTCAATTCAGACTTTTCGATTCGGCTTCGATCAGATGATTCCCCGCCTCCAAACCGGACTTTCAAAACTTACTTGGCGCATTTCTTAGTTATCCAAATTCATATGACAAATACGAATCCCTTGATGTACGGGGTTTACAAGCCGCTATTCAAACGATCGATCAGAACTCATTCATGCATTTCCGGGATTGCGATCCGTCCCCGTAAGGATTCCGATCATTTCGGATGCCAAGCTTTTACAGGTAACTATTAAGAATTGTGAACGCGCGCCGTTACCCGGAACAGAAGCTCTTGCTGCACGCGTCAGCGCAGCGGGAGAAACGGACCGGCCTTCCATCGCGACGATGGCGGCGAACGCGACCGGGGTGTCGTGTAGCCACGTTGCCAGGCGGTCCCCCTGACCGCGGGATGGCGGTTGCGAACACAAAGAATGAGTCACGACATGAATATCGAGCGCTTCAACCCCGCCCAGTTCCGCCCGGGTCAGATTCGTACGCTGGCCACCGTCGTTTCGATGACGTTGATCGCATCCGTGATTGCCGGTTGCGGCGGTGGCGGCGGCGGCGATACGCCCACCGCGTCGGCCGCGGCCGGCAACGGCACCAGCAGCGGCACCACGGCATCCACCTCGGGTTCGTCCTCCGGCACCTCGTCGAACAACTCCGCGATGTGCACCACGGCCCTGGCCTCCTCGCAAGCCGCCACGGCCTCGACCACCACCAGCAGCAGCACCACGTCCAGCACGACGACCGACGGCAACTCGACGGCCACGCCGTCGCTGGTGTCTTTGAGCGCGTTCGAGGCACCGGTCGATCACCTGATCGTCAAGCTCGCCTCGGCTTCCGCCTCGACCAGCAGCAACGGCGCCCGCACGCTGGCCGCCGCGTCCACCGCCGCCGATCCGGCGCGCGTGGGCAACGTGATCAGCCGCGTGCTGACGCAATGGAACACGCAACGCTCGAAGGCCAGCATCCTCGCCGCGACCAGCACCGGCGGCAGCACCGCCGCGCTGCCGAGCTTCGACAACGTGCAGCTCGAGCGCACCATGTCGGACGGCTCGGCCGTGGTGTCGCTCGGCAAGCGCGTGTCGAGCACCGACGCCAACACGCTGGCGCAAGCGTTCGCCGCCGACAGCGACGTGGCCTACGCCGAACCGGACCGCCGCCTGTTCGCCAGCGCCGCCACGGTCACGCCGAACGATCCGAGCTACGCGCAGCAATGGAACGACTTCAGCACCGCGACCGGCACCAACATGCCGGCCGCCTGGAGCCTGACCACCGGCGCATCGACCGTGGTGACCGCCGTGCTCGACACCGGCTACCGCCCGCACACCGACATCGCCGCCAACCTGGTGGCCGGCTACGACTTCATCACCGACGTGAACACCGGCAACAACGGCCACGGCCGCAGCGCCGACGCGACCGATCCGGGCGACTGGGTCACGCAGGCCGAACTGAACGATTCGACCAGCCCGTTCTACAACTGCGCGAGCGCGCCGAGCAACAGCAGCTGGCACGGCACGCAGGTGGCCGGCCTGATCGGCGCGGTCGGCAACAACGGCACCGGCATCGCGGGCGCGAGCTGGTTCGGCAAGATCCAGCCGGTGCGCGTGCTCGGCAAGTGCGGCGGCACCACCAGCGACATCGCCGACGCGATGCGCTGGGCGGCCGGCATCTCGGTGTCGGGCGTGGCCGACAACCCCACCCCGGCCAAGGTCATCAACCTGAGCCTCGGCGGCAGCGGCCCGTGCGGCAGCACGTTCCAGTCGGCCATCAACGACGTGATCGCGCGCGGCGTGACGGTGGTGGTGGCGGCCGGCAACGACGGCCTCGCCAACGGCCAGGATCGCCCCGCGAACTGCACGGGCGTGATCGCCGTCGGCGCGACCGATTCGACCGGCAAGCGCGCCTGGTACAGCAACTACAGCCCGGAAATCACGGTGAGCGCGCCGGGCTCGACGATCCTGTCGACCAGCAACACCGGCACCACCAGCCCGGGCAGCGACACGTATCAGACCAACAGCGGCACCAGCCTGGCCGCACCGCAAGTGGCCGGCGTGGCGAGCCTGATGCTGGCGCTCAACCCGAACCTGACGCCCGCGCAGATCTCGCAGAAGCTGATCGCCACGGCCCGCCCCTCGCAGATCGCGGTCACGTCCTCGTCGGCGTGCACGGCGATGGCGCCGGGCGCCGGCCTGATGGATGCCGGCGCGGCGGTTGCGTCCGCAACGAATTAAGCAAGCCCGTCCCTGTCACGGCATCGTGGTTCGATGCCGCTCCCCACGGCGCCCGCGTAACGCTTCCACGTTGCGCGGGCCGTCGTTTTTTACGCCCTTGCGGTTCCCGCCCACGTGCGTGCGGCAGGCTGCAATCCGCCGCCTGTGACACGCATGTGACACCGGCCGCTCCGGTGCGTCGGGACATTCCCGCCCCCACGCCCGGCACGTCTCGCGGCGTTCGGCCCGTTTCCGTTCGCGGCCCGCCGTTACCCCATTTGTCACAGGTCTGCCATTTCCGGCCGATAGAGTCCTGCTTCATTCAAGCAGAACACCCCCACGCCTCCATGCCGAGTTCAGCGCGCGCGTCCCAATCCGTTCATGCGATCACCAGCCGTGTGCTGACGACGAGCCTCGTCGTCAACCTGGTGCTGATGGCCGCGCAGGCCGGTGCCGCCTATGCCGCGCATTCGTCGGGGATCTTCGCCGATACGGTGCATGCGGCGGTCGATCTGCTGGCCGATGCGCTGCTGCTGGTGGCGTGCCGGCTCGACGCGAAGCTGCCGCCCGAACAGCGCCCGACCTACGAGCCGTTCGCGCTGCTCGGTCTCGGCGTGCTGCTGCTCGCCACCGGCGCGCAGATGGTATGGAGCGCCACCACCGACCTCGGCTCACCGAGCGACGTGACGCCCGATGCGTTGTCGTTCGCGGTGCTGGCGATCGCACTGGCGGGCAAGGAAACGCTGTCGCGCTGGATGCTGCGCCGGGCGCGCGCGATCGGCGGCGCGGCGTTGATCGAGGCGAGCGCCTGGCATATCCGCACCGACGCCCTCACGCTGCTGGTCGCCACCCTGGCGCTGGCCGGCGCGCGCGCCGGGCTGCCGCGTCTCGACGAGCTGGCGGCCACGCTGATCGGCGTGATGATCGTGCGCACCGGCTATCTGTTCGCCAGGCGCGGCTATCAGTTGCGCGCGGAACAGACGGGCGGCGTGTATCGGGCCGAATCGCGCTGAATATTGCGTTGAATATTGCGCTGATCAAGGCGCTGATTGCGGGTCTGGAAATCGGGCCGATGATCAGACTGGAAATCGCGCTGGAAATCGGACGGGCGATCGCGCCGACGCTCACCGAATCGGGCTGAGTATCGGGCCGACGGTTGCACTGAAAAGCGCGCCGATTCGCATCAAGCAGCCCCCGTTCGCACCTCGGCGGCGCCCTTCCCCACTTCCCTTCTCCAACGCTCCGACCCGGCGCCCCCGCTCAGGCGGACCGCGCCTCGGGATGGCGTTCGAGCCATTGCGCCAGGTCCGCCTTGTATTGGGCGAGCGCGTCGTCGTACATATCGAAAATGCAGGGCGCGCAGCCGGATTGGCAGCAATCCTCGAGTTCGGGCGGCACGGGGGCCTCCGGACGCGGATCGGCGGGGGAAGCGGCCGGCTGGGTATCGGCGGCGGAAATGGAAACAGCGGCGGAAGCGGGAGGTTGCGGGGAATTCGACACGGCGTGACTCGGGCAAGCGGCGGCAGGGAACAAGGAACAAGGAACAGGACGAAACGCAAGTATAGGCTTGCGCAGCGCCCCGTTCCCGCCGACGCGCCCGGAAATTCAGGCGGCCGGCGCCATCGGCACGTCGGTTGCCACCGGGGCGGCGGCCCGGCGCGGATCGAGATCGAGATTCGTCATCAGGCTCTTGACCGTGCGGATCACCTGCCCCGGCGTGATGGTGCGCGAGCATTCGAACTGCCGGTCGGTGCCCGCATGGCGCGGACACCACGCGAAGTCGCGGTGATCGAACTCGATCGACGTGTCGTTCCAGCAGCTGTTGCAGACGTGGAAGTTGATCACGCGGTACGGCGTCTCGAACTCGTTCATCGGGTGCGTGAAGCCGCTGATCATGACCACCGGCTTGCCGAGCGCCCAGGCCAGCCACGACAGCCCGCTCGACAGCCCGATGAAGAAATCGGCGTGCAGCAGCAGGCTTGCGCGCTGCTGCAACGGCAGGTCGCCGGTGAAATCCTCGCTGCCGTACGGGATCAGATTCCACATCAGCTTGTCGCCATGCGCCGGCTGCTTGTCGATGCAGAGCACGCGGTAGCCGCTCGCCTTCAGGAACTTCACCAGTTCGTACCAGCCGGTCGGGTGATTCCAGTATTTGCATTGCGACGACGATTGCGCCGCGATCACCACGTAAGGCTCGGCGATCTGGCGCGTGGTGTCGCGCACGCCGATGCGCGGGCGGCGCTCCACGGCCATCAGGCCGAGCAGGTACGGGATCGTCTTCTGCAGGCCGCTGACGCGGAAATCGGTCGGCTGATGCGTGCGGTCGTCGCACGGGAAGAAGATGCCGAGGTAGTAGCTCGCGTAGCTGCGCGCCAGCACGGCCGCCTCGTCCTCGGGGCGCACGTATTCGAGGTCGGGATAGGCATCCTCGAACAGCGACCACAGCGCCGCGCCCATCGACACCGCCACGCGGCAACCGTGGGTGCGGCGAAACTCGTCGACGTAGGGAAACCAGGCGAGGATGTCGCCGAGCGTGCCGACCGGCAGACGCATGTAGACCTGCCGGTCGCGCGCGTCGTAGTCGTGCTCGAACACCAGTTCGCCGTCGCGCAGCACCTCGATGCGAAAGCGCACGAAATAGCGCTTCGTGCTGCTGACGATGCCGTCGTCCACCGGCTCGTCGAACAGCACCACGTCGGCGTCGGTATCGAGCAGGCGCACCTGCCACGAACCGGGCGGCACCTGCACGCGGCAGCCGTAGTTGAAGTCGTAGCGGATGCCGTGCGGCCCTTCGAGCACCGGCGGGCCGGGATCGACGATCGCGGTCGGCACGGTGTCGACCGGCGCGGCGGGGGCGAACGGGGCCACCGGCGCGGAGAACGCGACCGGCACGGCGGCGGGCGCCAGCGACGCCGCCGGTGCAAGGGCTGATGCAACAGCAACAACCGGTGCAACGGCAGGCACGGCGGCCGGGATCGGCATATCGGCCGCCGTTTGGCGCGGCAGACCCGCCAAGCCATCGGGCGCCGCGACGCTCGACGCCTTGCCAGTCACATTGCCCATCGCCTTGCCCGCCACATCGCCAGCCGCATTGCCCGCGGCGATACCCGACGCGGACACCGCGGACAACGCCGCCTCGATGATCGACGACGTGCGGCGCGCAGCCAGCGTATCGAGTTCAGTCGACATAGCGCAGCCCCACCGTCACCGACCACGGTTGCGAATAATCGTGGCCCTTGCCGTAACCGAACGCGCCCCAGGCCCGCACGTGGCGCGTGAGCGTCGCGCCCACGCCGAGATCGGCGTTGATCCAGGTCTTCGGCAGCGCGGCCGTCAGCGCGGTGCCGCCGATCGTGTCGTTCAGCCCCGCGTTGAACACGTGCATGGCTTCCACGCCGACATACGGGTCGAGCTTCAGGTCGCCCACCGCGAACGACGCGCCGACCCGCGCGCCCGCGCCGCCGAACACCACCGATTTCGATTGCAGCACGACCGGCGTGCCGAGCGAGGTTTGATAGGACACCGCACCGTCGTGCTGCCAGGTGGCCTCGACGCGCGGCTCGGCCCACCAGCGTCCGCCGAGCTGCCAGCGCTTGCCGGCGTCGATCGACAGCGCGAAGCCCGATTGCGCGTAGCCGCCGGTGGCCTGGTTGCCCGAGGTGGTGACGCCGAGCGATTGCTTGAAGCCGAGGTAGCGCACCACGGTATCGGCGAACAGGCCCGACGGCGTGTCGATGCCCGCGTAGGCGCCGATGTTCCAGGGCCGCGCGGTGCCGTTGCCGAGGCCGTCGAAGCTCTCGTTCGCTTCCGCGTAGCCGCCCGTCGCGCCCACGTGCACCGTGCCCGCGTGCGTGGCGAAGGCCCAGTCGCGGCCGATCTGCGCGCCGTACAGCGTCGAATCGGTCGCGGTGCCGCCCGGGTTGGTCTTCAGGCGCTGATCGTAGGCGCGCACCCACAGGCCGCCGCCGTCGCCCGCGCCGCCGCGCAGGTCGCCGAGATACGAGAACGTCGTTTCGAGCTGCTGATACCAGAGCATCGGCGTGGTGGCCGCCGCGGCCTGCGCGACCGAGGCGATGTCGCTGGTGCGGCCGGTATTGGCCAGGAAGTAGTTGCCGCCGTCGTCCTGCAACGCGAACTTGTAGGCGCCGACATCGATGCCGTTGCCGCCGCCCGCCAGCGTGAACGTCGCGCTGGTGCCGGCCGCCTGCACGAGCTGCACGCGCGCGTTGGCGGCCGCGGCCGTGGTGCTGCCGTCATGCACCGACAGCGAATACGCGCCGGTGCCCTGCGCCACCACCAGCCGGTCGGCCTGCCCCGCGCCGACGTTGGTATTCAGCACGAACTGGCCGCTGCCCGACAGTTGCCCGACGCTCAGCGTCTTGAAGCCGCCGCCCTTCGGCGCGGCGAACGCCACCGTGCCGCCCTGCATCGCGAGCGTGCCGGCGGACACCGCAGCGTTGCCGGTCAGCAAGTCGGTGGCGGCTTCGTCGAGCGTCAGCGTGCCGCCGGCCAGCACCACGCCGGCCAGCGTCTGCGCGGCCACCGGCCCCGCCGCCGTGTTGCCGCCCACGTCGACCGTCAGGTTGCCGCCAGCCGCCACCGTGCTCTGCGCGGCCGAGCCGCCGAGCAGCACCGTTTGCGCACCGCCCGCGTTGACCTGCGTGCCGGTGGCCAGGCCGCCGCTCGACACGAGCTGGATGCCGCCGTTGACCACCGTCGAGGTGGTCGCGCCGCCGGTGAACACCACTTGCGAACCGGCGCTGACCACCGTGCCGACGGCCGAGCCGCCGGCCGACACGTATTGCTTGCCGCCCGTCACCACGCTGGCGTTGGCCTGCCCGCCCGAATAGATGCGCATCAGGCCGCCCGTGCCGACCACCGAGCCGCTGGCCAGGCCGCCGCGCGACACGCCGAAGCTGCCGCCCGACACCACCGTGGTGCCGGTCGCCACGCCGCCCGCCGATATGTACTGCGTGCCGCCCGACGACACCACCGTGCTGACCGTCGAACCGGCCGAGAACACCGTCTGCAGCCCGTCGTTGCCGATCACGGTGCCGGTCGCCACGCCGCCGCGCGACACCACCTGCCGCCCGCCCGCGAGCTGCGTGCTGGTGGTGCCGCCGCCCGACGAAATGGTTTGCGTGCCGCCCGACGAGACGGTCGCGCCCACCGCCGTGCCGCGCACCGTCTGCTGGCCGCCGTTGTTGATGGTGGTGCCGTTGACGGTCTGGCCGGCGGCCACCGTCGACACGCAGGCCGCGCCGCCCGGCAGGGCCTGGTTGTCGCACGATTGCGCGTGCACGGCAGGCGCGATCGCAGGCAGCGCCAGCGCGACCAGCGCGGCCGGCACACGTGACGAAGCGGCGCGCCGGACCGTCGCGCCAGGCACGGCGAGTCGATCCGGGGTGGAGTTCGGGCTGCGCAAATTCATACGGTCTCCTGATTTTCTTGGATATGTTCCGGATTCGTGTCCGGGGTACTGCCTGCTGATTCGTGATGATTCGTGGAACCCGCTCGCGCGGGCTCCGTGCGCCGCTCAGGCTTCGCGCGCGGTGTTGCCGAACAGCGCCGCGATGCCGGCGGGCGAGCCGAACACCGCATCGGCGTCGTGGCCCGCGCCCGGAATCCGGTGCGTTTCATGGGTGCAGCCGGCCGCGCCGCGCGAGGCGATATAGCGGGCATAGGCCAGGCCGCGCCCGAGCCGGTGCTCGCCTTGCGTCATCGCCGCGCACGAGCGGTCCAGCGCCGGGTGTTCGGGATCGCAGTCGCGCTCGCCGAGCAGCACGGTCACGTCGCGTTCCAGATAGGCGCGCTCGAACGCGCCCGGCTCGGCGGCGGCGGGCTGCTCGCTCGCATAGGCGGGCAGCGCGTCGAGGCCGTATTTCCAGTCGTTGAAGCCGGTGCAGCGCGCGCCGTCGAACGGCGAGAAGCCGCCGTCGGCATCGGGGCGCAGCCGGTCGAAATACACGTAGGACGACGGATTCGCAATCACGTAGCGCAGCGCCACGCCCTGCGCGCTCAACGCCGCCTCGCCGCGTGCCAGCACCGCGTAGCGCTGCGCGACCTGGCCGCCGCCCGAATGACCGGCCACCACCACTTCGCGCAGCGCGGGGAACGTGGCGCGGTCGGCGAGCGCCGCGAGCAACGCGTCGAGCACGTCGAACGAGCTGACCGGTGCGGGCGCCAGTGCCTCGCCGCCGCCCATCCAGCCGGTCCAGTCCCAGCACAGCGTGGAGGCCGGCAGCCGGTGCGCTTCCACGTCGGCCTGGGCGAGGAACTGCGGCACCAGCAGCACCGTGTCGTTCGAGTTGCGGCCGGCCGCGGCGCGGGCGCGATGGGCGAAGCGGAAATACGCGTCGGCATTGCGCAGCCGGCCGTGCAGCAGGATCACGGCGGTCGTGACGTCAGGCTGCGAGGCGTTCCATTCGCCGGTGGCGAACAGCGGCACGATGCCGGTGCCGGCCGGTGCGTTGACGGTCAGGTGTTGCGGCGCGATGACATCGACGGGCCGTTCGTTCGGCGCGCGTTCGTCGTGGGCGTGGTCGGGCACGGTGCTCAAGCGGGGGTCCTCGTGGTGGCCGCTGCGTCGGCGCCGAGTTCGGGGTGTCCGCGACGGGACAGCCCGACCAGGGCGAGCGAGACGAAGCCGGCAAAGATCAGATAGAACGCGGGGGTCAGGCTGCTGCCCGTCAGCGACGTCAGCCCGGTGATGGTGAACGGCGCGAGCCCGCCGAACAGCGTGACCGCGACGTTGTACGACAGCGCCACGCCCGACGAACGGCTGCGCACCGGGAACAGCGTCGCGAGCATGCCCGGGTGGGCGCCCGACATCGCCGCGAGAAACACGGTGGAAATCAGTTGCGCGATCAACAGGCGCTCGGCCGACGGCGCGGACACCACGAACACGAACAGCGGATACGCGCACAGCATCCAGGCGATCGTGATCGGATAGAACAGCCGGTACGGCCCGTAGCGGTCGGCCAGACGCCCCGACAGCGGGAACAGGAACAGATTCAGCAGGCCCGAGAAGAACGCCCCGCGCAGCGCGACCTGCAACGGCAGGTGCAACTGGCGCTCGACGTACACGGCCAGATAGGAGTGCCACACATAGTTGGTGGCGGCGCCCACCGCGATCACGCCCATCGCGCACAGCGCGGCGCGGCCGTTGTCGCGGAAGAACGTGCGCAGCGGCACCTTCGGGCGCTCGCCGGCGCTTTCCGCGCGCAGTTGCTGGAACTCCGGCGATTCGGCCACCTTGTGACGGATGTAGAAACCGAGCGGGCCGGCCAGCGCGCCGCACAGGAACGGCACGCGCCAGCCCCACTCCACCAGCGAGGCATGCGACAGCCGCGTGGTCAGCAGATAGCCCGCGGCCGACGACAGCAGCAGCGCGAACGACTGCGCCGTCATGTTGAAGCTGCCGTAGAACATCTTGCGGCCCGGCGGCGCGTATTCCACCAGCATCGCCGAGGCGGTGGCGAACTGCCCGCCCACCGACAGCCCCTGCAGCACGCGCGCCAGGATCACCAGCGCGGGCGCGGCGTAGCCGATCTGCGCGTAGCCGGGCGTCAGCCCCATCAGCAGCGTGCTGCCGGCCATCGAGATGATCAGCAGCGACAGCGCGCGGCTGCGGCCGGCGCGGTCGGCATACACGCCGAGCAGGATGCCGCCCAGCGGCCGCACGAAGAAGCCCACCGCGAACGTGGCCAGCGTCAGCATCAGCGACACCAGCCCGTTGCCGGACGGGAAGAACACCTGCGCGATGATCTTCGAGAAATAGCCGTAGATCAGGAAGTCGAACCATTCCAGGCCGTTGCCGAGCACCGACGCGAAAATCGCGCGGCGCACCATCGACGGCGACATGCGCACGGCCACGGCAGACTCCGCCGCCGCGCTGTCGCGCGCAACCTCGGTCACGTGATTGGCTGAATTGGCTTGACTCATGATCCGCACCCCGGCGTGTCGTAGATGGCGGCCAGTGCGCAGGCCGAGGTCAGCATTTTCGCGCCGTTGTGGCCCACGCCGGGCACCACGTGCAGATGCTGGTTCAGGCCTTGCGGATGGCGCGCCTGCAGATAGCCGAAGTAGGCTTCGGCGCGCGCGAGGCGTTGCGGGCCTTGCGCCTCGGCCGGGCAGCTCTGGTCGAGCGCCTTCTGCTGCGGATCGTCGTCGTTGCCGCCCACCAGGTACGTGACCTGCCGCGCCGCGTAAGCCGATTCGAGCTGGGCGGCGGTGCGATCGGCCAGGTACGGCGGGCGCCTGGCCATGCCGTATTTCCAGTCGTCGAAGCCGGGGCACGCGGCGGCGTCGAACGCGGCCGGCTTGCCGTCGGCGCCGGGGCGCTCGGCATCGAAATACGCATACGACGACGGGCTCGACACCACGTAGCGCAGCGCGATGCCCGCGCGGGCCAGCACGCCGGTTTCGCGCGCCGCCACCGCGTAGCGCTGCACCACCTGGCCGCCGCCCGAATGGCCGGCGAACACCACCGTCTTCAGGTTCGGAAAGCGCGTGCGGTCGGCCAGCCGTTCGACGATCGTGTCGAGCACCGTGTAGGAGCTGACCGCAACCGGCGCGAGCGCGGCGTCGCCGGCCATCCAGCCGTTGGCGTCCCAGCGCAGCAGCGCGGCATTGTCGGTTTCACCGGCTTCACCGCTGCGGCCGGCCAGGTCGAGCGAGGCCAGGAACTGCGGCGCGATCAGCAGCGTGCCGCTCACATCGGCGCCTTGCGCGGCGGCCGCGTCGCGGCCCTGCTCGGCGCTGTGGAAATAGCGGTCGGCGTTGCGCAGCTTGCCGTGGATCACGATCACCGCGCGCGTCACCTCGGGCAGCGGCTGGTTCCAGTCGCGCGACAGGTAGAGCGGGAATTGCGCGGCGCCGGCCGGCGTGGCGATCGGCATGCGCGTCGCCGAGATCCGCGCGACGGGGCGCAGGTGCGCGTTGTAGACGTGCGGCGCGGCGGCGGCCGAAGCGGCAGCGGTGGCGGCGCTCCCGGTCGATGCGGCGGGGGTGGCTGTCGCCGCCGAAGCCGCCAGCGCGGAGCCGGCCATCGTGGCCAGCGCGCCGGCCGCGATGGCCAGCCCGGTGCGCCGCGCGAGGCGGGTGAGGATCGGTACGGATTGCATGCGAACTGCTCCTGAGGGCGCGGGCCGCGCATCGCACGGCCCTGGCCCGACTGCTGACGAATAAAACCGTGCTGCGAGTGCGGCGTGCTCAGAACCGCGTGAACATGCCGAGCGTCACGCCGGTCTGGTTCGGCCCGAACGCCGTGCTGTCGGTGGTGCCGACCGGCGTGTAGGCGCCGTTGTTGCCGCGCGTCGCCTGGGCGTAGGCCACGGTCGCGTACAGCGAGGTGCGCTTGGACAGCGCGTATTGCGTGCTCAACACCCCCATCCAGGTATTGGAGTTGCCGGGCGTCTTGTCCTGATCGTAGTAATAGGCGGCCGTCACCTTCAGGTTGCGCGCGAGCGGATAGCGCACGCCGCCGAAGAACAGCGCCTGCGCCGACGACGCCGTCTTGGTGGTGGCCGGGTTGGTCAGGAAGTGCTCGTAGCCCGCCAGCAACTGGCCGCGGCCGATGTCCTGGCGGAACGCGATGCTCAGGTTGCGCGACTTCGTGAAGTTGCCGGTGGTGTTGATCGCGCCGTTGCGGTAGTCGTAGGCGACGCCCACGCCGAACGTGCCGCCGTCGTAATCGAGGCCGGCGCCGTAGGCCGCGCTGCTCTGGAACGAGGTCGGATCGCCGCCGAAGCTGTAGCCCGCGATCGCAGTGATGCCGGCGAAGCTACCCACGTACTTGATCATGTTGCTGTTGCGCGCGCGGAACGCGAAATCGTTCGACGAGCCGGTGGTCGGGAACCACGTGTATTGCGGCGAGAACTGCATCGGGTCGTAGCGCAGCAGGACGTCGTACATCGGGGTGTATTGCAGGCCGAACGACAGCGAGCCGAACGTGCGGTTCGACAGGCCGACCGCCGAGGTGCGGTTGAACAGCGTGCCCGCCGTGGCCTGGGTGCCGTCGTTGCTGTTGAAGCCCGATTCGAGCACGAACCACGCGGCATTGCCGCCGCCGAGGTCTTCCGAGCCGCGCACGCCCCAGCGCGAGTTGTGGATGCCGCCGGAATTCATCCGGAACAGCGAGCCGCCTTGCGCGCTCGCATGGCTCAGGTATTCGACGTTGACGTCCACCACGCCGTACAACATCACCGAGCTGCCGCCGCTGCCCCCGCCGGTGGCGAGTTGCAGTGCTTCGTCAACTTCGTCCTGCTGCGCGTAAGCGGACGCGCATCCGGCAAGCAGCAGGGCTGCTGCGGCGTGGTGCTTTTTCACTTCGTGTCTCCTGGACCTTGTTGTGGTTTTCGATGTTTCGATGGCCGTCTCCGTCGCCCGGAGAACCCCGCCATATCAGGCTGCAATGTGTCAGGCGCAATCCTAGGGAGTCCCAAACCAGATGTAAAATATCGATTCGCTTGTAGTGCCATATGTCTGAAATATGGCTCGATCGTCCTGCCTGCCGGAGCCGTCCCGATGGAATTGCGTCACCTTCGTTACTTCCTTGCCGTTGCCGAGGAAGGCCAGTTCACGCGCGCCGCCGAGCGGCTGGCGATGCAGCAGCCGCCGCTGTCGCAGCAGATTCGCCTGCTGGAAGAAGAGATCGGTTTCGAGCTGTTCGTGCGCCAGCCGCGCGGCGTGGAACTGACGCCGGCCGGGCGTGCGTTCGCGCAAAGCGCCGAACTGGTGCTCGACACGCTGCAGCAAGGTGTGGCGCACGCGCGACGGATCGCGCGCGGCGAGCTGGGCACGATCGCGGTCGGGCTGACCAGTTCGGCCGGCTTCCACCCGATGACCACCGACGCGATCCGGGCGTTTCGCGCCGATCACCCCGGCATCGAGATCACGCTGGCCGAGCTGAACGCGGCCGAACTGAGCGAGCGGCTGTCGAACGGGCAACTGCACGTGGCGTTTCTGCGCAAGCCGGTGGATACGTTGCCCGGCGTGGCGTTCGAGCCGCTGCTCGACGAACCGATGGTGGTGGTGTTGCCGGTGGGCCACCGGCTACTCGAGGGCATGCAGGGCAAGCAGGGCGAGCCGCCCGCCATTTCGCTGAAGGCGCTCGAACACGAGGAATTCATCCTGGTACGCCGGCCGGGCGCGCCGGGCATGTATGCGGATTTCCTGGCCGCCTGCCGCAGCCAGGGTTTCGTGCCGCACGTGGCGCGCGAGGTGCCGCGCATGCTGACCGGCATCCATATGGTGGCGGCCGGGCTGGGCGTGACGCTGGTGCCGGCCTCGATGCAGCGCTACGACCACCGCAGCGCCGTGTTTTGCCCGCTGGCCGATCCGGCCGGTTTTTCGGCGCCGCTGCACCTGGCTTATCCGATCGAGATGCGCGATCCGGCCGCGGCGCGGTTTGTCGAGTTCGTGCTGGAGAAGAAGGCGCAGGCCGATCGCGAAGGCGATGCGGCCGGGGGGACGCGCGATTGATCGGCGGTGGGAGGTGCCTCGGTCGTGTCGGCCGTGTCAGTCGCTTCAGCCACTGAAGGCACTGAAGGCACTGAAGGCACTGAAGGCGCTAAAGGCCACTTCCAGCGCTTCAGCCGCCAGCCGGCCCCCCGCCGCCCTCGGAGAACAACGCATCGGCCAACGCCACGCCCTCGTCGCTGAGGATCACGTGGCCGATGCCATCCTCGCCGATCTCGGTGTGCGTCAGCCCCGCGCCATCGAGCTGCGTCAGCGTGCGCCGCAACGTGCTCATCGGCACCTGCGAGCGCTTGCTCAGTTTCGCCAGCGACCACGCGCGCCCCGGCGTTTCGGTCAGCGCGTCGCGCAGGCAGGCCAGCACCGCGACGATGACCGGGTCGAGCCCGCCGTCGTCCTGCGTATCCGGTTTATCGCCGCCCACTTGGCCGCCTTCGTGTTCCGTGCCGTTCGTCATTTCGTCTCCTCCTCGTCCGGTTCGATCCGGCCGCCGCTGTCGCTGCCGTTGCCGCCGTTGCCACCCTCTCCGGCCTCGCTGCCCTCGCCGCGCTTTCCGGCCTCGCTGCCCTTTCTGCTCTCTCCAGCCTTGCCGCCCTCGCTGCTATCGCTGCCCTTGCCGCTCCCTCCGGCCTCGTCGCCCTTGCCGCGCGCTCCCGCCGCGCCACCCTCGCCACCCTCGCCACCCTCCCCACGCACCGCCGCCGCCACCAACCGGCCCAGCGTGCGCACCGCCTCCTCGATCTGCGACGACCACGGGTAACTGTAGTTGAGCCGGATGCAATGCTGGTAGTTGCCGGTGGTCGAGAACATGTGCCCCGGCCCGATCGTGATGCCCTCGGCCAGCGCCAGTTGATACAGCGCCATGGCATCGCAGCCGGCCGGCAGTTCGACCCACAGCACGTAGCCGCCGGCCGGCTGGGAAATGCGCGTGCCGTCGGGAAAGAAGCGCCGCACCATCGCGCCCATCAGGTTGGCCTGCTGGGCAAAGGCCTTGCGGATGCGCCGCAGATGGTGGTCGTAGCCGTCGTGGCGCAAATATTCGGCGATCGCCAGTTGGTCGAGCGCGGGCGTGGCCAGCGTGTTCAGGAACTTGAGCTTCTCGACCTGATCGCGGTAGCGGCCCGGCATCGCCCAGCCGACCCGATAGGCCGGCGACAAGCTCTTCGAAAACGACGCGCAATGCAGCACCAGCCCGCGCCGGTCGAACGACTTCAGCGCGCTGGGCCGCACCTCGCCGTAATACAGCTCGTGATAGACGTCGTTCTCGATGGCCGGCACGTCGTGGCGCGCCAGCAGCTCGACCAGCGCGGCCTTGCGCGCGTCGCTCATCCGAAAGCCGAGCGGGTTCTGGAAATTCGGCATCACCATGCACGCGGCGATCTTCTCGCGATCGAGGATGCGCGCCAGCGCGTCGAGATCGATGCCGTCCACCGGGTGCGTGGCCACCTCGATCGCGCGCATGCCGAGCCGCTCGATCGCGTGCAGCATCGCGTAGAAGGTGGGCGATTCGACGGCGATGGTGTCGCCGGGCCGTGCCACCGCCTGCAGGCACAGGTTGATCGCCTCGGTCGCGCCGATCGTCACGACGATCTCGTTCGGATCGACGGCGATGCCGCGCTCGCCGTAGCGCCGCGCGATCTGACGGATCAGTTCGGGGTTGCCGGGCGGCAGATCGTCGATCACGCCCCAGCGCGTGCGGCGGCGCGCAATGCCGTGCATGTGGCGCGCGATCCGCTGCGACGGAAACAGCGCCGAATCGGGATACGGCGAACCGAGCGGCACGGCGTCGTCGCGGGCGATGGTGCGAAGTGTGGACAGCACCAGCCGGCTCACGTCCACCGTCGACGACACCGCAATCGGCGTGCTGACGTTCAGCGCCGGCTCGTCGGCCGCCACCTCGCGCGCCCGCACGAAATAGCCCGACTGCGGCCGGCTCTCGATCGCGCCACGGCTTTCCAGCACCAGATAGGCGCGCACCACGGTGGTGATGCTCAGATCGTGCTGGTGACTCGCCTGCCGCACCGACGGAATCCGCTCGCCCGGCAAATACACGCCGCGCCGGATCATGTCGTCGATCTCGTCGGCCAGCTTCTCGTAACGCTTCATGCGGTCTCGTTCGGATTAACCTGAAGCACAGTTTTGGCTTCAGGTGTGCTGAAAAAACGCAACTGTACTCTTTTTCGACCGCGCCAGGTGTGTACCCATGACGCACTGCGGCAAAGGTACGCTGTTTCCATCGCCGCTAGAGGCGGCCTTACGACACGTAGCAGCCATGAAGAAGAAAGCTCCGACTCCGCGCATCGAACCCTACCACCACGCCGCAGCGGGCTGGGGGGCCGTCAAGCAGGTTGCGATCAACCTGATCAAGGAACGGGTATCGGGCGGCAACTACCGCACGCTGTTCCGCCAGAACCAGCCGGACGGCTTCGATTGCCCGGGCTGCGCCTGGCCCGACCGCCAGCACGCGTCCACCTTCGAATTCTGCGAAAACGGCGTCAAGGCCGTGGCCGCCGAAGCCACCTCGAAGCGCGTGGGGCCCGATTTCTTCGCCGCCAACACCGTCACCGCCCTGCTCGACCAGTCCGACTACGAACTCGAACAGCACGGCCGCCTGACCGACCCGATGGTGTACGACGCCGCCAGCGACCGCTACCTGCCGATCGGCTGGGACGACGCGTTCGCACTGATCGCGCGCCACCTGAACACGCTCGACAACCCGAACCGCGCCGCGTTCTACACCTCGGGCCGCGCCAGCAACGAAGCCGCGTTCCTGTATCAGTTGATGGTGCGCCGCTTCGGCACCAACAATTTCCCCGACTGCTCGAACATGTGCCACGAGGCCACCAGCCGCGGCCTGCCGGCCACGGTCGGGGTCGGCAAGGGCACCGTCACGCTGCACGATTTCGAGCACGCCGACCTGCTGATGATCTTCGGCCAGAACCCGGCCACCAACCATCCGCGCATGCTCGGCGAGCTGCGCGAGGCGGCCAAGCGCGGCGCCACCATCGTCTCGATCAATCCGCTCAAGGAGCGCGGCCTGGAACGCTTCTCCGATCCGCAAAGCCCGATCGAGATGCTGACCATGGGCAGCACCAAGATCGCCTCGCGCTTCGTGCAGCCGACCATCGGCGGCGATTTCGCGCTGATCAAGGGCGTGGCCAAGCGCGTGCTCGAATTCGACGACGCAGCCGTGCTGGCCGGCCGGCCGCGCGTGCTGGACGTGGCGTTCATCGACGAACACTGCGCCGGCTTCGACGCGTTCGCCGACGACCTGCGCGCCGAGGATTGGGCCGCGCTGACCGCCGAGAGCGGCGTGTCGTACGCGCAGATCGATTCGCTGGCCGAGCTGTATGCATCGAGCGAACGCGTGATCGCCACCTGGGGCATGGGCATCACGCAGCACAAGCATTCGGTGCAGACCATCCACATGCTGTCGAACCTGATGCTGATGCGCGGCAACATCGGCCGCGAAGGCGCGGGCCTGTGCCCGGTGCGCGGCCACTCGAACGTGCAGGGCAACCGCACCATCGGCATCGAGGAAAAGCCCACCATGGCGTTCCTCGACAGCCTCGGCAAGGTGTACGGTTTCGAGCCGCCGCGCCATCACGGCTACGACGTGGTGGAAACCATCGAGGCGATGCTGGAAGACCACGTCAAGGTGTTCATCGGCCTGGGCGGCAACTTCGCGATGGCCACGCCCGACACGCCACGCACCTGGGACGGCCTGCGCCGTTGCGCGCTGACGGTGCACATCACCACCAAGCTGAACCGCAGCCATCTGATCCACGGCCAGGACGCGCTGATCCTGCCGACCATGGGCCGCACCGAGATCGACCTGCAGAACGGCGTGTCGCAGGGCGTGACGGTGGAAGACTCGATGAGCATGGTGCACGTGTCGTACGGCATGAACCAGCCGGCCTCGCCCAACCTGCTGTCGGAGACGGCGATCGTCGCGAGGATGGCGATGGCGCTGTTCGGCCCGGGCGATTCGGTCGACTGGCAGGCCTACATCAACGATTACGCGCTGATCCGCGATGCGATCGAGGCCGTGCTGCCCGGCTTCGAGAACTACAACGAGAAGATCGCCCAGCCGGGCGGCTTCCACCTGCGGGTGGCCTCGCGCGAGCGAGACTGGATCACGCCGAACCGCAAGGCAAACTTCATCGCGCACCCGTTGCCGACCGACACGCCGATCCAGCGCGCCCGCGCGCAGCACGGCGAGAAGCTGCTGACGCTGATGACCACGCGCTCGCACGACCAGTACAACACCACCATCTACGCGCTCGACGACCGCTATCGCGGCGTGTTCGGCCAGCGCCGCGTGGTGTTCGCCAACAAGGACGACCTGGCGATGCTCGGCTTCAAGGCCGGCGACTGGATCGACCTGGAAACCGTGTGGCACGACGGCATCGAGCGCCGCGCCGACGGCTTCCTGCTGGTGGAGTACGACATCCCGCGCGGCTGCCTGGGCGCCTACTACCCGGAAACCAATCCGCTGGTGCCGCTCGACAGCACGGCCGACATCGCCAACACGCCCACCTCGAAGTCGATCCCGGTGCTGATGCACCGCGCGGCCGTCCAGCGCGCCGCGGCCTGATCGTCCAGGGCGCGGCGGCGAGCGCCGTCGCGTCCCGTTCCTTTTCCGTTTGCCGTTCCCTGTTTGCCGCCGGCGCGGCGTGCCCGATGGCGCGCCGTGTCGGCAAGGCATCGCGTTTCTGGTAGCGTTACCCGCTTCACCCGCCGCATCGGAGTTGTCGTCATGATCATTCGCCCACGCGAACACTGGTTCCGGATGCTGTTCGTCTGGAACGGCTCGGTGCTGCAATCGATCCTGCCGCAGCTCGCCGTGATGACCGTGATCAGCCTGCTCGCGCTGCTGACCGACGGCCGCATCCTCGGCACCAAGGTGCCGCTGAACCCCACCCCGTTCACGCTGGCCGGCCTTGCACTGGCGATCTTCGCGGCGTTCCGCAACAACGCCAGCTACGACCGCTATTGGGAAGCGCGCAAGCTGTGGGGCGGCGTGCTGACCGCCGGGCGCGCGCTGGTTTCGCAGGCGCTGGCCTACGGCGCAACCGACGACGGCGCCGGCTTCGCGCGCACCGTGATCGCGTTCGTCTACGCGATGAAGCACCAGTTGCGCGGCAGCGATCCGGCCGAGGATCTCGCGCAGTACCTCGACGCCGAAGCCTTCTCGCAGGTGGCCGCCGCACGGTTCCGGCCGGTGGCGATCCTGCATCTGCTGCGCGGCCGGCTGGCCGAACGCCAGCGCGCCGGTGAACTGAGCGACACCCGGCTGTGGATGCTCGACGCGCAACTGAACACGCTCGGCGAGAAACTGGCCGGCTGCGAGCGGATCGCTTCCACGCCGATCCCGTTCCCGTATCACGTGCTGCTGCATCGCACGATCTATTCGTACTGCATGATGCTGCCGTTCGGGCTGGTCGATTCGATCGGCTTCGCCACGCCGTTCGTGTCGGTGTTCGTGTCGTACACGCTGATCGCGCTCGATACCATCGCCGGCCATATCGCCGAGCCGTTCGGCACCGGGCCGCACCACCTCGCGCTCGACACGCTGACGCGCCAGATCGAGCGCTCGCTGCTCGAAACCGCCGGCGCACCGCTGCCCGACGAAATCCCCACCGATTCGCACTACCGCGCCGCGTAGGCGGCCCGTCGCTTCGCATCCGCGCTACGCCGGATCGCATCGCCGGCCGCGCCGCCGCGCGCGCGAGCCGACAATGCGGCCATGAGCGCTCCCGCCACGCTGCCCATCGCCCAGCCCGTCATGCTGCCCGCCGCCGCCCGGCTGCGCGAGCCGATCCACCTCGACCTGCTCGACCCGGCCGCGCGCAAGGATTGGGGGCGGCGCGTGCTGCAACTGCGCGAGCACTGGCGGCCGCGCCATCCGGTCGCGCCGTTCTTCACACTGGGGCTGGCCGCCTATCTCGACCATGGCCCGCACGGCACCGGCCTGTATGCCGATGACGCCGCGCGCCACGCCGCCAACGCGCTGCTCGACGCGCAATTCCGGCCACTGCTCGACACGGTGGCCGCCGCGCTGTCGGCCCGGCTCGGCGCACCCGCCGTGCTGGCCGCCGCCGACGATCGCGCCGCGCTGCCCGGCTTCCATATCTATCTGCCGCATCCGGCGTTCGGCAAGCCGGTGGCGAACGTCCACCGCGACCTGCAATTCCGCGACGTGTTCCCCGCGCACGAGCCCACGCCGGGCGGGCTGATCAGCTTCACGCTGTCGTTGTCCACGCCGCCCGGCAGCGGGCTGCGGCACTGGCCCGCCGAGCCCGCCGAAAGCGACGGCAACGCCGACGGCGAGCCCGCGTTCTTCCCCTACCGCGACGGCATGCTGGTGGTGCACGACGGGCTCGTCACGCATCAGGCCGTGCTTGCCTGCGACGGCGGCGTGGCGCGCATCACGCTGCAAGGCCACGGCCTGCAACGCCAGGACGGCCGCTTCGTGCTGTATTGGTGACATGGGGGACATGCGCGACGCCGCGCCGGAAGGCCCGGGCATTAATGAGAGAATCGCGGATTCATTCGATTCGACGGAGCCTGCATGAAGCGCCTGATGTCCACGCTCGCCGTCACCGCCGCGCTCGCGGCGCTGGCGCCCGCCGTTCCCGCCACGGCCGCGACACCGCCCGGCATCTACGTGATCGCCACCCAGATCGGCGAATTCACCACGCTCGATCCGGCCGAGATCTACGAACTGGTGCCGTCCGAATACGTGGCCAACGTGTATGAGCGGCTGGTGCGCGTGGACCTGCGCGATCCGTCGAAATTCGACGGCCGCATCGCGCAATCGTGGAGCGTCGGCGCCGACGGCCTGACCTACACGTTCAAGCTCAGGCCCGGCCTGAAATTCCACTCCGGCAACCCGGTGACGGCCGACGACGTGGCCTGGTCGCTGCAGCGCACCGTGCTGCTCGGCAAGGGGCCGGCCAGCGTGCTGGCCGACCTGGGCCTCACCAAGGACAACGTCATGCAGAAGGTGCGCGCCGTGGACGCCACCACCGTCACGCTGCAAACCGACCGCAAGACCGCGCCGAGCTTCGTGCTGAACGTGCTGAGCGCCGGCCCCGGCTCGATCGTCGATCGCAAGCTGCTGGAAGCCAACGCGCGCGGTGGCGATTTCGGCAACGCCTGGCTCAAGACGCACGACGCCGGCTCCGGCCCGTATCAACTGGTCAAGTGGACAGCCAACGAGAGCCTCGTGCTGCAACGCTTCGACGGCTATCCGCAGCCCTACCCTATGAAGCGCATCGTGCTGCGCCACGTGCCGGAAGCCTCGGCGCAGCGGCTGCTGCTGGAGAACGGCGACGCCGATGCCGCGCGCAACCTGAGCCCCGACAGCCTCGCGAGCCTCGCCAAGGCCGGCAAGATCCAGGTGGCCGCCACGCCGGTGGCCGCGCTGATGTACCTGAGCCTGAACACCAAGAACCCGAACCTCGCCAAGCCCGAGGTGCAGCAGGCGATGAAGTGGCTGGTGGATTACGACGGCATCCAGCGCAACATCGTCTCGACCACCTACAAGGTGCACGAGACCTTCCTGCCCGACGGCTTCCTCGGCGTGCTCGACAGCAACCCGTACCATCGCGACGTGGCCAAGGCAAAGGCGCTGCTGGCCAAGGCCGGGCTGCCGAATGGCTTCGACGTGACGATGGACATGCCGAACGATTATCCGTACGTGGAGATCGCGCAGGCGCTGCAGGCGAACTTCGCGCAGGCCGGCATCCGCGTGAAGCTGCTGCCGGGCGACGCCAAGCAGGCGATCGGCAAGTACCGCGCGCGCCAGCACGACATCTTCATCGGCGAGTGGTCGCCCGACTACATGGACCCGAACAGCAACGCGCGCGGGTTCGCCTGGAATCCGGACAATTCGGACAGCTCGCCATCGCGCATGCTGGCCTGGCGCAATGCCTGGGCCATTCCGGAGCTGACCAAGCAGACCGACGCGGCGCTGGCCGAGCCGTCGCCCGCCAAGCGCGCGGCGCTCTACCGCAAGCTCCAGCAGGCCGTGCTCGACCGCTCGCCGTTCGTGATCATGTTCGAGAAGGTGGTGCAGGTCGCCACGCGGCCCGGCGTGAGCGGGCCGGAAATCGGGCCGATCAACGATCTGACGTCGTATCGGACGTTGAAGAAGTAGGCGCGGCGGATTTTTGACGCGCTTAGTGCGCGCTCGAATGTCTGATGTAATACCGGTGCCCGATTCGACGGAGTGCGTATGAACCTGCATATGAACCTGCGAATGACACCGAAAAAACCGCGCCTGCTGGTGGCGCTGGCCGCCCTCTCCACCTGCGTCGCGCTGTCCGGTCTGCCCGCGCGCGACGCGCTGGCGGCCACGCCGAAAGACATGTTCGTGATGGCCACGCTGCTCGACGAGTTCTCGACGCTCGATCCGGCCGAAGTCTACGAACTGGTGCCCGAGGAATACATCGCGAACGTGTACGACCGGCTGGTGCGCGTGAACCTGAAGGACCCGTCGAAGTTCGACGGCGACGTCGCCCAGTCGTGGAAGGTGGACGCCGACGGCACCACCTTCACGTTCACGCTGCGCGACGGCCTCAAGTTCCATTCCGGCAACCCGCTCGCGGCCGAGGACGTGGCCTGGTCGATCCAGCGCGCGGTGCTGCTCGACAAGGGCCCGGCCGCGGTGCTGGCCGGCATCGGCCTCACGCCCGCCAACGTCCGGCAAAACGTGCAAGCCGTCGACGCGCACACGGTCACGATCCGCACCGACCGCAAATACGCGCCCACCTTCGTGCTCAACGTGCTCGGCGCGTGGCCGGCCTCGGTGGTCGATCGCGCGCTGCTGCTCTCGCAGCAGCAGAACGGCGATTTCGGCAACGGCTGGCTCAAGACCCACGAAGCCGGCTCGGGCGGCTACCGGCTCGTCAAGTGGACGCCCGGCGACAGCCTCGTGCTGCAACGCTTCGACGGCTACCGGCTGCCGCTGGCGATGAAGCGCATCGTGCTACGCCACGTGCCCGAGGCCGCGACCCAGCGGCTGATGCTCGAAAGCGGCGACATCGACGCCGCGCGCGACCTGAGCCCCGACGATCTCGCGGCCGTGGCGCACAGCGGCAAGGCGAAGGTCATGGCGTCGCCGCAGGCCACGCTGCTGTATCTCGGCCTGAACACCAAGAACCCCACGCTCGCCAAGCCCGAGGTGCAGCAAGCGCTGAAATGGCTGGTGGACTACGACGGCGTCCAGCGCAACGTCGTCAAGACCATCTACAAGGTGCACCAGACCTTCCTGCCCGAAGGCTTTCTGGGCACGCTCGACGACAACCCATATCACCTCGACGTGGCGAAGGCCCGCGCGCTGCTGGCCAAGGCCGGCGTGCCGAACGGCTTCGCCGTGACGATGGACGTGCGCAACGACTACCCGTACACCGAGATCGCGCAGGCGATCCAGGCCAACTTCGCGCAGGTCGGCATCAAGCTCACGCTGATCCCCGGCGACAACAAGCAGACGCTGTCGAAATACCGCGCGCGCCAGCACGACATCTACATCGGCGACTGGTCGGCCGATTACATCGATCCGCACAGCAACGCGCAGGGCTTCGCCTGGAATCCCGACAATTCGGACGGCTCACGCTACAAGATGCTGGCCTGGCGCAACGCCTGGGCCATTCCCGACCTGACGAAGCAGACCGACGCGGCGCTGGCCGAGCCTTCGCCGGCACAACGCGCGAAGCGGTATCAGGCGATGCAGCGCGCGATGCTGGCCGATTCGCCGTTCGTGATCCTGTTCGAGAAGGTGGCGCAAGTCGCCACCGCGCCGGGCGTGTCCGGCCTCGCGGTCGGGCCGATCAACGATCTCGTGTCGTATCGGCAATTGAAGAAGTAGGCGGGGGGCGCGGCGGCGGCAGGAAAACCCGCCGCCGCGCAGCAATGCCTCACTGGCTGGAGAAGGACAGCGGCACCGCCGTGTAGCGCGTACGCGGCGGCCGGCCAGCCGGCGGGCACTCCGGGTCCTGCGCGGACGTGCATACGTAGCGCTGCTGGAACACCAGCCACGGCGCCTGCCCCACGAGCGCGCCGGTCGACGCCCGGTCGTCCTGGCTGTTCTGGATCTGGCCGACGTCCAGCAGCGATGCATAGTTGTTGGCCGTCCACCCGGTCGCCGGCGAGTTGTTGAAGATCGGCACGCCGAAACTGACCGGCTGCGACCAATGCACGAAATCCTTCGACAGCGCATAGGCGATCATCGCGGGCGCATTGGCGGCGCTGCTCGACGGCGCCGCGCCGACCACGATATAGGCCTGGAACGTCGTGCTGTAGCCGAGGTAGAACGGGAAGATGCCGCCCAGCCCGTTCGCATCGACGCAATCCGCGCCGTGCGGCGTATCGACCGTATAGGCGCTGCCGTCCCAGCCTTTCCACGCGGCAGGGTTGGTGATGTCCTGAGTCCGGATCGGGCAGCGTCGATCACCGCCCGAGGCGAGGTTGTCGACGGTCAGCGCGTAATCGTAACCATCCCCGCCCGACACGATATTGGTATTGGTGAAATAACCGGTCGGCCGGCCGAGGTTCGGCGCGTAGGCTGCCTGCGGACGCGCCGCGACGTGCTGGGGCGCCGCGCCGACCAGTGAGAAGCCGCTGCTGCCGGCCGGCATCCGGGCGATGCTCAACGAAGCGTAGGTGCAGCCGAGCGCATTGATCGGCGTGCCGGCCGGCTGCCCGAGACTGCAGCCGGCCGAGGACGGGATCAGGAAGTTCGCATCGGGATAAAGACCGCCGTAATACTCGTTGTGGACCAGCGAGAACACGTCGCCGTTGGCTGCCTTGTAGAAACCAGCCAGCCACATATTGCCCTCGAAAGCATTGCTGTCGGCATTCTGCGGGCTCGCCAGCGCCGGCGTGCAGTTCGCATGAAACGGCTGCAGTTCCGAGCCTTGGCCGTTGATCTGCCCCGTTACCAGGTAGTTGAGATCGCGGCCGTCGTCGGACAGCACCGGAAACTTCATCAGCACGCCCTTGCCGTCGGGCGAGGCAAAGCTGATCGGGTAAAGCGCCGTGTCGATCAGGGGCGCGCAACCTGCGCCCGAATCGTAGAAGGTGTCGTAGACCACCAGCGGCGCGCCGGTTGCCACCGAACCCGGATGCACCGCGCCATTCGGATTGGCCGGGATTCGGAACGAGGCGCCCGCCGACAGTTGCGTGCCGCCCGTCGGCAGGATTCCATAGGCGAACACCGACGAACCCGCCAGGTACTGGTTCGACGCCAGCGTGACCGAGAAGCGGTAGTTGGCGCCGCTGGTGCCGCATTGCGAGGCGACCGCCGGCTCGCTCGGCTGGTTCGCCGCGAAGCGCCCGACGAAGAAGCCGGAGGCGCCCGCTTGCGGCGAATAAGGTTGGTTCAAGTAGAGATCGAGTTGGATTGGCGCGGGATTGCCGACCTGGCAGGTCCACCCCGACAGCACCGGATTGCCGGAGGCATCCGTGCCGAAGCCGTCGACCGCGCCGATGACCTGCCCCGCGGCCATCGCGCCGCCGCAGCCCAGGCCACAGCAGATCGATAGCAGTAATACGGCGATTGCTCTCATGATATTTCCCCTCGTATTGTGATCGTCGTGATGGACGCCCCCTCGCGGGCCCCCGCGGGCCGTCGTCCACGCGAATGATAGGCGAATGCGAGGGTTCGCATCGCCGCAATTGCCTGCCCGGTTTTTGCGGCCGGTTTTCGCTCCCCCTCGCATCCGGCATACTTCGAGTTCGCGCCGCTCGTCGCGCGAACGATTTCACCGCCCAGGAGATGCCCCGCTCGATGTCGTCCCCCATCACGCTGTTCGACGCGCTGCGCACGCTGCCCGCGCGACGCCCGCTCGCGCGCTGGACGCTGCGCATCGTGCGCTGGGCGCTGACGCTGGCGATCACCTTCGCAGGGCTGCTCGCGCTGACCTTCGTGATCGGCCGCAAGGTGCCGATCGATCCGGTGCTGGCGGTGCTCGGCGACCGCGCCTCGCCCGCCGCCTACGCGGCCGAGCGCGCGGCGCTGGGCCTCGACCGGCCGCTGCTCACGCAATTCCTGATCTACGCGCGCGACGTGCTGCACGGCAACCTCGGCATCTCGCTGCTGACCTCGAACCCGGTGCGCGACGACATCCTGCGCGTGTTCCCGGCCACGCTCGAACTCGCCACCATTGCCACCGTGATCGGCATCGGCATCGGCGTGCCGCTCGGCGTGGCCGCCGCGGTGCGCCACAACCGCCCGATCGATCACCTCGCGCGCTTCGTCGGCCTGATCGGCAGCTCGGTGCCGGTGTTCTGGCTCGGCCTGATGGGCCTGCTGCTGTTCTACGCGAAGCTGCACTGGGTGGGCGGCCCGGGCCGGCTCGACCCGGCCTGGGACGGCATGGTCGACACGCGCACCGGCAGCCTGCTGGTAGATTCCGCGCTGGCCGGCGAGTGGGACGTGTTCCGCAACGCGCTCTCGCACATCGCGCTGCCGGCCGCGATCCTCGGCTACTACTCGGTGGCCTATCTGAGCCGCATGACGCGCTCGTTCATGCTCGACCAGTTGAGCCAGGAATACATCGTCACCGCGCGCGCCAAGGGCGTGCCCGAGCGGCGCGTGATCTGGCGGCACGCGTTCGGCAATATCGCCGTGCCGCTGCTCACGGTGATCGCGCTGACCTACAGCAACCTGCTCGAAGGTTCGGTGCTGACCGAGATCGTGTTCGCGTGGCCCGGCATCGGCTCGTACCTGACCGGCGCGCTGCTGAACGGCGACATGAACGCCGTGCTCGGCGCCACGCTCGTGATCGGCGCGATGTTCATCACGATCAACCTGCTGACCGACGCGCTCTACCGCGTGTTCGATCCGCGCGCGCGCTGACTTGCCGCCCCGACCTGCCGCCCCGAACGGATTCCCCCCGATGACCCAGCCTCCCGTTTCCCCCGACGCCGCGCCCGGCCCGCGCTGGCGCGCCTGGCTGCTCAGCGACGCGCCCGCCTCGCGCTCGCAGGCCTCGCTCGGCTTGGCTTACCGCCGCTGGCGCCGCTTCGCCCGCAACCCGCTGAACCTGCTCGGCCTGGCGATCCTCGTCGCGCTGGTGCTGCTCGCAATTGCCGCGCCGCTGGCGATGCCGCACGACCCGCTGCGCCAGGTGCTGAACGACCGGCTGCTGCCGCCCGGCTCGCCCTCGTACTGGCTCGGCACCGACCAGCTCGGCCGCGACATCCTCTCGCGCCTGATCGCCGGCTCGCGCATCACGCTCGGCATCGCGATCCTGGTGGTGGCGATCGTGGTGCCGATCGGCGTGCTGATCGGCACCACGGCCGGCTTCGTCGGCGGCTTCGTCGACAGCGTGCTGATGCGCATCACCGACATCGCGCTGGCGTTCCCGAAGATCGTGCTGGCGCTGGCGTTCGCGGCCGCGCTCGGGCCGGGCGTGGTCAACGCGGTGGTGGCGATCTCGATCACCGCGTGGCCCGCCTACGCGCGGCTCGCGCGCGCCGAAACCCTGCGCATCGCGCAGGCCGATTTCATCCACGCCGCGCGCCTGCAAGGCGCCTCGGGCACGCGCATCCTGCGCCGCTACATCGTGCCGATGTGCCTGTCGTCGGTGATCGTGCGCGCCACGCTCGACATGGCCGGCATCATCCTGACGGTGGCCGGGCTCGGCTTTCTCGGCCTCGGCGCGCAGCCGCCCAGCCCGGAATGGGGCTTCATGGTGGCCTCGGGCCGCAACGTGCTGCTCGACGCCTGGTGGGTGGCCACGCTGCCCGGCGGCGCGATCCTGCTCGTCAGCCTCGCCTTCAACCTGCTCGGCGACGGGCTGCGCGACGTGCTCGACCCGCGCCACGGAGCCTGAACCGATGACCCACGCACCCTCCCCGCCGGCCGCGCCGCTCATCGAGATCGACGGGCTGCGGATCGGCTTTCGCGGCCACGACGGCCAAGTCACCGACGCGGTGCGCGATTTGTCGCTGACGCTCGCGCCGGGCGAGCGGCTCGGCATCGTCGGCGAATCCGGCTCGGGCAAATCGCTGACCGGGCGCGCGCTGCTCGGCCTGCTGCCCGACGCCGCGCAATGGTCGGCGCGCACGCTGCGCTTCGCCGGCCGCGACCTGCAAGCAATGCGCGCGGCCGAACGGCGCAAGCTGTGCGGCGCCGAGATCGCGATGATTCTTCAGGATCCCAAATATTCGCTGAACCCGGTGATGACGGTGGCGCAGCAGATGGCCGAGGCGTTCCGGCTGCGCGAGCCGGGCCTGCGCGGGCGGGCGCTGCGCGAGCGGATCGTCGAGGCGCTCGCGGCGGTGGAGATTCGCGACCCGCAACGCGTGGCCGATGCCTGGCCGCACGAGCTGTCGGGCGGCATGGGCCAGCGCGTGATGATCGCGATGATGGTGTCCACCGGCCCGCGCCTGCTGATCGCCGACGAGCCCACCTCCGCGCTCGACACCGCCGTCTCGATGCAGGTGCTCGCCGTGCTCGACGCGATGGTGGCGCGGCATGGCTCGAGCCTGATGTTCATCAGCCACGACCTGCCGCTCGTGATGTCGTTCTGCGACCGGGTGGCCGTGATGGTGGGGGGCCGCGTGGTGGAAATCTGCGCCGCGCGCGATCTCGCGCACGCGCAACACCCGTACACGCGCGGGCTGCTCAATGCGACGCCGCCGCTGCAAGCGCCGCCCGATCAACTGCCGGTGCTCGCACGCGACCCGGCCTGGTTCGAGGAGACCGGACGATGAGCGCAGCCGCTGACTCGAAAGCATCCGACGCGCCCGAGGCGCCGATGATCGACGTGCGCCACGCCTCGGTGCGCTTCGCCACGCGCACCGGCCATGTCGACGCCGTGCGCGACGTCAGCTTCGCGGTGGCGCGCGGCGGCGCGTTCGGGCTGGTGGGCGAATCGGGTTCGGGCAAATCCACGCTGCTGCGCGCGCTGACGGGCCTCGCGCCGCTGGCAGGCGGCACGCTCGCGATCGATGGCCGCGCCGTGAGCGGCAAGCTCGACCGCGCGTTTCGCCGCGACGTGCAGATGGTGTTTCAGGACCCCTACGCATCGCTGCACCCGCGCTTCACCGTCGACGAGACGCTGCGCGAACCGCTCGCGATCCACGGCATCGCCGACGCCGACACGCGCATTCCGCGCGCGCTGGCCGAGGTCGGGCTGGGGCCGGCGTTCCGCTTCCGCTATCCGCATCAGCTTTCTGGTGGGCAGCGCCAGCGCGTGGCGATCGCCCGCGCGCTGATCGTCGAGCCGCGCGTGCTGCTGCTCGACGAACCGACCTCGGCGCTCGACGTGTCCGTGCAGGCCGAAATCCTGAACCTGCTGCGGCGGCTGCATCGCGAGCGCGGGCTGACGATGCTGCTGGTCAGCCACAACCTCGCCGTGATCGGCTTTCTGTGCGAGCGGCTGGCCGTCATGCAGCACGGCGCGGTGGTCGAGCAACTGGAGATCGCGGCGCTGCGCGAGGCGCGCGTGGCGAGCGACTATACGCGCACGCTGCTGCGCGCGATCGACGGCTACCGGCGAGCCGAGGCCTGAGCCCGACACGGCGTGCGAGACAAGCGCACCCCGGCACGCACTCGCAAGCGGGCCCGCGACTGTCGTACCATCGCACGGCAGGTCCGGCGGATCGCGTGACCGGAACGACCGCCCGGCGCTGCATTTTTGTTCAACTGAATAAGGAGCGCCCGTGATTCATCTCATCGAAACGCTCGTGGTCGGCCTGGTGGTCGGCTTGCTCGCCCGCGCGCTGAAACCCGGCGACGACAAGATGGGCATCGTCATGACCATCGTGCTCGGCATCGCCGGTTCGGTCATCGCCGGCTATATCGGCCGCGCGGCCGGCTGGTATCAGCCCGGCCAGGGCGCCGGCTGGATCGCCTCGATCATCGGCGCGATCGTGCTGCTGGTGGTGGTCGGCGCGGTGCGCAAGCGCGCCCGCTGAGGCTGGTGCGGGCGCTGCCGCCTGGCAGCGCCCGGTTTCCTCCGCGCCGCCTATCGTCACCGCCTTCTACCCCGCTTTTCTTCGCGCTGCCGGCCCTGCCCGGCAAGATCGCCGCGAATTCGATTTAAGTCTCACCCCGGAAATGTCGTCATTACCAGTGAACGAGCCGCTGCATGTCCCTCGCGCCATGCCGGCCGTTCCCGAGCCGACAATTCTGGAGTCCGACATGAATCACCGCCTGCCATTCACCGCGTCGTTGTTGCCGCGCCGTCACTCCGCCGATTCGCTGCGACTGTCGTTCGCCATGCTGATACTGGCGGCAGCCGCCACCGCCGGCCACGGGGCACACGCCGAGAGCGGCACGATCCACTTCTCGGGCCGGATCGTCGAGCCGCCGTGCGCGTTCGGCCTCGACGCAACGCACCTTCAACCGCGCTGCGCCCGCCCTGCATCCGCCGAAATCACGTTCGCGGACGCGCTCGACAAACGCACGCTCGCAACCGCGGCGCTCGTCGCGTCCGGTGCGCCGATCGCACTGCCGGCCGAAGCGCGGCGCGGCGATGCCATGGTGGTCACCGTGAATTACCGCTAGACGGCCGACGAACCGCGGTTCGGGCGATTCGGCGCTACCCGCACCGGATCACGCAAACACCGACGTGACGACCCGCGCGACCGACGCGATCGCCGCGTTGTCGTAGGCCGCATCCTTGGCCGGGCGCGTGGTGTACACGGCCAGCACGACCGGCGCGCGGCTCGGCGAATACAGCACGGCCACGTCGTTCGCACTGCCGTAATCGCCGCTGCCCGTCTTGTCGGCCACGCGCCAGCCGGCCGGCGCACCGGCGCGAATGCGGGTGTCGCCGGTGGTGTTGCCGAGCATCCACGTGACGAGCTGGGCGCGGCCCGCCGAATCGAGCGTGTCGCCGAGCGTGACGCGCCGCAGCGTTTCGGCCATCGCGCCCGGCGTGGTGGTGTCGCGTTCGTCGCCGGGCACGGCGTCGTTCAGCTCGGTTTCGATGCGGTCGAGCCGGAACGCGGCGTCGCCGGTGGAGCGCGCGTAGGCGGTAACCGCCGCCGGGCCGCCGAGCAGGCGAATCAGCAGGTTCGCGGCCGAGTTGTCGCTGTATTGCAGCGCGGCGGCGCACAAGGCCGCCACCGTCATGCCGGTGGCCACGTGCTTGCTCGACACCGGCGAGTAGCTGACGAGATCGTGCGGCGTGTAACGGATCACGCTCGACATCAGCCGCGCGTCGCCGCTCGCGCGCGCCAGCACGGCGGACACGAGGATCGTCTTGAACGTGCTGCAGAACGCGAAGCGTTCGTCGGCGCGATACATGATGCGGGCCTTGCTGCCGGTATCGATCGCGGCGACGCCGAGCCGGCCGCCGAACGAGGCTTCGATCGCCGCGAGCTGGCGCTCGGCGTCGGCGACCTTGGCGCTGCCCTGGCGCGACGTGGCGCAGGCGGCCAGAACGGGGGCGGACACGGCGGCGAGCAACAGCGAGCGGCGAAGCGGGGAATGGGTCATGGCAGGAAGTGGATGTCGTGGCAAGGGGATCGGGGCGGATCGCGGCCGCGTGGCACGGCGGATGCGCCGGAGCCGATTCTGACAGACGCGGCGGACGAATGGTTCGCATCGCTGTCGCATGTGTCGCGTCGCGTAGGGGATATAGGCCGACCTGCGTCACGCGCGGCTCGCGTTCGCGCATTCTTGCAAGCGCGCTCGACGTCCGGCACGCGTTAGCCCACTCCGACATGCACGCACGACGTTCGGCCCGCGTTCAGCCCTGCCGCACCGGCAGATACCCGGCCGGATCGACCGGCTTGCCGTCGCGCCGCACTTCGAACATCACCGCCCCGCCCGCCTCGGCGATCGGCTCGCCCTGGCGGACGATGTCGCCGGTCTTCACCAGCAGCCGGCTGCTGCGCGCGTAGGCGGTCAGGAAATCGGCGTTGTGCTGGACGATCACGAGCGAGCCGTAGTCGTTGAGGCCGGTGCCCGCATACATCACACGGCCGTCGGCGGCGGCGCGCACGGCGCCGGCCGAGCCCATCGCGATCCGGATGCCGCGATTGCGGCCGGGTTGGAAGCCCTCCACCACCGGGCCGTCGGCGGGCCAGGCCAGCGCGACGCGCTGGGCGTGGCGGCGCGTCGCGCGCACGATCTGCGCCGCGTCGGCGGCCGATACCGCCGGGGCCTGAACGGCGGGCCGGGCACCGGCCAACGCGTCGCTCGGCGGCACCGGCTGCGGGCCGCTGGCGCAGCCGGCGACGGCACCCACGGCGGCCAGCGCGGCCGCCAACGCAACACACCGGACGACGCCACGGGACAGTGAGGAAAACTGAGAATACATGCGGAATTCGGCTCGACGGATCAGCCGGCAAGGATCTCAAAATCGGCGCGCGGCACCTGTAAGCGGATGCAAACAAATCTGACAAAGTGCGGCGAGGCGGATTCGCGCATACTGCGTCTCTACCGGCCGATCGTGCCCGCCCCCACTACCTCGATACCGCCCCGGAGCCGCCCCATGGACCAGCCCACCTTCCTCGCCCAACTCGCCCGCGACGGTTTCCCCGCGCCCGTGCCCGTCAAGCGCGGCGCCGGCACGCTCGACGAACACTCGCATCCGTTCGAGGCCCGCGCGCTGATCGTGGCCGGCGAGATCACGCTGCACGTGGCGGGCGTGGACACCTGCTACCGCCCCGGCGACGTGTTCCATCTGCTGCCGAACATCCCGCATCTCGAAACCTGCGGCCCGGACGGTGTCGAATACCTGGTCGGCCGCAAGTAAGCGGCAAGCGGCAGGCCACGCGCTCAACCGAACCGGTCGAGCAACGCGGCCCACGCGGTAGCCGCGCCGATGCACAGCATCACGAGATGCAGCGCGAGCTTGAACGAGACGAACCAATCGGGACTGCCATCCATTTCCGTCACCTTGCCGTTGATCGCACGACGCAATCCGGCGTCGTGCGAGGCATGATGCGCGCGCCCCGCTGCCGCCACCATGCGGATCTCGCTCAGGGCGCCTCAGGCACGGCCTGACACCGCCGCACCGCGATCCCTGTTAGCGTATCGCCTGCCTGTCCGTTGCCGACTACCCGAGCCTTCCCCCATGCGATTCGATCTCACCGACCTGCGGCTGTTCCTGAACGTGTGCCAGGCCGGCAGCATCACCGGCGGCGCGGAACGCACGCATATCACGCTGCAATCGGCCAGCGAGCGGATTCGCGGCATGGAGGACACGCTCGGCGTGCCGCTGCTGCATCGCACCAAGGGCGGCGCACAGCCGACCGACGCGGGCCGCTCGCTCGAACATCACGCGCGCGTGGTGCTGCAGCAGATCGAGCAGATGCACGGCGAGTTGCAGCAGTTCGGCGAGGGGCTGCGCGCGCGAATTCGGCTGCTGTGCAACACCGCCTCGCTCAGCGAATACCTGCCCGACGCGCTGGCCGCCTACTTGCCGGCGCATCCGCAAATCTCGATCAGCGTCGAGGAACGGTCGAGCGAGGACATCGTCCACGCGATCCGCAGCCGCACGGCCGACGTGGGCATCGTGGCCGATTCGGTCGGGCTGGACGGCCTCGAACAGCGGCCGTTCCGCGAGGATTGGCTGCTGGTGGTGGCGGCCGCGTCCGATCCGCTCGCGCGGCGCAAGACGGTGTCGTTCGAGGAGATCGTCGGCGCGGAATTCGTCGGCCTGACCGACGGCAGCGCGCTTCATGCGCACCTGGCCGATCAGGCGCGCTCGCTCGGCAAGCGCATCACCTACCGCGCGCAGTTGCGCAGCTTCGACGCGATCTGCCGCGTGATCGAGAGCGGCGTGGGGGTCGGCATCGTGTCACGGCACGCCGCGCAACGCGCGATGCGCACCATGCAGCTCGCCACCGTCGAGCTGACCGACGACTGGGCCTATCGGCGGCTCGTGCTGTGTGCGCGCGAGTTCGATGCGCTGCCGAACTACACGCGGGAATTCGTCGATTTTCTGAGTGCGGGGGCTGAGGAATGAATGCGCGGGCAGTGCGCTGACGGCAAGCCCGGGTGTCAGCGTTTTCGCATTCACCGACTTCCTGAGCACCGACGCGCCAGCCTGAACGCACAGGCAATGCTTCAGCAGCCCCCCGTGTGCCACCATTTTCGCGAGGCACTGTACATCGACACCGGCCGGTAGCCGCCCGAGAATGATCGCTCTCCCGCTACCCGCTTCCTCCCGTCGATCATGAACACCTATCCGGCATTTCGCGCGGCCGCCTGCCACGTCGCGCCCTACTACTTCGACACGCCCCGCACCGTCGACAAGGCCTGCGCGCTGATCGCCGAGGCCGCCGCCAACGGTGCGGCGCTGGTGGCGTTCCCCGAAGCGTTCGTCTCGTCGTTCCCGGTGTGGTCGGGCGTGTTCGCGCCGGTCGACGTGCACGAGTTCTTCCATCGCCTCGCCTCCAGCGCGATCACGGTGCCCGGCCCCGAGGTGCGGCAGTTGCAGGAATGCGCGCGGCGTCATGGCGTGATCGTGTCGATCGGCATCAACGAAGGCACGTCCGTCAGCCCGGCCTGCATCTGGGATACCAACCTGCTGATCGGGGCCGACGGCCGGCTGCTGAACCGCCATCGCAAGCTGGTGCCGACCTATTGGGAAAAGCTGACCTGGGCCAACGGCGACGGCAGCGGGCTGCGCGTCGTGGATACCCCGCTCGGCCGGATCGGCGCGCTGGTGTGCGGCGAGAACACCAATTCGCTGGCGCGGTTCGCGCTGCTGGCGCAGGGCGAGAACGTGCATGTGTCGTCGTTCTCGCCGCGCTGGCCCACCCATCCGCCCGGCGAGGGCGGCTACGACCTGGAAGCGGCGATCCGGCTGCGCGCGGGCGCGCATGCGTTCGAGGGCAAGCTGTTCAACATCGTCGCGTCGGGCTTCCTGCCGCCCGAGGCGATCGACCTGATCGCCCGCGACGACGCCCGCGCGCGCCGCCTGCTCGAAGAATCGCCGAAGAGCGTGTCGATGATCTTCGGGCCGGACGGGCGCGTGATCAGCGAGGTGCTGCGCGACGAGGAAGGCATCGTCTACGCCGACATCGACCTGGCGAAATGCGTGGTGCCGAAGCAGTTCCAGGACGTGGTCGGCTACTACAATCGCTTCGACGTGTTCGACCTGCGCGTCGATCGCCGCCCGCTGCGCCCCGCCACGTTCCTCGACGGCGCGCAGCCCGGCGGCGACCCCGGCGCCGACGCGCTCTACGCGCCGTTCGTGCCCGACGATTCCCTTGCCGCCGATACCCTTCGATGATCGATCTCTACAGCGATACGCAAACCCGCCCCACCGCCGCGATGCGCGCGGCGATGGCCGCCGCCCCGGTGGGCGACGAGCAATCGGGCGACGACCCGAGCACGACGGCGCTCTGCGCGCGCGTGGCCGCGCTGCTCGGCTACGAGGACGCCGTGTTCATGCCGTCGGGCACGATGTGCAACCTGGTGGCCACGCTGGTTCACACCCGCCCCGGCGACGAGCTGATCGCCGACGCCGGCGCGCATATCTGCGCGACCGAAGCGGCCGGCGCGTCGGCCATCGCGGGCGTGGCGATCGCGCCGCTGGCCACGCGCGACGGCATCTTCAGCGCCGAGCAATGCCGCGCCGCGATCCGCGCGCCATCGCGCACCGCGCCGCGCTCGGCGATGGTGTCGGTCGAGCAGACCACCAACTTCAGCGGCGGCGCGGTGTGGCCGCTCGACACGCTGCGCGCGGTGCGCGACGTGGCGCACGAGGCCGGGCTGATCGCCCACATGGACGGCGCGCGGCTGCTCAACGCGGCCGTGGCCAGCGGCGCGGCGGCGGCCGTCCACACCGAGGGCTGGGACAGCGCCTGGATCGATTTCAGCAAGGGCCTCGGCTGCCCGGTGGGCGCGGTGCTGTGCGGCAGCGGCGAGTTCGTGCGGCAGGCCTGGGTCTGGAAATACCGGCTCGGCGGCGCGATGCGCCAGTCGGGCGTGCTCGCGGCCGCCGCGCTGCACGCGCTCGACCACCACGTCGAACGCCTCGCCGACGATCACGCCAACGCCGCACTGATCGCAGCGCGGCTGGCCGGCCAGGCCGGCTTCCGGCTCGACGCCGCCCCGCCGCCCACCAACATCCTGCTGTTCGACCTCGACGGCCTGCGGCTCGACGCGCACGCGTTCGCCGCCGAAGCGCTCGCGCGCGGCGTGCGGATTCGCGCGCTCGATGCGCGGCGGGTTCGCATCACCACGCATCTCGACGTGTCGAAGGCCGATTGCGAGCGCGCCGCCGAGGTACTGGTCGCATTGGCCGGGGCGTCACTGTCGTGAACGCCGCCCTGTGTCTCGTCGATGTCTTCACGCAGCAGGCGCTGCGCGGCAACCCGGTGGCCGTCGTGATCGCCGACGCCACGCCTTCCGATGCGACGATGCTCGCGCTGGCCGCGTGGACGGGCATGCCGGAAACGGTGTTCGCGACACCGGGCGACGCCGACGCGGATTACCGCGTGCGGATCTGGTCGCCGCGCCGCGAGTTGCCGTTTGCGGGCCATCCGTCGATCGGCACCGCGCATGCGTTGCTGGTCACGCAGCGCGTTGCGGTGCCCGCGGCGTCGCCGGGGCGGCTCGTTCAGGGCAGCCCGTTCGGGCAGGTGACGATGCGCGTGGATGAGGGCGCGCACGGAAGGATCTGGTTTCGCACGCCGCGGGCGGAGGTGGCGATGCTCGATGCGGTCGCGGCGCATGAAGTGGGCGCGGCGCTCGGCCTCGCTTCGGTGGAGGTCGTTTCCGTCGCCTGCGTCGAAGCCGGTGCGCGTTGGCTTGTCGTGCATGGCGAGCAGCCTGACCTGCTCGATCGGCTCACGCCCGATCTAGCGGCGATCGAGGCCCTGAGCGCGCGCCATCGCGTATCGGGCGTCACCGTCGTGATGCCGGCCGCGCAAGCGCCACGCGATATCGCGGTGCGTTCGTTCGGTCCGGCGATCGGCGTGGACGAGGATGCGGCGTGTGGCGGCGGCAACGCCTGCGCGGCGGCGCTGATCGCCGCGCTGCGCGACTGGCGCGAGGACGCCGCGAACGTGGTGGCGATGCAGGGGCGGCACGTCGGCCGCGATGCGACGCTTTACTGGCGCGGCCCGGATCGCGAACGGCGGCTGGAAATCGGTGGCCACGCGGTGCTGGTGTCGCAGGGCACGCTGAAACTGTGAACGGCTGGACGCGGCCTAAGCGACGGCTTGGGTCGGGTCAGCGTCCCGCTTCGTGCCATTGCACGCCGCCGAATGCCGCGTCACCCCGCTTCATACCGGCTCACGCCGCCTCGCCGATCATCCCCGCCAACCGCGCCAGCGCCGCACGGCGCGCATCGTCGAGCGGATAACCGCAGTTCAGGCGAATCCGGTCGTCGAAACCGCGCTCGGGCGCGAACAGCGTGCCCGGCGCGAACGCGATGCGCTCGCGGCCGGCGCGCCGCGCCAGCGCCTCGGCCGACACGCCTTCCGGTAGTTGCGCCCACAACAGATAGCCGCCGTCGGGCATTTCAAGCACGGTGCCCGACGGCGCGCGTGCGCCGAGCCACGCGATGGTGTCGTCGAGCTGCGCGCGGCATTGCGCGCGCAGCCGCCGCAGATGATGCCGGTAGCCGCCGCCGTCGAGAAACTGTCCCACCGCTTCCTGAATGATCAACGGCTGGCCGATGCTCATCGTGCGCTTCAGCTCGACGATCGCGCGATGAAACCGCCCGCCGCTGACCCAGCCGAGCCGCAGCCCCGGCGCGAGCGTCTTGGACAACGAACTGCACAGCAGCACGTTGCCGCTGCGGTCGTAGGATTTGGCCGCGCGCTGCACGGCGTCGAAATGCAGGTCGCTGAACGTGGCGTCCTCGATCAGCGGAATCGACAGCGCATCGAGCCGCGCCACCAAGGCCGCGCGCGCGGTGTCGGTCATGCTCGCGCCGGTCGGGTTGCTGACCGCGGTCGACAGCAGGCACGCACCGATCCGCTGCTCGCCGGCAAGGCGCGTGATCTCGTCGAGCGCGGCGGCGTCGCGGCCCGCGAAGCGCACCGGCAGCGCGCGCAGGCCGAGCCGCGCGAGCGTCGAGAGGAATCCGTAATAAGCCGGCGATTCGACGATCACCGCATCGCCCGGCCGGGTCACCGTCTGCAGGCATAGCCCGAACGCTTCCACGCAGCCGTTGGTGATCAGCACCTCGTCCGCGCCGATATGGCAATTCCAATTCGCGGCGTGCGAGGCGAGGCTGGCGCGCAACCGCTCGGCGCCCGGCGAGAACGACACCGTGGCCAGCAGGCCGCTGTGGCGGCGCGCCGTGGACGCGATGCTGCGCGCCAGCGCCTCCACCGGGAACAGCGCGTCGCCGCACAGCGCCGTGCCGAACGACACGACGCCGGGCAGGCTTTCCATTTCGTTGAGCGCGTCGTGATCGAGCGGGCCGCGATCGAATTGCGGCTCGGAAAGCGTCAACGGCAAAGCAGCGGCCGTACGCGTGCGCCCGGACTTCACGGCGGACGCAGGCGCCGCTTCGGCGGCCAGAACGAAATAGCCGCGCTTCGGCCGGCTCTCGATCAGGCGGCGGTCTTCCAGCGTGCGGTAGGCAGCCAGCACCGTGGTTACGCTGACGGCCCGGTTGCGCGCGAGATCGCGCACCGACGGCAGACGCTGGCCGGCCGTCCAGAGGCCCTGGCCGATCTCGTCCGACAGATGGTCGGCGAGCATCAGATGCAATGCGTTCGACTGATGTCCCATGGGGATGGAGAAGCGGGAGCGAAAGCGGTCGCGCGGCAGACGCGCAGACCGGCGAGGTGTCGCCCGCTGACGCGGGCGGCGTCAAGGATGCGGGGTTTTCGGCGCGATCGCAAGGCGTGCCGAAAAGGCGGTGTGCTCCGGAATTGCGCATCGGTGCCGTGCTTCGACATCATGCGTCGCCAACGCGTCTCGGTAACGTGCTTCGGCATCACGCCCCGATAACACGCGCCGGCATCGCAGATTGCCGCCGCGCCGCCTTCCCGCCCCAAACCCGCCGCGTCAACCGTGCGCCGGCCCGACCGCCATATACACCCCGAGCGCCACCAGCCCCGCGAAGAACACGCGCCGAAACGTCCGCTCGCCCACTACGTTGCGCAGCCCCTGCCCGGCCGCCATGCCGAGCAGCGCCGGCGCCAGCGCGAGCGCCGACAGGCCAATGTCCAACGCCTGCAGGCTCGACGTCGCGGCCAGTTGCGCCGCCAGCACGATCGTCGAGGCCGTGAACGACAGGCCGAGCGCCTGCACCAGCGCATCCTTGCCGAGTTGCAGCGATTGCAGATACGGCACGGCCGGCATCACGAACACGCCGGTGGCGGCGGTTACCGCGCCGGTCAGGTAGCCGACCAGCGGCGACAGCCAGCGCTCGTGCCGCCCCGGCGCGGGCAGGCGCGCGGCGGCCAGGCCCCATACGCCGTACAGCGCCACCACCGCGCCGAGCGCGATGCGCGTCCACGGCGCGGCATGCGCCAGCGATGGCAGGCCGCCCGCAAAGGTGCCGACGGCAAGCCCCGCGAGCAACGACCAGAGCCGCTTGAGCAGCGCGCCGAACGCCGGGCCGCGCGCCAATTGCCAGATATTGGTGACGAGCGACGGCACCACCAGCAGGCTGGCCGCCGCCGCGGGCGGCATGACCAGCGTCAGCAGGCCCATCGCCACCGTCGGCAGGCCCAGGCCGATCATGCCCTTGACCACGCCGGCCACGGCGAACACCGCGACGACGATCGCGATCGTCGAGCCGTGATTGTGCATATGAAACTCCCGGAAACACGCCTGACAGGCGAACGCGCCGATGGTGCCGTCAGGCGACACGGCGCGCCATCTGGCTTTGCCTGAGTCTGGCTCAGGAGAAACGGGGCGGCATGCCTCCCCGCTCGCTGGATGCCGATTCGAGCGGCGGGCACCGCCGTTCGAGAGGGGGTTGCGCGAACGACTGTTAGTTGCAAGTTCATGGAGACCCGATTTGCGCTTGTGCGCGGTTATGATGGCGTCGCCCCGATGCACGCGGGCCCAACATGTCCTTCCCCGCCGCTCCATGACAACGTCCCCGCACTTGCTTCGTATCGCCATGTTCCTGACGAGCGCGTGGCTGCTCGCCGCCTGTTCGAGTGCCCCCGCTCCTGCGCCGAGGCCCGCCGGGCCACCCGTTGCCACGCGTCCGAACGGCCGTCCCGAATTGACCGCAACTTGTCAGATGGTCAAGCCCGACTTTCCGGGCGCCGGCCGATTCCGCGGCGTGGTAAAGCTCGGCTTCGAGGTCAGCGTCGCCGGCGAAATCGAAAACATCACGATGATCGAGTCGACTGGACACTGGCAACTCGACGAAAGCGCCTTGCAAGCCTTGAGGAAAAGTCGATGCAAGCCTTACCTGGAGAACGGAAAACCGAGACGGGCTCATTACATCGTGCCCTACAAATTCGAGGCGAATGACTCCCACCCCGTCACGTCGTACAGCGAAGCATCGAAGGCGGCGCTCTTGCTGTTGCCCGGCACGCCACCGAACGAAGGCGTCGGCCAGACCTATCGCGTCAACATCCCCATCTGCGACGTACGCCGCGCTCCAGCTCAGAAAGCACGAGTATTCGGAACGTATTCGCAGGGCTGGCCGTTGACGATTTACGAACGGCGGCATGAGTTCGCGCGCGTATCGCCTGACGGCGCCGCGCCCGAGTGGGTGGTGTTTTCACTGCTACGGCCCTGAGCGGGTCCGAGTCTCCATCAGAACTTGTGCCGGATCGCCGCGCGCACCGAGAACTGGCTGGCCGTGGCCGACGGCCCGTCGGTGCCGACCAGATAGCCGCCGTCGATCACGCCGCCGGAACGGTCGCCGCCGACGCGCTGCCACGCGCCTTGCAGATACACGTCGGTCTGCTTCGACAGGCTGTAGTCGGCCATCAGCCCGACCGTGTGGTAATGCGGCTTGGCCGCGCCGTCGGCGGTATCGAACGTGCCGCTCGTGTAGGTGTACTGCGCGCCGACGAAGAACACCGGCGTGAGCTGGTACTTGCCGTTGATCTCGAAATTGTCGAAGCGGGTGGCCGACAGCCCGAGCCCCGACAGCGCGCCGGCCGGCAGATAGGCCGTGGCGGACGGGTTCTTGAGGTCGGTCTTGGTATAGACGAAACCGACCGTGGTTTCGCCGAACGTGTAGTTGAGGCCGCCGCCGAAAATGCGCAGCCGGTCGGCCGTGAAGTTCGCGTCGTTGGCGGCCACCGCGCCGTCGGCCGTGCGGCCCGGGTTGTTGGCCTCGAGATAGGCCGCGCCGACCTGCAAGCCGCCGAAGTCGTAGCGCGCGCCGGCGCTGTACTGGCGGTTGTTGGCGAAGCCGGTGGCGTTGCCGAAGCTGTACGCGCCGCCGAAGCTCAGGCCGCCGAAACCGGGGCTGGCGTACTTGACGGCGTTGTTGGCGCGCACCGTGTTGTCGGCGTTGTCGTTGTCGAACGGGTGCGACATCAGCAGGCCGCCCCAACTGCCGGCGGCCGTCAGCGGCGCCAGGTAGTCGACCACGGAATCGTATTGCCGCCCGAACGTCAGCGCGCCGTATTGCGCGTGGGTCAGGCCGACGAACGCCTGGCGGCCGAACAGCCGGCCGCCGTTGCTGGCCGTGCCGTTGTTGACGTCGAAGCCGCTTTCGAGCGCGAAGATCGCCTTCAGGCCGCCGCCCAGATCCTCCGCGCCGCGCAGGCCCCAACTGCTGCGCTGGGCGTAGCCGCTGGCGAGCGCGTAGTCGCTTCGATTGACGCCGTTCACGCCGACGTTGTTGGTGTAGTTCACGCCTTCGTCGATCACGCCGTAGAGCGTGACGCTGCTCTGCGCGCGGGCGGGCGTGATCAGCGCCATGAGCAGCGTGGCGGCAGCGGCGGGCAGCAGGAGCTTGTTCATTGTCGACAGTCTCCGAACCGGAAAACTGGAATGGCCCGGCAGACCGCTCGACGCGGGCTGGGTTCGCCGGACCTCGATTCATGCCTCAACGCCCGGTGGCTGCCGGCAGCGTGAATGACGGTGATGAGTGTGTCACGGCCCGAATGCGCCGTCCACGCCGTTCGAGGTGCCCGCGGCGGCCGTTGCGCAATACCAACTTCGTGTGCGCCGACGCTCGCGCTTTCAAGCAGACGACACACGCCCGCACGGGCTTTTCGGCGATGGCCGACGCCACGCGCCGCGATGGTGCAACGCGCCGCCCGGCGCCAATCTGCCGGGCTTGGGCCGACGGTGGCACAATCACGTCCGTTTCCGCTTCCGCCGTCCGCTTCATGCCGAGTTTCCCGCCGCGCGCCGCCGCGCTAGCGTCCCCGTTCTTCCCCCTGCTCCGCGCCACCCGGCGCCGCCGCGCATGAGCACGCCGCCGCCGCGCCCGGGCCGCTTCGCGGAACTCGATTTCTTTCGTGGGCTGGTGCTGATGGTGATCGTGGTCGATCACATCGGCGGCAGCATCCTGTCGCGCGTGACGCTGCACGCCTACGCGCTGTGCGACGCGGCCGAGGTGTTCGTGTTCCTGGGCGGCTTCGCCACCGCGATCGCCTACAACTCGCTCGCCGAGCGCCAGACCGAAGCCGTCGCGCGCCAGCGCTTCATCCGCCGCGCGTTCGAGATCTATCGCGCGTTCCTGGTGACGGCCGGGCTGATGCTGCTGATCACGGCCGTGCTCGGCGCGCTCGCGATCGACGGCCCCAACATGCCGACCCACGATCTCGAAGGCCTGATGCACCACCCGCTGGCCGCGCTGCGCGACATCGTGCTGTTCCGCCGCCAGCCGTATCTGGCCTCGGTGCTGCCGATGTACGCGTTCTTCGCGGCGCTGGTGCCGCTGGCGCTGCCGATGGCGCGCAACAAGCCGTGGCTGCTGCTCGCGATCAGCCTGCTCAGTTGGCTGTCGGCGCGCCGCATCGCCGGCTATCTGCCGACCGTCGACGGCCTGCCGTGGGATTTCAATCCGTTCGCGTGGCAGTTCATGTTCGTGCTCGGCGTGCTGTCGCGTTGCCAGCCGGTGTACCCCACGCTGTCGAAGCAGCCGCGCGGCGTGCTGGTCACGGCGCTGGCAGTGGCCGTGGTGGCCGCGGGTGCGTATTACCGGCTGCGCATCGAGCCGTTCCCGACCGATCCGGCGATCAAGCAGAACCTCGGCGCGGTGCGGCTCGTCAATTTCCTCGGGTTCGCCTGGCTGGCCGCCAAGCTGGTGCACCTCGGCTGGATGCACAAGGTGGCTCGCCTGATGCCGTGGATCGGCACGATCGGCCGGCAGGGGCTGCTGTGCTTCGTGGCCGGCACGGCGATCTCGCTGTCGGTCGATTCGGTGCTGTACTGGGAAACCGACGGCTATCTCGACGTCCCGCTCGGGCTGACCGCCGACGGGGTGGCGATCGGCCTGCTCTATCTGGTGGCCAAGCTGTACGGCCCGATCGCGGCGAGATTGCCGTTTCTGGGGCCGCGACGCCGGGGTTGACGGGCTGAGGCCAAACCCCGACTGCATCAAACTTCGGCCTCCACAAGGGAACCCGACACACAGTTCGGCTGTCATGACAGCCTTCCTACTGCGCGCGCCGCCCCGGCCGCGCAGACGGCCGCGTCCCGTACACGGGCGGGCGCGCCGCCGTGACCTGATCATCCGTTCCGTACCGAATCAATGAATGAAACCTGGTTTGCGCCGCTCGTCGGCTGTCTGATTCTCGTCGCGGCGTCCTGCGTGATCGCCGCGGCCGTCCGCTTCCTGCTGTTCCGCGTGGTCGCCAAGTTCGCCGCGCGCACGCCCACCCGCTTCGACGACGTGCTGTTCCAGTACGGCGCGTTCAAATGGCTGTCGCGGCTCGTGCCGTTCCTGGTGTTCGAGCTTGGCTTCGGCGCCGTGCCCGGGATTCCCGAACCGGCCGAGCGCGTGGTCGACAAGCTGTTGTTCGCGGTGCTGGTGTTCCTCGCGACGATGATGGTCAGCGCGGTGTTGTCGGCCGTCGAGCATCTGCACCGCACCAAGCCGCGCGAGCAGTCCACGCTGTCGCTGAAGGGCGCGATGCAACTGGTCAAGCTGCTGATGTTCCTGACCGCCGCGCTGGTGGTGATCGGCGCCTTGACGGGCAAGCAGATCGGGCTGCTGCTGTCGGGCATCGGCGCGATGTCGGCGGTGCTGATGTTGATCTTCAAGGACACGCTGCTCGGCCTGGTGGCCGGCGTGCAGCTCTCGTCGAACGACATGCTGCGGATCGGCGACTGGATCACCATGCCGAGCGCGGGCGCCGACGGCGACGTGATCGACATCACGCTGAACACCGTCAAGGTGTCGAACTTCGACCGCACCATCATCACGATTCCCACCTGGAAGCTGATCACCGAGAGCTACCAGAACTGGCGCGGCATGACCGAATCGGGCGGCCGGCGCATCAAGCGCGCGATCTTCATCGACGCGACCAGCGTGCGCTTTCTCGGCGCGAACGAGATCGCCCGGCTCGAACATTTCAAGCTGCTGAAGGATTACCTCGCGAGCAAGCGCGGCCTGCTCGACGAATGGAACGGCGCGCTCGGCGCGGACGCCGAATGGACGGGCAACCGCCGCCAGCTCACCAACCTCGGCACGTTCCGCGCGTATTGCGACGCTTATCTGCAGCAGCATCCGCGCATCCACACCGGCATGACGCACATGACGCGCCAGTTGCCGCCGACGGCCGAAGGCATTCCGATGGAGTTGTACTGCTTCACCGACACCACGGCGTGGCTCGATTACGAGACGATCCAGGGCGACATCTTCGATCACCTGCTGGCGGTGCTGCCGGAGTTCGGGCTGCGCGTCTATCAGCATCCGTCGGGCTTCGACATGCGCGGCATGTTCGAGGCGGCCGGCGCGATGCGTGCGGTGACGCCGTCAGCCGGCGAGGCGGCCAACGAACCCACGGGCCGCGTGACGTCGCATTAAGCCGACCTGAACCGGCCTGAACCGGCCTGAATCAAGCCCCGCCACCTTCCCCGCCCGATCCCCACCACGCCCGGCGCCGGGCTTCCCCGCCCCTCACCGCGCCGAGGCGTCGGCCTCGGCATCCGCTCCGAGCAGCAACGACAGGCGGTGCGCCGTGTCCTTCAGCGCGGCCACCGTGCGCTCGCTGGCCTGCGCCGGCAGGTAATGCACCGAGCCGACGATCGCGAGCGAGCCGAACAGCTTGTTGCCGAACTGGAACACCGGCGCGGCCAGCGCGTTGACGCCGGTGAACGCTTCCTCGGGCGCTTCCGCCCACTGCCGCGAACGCACCAGCGCCACCTCGTGCAACAGCCGGTCGCGCTCGACGATGGTTTGCGCCGTGGGTGCGGCCAGCGGCTGCGCCAGCACGCGTTCGAGCAGCTTGGGCGGCCCGAACGCCAGCGCGATCTTGCCCTGCGCGACGGTGTGAAAATCGAAGCGCGTGCCGGGATGGAAGATGATCTCCAGCTTGCTGCGCCCCGGCACGATGTTGAGCACCACCATGCCCTCGTCGGACACCGTGGTGATCACCACCGTCTGCCCCACCGTGTCGCGCAACTCCTCCATCAGCGGGCGGGCCAGCGTCACCACGTCGAATTGATCGAGCGCGCGCCGCCCGAGCAGGAACATCCGCCAGCCGATCCGGTAGCGGCTGGTGTCGGGGTTCTGCGTCACGTAGCCGTCGCGCTTGAGCGCGCTCAGGTGCCGATGCACGCGCGCCTTCGGAATGCCGAGTTCCTGCGCGAGGTTCGTCAGCGCGCTTTCGTGCGGATGGGAGGCGATGGTTTCCAGCAGACGCAGCGACATCACCGAGGTGGATGAGGTCGCGTCGTCCTGGGCGCCGGGTTCGAGGTCGTCGCTGTCTGCTGCTTTGTTGGTCGCCATGAAGGGGAAGTATCGGGATGATCGTGTGAGGGCCGGAGGCCGCGCGCGGGCGCCCGGCGCGGCCTCCGGATCAGGCGCCCGCGAGCGTCAGCAGGCGCTCGGCGAACACGTGATAGCGCTGATCCTTCGGCCGTCGTGCGTCCTCGATTTTGACATATCGGATCGAACTGCGGCCCCGGCATGCCTGGGGCAGCAGGAAGCAGCGGATGAAGGCCGTCTCGGCGTCCGGCGTGGTGGGCGCGAGCACCGGGTCCCGGCCCAGTTCGAGCCACGCCTGCCCTGCGCCGTGCGTGTGGCGCGCGCCGTCGATCTCGATGGCGATCTCGCCGTGCAGCGTGCAGCGGATGCCCGGGCCCTGATGCACATGCGTGTGCGCGATCCCGCCCGGAGGGAAATCCACGCGGTCGCAACGCATCAGCCAGTCGAAGCCCGGATCGAGCGTAATCTCGGCGGACAGCTTCGAGACCGAATGCGCACGCGGCGCGCTGCCCAGCAGCCCGGCCTCGGCCGAGCGCGCGGCCGCTTGCAGTTCCCAGCGCCAGAGCCGTGCGCCGTCGGCGCCGGCCAGAATCGCGAGTTGCCCGTCGCCCACCCAGCCGGTGCCGCCCGGCTGGTGCTGCGCACCGCGCTCGAACTCCAGCGTGGCGTCGCCGTCGACCACGTAGATCGCGCGCGGCGCGCGCGGCAGGTAGATCGGCTCGGCGCCGGCTTCGATGCGGTCTTCGTAGAGATGAAGCTGATATGCGGACATGGCGGTCGTGTTCCTGTCGTGTTCGTGAAAGTGCATGCAGTATCGTTTATCGATACACATGGTATCGATAGTGGTTAACCATGCTGGAAATTACCACGCCGAGTCCATATCGTGTCGATCATCGATATTTGAGTTTCGAAAATAAGAGGAATCGCATGGAACGGAGTGAGACACATCTGCCGCCGGCCGCCGCCGGGCGGTGGTACGCGAACGCGGGGAAGGCGCAGTGGCAGGCGTTCTGGTCGTCGTATGTGGGCTGGGCGCTCGACGTGATGGACCTGGTGCTGTTCGCGATGGTGATGCCGTCCATCGCCGCCGACCTGCATTTCGATCAGGGGCTGGCCGGCATCGTCGCCTCGATGACGCTGGTGGCCACCGCCGTGGGCGGGCTGGTGTTCGGCTTCCTGGCCGACCGGATCGGCCGCACGCGCTCGATGGTGATGAGCATCCTCTGCTACTCGATCGGCACCGCGCTGTGCGGCGTGTCGCAGGACGTGCAGCAACTGCTGGTGTTCCGGTTCGTGCTCGGCTTCGGGGTGGGCGGCGAGTGGGCGGCGGGCGCCGCGCTGGTGTCCGAGACCTGGCCGGCCGAGCATCGCGGCAAGGCGTTGGCCTGGGTGCAGAGCGCGTTCGCGGCCGGCTATGCGCTGGCCGCCGTGGTGGCGGCGCTGGTGCTGCCGCATTTCGGCTGGCGCGGCGTGTTCTTCGTCGGCATCGTGCCCGCGCTGTTCGCGTTCTGGGTGCGGCGTCATACCGAGGAACCGCAGGTGTGGCTGCGCCAGACGCGCCGCCTCGGCCTGCGCGAGACGCTGGCCGAACTGTTCGGTCCGTATCGCCGCAACACGCTGGTCGGGCTGGCCTTCACGAGCGCGGCGATGTGCGGCTACTGGGGGCTGTTCACGTGGATCCCCACCTATCTGGCCACGCCCGCCGCGCATGGCGGCTCGGGCCTCACGCTGATGAAATCGACCGCCTGGATCGTCGTGATGCAGGCCGGCGCGGCGGTCGGCTTCGTGGTGTTCGGCTATCTGGCCGACTGGATCGGCCGTCGCCGCACCTATCTGCTGTTCTTCGTGGCAGCCGCGCTGGCCGTGCCGGTCTACACGTGGGTGCGCTCGCCGTCGTGGCTGTTCGTGCTCGGCCCGGTGGTGGCGTTCTTCGGCACCGGCTTCTACAGCGGCTTCGCGCCGACCTTCGCCGAGCTGTTTCCCACCCGCATCCGCGCCACGGCGCAGGGCTGGATCTACAACACCGGGCGCGCGCTCAGTGCGCTCGCACCGGCCGCCGTCGGCCTGCTGGCCGGACGCTACGGCGTGCAGACAGGCCTCGCCGCCACGGCCGGGTTCTTCCTGCTGGCCGCCCTGATCGTCTGGGCCTTCCTGCCGGAAACGCTCGGCGAGGCGCTGGACTGACGCCGCGCGAGCGGCGCGCACGAGCTTCGCGTCGCTCAATCCGTTCGCACTCCTTGGTTCCCTGATCCCCGCCCATCCCGCCTGCGCGCGGGGCGGCCCGCACCCACATGCCACGCAAACCCTGCGCGATCGCTGCCGGCCGATCGGCTTCGTCGCGACCCCGAAACGCCTTCATTCACACGCTCATTACTTAGACATGCAAAACAAAATCATGAAGATCGCGCTGGCGGCCGGCTGCCTCGCGTCGAGCCCGTTCGCGCAGGCACAAAGCGCCGTGCAGCTTTACGGCCTGGTCGACGTCTACGCCGGGGCGCAGCGCGCGCTCGGCGGCAAGACCGCCGCGGCCGAGAATTCGAACGGCATGTCCACCAGCTTCTGGGGCATCGGCGGCCAGGAAGACCTGGGCGGCGGCTACTCGGCGGTGTTCGCGCTCGAATCGTTCTTTCGCGCGTCCAACGGCGCGGTGGGCCGCTCGGCGGCCGATCCGTTCTTCAGCCGCAACGCCTATGTCGGCATCAAGGGGCCGCAGGGCTCGCTGCTGCTCGGCCGCAACACGCTGCCGTATTACGTGACCGCGCTCAGTTTCAACCCGTTCGGCAACAGTTTCGGCTTTTCGCCGGTGCTGGTGCAGATGTACAAGGGGCTGCCCGCGCAGATGGTGGTGGGCGACACCAACTGGAACAATTCGATCATGTATGTGTCGCCCACCCTGGCCGGGTTCACCGCCACCGGCGTGTACGCGACCGGCAACCAGGCCGGGCACGACGGCGCGAACCAGGTGGCCGGCGACCTGCGCTACGCGAACGGCGCGTTCGCGGCCGCGTTCTCGTATCAGCGCGTCAAGTATTCGGTCACGCCGGGCGACCTGCAGGCGCTGATCGCCGGGTTCACGCAACAAAGCGCCTACCTGGCCGCGGCCAGCTACGACTTCAAGGTGGCCAAGTTCAGCGCCCTGGTGCAGCGCATCGAGGATTCGATCCAGACCGGCGACATCGCCTCGAACAGCGGCGAGCTCGGCGTGTCGGTGCCGCTCGGCACCGGCTACGCGATGGCCTCGTTCATGTACACCAGGAGCAAGGGGCGCGGCGACCCGATCCGCAAGACCTGGACGGTCGGCTATGACTATCCACTGTCGCGCCGCACCGACGTGTATGTCGCGTATCTGAACGACGCGGCCACGGGGCTTTCGAACGGGTACAACGCGGGGGTGGGGATGCGCACGCGGTTTTGAGGGGCGATCGGGCTACCGGCCGCGCAGCAGGGCCGCCCGGCCTCGCCAGTATTGCCGCACGAACGGATCGACGACGCGGTACGCCCCCTGCCCGGCGCGCGCGATCAGGTTCGATTCGACGAGTTTGTCGATCACGTTCTGCACGTGGCTGGGCTCGACCTCGCGGCCGGTCCTGGCGGCGTATTCTTCGAGCGCCGCACGGCCGAACAACCCCGACACGGCATCGGCATCGTTGCGCGCGATCAGATCGAACACGGCCTGCCCGAGCACGCCGAAATCCTCCACGGCGCGCATCTCGACATCGGCCATCGCCTGCGCGAGCGTGTCGCAGATCACCGGAAAGGCCTGATCGGCCGACAGCCCGCGCTGGCGTACCACGTCCTGCAACTGGACCAGCGCCTTGGTCAATTCCTCCGGACGGCAGCCCAGCAGCCGGAACCCGTCCGCTGCAACCTCGGACGACGGGATGGCCGCGCCGGGCAATGCGCGGATCGCGGCCAGCTTCCAGGCCACGAAGGCCTCGTCGAGCGGGGCGTAGATCGAAGCCTGCGCACCCATGAACGGCTGCGAACGGCGCGTGGCCATCTCCGTGATCAACGAACGATGCGAGCCGGTGCCGAGGAACAACAGGTAGCCGGGCGTGCCGGGCCGCGTGTTGACCGCATCGCGTGCCGCCTTCAGGGCGTGCATCAGCGTGGAGCCGCCGTCCGCGCCCATCGCCTGCTGCACCTCGTCGACGATCAGCACGACGTCGGTGCGCGCCGCATCGACGATCGCCGTGAACGCCTGCGCGAGCGTCGCGCCCCCCACGCCGGCCTCGCCCACCGCATCGATCTGAAAACCGAACGAAAAACCGGCCGCCCCCAGGTTCAGCCCCTTCAGGCGCGACAAGCGGCCGAGCAGCGACGACGACGCATCGGCCAGTGCTGCCAGCGTTGCACGCACCGCCTCCAGCACGAGGTTCATCGGGTTTTTCGACGGATCGGCCCACAAATCGACGTAGATCACCACGGCGCCCTCGCGCTCCAGCTCCGGCACGAGATCCTCGCGCAGAAAGGTGGTCTTGCCGATCCGGCGAATACCCGACAAGAACACGCCCGAGCGTACGTTGACCTCGAGCGGCCCGGGCCGCAACAACTGCCGCGCCATGTCGCGTGCGTAATCCGGCCGGTGATAGACCTGTTGATCGCGCCCCATTCGAACCTCCTTATCCAGCTTTATCCAGACTGGATAATTATCCAGATTGGATAAACCTCTGTAAAGCGATCGATCCAACAGGTCCGGCACTTGCGCCGCCATCGCCCGGAGGCGGCGCATTCATGGCGCGCCTCGCCCGGCCGCGCCAACCGTCCCGCTCCCCCGCCAGCCGCCTCCCCACAACGCTCTAACCCCGTCCCCGTTTTCTCCTCGAACGTTCTCTATCCCCTCGATCGATATTTTCGATTGCCAAACAAGAATGAGAATAATTATCATTCGTGAACATGACTCCCGTTTCGCCACTATGCTTGACCTGACGCGCCGGACCTGACCGGCCCCGAACCCATGTCCGATCCCATGATGCCGTCCCTTCCCTCGCCCGCGCCAAGGCTTCGCCCGCCGACGCCGTGGACCCGCTTCGCCGGTGCGGGTGCGCTGGTGGCGGTCGGCTACATGGACCCCGGCAACTGGGCCACGGCGCTGGCGGGCGGCGCGCAGTTCGGCTATCGGCTGCTGGTGGTGGTCGCGCTGGCCAGCCTGATCGCGGTGCTGCTGCAATGGGTGGCGGCGCGCGTCGGCGTGGTGACCGGGCGCGATCTGGCCGAGCTGTGCCGCGAGCGCCTCGCGCCACGCACCACGTTCGTGCTCTGGCTCGCCACCGAAGCGGCCATCATCGCCTGCGACGTGGCCGAGGTGGTGGGCTGCGCGGTCGCGCTGCAAATGCTGCTGCACGTGCCGCTGCTGGCGGGCGTGCTGATGTCGGCGGTCGGCACGTTCGCGATGCTGGCGCTGCAGCGGCGCGGCCATCGCACGCTCGAAATCTGCGTCGCCGCGCTGATCCTGTTCGTCGCGCTGTGCTTCGTCGCCGAAGTGGCGCTCGCCCGGCCCGATTGGCTCGCCGTGCTCGGCGGCTTCACGCCCTCGCCGGAACTGGTGCGCAACGCGGGGATGGTCTGGCTCGCGGCCGGCATCGTGGGCGCGACGGTCATGCCGCACAACCTCTATCTGCACTCGGCGCTGGTCAAGCGCCACGTGCCGCCCGCCGGCGACGACCGCGACGCAGCGATCGCCGATACGATCCGCGGCGTCGGCTACGACACGTTCGGCTCGCTCGGCTTCGCGTTCGTGGTCAACGCGGCGCTGCTGATCGTGGCGGCCGCCGTGTTCCATACCAGCGGCCACACCGATATCGACGATCTCGCCGACGCCCACCGCCTGCTCGCGCCGCTGGTCGGCAGCGACTGGGCCAGCCTGCTGTTCGCCGCCGCGCTGCTGGCCTGCGGCCTGAACTCGACGGTGACGGGCACGCTGGCCGGCCAGATCGTGATGGAAGGCTTCCTGAAGCTGCGCATGACGGCCACGCGCCGCGCACTGCTCACGCGCGCGCTGGCGATCGGCCCGGCGCTCGCCGCCGTGGTGGCGTTCGGCGATCACGGCTCGGCGCAACTGCTGGTGGCCAGCCAGGTGGTGTTGAGCCTGCAATTGCCGCTGGCCGTGATTCCGCTGGTGCGCTTCGCGTCCGACCCGGCGCTGATGGGCCGCTGGCGCGTGCGTGGCGCGGTGCTGGCCGCGACCTGGGCCAGCACCGCGCTGATCCTCGCGCTGAACGTGGCGCTGCTCTGGCAACTCTGGGCCGGCTGAGGCGCGCCGTGCCGGCAAAGCGGCGAAAGCTGGCGAAAGCGGCGGCTCGGCGGCCCGTGCAATGGCGTTCAAGACGCCCGCCGCGCCCGCCCGAATAATGCGGTCCTCATCGATAGCCGGAGGACATCCGCATGACGCAGGACCTTTCCCCTTCTTCTGCCACCCCAACCGCCTCCGCCGCCCCGGTCACGCCCGAGCGCTGCGTGATCGTGGTCGACAGCCAGTTGCCGCCGGGCCGCGCGGCCAACGCCGCCGCCGTGCTGGCGCTGACGCTCGGCCAGCGCCACCCGGCCCTGGTCGGCCCGCCGCTGGTGGATGCCAGCGGCATCGCGCATCCGGGCCTGATCCCGATCGGCATCGCCGTGCTGGCGGCCGACGCCGACGCGCTGCCCGCGATCCGCGACAAGGCCGTGGCGGCCGGCTGCGACGTGGTGGATTTCCCGGTGCAGGGCCAGCAGACCACCGACTATTCGGCGTTCCGCGATGCGGTGGCGCTGGTCGACACGGCCACGCTGCGCTATGTCGGCGTCGCGCTGGCGGGCGCGCGCAAGCCGATCGGCAAGATCGTCGCGAATCTCGGTTTGTTGAAGTAGGCGAACCGGAGTCGAAGCCAGCGAGCGGCGCGCCTCAGGCGCCGCGCCGCCGCCCGAGCGCCGCATCGCGGAACACGCCCGGCGTGACGCCCATCATGCGGCGGAACGAACGCGTCAGATGCGCCTGGTCGGCGAAGCCGGTGGCGGCGGCCACCTCGCTGAGCGGCCGGCCGAGCCGCATCAGCGCGATCGCCGAGCGCACCCGCGCCTGCCGCTGATACGCATGCGGCGTCATGCCGAGATGCCGCTCGAACGCGCGAAACAGCCTGAACACCGGCAGCCCGGCCGCGCCGGCGATCTCGTCGAGATGCACCTGGCTGTCGAGCCGGTGATCGAGGAATTCGCGCGCGATGCGCACCGCCTGCGGCTCCGCGCCGGCCTCGCGCGGCACCAGCGGCTCGTGCACGTGCCGCTCGAACAGGCGCGCGACAAACCGCAGGTAACGCTCCTCGCGACGCAGCGCATCGGCCTGCACCTCGGAATCCCGATGCACGCGGCAGAACAACGCGTTGAGCCTCGCGTCGCCGATGATCGGCCCGCGAATCGCCGCGCCGCGCTCGGCCGCGCCGCCGTCGGCCAGCAGCGAGCGCAGATGCTCGGTGCGCACGTACACGGTGCGCTGCCGCCAGCCGCTCGCATCGACTGGCCAGCCGGCGTGCGGCGCGTCGGCGTCGATCGCGTAGAGGTCGCCCGCCTTGGCCACGAACTCGCTGCCATGCATGCGGATCCGGATCGCGCCCTCGGTGATCAGCGCGAAGCAGGCCGTGTCGTGAGTGTGGACGTCGTAGGAGAAATCGTGGAAATCGCCGTGCAGCAGGTCGGCGGCCAGCTCGGGCGCGCGCCAGATGCGTACGTCGGTTTTCGGGTCCGGCGCCCTGGCCGGGCGGGCGCTTCGGGCGTTCATGATCGGGGGCGGCGGAGGCTGACGAGTGAGGGTCGCGCCAATGTACACCATCCACGGGCATGCGTTTTCCAGTCGGCCGGTGGGCCTGCGAGGCGGCCGGCCGAACCGCCGGTCCACCGGTCCACTGATCTGCCGACTTGCCGACTCGCCGACCGTCCGACCCATCGGCGCACGGCCCCAGCGCCGTCGAGCGCGCTGCGCGACAATCGGCGGACCCAACCGGCGCATCCCCCGCGCCACCCCGCTGGAGGCTCCCAAGATGCCCGCCCAACCCGCCCTGCGCGAGATCGATCCGTCGAAAACCTACCGCCTGCTCGAATCCGGCCCGGTGGTGCTGGTCGTCACGCACGACGGCGTGCGCCCGAACGTCATGACGATGGGCTTTCACATGGTGATGCGCCACGCGCCGCCGCTGATCGGCGCAATCATCGGCCCGTGGGACCACAGCCACGCCGCGCTGCGCGAGACGGGCGAATGCGTGCTCGCGGTGCCGGGCGCGGACTGGGTGCGCACCGTGGTCGACATCGGCAATTGCAGCGGCGCGGCCGTCGACAAGTTCGCGCGCTTCGGCCTCACCGCGCGGCCGTCGAAGCAGGTCGCGCCGCCGCGCCTGGCCGGCTGCCTGTACAACATCGAGTGCGTGGTGGAAGACGACACGCTCGCCGAGCGCCACGACCTGTTCGTGCTGCGCGCGGTGGCCGCCGCCGTGGACGACGCGCGCGAGGAACGGCGCGTGCTCCATCATCGCGGCGACGGCACGTTCGCCGCCGACGGCGAGGTGTTCGACCTGCGCGAGCACATGCTGAACTGGAAGGGGTTTCAGGTCGATATCTGACGGCGCGTGAATAGTCCGCGCGCGGATATCGATAGCTGAAATGATCGGTTCGCTGCAGCAGCCGAAACCGTTACGTTAGCGGATTCGTTGACCGCTCATGTTCCAGGAATCCGCTCCATGTCCCGACTCACGCGCCGCGCCTTTTCCCGTTCCCTGCTCGCGCTGACGCTGTCCGCCACCGGCCCGTTCGCGCGCGCCGCCCAGCCCGCGCCCAACGTGCTGCGCATCGGCTATCAGAAATCGTCGACGCTGATCACGCTGCTGAAGGCGCGCGGCACGCTCGACCGCGCGCTCGCGCCGCTGCAGACGCGCGTCGAATGGCACGAGTTCGCCAGCGGCCTGCCGCTGACCGAGGCGCTGAACATCGGCGCAGTCGATTTCAGCGCCGACGTGGCCGATACGGTGCCGGTGTTCGCGCAGGCCGCGCAGGCGCGGTTCGTGTATGTGGCGCAGGAAGCGCCGTCGCCATCCGCGCAGGCGATCGTCGTCAAGCGCGACAGCGGCATCGATTCGCTGGCCGGGCTCAAGGGCAAGGACATCGCCACCACCAAGGCCGCCGGCAGCCATTACCTGTTGCTGGCCGCGCTGGCCAAGGCGGGGCTGACGCCCGCCGACGTCTCCGTCCACTACCTGACGCCGGCCGACGGCCGCGCCGCGTTCGAGCGCGGCAGCGTGGCGGCCTGGATCACGTGGGACCCGTACGTCGCATCGGTCGATCGCCGCCCCGACGTCAAGGTGCTGGCCGACGGCAAGGGGCTGGCCTCGTACCAGCGCTATTACCTCGCCTCGACCGAGTACGCGACCGCCCATCCCGACGTGGTGAAGGCGCTGTTCGACGCGCTGACGCAGGAAAGCATCTGGCTGCGCGCGCATCAGGATGAGGCCGCGGCCGTGCTCGCGCCGATCTGGGGGCTCGACGCCGCCACCATCGCACGCGCCAACGCGCGCCGCAGCTACCTCGTGCGCGCGGTGCTGCCGGCCAACTACGGCGAGCAGCAACAGATCGCCGATACGTTCAAGAACGCCGGCCTGCTGCCGGTGCGCGTCGATACGAAACAGGCGTTGCGCTGGGATTTCGCGGCACGCAAGGCCGTGCCGGCTGGCGCCTGAGGTTCGGCGCCTGAGGTTCGGCGCCTGAGGTTCGGCGCCTGAGGTTCGGCGCCTGAGGTTCGGCGCCTGAGGTTCGGCGCCTGAGGTTCGGCGCCTGAGGTTCGGCGCCTGAGGTTCGGCGCCTGAGGTTCGGCGCGCAGCCGGCAGAATGCCGGCTGCGCGCCATGTCGGTTCATGCCCTCTCGTTGCAGGCGCAACGATCGATCGGCAGAAAAACGGACGGCGCAAACCGCCCGCGCCACGTTCAGCGCGCGGCCCAGCGCGTCTGCGTGACGTCGAGCTTGCCCGGCACCAGCTTGAGCGCCGTGAACGCGTCGGCGATCTGCTGCTGATAGGCCAGCGTGGCGTCGGTGATCGGCTCGACCTGATAGCTCGCGCGGCCCAGCGCCAGTTCGAGCGTGGCCGCATCGAGCCCCACCAGCGGCGACAGTTGCGCCGCCAGCGCCGGAATATGGTCGCGCGCCCACACGTCGGTCGCATCGATCTCGGCCAGCACCGCGTGCACCAGGTCCGCATGCGCGTTCGCGAACGCGCGGCTCGCGAGGTAGTACTGCGTATTCCTGACCAGGCCCTCGCCGTTGCGCAGCGTGCGCGCGCCGGTCTGGCGCTCGACCGCGGCCAGGTAGGGATCCCAGATCACCCAGGCGTCGATCGCATGCTGCTCGAACGCGGCACGCCCGTCGGCCGGCGCCAGGTACACGGGCTGGATGTCGCGATAGTCGAGCTTCGCGGCCTCCAGCGCCGTGACCAGCAGATAGTGAACGTTCGAGCCGCGGTTGAGCGCGACCTTCTTGCCGCGCAGGTCCGCCACGCTGCGGATCGGCGAATCGTGCGGCACGACGATCGCCTCGCCCTTCGGCGCCGGCGGCTCCGCGCCGATATAGACGAAATCGACCTTGCCGGCCTGCGCGAAGATCGGCGGCGTCTCGCCCACCGTGCCGATATCGACCGCGCCCGCCGCCAGCCCTTCGAGCAGTTGCGGGCCGCCCGGGAATTCGATCCAGCGCACCGTGACGCCCTGCGGCGCGAGCCGCTTCTCGAGCGAGCCGCGCGCCTTCAGCGCCACGAAATTGCCGTATTTCTGATACCCGATGCGCAGCGTCGTATCGCCGGCCGCGAGCGCGGCGCGGCTCGCACCCAGCGCGGCCAGGCCGCCCGCGCCGATTGAGCCGATCGCGGCCGGCCTGGCCAGCGCCAGCGCGGCGGCCGCCACCGCCTTGAGCCAGTCGCGGCGCGCCGCGCCGGGCGCCGTCAGATCGGCATCGTCGCTGGGGAAATTCGGGTGCCCGTGTCGCATCGTCGTGTTGGTATCCGTGGTTCGGTTTGCGGTAGCGCGGCGGCCTGCCGGAAGCGGCCGGCCGGAGCGCCGATGGTAATCAAACCGGCCCGCAAGCCAAATCCGAATTGCTGCAATGCTTATCGAGACGATGCGATAGCGGCGGCCGGACGATCAGGCGATCGTCAGCGTGACGGGCGGCAGCCCGGCGATCTCGCCGATCGCCACGCCGCTGCCCGCGGCGCGCACGAGGCCCACGTAGGTGCCGGTGGTCAGGATCTGATCCGGCGTGATGGCGGTGCGGCGCGCCACGGTGACGTGATTGACGAGCCACGGCAGCAGCCGGCGCGGGTCGCCGGCCGGGTTGCCCGGCGTGCCCGCGAACAGCGGCTGGCCGTTGAACGTGAACGACAGCGGCGGCGCGAGGAACGGCAGGTCGTCGCGATACGGCACGAACTCGCCGGACGCCAGCGCCGCGTGACTCAGCAGGTCGGCCAGTTGGGCCAGACGATCGACGTCGGGATGCTTCGCGAAGCGGCTGCCCACCACCTCGATGGTCGCGCCCACCCCCGCGATCGCGCCGAGCACCTCGGCGTCCGAATAGGCCGTGTCGCTCGGCTCGAAGCGGCGGCCGAGCCGGAACGCGATCTCCAGTTCCAGCCCGAACGGACGGCCCGCGTCGGCCGTGTAGACCGAGGTATCGCCCTGCGTCACGCCGTGCGCCGGCAGCGGCGCGGCCTGCGCCGGGCCGTCCGGCGTTTTCGCGCCGACCTTCCAGCCGCCGATCGCGCCGCCGAGCGCCTCGACCAGCACGTGCTGCTGGTCGTAGGCCGCGTTCGCGTCGGCCGGCGTGACGCCTTCGGGCAGCGTGTCGATCTGCGTGTGGTGCGTGTGCGCCTGCGCGAGCAGGCGGCCAAGGGAAAGGGAGTCGTTCATCGCGGTCGGTGGTTCCGAGAAAGGAGAAAGGCGCAAAAAACCGGGCACACGACGCGGGCCGTGCGGATCGCCGCGCCCGCGCCACGCGCGTCAACGCCACATGCTACCGGCGATTGGCCGACTCCGCCGCTGCTGCGGCGCGCGGGGTTCCGCCCGCGCCCCGGCTCAGAACCGGTAACCGAGCGAGGCGAACGTGGTCCACTCGGTACGCCGCTCGGTCACCGGGCTGTTCGCCGCGAAGCGCTGCAGGCGGCCGAGCGTGGAATTGAGGGTGCCGACCCAGTGACGCGAGAAGTCGTGCGTCATGTAGAAATTCAGGTGCACGTCGCGCACGCCCGAGCCGGTCCCGTAGGTCGGCAGCCCCGACGATGCGCTCTCGGCCGGCGAGATGCCGAACAGCGTGCGCGTGTACGCGCCGTTGGCCCAGGTCAGCCCCGGCCCGATCGAGAACAGCCAGCCCTTGAGCGGCAGCGAGGCATACAGATCGGCGCTCGCCGTGGTGCCCTGCCCGTAGCCGACCACGTCGCGATACACCGCCAATGCGCCCGTGAACGCCCACACGGTGTAATCGGCGAACAGCTTGAGCTTCGGGCCGTCGTGCACGTCGGGCAGCCCGCGCAACCGGGGGTCGTCCTTCGCGTCGCGCGACTGGAAGTCGAAGCTGACCGCCATGCCGAGGTGGTAGTTCGGGTTCGACACGACGTTCCAGCCGAGCACGTCCGGCCCTTGCGAGAAGAAGCGGTCGCGGTAGGAAATGTCGAGCGCCGGAAACGGATAGGCCTTCAGGTGGCGCGAGCCCGGATATTGCGGCGCGACGTACACGCCCGGCCCGACGGTGATCTTCCACGGCGACGCGCTGGCGGTGGCGTCGGTATCGGAATCGGCTTGCGCGTGCGAGGCGAGCAACATGACGGCGGCCGCGCAGGCCGCCTTCGCGGGAATCGAAACTGGCTTCATTTATTTGGTCTTGCGGGCTACCGCCGCGAGCTGACGCAGCCGCCGCGCGAGCGCTTTCGACACGACGGGCGGCGACCCCGCGCCGGCGCCGTGCGCAATCTCGCTCTCACGCAGAAACAGCGCGGTTTCGCGCGCAACGATTTCCCGTTCGTTATCGGAAGTGATCATGTGATACGAATCGTCGAGCCAGATGGTGCGCAAAAAGCTCGCGCCGATCCGGTCGATGATGGAATTCGGGTTGCGCGGGCTCGAGGTTTCGTCGTCGATCGCGTGGATCACGAGCGTGTCGTTCTCGATGCTTTCCACGCCCTTGCTGGCCTGGCGCGCGAGCCGGTTGGCCTGGTGCAGCGCCGGCAGCGAAATTTCCGACGGGCCGACCTCGCTGAACGAATCGCGCTCCATCGCGCGCGCGATCTTGGCGCGCAGCGCCTCGTTGCGCAGCCCGAACGGCTCGGCCTCGCGGTAGCGATAGCGATGGCGCAGCGGCGTGTAATACGCCAGATCGAGGATGAAGCGATACCAGGGGATCGCCCAGCCGTTGTAGGTCAATGTCAGCGACAGCAGCGCCAGCGCCTGCGCGCCCGGCCGCTCGCGGATCAGCCGCAGCGCGAGCGCGCCGCCGATCGACAGCCCGCAGATCGACACGCGCTCGTAGCGCGCGGCCAGCGCATCGTACTCGCGCACCGCGCCCTCCAGCCAGCGCTCCATCGGCAGCTCGGTCGAGCCGGCGCTGTAGCCCTCGATCACGGGCGCACTGATCGTGAAGCCTTCGTCGTGCAGATAACGCGCCAGATAGCGCAGTTCGAGCGGCGAGCTGGACAGCCCGTGCAGCAGCAGCACCGCGTGGCCGTCGCCTTCGTTGAAGATGGGCGCGGCGCCCGACGGGCGCGCGGCCTGGCCGATGTCGTTCGCGTTCATCTCAAGCCTCCTGCGGCGTCGTGCGCAGCACCAGGAAATCGCCGGCGTGCGTGGTGAAGCGCTCGCACACGCACTGCGTCAGCCGGAAATCGCCGGCCTGCGCCGACACCTGCATGCGCACGCGATGGCTGCCGGCCGACAGCGTGTTCGACACGCGCGTCGCATCGTCGGGATGCACTTCCTGGAACAGCCGGCCGGGGGCGACTTCGCCGTCGAACGGCAGCGGCGCGTCGACGCTCTGGCCGACCTGCGCACGCTGCATCGCGTCGCGCGCGAGCGCCTTGATGAGAATCAGGTCCTGCTGGTGCTGCGCCAGGTGGCGCAACAGGCGGTGGGTTTCGTCGACGGCGCGGCGCGCCAGCGCGCGCTCGTTGTCCTGGCGCAGCAGCATCTCGTAGCGCGACTGCGCCACCGCCGTGACGAGCTGGGCGCGATACTGCGCGCGGCGCAGCCGCTCGACCAGCACGATCACCAGCAGCGTGACGAGCGGATAGGACACCAGCAGCACCACATCGCCACGCGTGATGGTGGTGACCGCATCGATCGAGCCGTACGGCGGCACGAACAGGAAATCGGCGATCGCGAGGCCGAGCAGCATGACCGTCAGCGCCGGCGCGAGGCCCAGATAGTATTCGACGAGCACGGCCGCGATCGCGAACGCGGTGCCGGGCATGATCGGGCCGAGCAGTGGATGCAGGGACAGCCGCACCGCGATCGCGAGCGACAGCGCGCCGGCCGCAGTGGCCCAGCGCCGCATGCCGGCTGGCGCCCACAGACTCGCATTTCGAACTTTCATGGCTCTCGGATCGTGCAAAAACGCTGGAATGGTACCGAGTTTCGTCTGGATTTTGGCAAACACGACACGATGTTTTTCAAACACTGGGAAGTGGCGCAGCTTGCCTCATGCGTTGACACGTCATCGTCATTTTTTGTGTCGTTTTGCATCGATGCCGCCGGCCGGGTGCGTGGCGATGGCCACGCCGCCGGGCGTTGCGGCGCAACATGTTGCGTCCGCATCCGGTTGCCGCAAGCATGGCGGGCGCCCGGCGCGCAGCCACCGGCGCGAGCAAGCCGCGTGCGCGGCCAGCCCGCGGTGCGTTCACACACTTACATCCCGTCGATCGGCGTGACGTCCGGCCCGAACACCACGCAGCCGAACGCGAAACGGCCGGTCGTCCCGGCCAGCGCCCCCGCAAACCGCACGGACGGCAAGCGGTGCGCCCCCGGCAGATAGGTGCTGCCCGGCTCGGCCAGCGCCTCGGCCTGCAGCTTCGAAAGCGGTGCGGCCCAGTGCAGGTAGCTGGCGTGGAAGCCCGCGGCGTGGCCGTCTTCCATGTTGTTGCCGATGTCGAGCCCGGCCGGCACGGCCGACGGCATCGGCACCAGCCGGCGCGCGGCGGCGAAGGCGGCCAGTTCGCCGGTGGTTTCGGCGTAGACGGTCAGGTCGTAATCGACTTCGGTGTCGCCGCTTTGCTGCCGCGACAGATGCAGTTGAGTCACGGGCAAGCCCTCGATCGCAACCGGGCGCGGAAAGCGCACGCGCATTTCCTCCCAGCGATCGGCCGGCGCGTCGCGGCCAGCGTCCACCACCACGCTGCCGTCATGCGCATAGCCGACAAACGCCATGCCCACGCCACGCCAGGCGGTACGCTCGGCCGGTGACGGCCAGTGCGCGCCAGGCGCGCAGCTCAGCATCGACTGGAACCGCGACGCCGCGAGATCGACGCCGTCGGCCCGCGCCGGGCGCGCCGCCAGCGACAGCGCCAGGGTCGCGGCCAACGCCGCGAAGACGGCCGCCGCGCGCCCCCGCCGGTCGGCCGGCCCCGCAGGCCCCGCCGCTAAACGACGCGACACGGCCGGCGCCGGACGCGCAAGGCGCGTGGCGCCGGAAAAAAGGGGACGGCACGAGTGATTCATCGATGCAGCGAACGCTGCGCTCCTTCGGTGTACCCGCCACGAGCTGGCACAGCGCGGCGGGGTCTGGCCCAGCATCATGCCGACAAGCGCGCGGCTTGCCAAGCGCCATGCGCAGGGCGAGGCGGGCCGCTGCCGCTGGTGCGCGAGGCCGGGTGCGGGCCGGGTGCGGGCCGATACGGCACGATCGGCCGGAACCGCCGGAACGGCACGGTCGCCTCCGCCGCCGCGCGCTCACAGCATGCTGCGCGGCCGCGTCATCGTGCCGTCGGCGAAACGGCGTGCGCGGAACGCGCCGAGGTCGAGCGACGACTGCCCCGCATCGACGATCTCGGCCAGCAGCCGACCGACGATCGGCCCCATCGCGAAGCCGTGGCCGCAGAAGCCGGTGGCGATCGCCAGGCCCCGCACCGCGTCGGGCGCGTCGATCACCGGGATGCCGTCGGGCAGCACGTCGATCAGGCCGGCCCAGGTTTCCACGGCCTGCGCGGCGGCCAGGGCCGGGAAGATCGCCTTGAGCCGCGCCAGCGCGCGCGGCCCCTGCGCCGGGTTCGGGCGCGGCTGCGGATCGCGCGGCTCGATCGCGTCGTAGCCGCCCGACAGCCGGCGACGCAGGTCGGCCAGCAGCGCGCCGTCCACCCGCACGCGGAATTTCTCGCGATGCTTCCAGAACTCCGGCAGATACATCGACAGCCCGCGCAGATGGCCGAACGTGAAATCGAGGTCGACGGTCATGTCGTCGGCCAGGTTGATCGCGCCGTCCGCGCGCTGGCGGATGCCGAGCCCGTGGCCCCAGATCGTCGCGGCCGAGACGGCCGGCAGCGCGTTGGTGCGGATGCAGGTGCCACGCACGGTTTGCTGCGGCAGGCGGATGCCCACGCCGTCGAGCAACCGGAAGCTGGTCGCGCCGGCCGCGCAGATCACCCGCGTGGCCTTCACGAAACCGCGCTCGGTCACCACGCCCGTCACCGCGCCATTCGCCGTCTCGATCGATGCCACGCCGCAGCCGTCGAAGAAGCGCGCGCCCAGCTCGATCGCCTTCGCGGCGAAGGCCGGCGCGGCGCGCCGCGGCTCGGCCTGACCGTCGGTGGCGGTGTAAAGGCCGCCCTTCACCGGCGCGGACAGCCCGTTCACCTGGCGGCCCACTTCGTCGCGCGACAGCATGCGGGTATCGAGCCCATGCTCGCGGGCCGTGTCGAGCCAGGCCGTATAGGTGGCGTGATCCTCGTAGTTGTCGGCCAGATAGAGGCAGCCGCCCTGCCGCCATTCGAGATCCGCGCCAAGCTCCTGTTCAAGCCCTTCCCAGATCCGCATGCCGGCCATCATCAGCGGCACCTCGGCCGATTCGCGGCCCTGCTGGCGCACGAAGCCCCAGGCGCGCGTGGATTGCTGGCCCGCGATGCGCGACTTGTCGAACACCACGACCTTCAGGCCGCGTCGCGCCAGATAGTAGGCGGCGGCGCAGCCCATGATGCCGGCGCCGACGATCACGACGTCGGCCTCGGCGGGAAACGGTGCGTCGGCGCGCGAAAACGCGCGATGGAGTGGATAGGTGGTGGTCATGCGGGCGTTAGGAGAATCAGTGACGACGAAGCCGATCGGGCAAAAAGGGCAAATCAGCGCGCCATTCTACCGGCGGCGGTGCGCACCGTTATGCGTCCGAAAAAGGGCGGCGCGCATGCCGGCGACAACCGCACACCACACACCGTCATACAGCCGTGGCACGCTGCGTACCATGCGACGTGTGCCAACGCGCGCAATGCATCGCGCGGCCGGCGCCGGAGACGGCCGGATCGCGCGCTCAACCGCTTGGCCGAGGGCGTCAAGTAGCCGCCGGAAACGTTTACACAAAACTTCACGATCGACCGGAATCCGCGCCCGACGCGACATCCGGCAAAGTTTGGTTACAGCTTTCTCATTCGCCGGTGTAAATGTCGGCGGAGCACTTTCCAATTTGCGGTAAAGTTAACGTTTGCGTGCGTGGCCGGTCGGCTCGCTCTACTACAAGCGGCTTCGTCCGTCAGACCCAAACGTCGTACAGCAACATTTTCGACCCGATCGCACCCGCAGCATGGCCAACGAAGCAGTGACCACGGATTCCCTCGCCGTCGCCGAACGCGTGCGCGAGTTGATGAGCCGCAACGGCATAGGAAAACGGCAGCAGACCACCGAGCTGTGCCGCATTCTCGATCTCAGTTTTTCCCAAGGGCATCGCAAGCTGCGTGGCAGCAGCCCCTGGACCCTCTCCCAGATCCGCAAGGTCGCCGAAGCCTATGGCGAGCCGGCCGCGCAGTTGTTCGGCGCGCAGTCGCTCGACCCCGGCATGGTCGGCGCGAGCGCGCACGACGCCGTGCTGTTCGCCGGCGTGACCGAAATCCCCTGCACCGTCTGGATCGGCGCGCTGCTCGAACCGGGCGCGCGGCCCGAATTCGTCGCCTACGAGCATCAGGGCCGCTGGCGCGTGTTGCGCCACACCGGCGTGCTCTATCAAAGCGCCTACGACGTCCACAAGATCGAGATCTACCCGCGCCGCGCCGAAAGCGACCGGATGCTGGTGGCCGTGATCGATCCCGACCGCGTGGCCGCCGATGCCGTGTGCCGCCATCTCGACGAGCAAGGCTTCGCCACCGCGCATTTCGAGCGCCTGCCCACCTTCCTCGATGCCCTGCAAAGCCAGGCGTTCGACGCCGTGCTGACCGAATGGCTGGTGGAAGGCCGCCCCGCCATCTCGGCGATCCGCGCCGTACGCACCTCGGACAACCCGGGCGCACCGATCTTCGTGCTGACCGGCGCGCTGCTGTCGGGCCAGGCCAGCGAGGCCGAGATCAGCGACGTGATGCGCACCTTCGACGTGGCCTGCTACGAGAAGCCAGGCCGGCTCGGCCTGCTCTGCGCCGATCTGGCCAAGCGGCTCGCGCGCGCCTGAACGCACGCAGTTGAGCGCGCGCCGGGCATCGCGCCCGGCCATGCGCGCAGCGGGCCGCCACGCGGCGGCACCGCCAGGCTGACCGGGATTGCAGACCGGGGCAGCACCGCAACACGCTGCGACAGGCCGCCACGCCGGCCATGCGCCTGCGTACAATAGCCGGCGCCCTCCCCTCCGAGTCCCTTCATGGCCCGCATCATCCCCGACGACTGGCAAAGCCTGGCCGCCACCGGCGCCGCGCAACGCGAGCGCGACACGCTCGCGATGCTCGAACACGCGCTGCCCGCCGCGTACATCGTGTATCACGGTGTCCACTGGACCCGCCCCGATCATCATTTCTCGGTGTTCGGCGAGGCCGATTTCGTGGTGGTGAGCCCGTCCGGCCGCGTGCTGCTGGTCGAGCAGAAGGCCGGCTTCCTGCGCGAGACGCCGAAGGGCTTGGCCAAGGTCTACATGAAGACCGAGCGCAACGTGGCGATCCAGCTCGCGCACATGCAGGAAACGCTGCACCGCCGCCTGACCGCCGCGTTCGGCGCCGGCGAATACGGCGTGGATGCGCTGCTCTACTGCCCCGATCACACCGTGGCGAACCCGGCGATCGCCGGGCTGCCGCCCGAGCGGATCGTCGACGCCTCGCGCCGCGACCAGCTCGCCGCCGTGATCGCGAGCCTGCTGCCCGAGGACGAACCGCCGTTCGCGAGCGCCGCCAAGATCCACCACTTCCTGTCCGACGAGCTGTCGCTCGCGCCCGACACCAGCGCGCTGGTCGGTCAGGCCGACACGCTCGTCACGCGGCTGTCGGCAGGCCTCGCCACCTGGGCACGCCGCCTGGAAATCGAGCCGTTCCGCCTGCGCGTGATCGCCACCGCCGGCTCGGGCAAGACCCAGCTCGCGGTGCGCGTGATGCGCGACGCCGTGGCGGCCGGCAAGCGCGTGCTCTATGTGTGCTTCAACCGCCCGCTGGCCGATTCGATCAAGCGCGTCGCGCCCGACAGCGCGATCATCGCCAACTACCACCAGTTCTGCGATTCGGTGCTGCGCGACGCGGGCCACACGCCCGATTTCAGCGAACCCGATGCGTTCGCGCGCCTGGAGGCGCGCTTCGCCGACACCCCGGTGCCGGAACGCTGGCATGTGGATGTGCTGATCGTCGACGAGGGTCAGGATTTCCAGCCGGCGTGGGCCGCCGCGCTCGGCCGCGTGTTGAGCCCCGGCGGCGCGTGGTGGTGGCTGGAAGATCCGTTGCAGGCGCTCTATTCGCGCGACGACGTGCCGTTCGACGGCTGGGTCACGCTGCGCGAGCTGACCAACTACCGCAGCCCGCGCGACGTGCTGCATTACCTGCGCAACGTGGTGGGGGAATTCGAGCCGCTCGCCGCCGAGTTGAAATCGGGCAGCCCGTTCGACGATTCGGGCGTGACTTTCAATGCCTACGACGACGGCGACGTCACCGGCGAGGCCTGCATCGACGCCACCAAGCGCGCCATCACGCAGGCGCTGTCGCTGGGTTTTCGCAAGCAGGACATCGCGGTGCTGTCGTATCGTGGCCGCGAGCATTCGGTATTCACGCCGCTCGACCAGCTCGGGCCGCACCGCGTGCGCCGCTTCACCGGCAAGTACGACCTGTTCGGTACGCCCGAATATCAGGACGGCGACGTGCTGCTCGATTCGATCTATCGCTTCAAGGGGCAGGCCGCGCCGTGCGTGATCCTGACCGAAGTGGATTTCGAGCGCTTCGATGCGCGCGCGGCGCGCAAGCTGTTCGTCGGCGCCACGCGCGCGACGATGAAACTGATCGTGGTGGCGTCGGAACGTGCGGCCGCGCGAATCGCGCCGGCTGAATGAGGCGCGAATAAAGCCCGAATAAAGCCCGAACAAGGCAGCGCGCCATTCGTCACGCGCTTCGGGCTTGCCGCCTGTTTGCTTCCTGCCTTAACTCAACATCACTCAACGTCAACCTCAGGCCACGCGGAACGCGCGCACCGCGTCGCGCAGCCCGTCGGCCTGCTCCTCCAGCGCCGCCGCGGCCGCCGCGGCCTGCTCGACCAACGCGGCGTTCTGCTGCGACACCTCGTCCATCTGCGACACCGCGCGGCTGACCTGCTCGATGCCGTCGCGCTGCTCGTCGGATGCAGTGGCGATCGCCGCCATGCTGTCGTTGACGCGCGTGATCGCCTCGCGAATTTCGCTCATCGTGTTGCCGGCCGTGCCGACCAGCCGCGAGCCAGCCGCCACGCGCTCCACCGATTCGCCGATCAGCGCGCGGATCTCCTTGGCCGCCGTGGCCGAACGCTGCGCCAGCGTGCGCACCTCGCCCGCCACCACCGCGAAGCCGCGCCCCTGCTCGCCCGCGCGCGCCGCTTCCACCGCCGCGTTCAACGCCAGGATGTTGGTCTGGAATGCGATGCCCTCGATCGTGCCGATGATGTCGGCCACCCGCTGCGAGCTGCGATCGATGTCGTTCATGGTGCCGATCACCTCGCCCACCACCGTCGCGCCCTGCGAGGCGATGCGGCTCGCGTCGTCGGCCGATTCGCGCGCGTCGCGGGCGTGATCGGCGTTCTGGCGCACCGTGGTGGTCAGTTGCGTCATGCTGGCGGCCGTCTCCTCCAGCGCGGCGGCCTGCTCCTCGGTGCGTTGCGACAAATCGGTATTGCCGGCCGAGATCTGCCGCGTGGCCGTGGCGATCGATTCGGTGCCGTGCGAGACGCGCCGCACCGTGTCGGCCAGGTTGCGCTGCATGCGCGTGACGCCCGTCACCAGTTCGGCCATTTCGTCGCGCGAGGTCCAGGTCAGTTCGCGCGTCAGGTCGCCGTCGGACAGGCGGCGGAAGTGTTCGAGCAGCTCGGAGATCGGGCGCGAGATCGCGTAGTGCAGGCCGATCGCGCAGCCGAGGCAGGCGGCCAGGCCGAACGCGATCGTGACCACCGACACCAGGCGCAGCAGCGAGAAGCTGTTCTGCGCGCCGTCGTAGACAGTCTTGCCGCGCGCCATGCCGTACTTGTCGAGTTCGACGGAGGCCTTGCTCAACGCCACCGACAGCGCCGGGGAAGTCTTCATCATCAGTTGATCGGCCTGATCGGGATGGCCGTTGCGCATCGCGTCGATCATCGGCCGGATCGCCTGCGCGATGAACGCCGAGCGCGCCACGCCCACCGCATCGGCCAACTGCTGCTCGCCTTCGTGGCGCGGCAGCGCGCTGTAGTCCTGCCAGGCGTGGTCCGAGATCGCCAGATACGATTCGGCCTTGTTCAGCACCGAGGCCAGGTCCGGACGATCCGGGTGGAGGATCGCGCGGTCGAGCGTGGTGCGCACGATCGTCAGGTTCAGGTTCGCCGAGGCCAGCGCGGTTTGCGAGGCCAGTTGCGAGGCGTAGGCGTCCTTCAGTGCGTCGTTCGAATTCTGCATGCCGGCCAGGCCGATCACGCCCGTCACGCAGAGGATCAAGGCAGCCAGCGCGAGCGTCGAATAAAGGCGCGTGCGAATCGAAAAACGGGAAAACAGGGCGTTCATGGCGGACCGTCGACAGGGCTGATGGCGCTCGCGCGCACGGGAATTGCTGCCGGTGTTTACGGAAAAAACAGACAAAACTTGATATTGTGTTTTCCCTAATAAAACAAAAATCGAAGGACGTTACGCAAAAGTTTGATCTCGCGCATAGTGGCGACTTCGGTACCTCTTCAGGCCCTTATGTCTCCGAGCGCTCACGCGAACCCGCGTTGCAATTTCCGAAATACCGGCAGCGCCAACGCCCGCCGCTCGCGCGCGATCCGGCCCGGTGCCGGCCGCGACGCCGCAGTGCACCGCGTACTTCGCGACGATTTCACGCACACACGCTAAAATCCGCGCATGCCGACACCGACCTCGCCCTCTCCCGCCGAGCCGCCTTCCGACGGCACGATCTCCAACGAGTACACCGTCGACGAGCTGGCCCGCGTGACGGACACCACGGTGCGCAACGTGCGCGCGTACCAGGATCGCGGCCTGCTCACGCCGCCGCGCAAACGCGGCCGGGTCGGCATCTACGACGACACCCACGTCGCGCGACTCAAGGTGATCAACCATCTGCTCGCGCGCGGCTACACGCTGTCGAACATCCAGGATCTGATCAAGGCCATCGACGACGGCCACGACCTGCGCTCGATTCTCGGCCTCGAGAACGCGATCGGCGGACGCTGGTCGCACGAGCGTCCGAAAACCTATTCGCTGGCCGATCTCGTGTCGCTGTTCGGCCCGCAGACGCCGGCCTCGCTGCTGCGCGTGACCGAACTCGGGCTGCTCGAACGGCGCGGCCTGTCGTTCGTCGCGAAGACCCCGGCCCTGATCGAGGCGGCCGGCGCGCTGGCCCGCGAAGGCATTCCGGTGCGCGACCTGGTGGACGCGATGGCGATCGCGCGGCCGCACTTCGATGCCATCGCGCGCGTGCTGGTGGACCTGGTGGTGCGCCGGCTCGACCGCTACGACGAAGGTTCGCTGCCGCCCGCCACCGACGTGCCCGCGCTGGTCGATTCGATCTGGCGGCTGCGCCCGCTGTCGGCCACGTTCGTCGAGGCCGAGATGAACCGCGCGCTCGAAGCGGCCTCCGGCGATTATTTGGGCGGCCGCGTGGCGACCATCCTCGACAAGCGACTCAGCGACGAAGCCTCGCGCGGCGAAGCGCAACCGGCCGCCGATCCCCCCGGCAACACGCGCGGCAAGCGCTAGAAACCATAGTCGCGCCGTCGTCATATTGATATCGGCAATGCTTGGTTGGTCCGCGCGGATGCCCGTGCGACGATTTTTCGAATGCGGCGGCCCCCGATGCACGAGGGCCGCCGTTTTCGATGAATCGCGCCGTTCGGCGCCGCTCCGGAGATTGCCCGATGTCCTTCGCATCGCCCCGCCTCGCCCGCCTTTCGCGCTGGCTTCCCGCTACCCTGTTCGCCGCCGCCACGCTGATTTCCGCGACCGCCGCCCCCTCCGCCTGCGCGCAGGACGGCGGCGATCACGTGCTGCGGATCGGCTATCAGAAGGCGGGCCTGCTCGCGGTGGTCAAGGCGCAGGGCGCGCTCGACGCGAAGCTCAAGCCGCTCGGCTATGCGATCAAGTGGTTCGAATTCCCGGCCGGCCCGCAACTGCTCGAAGCGCTCAACGCCAACAGCATCGATTTCGGCTACACCGGCGCGCCGCCGCCCGTGTTCGCGCAGGCCGGCGGCGTGCGCTTTGTTTACGTGGGCGCCGAGCCGCCCGCGCCGCACAACGAGGCGATCTTCGTGAAGGCCGGCTCGCCGATCCGCGACGTGGCCTCGCTGCGCGGCAAGAAGATCGCGTTGCAGAAAGGCTCCAGCTCGAACTACCTGCTGCTGGCCGCGCTGACCAAGGCCGGGCTGCGCTACGAAGACATTCACCCCGTGTATCTCGCGCCCGCCGACGCGCGCGCCGCGTTCGAGAGCGGCGACGTCGATGCGTGGGTGGTGTGGGACCCGTACTATGCCGCCGCGCAAAGCGCGCTGAAGGTGCGCACGCTGTCGGACTACACGGGGCTGGTGGCGTCGTACAACTTCTACGAGGCCACGCGCGATTTCGCCGGCTCGCACGCCGACATCGTCGGCGCGGTGCTGCGGCAGATCCGCGAGACGGGCCTGTGGGTCAACGCGCATCCGGCCGACACGGCCGCGATCATCGCGCCGAAGGTCGGCCTCGACACGGCGCTGGTGGAAACCTGGCTCAAGCGCGTGCCGTTCGGCGCGGTGCCGGTGAGCGACAAGATCGTCGCCTCTCAGCAGGCCGTGGCCGATGCGTTCTACGGCGTCAAGCTGATCCCGCAGAAGCTCGACGTGGCCGCCAACGTGTGGCGCGATCCCGCGGTGGAAGCCGCGCTGGCGGCGAAGTAAGGCCGCACGACGTAACGCCGGCGTATGGGGCGGGTGACGGCCGCCCCTGATGCCTGCGCCCCGCCCTTCGACTTCGGTGCGAGCGCGTCGCGTACCTGTCGATCATCGTCGCGCTCGCGCGGTTCGGGCCGACGATCCCTACCTCCATCTCCACGCCGTGCCGGCGGAACGTGTTGAAGCCGCGATGCGGCATGCAACCGGATGGGCCGTCGGCGGGCGAACGGGCTTGGCGCAAGTGTCGAAGCGGCCCCTGCCCGCTCAACGGCCGAACTGCTGCCGCACGACGTTGTCGAGCGTATCGGCCAGCTTCGCGGCGTCCTCGCCGGGCAGGCCGATGCCGAATTCGTGGCGCACCGCGCGGCCGTCGATCAGATAAAGGCTCCAGGTCATGTCGGTGGACGACGTCGAGCGCATCGTGTGCAACGCGCCCCAGATCGCATCGGCATCCGAACGAATGCCGCGCAGTTGCCCCTCGCTCAACGCCGCGCCTTCCTGCGCGACGCGCTGCAAGGTGAAATTGCCGGCCGCGTCGCGCGCGGCGGCCGTGACCACCCGTGTGATGCGCCCGCTGTCGTAATCGACCACCAGCCACAGCGACTGCGGCGTCATGAAGCCGCCGCGCGCCAGCATCAGCCCGTGCGCGGGCGGGCGGATCGCCGTGACGATGAAATCCATCGCGCAATCCTGGCAGACATAGCCGGCCGGCAGCAGTTGCGCGCCGGTGGCGCCGGCCGGATGCACGACCGGCGCCGGTTGCGGGGTGCGCGGCGTGTCGGAGCCGGCGCAGGCGGACAGCAGCGCCGCAACGGTCAACGCGAGAACAATGACAGGACGCAAGCGTGCGCTCCTTCGGTGCATGACAGACGATCAAGGGGCGCGGCCGGCGCGGATTGCTACGCAAACGGCAACGCATGGCGCGCCATCATCGCATTGCCCCCGGCTCTCCGCAATGACGAAAGCAATCGGTAATAAATATTTAAATCGATAGAAAGACAACGCATGCGATTTGCACACGTTTAGCGCATTGCGAGAATGTCAATATCCGCTCGAATCGATTTCCCCAATCATTAATCTGAAAATCGTTTCTGTTTTTTTAATACCACGCTCGGGGTATTTCAACGCCATTTTTATTTTCGTCGTCCTATCATGCGGCCCATTGCCCGATCGTCATGCGAACGCCGCCACGCCCGCCCAGAAAGCCTGCCAGGCGCGGCACGCAGCGCCGTTTGATTTGCGTCGATTCACCTGAATCGATTACGCGCATCCACCGCGCGCAATGATTCCACCGGTCATTTCGGCAATCCGGCAACGTAGTCTCGCATTCCGCTATTCCCTATCGTCCCTTCTGGAGGCCATACGATGAAACCCACCCTGATCGCCGCCGCATTGTGCGGTGCGTTTGCCGTCACGACGTCGGCGCATGCGCAAAGCAGCGTCACGCTCTACGGCCTGATCGACACCGGCATCGTGTACACCAACAACCAGCTCGGCCACAGCGCCTGGCAGGAAAACAGCAGCTCGACGCAGAACACGGTGTTCGGCCTGAAGGGCAGCGAGGATCTCGGCGGCGGCCTGCATGCGGTGTTCAAGCTGGAACAGGGCTTCCTGCTCAACAACGGCGCGCAGGCGTTCTCGGGCGACGGGTTCGGCTCGCAGGCCTGGGTCGGCCTGCAGAGCGACCAGGCCGGCACGCTGACGCTCGGCCGCCAGTTCGACGTGTTGAACGACCTGGTCGGGCCGCTGACCGCCGAGCTGAACACCTGGGGCGGCAGCATCGCCGCGCATCCGTTCGAGAACGACAACCTCGCCGCGAACTCGGTGGTGGTCAACAACACCGTGAAATACGCGAGCCCCACCTGGAACGGCCTGACGTTCGAAACCATGTACGGCTTCAGCAACAAGGCCGGCAGCTTCGCCAACAACCGCGCGTACGGCTTCGCGCTGTCGTACGCGCAAGGCCCCGTGAATCTCGCGGCCGGCTACCTGCAGTTCAGCAACGCGGGCAATGCGGCCGGCGCGATCACGTCGAGCGACGCCAGCGCGAACTTCGTCTCGCAGCGTCAGCGGATCTGGTCGCTCGGCGGCAACTACACGTTCGGGGCGGCCACCGTCGGCCTGGTCTGGAGCCACACGCAGATCGACAACGCCACCGGCGTGTTCTCGTTCGGCACCGGCAGCTACCTCGGCTCGGGCGACAGTTCGGCGGGCAGCCTGGACGGCACGCTGCGCCTCGACAACTACGAAGTGAACGGCAAGTACGCGCTGACCCCGGCGTTGAGCGTGTCGGGCGCCTACACCTACACGCGCGGCGCCTACAACGGCGCGTCGCCGGGCTGGAACACCGCGATGCTGCAGACCGATTACGCACTCAGCAAGCGCACCGACATCTACCTGGAAGGCGTGTTCCAGAACGTGCACGGCGCGCCGGCCGGCTCGGTGCTGTCGCATGCGATGATCAACACGCTGTCGCCGTCGTCGACCGACAAGCAGGTGGCCGTCACGGCCGGCCTGCGGCATACGTTCTGATGCGGGTGGTTTAAGCATGGCCGCCGGCTCGCAGGCCGGCGGCCATGCGTGCTGCGTGCTGCGTGCTGCGTGCTGCGTGCTGCGTGCTGCGTGCTGCGTGCCTGCGGCGTAAAACGGCCTCATCGGCGAGATGGCAAACGGCCTCGCGCCCGACCTCATCAACGCCCTCACGACGGGCCTCGCAACCCGTCCGATCAGCAGCACGCGGCCCGACAAGCCCGGACTCAACCGATCTCAATCGGCCTTCGACAACACCGTCTTGTCCGCGCCGACCACCAGCAGCACCTCCGCCTGCTGCGCGCCCAACGAGCGGATCCGGTGCGGGATGCGCGCATTGAAGTGCACCGCATCGCCGACCGACAGCGTCACCTTGTGATCGGCGAAATCGATCTCGACCTTGCCGCGGTGCACGAACAGGAACTCCTCGCCTTCGTGCTCCTTGTAATCCGACGCCTCGAATTCCGCCGGCGGCGAGATCATGAACGGCACCAGCCCCGCATGGCCGCCGCGCGGCGAGAGGATTGCGTAGCGCGGCTGATCGGCGTTGCCGCCGTCCTCCCCGCCCTGCGCGACCGGCACACGGTCCGCCACGCGCACCACCGTCACCGGCTCCTCGCCCTGCGCGACCGAAAACAACTGGTTCACGTCCACGCTCAACGCGCCGGCCAGCTTCATCGCCGTCGCGATCGACGGCGTGTTCAGGCCGCGCTCGACCTTCGACAGATAGCTCTTGGTCAGCGCCGTGCGGTCCGCCAGATCCTGCAGGCTCAGGCCCAACTGCTTGCGCAACATTTTCAAACGAATCGCGAGCACCGATATTTCCCCAAATTTTCCCGAACCGAAATGACACGTCGTGTCATATACTACACGCCGTCAACTTCCTGCCCTGCACGGCAGGTCGGTCACACCCTGAATGATTGATCGCCAGGAGGCGCGTCATGCCCGACACACTGAACCTCACGAAGTCCGAAATCGTTGCCCGCTCGCAGGCGCTGATGAACGCCGAACTCGCCGAGCAGCGCTGGACCCCGCGCCAGAAGCTCGCGCTCACCTGCCGGATTCTATTCGATGGGGGCCACGATTCGGGCCTGGCCGGGCAGATCACCTGCCGCGCGGAAGACACCGACACGTTCTACACCCAGCCGCTCGGCCAGGGGTTCGACGAAATCACGCACGATGGCCTGCTGCGCGTCGATCAGGACCTGAAGACGCTCGACGGCAAGGGCATCCCGAACCCGGCGAACCGCTTCCACACCTGGGTGTATCGCGCGCGGCCGGACGTCAACTGCATCATCCATACGCATCCGCTCTACGTGTCGGCGCTGTCGATGCTCGAAACGCCGCTGGTGGTGTCGCACATGGACATGACGCCGCTCTACGACGATTGCGCGTTCCTGGCCAAGTGGCCCGGCATTCCGGTCGGCAACGAGGAAGGCGAGATCATCTCGAGCGCACTCGGCAGCAAGCGCGCGATCCTGCTCGCGCACCACGGCATGCTCGTGACCGGCAAGACGGTCGAGGAAGCCTGCCTGCTCGCGCTGCTGATGGAGCGCGCCGCGCGCCTGCAACTGATCGCCATGCAGGCCGGCACGATCCAGCCGATTCCGGCGCCGCTGGCCAACGAGGCGCACGACTGGACCTCGACGCCCAAGCGCCACGCCGTGACGTTCGACTATTACGCGCGCCGCGCGCTGCGCCACCACCCCGATTGCCTCGGCTAAACCGGGTGTCGACGCCTCGACGCCTTGTCCGATTCATTCGCCCCGATTAGCCCCATTCGTCCCATTCGTCCCATTCGCTCGATAGCCAGTCAGTCAGGAGTCCACATGTCCCAACCGCAATTCGCCGGCATCATCGCCTACCCGATCACGCCGTTCACGGCGAACGACACCCTCGACCTCCCCGCGCTGCGCGCCGGCATCGACCGCCTGGTCGACAGCGGCGTGCATGCGATCGCCCCGCTCGGCAGCACCGGCGAAAGCGCCTATCTGAGCGAGGACGAATGGAACGAGGCGGCCGAGGCATCGATCGGCCAGGTCGCCCGGCGCGTGCCGGTGGTGGTCGGCATCTCCGACCTGACCACGCGCAACGCGATCCGCCGCGCGCGGTTCGCCGAGCAGGCCGGCGCCGACGCGGTGATGGTGCTGCCGATCTCGTACTGGAAGCTCGCCGAGCAGGAGATCTTCGATCACTACGCCGCGATCGCCGCCTCGGTCGGGACGCCGATCATGGTCTACAACAACCCGGCGACCAGCGGCGTCGACATGAGCCCGCAACTGATCGCGCGGCTCGTGCGCGAGATCGACAACGTCACGATGGTCAAGGAAAGCACCGGCGACATCCAGCGCATGCACACGCTGCGCGAGCTGTCGAACGGCGAGATTCCGTTCTACAACGGCTGCAACCCGCTCGCGCTCGAAGCGTTCTGCGCCGGCGCGACCGGCTGGTGCACGGCCGCGCCGTGCCTGATTCCCGAGCTGACGCTGGCGCTTTACCGCGCGACGCAGCAAGGCGCGCTGGCCGAGGCGCGCGCGCTGTTCTACCGGCAACTGCCGGTGCTGAACTTCATCCTGAAGGGCGGCCTGCCGACCACCGTCAAGGCCGGGCTCAAGCTGCAAGGGCACGACGTCGGCGCGCCGCGCCGCCCGCTGCAAGCGTTGTCGGCCGAGCAGACCGAGCGGCTGGCCGGGCTGTTGAAGGCGGTGGCGTAACGCTGCTGGGCTGGGCTGGGCTTGGCTTGGCTTGGCTCGGCTCGGCTCGGCTCGGCTCGGCTCGGCTCGGCTCGGCTCGGCTCGGCTCGGCTCGGCTCGGCTCGGCTCGGCTCGGCTCGGCTCGGCTCGGCTCGGCTCGGCTCGGCTCGGCTCGGCTCGGCGGGGGCAGGTTGATGCACGAAGCGGCCGCATGCTGCGCGCCAGACCACGTCCATCCGGTGTTCGGGCGCTCGTATCAAACCACCCGCAACACCTCGTCCGCCGGCTCGCATTCGCGCGTCACAGACCGCGCCGGCCGGTACTCGCCGCGCAGCAACGCGTATTGCGCGAGATCGCGAAACGCCCCGCCCCAATACCCGGCCTCGCGCTGATACCCCTCGCGCACGAAACCGAACGCATCGAGCGTGCGCAACGACGGCGCGTTCTCGGGATGCACGCGCGCCTCGATGCGGTTGAGGCCCATCGGGCCGAAGCCGTGGTCGAGCACGGCCGTCAGCGCCTCGCGCATCAGGCCCTGCCCGCGCGCCTCGGGCGCCAGCTCGTAGCCGATCACGCAACTGCGCCACGGCCGGCTCCAGCGGAACAGCCCGCAAGTGCCGACCAGCGCGCGATCCTCGCGCCGTTCGAGCGCCCAGCGCAGGCCGCTGCCGGCGATCCGCCAGGCGGTGTAGGTATCGATCAGGCGCGAGGCCTGGGCGGGCAGCGTCATCGGGTCCGCGCCGTACCAGCGCATGCCCTCGACGTCGCCGTGGATGGCGTACAGCGCCGGCGCGTCGGCCGCGCGCAGTTCGCGCAGCACGAGCCGGCGCGTCATCAGGCTCGGAAAGGGTTCCATCGGATGGGTCGCTCGCGCGCCTCGGGTGTTGGCCGGTTCGGGCGGCGCCCGGGGCCTGGGTAGCGTGTCGCCCGCGATCCTCGCACGAGGCGGGGCGCACGGCCATCCGTGATCTTACGCAGTCGATATGAAAGCCGGTGAGCGGGCCGGCGAGCGTTGCGTCAGCGCGACGCCCGCCGGCCATCGCGCCGGTCAGTCCGCGTTCGAGCCGCCGAAATCGACGATCTCCACCCAGTTCGCGCCCTTGCCCACCGGCGTCTCGCCGAGCGGCGCGAGCGCGCCGCTGCGCGCGTCGATGCGGTAGGTTTGCAACGAGGTCGACAGCTGCCCCACCGCCAACAGATAACGGCCCGACGGATCGATCGCGAAGCCGCGCGGCTGCTTTTCGGTGGGCGTGGTGGCGATCCGCGTCAGATGGCCGGTGGCGCGATCGACGCGCCACGTGGCCAGCGTGCTGGAGGTGCGCTCCGACGCGTACAGGAAGCGGCCGTCCGGCGTCAGGTGCAGGTCCGCGCCCCACGGCGTGGCGTCGCCGAAACCGGGCGGCACGATCGACACGGTCTGCACCGGCTTGACGCGGTCGTGATCGCGGTCGAACGCCAGCACGTGCAGCTTGCCGTCGAGTTCGTCGATCAGGTAGATGAAGCGCTGATCGGGCGAGAAGCGGAAATGGCGCGGGCCGGATTTCGGCGGCAGCGCATAGCCGGGCTTCGGTTCGAGCGTCAGCTCGCCGCTGGCCGCATCGAAGCCGAGCTTGAGCCAGGCGTCGGCGCCGAGCACCGAGGCAAACACCGTGCGGTTATCGGGCGCGGGCAGGATGGCGTGCGCCTTCGGGCCGGTCGGGATGGTCTGCCGCACCGGGCCGGCCACGCCGTCCGCGCCGATCGCGTTCACCGCCAGCAGCGCGCCGTCGTACGAGGCCGAGAACAGCCAGCGCCCGCTCAGGTCGGTCGACAGGAACGGCATGCTGTGCGCGAGCGGCGCCTGGCCGAGTTCGACCAGATGGCCGTCGAGCGGATTCACCGCGAAACTGAGCACGCGATACGGCTGCGAACGCACGCCGGCGTACAAGCGCAGATGATCGGGCGACAGCGTCATCGGCATCACCGTGCCGCCCACCGGCACCGTTTCCACCGGCGTCACAGCGCCGGTTCCGGTATCGAGCCGCAGCACGGAGATCGTGCCGCTGTCGGCGTTCGATACATAGGCGTAGGTGGCGGCTTGCGCGGCGGGCGCGGCCGTCAGGGCGGCGGCCAGCGAAACGGCGGCCGCGATGGCGCTCAGGGCACGGTGGCGAGTCATTCTTTATTCCTATTGTCTGTTGTCGTATAACTTGAATCGTTCGATGAGATTGAATTGCACCATCTGCGGCTTGTCTCTCCGCAAATAGCCTCGTTTAGCCGGACTGCCGCCTGCCAATTTTATCGAATTCAAGTCGCGTGACATCGTACATCTTGATTTTCCGAGCAGCTATGCTCCATGACCCTGATATCGCCTGGTGCCGACCGATATCGGTCACCGCCCCCGGCCGCCCCATGCTTTCGGCCGGCAAGCCACGCGCCGCCCGAGCGCCGCTCGCCTGCGCGCCGCATTTTCCCACGCGCCCCCTTTGCCATTTACTTCGAAATCCGAATCAAAATAAAAATGGATGCGCCCGCAACCATCGACGCAAGCCACGCATCATTCATAGGTGCATTCGCACCCGCTTCGCCACCGCCCGGCCCTGTCTTCCACAGCCGAAAGATTGTGAACGCGCATGCCGCATTGCAGCGTCGATTCGATAACAAAACATGTTGCAGAGCGTAAAACCATCGACCAATCCGCAAGGATTGCGCTACATTGCCAGCCTAGAGATGGCGCATCCGACGCTATCGACATCGACGCCCACCATCCACGAGGACATCATGCGTGTTATCCGATCCACCGCGCTGATCGCGGGTTCGCTGCTGACCCTGACACTCGCCGCCGGCGCGCATGCGCAAACCCCCGCGCCCGCCGCACCGCAAACCGCACAACCGGTGCTGCCCGTGATCGCAACGATCGCGCCGATCTACAGCCAACTCGTCTATTTCCGCCTGCCCACGCGTTTCGTGTCGATCTACGAAGGCACGCGCGGCGACGACTACGCGCACGAATGGGTGCTGCCCGGCGAAACCAACGCGAACTGGTCGCAGATGATCACGCTCACGGGCGCGCAGAACGTCATCGCCAAGCACCCCGAAGCGGACGCCAAGAGCTACGCCACCAGCATCGCGGCCGGCTTCCAGAAGGCCTGCCCGCAAACCTTCGCGGCCAAGGGCATTTTCGACGGCAAGCTGAACGGCAGCGACGCGTTCTCGATGGTGGTCAGTTGCGGCAACGCCTCCGCCAGCGCGGGCCACAGCGAAACCACGGCGATCACCGTGGTGAAGGGCACGAAGGATCTGTACACGCTGCAATGGGCCGAGCGCGGCCCGCTGGCGGCCAAGCCCGCGCCGATCGACGCCGCCATGTGGCTGCAACGCGTGCGCAACCTGATGCCGCTGAAGGTCTGCCCGATCGTGCAGGGCGAGAAGGCCCCGTACCCGAGCTGCAGCGCGAACGTGTCCTGATCGATCGCGCGCCGGCCCGCCGACCATCGACGGGCCGGCCCCGCAAGCGCCTTTCCGCGCGCGGCGTTCGCCGCGCCGCCTCGCTCAGTCTTCCGTCTCGCCGCGCGCGCGCCGCCTGAGAATCGCGATGAACTCCTCCATCTGCGGCGACGCCACCTCGTGCTTGCGCGTGATCGCGCTGTAGTGGCTCATGCTGCGGCGAATCTCCACCGGCAGATACGCGAGCAGCCCCTCCTCGACGAACTTGCGCACCACCGACTGCGGCTGCAACGACACCATGTCGGTCGATTGCAGCAGTTCGAGCGTCGAGAAGATCGACGGCGTCTCCACCATGCCGACCGGCGCGACCAGCCCCGCGCCGGCGAACGTCTCCTCGAACAACTGGCGGATCGCGGTGGGCGGCGGATAGAGAATCCACGGCCACGCGCCGAGATCGGCCACATCCACGCGACGCGCCTTCAGCAGCGGATGATGACAGCCCACCACCACCCGCACCGGCTCGTCCGACAGCTCCACCGCATCGAAGATCGCGCGATGGCGCGGCTCGGTCAGCCGGCCGATCATCAGGTCGAGCTGCTTCTGTTCGAGCCAGATCGCAAGCTGATCGCTGCTCTGCTCCACCAGCTTGATGACGAGCCGCGGGCGCTGCCGTTGAATCTCGCGCACCGCCGCGATCACCAGTTGCGCGGCCGAGGCCGAGATCGCGCCCACCGTCAGGTGCCCGTAACCGCCGCCCTGCTGCGTGACGAATTCGTTGGCGAACTTGCCGAGATCGGCCATCGCGCTGCTCGCGTAACGGATCGCCAACTGGCCGAGATCGGTGGGCCGCATCTCGCGCGGCAGCCGCTCGAACAGGCGCGCGCCGAACATGGTTTCGATGTCGCCGAGGATCTTGGTGGCGGCCGGCTGCGTGACGTGCATCTGCTCGGCCGCCGCGCGCAGGTTGCGGGTGCGGCCCAGCAGTTCGAGCAACTGCAGGTGCCGGAACCGCAGCTTCGGCGGCAGCGTGGCGGCAAGCTGGGGGCGATGGCGATCCATGAGGGTATTCCCGCGCTCGGCGATAACCGAAAGGAATCGAGTCTAACAATTCTTCGATTGGACGTTTATCGCTTCGCTGCATAAAGTGCAACGAAGTGGGCGTGCCCGAGACATACGGCACGGCCGAAGCCCCGCCCCGCTCCACTCCCCGAATCCAGACGAGACGATCGATGAAGCTCGATACCCCCGATACCGACACCCGCGCATCCACCCCCGCCCAGCCCCAACCGAACGTGGTCACGCTGCATCCCGACGACGACGTGGTGATCGCCCGCCAGCAACTCGTTGCGGGCGCATCGATCGATGCGGGCCTGCCGGTGCGCGGGCTGATCCCGGCCGGCCACAAGGTGGCGCGACGCGCGGTGGCATCCGGCGCGCCGGTGCGCCGCTACGGCCAGATCATCGGCTTCGCGTCGCGGGCGATCGAAGCCGGCGAGCACGTGCACGTCCACAACCTGTCGATGGGCGAATTCGAGCGCGACGGCGCGTTCGGCGCCGATGCGAAACCCACGCAAGCCGCCGCCGCACGCGCGCAGTTCGACGGCATCGTTCGCGCCGACGGCCGGGTCGCCACGCGCAACTACATCGGCATCCTGACTTCGGTGAACTGCTCGGCCACGGCCGCGCGCGCGATCGCCGACCAGTTCCGCCGCGACATCCGCCCCGAGGCGCTCGACGCGTTCCCGAACGTGGACGGCGTGGTTGCGCTGACGCACGGCCTCGGCTGCGGCACCGCCTCTGACGGCGAGCCGATCGCGGTGCTGCGCCGCACGCTCGGCGGCTATGCGCGGCATCCGAACTTCGCGGGCGTGCTGATCGTGGGGCTCGGCTGCGAGACGAACCAGATCGACGCGCTGCTGCGCGATCAGGCGATCGAAACGGGCGCGACGCTCGAAACCATGACGATCCAGGCCAGCGGCGGCACGGCCGCCACGGTGGCGGCCGGCGTGGAGGCGGTCAGGGCGATGCTGCCGCGCGCCAACGCGGTGCGGCGCGAGCCGGTGGACGCCAGCCATTTGATCGTCGGCCTGCAATGCGGCGGCTCGGACGGCTATTCGGGCATCACCGCGAACCCGGCGCTCGGCGCGGCGGTCGACCGGCTGGTGGCGCACGGCGGCACCGCGATCCTGTCGGAAACGCCCGAGATCTACGGTGCCGAGCACCTGCTGACGCGCCGCGCCGTGTCGCCCGAGGTGGGCGAGAAGCTGATGGCACGAATCCGCTGGTGGGAGGAATACTGCCGGATCATGAACGCCAACATGAACAACAACCCGTCGGCCGGCAACAAGGCCGGCGGCCTGACCACCATCCTGGAAAAATCGCTCGGCGCGGTGGCCAAGGCCGGCACCACCAACCTGGTCGACGTGTACCGCTACGCCGAACCGGTGCGCGCCAAGGGACTGGTGTTCATGGATACGCCGGGCTACGACCCGGTGTCCGCCACCGGCCAGGTGGCGGGCGGCGCGAACCTGCTGTGCTTCACCACCGGGCGCGGCTCGGCCTATGGCTGCGCGCCCGCGCCGTCGCTGAAGCTCGGCACCAACGCCGCGCTGTGGCAGCGGCAGGCCGAGGACATCGACATCGATTGCAGCGCGATCCTCACCGGCGACGCGAGCATCGACACGCTCGGCCAGCGGATCTTCGAACGCATGCTGGCCACCGCCTCGGGCACGCGCACGCAAAGCGAAATCCACGGCTACGGGCAGAACGAATTCGTACCGTGGCAACTGGGCGCGACGCTCTGAACGCGTTCGTCGTCACGTCGACGCCAAGCGGGTGGCACGATCGAGATCGCGCGCCGCCCGCTTGGCTGATCGCACCGCATCGCCGGGCCGGTTGTTCCCTGGCTCCTTCACGCCTCATCGACCTCACCACACCGATTCCGCCATGACCCAAGCCGTCCGATATTCCGCTCCCGAACTGCAGGCCTTCGCCGATGCGCTGCTCGTCGCCGCCGGGCTCGACGCGCCGCACGCGCGCGCCGTCGCCGAGATTCTCGTCGATGGCGACCTGATGGGCCACGACACGCACGGTCTCGCCCAGCTTGCCGCCTATGTCGGCGAGATCGAGCGCGGCACCATGACCCGCTCGGGCGCGCCGGAAGTGCTGTCCGACCGCGGCGCGGCGCTGCTGTGGGACGGCCGCCGCCTGCCGGGGCCGTCGCTGGTGCTGGCCGGCATCGAGACGCTCGCCGAGCGCGCGCGCCGCTACGGCAGCGCCACGCTGGTGATCCGCCGCAGCCACCATATCGCCTGCCTCGCCAGCTACCTGGAGCGCGCCACCGCCGACGGCTTCATGATCGTGCTCGGCTGCTCGGACCCGGCCGGCAAGAGCGTCGCGCCGTTCGGCGGCACCCGCGCGGTGTTCACGCCGAACCCGATTTCCGCCGGCATCCCCACCTCGGGCACGCCGTTCCTGATCGACATCTCGGCCTCGCTCGTCACCAACGGCATGAGCGGCCGGCTCGCCAAGGCCGGCCAGCAATTCGACGACGACGTGCTGCTCGACGCCGACGGCCATCCGAGCCGCGACCCGGCCGTGCTCGCCACCACGCCGGCCGGCACGATCCTGCCGCTGGGCGGGCTGCCGTTCGGCCACAAGGGCTTCGGCATGGCGCTGCTGATCGAGGCGATGACGGGCGGGCTGGCCGGCTTCGGCCGCGCCGACCCGTCCGAGGGCTGGGGCGCGACCGTGCACCTGTCGCTGTACGACCCGAGCGCGTTCGGCGGCGAGGCCGATTTCAAGCGGCAGATGGACTGGATCGCCGACGCCTGCCGCAACAACCCGCCGCGCCCCGGCTTTTCATCGGTGCGCATGCCGGGCGACCGCGGCCTCGCGCGCAAGCGCGAGCAACTGCGCGACGGCGTGCAACTGCATGCGGCGATCGCGCCGGCGCTGGAAGCCTGCGCGCAGCGTTACGATTTGAAGCTGCCGGCGCCGCTGGCGGGCTGAAGCACGAGCAACTGCACGCTGCGATCGCGCCGGCGTTGGAAGACTACGCACAGCAGCGCCGCTGGCGGGATGAAGCGGCGGCACAGGTCCGGCACAGCCGAACTGTCAGGCAAGCTGGCGGGATGAGGCGGCAGGCTGGAGCGTGGGCCGAACCGGCAAGCATCCCGCCGCTGAACCGCTCCTCACCACAACCCGCCTCAAACGAAAAATCCCGCGCGAAACGCTTCGCGCGGGATTTTTTCATCGTGCTGCGCGGCGGCCTGTTTCAGCCTGCCGCGCCCTGCACTCGACAGCGCGACCGCCTCAGCGCTCCGCGCCCTGCTCACGCATCGGCACCGGCTCGCCGACCAGGAACCAGTAGCCGATCATCGCCACCACCACCACGCTCGCGCCGACATACAGCGCCGGCTTGAACGAGTGCGAGGCCTGCACCATGAAGCCCGTCACGACCGGCGCGAGCGCGCCGCCGAAATAGCCGCCGAAGTTCTGCATCGCGCCGATCGAGGCCGTCGAATTGGCCGGCGCGGCGACCGAGGCCATCGCCCACGCCGCGCTCGACGAGATGTACATCAGGAACATCGATACCGAGATGAAGGTGATCGCGAGCGCCGTGTTGTCGGTCAGCGCGGTCAGCGTGGTGAACACCGCGATGCCGAGCAGCGAGGCGACCATCGGATACTTGCGGCTGTTGATCTGCGACACGCCGCGCCGGGCCAGCACGTCGCAGATCTTGCCGCCCGACAGGCTGCCGACCACGCCGAACAGATAAGGCACCGCGGCCACCCAGCCGGTGCGCGCGATGGTCAGGTGATGCTCCATCTGCAGATAGGTGGGCAACCAGGCGTTGTAGAGCCACAGCACGTAGATCGTGCCGAAGAAGCCGAGCAGCATGCCCCAGGTGGTGCGGTAATGCAGCAGATGACGCCAGTCGGCCCAGGTCGGCCGCGTGCTGGCCACGCCTTCGGTGTCGTCGAGATATTCGCGTTCGCGCTGCGTCAACTGCACGTGGCGCGGGTCGCGGTGCAGCAGATAAAAGGCCAGCGACAGCCCGAGCCCCGCCACGCCCATCACGACGAACATCCAGCGCCAGCCGAGGTTCAGCATCAGCACCGTCAGCAGCGGCGCGGAGATCGCCGTGCCGAGCGTCGACGAGCTGTTCCAGATGCCGGTGGCCGAGCCGCGCTCGTGCTTGGCGAACCAGTCGCGCACGATCCGCGCGCTGGTCGGGAACTGCGGCGCCTCGCCCACGCCGAGCACCATGCGCGCCGCGAAGAACTGCGTGAAGCCGTTGACCACGCCGCCGAAGGTTTGCGCGATCGACCACAGCGCGAGGCTCGCCGCCAGCGTGACGCGCGCGCCGAGCCGGTCGATCAGCATGCCGGCCGGCAATTGCGCGAACGCATAGGCCCACAGGAACGCGGACAGCAGCAGGCCCATCTGCGGCACCGAGAAGCCGAGATCCTGGCGAATCAGCGGGGTGGCGATCGCCAGCGTGGAGCGATCGAGGTAGTTGACGACGCCGGCCATCAACAACAGCCCGAGCGCGGTGCGCTGGATCCGGCGCACGCGCGGCGTGGCCGCGTCCTGCGCCAGCGCCGGCGGCGATTCGGCATCGATCGGCAGCGCCGTGGGGGTGCTTGGCTTCATCGTGGTGTCTCCTGACAGTCTCGTTCTATCGTTCTATATATGGGCCGCCCCGATGGGGGCAGGCATGTCGAAACCCGATCCTGACCAGCACTGCGCCAACGGCGACGCAAGGTACCGGTTCCGACAAACATACAGGCGGCCGACGATGAAAATCCAATCAAATTTTGCAGGGAAGCGATTCCATTCGCTTATCGCGCGTTAGGGGCTAACCCGTTGCCGGGTAAGCCCTACGCACATCGCAAGGGCGTGCCGCGCCCGTTTTTAGGTCGCACGTCGTATGAGTATGGAACTTCGTTCCGTATTTATCGCCGCACCCGGTCGATTCTGCCGACGTCAAACGCATATCTGGCGAAGCTCGCCGGGTTTACCTCGATGCGCCGCAAAACAAAAATGGAATAACGTTCCGAATCGTCATCAGACGACAGTTCAAACCTACCCGGAGACAACCCATGGCACGTCGAACGACCCGCAAACCCGCCCTGCTCGCCTTGAACGCCCTGCTCGCCGCCGCGCTGGCCGCGGCCAGCCTGAGCGCCGGCGCCGCCACCGCTGCATCCGGCAGCGAGGCCGCCGTCACGAAGGCAGCGGAGCAATTGCGCGCGGCGCTGGTGTCCGGCGACGAGGCAACGCTGAAGAAGCTGACCGAGCCGCAACTGAGCTACGGCCACTCGTCGGCCAAGATCGAGGATCGCGCCGAGTTCATGAAGGATCTGGTGGGCACGCATGCGTTCAAGTCGGTCACGCTGTCGGACCAGACCGTCAAGGTGGTCGGCGACAACGCGATCGTGCGTCACGTGTTCGATTCGGAAAACAACCAGCCGGACGGCTCGGTCACGCGCTCGCACATCGGCGTGCTGCAAGTCTGGAAGCACCACAGCGACGGCTGGCGGCTGCTGGCCCGGCAGGCCGTGCCGCTGCCGCAGAAAGCGGCGCAATGAAAAAAGGCGGCGAGCCGGCGCGATGCCGGCCCGCCGCCTCGAGCGCGGGGCGATTCGGGGCGGGGATCAGGCCGCCACCGCCCCCCGCGCCTTCTTCACGATCGGCATGACCCGCTTGGCCGGATCGTTCTCCAGCGCCGGCACCGTCGAGAACAGCTCGGCCACCCAATCGGCGAACACGCGCACCGTCATCGACAGATGGCGGTTGTGCGGATAGACGATCGAGATCGGCTTGGGCTTCGGATACACGCCCTGCAGCACCTCCACCAGCGAGCCGTCCATCAGGTGCGGGATCACCGAGAACAGCGTCGGCTGGATCAGCCCGAAGCCTTCGAGCGCGCACGTGACGCAACCGTCCGAATCGTTGACGGTGACCACCGAATTCATGCGCACCTCGCGCAGCTTGCCGTCGATCACGAAGGTCCACGGTATCGCGCGACCGCCGCTCGCGTAGGCGAAATTCACGGCGCGGTGGTGTTCGAGTTCCTCGATCGTCTTCGGCTCGCCGAACTGCTCCAGATAGGCCGGCGACGCGCAACTGACGCGATTCATGACGCCCACGCGGCGCGCCACCATCGACGAATCCTCCAGCGGCCCCACCCGGATTTCGCAATCGTAACCATCGCGCACCAGATCGACGAGCCGGTCGGCCATGCCGAAATGCAGCTCGATGTCGGGATAGCGCGCATGAAACAGCGGCAGCGCCGGCAGTACCACGCGCCGCCCGAGCGACGACGGCATGTGCACGCGCAGCGCGCCGCGCGGCTTGCGGTTGCCCACCTGGAAGCTGGCATCGGCCTCCGAGATTTCCGTCAGAATCCGCATGCAGTGCTCGTAATAGCCGGCGCCTTCGGGCGTCAGCGACAGCCGCCGCGTGGTCCGGTGCAGCAGGCGCACGCCGAGCAGCGCCTCGAGGTTCTGGATGATCGTCGTGACGGAAGCGCGTGGTATCGAGAGCGTTTCCGCGGCGCGCGTGAAGCTATTTGCATCGACCACGCGCGTAAAAACCTGCATCGCCTGTAAACGGTCCATCAAATCCCCCTTTCTTGCTTTTCAAACGGCCAACGGAACAGGATAGAGCGTCGGGGTATCGCGATTCAAGAGGCACCGCGATTATTCGCGCGACGCGACCAATCCCGCGCATGGCCGTTGCACTGGCCGCGATGCGCCGTCGATTTCGCCTGAACGCGCGAGATTGGCGTGGCGCCCCGGCCTACGTGTTTTCACCAACGCACCCCCAGCCGCGCGGCGCTCCAAGAAATTCTCCCTTCGATTCAATGCATTGCAGCGCAAAAACGGCCGCCGCACGACGCTAGAGGCCGGCATCTACTCGCTTGCGGTTTCGCCCGTCACCGACTATCGTTACATCCGTCAATGTCACATTTAAAAATGAACCGGAACGGAGACACCGCATGAATGCCCGTACCCTGCCCGACCGAGACGGCATGCCCGAATCCGTCGACATCGCCATCATCGGCACCGGTTTCGCCGGCCTCGGCATGGCGATCCGGCTGCGCCAGAAGGGCCGTGGCGATTTCGCGGTGTTCGAGAAGGCCGCCACGGTGGGCGGCACCTGGCGCGACAACCACTACCCCGGCTGCGCCTGCGACGTGCCTTCGCATGTCTATTCGTTCTCGTTCGCGCCGAACCCGCGCTGGACCCGCGCGTTCGCCCCGCAACCCGAAATCCGCGCCTATCTGGAGCGCTGCGTCGAGCAGTTCGGCGTGGCGCCCTACCTGCGCCTCGGCCACGAGCTGGCCAGCGCCGAATACGACGACGTGGCGCACCGCTGGCGCCTGAGCTTCGCGAACGGCAGGCAGGTGTCGGCGCGCGTGCTGGTGTCGGGCATGGGCGGGCTGTCGCGCGCGGCGCTGCCGCAGATCGACGGCCTCGACAGCTTCCAGGGCCACGCCTTCCACTCGCAGCACTGGGATCACCAATACGACCTGCGCGGCAAGCGCGTGGCCGTGATCGGCACCGGCGCGAGCGCGATCCAGTTCGTGCCGCAGATCGCCCCGCGCGTCGCGCAACTGGCGCTGTTCCAGCGCACGCCGCCGTGGATCATGCCGAAGCCCGACCGCCAGCTCACGCGCGTCGAGCAGTGGATGTTCCGCGCGCTGCCGTTCACGCAGAAGCTCGCGCGCACCAGCCGCTACTGGATGCTCGAATCGCGCGTGCTCGGCTTCGCGATCCACCCCGGCATCATGAAGCTGGTGCAGAAAGTGGCCGAACGCCATATCCGCAAGCAGATTGCCGACCCGGCGCTGCGCGCCACCGTCACGCCCGACTACACGCTCGGCTGCAAGCGCGTGCTGATCTCGAACGACTACTACCCGGCGCTCACGCGCGCCAACGTGGACGTGGTCACCGATCCGATCGCGCGCATCGAGCCGAACGCGGTGGTCACCGCCAGCGGCCAGCGGCACGAGGTCGATTGCCTGATCTACGGCACCGGCTTCCAGGTGGCGGACCCGTACCCGCGCGGCGTGATCCGCGGGCGCAACGGCGTGGACATCGTCGATACCTGGCGCGACGGCGCGCACGCCTACCTCGGCACCGCGCTGCCCGGCTATCCGAACTTCTTCATGATCGTCGGCCCGAACACCGGCCTCGGCCACAACTCGATGGTGTTCATGATCGAGTCGCAGATCGAATACATCCTCGGCGCGCTCGACGCGATGGATCGCGACCGCGCCGATGCGATCGAGGTGCGCCCGCTGGTGGAGGCCGACTACAACGCGCGGCTGCAACAGCGCCTGAAGCGCGCGATCTGGTCCACCGGCGGCTGCAAGAGCTGGTACCTGGACCCGCGCACCGGCAAGAACACCACGCTGTGGCCGGGCTTCACGTGGCGCTTCCGGCAGGCCACCGCGCAATTCTCGATCGCCGATTACCAAGCCTACGCGGCGGCGCGCCGCGATGCCCAACCGGCCGCGGCCAGCGCTGCCGCCGCCACCGACGCCCCGGCCCGCAGCGCCCCGGCCGTCTGACGACAAGGAGCACACCGATGAAATCCTTCCACGACAAGGTCGCCGCGATCACCGGCGCCGGCTCGGGCATGGGCCGCTCGCTCGCGCTGCAACTGGCCCAGGCCGGCTGCCACGTGGCGCTGGCCGACCGCAACGGCGTGGGCCTCGCCGAAACCGAGCGGATCGTGCGCGCGCTCGCGCCCACGGTACGCATCACCACCTGCGTGCTCGACGTGGCCGACCGCGCCGCCGTCCACCGCTGGGCCGACGACACCGCGCGCCAGTTCGGCCGCGTGAACCTGGTATTCAACAATGCCGGCGTGGCGCTGTCGAGCACCATCGAGGGCATGGATTACGCCGACCTCGAATGGATCATGAACATCAACTACTGGGGCGTGGTGCACGGCACCAAGGCGTTCCTGCCGCACCTGAAGGCAGCGGGCGACGGCCACGTGATCAACACCTCCAGCATCTTCGGCATCTTCGCGCAGCCGGGCATGAGCGCCTACAACTCGACCAAGTTCGCGGTGCGCGGCTTCACCGAATCGCTGCGCCAGGAACTCGACATGATGCGTTGCGGCGTGTCGGCCACCTGCGTGCATCCGGGCGGCATCAAGACCAACATCGCGCAGTCGAGCCGGATCTCGCAGAACATGCTCGGCTTCATGGTCGACAGCGAGCAGCAGGGCAAGGACGACTTCGAGAAGTTCTTCATCACGACGCCCGAGGAAGCCGCGCGCGTGATCCTGCACGGCGTGCGCAGGAACAAGCGCCGCGTGCTGATCGGGCGCGACGCGCGCGGCGCCGACTGGCTCGCGCGCACGTTGCCCGCCGCCTACCAGGCGCTGGTCGTGCTGGCGACCAAGCGCGAACGGGCCAAGGCGCGCAAGCGCGCCGCGCGCGGCGGCACGCTCGCGCCGGCCCACTCGACCTACAACAACACAGGTAATCAGGGAGAACCGTCATGATGCCCGTCCGCCGCGACGTCCGTTTCGCCATGCCCCCCGATCGCGCGTGCGACTGGCACGTCAAGGGCGTGCCCGTCACCCACTTCATGAACGCGCTGTCGCTGCTGTTCCCGGCCGGCGAGCGCTTCTTCATGGATTCGGTGCGGCACTATCGCGACCGGATCGACGATCCCGAACTGAAGAAGCAGGTGGCCGGCTTCATCGGCCAGGAAGCGATGCACACGCGCGAGCACATCGAGTACAACGACCTGCTGCAATCGGCCGGCCTGCCCGCGCACAAGCTCGACAAGCGGCTGTGGTGGGTGCTCGGCCTGTTCAGGAAAACCTTGCCGCCGTCGATGCAGTTGGCCATCACGATCGCTTTGGAGCACTACACGGCGATGCTGGCGAACCTGCTGCTCGAAGGCCACAAGCAGCGCATCGACGGCTCCGTCGACGGCTACACGCAGATGTGGATGTGGCACGCCATGGAGGAAACCGAGCACAAATCGGTGTCCTACGACGTGTGGCTTCGCGTGATCAAGCCGGGCCTGGGCCGCTACCTGCTGCGCACCGGCACGATGCTGATCACCACCGCGATCTTCTGGGCCATCGTGTTCGATTACCACGTGCGCCTGATGTTCGCGCACCGTCGCCGGTACGGCCGCTTCTCGGGCATGTGGACGCTCGTCAAGTACCTGTACGCGCCGCGCGGCGGCGTGTTCCCGGGCATTGCGCGCGAGTGGTTCGGCTTCTTCCGCCCGGGCTTCCATCCGTGGGATTACGACAACCGCCGCTATCTGAGCGAGATCCCGAGCCTGCTGGCCAAGATCGACGAGACCAACGCGCGCTACGCCGCCGAGGCCGCGCCGCGCCGCGTGCCGCTGCATCCGGGCGCCGCCGCGCCGGCTCACTGAGGCGCGCGCCATGACAAACCCGCGCGACACGCTCATGGTCGATTCGGACGGCGTGCGGCTCGCCGTCCACCTGAGCGGGCCGCGCGACGCGCCGCCCGTGATCCTGGTGCACGGCTACCCCGATTCGTCGCGCGTGTGGGACCGCGTGCGCGAGGTGCTGGAGCGGCGCTATCGCGTGATCGCGTACGACACGCGCGGTTCGGGCGAATCGGATGCGCCGCGCGCCACCGCCGCTTATCGGATGGCGCAACTCGAACGCGACCTGTCGGCGGTGGCCACGGCCGCCTGCGGCACGCGGCCGTTCCATCTGGTCGGGCACGACTGGGGATCGATCCAGAGCTGGGAGGCCGCGACCGATCCGGCGATGCGCGGGCGCATCCTGTCGTACACGTCGATTTCGGGGCCGTGCCTCGATCACGTGTTCCGCGCGCCGTTCAACCTGCGGCAATCGCTGAAATCCTGGTACATCGTGTTCTTCCACCTGCCGGTGCTGCCGCCGCTGTTCTGGCGGCTCGGCGGCGCGCGGCTGTGGCCGCTGTGGCTGCGCAGCACCGAGCGGATTCGCGCCGAGGCCGATCCGCACCAGTTGCGCAACGGCGTGAACGGCATCCGGCTGTATCGCGCGAACTTCATCGCGCGCTCGCGCGCGCCGCGCGAACGCTATGCGCAGGCGCCCGTGCAGATCCTGGTGCCGACCCGCGACCGCTACGTCACGCCCGTGCTCACGGAAAACCTCGAACGCTGGCTCGGCCCGCACCGACGGGAATTGATCGACGCGTCGCACTGGACGGTGCTGCGCGACGCGGCGCTGATCGCCGAGCGCATCGACCGCTTTGCGGCGCAGTACGAGCCGGCGTTCGCGGTGCAGGCACCGGACGAACCGGGCGTGGCAACGCCGGACGACAACGCCGCAGCGCACCGCACGCGCCGCGCCGGCGCCAACGATGCCGACGGCGCGCGGCCGGCCGGCGATGCGCCCGTCAAACCGCAGGCAAGCGCCTGAACAGCGTGTCGTATTCGACGACCAGCCCGTCGTCGTCCACACTCAGGCCGGCCTTGAAGCGGCCGTCGATCCCTTCGTAGCGATAGCGCCGGCCTGGCTCGATGCAGACGTAGGTCTGGGTGGCACGCGCCACGCTCAATTCGGGAATCGTCACGTAGGCGACGTCGATCGTGCGCCGCTCGTCGCGCTTGAGCCCGAGGCGGCGGATCGGCAAGGTATTGGTGAACGGCGTGGCGGCGATGTCGAGGTCGACGCAGCCTTCGAGCGCGGGCAGCGCGCTGCGCTCGCCGATATCAAGCACTTCGCACCAATGGCCGCCGCGATCGCGTTCGAGCGTCAGCGTGGCGCCGCCCATCACGGTGAGCGTCGCGCGCGTGGTGCGCCAGTGCGCATCGCAGGCGACCCGATAGGCCAGGCCATAGCGCCGGCCGTCGTCGTGCCGGCCGACGATCACGCTCTCCGCCAGATAGCCGCCGCCGTCGCGTACGAGCGTCAGGTGTTCGATTCCGTCGCTGTCGAGCGACGCCCAACGCACATCGCGCATGCCGGGGACCTCCGTGGGCAGCCCACGCGGCGGTGCCGCGCGCAGTGCGCACGATCGTAGCGCAAATAGCGGGTATCCGGCATCGCTTCTCCCCCTCGTGCGGCGATCCCCTATGCTCGCGGCTTCCCGGGCCGCAGCCGCGTTGCGGCCCGTTGCCGATTGCGCCATCGATACCGCCGCCATGCCCGCCCGCCTTCGTTCCGGTCTGCTTCTGCCCGCCCTGTCGCCGCTTGTGCTGCCGGCGGAACTGCGCACGCTGCTGCGCGGCCTCGGACAAATTCTGTTGCAGGCCCATGCAGGCACCGGCGCATGCGTGCTGGCGGGGTTGACGCTCGCCTCGCCCGCGCTCGCGGCAGCGGCGCTGGCCGGCACCGCCGCCGCGAATCTGGCGGCCTTGCTGACGGGCGGCACACGCGATGTTGACGACGCGGCGCAGGCCCGCCTCGGCCTGCACGGCTACAGCGGCGCGCTGGCCGCGCTCGCGCCGGTGGCGCTGCTGGCCGATCGCGCCACCGCGTTCGCGCTGGCGGTGATCGCGGCGCTGCTGGCCGGTGCGCTGTACCGGCCGGTCGAGCACCGGCTCGCGCGCTTCGGCGGCGCGGCCTACTCGCTGCCGGCGGTGCTGACGATCGGGCTGTGGTTGCCGTGGGTGTCATCCGGCGCGGTGACGGCCGCCAGCGCCCATGCCGGCGCCTTCGACCTGCCAGCCTGCGCCTCGGGCGCGGCGTTCGGCGCGATCGCGCAGGCCGGCTTCGCGAGCGGTGCGCTGCCCGGCGCGATCATGCTGGCCGGCGTCGCGCTCGCCTCGCCGCGCGCCGCGCTGCTCGCGCTGGCCGGCGCCGCGGGCGCGTCGCTGCTGATGCTGGCGGCCGGCTCGCCCGCGCCGCATTGCGCGGCCGGGCTGCTCGGCTACAACGGCGCGCTGGCCGCGCTCGCGTTGAGCGGCTTCGGGCTGCGCGCGGCGCTCGGTGCGGCGCTGCTGGCGGCGGCGCTACAATGGCTCGCGCTGCGGGCCGGCCTGCCGCCGTTCAGCGCGCCGTTCGCCGTCGCGGCGTGCGGCGTCGCGATGGCGTTGCGCCTGCCGCGCGGCGATGCGCATGCCGCGAAACCGGCTGCGCACATGGCTGAACGCACGGCGGCACAAGCCGCCGCGAACCCGGCCATGCCAGCCGCCACGCAGCCCGCCGCAAGCGCATCCCCTTCGCTTTCCCCTTCCGATTTTCCCAACTCCCGGAGATCCGTCATGCCCACGTTCCAGATCGACCTGTTCGAAGGCCGCACCGTCGAACAGAAACGCCGCTTCGTCGAAGCCATCACGCGCGTGACCTGCGAGACGCTCGATTGCGCGCCGTCGTCGGTCGACATCATCCTGCGCGACGTGAAGAAGGAAAACTGGGCGACGGCCGGCAAGCTGTGGAGCGACAGCGAGTAAGCGAGTCCGGTGCGACGCGCCCGGAACCCGGGCGCGTCAACCCCAGCCGGCCATCATCGCGCCCATCCCGGCCAGCAGGCCGCCCATCAGGCGATTGAGCGCGCGCACGCGCGTCGGCCGCCGCAGCCAGTGGCTCAGGCGCTGCGAGAACAGCGCCATCGACGCCACCCCGGCCACGAACAGCACCACAAAGCTTGCCGCGAGCGCCAGGTATTGCGCATTGACGCTCCAGCGCGCGTCGGTGCTGATGAATTGCGGAAAGAACGACGGGAAGAACAGCAGCGTCTTCGGATTGAAACCGGAGGTCGCCACGCCGCGCCAGAACAGGCCGCGCGACGTGCCGCTCGACGCCGGCCCCTCGCCGGAGTGGGCGTCGGCCGCCGGCCCCGTCAGCGAAACGCTGCGCCACTGCCGCACCCCGAGCCACACCAGGTAGGCCGCGCCGACCCAGCGCAGCACGCCGAGCGCACGCGCGTCGATCGTCAGCAGCGAATTGAGGCACAGCGCGGTCAGCATCAGTTGCAGCAGCACGGCCACGGTGCCGCCCCACACGCACGGCAACGCATGCCGCCAGCCGGCGCGCAACGCGAGGCTCATGGTCAGCAGGTTGACGGGACCGGGGGCGTAGATCAGCACGAGCGCGGCGGCGACGAACGAGAGGTAAAGCTGGAACGACATGGTTCGGGAGGGAGGGCAAAAGGCAGGTGGTGAAAACAGCGAAAGCGCGGATCAGCGCCATGACGCATGCCTGTCCGCCCGGCGTCGCGACTCGTGATCGCGGCGACGCTCACCGTTCCGAAGGGTGCTCGGATCGGTCGTGCCGGGCATTCGGGCATGGAGAAAATATACCCGGCTGCCCACTGAAAAGGCTTCTGCTTATCCAGTGAAATGCGCGCAAAACCGGAAGCTTCTTCAGATAAACTCGCGATTCCCGGAACAGAATTCCCTTTCGACCATGGCCACTCGCGAACGCTCCCCCAAATCGCTCGACAACCAGGATCGCAAGATCCTGCGGGCGCTCCAGTCCAATGCCCGGCTGTCGAACGCGGAGCTGGCCGAACAGGTGGGCATGTCCACCACCGCCTGCTGGAACCGTACGCGCCAGCTCGAAACCGATGGCTATATCGACGGCTACGTCGCGCTCGTCAACCCGCGCAGGCTCGGCTATGCCGACATCGTGATCCTCGAAGTCACGCTCGATCGCCACGAGGACGACGCGCTGGCCCGCTTCGGGGCCGAGCTGGCCGCCCTGCCCGAGGTGCTGGAGGCCTACCTCGTCTCCGGCGAATACGACTACTGGATCAAGGTGGCGGTGGACGGCACGGCCGGCTACGAACGCTTCCTGCGCGAGAAGCTCTACAAGATCTCCAGCATCCGCCACAGCCGCTCGATGTTCGCGCTGCGCTGCGTGAAGGACGTGCCGTCGATGCAGGTATGAGGGCGAGCCGGCCGCGCGTTCAGCGGCCCATCGTCAGCACCATCCGGAACGTGGCCTCGCCCGAGCGCATGCGCCGGTAGGCCTCCTCGGCGCGTTCGAGCGGCAGCGTCTCGATGCGCGGGCGCACCCCGGCGAGCACGCTGAAATCGAGCGCACGTTCGTTCTCCCATGGCGAACCGGTGATCGAGCCGAGCACGCCGCGCTCGCCCGCCACCAGATGCCCCGGCGACACCGGCAGCGGGTCCCTGCCCGCGCCCAGCACCACCAGCCGCCCTTGCGGCGCGAGCCCGGCCATCAGCGCGGCCGCCGCCGCCGCGTCGCCGATCGTGGTCAGGATCGCCTGCGCGCCGCCGAGCGCCAGCAGGCGCGCCGCGGCGTCCTCTCGCGCGGCATCGACATACACGTGCGCGCCGAGCGCCAGCGCATCGGCCGCGATCGATGCGCCGCGCCCCACCGCCACCACGCGAAACCCCATCCGCCGCGCGTATTGCAGCGCCATGTGACCCAGCCCGCCGATGCCGAGCACGGCCACCGTGTCGCCGGCCTGCGCGCCGCATTTCTTCAGCGCGTTGAACGTGGCGATGCCGGCGCAGAGGATCGGCGCGGCCTCCTCCGAGGCGAGTTCGTCGGGGATCGCGACAAGGCCCGTGGCGCGCGCCAGCATCATCTCGGCGTAACCGCCGTCGCGGCTCGCGCCGACGAACGGCTGGTTCGCGCACAGCTGAAACTGGCCGCGCCGGCACGCCGGGCAGATCAGGCAATGGCCGCCCAGGCGGCCGACGCCCACGCGCTGCCCGAGCCGCCAGATCGGCGGCACGCCCGCGCCGAGCGCCGCGATGCGCCCCACCACCTCGTGGCCCGGCACGCGCGGCGGGGTCAGCGCCGGATCGGCGCGCTCGATGTCGGCCGCGTCGGCACCGCATACGCCGCAGGCTTCCACTTCGATCAGCACTTCGTCGGGCGGCGGCGCGGGCGTGACGCGCTCGACCCATTCGAGGCGGCCCGGCGCGCTGGCCTGCATGGCGCGGTAAGTCGGTTTCATGATGGCTCCCGGAGCACTTCCTCGGGCGGCAGCGCGGGAGTGACGCGCTCGACCCATTCGAGGCGGCCCGGCGCGCTGGCCTGCATGGCGTAGTAAGTCGGTTTCATGATGGCTCCCGGTTCGATGAAAGGCATGACACTGGCGCGCGGCCTACGCCATCGAGCCAGGCATGCACGCCGCGCTCGGCCGCCTCGACGGCTCCGGCCACGTAGCCCGGAAAGCGCGGCGACCATTCGCTCGCGATGCCGGTCAGGCAGCCCTGCCATGGGCCGATGGCAACGGCGGCCGGCGGCGCGATGCCGTGGCCCGCGCCGCCATCCTGATCGGCGGCGGTCGCAACAGTGGGCAAACGCGCCCAGTCGCGGATCGCCTCGGCGCGCGGCGTGGCGGCCTCCGCGCCGAACAGACGCACGAGTTGCGCGCGGCATTGCTCGCGCAGCACGGCGTCGGCCACGCGCGAGCGCGTGCGCGCCGGCACGCCGAAGAAGCCGAACAGCGCGCCCGCGCCATGCGCCGGCGAGGCGTCGTGCAACTCCGCGAGCGGGCCGCCCGCGCTGCGCGCCGCGCCCGACAGGCCTGCCTCGCGCCAGAACGGCGTGTCGTAGACGGCCAGGTATTTCGCGTGCGGCGCCATCCAGGTGGCCGTGTCGCGCCACGCGATCGCGAGCGCGCGCGGCAACGCCGGCTCGAACGCGATGGTGGCCGCCGCGAGCCGGGGCGGCAGCGCGAGCAGCACATGCCCGGCCCGATACGTGGTGATTCGGTCGCAGGTATCGGTTGCGTCCAGTTCGATGCCCGACGCCACGCGACGAATCCGGCGCACCGTCTCGCCCGTGACGATCCGCGTGGCGTGCAGGCGCGCACGCACGGCCTCGACCAGCGCCGCCATGCCGCCGTCGAGCCGCATCGAGCCGGTCGCATAGCCCGGCACGCGCTGCGGCGCGACGTGCGGCGAGCGCTCGACGAGCATGTCGCCGGATTCGTGCTGGGCGCTGCTCGGCAGGCCCAATGCCTCGATCAGGCCGCTCAACGCGGGCTGCATCGACGGCCAGAACCACGTCGCGCCGAGATCGAAGCGCGGGGAGTCGTCCGTCAGGACTTCGGCCGCGCCCATCTGCGCGGCCGTCGGCGATTCGATCCGCCCGCCCAACCGCTCGCCGGCCTCGATCAGCACGACCGCCACGCCTTGCCGTTCAAGCCGCCACGCCGCGACGAGGCCCGCCAAGCCGCCGCCGACGATCACCGCGCTGGCGTCGCGCGTCATGCCGGCACCTCGTCGGGCGTCTCGTCGGGCGTCTCGTCGAGTGTCTCGCGCAGTGTCTTCACATAGACGGTCGTGCCGGCCGATTGCGCGCGGCAATCGGGGCGGTCGCCATCGGGCAGGCGAATCCAGCTTCCACACGGGTAGCTGCGATCGTCGAGCCATAGCGCGCCGTCGACCACCAACAATTCGACGCGCCCCGCCGCCGCGAGATCGGGCGCGGCCTGCGCGGCCAGCCGCTGCAACGCCACGGTTTCGCTCGGCGAATCGAACAGCGGGCAGAACTCGAGCTCGCCGCGTTGAAGCCAGGCGGCCGGATCGCGCGTGTCGATGCGCACGGTGTGCGTGTCGTCGGCCCGCATCTGGCGCAGCTTGACGAACAGCAGCGCGCCGTCGTCGCTCGACGGCCGGTGCGCCGATCCGGGCGGATTGCGCAGATACCAGCCGGCCGGGTAATCGCGCTCGCCTTCGGAGAACACGCCCGCGAGCACCAGGATCTCCTCGCCGCCCGGATGCGGATGGCTCGGAAACGACGAGGCGCGCGCGTAACGCACGAGGCTGGTGGCGCGCGCCTGCTCGCCGCCGACACGATCGAGCATCACGCGCTCGACGCCGGCCTGCGGCGAGGCAATCCAGCGGTATTGATCGGCCGGCACCACGGCACGGCGCGCGAAATCGGCATTGACGAGCATGAAGACATCCTTGATAAAACATGCGCCGCGGCTTCGAGTGCGAGCGGGAATCCGCGGCGGGGGCACGGGAGGTGCCGCAGATTGCGGCGGTTACGGCGGTCGCAGTCGTCGCGATGTTGCGGCTGTTACGGCGATCGCAGCAGTTGAGGCAGTTGAGCCGTCGCGGTGGTCGCAGCAGTCGCAGCAGCAGTGATTGCAACCTCAGCCGCAATCACGGCCACCCTACGACCCGCCCCCCCTCAAGCAGCCGGCAGCGCCGCATGCGCTTCAAGCACACGCGCCGAATAGGTCAGCGCCGCCCCCGCGTTCAGCGCAATCGCCACGCCGAGCGCCTCGGCGATCTCCTCGCGCGTCGCGCCGTGCTCGACGGCCTTCTGGGTATGCACCGCGATGCAGCCATCGCAGCGCGTCGTCACGGCCACGGCCAGCGCAATCAGTTCGTGGATCTTCGGTTCGAGCTTGCCGAGCTTCGCGCCCGCGCCGTCGATCGTTATCAACCCGCGCATCGCGTCGGGGTTCAGCTTCGCAAAATCGCCGACACGCTCCAGCAGCGCGTCGCGGTAGCCATTCCATTCCTGCATCATGATCGGTTGCTCCTCGGGTCAAGCGGCTTGGTAGACGCGCACATCGGGCGCGGCGTCGAGCAGCGGCGTCAGCTCGCGCACCACGTCGGCGGTAAACAGCGCGCTCGTCAGATAGGCCTGCGCGTGCGCCTCGGTGTCGAAGCCGTGCAGCACCTGCACGTCCGCGTCGCGCAGCAGCAGTTGCTTCGAGGCCGCGCCGGGGATCGTGTCGAGAAACGCCGCCTTGTACTTCTCATAGACGCCGGCCGCCGCCGCGCGCTGCGCCGCCGCGACCTTCAGCGTGATTTGCAGATAAACCATGGTTCGACTCCTTCGATAGGGGGATGAGCGACGCTCAGGCGTGGCGGCCGGCCATCACGCCGCCGTCCACCGGCAGCACCGTGCCGGTGATCCACGAGGCTTCGGCCGATGCAAGAAACAACATCGCTTCGGCCACGTCCGCCGGCTGGCCGTTGCGCCCGAGCGGGTGGAACGCGTTGAAGGCCGGCAGCGTGGCCTTGACCTGATCGTCCGACATGAACGTGTTGTAGACCGGCGTTTCCACCACGGCCGGGGCGACCGTGTTGATGCGAATGCGCGACGGCGCGAGTTCGATCGCGAGATTGCGCGTGAGCGCATGCACGCCGGCATTGGCCGCCGAATAGGCCGCCGACGGCGTCGCGCCGATCGCCTGCAGCGCCCACAGCGAGCCGGTCTGCACGATCGCGCCGCCGCCGCGCAGTTGCATCGCCTTCGCGGCGGCCTGCGCCATGAAGAACTTGCCCTTCAGGATGATGTCGAGAAAGCCGTCGTATTCGGCCTCGTCGACCTCCAGGAACGGCTTCGGGGTGAAGATGCCCGCGTTGTTGATCAGGATGTCGACGCCGCCGAAGGCCTGCGTCGCCAGTTCGACCAGCGCGGCGGCCGCGGCCGGCGTGGCGATGTCGCCCGCCAGATGGCGCACCCGCGCGCCGCTCGCGTCGATCTCGGCCGCCGCCTGCTTGAGCTTGGCCTCGTTGCGCCCGCCGATCACGACGCTCGCCCCCGCCTTGACGAGCCGCGCCGCGACCTCCTTGCCGATGCCCGAGCCGCCGCCGGTGACGATCGCCACCTTGGAAGAAAAACTATGCATGATGAACTCCGTTCGTGATCGTGGAAGGCCACGGGGCGGGCGCGCGGCGCGATTGCCTGGGATGCCCGCCTTGCCGTGGTTCGATACGGCATTGTTCGCCTTCAAGCGATGCGGCACAAACCAGATAATGTGTGTCGCATCAAAAGAAAATCTTTATCGATGCGTGGCGTGCCGGCACCCGCCGGCGTATCCTCGGCGGATCGCCCCGCCCCTGCCGCCCTCATCGTGAAAAGCCCCGTTTTCCTGAACGCGCTGCGCGCGTTCGAAGCCAGCGCCCGCCATCAGAGCTTCTCGGCGGCGGCTGCCGAACTGAACGTCACGCCGGCCGCGGTCGGCCAGTTGGTGCGCTCGCTGGAGGACTGGCTCGGCGCGCCGCTGTTCCATCGCGGCACCAGCGGCCGCGCGCGGCTCGTGCCGACGCCGAGCGCCGAACGCGCGCTGCCCGAGATCCGCGCCGGCTTCGACCGCCTGTCGATCGGCCTCGACCGGCTGCGCGAAGGCACGCGCTCGGGTGTGCTGACGGTGGCCGTCAGCCCCGCATTCGCCGCGAAGTGGCTGCTGCCGCGCATCGAGCGCTTCCACACGCGTTGCCCCGAAACCGACGTGCGGCTCGACACCAACCTGAAACCGGTGGATTTCGTCGCGCAGGGCATCGATATCGGCGTGCGTTACGGACGCGGGGTGTGGGCGGGGCTGGTCGCCGAAAAGCTGATGGACGAACAGATCGATCCGGTCTGCTCGCCGGGCTGGCTCGCGCGGCACGGCGCGCCGGCCTCGCCGCACGCGCTGGCGGGCAAGGCGCTGATTCACGATCTGTCGGTGGAGCCGAACGCGGGGTTCGCGTCGTGGGAGGCGTGGCTGGCCCACGCGGGGGCCGGCGAGGTGGATGCGCGGCGCGGCATGCAGGTCAACAATTCGGCGGCCGTGTTGCAGGCCGCCATCGACGGTCACGGCGTGGCGCTCGCGCGCAGCGTGCTGGCCCGCGACGACGTGGCCGCCGGCCGGCTGGTGCCGCTGTTTCCGCAGATCCGCTTCGCGTCGGCGCTGGGCTACTACGTCGTCTATCGCGCCGATTGCGCGGCGCAACCGAAGCTGGTGGCGTTCAGGGAGTGGCTGATGGCCGAGGCGGCCGGCGGTGGCGAAGCCGCGCCTGCGTAGCGCGGCGCGGTCGTTATCGCGCCCCGGTATTGCAGTAGTTGTTGCTGCCTTGACTGCCGCCTTATAGCGGCCGCTTTTCGGCTGCTATAAGGCCACTACCCGAGCCGCACCTCAGCGCCGCCAGGATCAGCACGTAGCCTGCGCGAGCGCATCGATATTGCCGCCTTATAGCAGCCGTTTTCGGCCACTACCCGAGCCGAGCCTCAGCGCCGCCAGGATCAGCGCGTGGCCTGCGCCTGCGCGAGCGCATCGAGCGCCGCGCTGCGCGCCTGGACACGCGCGAACAAGCCTTCGACGTCGAAGCCGTCGAGATCGATGTCGAAGCGCTCGTCGAGGCACGCCGCCCAGGCGGCCGGATCGGCAAGGCGCTCGCTCGTGGCCTCCCCGTGCGCGTCGCGCAGCGTGAGCACGTCGTTGAGCAAGGCAGCGCGCCCGTCGGGCAGCACGCGGCTGACGATCAGGTCGTTGACGAACTTCGAATCGGGATGGGTGGACGTGTACCAGTTCGCCACGTCGATATCGACGCGCTCGACGCGCCGCGTGCCGAACCGGTAGACGCTCTCCCAACGCTTCGTCGTCCTGAATTCGAGATCGAACTCGCCCGGCACCGGCGCGACCACCATCCGGTAGTCGCCATGCGGCGTGCGCTGCACGCGGCCGGGCGTGGCGGCCAATGGCGCGGTTTGCGTCACGGCGCCGAAACCCACGTCCACATTCCAGCTTTCGCCATCGAGATCGACGCGCAGCAGCTTGTGGGTTTGCGGCGTCGCCACATCGGTGGTCTGCTGCCAGCGCACGCGCGCGATCAGCGGCGTGACGCGAAACCCGAACTGCCGCAGCACCGCGTGGAACAACCGGTTCTGCTCGAAGCAGTAGCCGCCGCGACGGCGCGTCACGAGCTTGGACGCCAACGACATCATGTCGAGCCGCACCGGCAGCCCGATCAGCGGATCGAGATTCTCGAACGGGATCGCGCGCGGATGCAGCAGATGCAGTTGCCGCAGCGCGTCGAGCGTCGGCTCCACCCTGCCGCGATAGCCGATGCGTTCGAGGTAGATCGGGAGATCGAGATCGTTGTACATGCTGGAGGAATCCGTTGGGAGAGGGAGCCGTCGGCGGCTGCGCGTTACCTTAGCACTGCGTGGCATCCGGCGCCCGAAAAACACCGCGGGCCGCGTGGCATGCGCGGCCCGTCGTGGTTGCCGTGGTGCCGTGCAACATGGCCCGGCAATCAGCGCGTCACGCGGCGCAGCGCCAGCGTGGCGGCCGGCGGCACGTCGATGCCGTGCGCCGACGCGTAGTGCACCGCGTCATGGAGCGTCGTGGTGGCGGCGTCGATCTGGTCGGGGGCGTGTTCGGCGAAGCGCGAGGCAGTGGCGTCGACCGCCTGCGCATGGCCGTCGCCTTGCGGCAAGGCCTCGAAGCGTTGCAGGCCCTCGCCGAGCGAGGCAAGGCCGGTGCGGAACGTGTCGCGATCGATGCCGGCCGGCGGCGCCGAGGCGAACGCCTGCGACAACGCCTGCGCCACCGATTGCTGCGCGCCGCCGATCTGCGTCAGCGCGGTGGCCGACACCGGCTCGGCCGCGCCATCGTCGGCGCCGAGCCTGCCGGCGGCGCCGGCCGCCTGCCCGGCCGCGCCGGACAGCCCCATCGCCGCGGCCAGATCGGCCTGCCCCGCCAGCACACGGCGGTTCGCATCGACATAGTCGTGCCAGTTGGCGGAGGGAGAGGGCGAGGACGACGGAGAGACCGGCGCGTCGCCACGATCACGATCCTGAACGGCGGCGTATTGGTATTGCGCGTATTGCGCGGCAGCGGGAGCCGCAGCGCGTCCCGGGCCGTGCGTCTGCTGGGCATGCGCGACCGCGCCGGCGGCAAAACCGGCCGCCGCCATGAAGGCCGTTCGCGCATGCGTCTTCGCGATCGACCGAACCTTGTGTGCGTGTTTCAGCGCTTTCATGGGGGAAATTGTCCGCGCTGCCGCAAGGCCGGTGCAATCGCCGATACATCTCGAAACGAGTTGCCGGGAAGCTGAACGGACCAGGCCGATTTTTTCCCGAAGCGAAACAAACCGGGCCGGGTGCCCATCGGCAGGCCGCCCGTCCGCCTCTCAACCCGCGAACATCGACGGCAAGCGCCGCGCCACCCAATCGCCGGCCTGCTGATAAGCCTGCGCGAGTTGCAGCACGCCGAAATCGTCGCGCGGCCGGCCGATCAGTTGAATGCCGGTCGGCAAGCCCGCCGCGTTGAAGCCCGCCGGTACGTTGACGACCGGGCTGCCTGCGAGCGTCCACGGCGTGACGGTTTCCATCCAGCGGTGATAGCTGTCCATCGCGCGCCCGTCGATGGTGGCGGGCCAGCGCGCCTCGACGTCGAACGGGAACACCTGCGCGGTGGGCGCGGCGATGAAGTCGTAGCGCTCGAACATCTCCAGCAGGGCCTGATACCACGCGGAGCGCGCGGCGCTGGCCTCCACGACGTTCTCCGCCGTCATCGCCAGCATGCCCTCGACCTCGAACACGGCCTCGGGCTTGAGCAGCGCACGCCGCGCCCGGTCGCGGTAATGCACGAGCGCCGCCCCGCCCGACATCAGGTGCCGGTGCGCAAGCCAGACCTGCCAGATGCGCGCAGGCTCGAACGCCGGCAACGCCGCATCGACCTCGCAGCCGATCGTGCGCAGCGTGCCGAGCGCCTGCTCGCCCAACGCGAGCAGGCCCGGTTCCATCGCGAGGTAGCCGTTCCAGTCGCCCACCCAGGCGATCCGCTTGCCGCGCAGATCGGCATCGAGCGGTTGCGTGAAGCGCGCGGGATCGTCGTCGAGCGATTGCGCGTCGCGCGCATCGCGGCCGGCCTGGATCGCGAGCAACTGCGCGAGATCGGTGACGGTGCGGCCCATCGGCCCTTCGGTGCTGAACTGCTGGTAGAACACGTCGGCGGCCGGCCAGCGCGGCACGCGCCCCGCCGACGGCCGGAAGCCGAGCACGTTGCAGAACGCGGCCGGGTTGCGCAGCGAGCCGCCGAAATCGCTGCCGTCGGCCACCGGCAGCATGCGCGCGGCCAGCGCCGCCGCCGCGCCGCCGCTGCTGCCGCCCGCGCTCTTGCCGAGATCGTGCGGGTTGCGCGTGGCGCCGTACACCTCGTTGAACGTGTGCGAGCCGAGCCCGAACTCGGGCGTGTTGGTCTTGCCGATGAAGATCGCACCGGCCGCACGCACGCGGGCCACCGAGAGCGAATCCACATTGGGCACGAAATCGCGGAAGATCGGCGAGCCCATCGTCGTGACGAGGCCCTGGGTCAGCGCGAGATCCTTGGGCGCCTGCGGCATGCCGTGCATCCAGCCCTGCCACTCGCCGCGCGCGAGCGCCGCGTCCTTCTCGGCGGCCTCGGCCAGCAGCACGGCGCGCTCGCGCAGCGCGACGATCGCGTTGACGCGGCCGTTCACGCGCTCGATGTGGTCGAGGTAGGCGCGCATCGTCTCGACGCACGAGAGCTGCTTGCTGCGGATCGCGTCGGACAGCGCATGCGCGGGCAGCGCGACGATCGGATCAAGGGAAAGGGAAGACGAGGGAGAAGCGGGGGTGTTCATGCGGCACTCCTGAAACGGACGAGGGGGGAAGCCGGCCCGATGGCGGGCACTTCGAAGAATGCCAACAATTATAGGGAGCCAAGACGGGCATGACTGCGCGATTTTGTCATCAATTCCGGATTTTTCTCGCATAATCCATTGCGATACCCAATGAATTGTCGCCAATTATGCATCACGATTGCAATAATCCTGGCGCTCTCTCCCCATGCTCAATAATCGTGTCGTATGTCATTTATGCGCATAAACATAAAATTTTAGATTTTTCATTCACCGTGGCGTTGCGGCGCAACGCGCGTGCGCGGCCGGCGTTGATGCGATTTTTATGCACGCCGCCGCAGTCTTTACACGATCGGTATCGCGATGCGCCTACGCTGCGGGCATCGCTTCCGATCCTTCGCCGCCATGCTGAAACTGCTCGTTCCCGTCGGTCATTCCCCGCGCGCCCTGCAAGCCGTGCGTCACGCCGCGTTCCTGTATCGCGAGCGCTGCGTGTCGGAGGTGCTGCTCGTCAACGTGCAGCCGCCGCTCGGCGGCGCGCGCGGCGACGCGTTTCATACCCATCGGGAACTCGATCAGATCGGCCGCGCGGCGGCCACCCACGACCTGGCCGAGGCGATCGCGATCCTGCGCGACGCGGGCGTACTGCATTCGGTGACGATGCGCTTCGGCGCGACGGCCGATGCGATTGCGCGTTGCGCGCTCGAACACGGCTGCGACGAGATCGTCGTCACGGCGCCGCGCCGCAATCCGCTGCACTGGTTGGTGCGATTGCTCGGTTTCGGCCTGCACGACCGGCTGATGCGGCTGACCAAGGTGCCGGTGACGGCCGTGCAATGAGCGATATGACGCTCGCTGCCTGCGCGGTGAGAATGGTTGCGTGGTCGGGATGACTGAACATCGGCCGCTGCCGGTTGCCCGACAACGGCCGATGCTCGCGCGCACCGCACCGGGCCTGAGGCTGCCAACCCGGCGCGGCGCACGCCGGCTCAACGATAGCGTTGCAGTTCCGGATCGTTGATCGGCTGCTCGGCCAGGTTCGTGATGGCCGGCAGCGCGCTCAGGTGCGGCAGGCCGTTCAGGCCGATCCACTTGCCGGTCTTGTCGCGGTAGATCACGGTGGGCGTGCCGTCGAAACCGAGTTCGCGGAACATCGTTGCGTTCGCATCGAGTTTGGCCTTCGCGTCGGCCGGCACCACCGGCAGCGGTGCGATGCCGCCCGATTCGTCCTTCTCCGAGTAGCGCGTCTCGAGCGTGTTCAGCAGCGCGGCGCCGTCGGGCGCCTTGAGCAGCGCGGCGGCCTTGCCGGTCGAATCGGGCTTCAGGAACGCCAGCGGAATCCAGCGGACCTGCAGGCCGGCCGCCTCGTAGGGCCGCAGCGCGCGCCACATCAGGTGGCAGTAGATGCAGTTCGGATCCATGAACACATAGACCGTCGATTTGACCTGCGCGCCGCTCGCGCCTTCGACGATCGCGGGGGCGGCCTGCACGCGCGCGATCTGCGCGGCGTTCAGCGTGGGCGGCGGCGGTTCGGCCGCCTGGCTCGTCAGTCCGATGCTCAGGGCCACGGCGGCCAGGGCGATGCTGATCCGTGTCTTCATGAAATCCTCGTGGTGTTCCGGGAAAAGCCGCGCCGGTGCCGGAATCGGCTCGCGCGGCGACGGTGCAGCATTCTCGCGCGTTCGGCGCAATCGTGCGCGCCGTCGCGCGAACCGGGGGTGCCGGCCGCCGGCAGCGGCGGCAAAATCGGCCACGATACCGGCCCGCGCGGGGCGCACGGCTGACGCCAGGATGACGGCGCTGCCAGCCAGCCGTCAGCGCGCGCGGCGCGGCGTGACGAAGCGGAACGTCAGGTTGATGCGCTCGCCCTGCACGGCCGGCGCTTTCGCGAGCCGGTGGGTCCAGTCGCGCTGGGTCGCGCCGTGCATCACGAGCAGGCTGCCGTGCGCGAGGCGATAGGCGCGCACCACGCCGGTGTCGCGATGCCGCAGGTCGAACATGCGCGCCACGCCCAGGCTGACCGACGCGATCACCGGGGCCTCGCCGAGTTCCGGCTCGTTGTCGCTGTGCCAGCCCATGCCGTCCGCGCCCGAGCGGTAGCGGTTCAGCAGCACGCTGTTGAAACGCGTCGCGCAGGCGGCCTCGGCCAGTGCGCGCAATTCGGCGACGGCGGGCGTCCACGGGGCAGGGATATTGCGCAGCCCGGAGTAAACGTAGACGGCATCGGGCTCGCCCTGCCAAGCCGTGAGCCGCGGCATCGGCACCGGCCCGCGCGGGGTGCGGATCGACTCCTGCTTCCAGTCGACCTCGGCGCGCAGGTGCGCGAGCAGCAGGTCGGCCCGCTCGCGCGGCAGCCAGTCGGGGTGCCAGTCCACATCGGGGGCCGGCAGCGTGTCGAACAGATCGTCCATCGTCGGTAGAAATCCTCACATCCGGCTATCATCGCGGCATGGTACGGGCGCCGCAAGGCCGGCGCATCATGCGGGCTTGCGCTTTCTTTCGTACTTTTTCCTTTCGCGCGACTTTCGCCCCGCGGCAACGTTGCAGCGCTCGTCGTCGCCTTACCTCCTGTCAACCGGGCCACCGCCCCTCTCTATACGGATCGATCCATGACGCTCTCCGATTCCGCTCTCGATCAACTGTTCCGCACCGCCCGCACGCACAATGCCTGGCAGCCGAAGCCCGTCGACGACGCGCTGCTGCGCCAGCTCGTCGAACTGACCCTGTGGGGGCCGACCTCGGCCAACGCCAGCCCGGCACGTTTCGTGTTCGTGAAGTCGCCCGAGGCGAAGGCCAAGCTCAAGCCGGCGCTGGCCGAAGGCAACCTCGACAAGACCATGGCCGCGCCCGTCACGGCGATCGTCGGCATGGACATGGCCTTCTACGAACACCTGCCGAAGCTGTTCCCGCACGCCGACGCGCGCAGCTGGTTCGCCGGCAACGACGCGCTGATCGAGGCCACCGCGTTCCGCAACGCGTCGCTGCAAGGCGCGTACCTGATCCTCGCCGCGCGTGCGCTCGGACTCGACGCCGGCCCGATGTCCGGCTTCGACGCGGGCAAGGTCGAAGCCGCGTTCTTCGCCGGCACGCAGGTCAAGGCGAACTTCCTGATCAACCTCGGCTACGGCGACCCGGCGGGCCTGTTCCCGCGCAGCCCGCGCTTCGCGTTCGACGAGGCCGCCCGCATCGAATAAGCGCGAGGCCGATGCCGCCCTCGCCCTCGCCGCCCTGGTCGCGTGCGATGCGCCGAGGCGGCATTGGCCGAAGTTCGTTTGCGAACATCGCGCACGCCGCCCCTCCACCGCCCCACCCCACTTCAGTTGTCCCGATCATGCGACGCATCCCCGCCTTCCTGTTGCGGATGACGACCTTCGGCGTGCTGTTCCACGTCTATGTCGGCCTCCGGTTGATTCCCGATTTCTCGTCGAACGCCGCGCGCGTCGCGGCCGTGCTGTGGCTGATCGCCTCGTGCTTCGTGATTCCGCTCGGCATGCTGTCGCGCACGTTCGAGCGCCAGCCGCTCGGCGACCGCGTGGCCTGGGTCGGCCTGCTCGAAATGGGCTTCTTTTCGTCGCTGCTGGTGCTGACGCTGCTGCGCGACGTGTTGCTGCTCGTGCTGGCGGGCGTCGATGCGGTCGCGCCGGACGTGGTGCGGCTCGCCGATTGGCGCGCGGCGACGGCGCTGGCCGTGCCGCTGCTGGCGCTGGCCGCCAGCGCGATCGGCTTCCTCAACGCGCGCCGCCTCGCACGCGTGGTGGAGGTGGCGGTGCCGATCGACGGCCTGCCCGCCGCGCTCGACGGCTTCACGATCGTGCAGATCAGCGACGTGCACGTCGGCCCGACCATCAAGCGCGGCTACGTCGAAGCGATCGTCAATGCGGTGAACGGCCTTCGGCCGGACGCGATCGCGGTGACGGGCGACATCATCGACGGCAGCGTGGCGCGGCTCTCGCCCCATACCGCGCCGCTCGGCCAGTTGCGCGCGCGGCACGGCGCGTTCCTCGTGACCGGCAACCACGAATACTATTCGGGCGCCGACGCGTGGGTGGCCGAATTCCGCCGCATCGGCCTGACCGTGCTGATGAACGAGCACCGCACGCTGGAGCACGACGGCGGCCGGCTGGTGCTGGCCGGCGTGACCGACTACTCGGCCGGCCAGTTCGATCCGGCGCAGCGCAGCGATCCGGCCGGTGCGCTGGCCGGCGCGCCCGCCGACGTGCCGTGGCGCGTGCTGCTCGCGCACCAGCCGCGCACCGCGAACGCGGCGGCCGAGGCCGGCTTCACGCTGCAACTGTCGGGGCATACGCACGGCGGGCAGTTCTTCCCGTGGAACTTCTTCGTGCCGCTGCAGCAGCCGTTCGTGGCCGGCCTCGCCCGGCTCAAGGGCATGTGGGTCTATACCAGCCGCGGCACCGGCTACTGGGGGCCGCCGAAACGCTTCGGCGCGCCGTCGGAAATCACCCGCATCCGGCTGGTGACGGGGCGCGCGGCTTAACCCCGGCCCGATCGGGGCAAGATTCTTTCCTCGAACGCCACCACAAGCAGAAAAATCCGCAAGCCTGGCGCCCCGAAACCGAAATTTCCGGGGCGCGTGCGGGGGCATAGTGATCGTCATTCCGTTCCCCATGGAGTCGATTTCATGCTCACCGGACATCCGGTCCCGATCCGCTCGCAATGCCATGTCGACGGCCGCTGGATTTCCAGCGACAGCGGCGCGACGCTCGACGTACGCAACCCCGCGGACCAATCCGTCATCGGCCAGGTGCCGATGCTCGATCGCGCGCAGATCACGGCCGCGATCGATGCGGCGCAACGCGCGTTCGAACGCTGGCGCTGGGTGCCCCAGGCGCAACGCAGCGCGCTGCTGCTGCGCTGGCATGCGCTGCTGATCCGCCATCTCGACGATCTCGCGGCCCTGCTGGCGCTCGAACAGGGCAAGCCGTTCGCGCAGGCGCAAGGCGAATTGCGCTACGGCGCGAGCTTCGTCGAATGGTTCGCCAACGAGGCGAAGCGCCCGGCCGGCCGCACCATCGCATCCCATATCGACGGCGCCCATCTGGGCACTATCGCCGAACCGGTCGGCGTAGCCGCGCTGATCACGCCGTGGAATTTCCCGATGGCGATGATCACGCGCAAGGCGGCGGCCGCGATCGCGATCGGTTGCACGACGGTCGTGAAGCCTGCTCACGAAACGCCGTTTTCCGCGCTCGCGCTGGCGCATTTCGCCGAGCAGGCCGGCTTTCCGCCCGGCGTGTTCAACGTGGTGATCGGCGAGCCGCAGATGGCGATGGAAACGCTGGTGTCGGATACCCGCGTGCGCGCGGTCAGCTTCACCGGATCGACGCGCGTGGGCGGGCTGGTGATGCAGGTCGCCGCCGCCGCCGGCATCAAGAAGGTGGCGCTCGAACTGGGCGGCAACGCGCCGTTCATCGTCACCGCCTGCGCCGAACTCGAACAGGCGGTGGCCGTGGCGGTGGCGGCCAAGTTCCAGACCTCCGGGCAGGATTGCTGCGCGGCGAATCGCATCTATGTCGCGCGGCCGCTCTATGAAGCCTTTCTCAACCGTTATGCCGCAGCCGTGCGGGGCCTGAAAGCGGGGCCGGCGTTCGAACCGGGCGCGCAGATCGGGCCGCTGATGCACCAGGCCGCGTTCGATGCCACCGTCGCGCGCGTGGCCGACGCGCGCGAGAAAGGCGCGCGCATCCTGGCGGGCGGCGGCCCGCATGCGCTGGGCGGCTGGTTCTTCGCGCCCACCGTGATCGCCGATGCGCGGCCCGGCATGCGCGTGGTCGACGAGGAAAACTTCGCGCCGATCTCGGCCGTCAGCGCCTTCGACACGCTCGACGAGGTGATCGCGGCAGCCAACGACACCGAATACGGCCTGGCCGCCTATGTGTGCGCGACCCGCGCCGACCTGATCTTCCAACTGGTGCGCCGGCTCGATTTCGCGATGATCTCGGTCAACGGCTCGAGCTTCACCGGCGCGCCGGTGCCGTTCGGCGGCATGAAGGCGTCGGGGCTCGGCCGCGAAGGCGGCAGCGAGGGCTTCGAACCGTTCACCGAAACCAAATATTTCTGCCTCGGCGATCTCGGCCTGCCCGTGACGCCGATGGCTTGACGCAAGCACGCCAGGAGACGCCATGACTCAACCGCTCGATACGCTGTTCGATCAGGACCGCGAACATTTCATGCACCCGTCCACCCACGCCTACGATCATGCGTCCGGCGCCCTGCCGGGCAAGATCATTCGCGGCGGCAAGGGCATCCGCATCCAGGACCACCAGGGCCGCGAATACATCGACGCGTTCGCGGGGCTCTACTGCGTGAACATCGGCTACGGACGCACCGAGGTGGCCGACGCGATGCATGCCCAGGCCAGGGAGCTGGCCTATTACCACACCTACGTCGGCCATTCCTCGGACGCGATTATCGCGCTGTCGGCGCGCATCATCGATTGGTCGCCGCCGGGCATGAAGAAGGTTTATTACGGCATGTCCGGCTCCGATGCGAACGAAACCCAGGTCAAGCTCGTCTGGTACTACAACAACGTGCTGGGACGGCCGAACAAGAAGAAAATCATCTCGCGCGAACGCGGGTATCACGGCTCGGGCATCGTGACGGGCAGCCTCACGGGCCTGCCGAGTTTTCACCAGCATTTCGATCTGCCGATCGATCGCGTCAAACACACCGTCTGCCCGCACTGGTATCGCAAGGCGCCGGCCGGCATGGACGAGGCCCGGTTCGTCGCATATTGCGTCGAGGAACTGGAGCAACTGATCGCCCGCGAGGGCGCGGACACCATCGCCGCGTTCATCGCCGAGCCGGTGATGGGCACCGGCGGCATCATCGCGCCGCCGGCGGGCTACTGGGCCGCGATTCAGCAGGTGCTGCGCCGCCACGACATCCTGCTGATCTCCGACGAGGTCGTGTGCGGCTTTGGCCGCCTCGGCTCGAAGATGGGCGCCCAGCATTACGGCATCGAGCCCGACCTGATCACCGTCGCGAAGGGCCTGACGAGCGCCTATGCGCCGCTGTCCGGCGTGATCGTGGGCGAACGCGTGTGGGACGTGATCGCGCGCGGCTCGCGCGAGCATGGCCCGATGGGGCACGGCTGGACCTATTCGGGACATCCCGTCTGCGCCGCCGCCGCGCTGGCCAACCTCGACATCCTCGAACGCGAGAATCTCGCCGGCAACGCGGCGCAGGTCGGCCGCTATTTCGGCGAGCGCCTGCGCGAAAGCTTCGACACGCATCCGATGGTCGGCGAGGTGCGCAGCGTGGGCATGCTGGCGGCGCTCGAATTCATGGCGGACAAGGAGGCGCGCCTGCCCTTCGATCCGGCGTTGAAGATCGGCGCGCAAGTCTCGGCGGCGGCGCTCGAACGCGGCGTGATCGCGCGCGCCATGCCGCACGGCGACATCCTGGGCTTCGCACCGCCGCTGGTGATGACGCGTGCCGAGGCCGACGAGATCGTCGCGACGGTGAAGCAGGCGGTGGACCAGGTTGCCGATCGTGTCGCGGCCGGCGCCAGGTAAACCCGCACGACGCGCAGGACTGCTCGCGAATGACGGAGCGCCGCGCCCGGTTTTCCTCGTTTCGGAGGAAGCACGCTTTTTTGGCATCCCCTAACGTGGTTCATCCAATCGACGACGGGGGACAGCATGAAGAGCGAGCAGGCAAGACCGGGCGGCGCGCGCATCAAACTCGATCGCTACGACATCGCGATCCTGCGCATCCTCTCGACCGAAGGGCGCATCACGAAATCGCGGCTCGCGCAGGAGGTGAACCTGTCGATTTCGCCGGCCTGGGAGCGCGTCAGGCGGCTGGAGGCGCAGGGCCTGATCCGCGGCTATCGGGCGGAAGTGGATTGGGCCGGCGCGTTCACCGGCAGCCGCGTGGTGGTCGAGGTGACGCTTGCGCGGCATACCGCCCAGGACATGCGCCGCTTCGAGGAGCGGGTCGCGGCGGCGCCCGAGGTGGTCGAATGCCTGGCCACCGGCGGCGGCGTCGATTATGTGATGCAGGTGCTGTCGCGCGACATCGCGCATTACCAGCAGTTCATCGATGACCTGCTCGGTGCGCAACTCGGCATCGAGCGTTACTTCACTTACGTGGTGACCAAGGTGATCAAGACCAAGGCGGACGGATTGCCGTCGTGGGCGTCCGACGCGAGCGTGCCGGCCCGATGAGGGCGCGGCGCATTCCGGCATCAGGCACGACAACGAACCGGCGCCCACACGGCGAGCCGGCGAGCCCTACACCCTAACCAGAAAGACAAGGAGATCGATCATGAAGATGCTGAAGCCGGCACTGGCCGCCCTGGCGTGCGTCGCGCTGTGGACCAACGCATGCACCGTGTCGGCCGCCGGCCTGCCGGGCGCCGGCAAGACCGTCCATTACGCGCAAACCGACGGCCTGGGGGCCAACTATGTCTCGGTGCAGATCGCCATCCGGGCGCTCAAGGCGATGGGCTACGAGGTCGGACTGAAGACGATGGGCACGGTGCTGTTCTTCCAGGCGGTGGCGCAGGGCGATGTCGACCTGGAAACGGACGTCAACTTTCCGCAAAGCGACCCGAGCTTTCGCGCGGTCCAGGATCGCGCCGCGCGGGTCGGCAACGGACAGATCGACGGCGGCGGCATCAACGGCTACCTGATCGACCGCAAGACGGCGCTCGCGCACGACATCACCAGCCTGGAGCAGATGAAGGACCCGAAGATCGCCGCGCTGTTCGGCAACGGCGGCAAGGCGCAACTGGTCAGTTGCGACCCCGGCTGGAGCTGCGGCGACGTGGTGAACTACCAGTTGGACAAATTCGGCCTGCGGCAGACCGTCAAGCCGGTGACCGGCAAGTACGAGGCGCTGATGGCCGACGTGGTGTCGAGGATCAAGGCCGGCGAACCCGCGTTCTTCTATGCCTGGAGCCCGTCGTGGACCACCAGCGAGCTGGTGCCCGGCAAGGACGTGGTCTGGCTGCCGACGCCGGCCGACGCGCTGCCGCCGAACGTTCCGAACGCGGGATCGGCGCTCGTGAAGGACGTGCCGGGCTGCGCAGGCGGGGCGAATCCGTGCCGGATGGCGATGGCGTCCTGGAACTACGCCGCAGTGGCCAACAAGGCGTTCATCGCCGCGAATCCCCCGGTGCGCGCGCTCGTCGAGCAGATCCACTTCCCCTCGTCGACCTGGTCGAACTGGGAGCTCGCGATCAGCCAGTCGCATGGCGCGTCGTCGATCGTCGACACGCTGGCCGACCAATGGATCGCCGCGAACAAGGCGACGTTCGACCGCTGGGTGGCGACGGCCAGCGAGGCGCGTTGAGGGGCGCCTGCGTCCGTTCGTTCGTTAGTCACACTATCGAAGCGCGCGCCCGCGACCGGCGCGCGCGCCACGCCCTCCGGCATCCCCCCGATGCCGACCCCGGCGGCCATCGTCGCCGCCATGCTGTCGACACGGCCGACGCGGATTCACATGCGCGGCGTCTGATTCCTCGTGTTCGACAGACGCCCGGACGCCCGGGCGAGGCTTCGCAGCCCCCCCACCTCCACCACGCCGCGCGCGAGCATCTGCATCGCGCCATGGATGTCGAGTTCCCGTCATTTCGCCCGCCTGTTCGTTCATCGCACGCGATGTTCGTACGAACCAAGTTTTCGCTTGACCTTGCTCGTTTGCGAACATACGATGCCATCCATACGCGAAGTCAGTCATCCGACAACGAATGTCGACAGGCTCTGAATCACGGTTTCATCGCACGAATCCGCCGAATTCCAGCCGCTTGTTCTGGCGCTAAGTTGTCCGATCACAGATACCGCGACCTGCCGTTTCAGAAACGGCACCGATATGGACGGAGACAAGGTAGTGAAAACGATCAAGGGTCTGCGCTGGTGGATCATCGTGCTGGTCAGTCTCGGCACGATCATGAATTACCTGGCGCGCAATTCGCTCTCGGTGCTCGCGCCGCAGCTCAAGCACATCTTCGAGCTGACCACGCAGCAGTACTCGTATATCGTCGCGGCGTTCCAGATCGGTTACACGATCATGCAGCCGATCTGCGGGCTGGTGGTCGACATCCTCGGCTTGCGGCTCGGCTTCGCGCTGTTCGCCGGGCTGTGGTCGCTGGTCGGCATGGCGCACGGCTTCGCCTCGGGCTGGCTGTCGCTCGGCCTGCTGCGCGGCCTGCTCGGCCTGACCGAAGCAGCGGCGATTCCCGCCGGCATGAAAGCCGTGGCCGAGTGGTTCCCCGACCGCGAGAAATCGGTGGCGGTGGGCTACTTCAATGCCGGCACCTCGCTCGGCGCCGCGCTCGCGCCGCCCGTGGTGATCTTCCTGTCGATGCGCTTCGGCTGGCAATCGGCGTTCGTCGCCACCGGCGCGCTCGGGCTGGTGTGGGCCACGCTCTGGTATGCGTTCTACCGCTCGCCGTCGCAGCACGCGCTGATCGGCGCCGCCGAACTCGACCTGATCCGCGGCGGCCAGACACGCTTCCCGCCACGCGAGCGCCGCCGCATCGGCGACGTGATCGCCTCGCGCCGCTTCTGGGCGATCGCGCTGCCGCGCTTCTTCGCGGAGCCGGCCTGGCAAACCTTTTCGTTCTGGATTCCTCTGTATCTCGCCACCGAGCGCAAGATGGATCTCGCGCAGATCGCCGTGTTCGCGTGGATGCCGTTTCTCGCCGCCGACCTGGGCGGCATCGCCGGCGGCTACCTCTCGCCGTTCCTGATGCGCCGCTTCCGCCTGCCGCTGATCTGGTCGCGCGTGGCCGGCGTCGCGCTCGGCGCGCTGATGATGATCGGCCCGGCCGCGATCGGCCTGGTGGCGTCGCCGTATCAGGCCATCGCGCTGTTCTGCCTCGGCGGCTTCGCGCACCAGATGATTTCCGGGCTGGTCAACACGCTGGCGGCCGACGTGTTCGACCCCGAGGAAGTGGGCACCGCGAGCGGCTTCGCCGGCATGGCGGCCTGGATCGGCGGGCTCGGCTTCTCGCTGGTGGTCGGCGCGCTGGCCGACCGCGTGGGCTACGGGCCGCTGTTCGCGTGCCTCGGCGTGTTCGACATCGTCGGCGCGACGCTGCTCGCCGTGCTGATCCGCGGCCAGTCGCGCGAGCAACGCGCGACAGCCTCGCCCTGAAGCGCCCGGCACCCTATTCGATTACTGCACCCGTTCGAGGACAGGACCCATGGTTTCGATGCTTCACCCTCCCCGCTTCTCGGTGGCCGCGCACGGCGGCAACCGGCTCACGCTCGCCGGCGACGGCGGCGCGACGATCGACGTGTTCGTGCTGGAAGACGATATCGTCCGCGTGCGCGTGCTGCCCGACGGCGCCGCGCAGGACGCCGCCACCTGGTCGATCGCGCCCGGCGCGGATGACGTGCCGCTGGCCGGCCGCGACCGCCTCGACCTGTCCGGCTACACGCTGCCGGCCTACGCGTTCTCGTCCGACGACGCGCAGGTGCGGATCGAAACCGCCCAGGTGCGCGTGGAGATCGCGCTGGCCGGCGGCCGTTTCGTCTGGCATCTGCGCGACGCGGAAGGCGCGTGGCGGCAGGTGCTGGCCGACCGCGCCACGCAGGCCGTCAACTTTGGCTGGTGGGACGCGCGCACCTATCACTACACGGCGCGCGAGCGCGGCGAGATGGTGCTCGGCCTCGGCGAGCGCGCCGGCGAGCTGGACCGCTCGGGCCAGCGCTTCGAGATGGTCAACATCGACGCGATGGGCTACAGCGCGCGCCATACGGACCCGCTCTACAAGCACATCCCGTTCGCGATCACCTGGAAGCCCGAGGCCGCGCTCGGCTACGGCCTGTTCTACGACACGCTGGCCGATTGCGCGTTCGACGTGGGCCGCGAGCTCGACAACTACCACGGCCACTACCGCTATTTCGTGGCCGCGCGCGGCGATCTGGACTACTACTTCATCGCCTCGCCGGGCACGCCGCTGGCCGCCACGCGCCGCTTCACCTGGCTGACCGGCCGCCCGGCGCTGATGCCCAAATGGGGCCTCGGCTACTCCGGCTCGACGATGACCTACACCGATGCGCCCGACGCCCAGCAGCGCATGAACGAATTCATCGATGGTTGCGCGCGCCACGATATTCTCTGCGACTCGTTCCATCTGTCGTCGGGCTATACGTCGATCGACGGCAAGCGCTACGTGTTCAACTGGAACCGCGAGAAATTCCCCGACGTCGAGGGCTTCGTGCGGCACTACCTCGATCACGGCATCCGCCTGTGCCCGAACATCAAGCCGTGCCTGCTGCGCGATCACCCCGAATTCGCGGACGCGCAGCAACGCGGCCTGCTGATCGTCGACGCGAACGGCGAGCCGGCCTGGGTGCAGTTCTGGGACGAAGTGGGCGCGTATCTCGACTTCACGAACCCGGCGACGATCGACTGGTGGCGCGAGCACGTGACCGACGCGCTGCTGCGCTACGGCATCCCGGCCACCTGGAACGACAACAACGAGTTCGAGATCTGGACCGCCGACGCCTACGCGCACGGCTTCGGCCAGCGCTTCCCGGCGCGCGACGCCAAGGTGCTGCAGACCATGCTGATGATGCGCGCCTCGCGCGACGCGCAGCGCGCCTACGCGCCGGACCAGCGGCCGTTCCTGGTGTCGCGCTCGGGCGGCGCGGGCATGCAGCGCTACGTGCAAACCTGGTCGGGCGACAACTACACGTCGTGGGACACCCTGCGCTACAACCTGCGCATGGGCCTCGGCCTCGCGCTGTCGGGCGTGTCGAACACCGGCCACGACATCGGCGGCTTCTCCGGCCCCGCGCCCGAGCCCGAATTGCTGACGCGCTGGGTGCAGTTCGGCGTGTTCATGCCGCGCTTCAGCATCCATTCGTGGAACGACGACGGCAGCGTCAACGAACCGTGGATGTACCCCGAAGCAACGCCCGCGATCGCCGATGCGCTGAAGCTGCGCTACCGGCTGATTCCGTACCTGTATCACCTGCTGTGGCTGTCGACCACCCAATACGAACCGGTGCTCGCGCCAACGCTGGCGCGCTTCCCGCACGACCGCCGCTGCCACGAGGCGAACGACGAGATGATGATCGGCGAGGCGCTGCTGGCCGCGCCGGTGGTGGACGCCGGGCAAACCGAACGGCGCGTATACCTGCCGGCCGGCGAGCGCTGGGTGTGCGTCGAGAGCGGCCGTGCGTTCGACGGCGGCCAGGCCGTCACGCTGCCCGCGCCGCTCGACGGGCCGCCGCCGATGTTGCTGCGCGAAGGCCACGTGCTGCCGCTGAACACCGCCGAACAGCACTTCGCCGCGCGCGCCGACGCACGCGGCTTCGTGCTCGCGCCGCGCGCGGCCGACGGCACCGCGTTCGGCGAATGCGTGGAAGACGACGGCGAGAGCGAAGCCTGGCGACGCGGCGAAACCGGCACCTGGCGCATCGCCAGCCGCGCGCACGGCAGCGCGCTGCATCTCGAGGCGAGCTGGAGCGGCGCCTACCGCCGCCCGTTCGACGTCGTCACGCTGCGCCTGCCGGCCGGCGAAACGCGCGCGGTCGTCACGCCCGGCGCGCAGGTCACGGCCGATGCGAACGATGGCCGCTGGCGCACGCTGACGCTGGCGCTGCCCGCGTAAGCCGCGCCGCCGCGCCTGGCACCTGCCCGCGCGCGTACCGATTCGCGTCACGCGCCGCCTGCCGCCCGACAGGCGGCGTCGCACGATCCACGGCCTGCCGACAGACCCGACAGGCCCGACGGGCGCTTCATCACAACAGCGGATAGCCATCTTCCGCGATCCTTTTCAGGAGACACCCATGTCCACCCGCCTCGCGCTCGGCCGCTCGCTGTTCGCTACCGCCGCCGCGCTGGCCGCCGGCCCCGTGCTCGCGCAGAGCAGCGTCACGTTGTACGGCGTCGCCGACAACGCGCTCACCTACGTCAACAACCAGAACGGCCATTCGAACGTGTACCTGCGCGACGGCAACCTGTACGCGTCGAAGTTCGGGCTGCGCGGCAACGAGGATCTCGGCGGCGGCACCCATGCGATCTTCGATCTGCAGGCGGGCTTCAACCTGAACACCGGCGCGCAGGCCTCGGCCGGCACGCTGTTCAACCGGCAGGCATTCGTCGGACTCCAGAACGATCGCTACGGCACGCTGACGGCGGGCCGCCAGTACACGCCGTACTACCTGTTCGTGGGGGCCTACGATTCGAGCAACTGGCTGACCGGCGCAACCGGCGCGCACCCGGGCGACATCGACGGCCTCGATACGACGATCCGCATCAACAACGCGGTGACCTACACGTCGCCGACCCTCGGCGGCTTCAGCGCGAGCGCGATGGTGGGCGTGAGCGGCATTCCCGGCAGCGCCGGCAAGGGCAACACGCTCAGCGCGGCGCTGCGCTATGCGAACGGGCCGCTCGGCATGGCGGTGGGCTACCTGCGCATGAACAGCTCCGGGCAGCCGGCCGGCTTTTCGAACCCGAGCATCGCGCCGAGCGCGAGCTTCGCCACCTCGGTGCTGAACCAGGGCTATCTGACGGCGCGCGCGGTGCAGCACATCGCGGCGTCGGGCAACTACAAGTTCGGCAACCTGCTGCTCGGCCTGAACTACTCGAACGTCGAGTACCTGCCCGGCGCGCAGTCGGCGTTCTCCGATACGGCGATCTTCAATACCTACGGCGCGATCGCGATTTACCGCTTCACGCCGGTGTTCTCGGTGGGCGGCGGCTATTCGTACACGACGGCGGCCAAGGCCAACGGCATCTCGAACGCCGCGCGCTATCACCAGGTGTCGCTCAAGGAGTCGTACAACCTGTCGCCGCGCACCATCCTCTACGCCGTGCAGGCCTACCAGCACGCCGGCGGCAACACGCTCGGCGCGAAGGGCGCGGGCGATATCGTCGCGGCCGCGCCGGCCGTGGGCGATTCGCAGCAGTTCACCGCCTCGTCGACGAAATCGCAGTTCGTCGGCATGGTCGGCATCGCCGTGATGTTCTGAACGGGCCACCCGGCCCAAGCGCCGAAACGACGAAGGGCGAGCCCGCGCCCGCCCTTCGTCGCTTGCGTCGCCGCGGAAGCCTCAACCCGCGATGCGCCCGTCGCGCTCGCGCAGCGAGGCCGGCAGCGCGAACCACACCAGCCCCGCGCAAATCAGACTGAGCAAGCCGATCACGTAGAGCGCCGGCGTGGTCGAGCCGGTCAGGTCGCGCACGCGGCCCACCATCACCGGGCTGACGATCCCGCCCAACTGCCCGAGCGTATTGATCAGCGCGATGCCGCCCGCCGCGCCCGCGCCCGTCACGAGCTTCGGCGGCAGCGCCCAGAACGCCGGAATCGACGCCACCACGCCCGCGCCCATCACCGCCAGCGCGATCACCAGCAAGGTGGTCTGCCGGTCGAAGAAGCCGGCCGCGAAGAAGCCGAGCGCGGCCATCATCAGCAGTGCGAACACATACTTGCGGCGCTCGCCGCTCGCATCGGACAGCCGCCCCACCACCACCATCGCGATCGCGCCGGTGATGTACGGCACCGAGGTCAGCAGCCCGATCAGCGTCGGGTTGTGCGTGCCGGCCGTGCGGATCAGGTGCGGCGCCCAGAAATTCAGGCCGTACGACGCGATCTGGATCAGGAAGTAGACCAAACCGAGCATCAGGAAACCCGGCGTCTTCAGCGCGCCGGCCAGCGAGTGGCCGCCCTGCGGGTGCCGACTCTGCTGCGCGATCTGCCCCGACAGCCAGGCCTTCTCGTCGCCCGACAGCCAGTGCGCGTCGTCGATGCGGTCCTTCAGTTGCGTGAGCACCAGCAGCCCCAGCCCGATGCACGGCACCCCGCCGAGCAGGAACAGCCAGTGCCAGCCCGGCATGCCGAGCGCGCCGTTCAGGTGGCCGAGCACGAGGCCCGCGGCCGGTGCGCCCACCAGCCCCGAGAACGCCGAGGCGAGGAACAGCATCGACGTGATGCGGCCGCGATGGCTCGGCGGAAACCACAGCGTCAGGTAATAGAGCACGCCCGGCGCGAAGCCGGCCTCCATCGCGCCGATCACGAAGCGCAGCCCGTAGAACTGCCATTCGGTGTGGACGAACACCATCGCGGTGGTGGCGATGCCCCACGAAATCATGATCCGCGCGATCCAGCGCCGCGCGCCGACCCGATAGAGGAACAGGTTGCTCGGCACCTCGAACAGCACGTAGCCGATCACGAACAGGCTCGCGCCGAGCCCGTAGGCGGTATCGGACAAGCCGAGGTCGCCCTGCAACTGGAACTTGGCGAAGCTGATGTTGATCCGGTCGAAGAACGCGAACAGATAGCAGATCATGATCAGCGGCATGATCCGCCACGCGACCTTGCGGATCACCTGGATGCCGGATTCGCCGCTGGCGGCGCGGCCCTCCGTTGCGATTGCGCTGCTGGTTGTCATGCTTGTCTCCAGGCCGGGCTGGCGTGTGCCGCCCGGTCGATTTGGTGAATGAGGACTGCGATGTTTTCGTTGCGTAGCGGTGAAGCCGTGATGCGATGCGTGCTCAGGCAATCCCGGCCACGTAATCGGGCGCGGGATGCAGGTCGGCGTTGCGGCCGGCCTTCGCGACCTGCCCCGGCACCGCGTGGCCGACCAGCGCCGGCAGCGTGCGCGACAGCGCGATCAGCGCCGGCAGGTGGATGCCGGTGGGCACGCCGATCTCGTCGCACAGGTTGACGAGATCCTCGGTGCAGATGTTGCCGGACGCGCCCGGCGCGAACGGGCAGCCGCCGAGGCCGCCGAGCGCGGCGTCGAAGCGGCGCGCGCCGGCTTCATAGGCGGCCAGCACGTTGGCCAGGCCCAGCCCGCGCGTGTTGTGGAAATGCAGCGTCAGCGCCGAGGCCGGCACGCGTTCGAGCACGCGCGCGACGATCCGCGCGACCTGGCGCGGGTTCGCCATGCCGGTGGTGTCGGCCAGCGTGATGCCCGCGATGCCCAGCTCGCGATAGGTGTCGACGATATGCAGCACGCGATCCTCGTCGATGCGGCCTTCGAACGGGCAGCCGAACGCGGTGGCCACCGTCGCATTGAGCGAGACGGCCGCGCCGCGCACCTGCGCGACGATGTCGCCGAAACCGGCCAGCGAGGCCTCGCAGCTCATGCGCATGTTGGCGCGGTTGTGGGTCTGGCTGGCCGACATCACGAGGTTCAATTCGTCGGCCTGGGCGGCCAGCGCGCGTTCGGCGCCCTTCGCGTTCGGCACCAGCGCCACGTAGGTCACGCCCGGCGCGCGGCGCATGCCGCGAAACACGGCGTCGCCGTCGCGCAGCGCGGGAATCGCCTTCGGCGAGACGAACGAGCCGGCCTCGATGCGCGTGAAGCCGAGCGACGACAAGCCGTCGATCAACGCGATCTTGTCGGCCGTCTCGACCCATTGCGGTTCGATCTGCAAGCCGTCGCGCGGCGCGACTTCCTGGACGATCAGCATCTCGGTCGTGCTCATTGCACCGCTCCCTGTGCACGCAACCGTGCGATCTCGTCCTCGTCGTAACCGAGCCCCGCCAGCACGCTCGAGGTGTGCGCGCCGAGCGCCGGGCCGGGCCAGTTCATGCCGCCCGGCGTGTCCGACAGCTTCGGCACGATGCCCGGCATGGCGACCGACGCGCCGCCCGGCAGCGTGGCCGGCAGCAGCATGTCGCGCGCCTGATAATGAGGATCGCTGACGATATCGGCCACCGAATAGATGCGGCCCGACGGCACCTCGGCGCGCTCCAGCGCGGCCAGCACGTCGTCGATCGAATGATGGGACGTCCAGGTGGCGATCGCGGCGTCGAGCATCACCGTCTGCTTGACGCGGCCGTCGTTGTGCGCGAGCGCGGGATCGTCGGCCAGATCGGGGCGGCCGATCGTGTGCATCAGGCGGCGGAAGATCGGATCGCTGTTGCCGGCGATCACCACGAACGCGCCGTCTTCCGTGCGGTAGGTGTTCGACGGCGCGATGCCCGGCAGCGCGCCGCCGCTGCGCTCGCGCACATGGCCGAGCAGGTCGTACTCGGGCACCAGGCTTTCCATCAGGTTGAATACGCTCTCGACCAGCGACACGTCCACCACCTGCCCTTCGCCCTGCCCGGTCTTCACGCGCAGCAGCGACATCAGCGCACCGATCACGCCGTGCAGTGAGGCCAGCGAATCGCCGAGGCTCACGCCGACACGCGCCGGCGCGCCGTCGATCTCGCCGGTGGTGTAGCGAATCCCGCCCATCGCCTCGCCGATCGCGCCGAAGCCGGGGCGGTCGCGGTACGGGCCGGTCTGGCCGTAACCCGAGATGCGCACCATGGTCAGCTTCGGGTTCAGCGCATGCAGCGTGTCCCAACCGAGGCCGAGCTTTTCGAGCGCGCCGGGGCGCAGGTTCTCGATCAGCACGTCGGCTTCGGCCACCAGTTGCTTGACGATCTCGACGCCCTCGGGCGATTTCAGGTTGACGCAGACCGATTGCTTGTTGCGCGACTGCAGATACCACCAGAGCGAGGTGCCCTCGTGCAGCTTGCGCCATTTGCGCAGCGGGTCGCCGGTCTCGGGCGCTTCGATCTTGATGACCTCGGCACCGAATTCCGCCATCAGGCGGGCGGCGAACGGGGCGGCGATCAGCGTGCCGATTTCGATCACGCGAATCCCTTGGAGGGGGCCACTCATGTTGCTGTCTCCGGTTCGAATCTTGATGGAGCACAGCGTAGGGTTGCCGGGCGGCGAACGTCCAACCGCATTTCGCCAAGCAGCGTTCGCGAACCGCGAACGCTGCCCGATGCGTCAGTCGTGGCGCGGCGCCTCGGTTTCGCGGGCCTCGATGGTGCGCAGGTGCTCGAACAGCAGCCGGCTGACGGGCGACAGCGCCGCCACCTCGCGCACCACCAGCACCAGCCGCCGACACGACCAGTCGTCGTCCAGGCCGATCGCGGCGAGCCCGAGCGGCCGCCCCATCAGTTCGTACACCTTGCGAGGCAGCACGCCCACCCCCATCCCGGCCTGCACCATCCGGCACACGGCGTCGAAGCCCGGCACGTGGATTCGCAGCCGCAGCGGGCGGCCGGCCTGGCGCGCCGCGAGATGGGTGCGCATGTTGATCGAACTGGAGACGTGCAGGCCCACGTGGTCGCTGTCGAGCGTGGCCGCGAACGGCAGGCTGTCGTGCGCGGCGAGCGGATCGTCGGGGCGCGCCACGATCACCAGCGTGTCGTGGCGGTAGTGCTCGACGTGCAGCGCGCGCGTGTCGGCATCCTCCGAGCAGATGCCGATGTCGACCAGGCTGTCGTCCACCGCCTCCACCACGCCGCCGCTCGGCCGCTCCTCCAGGTCGAGCTTGACGCGTTCGTGCTCGGCCTGGAACGCGCGCAGATCCTCCGGCAGGAATTCGACGATGCCCGACAGGTTCGACGACATCCGCACGTAGCCGCGCACGCCGCTCGCATAGCCGGCCAGCTCGGCGCCGATGTTCTCGATGTCGCGCATCACGCGCCGCGCATGGTGCAGCAGCGTCTCGCCGGCCGGCGTCAGCGTCATGCCGCGCGCGTTGCGCTGGAACAGTGCGGCGCCCACCACCTGCTCCAGTTCGAGCAGGCGCTTGCTGGCGGCCGAGACGGCGATCGCCTCGCGCTCGGCCGCGCGCGTGAGCGTGCCTTCCTCGTGCACGGCGAGGAACAGTTGCAGCGTGGTGAGGTCGAGGCGTCGCAGCAGGGTTTTGAGCAGCATGGCCGGATCGGGCGGTGGCGGGTGCCTCATTGTGCCCAATGTGCGGCGCGTCGCGCGAGTCGTGCCTGCCCGCACATGCCCGCAGATCGGCCTGCCCGGCGCGCCGCCTCGCCTGCTAGAATCGCGCCGATCCGTTCTCCAAAGGAATCTCCGTGGACAGTTGCCGCGAACCCGCCGCGCAACGCCGCGCCACCTGAACGCCCCCAGCCTGCCTGGCTGACGCCGCGTCCGGTCGCGCGGCGAGCGTCATCCTTGTTTCATATTCGGCCGCCTGCCGCGCGGTATCGTTACGGGTTGCGCCACGCGCGGCCGATTCGATGCCGGCCCGCTCGCGGCGCCCCCAGCCAGGCCTTGCACACCATGACCGTCGAATTCATCCTCCGCCTGCTCACCGCGTTCGCCTGCGGCGTCGCGATCGGCATCGAACGCCAGATGCGCCAGCGCACCGCCGGCCTGCGCACCATCACGCTCGTCACGTGCGGCGCGTGTCTGTTCGTCACGCTCGGCGTGATGACCGGCAACGGCGTGGCCGGCGTCACGCAGATCGCCGCCTACGTCGTGTCGGGCGTGGGCTTCCTCGGCGGCGGCGTGATCATGCGCGAGAAAGGCGCGATCCAGGGCATCAATACCGCCGCCACGCTGTGGTGCTCGGCCGCGGTCGGCGTGCTTGCGGGCAGCGGCCTGTACGTGCCGGCGCTGGCCGGCACCGTGGTCGTGCTGGCCGTCAACACGGTGCTGCGCTCGGTCAGCCACGCGATCAACGCCACGCCGGTGTCGAACGCCGACCTGATCCGCGAATACCAGATCACCGTGATCTGCCTGGCCGCCGACGAGATCCACGTGCGCACCCAGCTGTCGAATTCGATGTACGCGAAGCCGCTGTCGTTCCAGAGTCTGACGAGCGAGGACGTGCTCGACGAAGGCGCGCCCGATCGGATCAAGGTGACGGCCACGCTGAAGCTGCATCCGAAGGATCAGCCGAAGCTCGAACAGATCGCGAGCCGCATGAGCATGGAGAAGAGCATTTCCAGCGTCAGCTGGACGGCCAAGGAAGCCGAACCGCTGATGGAATGAACGACGCGCCGGCCGGAGCGGGTCCGGGCGGCGCGTCGTGGGATCTGCGCTGGCAATGCGGCGCGCTGGCCGCTCTGGCTCAGGGCGTTTCGATCAAGCCCAGGCCGATTGCCTTGACCACCGCCTGCACCTTGTTGGCGGCGCCGAGCTTGGCCAGGATGTTGTTGATGTGAAACGTGACGGTGCGCTCGGAAATGTTGAGCTGATCGCCGATCTCGCTCGCGGTGCGGCCCTCGCTGGTCCACGCCAGCACTTCGCGCTCCCGCCGCGTCAGCGTCACGGACGACGACGGCGACAGCTTCGGCACCAGGAACTTGCCCATCAGCGAATGCGAAAGGTTGGCGAGCCAGTTGGCCTGCAGCGTCAGGCTGTTGATCTCGGCCGGCGTGAGGCGGTCGGAGCGGCGCGCGATGGTCAGCAGTCCGAACACCCCACGCGCGGCCCAGGCCGATTGCGCCGCGCCCACCGACATGCCGAAATCGCGCGCGTCACGCCACAACGCCGGCGCTTCCCCGGTATCCACGTCGGGCCAGATGATCAAATTGGGGCTTTGCGCGCCGTCGCGCACGGTCGGATCGATCTCGATGTAGTTGCGCGCCTGATAGTGGGCCATCCAGCCCGCCGGATAGGTATCGAAGATCTCGACGACCGGCTGCGCGCCGGCCTGCGGCACGCGAATCCCGTAGCAGCAGTATTCGAAGCCGATCCGGCGCGAATACGCAGAGATCTGCTGAAACAGCTGCTGCTCGTTTTCGGCCGCATTGAACTGGTGGTAGGCATCCTGCCAGCGTAGTTCCATCATCTCTCCCACAGCTTCCACGCTGTCATTCTTGCTAGGTTACATCGGCGTCTCAGGCTTGATACATTGCCGCGCATGACACCCCCGCTGCTTCATCCGTACTGCGCACCTTCGGCGGATGGCTACGTCCGCCTGCCCTTGCATGCCTTCGCGACGCTCGCGTTCGAACACGTCGCATCGGGGCTCGACCCCGAACTGTCCGGCGAACTGCGCGCCGAAGGCCTGCCGGCCGACCACGCCGGCTTCACCGAATGGCGCCGCGCCGCGTCGCCAGGCTTTGCGCACCTGACGATCGGCTGGGACTGGTATCGCGATCCCGCCACCGGCCGCTGCCTGATTGCCTGGGACGACGTGCGCAGCAACCTGATGGGCGTCGACCGCTTCGGCACCGACATCGGCATGCACGCCACCGCCGCCGCCCTCGTGGCTTGCCTGAGCACATTCGACTGGGCCGCGACCGTCAACGGCGCACTCGCCGCCGGGTCTGCGCCCCCCACTTCGGGCATCCACCTTTCAATCTGACGACATATGCATCCGGTGGGATCTTATCGCCTGATCTGTTGCAAAACACGCAACGTTTGCATTTTCGGTTCAAGTCGGCCCGCAACGCAATCTCGTTATTGAAACACATCCGGCGCGCAAACCTTTGCGTGCCGATTCGGCCTGTCAGGAATAGCAGTTACCGGTCCTCGGAGCGCGCGCTGTAATGCGCCAATTCCAATCGGAATACACCACGAGGACACCATGCAGACATACGTACACGAGGCAGGCCGACTTTCCCCCAACTCGCGGCCGAATTGGGGTCGTACCGTTATCGCGTCTTTGTCGAACAGCTCGGCTGGCAACTGCCGACCGAAGACGCGCAATTCGAACGCGATCAATACGATCGCGACGATACGGTCTATGTGTTCGCGCGCGACGCACGCGAGGAAATTTGCGGATGTGCGCGCTTGCTGCCGACCACCCGGCCCTATCTGCTGCAGGAAATTTTCCCGCACCTGTTGGCCGAGGACATGCCGGCGCCGCGCTCATCGGACATCTGGGAGCTGTCGCGTTTCGCGGCCAGCGCCGAGGACGGCGCCGAGGGCAACAGCCTGGCCTGGTCGGTGCGGCCGATGCTGGCGGCGGCCGTGGAATGCGCGGCGCGGCGCGGCGCGCGGCAATTGATTGGCGTGACGTTCTGCAGCATCGAGCGGCTGTTCCGGCGCATCGGCGTGCATGCCCACCGGGCCGGGGCGCCCGAATCGATCGATGGCCGCATGGTGGTGGCCTGCTGGATCGACATCGATGCGCAGACGCTCGCCGCGCTCGATCTCGATCCGGCGCTCTGCGCGACGCAGCCCGAAGCGGCCTGACGCCGCGGTGCATGGCGTAGACGAAGGCGCGAGCGGGGGGCCGCTCGCGCCTTCGTGCTTTCAGCGCCTTCCCGGCCTTCAGCCGAGCGCGGCCAGCATCAGGTCGAGGTTCTGCACGGCCGCGCCCGATGCGCCCTTGCCGAGGTTGTCGAACACGGCCGTCAGCAGCACGTGGCCGTGTTCGTCGTTCGAGAACACGCCGAACTCGATGTCGTTGGTGCCGTTCAGCGCCTGCGGATCGAGCTGGGCGACGTCTCGGCTCGCCGTGGCCGGGAGCACGCGTACGTGGCGCGCACCCGCGTAGTGACGGGCGAGGCCGGCATGCAGGCGTGCGCCGTCCACGCCCGCCGGCAACAGCCGTGTTTCGAGCGGGATCGTCAGCACGATGCCCTGCCGGTACCCGCCGTACGACGGCACGAACAGCGGCCGGTGCGCGAGGCCCGCATGGCGCACGATTTCCGGCGGATGCTTGTGCGCGAGGCCGAGCCCGTACACGCGCAGCGCCGGTGCGCCGCCCTCGCCGCTTTCATGCGCATCCACCGCCGCGCGGCCGCCCCCCGAATAGCCCGACACCGCGTGAATCGACACGGGGTAATCGGCCGGCACGAGGCCCTGCGCGATCAGCGGGCGCAGCAGCCCGACCGCGCCGGTCGGGTAGCAGCCGGGGTTGGTCACGCGCCGCGCCGCGGCGATCCGTTCGGGCTGCCCGTCGGCCATCTCCGGGAAGCCGTAAACCCACGCCGGATCGGTGCGATGCGCCGAGCTGGCGTCGATCACGCGCACCGACGGGTTGCGCACGAAGCTCGCCGATTCGCGCGCGGCCGCGTCGGGCAGGCACAGGATCGCGATGTCGCATTCGTTGATGGCCGCCGCGCGCCGCGCCGGGTCCTTGCGGTCGGCGGCCGGCAGCGTGGCCAGCCGCAGATCGGTGCGCCCGCGCAGCCGTTCGTGGATCTGCAGGCCGGTGGTGCCCTGGTCGCCGTCGATGAAAACGATGGGTCCGCTCATGTCGTGATGCTCCTGGTTACGCGTAGGACCGCGAACGAATCGCGGGTCGAATCGTGGTTCAAAAACGCCGTCGCCGATCGACGACATGACCGATCATCGCGCTCGCGCTACACTTGGAAAAGTTGAATTTCGCGACGACGAGATTCATATTTTCTGAACGTGAGTATTTCCGTCATGCGCGAAATCAGTCTTGATCGCCTCCGCACGCTAATCGCCATCGCCGACCTCGGATCGTTCGCGGCCGCCGCACAATCGCTGCACCTCGCGCCGCCCACCGTCAGCCTCCATATTTCCGAGCTGGAAGCGCGGGTCGGCGCACCGTTGCTGTCGCGCACGCGCGGCAACGTGCGGCCGTCGGCGATCGGCGAATTGCTGATCGAGCGCGCGCGGCGCCTGCTGGCCGACGTCGAGGCCACGCTCGACGACGTCGAACGGCAGGTGCAGGGGCTGGCCGGCCGCGTGCGGCTCGGCGCCTCCACCGGCGCATTCGCGCATCTGCTGCCGCAGGTGCTGGCTCGGCTGCGGCGCGACCATCCCGACATCGACGTGCAGATCGCCGTGCTGACCTCGCACGACACGCTCGCGCAGTTGTCCCAGGGCTCGCTCGATGTCGGGCTGGTGGCGCTGCCGCAGGCCGCCGTCGCCGGCCTGACGATCTCGCCGTGGCGGCGCGACCCGGTGCTCGCGTTCGTGCCGGCCGACTGGCAGGCACCGGCGCGCGTCACGCCGGCCTGGCTGGCCAAGCGCCCGCTGATCCTCAACGACGCGAACACGCGGCTGTCGCGGCAGACCGTCGATTGGTTCGCCGCCGACGGGCATCGCCCCGCCCCGCGCATCGAGCTGAACTTCAACGACGCGATCAAGAGCCTGGTGGCGGCCGGCTACGGCGCCACGCTGCTGCCGCACGAAGCCGGCGCGCCGGCGCCCGACGCGCGCATCGCGATGCGGCCGCTGCGCCCGGCGCTGTCGCGCGAGCTCGGCATCGCGCATCGCAGCGGGCCGGTCGAAAGCGCCACGCAGCATGTGCTTGATGCGCTGTGGGCGCTGCAAGCGGATTGAAGGTTGCTGGGGTCGGGGTGGGCGGCGCGGTCGGCGGTTGGCGGTTGGCGGTTGGCGGTCGGCGGTCGGCGGTCGGCGGTCGGCGGTCGGCGGTCGGCGGTCGGCGGTTGGCCCGATCAACCCGAATCCGATTTATCCCGCCGCATCCGCCGCGAATCTTGTCTTTCCCCCACCCGGACGGTAAGGTGAGCGGCCGGCGCGGACCGGCCGTCGAACGCGCCGCCTACGAACTCGAATAAACGCTCTCAGGGAAGCGCGCGGCAGCGCCGCGTGGCCCGACCGACCGGGATATAACAAGATGGATGTATTGCGCCTTTTGCTGGTGTGGCCGCTGCATGCGATCCGCTGGACCTTCCGCCTGCTCGGGCGGTTGCTGCGGCCGGTGTTCGGCAACCTGTCGTGGACCGCACCGGCCTGGGCCGGCGTCACCGGGCGCGCAGTGCGCCGCCGCCCCTGGCATGCGCTCGGCATCGCGGCCGGCGTGCTTGCGCTGGCCGGCGGCGGCTACTGGTATCAGCACCGCCCCAAGACCCTCGCGCCCGACGAGGTCACGTTCAAGGTCACCGCGCCCGCCGTCACGAGCTACGACACCGACGAATCGGGCAAGCCGCTGACCACCGTGCATCCGCTCGACGTCGCGTTCTCGCGCTCGGCCGCGCCGATCGAGCAGGTCGGCAAAAGCGTGCCGGACGGCATCGAGATGTCCCCCGCGCTGAAGGGCGAATGGCACTGGAACGACGATCACACGCTGCGCTTCACGCCGGCCGCCGATTGGCCGGTGGGCGCGCACGTCGCGGTGCGCTTCGCCGTGCGCCGCGTGTTCGCGCCGCAAGTGAAGATGGCCGACGACCATTTCGCGTTCGACATCGCCGCCTTCAAGGCCAGCATCGGCAGCACCGAGTTCTATCAGGACCCGAAGAACCCGGCCGCGAAGAAAACCATCATGCAGGTCGGCTTCAACTACCCGGTCGATCCGGCCGCGTTCGAGAAGCGCATCGCGCTGTCGCTGGTCGCGCGCGACGGCAAGACGGTGTCGCCGCTGCGCTATACGGTCAACTACGACGCGCGCCGCATCAACGCGTGGGTCCATTCCCAGCCGCTCGATATCCCTCGCGATCCGCTCACGGCGCGCGTCGACATCGACAAGGGCGTGCGCAGCGCGCGCGGCGGCGACGGCACCCAGGACGTGCTGCACGCCCAGGTGGACGTGCCGGGCCTGTACAGCCTGAAGATCGGCGACGTCACCCCTACCCTGGTCGACAACGATCGCTACGAACCCGAACAAGTGCTCGTCTCGCAACTGAGCGACGGCGTGCGCGCCGACGATCTGGCCTCGCGCGCCCACGCTTGGGTGCTGCCCAAGCGCAAGCCCGGCGTGCAGCAGGACGCCGACGACGGCCCCTACGACTGGCAGCCGTCCGAGATCGACGACGCGCTGCTCAAGCGCGCCACGCCGCTGCCGCTGGCCACGGTGCCGACCGAGGACGACACCGCGCCGATGCAGAGCTTCAAGTTCCATGCAACGCCGGGCCAGAAGCTCTACGTGCGCTTCGACGCGGGCCTCAAATCGGCCGGCGGCTACCTGCTAGGCGAGCCGGTGCAGCGTGTGCTGACCGTGCCCGACTATCCGAAGCTGCTGCGCTTCATGGCCGACGGCTCGCTGCTGTCGCTGTCGGGCAGCAAGCGGCTGTCGATCGTCGCGCGCAACCTGCCCGGCATGAAGCTCGAAATCGGCCGCGTGCTGCCCGATCAGTTGCAGCATCTGGTCAGCTTCAATCAGGGCAGTTATTCGCAGCCCGAACTGTCGTACAGCTTCAGCGAGGATCACATCGTCGAGCGCTTCATCGACAAGCGCGCGTTCCCGGCCGGCGACCCCGGCAAGGCGCACTACGAAGGCCTCGATCTCGGCCAGTACCTGAAGGACGGCAAGCGCGGCGTGTTCCTGCTGCACCTCGCCGGCTACGATCCGGCCAAGGACAAGAAGGCGAACAAGGACGACGGCAGCGGCGCGACCGACAGCGACGGCGGTCAGGACAACGACGATTCGGCCGACAACAACAATGGCGACGGCAGCGGCGACGACGCCATGCCGAGCGACACGCGCCTGATCGTGGTGACCGACCTCGGCATGCTCGTCAAGCAGGCGCTCGACGGCAGCCAGGACGTGTTCGTGCAATCGATCCGCACCGGCAAACCGGTTGCAGGCGCAACGGTCTCGCTGCTTGCCGTCAACGGCCAGCCGCTCGCGACGCAAACCACCGACGCCGACGGCCAGGTGCATATCCCCACGCTCAAGGGCCTCGAACGCGAGAAGCGCCCCGAGCTGTACGTCGTCAGGAAGGACAACGACCTCTCGTTCCTGCCGTTCGCGGGCCGCGACCGCCAGCTCGATTTCTCGCGCTTCGACGTGGGCGGCGAGCGCAACGCCGCGAACCAGGGGCAACTGTCGGCCTATCTGTTCTCCGACCGCGGACTGTACCGGCCGGGCGACCTGTTCCATATCGGCCTCATCGTGCGCGCCGCGAGCTGGGCGCGCAGCCCGGCCGGCGTGCCCCTGCAGGCCGAGATCGTCGATCCGCGCGGCATCACGGTGGCGCGCCCGCCCGTTTCGATCGACGCCGGCGGCTTCACCTCGCTCGACTACACGCCGGCCGAGACGGCGCCCACCGGCGCGTGGACGATCAACCTCTACATCGTCAAGGACGGCAAGCCCGGCGACGAGCCGATCGGCAGCACCACCGTGCAGGTCAAGGAGTTCGAGCCGGACCGCATGAAGGTGGACGCGCGGCTGTCCGCGCAAACCGCCGACGGCTGGGTCAAGCCGGATGCGCTGAAGGGCGTCGTCGATGCGCGCAACCTGTTCGGCACGCCGGCCGCAAGCCGCCGCGTCGCCGCCACGCTGACGCTGCGGCCCGTGTGGCCCGCGTTCCGCGCCTGGAAGGATTACCACTTCTTCGACGCGCGGCGCGCCAAGGAGGGCTACACCACCACGCTGGAAGACGGCAAGACCGACGACAACGGCCACGCCGAATTCGATCTCGACCTCAAGAAATACGCCGACGCCACCTATCAGCTCTACTTCCAGGCCAAGGCCTACGAGGCAGAGGGCGGCCGCAGCGTCGCCGCCAACGCGCAGGCGCTGGTCTCGAACAACGACTGGCTGGTCGGCTATCGCGCGGTGGACGATCTCGGCTACGTGAAGCGCGGCAGCCCGCGCTCGGTCAAGCTGATCGCGATCGATCCGCATGCGCAGGCGATCGCGCTGAAGGACCTGCGCGCGCAACTGGTCGAGCTGCGCTACGTGTCGGTGCTGACACGCCAGGATTCCGGCGCCTACAAGTACGATTCGCGCCTCAAGGAAGTGCCCGTGCAGGAAGCCCCGCTGACGATTCCGGCCGCCGGCCTCGACCTCGCGCTGCGCACCGATCAGCCCGGCAGCTATGCGCTGCGCATCAAGCGCGCCGACGGCACCGAGGTCAATCGCATCGACTACTCGGTGGCCGGCGACGCCAACGTGTCGCGCTCGCTCGATCGCAACGCCGAGTTGCAGATCAACCTCGGCAAGCCGGATTACCAGCCCGGCGAGACGATCGACGTGGCGATCCGCGCGCCCTACGCGGGCAGCGGCCTGATCACGATCGAACGCGACAAGGTCTACGCGCACGCGTGGTTCCATGCCGACACCACCAGCTCGGTGCAGCACATCACGGTGCCGGCCGGCTTCGAAGGCAACGGCTACATCAACGTGCAGTTCGTCCGCGATCCGTCGTCGGACGAAATCTTCATGAGCCCGCTCAGTTATGGCGTGGTGCCGTTCTCGGTGAACCTCGACGCGCGCCGCAACAAGCTGGCCGTCGACGCGCCCACGCTCGTCAAGCCGGGCGACACGGCCACCTTCACGGTGCATACGCCGGTGCCGTCGAAGGTGGTGGTGTTCGCCGTCGATGAAGGCATCCTGCAGGTCGCGCGCTACAAGCTCGGCGATCCGCTCAAGATGTTCTTCCGCAAACGGATGCTCGAAGTGGGCACCTCGCAGATCCTCGACCTGATCCTGCCGGATTTCGACAAGCTGATGGCGATGGCCGCGCCGGGCGGGGACGCCGACGAGGCGATCGGCCGCCAGCTCAACCCGTTCCGTCGCAAGCACGACAAGCCGGTGGTGTTCTGGTCCGGCATCGTCGACGTGAACGGCGACGCGAAATTCAGCTACCGCGTGCCCGACTACTTCAACGGGCGGCTGCGCGTGATGGCCGTCTCGGTCGCGCCGGACAAGATCGGCACGGCGGAGAGCGCCACCACCGTGCGCGGCGATTTCGTGCTGAGCCCGAACGTGCCGACCACACTCGCACCCGGCGACGAAGCCGAGATCAGCGTGGGCGTGGCGAACAACCTCGATGGCGGCGGCAATAAACCGGTGCCGGTCGACGTTGCGCTGAAGCCCGGCGCGCAGTTCCAGGTGGTCGGCGCGGCCACCCAGGCGCTGCCGCTCGCACCGATGCACGAGGGCGTGGCGCGCTTCCGGATTCGCGCCACCAGCACGCTCGGCAGCGGCCCGCTGGCGTTCACCGCGAGCTACGGCGGCAAGAGCGCGCGGCAAAGCGTGGAGGTGTCGGTGCGCCCCGCCGCGCCGTTCCGCTCGCAGGTGGAATTCTCGCGCGTCGCCCCGGGCAAGCGCGCCAGCGTGCCGAACCTGCGCGCCATGTACGACGCCTATGCATCGCGCGACGCGGCCGTTTCCACCGCGCCGCTGGTGCTCGGCGAAGGGCTGGCCGCGTACCTGAGCAACTACGACAACTACTGCAGCGAGCAGCTCGTGAGCGCCACGGTGCCGCGCCTGTTCGCCGCGAAATGGCTGTCGGTGCAGGCGCTGACCAATGTGCAGCACGCGCCGTCGGCCGGCGCGGATGCCGCCAACGCCGACGCGCTGAAGACGTTTTTCCAGACCTTGCGCACGCGCCAGAACGCGCAGGGCGGCTTCGGCGTCTGGACCGCCACGCCCGACGCCGATCCGTTCGTGTCGGCCTACGCGATGCATGTGCTGATCGATGCGCGCGAGCGCGGCGCCGCCGTGCCGGGCGACATGTTCGACGCCGGCAACGCCTATCTGCAGCAGTTGTCGACCAACGACGCGCTCGGCTCGCTCGACCAGTTGCGGCAGCGCGCGTACGCCGTCTATCTGCTGACGCGCGAGGGCAACGTCACCACCAACGCGCTCGCGGCGGTGCAGAAACGTCTTCAGGATGCCTATCCGAACGACTGGAAGCAGGATCTCGCCGCGGCCTGGCTGGCCGCGTCGTACCAGTTGCTGAAGCAGGACAAGGCCGCCGCCGCGCTGATCGCCGGGCCGCAGGCACTGCTCGAACGCAAACCGTCGCAGAACGAAGCGTTCCCGAGCGGCTACTACATCGACCCGCTGACGCGCGATGCGTCGGTGCTGTATCTGCTGTCGAAGCACTTCCCCGAGCGGGCCCGCGCACTGTCGCCGCGCGTGCTCGACAACCTGGTGCTGCCGTTGCAGCAGGACCGCTTCAACACGCTGTCGTCGGCCATGACGATCCTCGCGCTCGACGCCTACGCCGGCGCCAATGCGGGCGGCATCGACAAGCTGGCGATCGAGGAGCAACGCGCCGGCGTCGCGCCGAAGGACATCTCCACCGTGCGCGCGAACCTGTTGCGCACGGCGTCCTGGAACGCGGCGGCCACGCGTGTGGACATCGTCAACGGCGGCACGCAGCCGGCGTGGTGGATCGCGAGCCAGTCCGGCTACGATCGCGCCGCGTCGACCCAGGCGATCAAGGACGGCCTCGAAATCGTGCGCGAGTACACCGACAAGGACGGCAAGCCGCTCGGCAAGATCGCGCTCGGCGACGAGATCGACGTGCACCTGAAGATCCGCGCGACCGGCTCGGCCAGCGTCGGCAACATCGCGATCGTCGATCTGCTGCCGGGCGGCTTCGACCCGGTGCTGACGCCGCCCCCGGCGCCCGCCGCCGATACGCAGGACGGCAGCGGCGACAGCAACGGCAATGGCGACGGCGATGGCAGCGCGCCCGCTGCCGACGCCGCCTGGCGCTCGCCGATCGGCGTCGCGGGTTCGACCTGGCAGCCGCAGTACGCCGATATCCGCGACGATCGCGTGGTGATCTACGGCAGCGCGAACACCGACGTGCAGGAGTTCGTCTACCGCATCAAGGCCACCAACGCCGGCAGCTTCGGCGTGCCGCCGGCCTACGGCGAATCGATGTACGACCGCCGCATCCAGGCGCAATCGCCGGGCGGTGCAACGCTGACGGTGCAGCGCGCGCCGTGATGCGGCGTGCGATGCAACGCGTGGCGCGTGCCGCGCGCGAGGTGCTGGCATGAGCGGCCGCCCTGCCTGGCGCGAGCGCGGCCGCGCGGCGCTCGGGGCGGTTGCCCGCGGCCTGCGCCGCCGGCACAACGCCGTGGCCGTGGTGCTGCTCGTGGCCGTCGTGCTGGTTGGCTTTCGTCTGTGGCCGCACCCGCTGCTGCGCGACTGGAAGCCTACCTCCACGGCCGTCGTCGATGCGAACGGCAAGCTGCTGCGCCTGACGCTCGCCAAGGACGATCGCTATCGGCTCTGGGTGCCGCTCGACCGGATGTCGCCGCAACTCGTCGCGGCCGTGCTGATGCACGAGGATCGCTGGTTCCGCTGGCACCCCGGCTTCAATCCGTACGGACTCCTGCGCGGCGCGTGGATCACCTACGTGCGCGGCGGCAACCCGCAGGGCGGCTCGACGCTGACCATGCAACTGGCGCGCTCGATGTGGCAACTGAACACGCGCTCGCCGCTCGGCAAGCTCGTGCAGGTCGGTCGCGCGCTGCAACTCGAACTGAGCTATTCGAAGCGGCAGATCCTGGAGGCCTACCTCAATCTCGCGCCGTACGGCCGCAACGTCGAGGGCGTGGGCACCGCGAGCCTCGCCTATTTCGACAAACCGGCCGCCGCGCTGACGTTGCCCGAAGCGCTCGCGCTCGCCGTGATTCCTCAGGACCCCGCACGACGCGTGCGCGGCGGCGCCGATCAGACCGAGATCAACCGCGCGCTCGCCGCCTCGCGCAACCGGCTCTTCACCGCCTGGTTGCACACGCATCCCTCCGATGCCGGCCTGAAGCCGCTGTTCGCGTTGCCGTTCGCGCTGCGGCCGCTCGATGCGATGCCATTCCTCGCGCCGCATGCGGTCAATCAGGCGCTGGCCGCGCGCGATGCCGCGCTGCCGGCCGATACCGCTGAAGCCGCCGCAAGCGGCGAGCACCTCGTCACCACGCTCGATCTCGGCCTGCAACAACTGCTCGAACGGCAGATCCACCGTTACGTCGCGCGCAATGCCGTGCAAGGCGTGCGCAACGCGTCCGCCCTGCTGGTCGACACGCGCGACATGAGCATCAAGGCGATGGTCGGCTCGGCCGACTTCTTCGACCGGTCGATCCACGGCCAGGTCAACGGCACCCAGGCCAAGCGCTCGCCCGGCTCCACGCTGAAGCCGTTCATCTACGGGCTCGGCTTCGACCAGGGCGTGCTGCATCCGCAAACCGTGCTGCGCGACGTGCCGACCTCGTTCGGCCCCTACGCACCCGAGAATTTCGACGGCCATTTCCTCGGCCCGATCACCGCCACCGACGCGCTGAACCGCAGCCGCAACGTGCCGGCCGTGTGGGTGGCATCGCAATTGAAGAAGCCCGACCTCTACGCATTCCTGCAGAGCGCCGACGTGCGGCTCGCGCGCAGCCCGCAGCATTACGGCCTCGCGCTCGTGCTCGGCGGCGGCGAAGTGACCATGCAGGAACTGGCCGCGCTGTACGCCACGCTCGCCAACGGCGGCGTGTACCGCCCGCTGCGGCTGCGTGCCGACGAGCCGCGCGCGGCGGGCCGCCGGCTGTTCAGCGCCGACGCCAGCTACATGGTGATGGACATGCTGCGCCAGCACCTGCGGCCCGACGAAACCAGCGGCGCGCAGCCGTCGGCGCTGCCCGTCTACTGGAAGACCGGCACCTCGTGGTCGTTCCGCGATGCGTGGACGGCCGGCATCGTCGGGCCTTACGTGCTGATCGTGTGGGTCGGCAATTTCGACAATTCGAGCAACACCGCATTTATCGGCGTGGACGCGGCCGCCCCGCTGTTCTTCCAGACCATCGATGCATTGCGCGCCGAACGGCCGATCACCGAGCCGCCGCGGCCGGTGCCGGCCGGGCTCAAGCGCGTGCGCATCTGCCTGGCGAGCGGCGATCTGCCGAACGAATGGTGTCCGCAGCAGGGCTGGACCTGGTTCATCCCGGGCGTGTCGCCGATTCGCGTCAGCACCGTGCACCGGCCCGTCGTGATCGACGACGCCACCGGCCAGGCCGCCTGCCCGCCCTACGACGACAAGCGCACGCACGTGGAAATCTACGAGTACTGGCCGTCCGATCTGCAACAGGTGTTCGCCCAGGCCGGCGTTCCGCGCCGCCGGCCGCCGCAGAATCCGGCCTGCCGCGATGCCGGCCAGATGTCGGGCGGGCCGCCGCGCATCACGTCGCCGCTGCGCGGCAGCACCTATGCGATGCGGATGAGCACGCCCGACGGCACGCGCATCGCCTTCAACGCCACCGCCGACGCGAGCGCGCATGCGCTGTACTGGTTCGTCGACGACGCCTACGTCGGCCGCAGCCGGCCCGGCGAGCCGCTGTTCTGGCAGCCGGCCACGGTGGGCAGCTACACGGTGCGGGTGGTGGACGACCACGGACGCGGCGATCAGCGGGCGCTCGGGGTGGGAATGGTGCGCTGACGGGCTGGGCCGATGCGTTCGGCGGCGCCGTTTGCGCAATGCAGCAGACATGAAAAACGGGCCTCGACGAGGCCCGTTTTCGGGGGGATGCGAGGTTCGGCGAGGCGCTTATTCGTTCTCGTCGAAGTAGTGAGGAGTCGCAGCAAATGGAGGGCCGAGCGTAAATAGTGGGGCGATAGGTCGAGGCCGTTGAGCGATGACATCATGAATGCAAAAGGGCCCCACTTGGAGGGCCCTTCGTCCTGCTCACGTCTTTGGCTCAACGTTCTGTCGGTTGGTATTTAGAACGGAATCGAAATCGGCTCGGCCGTGCAAGCGAAACAATAGCCCCCGCCGCTGTGGTCCAGGTAATCCGGATGATCGAAGTGCGCCAGACGATCCCAGCTGACAGTCGGCGTGTAAATCACCAGATTTCCGTCGGGCTGGAACGCAAAATAAGCATTCGCATTACCGCCTGTATTCGACTGCCAGAGTGCGGCTCCTGCGTCATTCGTCATAGTGAGATTGCCGTCGTTCTGCATCCAGGCCGCCGTCACACCTTTTCCCGCAGTAGCGGTGTACCAAATCGGCACACCATTTTTATACAGAGCGAAATTCCCGTCTGCTTGCAAAATCAGGAAATACTGACCAACCGTGTAGCTTGCGCCAACGGGAATCCTGGAATCGGTATGCAAAATACGGCCCTGATTCGTTTGAACCGAATTCGGATCACTCGTATTGCTTTGCCAAATTGCACGATCCCAATACAGCGCCAAGTTACCGTCGTTCTGCACATTCAGGTACGCACCGGCATGCTCCGTGTTCAATACGAGCAAGGCTACATTCGCTGACGTGTACACAACGAAATTGCCATCCGGCTGCATGACGGCCCGCGTTGCACCCTTGTTTGCCGTGCCCGATGCCCACAATGCGCCGGTGGGACCATAAAGTACGAGATTACCATCGGACGCCTGCATATCGAGGCAGTATTGCCCATTCTCCGAGCAAACCTGGGCTCCGAGATAGAGCGTCGTGCCCGTAGGAATAACGGTGGCAAATGCCGATGACAGGTGCACCAAAAGCAAACCTAAAAATAAAAAAATCCCCTTTTTCACTGCTTTCCTCTCATAAATTTATGATTCGTTTTATCTGCATCGAGCCGGACGCGGAGCGAGGTTACCATATTTTTCAAATTATTACCTCGTGAAATCACTTTGCATTTATCAAAAAATCAAATTTCTTACAAAAAGAAAGAAATTACTTAAAATATCGCCATTCTTATTATTTTATTGTAATTTTTGTATTTATTTCGTTGGATATCAAAAAGCGGAAAGACGTAAATTACATACCAACATACAAGCATCGTCGTAAAGTCGCTGCCGCGGCGCGGTCATCATATTCAGATCGAACAAACCTGCGTGGACGGTGGGCACGTCGATAATCATGGTGCCCCGCACCGGTCAGCTACCACTCGAGCCGATTAATACGAGGCGCAGGCGTATGCAGGCCGTAGCGGCTTGGTGACAGATCCGTCGATCGACCGAGGGAACACCAGACAGATCGATTCCCTCGCACGCGATCTGCACATCGGACAGGCATTCGCGTGAAAACTGGAATTCAACTCGACGCCGAGTGACGCGAACGTGTGGCAGCCGGATGTGCCCACGGTCTCGATCACAAAATTTGGCGTCCGCGATCGCCCGTAGCGCGCCGACAGGCGTGGCGAGGTAACAATTGGGCGGCGTAGGTTTTAGCGTGGGGGCCACCCGATGAGCGTAGTTTTTCGGCGCCGCACTGAAAAATCCAACGCCAGGTTGCCAAGCTTCCTTAGCTTTCCTGCAAAACGCAACTTTCTGTTCCGAGCCTTATGGACAAGGGACTGTAGGCTCATCACCCAGATGCAACAAGGGCCTCCGAAGAGGCCCTGCATCAATCACTCGTTCTCGTCGAAGTAATGCCCGAATTTCGACTGCTTGGTGCGGATATACCGTTCGTTTTCGTCTCGAATCGGCACGGCCAGCGCCACACGCTCGCTCACGGGAATCCCGTGCGCGACCAACGTGTCGAACTTCTTCGGGTTGTTGCTCATCAGCCGCACCGAGCTCACCTTCAAAATCCGCAGGATCGCGGCGGCAGAATCGTATTCGCGGGAATCGTCGGGCAGGCCCAGGTCGCGGTTCGCCTCGACCGTGTCGCGCCCCTGTTCCTGCAGGGCATACGCGCGAATCTTGTTGCTGAGGCCGATGCCGCGCCCTTCATGGCCGCGCAGGTACAGCAGCACGCCGCGACCTTCTGCGGCGATATAACGCAGCGCCAGATCGAGCTGCTCGCCGCAGTCGCAGCGGTAAGATCCGAACACGTCACCCGTCAGACATTCCGAGTGCAGGCGCGTCAGCACCGATTGCTGCTCCGCAACGTCGCCAGCCACGAGCGCCAGATGTTCGGCCTCGCTGCCGGTGACGCGAAACGCATAAGACATGAACGTGCCGTAGCGGGTCGGAAGCGTTGCCGAGGCCACGAGCGTGACGCATTCGTCGGCATGGCGCTCGTCCGCGGACGGCAAGGAAGATTGCGAAGGCATGGAAAGCATCGAAAAATCGGAGTTAAGGAATGTTCTGGGTGGCGCGCTGCCGGAGTTTACCGCTAATCTACGTTAAGCGTTCTACCCCACGTCCGCCCCGCGCGGGCGCTTTTCAATGGGTTCCCCCGGGCATGTCTCCCACCCGGTTTCCGGAGATCGTATGAGCACTACCGTCGCGAATATTCTCAAATCAAAGCCCGATGCCGGCCAAACGGTGCACACGATCGGCAAGGACGAGTCGGTTTACGATGCGTTGAAGTTGATGGCGATCAAGAGCGTCGGTGCGCTCGTCGTGAAGGAAGGCAACGATATCGTCGGCATCGTGACCGAGCGCGATTACGCGCGCAAGGTCGTGCTGCTCGAACGCTCGTCGAAGGCCACGCGCATCGAGGAAATCATGACCGTGAAGGTGCGCTATGTCGAACCGTCTGCCACCAGCGACGAATGCATGGCGCTGATGACCGAACACCGCATGCGCCACCTGCCGGTGCTCGACAACGGCAAGCTGGCCGGCGTGATTTCGATCGGTGACTTGGTCAAGAGCGTGATTGCCGACCAGCAATTCATGATCAGCCAGCTCGAGCATTACATCCACGGCACGCCGATCGGCTCCGACGCCGAATAAGCCCCAGGCCGAACAGGTTGCAAAAAATGCCCAAACGCCTTTCACGTCTGGGCAAAGCCGCCGTGTTGCGGCGACGGAGGTCCTGTCCGGTACACACCCGCCGGCGGTTCACGCGCGGGCATCAGACCTGATCTGTGGAATCGGTGACGAGGCGCGGTCTCGTCATGTCATTGCGCAAGGCCGCGACTTCGCGGCCTGCCGTCACGCCCTGCCTTAATGACCGAAGTAGACGCTGTCCACCGGGTTCGGTGCGTCCACCGCACGGCGGCTGCCCGATTGGGTGCTGGCGACCGGCTGCACCCCATAGCCGCTGGTGTCGGCATGGGTCAGCGTTTGTTGCGATTGCTGGACGCGCGCCTCGGCGGTCTGGATGTCACGCGGATATTGCGCGTCGCTGGCGACCGGGTTGTAGCCGGCTTGTTCGAGTTGAATCAGTTGCGCACGAACTTCGGCGCGCGTCACCGGCTGGTTCGACTGAGCGAACGAAGCGACAGGAGCGATGAGAGCCGAAGCGACAACAGCGGTAAGGACGAGCGATTTCATGGTGTTACCTCCGAGATATTGTGTTTTATGTCGCTTCCGGCAGTGCTGTTTGTCTGAAGCGAACAACTGCAGTGTAGACCTCGTTCAACCAAGGGAAAACACTTAGTCTGGACATACACCGTTGCACAAATAGCAAAAATTCCCCAATATTCTCGCCTGACATTGCCGTCAGTTTGTACATTTGGACAACAATTGCTGACAACTGGATGGCGACTTTCTGACCGCGCCGCCATTTGGCAACGCTATAATGGCTGGGATTTCATCAAAATTCCCCGCCCTTCGTGATGCGCTCGTTCCCCGCCCACCGCCCTGCCTTACGCCGCCGCATTGCCGGCGCGGGCGGGTGTGCGGCCGGTTCGCAACGCGCTCACGCCAAGGTTCCGCAGGCTGCCGCCCGGCGCCCCAGCTGATCCGCCCTGACCCGGGCGCCAGCCAGGCGCCGGGCTCACGTCATTGCCATTTCTGCCGCCGGCCGCGGCATATCACGCTCAAAAAAGGACAAGCTCCATGAAACCCCGTCGCCTGTTGCAACTGACCGAACTCGACGTGGCGCGCCTCGAAAAGCACGCCGAACGCGATTCGCGCCTGCAAGCCACCCTCGATACCCTGCTCGAACGCGCCGAAATCGTCGGCCCCGAGGCCATGAAATCGGACGTGATCACGATGAACTCACAGTTCTCGTTGACCGACGACACCACCCAAGAAGCCATCACCTGGACGCTCGTGTACCCCGACCAGGCCAACCTCGCCAGCGGCAAGCTGAATGTTTTTTCGCCGGTCGGGCTGGCGCTGCTCGGCGCGCGCAAGGGCGAGCGCGTTGCCGTGACCTTGCCGAATACGGCGGCCGGCACCGTGACCGTGTCCGCCATCGTCTATCAGCCCGAGGCGAGCGGCGATTACACGCGTTGAAGCCGTGTCGCTGCGATCGAGCCATGCACGATCGCAGGCCGCATCCGGCTGACGATGCGGCAGCCCGTTAACGAAAAAAGCGCCCGAAGGCGCTTTTTTCATTTGCCAGCCCGGCGGAACTGCCCGGGCAAACGTCATGCTTAGAAGCGGTGACGCAGGCCAACCGTCGCTGCCGTCTGGTTGATGCCCGACGACTGGTTCGACGTGCTCGAGATGAACGAGCCGTTGTAGATCGACGCTTGCGCGCCGCTTGCACGTTGGTACACAGCTTGTGCGTACACGTCGGTGCGCTTCGACAGTGCGTAATCGGCTTGCAGGCCCACTTGGTTGAAGTGGAAGTTGTGCTGGCCGGTTTCGCCGTTCGAGTACGTGTAAGCCACGCCCAGACCCAGAGCCGGCGTCAGGTTGTACTTGCCGTTGACTTCGTAGTTGTCGATGCGCAGGTTGCCGCCCGAAACCGTGTCGTCCAGACGCGCTTGCGTCCATGCTGCGCCGACTTGCGCCGGGCCGAATGCGTAGCCGGCAGCTGCGCCGTACGTACGGACGCGACCTTGCGTGCCGAACGGGTTGTTGGCGTCAACTGCACCGCCTGCCACCGAGTTCGGGTTGTTCAGTTGCGAGTAGGCACCCGCCAGCTTCAGGCCTTGGAACTGGTACGACACGCCGCCGCTGTATGCACGGTTGTTGCCGAAGTTCGTGTTGTTCGAGAATGCGTACGTGCCGCCGAATTGCAGGCCGGCGTAGTTCGCGCTCGTGAACTTGATCGAGTTGTTCGTTGCGTAGCCGCCGTCGGTGCTCAGGTTGTCGAGGTTGCCGACGTGAGCGAAGTACGTGCCGCCCCACGAGCCGGTTGCCGTCAGCGGTGCCAGGTAGTCCTGGACTGCGTCGTATTGGCGACCCAGCGTGACCGTGCCGTATTGGCTCGACAGACCGACGAACGCTTGACGGTTGAACATGCCGTTGTTGTTGTCGAAGCGGCCGTTACCCAGGTTGAAGCCGCTTTCCAACGTGAAGATTGCCTTCAGGCCGCCGCCGAGGTCTTCCGAACCACGCAGACCGAACAGGCTTTGGTTGACGCCCGTGCCTTCCGAAACGCGCGACTTGCCGGCGACGTTGCTTTGGTACGTGATGCCTGCGTCGAGCACGCCGTACAGCGTGACGCTGCTTTGTGCGTGGGCAACGGTTGCGAACGATGCTGCAGCGGCTGCAACGATCAGAGTCTTCTTCATTCGTGGAGCTCCCTTCATCTAAAAAGAGGCAGGTCTTGCGACCTTGTTTCATGAACGGTCTGCAACCGCCCGGAAGCGCCACGAGGACTTCTACGTGGCGGCGCCCGGATGGTTGGCCGCTCTGGGAAACGTGAGTTTAGGGGTGGACCCTAGGGCCGCCGCACGCGAATAAAGAAATAACTTTTTCTCTAACCAGAAATAATAGAAATGGTAGTCTGCCCTAACCCTTTGTTTTGGCTTGTTTTTTTGATCTCTTGACGCCACCTTTTTGGCGTATCCGCAACACGCATTCGTTTGTGTCAGCATCTTGACGGTTGCAAAGAAACAACAAGGCAATGGCGGGAAAACCTTCCGAATCAGTAAAAAATGCTCAATTTGCACTTATTTGGTGCAATTGACGCCCCGAATTCTTGCCGGAAACGTTTTCGTCTCGCTTCGTCAACCCGCTCTCCCGCCCGACACGCCGCGCGTAACAGTCGTTACGACGTCTGTAATGTAACCAGGCTAGTCGTAAGCTAATTTGGCGCTGCGTGCACCGCCCGCCGGGCGGCACCCTTCCTCGAGACGGGAGACTTTCGATGCAACGTCGCAATTTCCTCCGAGCGGCAGCCCTGATCGGCGCCGCACTGGCCGGCGGCACGGCCGTCACCGCGAATGCGCAACCTGCGCCGCCGCTCGGGCGTCCTCCGTCGCCCGGTGGCCGTCCGCCTCCACCACCGGTCGGCGGGCGTCCGAACCGGCCGCCGCCCCCGCTGCGACGCGACCGCCGCCCACCACCGCCGCGCCCGCGCGGCTATATCTGGGCCGACGGCTACTGGGATTGGCGCAGGGGGAATTACGTGTGGGTGCCGGGGCACTGGGTCGTGGCGCGCCGCGGGCGCCGCTGGGCCGGCGGGCACTGGCAACAGCAGGGGCCGGCGTGGGTGTTCGTGCCCGGCGGCTGGCGCTGAGATCGGACGCGGCGCCTCGGCGAAACCGGTGCGCCGCGCGCAACACACTATATATATAGTCAGTGCGGAACCGGCGTCACTTTGGCTTGTCGAAGCGGCGCCTCGCCGCCGCCCCTTTCAGCTCGCATGCGGCCACCCCGCTTCGATCGATTTCCGCTAACGATATGCGCGCACGCCGGCACGGCCGACGTTGCAGCCCGCACCATCCACGCCGGAACCGCCTTCACCGGCGTCATCGCATCCACTTCGCCGCTGCCGCGCGCGCCGTCGCCGCCATGCCTGCCGGCGTCATTTGCTAATCGGGATTCGTCCGTTCATCGCCACGCGGCCTTTGCCTAGCATCGGCCTTTGCGACCGTGCCCGCGCCTCACGCGCCGCAGCGATCGCCAACCGTGGAGAATTCCTTGAGCACCCTCGACTTCGATCCGTCGCTCTCGACGCCGATCCGTTCCGCGAGCGACGTTTCGCGCCTGATCAACACCAGCGCCAGCCGCGCGAGCCATGCGCGCGTGATCGTGCTGCTCGCGCTCGGCGGCGTGTTCCTCGACGCCTACGACCTGACCACGCTGTCCTACGGCATTCAGGACGTGGTGCGTGAATTCGGCCTCACGCCCGCGCTGACGGGCCTCGTCACCTCGTCGATCATGATCGGCACGATCCTCGGCAGCCTCGTCGGCGGCTGGTTCACCGACCGGATCGGCCGCTACCGCGTGTTCATGGCCGACATGCTGTTCTTCGTGGTGGCCGCGATCGCGGCCGGCCTCGCGCCGAACGTGTGGGTGCTGATCGCGGCGCGCTTCGTGATGGGCCTCGGCGTGGGCATCGACCTGCCGGTGGCGATGGCCTTCCTGTCCGAGTTCTCGAAGTTCCAGGGGCGTGGCAACAAGGCGTCGCGGCTCGCGGCCTGGTGCCCGATGTGGTACGCGGCGTCATCCGTGTGCTTCCTGATCGTGTTCGGGCTGTATTTCGCGCTGCCGGCCGAGCATATCGGCTGGCTCTGGCGCGCCTCGCTGATTTTCGGCGCGGTGCCGGCGCTCGTGATCATCGCGGTGCGGCACCGCTTCATGAACGAATCGCCGCTGTGGGCCGCGAACCAGGGCAAGCTCGACGATGCGGCGCGCATCCTGCGCAAGTCCTACGGCATCCATGCGCACAAGGCCGCCGACGCCACCGCGCCGCCCGAACCGCCGCGCGTCAGTTTCCTCGTGCTGTTCCGGCGCCCGTACCTGGCCCGCACGCTGGTGGCCAGCGCGATGAATCTCTGCATTCCGTTCGAATACACGGCGATCGCGTTCTTCCTGCCGTCGATCCTGTCGCAATTCCTCGGCGCGGGCGTGTTCGAGACGATTTCGGCCTCGCTCGCGCTGAACCTGCTGTTCGCGCTGACGGGCGGCTTGCTCGGCATGCGCCTCGCCTACCGCCGGCCATCGCGGCAGGTGGCGATCGCCGGCTTCGCGATCCAGTTCGTGTCGCTGGTCGCGCTTGCGCTGCTCGGCCATCCGCAGACGGCGCTCGGCATCGGCTTCGCGCTGGCGATGCTCGGCGCCTGGCTGTTCGCGGAAGGCTTCGGGCCGGGCGCGCAGATGATGATCTATCCGGCGCTGTCGTATCCCACCGCGATCCGCGGCACCGGCATCGGTTTCGGCCGTGCGCTGGCCGGCGCGGGCAGCGCGCTCGCGCTGTTCGTGCTGCCGATCCTGAAGGCGCACTACGACACCGGGATGTTCTGGATCGTGTCGCTGTCGGCGCTGATTCCGATCGGATTCCTGATCATCGTGCGCTTCGAGCCGACCCGGCACGACATCGACGACGACACCGCGCACGCGCAGCCGCTGCGTTGAGGTGATGACGCGCTTTTTGGTGCTCTGATTGCGGAAGTGCCGGCGTGGCTTGCGGCGCACGCGAAGAGGCCTGTGGTACGGGCGCCGCCAGCCGCGAACCCGGTTTCACCAACACGTCGGCATGGCACGAGCGCACGCGTCGGGCGTCGGGACATCAGCGATGGCGGGAACCGTGAGCGCGGAAACGAAGACAGCGCATCGAGCCAGCGCGCCGACATCACTGCGCTTTCATGCTCGCCGAAGCGTCGCCTCGTTTTTCTCCCCGGGCCTTCTCGACGCCACCGCCCGGAGGATCCGACGGAACGTCGAGCACGCCATGTGATCGGGCGCGGGGCACGCCGCGGCATGCCTGAGCCCGTCGCGCATGACGCTCAGCTTGCGAATCGTCGCGTCCAGTTCGTCGGCCTTGGCCGACAGCAGGTCGCGATCGATACGCGCTTGCCCGCCTGGTGCGAACATCGATGCGATCTCGTCCAGAGAAAAACCGGCGGCGCGCCCCAACGCGATCAAGGTCAATTGATCGATGACGGCGGGATCGAACAACCGCCGCAAGCCACGGCGCCCCGTCGAGGCAATCAGCCCCTTCTCCTCGTAGAACCGCAACGTCGATGCCGGCACGCCCGACTGCCGCACAACCTCGCCGATATTCAGATTGATCATCGCTTGACCTCAAGCCGACTTGAACTTGCATAGTGTAGCTCCCGCCCCTGCCGGGGCATGCCACCGAGAATGATCATGGACGACACCCCCGCAGCCGACAACACGCAGGCGGCGCTCTGGAACGGCAGCGCCGCACGCGCGTGGATCGCCGGACAAACGATGCTCGACGGCATGTTCGAGCCGTTCGAAGCGCTGCTCGTGGACGCGATCGACGCCGGAGCAAAGCGCCGCGTGCTGGACATCGGCTGCGGCACGGGCGCGACGACGCTGGCCGCCGCGAGGCGGCTCGGGGCGGATGGCGAAGCCGTCGGCGTGGACATTTCCGCACCGATGATCGAGGTGGCCCGCAGGCGTACCGGGCAGCTTGACGCGGCAGCCCGCTTCATCGCCGCCGACGTCCAGACTCACCGCTTCGAGCCGGCCAGCTTCGATCTGATCATGTCGCGGTTTGGCGTCATGTTCTTCGACGACCCGCTGTTCGCCTTCACGAACGTGAGGCGCGCCGCGAAAGACGGCGCCGAATTGCGCTGCATCGCTTGGCGCAGCGCGGCGGACAATCCGTTCATGACCGTCGCCGAACGCGCCGCCGCCCCATTCTTGCCGAACTTGCCCGCACGCCGCCCCGACGGGCCGGGGCAATTCTCGTTCGCGGATTCGCATCGGGTTGCTTCGATGCTGGAACGAAGCGGCTGGACGCAGATCGATATCCGCGCCATTGATGTGGACTGCGTACTGCCCGAGACCGAACTGGTCGACTATTTCAGCCGCGTCGGCCCGGTCGGCATGCTGCTGCAACAGACCAGCGAACCGATACGGTCGCAAGTCGTCAAATCAGTCCGGGCAGCGTTCGATCCGTATGTACAGGAATCCGAAGTCCGTTACACCGCGGCCTGCTGGATGCTCGGTGCGCGAGCGCTGGACAACCCGTGATTCACGGCGCACGCCATCGTGACATGATGCCAAACCGAAACGCGTAACCTCGCGTCGCCGCTCCCATCCTTTTTCGAGGCTCTCCCCTTCATGAATTCAGCCGCCAACGCCGCCCCTTCGTGGACCGCCGCCCCGCTCGTCTGGGGCACCGGCCCACGCGTCTTCGAAGTTTTCCTGGAACCGACCTGCCCGTTCTCGGTGAGAGCATTCGGCAAGCTCGACGCGCTGCTGCAGGCGGCCGGCGAAGATCGCATCACGATCAGGATTCGTCTGCAATCGCAGCCGTGGCATCTGTATTCCGGCGTGATCGTGCGCTGCATCCTCGCCGCATCGACCCTGCCGGACGGGCGCGAAGCCGCGAAGGCGGTGCTCGCCGCGGTGGCGGCGCATCGTGAGGCGTTCGAATTCACGCATCACGCCGGCGGCCCGAACCTCGACGCCACGCCGAACGACATCATTGCGCGAATCGAGCGCTACAGCGGCATCGCCCTGCGCGACGCGTTTGCGATTCCGGATCTCGATCGCGAAATCAAATGGCATGCGAAATACGCGCGCCAGAACGGCATTCACGTCTCGCCGACGTTCATGATCGACGGCTTGATCGAGCCGAAGCTCGGCAGCGGGGATGACGTGTCGGTGTGGGTCGAACGCCTGCGTTGATCGCGTCGCGACGGCGCTGGCGTTTCATCACGCCGAGCGGCACGCGCGGATGTTTTTCGCCGAGACACCGTCACCATCGTTCGTTTCCCTGAACCGCCGAAACCCTTCGCATTACCGATTGTTTCTTGCGAACGGAAAGCTTTGTCGGCACATTGCATCGTTCATGCAAGCCGCCGCCGCAGCTCGCCGTCGTCGCATTGAAAGGCGCGGCCTCGCACGGTTTTCGTGCGCAGGCGCGCCACCCCGCACCAGCCTTGGTTCGCCGGCTGCGATCAGGCAGCGCCCACGGCGCACCGATTATTCCGTTGCATACGGGCAATCCCGCCGTGCGCCGTACACGTCACGCTACCCGCCGCTCACCTGAAAGACGCGGTAACCAGCACCCGGAATCGGCTTGCTATCGTCACTGGATTTCCTCCCTTCGCGCCCGGCGCGAGGCAACTGCTCATCCAGCACTGGCCAACGATGGAACACGCGGAAATGCTTGCGCTCGCAACGGCCCACCATATGGCGGGCCGCTTCGGCGATGCGCGCGACCTGTACGAGCACGCGCTCGCGGCCGAACCCGGCGACGCGGACCTGATGTTTCGTCTCGGCGTGCTCGACATGCAATGCGGCGCGCACGACCATGCGCTCGACTGGCTCGACCGTGCGCTGTCTTGCGCGCCGCACCGCGCCCGCTATCACCTCGCACGCGGCCATGTGTTCACGGCTGCACAGCGCCACGCCGACGCGATCGACGCCTACCGGCAAGCGCTGGCGATCGAGATCGATTCGCCCGACGCGCTGTTCGCGCTCGCCTCCGCCCTGCAGGCAACCGCCGACTATCCGGCCGCCATCGATGCCTACACCGCCGTGCTGGCGCTCGACCCGAACCGGGCCGACGCGCTCGGCCGGCTCGGCAACTGCCACGCGCGGCAAGGCGATCCGGATGCGGCGCAAACGGCGTATCGGCGCGCGCTGGCCCTGAACCCGGCGGACCCCGACACGCTGACCAACCTCGGCGCGCTGGTGCTGGCGGCGGGCCATGCCGGCGACGCGCTGGGCTGGCTGACGGCGGCCGTGCAGGCCGCGCCGCAATCGGTCAGCGCGCTGACGAACCTCGGCGTGGCGCAGCACCGGCACGGCGATTTCGCGGCGAGCGCCGCGTCGCTGGCCCGCGCGCTCGAACTCGATCCGGCCGCGCCCGAAGCGTCGTACAACCTCGGCAACGCGCTGCACGCGCTCGGCCAACGGCAGGATGCGCTGGCGCATTACCTGCGCGCAATCGAACTGACGCCCGCGCACGCCGACGCCTACAACAACCTCGGCATCGTCTGCCGCGAGCTGGGGCACACGCACGAAGCGGCGCAGGCGTTCGACGCGGCGATCGCCGTGCGCCCCGGCTTCACGGCCGCGCTCAACAACCTGGCCGCCGTGTTGCGCACGCTCGGCGCAATGGACGAGGCCGAAGCGCGCCTGCGCGACGTGCTCGCGGTCGAGCCACGGCACGCGGTGACGCTCAACAACCTCGGCAACGTGCTGAAGGATCAGGGCCGCCTCGACGAAGGCATCGCGTGCTACCGCCGCGCGCTCGACGCCGACCCCGGCAACGTGGTGGCGCACAGCAACCTGGCCTACGCGCTGTGTTTTCAGTCGATGCATCCCGACGCGCCGCTCGCCGAAGCGCGCCGCTGGTCGGCACGGCACGAAGCACCGTTGCGCGCCGAACTGCAGCCGCATCCGAACGACGCCACGCCTTCACGCCGCCTGCGGATCGGTTATGTGTCGTCCGATTTTCGTCATCATTGCCAGGCGCTGTTCATGCAGCCGTTGCTGTCGAATCACGATCACGCGCGCTTCGAGATCGTCTGTTATTCGAGCGTGGTACGCCCCGATGCGCTGACGCAGCAGCTTGCGGCGCATGCCGATGTCTGGCGCGACGTGAGCCTGCTCGATGATGCCGCGCTCGCGCGGCAGATTCGCAACGACCGGATCGACATCCTGATCGACCTCGGCATGCACATGGCCGACGGCCGGCCGCTGCTGTTCGCGCGCAAGCCCGCGCCGGTGCAGATCGCGTGGCTGGCCTATCCGGGCACGACCGGCATCGAGGCGATCGACTACCGGCTGACCGATCCGTGGCTCGACCCGGTCGGCTCGGATGCTGCGTACACCGAACGATCGCTGCGCCTGCCCGACACGTTCTGGTGCTACGACCCGCTGGACGGCACGCCGGGCGTCAACGCCCTGCCCGCGCTGGCCAATGGCCATCCGACCTTCGGCTGCCTGAACAACCCGTGCAAGCTCGGCGACGCCACGCTGCGGCTATGGGGCGACGTGATGCGCGAACTGGACACGGCGCGGCTGGTCCTGCTCGCGCCGGAAGGATCGGCGCGCACGCACCTGCTGGCGCGCCTCGAACGTCACGGCATCGCGGCCGAGCGCATCACGTTCACGCCGTTCCAGCCGCGCAACCGCTATCTGGAGACGTATCACCACATCGACATCGGCCTCGATACGATCCCGTACAACGGTCACACGACGAGCCTCGATGCGTACTGGATGGGCGTGCCGGTCGTCACGCGCGTGGCCGATACGGTGGTGGGCCGCGCCGGGTTGAGTCAATCGGAAAACCTGGGGCTGCGCGAGATCGCCGCCGACAGCGATGCGCGCTTCGTCGAGATCGCGGTGGCGCTGGCGCGCGACCTGCCGCGCCTGGCCGAATTGCGCGCCGGCTTGCGCACGCGCCTCGCGGCCTCGCCGTTGATGGATGGCGCACGCTTCGCGGCGCAAGTGGAAGCCGCGTATCGCGAAGCGTGGCAACGCTGGTGCGATCAGGTCACCGGCGTCAGCAAGGCCTCGCCGCTCGCATAAGCCGCCAGGTTGGCGAGGAACAGCGCGGCCATCGCCTCGCGCGTCTCGTGCGTGCCGCTCGCCGTGTGCGGTGCCAGCACCACGTTGTCGAGGCCGAGCAGTTCGGCCGGCACGGCCGGCTCATCGTCGAACACGTCGAGCGCGGCGCCCGCGATGCGCCGGTTGAGCAGCGCATCGACGAGCGCCGCCTGATCGACCACGCTGCCGCGCGCCACGTTCACGAGCTGCCCGTTCGGGCCGAGCGCGTCGAGCACGCCGGCATCGACCACATGGCGCGTTTGCGCGCCGCCCGGCAGCGCCAGGATCAGCACATCGGCCGCCTCGGCCAGTTCGCGCAGCGACGGGTAGTAGTCGTACGCGAGATCCGTCTTGCGGTTCGGGCCGTGATAGGCCACGCGCATGCCGCAGGCGGCCACGCGCTTGGCGATCTCGCGGCCGATGCCGCCCATCCCGACGATCCCGCACAGCTTGCCGCCGAGCTTGGTGCCGAGCGGCAGGCGCGCGTTCGCCCACTTGCCGTCGCGCACGAAGCGGTCCCCTTCCACCACGCGCCGCGACAGCCCGAGCAACAAGCCCAGCGCGAAATCGGCCACGCATTCGTTGAGCACGCCGGGCGTGTTGGTGACGGCCACGCCGCGTGCGCGCGCCGCGTCGAGATCGATCGGATCGGTGCCCACGCCGAAGCTGACAATCAGCTTCAGGTTCGGCAACGCGCCGATCAGTTCGGCGTTCGCGCCATACGCGCCGCTGGTGGCGATGACCTCGAATTCGCCGGCCCGCTCCGCGAGGAAGGCAGCGCGATCGGGGGCGGTCCACAGGCGGGCGACGTCATGATGCTCGGCCAGCGCATGCATCACGCGATCCGACAACGCGCCCACGGCAAGCACCTTCAGGCGGCGCCCATGACGATCTTGTTCCATTTCGGTTTTCCCTTTGCTTAGGTTGCCGGGCAACGCACGGCAGTGACGGTGGTGGCGACATTTTCCAACGTCGCGGGCGATCGTGCACGCAAAACCCGGCAGCGCCGCCCATCGCATCGCTCATATCGATCACACAATTCCTTGGTTGTCCGAAGCCCGCCGCGTATCTAGTGTGTGGGGCTCCTGACCTTCGAGCGCGTTCGCGACGGCGCTGCGCATCCGCCTGCGGATCGCCGGCCCGGCCGGCCGGAACGGCCCCGAATGTCATCGCATGCCATCGCACTCATCGACGACCAGGGCCAACATGACACGATCCTCCCGGCAGTTCTCGCTCGGCGCCTTCCTGATGCAGACCGGCCACCATATCGCCGGCTGGCGCCATCCCGACGCGCAGGCCGACGCCGGCAGCAATTTCCGCCACTACGTCGAGCTGGCGCGGCTCGCCGAAGCCGCCAAATTCGACGCCGTGTTCCTGGCCGATTCGTCGGGCGTGCGAAGCACGCACCTGCCGTCGCTGGCGCGCACGGCGCGCACCGATTTCTTCGAGCCGGTCACGCTGCTGTCGGCGCTGGCCGCCGTGACCGAGCGCATCGGCCTGATCGCCACGGTGTCCACCTCGTTTCACGAGCCGTACAACGTGGCGCGCCGCTTCGCCACGCTCGACCAGATCTCGGGCGGCCGCGCGGGCTGGAACCTCGTGACCTCGAGCGGCACCGCCGAGGCGCAGAACTTCAACCGCGATGCGTTGCCCGATCACGCCGAACGCTACGAGCGCGCCGCGGAGTTCCATGACGTGGTGCTCGGCCTGTGGGATTCGTGGGAAGAGACCAGCTTCGTGCGCGACAAGGACAGCGGCATCTATCTCGACACCGACCGGCTCCACGTGCTGAACCATCGCGGCAAGCACTTCCAGGTGCGCGGCCCGCTCAACGTGAACCGCTCGCCGCAGGGCCGGCCGGTGATCGTGCAGGCCGGTGCGTCGGAGGACGGCCGCGCGCTGGCCGCCCGCACCGCCGAGGTGATCTTCGTCGCGCATCAGACGTTCGACGAGGCCAAGGCGTTCTACGCCGACATCAAGGGCCGCCTGCCCGCCTACGGGCGCGAGCCCGACGACGTCAGGATCATGCCGGGCATCTTCCCGGTGGTGGGCCGCACCCAGGCCGAGGCCGAAGAGAAGTTCGAGGCGCTGCAATCGCGCGTGGACCCGGTGGTGGGCCTCGCGCTGCTGTCCACCGTGATCGGCGGCGTGGATCTGTCGGGCCACGACATCGACGGCCCGATTCCCGAACTGCCGGAGACCAATGGCCCGAAGAGCCGTCAGCATCTGCTGCTCGAGCTGGCGCGGCGCGACCAACTCACGATCCGCCAGCTCTACCTGCGCATCGCGGGCGCGCGCGGCCACCAGCAAGTGGTGGGCACGCCGGCCAGCATCGCCGATCAGCTTCAGCAATGGTTCGAGGAAGGCGGCGCGGATGGCTTCAACATCATGGCGCCGTGGTTCCCGGGCGGCCTTGCCGAGTTCATCGAACTCGTGCTGCCGGAACTGCGCCGGCGCGGCCTGTTCCGCAGCGAATACACCGGGCACACGCTGCGCGAGCACCTCGGGCTCAAGCGGCCCGTGCATCGCGCGGCTTCGCAAACGGCCGAAGTGGCGTGAAGTCACGATCCGGGTAGTGCGTTGTCGCATGCCGTCCGACAGGCAGCCGTTCACGTTGAACGGAAAGCAAGGACGACGTAGCAAATAAAAAAGCGCCAGCCCGCATTCACGGGCCGGCGCTGCGTCATGCCGGAAAGCGGCGAACCGCGCGTCAGAACTTGTGGCGAATACCCACGCGCGCGGCGATCTGGTTGGTCGTGCCGTTGCCCGACGGGCCGAAGAACGCCGTGCTCGAACCAATTTGCGCCTGCACGTCCTGCGTGCCGTTGCGGCCCGACGCCTTCTGATACACGCCCACCACGTACACGTCGGTACGCTTGCTCAGTGCGTAATCGAGGCTGGCGTCGATCTGGTTCCAGTGGCCGCCGTTCGCGTTGTGCATGCGCGTGTACGTGTAGGCCAGGCCGCCGGACAGCGCCGTCGTGAAGTTGTAGCGGCCGCCCACGTCCACCGCGTCGAGCGAGGTGGCCGCGCCGTTCAGCGCTTCGATGCGCGTGTTCGTGTACAGCGCGAACAGCGCGGCGTTGGCGAACAGGTAACGCGTGCCGATGCCGAACGTGCGCAGATCCTTGCCGCCACCCGTGCCGCCTGCGTTGACGTTCGCGATCGAGGTCGGGAACGCCGGGACTTCGGCCGTCGGGTACGAGATGTCGGTATAGGCCGCGCCCACCGAGAAGCTGCCCATCGCGTAGTTCAGGCCGAAGCTGTAGGCACGCGACGAACCGGTCGCGCCGCCAACCGGGGCCGAGCCGCTGAAGGCGCCGGCCTGGTTCGAAAAGCCGTACAACGCGCCGAACGTCACGCCCGAGAAGTTCGCCGACGAGAACTTGACCGCGTTGTTGATGCGGCTGTTCACGAGTTGGTCGAAATCGTTGATGTGGTAGGCGTAGTTGCCGGCCACGGTGTTGGTGCCGGCCGAATACTGGCCACCCAGCACGTCGGTCGAGAACGTGTACTGGCGGCCGAACGTCAGCGAGCCGATACCGTCCTTCGTCAGGCCCACGTATGCCTGGCGGCCGAACATCGCGCCACCCTGGTTGATCGCGCCGGTGCCGGTATTGAAGCCGTTTTCCAACAGGAAGATGGCCTTCAGGCCGCCGCCGAGGTCTTCCGAACCGCGCAGGCCCCAACGGGTGCCCTGCGCGACGCCGTCGTCGTATTTGAAGCGCTTCGCCGAGCCGGTGGCGGTGGCGCTGTGATTCACGTAGCTGAGGCCGGTGTCGATCAGGCCATACAGCGTCACGCTGCTCTGCGCATGGGCGAGCGTCGTGCCGAAGGCGGCCATGGCCGCAACGGTGGTCATTTTCTTGAGCAAGGTCGTCTCCTGCGTGCGACGCATCGCGGCCGTCTCGAAACGGCAGGCGCAATGGCGTCGAATGTGGTGCGATTGATTGGAGTGCTATCGAACGCCGGTTGTGCCGACGGTATCCGGTTTTGTTTATCTGGCTGTGCTGCCTTGTTTACCGGGCGCGGTGCATCGGGTGTCGTCTGACCGCGCGGCGCGAGTTTACTGCGAGCTGTCGCCCAACCCAAGCAATGCATGCATCGGCGTGCGAATCAGTTGCAAATTTGCATCGGTTTTCCGCAAGCGAGGTGGCGGAAAGCGAGGCAGCGGCGGGAACGATCGGGAATGAGCGGCAATCGGCCGTTTCCGGGCGCAACGTCGGGGAACGCGTTGCGCCCGGAAGCCGAGTCAAGCCGATTCAAACCGAGTGAGGCCGGGTCAGGCCAGCGGCCGGAACACGCCGCGCTCGTCGGCGTCGAGCTGCGGCAGCAGCTCGACCTCCCATTGCAGGTACTGGCGCGCGGCCGCCTTGTTGCCGGTGTGCCGGTCGTGCGTGAAGGACAGGAAATCGATGCGCTGCGCGGGGGCGAGCGCGGCCGGATCGGACTCCACGCGCCCGCCGACGGCTTCCCATGCCGCGAGCCCGCCAGCCAGCACGCTGAATTCGCAGTCCGCACGATCGGGCAGATCGAGATCGGCAATGGCCCACGCGGCCAGGCGCGGATCATCCGCCACGAACGTGACCGGCGTGGCCGCCTGCGCCAGCAGCCCGGCCAGGCGCGGACGGATCGACCAGACGCTGCCGGGAATGTGCGCCTCGCCCCACGCCGCACTTGCGCGCAAGTCGACCACGCGCCCCGCATCGCGCGCCAGCCGCTCGGCAAGCGCGGCTGCGTCGATCGTGGGCAGCGGTTCGGGGTCGGCGATGGCGCTGCCGTCGAGCGCGAGGCCGCTGCGCAGCCCGCCTTCGAGCACGAACGCCTCGTGTCCGAGCTGCCGCAGCCAGCTCGCCGCAACCGGCGCGCGAATGCCGTCGTCGTCGAACACCACGACGCGCGCGTGCCGCACGCCCACGTACTGGTCCGTCGCCTGCTGCAACTGGCCGCCGGGCGCATGCTGCGCGCCCGGCAGCGTCGACGCCGCGAATTCCTCGGGCGTGCGCACGTCGCACAGATACACCGTGCGTTCTCCCGCGTCGGCCCACGCGCGCACCGAGTGCGCGTCCACCCACTCGACCCCGGCGCGCGTGGCGAACGCCCGGGCCGCGTCGCGTCGCGCAGCGGAGGGCTCGACGTGGGCCGGGTAGCCGCGCGTGCTGCCGTGCTCCAGCGTCAGATCGGCCAGAAACCAGCCTTGCGTGCCGTTTTCCAGCGCATACACCGGATTGGCGACGCCGAGATGCCGCAATGTCTGCGCGCCGATGATGCTGCGCGTGCGCCCCGCGCAGTTGACGACGATCGGCCGTGCGGCGTCCGCCATGATCGTGTCGATGCGATAGGCCAGTTCGCCGTTCGGGCAGCACGCCGCGCCCGGAATGTTCATCGCGCGAAATTCGGCCAGCGGGCGGCCGTCGAGCACGACCGGTGAGTCCGCGCTGCGCTGCCATTCGGCGAGCCGCTGCGCCGACACGTGCGGCGTGTGCGCGATCTGCTCCACCAGTTCGCCGAACGCCTTCGACGGCACGTTGACGCCCTTGAACAGCACGAAGCCCGCCTCGCGCCAACCCAATGCGCCGCCTTCGAGAAGATGCACGTTCGTGTAGCCGAGCGCTTCGAGCCGCTTTGCCGCGCGCGCGGCCGGCTGCTCGTCCTCGCCGCCTTCGTCGTAGACGACGAGCCGCGCGCGGCGGTTCGGCGCAAGCCGGCCGACCTCGCGCTCCAGCACGCTGTAGGGCAGCGGCACCGCGAAAAACAGATGGCCTTCGCCGTACTGGCCGTGCTCGCGCACGTCGAACAGGCCGAGTTCCTCGCCGTCGCGCAACCAGCGCTTGAGGGTATCGGCGGTAATGATGGTTGGCATGCCTCAGTATCCGTAGTCGATGGGCGGAGGGTGCCCGTTTACGTGGTAATCGCCGATCGCGCGGGTTTTGTACGCGGCCGGATCGTGCACGGTGTGCGTGCGGGCGTTGCGCCAGTGGCGGTCGAAGCGATGGCGGCGCAGCGTGGTCGAGGCACCGCCCACGTCGAACAGTGCCCGCGCCGCATCGAGCGCCGCCTCGGTGGCGATCACCTTGGCCTCGGCCGTCGCGATCGACGCCTCGGCCGCCGCCTGCGCGACGCGTGCCGCCGGTGCGCCGCCATGACGGGCCTCGCTGGCTGCCTCGATGCGCGCGGCGGCGCGCAACACCAGCACCTCGGCGGTTCTCACCCGCGCCGCGATGCGCCCGACCGTATACAGGATGTACGGATCGTCGGCCGCGCGCACCACCCCGCTCTCGCGCACCGGCCGCACGCCGTCGCGTACCCAGCGGGCCATGTCGTCGAGCGCGGCCCGCGCGATGCCGGCCTCGATCGCGCAATGGATGATCTGCGAGGCCGCGCCCGTGTGATGGCGCTCGGTCTTCCAGCGGCCGGTGTGCACGACCTCGTGCGCCTCGACGCGCACCTCGATCAGCTCGGTGGTGCCGCTCAGCGTGCCGCGCTGGCCCATGCCGGTCCAGTCGTCGTGGCGCACGATGCCCTCGCGCTCCGGCGGCAGCACCACCAGCACGCTGTCGCCGTCCGGGCCGACGGCCGTGATCTTCAGCAGGTCGCCGATCAGCGCGCCGGTGGAGTAATGCTTGACGCCATTGAGGCGAAACCCGTCGCCGTCGCGCCGCAGCGCCGTGCGAACCTGGCCGCGAACCGGCGCACCGCGCTCGGCCGATGCCCCGCCCACCAGCGCGCCGCGCGCCACCGGCACGAGCCAGCGCGCCTGCTGCTCGGCGCCGGCCATCAGCAGCGTGCGTTCGACGAACACGAAATGCGGCAGCAGCGCCTGCGCGACGCTCGAATCGCCGTGCGCGAGCGCGATCACGGCCTGCGCCACGTCCACGATCGAGCCGCCCGCGCCGCCATACGACACCGGCACGCGGATCGCGCCGATACGGTGCTCGCGAATTCGGTCGAACGCGGCGAGATTGGCCGCGCCGCGCGCGTCCCAGTGCGCCGCTTCGTCGGCCAGCGTGGCCGACAGCGTCCGGGCGCGCGCGATCAATTCATCGGGCGAGAGCGATGCTTCGGCATCCTGCGGATCGGGAAGGCCGGCCTGGCCGGCGAGGTTCGTCACGGTCATGCCGGCTTCAGCCGCGCATCGGCCAGCGACGAGTAGAACAGCATCGGCCCCTTGCGCAGCCCCTGCAACTGCGCCGAATAGAAGCCGAAGAACTTCAGTTCGAGCAGGTTGATGGACGGCACCTCGGCCTGCACGAAATCCTGCAGGCGCTCGATCCAGACCTGGCGGCGCGCCACGTCGCCCTCGTCCTGGATGCCTTCGATGATGCGGTCCATCTCCGGGTTCGAATAGCTCGACGCATTGCTCGACGGCACGCCCTGCTTGATGTTCTTGCTCCAGAAGCGCCGCGTCACGCCGATCTGCGGATCGGGGTAGGCCGAATACCACATCGACGCCGTATCGAAATCGCGCTCCGTATACAGCTTGCGAATCACGCTCGGCAGATCGAGATTGACGAGCTTCATCTCCACGCCGACATTCTTCAGTTGCTGGCGCATGAATTCGGCAGCGCGCAGGTACACGTCGCCATACGACACCTCGGTGATGTGGTCGATGCGCAGGCGTATGCCGTCCGCGCCGCGCTTCAGGCCCGCTTCGTCGAGCAACTGCTCGGCCCGCTTCGGATCGAAGCCGTATTGCGGCAGGCCCGGTTTGAAGAACTGCTTCTGGTAGCTCGGCACGCAGCTCTGCGCGACGTCGGCCAGCCCGTACCAGACGATGCGCGCCATCGCCGCGCGGTCGATCGCATGCGCGAACGCCTGACGCACGCGGATGTCGTCGAACGTCTTGCGGCGGTAGTTGAAATCGAAGAAGAACATCGGCGCGGGGGCTTGCCAGCCCACGGTGTCGAGCACCAGCTTCGGGTCCTTGCGCAGGCGCGCGACGTCGCTCTCGGGCACCGGGTTGTTGGCCGCGAACTGGATCTCGCCGTTCTCCAGCGCCGCCGCGCGCGAGGCCGCGTCCGGCACCATCTTGAAGATCACGCGGTCGAGATACGGCTTGTCCTCCTTGCCGCTCGGCCCCTTGTCCCAATAGTGAGGATTGCGTTCCAACAGCACGTGGCTGCCGCGCACCCATTCCTTGAAGACGAACGCGCCGTTGCCGATCGGCTTGGTGTTCCAGGGGTTCGTCAGCGGGTTCGTGCCTTCGTACAGGTGCTTCGGCACGATCTGGGTTTCCGTGCCGAACAGCACGGCCCACAGCACCGGCGACGGCCCGCTCAGGCGAAACACCACGGTGTGCGGGTCGGGCGTATCGATGCCGATCACCTTCGACAGATTCGACGCGCCGCGCGGATGCGTCTTCTTCACGACGTTCTCGATCGAATACTTGACGTCGTCCGACGTGAACGGCGCGCCGTCGTGCCATGTCACGTTCTTGCGTAGGCGGAACGTGATCGACTTGCCGTCGCGCGCGGTGACCCACGATTCGGCCAGTTGCGGCTGCGGGCGGTATGCGTTGTCGTAGGACAGCAGGCCGTCGAACAGGCTCGCCGAGATCACCACGGCCGGGCTCGAGATATTGATGCCGGCCACCAGCCCGGCCGGCTCGGGCGTGACGTTGGCGATCAGCGTGCCGCCGCGCAGTTGCGAGCCCGGCAGCGCCGCGGCCAGCGCCTGCGCGGCGTTGGCGGACGACAGCAGGCCGGAGCCGGTGCCGGCCAGCATCAATTGCAGCAGTTGGCGGCGATTCAGGTGTCGCAGGTCGAAGCTCATGAAGATCCCGGGGAGAAGCGTCAGTAGGAAAACGTAAGCGGCGGCGCGGCGCCATTGACGACATGGTTGCCCACCGCGCGGCACTTGTAGGCGAGCGGATCGTGCGTCGTGTGGGTGCGCGCGTTGCGCCAGTGGCGGTCGAAGTTGTCGGCGCGCAGCGTCATCGCCGCGCCGCCCGCGTCGTACATGCGCTCGGTCACGTCGAGCGCGGCCTCGGTCGAGACGATCTTCGCCTGCGCGACGGCGATCGAGGCCGCGATCGCGGTGTCGTGAACGTCGGCCTCGGCCGCCGCGCCGAAGCGCGCCTCGGCCGCGATATCGAGCACGCGCGCGGCCTCGTCGACCATGGCTTCGGCGGCATGGACCGATGCCGCCATGCGGCCCACCGTTTGCAGTACGTACGGGTCCTGCGACGCGCTGGCCACCCCGCTCTCGCGCACCGGCCGCGCGCGATGCCGCGCCCACGCGGCGGCGTCGTCGAGCGCGGCCAGGCCGATGCCGATCTCGATCGCCGCGTGCAGAAGCTGCGCGGCCGCGCCGGTGTGATGCGGGCGAGCGGTCCACGGCGCCATCCGCATCACCTCGCCCGCCTGCACCGTCACGCGGTGCAGGCGCGTGGTGCCGCTCGCGCTGCCGCGCTGGCCCATGCCGTCCCAGTCGTCGATCCGTTCGATGCCGGCGCGATCGGCCGGCACCAGCGCCGCGACCATCTCGCCGGCTTCGTCGAGCGCGCGGATCTTCAGCACGTCGGCATAGAGCGCGCCGGTCGAGTAATGCTTCACGCCGTCGAGCACGAAATGGCTTCCATCGCGCACGAGCCGCGTCTGCATCTCGCCGCGAAACTGCCCGCCGCGCTCGGCCGCCGCGCCGCCGAACAGCACGCCCGCCGCCGCGAGCGGCAACAGGCGCCGGTGCTGCGCGGCGCTGCCCATCAGGCGCAGGCGTTCGACGAACACGAAATGCGCGAGAAACGCCTGCGCCACGTTCGGATCGCCCTTCGCAAGCGTCACGAACACCGCCGCGACCTCGCGCCAGCCGGCCCCCGCGCCGCCGAATTCGCTCGGCACGCGCAGCGCCGTCAGACGCGTGTCGCGCAATGCACGCATCGCGTCGAACGGCAGGATTCGCTCGCGATCCGCCTGCGCCGACGCTTCGGCGAGGCTTGCGCCCAGCGCGCGGACCGCATCGTGCAGCGCGGCAAGCTCGACAGGCACCGGGATCGGCGGCTCGGCATCGAGCCGCCTCGCCTGCTCGGGTCTGATTTCGTTCATACGGAAGGAATCCTTATTAACTAAGCTAGATGGGCATCCGCGCGCCACCGGTCGGATCAGTGACGCAACCCCGCCTGCCGCAGCAACGGCAGCACGGCTTCACCGAAGTAGGCCAGGTCCGGCTCGAAGTCGTAGAACGTCAATTGCAGGCCGTCGATGCCCGCCTCGCGCAGTCGCCGGATCTGCTCGACGATCTGCTCCGGGCTGCCGATCAACTGGATGTTGCCGCCCACGGCCTTCTGGTCGCGCTGGTGTCCGAGAAACGCCTGGCTGTCGCGTTGCTGCGCCGAGGCGAAGAAGTTGTCGACGGCCACCCGGTCCTGCGCGCCGACGATCGCATCGTGATAGGCCCGGGCCTCGCGCTCGGTCGGCCGGCAGATCACCATCGGATTGATCAGCGTGCGCAGCGCGCGGCCGTGCTGCGCCGCGCGCGCCTTGATGTTCGCGCAGTGAGCCGGCAGCACCGCGAGCGACGCCTCCAGCTCCGCGCCGGCCGGGCTCGTGACGAACACGATGTCGGAATGGCGCGCGGCGAACTCGATGCCGGCGGGCGAACCGGTGGCGTTGACGAGCAACGGGCGGCCGAACGCCGGCTTCGGCGAAACGTAAGCGTTCTCGCTCGCCCAATATTCGCCGCGCAGGTCCACATTGCCGGTGCTCTGCCAGTAGGTTTTCAGGAAGCGCACGAACTCGTCGGCCATGCGATAACGCGCGTCGTGCTCGATTTGCGGCTTGCCGAACATGCGCGCGTGGCTGTCGAGGTTGCCGGTCACCACGTTGATGCCCCAGCGGCCCTGCGTGATGCTGTCGAGCGTCGCGCCGAACTTGGCCAGATGCAGCGGATGCCACGGCCCGTACAGCACATGGATCGTCGAGATCAGCAGGATGCGCTGCGTCACGCTCGCGAGCGCGGCGGTGGTCACGAACGGATCGAGGCTGTCCTCGCGGTAGCGGATCTCGCCGCCATGGCCGCCCTTCGGGTTCCACTGCGCGAGGCCGAACACCAGATCGAGGCCCAGCGCTTCGGCCTGCAGCGTGAGCCGCCGGTTGTAGTCGAAGCGCCAATCGGTGCCGCGCGGCAACGTGGACGGGCTCCAGCCGCCGCTCTGGATCGGCAGGAACAGGCCCAGCAGGAACGGCTGCGCCCAGACGCGGGCCAGCGGGCTGCCCGGCAGGTCGGCGGGCGAAACATCGGGCAGCGGCGGGAAATCGGTAGCGTGGCTCATGGCGATCCGTGGGTCGGAATGCCGCGATGTTAGGAGCGCAACGGCCCGGGTCGAACCATGAATCGGGAATAACCTTATGCCTCGACGCGCGATTTCGATGGGCGAGTGCCTGCCTCACGCCAAGCCATCGCCATTATCTTGCTGAAATCACGGTGTTTTTTATTTCCAACCCGAAACCGGCAGCCTGCCGATAGATCGGTTTTGCTTATGAATTTTGTTCGGAGGCTTAAGGATTGCCGCGCACCACGCGGCGCTGCACCGGCATCACGCGCGACAGCAGATCGAACGCCTGGCGCGCCAGCGAATTGGCGTTGTGCGGGCGAATCCACAGGTAGTAATGCACGTCCGGCAGGCGCGGCAGGCCATCGCTGTCACCCAGCACGCGCAGCTCGGGCCCGAGCAGTTCGATGCTGCGCGCCGTCACGCCCAGTTGCGCGCGCAGCGCCGCCTTCACGCCGAGCAGGTTCGACGCCACGTAGGCCTCGCGCCAGCGCATGCGCGCGGCGTCGAGCGCCTCGATCGCGAGGCGGCCGAAGATGCTCGGCTCGTCGGCCAGCACGAGCGGAATCGGTGCGTGCCGCACATGTTCGTATTGCGACGCGCAAATCCACACCGTGGGCGAGGTGCGCAGCAGGACACCGTCGAGCGAGGCATCCTCGCGCGTGGAGAGCGTCATGTCGATCTCGCCACGATGCAGCGCTTCCATCAAGAAGGGGCTACGCCCCACGTCGAGCTCGATGCGCAGGCCCGGCGCCCAGCGCGCGATATGGGCGAGAATCGGCGGCAGCAGCGTGTCGGACACATCGTGCGGCGAGCCGATGCGCAGCACGCCGGCCTGCGCGCCGCTGATCGCCGACTGAATCGCGTCGTCGTTGATGCGCAGCAGCTCGCGCGCGTGGCCGAGCAACTGCAATGCGCCCGGCGTCAGCAGCTTGTTGCGCCCTTCCTTGCGGAACAGCGGCACGCCCACCTGCGCTTCGAGCCGCTGCATCTGCTGGCTCACGGCGGCCTGGCTGCGGCCGATGCGCAGGCCCGCGCCGGCAAAGCTGCGCGCGTCGGCGACCGCCACGAAGGTGCGCAGGAGTTCGAGATCCAGATTCTTCATGGCGGCACTGTAGCGTCAAACCATGCGGCCGGTGCGGCACACGGCCGTTTTCAGCGGCCCTCGCACGGTTCGATATCCTGAATTTCCGTCATGACGACGCAACCGGCATCGCAACGCCAGCCGCATCGCTCATCCACCGCGCCCGTCGAACGCCCCTTCGCAATCGGCAAGCAGTTCGCACAACGCATCGAACACGAGCCGAACCCGCGCCGGCACCGGCGTGCGCTGCGCGCGATAGACGTACAGCGTGGAAGGCGGCGGGCGCAGGTGCTCGAGCAAGGACACCAATCGCCCCTCGCGCAGCATCGGCAACGCGAGATGCCCCGGCAGTTGGCCGATGCCGACGCCGGCCAGCACCGCCTCGAATTCCGCCTCGGGATCGTCGGCCACCCACACCGGCCGCGCGGGCACGCTCTGCTCGCCGTCGGCGAACAGCCACGGCCATGGCCGGCCCGTGTTGCGGTCGATCAGCACCGTCAGCGGCGCCTGCAGCAATGCGTCCTTGTCGGCCGGCGCAGCGGCGCGCGCGAGGAACGCCGGCGCGGCAACGATATGCAGCGCGGCCTTCGACACCGCCTTCGCGACGAAACGGCTGTCGCGCATCGGCCCGATCCGCACGCCGACGTCGATCTGCTCGTCCACCACGTCCGCCAGCACCTCCGACAAACGCAGGTCGACCACCAGCCCGCGATGCGCGGCCAGCAGCGGCGCGAGGCCGGGCGCGATGAAGCGGCGCCCCACCGCGCCCGGCGCGGCGATCCGCACGAGGCCGGCCGGCTCGTCGTGCGCGAGCTGCGGCTCGGTCGCGAACAGGCCGTCGACCTGCGCGATCGCCTCGGCGCTGCGCCGCGCCAGTTGTTCGCCGAAATGCGTCAGGCGCACGCCGCGCGTGCTGCGATGAAACAGCAATTCGCCCAGGTTCTCCTCCAGTTGCTGAATGCAACGGGTGATGACCTGCGGCGAGACGCCGAGCCTGACGGCCGCGTCGCGAAAATTGGGGCTTTCCGCCGCCACGCAGAACATGCGCAGCGCTTCGAATCGATTCATGCGTGATCCCGTTGGCACGAATTCCGTCTGGAGGAATTCCAAATTCGCCGGAAGTTCATTTATTTGCCCGCGCGACGCCGTCACACTCGGCGCTGTCGATCCGACAAGCCGCTCGCGGGGCGCGGCAGGCGCCGGAAAGTATCGCAGAAAGGCCTGCGACCCGCGCACCGCCCGCCCGAAAGCACTTCGTATTCGTATGCAGTACCAAACGTCTCATTCAAGGAAAACACCATGCCTTCCGTTCTGATGATCCTGACCAGCGCCACCGCGTGGACCCAACGCGACGGCTCGCAACGCCCGACCGGCTTCTGGGGCGAGGAATTCGTCGTGCCGCACCAGGTCCTGCTGGCGGCCGGCGTTGACGTCACGCTGGCCACGCCGGGCGGCGCGCCGGCCACGGTGGACGAACTGAGCCTGTCCGCGCAGGCCAATCATGGCGACACCGCCAAGGTCGATGCGATCCGCGCGCATCTCGCGCAGCATGCCGCCGCGCTGGCCTCGCCGCAACGCATCGAGGCTCTCGACGCCGCCGCGTTCGACGTCGTGTTCGTGCCGGGCGGACACGGCCCGATGCAGGACCTGGCCGTCAACGAAAGCGTGGGCCGCGCACTGTCCACCGCGCTCGCCGATCCGCGCAAGGTGGTGGCGGCCGTGTGCCACGGGCAGGCCAGCTTCCTGGCCGCCGGCGACGCAGCGGGCTGGGCCTTCAAGGGCCGCCGCCTGACCGCGTTCACCAACGACGAGGAAACCCAGGTCGGCCTCGCCGCCAACGCACCGTGGCTGCTGGAGGACCGCCTGCGCGCGGCCGGCGCGGCGTTCGAGGCGGGCGCGCCGTGGGGGCCGCACGTGGTGGTGGACGGCAATCTCGTCACCGGCCAGAACCCGGCGTCGGCCGACGCGGCCGCCCGCGCCGTGCTGGCGTTGTTGAGCCGGGAAGCGGCAGCGCACTGAGCCTTGTACGGCGGGCTCGCGCCCGTCAGGGCCGGATGCGGGGGGGCGCGGCCGATACGCGCCCCGCACCACCGAGGTGCCGATACCCGCCCATCGATCAGGGGTATTTCTATATATCGCGATATTCCGATATAGTCGATCCCCGACGACGATACAATCGGGTCCCGCCGTTCACCCGCACGACTCATGACGCTCGATTTCGACGCGATCCACAAGGCGCTTGCCAACCCGGTCCGCCGCGAGATTCTCGCGTGGCTCAAGGACCCGCCCCGGCATTTCCCGGAACAGGCCGAACACGCCTCGTTCCGCGACGGTGTGTGCGCCGGCCAGATCGACGCGCGCTGCGGCTTGTCGCAATCGACCGTGTCGGCCCATCTCTCGACGCTGCAACGCGCCGGGCTGGTGGAATCCTCGCGGGTCGGGCAATGGGTGTTCTTCCGCCGCAACGAGGCGGCGATCCAGGCCTTCGTCGATCAGTTGCAGACCAGCCTGTGACGGCAATGCCGCCGCACCGGCCCACCTTCATTCGATAAGGAGTCCTCCATGCCCACCCTGTTCGATCCGCTCGTCGCGGGCGACCTGACGCTGCCGAACCGCATCGTGATGGCGCCGCTCACGCGCGCCCGCGCCGGCAGCGCTCGCGTGCCGAACGCGCTGATGGCGCGCTACTACGCGGAGCGCGCCTCCGCGGGCCTGATCCTGACCGAGGCCACCTCGGTCACGCCGCAGGGCGTCGGCTATGCCGACACGCCCGGCATCTGGTCCGACGAACAGGTCGAGGGCTGGAAGCTCGTGACGAAGGCCGTGCACGACGCGGGCGGACGCATCGTCATGCAGTTGTGGCACGTCGGCCGCGTGTCGGACCCGATCTTCCTGAACGGCGACCTGCCGGTGGCGCCCAGCGCGATCGCGGCCGGCGGCAACGTCAGCCTGGTGCGCCCGGAGCGCGCCTTCGTCACGCCGCGTGCGCTCGAACTCGACGAAATCCCAGGCGTCATCGCGGCCTATCGCAAGGGCGCCGAAAACGCCAAGCTGGCCGGCTTCGACGGCGTGGAAATCCACGGCGCGAACGGCTATCTGCCGGACCAGTTCCTGCAGGACAGCACCAACCATCGCACCGACGCCTACGGCGGCTCGATCGAAAACCGCGCGCGCCTGCTGCTCGAAGCCACCGACGCGGCGATCGACGTGTGGGGCGCATCGCGCGTCGGCGTGCACCTGTCGCCGCGCGGCGACGCTCACACGATGGGCGATTCGAACCCGGCCGCCACGTTCGGCTACGTCGCCCGCGAACTCGGCCGCCGCAAGATCGCGTTCATCTTCGCGCGCGAGAGCCTCGGCGAGAACCGCCTCGGCCCGCAACTGAAGCAGGCGTTCGGCGGCGCGTACATCGCCAACGAAGCGTTCACGCTCGACAGCGCGCAAGCCACGCTTGCGGCCGGCGAAGCCGACGCCGTGGCCTGGGGCAAGCTGTTCATCGCGAACCCGGATCTGCCGCGCCGCTTCGAGATCGGCGCCGAGCTGAACGCGCCGGTGCCGTCCACGTTCTATGCCGAAGGCGAAACGGGCTATACGGATTACCCGCCGCTGGCGAAGGTCGCCTGACGCCGACGGCCCACGGCACGGGGCGCCCGCCCCGTCTCGACGCGCCATGACAAAAACGGCCGCCGCTTCGCGCTCCGCTGCGCGGACGGCGGCCGTTTTGACTGTGGCGCGCCCCCTGTCAAATCAGATTTCCTGAACCGTACGTCAGCCAAACTCGTTTGCCGCCCCCCGCGCGTTCGCGTCCAATCGTGTCATCGACAACCATCGGCATGACGAAGCATCGCGGAGAACCACAACGATGAATACGATCCGGCTCGTGACGCTGGCCGCCATCTGGGGCGCCTCGTTCCTGTTCATGCGGATGGGCGCGCCGCATTTCGGCGTGGTGCCGCTGATCGCGTTGCGGGTGGCGATCGCGGCCGTGCTGCTCGCGCCGGTGTTGCGCGATGCGGGCGCGCGCCGCGAATTCCGCACGCACTGGCGGCCGCTCGCGGTGGTGGGCGTGATGAACTCCGCGCTGCCGTTCTGCCTGCTGACGTTCGCGGCGCTGTCGCTGACGGCCGGCGTCGATTCGATCCTCAACGCCACCACGCCGCTGTGGACGGCGATCGTCGCGTTCGTCTGGCTGCACGCGCCGATGAAGCGCCAGCAGGTGGCGGGCCTCGCGCTCGGCTTCGTGGGCGTGCTGATCCTCGCGGGCGGTGAGTTCGGTCACGGCGGCACGCTGCCGGCGGTGGCCGCCGCGCTGCTCGCCACGCTGTCGTACGGCTTCGCCGGCAATTACTCGAAGCGCACGCTCGGGCAGGTCCGGCCGTTCGTGTCGGCGTTCGGCAGCCAGGTGTTCGCGGCCGTGGTGCTGGTGCCGGCGGCGATCCCGTTATGGCCGGCCGGGCCGCTCGCGCCGCTCGACTGGCTGTCGGTCGCGCTGCTCGGCACGGTGTGCACGGCGCTCGCGTATCTGCTGTATTTCCGGCTGATTCAGGATGCCGGCGCGCAATACGCGGCGTCGGTCACGTTCCTGATTCCGGTGTTCGGCCTCGTGTGGGGCGCGATCTTCCTGCGCGAGGCGATTACGGCGCAAGCCGTGGCCGGCTGCGCGGTGATCCTGCTCGGCACGGCGCTGGCCTCGGGCAAGCTCGGCGGCCGGCTGCCGCTGGCCTCGCGGCGCTGAATCTCACGCTCGCGTTTGCATCCGCCTCACGCGCGCCGCACCAGCACCACCCGCTCGGCCTCCGCAACCTTGACGAAATCCGACGGCAGCTTCGGCAGCAACAGCGCGGGCGCGGCCAGCCATGAACACAGGGAGTTCCTGGAGAAGCAATCGCGCACGACATCCGAGATGCCGTCCTCGGATTCGCACTCCAGCTCCCACCCGCCCGCCACCACGAACGCACTGGCATAACGCGCCGCCAGATCGCGCGCACGCAGCACATGCGCCTCCAGTTGCGCATCCGGCGTATCGATCGGCAACGGGAACGACAGCGTGATCCGGCTGCCCGACTCGCTCTCCTCGATGCCCACGCAACTGCGCGCGCCGGCCGATTCGCCGAGCCATTCGCCGTACAGGAACAGCAGTTCGTGCTCGGGCTCCAGGTCCTGCAACAGCGCCTCGCCTTCGGGCCAGGCCAGGCTTTCCCATTCTTCCGTCTCGTAGCTGAACAGGCTCGCCTCCTTGAACTCGCCGAACAGCGGCAAATATGTGTCGCGCACGGCGAACGCGAGCGCCACGCGCTCCTCGTGGTTCAGCGCGCGGCTCAGGACGATGGGGATATTGAAACGTTCGGACATGATGTAAGGCTTCCTTCAAGGCATTCGGTTGGATGGCTCGCCCGCGGGCTCGCTGACCTGCTGGAGCCACTCGCGAAACGCGACGATCTTCCATTCGTCGCGTCGCGCCGCATCGCACACGGCGTAATAGGCAAAGCGCGTCGGCCACGGCCGCTCGATCACGCGCACGAGCCGCCCGGCGGCCACGTCGTCGCGCGCATACACGTCGCGCACCAGCGCGATCCCCTGCCCGGACAGCGCGGCGCGAATCAGCAGCGTGTCGTCGCTGTAGCGCGTGCCGCGCGAGGCGCGCGCATCCTCGGTGCCGAACGCGCGCAGCCACAAGGTCCAGTCGGCGCGGTCGGCGTCCTGCAACAGCGGATACGCAAGGCAATCGGCCGGCTCGTGCACCGGGCGCGACGAGTCGAGCAGCGCCGGGCTGCACACCGGCCACAGCTCGGGCGCCCACAACGGCCAGACCGCATGGCCGGGGTAATCGCCCAGGCCGTGGCGGATCGCGATGTCGGCATGGCCGCGCCGCAAATCCACCAGCGCCGCGCCGCTGTCGATCTCGATGTCGAGTTCGGGGTACGCGGCCTGGAACGCGGCCAGGCGCGGAATCAGCCAGTTGCCGGCGAACGACGCGGTGGTGGTCACGTTCAGGCGTGCGCCGCGGCCCGGTTCGCCGCGCAGCGCATCCCACGCGCCGCCGATCTCGAGAAACTGCGGTGCGATGCGCGCGTAGAAAGCGCGCGCGGCATCGGTCGGCGTCAGCTCGCGCGCGCCGCGCACGAACAGCGGCATCGCCAGCCGCTCCTCCAGGTTGCGGATCTGCTGGCTGACCGCACCCGGCGACACGCACAGCGCCTCGGCGGCCTGCTTCATGCTGCCCGCGCGCACCACCTCGACGAAGGTATGCAGCGCGGCAAGCGGCAGCGACGAACTCATGAAGGTGGAATCTCCGCAGGGAACAGGGATAACGAACCAGGCAGGGTGAGCGCGAATTATCCGTCAGCGCCGCGCCGGATGCGACAGCGACGCGCACGCGCCAGCCTCAATTTATACCCGGACAATATTGACAGGTAATTTACACCCGGATATAAATACGATCCTTCGCCGCCCGAGCGGCCCATGGAACCTGCCCGATGCCCTCCCCGTTCGATCTCAACGCCGGCGCGCTCGCGCCGGTTTCCCACGAATCCGATCTCGCCGAGCTGCGCGTGACCGGCACGATCCCGCCCGACCTGAACGGCCGGCTGGTCCGCAACGGGCCGAACCCGCTCGATGGCCGCTACACCGGCCAGGACCTGCTGTCGTGGTGGCCGGAGGCGGCGATGCTGCATTCGGTCGGCTTCGCGAACGGCCGCGCCACCGGCTACCGCAACCGCTGGCTGCGCACCCGCCGCTGGGCCGAACGCAACGCGCCCGAACGCGCCGCCGAGGCGTTCGACACCAATCCGAACGTCAACCTGATCCACCACGCGGGCGTCACGCTGGCGCTGGCCGAAGGCGGCATTCCACTCGAAATCGGGCCGACGCTCGACACGCTCGGCGGCCCGCGCCGCCACCCGGCATTTATCGACGGCACCAACGCGCATCCGAAACCCGATCCGCGCACGGGCGAATTGATCGGGTTCCGCGCACATTGGGCGCCGCCCTATCTGCGCTATCAGGTGGCCGGCCCGGACGGCGCGACGCGCGTCGATCAGCCGATCGACCTGCCGCGCGCGGCGATGATTCACGATCTGGCGATCACGGCGACGCACAGCCTGCTGCCCGATCTGAACGTGATCTACGATTTCTCGATGCTGCAACGCGGCCACCGCATGCCGCTGCGCTGGGACGACAGCCGCCCCGCGCGGATTGGCATCGTCGCGCGCGGCGGCGGCGCGCCACGCTGGTTCGAGATCGCGCCGTGCTTCATCCAGCACACGATCAACGCCTACGACGCCGATGCCTCGACGATCGTGCTCGACGCGATCCGCTACCCGTATTTCCTGCGCCTCGCGCCCGGCGGCGCTGCGTTCGACGCGAACCCACCCGGCGTGCCGTGGCGCTACACGTTCGATCTCGATAGCGGCGAGGTGGAGGAAGGGCCGCTGTCCGGGGTGGCGATGGAGCTGCCGCGCATCGACCCGCGCCTGACCGGCCGCCCGTACCGCTTCTGCTACGCGGCCGAGCAACCCAACGTGGACGAGATGCGCGGCATCGTGCGGCTCGACGTGAAGACCGGCGCGATCGTGCGCCACGCGGTGCCGCCCGGCGACCAGAACAGCGAGCCGGTGTTCGTGCCGCGCGCCGGCGGCCAGGGCGAGGCGCACGGCTGGGTGCTGGCCTGCGTCTATCGCGCGGCCAGCGCGACCAGCGACGTGGTGATCCTCGATGCCGAGCGGCTCGACGCGGGGCCGGTGGCCAGCGTGCATCTGCCGGTGCGGATTCCGGCCGGCTTCCATGGCGCATGGCTGCCGAACCACGCCTGAAACGACAACGCCCGGCGCTGTGCGCGCCGGGCGTTGTGTCATTGCATCGAAGCGGCCGAGTCAGCCGCTATTGCAAGCGGGTCAGTCGCGGTTGGCCTGCAGCACCGTCAGCGCGGCCATGTTGACGATCCGGCGCACCGTCGAGCTGGAGGTCAGCACGTTGACCGGCGCGTTGACGCCCAGCAGGAACGGCCCCACTGCCACGTTGCTGCCGGCGCTGGTCTTCAGCAGGTTGTAGGCGATGTTGCCGGCGTCCACGTTCGGGCACACCAGCAGGTTCGCCTCGCCCTTCAGGCGCGAGTGCGGCAGGATTCGCGAGCGCAGCGCCTCGTCGAGCGCGCAGTCGCCATGCATTTCGCCTTCGATTTCCAGATCCGGCGCCTGTTCGCGCACCCGCTCCAGCACCTCGCGCATCTTCGAGCCCGACGCCGAGCTGCCCGAGCCGAAGTTCGAGCGCGACAGCAGCGCCACCTTCGGTTGCAGGTTCAGCCAGGCCATCTGCGAGGCCGCGGCGATCGTGAATTCGGCGATCTGCTCGGCATCGGGGTTGTCGTTGACGTGCGTGTCGACCAGCGCCACGGTGCGCTTGTCGAGCAGCAGGATGTTCATCGCCGCGTAGGTGTTCGCGCCGGGCTGCTTGCCGATCACCTCGTCGACGAAGCGCAGGTGGTCGTGATACCGGCCCACCGTGCCGCACACCATGCCGTCCGCGTCGCCGAGCTTGACCATCATCGCGCCGATCAGCGTCAGGCGGCGGCGCATCTCGACGCGCGCCATTTCCTTGGTGATGCCGTCGCGGCAGCGCATGTCCCAGTAGGTCGTCCAGTACTGGTGGAAGCGTTCGTCGTATTCGGGGTTGGTGACCTCGACATCCTCGCCCAGGCGCAGGCGCAGGCCGAATTTCTCGATGCGCGCGAGCAGCACTTCGGGGCGGCCGATCAGGATCGGGCGCGCCAGCTTCTCGTCGACCACCACCTGCACGGCGCGCAGCACGCGCTCTTCCTCGCCCTCGGCGAACACGATGCGCGACTTGGCACCGTCGCGCACGAATTGCTTGGCCGACGAGAACAGCGGCTTCATGAACGCGCCGGAGTGATAGACGAACTGCTGGAGCTGGTCCGTGTAGGCGTCGAAATCGGCGATCGGGCGCGTGGCCACGCCGTCTTCGATCGCGGCCTTCGCGACGGCCGGTGCGATGCGCAGGATCAGGCGCGAATCGAACGGCTTCGGAATCAGGTATTGCGGCCCGAACGACAGGTCGTAGGCGCCGTAGGCGGCGGCCACGGCCTCGTTCGCTTCTTCCTCGGCCAGCCCGGCGATCGCGTTGACGGCGGCGATCTCCATGTTCCGCGTGATGGTGGTGGCGCCCACGTCGAGCGCGCCGCGGAAGATGTACGGGAAGCACAGCACGTTGTTGACCTGGTTCGGGAAGTCCGAACGGCCGGTGGCGATCACCACGTCGTCGCGCGTCGCATGGGCGAGTTCCGGGAAGATTTCCGGCGTCGGGTTCGCGAGCGCGAGGATCAGCGGCTTGGGCGCCATCTTCTTCAGCATCTCGGCGCTCAGCACGTTGCCGGCCGACAGGCCGAGGAACACGTCCGCGCCCTCGATCACGTCGCTCAGCGTGCGCGCCGAGGTGTCCTGCGCGAAGCGCGCCTTGTCCGGGTCCATCAGCGTGGTGCGGCCCTGGTAGACCACGCCTTCGATGTCGGTCGCCCAGATGTTTTCGAGCGGCAGGCCCAGGTCGACCATCAGGTCGAGGCAGGCCAGCGCGGCCGCGCCGGCGCCCGAGGTGACCACCTTGACCTGCTTGATGTCCTTGCCGACCACCTTCAGGCCGTTGATGAACGCGGCGCTGACGGTGATCGCGGTGCCGTGCTGGTCGTCGTGGAAGACCGGGATCTTCATCCGTTCGCGCAGCTTGCGCTCGACCGTGAAGCACTCGGGCGCCTTGATGTCCTCGAGGTTGATGCCGCCGAACGTGGCTTCCAGGCTGGCGATGATGTCGACCAGCTTGTCCGGATCGGTTTCGGTGATCTCGATGTCGAACACGTCGATCCCGGCGAACTTCTTGAACAGCACCGCCTTGCCTTCCATGACCGGCTTCGAGGCCAGCGCGCCGATGTTGCCGAGGCCGAGCACCGCCGTGCCGTTGGTGATCACGCCGACCAGGTTGCCGCGGCTCGTGTAGTTGAACGCGTTGGCGGGGTTCTCGACGATCTCCTCGCAGGCCACCGCCACGCCGGGCGTGTAGGCGAGCGCGAGGTCGCGCTGGGTTGCGAGCGGCTTGCTCGCGGTGACGGAAATCTTTCCGGGCGTCGGGAACTGGTGGTATTCCAGGGCGGCTTGGCGGTCGGTCTTGTTCATCGTCTCCACTCGGTCTAGGTGCGCCGGGCGAATCCCGGCGGGCAGTACGAGGAAACGATTCTAGGCAGCCGCAAACGGCGTCCTATTTTGAATTAGTATGGGCGCATCACATTTTCATGATGACCAGGAAGCCGGCAACGTGGCCTTCGATACGGAAGAAGTAATCCGGCGGCTCAGTACCCGCCTGAAGATCCGCCACCTGATCCTGCTGCTGCAGATCCGCCAGCACGGGTCGCTCACGCGCGTCGCCGAGCAGATGTCGAGCAGCCAGCCGGCCGTCACCAATGCGCTGTCCGAGCTGGAGAGCATGTTCGGCGGCCCGTTGTTCGACCGCACCCCGCGCGGTATGACGCCCACCCTGCTCGGCAAGGTGGTGCTGGCCCGTGCGCAGGCCATGCTGCACGATCTCGACCACCTGACGCGCGACATCGAGGCCGTGGTGGCCGGCCATGCCACGCGCATCCATGTCGGCGTGATCCCGTTCATTTCGGGCCGCACGCTGGCCGCCGCGATCCGCCAGACCCAGGCCGAGGTGCCGCAGCGGCTGACCATGACGATCCACGAAGGCACCAGCGAAACGCTGATCGCGCAGTTGCGCGAGCATCAGCTCGACGTGGTGATCGCGCGCGCCACCTCCACGGTCGATCTGTCGGAGCTGCATTTCGAGGTGGTCTATCAGCAGAAGCCCCGGCTGATCGCGAGCCGCCGGCTGGCCGCGCGGCTCGCACGCAGCAAGCTGGATTGGCAGAAGCTGGTGGAGCTCGACTGGATCCTCGGCGCGCCGCACACGCCGATCCGCGAGCAGATTTCCGACCTGTTCCTGCGCGCGGGCGCGTCGCCGCCCGTGCCGATCGTCGAAAGCTATTCGTCGCGGCTGATCGGCGAAATCATCGCCTCCAACGAGAACGCCGTGTCGATCGTGCCGGCCGACATCGCCGAGGAACTCGTGCATATCGCCGGCGTGGCGATCGTTCCGTACACGCTCGACTGGACCTTGCCGCCGGTGGCCATCCTGACGCGCGACGGCGCGCCGCGCGAGGTCGATACGCTGCTGGCCCGGGCGCTGCGCTCGCACTATCAGGAAACCGAGGCCAGCCGCGCCGCCGCGCCCGCGCGCGCGGACCACGACGAAACCTGACGGCCCGCTCCACTCGGCGCCGTAAACGACGACGGGCTGCCTGACCGGCAGCCCGTCGCACTTCTCGGCCCGCGCCCCGAAGGCGCGGCGCGTCAAACTTACTTGGCCTTTTCGGCCGTGTTCGAGATGGCGCTGCCGCCACTCGAAATGTCCTGCCCTGCACCGGCAATCGTATTGCAACCGGCAAGCGCAGCCGTCAGAACCAGCAGAACAGCAGCAATCGAACGCGTCATGGTGAGTCTCCTAGGAAGTCGAACCCGCACGGGGCGGGCACATCGTACCGTGTCGAATTGCCTCCACCCCTGACGAGGCGGGGGACGGTCCCGATTATACAAATGCCGCACGGCGCCGCCAGCAAATGATTGCGGGGACGTAGCGGGCGCGGTACAGCAGCGGCGGCACGCCGCGCGTCCATCCGCCCCTGCATCGATACGGCTTGACTTTGGCCAACGGCGAACTATTATACGCAACGCGTATATTTTCGACTCCGAGGCCGCCATGACCGTACCCCAGCAAGCCTTCCTGCGCGACGCCATGCGCCGCCTGAACATGACCCGCGAGGCATTCGCCAATCGCATCGGCGTGACGCGGCGCGCGCTCGACACCTGGCTGCTGCCCGACGATTCGCAGGAATCGCGCTCGATGCCCGAGATCGTCGAGCGCTACGTGACGGAAATCGTCTCGCGCGGCAGCGACGAGGCGGGCTATACGCAAAGCGTAGAATCGTCGCCGCTGTCGAGCCAGATCCTCTACGAAGGCCGCCCGCAGTTGCTGTCGGTCGACCAGTTCTCGCGCGACTCGGTCGAGGCGCTGTTTCGCGTGGCCGACGTCATGCAGCCGATCGCGCGCCGCCGCAAGATCTCGCGCGTGCTCGAGGGCGCGGTGCTCGGCAACCTGTTCTTCGAGGCCAGCACGCGCACCCGCGTGTCGTTCGGCGCGGCGTTCTGCCGGCTCGGCGGCTCGGTGTGCGACACCACCGGCTTCACGTTCTCGTCGATGGCCAAGGGCGAATCGATCCACGACACCAGCCGCGTGATGGCCGGCTACGTGGATGCGCTCGTGATCCGCCACCCCGAGCAAGGCTCGGTGGCCGAATTCGCGCGCGCCATCAACCTGCCCGTGATCAACGGCGGCGACGGCCCCGGCGAGCATCCGAGCCAGGCGCTGCTCGATCTCTACACGATCCAGCGCGAGTTCTCGCGGCTCGGCAAGATCGTCGACGGCTCGCACATCGCGTTCGTCGGCGACCTCAAATACGGCCGCACGGTGCACTCGCTGGTCAAGCTGCTGGCACTGTATCGCGGCATCCGCTTCACGCTGGTCGCGCCGCCCACGCTCGACATGCCGCGCTATATCGTTGAGCAGATCTCGAAGAACGGCCACGTGATCGAGGAGACCGCCGACCTGGCCACGGGGCTGGCCGGCGCGGACGTGGTGTACGCCACGCGCATCCAGAAGGAGCGCTTCACCGACGAATCGTTCGAGGGCTACACGCCCGATTTCCAGATCAACCAGGCGCTGATGGATGCCGTCTGCAAGCCCGACACGCTGATCATGCATCCGCTGCCGCGCGACAGCCGGCCCGGCGCGAACGACCTCTCGACCGACCTGAACCGCGACCCGCGGCTCGCGATCTTCCGCCAGACCGACAACGGGATTCCGGTGCGCATGGCGATCTTCGCGGTGCTGCTCGGCGTCGATCACCTGGTGCAGCACTCGATGCGCGACGCCACCTGGCGCGCGCCCGTGCATCTCGGGCCGGAGGATGCGGTGTTCCACGGGATCGACTGAGACGGCGGCGGCCGCGCTGCGCCCGCCGTCTCCCCGAAAACCCTGCCCCATGCGGCTTCTCGCGCTTTTTATCGCGACCTGCCCGGACTTTCATTACAATTTGCCTGTCATTTCTTTCAAATGTCATAGATAAACCCGTCACCACCGCCCATGTCATTGAAAAAGAAGACGAAATTCGACCCCTATGTCGCCGTCTCGCGCAGCCCGATGCTCGGGTCGCGGCTGCCGATGTGGCGCTCGAAATTCGTCCTCATCGTGATCTCTCTCGCATTCGCCGCGCTGATCGGCCGCGCGTTCTGGGTGCAGGTGGCAAATCAGGATTTCTATATCGGCCAGGGCGAGAAGCGCTACCAGCGCACCATCGAACTCAACGCGATGCGCGGCAAGATCGTCGACCGCAACGGCGCGATGCTCGCCGTCAGCCTGACCAGCTTCGAGATCTGGGCCGACCCGAAGCAGGTCGATCCGGTGGCCTACGGGCCGCTCGCCAGGCTGCTCGAGCTGCCCGAAGCCGACCTCCGGCGCCGGCTCGGCAGCGACAAGCAGTTCGTGCTGCTCAAGCGCCAGGTCGATCCGGACACCGCCGCGCGCATCGACAAGCTCAATCTCGCCGGCCTCACGCAGATCGCCGATTCGAAGCGCTTCTACCCCGAAGGCGAATCGGCCGCGCACGTGGTGGGCTTCACCAACGTGGAAGACAGCGGCCAGGAAGGCGTCGAGCTGGCGGCCAACGAGCAGTTGCTCGGCACGGCGGGCCAGCGCGAGGTGATCCGCGACCGGCTCGGCCGGATCATTTCCGATACGCATCCGCTGGTGCCCGCGCAGCATGGCGCCACCGTCGAACTGACGGTCGACCGCCGCGTGCAGCAACTGGCCTACTCGCAACTGAAGGCGGCGGTGGTCGCCAATCGCGCGCAGGCCGGCAGCGTGGTGGTGCTCGACGCGCAGAGCGGCGAGATTCTCGCGCTCGCCAACTACCCCACGTTCGACCCCAACGACCGCAGCCGCCTGACCGGCGCGCAGTTGCGCAACCGCGCCGTGATCGACACGTTCGAGCCGGGCTCGACCGTCAAGCCGCTGGTGGTCGCGCTGTCGATCGACGCCGGCAAGGTGCGCCCGCAAACCCTCATCGACACCTCGCCCGGCACCTGGAAGATCGGCCCCGCCGTGATCCACGACACCTCGAACCACGGCACGCTGACCGTCTCGCAGGCGTTGCAGAAATCGAGCAACGTCGCGCTCGCCAAGCTCGCGCTGAACCTGCCCGCGCAAACCATCTGGGACAAGTACCAGGAATACGGCATCGGCCATGCGCCGGAGCTGACGTTCCCCGGCGTGGCGTCGGGGCGGCTGCGCGCGTGGCAGCGCTGGCGGCCGATCGAGCAGGCCACCATGGCGTACGGCTATGGGCTGTCGATGTCGCTGTTGCAGATCGCGCAGATGTACACCGCCTACGCGGGCGACGGCACGATCCACCCGGTGCGGCTGCTGCGCGACGGCCAGTCCGCCGCGCAGCAGGGCCATCGCGTCACGCGCCCGGAAACCGCCGCCGCGATCCGCTCGATGCTGGAGATGGCCGTGGACGAAGGCGGCACCGGACGCGCCGCGCGCGTGGACGGCTACCGGATCGGCGGCAAGACCGGCACCGCGCGCAAGCAGGTCGGCGCCTCGTACGCGCAGGGCAAATACCGCGCGCTGTTCGCCGGCATGGCGCCGATGAGCCGGCCGCGCGTGATCGTCGCCGTGATGATCGACGAACCGGGCGGCAAGGGCTATTACGGCGGCACCGTGGCCGGGCCAGTGTTCTCGTCGGTGATGGGCGGGACGCTGCAACTGCTCGGCGTGCCGCCCGATGCGCCGGTGGCCGCCGATGCCGTCAAGCCCGGGGGTGCCGCGAAGCCGGCTATGAAGCAGGCTCTGAAGCAGGCTCCGAAGCCGGCCGCACCCGGCGCGCGCTCCTGAGCCGCTCGATCTTTCCCGCGTCGCGCTACGCCCGCTCCGCCATGTAACGCGCCGGCGGCGAACCGAGCTTGCGGCGGAACATCGACACGAAACTGCTGGCGCTCTCGTAGCCCAGTTCGTCGGCCACCTGCTGCACCGATTTCCCCGCCCCCAGCCACTGCACCGCCAGCATCAGATGAAGCTGCTGCCGCCAGCGGCCGAAGCTCATGCCGGTTTGCGCCGCGAGCGCGCGGGCCAGCGTGCGCTCGCTCATGCCGACGCGCCGCGCCCAGCTTTCCATCGTGCCGCGCTCGGCCGGATCGGCCGTGATCATGTCGACGATGCCGCGCAGCCGCGGGTCGGACGGCATCGGCAGATGCAGGTTGCCGAGCGGCGCGATCGCGATTTCATCGAGCAGCAGCGTGACCAGATGCGATGCCATGCCGCCTTCCGGATACAGCATCGGCAGGCTGGCCGAGCGGATCAGCAGCTCGCGCAGCAACGGCGTAGTCGACAGCGCGCAGCACGCCTGCGGCAGATCGGACGCCGCACCCGGCTCGACGAACGCCACATAGCATTCGAGCCGCCCCGCCGCCACGAACTTGTGCACCACGCCGCCCGGCACCCAGATCGCGCTGTGCGGCGGCACGATCCACAGGCCACCGTCCACCTCGCAGGTCAGCACGCCGCGCATCGTCAACAGCAGTTCGCCCTTGCGATGATGGTGGAAGCCCATTTCCTTGCGGTCGCGATAGACGGCGAGCGCCTTCTCATCGAGCTGCTTCATGTCGATGCCGGCCGCGCCCACCGTCACCAGCGGGCGCGGCACGTCGTCGGGATCGAGCCATTCGGCGGGATCGGAGGTGGGGCTGACAACCGGCATGACGTGGTTTCCAGGATTGGCAGGAATTCCACATATTCTGGCCATATTCCCCGATGCCGCCAAGCCGGCATTTACTTAGCATGCCTACGGGTGGTGACGGATGCGTGGCGCGGCAGCCCGGCCGCACCTGCCGTCTCCCCATCCCGAACCCTTTCAGCGCGGATCACATCATGAATTCATTGAGCAGCGGGCGCGTCGCCCAGACCTTGCAGCGGATGCTGGCGGAAGCCGAACAGGCCGACGCGGCCCTGATGGCGCAGTTCAGCGGCACGGACCACAGCGAGCAGTTGCTGGCCGACGCCGTGGCCGAGCATTTCGCCGAGGAAAGCCGCGACCTGCGCGGCTTCTATCGCGGCTACGCCGACAACTTCCTGAACGTCGCGCCCGAGTACGGGCGCTTCCTGTATCAATGCGCGCGCGCCGCCAAGGCGCAGCGGATCGTCGAATTCGGCACGTCGATGGGCGTCTCCACCGTCTATCTGGCCGCGGCGCTGCACGACATGGGCGGCGGCCACCTGATCGGCACCGAGCTGGAACCGAGCAAGGCCGCCCGTGCGCGCGCCAACCTGGAAGCGGCCGGCCTGGCCGAGCGGGTCGAGATTCGCGTGGGCGACGCGCGCGAGACGCTCGCCGACCTGCCGGACGACATCGACCTGGTGCTGCTCGACGGTGCGTTCAGCCTGTATCTGCCGGTGTTGAAACTGCTCGAACCCAGGCTGAAAAGCGGCGCGCTGATTCTCGCGGAGAATGCATTCGAGCATGGCAATGCGTATCTGGACTACGTGCGCGATCCGGCGAACGGGTATCTATCGCAGCCGATTCCGATCAGCCCGGGGCGCGGGAACGAGATGTCGGTGGTGACGCGGTGAAGCTTGCCATGGTTCGCGTCACGCCGATTGCCGTTCGATGCGCCGAATCCGCACCTGCCGGCTGATCGCCACCCCCAACCCGATCAGCACGAACATCGCCGTCTCGCCCCAGATCAGGATCGCCACGCCTACCGGTTGATCAGGAATCCTGCCCATCAGCGACGTGTCGCGCTTGAGCACCGCCGTCCACGGCCCGACGTCGTAGCCCTCGCGCTGGAACGCGGCGGCGATGTCGTCGCGCGGGCCGCCGCCGACGTGCCGACCCGCCGCGTGCGGTGACGCGGAGGTTTATCTCGCATGCGCATCTCCCGGCGATGCCTTCCATCGGTGGTCGGCCGGCTTGCCGTGCGTCGCGAACCAGGCCTCGACACGCCCGGCCTCGGGAAACAGGTTCGGGAAATGGATGACGTCGCCGCTCGTGACGTTGCACGACCCGGTGCGCATATCGCCCGATGCCCGCAGGGCCGACATCAAGCGCTCGACATGGTCCGCCTGGGACGGCGGTGTCGGCAAAGGCGAAAGCAGTTGGCGGAAGCGGTCGGGCAGGCCCATGGTCGGATTGGTTGTCGGATTCGTTTTTATCGGGTCGCCGGGTGGCGAGAGCGCGCGAATCGGCGCCGTCTCCCACGTTGGCCGGCCATTTTCCTCGATTCCGAAGGCTGGCGTCCACCTGCGACACCGCCATCGCGCCACGAGCCCGGAAGCCCCTGCCTCCGTCAGTCAGGAATGCGATCCTTTTCGTCGCCCGCCACGCCAACCGCCCCCGCCCCCGCCCGAAACACGGCGACAAGAAAACGCCACACTGCGTGACACGATGGCGTAATACGAGGGGAATACGTCCGTGCCGCGCACACGTTTCCCACGTCCATCGCCTCTCGTCAACCCCGGGCCTCACCGCCCGCCCCTATCCATCGCATACCTAACCACGCGACGCCACGGGCACTGACAAAACAACACATCCCGAAAACCGACCAGGCGCTACGCTCTCGGCACGCCATCGACAACAGATGGCGATCGATTACACAACGCGCTTCGACCATCGGGGACTGTCGACCGGACGGCGCGCGCCTGCCAGCCCGAGAAAGGACACCCGCCTCATGAGCGCCTCCAGCACGACGATCGGCAATAACGGAACCTCGGTCAACACGCTGCCGCCCGATACGATGGGCAGCAAGGGCACCTCGAAGCAATCGGCGGCCGACCTGCAGCAGACGTTCCTGAAGCTGCTCGTCACGCAATTGCAGAACCAGGACCCGACCAGCCCGGTCGACAGCGCGCAGATGACCTCGCAGCTCGCGCAGATCAACACGGTCAGCGGCATCGCGCAACTCAACGCCTCGCTCACGTCGCTGGCCTCGCAGGTCGCGGCCGGCCAGTCGACGCAGGCGGCGGCGCTGGTGGGCGCCAACGTGCTCGCGCCCGGCAGCACGCTGCCGGTGGCGAAGGGCGCGCCGGTGGGCTTCGGCGTGCAACTGACGAGCGCCGCCTCGAACCTGACGATCACCGTGAAGGACGCCACCGGCAAGGTCGTCAACACGCTCAACGAAGGCCCGCAAAAGGCCGGCACGATCCCGCTCACCTGGACGCCCGTCGATTCGAACGGCACGACGGTCGATCTGGCCCACCTCGGCGCGATTTTCCCGCGCACCTCGGGCGGCAACGGTTCGCATTCCTGATCACGCCAGCAACGAATAAACCAAACCAATCCGGCCACACACCAACGGGGATCACCATGGGCTATCAACAAGGCTTGAGCGGCCTGCAAGGCGCATCGAACCATCTGAACGTCATCGGCAACAACATCGCGAACGCGAACACGGTCGGCTTCAAGGCGGCCGTCGCGCAGTTCTCCGACGTCTACGCGAATTCGGTGTCCACCGCCGTCTCGAACGGCATCGGCGCGGGCACCCAGCTTGCCGAAGTCGTGCAGGTGTTCCGGCAAGGCTCGCTGACCAGTTCGCAGAACCCGCTCGATATCGCGATCTCGGGCAACGGCTTCTTCCAGGTATCGAACCACGGCACCACCACCTACACGCGCGACGGCCAATTCCACGCAGACGCGCGCGGCAACATCGTCAACAGCGCCGGCGCGAACCTGATGGGCTACGGCGTCAACGCCGACGGCTCGATCGACACGGCTTCGCTGCGCGCGCTCACCGCGCCGCAAGGCAACATCGCGCCGAAGGCCACCACCGCCATCACCGGCCAGTTCAACCTGAGCCAGACCGACAAGACCCAGACGCACACGCCGTTCAACACCACCGATTCGACCACGTATACGTTGCGCCAGCCGGTGCAGGCCCACGACTCGCTCGGCAACCAGCAGAACGTCAACCTGTACTTCGTGAAATCGGCGACGGCCGGTACCTGGAACGTGTATGCGGGCGCGGACGGCACGCCGCCCGCGAACCTCGGCACACTCACGTTCAACGCGTCGGGCAAGCTGACCGGCTCGACCGATGCCGGCGGCGCGGCCACTGGCTCGATCGGCAAGTTCTCGTTGAGCCTGACCAACACCACCGGCGCGGCCACGCCGCAGGCGATCGCGCTCGACCTGTCCAGTTCGACGCAGTTCTCGACCAGCAAGAGCGCGTCGTCGAACCTGGTGGCCGACGGCTATGCCACCGGCTCGCTGACTTCGTACTCGGTCGGCGTGGACGGCTCGGTCAGCGGCATCTATTCGAACGGCAAGACCATGACGCTGGGCCAGGTGGTGGTGGTCAACTTCAACAACCCGGGCGGGCTGACCAGCATCGGCGGCAACCAATACATCCAGACGGCCGCCTCGGGCGTGCCGCAGATCGGCGTGGCGGGCACCACCCGTCACGGCGCGCTCAAGGGCGGCACGACGGAGGCATCGACCACCGACCTGACCGGCGAACTCGTGAACCTGATCACCGCGCAACGCGATTACCAGGCCAACGCGCAGACGATCAAGACCCAGCGCACCGTCGATCAAACGCTGATCAACCTTTAATTCCGGGAGCCTCCGCATGTCGATCCCCTCGACCGCCAACAACGCCATCTCCAGCAATTCGGCCCTGCAAAAAGCCGCGCAATCGATCATCAGCGGTGCCACCGGCAATTCCACGATCGACGTCAACACGCTGGTCACGGCGCTGGTCAATTCAAAGACGGCCGGCCAGAACGCGATCCTGTCGACCGCCATGGCGCGCGACAACAACCGGGCCGCCGCCTACACGAGCCTGCAGACCGCACTCACCAACCTGCAAGGCGCGGTGGCCGCGCTGTCGGACGGTTCGTTCGGGCAGACCTTCACCGCCACCACGGTGGGCGGCACCGGCTTGAGCGCGACGGCCGGCAACGGCGCGGTGACCGGCTCGTATCAGGTGAGCGTCAACCAGATCGCGCAATCGCAATCGCTGACCTCGCCGCCGTTCGCCGCCGCCAAGGCGCTCGGCACCGGCTCGATCACGTTGAGCGGCAACGGCCACGCATCGACGATCGCGATCGATGCCGGCAACAACACGCTGTCGGGCATCGCCGCCGCGATCAACAAGCAGCGCGACAACCCGGGCGTGACGGCCAGCATCGTGACCGGCAGCGACGGCGCGCATCTGGTCCTGCGCAGCAACAACAGCGGCGCGGCCAACACGATCGACGTGCAGGTGGCCGCCACCGCCGACAACGGCCTGTCGGACCTCGCGGTCACCTCGACGCCGAGCACCACGGGCGGCCAATCGACGATCGGCGCCGGCGGCAAATGGGCGCAATCGTCGGCCGCGCAGGACGCCTCGGTCACGGTCAACGGCGTGACCAACCTCAACGCGACCAATGCCGTGAGCAACGTGATCGCCGGCGTCACGCTGAACCTCACGCAGGCGGCCGTCACCTCGCCCGCCACCACCCAAACGCTGGCGATCGCCACCGACACGGGCAAGCAGGCCACCGCGATCACGAAGTTCGTCGACAGCTACAACACGCTGGCGCAGACGATCGCCACGGTGGGCGCGTTCGATAACTCGCAGCCGGCCAAGCCGCTGGCCGGCCCGCTGTTCGGCGACTCGACGCTCAATACGATTCGGACTCAGATGCAATCGATCCTGGGCAGCGCCGTCAACCACAACGGCGTGGGCGCCACGCTGCAGCAGCTCGGCATCACGGTGGCCGACGGCACCAAGAGTACGCAGCCGGCCGGCACGCTGATCGTCGATCAGGCCGCGCTGACGCGCTCGCTGGCCAACCAACCGACCGTGGCCGCCACACTGTTCGACAAGACGGCCGGCCTCGGCGCGCAGATCAACCACGCGATCACGTCGTACACGGCAACGCACGGCATCCTGACCAGCAGCGCCAGCGGCGTGCAGACCGATATCAAGGGCCTGACGGCGCAGCAAGCCACGTTGCAGACCTATGCCGCCGCACTGAGCACGCGTTACAACGCGCAATTCACCGCGCTGAACAACGTGATGTCGCAGATGAACCGTCAACAGAACTATCTGACGGCGCTGTTCGGCGGCACCAAGAGCGCCGGCGCGCTCGCCACCAACAAGTAAGGCCGGATCGGCGCTGATTCCGGATTTCCGAGACACTGTCTCGGAAATTGCCCCCTTGGGGTATGCAACGAAGATCCGGCGACCCATCTGAAGCAAAAAAAACGGCGCCGCGATCCAGCCGGCGCCCCAAATACCCACCCCTCTCAGACAAGCTGCCGCGCGCCGCCAGGCGGCGCTTGACGCATTTCAATGCGACGCCGCCGCCGCGCGCGCCTTTTCCTTGCTCCCGCCGCCCATGCGCGTCAGCACATGCTCGGTCATGCCGCGCGCCAGCTCCGTCTCGCTGATGAACACGGTGCCGACGCCTTCGCTCGTCAGCAGCGCCGCCTCTTCACCGCTGTGCGTGCACAGCGCGATCTCGATCGACGGGTTCAGCGTGCGCGAAATCTCGACGATCTGGCGCACGTCGAACGTGTCGGGCAGCGTGACGACCAGCATGCCGGCGCGCGCGATATGCGCCTGCACCAGCACCACCGGCTCGATCGCGTCGCCGCTGACCGCCGCGATGCCCTGCTCGCGCAGCTTCTCGACCGTTTCGCGATTCTGTTCGACCACCACGCAGGCAATCCCGCGCTCGCCGAGCGCCTGCGCGATGCGCGCGCCGACACGCCCGTAGCCCACGATCACGACCTGGCCGGTCAAGTGCGTTTGCGGCGTGGACATCGGCAGCGCGGCCAGCGGATCGTCGCGCGATTCGAGGCGGCGCGCGAACGCCGAATGCTTGCGAATCCACACCAGCGCCGGCTCGATCGTCGCGAACAGCAGCGTGTTCATGGCGATGGAGATCAGCGCGACCGCCAGGATCAGGCTCTGCCCCTCGGCGGACAGCAGCCCGAGCGAGCGGCCGAGGCTGGCCAGAATGAAGGAGAACTCACCGATCTGCGCCAGGCCCGCGCCGACCGTCAGCGCGGTATTGAGCGGATAACGGAACGCCAGCACCAGCGCGACGGCGGCCAGCGTCTTGCCGATCACCACGATCAGCGCCACCTCGATCACGTGCAGCGGCTGCTCGACCAGGATCGTCGGGTCGAACAGCATGCCGACCGAGATGAAGAACAGCACCGAGAACGCGTCGCGCAACGGCAGGGTGTCTTCAGCCGCGCGCCGGGCGAATTCCGATTCGCGCATCATCATGCCGGCAAAGAATGCGCCGAGCGCGAACGACACGTCGAACAGCTTGGCCGCGCCGAACGCCACGCCCACGGCGGCCGCGATCATGCACAGCGTGAACAGCTCGCGCGAGCCGGTGCGTGCCACCAGCCACAGGATGCGCGGGAACACGCGCTTGCCGACCACCAGCATCAAGGCGATGAACGCGGCCACCTTCAGGAACGTGATGGCGAGCGTGCTCCACAGGCTGCCGCCCGCCTCGGCGGCGTGGCCGGGCGCGCCGCCAAGCAGCCCCGCCAGCGGCGGCAGCAGTACCAGCACGAGCACCATCACGAGATCCTCGACCACCAGCCAGCCCACCGCGATCCGGCCGTTGACCGTCTCGACCAGGCCGCGCCCTTCGAGCGCGCGCAGCAGCACCACCGTGCTGGCCACCGACAGCGCCAGCCCGAACACCAGCGCCGCGCCGATGCTCCAGCCCCAGGCCAGCGCCAGGCCGCCGCCGAGCGCGGTGGCCACCGCGATCTGCACGATCGCGCCGGGCAGCGCGATCTTGCGCACCGCGAGCAGGTCGCCCAACGAAAAATGCAGGCCGACGCCGAACATCAGCAACATCACGCCGATCTCGGCCAGTTGCTGCGCGAGCGCCAGATCGCCGACGAAGCCGGGCGTGCCGGGGCCGATCACGATGCCGGCCAGCAAATAGCCGACCAGCGGCGGCATCTTCAGCAGCGAGGCGAGATAACCGAACACCATCGCAAGCGCGAAACCGGCCGCGAGCAGTGCGATCAAGCTGACGTCATGCGGCATCCATCCCCCTTTTGAATGTAATGAATTCGAAAGGACACAAGGATACGGGATGTCGGCGATGCGAGGGGTGGATCGGGTAAAAAAAGCTGGGAAAAGACGTGGGGAAATCGACGGTGCGCGGCCCACTCGACCGGTCTTCGGCAAAGCCGCGCATCCACGCTGCCGGAATTTCCCGCAGCCGGCGCCCTTCGCGACTTCGTCTGCCCGTCCGCCGCTTCGCGCGTCGTCGGGGTGGCCCATTAACGGCTGCATAGCATCCTCGAACTCGGCACGCCGAAGCGCAGTCGTGGGAGCGACCGCCTGCTCGGGCGATTGACGTGCAGAAAATCAAGAAGATCAACATCGAGCCGGAGTCTGCCATGAAGCCGAATCACATCGCTCGCGGGCCCTTGCGGGCCGAGCCTCAAGACGAATCCGCGACGCCCGCGCCCTTGCAGACCCTCGAACGGCGCGCCGGCCAAAGCTCGGTCATGCCGGAGCGGCTGCGCAATCTGGCGGACAAGGTGAGCGCGCGCAAGCAGGCGAATGCCGCCAGCAGCCTCAGCGATCAGGAACTCCTGCTGGCGGCTCGCAACCCGAACCTGAACGGGCGGGGTGTGCGTGCGCTGCAACGCGAGGTCGCGCATCGGCGCAGCGCCGCGACCGTACCCGGCACCACCGCGCCGCCGCCGCCCGCCGCTGCGCCCCGGACCTCGGTCCTGCCGAACCCGATGCGCGAGATGCTCGATAAGGTCACCGGGCGCAAGCAGACCGCCAGGGCCGCGGCGCTCAGCGACGCGGAGCTGGCGCATCGGCTTGCCGGCCCCGCGCCGCAGGTGCAGCGCGACGCGCGCGCGTTGCAGCGCGAAGCGGCGAAGCGGCAGGTGCAGCGCCCCGATACCGTCGGCGAGGCAGCCGCTGGCGATGCCCGAGTGACGATCGACCCATCCAGCTCGATCACGGCGCCAGCGCCGAGCGCCATCACCTTGCCTGCCGGCCCCGTGATCGATATCGACTCCGGCGCCCTCGACCTGCGCCACCTGGAACAGACGGTCGCCGCGCTGGCCCGGGCGCTGCCCGAGCTTCCCGTGACGGGCTCGGCCACGCGTCTGCGCGCGCGGCTCGCGGACGAACTCGCCGGCATCGGCGCGACGGCGGCCAATATCAATCTCCGGCCGGACCAGCGTGGCCTCGCCGTTCGCGACGGCTTCGCTCGCGCGGCGCGCACCGCACGCGTGCTGGCGCGCTACCTCGATCGCGACCATGTCAACCACGGCGCCGGCTCGGGCGGGATGACGGCCCGCGAGTGCGCCACGTCGTATTTTCTGATCGCTGGCCTGATGACGGAGCTCAAGCGCACCCACCTGAGCGCGGCGGCGCCGGACCTGATGGCGCACTACGCCGAACGCGAGGTTGCCCGGCTCGAACGCGTCGCGCCCGGCATCGGCCAGGGCGTGTCGGGACCGAACGTCGCGACCAGCACCGGCGCGAGCCTCGAGTATTCGGTCGGCGTCGGCAACGTGGCCGGCAGCGCGTCGGCGGGCCGGACCTTCTTCTCCGACGACGATCGCGACATCGATTTCTGGACGTCCTGCGGCATCGCGCTGCAGGGTGGCGCGGGCACCACGCTCGCGAACTGGGCCGCCAAGCTGAACGGCCAGGCCGCGTACGCCGCGGGCGGCACCTACTTCGAGCATGACGACCTGCGCGAACTCGTGAAGCTGGTCGCCAACATGGATGCGAACCGCTCGTGGATCACCGCGTCCGGCCCGAAGACGCGCAAGCTCGTCCATGGCTGGGAACACCTCAAGGACAAGGTGTCGCTGGGCGTCAACCGCAACTATGCGCCGGCGCCGGAACGGCCGTATTTCCTGACCGACCGGAAGCTCGCCAAGGGCTTCAACGGCGTGAAGGTCGCGCTGCTGGCGATGATGCTCGACGAGGCGCAGCAAGCCCACGGCGGCCGGCCGGTATTCGATGCGATCGTCTCGCAGGCCTACCCCGCCGCTGGCGACGTGCTGCGCCAGCGCCTGGCGGCCCGGCAGCCGCTGCCGCCCTCGACGCGCCGGGACGTGCCCGACTCCGTCGCCTACGCCGATGGCCGCGTGGCGTTCAGCGAGGCGACGCTCGCCGTGGACGCCAGCCTCGGTCGCGCCACCCGCGACAACCCGAACCTTGGCGCCGGCGGCAACTTCGACCTGCTCGTGCGCGGCGACCTGCTGCAGTTCTTCACCGAGACGGCCAACGCCCCGCACCAGATCCTCGATCCGGCGCATCACAAGGATCTGAAGGCGACACTGGCGATCCACCGCCAGCTCGACGCCTCGTACACCGATGCGCCGCCGGCCGCCCTGCGCCTCTACCACCTGATGCGCAGCCGCCTGCAGGGCGCCGACGCCCCGCTGCCGCCGCTCGAAGCGGGCGTCGCCGCGCTGTATGGCGAGGCCGCGTCGATCCCGGCGCAGTTCCGCAACGCGATCGCTCGCCCCTCGGTCGAGCAGTTGGGCCAGGTTGCGGCCGAGGCCGATGGCCTCAAGCACCTGTACCTGAACTTCATCGAGGACGCCGCCACACTGCTGGCGCGCAGCGACCGCGCGCTGCCCAAGCCGGCGCGCGAGCAGTTGAACACGCTGCGCGCCGAGGCCTTCGAGCGGGTCAATGCGGAAGTCTGGCATGGCGGCTACTCGCGCGCCGACGCGCTCGCCGATCCGGAAAAGTTCGTCGCGGCCAGCCAGGCGAGCGTCAGTCTCGCGCTTGGCGCGGTCGGCACGCATCTCGGCGTCGTCAAGGAGCGCCTCTCGCACGGCGATACCGAGCACGCGCACGCGGCGCAGCAGGCCGACCGCGGCTACGCGGAGGTGCGCGAGCTGCTCGACCGCCTCTACCTGCCGATGAAGAAGCACGACGTACAGAAGAATGGGCCGCTCAAGGAGCGGGCGCTGTGGCAGCGCTGGGACGTGCTGGTGCGCGGCACCGCCTCGGGCGGCGCGCAAGTGAACGCGCTCGGCGCGCTGCTTGGCCATTGGCAGAAGTCGCTCGGGCCGGTCGGCATCGCCAGCGACACGGGCGGCCTGACGCTCAGCGCAGAGGCGAAATTCCTCTACGCCGACCATCAGATCAACCCGAGCCGGGTCGGCAAGTTCTGGCAGATCACGCTGACCGCGAACGCAGGCAAGCCGCTGGCGGGCGTTGCGTTGCAGGCGGCCGTGCGCGCCGCGGTGGGCCGGCTCAACGAGGCGCTCGCCACCGACCAGCCGAAGATCGACAGCGCCGAGATCGCACGGCAGATGCAGGGGCTCGTGTTCGACGCGTCCGAGGGCAGTTCGATCGTGATGAAGTTCAGGCAGCCGCCGGGGCTCGGCATCCAGTCGACGCACCTGCAATACGTGCGCGTGCTCAACAACCAGAACGCCGGCCTCAATCTGTCGGTGACGGTGCCGACGCACGTCGGCCTGTTCACGCCGGGTATCTCCCATACCGACTCCGCACAGGGTTTCGAGGGCGAGATCATGGGCTCGGACCTCAGCTACCTGATGCTGCAACATCCGAAGCTCGCCGCGCTGCTCGACCATCCGGACGCCGCCACGCCCGAGGGGCTGGCGGCGCTGTTCGACGCCAATCCGCGCGTGCGCAACGGCTACTTCGCCACCGCCTCGACGATCGTCGACACGGTGCAGCGCTACGCCGACTTCCTCGGCGCGAAGGCGCAGGCCGCGCAGGGCGGCACGCCGATCGCGGACGCGCCGAAAACCAACGAGTTCTTCCGGTATTACGCGTCGGCGCCCTTCCAGCGCGTGGCCGAAACGGCGCGCCAGGTGCAGCGGCACGCGCCCGGCTCGACGGCCGCCCCGGCGGCGCCGGCCGGGCCCGCGTCGCTGGCGGAGGAGGTGAGCCTGGCGGGCGTCGATCTGGCGGCCGCGAAGGCGCGGCTCGAGGGCGCGCGCTCGATCCGCGAGCGCACGGCCTACCTGTGCGGCGAGGGCCGGCCGCTGCTGGACGCCTTCGCGGCCATCGTCGGCAGGACGCGCGAGATCAATGCGAGCGCGATGTTTCATGCCGAGTCGCGCGACATCGGCTTCCAGACGGTGTTGCGCGATGCGTCGCGTGGCTGATGCAGGGACGAGAGGCCGCGGCGCGGCCTCGCTCAAGGGCGTCAACGCCCGATTCGGCGGTTCGGCAGGTAGTCGGAGCGCATTCAGGCGATGCTGGTGATCAGCCGGCAGCCGCAGCTCGCCTGATGGCCGTTGCGCGCGCACGGCACGCCGTGATCGGTGATCGCGGCGTCGCCCTGGGCAATTTCATTTGGATGAACGTCCGGATGACGCTGGCACTTGACCGCGTCGCCCAGGCGCGCCACCGGCCGGCCGCCGTAGCGCATGTCGGCCGAGGCGGCGAGCACCTCGCCGCCGTGTTCGAGCGTGTCGCCGAGCCGGATCAGGTCGATCACGATGCGTTGAAAACCTGGCTGCACGGCAGCTTGGGGCCGCCATCGATGCTCAGGTCGAAGTACGGCTTGCGGTCGAAATGCCGTGCGTCGGCATCGGGATCGGGGATCGCGCGGGTGCGCTGGAACACCAGCGTCTTGCCGCTTTGCAGGCGGATCGACATGAACGTGGCGGACGCGTCGAAGCTCGGCGCACCCCACGACGCCTCGATCTTGCCGCCCGTGCCATGCGACAGATAGATCGACAGCACCTGGTCCCACTGCGCGCGCGGCACGGCCTTCATCTGATCGTTGTCGGCCTGCGGCATGCCGACGTTGAGGTTCAGCGTCTTGCCACCGGGTTCCTTGCAGGCGAACGACTGGTTGCCGCCGAAGCGGCTCTGGAACGCGCCGAACGGGTCCGGCGCGCCCGGGGCCGCCATCGCGGCACCCGCCATGCAAGCGAGCAGCACCGCCAATGCGGCCGCTCCGCGTTTCATCGACTTCATTTGACCCACACTCCTATGACCTTTCTGCCCTTCCCGATCAGGGTGGGCGGTTCGTTCTTGCGCATCACGCGGCTGTTCGGGCTGATGTAGTCGCTCGCGAACTGGTGCCCCGGCAGCACGATCTCGGCGTGCCCATGGTGGGTGCCGTCGGTCGTGTCGTAGACGATCACCGAGCCTTCCGGCGCATCGTAGGGGCTGGCGATGTGATAGGCGGGATCGGACAGCACGTTCCGGAATCCTGCCTTTTTCAGATCGTTGCCGGCATCCTTGGCTTCGGCGCTGGCGGGGTAAGAATCCACCATGCCCGAGGCCAGCAGCGCAATCTTCACATACTTCCAGCACTCGCCGGTCGAGACGTTCGGCGCCTTGCTCACGTTGTAGATCGGCTGGCCGAGCTTGGCCTTGTGCGCGGCGGCCGGCCCGCTGAAGCTCGCCTGCTTCTTGCCGTACTTCGCGTCGGCGCGCGCGATCTCGTACATCTTCTGCTTCGGATCGCCGGACGGCGGCGCAACGTCGGCGGCCTGCGCCACGGCGACCGGGTGGCCGTTGTCGTTGCGGGCCATCGTGACGGGCGCCGGGGCCTGGGGCGCGGCCGGGGCAGCCGGGGCGGCGGCGGGCGCGGAAGCCGGGGCGGCGGGCGTGGCCGGTGCCGGCGCGGATGGCGCAGCCGAAGCCGGTGCGCTGGCCACGGCCCCGGCGGAGGAAGCCGGTGCCGGTGCAGACGCCACGGCAACCGGCGAGGCAGACGCGGGCGCCGATGCTGCCGCCGCCGAACCGACAGCCGCATGCGAAGACGCCGCCGGCGCAGCCGTGGGCGAGGCCTGCCCTGCCGACGGTGCCGCCGAAGTCGAACCACTGCCCGTGCCGCCGGCCGGCAATTTGATCTGCTGCCCCGGCGCGATCAGATTGCCGTCCAGCCCCGGGTTCGCGCGCCGCAGCTCGGCCACGCTGGTGCCGTGCTGGTGCGCGATCTTCCACAGCGAATCGCCGGGCTTGACCGTATAGGTGCCGAGCTTGCTGTTGCGGCGGTGGTCGCCGGGTGCGCCCGGGTGCGTGTCGGTCCTGGCGGCCACCTTGCTGTGCGGGCTGGTCAGCGTCAGCGTCGAATGCGAACTCGACAGCGCGCCGCTCCAGGCCATCGCCAGGTTCGCCTCGACTTCCTTCACCCACACCTCGAGCGTCTGCGTGAACGGCACGTTCTTCACCGGCGCGGCGATCTTGCCCGCCGCGTCGCTATGCCCCTCCTGCACCACCTTGCCGCCCGCCTTGACCTGATACTGCACGCCGGCCACCGGCTGCTTCTTCTTGTCGACGAACTGCACGCCGAGCCCGCCCGAGCAGCAGCCGAGGTCGTAGTCGTTGAACTTCGCGATGTAGTCGGACACCGACGTGCCGTTCGCATCCTCGGGATCGGTCGCGCCGTTCGAGCTCAGGAACTGCATGACGCCCGGGTGCTTCTCGGTGCCGAAGCCCTTCAGGTGGGCCGCGCCGATGATGCCCGAGTGCGTGATCGTGATGCCGCCGATCACCTTGCCTTCATATTGGTTCGCGCCGTAGTGCTTGGCGCGCGAGCACAGCAGCCGCACCCAGGCCACGGCCGCCACGTCCTGCTCGTCGGGCGAATTGCGGAAATCGTCGAGGCTCTTGATGCCGTCCTTGCCGGTCCAGGTGCCCTTCCACTGATAGAGGAATTTCTTGTGGCCGTCCGGCTGCTTGATCAACGGCGAGGTGCCGTCCGACACGTAATAGCCGAGGTCGCTCAGCGCCGATTCGCCGAACTGGTACTTGCCGACGTAGCCGTATTTGTTGATGACCTTGTACTGCGTCCCGCCGCCGCCCTCGCTCTTGAACAGCGCGCTCAGGAAATCGCGAATTCCGCCCTTGCTCATGGTTTATTTCTTCTTGCAAAAGATCGCGGCATCGTCGGCATCGATCGATACCGGATACTGCTTCTCGATCAGCGCCTTTTCCGTGTCGCCGGGGTTGCCGAGCCATTGCGTCGCGCAGCGGTACACGAGACGGCCGGCGGCGCGGTGCGATTGCTCGTCGTAGAACATCGCCACGTTCGTCACGTTGCACTGATTCGCCTGGCAGATCTGATAGAGCCATTCGTGCGACGCGCCGATCCGCCAGAGCGCGCCCTGCACGGCCGGGCCACTCAGCAGCCGCTTGCGGAGCAGCTTCGGGTCCTGCCCCGCTTGCCCGAGCAACTGGTCGAACGCGGCCGACACCTGACGCCCGGCCAGCGATCCGTACTGGTTGCCGTCCGGATCGACCAGATTGAAAAGCTCGGTCTTGTAGACGGAACTGGCCGGCGTGATGTCGGCCGGCGCGGCGGCCTGCCCCTGCGCCTCGGCCTTGCAACCGAACGCCGCCAGGCACAGCAGCAGCGCACCGGCACGGCGCGCGAGCGGGGCGCGGCCCGGACGCATGAACAAGTCAGGACTGCGCTTCATTGCTTTCTTCCTCGTCGCCATCGGCGAACAAATCATCGTTGACCGTATCCAGGTGGTGCGTCCAGTCGCCGTGGCTCACGCTGACCTGCACGTCTTCCGCCTGTTCCGTGAACACGCGCCCCGTCATGCCATCGTCGTCCAGCGTGCCGTAATAGCGCGGCTGATCGCCCACCTTGACGGTGTACGCGGCATTGTCGAGGATCTCGCCGTCCGCCAGCGCGCCCGACAGATCGAAGCGCAGGCTGTATTCGCCGGCGCTTTGCGGCACCGGCATCAGCGGCGCGGGCATGCGCGCCGAATCGGGGCCGGGCACGTCCCAGCTCGCGCCGCGCTCCAGGATCGGGCCGGGCGAACCGTTGACGATCCCGCTGCCGTCGATCCGGATATACGAGCCGCCCGCGCCAATCCAGATTTCCTTGGCGGCCGTGATCACGACCTTGCCGTCGGTACTGCTGATCGTCACGTCCTTGAGCGCGGCGAGCGCCATCTCGTCGCCCTGCGCCTGAATCTCGACCTTGCCCTTGGCCGCGAACAGCTTCATGCCGGCGTTCTGCACGAACAGGCTGATCTTCTCCGTCACGCTGGCGATCAGCGATTTGCCGCTGGCGAGGAACAGGTTGCGGCCGCTGACCAGATTGGTTTCGAGGTCGCTCGACACGTGCACCGACTGCTGCGTCGATACCGCCACGCCCGACGGGCTCGCAAGCAGCATCACCGGCGCGGTGAACGCATTCGCGCCACCGGTGCCGCCGCCCCCCGTGCGCCCGCCCGGCTGCGCGCCCTGCACGCTGCTCTGGGTCGCGTCGGTGAAACTCTTCAGCGCGGCGTGGCCGTCGGCGAGGCCTTCGGCCTGATGCTTCAGGCTTGCGTTCGACAGCGTCTCCAGCGTCGATTCGGCATTGATGAGCTGCTGCTGCGCCTCGCGCGCGTCGAGCTGCTGGCTGTTCGCCTGCTTCGGATGGGTGGTGACATACAGCCCGCGCGCGGCGCGCACCGCGCCGTACGAATCGGTCTTCAGGTCGAAGCCGGAGCCGAGGAACGCGCCACGCGCATTGCCCGTCTGGTCGATCAGGTAGCCGAGATGCAGCAGGCTGTTCGCCGTGCTGCTGAACAATCGCGCGCGGTTCTGCCCGGTCGCGTCGTCCAGCACCATTTCGTTGAAACCCGCGCCCGCGTACTCCTTCGAGCGATAGCCCGACAGGATGCCGTTGCTGTGCCACTGCGGCTGGACCTTGCCGTTGTATACGCGATGCAGCACGATCGGGCGGTCGCAATCGCCGCCCACATAGCCGATCAGCACTTCCTCGCCCACCCGCGGCACGTGCACGCTGCCGTAGCCGCCGCCGGTATCCGACTGCGCGACCCGCACCCAGCACGATGCGCTCGCGTCGCCGGGGTTCTGGCGATCCCAGACGAACAGCACCTTGACCCGGTTCAGTTCGTCCGTATACACCTCCTCGCCCGGCGGCCCGACCACGATCGCCGTCTCCAGATGCATCTCCGGCTTGGCGTGCTCGAACGGGCAGCGATACGGCACCGTGGTGCGTTGCGCCTCGACCTCGACGCGATAGAAGCCCGGCGAGCCGTCCGCATGCAGCAGGCCGGAGGCCGCGATCGCAGCCGACGCGGCGCCGGAACGCGCGGCCTTGGCTTGCGCCAGCACGTCCTGCAGGCTGTGCGGGAAACTCGCTTCGTGATCCGAAGCAGGCAGGTTGTTTTCGATGTAGCGGCTCACCTTGATCGCCGCGAACCTGCGCTGGCTGGCGGAATCGCGATCGTGCTCGGGATGGCCGTTCAGCTCGAAACTGCGCCCGGCGTCGATACCGCGCGCCCCGCCCGATGCATGGAAGCGCTTGGCGCGCGATTCCCATTCCTCCAGGTGCACGCGCGACAGCGATTCGCCGCGCGCCTGATCCTGATAGGTGTACGCGCCGGTGTACTCGTAGACCTCGGCCTGCTCGGGCAGGCTGCCCTGGTTGGCCATGGTCGGCAGCGCGGTGGCCTTCGGGTTCGCGATCGACGACGGCGCCTTGTAATCGAACGTGCGCGTGCTGTGCGAGGCGCTTTGCAGCGTGCGCGAGCCGGACCAGTGCGTGAAGCCGTCGGTCTCGCCGCCCGCGGCCGAGCGATGGAAGCGCAGCGGGCCGGACGGCACGGCGTCGAGCGCGTAGATGTCATCGGTCACGACGAACGTGTGTGACTTGCCGTCCGGCGCGTGCCGCCAGAAGCCGAACAGCCCCTCTTCCTCCATCAGCCGGTGCACGAAATTCCAGTCGGTTTCGCTTTGCCGGCAATACGAGCGCGGCGGCAGCGCGCGGCGCAGCGAAAACTGGAATTGGCCGCGCGCCTGCGGATGCGCATTGAATACATCGGCAATCACCGCATCGGCGCTGCAATCCTGCCAATACCGCAGGTCCTTGCGAAACTTCAGGAAATGCAACCAGGAGGCATAAGCGATTTGATAACTGGACAGGCTGCCGTCGGCGCCGAGCCGGCGCGCGGTATGGATATAACCGTTGATCGGCAGATACGATTGATCGGCCTGTTGAATCCACAGCGTAATCGGCTGGGCAATCAGCGTTTTCAGTTCGATATCGCCGGCGGTCGACACCATATCGAGCGTGACGCTGAAATCGCGGCCCAATTCGGCGTGCGTGACCGCCCGGCGCGGCACCAGCGCATCATCCGGCAACGCCGGAATATCCGTCTTGATCAAGCGGCTCTGCTGAACCACGCCCCCTCGGATTACCCGAGCCAGTTCGCTAGGATTCATTGTTTGCTGTTCGTGTTCTTGTGTATCGCCAACGGCCTGCCCATGCACGCTCGATGCCCCCGACAGCATGGCCCCCGATGCAGCGCGGCCAGATTTTAATTTTATGGAATGCGAATCGTCAATCTTGCGGATAGCGAAATACGTGGAATGGGGATTCGAATGCCGCATCGCTGAAAACCGTCAATTACATTTTTCAATCTTTTTAATTTCAATTGCATGACAATTCATTCTTAAAATCGCAGGATAATGCAATTATTTCCGATTTTTAATCAAGCCTCGATTATTCGAGGTAATAATTTCAGCCCCTCCCCGGCACAAGATTTCGGCATACCCCACCGAAACGGCATTTCCTGTCGTTTGCCCCGACGATTTCCGCACCCGCTCCGGCTATCGGCTGGCTACCATCGAGACATCGCCGTACCCGTCCCACCCACTTCCCATGAGGCCCCGACCATGTCCAGCTCGCCGCTCATCGACGCCGACCGCCGCCACCTGATCCACCCCGTCATCAACTACCGTGCCCACGAAGCGCGCGGCACCACCGTGCTCGAATCGGGCCACGGCGCCTACCTGCGCGACACCGACGGCAACGAGCTGCTCGACGCGTTCGCGGGCCTCTGGTGCGTGAACGTCGGCTACGGCCAGCAGAGCATCGTCGAGGCCGCGACGCGGCAGATGATGAAGCTGCCCTACGCGACCACGTATTTCCATTTTTCGTCGGAGCCCGCGATCGAACTGGCCGAGAAGCTCGTCTCGCTCGCGCCCGCCTCGCTGCAGCACGTGTACTTCACGCTCGGCGGCTCGGACGCGATCGATTCGGCCGTGCGCTTCATCACGCATTACTACAACGCCACCGGCCGGCCGTCGAAGAAGCAGATGATCGCGCTGGAGCGCGGCTATCACGGCTCGTCGTCGATGGGCGCGGGCCTGACCGCGCTGCCGGCGTTCCATCGCCACTTCGACCTGCCGCTGCCGACCCAGCATCACCTGCCCTCGCCGTACGCGTACCGCAGCGAGCACGGCGCCGATGACGCCGCGCTGATCGCCGCGTCGGTGGCCGCGCTGGAAGCGAAGGTGGCCGAACTCGGCGCCGACAACGTGGCCGCGTTCTTCTGCGAGCCGATCCAGGGCTCGGGCGGCGTGATCGTGCCGCCGCGCGGCTGGCTGAAGGCGATGCGCGACGCGTGCCGCCGCCTCGGCATCCTGTTCGTGGCAGACGAGGTGATCACCGGCTTCGGCCGCACCGGCCCGCTGTTCGCCTGTGCCGACGAACAGGTCGAGCCGGACCTGATGACGGTGGCCAAGGGCCTGACCTCGGGCTATGTGCCGATGGGCGCGGTGCTGATGTCGGACGAGGTGTACCAGGGCATCGCGGGCGACGCGGCCGATACGGCAATCGTCGGCCACGGCGCGACGTATTCGGCGCACCCGGTCAGCGCGGCGGTCGCGCTCGAAGTGCTGCGCCTCTATCACGAAGGCGGCCTGCTGGCGAACGCGCAGGCGCAGGCGCCGCGCTTCGCGGCCGGCCTCGACGGCCTGCTCGACCATCCGCTGGTGGGCGATTCGCGCCATCGCGGCCTGCTCGGCGCGCTGGAACTCGTGGCGAACAAAACCACGCGCGCGCGCTTCGATCCGGCGCTGAAGCTGTCCGAGCGCATCGCGGCGTCGGCGTACCGCAACAAGCTGATCTTCCGCGCGTTCGGCGACAACATCCTCGGTTTCGCGCCCGCGCTTTGCTACGGCGAGACCGAATTCGGGCAATTGTTCGAACGCCTGAAGAAGACGCTCGACGAGGTGCTGGAAGACCGCGAGGTGCGCGCCGCGCTCGGCTGACGCGGGGCCGCCCGGCGGGGTGGCGCGTGCTAACATCGGCCTGCTTGCGCATGCGGGGCGCCCTTTCGGCGCCCCGCCCGCATTTTCACGGCACACCGCGATGATCCTCCCCGCCCACAGCAAGCTGGACCGTATCGACCTGCGCATCCTCTCGCATCTGCAGAAGAAGGGGCGCATGACCAACGTCGAACTGGCCGAGGCCGTGGATCTCTCCCCCAGCCCGTGCCTCGCGCGCGTCAAGCGCCTGGAAAAAGCCGGCTACATCGCCGGCTACGGCGCGCAGGTTCAGGTCGAAAAGCTCGGCGACGTGCAGATCGTGTTCACCGAGGTCACGCTCGCCGATCACCGCCGCGAGGATTTCGCGAAGTTCGAGGCGGCCATCCGCCCGGTGGACGAGATCGTCGAATGCCACGTGGCGAGCGGCGGCTACGACTATCTGCTGAAGTTCGTCACGCGCAGCGTGCATCACTACCAGAGCGTGATCGAGGGGTTGCTCGACCGCGAGATCGGCATCGAGCGCTACTTCAGCTACGTGATCATCCGCACGCCGTTCGTCAAGCACGGCTGGCCGCTCGACGCGCTGTTCGGCGCGCGGCAGGACACGCCGCCGGGCTGAACCGCGCGGCGCACGGCGTGCGCATCGGCACGCAAACCATCCATCAGGAAACCGGAAGATTGCCGGCCGGCGCGCCGGCACTGAGCCATTCGCGCGGCGTATGGCCGAGCACGCGCTTGAAATGACGGCACAGGTGGCTCTGGTCGAAGAAGCCGACCTCGGCCGCCACCACCGACGGCGACACGCCGCGCCGCAGCAGCCGCTGCGCATGGCGCACGCGCACGATCCGCACGTATTGCTGGGGCGACACGCCGATCTCCATGCTGAAACGCGCCGCGAAACGCGACACGCTGAGGCCGGCGGCTTCGGCCAGATCGGTCAGGCTGATCGGCTCGGCGAAACAGGCATGGATGAAATCGAGCGCGCGCTGCACGGCGCGCGTCGCGCCGGCCTCGCCCTGCGAAGGCGAGGCGGCGGCCGAAGCAGTGGGAGAAGCGGCGGACGCGCCCGTGGACGACGCGCCGGGCGGCGCGTCGGGGCGATGACAAGCCGGGGCGGTCTGCATCGCGTGCACCGGCTCAGGCGGCCGGCGCCGATTGCGGGCCGGGCACCATGGGCACGGCAGGCACGACGGGCGACGTTGCGGCAACGGCCTGAGCGGCGGCGCCCTGGCCCGCGAAGCGGCGGATATCGAACGGCTCGATCGGCGTGACCGTGGCGCCGGTGGCGATCAGCTCGGCCATCGTGTCGCCCACGCCGGGCCCAAGCTGGAAGCCGTGCCCGCAGAACCCGAACGCATAGAACAGGCCGCTCGTGGTGCCGCTCGCGCCCATGATCGGCCGGTCGTCGGGCATGTAGCCCTCGACGCCGCTCCAGGTGCGGATGATGTTCAGGCGCTTGAGCGCCGGCGCGACGCGCTGCGCCTCGCGGAACTGCAGCAGCGGGCTGGTCGGCAGCACCTTGGCGCGGCGCGCGTCGAGAAACGCCGGGCCGCGCGCACAGCCGCCGATCACGATGTTGCCGCGCTTCACCTGCCGGAAATACACGATCTCCTCGAGGCGCGGCGACGACACGCCGATCGCCGGCCCGATCGCATACGGCACCGGCTCGCTCACCGACATCTGCGGGCCGTGCACCGCGATCGGCACCGGCTCGCCGAACTGCGCGCTCAACTGGCTGCCCCACGCGCCGGCCGTGATCAGCAAGGTGCCCGCATGGAAGCTGCGGCCGTCGGCGGCCGTCGCGCGAAAGCCGTTGCCTTCCTTCTCGACCGAAACGATATCGGTGTTCTCGTGGATCTGCGCGCCGAGCCTGGCCGCTGCGCGGCCGAACGCGGGGGCGGCGAGCCGCGGGTTCGCGTGGCCGTCGACCGGCGCGTACGAACCGGCCAGCACCTCGGGGCCGATGTACGGAAACCGGCGGCGCAGCGCATCGCCGTGCAGCATCTCCAGATCGAGGCCGTAATGCTTCGCGTCGCGCGCATAGGTTTCGAACATGTCGGCCTGCTCGCTGCGGTAGCACACGCGCAGATGGCCCGACATCAGGAATTCGGCGTCGTGCCCGATCAGCTCGGGCAGCCGCAGCCAGATTTCTCTCGACCGGTTCGCCAGCGGCAGTTGCGGCAGGAAGCGCCCCTGCCGGCGCACGTTGCCGAAGTTGGTGCCGCTCGCCTGCTGGCCGATCAACTGGCGTTCGAGCAGCGTCACGGACAGCCCGCGGCGGCGCAGGAAAAACGCGGAGGACGCGCCCATGAAGCCGCCTCCCACGATCAATACATCGGCATCTTCGCGCTTCACGTCGGTTCCTCCACGCTCACCGTCGCCATCGCGAGCGGCTTGACGGGCGCCTGCCCGCGCAGCCGGCCCACCTGTTCGAGCGGCACGCACGCGGCGGCCGCGATGATTTCGGCGGCCGCATGGCCGCAATAACGGCCCTGGCAGCGGCCCATGCCGACGCGCGACAGCGCCTTCGCACGGTTCGCTTCCTGCGCGCCTTCCTCGCGCGTCACACGGCGCAGCTCGCCGGCCGTGATGCCTTCGCAGCGGCACACGACGGTGTCGTCGGGCACGCTGGCGGCTTGCTTCGCAGGCCAGACGAAGGCCTCGGCCAGCCCCTGGCGGAAGCGGTCCATGCGTTGCTGATCGCGCTTGAGCGCGGCCAGCGCCGTGCTGTCCACCTCGCGGCCGAGGTCGAGCAGGGCTGCATAGGCCGCGAGCCGGCCCGCGTTTTCCGCGCCGTCGGCGCCGAGCACGCGCACGCCGTCGCCGGCCAGATACACGCCCGGCTCGCTGCTGCGGCCCAGTTCGTCGATCTGCGGCAGCCATTGGCGCGTGGGCGCGTCGAAGCGGAACGCGCAGCGCGCGAGATCGGCCAGTTGCGTTTCGGGGCGCAGGTGATAGCCGATCCCCACCGCATCGCAGTCGATCTGCTCGATCGCGCCGCGCGCCGTCCGGAACCGCACGGCCTGCACGCCATCCTCGGGTGTCCCGACGATCTCGACCGGCTCCACGCCGTTGCGCATCGTCACGCCGGCGCGCTTCAGCGCGCTCACCAGCACCCGGCCCTTGCGCAGCACGTCGAAGCGCGCCAGCAGCTTCGGCAGCGCGCGCAGCCGCGCGCCGGCCGGCGAGGTGTCGAGCACCGCCGCCACCTGCGCGCCGGCCTGCACGTACTGGCTCGCGACCAGATACAGCAGCGGCCCGGTGCCCATGAACACCACCCGCCGCCCGATCGCGCAAGCCTGCGATTTCAGCGCGATCTGCGCCGCGCCGAGCGTGTAGGTGCCCGCGTATTGCCAGCCCTTGACCGGAATCAGCCGGTCGGTCGCGCCGGGGCACAGGATCAGCGCGTCGTACGGCAACGCGCTCGCCTGGCCGTCGCGTACCACGTGCACATGGCGATCCCAGATGGTCCAGGCCAGCGTTTGCGGCCGGTAGTCGAGTTGCCCGCGCAGTTGCGAGAACGTGTCGTGCAGGTCCTGCGCGCGCGGCGCTTCGGTGCCGTACAGCTTCGCGTACGGCCGCGTGAAGCCTTCCGGCTGACGCCGGTAGATCTGGCCGCCGTCGCGGCGGCCTTCGTCGATCAGGGTGGGCCGAAGGCCCGCGGCCAACAGTGTTTGCGCGCAGCGCACGCCTGCCGGCCCGGCCCCGACGATCACGATGCGAGGTTCGCCCATTGCGCCTCCGGTTCGGCAGTCACGATCCGCATCCCCGCCTCGACGACGGTGGTGCACGCACGCAGGCGCTCGCCCGCATCGGTCCAGACCCAGCAATCCTGGCACGCGCCCATCAGGCAATGGCCCGCGCGCGCCTCGCCGCCGAATTCGGAATGGCGCACCTGGCGCACCGAACACAGCAGCGCGGTCAGCAGCGTGTCGCCTTCGAGCGCCGCCACCTCCTGCCCGTCGATCGCGATGCGCACGGTGTCGCGGCCAGTCTCGGCCAGCCGCACGAAACGTCCGGTCATGCTTGCGCTCATGCCGCGGCCCCTCCCGGATTGGCGTTCGCGCCTTCGCGCTCGCCCAGCACTTCGGCAGGATTGCCAAGCACATGGCGCAGGAATTCGCGGGTGCGCGCCTCGCGCGGCGAGCCGAGCACCTGTTTGGCGGTGCCCTGCTCGATGATGTGGCCGCCGTGCAGGAAGCACACGCGATCCGCCACCTCGCGCGCGAAGCCCATCTCGTGCGTGACGACCAGCATCGTCATGCCTTCCTTGGCCAGCGTGCGCATCACGTTCAGCACCTCGCCCACCAGTTCCGGATCGAGCGCCGAGGTCGGCTCGTCGAACAGGATCGCCTTGGGCTTCATCGCCAGCGAGCGCGCGATCGCCACGCGCTGCTGCTGGCCGCCCGACAACTGATGCGGGTAGTAATGCAGCTTGTGGCCAAGGCCCACCTTGGTCAGCAGTTCCTCCGCGTTGCGCTGCGCGTCGTGGCGCGGTTCCTTCTTCACATGCAGCGGCCCTTCCATCACGTTTTCGAGCGCCGTGCGGTGCGGGAACAGGTTGAAGCGCTGGAACACCATGCCCACTTGCGTGCGCAACTGGTTGATGTTGCGCGCGCGCTGCTCGACGCGCTCCCCGAGCAGCTTGATCTCGCCCGCATCGTACGATTCGAGCGCGTTGATACAGCGCAGCAGCGTGGATTTGCCGGAGCCGGACGCGCCGATCAGGCACACCACCTCGCCCTGCTCCACGTTCAGCGAGATGCCGTTGAGCACGGACACGCTGCCGAAGCTCTTCTGGACGTTGGAAATTTCGATCATCGCAACCTCACTTCTTGGCCTTGTGCTTGCCGAAACGGCGCTCGAGGTACTTCGTCATGCTCATCAACGGCAGGCTCATCAGCAGATAGCCGATCGCCACCAGCGTATACACGGTGATGTTCTGGAACGTCGAGGCGGCGATCAACTGCCCCTGGCGCGTCATCTCGGCCACCGTGATGGTGGAGGCCAGCGACGAATCCTTCAGCATCATCACCAGCGTGTTCGCGTACGGCGGCAGCGCCACCTTGATCGCCTGGGGCAGGATCACGCGCACCATGGTCTTCACGCGGCCCATGCCGATCGATTGCGCGGCTTCGTACTGGCCCGGGTCGACCGACTCGATGCCCGAGCGGATGATCTCGGCCACGTAGGTCGAATAGCCGAAACTGAGCCCGATGATGCTCGCCTGCAGCGCCGACACCTCGATATGGATGTCCGGCAGAACGAAATAAATATAGAACAGCAGGACGATCATCGGCAGGCCGCGCACCACGTTGATCAGCGCGCTGACCGCGGTGACCAGCGCCGGGTAGCGCGACATCTTGAGCAGCGCCCACACGAGGCCCAGGGCGGTGCTGAGCACCAGGCAGCCGATCGTGATGATGATGCTCATCGTGGCGCCCTGCAGCAGGATCGGAACAAAATCGACTATGTCGTGCCAACGCATGGGATACCTTGTACAGTCGTTCGCGATTGCTCGCTGTGATTGCGGCGCGCCGTGCGGGCGGGCCGGCTCGGCGCGCGGCGGCCGGGGCCGGGGAACGCCCGCCGTGCCGCGTCCGGTCGTTCAGTGGCGGATCAGCTCGCCAGGTGCCACTTCTTCAGGATCTTGTCGAGCGTGCCGTCGGCCTTCATCTTGGTCAGCGCGTCGTTCACCTTCGCCAGCAGCGCCGCGTTGCCCTTCTTCACGCCCACCGCGATGTCGAACTTCTGCATCGGCACGTAATCGTCGTCCACCCGCGTGCCGGCCATCGCGCCCGCGGCTTCCTGCGCCTTCAGGATCGGGTAATCGTTGAAACCGGCCACGATGCGGCCGATCGCAACGTCGCGCGTCATGTCGGCCGGGCTGTCGTACATCTTCACTTCCTTGAAGATGCCGAGCTTGACGAGCTGGTCGGCGTAATCGGTGCCGGTCGGCGCGCCCACCGTCATGCCCTTCAGATCCTGGATCGAGCGGTAGTTCGTTTTGTTGGAATCCTTGACGATGATGCCTTCGCCGAACGCCGTGACGGGCTGCGAGAAATCCACCACCTCGGCACGCTTCGGGGTGGGCGTCATGCCGGCCACGATGATGTCGATCTTGCCCGACACCACCGCCGGAATCAGCGCCGAAAACGGCACCGCCTGGTACGACACGTTGAAGCCCTCGCGCTTGCCGATCTCGCGCACGACTTCCGGCATGATCCCCTCGATCTTCTGTGTCTTGACGTCGAGGTAGGTGGTGGGCGCGCTCGACGGCGGCGAGCCGGCCGTCAGCGTGGGCTGGTCGGCACGGGCGGCGGTGGCGCCGAGCAGCAGCGACAGGGCAACGAAAGCAAGGGTGGTACGCGTCATGGTCTGATTTCCTTCTGGATGTCGAAATATCGGTGCGTCGTTGCCGTCTCGAACGACGGCGCACGGCATCGGTTCAGTGAAGCACGTCCTGCAACCGGTAATACGCGCCGACGAGCGGCAGGAACCACGCGCGCCCGAAATGTCCGGGAATCGCAGGCCAGTCGAGCGTTCGCCACGGGTTGCGCGTGGCGGCGCCGAACATCACGTCGGCCATCACGCGGCCCATGTGCACCGACATCTGCACACCGTGGCCGCTGTAGCCCATCGAATAGAACAAACCCTCATGCTCGCCGGCGCGCGGCAGCCGGTCGGCCGTCATGTCGACCAGGCCGCCCCAGCAGTAATCGATGCGCACGTCCGCGAGCTGCGGGAAATACGCGAGCATGCCGTCGCGCAGGATCTGGCCGCTCTTGGCGTCCGAGCGCGGATTCGACATCGCGAAGCGCGCCCGCCCGCCGAACAGCAGCCGGTCGTCCTGGGTCGGACGGAAGTAGTTGCCGATCTGGCGCGTGGTGACGTACGAGCGGCGCGTCGGCAGCAACGCGTCCATGCGCGCGCGGCCGAGCGGCTCGGTCACCACGATGAAGCTGCCGACCGGCGCGATGCGGCGGCGGAACCACTGCAGCGGGCCGGACTGCGACGCGCCGGTGGCGATCAGCACGCGGTCCGCGCGCAGCGTGCCGCGCGCGCACTGCAACTCATGGGCATGGCCGCCGAGCGGCTTGATGCCCGTCACCGGCGTGTCCTCGAAGATCGACGCGCCGTGCCGCATGGCCGCTTCGGCGAGCCCCGCGCCGAACTTGCCCATGTGCATCTGCACGCCGTTGTTCTGCACCAGGCCGCCGTAGAAGCCGTCCGAGGCGATCTCGTCGCGGATGCGCTCGCGGGAAATCAGCTCGACGTCGGCATCCACCGAGCGGCGCAGCGCGTCGTAGGTCTTTTCCAGCGACGCGAAGTGATGCGGCTTGGCGGCCAGCTTGATCTTGCCGCTGCGGCGCAGGTCGCACGCGATGCCTTCCTGCTCGACGATCTCGGCCACGCTCGCCACCGCATCGGCATAGGCGCGATAGAACTGCGTGGCGCGCTCCACGCCGAGTTTGGCCGACATGCCCGCGAAGTCCTGCGCGATGCCGGTGTTGCACTGGCCGCCGTTGCGCCCCGAGGCCTGCCCCGCCGCGCGCCCCGCTTCCAGCACCGCCACCGACACGCCACGCTTGGCCAGCGCCAGCGCCGCCGACAAGCCGGTGAAACCGCCGCCGACGATCGCCACGTCCACGCGGGCGGGCAGCGCCGCATCGGTGGGCTGCGTGAGGCGCGGCGCGGTATCGAGCCAGTACGAATCGAGCTTCATGGTGTTGCGTTCCGTGGGTATCGTGGGCAATCGGGGCGAACCGCTCGCGGCTTACAAGCCGAGCTGTTCGGCCAGATGCGGCAGGCTTTTGACTTCGTTGACCTGGTAATACGGCGTCAGCGGTTCGTGGCCGCGATTCACGAACGCCTTGTGCTTGATGCCCATGTCGTAGGCCGTCATCAGGTCGTAGCGGAAGCTCGACGACACGTGCAGCACGTCTTCCGGGTTGCAGTCGAGCTGGTCGAACATGTATTCGAACGCCTTGCGCAGCGGCTTGTACGCCTGCGCCTGCTGTGCCGTGTAGACCTGGTGGAACGGCGCGCCGAGCTTGGCGACGTTGCTGTCGATCTGCTCGTCGGCGGCGTTCGACAGGATCACCAGCTTGTATTTCGACGCGAGGCGCGACAGGCCTTCCGGCACGTCCGGATGCGGGCCCCAGGTCGGCACGGCTTCGTAGATCTTCAGCGCGGTGGCCTCGTCGAACGGCACGCCGGTACGCTCGCAGGTGCGGCGGATCGAGTTGATCACCACCTCGCGGTACGGCTTCCATGCACCGAGGATTTCGTCGAGCCGGTAGCCGCGGAAGAATTCGACGAACTCGTCCATCTTCGCCGGGGAAAGCTGCTCGCCGTAAAGCTGGCGGGCCGTCTCGCCCATCTGGAAACGGGTCAGCGTGCCGTAGCAGTCGAAAGTGATGTACTTCGGCTCGAAATCGATCATGGTCTGCATCCTGTCGTCGTGGCGAACCCGTGGCGGGTTCTGTTCAAAATGAGCGCGGCGGGCGGCGCACGTCGCGCGATCCATCAGGGATACTGATTAAATTCGCGCGGCCCGCGGTTACGGTGAAGCGTGCTGCGGCGCCCCGCGCCGCCGAGCCGGCGGCATGCGGGACACATCGGGTCAGACGGTGTCGAAATCGATCAGCACGCTCTTGTGACGCATGCTCGCTTCCAGCGCCTGCCGGCCCAGGTCCTTGCCGATGCCCGACTGCTTGAAGCCGCCGGTCGGGATGATCATGTCGCCGCTGCGGCCATACCGGTTGATCCACACCGTGCCGGCCGCGATGCGGCGCATCGCGCGCAGCGCCTGGCCGATGTCGCGCGTGTGCACGCCGGCCGCCAGGCCGTAGGTCGGGTGACCGGCCAGCGCGATGCCTTCGTCCTCGTCGTCGAAGGTCTGCACCGTCAGCACCGGGCCGAACAGTTCCTCGCGCACCGCTGCCGTCTCGGCCGTCACGTTGGCGAGCAGCGTCGGGCGATGGAACCAGCCATCTTCCGTGCCTTCGAAGAAGCCGCCGCCGCAGATCAGCTCCGCGCCCTGCCCGCGGCTCTCGTCCACCAGCGCCGCGATCCGGCGCGCCTGGCCGCCGCTGATGATCGGCGAATAACGCGTGGCGGCCGACCACATCGGCCCCGGCGCGATGCCGGCCAGTTCGCGCTGCACCGCCTCGATCAGCGGCTCGGCCAGCCGGCGATGCACGATCAGCCGCGTGCCGGCCACGCAGGCCTGCCCGCCGTTGGCCGTGAAGCCGCGCGCCACGCAGCGCGCCGTGTGCGCGAGGTCGTGCACGTGCTCGAACACCAGTTGCGGGCTCTTGCCGCCGAGTTCCAGCGTGACGGGCTTGGTGCCGTGAAACGCCGCCTCGCTCATGATCGCCGCGCCGGTGCGCGTCGAGCCGGTGAAGCTGATCTTGGCGATGCCGGGGTGGCGCGTGATGGCCGAACCGGTGGTCGCGCCGCGGCCGTTCACGACATTGAAGATGCCGGGCGGCATGCCCGCCTCGATCGCCAGTTCGGCGAGGCGCAGCGTGGAGAACGGCGTCATTTCCGAGGGTTTCAGCACCACCGCGTTGCCGGCCGCGAGCGCCGGGCCGCATTTCCACGAGCACATCGACAGCGGGAAATTCCACGGCGTGATCGCGCCGATCACGCCATAGGGCTCGGACGCCACGAAGCCGAGGCTGTCCTGCCGCGTGGCGGCGATGTCCCCGCCGAGCTTGTCGGCCAGTTCCGCGAAGAAGCGAATCGCCTCGGCCGTGAACGGCACGTCCGACGCATACGCCTCGGCCACCGGGCGCGTGGAGCTGACGGCCTCCAGTTGTGCGAGCGCCACCGCGTTCTCGTCGATCAGTTGCGCCCAGCGCGTCAGCACGCGGGCACGTTCGCGCGGCGAACGCGTCGCCCAGCCGCTCGTCTTCACTGCTTCGAGCGCGTTCGACACGGCCTCGTCGACGGTGGCCGCGCTCGCGTCCGGAACATGGCCGAGCAGGCGACCGTCGGACGGGCGATGCACCGCGATCGGTTCTTCATCGGTGTGACGATAGACGCCGCCGATGAAGTGCCCCTGCGGCAGCGCAATGGCGGACGGATCGAAATCCAGTGACGGTGTAGTCATGCTCGGCCTGTTCGAGAAACATGGGGTGGTTTCCGCCTCAGCGGCAGAATGAACAACCACGCGATGAAGTTCATTATAGTGAACGACCGATGTTTTCCTAGTGATCAAAAATAATTCTGCAAAAAACTTCCGGGCCTGGTTTGCCACGCGAGAAACGGGCCAGGCCGGTGCCGCGCCGCAGCCTTTTATAGGGGGTTGCGCGCGCCATGCAGCGTGCATGGATGCGCTTGAAGCACACGCCGCCGAGCTGCAAGCATGGCGCGCCACTGAACGCGGGCGCAGCAAAAATGAAACCGAAATGAACCGGACATCACGCGGAAATGAAGCGAACGCCACATAGCGTGCCGAAGCACGCCGAGCGCTCAGGGTAAAAACGGAGAGAAAAAAGGCAGGAGGACGAAGCGGTGAAGCGGCGCGGCGCGCGCGATACGCGCGCCGGCGACAGGGAACGGCAGGCGGAAAATCAGAGATGAATCACGGGCGGGCGCGTGTTCATCACCCACAACAACCTGGCGGGCTTGCTGCTTTCGTTGCGCACGCTGTGCGGCACGGTGCTCTTGAACTGGAAGCTGTCGCCCTCGTTGAGCAGGCAGCGCTGGTCGCCCACGTTGAGCACGACCGAACCTTCCATCACCATCCCGCACTTCTCGCCCACGCCCACCAGCACTTCTTCCGAGCCGGCGCCGGCCGGCAGCATGATGAACATCATCTGCAGATCGTGGTCGCCGTGCGGCGACAGCAACTCCTTCTGCATATGGTTCTTGCCGACCTCGAAATGCGGGCGGTCGGCCGCGCGGCGCACGAAATCGGCGGTGGCCGGATCGATCAGCGCGTTGTCTTCTTCCAGCAGCGCGCTGAGCGGCACGTCGAGCGCAATGCGCAGGCGCTCGAGAATCCGCACCGACGGGTTCGCCTTGTTGCGTTCGACCTGGCTCACGGTGCCGACCGATACGCCGGCGCGCAGCGCGAGTTCGTTGACGGACAGGCCGCGCGCATTACGCAGCGCGCGCAGCCGCGAGCCGACATCCGCCTGGCTCGCGGGCGCCTCGACCTTCTTCTTGGACTGGGTTCGCATGGGATTCCTGTTGAATTCGGTGCCGGGCGCTCGAAGCCGGTTCATGCTCCACCGGTTCGGCACGGTTTCGGTGCGGGACCGGCGGCTTCGCGCCCTGTGCGCCGCCCTGGTAGCGCGCACGACAGCCATCATTATATTGAAACTTTTTTGAATGCGATGAACAATCAAAAAAGCCGCGACGTCGCGCGCCACGCGTTCGCAAGTCAGGAAGATCGTCCTATGAAGCGTCCGGGGCGCGTGCGACAGTCGAATCTGAACATGTCGTCCATCAGGAGTCCGCTGTGTCCGAAACCGCCGTCAAGCCCGAACTTCACTACCGCCGCTTCACCGCCGAGGACGTCGCCGCCGCGCACGGCCTGTCGGTGGCCGTGCGCTGGCCGCATCGCCCCGAGGATTGGCGCTTCGCCGCCGAAGCGGGCGGCGGCTTCGTCGCCGTCGAAGGCGACGCCGTGATCGGCACCGCGCTGTGCTGGACGTTCGGCGCGGACCGCGCCTCGCTCGGCATGGTGATCGTCTCGCCCGATCAGCAAGGGCGCGGCATCGGCCGCAAGCTGATGGAACTCGTGCTGGACGCGCTCGGCGATCGCGTGACGTTTCTGCACGCCACGCCCGCCGGCCAGCCGCTCTATGAAAAGCTCGGTTTCGCCGCGTGCGGCGCGCTCACGCAACATCAGGGCACCGTGGCCGCCGCGCCGGCCGTCGAGCTGCCGGCCGGCGACACGCTGCGCGCGGCCACCCCGGCCGACCTGCCGGCGCTGATCGAACTGGCCTCGCGCGGCTGCGGGCTCGACCGCAGCGCTACGCTGCCCGCCCTGCTCGAAGTCGCGCAGGCGGTAGTGCTAGAACACGAAGGCACGATCGCCGGCTTCGCGATCGCGCGCCGCTTCGGCCGCGGCTTCGCGATCGGCCCGGTGGTGTGCGCGCCCTCGGACGATCACGCGCGCGCCAAGGCGCTGGTGGCCTACTGGCTCGCGCGGCATGTCGGCGATTTCGTGCGCATCGACGTGCCCGCCGGCGCCGGCATCGAGGCCTGGCTGCCGAGCGTCGGCCTGGTGCCGGTCGATACGGTCGTCAAGATGGTGCGCAACGCGCCGGCCGCCGAACACAGCGGCGAGCCCGATGCCGCGTGGCGCGCCTACGGCATCATCAACCAGGCGATGGCCTGAGCCGCGATGAGCGTTCTCTACAAGGCCGACCCGGTTCGCGGCGCGCAATGGGCCGAACTGTTCGCGCAACGCGCGCCCGAGGTGCCGTTCCGCGTCTGGCCCGACCTCGGCGATCCGGCCGCAATCCGCTACCTGGTGGCCTGGCAGCCCGGCGATCTCGCGCACACGCTGCCGAACCTCGAAGCGGTGTTCTCGGTGGGCGCCGGCGTCGATCAGCTCGATCTGGCGAGCCTGCCCGCGCATCTGCCGGTGGTGCGCATGATCGAGCCGGGCATCGTCGAGGGCATGGTCGAATACGTGAGCGAGGCGGTGCTCGCGATCCATCGCGACCTGTTCGACTACGCGCTCGCGCAGCAGGCCCGCGAGTGGAAGCCGCTGCCGCTCGTGCCGGCCCGCGAGCGCCGCGTCGGCGTGCTCGGGCTCGGCCAGCTCGGCACCGCAGCGCTCGAGCGGCTGCGCCTGTTCGGCTTCGATTGCGCCGGCTGGAGCCGCTCGCCGCGCACGCTCGACGGCGTCACGTGCTTTGCCGGCGAGGCCACGCTCGATGCGTTCCTGGCCCGCACCGACATCCTCGTCTGCCTGTTGCCGCTCACGCCCGACACGCGCGGGTTGCTGTCGCGCCGCGTGTTCGACGCGCTGCCGCGCGGCGCCTCGCTGGTGCACGTGGGGCGCGGCCCGCAACTCGACAGCGATGCGCTGCTCGCGGCGCTGGCCGATGGCCGCTTGCGCAACGCCGTGCTCGACGTGACCGACCCGGAGCCGCTGCCGCCCGAGCATCCGCTGTGGGCCACGCCGCGCGTGCGGATCACGCCGCACATCGCCAGCGCCACGCGGCCCGACACGGCCGTGAGCAGCCTGCTCGACAACTTGCGCCGCCATCGCGCGGGCGAGCCGATGATCGGCCTGATCGACCGCAGCCGCGGCTACTAGGCCGGCCACTTTCAGGCATCCTCGCCATGACGCATTCACCCGCCCCACCCTGGAACCCCGCCGCATGAGCCTCGACGCCTATCCGATCGAAGTCGCCTTCCCCGACCTCACCGCCCACGCCGAGGGCAATACCGGCATCGCCTACGTCCACAGCTTCGATTCCGGCGTGGCCGGCCCGCACGTGATGGTCAACGCGCTGACGCACGGCAACGAGGTGTGCGGCGCGATCGTCGTCGATGCACTGCTGCGCGCCGGGTTGCGCCCGCGCCGCGGCCGCCTGACGCTGGCGTTCGCGAACATCGACGCCTACGCGCGCTTCGACCCCGCGCAGCCCGACCGCGCGCGCTTCGTCGACCAGGATTTCAACCGCGTGTGGACCGCCGCCACGCTCGACGACACGGCCCGCCGCTCGGTCGAACTCGATCGCGCCCGCGCGATGCGGCCGGTGATCGACACCGTCGATCTGCTGCTCGACCTCCATTCGATGCACGAGAAAAGCGCCCCGCTGATCGTGGCGGGGCCGCTCGACAAGGGCATCGCGCTGTCGGCGCAAGTGGGCGCGCCGGCCACCGTGATCTGCGACGAGGGCCACCCCGAAGGCCGCCGCATGCGCGATTACGCCGGCTTCGGCGACCCGGCCAGCGCCCGCAACGCCCTGCTGATCGAATGCGGCCAGCACTGGGAAGCGCGCGCGGTGGATGTCGCGCAGGACAGCACCGCGCGCTTCCTGCTGAACGCCGGCACGATCGACGCCGCCGATCTGCCGGACGGCTGGCTGCTGCCGCTGCCCGCGCAGATGACGGTGGTGCGCGTGACCGAGCCGGTGGTGGCGAGCAGCATGGATTTCCGCTTCGCCGGCCCCTACACCGGGCTCGAAACCTTCGACACGGCCGGCGCCACGATCGGCTGGTCGAACGGCGAACCGGTTCGCACGCCTTACGACGACTGCATGCTGGTGATGCCGTCGCTGCGCCAGCTCCGGCCCGGCGTGACCGTGGTGCGGCTCGGCCGCATCGAACAACGCTTCGACCATTCGCAACGCCAACAGGAACATCTTTCGTGAAAGTCCAGCAGATCAAGCAGGCCGTGCAGGCCACCGGGTTCGAGGATTGGGGCACCGCCGGGCTGCCCGGCACCGAGCCGGTGCGCGTCAGCGGCCGTCAGGTGGTGATTCCCGGCGCGGAGCCGATCGACACCGGCGTGTTCGAGTGCACGCCCGGCACCTACCGCCGTTCCGTCAAGCAGGCCGAAGTGATGCACTTCCTGGCCGGCTCGGGCAGCTTCACGCCCGACGGCGAGGACACCATCCGCTTCGAGGGCGGCGACACGCTGTTCTTCGAGGCCAATACGGAAGGCTTGTGGCAGGTCGAGCAGACCATGCGCAAGATCTATGTGATTTTCTGAGTGGCGCGGGCCGCCTTGGCGTAGCCCTTCTTGCCCTTGCAGCACTCACGGCGGCTCGGCGGCCGCCCTGCCGCCGCCCGCCCGCGCGCTCAGGCGCCGGTCGGCCGGTGCAGCTTCACGCGGTTGCGGCCGCCGCGCTTGGCGGCATAGAGCGCCTGATCGGCGTGCGCCAGCAGCCGGCGCGCCGCGTCGGCCGCGCTGGCCGGATCGCTTTCCACTGCCTGCGCCGCATCCAGTTCCCCCACCGCCACGCCGATCGACACCGACAGCGTCAGTATCCGCTCCGGCGGTTCGGCCGCCTCCAGCGCTTCCGCCACCGACAGCACGGCCACCGCCGCGCGCACGCGCTCGGCCACCGTGGCCGCCAGCATCGCGTCGCCGCGCACCAGCACCACGAATTCCTCGCCGCCGTAACGGGCCACCGTATCGCTGTAGCGCACGGTGCTCCGGATGCACGCGCCGATCGCGGCCAGCACCCGGTCGCCGACGGCATGGCCGTAGGTGTCGTTGATCTGCTTGAAGTGGTCGACGTCGATGAACAGGCAGGCCATCGGCGAGCGCGATTCGGCCGAGTGCTGGATCTCGTCGTGGATGCGGCTGTCGAAATAGCGGCGGTTCGGCAGGTTGGTCAGCGTGTCGGTCATGCCGTAGCGCGCCACCTGCTCGCGGTGCGCGACGTTGACCACGCCGGCGCTCACGTACGACGCGAAACGCTCGATCAGGTCGGTCGCCTTGCCGGCCGTGAAGCGGGCCGGGTCGCGGCTGCCCAGGCACAGGTAACCGTTGATGCCGTGCTCCTGGTGCAGCGGCAGCACCGCGACGCTCGCCGGCACCTCGGCATCGTCGTAGAACGCCGTGAGCGCCGCCGCCCCGAGCGCCGCCCCGGCGCCGAGCCACGGCTGGCCGGCCTCGCCCGGAATCGCGTCGCCCAGCTCGACCAGGCGGCCGCGATGCAGCACGCGGCCGTCCGGCCGGGCGGCGCGCGACACCGATTCGAGCATCTCGTGGATCAGCGAGATGTCGTCGTTGAGCCACAGCGTGACGAACGGCAGGTCGAACGCCTGGGCCAGCTCGCGCACCAGCGTGTCGTAGAAGGCGGTGAAATCCGGGGCACTGACCAGACGCAATTCGATTTGCTGGAAGCGTTGCAGTACCCGCTCGTTATGGCGAACGGTGTCGAGCAGGGCATGCAGACGGCTTACGGTCGAAGGGTCTTCGGTCACAGGCAGGATCAAATCGAGTGGGCCTTCTCCATATCGGCAACTTTTCGATTTTCTTGATGGGGAAATGGTGGAGGACAACATCGGTGGCGCAACCCGGCATTGTGTGGGGCGGTTTTCGGTTGCACCGAAGCGGGGCACCGCGCTCGCGACGGCGCCGGCCCGAGCGCCCGATCACGCCCGCGTCATCAGAGCTGCGCCGTGACTTGAAAGCCCACCGTCACGCGTGCCGTGGGAAACCCGGAAGGCTTGTAGATCGGCGTGCCGGCGAACAGGTCGTAACCGCAGGCACCCAATCGCGTCGCAATGCTGCCCTTCACGCCGATCACCGCGCCTGCCAGTTGCGTGCCGACCAGCGCGATCGGCTGCGCGCCCCACACGCGGCCGTAGTCGATGCCCGCATAGATCGCCTGCCCGGTCCGGGCGATCGACGCCTGCAGTTCGTTGCGCCAGAAAAAGCCATGGGAAGCGGCCAGCATCGTCTCCCCGTCGAATCCGCGTACGGTATAGCGGCTGCCGATCGTCAGGTCGTCGATGTAGTACAGCGAACTGCCGGTGTACTGGCCATGGAACGTCGTCACGTAGCGCAACGGCTGCTGCGCGATCGCGAACGGCACCGACAGGTTCGCATCGAGCACCGCCATCTTGTAGCGATAGGTCGGGCCGCCGTCGGCTGCCAGGCTGTCGTCCTGCGCGCCGAACGCGCCGATGCCCTGCCGATACGCCAGCGTTCCGTCGAACTGCGCGTTGCCGAAATAGTGGCGATCGGTCAGGCCGAACTCGACGAACGTGTTGTTGCGGCGCTGCTGCGGAATTTCGGTGTCCTCGATGAAGCTTTGCCCGAAGCGGCGCGACAAGCGGAACTGTGCACCGAGCATGTTGTTCCGGCTGCGTAACAGCACGCGGTTCAGCTTGAGATCGATCGTCTTCGAATTGCCGCTCGCGACGAACGTCTGGTTCACGCCGGCGATCTGCTGGTAGTACGTGTTGGTGTACGCCGACAGCGTTGCCGTCCAGTAACCCCACGGGATCGAGTAGAAGCCGTTCCAGCCATGCGAGCCGAGGCGCTTGTCGCCGAATTCGAGATCCTGGCTCGCGCCGATATTGAAGATGTCGTTCAGGCCGAGCGGGTTGTCGATGCCGAGCGCAAGGTTGCCTTGCAGGCGCCCCGTCGCGCGCGTGCCGGCGTTATCGATCGAGGCGACGACCGTCCACGGTTTGCCGCGCTTCACGTCGAGCACGACGTCGCTTTCGCCCGGTACGTCGGCAGGTGCGATCTGCATCGATACCGCCTGGCTCGATACGCGCTTCATTTGTTCGACGCCCTGCTCGACGTCACGCAGGTTCAGCAGTTCGCCGTCGCCTGTCGGGAACGCGGTTTTCCAGGTGCCGCGCTGTTTGTCGTTGGTGAAGCGGATGTGGCGGATCACGCCGGGGATCAGCGAGAGCTTGAGCGTGCCGGTCGACAGATCCTGTGCGGGCAGCAGCACGCGTGTCGTGACGTAGCCGCGCGCGAGGATGGCTTGCGACAGGCCACTGACGAGCATGTCGAGGCCCTGCTTTCCGACGCATTGGCCGGTGTAGTGCTCAAGCCATTCGCGCACGAAGGCAAAGCGGTCCATCGGCAATACCGACGCGCCTTGCGCTTTCACGGCAGCGGGCAGCGCATCGGGGACGTCGAGCGTGAAGCGCTCGATGCGGAAACAGGGCGTTTCGGAAGGCAGCGTCGGATAGGCGGCGCTTGCCGTTACGCCCGAACGTACGCCGGGTGCGGAGACGGCCCGTTCGCGTTCGCGGGTTTCTTCCTGTTGTCGGGTTTGCTGGTCATTGCCCGGGATGATCGTGTTTTGCGGGGTTCTCTGTGCTGATACGTTCACTGCCACTGTCAGCAGCAGGGCCGCAATGCCCATCCCCCGTCGGTTGATACTCATGGATGTTGTTCTTAACGATTGGGTTGGTTGATTTATGGAATGCAGCGGTCCAGGGCGACTCGCAAAGCAACGCCGATTTCGGCTTCTGGCGAATTGGACGGCAGGACGACTTTTGTGTTGTCGCCCAACCCATCCCACGCTGCGAGCTTGTCGTGGCGGCTTGGATCGAGCGTCAGGACACCGTCAACGACTTTTGCGTGGCACAGGATCATTTTTTTGAACAGCACTTGCTTGGTTTTGTACCCGAACCGGGCAAGAAGGCTATCCGCCCATTTTTTATAGTTTTCTCCGACCAGTCGGAAATCGAAAAAGAGTGGATTTTCTTCACGATGCTGTGGGGTGATGAAACGGCTTGCCAGCAGCGCGTCGTTAAGACAACGGCCGAGCGCTTCGTCGTGGGCAGCCATGTCGAGAAAATGCACGCTGCCATCCGGATCTGCGATTGAAACGCGGTGTCCTGATTGCGTTTCAATGAGAATGAAATCTGGATTTCGATATATGGCCGCGCGTTGCCAAGGATTCACTTCGCTCAATTCGGTTCCTTTTTACTGTTGCTGCAAGAATCGTGACGACGGGGCTGTCAGCGTACTGGATAGTTCGATTGAGTTGTTACGGCTGCGGTGGGGTTTTTTGATCTAGTCTTGGGTTTGGTTTTTTTGTGACTGATAAACGTCTTCAGTTTCTTTTCTCTCCGTTGAGCACATTTCACATGGTTGTTGTTCTGTGTCGCCAAGTCGCTGTTGGCTTTCGACATCGCCGTAGAAACGCCGAACCCGCCCGTGCCGATCAATACGCCCACGCTCGCGCTCTTTGATTCGTTCGTAGTCCGTGTCGAATCGGTGTCGGTCGTGTTGACGATATCGATCTGGTTTTTTGCTGCCAAGATCACGTCGTTTGAGTTCACGTTCGAGCCGGCGATCGTCAGATTGGCGTTGCCTGATCAGACGACGAACATTTGTAGAGTCGCAAAAAATAGAGCACAACTTGGGCGACGGAAAATCTGCCTTCGGTCATGGCAGTATCAAATTTTTAATTAATTCATTCTTCCTCACCCTGATTTTTATTTTTTATTTCGTAGCTGTCGCGTGCCTTTTGGTAGCTACTGCCGAAGGGTTTGATACCTAATTGGTGAGCTTTGCTAGCATATCCACCGACGGCCGCGATTCCTAGCCCCACCGACATAAACAAAAGCGACCGATACCATACAAAACCAATAAAAACAATTCCGGCACCAAATACAATTAACAAAAATCTAACCAAAGAAGAAAAATTTCCATCATCAATAAATTTCATCATGATTACCTCATTTTTCCTGAGACGAATTCTTCAAATGCCCAGCCCACCCGGAGTTTTTTGCAGCTTCGCCCATTTCAGTAAAAAATGGCCCAATCAGCGGGTAGCGATCTGATCCATAAAAACAGGTTCTGTATGTCGGGGAGTTTGGCGACGGTGCCGTTCGTATCCGTCGTGTCGCGATTCAAGCTCGCCACATCCTGCTTCTGGTTCGCCGAATCCGTAATCGTGACCGTCCCCGCACTGACTATCTTCCAAATTAAGCTAATTAATTATAAATTTTTTAATCAGAAAAACAAAAAAAACGATCCAAAATACGACCACAGCACCTGTATATGTGACTTTTGAAGCCTTACTCATCTTTGCCCATGTCTTATCATCGGGCCCGCCTGGCGCGACCATATTATTACTCCTTTGATCCAGAGATCGGGATGGAATGACTGAAGGGCGAAATGCCGAACGAAGTAGACCCCGGATTACTAACGCCGATTTCAATTGCAGCATTTCCACCATATGCATGAGTAATCGCAAGAAACGCATTCACACTAAACGGCATTGGAATCGAAACAAACCCCTGCACCCCATCTCCATTCATGAATGAATTTGTTCCCAATGCGCTTCTATCTCGGAATATCCAACCAAACGAAGCCACCCCGCCAGGCCTTACCGATATTGACCTTGGATTACTCTGAGCAACCCCTCCGGCTACATACATTGTTCCGTCATGCAGATTCACACTTACCCCTGCACTTGCTGATAGCGATCCCGAGCCAACCACAGCATAGTCCGGCGCAATTCCACGCCCATACTCCCCAAACCCAGCCGAATAATCTCCCGTGTTATAGCCAAGATAGAAGGGTCCGTAAGAGTCAACATTTGGCGTTACCGCCGAAGTGCTTGGCTTGCCCCAACTATAAGGTGAACTTTCGCCACCTGTGCTCTCTGTGATTAGATTTTGTATTTCTATTGACGGAGTGGCCAGCATGGACAAATCTTGCACAAGGTAGTTTCCCGTACGGTCTATCGCCAGCTTCATGCCCGTCGTATCGTAGATCGCACTCTTAGGCGTATCCGCCTTCAACGGCACCACTATGCCCGTCGAAGCGTATTCATCGTACTGACTATTGTTCGCCGCACGCATCGCATTTTCGATTTGCGCTGCAGTGATTGGCGAACCATCGGCATTCGCCAACCCTTGAGCCTTCGATTTTTCCTCCAGATGCAACTGCCGATTAAACCGACCTAATGATCGCCACACCGCCGAATGGTCAAAGCGTTATAAGTCATGCTAATCCCGTACATCGCCTTACCATCACCATACTCGATGTCTCTATGTACTTTGGCACGAATGCCATCTTTACAAAAAAAATATCTCCTTCATAGCCTCGCTCTTTCCATCCAAGCGCCAACAAACCCTTGCTGTAACTATCAGCCAAAATTGGCGACCAAGACTTAGCGTCAATGCCTGCATAATAGTAGGCACTTCCATATTTACTGTTGCAGGAATCCGTTACCACAACACCCCCATTAATCAAAATCACACGCACATCGTGGCGCATTACATGAAGCTTCTTCGCCGTATCGGTCGGATTGTTTTTAATCGCAATAGCCATAAAAATCACTCCAGACATCGCAATAACTACACCCACTCGCCTATCTAATTTTTTCATGGATTTTAATTAGTCAATTTCTCTTAGGCTGCATTCCTGGAAGCGTGCCAACTGGAAAACTGAAGCCTGTCGAACCACTTCCACCAAGATTGATAGGACGGGTGAATCCACCAAAACCTACGCCAAATCCTTTAAAATTCATTTTCATCACTTGCATTTGAAAAATTTTAATTTTAAATATCTAATGACAATCAAAATCCAAAACACAAGCGCCATAAGCGAGCCACGAATTATCACGAATTGCGTGCCCCCTCCCAATGATAGCTCACCCCATAAAATGCGATCGCCATCAGCATGGAAGTTATCTTAATTGCCAGCAAACATAGCAAAGACGAGACATACACCAAAACAAACAAAATCGCGAGACGGATCATTTATTATCCCCCAACTGGTTTTTAACGCTATTTACTGTCGCAGCAGCAGCCTCCAATCCAAAGCAACCTGCAATACCGGACCCAATAGCGTGCTGTAGTTCATCACGCCATCACCGGTTGTCCCGCCTGCGCTGAATCCGCTCGATTTCGCGTCGCAGTACGACTGATTCCGCATGTCCGCGAAAGACAATGAACCCATCGTCAACGTGTTCTTTGACGCATTGGCATTTTTGGCGGCACAATAATTCAAAGTAGAATTTTTATTACCTCAATAATTTTTCAAATACAGCCTCCCCTATCACTAGCGCGACCACACCGACAAATATCCAGTAAATAATCTTTTGCCTTTTGCTCATGCGCGCCCACTGTTCGGGCGTTGGCCCTCCGCCAGCCGCCATACCAACCTCCCTTAATTTTTACCCACAGATTCAGAATGCCCCCAAGGCATTACTCCAATCGATTTTCCACCAAGTGAGCCGAATCCAACTTCAATCGCAGTACCCCCACCATAAGCATGAGAAATCGCAGCGAACGCACTAACACCAAAAGGTGTTGGCACTGAAACAAAGTATTGACTACCGTCACCATTCAAAAAAGAATTGGTTGCGCCTGCATTATTCGCACCAAATATCCATCCCAGCGTTGCAGTACTGCCTGGCATCCACGAAATTGCCGACGGATTGATCATCGATATCCCACCACCAACATACCGTTGCCCGTCATACAAATTAACTGAAAATGTTCCATTAACCGATAATACGCTTCCATTGACAGTCGCGTAATTTGGCTGAAGGCCGGCAGCAGCGGCGTCTCCATTTGCCATCTGGGCCTGGATCGCCGCCTGCAATACAGCATCGCTACACTGTGCCCCTGCAGGACACACCTGCGTGACAAAGTCTTTTTTCTTTGTAGCAAGATCATTTTGCTCATGATTCTGCCGATTAAACCGATCAACGTTGTACCCAGAGAACGCCCCCGACTCCCCACCTACAGCCGCACCCGCCCCCGTCGCCAACGCATTCGCCGCAATATTGCCCAACGCCTGATTCATATCGCTGTTACCCGTCGGATCGGATGAAGCAATCGCGCTACTCAATTCATTCAACTTGCCCGAAGCGATCGACGCAATCGCTGCACCGGCTGCCCCACCTACCGCATTTCCACCCGCTATTCCCGCCATCAACGCCGCGCCGGCACCCTGTATCAGCGCCCGGTTCGCGCCGCCTTCCTTCCACGCGTCGACGCCTGCTTGATCTCCGTTCGCCGCAGCATCCTTCTTCATCTTGTCCGCGTAGTCCCCGATTCGGCGCGACACCGCTTCGCCTGCCGCACTCGCAGCCGCCATCATGTCCGCCTGATTGCTCAACAGCTTCTGCGTGTCGGGGAGTTTGGCGACGGTGCCGTTCGTATCCGTCGTCTCGCGATTCAAGCTCTCCACGTCCTGCTTCTGCTTCGCCGAATCCGTAATCGTGACCGTGCCCGCACTGACGCCGCTTTTCGTCGTCGCGCTATCGCTGCCGGTTTCGCTCTGGCCAAGCATCGGCGACACACCGCCGGCATTCTTTCCCGACGTACTGCCGTGCGTGCTGTAGTTCATCCCGCCATCACCGGTTGTCCCACCCGCGCTGAAGCCGCTCGATTTCGCGTCGTAGTGCGACTGATTCTGCATGTCCGCGAAAGACAATGAACCCGTCGTCAACGTGTTCTTCGATGCATCCGCGTCGCTCGCAATCAGCCCGCCTTTCAGATCGGTATTGCCGCCGACGTTGATATTGAACCCGCCGTCTCCCGCCTGAATCCCGGCCTGCTCATTGACGCCAGCATAGCTGCCCGACGCCTTGCCCTTGCTGTGACTGAAGCTCGCACTGGCACCACCACTCTGGCTGACACTGAAGCCACCGCCCGTACTCGACTGATGCGCCGCGCTCGACAACGTGTCCTGCACGCTCGCGATGTTCAGGTTTCCGCTCACATCGGCGTTCACCTGATTGCCCTTCACGTTCGCGCCGATGAGGTTCGTATCACCGCTCGAGATGATCGTCACGCCGTTGGTCGCATTCACGTGGCTGTTGTTTTGCGTCGCCAGATCGCTGTTGCCGTCGCCGTTGGCTTTCGACATCGCCGCGGAAACGCCGAACCCGCCCGTGCCGACCGATACGCCCACGCTCGCGCTCTTCGATTCGTTCGTAGTCCGTGTCGAATCGGTATCCGTTGTATTGACGATATCGATCTGGTTTTTCGCCGCGAGAATCACATCGTTTGCGTTCACGTTCGAGCCGGCGATCGTCAGATTGCCGCTTCCTGGTTGGGTGGCCCCCGTTGCAGCAAACGCCGCCGTTCCACCTGCTGTGACGCTGGAACCGCGATTTGTCACGCTGTCTTCCGAAAACGCGCTCTTGCTGCGACTGCCGCCGACGCTGATCTCCACCTTGAACTGGGGCGCTTCGCCTGCGGCCAGTGACTTGACCAGATCACCCGCAACCATGTTCGCATCCCATGCCGCGCTGGCCGCCGCTATCCCGTGCAGCGCTGCTGCGCGGCCATCCTGGCTATTGCCGGACGCGCGCGATTGATCCACGGCGTTCGATATCGCGTCGATCACGGGTGCTTTCAATGCCAACGTCAGGCCGCTCTTCGAGACTTTCTGCGTTTCACCACGGTGGTTCGTGTCCTGCGCTGCATCGATCGTGACGTTCGCGCCTGTTCCGCTGAGATTCTTCGCTGCGATCAGTTCGCTGCCGGTCACGTGCAGATCGTTGCCGGCCGTCATGCCGACGTTGCCGTTCAGCGAACCGATCGTGCTGCCGGTGTTCGATACCTCGGTTGTCTGACTGGTCGTTTTCAGCGCGCTGCTGCCCACCGATAACGACAATCCACCGCCCGACGTCAGCCCCGATTCCTTCTTGTCGTAGTAGCTCGACGACTGCAAGGTGTCCTGCGACGTCGTCACCGTCACGTCGCGTGCGGCTGTCAGTGTCACGTCGTTCGTTCCGACGATAGTGCTGCCCTGAACATGGACGTCCTTTCCGCTAGCGATGTTCACGCCGTCTGCCGACACCAGACTGCCGCGATTGAGGGTCGCTGCTTGGTCGATCCCGCTCGCAATCTTCACGCCGCTCACGACATTGTTGTGGCTGTGCGTTTCGTGCGAATTCAGCTCGTGCGTTTCGGTTGCTGCACCGATATTCACATCGCCGGCTGCCAGCAGGTTCGCGTTGCCCTGGTCGAGGCTGATCACGCTGCCGCTGACGGTGACGTCCTTGCCCGACACGATATTGACCGTGTCGCCACCCTTGAGCGTCGTGCCGGTGAGCGCCTGATCCGACGTGTGAAGCGTTTCCGCGTAGCGGCCGTGGCTATCGCTGCCTGAACTATTGCTGTTCACGGTCGACGTCGCGCTCGCCGCGCCGAGCGTGACGTTGCCCTTGGCGGCGATCGTGCCGCCCTGGCCAAGATCGATTTGCGCGCCCTTGGCGGTAAGGTTTCCGCCGACGCCGATGCTCGATTGCCCACCGACCCTCACCGAGCTTCCGGTCACCTTGTTGATGTCGGTGTTCGACACACCGTGCGCGCGCTGCACGATCTTGTGCTCGCCGGTCTGTGCCGCGCCGAGATTCCAATCGCCGCCGACATTCATACCGAGGTTGCCGCCGACCACTAGATTGCCCGCGTTTTGCTGGAGGTTGCCACCGGTGACAATCGACGCGTCGCCTGCAACATCCAGTTTCGCGGTCGGCCCGAGCGTCGTCACCACGCTCGTCGCGCCGTCGCGGCTCACGTGTGTGTTCGTCTTCGTCGCCGCGTCGAGAATCAGGTTCTTTCCGGCGTTCAGTTGAAGGCTGCCAGCTTTCACGTTTGCCGACGTCAGATCGATGTTGTTCTCGGTCTTCAGCGACATCAATTCTCCGCTTTGCAGCGCGCCGAATGCGTTGTCGATCTGTTTGCCCTGGATCGCCAGCGTGTTGTCGGCCTTGATCGTGCCGCTGTTCGCGAATGACTCTGCGTTCTGCAAATCGATGTTCGTCGCGCCGATCAACGGGCCATCTATGTTCTGCTGACTGACCTTCGCGAGATACACGACCGGCACGAGCACCGACTGCCCGTCGACCACGCGCGTTTCCATCAAGATCACGTTGCTGGTCAGCTTCGATACCTGATCGGGCGACAGGCTCGCACCCACGGCCAGATCGAGCGACTTCGACAGATCGGCACCGGCAGCCATCAGCGCTTGGTACATCGTCTGCAGGTCCGCATACGGTCCAAGCACGGCCTTGCCGGTCAGCGATGTGATTTCATTGCGCACGAGTTGTTGTTCGTAGAAACCATCACCGAGACGCTTCGGGATATGCGTGAGATCGACGCCGAGCTGGCCGAAAAAGTAGTCGCTCGAAATGAATTGCTTCTGGCTCGTGAACGCAGGATTCGTTTCGATCACGTAGCTCGCGTTCGGCACGGTGGTCGGCTTGAACAGGCCGCCCTGTGGAATCGTGAGGTTGTTAAGCACGTTCAGCGCGGTTGCGCTGGCGATGATGGGATCAACCGGCGCGGGCGTTCCGCTTTGCACGGACGACGCTTCGGACTTCGCACCATTCGCATTCCCGCTCAAGTTCGTCGGCGTGAGGCACGGCACGGACTGCCCCGGCAGCAAGCCGAGCGACGGAATCGACGAATCAGCCGCCGTGTTGCTGACGCTGACGCCCGTGCCCGAGATCGTGCCGTTGGAACTCAACGTCGAGAAGTAACCCGGCAGCTTGTAATCCCTGACGTCAGCCGGCGCCGCCTGCGTGAAGCCGCCGGGATGGCCGCCAACGAACGGCGCATTGCCGAATGGCAACTGCCAGTCGTGTTTGCTGTTGTCGTAGTTGTTGTAGTGGTATTGCCCTGAATAGGAAACCGAAACACCCGGAAGCTTCTGGCCGGATGCGGCCCAGCCATCGGCGTCGTAATGCGCCGGCATCGTGATGTCGCCAACCGCTGCGATGTTGCTCCAGTAGTTCTGCAGCGTGTCAACCGACGACGCATCGATCTTGCCACCCGACACGATCTGCGCGGCCGGGCTAAAGCCGGTCACGGTCGTTGCCGTTGCGCTGTCGGCGTAGTAGGTCGTGAACTGATAGGTGCTGTTCCATTTACCGCCATGCGGTGGCTCGGTGTAGACGCCGCCAATGCTGTCCGGATTCTTCACGCCAACTTGGCCCGTGCGGCCGTTGATCGGGATGCCGAACTGTCCGAGCAGCGATGGATCGATTGCGCTGGTCGAGGTTGTCATCGCGCGGCGCGTGCTTGTCACCTTGTCGGCGCGCAATTCCATGTCGCCTGCGGACTGGATCAGGGCCGATACGTTATTGACCCGCGCCGCGTTCGTGTAGTTGCCGTTCGCGTCCTTGCCGCCTGCCAGCACGACTCTGCCCATGCCGAAGAAGGCGGTTGTCGCCATTGAATCGGTGGCGGTCGTGTCGTCGCGGTTCTCGATGTTGGGCGCGAGGACCTCGAGCGTGCCATTGCTGTCCGATGCACCCATCAGCGCGGTCGGGCCGAGATTCGAGATCGTGCTCGTTGCATTGAGCGAAGCGCTGGCGCCGACGAGCGCGCCTGTGTTGATCAAGGTGATCGATTGCGTGTGCAGCAAACCGCCAGCTGTCAAGGCGCCAACATTGATGATCGTGCCGGCGTTGACGCTCAGGTCATTGACAGATTGAAGGTCCGCGTTGTTCGTGAAGGTGCCGGGCAACGTAAACGCAAGATCGTGGCCGACGCTGAATTGCGTGTCGGATGCCGCCGTGTAATCGCCCAAGAGTCTTAAGTTGGCGTTATGCGTCGCGCTATAGGTGCCACCGCCTTGCAACGTAGCCGCCGCAACCGACAAGTCATGCGTCGAACCGATCTGGCCGTTCGTGTTCGTGATTGCGCCGGCTGTCGTGACGCTCACGTCGCCGTTCGAATGCGTGACGTTGCCAATTCGGCCACCGCTGTTGTCAACGGTATCTGCATTGACGTGCAGCGAGCCACCGCTGAGTTGGCCGCCCTGTGTGTTGTTGACCGACGCTGCCGTAATCGTTACGTCGCCATTGCCGGTCATCGCGCCCATGCCCGCTACACCATCGGCATGGCTGTTCGCGATCTGGCTGCCGCCTTGTACCGACATCCTGCCCGCACCGAGGTCGACAATAGCGCCGTCTGCGTTATCGATCGAGGCTGACTGAATATCGAGCGTGCTGGTGTCGTCGTTGGTCGATTGCCCCGCCTGGATGTGGCCGCCATGGTTCGACAGCGTTCCGCCGCTCTTCAATGACAACGACACATCCGATCGCAGCAGGCCCTGTGCATTGTTCACGTCGCCCGCAATCGTGGCGTTGACGCCGCGCTGTGCCGCAAGGACACCGCTCGCGTTGTTCAAGGAAGCCGCGATAACAACCGCTTGCCCCTTCGTCACGACGGTGCCCGACGCGTTGTTCAATGCGCTCGATCCATTGCCCGAGGCAATCGTCAGCATGCCCGTGCCGGCATGCGTAATCGTGCCGCCCGCGTTATTCAACTCGGCGGGCGCGAGCGTCAGGTCCGTGCTGTTGGTCTGGATCACGCCGGCTGCCGAGTTATCGAGCGTGCCGCCGACATTGAGGCCCATTGCCGACGAGCCGTATTGCGTGATCGTGCCGCCGTGATTGACGAGGTTGGCGGCCGTCAATGCAAGCTGATTGGCTTCGAGGTTGCCGCCGCTGTTGTCGAGTATCGAATTGGCGGTGAACGACAGATTCGGCGCGACAATCGAACCACCGTGATTCGTCATGGAGCCGGTGTGGATCGTCGCGTTCGCGCTGGAACCGATCTGGCCACCGTCGTTCGCCAATGTGCCGCTGGCGATACCCAAATCCGTGTTCGACAACAGCTTGCCGTTTGCGTTGTTCAACGCGCCGCCGATGCTTGCCGTCAATCCAGCCTGCGCGTTGATCGAGCCTGAGGTGTTGTCCAGCGCGCCGGCTTGCGCGACAACGCGCCCGTTACTCGCGATCGAACCACCTACGTTCGATACCGAACCAGATCCACCGCCAAGCGTCAGCGTGCCATTGCCTGCATGCGTGATCGTGCCGCCGTCGTTGACGAGCGATGCCGACTTGAGCGTGAGGTCGGCACTGTTGGTTTGCAGCGTGCCGCCGTTGGAATTGTCGAACGTGTGCGACACGTTCACATTCATCGCACCGGAGCCGGTCTGTGTGATCGTGCCGCCGTGATTCGTCAGGTCCGTCGCATTTAGCGAGACCTGATCGGCCTGCACGGCACCGGCGTTGTTATCGAGCGTCGTCGCGCTGACCGTTGCCGTCTGGCCGACAATCGAACCGCTGTTGTTCCTCAGGTGCGCACCGGCGTCCACCGCAACGTTCTGCTCGGCCTGCAGCGAGCCGCCGCTGTTATCGACCGATTGGCCCGCAACGTGGAGATTCTTATTGGATGTGATCGCGCCGCGATTGACGACGTTTGCGCCGCTGACCGAAACAGCACCATTGCCGCCGATAACACCGCCTTGCGCGCCGTTCGCCGCCGTACCGGCGGCATTGGTCAATTGACCGCTCGTCGTCACAGACAGGCCATCGCCATTGAGCGAGGTGAGTCGGCCTGCCGTGTTGTCCAGCGATGCACCGGCCACCTTCATGCCGCCCGCGCTTTGCAGCGTGCCCTGATTGTTCGCGATTGCGCCGCCGTGCATGTCCACCGTGCTCTCGGACACCATCTCGCCAGACTGGTTGTCGACCCGGCCAGCGACATTCACCGACAGCGGACCTTGCGACGACACCTTGCCGCCCTGATTCGAGAGCGCACCGCCAACCAGCATCGTGCCGCCGCCGCTCGACAGGCTGCCGTGATCGTTGATTACCGTCCCGGAAGCTTTCGCGTGAATGGTGCCTTGTGCGCTCGTCGTCGCGTTCGACAAGCTCACATCGCCAGCCGTCGCGTTCAGCGAGAGATCGCCGTTCGCCGCCGTCCGACTGCCGGCGAGATTCACATTCGCACCGGTCAACGACGCATCACCACCCGCCAAGTTCTGGCCGGTCGCACGCAGTTGACCCGAAGCCGTCAGGCTCAAATCGCCGCCATGCCCCACCGATCCATCGTCATTCACACCCGCGCCGAGCGTGCCGGTCGAATTGACGCTGCCGGCATTCACCGACGTATCCCGCTGCGCCGCGAGCGTCCCGCTGTTCGTAACATCGGCACTTGTGCTGGCCGACAGCGATTGCTTCGCGTACGTCGTGCCGCTGTTTTCAATGCCATCCGCAGCCGACAACGCAAGATTGCCGCTCGCGGTCGTCGTGCCCGTGAGCACGATCCGGCCATCCGCCTGCAGCGTGAAATCACCGGCCCCCGCTCCGATCGTGCCGGCGTTGGCCACCCCCACACCGTGCTCGTTCGAGACGAGAAAGATCTGATTGCTATACATGCCGCCCAACAGCGCCACGTCGATCGCAATCGACGGAGCGGGGCCATCGCCGGAAATTGGCGTTGCGGCAAGCGTGTCGTGGTTAACCTGGCTGGCACCGGCAATCACGTTCAGTTTCTTCGCGTAGATCGCCGCGTTCAGCTTCACCGCGCGTGAAATCAAATCGACCTGATCGATATTGTCGACATTCAAGCCGGAACCGGCGACAGTCACCAGCCCGCGATTGACGTTGTAACCGGCCAGCGACCCATCCGCGCCATAAAACGGCACGCCGGTTGTCAGGGTTGCGCGGCTGGTATTGAGGAAGCCACCACCATCGACAAAGATCCCCGACGGGTTGGCAATGACGAGTTCAGCGCGAGCGCCCGCGACTTCCAGCGCGCCTCGGATCGAAGAAGGATTCGGGCTATTGACCTGATTGACGATGATCCGCGCGGCCTGTCCGGCGTTGTAATTCGGGTTGCCGTTGATCCAGCCCGCCTGCTGGGTCTGAACCATCGCAGCCGAGTTATTCAGGATCGCGCCGGGCTTCTGGACATCGAACTGATGATAGGTGTTGACCGATACACCCGCGCCCGAAGGCCGCGCCACATTCACTTGCGGCAAACCATTCGGCGTCTGAATCACCTGCGTGCTGGTGCCTGGCGTCGGCACAATCTGCGCATCGGACAAAGCGGGCAGCATGCCGAGCACAGCGACGCCCGCCACAACCACGCGAACACAAACGCCCGACGCCAACGCGCACGGCCGCGCACGCGCCTCGCCCGTTGCCGATTTCCCTTGGGCCGTTGCTGTCTCCGCAACGGCCACCACCGTCTCCCGAAGCCTGGAATACACCAGGCGATGCGCATTCTTGTTCATTCTCGTCGGCGCGGCCTGCGCCCATGCAGTTATTGGGCGCGAGAATATCGAAACACCAGAAAATGACGATCAAAAATGATCAGGTAGTTGACGAGAATCCAAAAACCTAGGGTTCCAGATTCTTCTGATTGACATACACCGACAACATTTTGGGCCACATAGTTACCCGGCGAGTCTCACTAGATCGCCGGTGTTTCAGGCGACCGCTTCACCCCGCAACGCCTCCTCCACGAACTCGATAAACACCCTCGCCCTCGCATTCATCGCCGATCGCTCGGCCACGCAGGCATACAGCTCCATCGGCTCCGGCTCTGCCTGCACGACACCCCGATCGCGCGGCTCGAACAGCGTCACCAACTTGCCGCTGTCGATCAGCGGTTGCGCCACGAAACTCGCGAGCCGCGCGATGCCGCCACCGTTCGCGGCGATTTGCGCGAGCATGTCGATGTCGTCGCAGATGAACGCCGGGTTGACCGGCGCGTCGAAGCGCTGCCCGTCGCGCACGAATCCCCACGGTAAAAACCGGCCATCGGTCGGATATCGAAACACGATGCAGGCGTGATGTTTCAAGTCCTCGGGCGTGAGCGGCAGGCCCGCACGGTTCAGATACGCACGCGACGCGCAGAACAGAAACGGCCTCGACGCGATGCGCCGGGCGATCAGCCGCTCATCGAGTTGCGCGGCGATCCGGATGCTCACGTCCACCCCCTCCAGGCGGTGATCGACGGCCCGGTCGGTGCTGATCAGTTCGAGATCGATACGCGGGTAGGCATCCTTGAAGCCGGGCATCAACGGCGCCAGCACGTGGCGGCCGAACGCGGCCGTCGTGGCGACGCACAGCGGCCCATGCGGCGCCGCCTCGACGGTCGCGGCCTGCGAGGCCTGATCGATATCGCCGGGAATATGGCGCACCTTGGCGTAGTAACGCGCGCCGCTTTCAGTGAGCGCCATGCTGCGCGTGGTGCGCGACAGCACGCGCACGCCCAGATGCGTTTCGAGCCGCGCGATGCTCTGGCTCACGGCCGCGGCGCTGACGCCCTGCGCGCGTGCCGCGCCCGCAATGCTGCCGGTCTCCACGACGCGGATGAAGCAGTTGATCAACCCGAGAATATCCATCGTCCTTTGCCGTGCTCAGTGACGTTTATCGTCACGTTTATCGATCATTTCGTAAATTTTACTTAAAAATGAATCAAGCATCCGCCGGCTTCCGACGCGCACCCCGGCTTGTTACGCTGGCCGTCCCATCACGCAGCCCAAACCGGAGAGATTGAACCCATGACCGTCACCACGCCGCAAAACCGCCGAATCCGCTTCCCGACCTCGTCCACCCCGTATGTTTTCGCACTGTACATGGCCACCATCATGGCGTTTCTGATGTGCCTCGTGATCACAGTCGCCGAGTTCGGTGTCGACGGGCATTACTTCGGAAATGTGATGAATGCGTATCGGGTGGCGATGCCGTCGGCGTTTGTCTGCGTGCTGATCGTGCGCCCCGTGGTCGCCCGGCTGGTGGCGTTGACGGTGCACGCGCGTTGAGCCTGCCCTGAACGCAGCCCCGCGCGAAAATCCGAAAAAACGAACCCGAAAAAAAGCCCCGATGTCTCACGACACCGGGGCTTGGCTCGTTCACGCAACGGCAACGCCCGCTCAATCCACCGAAACGGCCTCCGCCTCCGCGCTCGCCGTGCGCGCCAGCACCGGCACCAACGCCTGCCCGGTATGACTGGCCCGCACGCGCGCCAGCGCTTCCGGGCTCGCCGCCGCCACGATCGTGCCGCCCGCCGTGCCGCCTTCCGGCCCGAGATCGATGATCCAGTCCGCCTCGGCGATCACGTCGAGGTCGTGCTCGATCACCACCACGCTATGGCCGCCGTTCACGAGCCGGTGCAGCACGCGAATCAGCTTCGCCACGTCGGCCATGTGCAGCCCGACGGTGGGCTCGTCGAGCACGTACAGCGTGTGCGGCGCCTTCTGGCCGCGGCGCGTGACGTCGTCGCGCACCTTGCTCAATTCGGTGACGAGCTTGATGCGCTGCGCCTCGCCGCCCGACAGCGTGGGCGACGGCTGGCCGAGCGTCAGATAACCGAGGCCGACATCCTTCATCAGTTGCAGCGGATGCGAGATGTTGGAGATGGCCGAGAAGAACTCCACGGCCTCGTCGATCTCCATGGTCAGCACGTCGCCGATGTTCTTGCCGCGCCACGTCACGGCCAGCGTTTCGGGGTTGAAGCGCTGCCCGTGGCAGACGTCGCAGGCCACCTTCACGTCGGGCAGGAAGCTCATGCCGATGGTGCGCACGCCCTGCCCCTCGCAGGCCGGGCAACGGCCGTCGCCGGTGTTGAACGAGAAGCGCGAGGCGGTGTAGCCGCGCGCACGGGCTTCGAGCGTATCGGCGAACAGCTTGCGGATGGTGTCCCACACGCCGATATAGGTGGCCGGGCACGAGCGCGGCGTCTTGCCGATCGGCGTCTGGTCGACTTCGAGCACGCGGTCGATCGGTTCCCAGCCGCTGATCGCTTGGCAGCCCTGCCAGGCATGCGTGACATCGAGCGCGGGCCGCGGCGCGCTGCGCGCCAGCACGCTGCTGCGGCTGCGGGTGGACGGCGCGGCGGCTTCGGCGGTCTTGCGCGCGCGGCGCGTGGCGGGCGAGGACAGCACCGAGCGCCCCACGGCGTCGAGCAGGTTGGTCATCAGCACGTCGCGCGCGAGCGTGGATTTGCCGGAACCGCTGACGCCCGTCACGGCAACCAGCCGCGCGAGCGGAATGCCGACCGTCACGTCGCGCAGGTTGTGCAGGTTCGCGCCGTGCACGGTGAGCCATTGCTCGGGCGTGGCGGTCTCGCGCCTGGCCGTGACGGGCAGCACCTCGCGGCGCGCCTGCAACGGATGCACGATCGGGTGCGCGAGGAAGCGCCCGGTCAGCGAATCGGGCTGCGCGGCCAGGTCGGCCACGCTGCCCTGCGCCACCAGCGCGCCGCCGCGCTTGCCGGCGCCGGGGCCGATGTCGATCACGTGATCGGCGCGGCGGATGGTGTCCTCGTCGTGCTCGACCACCACCAGCGTATTGCCCTTGTCGCCGAGCTTGCGCAGCGCGTTGAGCAGGATCTGGTTGTCGCGCGGATGCAGGCCGATGGTGGGCTCGTCGAGCACGTAGCACACGCCCTGCAGGTTGCTGCCCAGTTGCGCGGCCAGCCGGATGCGCTGCGCCTCGCCGCCCGACAGGCTCGGCGCGGCGCGATCGAGGCTCAGGTAGCCGAGGCCCACTTCCTCCAGGAACGCGAGGCGGCTGCCGATCTCGCTGACGATGTCGCGGGCGATCTGCGCGTCGCGGCCGTCGAGCTTCAGCCCGTCGATCCAGCGGCGCGTGTCGGTCACGGTCCATTGCGCGACGTCGGTGATCGACTTGCCGGCGAAGCCGACCGCGCGCGCCGCCGGGTTCAGCCGGGTGCCGTGGCAATCGGGACACGGCGTGTCGCCCATGCCGTCCGGTTCCTGCTCCTCGGACGGCAAGGTCTGCTCGCGGCCGCGGTTGTCGTCCGCCAGCACGGTGTCGTCGTAGGCGGCGCGCTGCTCGCGCGTGAGCGCAAGGCCGGTGCCGACGCAACTGGTGCACCAGCCGTGCTTGCTGTTGTACGAGAACATGCGCGGGTCCAGCTCGGGGTAGCTGGTGCCGCACACCGGGCAGGCGCGCTTGACCGACAGCACCTTGACGGTGCCGATGCGCGCCGTCGAACGCTCCTTGCTCATCGCGCCCACCAGGCCGTCGAGCGGCGCGAGCAGGTGCATCACGCCCTTGCCGAGTTCGAGCGTCTCGTTCAAGCGCTGACGCAGTTCGGCCTCGTGATCGGGCGACACCACCAGGTCCGCCACCGGCAGCTCGATGGTGTGCTCGCGGAAGCGGTCGAGCTTCGGCCACGGGTCCACCGGCACGAATTCGCCGTCCACGCGCAGATGCGTGCTGCCGCGCGCCTTGGCCCACTTCGCCAGGTCGGTGTACACGCCCTTGCGGTTGACGACCAGCGGCGCGAGCAGCCCCACGTGTTCGCCGCGATGATCGCGCAGCAGTTGCGCGACGATCGAATCGACGGTTTGCGAGGTGACCGGCGCGCCGTCGTGGATGCAGTGCTGCAGGCCGAGCTTCACGTACAGCAGGCGCAGGAAGTGCCACACCTCGGAGGTGGTGGCCACCGTGCTCTTGCGGCCGCCGCGCGACAGGCGCTGCTCGATCGCCACGGTAGGCGGAATGCCGTACACGGCGTCCACCTCGGGGCGGCCGGCGGGCTGCACGATCGAGCGCGCGTAGGCGTTCAGCGATTCGAGGTAACGGCGCTGGCCCTCGTGGAACAGGATGTCGAACGCCAGCGTGGATTTGCCGGAGCCGGACACGCCGGTGATCACGTTGAAGCGGCCGTGGGGGATATCGACGTCGAGCGCCTTCAGGTTGTGCTCGCGCGCGTTGACGATGCGCACCACGTCCTCGCCTTCCACCGCGCGGCGCTCGCGCATCGCCTTCAGGCGCGCCTGCAACGGCACGCCCTCGTCGGCCAGCGTGGCCGGCCGGCCCATGGTGCGATCGTATTCGAGCAGCGCCACGCCGGTATGCGAGCCGGCGCAGGCCTTGACGTCGTCGGGCGTGCCGGCGCACAGCACCAGGCCGCCGCCGTCGCCGCCTTCCGGGCCGAGATCGACCAGCCAGTCGGCCGCGCGGATCACGTCGAGGTTGTGCTCGATGACGATCAGCGAATGGCCGGCCGCGAGCAGCTTGCCGAACGCCTGCATGAGCTTGGCGATGTCGTCGAAGTGCAGGCCGGTGGTCGGTTCGTCGAACATGAACAGGCGGCCTGCCGTGGCCGCCTTGCCGGCCTTCTCGGCCTTGGACGACTTCGCCGCGCCGGCCTTGGCGGATTTCGCGGATTCCGCCGACTTGGCGGCCTTCTCGGCCGCGCTGATCGCCACCGCCGATTCGGCCAGGAAACCGGCCAGCTTCAGGCGCTGCGCCTCGCCGCCCGAGAGCGTCGGCACCGGCTGGCCGAGCTTCACGTATTCGAGGCCGACGTCGACGATCGGCTGCAACACGCGCAGCACCTCGGCATCGGCCGCGAAGAACCCGGCGGCCTCGCTGACGGTCAGCTCCAGCACGTCGGCCACGTTCAGCGCGCGGCCGTCGCGCTCGATCCGCACTTCGAGGATCTCGTCGCGGTAGCGCTTGCCGTCGCAATCGGGGCAGCGCAGGTACACGTCGCTCAGGAACTGCATCTCGACGTGCTCGAAGCCCGAGCCGCCGCAGGTCGGGCAGCGGCCGTCGCCGGTGTTGAAGCTGAACACGCCCGCGCCGTAGCCGCGTTGCAGCGCGAGCGGGGCCTTGGCGAACAGCTTGCGGATCTCGTCGAACGCGCCCACGTAGCTGGCCGGGTTCGAGCGCGTGGTCTTGCCGATCGGGGATTGATCGACGAACACCACGTCGCTGACCTGATCGGCGCCGCTCAGGCGGCGGAACGCGCCCGGTGCCTCGGTGGCCTTGCCGAAATGACGCGACATGGCCGGATACAGCACGTCCTGCAGCAGCGTGGATTTGCCCGAGCCGGACACGCCGGTCAGGCACACCAGCCGTTGCAGCGGAATCTCGACCGTGACGTCGCGCAGGTTGTGCTCGCTCGCGCCTTCCAGCACGATGCGCGGCGTGTTCGCGTCCACCGGGCGGCGCGCCCAGTTCGATGCATGCGCGACGTGGCGGCGGCCGCCCAGGTAGGCGCCGGTCAGCGTATCGGCGGAGCGGATGTCGGCCGGCGTGCCGTCGTAGACGATCGCGCCGCCGCGCTCGCCCGGCCCCGGCCCCATGTCGATCAGGCGGTCGGCGGCCAGCATCACGGACGGATCGTGCTCGACCACCACCAGCGTGTTGCCCGCGTCGCGCAGCCGCTGCATCGCCTCGACGATCCGGTTCAGGTCGCGCGGATGCAGGCCGATGCTCGGCTCGTCGAGCACGAACAGCGTCTTGGTCAGCGAGGTGCCGAGCGCGGTGGTCAGGTTGATGCGCTGCACCTCGCCGCCCGACAGCGTGCGGCTCTGGCGATCGAGTGTCAGGTAGCCGATGCCGACGTCGCACAGATACTTCAACCGCGTGCGCACCTCGGCCAGCAGCAGCTTCAGCGCGTCGTCGAGCAGCGTGCTGGGCAACGCGATCTCGTCGAAGAAGCGGCGAATGCGCTCGATCGGCAGCAGCATCAGGTCGTGCACGGTCAGGCCCGGCAGCGCTTCCAACTGCTCGCGGCGCCAGCCCACGCCGCGCGGCAGGAAGCGCGCCGACGGCGCGAGCACGGCGTCGGCATTCTCGCGCGAGCCGAGCCGCCACAGCAGCGATTCGGTCTTCAGGCGCGCGCCGCCGCAGGTTTCGCACGGCGTGTAGCTGCGATATTTCGACAGCAGCACGCGGATATGCATCTTGTAGGCTTTCGTTTCGAGATAGCCGAAGAAGCGTTTGACGCCGTACCAGTGCGTCTGCCATTTGCCGTTCCAGTCGGGCGAGCCGTTGATTACCCAGTCGCGCTCGGCGTCGGTCAGCTCGGCCCACGGCGTGCCGCGCCGAATGCCGGCCTTGGCCGCGTAGCGCATCAGGTCGTCCTGGCACTCCTTCCAGGCGGGCGTCTGCATCGGCTTGATCGCGCCTTCGCTGAGCGTCTTGCGCGCATCGGGGATCACCAGCCCGAGATCGACACCGATCACGCGGCCGAAGCCACGGCAGGCCTCGCACGCGCCGTAGGCCGAGTTGAACGAGAACATCGCCGCTTGCGGCTCGGCGTAGCGCAGGTCGCTGTCGGGGTTGTGCAGGCCGGTGGAGAAGCGCCAGAGCGTGGGTTCGGGTTGGGCGGTCGGTGCGGCCGGTGCGCCGTCGCCGGCGTCGCCGGCATCGTTCGGCAGCACGTACACGCTGAGGCGGCCGCCGCCGCGCTTGAGCGAGGCCTCGATCGCCTCGACCACGCGCGCCTTGTCGACGCGGCTCAGGCGAAAGCGGTCGGCCACCACGTCGAGCAGCTTGCGCGCGCCGGTGGGCGACGCCACCTCGCGCTGCGCCTGCACGCGCGTGTAGCCGCTGGCCGACAGCCACTGCTCGACTTCCTCGGGCGTGACCGTGTCGGGCAATTCCACCGGGAACGTCAGCACGAGGCGCGGATCGTCGGCCTCGGCACGCGCGGCCAGCTCGGCGTAGATGGTTTCGGGCGTGTCATGGCGCACCGGCTCCGCGTTCTCGCGGTCGAACAGTTGCGCCGCGCGCGCGTAGAGCAGCTTCAGGTGATCGTTCAGCTCGGTCATGGTGCCGACCGTCGAACGCGAGCTGCGCACCGGGTTGGTCTGGTCGATCGCGATGGCCGGCGGCACGCCGTCCACGCGGTCCACCTGCGGCCGGTCCATCCGGTCGAGGAACTGCCGCGCGTAGGCGCTGAAGGTTTCGACGTAGCGCCGCTGCCCTTCCGCATACAGCGTGTCGAACACCAGGCTCGATTTGCCGGAGCCGGACGGGCCGGTCACCACGGTCATCTCGCCGGTGCGCAGGTCGAGATCGACGTTCTTGAGATTGTGCTGGCGTGCTCCGCGAATGCGGATCAGATGGCTGGATGACAATTGGCCTGTCCGTATGAAGAAGTTGAGCGGCGGGTTGGGCGGCGGGGCTGGCGAGCTTCGCCGGGTCGACGCGCGAGGCAGACACTATACTGTATATTCATACAGCTTTCACGGCGCGGCTTCGGGCGTGTCCGGAAACGCTTCGATTCAAAGCGCGCGCCGTCGTTCCTGCGCGGCGATCCGGCAAACGGCCGCACCGGTCGTACCCGGCAAGCGGCAAAAACCGGTCCCGGCCCGGGCACGGCGGCCCCGGTGCGAAGGTGGCGACAGGGGCCAAAACGGAAAACGCGGCGCGAAACGCCACGCCGCGAAACTGCCGGCCGCCGCGTTGCACGGCGGCCCGCTTGCGCCAACGCCCGGCTCGCCGGGCGTCAGGCTTACTTGCTGATACTGAGCAGTTCGACTTCGAACGTCAGGTCGCTGTTCGGCGGGATCGAGCCGACGCTGCGGCTGCCGTAGGCGGTGGCCGCCGGGCAGGTCAGCTTGGCCTTGCCGCCCACCTTGATCTTCTGCACGCCTTGCGTCCAGCACGGGATCACCTGCCCGAGCGGGAACGTGGCCGGGCCGCCGTGCTTGGCCGACGCGTCGAACTCGGTGCCGTTCGCGAGCGTGCCGCGATAGTTGACCGTGACCACGTCGCTGGCCGTCGGTTGCGCGCCGGTGCCCGGCTTGAGCGTCTCGACCGTCACGCCGGACGGCAGCTTCTCGACGGGGTTGGCGGCGAACGCGGCCGTTGCGATGGTGGATGCGACAAGTACGGCGATCACTGATTTCATGCGATGTCCTCGTTGAATGGCGCGACGATTATATCGGCATCGCGTGACGCATCGCTGCGCATCGCGCCGCCGCCGGGAGCGCCCCGCTTCAGGCATCGCCGCTTACCACCGTCGCGGGCCTGCCGCATCCACCGCATTGCGCCGCATCGCACGGCAGCCACGACGGCGCACGGAAACCTCCCTGCGCCGTCGCCACATGGCCATCCCGTCATCAAACCGCTTTATGATTAGCGAGCCTAAACAAGTCGGCAGCGTGCGATGGGCGCTCGCGCCGGCCTGGTTGCATCAGGGGCTTTTCGTATGCCGATTTCCGAAACCGACGAGATCGCGGTCGCGCCCGCGGACGGCCCGCCGGTCAATACCGAATGTGCCGCGCTGCTGCGTCTGGCACGCGCGCATTTCGGGGCGGATGCGGCGTTGATCGTGGTATCGGCGGCCGAGGGCCCCTATCTGTTCGGCATCGAAGGCACGCTGCCGGCCCCGTTGCCGTCCGACCCGTTCGCCACCCGCGCGAGCCACGCACCCGATATCGAACGCTCCACCTCGCGCGCCGCCTGCGCGTTGCGCGCCGCCGACGGCACGCGCCTCGGCGCCCTGCTGCTGATCTCGCCCGCCCCGCACACGCCGAACACCCTCGCCGCCCTCGACGATTTCACCGCGCTCGCCAGCGCCGCGCTCGAACGCGCGCTGCGGGAACCCGCCTGCGCGCCCCCCGGCGCCGAACCGGTTGCATGCGCACCGTTCGCCCACGACCTCGTCGCGCTGGCGCTGAACGGCAGCGGCACCGGCATCTGGGATCGCGACATCGCCACCGGCGAGATCCGCTATTCGCCGGAATGGAAGGCGATCCTCGGCTACGCGCCGCACGAACTGAGCACGCGCATCGAGGACGCCGTGGACCGCCTGCATCCCGACGATCGCGCCTACGTGCAGGCGCAGATGCGCCAGCATTTCGAGGGCGGCTCCGACCGCTACGAGGTCGAGCACCGCATTCGCTGCAAGGACGGCCGCTACAAGTGGATCTGCAGCCGCGGCAAGGTGGTCAGCCGCGACGGCGCGGGCCGCGCGCTGCGCATGGTCGGCGCGACCACCGACATCACCGCGCTGCGCGAAACCGCCGCGCGGCTCCAGCAGAGCATCGACCTGATCACCAACCTGACCGACGAGGTCGACGGGCTGGTGTTCCAGTATCGCGAGCCGGCCGACGGCCACCCGCAGTTCAGCTACGTGAGCCGCGGCATCGAGCAGATCTACGAACTCGATCCGGCGCAAGCCGCGATCGACGCCGAGTCGGTCGACGCACGCATCGACCCGCGCGACCGGGCGATGTACCGGCAATCGCTGCGCGAATCGGCCGCGACGCTCGCGCCGTGGCGGCTCGAATACCGCGTGCTGCTGCCGCGCCAGGGGCTGCGCTGGCGGCACGGCGAGGCGCGTGCGCAGCGGCTGCCCGACGGCGGCACGCTATGGCACGGCTTCGTGTCCGACACCACCGAGCGCAAGCGGATCGAGGCCGAGCTGCACGAGCTGGCCACCATCGATCACCTGACCGAGCTGGCGAACCGGCGCGATTTCCTCGCGCAGAGCGCCGCGGAGCTGGAGCGCCTGCGGCGCGCGGGTCACGGCGAGGCCGCCGTGCTGATGCTCGACCTCGACCACTTCAAATCGCTGAACGACCGCTGGGGCCACGCGCTCGGCGATCACGCGCTGCGCCATTTCGCGCGCCTGATGCGCGACGCGGCGCGCAGCGCCGATATCGTCGGGCGAATCGGCGGCGAGGAATTCGCGATCGTGCTGCCGGGACTCGGCATCGAGGCGGCGATGGCGTTCGGGCTGCGGCTGCAACGCCACATCGGCGCGTCGCCGCTCGAATTCGCGGGACAGTGCGTCGGGCTGACCGTCAGCATCGGCGTGGACCGCATGACGGCGGCCGACCTCGGCGTCGATCAGGTGCTGTCGCGCTGCGACAAGGCGCTGTATCGGGCCAAGGCGCGCGGACGCAACCGGATCGAGCTGCACGGCGAGCCGGAGTAAGCGGCGCGGACGATCGCCTTACAATGGCCCACCGTCCGATTCACCCGCTCACCTCGCCGTCACCGCCCATGTCCCGACTCTTCGAAGACAACCCGTTCCTGGAATCCCTCTGCGCGCAACTCGACGCCTGGCGCGACGGCTATGCCGAAATCAGCATGCCGATCGACGGGCGCAAGCTCAACCGGCAAGGCGTGCTGCAAGGCGGCGCGATCGCGACGCTGCTCGACGCCGCCGCCGGCTATGCCGGGCTGTTCACGCCGCCGGACACGCCCATTCGGCACGGCTTCACGCTGTCGCTGACCATCAACTACCTCGACAAGGGGCTCGGCTCGCGGGTGGTCGGCAAGGGCATCCTGGAGCGCGCGGGCCGCTCGATTTTCTTCGCGCGAGCCGAGGCCTGGGTGGATGGCACGCTGTTGATCGCCAGCGCGCAGGGCACGTTCAAGTATGTGAACGCGCAGCGGTGAGGAGAGCGGAAACGTCGACGCCCGGAATCCCCTTCACGATGTGTCACGCATGCTGTTGCGCCACGGCGGCCCGCACGCGCGCCGGCACCACGAGCGCCGGGGCGAGCACGGCCGGCGCATCGAGATCGGGCGACGGCAATGCGTGATCGTCGCGCGTGACCACCGGGCCGCGAGACAGCCGATGGCGGCGCGCCTGACCGTGCAACCGGTGCGCGGTTTGCAGTGCGAGCGGGGCGGCGGCGGCATCGTCGCCGCTGTCGTTGCTGCTGTTGGCATTGCCGTTCGCGTTGCCGGAGAGGCTGCTGCAACTTCCGCAGCCGGCGCCCGGCGAGCACGACATCTCGGCGCCGATCCCGCTGGCGACCGGCGCGGGCGGCGCCACGCCCGCGCCGCCCGCCTCCAGCGCGGCGATGCCGGACGCCACCACCAGCACGTTCAGCGCGCGCCGCATCGACACGCGGTGGCTGTGACGCTGCAAATCGGCGTCGTAGCGTTCGAGCGCCTCGGCGCCGCGCGGCTGCACTTCGAAACCGCCCGCCTCCGTCTTGCGGATGAAGCCCGACGCCACCAGCACGGCGAGCGTGCGGTCGAGATAGCGATGCCGCTCGTCCACCGCCGCGTCGCGCGGCACCTGGGGCCAATCGGCCAGCGCCAGCAGCGCGCGCGGCGCCACCGCATCGGACAGCTCGGCCGACAGTGCCGCGATGCGCGCCAGCACTTCCATGCGCGCCGCCCGCAGCGGGTTGGCGAGCCAGAAGCCGCGCAGCCGCAGGTCGCCGAGCCAGGCGGCCAGACGGTAGGTCTGCAGCCGCGTGCCGAGCACCACGCGCCAGGCGCGGCGCTCGTGGAACATGTGGCGGCGCACGTGCACCACGTAGCGGATCTTGCGGCGCGCCGCCTCGGGCAGCGCCATCGACACCGGTTGCGCCGCCTCGCTCGGCTGCTCGCCGCCAAGCGCCGCCACCGTATCGCCGCTCAGGCCGGTCACCAGCATGCGCGGCCCGGCCGTGGCCCGTTCGGCCAGATAGGCGATCACCTGGGGGCGGCCGACGCGATCCGCCGTGCCGACCTGTCGCGTGCAGGCGATGGCCAGTGCGCGCCGCAAAAACCACTCGTTCATGAACATGGCGGATTCCGTTGACTGATGGGGTCGAGGGCCGGCGTCGGCCGCACGCGCGTAAAAAATACAAACGCGTCGCACGGCAGCGACATTCCTGCACACCGGCTCGGGCCGGCGCGCCCCGGCGCACCGCGGTTGGACGGTGCGGGCCGGTTTCGCGGAGCACTACCGTGCAAAAAGCGGGCCATGCGGTCGAGCCTTGCGCGCCGCCGCCACGGCGCGCGCTCGCGGGCCATTTCGGGGTGCGGATGTGCCGGATCGGCAACCCGTCGGCTGTCGGGCTGCCTGGCTACCGCTCACCCGCTGCCGGACCTCATCCCGTCGGCTATCAATCCGCTCGACACTCGCACGCCGACGGCCGGATCTCATCCGGCCGGCTATCAGTCCGCCAGATTCGCGCTCACCGGCGGCCGGACTTGCCACCACCGACAACCCGGCCGCAGGAATCCCCCCTCAACGTCAATCCGCCCAATTTCACCCCGGGAAAAACCGGTTCTCCGGCCTCGGCAAGCCCAGATGCTCGCGCAGCGTCGTGCCTTCATACTCGCGCCGGAAAATCCCGCGCCGCTGCAGCTCGGGCACCACCTTCAGCGCGAAATCGTCGAGCCCGCCGGGCAGGTACGGGAACATCACGTTGAAGCCGTCCGAGCCTTCCTCCTCCAGCCACTGCTGCATCGAATCGGCGATATCGGCCGGCGTGCCGACGAATTCCAGCCCCGAATAGCCGCCCACCCGCTGCGCCAGCTCGCGCACGCTCAAACCGCCAGCCGCCAGGTCGAGCACGCGCTGCCGCGACGTGTGGCTCGCATTGCTTTCGGGGATCTCGGGCAGCGGCGCGTCGGGATCGAAGCCCGACACGTCGTGGCCGAGCGCGATCGACAGCGAGGCGAAGCCGCTGTCGTCGTGCACGAGCGTGTCGAGAAACGCGCGCTTCTCGCGCGCCTCGTCGAGCGAATCGCCCACCACCACGAACGCGCCGGGCAGGATCTTCAGGTGATCGCGCGGCCGGCCGAGCCGGTCGAGGCGGCCCTTCACGTCGGCATAGAAGCGCTTGCCGGACGCCAGCGACGATTGCGCCGTGAACACGGCCTCGGCCGTCTCGGCCGCCAGTTGCTTGCCGGCCTCCGACGAGCCGGCCTGCACCACCACCGGCCAGCCCTGCACGGGCCGCGCGATGTTCAGCGGCCCGCGCACCGCGTAATGCTCGCCGCGATGGCCGAGCACGTGCAGTTTCTCCGGGTCGAAGTACAGGCCGCTGCCCACGTCGCGCACGAACGCGTCGTCGGCCCAGCTATCCCACAGGCCCGTGACGGCATCGAAGAATTCGCGCGCGCGGCGGTAGCGCGCGTCGTGCTCCAGGTGCTCGTCGAGGCCGAAGTTCAGCGCGGCGTCGGGGTTCGAGGTGGTCACGAGGTTCCAGCCCGCGCGCCCGTCGCTCAGATGGTCGAGCGAGGCGAAGCGGCGCGCGACGTGATACGGCGCCTCGAAGCTGGTCGAGGCGGTGGCCACCAGCCCGATCCGCTCGGTCACCATCGCCAGCGCCGACAGCAGCGTGAGCGGCTCGAACGAGGTCACGGTGTGGCTGCGCTTGAGCGCCTGCGTGGACATGTTCAGCACGGCGAGGTGATCGGCCATGAAGAACGCGTCGAACTTCGCGCGTTCGAGCGTCTGCACGCAATGCACCAGGTGCCTGAGGTTGAAGTTCGCGTCGGGCCAGGCATCGGGATGGCGCCATGCGCCGGTATGCAGGCTCACCGGGCGCATGAAGGCGCCCAGGTGCAGTTGTCGTTTGCGGGTCATCGTCGGTCGCCGCGCGCGCGGCGTCGGGTTGGCGGAGCGCTCACGATACCGTGCCGCCGGCGAATCTGCTGGCGGCCGCCCTTATCACGCGGTGCGCTTTCCTAGCGACGATTTCTTGGTTCGCGCAGCGCCCGCGCTTGCGTACATTGAAAGGTCATCCTGCTTGATCAGCGGCATCCCGCCGCCCGCCCGGAGACCATTCCATGAAGCTGTCCTGGACTCGCGCGCTGCGTCGCGCGGCCCTGACGATCGGCGCGTTCGCCGCCCTTGCCGCCCTCGGTTCGATCGCCGCCGCCCCGGCCGCGCAGGCCGCCGACGTGGCCGCGAAACCCGCCGCCGCGCCTGCCGAAATCCGCGTCGACTACGCCTACTATTCGCCCGAAAGCCTCGTGATCCGCCATTTCGGCTGGCTCGAAGACGCATTCAAGCCCGACCACACCGAGATCCGCTGGGTACTGAGCCTCGGCAGCAACCGCGCGCTCGAATACCTGAACAGCGGCGCGGTGGATTTCGGCTCGACGGCCGGCCTCGCGGCCGTGCTGGGCCGCGCCAACGGCAACCCGATCCACGCCGTCTACGTGTTCTCGCGGCCCGAGTGGACCGCGCTGGTGGTGCGCAAGGATTCGCCGATCAAGACGCTGGCCGACCTCAAGGGCAAGAAGATCGCGGCCACGCGCGGCACCGATCCGTTCCTGTTCACGCTGCGCGCGCTGCACACGGTGGGCCTGTCGCGCGACGACGTCGAACTCGTCAACCTCCAGCACCCGGACGGGCGCACCGCGCTCGCCAACGGCCAGGTGGACGCCTGGGCCGGCCTCGATCCGCACATGGCCGCCGCGCAGGTGGACGACGGCGCGCGCCTGCTGTATCGCAACGTCGGCTTCAATACCTACGGATTCCTGAACGTGCGCGAGGCGTTCGCGAGCCAGTATCCGCAGGCCGTCACGCGCGTGCTGAAGGTGTACGAGAAGGCGCGGCTGTGGATCGTCGCGCATCCGGACGACACCGCGAAGATCGTCGCCGACGAATCGAAGGTGTCGCTGCCGGTGGCGAAGCTGCAACTGCAGCGCAACGATTTCAGCGATCCGGTGCCGGGCGACGTGCAGCGCGTCGCGCTGAAGGCCGCCGCGCCGGTGCTGACCGACGAGCAACTGGTCAAGCCCGGTGTCGATCCGGCGAAGATCGTCGATGCGCTGATCGATCCGTCGTTCGCACGTCCGCTGGTCGCGGCCGCGCATTGACGATGCGCGACACCGCCGCTCGCCGCGACACGCTGGCGACCCGCGCGCCGGCCGAACCTGCACAGGCTGTTGTTCCCACCACTCCGGCAGCCCGGCGCGATCCGCTGCGCGCCTGGCGCTTCGCCGGCATCGCGCTGCCGTTCGCGGCGCTCGCGCTGGTGGAACTCGCGGTGCGCGCCGGCTGGCTGCCCGATCACTTGGTGCCCGCGCCCAGCGAGATCCTCGCCTCGCTCGAGCAGATGGGCCTGGCGCGCGTGCTGCGCCACGTGGGCGCGAGCAGCCTGCGCGTCGCGCTCGGCTTCGCGGCCGGCTCGGCGCTGGCGCTCGCGATCGGTGCGGCGATGGGCCTGAGCCGCCGCATCGACGCGCTGCTCGAACCGAGCTTCCAGGCGCTGCGGTCGATCCCGTCTTTGGCCTGGGTGCCGGTGCTGCTGCTCTGGCTCGGCATCGACGAAGCGCCGAAGATCGTGCTGATCGCGATCGGCGCGTTCTTTCCCGTGCATCTGGCGGTGGTGGCCGGCATTCGCGGCGTGGACCGCAAGCTGGTCGAACTCGGCGCGGTCTATCGGCTCGGCGGGTTCGCGCTGTTCCGCCGAATCCTGCTGCCGGCCGCGCTGCCGCAGATCGTCACCGGGCTGCGCACCGGCCTGAGCCTCGCGTGGATGTTCATGGTGGCGGCCGAGCTGATCGCCGCCACGCGCGGGCTGGGCTTCCTGCTCAGCGACGGCCGCGAAACCGGTCGGCCGGACCTGGTGTTCGGCGCGATCCTGTTGCTCGCACTGCTCGGCAAACTGACCGACGGCGCGATGCGCCGCATCGAGACACGCTGGCTGGCCTGGCGCGACAGTTTCGACGGCGCGCCGCGCCGGGAGGCGCGATGAGCGCCGCCCCGCTGCTCGACGCGCGCGTGGCGCGCAAGCATTACGGCGCGCGCGCCGTGCTGGCCGACGTGCCGTTGCAGGTGGCGCGCGGCGAGATCGTCTGCGTGGTCGGCCCGAGCGGCTGCGGCAAAAGCACCTTGCTGCGGATCCTGGCCGGCCTCGACGGCGATTATCGCGGCAGCGTGCGGCTCGACGGCGCACCGCTCGACGGGCCGTCGGCGCGAATCGGCGTGATCTTCCAGGAGCCTCGGCTGCTGCCGTGGCTGACGGTGGCCGACAACGTCGGCTTCGCGGCCGGCCTCCACGGCGGGCGGGCGCCCGAGGTGGCGCGCCTGCTCGCGGAGGTCGGGCTGGACGGTTCGGCGGCGGCCTTGCCGGCCGCGTTGTCGGGCGGCATGGCGCAGCGCGCGGCGATCGCGCGCGGGCTGTTCGGCGAGCCGGACCTGCTGCTGCTCGACGAGCCGTTCAGCGCCGTGGACGTGCTCACGCGCATGCGCCTGCAAACGCTGCTGCTCGACGTCGTGCAGCGGCACGGCATGGCGGCGGTACTGGTCACGCACGATCTCGACGAGGCGTTGTATCTGGGCGACCGCGTGGTGCTGCTGGCGGCCAATCCGGGACGGGTGGAGGATGCGTTCACGGTGGATCTGCCGCGCCCGCGTGACCGCCGAGGACCGGCGCTGGCTGCGTTGCGTGATCGGCTGCTCGGCGCGTTCGAGCGTTTTCAGGACAGTGGTGCGGTCGGCGCCGCATAACTCGGCTTGGCGGCTTGGCTTGGTTCGGCTTGGCCGCTTGGCCGCTTGGCAGTTCGGCAGTTCGGCAGTTCGGCAGTTCGGCAGTTCGGCAGTTCGGCAGTTCGGCAGTTCGGCAGTTCGGCAGTTCAGCGGTTCAGCGGTTCAGCGGTTCGCTACTCGTCTAAACAGCGCTGCCCGACGGCAACGGCCGCACCTCGCCACGCGCGGGCGTGGCGTTCTCGTGGAACAGGTCGCCGAGATACTGCGCCAGTTCGTCGGCCTCGATGAACGCCGGGACCTCGAAATCGGCGCGCCGCCGCTTGCCGTCCGCGCCCAGATCGAACGCACGCCACACGCCGTCCTGCCGGACGATCGCGACATGCCGGCCGAACACGTCGAAGCCGTAAGCCGAATCGCTCATGGCGTTACACCAACGGCGCAACCGACGCGCCCTGAATGCCGTGACGCGCCAGCGCCGCTTCGACGAAACCCGAGCGCTTGTGCGCCTCCACGAAGCGGCCCAACGCCTCGGCCGCCCGCTCGCCGCGTGCACGCGCCACGCCCATCGCCTGCCGGATCACCATGAAGCGCTCGTCGAGCAAACGCACGCCCGACAGATGCGCCGCATCGGCTTCCAGTTGCTGCTTCACGCCGGCCGCCACTTCCAGGTCGCGATCGAGGAAGGTCTGCACCACGGCCGGCGAGGTGGGCGCACGCACGATCTGCGCGGCCTTCAGCTCGCGCGTGAGGAACAGGTCGTAGGCGCTGCCCTGCCCCACGGCCACGCGATGCTGCGCCCGATCGACGTCGGCGTTGGTGCGGATCGGCGAGGCGTCGCGCACCAGATACCATCCTTCGATCAGCACGTAAGGCTCGGTGAACGCGATCGTCTCGCCGCGCTTCGGATCAACCGCGAAGAAGCCGAAATCGGCGCGCCCGTCGCTCACGGCCTCCACCGATTTGCCAGCCGCATCGAACACCACGAGTTCGAGCGGCACGCCCAGCTCCGCCGCGAACGCGCGCGCCAGATCGACGGACACGCCGACCGGTTCGCCGGTCGCCGCATCGCGGTTCGCAAGGATCGGGTTGCCGAGGTTGATGGAGGCGCGCACGGTGCCGGTGGGCGCGAAGGCGGTCACGAGATCGGGATCGAAGGGCATGGCGGTGTCGGGCGTCAAAGGGCTGGGGAAATCGAAGCGGCTTGCGCTGAGGTTTGCACGAGGCGGCGTTCAGGACCGGAGGGTCGCACCGCCCGGCCTCGGCAACGTGGACTCGAGCAGCGTTTCCACGGCCACGCGCGCTTCGACCGGGTCGATTCTGCCATCGGCGCGCATCGTGCGCACGGGGGATCGCGCGGTGCGCGGTACAGGGTACGGCGCGATGCCATCGTTCGCGAACCCGGCGTTCGAGATCGCACCGTCAAGCACGCCGTCAAGCGCCCCATCACTCACGCGTCTTGCGCGGCAAATAATGCCCCGGCGTACGCCCCAACGCATTCTTGAACATCGTGATGAACGCATTGACCGATTCATAGCCCAGCTCGGCCGCCACGCGCTGCACGGGCATGCCGGCCGACAGCTTCTGAATCGCCGTCACGATATGCAGCTGGCGGCGCCAGCGGCCGAACGTCATGCCGGTTTCGGCCAGCACCAGCCGCGCGAGCGTGCGCTCGCCGAGCGCCACCTGCCGCGCCCACTCGCCCACCGTCGCGCGGTTGGCCGGGTCCTTGACCAGCGCGGTGGCGATCTTGCGCAACTGCCGCTTCGGCGGCATCGGCACATGCAGGTGCTCGACCGGCATCGAGCCGAGCTGTTCGAGCAGCACGCCCGCCACGCGGCCGGTGGCGCTGTCGGGCTCGTAGTCGTGCGGACGCGCCGCCAGATAGGCGATCAACTCGCGGATCAGCGCCGGAATCGCGAACGTGCAGCAGGCATCCGGCATGCGCGCCGCGCCCGGCTCGACGAACAGCAAGGCGATCTCGCCGTCGGCCGCCACGCGGTTGCTGTGCGGCATGCCGCCCGGAATCCACACGCCGCAGCCATGCGGCACGACCCACACGCCGCGCTCGACCAGGCAGGTCACGAAGCCGCGCCGCGCGATCACGAGCTGGCCGCGCCGGTGGCGGTGGAACGGCTGCTCGATCTCGTTGTCGCGCACGTCCACTTGCATCGCCACCGCGCTCGCTGTGTAGTAGTCCGGATCGAATCCGGCCGGAAGCTGCGCGTAAGCGGGTTGCCTCATGACGGCCGACGTCCGGCCGCGCGGCGGCGCTCAGGCACGCGCGACGGCCTCCGGGCCGCCGGTGTCGCCGCGCAACGCGTCGGCATCCTGCGCCAGCCGCGCCGAGAGCCGCTCGGGCAGGAAATCGAGCCACGCGTTCAGCGGCGCATTGAGCAGCCGGTGCGGCGTGCTGGCGATATCCACGCTCATCGACGCCATCGTGTAGCCCGGCAGCAGGCGGCGCAGCGTGCCGTCGCGCAGGCCGTTCAGCGCGAACGAGGCCGGCAGCAGGCCGATGCCCATGCCCTCGCGGATCGCCACCGTCATCGAATCGGCCACGTTGATGACGAACGGATAGCGGTCGAACTGCACGCGCTCGACGCCGTCGGGGCCGTCGAAGCGCCAGTCGATCGCCGGAATGCCCGGCGCGCGCAGTTGCAGGCACGCGTGATCGCGCAGGTCGGAGGGCCGCTCGGGCGTGCCGTGCTCATCCAGATAGGACGGCGCGGCGCACACGATGCAGGCGATCTCGCCGAGCCGCTGGGTGCCCGGGCCGGGCTCGGGCAGCACGTTCGAGACGATGAACGCGCAGTCGTGCATCTCGTCGAGCGAATCCACCGGCTGCTGGGCCAGCGTCAGGTCGATCCGCACGCGCGGAAAGCTGCGCGAAAACTCGGCGATCAGCGGCACCAGGTAATGCGTGCCGAAGCTCGTCATCGAGTGAATCCGCAGCGGGCCGTCCGGGATCGGCGCGCGCTGCCCGGTCAGCAGCTCGGCCTCGGCGAATTCGAGGTCGGCCAGGATCTTCCGGCAATGCACCAGGTAGCGCTCGCCGGCCTCGGTCAGCGACATGCGCCGCGTATTGCGTTGCAGAAGCCGCGTGCTCAGGTGCTGCTCCAGATCGGAGATGGCGCGCGACACCTGCCCGGTGGAGGTGCGCAACATCGTGGCGGCCGCCGTGAAGCTGCCGGTTTCGGCCACCCGCACAAAGACGCCCATGTTCTGCGTCGTATTCATCCCCGTTCCCGATGCGAATGTGATGAGCGGCAGTATCGCATCGGGCGGCGCCGGCGGCACAAAGCTTGGCTGTTTTTAGGGATATGTTGGCCGACTATCCCTATCGACGCGCGGCGCACCGGTTCGAATAGGTATGCGCAGCATTTCGTCAGACGTTTTCGCGGGCGCTTCGATCGCCCGCCGCGCCGCTACCGCAGCCCCCGCACGATCTTTTCCATGCGCGCGTGCGCCATCGCCAGGAACGCGCGCACCACCGGCTTCTCCTGCTGCCACTGCGAGCACACCGTGAAGCCGCGAAACACGATGTCCTTCGAGAACGGCCGGAACACGATGCGCGCCGGGTTGGTGTCCTCCACCGCCAGCGGGTTGACGATGCCGATGCCCAGCCCGCGCGCGACCAGCGCGCAGATCGTCGCGCCGTAAGGTGTTTCGATCGCCGCCACCTGGTCGGCGCGCGCCCGGCGCAGCACGCGATCGACGGCCGCGCGCGTGTCGTCGGCATACGACGGCAGGATCAGCCGCTCGCCGCGCAGATCGGCAGCGGCAATCCGCTTGCGCGCTGCCAGCGCGTGCCCCGCCGGCAGCGCACACAGGCCGGGCAGCCGGTACAGGTCGGTGCTGGTCACGCCGACCACGTCGGGCAGGGTGGTGGAGAAACCGATATCGCAGTTCGACGACGAGGCCCAGCGCTGGATCGTGCTTTCGCTGCGCATTTCGAGCGACACCGCCACGCGCGGGTGCTCGGCCAGGAAATCCTCGATCACGCCCGGCAGGAACGACAGCGCCATGATCGGCGCCGCCACCAGCCGCAACCGCCCGCTGCCGAGCTGGTTGATCTCGCGGGCGGCCTGCACCAGCTTCTCCAGCCCGACGAAGCTGCGCTCGACCTCGTGATAGAACGCCGTGCCCGCATCGGTCGCGCGGATCCGCCCGCCCTGCCGCACGAACAGCGCGAGCCCGGTGGCCGCCTCCAGCTCCGCGATCAGCCGGCTCACGCTCGGCTGCGAGGTGCCCATCTCGTCGGCGGCAACCGTCATCGAGCCGCGCAGCATCACCAACCGGAACGCCTCGATCTGCCGTTGATTCATGTGCCGTTCTCGCCGTCCAAAAAAAGTCCCGACTTTTTGCCCCATGTTCTTCTGGGCACTCATCGCACTCTAGCATTCGCAAAAAAACTGAAAGTCACGACCTTTCTCAAACATCCAGACGTATCGGATCGTAAAGATCGGAGAGGCAGAGACCAGATGCTCGCGCCTCTTGCTCTTCATTTTTTTGCATCCCATTGCGCTTGCATGATCTGGGGATCGGCCTCGGCGCGCTGCGCGCTCTCGCAGGCAACAATTAACGCGGCGCCGGCCCTTGCCGGTTGTCTCCATGATGCGGCTCAGGTCGCACTGACATCGATTTCGCGTTAATCAGCGAGCGTCTATGCATCCAATCAATTGGACCGGTTCGTTACATGCTGTCCTGCGACGCACCCCGTTCGTCGAGCACCCCATGCGAGAGACGCTGGTCGCGTACTTGCGCGAGCAGGTGGCGATCTGAGTGTCGCGGCGTCCGCCGCCGCCCATCGCGACATGTTGATAGCGCTCAGGTCGTGCGGCTCAGGGCGCCGGCGCCGGCCAGCGAACCGCGCTCGACGCGTCATCGATGGCGAATCTGCGCCGCGAGCCCGGGCAATCCCTGCTGGTAAGATGGCTCGCAACCCCACCCTGCCCGCCCCATGAGCTCCACCTCGACCAAACCTGCGAACCCGAAGCGCACCGCGAAGACCGCCACTCAGGCAGCAGCCGGCGACAAGCCGAAGGCGCGTATCCCGCAGCGCCTGACCTACGCGATCGGCGCTCTCGACCGGCTGCTGCGCCGCCACATGACCGACGCGCTCGCGCCGCTCGGCATCACGCTTGCACAATACACGGCGCTATCCGTGCTCGAAGCACGTGGCGCATCGTCGAACGCACAGCTTGCGGAGCGCTCGTTCATCACGCCGCAATCGGCAAATGAGGTGATGAGCGTGATGGCGCGCCGCGGCTTCGTCACGCGCGAGGCCGATCCGTCGCACGGCCGCGTGATCCTGCTGACGCTGACCGACGCAGGCGCGGCCATGCTGCGCGAATGCGAAACCGTGCTGCGCCCGCTCGAAACGACCATGCTCGGCGATTTCTGCGCCGACGACGCCGTGCACGTGCAACGCGTGCTGGAAATCTTCGCGCGCAACCTGCGCGGCTGACCTTCCCGCCGGCAACGGCAGCCCCTCTCCCCTTCATCGCAACTGCCGGGCGCCTGTTCGCGCCCGCCTTCTCCATGACATCCCGATACGGGTTTACACCGCCGCGAATACCGCTTGATATATCAGGTAGCCTGATATTAAATGAAGCCGTCCGCAGCAGGAATGCTGCGTGCCGAATCGCACAGCAACGCAAACCAGGAAAACACATGAGCAAGTACGACAAGCGCTGGCAGACCGTCGAAGTGAAGGTGGAGGCCGGCATCGCGTGGGTCACGCTGAACCGCCCGGAAAAGCGCAATGCAATGAGCCCGACGCTCAATCAGGAGATGCTGCAGGTACTCGACGCGGTCGAGTTCGACGACGAGGCGAAAGTGCTCGTTCTCACCGGAGCCGGTGCCGCCTGGACGGCCGGCATGGACCTGAAGGAATACTTCCGCGAGATCGATGGCGGCCCGGAAGCGCTGCAGGAAAAGGTGCGGCGCGACGCGTCGGAATGGCAATGGCGCCGCCTGCGCATGTACGGCAAGCCCACCATTGCGATGGTGAACGGCTGGTGTTTCGGCGGCGGCTTCTCGCCGCTCGTCGCGTGCGATCTCGCGATTGCCGCCGACGAAGCCGTGTTCGGGCTGTCGGAGATCAACTGGGGCATCCCGCCCGGCAATCTTGTCAGCAAGGCGATGGCCGACACGGTCGGGCACCGCCGCGCGCTGCATTACATCATGACCGGCGACACGTTCACCGGCGTGGAGGCGGCCGACATGGGGCTCGTGAACAGCAGCGTGCCGCTCGCCGGGCTGCGCGACGCGACGATCGCGCTCGCCGCGCGGCTGATGGACAAGAATCCGGTCGTGCTGCGCGCGGCCAAGCACGGCTTCAAGCGTTCGCGCGAGCTGACGTGGGAGCAATGCGAAGATTATCTGTACGCGAAGCTGGACCAGGCGCAACTGCGCGATCCGGAACAGGGGCGCGAACAGGGGCTCAGGCAGTTCCTCGACGACAAGACGATCAAGCCCGGCCTGCAAGCGTACAAGCGCTGACCCGACCGGAAGAGACAGGGCAGGAGACGACATGACCGACAGATACATGCTGATCGCCGGCGAGCGGTGCGCCGCACGCGACGGCCGCACCTTCGACCGGCTCGATCCCGCGACGGGCGCGCTCGCATCGCGCGCCCCGGCGGCCGGCCTGGCCGACGCCGACGCGGCAGTCGACGCCGCGCATCGTGCCTTTCCCGCATGGGCGGCGCTCGCGCCGACAGCGCGCCGCCGGTTGCTGCTGAAGGCCGCCGACCTGATGGACGCGCGCATCGACGCCTTCGTCGCGGCCGGCGTTGCCGAAACGGGCGCGACGCCGGGCTGGATCGGCTTCAACGTCACGCTCGCGGCGAACATGCTGCGCGAGGCTGCGTCGATGACCACGCAAATCGCCGGCGACGTGATCCCGTCCGACGTGCCCGGCAATCTGGCGCTCGCGATGCGCGCGCCGTGCGGCGTGGTGCTCGGCATCGCGCCGTGGAACGCGCCGGTGATCCTCGGGACGCGCGCATTGGCGATGCCGCTCGCCTGCGGCAACACGGTCGTGCTGAAGGCGTCCGAAGCGTGCCCCGGCGTGCATGCGCTGATCGGCGCGGTGCTCGACGAGGCGGGACTCGGCGCGGGCGTCGTCAACGTGATCACGCATGCGGCGGCCGACGCGCCGGCGCTCGTCGAGCGGCTGATCGCGCATCCGCACGTGAAGCGCATCAATTTCACCGGATCGACCCACGTCGGGCGCATCATCGCGCGCCACGCCGCCGCGCACCTGAAGCCGGTGCTGCTCGAGCTGGGAGGCAAGGCGCCCGTCCTCGTGCTGGACGATGCCGATCTCGACGCGGCGGTCGATGCGATCGCGTTCGGCGCGTTTTTCAACCAAGGGCAGATCTGCATGTCGACCGAGCGCGTGATCGCCGCGCGGCCGATCGCCGATGCGCTCGTCGAGCGGCTTGCCGCGAAGGCGCGCCTGCTGGTCGCGGGCGATCCGCGGGCAGGCCATCCGCTCGGCACGATGGTCGATGCGTCGGCGGCCGAGCGCGCAGCGGCGCTGGTCGAGGACGCGCGTGCACACGGCGCGCGGCTGCCGCTAGGCTGTCGCGTCGAAGGCGCGACGATGCAGCCCGCGATCGTCGACGGCGTGACGCCCGAGATGCGTCTGTACCGCGAGGAGTCGTTCGCGCCGGTCGTCGCGATCCTGCGCGCGGACAGCGATGACGCAGCGGTCGAGCTTGCGAACGACAGCGAGTTCGGGCTGTCCGCGAGCGTGTTCAGCCGAGACGTCGCACGCGCCATGGCGGTGGCGCGACGGATCGAGTCGGGGATCTGCCACATCAACGGCCCGACCGTGCACGACGAAGCGCAGATGCCGTTCGGCGGCACGAAGGCGAGCGGCTATGGCCGCTTCGGCAGCCGCGCGTCGATCGCCGAGTTCACCGAGCTGCGCTGGATCACCGTGCAGACCACGCCGCGTCACTATCCGATATGAGCGACGCGACGATGAACGTATCCCAAGCTCCTCACGACGCCGCGCGCGGCGCGGCCGATGTGCGCTACCGCGCGGCGGCGGTGGCCGAAGGCGCCGCCGACATGCACCGCTCCGAGGACGGCACCTGGCACCTGCGTGCGCGCGAACCGCTCGGCGCCTACCCGGAGCGGCTGACCGACTGCCTGGTCAACGGCGCGCAGGCCTACCCCGACCGCGTGCTGGCCGCGCGACGCGACGACGGCGGCCGCTGGATCGAGATCACGTACGCGCAGATGCTCGAACGCGCACGCGCGCTCGGGCAGGGCCTCGTCGATCTCGGCCTGTCGGTCGAGCGTCCGCTCGCGGTGCTGTCCGGCAACGATCTCGAACACCTGCAGCTGATGTTCGCGGCGATGCTGGCCGGCGTGCCGTACGCGCCGATCTCTCCCGCCTACTCGCTGGTGTCCACCGACTACGGCAAGCTGCGCCACACGCTCGACGTGCTGCGGCCGGGCGCGGTGTTCGTCGCCGACCGCGCGGCGTTCGCCCGCGCACTCGACGCGGCGCGGCCGGCCGACGCGACGCTGATCGTCGGGCGCGATGCCGACGCGACGGACCACGCCGTGCCGCTGTCGCGTCTGCTGGCTACCGAACCGCGCACGATAGACGCGCGCCATGCGGCGATCGGCCCCGACCATCTTGCGAAGATTCTGTTCACGTCGGGGTCGACCAAGCGGCCGAAGGCCGTGCCGACCACGCACCGGATGCTGTGCAGCAACCAGCAGATGCTGCGCCAGACGATGCCCGAGCTGACGCGCGAGCCGCCGGTGCTGGTCGACTGGCTGCCATGGAATCACACGTTCGGCGGCAGTCACAACCTCGGCATCGCGCTCTATAACGGCGGCACGCTGTATATCGACGACGGGCGCCCGGTGCCCGGCCGCTTCGACGAAACGGTGCGCAACCTGCGCGAGATCGCGCCGACGATCTACTTCAACGTGCCGAAAGGCTGGGAAGAACTGACTGCCGCACTCGAGCGCGATGCCGTGCTGCGCGACACGTTCTTCTCGCGCGTGAAACTGTACTTCTTCGGCGGTGCGGGGCTGTCGCAGGCGGCCTGGGACCGGCTCGACCGTGTGACCGGCACGCATTGCGGCGAGCGGATCCGGATCATGGCCGGGCTCGGCATGACCGAAACGTCGCCGTCGTGCCTGTTTACGACGGGGCCGCTGATGCGCTCCGGCTATATCGGCCTGCCCGCGCCCGGTTGCGACGTGAAGCTCGCGCCGTCCGGCGGCAAGCTCGAGCTGCGCTTCAAGGGGCCGAACGTGATGCGCGGCTACTGGCACGCGGACGTCGATCCGCGCGATGTGTTCGACGACGAAGGCTATTACCGCAGCGGCGACGCGGCGGTGTTCGCCGATCCGGGACGGCCGGAATTCGGGCTGCAATTCGACGGGCGGCTGACGGAGGATTTCAAGCTCGGCAGCGGCACGTTCGTCAGCGTCGGGCCGTTGCGCGCGAACGCGGTGTCGAGCGGCGCCCCGTACGTGCAGGACGTCGTCGTGACGGGCATCAACCGCGACGACATCGGCCTGCTCGTGTTTCCGCGCCTGGACGCCTGCCGCGCGCTCGCGTCGCTCGGCGCCGATGCGGCCGCGGCCGACGTGCTGCGCGCGCCAGCCGTGCGCGCCGCATTCCGGACCTGGCTCGCGGCGCTGAACCGGCACGCGAGCGGCGGATCGACGTTCGTCGCGCGCATCCGGTTGATGGACACGCCGCCGTCGCTCGATCTCGGCGAAGTGACCGACAAGGGCTCGCTGAATCAGGCCGCCGTGCAGCAGCATCGCGCGGCGACGATCGACGCGTTGTACGACCCGGCGCGCAGCGATCCCGACGTGATCTACGCGTAGGCACGCGGTTGGCGGTACCCGCGGCAACCTGCCGGAGGCGATCGGCGGGATTTTTTACGATCAGTGAATCAGGCTGCCTGATAAAAAGGGCAGCCAATCGAGCGCCGGCCCGCCCCGGGGCAGGCGCTCGACGCGCACGACAAGCGGCCCGGCGAGGCTCGCCGACGACAAGACAACAAGGACAAGACAACAAGGATTGGAGACACGATGAACACCTACGTTGCCGAAAGGCAGACCGTTGCGACCACACTCGCGCTGTGTTTCGCGATCGCGCTGCTCGAAGGGCTCGACCTGCAGTCGGTCGGCGTTGCCGCGCCACGCATGGCGCGCGAATTCGGGCTGACCGTCTCGCAGATGGGCATTGCGTTCAGCGCGGGCACCTTCGGGCTGCTGCCGGGCGCGATGCTCGGCGGGTGGCTCGCCGACCGGATCGGGCGCAAGCGCGTGCTGATCGCATCGGTTGCGCTGTTCGGGCTGCTGTCGATCGCCACCGCGCAGGTATCGAGTTTCGCGATGCTCGTCGCGGTGCGCGTGCTGACCGGCATCGGCCTCGGCGGTGCAATGCCGAACCTGATCGCGCTGTCGTCGGAAGCGGTCGCGCCCCGCGCGCGCAGCGCCGCGGTGGCCGCGATGTATTGCGGAATCCCGTTCGGCGGCGTGATCGCGTCGCTGATCGGCGTGCTGCTGGCGGGCGACGCCGAGTGGCGGCACATCTTCTACGTCGGCGGCGCGGGGCCCCTGCTCCTGCTGCCGTTGCTGGCGTTGCGGCTGCCGGAATCGCGCGCGTATCTCGACGTCGCCGACACGCCGGCCGCGCGTGCCGGCATCGCTCGAACGCTGTTCGGCGACGGCCGCACGGTATCGACGCTCGCATTGTGGATCAGCTACTTCTGCACGCTGATCGTCCTGTATTTCCTGCTGAACTGGCTGCCGTCGCTGATGGCCGCGCGCGGGCTCGACCGCGAGCACGTCGGAATCGTGCAGATCGCGTTCAACGTGGGCGGCGGGCTCGGTGCGCTCGGCATCGGCGCGGCGCTCGACAGGATGCGCGCGTCGCACGTGGTCGGCGGCATGTACGTCGGAATCGTGCTGTCGCTCGCCGCCCTGGCGGCGGCGCCCGGCTTCGCATCGCTGGCGGCGGCCGCGTTCGCGGCCGGCATGTTCGTGATCGGCGGCCAATCGGTGCTGTATGCGCTCGCGGCGATCTACTACCCCACCGCGATGCGCGGCACGGGCGTCGGCGCGGCGGTGGCCGTAGGCCGGCTCGGCTCGGTCGTCGGGCCGCTCGCCGCCGCGACGCTGCTGGCCGCCGGCCGCAGCGCACCGGTCGTGATCGGCGCGAGCATCCCCGTCACGCTCGTCGCGGCCGGCGCCGCGCTGCTGCTGATCCGCCGTCCGCGTGCGCGCGACTGACATTTCCCGGTTTTTCAATGCGCGCCGTCAGAGCGTGCAATCACCTGAGGTCTGGAGACACAACGACATGAAGAAGAACACCAGGAATGGCCTGCTGGCCGCCGGCGCATGCTGTGCGCTCGTCGCGCCGGGCGCGCGCGCGCAGTCGAGCGTGACGCTGTACGGGATCATCGATACGGGCGTCGAGTTCGTGACGCATGCGAACGCGGCCGGCGATCACGTGGTGCGCATGCCGGCCGTGACGGGCGAACTGCCGTCGCGCTGGGGGCTGCGCGGCGTCGAAGAGCTCGGCGGCGGGTATCAGGCCGTCTTCACGCTCGAAAGCGGCTTCAACGTGCGTGGCGGCGATCTCGGCCAGGGCGGGCGGCTGTTCGGCCGGCAGGCCTTCGTCGGGCTGAAGGGCGGCTTCGGCACGCTCGCGTTCGGCCGCCAGTACACGATGACCTATCTCGCGCTGCAGGGTGCGGACATCATCGGCCCCGACATCTACGGGCTCGGCTCGCTCGATGCGTACGTGCCGAACGGCCGCGCCGACAACGCGGTCACCTACATCGGCGCCTATCGCGGCGTCACGCTCGGCGCCGCGTATTCGTTCGGCCGCGACGGCGCGGGCACCGGCAACTCGCCGGGGCAAGGTACGTGCGCCGGGCAGGTGCCGGGCAATGCGGTCGAATGCCGCGAATGGTCGGCGATGCTCAAGTACGACAGCGCGTATTTCGGCGCCGCCGCCTCCTACGAGGAGCAGCGCGGCGGCGTGGGTGCGGCCGCGAACTTCTTCGACGGCGTCGCGCCGGCCGCCTTCACGAGCAGCGCGGGCAAGGACGCGCGCGTGCACGTGAGCGCATACGCGCAGGCGGCGGGCGCGCGGATCGGCGCGGGCTGGATCGGCCGGCGCGTGTCGAGCGGTTCGCCGGCCGTGGCCGGCGCGCGTTCCGACCTGTTCTTCGTCGGCGCGTCGTATGCGATGAAGCCCGATTTCATCGTCGACGGCGAAGGCTACCGGATCGTCAACAGCGCACACGACACGCGCGCGACGATGGCAACGCTGCGCGCAACCTACCTGCTGACGAAGCGGACCTCGGTCTACGCGCAATCCTCCTACCTGTGGAACAGCGCGCATGCGCGCTACGCGGTCAGCGGCGGCGGGGCCGGCACGACGCCCGGCGAGGGAATGGGCCAGCTCGGTGCGATGGTCGGTATCAAGCACATGTTCTGACCCGGCAGATCGACGAACGGAGGTTATCTTGAACAGACATTCTGCATTCCTCTTCATTGCGCCGATTTCCGCAATCGTGCTCGCCGGTTGCGGCGGCGACGATTCGGTCAGTTCCGCGCCCACTCACCTGAGCGCGGCCACGCCGGCCGCGATGGCGCAGACCTGCGACGCGCTCGCCGCGAAGCTCGCGTATGCGAGCACGTCGTTCACGTCGGTGACGACCGCGGCCGCCGGCGCGCTGACGGTGGCCGGCCAGCCGATCGCCGAACACTGCGTGATCGAGGGAAAGATGAACGAGCGCGTGAGCGCGGTGGACGGCAACACCTATGCGATCGGCTTCGAGATGCGCCTGCCGAAAGCCTGGAACGGCCGCTTCTTCTACCAGGCGAACGGCGGGCTCGACGGCAACGTGGTGACCGCCACCGGCGAGATCGGCGGCGGCGGCCCGCTGAACGACGCGCTGAACATGGGCTTCGCGGTGATCAGCTCGGATTCCGGGCACAGCGCCGCGCAGAATCCGCTGTTCGGCATCGATCCGCAGGCGCGGATCGACTACGGCTACGGCGCCGTCGACGCGCTGACGCCGATGGCCAAGCAGGTGATCCGGCTCGCGTACGGCAAGGCGCCCGACCGCAGCTACTTCGACGGCTGCTCGAATGGCGGCCGTCACGCGATGGTCACGGCCGTGCGCAACCCGGCCGACTACGACGGGATCATCGTCGGCGATCCGGGCTTCCATTTGCCGAAGGCCGCGATCGGCGAGATGTACGGTGCGCAGCAGTTCGCGAAGATCGCGTCGGCGACCGGCACGAACGGGTTGCCGGACATCCGCAGCGGCCTCACCGACGCGGAGCGGCAGTTCGTCGGCGCGAAGATCCTCGAGAAATGCGATGCGCTCGACGGCGCGGCCGACGGCATGGTGCAGGACGTCGCCGCCTGCCAGGCGCACTTCGGCATCGATGCCGATATCCCCACCTGCGCGAACGGCACGCGCACGGGCGCCTGCCTGACGCCTGCGCAGAAAACCGCATTGGAGAACGTGTTCGCCGGTGCGCGCAACAGCGCGGGCACGGCGCTGTACGCGAGCTTTCCGTACGATCCGGGCGTGGCCGGCAGCGGCTGGGCCGCATGGAAGCAGTCGAATTCCGTCAGCCTGGATCCGGCCGCGATGGCGTTCACGTTCATGACGCCGCCGAAAACCGCCGCGACGCTCGCGAACCTGCCCGGTTTCGCGCTCGGCTTCGACATGGACAACGACGCGCCGGCAATCTTCGCGACGAACGGCGTGTACACGCAATCCGCCTGGTCGTTCATGACGCCGCCCGACGAGACCAACCTCTCCGCGCTGAAGTCGCGCGGCGCGAAGCTGATCGCCTATCACGGCTCGGGCGACCCGGTGTTCTCGTTCGACGACACGCGCGATTGGTACGTGAAGGTCGCGCAGGCGAACGGCGGCGACGCGTCGGATTTCGCCCGCTTCTATCCGGTGCCGGGGATGAACCACTGTTCGGGCGGGCCGGCGACCGATCAGTTCGACATGCTGACGCCGCTTGTCGCGTGGGTCGAGCAGGGGCAGCCGCCGGCCGCGATCGCGGCCGCCGCGCGCGATGCGACGAACGCCGTGCCGAACGCGGACGTGCCGACCTCGTGGGGGGCCGGCCGCACGCGGCCGCTATGCCCGTATCCCCAGGTTGCACGCTACAACGGTTCGGGCGACGTGAATTCGGCAGCGAGCTTCAGTTGCCGTTGAGATCGCGCCGTCACCAAAGGCGGCCAGCGCGCGCCTTGGCAACATCCGGGTGCGGACCGTCGATCAGCGCGCGAGCCGGATACGCTCCGTCTCGCGCGCTCGATTACAACGAAGGTGCCCAGGTCGTGCCGAACGGATTCGACTGATCGATGCCAGGGAAGTCGACGAACGCCTTACTGCAATCCAGCACGCCGCTGCTGGTCAGCGCGTGGTTGGCAACGCCATTCACCGTGACGCGGTTCGCGGTCGAGGCGAAGATCGGCAGGTTCACGTTCTGCAGTGTGAGGTTGGCGTCCGACGAGATCACCGAGATGTTGTCCGGCGAGTCCGCTACCACGTTGGTGAGCTTCATCACAAGCGGGAAGGCCGGCTCGCCGAAACCGCCCGTATTCGCCTCGAAGCCTTGCAGCTTGACACCGGCCGACCCGGTGATCACCACATTCGAGATCGAGATGTCGTGGAAATTCGGATACAGCGGACCGCCCGCCGGCAGCGCCTTCGTGCTGTAGTACGGCGTAAAGAGCAGCGCGTTGGTCGCGTCCCGGATACAAATGTTCGCGTAGTTGATATTGCTTACCTCGCCGCCGCGTGCGTAGTCGGACTTGATGCGCAGCCCCTCTTCCGAGTCCCAGAAGGCGTTGTCGTAGACCTGCACGTTCGTCACGCCTGCGTTCGTCTCGCTGCCGATGGAAATGCCGTGTCCCCAGTAGATGTGGTTGTGAGCGATCACGATGCCCCATTTACGGTCCGCGCGGACGTTGCGGTTGCCATCCACGCCAAACAGGCCCGAACCGGCTGGCGACGGGTTGTTGCTGCCCTTGAGCGCAATGTCGTCGTCGCCGGTGCTCACGTAGTTATAGGCAAACACGAAATTCTTCAGGTAGCCGTCGAACGAGATCGCGCCGGCGGCGGAGTTCGTCGTGCTACCCGTCGAGAGGGCGACCGAGGTGGCCTTCGAGGCCGAGCCCGGATCGAATGCGTCGGTGTTCTTGACGTTGTCCTCCCCGAAGGTCTGGCCCGTGTAAAGGGGATTGCCATTTCCTGCAGGATTCGCGAACGCGGCCAGCGTCGGGGTTTGCACCTTCACGCCCCAGATCGTCAAGCCGTCGACACCGCTCGGCACCACGTGGAAGTTCGGGCTGTTGTTGAGCGTGATGCGATACAGCGTCAGGTTCTTCGCGTAGTTGAACACCATCAGCCGGAAATTCGACTGCGAAGCCGTACCGGTGGTGCCGTTCTGCACCATGTTGCCGAGGTACGCCAGATCCCACCAGCTCATGTTGCGCACCGACGATTTCGAATCCACCATCGTGCCGCCGTCGTCGCAAGGCGTACCGTCGGGCGCCACGGTGCCGGTTTTGTACGCGGCATAGGTATTCGAGCAGGTAAGGTCCACCTTCATCAGCGGATATTTCGCATCCGAGGTGACGATTTCCGCGTAGCCGCGGCCGTCGATGCGACCATCGCCGACGACCGCCGAGTTGACCAGGTTGGTGCCTGTGATGAGCGCCAGGCAGTTCGACGAGCTCCCGCTCTTCGTGGCGCTGACGGCGGTATTGGCGCAGTACGGGCCGGCGAGTGCGGGCGCATAGGCCTTCACGTCACGCGAGGCATACAGCGTGACGCCTTTGTCTATCCACAGCGTCACGCCCGAAGGCAGCGTCAGCGGGCCGCTGATGAAGCTGTTGCCGCCGCCGCTGCTGTTGACCACCAGGCGCACGGCGAATTTGCTGGCGTGGTATGCGGGCTTGGCCAACGCCTCGCCGGATGCCCCCGCGATGTTGACATTCGCAATGGCCGCGGCCTTCTGCGCGGCAGTGGCCGAGGCGTCCGCCGCCGCGATGGTCGCCCCCACTTCCGCATCGACCGCGGCCCCGCAGGCGTCGAGCGCCGCCTGAATCCGCGCCTGGTCGGGGTTGGCCGTGGTCGGCGACACCGCCTTGCCCACGCCTGCCAGGGAGGGATCGGCCTCGGGCGGCAGGGAGCCATCCGGGCGGCTCACGAGCGTATTGCTGGCTTCGAGCGTGCTGCACACCTGAGCATCGGCGGGCAGGCTCGGCTCTGCCGGCAAGTTCGCGTCGGACGTCGTTGTCCCAACCTGGAACACGGCATTGGCAGTGGACGGGCTGCCGGTGCCGATGGAGGTGGGTGCGTCCGAATCGCCGCCGCACGCGCTCAGCGTGGCGGCCGTCGCGATCGAGGCTGCGAGCAGGCACAGCAAGCGTGCCCCACGCGTCCGTGAAGAAGCTCTCATGAAGGTGTCTCCTGTCTGGTCATCGTGCGTCGACGATGCCGGGTTGGTGTGTCGATGAATCGATTTTTTTGGTCAGTCATCCTATAACGGACAACGAAAAAGTGAAAGGTCGCACGGATGCTTGAGTCCGCGATTTCGTTTCACCCAAGATCGGACGAGCGACAAAAGCGGAAAATCGTTTCGTTAATCGAATCCGGCATGGCACGGGGTTTTCCAATATCCGATCCCCGGCCCCTCCATTCACTATGACTTACGGGTATATACCCATTCGATCAACTTTTTATTGAAATGTTTTGGAAAGGTATGTGATCTGATGTCCGATATTAAAATGCTGTCCCGTACTACGCGCCCGGACGGTAGGAGAACGGACATCATCCGTAAAAAATCGCCATGGCCAGGGTTTTTGAGCTGATCTACGGCTAGGGAAAGCCCGAGCTTGTTGCCTCGACTTCGCGACTTATACGATTTCCGTTGTCAGATGTTTTTCAGAAGACGGGTGATACATCGCGCCCTCCCTCTTGCAAAACTCACGACGGGCGACATGTCCACATCCGCGCATAGCGCACCTGCACTCGCACCTTTTTCACCCCATCGTTTTACTTTCGGCGTGTATTCCGAGTGAATCGCTCGCAATCAAGAGGAGCGGAACGGAAGAGCTCGAAGCGGCTATGTCGCGCCACTCCAATTTCACTCCATGTTGTATGACGTCGCAACACATAAGCGATGAAAAACCGCTGGAGCGCATGGATCGAGGCAGCGCTTATTGGGCCCAGTTAGTTGGCATGACGAACAATAAACCGGGCCGCGGCCCGCAGACGGGAGCAGAGATCCATGACGCAATTCTTGTCGACACACAAACGCTGCTGGCAACTGTGCGCGGGCATCGCACTGACAGCCGCGGCGACAGCATGCGGCGGCACGGATTCCGCGCCGACCTCGGCCATCGGCACCACGCCCGCCGTCGGGTCCGGCTCCGCGGCCGCCACGGCGACAGCCTCGTTCGTTCCGGCCAACGGCGAGACCGCCGCCTATGCGGACACGCGCCTGTCGATCACGTTCGACGCCCCTCCGACGCTCGGCGCCGCGGGACAGATCAAGGTGACGCGCGTTTCGGATGGCAGCCTGGTCGACATCATCGACATCAGCGGCGCGCCAGTCACCGCCGGCGGCGAAAGCCAGACCTACATGCCGGCCGCCAACACCGAAGTCGACAAGCTCGGCAACAACGTGGGCTCGCTCACGCAATGGCGCTATGTCTACTACACGCCGGTCACGATCTCGGGCAACACCGCGACGGTGCGCCTGCACGACGGTGTGCTCGCCTACGGCACGCGCTATTCCGTGAGCATCGACAACGGCGTGCTGAACGGCAAGATCGCCGGCCAAGCCTTCGGCGGCATCGGCACCCCGACCGCGTGGTCGTTCCAGACCAGACCCGCGCCGAGCTCCCCTACTGCCGTGACGGTCGGCGTCAGCGGCACGAGTGACTTCCGAAGCGTCCAGGGCGCGCTCGACTGGATCATGCAAAATGGCTGCGTAACGTGTATCAACGCGAATGACGCCAAAACCATCACGATCGAGAACGGCAGCTACCACGAGCAACTGTTCCTGCGCAACGTGAACAACCTGACCATCGCGGGCCAAAGCCGCACGGGCGTGGTCGTCTACGACGACAACTACGAGTCCTACAACCCGTCCACCGGCGGCAGCAAGACGGCCCCGCAAACCACGCTGACGACGGAGGGAAGCGGCACGCGGCGCAGCCTCGGCGGAGGCCGCTCGGTGCTGCTCGTGGAAGGCGCCGACCTGTTGAAGCTGACGAACTTCACGCTGCAGAATTCGCACGTGAAAAGCGCTGTCGACAACAATCAGGCCGAGGCGATCTATTACAACAGCGCGACGCTGAACGGCAGCCGTCTCATGGCAACGCAGATGACCTTCCTGAGCGCGCAGGACACGCTGCAGCTCAAGGGCTGGGCGTGGTTCTATCAGTCGCTGATCGCCGGCGACGTCGATTTCATCTGGGGCTCCCCCTACGCAGCCCTGTTCGAGCAGAGCGAATTGCACACGGTCGCCGATCCTGTCACGCCCACCTCCGGCGGCTATGTATTCCAGTCGCGCGCGGCCTACGGCTTCCCGGGTTTCGTCGTGCTCAACGGCACGCTGACTGCCGATGCAGCGGTGCCAGCCGGCGCCACCTATCTGGCGCGCTCGGGCGGCCTGAGCTCGCCGACCTACTGCACCACCGCGTACACAGGCAGCGGCAGCTTCGGGAACGCGAACCTCGGCTGCGACGACGTGGCCTACGTGGGTACGCAGATCGGCACGCACGTCGCGACGGCCGGCTGGTACACGAACCCGGCGCCCAACCCCGCGTCCCCCACTGCCGTGGCAGGGTGGCGCGAGATGGGCAGCCTCGATGCGTCGGGCAACGCGCTGCCCACGAACGGACGCACCGGGACATACGCGACGACAAGTGCCGACCTAAGCGGATTGAATACGCGTGCGAAGGTGTTCGCCTCATGGAACAACAACGCGGGCTGGGTACCTTCGCCGTGACGGCGCCATGAACCCTGGCGTGTCCACGGTTGCCATAAACCATGGCTTGAAGCGGCCAGCATGAACAGCAAGCGATACACGAATAAGTTCAAGATCGAAGCAGTCAAGCCAGCCGCTATGCCTGGCCGGCGAAATTCGGCGGGCCGGACGAGAACGGTCATCAGATCCGGTGATCACCGAATCAAAAAAGACTATTGGCGCGGCGACGTCCCCTCGCCTTGCCAGAAATCTCCAGTCTTCGCCGCTACGGTTTTTCGGGAGGAGCTCAACGTCTCCTGTCGGGCCGATGTCGATCGCTTCGGATTCCCGACCAGATTGCCATATCAAAAATGAATGGAAGGTGTTTTTGTCGCTATTTGACCGGATGCGCGCCGCAAACCTAGACTGGTTTCAACTTGAGCACCCGGGAAATCCGATGCGCCCCGACACCCTGCTGTTTCATGACGCGTTCCGCGTTGCACCGTACTGGTGGGATGCCGCGCCGCCCGAAACCGACCACTCGCCGTTGCCGGCCTCGGTCGACCTGCTGATCGTGGGCAGCGGCTACTGCGGCCTGTCGGCCGCCGCCGAAGCGGCGGGCCACGGCCTCTCGACGGCGGTGATCGATGCGGAAGAACTGGGCGCCGGCGGCAGCACGCGCAGCGGCGGCATGGTGTCGAGCGGCCAGAAGCTCGCGCTGACCAATGCGATTCGCGGCGTGTCGGCCGAGCGCCTGCAACGGCTGATGCGCGAATCGATCGCGAGCTTCGATTTCCTCAAGCACCTGGTGGCCAGCGAGCGGCTCGATGCGGACCTGCACATCAGCGGCCGCTTCTTCGGCGCCTACACCACGCAGCACTTCGACACGCTGCGCGCCCAGGGCGAACTGCTGCGCGAGAAAACCGGCGTGACCGTGCACGTGATTTCGCGCGACGAGCAGCGCGCGCTGGTCGGCACCGATTACTACTACGGCGGCATCCTGATCGACGAGTACGGCGGCCTGCATACCGCCAAGTACCACCGCGCGCTGCGCGAACTGGCGCGCCGCCGTGGCGCGACGCTGCACTCCCACGCCGCCGCGCAAAGGATCGAGCGCATCGGCAACGCCGGCGCGGCCCGCTTTCGCGTGCACACCGCGCGCGGCACGATCCTGGCCGGCCGCGTGCTGGTGGCGACCAACGGCTACACGGGCGACCTGCTGCCGTTCCTCGCGCGCCGCGTGCTGCCGGTGGCCAGCTACCAGATCGCCACCGAGCCGCTGCCGCCGGGCCTGATGGACGCGCTGAACCCGGGCCGCCGGATGGTCAGCGATTCCAAGCGCAACCTGTTCTACACGCGCCCGTCGCCCGACGGCACGCGCATCCTGTTCGGCTCGCGCCCGGCGATCCGCGAGCTCGACGAGCGCGACGCCGCGCGCCGGCTCTACGCGAAGCTGGTGACGCTGTGGCCCGCCCTGCGCGACGTGCGCCTCACGCATGCCTGGAAAGGCTTCGTGGCGATGACGAACGACCGCCTCGCGCATCTGGGCGAGGCCGACGGCATCCACTACGCGGTGGGTTGCAACGGCAACGGCGTGGCGCTGATGACCTGGCTCGGCCAGCGCATCGCGCGGCGCATCGTGGGCGCGGCGGCCGAGGCCGGCCCGTTCGCCGAGGGCGGCTTTCCGCTCGACCCGGCCTCGCTGGCGCGCCCGCTCGCGGTGCCGGTCGGGGCGGCGCTCTACGAATTCAACGATTATTGGAGCGGCCGCCAGCGCGCCGCACTCGCCTGATTCTCCTTTCCGTTCCCATTCGCAGGAGTCCGCAATGATCACGTTGCGCAAGGTATCGAAATGGTATGGCGAAAACCGCGTGCTCGACGACTGCTCGGCCAGCGTCGCGCGCGGCGAGGTGGTGGTGATCTGCGGCCCGTCCGGCTCCGGCAAATCCACGCTGATCAAGTCGATCAACGGGCTGGAATCGATCCAGCAGGGCGAGATCGAGATCGACGGCCGCCCGGTGGGCGGCAGCGCCGCGCAACTGAGCGCGCTGCGCGCCACCGTCGGCATGGTGTTTCAGCACTTCGAACTGTTTCCGCACCTGACGGTGCGCGAGAACCTCGAACTGGCGCAGGTCAAGGTGCTCAAGCGCCGCCGCGACGAAGCGGCCGAGCGGGCACGCACGCTGCTGCGCCGGGTGGGCCTGCATGCGCACGAGGATCGATTCCCGTCGCAACTCTCGGGCGGTCAGCAGCAGCGCGTTGCGATCGCACGCGCGCTGTCGATGGACCCGATCGCCATGCTGTTCGACGAGCCGACCTCCGCGCTCGACCCGGAGATGGTGCATGAAGTGCTCGACGTGATGACCGAACTGGCGCGCGACGGCATGACCATGCTGTGCGTGACCCACGAGATGGGCTTCGCGCGGCGCGTGGCCGACCGCATCCTGTTCATGGATCGCGGCGCGATCGTCGAGGACGACACCAGCGAACGCTTCTTCGCCCAGCCCCGTTCCGAGCGCGCCCGGGATTTCCTGTCGCGCATCCTGCATTGATCCGGGCCGTGCCCGGCCCGCCCCTGGTTTTGCCCTCACGTTTCATTGTTGCGTCCACCTCGAGAAGAAGGAGTTCCGTCATGCGCTTCCGCCAGTTCCTCCGCGCCATTGCCGTCGCCGTGCCGCTGTCCCTCGCCGCCGCTTCCGCCGCCCATGCCGACGACCTCGGCACGCTGACGCCGGGCCAATTGATCGCCGGTGTCGACGCCAACAACAAGCCGTATTCGTACGTCGACAACGGCCAGATGACCGGCTTCGACGTCGAGCTGCTGCGCGCGATCGGCGCCAAGCTCGGGCTGAAGGTGGAATTCCGCGCGCAGGACTTCGCCGGCATGTTGCCCGGCGTGGCGAACCGCCAGCTCGACGTGGCGGCCGGCTCGATCTCGATCACCACCGAACGCCTGAAGATGGTGGACTTCTCCGAGGGCTACCTCACCGGCCTGCTCAGCGTCGCCACGCTGCCGGGCAGCCCGATCACGTCGGACATCGCCTCGGTCAAGGGCAAGCGGATCGGCGTGATCCAGGGCACCATCGAGGACACCTATTCGGATACCTACATTCCGGGCGCGCAAGTGGTGCGCTTCCCGAACCTGAACGCGGGCTTCCTGCAACTGCGCTCGAAATACATCGACGGCTACTTCATCGACAAGACGCTGGCGGTGGGCCTGCAGGCCAAGTACCCGCAGATGAACCTGCAGGACAAGCTCGACATCTCGGCGGTCAACCTGCCGGCCGGCTTCCCGATGCGCAAGGGCAACGCCAAGCTGGAGGCGGCCGTGAACCAGGCGATCAATGCGCTGGTGGCCGACGGCACCTGGCTCAAGCTCTACAAGCAGTTCAACCCGACCTACCCGACGCCGACCAGCCTGCCGCCGTACGCCATGAAGACGGGCGGCTGATCGCCCTCGCCCGACCGTCCACCCGGCCCCGCCACTTTCACGAGGAGTCCATCATGCAGGCGTTCATCGAGAACTTTCTCGACTGGCAGTTGCTGACGTCGTCGCTGCCGTCGCTGCTTTATACCGGCCTCGTCAACACGCTGGTGTTGTCGGTGTTCTCGACGCTGCTCGGCATCGTCGCGGGGCTGTTTCTCGCGCTGCTGCTGGTGTCGCCGACGCGCTGGCTGACGGTGCCGGCGCGTGTTTACGTGGACGTGTTCCGCGGCCTGCCCGCCGCGCTCGTGATCCTGGTGGTCGGCCAGGGGCTGGCGCCGATCGGGCTGGCGCTGTTCGGGCCGAACCCCTACCCGCTCGCGATCGTCGCGCTGGCGCTGATCTCGTCGGCCTATATCGCCGAAATTTTCCGCTCGGGCATCCAGAGCGTCGGGCGCGGCCAGCTTTACGCGTGCCAGGCGCTCGGCATGACGTACTGGGCCTCGATGCGCTACGTGATCGTGCCGCAGGGCATCCGCCGCATTTTGCCGGCGCTCGCGAACCAGTTCATCTCGATCGTCAAGGATTCGAGCCTCGTGTATTTCCTCGGCCTGCTGACTTCGCAGCGCGACCTGTTCACGATCGGCCAGAACTCCGCCGTCAACACCGCGAACCTGTCGCCGCTGGTGGCGGCCGGCGCCGTCTATCTGCTGATCACGGTGCCGCTGACCCACGCGATCAACCATATCGACCGCTGGACCAACCGCCACGCCAACCCGGGCTCGCAACGCCCGGACCGCAAGGCCGGGATGCGGCGCGCGGTGCGCGCGGCCGTCTCGCGCCTCTCGACGCGTCACTGAACATACCGCCAACCCAACGCTCACCAGGAGACGTCTCCAACATGGGACCGACAGTCGACACCGTAGCCAGCGATACCCGAGTGCCCGCGCAAGCGGACGTGGTGGTGATCGGCGGCGGCATCATCGGCGTCAGCACGGCGCTCGCACTCGCGGACAAGGGCTTGTCCGTGGCGCTGTGCGAGAAAGGCCATATCGCCGGCGAGCAGTCGAGCCGCAACTGGGGCTGGGTGCGCGTCACGCGGCGCGACCCGCGCGAGCTGCGGCTGGCGATCGAGAGCCTGAAGATCTGGCGCACGCTCGACGCCGCCATCGGCGCCGATACCGGCTTCCGTCAATGCGGCATCCTCTACATGTCGGAGGACGAGGCGGCCATCGAGGATCACCGCGACTGGCTGCGCCGCGCGCGCGACGAGGCCGGCGACACGTTCGACACGCGCGAGGTGGGCGCGGCCGAGATCGCCCCGCTGCTGCCCGGCTCGACGGTGCGCTACAAGGGCGGCCTGTACACGCCGAGCGACGCGCGCGCCGAGCCGCAGAAGGCCGCGCCGGCCATCGCCAACGCGCTGCGGCGGCGCGGTGTGTCGATCCTCACGCCGTGCGCGGCGCGCGGCATCGAAACCAGCGGCGGGCGCGTCAGCGCGGTGGTAACCGAGCACGGCACGATCCGCTGTTCGGCCGTGGTGGTGGCGGGCGGCGCGTGGACCCGCTATTTCTGCGGCAGCCTCGACATCGAACTGCCGCAACTGCTGGTGCGCGCCTCCGTGCTGCGCACCGAGCCGCTCGCGGGCGGCCCCGAGGTCAGCGGCAGCAACAAGCATTTCGCGTTTCGCAAGCGCCACGACGGCGGCTACACGATCGCGGCCGGGTTTCGCACCTGGACCGACCTGACGCCCGACGCGTTCAAGCTGTTCTTTCAGTACCTCGAAGCATTGAAGAGCCAGGGCGGCGCGATGCGGCTCGGCATCGGCCGGCGCTTCCTCGACGAGCTGCGCCGCCCGCGCCGCTGGGCGCTCGACCGGCCGACCGAATTCGAGCGCGTGCGCACGCTCGACCCCGAGCCGATCGCGCGCTACGTCGATCCGGGGCTGGCCGAATTCATGCGGGTGTTTCCACACCTGAACGGCGCGCGCATCGCGCAGCGCTGGGCCGGCTACATGGACGTGACGCCCGACGCGATTCCGGTGATCGCGCCGGTCGAGCGGATTCCGGGCGTGTTCATCGGCACCGGCTTCTCGGGCCACGGCTTCGGCATCGGCCCCGGCGCGGGGCGGCTGATGGCCGACCTGGTGACCAACGACACGCCGCTCGTCGACCCGCGCGCGTTCCGGCTCACGCGCTTTTCCGATGGCACGAAGATCGTCATCGACGCTGGATTCTGAACCCCGGAGGCTCACGATCATGGACAAGGTGGCAATGATTTCCGGCGCGAACCGCGGCATCGGGTTCGCCATCGCCGACGAGTTGCGGCGGCGCGGCTACCGGCTGTCGCTCGGCGTGCGCGAGCCGTCGAGCGTGGCCGCGGCCTGGCCCGACGCGCGCGACGACGACCCGAACCTGCTCGCCGCGCGCTACGAGGCGCGCGACCCGGACGCCGCGCGCGGCTGGGTGGACGCCACGCTGGCGCGCTTCGGCCGCATCGACGTGCTGGTCAGCAACGCCGGCATCTGCCGCGCGATCAGCTTCGACGAGGGCACCGATGCGCTGCTCGACGAAACGCTCGACATCAACGTGAAGGCGCCGTTCCGGCTGGTGCAGGCGGCGCTGCCGCACCTGCGCCGCGCCGGCAACGCGCGTTTCGTGCAGATCGCCTCGCTGTCGGGCAAGCGGGTGCGCAACGACAACGTCGGCTACCAGATGTCGAAGCACGCCACCGTGGCGCTGACCCACGCGGTGCGCCGCGCCGGCTGGAACGACGGGCTGCGTGCGGTGGCGGTGTGCCCCGGCTTCGTCAACACCGAGATGGCGGCCGGCATCGCCGACCTGGCGGCCGAGGCGATGACGCAGCCCGAGGACATCGCGCGGCTCGTCGCCAATACCATCGAGCTGCCGAATTCGGCCAGCATCGCCGAGTTGCTGATCAACTGCCGGCACGAGGATTTGTTCTGAGGGAGGGGTGAACTCGAGCGTCTCGCGCCCTCCCGGGGCCGTACGCCGAGTGGCTCGTGGGCGAGGGATCGCTCAGGTGAGGTGCATTCGCCTCGCGTGAGTCGGAGCGATATCGATCGCAACACGCCGAGGGCGCCGATGCTGGACGCGATCCGATCAGTTCGAGTCGCGCCCCGCGCGCGGCTGAAACGTCAGCGGCGCTTCTTCGGGCGCTGACGCATCGGCGGCGGTGCCGCAACCGCCGCAAGTCGAACACCCCGACCCGCAGCCTTGCGCCGCGCCCGCCGAACGCGACAGGCGCCGGCCGAGCCAGCGCGCCCACGCCGCGCGCTGCGGCTCGACCAGATGCGCGGCCACCCGCTCGATGCCACGCGCCGACCATGCCGGCGCGAGCTTGCGCACCATCACGCCGCAACTGGCGGCCACCACCGCGCCGATCACGCAGTACTGCAGAACGAGGCCGGTACTCATGCCAGCCACCGTGCAAGCTGATACGTGACGAACGAAGCCGCGTAGGCCATCACGAACATGTAGCCGAACGAGATCGCGACGTTCTTCCACGAGCGCGTCTCGCGCCGGATCACGGCCAGCGTCGACATGCACTGCGGCGCGAATGCAAACCACACCAGCAGCGACAGCGCGCTCGCCAGCGAGAAGTTGGCCGTCAGCGCATGGGCGAGGCTGGTGATGTCGCTGTCGCCGCCGCCCACCGCGTACACGGTGGCGAGCGCGGCCACGGCGGTTTCGCGCGCGGCGAACGCCGGGATCAGCGACAAACTGATCTGCCAGTTGAAGCCTAGCGGCGCGAAGATCACTTCCAGCCCGCGGCCCAGATAGCCGGCGATGCTGTAGTCGATCGCGGGGCCGGTGGCGCCGGCCGGCGGCGACGGGAACGTCGAGACGAACCACATCAGCACCGTCAGCGCGAGGATCACGCCGGTCAGCCGCTTCAGGAAGATCGAGCCGCGCTCCCACAGGCCCAGGCCGATGTCGCGCGCACGCGGCACGCGATACGAGGGCAACTCCATCAGCAACGCCTGCTCGTCGCTGCCGCCGCGCAGCTTCTTCATGATCCAGCCCACCAGCATTGCGCCGCCGATGCCCGCCGCGTACAGCAGGAACAACACGATGCCCTGCAGGTTGAACACGTAGGCCACCTTGCGCATCGGGATGAACGCGCCGATCAGCAGCGCATACACCGGCAGCCGCGCCGAACAGGTCATCAGCGGCGCGACCAGGATGGTCGCGAGCCGGTCGCGCGGGTTGGTGATGCTGCGCGTGCCGAGCACGCCCGGAATCGCGCAGGCGAAGCTCGACAGCAGCGGAATGAACGAGCGCCCCGTCAGCCCCACCGACAGCATCATGCGATCCAGCAGGAACGCCGCGCGCGGCAGGTAGCCCGACTCTTCCAGCACCAGGATGAAGAAGAACAGCACCAGGATTTCGGGCAGGAAGCCGAGCACGGTGCCGAGGCCGGTCAGCAGGCCGTCGGTGACGAGGCTGTGCAGCGGGCCGTCCGGCAGCCACGCGCCGACGATCGTGCCGAGCCAGTCGAAGCCGTCGCCGATCGCGTCGGTGATCGGCTTGCCGACCGAGTACACCGCCTGGAACACCACGAACATCACCAGCGCCAGGATCAGCAGGCCGAACACGGGGTGCAGCGTCCAGCGGTCGAGCCGGTCGTCGCGCTCGTCGGTCGAGCGCGGCATCGTCACGGCCGCGGCGAGCAGCGCGCGCACCTGGGCGTGGACGTCGGCGCTTGAAGCGGCCGGGGGGGTGGCATGGTTGGCCTGCATCGCTTGCGCGGGTTCGGCCGCAACCGGCCGGTGCGCATCGATCGCCGCGATCAGCGCGCCCGCGCCCTGCTTCTTGATCGCCACCGTCTGGATCACCGGCACGCCCAGCTCGCGTTCGAGCGTCGGCACGTCGATCGCGATGCCGCGCCGCGCGGCCTCGTCCATCATGTTCAGCGCGACCAGCACCGGCTGCCCGAGCTGCCGCACCTCCAGCACGAAGCGCAGGTGCAGCCGCAGGTTGGTGGCGTCGACCACGCAGACGATCAGTTCGGGCCGCGCCTCGCCCGGATAGCGGCCGAGCAGCAGGTCGCGCGTGATGCGTTCGTCCGGGCTGGCCGAATCGAAGCTGTAGGCGCCGGGCAGGTCGAGCACCTGCACCGTGCGCCCCGACGGCGCCTGGAACTGCCCTTCCTTGCGCTCGACGGTCACGCCGGCATAGTTGGCGACCTTCTGTCGCGCACCCGTCAATTGATTGAACAGCGCGGTCTTGCCGCAGTTCGGGTTGCCGACCAGGGCGATGCGAAGCGACGGAGCCCTCATCAGCGAACGCCCTCGACCGTCACGCGCGCGGCTTCGGTGCGCCGCAGCGCGAAGCGCGTGGAACCAATCTGGATCAGCACCGGATCGGCGCGCCACGGGCCGTGCGCCACCACGCGCACGGCTTCGCCGGAGACGAAACCGAGATCGCGCAGGCGCTGGGCAATGGGATCGGGCTGGGTGACATCGGCGACGGCGACGACGGTCGCGGAGGCATTCTTGGGCAAATCGGAAAGGAGCATTGCGGCAGGGAACATAAATAATAATAATTCTCAATATCATGCCCGAACCGCCCCGCAGCGCCAACCCGGAACACGGGGTTACCCTGCGCCACCTTGTCGCACACAAACGGCTGACGGCCGGTTTCAACAGGCCGACCGGCCAGCTTGACCGCATCGATCTGCACCTGAATACCTAGGTAATTGACACGTATGGACCTAGGTATTTTGAGTCTCTACCCTCGTTTTTGATATCGGACCACACCGACATTTACAGGGGAAGAAGCACCATGTCAGCTCAGGCCACCCAGGACGTCGACACCCGGACGCTGCGCCGCGTCATCGCGGCCGCGTCGATCGGCAACTTCGTCGAATGGTTCGATTTCGCCGCCTACGGCTTTCTCGCCACCATCCTCACGCGCGAATTCTTCCCGAGCGGCGACCCGACCATCGGGCTGCTGAAAACCTTCGCGGTGTTCGCCGTGGCGTTCGCGTTCCGCCCGCTCGGCGGCCTGTTCTTCGGCGTGGTGGGCGACCGCATCGGCCGCAAGCGCACGCTGGCCTTCACGATCCTGCTGATGGCCGGCTCCACCACGCTGATCGGCCTGTTGCCGACCTACGCCGGCATCGGCTGGTGGGCACCGCTGCTGCTCACGGTGATCCGCTGCGTGCAGGGCTTTTCGGCCGGCGGCGAATACGCGGGCGCCTGCGCCTACGTGATGGAGCATGCGCCGCGCGACCGGCGCGCGTTCTTCGGCAGCTTCGTGCCGGTGTCCACCTTCTCGTCGTTCGCCTGCGCGGCCGTGGTGGCCTACCTGCTCGAAGCGTCGCTGTCGTCGCAGGCGATGATCGACTGGGGCTGGCGCGTGCCGTTCCTGATCGCAGCGCCCGTGGGCCTGATCGGCGTGTACCTGCGCGTGAACCTCAACGAAACGCCCGCGTTCCAGGCGCTCGAAGGCAAGCACGAGGTGGCGCACGCGCCGCTGGCCGAAACGCTGCGCTCGCAATCGTGGAACATCGTCAAGCTCGGCGCGTTCGTGTCGGTCACGGCGCTGTCGTTCTACACGTTCACCACCTACTTCGCGACCTACCTGCAAGTGGCTGGCCACCTGTCGCGCAGCACCGCGCTGCTGGTGACCGTGCTCGCGCTGCTGTTCGCCGCCGCGCTGTGCCCGCTGGCCGGCTGGTTCTCGGATCGCGTGGGCCGCCGCGCCACCATCGCCACCACCTGCGTGTTCATCATGGTGTCGGTGTATCCGGCGTTCTCGCTCGGCGGCTCGGGCGTGCTGGCGCAATCGCTGCTCGGCGTGGCGCTGCTGGCGATCGGCGCCGTGCTGTCGGGCGTGGTGACCGCGCCGCTGATGTCGGAAGTGTTCGCGACGAAAACCCGCTACACCGCCTCGGCCATCACCTACAACCTCGCGTACACGATTTTCGGCGGCACCGCGCCGCTGGTCGCCACCTGGCTGATCGCCACCACCGGCACCAACCTGTCGCCCGCGTATTACCTGATCGCGATCGCGATCCTCGCGATCGTGGGCGGCCTCGCGCTTCGGGAAACCTCGAAGAGCGCGCTGGAAGACGTCGGCGCCGCGAGCCCCGCCGCGTCGGCCCGGCATCCCCTCGGACGCACCCTTTGACGGAGGCACGGAACATGAGCACGCTTCACGATTCGAGCATCATCATCGATGGCCTGAACATTTCGAAGTTCGAACGATCGGTGTTCGAGGACATGCGCAAGGGCGGCGTGACCGCGCGTTAGAATCGCGCAGCGCCCGGCACCCTGCCGGGCCTCGCTCATCCCCCTTGCCCGCCATGCCGACTCCCGCCGACACGATGCCGAGCCTCGATTACGAGAGCGTGTTCCTGCATCTGCCGGTGGCCGTCATCGTGGCGCGCGAGCGCATCATGGTCGAATGCAATGCGCGCGCGCTGGAGCTGTTCAGGGCGACGCGCGCCGACATCGTCGGCCAGTCGTTTTCCAAGCTGTATCCGAAGCAGAAGGATTTCACCGCGACCGGCCAGCGCCTCGGCCCGCTGATCGCCAAGCGTGAAGGCTTCAGCGACGAGCGCATCATGCGCCGTGTGGACGGCAGCCACTTCTGGGTGACCGTGTGCGGCTTCGGCTACAACCCGAAGCGGCCGTTCGAGCTGGCGATCTGGACGTTCACCGATTTGTCGGACGGCGCCAAACGCGCCGATGCCGCCGGCACGCTGACCGACCGCGAACGCGACGTGGCCGCGCTGGTCGTGCACGGCCTGACCAGCAAGGAAATCGGCAAGGAGCTGAACATCAGCCCGCGCACCGTCGACATTCACCGCGCGAGCCTGCTGCGCAAATACGACGTGCGGGCCACCGCCGACCTGATCGACCGGCTGCTGGCCTGAAGCCTGCGCAGCCCGCGTTCGAACGCCCGATCACCCCGCCGCGCGGCGCTGGCTCAGCGTCATCGACAGCCAGCAGATCCCCACCGACAGCACCGCCAACGCGCCGCCGAACGTGCCGAGCCACTGCAGGCCGAACTGGTTCGCGATGTGGTTGCCGAACAGCGCGCCGGCGCCGATCCCCACGTTGTACAGCGCGGACAGCAGCGACACGGCCAGATCCGTGGAATCGGGCGCGAGTTCGAGCACCTGCGACTGGATCGCCAGGCCGAACGAAATGATGAAGCCGCCCCACAGCAGCACGTGCAGCGACAGCGTGCCGATCGACAGCGAGAACGGGAACAGCATGAACAGCGCCGCCGCCAGCATCGCGACCACGGCCAGCAGGTAGCGCTCCGGCTGGCGCGTGTAGAAGCGCACGAAGCACATCGCGGCCGGCAGGCCGGCGATGCCGAACAGCACCAGCAGATAGGTGATGCGGTCGTTGCTGGCGTGCACCACCTGCCGCACGAACGGTTCGAGATACGTATACACGGCGAAGTGCGCCGACACCGTGATCACCGTGATCGCGTACACCGCCATCAACTTGGGATTGCGAAGCAAGGTGGGCAGGCTGCGCAGCGAGCCGGCCCGTTCGCTCGGCAGCGGCGGCAGCGTCACCCACAACACGCCCATCACCACCGTCGCCGTCGCCGCGATCACCTGGAACGTCAGCCGCCAGCCGAGCGCCTCGCCGATCATCCGGCCGATCGGCACGCCCGCCACCAGCGCCACCGAGGTGCCGACCGACAGGAAGCCGAGCGCGCGGCTGCGATCGTCGGGCGGCACCAGCCGCGTGACCATCGCGGCCGAGATCGACCAGAAGATCGCATGGGCGAACGCGATGCCGACCCGCCCGATCATCAGGATCGTGAAGTTCGGCGCGATGCCCGTCACGACATGGCTGACGATGAACAGCGCGAACACGCGCATCAGGAGCTTGCGGCGCTCGATCCGGCTGACGATCAGGATCAGCGGCAGCGAGGTGAGCGAGACCGTCCACGCGTAGATCGTCAGCATCAGGCCGACGTCGGTCGGCTGCATGTGCAGGCTTTCGGCGATGTCGCTGAGCAGGCCGACCGGCGCGAACTCGGTGGTATTGAACACGAACGCGGCGGCCGCCAGCGCGAGCACGCCCCACCAGGGGCGCTTGAAATTCGAAAAGTCGTAGCTTGCCATCGATGGATCACGGGGAGCGGTTGCAGGGGCAGCAGCACGGTCCACGGAAGATGAAGAGGACTGCGTTTCCGGGGCACGCCGGAGAAAAACGGGCGCAAAACGCTGTCCATGATACTGCGGGTGGGGGTTGGGGGGCGTTGAAAACAGCCCGAAAGTCGGCCGCCCCCCTCACTCCCCGTTCCGAATCTCCCCCGGCCCCTTCCCCGTCCAGCGCTTCAGCGCCCGCCGGAAATTCGCCGTATCGCTGAAGCCGATCAGCATCGCCACGTCCTCGGTGCTCATCCTGGTCGTCTTCAGATATTCGATGGCGAGCGAGCAGCGCACGTCGTCGACGATCGCCAGATACGACGTGCCCTCGCCATCGAGCCGCCGCCGCAGCGTGCGGCTGGTCATTTTCAGCCCGGCCGCCACCGCCTCCATGCTCGGAAACTCGCCGGGCTTGCGCATCAGCAACTGGTAGACCTCGCCGGCCGCGCCCGACGAGGTCTTGGTCTGGCCGATCAGGCGGTCGCAGGTTTCCTGCAGCAGCGCGGCCGAATGCCGGTGCGCCAGTTGCGGGCGAAACTCGAGGATGGCGCTGTCGTAAATCAGTTCGCACTGCGTGGCATCGAATTCGCACGGGCAGCCGAGGTACTCGCGATAGAGCGCGGCGTGCGGCGGCGCCGGATAGGCGAAGCGCGCCAGCATGGGCGGGCAGCTTCGCCCGGCCACGTCCTGCAGATGCGTGACGTGCTGCGTGTACTGCTGTTCGAGCAGGAATTGCTGCACATCGTGCGGCAGATCGGTGGCAAACGCGTCGGGGAAGGTCCAGACGGCGCGGTCCGGATGCTCGGCCCATTCGATCGTCACGGTCGGCGTGGCGAGCCGGTGATATTTGACGCCGAGCCGGAAATAATCGCGCAGCGACAGGCACGACATCAGCGCATAGCCGTACATGCCGTAAGCGGCCAGATGCAGCCGCGAGCCGGTGCGAAACGGCGTGGCCGGATCGGCCGACAGCGCCACCGCGTTCCGGCACACGGCCGCGTACTGGCGCACCGAGGTCTGCACGGCGGCGTCGTAGATCTGGCCCGGCGCGATGCCGCTGCCCTTCAGGGCGGCCTCGGCCGCAATGCCCTGCTCGGCCAGCACCTCCACCAGCGCGGCGATCTTGTAAGGCGCGTAGATGCGCTCGTTCAGCAACGGCAATCGCGACGACATCGCCCCTCCTTTCGGATGTCCGCGAAAGACATCACTCTGTCCGAAATTGACCTTACGCGGCGCATCGTAGCTCACTATGATTCACAGAACAACAGAAGCCCCCGCCACCGGCCCGGTGCTTCGCCAACGTATCGGAGACACGCATGACCCGCCCCGTTCCCCCGCCGCCGCGGCCCCGCCGCCGCCTCGTGCGCGGCATCGCGCCGGCCGACGCCCGAGCGCCTGTTTAGCGCCCGCTTGGCACCCGCTCGGCGCCGGTTCACACGCCGGCCGCACCGAGATCATCCGGGCCGCCACGCCACGCCATCGCGCCGCCACCCTGCCCCGCTCCGCTTCATCAGCAAGGATTCCCAAATAATGAGCAAGCCCCAAGCCAAGGTCATCATCACCTGCGCCGTGACCGGCTCCGCGCATGTGCCGTCGATGTCCGAACACCTGCCGATCACGCCGGCGCAGATCCGCGACCAGGCCATCGAGGCCGCCGAGGCCGGCGCGGCGATCCTGCACCTGCACGCGCGCGACCCGGAGAACGGCCGCCCGACGCCGTCGCCCGAGGTGTTCCGGCAGTTCGTGCCGGCCATCGCCGAGCGCACCGACGCGGTGATCAACATCTCGACGGGCGGCAGCACGCGCATGACGCTCGACGAACGGCTCGCCTATGCACGGCTCGCGAAGCCCGAGATGTGCTCGCTGAACATGGGTTCGATGAATTTCTCGCTGCATCCGATCGCGGCCCGCATGAGCGACTGGCGCTTCGACTGGGAGAAGGATTACCTCGAAGGCATGGAAGACATGATCTTCCGGAACACGTTCCGCGACATCCGCAACATCCTCACGGAGTTCGGCGACTACGGCACGCGCTTCGAGTTCGAATGCTACGACGTCGGGCACCTGTACAGCCTCGCCCATTTCGTCGATCTCGGCCTCGTCAAGCCGCCGTTCTTCATTCAGGCGGTGGTGGGCATCCTCGGCGGCATCGGCCCCGACCCGGAAAACCTCCAGGTGATGCGCGCCACGGCCGACCGGCTGTTCGGTCGCGACCAGTACCACTTCTCGGTGCTCGGCGCGGGCCGGCACCAGATGTCGCTGGTCACGCTCGGCGCGATCCTCGGCGGCAACGTGCGCGTGGGGCTCGAAGACAGCGTCTACCTGTCGAAAGGCGTCAAGGCGAAGAGCAACGCCGAGCAGGTGCGCAAGATCCGCCGGATTCTCGAGGAACTCTCGTTCGAGATCGCCACGCCCGACGAGGCGCGCGCCATGCTCGGCCTGAAGGGCCGGGCCGGCATCACGCCCTGAACCCTGCCCCCCAACGCCATCCCCATGACCTGCCACCCGCACGCGGCCTCGCCGCATGCAGGACACCGAACAAAACCGGCAGGCCCACACCCGGAGACACGATGAAACCCGCAACCGTTGACGAACCCGCAGCCGGCCTCCTGCATCGCCTGGCCACCCGCAAGGCGATGGCAAGGCTGCTGCCCCTGATGTGCGCGATCTATTTCCTGTCGTTCATCGACCGCACCAATGTCGCGCTGGCCAAGGCCGCGCTGGCCGCCGACCTCGGCATCGGCGCGGCGGCCTACGGGCTCGGCGCCGGCATCTTCTTCATCGGCTACGCGCTGCTGGAAGTGCCGAGCAACCTGGCCGCGCACCGGATCGGGCCGCGCCGCTGGATCGCGCGCATCGCCGTGACCTGGGGCTTGCTGTCCACCGCCATGCTGTTCGTGCGCGGCGAGTGGTCGTTCTACGCGCTGCGCGTGCTGCTCGGCATCGCCGAGGCGGGGCTGTTCCCGGCGCTGATGTACATGATCACGCTGTGGTTCGCGCCGAAGGATCGCGCAGTGGCGGTCGGCTGGATCTACACCGCGCCGTCGATCGCGCTGATCGTCGGCAGCCCGCTCGGCGCGGCGCTCATGCAGCTCGGTGGCATCGGCGGCCTGCGCGGCTGGCAGTGGATGTTCCTGATCGAAGGCGTGCCGACCGTGATCGCGGGCATCGTGCTCTATTTCAAGCTGCCGGACCGGCCCGCCGACGTGCGATGGCTCACGCCGCAGGAGGCGCGCTCGCTCGAAGCGCACGCGGTGATCGACACGCACGGCCACGCCGAGCTGTTCTCGTCGGACTGGTTCGCGGCGATCAAGCGCCCCACCACGCTGCTGATCGCGCTGATCTACTTCCTGAACCAGGTGGCGTTCGTCGGCCTGTACTTCTTCACGCCCGCGATCGTCGCGCAGATGCATGTCACCTCGCCGCTGGTGGTGGGCCTGCTGTCGAGCAGTGTCGGCATCGGCTTCCTGCTCGGCGTGCTGATCCTGCCGCGCCTCCATCGCCGCGTCGAGGCCGATTGCACATTCCTGGGCATCCTGACGGCCGGGCTCGTGATCAGCGGCATCCTGTTCATCGCGGCGGGCAACCGCAGCCTGCAGATCACGCTGCTCGGCGCGACCGGCTTCTTCGCGGGCGGCGTGCTGCCCTCGTACTGGTCGGTCGCGATGAAGCGCCTGCAGGGCATCCAGGCCGCGGCCGGCCTGGCGTTCATCAATACCGTGGGCCTGCTCGGCGGCTTCGCCGGCCCCTACCTGTTCGGCCTCGCCGAAACAATCAGCGGCCGCAGCGACGCGGGCTTCAACGTGATCGTGGGCGCGTCGGCCATCGGCTTGTGCCTGGTGCCGCTGCTGGCCCGCGCGATCCGCGCCGAAACGCGGCCGGCCGCCGGCGCAGGCACGATCGCCGGCGCGCCGGCCGGCATCGATTATCCGGGCTGACAGCCCAAGCTTCGACGTTATCCAAAGAGGGCAAGCATGAGATTGAACCAGCAGGTCGCCATCGTCACGGGCGCGGGTCAGGGCATCGGTGCCGCCACCGCGCTGAAATTCGCGCGCGAGGGGGCCATCGTCGCGGTATGCGACATGAACGCGGAATCGGTGCGGGCCGTGGCCGGCGCGTGCCGCGAGGCCGGCGCGCGCGCCGTCGGGTACGAGCTGAACGTGACCGATCGCGGCGCGGCCGACGCGGTGGTCGAGCAGGTGCTGCAGCAATTCGGGCGCGTGGACGTACTCGTCAACAACGCCGGCATCACGCGCGACGCACGCCTGCAGAAGATGAGCCTGCAACAGTTCGACGATGTCATCGACGTGAACCTGCGCGGCGTGTTCCATCTGGCGCAGGCCGTGCTCGAACCGATGCTCGCGCAAGGCGCGGGCGTGATCCTCAACGCGAGTTCGGTGGTGGGCCTCTACGGCAACTACGGCCAGACCAACTACGCGGCCGCCAAGTTCGGCGTGATCGGCTTCACCAAGACCTGGAGCCGCGAGCTGGGGCCGAAGGGCATCCGCGTGAACGCCGTCGCGCCGGGCTTCATCGACACGCCGATCCTGTCCACCGTGCCGGACGACGTGCTGCGCAAGATGCGCGAGCAAGTGCCGCTGCGCCGGCTCGGCAAGCCCGAGGACGTGGCCAACGTCTACGCGTTCCTGGCCAGCGACGAGGCGGCCTATATCAACGGCGCGGTAATCGAGGTGTCGGGCGGCATGACGTTGTAGTCACAACCATCAGGAGGCGACCCATGAATCCCATCCACGGCTTACGCATCGATCCGGCGGCGGTGCGCAGCGTCGGGCACGATCTGCAACGCCCCGAATGCATCCTGGCCCGGCGCGACGGCACGCTGCTGGTGGCCGACGCACGCGGCGGCGTCATGCGGATCGACGCATCGGGCGCGCAGGCACTGATCCTGCCGAACGACGCCGCCGCCCCGGCCGCATCCGACGGCCTGACCAGCGGCTCGCTGCCGAACGGCCTCGCGCTCGATGCCGACGGCCATCTGCTGATCGCCAACATCGGCACCGACCGCCTCGAGCGGCTGACGCTGGCGGGCGAGCGGCAGGTGCTGCTGGACCGGCTCGACGGCAAGCCGCTCGGCAAGGTCAACTTCGTGCTGCGCGACAGCCGGGGCCGGCTGTGGATGACGGTCTCGACGCGCGTGACCCCCTGGCCGAACGCGGTGCGCTCGACGCTCGCCGACGGCTATATCGTGCTGATCGACGCGCGCGGCGCGCGCATCGTGGCGGACGGCCTCGCGTTCGCCAACGAGATCCGCTTCGATGCCGACGAAACCTTCCTGTACGTGGCCGAAACCACCGCGAAACGCGTCAGCCGTTTCCGCGTCGATGCCGACGGCGCGCTCGGGCCGCGCGAAACCTACGGCCCCGATTCGCTCGGAGCAGGCCTGATCGACGGCTTCGCGTTCGACGCGTTCGGCAACCTCTGGTGCGCGATGATCTTCTCCGACCGGCTGGTCGCCATCGATCCGTCGGGCGCGACGCACACGCTGCTGGACGACGGCGACGCGGCCGCCACGGCGCGCTTCGAGGCGGCCTTCGCCACCGGCGAAATCGTGCCGATGCCGGTGATCGAGCAGACGGGCGGCACGCTCGCGCCCTGGCTGACCAGCGTCACGTTCGGCGGCCCCGAGCTGCGCACCGTCTATCTGGGCAGCCTCAAGCGCACCTCCATCCCCTGCTTCACCGCCCCGGTCGCGGGTTTGCCGATGATCCATTGGTGAGCATTCCGAACCGACCTTCGCGACTCCCTTTCCTCAAGGCCAGCATGAACACCTACGAGCTTCTGAAACCCGTGCCCGGGTTGCGCGTCTTCATTTCCGGCGCGGCCTCGGGCATCGGCGCGGCGATCGCCGACGCCTTCCTGCAGGTGCAGGCCCGCGTGCATATTTGCGATGTCGATGCGGCGGCCGTCGAGCGCGCGCAGGCGCGCCACCCCGATCTGCACGCCGCCGTGGCCGACGTGTCGGATCGCGCGCAAGTGGACCGCGTGATCGACGAGGCCGCGAACCGGCTCGGCGGCCTCGACCTGCTGATCAACAACGCGGGCATCGCCGGCCCTACCGGCGCGATCGAAACGATGGCGCCCGACGACTGGGACCGCACCATCGCCACCAACCTGAACAGTCAGTACTACTTCCTGCGCCGTGCCGTGCCGGTGCTCAAGGCCAGCGGCGGGCAGGCGGGCATCATCGCGATGTCGTCGGTCGCCGGGCGGCTCGGCTATGCGTATCGCACGCCGTACGCATCGACCAAATGGGCCATCGTCGGGCTCGTGAAATCGCTCGCGATCGAACTCGGGCCGAGCAATATCCGTGTGAACGCGATCCTGCCCGGCGTGGTGGAGGGCGAGCGCATGGACCGCGTGATCGCCGCGCGCGCGGCGGCGGCCGGCGTCAGCACCGAGGCGATGAAGGACGAGTACCTGCGCAAGATCTCGCTGCGCCGGATGGTCAGCGTCGACGACATCGCCGCGATGGCGCTGTACCTCGCCTCGCCCGCGGGCCGCAACATCTCGGGGCAGGCGATCAGCGTCGACGGCAACGTCGAATACCTGTAAGCCCCGCTGCGGCCCGGCTCGCGCCGGGCGCGGGCGTCAGCGGTGCCCCAGCTCCCGCAAATACGCGCTCAACATGTCGGCCATCGCATCGGCGTACGTGCGAATCTCGGCCGCCGTGCGCGGCTTCTCCGAAAACTGCTTGCCGACCGTGGTCAGCGTCGCCACCACCAGTTCACCCGCCAGCGCGAGCCGGGCGGGCGGCGCGTCGGGCAGGGTTTCGCGCATGAACGCCTCGACCACGCCCTCGCCGGAAGCCCGCACTTCGCGCGCTTCCGGCGCATCGCGATAAAGCGGCTCGGCGTCGTTGAGCGCGATACGCATGTCGGCCTCTTCGCATTCCGAACGGATGAACGCATGCACCAGCTTGCGCAGCCGCACCAGCGGCGCATCGCGCACGTCCTCCAGGATCGCGCGCAGCATGTCGGCCGTGCGCCGCCATTCGTCGGACTGCAGACGAAACAGGATGGCCGCCTTGTTCGGGAAATATTGATAGACCGAGCCGACGCTCACGCCGGCCTTCTCCGCCACGCGCGCGGTGGTGAAGCGCGACGCGCCTTCCTTGGCCAAAACCTGAATAGCCGCCTCCAGGATGGCCGCGACCAGCTCGGTCGAACGGGCCTGCTGCGGCGCCTTGCGCGCGGAAATACGGGGGGAACGGGAGGTTGTCATGGCGTGCCTGGAGCGTCGAGACAATGCGAATAGAAAATGCGACGAAGCCGTCGTATTCTGAATGCGACAAATTCATCGCATTTTACCGATGCGCCATCCGGCGCTCAATCGTTCCCGGAGCCTTCATGACGACCCTGACCCAAGCCCCGCTCGCCCCGCTGCTCGACCGCATGTTCGAGCAGGCCGCGGCGGCCACCAGCCCGGCGCTGGCGCAAACGCCGAAAGCCGAACGCGATCGCCTGTTGCGCAGCAAGACCGAATACCGCGATCTCTACACGCGGCTGAAGGACCTGTGGCTGCCCGTCTCGCGCGAAACCGGCACGCTGCTCTACATGCTGGCGCGCAGTTGCCGCGCGACGGACATCGTCGAATTCGGCACCTCGTTCGGCATTTCGACGCTGCACCTGGCCGCCGCGCTGCGCGACAACGGCGGCGGCCGCCTGATCACCAGCGAATTCGAGCCGGCGAAAGTGCTGAAAGCCCGCGAGCATCTGCGCGCGGGCGGCCTGGACGATCTCGTGGAAGTGCGCGAGGGCGACGCGCTGGAAACGCTCGCCACCGGCCTGCCCGAGCGCATCGACCTGCTGCTGCTCGACGGCGCGAAGGCGCTCTACAACGACGTGCTCGATCGCGTGGAAAGCCGCCTGCGGCCCGGCGCGCTGATCGTCGCCGACAACGCCGATTTCAGCCCCGACTATCTGGCGCGCGTGCGTGCGCCGTCGAGCGGGTATTTGTCGACGCCGGTCGGTGAGGATGTCGAACTGTCGATTCGACTCGGTTGAGCCTCGCCCACTCGCTCGCTGCGCGATCCCCGCCCGGGGGTCGCGAATCCGCCGCCCTCCTTCAACCGGTTCAGCCGCGCATGCTCGCTTCGCCGGCGTCCGTCATCCGCTCTCCCACTCGACGCCCGTCGCCGCCAATGCATCGGCCATCGCATCTCGATGGTCAGGCTTGCCGACATCATCCGGCTCAACCACGCATGTTCGCTTCGCCGGCTTCCGCCATCTGTCAGCCGCTTCCCTATTCGAACCCGCTGCCAATGCATCGCAATGGCCGGGCTTGTCGACATCCGCGCCGACGATGACGGATCGATGCGCGCGCAACGAATCGGATTCGGGACGACGCTGCGGATGACCGGGCGCGGCGGCGCAAAGCATCGTCCGCCCACGCCCCGCCACGCTCGCTTACTGCATCACGCTCACGCGCACACGGCGCAGATACATCGCGATCAACAAGCCAATCAAGGCCGCCACGCCGCCCGTGAAGAACACCCCGCCGTAACCGCCGTGGTCCGCCAGCAAGCCGGCCAGCGGCCCGGTCAGGCCGTAGGCGAGATCCTGGAACGCCGCGTAGGCGCCCATCGCCGTGCCGCGCAGGTTCGGCGCAACCAGATGCACGACCTCGCGCCCCATCGACGGAAACACCATCGAGCAGCCCAGCCCGGTCAGGAACGCGCCGGCCAGCGCGAGCGCCGGTTCGTGCGCGCCCCAGATCAGGAACTGGCCGAGCGTCTCGACCGCCAGCGAGCCAATCGCCACCGGCAGGCCGCCGACGCGGTCGGGCAGATGCCCGAACAGCACGCGCACCAGCACGAAGCCGACGCCGAACGCGCTCAAGCCCAATCCTGCGTACTGCCAACCGTTGTGCAGGAAATCGAGCGCGAAGAACGCGCCGATCGCCGCGAAGCCGATGCCTTGCAGGCACACCACCAGGCCGTGCAGCCAGATCCGGCCGACCACGCTGAAGAAGCCGGGGCGCTTGCCGTGCGGATGCGGCGCGATGCCCGGCAGCGCGGCTATCACCGCCAGCCCGAGGCACGGCAGCAGCGCGCTGACGGCCATCGTGCCGGCAAAGCCGATCCGGCCGAACAACAGCAGGCCGAGCGGGCCGCCCACCGCGAACGCCCCGTAGATGGCCGCGCCGACCAGCGCCAGCACCTGGCCCGAGCGCGCCGGGCCGACCAGGCCGACGCCCCACGTGATGATGCCCACGCCGCCCAGGCTCTCGCCAAGGCCGAGCAGCAGCCGGCCCGCGACCAACACGCCGAACGCGGCCGGCGGCGCGTCGATCAGGCCCGCGATCAACGTGACGGCCGCGCCCGCCGCATACAACAGCAGGCCGCGCACCACGGCGGTTTTCGCGCCGCGCCGGTCGGTCAGGTTGCCCGCGTAGCCGCGCGTCAGGATGGTGGCCAGAAACGCCACGCCCACGCCGAGGCCGGCCCAGACGTTGTCGAGGCCGAGGCGATGCGTGACGAACACCGGAATCACCGGCAGCGGCATCGCCACGCACAAGTAGGAAACGAACAGGACTGCCGCGATCAGGTACAGCCGCCGTCGCGAGGTATCGGGTTGGGTCGAGGTGGACATGCGTTCAGCCGGTAACGTGAAGGTTGGAAAATGTGACGGATTCGTCGCAATAAAGAATACGATCGATTCGTCGCGTTTCCTATTCGCGTTGGGAGGGGCGGTTACCGGGAGTGAACGAGAGGGCCGGTGAGCCTTGCCGCGTAGGGGTGCGGCACGCGTTTCAGTGTGCTTTTGGTTGCGCCCGCAACGGCATGCCGGCCGGGGGCATTCGCATTGGCGACGGCAGCGGCCGTCACACCACACAGCGCGCCGTCATCCGGCGCGCCCTGTTTTCAGGCATCCACCGCCGCCCCTTCGGCCTGCCGTACTTCCCGCCGCGCCGCGCTGCGGCGCGTGTGCCAGCGCGCATAGGCGGCAGTCGCCAGCGGCGCCAGCAGCGACGTGACGATGGTCGAGGCCGCGATCTGCGGCGTGGCCACCGCCACCAGCGCGCCGAGCCGCGGGTCCACCGCCGCGATGGCGGTGGGCGTGGCCACGGCGTTGCCGGCGGTGGTCGCGGCCGCCATGCCGCCCACCCCGGTGCCGCCGGCCAGCCGCGAGGCCAGCACGTTGAACACCGCGCCGGCGGCCAGCGTGATCAGCCCGAGCACGATGCCCGACAGGCCCGCGCCGAGAATCGCATGCAGGTTGATCTGCGCGCCGAGGCCGAACGCGAAGAACGGAATCAGCAGGTCGCCGCCCGACTTGAGGAAGCGGCGCATGTCCGGGTCGAGGTTGCCGAGCACCATGCCGATCACGATCGGCAGCACGGTCGCCACCAGGTCGATCACGGGGATCTTCGCGAGCCCCGACAAGCCGAGCGCCACCATCGTCACGAACGGCCCTTCGAGGATCGACAGCACGGCCAGCGCGCCGCGATCCATGTCGTCGCCGAACTGGCGCGTCAGCGCCGCGTACAGGCCCATGTTGGCGTTGGTCACGGCGGCGATCACGGCCATGCCCGACAGCCCGAACAAGCCTTGCGGGCCGCACAGCTTGCTGACCGCCAGGCCGATCAACACGCCGCTGGCAAGCTTCGCCAGCGTGATGACGGCGCCGTTGCGCAAGGCGCGCGGCGCGGTGCGCAGTTGAATTTCCGCGCCCATGCACACGAAGAACACGGCGAGGATCGGCAAGGCGCCGTGCGCAAGCTGGGTGGAAAAGCTGCCGATCGACAGCACATGCGGGGCGAACGTGTTGAGCACGCTGCCCCAGAGCAGCGGAATCACCATCATGCCGCCGGGAAAGCGCTCGAGGGCCTGTTTGATCTTCATGCGGAGTCTCCGTCCGGATCGGGCGCGCAGCGTGGCGCCTCGCCGGAATCTGATTGGTATTGCCGATCGATTCAGCCGTGCAACGACAACGGCTGTCGTGCCTATCGTGTGTAGCCTGCGTATTCTGCGTGCCGGGCGACGGCGGCGTGAGCGGTGGTCACGCACAATGCTTGCGTGCGCGCCGCCGCCCTGCCGCGCTTACATCTGCGCGCCGATCATCCAGGGCACGAATTCCTCGTTGCCCACGCCGAGCGCCTCGCTCTTGCTCTTGCCGCCCGAGGCCACCTCCACGATCATCCGGAAGATTTCCTCGCCCTTCTGCTCGACCGTTGCCGCGCCGTCCATGATCTCGCCGCAGTTGATGTCCATGTCGTCCACCATGCGCCGGAACATCGCGGAGTTGGTCGCGACCTTGATCGACGGCGCGGGCTTCGCGCCGAAGCACGAGCCGCGCCCCGTCGTGAACACCACGAGGTTCGCGCCGCTGGCGATCTGGCCGGTCGCGCCCATCGGGTCGTAGCCCGGCGCATCCATGAACACCAGGCCATGCGTGTCGACCGGTTCGGCGTAGCGGTACACGCCCATCAGCGGCGACGAACCGCTCTTGGCCACCGCGCCCAGCGATTTCTCGAGGATGGTGGTCAGGCCGCCGGCCTTGTTGCCGGGCGTCGGGTTGTTGTCGATGCTGCCCTTCTCGCGCTCGGCATACGACTCCCACCAGTGAATGCGCTCGACGATCTTCTCGCCCACCTCGCGGCTCACGGCGCGGCGCGTCAGCAAATGCTCGGCGCCGTAGATCTCGGGCGTTTCGGTCAGGATCGCGGTGCCGCCGTGGCGCACCAGCAGATCCACCGCCGCGCCGAGCGCCGGGTTCGCGGTGATGCCGGAGTAACCGTCGGAGCCGCCGCATTGCAGCGCCACGCTGATGTGCGACACCGGCAGCGGCTCGCGCTGCGCCTGGTTCGCCACCGGCAGCATGCGCTCGACGGCGGCGATCGCGGCGTTCACCGTCTTCTGCGTGCCGCCCTCTTCCTGCATCACCAGCGGCACCAGCAGCGGCCCCGGCTCGACGCCCTCGGCCACGAACATCGCGCCCATCTGGTTGGCTTCGCAGCCCAGACCGATGATCACCACGCCGGCAAAGTTCGGATGCCTGACGTATCCGCCGATCGTGCGGCGCAGTTGCTGGATGCCTTCGCCGTTGTGATCGATGCAGCAGCCGAAGCTGTGCGTGATCGGCACGATGCCGTCCACGTTCGGGTAGGCGTCGAGCGCGCCCGGCGCGCTGAAGTGCTGGGTCACGAGCTTGGTGACGGTGGCCGAGCAATTGACGGTGCTGATCACGCCGATGTAGTTGCGCGTGGCCACCCGGCCGTCGGCGCGCCGAAAGCCTTGAAAGCTCAGGGGTGCGGCGGCGGGCGAGACGGGGTGCATGTCCTCGCCGAACGCGTAGTCGCGGTTGAACTCGCCGATCGACAGGTTGTGGACGTGCACGTGATCGCCGGCGCGAATCGGCTGCGTGGCGAAGCCGATGATCTGCCCGTAGCGGCGCACCGGCGCGCCTTGCTCGACATCGCGGCAGGCGATCTTGTGGGCGGGGGGAATCTCGGCGCTTGCGACAAGATCGTCGAATTCGGCGAGAATCGTTCCCGCGGCAAGCGCGCCGCGGGCGATCAGCACGTCGTCGTTGTCGTGCAGTTTGATGGCGAGCGTGGCGCTCATGTCATGCCTCCTGATTGTGGGGTCGGGCTGCCGGGCCGCGCTTGTCATGTCGAACGCCGCATGCGCTGGGCCGGGGTGCACGCATCATGCGGCGGGCCGCGCGGCCCGCGCAAATTGGTCAGGCCACTTTTTCGGCAGGCCGGCACATACGCAGAAACACACGCAGAACCAAGGTGGAAATCGCATGAAAAGCACGGGTGCGCTGAATCAGACCGTCCGGCAGATCGAGACAGGCATTGCGGAAGGACGCTGGCTGGCGGGCGGACGCCTGCCGGCCGAGCGCGCGTTGGCCGAGGCGTTCGGCGTGTCGCGCGCGACGGTGCGCGAGGCGATCGCGCGCCTGGTCAGCAAGGGGCTGCTGGAAACGCGGCACGGGAGCGGCGTGTATCTGCTCGGCAACAAGCCGGTGGGGATCGCCGCGCCATGGATGCAACTGATCGCGGAAACGCCGCCGCTGCGCTCGGAAACGCTTGAATTCCGGCTGGTGTTCGAATGCGCGGCCGCGCGCTTCGCGGCGCAGCGCGCATCGGCGCGGCAGATGGAGCAGTTCGAGGCGATTCTCGAACGGATGCACGGCGCCGTGCATCACGCCGACGTGGACGAGGAAGCGCGCACCGACGGCGAATTCCACGCCACGCTGACAGCCGCCTCGCACAACCGGCTGCTCGACCAGTTCTATGCGGGCGTCATCACGATGCTGCGCGAACACATCGCAAGCAATACTTACGATGCCACCGTCAACAACGCGAACGCGGCCGTGCAGGCGCGCGACCGCCTGTTGCAGCACGAAACCATCTATCGCGCGATTCGCGACCGCAACCCCGACGCGGCACAGGACGCGATGTTCGTGCACATCGATTACGTGGGCCGGCAGTTCAACGTCGAATCGGCCGGCTGAACGCCACGCGAGCGAGGGTCGGACGAGGCGCGATGCGCCCCGCCCCTGTCGTCACACCAGCCCGGTGGTATAGAACACCGCGATCGCCAGGAACGACGCCGCCACCTTGATACCCGTCATGAAGAAGATGTCGCGATACGACTCGCGATGCGTGAGCCCCGTGACGGCCAGCAGCGTGATCACCGCGCCGTTGTGCGGGAGCGTATCCATGCCGCCGGCCGCCATCGAGGCCACCCGATGCAGCACCTCCAGCGGAATGCCGGCCGCGTTGGCCGCATCGATGAAGCGGTCGGACATCGCCGCCAGCGCGATGCTCATGCCGCCCGACGATGAACCCGTGATGCCCGACAGCAGGTTGATCGTCACGGCCTCGTTGATCAGCGGGTTCGAGATCGATTGCAGCGCGTGGGCCACCGTCAGGAAGCCCGGCAACGCCGCGATCACCGCGCCGAAGCCGTATTCGGAGGCGGTGTTCATGGTCGCCAGCATCGCGCCCGCCACGGCCGCCTTCGAGCCGTCGGCGAACTTCTCCCGGATCGACGCGAAGCCGAACGCCAGCACCACCACGATGCCGCTGCACAGCGCGCCGAGCACGGCCCAGATCGCGACGATCTTGGCCGTCTCGACCTGAATCGGCGTGCTCATGCCGGGCAGGCTCACGTTGAAGGTGGGCGCGTACCAGTGCGGGATCAGGCGCGTCAGCAGCAGGTTCACCACGCCCACCACCACCAGCGGCGCGAGCGCCACGAGCGGATGCGGCAGGCGCATGTCGGCCGGCGTTTCCGGTTCGTTGCGCAGGTTCGTGCCGTAGCCCTCGCCGCGCCGCGCGGCGCGACGGCCCTGGTATTCGAGGTAGGCCACGCCCGCCACGAAGATGAACAGCGAGCCGATCAGGCCGAGCCACGGCGCGGCCCACGAGGTGGTCTTGAAGAACGTGGTGGGAATGATGTTCTGGATCTGCGGCGTGCCCGGCATCGCGTCCATCGTGAACGTGAACGCGCCGAGCGCGATGGTGGCAGGCATCAGCCGCTTCGGGATGTTGCTCTGGCGGAACATCTCGGCCGCGAACGGATAGACGGCGAACACCACCACGAACAGCGACACGCCGCCGTAGGTCAGCAGCGCGCACACGATCACGATCACCGGAATCGCGCGCTCGCGGCCGAGCACGCCGATCACCGCCGAGACGATCGAGCGCGACGCGCCCGACAGCTCGACCAGCTTGCCGAACAGCGCGCCGAGCAGGAACACCGGGAAATACAGCTTGATGAAGCCGACCATCTTGTCCATGAACAGGCCGGTGAAGATCGGCGCCGTCATCGACGGGTCGGTGAGCAGCACGGCGCCGAGCGCCGCGATGGGGGCGAACAGGATCACGCTGTAGCCGCGATAGGCGGCCAGCATCAGGAAGCACAGCGCGGCGAGAGCGATGACGACACTCATGAAGGTCTCTTCTGTTTTTCGTTGTGCGCCGGGTGGGGAAACCGGCGGCATGTAGCGGCGCAGCGCACTGCCGCACGATGCGGCGCGCGCTGCGCGATCTCCTCCTGCGGGCGGGGGCCTTACTCGGCCGCGCCGCCGTACGGCACGTCCTTGCGGCCGTAGCGGCGCACGCGCACGTTGGCCTGCTCGCCGTGGCCGGCGAAGCCTTCGAGCGCGCACAGGCGCGACGTGTATTCGCCGATCATCGCCGACGCCTCGTCGGTCAGCACCTTCTGGTACGTGCAGGTCTTGAGGAACTTGCCGACCCACAGGCCGCCCGTGTAGCGCGCCGCCTTCTTGGTCGGCAGCGTGTGGTTGGTGCCGATCGCCTTGTCGCCATAGGCCACGTTGGTGCGCGGGCCGAGGAACAGCGCGCCGTAATTCGTCATGTTGGCCAGGAAGTAATCCGGGTCCTTGGTCATGACCTGCACGTGCTCGAACGCGATCTGGTTGGCGATCCGAACCATTTCCTCGTCGCTCTCGGCCACGATCACCTCGCCGAATTTCTGCCACGACTGGCGCGCGATGTTGGCGGTGGGGAGAATTTCGAGCAGGCGCTCGACCTCGCGCATCGTGTCGCGCGCAAGTGCCTCGGAGGTGGTCAGCAGGATCGCCGGCGAATCGGGGCCGTGCTCGGCCTGGCCGAGCAGGTCGGTCGCGCAAATTTCGCCGTCCACGCTGTCGTCGGCGATCACCAGCGTTTCGGTGGGGCCGGCGAACAGGTCGATGCCGACCCGGCCGAACAACTGGCGCTTGGCTTCCGCCACGAACGCGTTGCCGGGGCCGACCAGGATATCGACCGGTGCGATGCGCTCGGTGCCGATCGCCATCGCGCCCACCGCCTGAATCCCGCCGAGGCAGTAGATCTCGCTCGCGCCGGCCATGTGCTGGGCCGCCACGATCGCCGGCGCGGGCTTGCCGTTGAACGGCGGCGCGCAGGTGATGATGCGCTTGACGCCCGCCACGCGCGCGGTGATCACCGACATGTGCGCCGACGCCAGCAGCGGATACTTGCCGCCCGGCACGTAGCAGCCGGCCGCGTTGACGGGGATGTTGCGGTGGCCGAGCACCACGCCCGGCAGCGTTTCCACCTCGATGTCGCGCATCGATTCGCGCTGATGGCGCGCGAAGTTCTCGACCTGCGTTTGGGCGAATTCGATGTCCGAAATATCGCGCTTCGACAGTTGCGACAGGCAATCGTCGATCTCGCGCTGCGTCAGCCGGTAATCCTCGCGATCGAGCTTGTCGAAGCGCACCGACAGGTCGCGCACGGCCGCGTCGCCGCGCGCCTCGATGTCGGCGAGCGTCGCCTCGACGGTTTCACGTACTTCCTTCGCGGCGGACTTGATCACTTCCGCTTCCGCGCCTTGCTTGAGCCAGACAGCCATGGGGCACCTTTAGAGTCAGTTCGAGGGGAATTTGCATACGTATGCAAATCAGGATGCATACGTATGCAATTGCCGCCAATGTACGAGAATCGGCTCGCGCAGGCGAGCTATCGTTAACCCGGAATCGTGGGAAAAACCGGCGCGCGGCCCGCGCCGGCGGGGGAGATCAACCGACTCGGCCGACCCAGACGCGCCGCCCGTCGCGCGCCTCCAGCCCCGAGGCCGGCAGCCGCGCGGAATCGCGCACGATCAGTTCGCCGGCCACCACTTCCTGCACCGTGGGAGCCTGCGCGTCGGCCAGTTGCTGGAGCACGAGGCGCGCGGCGCGCTCGACCATTTCGTCGAGCGGCTGGCTGTAGGTGGTCAGGCCGAACAGCGGCCAGCGGCCCATGTCGATATCGTCGAAACCGACGATCGACACGTCCTCGCCCACCGTCAGCCCGAACTCGGCGCGCGCGACGCTGATCGCGACCAGCGCCATGTGGTCGTTCGCGCAGAAGATCGCATCGGGCGGCCGCTTCGCGCCGAGCAGCGCGCGCGCGGCGCGCTCCGCGCCGTCGGCCGAGTAATCGCCGGCCTCCTGCTGGATGCGCTTCACGCCGTGGCGCGCGAGGCCGGCCTTGAAGCCCTCCTCGCGGTCGCGGTTGGTCGACGATTGCGCGAGGCCGGCCAGATAGGCGAAGCGCGCGTGGCCGCCCGCCACCAGGAATTCGGCGAGGCGTTCGGCGCCGTCGCGGTTCTGGCCCGTCACGCTCGACGCGGCCGTGCTGTCGGTCTTGCGGTTGAACATCACCACGGGCAGGCCGATCTGCAGGCATTCGTCGGCGAAGCGCGACGAGAAGCTGGTCGAGATCAGCACCAGCGCGTCCACGCGATAGCGCAGCACGTCTTCGAGAATGGGATCGGCGCCGGCCCGGGCGTCGGTGGGGAACAGCAGCGCGCGGTAGCCGGCCCGGGCGAACGCGGCGGACAGGCGTTCGAGCGCGCGCTGGTAGAACGGATTGCCGTTGGCGGGCACCACCACGCCGATCACGTTCGAGCGGCGCGTGATCAGCGAGCGCGCCACCAGGTTCGGGCGATAGCCGAGCTGCCCGGCGGCCGCGATCACGCGCTCGCGCGTGGCCGGCGCGACGCTCGCGCCCGGCGTGAACACCCGCGACACCGCCGATTGCGAGACGCCGGCCAGCCGCGCCACCTCGTGCGCGGTTGCCGGACGACGGGGCGAAGTTCCCTCGGCCATACCTGTTGTCACCTTCCGTTTGGCATCCCGCATGACGAATCGCGGACGCCGCGGGGCGCATCCGGTGCCGGCGACAATAATCGACGGCCAGTGAGGCTGTCAAATCGGCGCGCTGCGTCGGCCTCGGGCGCGCTGCCCTCCGTGCACCCGTACCGCCTCGCCGGCCGCGCGAACGCCGTGTTGCGCCGGTCGCGGGTCGCTCGATTATCCGGCGCGGCCGATCCCGCCGTGACAATCACGAATCAAACGTCCACACATTTGGCACAATTTTTCCGCGCGTTGACGTCACCATGAGCTGGTGCGAAATGGACAGCAAGCGAGGATGGAATGAGCCATCAAGTCTCCGTGATGTGCTCGGCGCGGAAAATCAACGGGTCGGGCGGACGGCGGCGGGTGTTGGTCGTCGACGATTACCTGGACGGCGCGGAAGCGATGGCGCTGTATCTCTCCGTGCTCGGCTTCGACACGCGCTTCGTGACCGATGCGCACGAGGTATATCGGGCCGCCGAAATCCACATGCCGCACATCGTGCTGCTCGATATCCGCATGCCGGGCATGGACGGCTTCGACGTGGCGCGCAACCTGCGCACCTCGCCGCACGCCAGGCCGACCATCATCGTTGCCTATACATCGATGGCCTGGTCCGAAATCGAGGCGCAGGCGCTCAGTGCGGGCTTCGACGGGTACTTTCGCAAGGCAGCCGACATTTCGGTGCTGCTGGCGTTGCTGGCCGGGTATGAAGAAACCGTCCAGGTCGAGGCCGAGCCCGCGCGGCCCGACACCCGAGCGACGGAGATCAGCGCGTTCGGCCGAAACCTTCAGGCGTAACGGCCGGCCCGGCCCGGCGCGGGATCACGTGATCCACGCCGGCGCATGCGGCAACGCCGCGTTCTGCTCGATATCGTGATTGATCCACAACGTCGCGTGCTCCTCGCGCAGCAACGTGTCGACCTTCTCGATCGAGGCGACCGTGGCGAGCTTGTCGGCATTGAACGACGGCACGCACCGGCAGCGGTAATTGGTGCGGTTGTGCGCGATATCGCCGCTCAACAGCACCGGCCCCGAATCGGGCAGGCGCACCAGCAGCGAACAATGGCCGGGCGTGTGGCCCGGTGTGGACACCATGCGCACCGCCCCGTCGCCGAAGATGTCGTGATCGCCATCGACGAGCTGGAGCGGGTTGTCGCGCAGCGACGCGTACAACTCCGGCAGGAAGCCGAAGCTGCCCGGATCGCTGCCGAACATCGCGTCGTACTCGGCCTTCTGCGCGACCCACCGCGCGCGGCGGAACAGCCCGCAATTGCCGACGTGATCGTAATGCGCGTGCGAGATCGCGAGCCAGCCGATCTCGTCGGGCGTCACGCCGAGCTCCGCCAGTTGCGACCCCAGCGTGCGGCGCAGCGAGCCGCGAATGCCGTGCGCGATGATGCGGCCGTCCGGTTCGCCGATCAGATCGTCCTGCGTGCCGGTGTCCCACAACAGCCATTCGCCGCGATGGCGGATCAGGTAGGCGTTGCAACTGAGCGCCATCGGCACGCCGACGTTGACGCCGGGCGAGTAGATTGAGGCATCGTCGACGCGGGCCAGCCCGCCGTCGAGGATGCAGAGCTTGTCCACGCTTGCTGGAAGGTTCATCGAGGATTCCTCAGGATTGCGGGGGTTGCAGGGGTGACAGCAGTTCAGGCCAGCGTCACGCGCAATTCGCCCAGCCCTTCGACCGACGACACCACCACGTCGCCCGGCTTCAGCCATTCGCGCGCGTCGAGCGGCGTCTTCTCGCCCCAGATCACGCCTTCGGGCGTGCCGGTAAACAGAATGTCGCCGGGCTTGATCGTCATGAAACTCGACACGTAGGCGATGATCTGACGGCAGTTGAAGATCATGTCGCGCGTGGTGCCGTCCTGCTTCTGCCGGCCGTTGACCCAGGTCTGCACGCGCAGCGCATTCGGATCGGGCACGCGCTCGCGCGTCGCGAGCCACGGGCCGACCGGCGCGAAACCGTCCGAGGTCTTGCCCGCCATGAATTGCGTCGTGAGGTTCTGGAGATGACGCGCGCTGATGTCGTTGCCGGTGGCATAGCCGGCCACCACGTCGAGCGCCTCGGCTTCGGGCACGTCGCGGCATTCGCGCCCGAACACGATCACCAGCTCGGTTTCATAGTCGAACTGACGATCGGCCCGGGTCGGCAGGCGCACGCTGCCCTCGTGATGATTGAGCGCGTTGTTGAACTTGCCGAACACGGGCGGCGCCTTCGGCACCGGCGTATTGGTTTCTGCCGCGTGCTGCCGGTAGTTGAAGCCCACGCAGATGATCTTCTCCGGGCGCGTGACCAGCGGCGCGAACGCCAGCGCGGCCGGCTCGACGATGCGGCGCGCATCACTGCGCTGCGCCACGGCGTCGAGCACCGCGCGCACCTCGCCGGCCCGCCCTTCCTGCAGCAGCGCATCCATGTCCTGCGGCACCGGCAGCCCGAGCGCGGCGGCGCTCGCCACCAGGTCGAGCACGCCGTGCTCGGTTTCCGCGCCCAGCGTGGGCCGTCCGCCCACCCGCAGGTTGGCGAGCCGAAGCCCCAATCGACCGACGTCCTGATCCCGTTGATCCGTTGTCTGCATGTTTTCTCCTGGCGGTGAGTGCGCGAAGCCGGTGTCGCCCCGCATCGATTTGAAGAATATATCTTCGATGGGAGAATTTATCAAGAAATTGGCTCCTTTGGTAGAATTCGCGCCAACGCCAACCATCGGCCCGCTGCACGTGGCCGGTTATCCACACAGGGAACGATTGATGCCGAAGCCGGACCTCGACAGCGCCGAACCGGGAGACGAGCTGGCGCTCGTCTTCGGCGCGGCCGTGCGCAAGCTGCGCGATGCGGCCGACATGACGCTGGAGCAGTTGTCGCGGCAATCGGGCGTGAGCCGCGCGATGCTGTCGAAGGTCGAACGCGGCGAGAAAAGCCCGACGATCGGCATCGCCACGCGCATCGCGCACGCGCTCAATACCTCGTTGTCCGAACTGGTCGGCGGCAGCGACGCGCGCGGCAAGGTGGTGATCTCGCGCCGGGCCGCGCGCCCGGTGTTTCGCGATCCGGCCAGCGGCTTCGAGCGGCATATCGTGTCGCCTGCGCCGGGCGGCACGCGGGTCGAGCTGCTGTATCACCATCTTCCGGCGGGCGTCTCGACCGGCGTGCTGCCGGCCTATCCGCTCGGCACCGAAAAGCACGTGACGGTGATCGAGGGCACGCTGGTGGTGGAGATCGACGGCATCGACCATACGCTCGAGCGCGGCGACGCGATGTTCTTCCAGGCCAACGTCGATCACACGTTCAGGAATGCGACGGATGCGCCTTGCGGGTATTTTCTGGTGGTTTCGCGGCAGGCCTGAGCGGCCGGCGATTCACGGGTAGCGCTTCCCTCTCGGCGCCTCAGCCTGTCAGCGCCAGCCTCGCACGCGGCGCGAACGACGCGGCAGCTTCGCGGCCGCCCGCCGGTTCCGTCCGGAAGCCGTTCACGATCTCGCGCAGCCGCTGGGTCTGATCTTCGAGCGACAGCGCAGCAGCCGCCGCCTGCTCGACGAGCGCCGCGTTCTGTTGCGTGACGCCGTCCATCTGCGAAATCGCCTGGTTCACCTGCTCGATGCCACGGCTCTGTTCGTGCGAAGCCTCGGCGATCTCGCCGACGATATCGTCCACGCGCACGATCGACTGGCGGATGTCCTCCATCGTTTCGCCGTTGCGCACCACGAGTTGGTTGCCCGCCTGCACGCGCTCGGCCGACACGCCGATCAGTTCCTTGATCTCCTTCGCGGCCGTGCTGGAGCGCTGCGCCAACGAACGCACCTCCGAGGCCACCACCGCGAAGCCGCGCCCGTTCTCGCCGGCGCGCGCCGCTTCCACCGCGGCGTTCAACGCCAGGATGTTGGTCTGGAACGCGATGCCCTCGATCACGCCGGTGATGTCCGCGATCCGCACGGCGCTCTCGCTGATGCCGTTCATGGTCCGCATCACCTCGTCCACCAGGCGGCCGCCGGCCAGCGTCACGTCGCGCGCCGTGGACGCCAGTTGCCGCGCCTGCTGCGCGTTGTCGGTGTTGTGCCGGACGGTGGACGTCAGTTCCTCCATGCTCGCGGCGGTTTCCTCCAGCGAGGCCGCCTGCTCCTCGGTGCGCGCCGACAAATCCTGATTGCCGGCCGCCACTTCGCTGGTGGCCAGCGCAATCGCCTCGCTGCTTTGCAGCAGGTCGCGCATGGTCTGGCGCAGGCGCGCCTGCATGTCGGCGATGCCCGTCAGCAAACGCCCCATTTCGTCGTGCGACGCCGCCGCGATCGGCCGCGTCAGGTCGCCTTGCGCGATGTGGTCGAAATGCGCGAGCGCTTCGCCGAGCGGTCCCGCGATCGCGCGGCGCAGGCTCAGGAAGCTGCCGACGGCGCACAGCAGGCCGAGCGCCAGCGCGGCGAACGTGACGGCGCGCAGCAGCCCGTAGCGGCGCTGCCCGGTTTCGAATTCGTCGCGCGCCTCGCTCACCTGCCACTCGCGCAGCTTCACGCTGCTGTCGTGATAGCGGGCGTACAGCGTGTTGTTGTCGAGCGCGGCGCGCATGATGCGCGGGGCGTCCTTCGACAGCAGCGCCTGCGCGAATGCGTCGAGGCCCGTATCCATGGCCGCGCGCTGCGCCAGCAGCTCGCGCGCCAGTTCGGCCTCGTGCGCCGATTGCGGCAGCAACATGTAAGCGTCGAGCGCCTTGCGCGCCATCGCGCGAAACGCCTTCTCGTGCGCGACGGTGTCGCCGATGTTCTGGTCCGACGAGGTATCGATCGCGCCGCGCAGCAGCGCCGTGCGTTCGCGTTGCAGGCTCAGTTCCGCCTCGCCGATGAGGTTCGCGCTCGGCAGCTTGTTCGTATAGGTATCGAGATTGCCGTCGTTGCTGTAGGTCATGCCGGCAATGCCGAACAGGCCGACCGCGAGCAGCAAGGCGGACAGCAGGCCCATCGTCAATGCGAGGCGTGCTTGGATGGAAAGACGCATCACGGTATTCCTTGAAGGCGAATGTCTCGAATCTGGTCACCGGCAGGTCGGGCCGGGTGCGCGAGCGCCGCTGTTCGGGCACGCGCGCTTGGGAATGAAGCCGGGCGTCAATGTAAGCGCTTTGTAGAGGAATGCCTAATATGTACTGCCGTGCACGCCATAAGTTTTCGTTAAGCTCAGGGTTTCCGCATAGGGCTCCTGAATACCCGGCAAGCGCGCCCCGAACGCCATATGCAAAAACCCGTAGCTTAACCAGAATTTATGGCCGGCGACGCAGTTCATATTGAGCCGCGCCAGCGGCGCTCGCTTACATTGACGCTCATTCGATGCGGTGTTCGCAAACATCGAACCATCCCGAAGAGGAGCGGAGACAATGGCAGGACGACGTAGGTTTCTGAAGGAAGCGCTGGCCACCGGCACGGCCGCCGTGTTGGCGAAACCGGGGGCCGGCATCGCGCAGGACAGCACCGCCGCCCGGCCCGGCCCGGCGATCGGCAAACCGTCCGCCGCGCTGGTCGCCGCCGAAACCGAAGCGTCCTCGCTCGACGAAGCGCCCGCCACCGACGCAGCGCATGTCGGCAACCCCGGCTCCGACTTCATGGTGGATCTGCTCAGGATCGCCGGCATCGATTACGTGGCCGCGATGCCGGGCTCGACGTTTCGCGGCATCCACGAATCGATCGTCAATTACGCGGGCGATCGGCAGCCGCAATTGATCGTGTGCACGCACGAGGAAGCGTCGGCGGCCATCGCGCACGGCTACGCGAAAGTGGCCGGCAAGCCGATGGCATGCCTCGTGCACAGCACGGTGGGCTTGCAGCATGCCTCGATGGCGATCTACAACGCGTGGTGCGACCGCGTGCCGGTGATGGTGCTGGCCGGCAACATCGCCGATGCGGCCAAGCGGCGGCCCGGCGTGGAGTGGTATCACACGGCGCAGGACCTCGGCGCGCTGGTGCGCGACTACACGAAATACGACGATTACCCGGTGTCGCTCCAGCATTACGCCGAATCGTTCATGCGCGCGCAGGCGATGTCGGTCACGCCGCCGATGGCGCCGGTGCTGATCGTGGCGGACGCCGAGTTGCAGGAGCAGGCGATCAGTCATCCTCATGATCTGCGTGTGCCTCCGCTGCGCGTCGTGTCGCCGCCCGTGGCCAGCCCCGAGGCGCTGGCCACGGCCGCCGCGATGCTGTGCAACGCGGCCTCGCCGGTGATCGTCGCGGATCGCGCGGTGCGCGACCAGGCGGCGATGGAGATGCTCGTGAAGCTGGCGGAAACGCTGAACGCGCCGGTCGTCGATCTGCTCGCGCGCATGAATTTCCCGACCAACCACTATCTGAATCATTCGTCGCGGCAGGCGCGGCTGCTCGCGCAGGCCGACGTGATTCTCGCGCTCGAAGTGGGCGACGTGTGGTCGCTCACGGGCACGGTGCCCGACACCATCGAACGCCCGGCAAAGCCGCGCGCGAAACCCGGCGCGGCGCCGGCGAACGTGATCAGCCTCTCCACCGCCTACCTGTACGGCAAGTCGAACCTGGGCGACGCGGAGCGCTTCTCCGCGCCCACGCTGCCGATCGGCGCCGATGCGCAGGCCTCGCTGCCGGGCCTGCTGCAAGCCGTGCAGGCCGCGCTCACGCCGGCGCAGCGCCAGGCCGCCGCCGCGCGCCGGCCCGCCATGCAGCAAGCGTTCGACACGATGCGCGCCAGCGCGCGCGACGCCGCGACGCGCGGCTGGGATGCCTCGCCGATCAGCACCGCGCGCCTGTCGGCCGAAGTCTGGCAGGCGATCCGTCACGAGGATTGGGCGCTCGTCTCGCCGACCGGCGCGATCAGCCAGTGGCCGCAGCGTCTGTGGGATTTCACCAGGACGTACCAGTTCATCGGTGCGGGCGGCGGCTACGGCGTGGGCTACGCCGCGCCGGCCGCCGTGGGCGCGGCCATCGCGCATCGCGACGCGGGGCGCATCGCCGTCAGCATCCAGACAGACGGCGACCTGATGGTGCTGCCCGGCGTGCTGTGGACGGCCGCGCATCACGGCGTGCCGCTGCTGTCGGTGATGCACAACAATCGCGCGTGGCATCAGGAGACCATGCATATCCAGCGCATGTCGAGCCGCCGCGACCGCCACCCCGAGCGCGGCACGATCGGCACCGTGTTGCAGGACCCGCCGATCGACTACGCGGCGATGGCGAGAAGCATGGGCGTCTGGGCCGAAGGCCCGATCGCGAACCCCGCCGATCTCGGCCCGGCCCTGGCGCGCGCGATGGCGGTCGTCAAGCTTGGCAAGCCCGCGTTGCTCGACGTGTTGACCCAACCCCGCTGACGAGGCCGCACGATGAACCGCTACACCCGCACCAACCTGCGTGCCGCGATGGCGCTTGCGATCCTGTTTGCCGCTGCACTCGCCTGCGTGATGCCGGGCGTATCGTCGGCGGCCGGCCGCGCGCTGTTCATGAAGAACGGTTGCTACGAATGCCACGGGATCGTCGGGCAAGGCAGCATCTCGACAGGGCCGGCGCTCGCGCCGCATCCGCTGCCGCTCGCGGCGATGCAGGCCTACGTGCACGCGCCGGCCGGGCAGATGCCGCCGTTCAGCGAGAAGATCCTCTCGAACGCCGACATCGCGCGCATTCACGCCTACCTCGCTTCGATTCCGGCAAGCCCGGCGGCGGCCGATATCGCGTTGCTGAACGACGGCGCGCCATCCACGCGTGTGGCGGCCAACGCGGCAACCAGCAGCGCGGGCGCCGGCCACGGCGCGTCGCTCTACGCCGCGAATTGCGCCGGCTGCCACGGCGGGCAAGGCCAGGGCGGCGTGGGGCCGAAGCTTGCCGGCATCGGCGCGCGGCTCTCGCTCGACGGCGTGGCCGCGCGCATTCGCGAGCCGTCGGGCATCATGCCGAAGCTGTATCCGAAGCCGCTCGATGCGAACGACGTGCGGGAGGTGGCGGGCTATGTGTTGTCGCTCGATTAGGGCAGCGCATGCACATCCAGCGCGCGGCGGTTGGAATCGTAGATGTTGTCGCCGGCCACGTGGTGTGGATTCCGAAGATTCTCCACCCACTCGCGCGTCGTCATGGTGGCCGCGTAAGCCGATTCCATGATGATGGTGACGATCCGATGCATCTCCTCGGCGCTCGCATGGCCCGCCTTGTTCCGGTACGGCAGCAAGCCGGCCGCGTCGGGCAGGAATTCCACGCGGTATCCCTTGTGCATCGCCTCGCGCATGGTGGCGTCGTTGCAGTTGTGCGTCATGTAGCCGACCACGGTCAGCGTATCGATCGCGTAGTCGGCCAGCCAGTCTTCAAACCCGGCCGCCGAAAACACGCTCGGCAGGGTCTTGTCGACGACCCAATCGTGCGGGCGCCGCGCCACCGTGGCGTGCAGTTCAACGCCCGCGCTACCCTCGGCGAAAATCGGCGCGCCGGCCGGCAGCACATGCCTGACAAGCACGACGGGCACGCCGTTCAGGTTGGCCGCATCGATCGCGGCGGCGATGTTCGACAACGACGATTCGACCGGTGGATAGGCGATCCGGAAATTGCCGTCGACATATTCGTTCTGCACGTCGATGACGATCAACGCGCGGCGGGGTGCGGCTTCGGACATGATGCGACCTTCGAAGAAAGCCGTCGGCGAGCGACGGCGGTTGAATGACGAGCCGGCCCATGGCCGGCCTGCCTGCTACAACGCGACAACCTGCAACACCGCCTCGGCGAACGCCTGCGGCGCTTCCTGTGGCAAGTTGTGGCCGATGCCGCCCTTGACCTCGCGATGCCGGTACTTGCCGGTGAACTGCCTCGCATAGGCCGCCGGCGGCTGATGCGGCGCGCCGTTCGCGTCGCCCTCCAGCGTGATGGCGGGCACGGCGATCGCCGGCGCGCGGGCAAGCTGCTGCTCCAGCGCGTCGTACCGCGGCTCGCCCTGCGCCAATCCCAATCGCCAGCGATAGTTGTGGATCACGATGGCAACGTGATCGGGATTGTCGAAAGCCTCGGCCGTGCGCAGGAACGTGGCGTCGTCGAACCGGAATTGCGGCGAGGCACGCTGCCACACCAGCTTGTTGAAGCCGTTGCGATCGCCGGCATAGCCGGCCGCGCCGCGTTCCGTTGCGAAGTAGTACTGAAACCACGCCTGCAGTTCGAGTTGCGGCGGCAGCGGCTTGCGGTTCGCGGCCTGGCTGGAGATCAGGTAGCCGCTGGCCGACACCAGCGCGCGGCAACGCTCGGGCCATAGCGCGGCGACGATGTTGGCCGCGCGGCCGCCCCAGTCGAACCCGGCCAGCACCGCGCGCTCGATCTTCAGCGCGTCCATCAGCGCGATCAGGTCCGCCGCGAACACCGCCTGCTGGCCGTTGCGCGGCGCATCGCCGGCCACGATGCGCGTCGAGCCGTAACCGCGCAGGTAAGGCACGATCACGCGGAAGCCGGCCGCGGCCAGGATCGGCGTCACCTCGGCGAAGCTGTGGATGTCGTGCGGCCAGCCGTGCAGCAGGATCGCGACCGGCCCGTCGGCCGGGCCAGCCTCGGCATAGCCGATGTTCAATCCGCCGGCCTCGACCTGGCGGATCGGGCCGAACGAAGCGGCGGCCACCGCCGCCCGGCCGGGCGGCCAGGCGTAGCGCGACGAGGCCTGCGCCGGGGCCGCGCCGGCCAGCCCCAGCAGCGGCAGCGCGGCCAGCGCCGAGCCGCCGCCCAACAACCGGCGGCGCCGGTGATCGAGTGAAGAGGTCATGGCCACGCTCAAAGCTTCGACAGATCCGGGTTCAGGCCGCGCACCGGGCTCACGCTTTCGAGCAGCGCGGCCAGATGCAGGAGCGTCGATTCGGCCAGCCACGGCCCCACCAGCTGCACGCCGATCGGCAGGCCGTCGCTGCTGGTGCCGAAGCGCATCGACAGACCCGGCAGCCCCGTCACGCTGAACGGCGCGGTGGTGTGCATCACGTGCAGCGACGACACGCTCTGGCCGTTGATGACGAACTCCGCCGCATCGTGGCCGTGCCCGGCCACCGGCGTCACCGGGCAGATCAATGCATCGTAGTACTGAAAATATTGGGCAAAACCATCGCGTAGCGCCTCGGCTTGCTGCTCGGCCGCGACGAAATCGGCGATCGGCGTGTCCGGCGTGTCGTACACGCCCTGCACGTGCTTGAAGATCTTGTCTTCGTGGCCGGCGGTTTCCTTGCGGAACGCGGGCTTGGTTTCCATCGCCTGCAGCTTCCAGAGCACATCGAGCGCATCGACCTGCTCCAGCACCGGAATGCCGACCGGCTCGACGATCGCGCCGGCCGCCTTCAGCGCCTCGGCCGCCGCCTGCACGGTCTTGCCGACCTCGTTGTCCACCGGGCCGAAATAGCCCTGATCCACCAGCCAGCCCACCCGGATCGGCCGGCCGAGGCCCGCGCCCACCCCGGCGTCGAGCGCCAGCGGGCTGGTCGAGAAGCCGTCCGCGCCGTCGGGCCCGGCCAGCAGCGAGTAGGCCAGCGCGACGTCGCGCACGGTGCGCGCCATCGGGCCGACGTGCCAGAAGCGGCGCGGCACGCGCGGCCACAGGCCGGTCATCGGAATCCGGCCGTGGCTGGCCTTGAGGCCGACGATGCCGGTCAGCGCCGCCGGGCCGCGCACCGAAATCGCCACGTCGCTGCCGATCCCGATCGGCGACATGCCCGCCGCGATCGCGGCCGATTCGCCGCCGCTGGAGCCGCCCGGCGTGCGATCGAGATTCCACGGATTGCGCGCGCGGCCCGTCAGCAGATTGTCGGTTTCGATCCAGTACGAGAACTCCGGCAGATTCGTTTTCGCCAGCAGGATGCCGCCGGCCTGCTTCATGCGCGCCACGGTGGTGGCATCCGCGTCGGGCACCCGGCCCGCGAAGATCGGCGAGCCGCGCTGGGTCTTCACGCCGGCCGTGTCGATCGAATCCTTGGCCGTGAACGGCACGCCGTGCAGCGGCCCGAGCGCATCGCCGCGCATCACGGCCGCCTCGGCCTGCCGCGCCGCGTCGAGCGCGTGATCCGCCAGCGTGACGATCGCGTTGAGCTTCGGATTCACCGCGTCGATGCGATCCAGGTGCGCCTGCACCACCTCCACGGGCGATACCGCCTTGGTGCGGATCAGTTCCGCGAGCGTGGTTGCATCCTGATAGAAGAGTTCGGATTTCATGGCCTGCCTTTCAAATGAGTCGATGGGGAGCAGACAAAGTCAGGACAGAAGGCTACCTAACGTTTGTTAGGTAGAATCCTAGAAGGTTATACTTCGGCTCGTCAACACTATTTTCGGGGCAAGCGATGAAGGACCAGACGGGCCAGAACTCCAGCGACAGGATCCTGGCGGCGGCCACGCGGATCGCGCAGGCGCATGGCTACGGCGGATTGAACGTGCGCCTGCTGGCGGAGGATGTCGGGATCAAGGCAGCGAGCCTCTATCACCATTTTCCGAGCAAGGCCGACCTGGCGGCGGCGGTGGCGAAGCGCTACTGGGAAGGCGCGGCCGCGATCCTCGACGACCTGTCGGCCGAGATCAACGATCCCGCTGAATGCCTGCGCCGCTATCCGGCCGTGACGTTTCGCCCCTCGCTGGAGAACGGCAACCGGATGTGCATGGCGAGCTTCATGAGCGCCGAGCACGACGATCTGCCCGAGATCGTGCGGCACGAAGTGCAGGCCTTCGCCGACGTCAATATCGAATGGCTGCGCAAGACCTTGCTGGCCGCGAAACTCGCCGGGCCGAAGGAGGCCAAGGCGCGCGCGCGCGCGATCTTTGCCGCGGTTTCCGGCGCGCAATTGATGGCGCGCGGCCGTGCGGATATCGCATTGTTCGATACGTTGATCGACAGTTATCGCGCCTGCGGGTTGTTGCCGAAGTGAGCGGGATGCGGTGATGCCCGGCGAGACAATATCCAATAAGACCGCCCCGTCACGGCCTCGAAGCAATCGGCCTCGTGCGCGAAGCCAAGCCGTTCGTAGAACGGAATGCTCAACGGATTGAACGTCTCCAGAAAGCAGGTTTCCCCGAGCCGATCCGCACGGGCCAGCGTCGGTTCGAGCATGGCCTGCGCAAGCCCGCGGCCCCGCGCGTCGGGCCGCACGCCGAGAATCGACAAATACCAGGTGTTCGCCAGATGTGCCGGCACGCGCGCCGCCATCGCCTCGCAAATCCGCGCGTAGTTGCCATGGCCGTCCGGCCCGAGCAGCGCCGCGAGCGCGCGGTTCCTCGCCGCGCCGTGCAGCGCGACATCGGCGCCGCTTGCTTCGTTCGTCATCCAGATGGCCGCGCCATCGTCTCCCGACAGTTGAATCTCGCCGACCGCACGCCCTTCCTCGATCGCCAGCGCGAAATACCGGGCCAGCGCCTGCTGCCGGCGCGCGGCGTCGGCCTCGAATGCCACCGTCACCGCGCGATAAAACGGATCGTCGACAAAGGCCTGCGCAAGCGAGCCGCAAACCGCGGGGAAGGAAGGCATCGGATGGGATGAAGCGGGAGAATGCATGAGCGTGGAATGGGCCGGTTCGTGGATGACGACGAAGCATGCCGATCATACCGCCGCCCTCCGCCGTTATTCCCGCACTACGTTTCGATATACGAATTCGTCGTTTCCCGATCCGTTCGTTTCACTCTATCGTGCACGCCGAGCCAGCCCGCCGCGCTCGGCGTGCCGGGCGCAGACACAGTGGTTTGACAAGGACCGGCACCCGATGACGCGCTTGAACCGACGCAATTTCCTGATTTCCACGGGCGCGACGCTCGCCTCCGCCGGCATGGCCGCGCCGGCCTTCGCGCAGGGCACGCCCGCGACCCGGCAACGCGGCGGCACGCTGAACATGCTGATCAACCCCGAGCCGCCGGTGCTCGTGTCGATCTTCCAGACCACCGGCCCCGCGCTCGTCGCCAGCTCGAAGGTGATCGAGGGGCTGCTCGCCTACGACTTCGACCTGCATCCGCGCCCGCAACTCGCGACCGCCTGGAACGTGTCGCCGGACGGGCTCAAGTACACGTTCACGCTGCGCCGCAACGTCAAATGGCACGACGGCCAGCCGTTCACGTCGGCCGACGTGGCGTTCTCGATCGAGCTGCTGAAATCGATCCACCCGCGCGGCAAGAGCACGTTCGCGAACGTGGTGCGCGTCTCGACGCCCGACCCGCTGACGGCCGTGATCGACCTGTCGAAGCCCGCGCCGTATCTGATCAAGGCGCTGTCGGCCGGCGAATCGCCGATCGTGCCGAAGCACCTGTACGCCTCGGGCGACCCGCTGACCAATCCGCACAACAACGCGCCGATCGGCACCGGGCCGTTCCGCTTCAAATCGTGGACGCGCGGCGCGAACATCGTCTACGAACGCAACCCCGACTACTGGGATGCGGGCAAGCCGTATATCGATTCGCTGGTGTTCAAGGTGATCCCCGACGCGGCCGCGCGCTCGGCGGCGTTCGAGACGGGTTCGCTGGACCTGGGCGGCGAGAACCCGGTGCCGCTGTCGGACCTGCCGCGCCTGATCCAGTTGCCGCAACTGACGCTCGAAACGCGCGGCTACCGGTTCCTGCAGCCGCAGGGCGAGATCGATTTCAACCTCGATCATCCGATCCTCAAGGACCTGCGCGTGCGTCAGGCGATCGCGCACGCGATCAACCCGGAGATCGTGCAGAAGACGATCGCCTACGGTTACGCCGATGTTTCCCCCACGCCGATCACGCCGGCCTCGCCGTATCACGACGCCACGCTCAAGCCGTACGCGTTCGATCTCGCGCTCGCCGAGCAACTGCTCGATGCGGCCGGCCATCCGCGCAAGAACGGCGGCGCGCGCTTCGCGCTCACGCACGACTATCTGCCGTACGGCGATACGCACCGGCGGCAGGCCGAGTACGTGAAATCGGCGCTCGCACGGATCGGCATCGAGGTGACGGTGCGCGCGCAGGATCTGCCGTCGTTCCTGAAGCGCGTCTATGCGGACCGGCAGTTCGATTTCACGAGCATCGGCGTGAACACGCTGTTCGATCCGAGCGTGGGCGTGCAGCGGCTGTACTGGTCGAAGAACTTCCGGCCCGGCGTGCCGTTCTCGAACGCGCCGCATTACAGCAATCCGCAAGTGGATACGCTGCTCGAAACGGCCTCGGTGGAAACCGACGACGCGAAGCGCACGGCATTGTTCCGGCAATTCCAGCAGATCGTCTATCGCGACCTGCCAATCCTGAACCTGGTCGCGCCGCGCATGGCCACGCTCGCGAACCGGCGCGTGCACGATCACACGGTGTCCGCGCAAGGGCTGGAAGGGAATCTGGCGGATGTGTGGGTGAGCGCTTGATGGCGGGATAGCGTTTCCGGACGACTACGTTTCGTTCAGTCATCCTCATCGGCGGGCGGCGGCGCGGCCATCACCCGCGTGCGCAGCGCCGACATCACGTCCGCCATCAGCCGGCCGCGCGGCGGTGTACCCGCCGCGTTCAGCGCCTGCCGCACGCTCACCACGCGTCGCGCATCGTAGCGCCGTCCGCTGTCGATCGCGCGCTCGAACGCATTGGCGCGCGCGTTGATCTCGTCGGGATCGGCGTCGACCAGCAGCACCGCGTGCGCCAGCACGGCATACAGCGGCGCGTCAGTACCACCAAGCGATTTCACGCCACGCCAGTATTGCGCGGTGCCCGCGATCTTGCGCGCATCATCGGGCGGCCCCCAGGCGAGGTTGAAGCGGCCGTCGCAAAACGAACCGTCCACGGCCTGCCAGTGCGTGTGCAGCCCGAACGTGCCCAGCGCATCGCGCAGGATGCCGCACAGGTGCCGGTACACCGCCTCGGACAGCGCGCCCACCGTGCCGCGCACCGGGTAGGCCAGGCTCAGGTTGAGAATGCCCGGCCCCTGCGGCACAAGCCCGCCGCCGGACAGGCGCAGATGCACCGGGCAGCCGCGCGCGGCGAACTCGGCGCGCGCACGTTCCAGCGCAGCGAAGCGCCGGTAGCTGCGCGGCACCACCAGCGAAGGCGGCGCCTGCCACATATGCGCGACGCAACCGCCCGCCTCGGCCCGCGGCAGCAACGCCGCCTCGGCCGCGAGCGGGTCGGTTGCGCCCGCATCGAGTTCTATCCACTCAAACGGCATCGGTCGGCCACGCTCCGATCGCGCCGCCCCGGTTCATGTCAGCCTCGGCTGGACGACGATCTTCACGGCCGACTCGTTGTTGTGGATCAGCGTGTCGAAGCCCTGCGAAACCAGGTCGTCCAGTTGAATGCGCTGGGTGATGAACGGCGCGAGATCGATCCTGCCCTCCTCGACCAGCCGGATCGTGGCCTGATGGTCGTTGCAATACGCAATCGTGCCGCGCACGTCCAGCTCCTTCATGACCACGCTGTGCACGTTGATCGTCGCCGGATGGCTCCAGATCGACACGATCACCACCACCGCACTCGCCGAGCAGGCCGCCACCAGCGTGTCCAGCACCTTGTTGACGCTCGAACATTCGAACGCCACATCCACGCCCTTGCCGCTCGTGAGCTTCATCACCTCGGCCACCACGTCCACCTCGCTCGGGTCGAGGATGTGATCGGCCACGCCCGATTCGCGCGCCTTCGCCTTGCGCGCCGCACTCAGTTCCGTGACGATGACGGTCAGCCCCGACGCCTTCAGGATCGCCGACAGCAGCAGGCCGATCGGGCCGACGCCGCCGACCAGCGCCACGTCGCCGGCCTTCGCGCCGCTGCGCGTGAACGCATGATGGCCCACCGACAGCGGCTCGATCAGCGCCGCCTGGTCGAGCGGAATCGCGTTCGAGATCGGATGCACCCAGCGGCGCTTGACGGCGATCTTTTCGGACAGGCCACCGCCCCGGCCGCCGAGGCCGATGAAGTTCATGTTCGGCGACAGGTGATACTTGTCGCCCGGCCCGGTCGGCACGTCGTCGGCCACGATGTACGGCTCCACCACCACATGCTGGCCGATCGCGAGATCGGTCACGCCCTCGCCCACCGCATACACCACGCCCGAAAACTCGTGGCCGAGCGTGACGGGCGCGGCTTCGCCGGAGATCGGATGCGGGTGCCCGCACGGCGGGATGAAGATCGGCCCTTCCATGAACTCGTGCAGATCGGTGCCGCAAATGCCGCACCACGCCACGTCGATGCCGACGGTGCCCGGCGCGACCACCGGCTCGGGGATGTCTTCGATGCGGATGTCGCCTCGGTCGTAAAAACGTGCTGCTTTCATCGTTCGCATTCCTTCAGGTGTTTCGAATGAGTCCCAGCGGGCGCGGCGGGAACGGCCGCGCCCACAGCGTCAACGGCCCAGGTGCTCGCGCAGCAGCGCGTTGACGTCGTTGGCCTTTTCCATCTGCGGCATGTGGCCCGCGCCGTCGAGCAGCGCCACCTTCGCGCCCTTCGGCGCGGCCTGGGCGTGGCCGCTCGGGATCACCCGATCCTCGCGGCCCCACACCACCAGCACCGGCTTGCCGAAGCCGCCGAGGTCCCGGCCCGGCAACTCGCGCTGCCGGCCGCCCGCGAACAACTGGCTGCCGAGCGCGTCGAGCGCCTCGGTCACGCCGTCGAGGCGCTTGTACTTGAGCAGATCGTCGAGCATCTGGCGGCTGACCAGCGCGGTGTCGGCGAACAGCAGCTCGGCCACCGGCTTCAGATCGCGGCGCGAATCGGCCTTCACGAAGCCTCCGGTGTAATCGGCATTGACCTCCTCGCCGAAGCCCGCGCTGTCGATCAGCGCCAGCGACGCCACCTTCTGCGGCTCGGCCACGGCCAGTTGCGCGGCGATCCCGCCGCCCATCGAGTGGCCGACCAGATGCGCCGACGGCACGCCGACCGCCTCCATGAAGCGGCCGACGAACGCGGCCTGCGCCTCCAGCGTGGCGCCGGCCAGCTTCACGGTGGATTGCCCGTGCGCCGGCAGGTCGAGCGCGATCACCGGGTGCCGCTCGGCCAGCGCGTCGAGGTTGAACAGCCAGTTGTTCAGGTCGCCGCCGAAGCCGTGGATGAACAGCACCGGCGTGCCCGCTTCCGGCCCGCGCCGCGCGTAGCGCACGCGAATGCCGTCCACCTCGACGAAATCGAACGCCGGGCCGGCGTCCTCGTCGTCGGCGCCGGCGGCCGGCACCTCGAACGCGGCGACATAGGCGTCGATCTCGGCGTCGCCGACTTCCAGCTCGGCCAGCACGCCGAGCAGCGCCTTGACCGGCAGCGTCTCGCCGCTTTGCGCGACGATGCGGCGCAACAGCCCCGCATCCGGCGCTTCCACGGCGTTCGAGATCTTGTCGGTTTCCACGTCGACCAGCGCGGTGCCGACCTCGATGCGCTCGCCTTCGCGCACCAGCCAGTCCTGCACCGTGCCCTCGCGCATCTCCAGCCCCCACTTGGGCATCACGACCGGGGTAATGGCGGCCATCAGTGCGTCCCTCCGTTCATGGTGCGTCGCGCGGCGTCGGCGATCTGCGCGGCGCTCGGGATATACAGGTCTTCCAGCGTCGGCGAGAACGGCACCGGCGTGTGCGGCGGGCAGACCATCTCGATGCCCGCCTTCAGCGCGCCGAACGCGCGCTGCGCGACCTGCGCGGAAATGTCGGTGGCGATGTTGCAGCGCGGGCTGGCCTCGTCCACCACCACCAGGCGGCCGGTGTGCTCGACCGTTTCGAGCACCGTATCGATATCGAGCGGCGACAGCGTGCGCAGGTCGACGATCTCGGCCTCGATGCCTTCCTTGGCCAAGGTTGCCGCGGCCTCCAACGCGCGGTGCACCATCAGGCCGTAGGTGACGATCGACACGTGCTTGCCGTCGCGCACGATGTTCGCCTCGCCGAACGGGATCGTGTACGACGCCTCCGGCACCTCGCCTTCGAAGCCGTACAGGTTCTTGTGCTCGCAGAAGATCACCGGATCGTTGTCGCGGATCGACTGGATCAGCAGCCCCTTGGTGTCGTAAGGCGTGGACGGGCACACCACCTTGAGGCCGGGGATGTGCGTAAACAACGGCGTGAGCATCTGGCTGTGCTGGGCCGCCGCGCGGAACCCCGCGCCCACCATCGCGCGGATCACCACCGGCGTTTCGGCCTTGCCGCCGAACATGTAGCGGAACTTCGCGGCCTGGTTGTAGATCTGGTCGAAGCACACGCCCATGAAGTCGATGAACATCAGCTCGGCGATCGGCCGCATGCCGCACGCGGCCGCGCCGATCGCCGCGCCCACGTAGGCCGATTCGGACAGCGGCGTGTCGAGCAGCCGGTCGCCGTGCTTGGCATACAGGCCCTTCGTCACGCCCAGCACGCCGCCCCAGGCATCCTTCTCGCCGTTGGCGCCGGAGCCGCCGACGATATCCTCGCCCAGCATGATCACGGTGGGGTCGCGGGTCATTTCCTGGTCGATCGCTTCGTTGATCGCCAGCTTCATGCTCAATTTGCGGGCCATATTCACGTCTCCTGATTGTTTGATCGCATCGGTTGCCTTGGTCGCATCGGTCGATAAGCGGCGGGGTCAATAACGGACATAGACATCCGCGAGCAGATCCTCCGGGCCGGGCAGCGGCGCGGCCTTGGCCTCCACCACCGAGCGCTCGATCAGCTCGGCCACCTCGCGATCGATCGCCGCCAGCGCGTCGCGCGCAATCACCTCGGCGCGCGTGACCGTCTGCACGAACTTCTTGATGCAATCCTTGTTGCTGCGGATGTCGTCGAGTTCGCCGGGCGCGCGGTAGGTTTGCGCATCGCCCTCGAAGTGGCCGTAGAAGCGCACCGTCTTGCATTCGAGCAGCGACGGCCCGCCGCCTTCGCGCGCACGCCGGATCACCTCGCCGGCCGCCTCGTGCACGGCGAAGAAATCGGTGCCGTCCACCGTCACGCCCGGGATGCCGAAGCCGGCCGCGCGGTCGACGTAACTATCCACGGCGGTGCCGTATTCGCGCGCGGTAGCCTCGGCGTAGCCGTTGTTCTCGATCACGAAGATCACCGGCAAATTCCAGACCGCCGCGAGGTTCAGGCTTTCGAGGAAAGTGCCCTGGTTCGACGCGCCATCGCCGCAGAACGTGATGCCGATCTCGCCCTTGCCACGAAACTTCGCCGCCAGCGCCGCGCCGCAAATCAGCGGTGCGCCCGCGCCCAGAATGCCGTTGGCGCCCATCATCCCCTTAGACAGATCGGCGATATGCATCGAGCCGCCCTTGCCGTTGCACGAGCCGCCCTTGCGCCCGTAGATCTCCTTCATCATCGCGACCGGATCGACGCCCTTCGCGATGCAGTGGCCGTGCCCGCGGTGCGTGCTCGCGATCCGGTCGCCGTCGCCGAGGTGATGCAGGATGCCGACGCCGGTCGCCTCCTCGCCTGCGTACAGGTGCACGAAGCCGGGAATGTCGCCGCGTCCGAAATCGACGTGCAGCCGTTCCTCGAACTCGCGGATCGTGCGCATCCTGCGATAGACCGAAAGCAGCGCCGCCTGGTCGAGCGGCAGCCGGCCCGGGCCTGCTGCGATGTCTGTTGCCATGCTTGTCTCCTTGTTTCAGGTGGGGGTGGGGTGGGTGCGGAACCCGGATGCGGGCGGGCATGCGCCCGCGCCGCCGCGCATCACCTGCGCGAGCGCCGCGTGACGCATGCAGGCGGCCACGTCGATGCTGCTGAAGGCGTTTTCCTTCAGGGTGACGAACACTTCGTCATGCGAATCGAAGGCCAGCTCGCGTTCGCCGTCGAGCGCGACCACGCCCGCGCGCTGCCGCACGCGATGCGGCACGCCGTGCGCGATGCGATGCCACGCCGCGATCGGCACCGGCTCCAGCAGCCCCGGCGCGATCGGCGCAAGCAGCTCGAACGCGCAGCGCCCGGGCTGGCCCAGCTCGATGGCCAGGCCGCCGCGCTCGTCGCGGCCGATCGGTTCGAGCAGGCCGCCGATGGCGGACAGGCCGATCGCCTGCGGGCTCGCGTACGACACGTACACCGCGCTCAACGTGTCGGCCTTCCACACGGCGCGCGCGCCGATATAGCGCTCGCGCGAGATCACGGCGTCCACCAGCGCGAGGTCGCGCCGCCACGCCCCGCCCGGCTCCCGAATCGTCACGTCGAGGCACTTGTTGCTCGCCAGCGCGCGCGAGGCGGGAATGCGCCCCGTCGCGAACAGGCCGGTGGCCAGCCCGGTGATGGTGGATTCGCGCATCTCGGGGAACGCGTTGTTGGTGCCGGTGGACAGGCCGACGATCGGCACCTCGCCGCATTCGCGCACCACGGCGCGATGGGTGCCGTCGCCGCCGAGCACAACGATCGCCGCCACGCCCGCCTCGCGCATGCGCCGCGCGGCGAGCAGCGTGTCGTCCACGCTGCCGGCCACCGGCATGTCGAGGTAGTCGATCTCCGCCATCGCCGCGCCCGACGCCTGCGCGCGAGCCAGATGGCGTTGCAGCATGACGCGCAGCCCCTCGCGGTCCGGCATCATCAGCACGCGCTCGATACCGCCGCCGGCCAGCCCGGCCAGCAGGCGCAGCACGATGTTCGCGCGGTCCGCCAGTTGCAGGCTGTTCGCGTTGGCGATGACGCGGCGAATGTCGCGCGCCGACACCGGGTTGGCGATGATGCCGACCCGGGGGAACGAACCGGAACGGGTTCGTGCATGCCTGTCTCCGATGTGCTTGTTCTGACAGCAGCGATAACGCAACTGCCATGCCAGTGCCGCATCGGCCCGCAGGCATGAAAAAACGCGAGAAATTTAGGGGAATACCCCGGCAAACCGGGCGGGAAATACGAGGCGGCGGCCCGCCGCCGTGACAGGTGTCACAGCGGCAGGTGCATCAGGTGGGACAGGCGTATCGGTGCGCTCAGTGCGTGTCGCGCGCGCCGGTATCGGTGCGGTTCGGCGACTGGATGCCGTAGCGCGCCATGCGGCGGTACAGCGTCATGCGGCTGATGCCGATCTGCCGCGCGACGGCGCTGAGGTTCCAGCCGGCCGCGCGCAGGTATTGCATCAGCAGCGCGGCTTCGGGCGGCAGCGTGTGACGGTCCTCGGTGTGATCGACGTGGTCGGCAAGTAATGGCCGCGACGCGGCTTCGCCGGCATGCGTGTCGCCAATCCCCTCGGGCAAGTCGCGCGCCTCGATATGACGGTGATCGCACACGGCGCGCGCATATTCGAGCGCGTTGCGCAGCTCGCGCAGGTTGCCCGGCCAGCGATGGCGATGCAGCCGCTCGCGCGCCGCCGCCGACATCGTGTAGCCCGGCTCGCCGTCCGGCACGGCGAGCAGCTTGCGCACCAGCCAGTCCAGATCGCCGCGCTCGCGCAGCGGCGGCAGCGCGAAGCGCGCGCCGTTGAGCCGGTAGTACAAATCCTCTCTGAACAGGCCGCTGCCGATCAGCCGGTCGAGCGCATGATGCGTCGCGGAAATCACGCGGATATCGACCGGCACCGGGCGCGACGCGCCGATCGCCAGCACCTCGCCTTCGGACAGCACGCGCAGCAGGCGCGATTGCAACTCGCGCGGCATGTCGCCGATCTCGTCGAGAAACAGCGTGCCGCCGTTCGCTTCCTCGATCAGCCCGCGCTTGGGCCGCGAACCGGCGCCCGAGAAGCTGTTCGGCAGGTGTCCGAACAGTTCGCTCTCGATCAGCGTGTCCGGAATCGCCGCGCAATTGACCGCGATGAACGGGCCGTGGCGGCGCGCGCTGGCGCGATGCAGCGCCTTCGCCAGAAACTCCTTGCCGCTGCCCGTCTCGCCGTTGATCAGCAGATTGATCGGCGAATCGATCAGCTTCGCGGCGCGCTGCAACTGCTGCTGCAACGCCGCATCGCCGCCGCACAGCGCGGCCAGTTCGGCCGGCAGCGGCGGCGGCGTGCCGTCGCGCATCGCGGGCGGCAGGCTCGGCGCCGGCGGCATGACGCTCAGGTAGAGCGCGCGCCCGCCGTGATTGAGCCGCACCACGCGCTGCTCGCTCGGCCGCGAATAGACGAAGCGCCCCAGTTCCTCGGTCCGGGCGTCGAACAGCGCCTCGAAGCGCTGGCCGAGCAGCGGCGGCACGTGCGGATCGTGCGGATCGGTGCCGGCCGCGAGCGCCTGTTGCGCGCGGCGGTTATGGCCGGCGATCCGGCCGTCGGCGTCGAGCGCGATCAGGTAGTCGGGGCTGACTTCGAGGAACTCGGGCGCGGGGCTCAGTTTAAGCACCCAGTCCTGGCGGTGACGGCGCAGGAAATAGGCGTCCTCGATCTGGCTGGCGTACATGCGCACCAGTTGCAGCGCGAGCATCTGGCTGTACCGGGCTTGCGGCGAACTGAGCGCGGAGATGTCGAGGATCGCCGTGAGCCGGCCGTACGAATCGAACAGTGGCGCGGCGGTGCAGGTCAGCGGAATGTGGGTGGCGTCGAAGTGATCGGCCTGATGCACCGTGAGCGCCTGCCCGGCCGCCAGCGCGGTGCCCACCGCGCAGGTGCCGGCGCCGTCCTCGCTCCATTCCGCGCCGAGATACAGGCCCGCGCGCCGCAGCGCGGCATCGGCATTGGCATCGCCGAGGTAATCGACGGTGACGCCGTCGGCATCGGTCAGCAGTACGACGTAACCCATGCCGGCCACCTGGCCATGCAGGGTTTCGAGGCCGTGACGGGCGATGCGCGTGAAATCGTCGATGCGTTGCTGGTGTTCGCGCAGGCGGATTGGCGGCAGGATGCGCGCCTCCTGCATGCGGGCCGGATCGAGCCCGTATTGATGGACGCAGCGCCGCCACGAACTCTGGATCAGCGCATCGTGTGTGCGCATGGCCGCCGGTAACTCGCCGGTGGTGGCCAGGACCACCGTTTCGATGTGATCGCGTTGCCGCACGTCCATCGTTGTCTCCTGTTTCCGCGCCGCCTGCTGTGGTGCGACGCGGGGCCGGCCCGCGTGCAACGCCGGCTGGCGATCAGGTGGCGCCCCTGCCATTTTCCAGACTGGGTGATTAATGTAGCCGACGGTACGGGATGCCGCAATACGATGGCGGCGGGGCGGCGTCGGGCGGTTTCGGGACGCGTCGGTAACCGAAACCAAACCGCTGCTTCGCGCACCGGCACCCTGCTTCGTACTCGTGAGCGGCAGACCTGCCGGCACGCGGAATGATGACGGCGTATCGCTCAATCAGGGTCAATTGCATGGACGTCCGCCGTACCGGCTCCCACACGCCAGCCACTCAATCCGATAACGATCACCAGCCTGAAAACGGGCATCGCGGGCATCGCGACCACCGCGCCGCGCCGAACACGGCGCAGGCGAGCCAGGTCGTCAGCGGGCCGTTGCAGGATCTGGCCCGCCGGCGCAGGCAGGCGAGCGCCGAATCGGGCCGTGGCGTGATCGAAACCGATTCCCGCCTGGCTGCCGCCCCAAGCCTGTTTCAAAGCCTCGATACCGCCGTGGCGAGCCTGTCGCGCAACGCCCCGCCGCCTGCGGCGCCGCGCGCGCCGGGCGGCGGCAACCGGCCCCCGCGCGCACCGTTGCCCCGTGCCGGCTTGCCGCGCGCGCCAGCCTCCCCGGCCCGCGCCGACCCACGGCAGCACCTGATCGAAGGCGCGGCTGCGCCAGGCTGGCGCGACCATGTCTTTCAGAGTTTCGACGCGATCATGAATGCATCGCCCGCGAGCCTGAACCTCGGGCCGACAGCACCGCCGTCTTCGGCGGTGCTGTCGCGCGGCGATCAGCGCTCGCCCGAGGAACTCGCTCACACGGCGAACATTCATCAAGCGCGGCCGAGCCTCGGGCTCGACGATCTGCAGGCAAACCGGCAAACACTGGGCCGGGGCACGCCCGATCAAATCGCGCGTGGCCGCACGTATATTCCGCGCCTCGCGCAAGCCGAAACGCTGATTCGCACCTACTTCGGCCAGGACGGCGAGCATCGCGACGAACGCGCGCTCCAGCCGTTTCGGGCGCTCGCTCAAGAAATCGGCGCGGACGCGGCCAGCGAACACGATGACGAACTGATTTCGGCCGGCGATTACCTGACGGTCATGGACCATCTGGGCGTGATGTTTCGGCGCGTGCCCGACGACAACTGAACTCGCCGCATCGCGATTTTTGCCGGCTGCCCAAGCATTCCTGAACGCCGCCGGCCCATGAGGATCGCCAGGGCGGCCTGCCGAACAGGCCTGGCCGCCGATCCCACTCTTCCCTAACCAGCCCCAAACATCCCGTCTTGTGCCGCCCAAATTTTTTATAGATAATAGATAAAATACACAAACGGAGTTCGCCCCCCATGTCCCAGCCCTCTCGCATCACCCTCACCGGCAACGACCTCACGCTCACCCAGATCGTCGACATCGCCCGCCACAACGCCCCCGTCTCCCTCGGCGACACCGCCCGCGCCAACCTCGCCGCCACCCGGCAATTCATCCACGACAACTGGCTCGTCGACGACGCCCCGCTGATGTACGCGTTCAACACCGGCGTCGGCGCACTGAAGAACCAGCGCATCGGCGCGCTCGACATCGCGCGCTTCCAGCGCAACCTGATCCATTCGCATTCGGCCAGCACCGGCGAGCCGATGCCGCCCGAAACGGTGCGCGCGATGATGGCGATCCGCGTCAACACGTTCGCGCGCAACCATTCGGGCATTCGGGTGGAGGTGGTGGAACGGCTCGTGGCGATGCTGAACCTGGGCATCACGCCGGTGATCGCGGCCAAGGGCAGCGTGGGCGCCAGCGGCGATCTCGCGCCGCTGGCCTTGATGAGCGGCGCGTTGCTGGGCCTCGATCAATCGGTGGTCACCTACCAGGGCAACACCATGAGCGCACGCGCCGCGTTCGAGCGCGCCGGCCTGCCGCCGACGTTCGATGTCGAGGCGAAGGACGCCACCGCGCTGATCAACGGCTCCACCGCGTCGCTGGCCTACGCGGTGCTCGCCGCGTTCGATGCGCGGCAACTGCTGTCGGGCGCGACGATCTCGCTGGCGATGTCGCTGGAAGCGATTCGCGGCGAACGCGCCTGCTTCGAGGATCGCGTGATGCTGGCGCGGCCGCATCCGGGCCAGCGCCGCGTGGCGCAGGCGGTGCGGCGCCTGCTGGAAGGCAGCGCGCGCTGCACGCACGAGGCCCGCGCATTCGCGCCGCCCGGCGCCACCGAAGCCGAAGCGCTGGCGGCCGCGCAACCGCGTATTCAGGATGTCTACTCGTTTCGCTGCTCGCCGCAGGTGTACGGCCCGGTGCTCGACGCGCTCGACTACATCGACGGCATCCTCACCACCGAAATGAACAGCGCCACCGACAACCCGCTGATCTTCGCCGCCGACCAGCGCTACGACATCGTGTCCTGCGGGCACTTCCACGGCCAGTACGTGGCGCAGGCGATGGACCTGCTCGCGCTGGTGACGACCGACCTCTCCGCGATCTGCGACCGCCGCAACAACCTGTTGATCGACCCCGCTTATAATTTCGGCCTGCCACGCAACCTGATCGCCCGCGAGCCCGGCATCAACACCGGCTTCGCCGTGGTGCAGAGCATGGGCACCGGCCTCGTGCTGGAGAACATGGGCCTGTGCGCGCCGGCCAGCGTGACGAGCCTGCCGGCCAAGGGCAATCAGGAAGACCACATCAGCAATGCCTGCTTCGCCGCGCGCCGCACGCGCACGGTGGTGGAGAACGCGCAGGCCGTGGTCGGCGCGGAAGTGCTGATCGCGGCGCAGGCGCTGTCGCTCACGCAGCAGGCTTACTCGGCGTTCCCGCTCGGACGCGGCGCGCAGGCCGCGCTCGAACGGGTGCGCGCCGAGGTGCCGGCGATGCTCGGCGACGATCGCTGGGTGCACGACGACGTCGAGGCGGTGCGAGCGCTGGTGCGCAGCGGCGCGCTCGCGCAAGCCGTGACGGCCGCCTGCGGCGACATGTGGGGCCCCGCAACACCCTAAAGGACAGATCGAACGTGGTTCTCGACAATTCGGATTCCCTGCCGGCACGGATTGCCGCCGGCCTGGCGCAACAGATCATTCGCGGCGAGCTGAAGCCCGGCGATCGGGTTCGCCAGGACACGGTCGCCGCCGACTTCAACACCAGCCACGTGCCGGTGCGCGAAGCGTTCCGGCGGCTCGAAGCGCGCGGGCTGCTGGTGTCGCGCGAACGCAAGGGCGTGTACGTGCCGGCGCTGGATCAGGCTTCGATCGTCGAGATCACCCGCATGCGCTCGGCGCTCGAAGTGCTGGCGCTGCGGCATGCCATTCCCAACCTGACCGAAGCCGACCTCGCCCTGGCCGAAGACGCCATCGCGCAGGCCGAGCAAAGCCGCGACATCGCGGCGTGGGAAGAAGCGAATCGCCACTTCCACGCGAGCCTGTACCGGCCGTGCGGCATGCCGCGCCTGCTGTCGGACATCGACAGCCTGCACGAGGCGCGCCTGCGCTACATGTACGCCACGGCGGCGATGATCGACTGGAATGCGAAATCGGAAGCCGAACACATCGCGCTCGTGGCGGCCGCGCGGCGTGGTGATGTGGCGCTCGCCTGCTCGCTGCTGGAACAGCACGTGAGCGACGCCGGGGACATTCTGGTGGCCGCCGTGGGGACATTGCCTGCGGCGTAAGTCGCGGGCGACCGGATGTTGGCACGATCGAACGAGCCGAGGCGGTTCGCGGCGGCTCGGATTCCGGTGGCGGCCGTGGGAACATCGAGCGCGGGGTGAGCCGCGGGCGACCGGACGTTGGCACGCTCGAACGAGCCGAGGCCGTTCGCGGCGGCTCGAAGCTTGAGCCTCCGCGCCACCGAGGCGGCAGCGTCAATGCCGCCCTCCACAGTCCCGGAACCCGCGCCGCCTGCCTACGACGGACGCAGCTTCCCCTCGCGCGCCGCATCGGGTTCCACGTCGATCGTGCGATCGGGATGGATCTTCAGCGTCATCAGCGTGCCGATCAGCAGGAACAGCAGCGAGCCGGCGAACGGCAGGTTCCAGTTGCCGGTGCGGTCGATCACCGCGCCGAACACCACCGGCGACACGATGGTGGCGAGCGCCGCGCCGGTGTTGAGCATGCCGCTCGCGGTGCCGGCATGTTGCGGCGCGACGTCCATCGGCACCGCCCAGATCGGGCCGATCGTCAGTTCGAGCATGAAGAACGCGCCGGACAAGCCCAGCGTGACGACCGTGAGGTCGTGGCTCAGCATCACCGGGATCATGCAGGCAAACGCGCCGAGCAGACTGAACGCGATCACGCCCTGCCGCGCCAGCCGGATGCTGCCGGTGCGCTTGAGCACCCGGTCGCTGATCACGCCGCCGAGCACGTCGCCCACCACGCCCGCCAGGAACACGCCCGAGGAAAAAATCGCGGACTCCTTGAGATTCAGCCCGTAGCCGTGCAGAAAATACAGCGGCACCCAACTGAAGAACAGCGTGTTGCTCCACACCTGGCAGAAGTACACGAAGATCGACGGCGACATGCGCCCGGCGATGCGCCGCCACGGCGTGGCCACGCGCGCCTGCGCGTCGGCGGCCACCCTCACCGGCAATTGGGCGAGTTCCGTTTCATTCACACGCGGATGCGCCCGCGGATCGTCGCGGTAATACAGCACCCAGACGACGATCCACAACGCCGTCATCACGCCCACGATGATGAACGACAGGCGCCATGAATACAGCGTCGCCAGCAAGGCCACAAGCGTCGGTGCGACGGCATTGCCGAGCCGCGACGAGGAATGCGTGATGCCCTGCACGAAGCCGCGATCCTTGGCCTGAAACCAGTTCGCGATCGCCCGCGCCTGGGCAGGCAGCGCGGCGCCCTCGCCCACCCCGAGCAGCAGGCGCGCGGCGCACAGCGACGCGAGCCCGCCGACCATGCCGGTGGCAATGGTCGCCACCACCCAGATCGAGCCGCACAACAGCAGCGTGCGGCGCGCGCCCATGCGGTCGGCGAGCCATCCGCCGATGATCTGGAAGATCGCGTAGGTATAGCCGAACGCGGAGAACGCGAGGCCCAGCGTGGTGTTGGACAGGCCCAGTTCGGCCTTGATCGGCCCGGCCGCGGCGGCCAGGTTGACGCGATCCAGATACAGGATGAACGACATCGCGCACAGCAGCGCCAGGATGGCCCGCTGTACGTGAGTGCGTCCCGAACGCCGCAATAGCGAATTCATGTCTCCTCCGACTGCGAGGTCCGCGGCGGCCTGCGCCACCGTCGGCCTCTGTTCGATTTCGGTTCGATTTCGGTTGGTTCGATGCCGGCGCCGCTCAGGCGAACGCGGCCGACTGCGAGCGCGCCATGCGGCAGGCCAGGTCGAAGGCATGCGCCATCGCCGTGGCGCTCGCGCGGCCCTGGCCGACGATGTCGTAGGCGGTGCCGTGAGCCGGGGTGGTCACCGGCATCGGCAGGCCGCCCTCGACGGTCACGCCCACCTCGAAGCCGAGCAGTTTGGTGGCGATCTGCCCCTGGTCGTGATACATGGTCACGATGCCGTCGAGTTCGCCGGCCCGCGCGCGCAGGAAGATCGTGTCGGCGGGATACGGCCCGGTGGTCGCGAAGCCGCGCTCGGCGGCCAGCGCCATGCCCGGCTCGATCACTTCGCTTTCCTCATTACCGTAGTTGCCGTGGTCGCCGTTGTGCGGATTCAGGCCGCACACGCCGATGCGCGGCACCGCCACGCCCGAGGCGCGCAGCGCGCCGGTCAGCATGCCGATCGCATCGGCCACCGCCTCGGGCGACAGGTGCGCGGACACCTCCCGCAGCGGAATATGCGAGGTCACGCGCGCCGTCCACAGCGGATCGAGCACGTTCAGCTCGCCGCACACGCCGCGATGGTCGAGCAGGCCGGCGAACCAGCGCATCTCGTCCTCTTCCTGCATGCCGCCGAGGCGCAGCGCGCTCTTGTTCAGTGGCCCGAAACATACCGCGTCGGCCAGGCCATCCTGCACACGGCGCACCGCGAGCCGCAGCGAATCGAGCATGAAGCGGCCGCTCGCTTCCGAAATGACGCTCGGCGCGAATACCGCGTCGCTGCCTTCCCAGTGCAGGATTTCCAGCCACGGCGCGGCTTGCGGGATCGGCACGCCTGCGGCCGCCGCGCCGCGCGCGAGCGCCTCGCGGTTGCCGATCAGGGTGATGTGGGCTTTCTCGGCCGTGGCGGGGTCCGCCAGCAGGCGCGCGATGATTTCTGCGCCGACGCCGGCGGGGTCGCCGATGCTGAGTGCAATTCGAACGGGTGACTGAGACATGGTGCTCCGAGCGCGATGATCATGGGGACCGCTGCGTTCGATGCGAGCGGTTCGGCCTCAAGATAAGGACGATCGCGCCGGCCGGCCATCGCTCATTGAGCTATTCAGGTTTCGTGTTTTGCGAAACCGGCCCGCAAAGCAGGTCGAGCACGGACAGCGTGGACGACGACAGCGCCTCGGTGGGCAGGTGGCAGAGCAGGAACTGGCGGGTGGCCCAGTTGCCCTCGATGGGCAGGATGCGGAACGGCGGGCCGCCGGCCAGCGCGCGCGCCACGCCCTCCGGCATCACCCCGATGCCGACGCCCGCGGCCACCATCGCCGTCATGCTGTCGAAGCTGCCGACGCGAATCCGCATGCGCAGCGTCTGATCCCGCGCGTTCGCCAGGCGCGCGAGCGCCACCGAAATGGCCGAGCCTTCCGTGAGGCCGATCACGTCGCAGGCCAGGATGTCGTCCGCGGTCGCGCGCTCGCATTCGGCCAGCGCGTGATCGGCGGCCGTCACCACCACCAGTCGATCCTCGCGATAAGGGCGCGTCGGGAAATCGAGCCGCCCGAGCGACGCTTCGTAGATGCCGATATCGACCACGCCGCGCGCCAGCGCCTGCATCACGCCGTGGCTGTTGAGTTCCTGCAGGTCGATATCGATGCCGGGGTGGGCGGCGTGGCTGCGCTGCACGTCCTGGGCGAGAAACTGCAACACCGCCGACGTGCAGGCGGCGATCTTCACGATGCCGCGATCGCCTTGCCGGAACGCGGAGGCATCGTCGGCCATGCGCGCCGCCGAGTGCAGCATGCTGCGCGCATGCGCGAGCAAGGCGCGGCCGGCATCGGTGAGCGTCATGCCGTGCGGCCGGCGCTCGAACAGCGCCACGCCGAACTGCGTTTCCAGTTCGCTGATGCGGCGCGACGCGGCGGCGGGCGCGAGCGCGACACGCTCGGCCGCCTTGGTGACCGCGCCGAGTTCGGCGGTGGCCTCGAACAGGCGCAGCGTCGTCAGATCGAAATGGATACGGTTGGCGCGACGCATCGGGTGGGGGAAATGGGGAGAATGCGCGAAATTCTATCCCGTTGGGGGTTCGTCGAGAAAAAGCCGTCGGTCTCGCCCGACGACGCATGCTGCTCGGCCACGGCGCGCGTAACGGACCAACGCCGCGCTCGTCATTGCGTCGGCCCGTTGCTCAAGCGATATCGACGATGCCTCAACCGGCGTGCGAGCGCAGCCACTCCGCGCGATGCTGCAAGCGCTGCACCCATTCCGGCGCCAACCCGTCGGCGGCGGCCAATGCCGACACCGCGTCGATGCGCGGCCGGTGCGCCATCTGGATTTCCCAGAAGCGCTCGATCGAAAACGCCGCATCGGGCCGCTCGATCAGGTCCATCGCATCGCCCACCGCGAGCTTGCCGGGGCGCAGCACGCGGTAGTACCAACCGGTGATGCCCGTTCGCGCAATGAAGGCCGCCACACCACTGGCGCCCAGGCGATGATCGATCTTCCAGCAGGGCCGGCGCGGTTGCGACACCTGCAGGATCGCCGTGCCGGCCTGATAGACATCCCCGATGCAGACGCTCGCTTCGGTCAGCCCCGGCGCGCAAATGTTCTCGCCCACGCAGCCGGCCAGCAGCAACGGCTCGCAATCGGGAAACTGCCGCCCGAGCGCCGGATAGTTTTCGAACGCGTATTGATGAACCGCCTTCTCCGGCCCGCCATGCACACGCCGGTCGGCCTGCTGGTCGCCGCGAATGCCGGACACCTCGATATCGGCATCGGCGATCCGCGTTTTGTAAATGCCCGTGAGATGCCCTTCCGGGCCCAGCTCGGTGATACCACCCGCAAACAGATGTTCGACTGTCGGCATCGCGCCCGTCCTGACGATTTGAACCTGCACACTGTGCCGCCGATGGCGCGCAACGTCCATTGATCATTGAAGATCGTACGCATCACTGAACGTGATTGCGACCGCCGCGCGAGCGAAAAACACATGCAGACACACCGGCATCTTGCTTCGGATGAAAACGCGGCGCAAAAAATTTCGCATCGGCTGTAACTCACGGCGTGGAGGCAGCGAATTGATGAGCGTACCCAATGTGGGTGCGCCCACTTCAAATCCGGAGAACCTCATGTCCACGAATACCAAGATCACGTCCGCCCTGCTCGCCGGTGCCGTCGCCAGCCTGCTCGCTTCGGTTGCGCATGCCGCCCCGCTGACCAAGGCCGAAGCCGGCGCAGCCGTCGCCGCTCACAAGGAGCAATGCTACGGCGTCGCGCTCAAAGGCCAGAACGATTGCGCGGCCGGCCCGGGCACGACGTGTCAAGGCACGTCGACGGTCGATTTCCAGGGCAATTCGTGGAAGTTCGTGCAAGGCGGCACCTGCGCCAACATCCAGGTGCCGGGCGGTGGCCACGGCTCGCTGACGCCGATGAAGTCCTGACCCACCCCCAGCCCATCAGAGGAGCGGGGATGGCGCCTGACCATCCCCGGTTAGCGATGACGGAATTCCCCCCGCTTGCCGGCGTCAGCTTCAAGCACGACCATCTCGCCGCGATAACCGAGCAACGGCCTGCAGGCCTGTTTTTCGAAGTGCACGCCGAGAACTACATGGGCGACGGCGGCCCCGCGCACCGCGCGCTCGGTGCGATACGCCGCAACCATTCGTTATCCGTGCACGGCGTCGGCATGTCGATCGGCGGCCCCGGGCCGCTCGATGCACGCCATCTCGCCCGGCTGCACGCGCTGGTCGCCCGCTATGAGCCGATGCTGGTGTCCGAGCATCTGGCGTGGTCGTCGCATGGAGGCACGTTCTTCAACGACCTGCTGCCGCTCCCCTATACGGAACAGACGCTCGCCACGGTCTGCGCGCATATCGATCAGGTTCAGGACACGCTGCAACGACGCATCCTGCTCGAAAACCCTTCGACGTACGTAGCATTTTCCTCTTCGACGATGCATGAGGTCGATTTCCTGCGCGCGGTAGCCGAACGCACCGGCTGCGGGCTGCTGCTCGACATCAACAACGTGTTCGTGTCCGCGTGCAACCAGCGCGGCTCGGCCGAGGCCTACCTCGCCGCGTTTCCGCTCGAACACGTCGGCCAGATTCACCTGGCCGGCCACAGCGAGCAACGCGACGACGAGGGCGAACCGCTGCTGATCGACAGCCACGACCGCTCGGTGGCCGACCCGGTCTGGGCGCTCTATGCGACCACCATCGCCCGCACCGCCGGCATCCCGACGCTCGTCGAATGGGACAGCGCGTTGCCGGCCTGGCCGATACTGCACGCCGAAGCGCGGCAGGCAGCCGAGGTCATGCGCGGCGCGTCCATCCAGGAGCACGCTCATGCGTCATGACGCACACGCCGCCGGCGCATCGATGCAAGATTTCGCGGCCGGGCTGCTCGACCCCGCCTGCGCGCCGCCCATCGACGCGATCGCGCCGGACCACAAGGGCGTCGAGCAGCGCTACAACGTCTACCGGAACAACGTGACGGTGAGCCTGATCGACGCGCTCGCGGCCATCTACCCGGCCGTGCAGCGCATCACGGGCGTCGATTTCTTCCGGGCGATGGCGCGCTTTCACGTGCGCGAAACGCCCCCGCAATCGCCGCTGCTGTTCGAATACGGCCACGCGTTCGCGCCGTTCATCGAGCGCTACGAATACGCGTCCGAGATGCCGTGGCTGGCCGATGTCGCGCGGATCGAGCGCGCCTGGCTCGACGCGTATCACGCCGAGGATCAGCCGCACCTGAGCGCCGCCGCGCTGGCGCAGGTCGCCCCCGACGCGCTGATGACGCTGCGCTTCGTGCCCCACGCCGCCGCGCGCATCGCCACCTCGCGGTTTCCCGCGGTATCGATCTTCGTCATGAATCGCGACGACGACGCCACCACCACGCTCGTATCGAGCACGCCGGAAGACGCGCTGATCACGCGCGTGGATGACGCGGTGACCGTCTCGCGCCTGCCGCCGGGCGGCGCCGCGTTCCTGCGCGCGCTGTTCGACGGCGAGCCGTTCGGCTCGGCCGCCGCCCATGCACTCGAAGCCGATCCGGCCTTCGACCTGCCCGCCAATCTTGCCGGCATGATCGCCGCCGGCGCCTTTACCTCGATTCGTACAGGAGCTTGACCATGATCTCGGATTCACGGAGCCAACCGCGCATGCCGCTCGCCACGCTTGCCCGAGGCGTCGGATGCGCTCGCCGGGTGGTCGAGCGCATCGCCCAGCCGTCGCTCGTGCAACTGGTGCTGCGCATTGCGCTGGCGGTGCCGTTCTGGAAATCGGGCATCCTCAAATGGAGCGGTTTCCTGCAACTCAACGACACGGCGGTCGACCTGTTCACGGATGTCTTCAAGCTGCATCTGCCGGGCGGCCCGTATCCGTTCCCGATGCCCGCCGTGTTCGCGTTCCTCTCGGGATGCGGCGAGGTGGGGTTTCCCGTGCTGCTGGTGCTCGGGCTCGGCACCCGCTTCGCCGGGCTCGGCCTGCTGCTGATGACCTGCGTGGTCGAACTGACGGTGCCGGACGGCTGGCCGATCCACCTGACCTGGGCGGCCATGGCGCTCGGCGTCGCCGCGTGGGGGCCGGGCAAGATCTCGATCGATTACCTGCTCGGCGACCGGCAAGCGCGTTCGTCAAGCATGCCGAAGTAAATCGCACGAGCCCGCGTCGCCTCTCCGTTTTCCGGGGTGGTGACACTCGAAAATGGTCAGCGCCGCGGCCTATTTCTTGCCGGCTTGCTGTTCGCGCCATTCCGGGGTTGTGACGCCGCCCACTCCCCAACTGTCGAGGTCGACTTCATCGATCACGACGAACGTCGTGTGATGCGGCTTGCCCATGACGTCGAACAGCAGATCGCTGACGCCCTTGATCAGCGCCTTCTTCTGCGCCGGCGTCGTCGCCGATTCGCCCGGCGCGGTGCCTTCGCGCGTTACCTTGATATTGACGTACGGCATACCACCCTCCCATGGTGAAAGGCATTGCGCCGCACGGTCTGCCAACCTGCGGCGCCAATCTTCGGGCCGAGGCACCGGTTCAGCCGAAGGTCAAACCGACATCGACGTGGCCACGCGTTGCATTCGCGTAAAGACACTTGGCGGAGGACGCCTCGCGACGCCCACCGTGCGTCGATTTACCAGCGGCCGGCGTGCTGACCGCCATCCACGTTCAGGGTTTCGCCCGTCACGAACTTGGCGTTTTCGAGGTACAGCGCGGCTTCCACGATTTCCGACACCTCGCCCATGCGGTCCATCGGGGGCATGCCGTTGAGCACGGCGTGCGTTGCTTTCGGGTGCATCGGGGTCTTGATATCGCAAGGATCTGCCGATTCGAACCGTGGCGGAGTATGTCGCGCGCGTTCGACGAAGCGCGTCCGCTATTCGAAGCGTGATGCGCGTGGCGTCATGGCGTTGCCGCCATGCCGCCACGTGCACCGAATTACTTCGCCGCCACACCCGTGTCGTAGTCGAACTCGATGCGGATACCGCCCGGCTCGTACACCATTGCATGGCGCTTGGTGCCCTTGCCAAGCGGCTCGGGAGCGAATTCGACGCGCGCGCCCGGCCATGCGGACACCCGCTCGAACACCGTATTCAACGCTTCTTCGCTGGCGACACGCAGCGCCAGATGGTGCAGCCCGACGTTGCGTTTGCGGTCGAATTCGACGAGCGCGTTCCGCTCCGTCACCTGCCACAGCGTCAGCGTGACGTGCCCGTCCGACACGAAGGCGGCCGGGTATTCCGGCCGCTCGCCGACGACGTTCCAGCCGAGGCATTGCTCGAAGAATTGCCGGGTCGAGGCGAGATCCCGAACCGCCAGGCCGAGATGGTCGATGCCGCAGGTAAGCGCTTGGTTGGACATGGTGGGGAGGTTCCTTCTGGTTGAATGAGGGCCGGCAGCGGCGGGTTCGCCTCGACGCCGCCGAACTTCCGGTTCACGGCATTCGGTGCATCGGGCATCGGGACCAACCCGGGCAACGCCTCGATCCGCGCCAGCCAGCGCCCAATGCTCGGGTAAGGATAGAACGAAACGGCGCAATCCTCCGAAGCCGATACCAGGCGGCAAGTCGAATCAACGGCCAGCCCACATCGCGCTCACGCCTGCCAGAAGGTCCGGCCATCCGGCGCATCGTCGATTTCGGCTCGCAGGAAATCGTGCATCAGACGCACGCGGGCGACGTCGCGGGTGTCGGCATGCGTGACCAGCCAATAGCTGCGCGTCAGCTCGATGTCGTCGGGCAAGACGCGCACGAGTTCGGGTTCCGAGCGCGCAATGAAGCACGGCAGCACGCCAAGCCCCACCCCGCCCCGGATGGCGCCCGCCTGGCTGATCACGTTCGAAATCCGCGTGCGGGCCGCAATGCCGGCCGACACCTGCGGCAGATAATCCAATTCGGAAGTCCACATCAAGTCGTCGATATAACCGACCCAAGGGCGGTCGACCATATCGCGCCGGCGTCGAATCGGCGGCGTGGCAGCGAGATAGCGGCGCGCGGCGTAAACGCCCAGCGTGTAGTCGACCAGCTTCTCGGCATAAACACGCCCCTGCGCCGGCCGCGACATCGTGATCGCGATATCCGCCTCGCGCTTCGACAGGCTGAACAACCGAGGATTGGCGACCAGCTCGATGTCGAGATTGGGATGGGTGGCCGTCAGGCGCGCGAGCCGTGGCGCCAGAAAATACGTGCCGAACCCCTCCGGGGTGCCGATTCGCACGGTGCCCGTCAAGCCGATCGAGCGGTCGTCGAAGCGCTCGCGCATCTTCAGCGTCAGGCTTTCCATCGCTTCGGCATCGTCGAGCAATTGCTCGCCTTCCGGCGTCAACACGAACCCCACGCTGCGCCGATCGAACAGCCGCGCGTTCAAGGCCCGCTCCAGCGCCGCGATACGGCGGCTAAGCGTCGAATGATCGACGCCCATTTGCTGCGCCGCAACGGTCAGCCTGCCCGCGCGGGCCACGGCGAGAAAGGCCTGAATGTCATCCCAGTCGAAACCGCGCATGTGATTTTGTGCACAGAGCATGTGTAGATTTGCGCATTCTATTGCAAAAAACGCGGTGCTATCTTGGTTGCGTCCGACGATGCACGGTTCATCGCATCGCCATCCGATCGCCCCAAAAACACAGGAGACAAGCATGTCCTTGATCGCAAAACTTTCCGCCCGCGCCGAAGCCGGCAACCCCGTACGGGTCGGTTTGATCGGCGCCGGGAAGTTCGGCTCGATGTATCTCTCGCAGGCACCGCGCACACCGGGCATTCATCTGATCGGCGTGGCCGATCTGTCGCCGGCACGCGCGCGCGCCTCGCTCGAGCGCGTGGGCTGGGACGCCGCGCGCTATGCCGCCACCTCGTGGGCCGACGCGCGCAAGCACGGCACCACCTTCATCACCGACGATGCCGACGCGATGATCAAGGGCGACGACGTCGACATCGTCATCGATGCGACGGGCAGCCCTGCGGCCGGCATCCACCATGCGTTGCTGTGCTGCGAATACAAGAAGCACATCGTGATGGTCAACGTCGAGGCGGACGTGCTGGCCGGGCCGCTGCTGGCGCGGCGCGCGCAGGAAGCCGGCATCATCTATTCGATGGCATCGGGCGATCAGCCCGCCTTGATCGCGGAAATGGTGGACTGGGCGCGCACGATCGGCTTCGAGGTGGTGTGCGCCGGCAAGGGCACGAAGTACCTGCCCGCCTACCATCAATCGACGCCCGATACGGTCTGGGGGCATTACGGGTTCACCGAGGAACAGGTCGGCTCGGGCGATTTCAACGCGCAGATGTTCAACTCCTTCCTCGACGGCACCAAGTCCGCCCTGGAGATGGCGGCCGTCTCGAACGGCTGCGATCTGCGCCCGCCGTCGGATGGCCTGAGCTTTCCGCCGTGCGGCGTCGACGATCTGCCGAGCATCCTGCGCCCCACGGGCGACGGCGGCATTCTTTCGCACAAGGGGAATGTCGAAGTCGTGTCGTCGCTGGAGCGCGATGGGCGGCCGGTGTTTCGCGATCTGCGCTGGGGCGTGTATGTCGTGTTCGAAGCGCCGTCGCAGTATGTCAAGGACTGCTTTGCACAATACGGCTTGAAAACCGATGCCAGCGGCCGCTACGCCGCCATGTACAAGCCGTATCACCTGATCGGGCTGGAATTGGGCGTATCGATCGCCAGCATTGCCGTGCGCGGCGAGGCGACGGGGGCCACCGGCATGCTGCATGGCGACGTGGCCGCCACCGCCAAGCGCGATCTGCGCGTTGGCGAACGGCTGGACGGCGAAGGCGGCTTTACCGTCTACGGCAAGCTGATGCCGGCCGAGGATTCGCTGATGCGCGGCGCCCTGCCGATCGGGCTTGCTCACAACATGGTGCTGCAGCGTCCGATCAAGGCAGGCCAGACCGTGTGCTGGAGCGATGTGAGTTTCGATGCGAACAAGGAAGCCGTGCGGGTACGCCGTGAAATGGAAACGATGTTCCGCCGCGAGATGAACATCGTGCTGCCCGCCGAGAAAATCGCATCCTGACGCATCACCCGGATCGCCGCGGCGATCCTGCTTGACCGATCGAACTCGTTCGTACCGTCGGCAACTCCGGTTGCCGACGGCAGCGCCGCATCGGCGCACGGGCCACCAGGCGCGAAGATACGCGCGGGCCCGTGGAGCGAGGGGAAAACATGACAAGGCGTATCCACAGGAGGCAGGAGACATGAGTTCCTACGACAGCACCGTCGACCCTCGCGCACGCGATCATTCGAAGGTCGATGTTTACCGAAAGATCAGTTGGCGCATCATGCCGTTCATCGTGTTTTGCTATCTCTGCGCGTATCTGGACCGCGTGAATGTGGGTTTCGCGAAATTGCAGATGTTGTCCGACCTGAAATTCAGCGATGCCGTTTACGGGTTTGGCGCCGGCATCTTCTTTATCGGCTACTTCTTCTTCGAAGTGCCAAGCAATCTCGCCTTGCACAAGATCGGCGCGCGCCGGTGGATCGCGCGCATCCTGATCACCTGGTCCATCATCTCGGCGTTGACGCTGCTGGTGAAAACGCCTGCGCAGTTCTATCTCGTGCGCTTCCTGCTCGGTGTCGCCGAAGCGGGCTTTTCGCCGGGCATCATGTTGTATCTCACCTACTGGTTTCCCGCGAAAAAACGCGGCTTCGCACTCGGCCTCTACTACATCGCCATTCCGTTGGCCGGAGTCGTGGGCGGCCCCGCGTCCGGCTGGATCCTGCATTCGTTCGCCCATTCGAGCACGATGGCGGGATGGCAATGGCTGTTCCTGCTGGAAGCCTTGCCCGCCTTCTTTGCCGGCTTCGCCGTGCTCGTGCTGATGGTCGACCGGCCGCACGATGCACGCTGGCTGACCGAGGCGCAAAAGCATGAAGTGACGACAGCTATCGCGCTCGAAGATGCGCAGAAAACCGAGCACGGCAATGCGAAGGCGTTTCTCAAGGATCGCAATATCTGGAAGTTGTGTGCCGTTTATTTCTGCCAGATCATCGGGCTCTACGGCATCAGCTTCTGGTTGCCGTCGATCATCAAGGACAGCGGCATACGCGACGTCGAGGTGATCGGCTGGCTGTCGGCGATTCCGTATCTCGTGTCGGTGCCCGTGATCGTCCTGACGGGCATGAGCGCGGATCGCTTCCGCTCGCGTCGCATGCACTTTTCCGTCGCGCTGGTGATCGGCGCCGCGGCGTTCGCGGCCAGCGGCGCCGTCACCGGGCAGCCGATGTGGACGGTCGTCGCGCTCAGCGTGGCCGCCTCGGGCATTCTCTCGGCGCTCTCGTTGTTCTGGGGGATTCCCTCGGCGTTTCTCGCCGGCACGTCGGCCGCGATCGGGATTGCCGCCATCAACTGCATCGGCAACCTGGCCGGCTTCGTCTCGCCCTATATGGTCGGCCTGTTGAACGTCTGGACGCACGACAATCGGTTTGGCCTCTATGCCGTGGCCGTCTCGATGGCGCTCGGCGCGGTATTCGTGCGTTCGATTTCCGGCAAGCTGGCGGACCGTTGATTCGCGTGGCGCGGGCGGGCCGTTGCGCGACGCGCGCAACGGCCCTCCCGGCTCGGCTTACTCCGCCGAGAACGTCACCGGCGCCATCGGTGCGGTATTCACGCTCAGTTTGAAAATGTCGGGGCGCGAGTAATGGCCGACCGCGTCGAAATCGAGGTTGCTGGCGCGGCCCACCGCGGTATCGATGTCGGCGTAGAGAATCGTTTCCGTATCGAACACCGGGCCGGCCAGCACCTTGCCCAGCGGATCGACGATCATGCTGCCGCCGTGCATGATGTAATCGGCTTCGCCCGCCTCCAGATGGAAATCGTCGCGGAAGAACGCCGGGTATTCGTCCAGACGAATCGCCTGGCAGGCGCTCAGGACGTGAACGCGCCCTTCGAGCGCGATATGGATCATCGACGGCGCCCAGCTCGCGCGATCGTCCGCGGTCGGCGCGCAATAGATCTCCGTGCCTTGCGAATACATGGCCTGGCGCAACGCCGGCATGTAGTTCTCCCAACAGATCACCGTGCCGATCGAGCCGATGTGCGTCTCCACCGGCGCGATGGTCGAGCCATCGCCGAAGCCCCAGATGATCCGCTCGGTTCCGGTCGGCATCAGCTTGCGGTGATAGCCGGCCACGCCCTTGCCCGGCGCGAGCGTCACGCCCGTGCAATACAGCGTGCGCCCCGAGCGCTCGATCACGCCGATCACCACGTGCACGCCCGTTTCGGTCGACACGTCGGCCAGCAAGGTCAATTCCGGGCCGTCGAGCGTCACCGCGCCTTCCAGATACTTCAGGAAGTGCGCGCGGCCGCCATCGGTGCGACGGCCGACCAGGGTGCCGAACGCCGCGCCTTTCGGATAGCCGCCGAGGAACGCCTCGGGAAACACGGCCAGCGTCGCACCTTCGCGAGCGGCGCTACGGATCAGGCCGGCGGCCTTCTCCGCGCTTTTCATCGGCTCGAACGGAACGGATGCGGCTTGTACGACAGCAGCTTTGAACATCGTGCAACTCCAATTTTTAAGGTTGGTGATAGGGACAAACATGCACGGCTTCAGATCAACCTTGCGCGATGTCCCGCTCCTTCGTCTCCGGCAACATGAAATAGAGGATGACGAAGCAAACGAATGAAATGCCGGCCAGGTACCACGCCGGGATGTTCGGGTTGCCGGACCAGCGAATCAGCGCGGCGGCCACGAACGGGCCGGGGCCGGCCAGCACGGCCAGCGCGAGGTTGTGGCCGACGGCGGCCCCGGTCGAGCGGATCGACGCCGGGAACACTTCCACCAGCAACACCACGTCCATCACCGCCGTCACCGCCACCAGCGCGGCCAGCACGATCAGGCCGGCCAGGATCGCGAGGTAGTTGCCGGTATTCATCAGCAGGAAGATCGGATAGGCGAGCACCGTCAGGCCGAGCGCCGAGGCCAGCACCAGCGGGCGCCGGCCGATCCTGTCGCTGAGGCGGCCCACCAGCGGCTGGAAGATCGTGTAGAGCACCAGGGCCACGCTGCAAAGCCACAGCGATGCCGTCTTCGACAGCCCGACCGTCTGCGTCAGATGGTTGTTCGCGTAGGCGATGAAGTAGTAGAGCGAAACACCGAACAGCGCCGAGAACGCGAACGTGATCACCATCGCGCGCCAGCGCTCGCCCTTCGGCACGGCTTCGACTTCGTTCATCGCGCGCTTGCGCTGCACTTCCTCGTACACGGGCGTGTCGCCCAGGCGGCGGCGGATATACATCGCCACCACGGTCATGAACACCGAGGCGACGAACGGCAGGCGCCAGCCCCACGACGCCAGATCGGCATCGCTCAACCACATCGACAACAGCGCGGCGATGAACGTGCCGATCAGGAACGCGGCGGCGGCCGTGCCCGTGATGACGCTCGCGGCGAGCGCGCGGCGCGCTCTCGGTGCGCTCTCGACGATGTAGATGCCCGCGCTCGACCACTCGCCGCCCACCATCATCCCTTGCAGGAAGCGCAGCACCACCAGCAAGGCCGGCGCGGCCAGGCCCAGCGTGGCATAGCCCGGCAGCAAGCCGATCAGCGTGGTCGACACGCCCATTCCGAACACGGTCGCGATCAATACCGCGCGGCGTCCGAGCCGATCGCCGATCGGCCCCAGCACCAGCGCCCCGAGCGGTCGCGAGATGAACCCCACCGCGAACACCGCCAGCGCGGAGAGCAGCGAGATGCCGGGCGCGCTCGACGGAAAGAAGGTCTTGCCGATGATCGACGCGAAATAGCCGTAGATCGCGAAGTCGAACCATTCCATGAAATTGCCGATACCCACGGCAAGCGAGCGTTTGCGCAAGTCGACGCGCTCGTCGTCGGCCACCTCGCCGTGCATCGCGACAGCAGTGTTCGTCATACGATTTCCCCTGTTGATCCGGGTTCCAGCCCCGATAGATTGGTTGCACGCGCAGTTGCATGACGTGCCGGCGCCAGTGTTAAATGAGCCCTTGCTTTAATCAAACGATTGATAAAAATGAGCGTCATTAACGTGGCTAATATCAGCCGCCTGGACCTGAACCTGCTGGTGGTGTTTCAGTGCGTGATGGGCGAGCGCAGCGTGACGCGTGCGGCCGAGATCCTGAATCTGACGCAGGGCGCGGTCAGCTCGTCGCTGCGGCGGCTGCGCGAGAATTTCGGCGACGAGTTGTTCGTGCGCGGCGAAGGCGGCATGATCCCGACCCGGCGCGCCCTCGAACTGGCGCCCAAGGTGACCGAAGCCTTGGCCGCGATCGCGGTCATGATCGACGGCAAGACGCCGTTCGCGGCGGAAACCTCGGCGCGCGTGTTCAACATCGCGCTGTCCGACGATATCGAAAGCTGCGTCTCGCCGATGCTCGTCAATGAAGGGGCCGCGCGCAATCTGTCGATCAGCCTCGCGTTCCTGCAAACCAACAGCACGCTGTGGAAATCGGCGCTGGCCGACGACGCGGTGGATCTGGCGCTGGTGTCCGAGCCGAAGGCGCTCAGTTCGCACTACTCATCGCAGATCCTGTTCTCGTCGTCGTACTCGTGCCTGTACGACGGCCCGCGTCTTCACATCAAGAGCCCGATCACGCGCGATGAGTATCTGGCGCATCCTCATGTGCGCGTGTCGCGCGACGGCCGGCGCGGCTTCGTCGACGACCTGCTGGAAAGCGAGGGCATTCCGCGCCGCGTCAGCGCGTCGTTCACGCACTTCTCGGGCGCGCTCGCTTCGCTGGTTTACTGCGACGCGATCGCCACACTGCCCACCTTCGCCGCGCACGCCTATGCACGCATCGCGCGGCTCACCGTCAGCCCCGTCCCCATCACCACACCGGCATTTCGGGTGTTCATGGTGTGGAAGGCCTCGCGCAACGACGATCCGCAAAACGCGTGGCTGCGGCGCTTCATTCTCGACACGACCCGAGAGTTGCAATACGAAGGCACGCGCACGGCCGCGGCGGCCGGCGCGCGCGCGCAGACACGCAGGAAACCGGCAACCGGGTGACCCGGAGCAGAAGCATGAAGCTCGTGGAGATGTGGCAGTTGGCGGGCAATGACGGGCACCAGGCCGATTTCTATCTCGCCTCGTTCGAACTTGGCGAAGCGACGCGGTTGCCGCGTTCGCCCGGAAAGCCGGCATGGGCCGCACGGGCTGATTAGATGTCCGAGACGCCCTGCACGTGGCCCGGCACCACGCCGGCGCTCGGCAGCGGCAGGCCGCAGTGGCTGCCGCGTTGAACGCGGATCGTACCGAATCGGGCGATTCGGTACGTGACGATGGGATGCCCTGTCAAAGCCGCAGCCGTGACAAGAATCAGGCAGACTGCTCGACCGCCGCGAGCGGCGCTTTCGAACAGAGCAGCGCCTTGGTGCCGCGCTGCACCACCTCGCCGCTCTGATTCACCACTTCGACGTCGAACAGCGCAACGGCCTGCGTCGGCTTCGATTTGCTGTCGCGCAATTCCCGGATCGTATAGTTGACGAACATCGTGTCGCCAACGAACAGCGGCGCGGCGAACTTCCAGTCGTTGATGCCGAGAAACGCAATGGCGGTTTCTCGAAGCTCGCCCGTGCGCGCCCACATCAGGCCATGCGCATAGGCGAGGCCCAGCATCCCGTGCGCCACGCGCCGCCCGAACTGGCTGTGCTTCGCATAGACGTCGCTCGTGTGCAGTTCCGAGAAATCGCCGGTCAAGCCCGCGAAGCCGACCAGATCGGCATCCGTGATGGTTCGGCCAGGACTGCGAAACGTCATGCCCACATAGAGATCGTCGAAGCGGTATCCGTTGCGTCTGGCCTCAGTCATGCTGGTCACCCCAACGGCCTACCGTCTGTTGCTGGACACCCAGCCCTTCCACACCGAGCTTCATCACGTCACCCGGCTTCAGGTATTTTTCCGGCTTCATGCCGAGGCCCACGCCCGGCGGCGTACCGGTCGTGATCACGTCACCCGGTTCGAGCATGACGAATTCGCTGATATACGAAACCAGCTTGCGGATCGGGAAGATCATGTCCGACGTCGAAGAGTTCTGAATGCGCTCGCCGTTCAGTTCAAGCCACAACGGCAGGTTCTGCACGTCGTCGATTTCGTCCGCGGTAACGAGCCACGGCCCGAGCGGGCCGAACGTCGGCGCCATTTTGCCCTTGACCCATTGGCCGCCCTGCTCGAGCTGGAACGCACGTTCCGACACATCGTTGCACACGCAATAACCGGCGACGTAATCCAGCGCATCGCTTTCGCCGACGTTGTGCGCGCGCTTGCCGATCACCAGCGCGATTTCCACTTCCCAATCCGCTTTGGTCGATTTCAGCGGCAGCAGCACCTTGTCGTTCGGCCCCACGATGCACGAGGGGGCCTTGTTGAACAGGATCGGCTCTTGCGGAATCGGCGCGTTGGTTTCGATGGCGTGCTGCACGTAGTTCAAACCCACCGCGATGAAATTCCCCGGGCGCGCGATGCACGAGCCGTGACGCGGCGTGCCGCCGACGATCGGCAGCGCGGTCAAATCCAGGCTGCGGAGCTTGGCGATGCCGCCGCCGGCAAAGAACGACGGATCAAAATCGCCGCAATGCTGCGACAGGTCGCGAATGTTGCCGTCGGCATCGAGCAGCCCCGGCTTTTCCTGGCCGACGGGACCAAACCGTACCAATTTCATGATGAAACTCCATTAGATTGAGGTTGACCAGCGATCAGAGCGACTTGCTCAGATGGCTGATTTCGAGCGTATAGACCTGCGGCGCGGCGCACGTCACGCCAATGCTCGACCAGTCGGCATCGCGCATTTCTTGCGCCGCCGCGCGCGCACCGTCCTCGGTCGTGCACTCCACCACGGCGACGCGAGCCGGCAGATCGCCCGCGCCGCCCCGCCGTTTCGCTTCGTGGGTTTCGACGTTGCTGGCATCGAGATCGGTCGCGAACACGTGGGCGGCGACCACGTCGGCCCGGTCGAGCACGGCGGGAAACACGCAGGTGGCGACGAAGCCCTTCAGATCGCCGCTGGCCGCGGCGTCCTGCTTGAGCCGCATGGTCACGGCGTAGGCGCCGCTGCTTTCGCCCACCGAGTATTCGATCCGGCAGAGCGATCGCGTGGTGTTCCGGAAATGCTCGACCGTGGCCAGCGTAGCCGGCGTCGGGTTGTTCAGGCGCGCAAGATAGGCCGCGCCGGTCAGCACGCCCAAATCGGCCGCTTCATACACGGTCAACCATTCCGGGGAAGCATCCGCGCCGCGATAGCGTCTGCCGCGCATGAAACCCTTGAGCGCAAGGCGCTCGGGAATGTGCTCCTTGTTGTGCCATTCATAAAACTGGCCGCGCGCACTATCGATGACGTCATTCCAGATCAGAACGACGGCCGAACCGAGAATCGACATGGTCGGGTTTTCCCAAGATGGATCAAGCGGCACGAATGCCGAAAAAATCGAGGATCGCGGCGATCTGACCGGTGTGCATGTCGGTGCCGGTCACGACGGGGCAGCCATATTGCTTTGCATGCCTGATCAAAGCGGTCGGATGATCCGCCGGACGCAGCACGACATCGCCCACCAGCACGTCGGCGGCCAGCGGCCCCAGCTCGGCGGGCAGGCCATCCGAATTGCGCATGCCGACCACCGATGCGTTGACGATCAGGTCCTTTCCGACGACATCGGCGCTTCCTGCCATGACTTCGCACACGCCGGCATCGTTCGACAAGCGTTGCGCGACGCTCCGCGCACGCTGTTCGTCGGGGTCGAACAGCGTGAGCGCGCCGACACCGGCGTCGATCAACGCCCCGGCGATGGCCGCGCCCGCCCCGCCGCATCCGAGCACCAGCGCACGCCGCCCCTTCACCGCATGGCCATGGGCGAAGATGCCGCGCACGAAGCCTTCGCCGTCGAACATGTCGCCGAACCACTGGCCATCCGCACCGCGCCGCAACGCGTTGACCGCGCCCACGCGCCGGGCGCGCGGATGCACATCGGCGGCGATCGCGTTCGCGTCGGCCTTGAACGGCGCGGTGACCAGCACGCCATCGAGATTCTTCAGCTTGAGCAAGGCAGGCAATACGTCGTGGATCTCGCCGGATGCGATATGCATGGGTACCAGCACCGCATCGACACCCGCGTTCGCGAACGCCTCGCAATACACCTGCGGCGAGCGCACCTGCTCGATCGGGTCGCCGACGATCGCGTACAAACGCGTGCGGCCGGTGATCGACGAGGCCGGGCTCATTCGTGGCTCCGATACCATTGCGCGACGCGCTCCGATCGATAGCGGCGTTCGCGGCGCAAGGTCTCACCGGCAATGCCCATCAGGTCGGCTGAAAACAGGCGCGCGTCCATCTCGCGAACGTCCCGGGCGATGGGCGTGCGGAAATCCATCTGAGCAAAGATGTCGCGTTCGATATCGATACCGGGCGCCACTTCGATCAATTCCAGGCCTTCGGCATTGACGCGGAACACCGCGCGCTCCGTGACGAACAACGCCGTATTGCCCTTGCCGTGCGCGAGCGCCGCGCTGTAGCAGATCTGCTCCAGCGAATTGACGAATTTCCGATGCTTGCCTTCCCGAACGATGTGCGTGCGGCCGCCTTCCCACTGCACATCGAGATCGCCCGCGGTCAACGTGCCGCTGAAAATCACGCGCTTTGCGTTCTGGCTGATATTGATGAAGCCGCCCACGCCGACGATCTTGTCGCCGAACCGGCTGACGTTCACGTTGCCCTTCGCATCGACTTCCGCGAACGACAGGAAGGCGAGATCGAGGCCGCCGCCGTCGTAGAAATCGAACTGCGAGGTCTGCTCGATCATCGCGGAGAAATTCTGCGCGCCGCCTGAATCGCGGCCCGTGATCGGTGCGCCGCCGATCAGGCCTTGCTCGTTGGTCAGGACTACCGAATCCAGCAGCCCCTCTTCCGCGGCGATGGTCGACAGCCCGGTGGAGACGCCCGCCCCCAGATTGCATACCGCCCCCGGATACAGTTCCATCGCCGCGCGACGCACGATCACCTTGCGCGCGCCGAACGGAAGCGCCTTGATTTCGTTGAGCGGCACGCGCAATTCTCCGGCGTAGCTCGGATCGTAGTCCGTCGCATAGGTCTGGCGCTGCGCGGGATCGACCACCACGAAATCCACCAGGATGCCGGGAATCTTGACCTGCTTCGGCGGCAGCGTGCCCCGGCAGGCCATGCGCTTGACCTGCACGATGACGACACCGCCTGCCCTGCGGGTGGCTTGCGCCATCGCGATCATCTCGCCGAGCACGGCCTCCTGCTCCATGGTGACGTTGCCGTCCTCGTCGGCGGTCGTGCCGCGCAGGAACGCGACATTGATCGGGAACGGCTTGAAGCGCAGCCATTCCTCGCCCTCGAGCTCGATCACCTCGACCAGCGGCTCCTCGGTCATCGGGCTTTGACGCGCACCTTGCTGGCGCGGGTCGACGAAGGTATGCAAGCCGGTTTTCGTGATCAGCCCGGGCCGGCCGCCCGCCATTTCCCGCATCAGTTGCGAGAGCACGCCTTGCGGCAGCGTGTAAGCCTCGATCCGATTTTCGGCGGCCATCTTCAGCAACCCCGGCGAATCGATCAAGGCCCCGGTGATGGCCCGCTTCAGCAGGCCATCGTGCGCGAGGTGGCAGGCGCCCAGCGAGACACGGTCGCCGATGCCCACGACGCTGATGGAGGTCAGGGCGCGCGGCTGCCGTTCGTTCTGGAAGCGTCGCTCGACCGCTGCCAGCAAGGCCTCGGGCACGGCATGGCCGCCGCCCGATCCGCTGATGAGAAGTGAATCGCCAGTGCGCAGCAGCGCTGCGGCTTCGTCAGGTGTAATTCGTTGCATAGGGCGTTGAATGGCTGATTGACCGGGACCGACGTGCGGCATGTCGGATGCAATGTAACCGGTCTCAAATACGTGTTCAAGTATTTATCTCCGAGCCGAGGGATAACCCTGAACATTCGAGCCATCAGTGCCTTTTAACGCTTCAAAGCCACCATCACGGAAAAAATCCCAAGTTGGACGGCTATTTTGTAACCGGTACCTTTTATTCTCGATTCACCTCCACACCGCTCCACCGGCAGCAGCAGCCCGCCACCGAAACCACCGCCCGAGCGCAGATTCGGCTCGTTATAATCGGGGCCAACCGCGAAATCGCCCGGGCCATGCATGACCAAAGAAAAATCGACGACTGAAGCCGCAACGGAATCGAGAAAGCCTCGATCCACCACCAGCGTCACCCTCCGCGACGTCGCGAGATTCGCCGGCGTCTCATCCGCGACGGTCTCGCGCATGATGAATCGCCCGGAAGCCGTCTCGAACGAGCTCAGGGAACGCATCGCGGCGGCCATCAATCATCTGGGCTGGGTGCCGCACGCCGCGGCGCGGGCGCTCGCCACGCAGCGGACCGGCACGATCGGCGCGGTCTTTCCGACCGTTTCCAACGAGCACTTCGCCACCGCCATTCAGGAACTGCAGGAAGCGCTCGAATCCGCCGGCTATACGCTGCTGCTCGGCTGCTCGCAATACGACACGCAACGCGAGTACAACCAGATCCGCAACATGCTCGAACGCGGCATCGATGCCGTCGTGCTCGTCGGCGAATCCCATCATCCCGATCTTTACGCCACGCTCGCCCAGCGCGGCGTGCCGTACGTCAATACGTTCACCTATCGAAAGGACAGCGAACATCTTTGCGTCGGCATCGACAATCGCCGGGCGTTCTTCGAATTCACGACCTATCTGCTGGGCCTGGGGCACCGCCGCTTCGCCATGCTGTCGCAAACCGCGGATTCCAACGACCGCGCGTGGGCGCGCCGCGAGGGCGTGCGCGATGCGCTTGCCGAGCACGGGCTCGGCATTTCCGCGGCGCACATGGCCGAGGGATTCTGGGGCGTCGGCGTCGGCCGCAAGCTGTTTTCGCAGATCATGAGCACGCCGCAGCCGCCCACCGCGATCATTTGCGGCAACGGCACGTTCGCGATCGGCGCGATGCTCGAAGCCGCGAAATCGGGCTACGACGTGCCGAACGAATTGACGATCGCCGGCTTCGACGATTTCGAAGTCATGTCGGAACTGCCGATTCCGATCACGACGGTCAGCGTGCCGAGCGCGGAAATCGGCCGCAAGGCCGCGCAGATGATCCTCGAATCGCTCTCGGGCGCAGGCACCCCCGCGAGCATCGAGTGCGATGCCGAAATCATCATCCGGGCCTCGTCGGCCCCGCCGGCGGCTCTCGCCAGCCGCTGACAGCGATGCACGAAGCGGCGACGTGAACGCCGCTTTTCCCCGCGACATCCGCACGGCCGCCCCGCCGACTGCGCTATCACATCGATCCGACCTGCCCCGGCGGCCGCCGTCCTGGGTATCGATCACGCAAAAAATCCTACGATTGAAATCGGTACCAATCGAGCATCACCCCGCCTCATCAGCAAATTTCAATTTTTTATCCAAATGATTCAATAGGATAGGTATCTACCCTAGGTCCCATGCATTTGGCTTGCAGACGCATTGATTCTCGATTTGAGACCGGTTACATTTCTCGCACACCAACATCGCACAGGGAGACACCATGCCTTCGGAAATCGCTTTGGATCGACGAACCAGGAGCAAGACGCGCTGGTATCGCGAGATCACCGGCGCGCAATGGCGCGTCCTGATCGCCGCGTGGGGAGTCTGGGTCAACGACGCCCTCGACTTCCTCGCCATCACGTTCGTCCTGAAGGATATTGCCCATGCGTTCAATGTGGCGCTGTCGACAGCGTCGCTGCTTCTGCTGGCGACCTACGGCGTGCGCTGGATCGGCGGCCTCGCGTTCGGCGGCCTGAGCGACCGAATCGGCCGCAAGATCCCGTTGCTGATTACGTTGGCCTGGTTCACCGCCGGCGCGGTCGCGACCGGGCTGTCGTGGAGCTTCGCTTCGCTCGCGGTGTTTCGCCTGTTGCTCGGTTTCGGCATGGCGCCGGGTTTTTCGCTCGGCGCCGCGATGGTGGCGGAGTCGTGGCCAGAGAAATACCGCGCGATCGGCATCGGCATTCTCGACACCGGCTGGGGGCTGGGCACCATCGGCGCGGCGCTCGCGTACGAGTTCGTCTACCCGACGTTCGGCTGGCGCGGCATGTTTTTCGTCGGGCTGCCTCCCGCGCTCATCCTCGGGCTGTTCATCATTTTCTGCGTACCCGAATCGGAAGCGTGGAAGCAGGCTCAAGCGACGGCCGCTCATCAAACCAGGAAGAACCCCATCGTCAAGCTGTTCACCGAATACCCCGGGCGCGTCTTTTACCTCGCAATCCTGATGTTCGTGCTCTGCTTCGGGAACTGGCCGTTTCAAGCCTTGCTGCCAACGTACCTGCGCAACATGAATCTTCCCGCCTCGTTCGTCAGCGGCGTGGCCATGGCGTCGGCGATCGGCCAGATTCTGGGCTTCATCGCGAGCGGCTTCATCGCGGAAAAGCTCGGCCGACGCTGGGCGATTTCCACGATGATCGGCATCGGCTCGGTGAGCGTTGCCGGGCTCGTGCTCACCACGGGCAATACGGCATTGGCCTATATTTTCGCGTTCCTGAGCGGGTTCTTCCTGGTTGGCGCATCGGGCATCTGGGGCACGATTCTCACCGAGAATCTGCCGCGCGACGTGCGGGCATCGGGCGTGGGGTTTCTGTACAACTTCGGCGTGATCGGCGGCGGCCTGGCGCCCTTCATTACGCTCACCACCATGAATTACCTGGCGATCTCGATGTCCACCTCGATCATCGTTTTCTCGATCGCGGCGGCATTGCTCGGCGGCATCCTGCTGTATTTCTCGCGCGAAACGAAGGGCATGAATCTGAGTGAAATCGACGAAGAATCGCTCAGGAATCCGTAAAGCCTTTCCTCGCTCGCCTGCCATGCTCGGCTCGTCGAGCAAGCCACCACGGCGCCGGCCGGCGAGCCATTCCCTCCGGCCGAAAATCGTCGCGCCCTGCGGCGATGGCAAGCACGCCATGAACCGTGAGGATGCCGACACATCGGCATCCCGATAGGTCGCGCAGCGCCGCCCTGTCCTCACGATGTTCCCCACCAGCAGGACGTCGATTTCCCCGATAACAAAGCGATCAGTCAGCCGAATTCGGTCTCAAAATCAATTGATAACGTTGCCACAAATGTCACTCAAACTCACTGCCAGCGGATGCACTCATGGTAATCTGCAAGCACTTTGGGGCGGCATTATCCTTTGCAGATACCTACATTGCCATGCAATGACCCGGGCAACCCATTCGATATGCGGCAACATCCATTCAGACAACGATTGCAAGCACCATGGCTTCCGTAAATCTACACGACGTCGCGCGCGCGGCAGGCTGCTCGCCCTCCACGGTGTCCCGCGTCCTGCGCACGCCCGATGTGGTGCGCGACGAAGTTGCGCAGCGCGTGCTGGCCGCCGTGCACAAGCTCGGCTACACGCCGAACAATGCCGCCCGTGCATTGCGTTCCCGTCGAACCCGCATGATCGGGGCGGTGCTCCCCACGCTTGAACATGCAATCTACGCGCGCCTGGCCAATACGTTGGAAACCGAACTCGCCCACGACAGTTATTCGCTGATCGTGACCACGTCGGGATTCGATACGCGCAAGGAGCTGGAGCAAACGCAGCTCATGATCGAACGCGGCGCCGAGGGCATCGTGCTGGTCGGCGACGCGCACGATCGCGCGCTTTACGAATTCCTGCAGTTGCGCAACGTTCCCTATATCAATACGTACGTCTACACGCCCCAAGCCACGCACCCGTGCGTGGGGTTCGATAACAAGAAGGCGGCGAAACAGGTCACCGAATATTTGCTGAGCCTCGGCCATACCCGCATGGCGATGCTGACCGGCGTGCGCAAGGATAACGACCGGGTGCGAGCCCGTATCGAAGGGGTCGAGGAAACCTTGAACGAGAACGGCCTGACAATTACGCCGGAACACGTCATAGAAGGCCCCTACGCCATCACGGCGGGACGTAACGGCATGCGCAAGCTGCTGAACCTCTCCCCGCGTCCCGAGGCGATCATCTGCACCAGCGACATTCTCGCGTTCGGCTGTCTCGCGGAATGCACTGCGGCCGGCATCGCGGTGCCGGGCGACATGTCGATCACCGGTTTCGACGATCTCGATTTCGCCGCGCATCTGAACCCGCCTCTCACCACCATGCAGGTTCCCGCCATCGAAATGGGCGCGCAGGCCGGGCGCTTTCTGATCGACATGCTGGAAGAAAAATCGCCGCTTGATCGGGTCGAACTCGAGGCGCGGCTGATCATTCGCGGCACCACAGCTCGGCCCGCTGCTTCACAACACCGCCCGGCCATCCATCAGCATTAACCGCGAACGATGCTACGGGCTGCTTCGACGCAGCATCATCGTGGTGGTTTTTCCCGACTGCACACATTCCCCGCGCTGATTGAAGACGTCGATGCCCAGAATCACGATGCCCCGATCCCGCCGCTTCGTCTCACGTTTCGATTCCACGCGCATGCTTGCCGTGATGCGGTCGCCGCTGACCACCGCCTGCTTGTAGTCCCATGTCAGGGACAGCGTGGCGACCGCCTGCAAACGCCACGCACAGCGCATTTTCATGGCGTCGACCAACGCCACGATCAACAAGCCATGCGCGATGCGACGTTCGAAGCCGAGTTGTCGCGCGGCTTCGTCGTCTGTGTGAACCTCGTAGAAATCCCCACCGACACCCGCGAACGCGACGATGCTCGCATCGGTGATGGAGATACCACCCAGATCGATCGCATCGCCGACATTCAGGTCGTCGAAATAACATCCCGTGAAGTTCGTCGCTTGATTCACTGTATTCATGACACCGCCACCCATTTCAAAATGTGCTCGGCCACGCACACCAATTCCCCAGCCTGATTGACGATACGAATCTCCGCCACGGTCCGGCGCCGTTTCGTGTCGACCTCGCGAACCGTGTATTCCAGCCGGATCGAATCCCCGGCGAACACGGGCTTCAGGAAACGGATGCGATCGTAGCCGAGCGACACCGGTGTTTCGCTATCGCGCACGCCTTCCACGCGTTCGACGATCGCCGTCGAACAGGCGGACATGTACGCCACCAACAACGCACCATGCGCAATCATGCGGCCATAGGGGCTGCCAGCCATCACCCGCTCGTCGACATGATTGGGCGAATGGTCGCCGCTGAGATCCGCGAAGGCGCGAATGTCGTTCGCGCCGACGTGCCGTTCGAGCGAGACGCTATCGCCTGCGCTCAGGTAGAAATCGCTCACTGCCGGGCGCGCGTCCATCAAGCCGGCACGGCCGCTTGCGCGAGACCACGCCCCGACACCACGCCGGCATCCACCAGCGCTTGGATCCGCTGCGGCGCGTAGCCGAGCTCCTCCAGGATCTGCCGCGTATCGTGACCGATCTCGATCGCCAGATGCCGCACCGCCGGCACCTCGCCGTCGTAACGCAGCGGATGATTGATCAGCGTGGCCTGGCCGTTGCGCACCTCGACGGTTTCGAACACGCGGTTGTGCTTCGCCTGCGGATTGTCACGCAGGTCGCTGTAGTCCTGAACCGGCGCCCACCACATCGCCTTGGCGTCGAGCGCCTCGGTCAACGCATCGAGACGGTAGCGTCCGACCGCGTTCGCCGTGGCGCGTGCATACGCGTCACGCTCTTCATAGGGATTGCAACCGGCGAGCGCGCGCAGGCCGTCGTCGTCGAGCGCTTCGGCGAACGTGGCCGGATCGTTCAGCGAGATCGCCACCGCCCGATCGTCCGCGGTTCGATAAATGCCGTAAGGCGCCTGGTGAAACCACGTCGAGAGATGGGCATCGCGCTCGAACACGGCCGGGTTCTTCTCGGCGGTCAGATAGTTGGTGATCGCTTCGGCCTGCAGATCAATACCGGCGTTGAACAGATTGCCTTCCACGCGCGTGCCCGCGCCCGTTTTCAAGCGCTTCACATAGGCGCCGAGAATGCCCATCGCCAGCAGGGCCCCGCCGTGCTGATCGCAGATCGCGGCACCCACCGCCGTCGCGCCGCCACCGGACGCCGCCACCAGCCCGGTGCGCGCCTGGATCATCAAATCCTGCCCCGGCATGTCGCGCATCGGCCCCGACCCGCCAAAACCGCTCGCCGACGCGTAAATGATCTCGGGCTTGCGCGCCTTCACGGCCTCATAGCCCAGGCCGAGGCGGTCGAGCACACCGGGCCGGAAATTCTCGACCACGGCATCCGCCTCGTCGATCAGCTTCATCGCGATCTCGATGCCTTCCGGCGACTTCAGGTTCAGCGCAACGACGCGCTTGTTGCGGTTGGCGCACAGAAAGAACGCGCTGACATCCTCGATGAACACGCCCGCGCCGGACCAATGCCGCTCGTAAGCACCGTCTCTCGCCTCGATCTTGATGACGTCCGCCCCCATGTCTGCGAGATATTGCGTGGATGCCGGACCTTGCAGATAGTGGCAAAAGCTGACGATGCGCATACCTTCGAGCATGACATTCTCCATTTGAAAATAGTTTGAAGCCGCGTTTAAAGCCGCGTTACCGGGCCGAGCCGGCGGCCATCGGAATCGAGGCAGCGCGCGGGCGGCGTCGCACGCTGCCAGCCAGCACCACGGCCACGATCAACGCGCACCCCATGAACAGATAGGACGAGGCGGGGTCGCCCGTCAGCCCGGTCAGATACCCCACCGCATACGAACCGAGGAACGAGCCGAGCGCACCCACGCTGTTGATCAAGGCCAACGCGCCGCCCGCCACCGTTCGCGGCAACACCTCGGGCGCGATCGAGAAGAACGGCGGGAACACCACGTACATCGAAACGCCCGCCAGCGTCAGGAGAACGAATGAAACCCAGAAGTTCGACGCGCCGACGAAATACAGCGCGAAGAACGACAAGGCGGCGATCGCGAGCGGCACGGCGACGAACAGCTTGCGGTTCTGCAGCCGGTCGGACATCCATGCGACCGGCAGCATGCACAACACCGCACCGAAGTACGGAACCGCGGACAGCCAGCCGGTATTGACCATGCTCAGTGTCGCGCCGTGCCTCAGGATCGACGGCAGCCACAGCAGGAACCCATAGAAGCCGAGGCTCTGGAAGAACAGCACGCCCGCGAGCTTCCACACCGTGGGCGTCACGAATGCCTCGCGATAGTTCTTCACCGGCGCGAGATCCTTCTGCTCGTCGGCCAGCGTGCTTTCGAGCGCGGCCTTTTCCTGGTCGGTCAGCCAACCGACCTGCGCAGGCTTGTCGCGCACCACCACGATCCAGACAAACGCCCACAGCACCGCCGGCAGACCTTGCGCAATGAACATGACGCGCCAGCCCCACGATTGCACCAGGTAGCCGGACACCACCGACATCCACAGGATGGTCGCGGGATTGCCGAGCAGGAATATCGTGTTGGCGCGCGAGCGTTCCCGCTTCACGAACCAGTTGGAGACGTACACCAGCATGCAGGGCATGACGGCCGCCTCGACGATCCCCAACGCGAAACGCACCGCCATCAGCATCGGCACGCTGCGCACCACCCCCGTCAGCGCCGCGAGCCCACCCCATGCAATCAGGCTGAAGAAGATCAGGCGGCGCACGCTGCGCCGTTCCGCGTACATCCCGCCGGGAATCTGGAAGAAGAAGTAGCCGAGAAAGAACAACGAGCCGAGCAATGACGAGGTCGAGCGGCTCATGCCGAGATCGTGATCGATGCCGGCGGCCGCCGCAAAGCCGTAGTTCGCCCGATCCAGATAGGCGAGGCTGTACGTGATGAACGCGACCGGCAGGATGATCCACCATCGCTTGATGGGAAGGGGGTGTGCGGCCATGTCATGTCTCCTTGTGTTTGTGTTTGCCGCCAAGGTGTCCACCCAAGGCAGCCAGCAGCCGATGTCCGGCACTTTTATGACAACGATTGCAAACAAGATATTTCCTATATGGCATCGTTGTCAACGAGAGACCTGATAATTTCTCGGGCTCGTAAACCCTGAATCCCGGCCGTTTTTCATCATATCAGTTCGACTTTTCCGCGCCTTCATGCCGACCATGCCGCTGCCATGGCACTTGCATTCGAGAAAAAATTGACGCAGAGTGACAACGTTGTCAAACAACTTTCCTCGGCGTGGTCATCATGCCGAGCGTATCTGCGGAGGAGAAAACATGAACGATTGGCTGACCGACGGCATCGAGACGGCCGTGCTCAAGGTCGAGGCACAGGCGCGTCGCGGCGGCGACTTTCCCCATATCACCGAGCACGGCGAATGGCGCACCACGCCCGACGGCGTATGGACGGGCGGATTCTGGGCCGGCCTGCTCTGGCTCGGTTACGAGGCGCGCAAGAGCCCCGCCCTCCTCGACGCCGCCACGTCACTGACCGATCGGCTGCTGCCCCGCGCCGCCGACGCCATCAACCATGATCTCGGTTTCATGTTCTACCCGAGCGCGATCAAGGGCTGGCGCATCACGGGGGACGAGCGCTATCTGAACGCGGCGCTCACCGCCGCCACGAGCCTTGCCGCGCAGTTCAACCCGCAGGGCGGCTTCATTCCCGGCTGGGGTTTCTTCGGCGCGGAGAATTGGTCGGGATCGGTGTTGATCGATACCTTGATGAACCTGCCGCTGCTCGTGTGGGCCACCCAGCATGGAGCGGACAAGCGCCTCCTCGACGTGGTGCACCGTCATGCCCGGACCGCGCTCGCCCACCATCAGCGCGCCGACGGCTCCGTCTTCCACGTCTACCGATTCGATACGACGAACGGCGCGCCGATTGCCGGCGATACCTACCAGGGCCTCGACGCATCGAGCGCGTGGTCGCGTGGGCAAGGCTGGGCGCTGGGCGGGTTTGCGATGCTGGCCGACATGACCGGCTCGCAGGACTATCTCGCCGCCGCGCGCCGCGTTGCGGACTACGTGGAACAACACCTGCCGGCCGACTTCGTCCCGCCGTGGGATTATTTGGCGAGCGCGCCGGCCGTCAAGGATTCGTCGGCCGGCGCCATCACCGCGTATGGCCTCATGCGGCTCTGGGATTTGACGGGCGACGCACGCCATCTCGAACTGGCCGAAACCATGCTCGAGGCGCTGTGCTCGCACTGCCTGATCCGCGACGAGCGTGCCGCGATCCTCGCGCATGCGACGGCCGACCTGCCTCATGGCCTGGGCATCGACGAGTCGACCATCTACGGCGATTATTATTTCCTCAAATCGCTGATGGCGCTGCGTGCCATCAAGGAACAGCCCGCACGCGATCGAGGCGGCTTGCTCATGCCGGCGTCCGCCGAGTGATCGTCGCGAAAACTTCGAGCATCAACCTGGAACGCATCATGGAAACGATCAGGACCGAACGGTTCGGGGCGGTCGCCCTGCTCACGCTCGAACGCCCGGAGCGCATGAACGCACTGAGCAAGCCGCTGCTGCAAAGCCTCGACGCCGCGTTCACCGCGCTCGGCCACGACGACGACACGCGCGTCGTCGTGCTGACGGGCGCGGGGGCGAAGGCGTTCTCGGCCGGGGCGGACATCAACGAGCAGCGCGACTTCTCCCCGGAGGACGCGTATGCCCACATGCGCTGGGGCCAGGCCATCTTCGACCGGATCGAGGCGTGCCCGAAGCCAACCATCGCCGCGATCAACGGCGTGGCGTTCGGCGGCGGCCTCGAACTGGCGCTGGCGTGCGACTTGCGAATCGTCGCGGACACGGCCCGCCTCGGTTTGCCGGAAATCACCCTGGCCAGCTTTCCCGGCTGGGGCGGCACGCAGCGCCTGCCGGCCATCATCGGCGTGCCTCGCGCCTTGCGGATGATGCTGGCGGGCGATCCGGTCTCACCAGAGTGGGCGCTGGCGGCGGGGCTGGTCAACGAGGTGGTCGAGGCCGATGCGCTGCTCGACCACGCCCTGGCGCTGGCCAGCCTGATCGCCCGGAATTCGGGCGAGGCGCTCGCCGCCGTGAAATCGGTCGTGCGAACGGGTGTGCATGAAGGCCGGGCGGCCGGGCTCGAGGCTGAAGCGCGAGGCGTGGGTGCGCTGTGGGGCACGCCAGCGCAGAAGGCGGCGCAGGATGCGTTTTTTGCTCGACGCAATCGGGGGCGTCGGATGCCTTGACGGGCAATCGTATAAGCCCCGCGAATGTCAGTGCCACGGCTGAAATGCAGGCTCGGTGCTACATCTCGTCCGCGGGCCGGCAAAGCCGGCCCATCCGACACGCTTTCTTCACGACTGCGACGATCGATCCCAATAAGGCGGGTTACCGATGTGCGCGCCGATATGCTCGACGAACAGCCGTGCCCGGGTCGCATGCGAGCGGCCAGGCAGGCGTACCGCGTAGATCGCCGGCGCGTCGCTCATCTTGCGGCCGTCATCGAGCGGGAACAGCGAGACGAGCTTGCCGTCCCGCAACGCGTCGTTGACCAGCCAACTGGCGAGATGAACGACCCCCAGCCCGGCGACGGCGGCATCGAGCAAGGTTTCGGTGTCGTCGCATTGAAACCGGCCCTGGACCGGCAATGGCGCGCCTCGATTCACCCCCGGAAAGGTCCAAACTCCTTGCGGCGTCGGCCGCGACGACACGCTCAGGCATTCGTGATCGAGCAAGGCCTTGAGCGTGTCGGGGCGTCCGGCCCTCACCAGATACGCGGGGGCCGCGCATACCAGCCGACGCAACGGTGCAAGCTTGGTGGCAACCAGGTCGCCATCGGCAGGGCGGCCGATCCGGATCGCAACATCCGCTCGCTCGACCGACAGGTCGATCACGGTTTCGCTCAACTGAAGCTGGATTTTGATTTGCGGGTATTTCAGCAGAAACGACCGCACCGCGGGCGCGATATGCCGGCGCCCGAATGTCGCCGGCGCGGCGACCGTCAATAAACCGCTCGGCTCGGCATCGGTGTTCGCCAGGGCGTCGCGCACCTCGGACAGCTCCAGCAGAACGTGGCGCGCGGTGCCGAGGAACCGCTCGCCGGCATCGGTCAGAACCAGCTTTCGCGTGCCGCGCCGAAACAGCGGCAGGCCCAACTCCGCTTCCAGCGCGTCGACCCGGCGTGTCACCGACGACACCGCGACGTTCAACTGCCATGCCGCCGCCGAGAAGTTTCCGGCTTCGACAACCGCGACGAATATCTCCAGGTCTTTCAGCATCTCGATATCTTAAGGATTGCGAAGATCGCAAGCCAGCTTTGCGACTTCGCGGATTGTTCGACACCTACCTCACACGCACAATCTCGCCACCCCATCGACGGCGTGATACCCATGAATGAATCGGCAATCAAACCCCGCAACCGCCTCTGCTACGCGCGCAAACTGACGATCGGCGCCGCGCTGCTGGCCGCCTCGCTGATCGCGGATATCGCAGCCGCCGCGGATCTTCGCTTTACCGCTCATCAGCTTTATCCGGAAAGCGTGACGTGGTCGGCCCGGCAGCAGGTTTTCATGGTGGGCTCGGTCCAGCATGGCACGGTCGGCAGGCTCACGCCGGACGGCCATTACACGGCCTTCATTCGGGACCCGCGCCTGATATCGACGCTCGGGCTGCTGGTCGACGATCGGCGCAACACGCTCTGGGTCACCAACTCGGACCCGGGTGTCGGCGAACACACGTCCGCCACCACCAACGGCAAGCTGGCCGCGGTGGCGACCTACGACGCCAGCACCGGCAAGCCGCGCGCCTATTTCGATCTCTCCCGCCTCGAACCCGGTGCGCACCTGGCGAACGATCTGGTGCTCGACGCGCACGGAAACGCCTATGTCACCGACAGCTTCGCGCCGGTGATCTTCCGTATCGACACCGAAGGCAAGGTTTCGGTATTCGCACGGGATGCACGCTTCTGGACCCGCGAAGGCTTCAACCTGAACGGAATCGCGATCCATCCCGACGGATATCTGCTGGTCGGAAACTCCAACTCGGGCGAACTGTTCCGAATCGACCTCGACGATCCATCGAAAATCTCGCCGGTCAAACTTCCGGAGACGCTCATCGGGGCTGACGGTTTCGATCTGATCGACGCGCACCATTTGATCGTGGTGCAGAACGCCGGCATCGACCGGACCGTCGAGCTCGTGTCGACCGACGGCTGGCAAAGCGCAACGATCCTGCGCACGCAAAAGAGCAAGGAATCGAAACCAACCGCAGCGGTGACCAAGGATGGCACGGTGTATGTGCTGAACTCTCGCCTCGATACGCTTCCCGATCCCAAGGCGCCGAAGGTCGATCGATATCTGCTGCAGCCGTTTTGACCATCGCATGCGCCAGCCGCAAACCACGCTACCGGCACCAATCGGCAAGCCTGACGATCCGGATGGTGCCGGCCGCCCCGTTCACGGCGAACTGCTCTCGCGCACCTGCAAGGCCGGCGCAAGCAGGACGGCACGTGGCGCCGCGCCCGCCAGTTGCTCGAGCAGCAGCTCCACCGCGAGCCCGCCCATCTCGAACATCGGCAGCCGCACACTGGTGAGGGGGATCGGCAATTCGGCGGCCAGCGGCGTGTCGTTGTAACCGACGATCGCCACGTCGCGGCCGATCCGCAGGCCGCAGTCGCGCGCGACGCCCATCGCGCCGATCGCCAGGAAATCGTTGACCGCGAAGATGGCTTCGGGCGCAACCCGCCCCCGCATCAATCGGGAACCGAGCTCGCGGCCTGCGTGCGTGTCGAAATGGCCATGCAGCACCGAACCCGCGTCCAACTCGATGCCCTGCTCGCGATAGAACGCCAGAAAACCGCGCGTACGATCCGCACCGGTCGACGCATGCTTCTCCCCGGCCAGGACCGCCACGCGGCGATGGCCACGCTCGAATAGATGACGCGCGACCATCCTGCCGCCCAGTTCGTCGTCGCAACTCACGCCCGGGTAGGACGCCTGCGCCCTGCTCACCAGCACGAACGGCACGTCGCGTCGGCGCAGTTCGTCGAGCAGCGGTTGATCCTCGCCGATGTGCGCATCGCCGATCACCAGGCCGGCCACACGCCGCCGCAACGCCTCGTCGGCGCGCGCGCGCTGACGTTCGGGATCGTCGAGCGTGTTGGCGACAAACGCGAGGTAGCCGGCTGTCGCGGCCGCATCATCGATGCCTTCATAGATCGTCGCCATCACGAGATCCGACAGGCGCGGCATCAGCACCGAGATTTCGCGCGTGCGACGTGTCTTCAACGCACTGGCCTGCACGTCGGCACGGTAATCGCGCTGCGCGGCGAACGCACGAATCCGCTCGACCACCTCGGGCGATGCGGCCTTGCCGGCCTCGCGCGGATCGCCGTTGAGCACGCGCGAGACGGTCGAGACATGCAAACCCAGCGCCTCGGCGATGGATTTCAAGGTAATGGGCCTCGGTCGAACAGACATGGGAGTACGGGGTAGGAGCGACGATGCCCGCGATTCTACCGCCCCGCCAGCGCTTGACAAGGGAAATTGGCACGATTAGATTTCGCAAAACCCAAACGTTTGGGTTTATTTTTTGACACGCAACCCAAACGTTTGGGTTACTTATTCAGCATCACGGCGGATTGAACATGGAAGCACGCATGAATGGTCGAGACGACAGCGCAGCGACACCGGCGCCGGCCCTCGAATCGGCCTCATCGCTGGCGGCGGATTTGAGCCGTGGCGTCATCACCAGCACGGCATTGGTCGAACGCTGTCTCACGGCCATCGAAAGCCTCAACCCTCGCGTCAACGCCTTCGTCCACCTCGACCCCGAGGCTTCGCTGCGCGCCGCGCACGCCGCCGATCGGCACCTCGCCAGCGGCCGGCCGACCGGGCCGCTGCATGGCCTGCCGGTCGCCGTGAAGGACAACATCGACACATTCGACATGCCCGCCACCTGCGGCTCCGCGCACTTTGCAGGCAGGCAGGCCGCGCAGGATGCCGATTGCGTGGCTCGTCTGCGCCGCGCCGGAGCCATCGTGATCGGCAAGACGCTCACGCACGAATTCGCCTACGGCCCCACCGGAGATCGCTCGCTGCAGGGCGCCGCCCGCCACCCGAAGGACCCGACCCGCATGACGGGCGGATCGAGCGCGGGCAGCGCCGCGGCGGTCGCGGCCGGCATGGTGCCGCTCGCGGTCGGCACCGACACCGGCGGCTCGGTGCGAATCCCGTCGGCGCTGTGCGGCACGGTCGGCTTCAAGCCGAGCGCGGGCGCGATCTCTACCGAGGGCGTGTTTCCGCTGTCGATCAGCCTCGATCACGTCGGACCGATCGCGCGCACGGTGGGCGACGCCCTGCTGATGTTCCAGGCGATGCGCCTGCCCGGCTTTCCGGCGCGTCCCGATCGTCCGATCCCGCAGCGGATATTGCGCGTCGGCTGGATCGAGAGCGATGCATTCGGCCCGGCGGACCCCCGCGTGGGCGAGCGCGTCCGGCATTTCGCCGACCAACGCTTCGAAGCCGCCGGCGCCGTGGTCGAGGCCTATCAGGGGATCGCCGCGCTGGTGCCGCGCCTGCATGCCGGCGTGATGGCGTTGCAACGCGCCGAGGCCTATGAGGTGCACGCGGAACGCATGCGCGACGCGCCGCAGGCGTTCGATACGGAGGTTCGCGAGCGGCTCGCCGTGTCCGCCCGGGTCAGCGGCTGGGAATACGTTCGGGCGCGACGCGAGCAACAGCAGTTGCGCGAATCGGTCGACCCCGCGTTCGAACGCTTCGATGTGCTGATCATGCCGACCACGGCGATCGTCGCACCGGTGCTGGATGTGCGTTCGGTGACCTTCGACGGGCGGCAGATGGAAGTGCGCGGCGCGCTGCTGGATCGCACGAGCCCGTGGAATCTGACCGGCTTGCCGGCGCTCAGCGTCCCCGCGGGCGAAGTGGACGGGTTGCCCGTCGGCCTGCAGATCATCGGCCGGGCGGGCACCGATATCGCCCTGCTGGAGGCGATGCAAGCCGTCTTCGATACGCCGTCGCTGCAACAGAACTGATTTCGGAGCCTTCCATGACCCTCATGCATTCCAGCCCCGATAACGCTGGTCCCGCTCGCCCAGACAAGCCGGCCACGAGCCCTTACGTGCTGCTGTTCTGTGTGCTGATGGTGGCCGCGCTCGCCACCTGGGTCCTGCCGGCGGGCGAATTCGATCGGGTGGTGCGAGACGGCGTCAAGTTCGTCGTGCCGCATTCGCTGCATGCGGTGCCGCAGCACGGTATCGGCCCCGCCGGCATGTTGATGGCCATCAGCAAGAGCGTGACCGACACGGCGGCCGTGATTTTCCTCATCATGTTCACCGGCGGCACGTTCTCCGTACTCGAGAAAACCGGTGCGGTTCAAACCGCGGTGGCACGGCTCGGGGCACGCTCGGGCGGCAACAACCTGGTGGGCGTCGGGGCCATCTGCATCGTGTTTTCCGTGCTCGGCACGATGGGCGCGGTCAGCAACGCGGTGGTGGCATTCGTGCCGCTCGGCATGCTGATCGCCCGCTCGATGCGGCTGCCCGCCGAGTTTGGCGTCGGCCTGATCTATCTCGGCACCTACGCGGGATTCAACGCGGCCGTGATGAATCCGACCACCACCGGGGTTTCGCAACGCCTAGCCGAACTGCCGATATTTTCGGGGCTCGCGTTTCGCGCCGCCGTGTTCGTGCTGTTCGTGGCGGCGGCGGTGCTTTTCCTGATTCGCGTGGCCGTGCGCCAACGCGACAGCGGCGAGGCGCCTCGGCCAGGCATCGCCTCGCCCGCGGATGAGTCGGCAACGCCCGACGCACCCACCCGCCGCCAATGGCTGGTGCTGGCGTTGACCGGCGGCGGGCTAGCCGTCTTCATCTACGGCGCGGCCCGGCTCGGCTGGGGCGAGAGCGAAATGATGGCGACCTTCGTGGCGATCGCGATCGGTGCGGGCTTCGCATGCCGGCTCGCGCCGTCGGCGCTCGCCAACGCCTTCATCGCGGGCTGCGGGCAACTCGCCAGCGGCGCATTGATCGTCGGCCTCGCACGCGCGATCTCGACCGTGCTGGCCAACGGCCACATCCTCGATCCGCTCGTGAATGCGCTCGCCGACCTGCTGGCCCCGCTCCACCCGATGGCCGCCGTGATCGGCATGTTCTTCAGCTCGGCGGCCATTCACGTCGCCATTTCCTCGGGATCGGGAGAGTCGGCCGCGCTGATTCCGATCTTCGCCCCGCTCGGCGATGCCCTGCATCTGACGCGCCAGGTGACGGTGCAGACCGTCTTGCTCGGCGAGGGCATCATGAACTGCATCAACCCGACGTCGGGCGTGCTGATGGCCGTGCTCGTCACCGCCCGGATTCCGTTCGGCCGCTGGGTGAAATTCGTCGCCCCGCTCACGCTCGCCTGGCTCGTCATCTCCATCGCGTCGTTGCTGGTCGCGGTCGCCATCCATCTGGGTCCGTTCTGAACCCGGCCTGATCCCGAGTTCGCCGCCCGCGTTCCCGACATGCCTCACCGCCACGCGGGCGCTCCCGGAATTCCCGCCGCGCGGCACACGTCATGGGGAAACACCTTGAATCCTTCCGCTCGCGCCATCAACGAAAACCGCCTGCGCTATTTCTTCGAAGTCGTGTCGTGCGGATCGATCCGTGGCGCGGCCGAACGGCTCGACGTCGCGGCATCGGTCGTCACGCGGCAGATCCAGCAGCTCGAGCGCGAGCTGGGTTGCCGGCTGCTCGAGCGGCGCGGGCGCAACGTCGCGCCGACCGAGGCCGCCGCGCTGGTGCTCGATCACTGCCGCGAGCGCTGGGCGAGCGAGGACATGCTGCTCGCTCGTCTCGACGAATTGCGCGGGCTGCAGCGTGGCGAAATCAGCGTGGTGGCGGGTGAAGGCTTCATCGACGAGGTCAGCCGCAACCTCAGCTTCGCGTTCTGCCGGCGTTATCCGGATATCAACCTGAAACTGGAGCAGGTCGGCAGCTATGACGTGATACCGATGGTATTGCGGGACGAAGCGCATATCGGGATTTCGTATTGCGCGCCGGCCGGCGGCGCGATTCGCGTACTCCGGGCACGGCGGCTTCCCGTCGGGCTGGTCGCGTGGCCCGATCATCCGCTGGTCAAGGCTGGCGGCCCGATCGCGTTGAGCGACGTCCTGCCCTACCGGGTCGCCCTGATGCGGGAGCAATTCGGCGTGCGCAAACTACTGACCGCCGCCGAATATGCCGATCGGATTCAGTTCACGCCGCATTTCACGTCCAATTCATTGGCCGTTCTGAAAAACCACGTCAAGGCGCGCATGGCGGTCACCTTCATGTCGGCGCGGGCAGTCGCCCGCGAAGTGGCGGCGGGCGAACTGGCCACGGTGCGCATCGAGAACGCGGTGATGGAATCGGCGGAAATCCAGTTGATCGTGCGCGCGGGACGCGTTCCGTCCGCCGCGCTGGTACAAGTGCAGCGCTGCCTCGGCGAATTGCCGTTGTTCGCCGCCGATGCGTGAGGTTCCGCGATCGGTCACGAAGCCGATCGCGGGATCGCCCGCAAGCCGCTACGCTGCCGCGACGAGATTCGTGGGTTTGCCCTGGACGAACGACGCGATGTTGTCGATCAGTTGATCGGCGAGCGCCTGAATGGCCTCGTTGCTGGCCCACGCCACATGCGGCGTGAGGATGAAGCCCGGATGCGTGAGGATCGCCTCGAACGGGTGGCCCGCCGGCAACGGCTCTTCGGTGACGACGTCGAACCCGGCACCGGCGATCTGCCCGTTCGACAGGGCACGGACCAGGGCGACCTCGTCCACCAGCCCGCCGCGCGCGGTGTTGATGATGATGGCGTGTCGCTTCATCACCGACAGTTCGGCTGCGCCGACCAGACCACGGGTTGCCGCGTTCAGCGGGCAATGCAGCGTAATGACGTCCGATTCCGCCAGGACCTGCTCGAACGGCGTGTAAAGCCCGCCCATGCCCGAGCGGCCCTTGAACGCGGACATCAGGACTCGCATCCCGAGGGCCTTGGCGATGTGGGCGGTTTCCCGGCCCAGCGCGCCGTCGCCGATGATCCCGAGGGTCGCGTCCTTCAGGTCGCGAATCGGATGATCGAAAAAACAGAACTGCCCGGCTTCCCGCCAACGGCCGGCCTGTACCGATTCACGATAGGCGACCAGATTTCTACGCAACGCGAAAATCAGTGCGAACGTGTGTTCCGGCACCGTGGTGAGCGCGTAATTCCGAATATTGCAAACCGAGATTCGACGATCGTGGCAAGCGCCGATATCGACGTTGTCGCTGCCGGTCGCCGCGATCGCCACCAGGCGCAACCGCTGCGCGTGATCGAGGTCCCGCGCGCTCAGTTTCGCCTTGTTCGTCACGACCACGTCGGCGTCGCGAATCCGCTCGCCGACCTGCTCGGGCGCCGTGCGGTCGAACACGTGAAGTTCATGCGGAAACGGCAACGGCTTCAGATCGATGTGAGGTGGAATGGTGCCGCGATCGAGAAATACGACCTTCAGCGGATGCGAGGTAGCAGACATGTTGTTCCGGCTTGATCTGTTTTGGAAAGGGCGAATCGGTTTCCGGCCGTCTTATTGCGAGTGCGGGTGGCTGGCGAAGCGCTTGACCAGATCCCGTGCGCCCCGCGTGATGAGCGCGGTATCGCTCGTGATGCCGAACACGTCGATCGCGTCGTGCAGGCGTCGTTCGCGCTCCACCTCGTTGACGGCGAGAAAGCCGCTCGGTTTGCCGAGCCTGCGCAAGGTGGCGAGTGCCTCGTCGATCGCGGCGACGACGGCGGGATGGCCGGGTTCGCCGAGATGCCCCATCGACGCGGCCAGATCGGCCGCGCCCAGGAAGATGCCGTCCACGCCGGGGATTTCGGCGATGCGTTCGAGATTGGCCAGCCCGTCGACGCTCTCGATTTGCAGCAGCAGGCAGACGTTCTCGTCGGCGCGTCGCAGGTAGCCGGCATCGAGGCCGAAGCGCGCCGCCCGCGAATTGCCCGACACGCCGCGCCGGCCGAACGGCGGGTAGCGCGTCGCGGCGACGATCTGGATCGCCTCGTCGACGAAACGCACGTCGGGAACCAGCAAGTTCTCGACGCCGATATCGAGCAGACGCTTGAGGTAGATCGGGTCGTGTGAAGGCGGTCTGACAATCGCGCTGGTCGGAGATGCGGCCAGGATCTGAAGCTGCGCCACGATGTCCGGGGTCTCGCTGGGCGAGTGCTCGGTATCGATCAGTATCCAGTCGAACCCGCAGGCGCCCAACAGCTCCAACAGCAGGCCGCCTCCCAGGGTTGAAAACATGCCGATCTGCGCGCGCTTGCCGAGTTGTTCCTTGAAGCGGTTGTGCGTGGCTTGCATGGCGGAGCACCTCTTTGAACAAAAAAGATGAAATGGGTGCCGACGACGACGTGCCGCCGCCGTTCGGCAGTGCGTCAACGCGTTGAAAACGCCGGCCCGTTCGGACCGGTGCGCATCGACGGCGCGAGCCGTTGCCAGGGTAGATCCGTGGGGTCAGCCGCCATCGGACCGGGCGCCTTGGCCACCAGCACCGCCTGCGCGATCGGTTCGAAATCGGCCCGAAAATGCACCGAGCTTTTCACCACGACGATGCGCATGCGCTCCGGCTCGATACCCACCGCGCGAAACAGATTCCGGTCGATCATCTGCGCTTTCAGCGATGACACGCCGATCCGCACGCCGTCGATCTCCAGCCCCACGGCCGGCCCGATGCGGGTCCACAGGCCGTGCTTCATGGGGCCGCCGTAACGCAGTCGGCCGTCGGAAAGATGCGTGACCTTGAACGTCGCCTCGAGCGGCGCGTCGCCCGGGATGCCCGAGCGGCCCCCGAGCGCAAGCGTGATGGATGCACCGACCCCGGCCTGATGCGCGCGGCGCGCGGCCTCCGGGTCCCAGATCAGGCCGACGGCCGCGTCGCGCGCACCGGCTGCGAGCAGCGCCCGCACCATGCCCATGGTGTTCGAGTCGGCGCCGGCGCCGGAATTGTCCTGGGTATCGGAGATCACGACCGGCCGCGTCGCGTCATGCGCCAGACGCAATGCCTCGGCGACGGCCTCGTCGGCGCTCGACAAGCTCACCGCCCAGGCGGGCTCGTTGCCGACCACCTGGTCATACAACGCGTCCACCGCGCCAGCGAGGCTGGCGGCATCCTCGCCGTATCCCCACACCACCCCGCCACACTCCGGAAAATCCGCCGCCGGGAACCCTGGCGCAAACGACAGGCTCGCCAGGCCGCCCGCCTCCTGCCGATCGAGCAGTGCGTATGTGCTCCGCGCCGGCTCATGCTGCGTGACCATCGCGTTGATTGGAATCAGGAACGGGATGCGACGCGAGTAACGTTGCAGCGGCGCCGCGTGCCCAGACAGAAGACGGTGCAGCAGATGCGCCGCGCGCGTACCGGTCGCGGCCATGTCGACGTGCGGATAAGTACGGTAGGCGATCAGGCCGTCGGCATGATCGAGCATGGCCCGGGTGACGTTCGCATGCAGGTCGAGCGACGCGACGATGGGCACGCCCGGGCCGACCACCTCGCGCAGACGGCGCAGCAGTTCGCCCTCGGCATCGTCGATCGATTCGCACACCGCCGCGCCGTGCAGATCGAGATAGATGCCGTCGGGCTTCAGTTCACGCGCCCCCTCGACCATCTCGCCCGCGATGCGCTCGAACGCATCGTCGGTCACGTGTGCCGACGGGCACGCGCCGGCCCAGATCACGGGCTGCAGTCGATACGCGAATGCTTCGATCCCCTGAAGAAAGCCACCGATCGGCAAATTGACGTCGCGCAGCTCGAACAGCGCCTCGCCACGCCGCATCGCCGGAAAGCTTTCGCCGTCGACGAAGTTTTGATAAGTGGCCCGGGTGGACGCGAAGGTATTGGTTTCGTGCTGGAAACCAGCAATCAGAATGCGTTTCAAGCGAAGGTCTCCCAGAGTCGTGCCTCGGCCGGCGAGGCCGTGCGGATTGCCTATGTCCGATCCGAAGGACACTGCCGCTGCGCCATGGCGCGGGCGCGCGCTTCATAGCGTCCGTAGCCGAGCGTCTCGAACAGCTCGGCACGCGCAAACGGCACCGGCCCGTCGATCCGGCCCGCGGCCAGCGCCTGCAATGCCTGGCGCATGCCTTCGATCACCGGCGTGAGGGTCGCGAACGGAAACGTGGCGAGCTTCACCCCCAGTTCCCGCGCCCGCTGCAACGAAACCGGCGCGCGCGCGTTCTCGCCCGTCATCGCGCAGAACAGCGGCCGGCCCTGCGCGGCTTCGACCGCAAGCCGCACTTGCGCGTCGTCGGCTGGCGAATCGAGCATCAGGATGTCCGCTCCTTCCTCGACGAACAGGGCGATCCGCGCGAGCGCCTCGTCGATGCCCAGCGAGGGCCGGGTATCGGTGCGCGCCAGCACCAGCATGCCGGATTCGCGCGCCGCACCGACCGCCGCGCGGACGCGGATGCGGGCCTCGTCGCGCGTCACACAGGGCTTGCCTTGCGCGAGCAGCGGGCGTGGCGAGAGCTTGTCCTCGATCATCACGGCCGCGGCTCCGGCGCGGCCATAGGCCTGCACCGTGCGCTCGACGTTCATGGCATTGCCGAAGCCATGATCACCGTCGGCAATCACCAGGGCTGTCGGCACGGCGTCGCGCACCATGCGCAACGCGTCGATCATCTCGGAGAACGTCAGCAGGTCGAGATCGGGACCGCCGAGCCGCGCGGCGGCCAGGCACAGGCCGGAGAGGAACAGCGTGTGGAAGCCCGCCTCGACACTCAAGCGGGCGCTCAGGCCATCCCATACGGACGGCGCGGCGATCAAGCCGGCGGCGGCGAGTTGCGCCCGCAGCGCTTGAGGCGGCGTGGGTTCGGCGCTCACCGGCCGGGATACGACAGCATCAGACATCATTCAAAGCCTCCACACGTTGCCCAACCGGCAACCGATTGAGCAGGATCGATACGCCACCCGCGAGCAGGATCGCGGCCATCACGAACAGGCCGCTTTGCATCGAGCCGGTGGTGCTCTTGAGCCAGCCGATCAGCGAGGGGCTGAGAAAGCCCCCGAGCAAGCCGATGCTGTTGATCAACGCGATCCCGCCCGCCGCCGCGGTGCCCTTCAGATAGCCGGTGGGAATCGACCAGAATACCGCGTAGCCGAGATAGATACAGACGGCTGCCGCACTCATCACGGCCAGCGTGCCCGCCACGCTGTGCTCGACAAGCGGCGCGAGCAGCACCAGGGCCGCACCCGCCAATACCGGCAACGCACTATGCAGACGACGCTCTCGCGTACGATCCGAGTGGCGCGCAAGCCACGGCACCAGCAGCAGCACCGCGAGATAGGGCACGGCGGCATACCAACCGAGCACCGTATTGCTCACGCCGGCCGCCTTCAGCATGGTCGGCAACCAGAAACTGACGGTGTAGATGCCGCAGATCAGGCAAAAATAGCTGAATGCCATGGCGTAGGCGCGCGGATCTTTCAGCGCCGCACTGAAAGCGTGATGGCGTGTGCCCGTTTCGGTCGCGCGAATATGCTCGGCAAGCACGGCCCGGTCGCCATCGGTGAGCCAGTTGGCGTGTTTCGGGGTGTCGTCGAGATAGGCCAGCGTCAACACGCCGAGCAGCACGCTGGGCACGCCTTCGCAGAGGAACAGCCACTGCCAGCCGGCCAGCCCGTGCGCACCGTTGAACGTATTCATCACCATCGAGGCCAGCGGGCCGCCGATCAGGCCGGCCAAGGGGCCGCCCATCAGCACGATCGCCATGACCCGCGCGCGGCGGGCGTCCGAATACCAGAACGTCAGGTACAGGATCATGCCGGGTGCGAACCCGGCTTCGAATACGCCGAGCAGAAAACGCAGGAAATAGAAGCTCCTCGCATCGTGCACGAACAACATGCACGACGAGGTAATGCCCCACAGGATCATGATCCGGCTGATCGTCTTGCGTGCGCCGACCCTGCCCAGCATCAGATTGCTTGGCACTTCGAACAACATGTAGCCGAGAAAGAACACCCCCGCGCCAAGCCCGTAGACGGCGTCGCTCATGCCCAGCGCCGGCTGCATCTGCAGCTTCGCGAAGCTGATGTTGATACGGTCGAGGGAGGCCATTACGTAGCACAGCAGCAGAAATGGCAGGAGCCTCCAGTTCACGCGCCGGTATAGTGCGTCGAGCGTGGAGCCGGGCTCGGCGAACACGGTGTCGCCGAGTGCGACGCGAGGCGATTTCATGGCGCTCTCCCTGAGTCTCGATGATTGTTTTCGAACACGATGGCGGCGGCGCGTTTTCCAACGAAACGCGGCCAGACGATCGAGTCATTGTGCAGGGAGGGATCGGCGGAAACAATATGACTCGCCACGCGTTTTCGTTGCCCGACGGGCAACGATGGATCGCGCCGTGCGGCGGTCCTGACGCGCATCTCGACGATTCGCCGGACCGGGAGGACGTGTCGCCCGATCGTCGAATCGACGCGTCCGGCTTCCGTGAAATGGCGGCCCGCTTCAGGCGCGCTTCAGGCCCGCGTCATCCGCGCATAGGACGCGATCATCGTCGCCAGCTCCTGCGCGGCGGGGGTCAGCGGAACACTGGCCCGCTGCAGCAGGCTGACGGTCGATGCGGCGGCCCGCTCGGCAATATCGATCGACGCAAGCTCACCGCCGAACAGCCGATGCCGCGTGACGATCGACGGCTCCAGCGACAGCCAGTCGGTTTCGACGATCAGATGCAGCGTGTCGAACAGCGCCTCGGTGGTGGCCACGATGCGCGGCGGCGCCAAACCCTGCGCGGCGAACATGTCGGTCAGCCGATTGACGGGCGGCGCCGTGGTCGCCCCTGGCTGACGCGTCGCGATCCAGTCGCACCGCGCCAGCTCGGCGAGCGTGCGGGCATGCCGGAGCGGATGCTCGCGCCGGCACACCACCACCGGGTCGGCCGGAAACAGCGCGGTGACCGCCAGGTCCGACGCGTCCGTCCTGGCGCCGACCAGCGCCACCGCGAAATCGAGCGTGCCGTCGCGCAACCACGAGATCATCTTGCGCGAGGTGCCATTGACCAGATGAATCGACACGCGCGGAAAGCGCTCGCAGTATTGCGTGAGCACCGGCGCGAGGGTCTGGATCATCGGCTCGGTGGTCATGCCGAACGTCACGCTGCCGGTGAATTCGCCCCGCAATTGCCGCATCTCGTCCTCGGTGCGCTCGCATTCGCCGAGGATCGCGCCGGCCCGCGCGAGCAGGCGCTCGCCGAATACGGTCAGGCCGATGCCGCGGTTGGTGCGCGTCAGCAGCGGCGCGCCGAGCTCGAGCTCCAGATTCTGCAATTGCTGGGTAATGCTGCTCTGGGCCAGATGCAGCGCGCGCGCCGCGCCGCGCAGGCTGCCCTGCTCGGCCACCGCCGAGAAGATGCGCAATTGCGCGAGCGTCATGGGCATGGTTCAGTGATCGGAAAAAACGATCATGATAGCGACATCCGCACTTTTCCCGGCATTTTGCACGCCATAGGATCGGGGCCTGTTCCAAGGAGAGCCCCACCATGAACCCGTTTCTTCGCGCCGCCCTGGGCGGCCTGTTCGCAATCAGCCTGCTCGGCGCGGCGGGCGTGGCGCAGGCGGCCGACCCGGGCGTGCTGCGCTTCGGCATCGATCCGACCTATCCGCCGATGGATTCGAAGGCGCCGGACGGCAGCGTGCAGGGCTTCGACGTGGATCTCGGCAACGAAATCTGCCGGCGCCTGAATGCGCGCTGCAAGTGGGTGGAGCTGGAATTCTCGGGGATGATCCCCGCGCTGGCCGCGCGCAAGATCGACGCGATCCTGTCTGCGATGGCGATCACCGACAAGCGCGCCCGGCAAATCGCGTTTTCGTCGAAGCTCTATCAGTTCAAGTCACGCCTCGTGGCGCGCAGCGGCTCGGCGCTCGGCACCGATACGGCCTCGCTGGCCGGCAAGCGGATCGGCGTGCAGTCGGGCACGCAGTTCGAAAGCTATGCGCTGGCCAACTGGGCGCCGCATGGCGTGAACGTCGTGCAATACAAGAGCCAGGACGACGTGTTCGCGGATCTCGTGGCCGGACGGATCGACGGCGCACTGCTGGGCATGGTCGAGGCCGATCAGGGCTTCCTGCGCACGCCGCAAGGCAAGGGCTTCCAGCTGGTCGGCCAGCCGCTGTCGATGGGCGACCACGGCGTGGGCATCGGCCTGCGCAAGGACGATGCGCCGCTCAAGGCGTCGATCGATGCCGCCATCGCGTCGATGCTGGCCGACGGCACCTACGCGCGCATCGCCCATCGCTATTTCTCGTTCGATCCGCGCGGCGACTGAGCACGCTGCATCACGTCACGTCACGCCATCGCCATCCCATTCGCTTATTTCGCATTCCTCACGCCATGTACACGCAATCGACCCCGTTGATCTCGCCCGCGATCGGCACGCGCCGCGAACTCGAGAGCCTGCATTTCGGCCCGCTCGAAGCCGCCGACGCCGGGCAGAAGATCTATATCCAGGCCGCGCTGCACGCCGACGAAACACCGGCGATGCTGGTGGCCGTGATGCTCCGGCGCCGCCTGATGGAACTGGATGCCGCCGGCGAAATCGCGGCGCAGATCGTGCTGGTGCCGGTGGCCAACCCGGTCGGCCTGGCCCAGCACGTGCTCGGCCAGTTCATCGGCCGTTTCGATCTGGCCAGCGGGCGCAACTTCAATCGCAGCTTCCCGGCGCTGGTCGACGACGCCTCGTCGCTCGACGGCAAGCTCGGGCCCGATGCGCAGGCCAATATCGCCGCCGTGCGGAAACTGATGCGCGAGACGCTGGCGCGGCAGACGCCGCGTACCGAGTTCGAATCGCTTCAGCATGCGTTGCTCGAACTGTCGCTCGACGCCGACGTGGTGATCGATCTTCATTGTTCACTCGAAGCCACCCTGCATCTCTATACGAGCGACGAGGCGTGGCCGCAGTTCGAGCCGCTGGCCCGCTACCTCGGCGCGCAGGCCTCGCTGATCGCGACGGATTCGGGCGGCCAGGCCTTCGACGAGGCGCACAGCCTGCCGTGGTGGACGCTGCGTCAGGAACTCGGCAGCGCCACGCCGCTGCCGCCCGGCACCGTCGCCACCACCATCGAATGTCGCGGCCAGCGCGACGTGAGCTACGAGACGGCCGCGGCCGACGCCGAAGCCATCATCGATTTCCTGCGTGCGCGCGGCGCGCTGCGCGGCGAGGCGAAGCCGCTGCCGCCGCTCGTGCAGGCGCCGACGCCGCTGGCCGGCAGCGAGCAGTTCTACGCACCGGTCAGCGGCATCCTGGTGCATCGCGCGGCCACCGGCGACCGGATTCGGGTGGGCGATCCGCTGTTCGACATCGTCGATCCGCTGAACGACGCAACGCACACCGTGCACAGCGGCACCGAAGGCGTTTTCTACATGCGCCGCGCGATCCGTTTCGTCACGGCCGGCGCGCCGCTCGGCCGCGTGACGGGCACCCGCCCGATCCGAACCGGGGTGCTGCTCGGCGCGTGACGATGACGCGGGACGCCGGGTGCGCCGGCATACGCCGGTGAGCTTGGCGGCGGCCTGCGGGCCGCCTGCACGATCGGCAACGGCATGCCGACGACGATCGCGCCGCCGTGCTCGTCGAAGCGAAGCTCGCGAACCTGCAACGGGTCTCGAAACCCCGCCGCGGTTACCGCCCTTCCTCAGATCCGCGCATAGTTCGCCGACGCGAAATTCCAGTTCAGATGCTGCCCGATCGTTGCCGCGAGATAGTCGGGGCGACGATTCTGGTAGTCGAGGTAGTAGGCGTGCTCCCACACGTCGATGGTGAGCAGCGGCAGTTGACCGCCACGGGTGTACGGCGTTTCGCCGTTGCTGGTCTTGACGATTTCCAGCTCGCCACGATCCGCCACGAGCCACCCCCAGCCACTGCCGAACTGCGATGCCGCCACCGTCATCAATTGCTTCGACATCGCCTCCACCGAGCCGAACTTGCTGACGATCGCAGCCTTGAGCTTGTCGTCCGGCTCGGTTTTCGTGGGGCTCAGCGATTTCCAGTAGAAGTTGTGATTCCACGCCTGCGCGGCGTTGTTGAATACGTCTTCGAGATCGCTGCGGCCGTGCGATTCGAGCACGATCTGCTCGAGCGACAGGCTGGCCAGCGGCGTGCCGTCGACGAGCTTGTGCAGGTTCTCGTAGTAGGCGCGATGATGCTTGCCGTAGTGAATGCTCAGGGTCTTCGCCGAGATCACCGGTTCGAGCGCGTTCTGGGCGAACGGCAGCTCGGGCAAGGCCAGCGGCGATGCGCCGAGATAGGCGAGGATCGAGGCATCGTCCAGTTTGGTCGCGCTCGCGCGTGGTGCGGTTGCCGCGACACCGAGACGGGACACGAAGAAGCCCGCGGCACCGATCGAACCCGTGGCGAGCAGTTGGCGGCGGGACAGTGTGGTTTGTGACATTGTTGACTCCGTAGTGTGGGGTAACGAGAGCGACGCGTGCACTCTCCCACCGAAAACGGCTGACCTCAACGTCTTATTCCATGCCGATCAAGATAAAAAACCGTTGATCCCGACCTGCCGCGAAGGGGGTGGCCCGGATCGGCGCAGCCCGTTTCATGACACCGGCTACCGGACCTTCCGTTCAGCACGACGCTTACGACCCATCCGAGCGGGCGCCCGCACCTCGATTCGAACCCGCCACGTCTTGACACCCCCGCAAGTTCAGCTATATTTGTACCTTCGTATTACAATTTTTGTACCAATACAAAGGACAAACATATGACGATCCCATCGGATATTCACCTCAAGATCGGCGGCATCATCTTTCCCGACATGGACCAATGCGATTTCACCGGCCCGTTCGAGGCGCTCGCCCGCGTACCCAATTCCAGCTTCTTCACCCTCTGGAAGGACAAGAACCCGGTACGCGACCTCGCCGGCATGCGGCTCCTGGCGGACACCACGTTCGACGAGGCGCCCCAGCTCGACGTGCTGCTGGTGCCCGGCGGATACGGCCAGGAAGCGCTGATGAACGACGAGACCCTGCTCGGCTTCATCCGCAAGCAGGCCGAAGGCGCCCGCTACGTCTACTCGGTGTGCACCGGCGCGCTGCTTTGCGGCGCGGCCGGCCTGCTGCAAGGACGCCGCGCCACCACCCACTGGACCGCGATGGACGTGCTGCCGCTGTTCGGCGCGACGCCCAGCGACGAGCGCGTCGTCATCGACGGCAAGTTCATCAGCGCCGGCGGCGTCACGTCCGGCATCGACGGCTCGCTGATCGTGGCGTCGCTGCTGCGCGGGGAAACGGTCGCCCAGGAACTGCAGTTGTACATGGCCTACGATCCGAAGCCGCCGTTTCAGGCAGGATCGCCCGCCACGGCGCCCGCCTCCGTGCTCGCCACGGTGACCGAACGCGCCCGGGCCATTACCGAAAAGCGCCTGGCGACCGGCCTGGCCTACCAGGCAGCCCATGCGGGCGTAGGCGCCTGATCTCCTCGCGTGCGAGCGCGCCCTGCGCTCGCACCGCCCCCCGCCTCGAAGGCCGATATCCGATTCAGCGATATCGCCCCCCCTTTGGAAGCGCCGTTCTCCACGCAGGTTTACCCCAATTTTTTTCCGATTGACCGATCGTTTCGACATGCTTACATTGACTAGGACATATATTTTTACGTACCAGTACAAATTGCATTCGATCCCTGTCGATCTGGAGAAATGAATGGCTGCGCGCATGAAATTTTCAAACCCCATCGCCCCGACGTCGCCGTCGAAGCGCCTGCCCGGTACGTTCGACGCTTGTGTCGCGTCGAAGCACCGCTTGCTGGTCTGCCTTACCGCCGCTTTTTTTGCCTGGTACTTCGCATTGCTGATCGGTGACGGCTGGTTTCGCTCGCTGTTCGCCATCCGCATCGCCGGCACGCTGAACGTCGGCATGCTGTTTACGTTGTCGCAGTACCTTTTCGGCGCGGGCCTCGCCATCGTCTACGCCCGTCGCATGCGCACCATCGACATGCAATTCGCAGCGATGGCGGCAGCGGCAGCCGACGCGCACGGAGCACAACGATGAAACGCCATGCACGCTCGAACCTGTTGCCGTGGATGGCCACGTGCACCGCTGCCCTGCTGTTCCCCGCCCTCGCACATGCGGCCGACGTGGTGCCGCGCACCTACCGGCCACACGCCTTTGCCATTTTCGCCGCCGTCATCGCGCTCACGCTGATCATCACCGGGTTCAGCGCGAGACGGCGCAAGAGCGCCACCGAGTTCTACACCGCCGGCGGCGGCATCTCGGGCTTGAAGAACGGCCTGGCGATCGCCGGCGACTATCTGTCCGCCGCCGCGTTTCTCGGCGTGTCCGGCCTGATCGCGCTGTACGGGTACGATGGCATGCTCTATCTGGTCGGCTTCTTCGCCGCGCTGATTCCGGTGCTGCTGCTGGTCGCGGAGCCGTGCCGCAACCTCGGGCGCTACACGTTCGGCGACATCCTGGCCTACCGCCACAGCTTCAGGACGTCCAAGGTGCTGGCCGCGTTCTCCAGCGTCATCGTCGCGATCTTCTACATGATTCCGCAGATCGTCGGCGGCGCCGTGCTGCTCTACGCCTTGCTCGGCGTGCCGTACGAAGTCTCCGTGCTGGCCGTCGGCGGCCTGATGCTGCTGTATGTGACGGTGGGCGGCATGCGCGCCACGACCTGGGTGCAGATCATCAAGGCGGGGCTGCTGCTCGGGATGTGCGGCCTGCTGGCGATGCTGGCCATCGCGCCGTTCGGCTTCAACGTATCGGCGCTGCTCGACGGCCTGTCGCATCAGGCCGCCTTGCACGACTGGCTGCTCGCGTCGCACCGCATGACGGCCGGCGACGGCACGCTGCTTGCCCGCACGTTTTTCGAACCCGGTCTTTACCTCAAGGACCCCGTCGAGCTGCTGTCGCTGGGCCTCGCGCTGACGCTCGGCACGGCCGCCATGCCGCACATCCTGATGCGCATGTTCTCGGTGAAGAACGCGCAAACCGCCCGCAAATCGGTGCTCTGGGCGATGTTGTGGATCGGCGGCTGCCATATGCTGATCATCGTGATCGGATTTGCAGCGGCCTATTACGTCGGCGCGGCCAACATCTCCGCGGCCGACAAGGGCGGCAACCTCGCCGCGTTGTTGCTCGCTCAACACCTCGGCGGCGGCGCCTCGACGGCCGGCGGGAACCTGTTGCTCGGCGTCATGGCCGCGATCGCGTTCGTGACCATCGTCGCGGTGGTGGCCGGGCTGACGCTGGCGGCGGCCTCGTCGCTGGCGCACGACGTGTATGTCGGCGCGCTGAAGGGCGGCCATGCCTCGGACCGCGAACAGGTGATGGCCGGCAAGGTGGCGTCGGTGCTGGTGGCGTTCATCGCCACGGGCGCGGGTTTGTTCGCCAAAGGCCAGAACGTCGCGCATCTCGTCGGGCTCGCCTTTGCCGTGGCGGCGTCCGCCAACCTGCCGGCGCTGCTCGCCACGCTCTACTGGAAGCGCTGCAATACCACCGGCGTGGTCGCCAGCGTGGTCGGCGGCGCGATCGTCACGATCTCGCTCGTGCTGGTGTCGCCCAACATGCAATATCCGCTCGCCGTTCGCACCGAGGCGAGCCGCGCACTCGCCGCCTCCAGCGCGAAGCTCGCGGCCCTCGAAGCCGAAGGCGCGGCCCGCTACCGCGGCATGGGGGAATTCAATGCGGCACGCGATGCCGCGCGCGCGAGCCGCGACGCGGCGCAAGCCACGCTCGATACGATCGGCTCGCGCACCACCAGCCTGGTCGGTTTGCGGGAACCGCTCGTATCGCTGCGCAACCCGGGGATCGTGTCGGTGCCGCTCGGCTTTCTATTCGTGGTGATCGGTTCGTTGCTCGGACGCCGGCGCGGGTCCGACGCCGGATGGAGATCGCTGGTGTTCCGACGGGACAGCGGAACCGATGTCGCCCATGCGATCGATCATTGACGCACGGCCGCCACGTCGTTCGATGCCCTGCCGCGCCGGCTCAGGCGGCCAGGGTGGACGACGCGGTGCTGCGTACCCTCACCAGTGTATCGACGAAGTCGAGCGTCTGGGCCGGCATCATCCGTGTCACCGTCACACGAATGCCGTGCTGCCCGCCCAGGGTGAACTCGCCGCCCGACCGCACGAGCCAGCCGGCCGCGAAAAGCCGCTGCGCGATCTCCTGTTCGTCCGGAATCGGCACCCAGACGTTCAGGCCGGCGCCGGGCAGCACGTCGAAGCCGCGCTTGCTCAACGCGGCCGTCAGCAACTGATGGCGCTCGCGGTACGCGGCGCCTGCCGCCACGATCTTTTTCTGCACCGAGGCCGTCGTCACGAGCCCGAACACGAGGCGCTGCACCAGCGTGCTGACCCACCCCATCCCCACGCTTTGACGCTGTTCCAGATGCCGAATGGTCTGTTCGTCGCCAGTGGAGAACGCAATGCGATAGTCCGGCCCGAGCGCCTTCGACAGCGATCGGACCGTCAGCCAGCGCTGCGCGCCGGTATGCCACGCATGGTAAGGCGCAATGCGCAGCATGTTCGTGTGGTCGTCGTCGATGAACAGCACGTTCTCATTGCCGGCGACGAGCTTTTTCAGCTCGGCCGCGCGTGCGCGCGAGGTCACGATACCGGTGGGATTATGGGCGCGCGTCGTCGTGATGACCGCCTTTACGCCGCTCCTGAGCGCCTTGCGCAGGCTTGCCGGCGTAATGCCCGCCGGGTCGATCGTGAGCGGTACCGCATCGAGGCCCATCGCGCGCACGAGGGCATGCACGCTGATATAACCCGGATCCTCGATCGCAATCTTGTCCCCTGCCCGGATGCCCGCGACCGTGAGCGCCCGTTCGATCAGATCGAGCGCGCCGGCCGACACGAAGATCCCGCCCGCCACCTCAATGCGATCCTCGACGAACTGCGTGCGAGCCCATTCGGCAAAAGCATCGTCGTTCCGGTGCTCGCCATAGAGCCGCGGTTCGACGCTCATGCGCGCCATCGCATCGCGAAGCTCGGCCTCGTCCGGAAGCAAGGCCATATCGGGATTGCCGTCCCTCACGAAGTGGGTCTGCACGGGGCGGCCCGCCGCGTCGCGTGCGCCCGTTGCCGAAGCGTGACGGTTGACCGTCGACCCCTTGCGGCCCTCCCCGGAAATCAGGCCGCCGTCCCGAAGCTGCCGGTAGGCAACCGCCACCGTGTTCTTGTTGATGCCGAGGCTGTCCGCCAGCGCGCGCACCGTCGGCAGCGTATCGCCGGGCTTCAGGCGATCTTCGAGTATCGCCCGCTCGATCGCGTGCCTGATCGCGTCGGCCTTGCCTTCGGACGGGCTGATGTTGTCCAGATCGATGACGAGCGTTTCCATGAGATCCCCTGTGCTTATTAAGACATAGTTTATCCGACAATGGGACAACTTGAATATCTCCGCCGCGCCGCTTGCCGATTCGTGTCGGCACGGCCGCCATGAGGTGTTTTTTCCCCGGACAGACTCCGGCTTCCGACCCACACGTAACCATCCACGATCCGACAACGCCGTCATGAACGAAACCCTTTTCGACCCGATCCTTCTGACCCAGCATATGGTGCAAACCCGGACGGTCAACCCGCCCGGCGATGAGCTGGCTCTCGCCACCGACCTGAAAGGCTTGCTGGAGCAATTAGGACTTCATACCGTGGTTCAGGACGTGGCGCCCGGCCGCGCGAACCTGATTGCATGGAACACCGGCACGGGCGGCCCGCGCCTGTGCTTTACCGGGCATCTCGATACCGTTCCGTTCGGCGTGGCCAGTTGGCGCGCTGCGCCGTTGAGCGGCCATATCGACGGCGACCGGCTTTATGGGCGCGGCGCATCCGACATGAAAAGCGGCATCGCGGCGTTCGTGTCCGCGCTCAAGCGTTACCGGGACCAGCATCAAACGCTGCCGTGCATCCTGGTGGTCCTGACCGCGGGCGAGGAGACCGGCTGCGAGGGCGCGAAACGCCTGAGCGAACTGGACGTGCCGCCGCTGAACGTGGGCGCGATGATCGTCGGCGAGCCGACCGCGAATCAATGCGCGGTCGGCCACAAGGGCGCGCTCTGGCTGCATGCGCATACGTCCGGCCGCTCGGCTCACGGCGCGATGCCCGAACTCGGCGACAACGCGATCTATCACGCGGTCGATGCGATCCGGCAGTTGCGGATCTTCGACTTCGAGGCGCCCGATGATCCGTTGCTCGGCCATCCATCGCTGAATGTCGGAACGGTCTCGGGTGGCGTGAATATCAATTCGGTGCCCGATGCCGCGACGTTCTCGATCGACATTCGCACGGTAGGCCGCACGCCGCACGATGCGCTGGTCGATCGCCTCGGCAACTATCTCGGGCAGAAGGTACGGTTATCCGCTTCGGTCGACGTGCCCGCGCTGACCAACCAACTGGAGAACCCGTGGCTCGGCTACGCGATTGAAACGACCCAGGCCGTGACCGGTGTCCGGACGGGGCACACGACGGTGGCCTACTTCAGTGACGGCCCGGTATTGAGAGCGTGGCTCGGCGAAGTCCCGACCGTGATCCTCGGGCCGGGCGAGCCCTCCCAGGCGCATCAAACCGACGAATGGTGCAGCGTGCAGCGCATTCTTGAATGCACCGAGATCTATTTCGAGTTGATATCGGGCTGGGGGAAATCGGGGGTGGCTGGTTGGTAAGTGCACTTTGCGACGGCGGCACGGATTTATTTCGGAGTATTGAAGATGTGTCGTCGCAGGAATTGATCAATACCCCGCCCCCGCGCGCGGCGAAACCGTTCCCGGGTCAGTACATGACTGGAGAGACACGATGAACGACGGTATATGTCATGCCGGACCTGACCGCAACACGCGGTCGGCTGTCCGCACCAACCATGGCGATGCCCGCAAGAGCCAAGGCACCCGAAATCAAACCCGCGCCTCACTTGAGTATCCGAGTTTTCGCCGTGATCCAGTCCATCCCCGCGAGCAAGACCGCGGACACGACAAACGTCATATGCACGGCGATCCCCCATACGATCGTTTGAAGGCCAACCCGATCGATCGACAAAAACCCTCGCAGTACCTCGATGGCCGATATCGCCACGATCGACGCCATCAACTTCAATTTGATGTCGGTGAACCCTACGTGCCCTATCCATTCCGGCGTATCTTCATGGCCACCCAGCTTCAGTCTCGACACGAAACTCTGATAGCCACCGAAGATAATCATGAGCAACAGGTTGGCCATCAGGGATAGATCAACCAGCGACAGCACGCCCAGGATGACGTCTTCCACCTCGCTATCGAGCAAGGTCATGGCGAGATGCCAGAATTCCTGGCAGAACTTGACCAGCAGCATGACCATGCCGAGCGCCAGGCCAGCGTAGATGGGAGCCAGCACCCAACGACTCGCAAACAGGCCGTGTTCAAACAGCCTCTCGACAACATTCGAAGCGTGGCCTTCAGTTTTTTCAGTGGGTCGCATGATCTTCCTCGATGCCGGGTGAGCCGGCGTTTTCCTGGGTGCCGGCAGTGCCGCGTCAGGGTCGAGCGACAATCCGCTCTGCTCTGCACGGCACCGCCGATTCATTACCGACTTCCCACTGGGCACTCGCACGAATCAGGCCGCGTCGAATGGCCGACAGGCAAATCGAGCGCCGCCCGCTCGTCAGAAGTTACTGTTGATCATCAGGTCGATCAAGATCTCCTCGGGCGGGTTGCCGACGTAATCCATGGGAATGGTGCCGTATCGGCCCTTGCCGTGGGTGATCAGATAGGTGACGAGCGCGGCATTGATGCCGTCCTCTCCCACCGCAAAGGCCCGGGGATCGTCCCACCCATGCCCCGACGCCGTGCAACTCGTGAAATTGACGAACCATGCGTCCGGCAGCTTGTTCCTGGCGTAATCCAGATACTTCACGATCAGTTCGACCTTGCTGGCCATCATCCGGGTTTGAAGGTCGTACCAATCCTGAATGGCAAAAGGCAGATTGCCCGGTTGCTGATGGACGACGTTGCCGTCACCGAACTGGTCGAACGTGTCCGAATTCTTCGGCCAGGGATGGATGTTGCCATTTGCATCCTTGAATTCCGTCAGCCCGACGCCGGAATTCGGATCGCCGACCTTGTTGTGATTGGTCGCCGGGTCGATCCAGTAGCGGCGCAGCAGCACGAGTTTGCCTCTCAAATCGCCCAGCGTGGGAGGAACCTGACTGGTGGAGACGTGCGACACCACATCCTGATAAGGTGCCTTGGCGAAAAAATCCAGGATGGCGTCGTGGAATCCGTCGGTGGAGCCGTGCTCGTCCTTCACGCACATCACGACCACTTCGTGCGAATTGGCCTGAAGAAATTCCACCACGGGGCGCACGCAATCGTTCCAGAACCACAGGGCCGTTGGCGTGGATTCGTGCATGATTTCGAACCGGAGGCTTTTATTGATCCGGATGTCGAGAAAACGAATGCCCGCGGCAAGCTGCTGCGAAATGCTCAGGCCCTGGCAGATTCTCGATCGCGCGACGGCGTCGTCTTCCCGGGAAGTAATGGCCGCCGTCCCGGTATCGTGCGACCCCGGCAGCGTCAGTTCGTGGAGCCGGACGCTATCGGGAAGCCGCGATATCCAGCTTCTCGTATCGGCTTTCGGCATGACGACCACCGTCAGGTGTCGCCAATTCCAGGAATAAGTGTCCCAAGGCTGTTTGTCGTATTGGGCTTCGATCATCCAGCACCGGCCGGCTGCCTGCCCGTACGCAGCCAGGCAGCCCTGCCGCTTGCCGCCGTCCACCACCTGTCGGGCGTCGACCCAGGCTTCCACCGCCTCGCCGTTATCGAAGCGAAACGTGACCAGAAATTTCGCACTGCTCTGGCCGTTCGCGATTTCGGCATGGACTTCATGCCGCCCGTTCCCCGCGAGCGCCAATCCGTTCAATTGCGTGGGCGCCGCCACCGGGTTGCCCTGGTTATCCAATTCCCAATCATTCTTGTTTTCCAGCGACACTTCGACTTTCACCGATTGCGTCCCCAGATTGACAACACCGATCTGACAGCCGTAACTCATTTTGATTTCCCCCGTCGCAGGTTCACGTTATCCGAATCCGGCCTCGGCCGTTACGGATGGGCTCGATTACTTTGAGATTTTCTACAAATCGATTCGTCGATACGGTTTCACCAGAAACGTGTCACCTGTCGAGTTGGAGCGCCGCTACGCGCCAGACAGCTCGTGAGTGCCTGTTAATCTCTGGTCGGGCCATTCTAGTTTTTTTAGTCATGTATCACACGCCCGAGCATGGCCGGATTCCGCCGCAGGTCACGATCTCTTCGCACCACCCAATATTTTCAAGCCCGCTGCGACGAAGCGGGTGTAACCGGCCGGCACCCGACGACGAACTACCCATCACGTTCGTCACTGGAGTCCGACATGCTGCCCCGTTTCCTTCTCGCCCTGTGCGCCGGTTCCGCCGTGCTCGCCAGTTCCCACGCGTTCGCCGCGGCGCCCCGCCCCGTGGTCGTCGAACTGTATACCTCGCAAGGTTGCTCGTCGTGCCCGCCGGCCGATCGCTTCCTCTCCGAGCTTGCCGATACGCGCGCCGACGTGCTGCCGCTCGCGTTTCACGTGACCTACTGGAACCAGCTCGGCTGGAAGGACCCCTATTCGCTCGACGTCGCCACGGACCGACAGGCGCGCTACGCCCAGCGCTTCGGCGACGGCTCGTACACGCCCGAGATGGTGATCGACGGCGCGGCCGGCGTGGTCGGCTCCGATCGCGACGCAGCCAATGCCGCCATCGCGAAAGCAAGGACATCGAGCGTGACTGCCGCCTCCGTCGACGCGAGCCGCAACGGCGGCACGGTCACGGTATCGGTGGGCGCAGGCGCCGGGCGGGCGCGTGTGCTGCTGGTCGGTTATGACACGCGCCATGCCACGTCGATCGGACGCGGCGAAAACTCCGGCCGCACACTGACCGAATCGAACATCGTGCGCGGCTTCATGCCGATCGGCGAATGGTCGGGCACCGCGCTGGCGCTCAAGACGGCTCCCGTGGCGGGCGAACGGCTGGCGGTGCTGCTGGAAGCGCCGGACGGCAGGATCGTCGGGGCCGCGCGCGTCGCGGACGCCGGCGCGAGCCCGCTCTGAGCGGCCTGCACACCGGGAGACGGCAATGCGAAAACTGGGCAAGCGGCTGGGCGGAATACTCACGGCGGCACTGTGCGCGGCGGCGCTCGGTCAGGCGAGCGCGGCCCACGCCGCCGCATCCGAATGGGTCGGCGACGCGCGTGCGCAGGTGCGCCTGGTCACCGCCGTCGACGCGGTGGCCGGCGCGTCGCTGCAGGCCGGCATCGAATTTCATTTCCCGCGCGGCTGGCATGGCTACTGGCGCACCCCCGGCGATGCCGGCGTCGCCCCGCATCCGGACTGGTCGCACGCGCCGGACGTGGCATCGGCCACGCTGCAGTGGCCGGCGCCGACGCGGCTCGTGATCGACGGACTGCAAAACGCGGTGTACCGCGACAACGTCGTGTTGCCCCTGACGATCGAGCTTCGCAAGGCCGGTGCGCCGGCGCATCTGAACCTGACGCTCGACTACGCGACCTGCTCGAATGTCTGTGTTCCCGAGCATGCGGATTTGGCGCTCACGCTGCCGGCCGCCACGGTGCCGCCGCCGGCCTCGGCAGAAGCCGCCGAACTCGACGCGGCACGACGCGCTGTGCCGGCTCCAGCCGCGCAGGCCGGTATCTCCGTGGTCTCTGGCGAAATTTCGATGCGCGCAGGCGTCCGCAACCTCGACATCCATCTACGCAGCAGCACGCAGCCGTTCACGGCTCCCGACCTGTTCGTCGAAGGCGCGGGTAGCGGGCTGCCTGCGGCGCCGGTGGTCCGGCTATCGAACGATCGGCACGACGCACAACTGGACGTTACGCTGCCCGACTCGGCCGGCAACGCACAATCACCGGCCCTGACGCTCGTCGATGGCGCCCGCGCCGTCGAAATCGGCCCGGTGAGCGCGAACAGCCGCTCGTCGTCTTCCCGGCCGATCCTGTCGCTGCTGTCGATCCTGCTCACCGCGTTCGCGGGCGGCCTGATCCTCAACCTGATGCCGTGCGTGCTGCCGGTCCTGTCGCTGAAGGCGTTCGCCCTGCTGAAAACTGCCGGCACCTCGCGCCGGTCCACGGCCCGGCTTGCCGCCGCGTCCGTGCTCGGCACCCTTGCCGCGTTCGCCTTGCTGGCCCTGGCGTTGAGCGCGCTGAAGCTCGGCGGCATCGCGATCGGCTGGGGCATCCAGTTCCAGCAACCGTGGTTTCTCGCGAGCATGGCCGTGGTGACCGCGCTCTTCGCGGCGAGCCTGTTCGACTGGCTGGCGATCGGCCTGCCACGGGCGCTCGCCGATCTGGCGGGCGCCTCCACCCCACGTGGCCCGCTTGCCGAGGCGTTTCTCTCGGGCGCGTTCTCGACCTTGCTGGCCACGCCCTGTTCCGCGCCGCTGGTCGGCACGGCGATCGGCTTTGCGCTCGGGCGCGGCCCCGTCGAGATCTTCGCCGTGCTGCTCGCGATGGGGCTGGGCATGGCATCGCCATTTCTAGCGATCGCGATCGCCCCATCGCTGGTCGCCTGGCTGCCGCGTCCGGGCCCGTGGATGAACCGTGTACGAACCCTGCTCGGGCTCTTGCTGCTGGCGACGACCGGATGGCTGCTGGTGTTGCTGGCGAGCGCCACCGGCGTGCGCATCGCGCTCGCGGTCGCGCTGGTGATTGCCGCGCTGCTCGGCATGCGCGCGCTGCTGTCCCGGGCCGGCACGGCACCGGCATCGCGCTGGACGACCCCGCTGCTTGGCGGGCTCGCGATCGGCGCGATCGTCGTCGCGGCGCTGCCGGGGAACGACGCGGCACCGGACGCGGCGGCTGCGGCGGCTGCGAGCCGCGATGCCGCTCCCCCTGCCGGCGACGGCTGGCAAGCATTCGATCCGGCCCGCATCGCAACGCTGGTGGCGAACGGCAAGACGGTGTTCGTCGACGTCGACGCCACCTGGTGCCTGACCTGCAAGGTCAACGAGCTGACCGTCCTGCGCCGCCCCGAAGTGCAGCGCGCGCTTGCGGCGCCGAACCTCGTGCGCATGCGCGCCGACTGGAGTCACGCCGATCCCGGCATCGCGCGCTACGTGGAAAGCTTCGGTCGCGCCGGCATTCCGCTCGACGTGGTGTACGGGCCAGGCGCGCCGAACGGGCGGGCCCTTCCCGAGTTGCTGAGTACCGCCGCGATCCTCGATGCGCTCGACCGGGCGCGCACGTGATGCGCCGACGCGCCCTGGAGCATGGCGATGTCGGGCTGGCCTCTTGGCTGCCTCGCCGCCTCGACGACGGCATTGCCCGTCACGGCAATGGGCATCCGCGCGCGAATCCGCTGCGGCTCGACGGCGTCATTTCCTGCGCGAACGAGGCGCTTCGACTGCTGTCGTCCCGACTCGAGCGCCCGACCATCAAGGCCCGGCACCTGAGCATTCCGGCCGTTTTTGTCGAACGCGCCTCGGCGCGCGTGGCCGATTCCGATCCGACCATGCAACGCCAGGCGACGGCGCGCGACATGGCCGCGAAGCACGGGAGCGACGTTCCCTGAGCGCATCGCCGTCCGGTTGCGGCCTGCCTCAGCGCGCTCGCCGCTGATCCGGCAGAAACAGTGAAAGCACGCCACCGACGGCCAGCAACCCCACATTGCAGCCGAGCGCAATGGCAAATGCATGGTCGTACGCCGCCGTTCCGTCTCCGGCGCCGAGCGCGGCATAGAACACGCCACCGATGACCGCGACACCCAGCGCCGAGGCGATCTGGAACGTCGACATGACGACCCCGGACGCCAGGCCCGCATGCTTGGGCGCGACTCCGCCAATGATCGCCTTGATGACGGAAGGCATGACCGTGCCGAATCCCAGCCCCGCGATTGCCAGGCCGATATCGCGTCCGTCCGGCAGCGCGTTCGCCACGGCGACGAGCGTGATACCGAAGCCGACGACCTGCAGGGCGAACCCGATCGTCAGCGCGAACTTGCCGAGCTTCCCCATGACATGAACCGAGGCAAGCGACGCCACGAAATAGGCGATCGCGTAGGGCAACGTCGCCAACCCGGCCTGCAACGGCGAGAGATGCAGCCCCGCTTGCAGGTACACGGAGAAGGTCAGATAGAACGACGAGAGCATGTACAACGCGAAGGCCATCGCCACGCCAACGGACAAGCCCGGCGCCTTGAAGAGCTCGAAGTCGACAAGCGGAGCACCGCCTCTCCTGGCCAGGCGCTGCTCGAAACGCACGAACAGCGCGAAGGCAAACGGCGCGGCAATCAGCATCGCAACGATCCACCTCGGCCAACCGGTTTCCCGCCCTTCCACCAGCGGATAAACGAGCAAGCCCAGCGCAGCGCAAAGCAGCACGACACCGCCGAAATCGAGACGTTGCGCGTGATCGGCCCGCGAGTCGCGCAAAAACATCCCGCCCCCGACGAAGGCAACCAGACCGATCGGCACGTTGATCAGGAAGATGGCCTGCCAGCCGAATCCCAATGGGTGGAACGACATCAGCACGCCGCCGAGGATCTGGCCGCAGATGTTCGCGAGGCCAAAGGTCGCGCCATAAAGGGCGAGCGCGCGGCCCTGCTCTTTCGGACCAAACAGGACGCGGATGCACGCCAGCACCTGCGGTGCCATGACGGTGGCGGTGAGACCTTGCAGCACGCGCGCCGCGATGAGTGCGGAGGCGGATGGCGCGAGCCCGCACATCGCCGAGGCCAGCGTGAAGCCGGCAACGCCGGTCACGAACATGCGCTTGCGCCCGAACAGGTCGCCAAGCCGTCCGCCGGTGATGAGGAACACGGCATAGGTGGCGGCATAGGCCGAAATGATGAATTCGATCTCGCCCGAGGTGGCGCCGAGGTCGAGGCGGATGGCAGGGAGCGCCAGGTTGACCACGTTGAAGTCGAGGATCGGCAGGAAGGCCCCCGTCAGGAGCACGAGGAGCGCCAACCAGCGCCGCGGGTCGGCTGTGTCCGTGTCGGGCGAAGCAAGCGGGTGCGCCTTGTCGAGTGTGTTCATGAAATGGCCATTCGTCGAATGCGTTCGGAAGCCGGAAGGCCCGTCCGAACCGGTGGTCGGTGATGGCGACTATGCGTTACCCTCTCTCATAACTCAATGTCATGCATGAACGTATCAGTGATAACAGATTAGGATGATTGATATGCCAACACTCGATGTCGACGCGGTGCGTGCCTTTACGCTCGTCGCGGATCTTCAGAGCTTCACGCGCGCCGCCGAGGCGATGGACACGACGCAGGCGGCGATCAGCATGAAGCTGAAGCGGCTGGAGGCGCGGCTGGGCGACAAGCTCATCGAACGCACGCCGCGCCTGGTTCGGCTTTCCGCGCGCGGCGCCGCGTTTCTGGACGTGGCGCGCGAGTTTGTCGCCGCGCACGAACGTGCGCTGGCGGGGCTATCGGGCGCCACGCGGCGCTTCGCGCTGGGCTTGAGCGACCATGTTGCGGGGCCCGACCTGCCGACGATGCTCGCGCGATTGAATGCTTACGATCCCGCGCTGGTGATCGAGGTTCAGATCGGCTCGTCGCGCGAGCTGCTCGACGGGTTCGAACGCGGCAAGCTCGACGCCGCGATCCTGCGTCGCGAGGACGATCGAAGAACCGGAGAAGTGCTCGCGCTGGAACCGCTGGGCTGGTTTGCATCGCCGGGCTTCGTGCATCGTGAAGGCGCGCCCTTGAGGCTCGCATCGCTTTCGGCGTCGTGCGGCATACGCGGCATGGCAACGCGCAAGCTGGACGCAAACGGCATTGCGTGGACGGAGGTATTCATCGGTGGAGGAACGGCGGCCGTCACGGCGGCCGTGTCGGCCGGCCTCGCGGTGGGCGCGTTCGCGCATCGGGTCGCGCCGCCGGCTATTGTCGAAGTCGGGGCAGCGCTCGGGTTGCCGGCACTGCCCGCGTCGGAAATCGTATTGCACTCGAGCCTGTCCGACCCGAAATCGCGCGAGGCGCTACGCGTGATCGCCGCGGCGTTCCGGGAGCATAGGCCTGCGATTCGATAAGCGGTTTCGGAGGAGGCATCCGCCAGAACAGCCCCGAGATCGACTGGCGGGAATGGCGCGAGCGCCTCGGTTTGCCGGCCGATTTTGAATCGAAGGTGGTCCGCTACGGCAGCTTCAACCCGATGCGGAAAACGCGGGTGGCGTACTTGCACGAGCAGGTAGCGGCCTGATTGTCGCGGCGGCCGACGCCGCCGGACACTGGCACGTCACCCCACCAGCTTGCCCTCGACGCCGCTCGTCACGACAAATTCATAGCGCTCCGGCCGGATGTGAAACACGGTGGCCTCGCACACCCGACCATCATCCAGCCGCGTCGTGCGCCGCACGACCAGAAGCGGCGAACCGATCGCCACGCCGAGATGCTCGGCCACACCGCTTTGCCACGGTCAGCGCAAACACCGGTGCAGCATCGAAACTGCGGTTGCAGTAGACGAACCCCGTCGTATCGATGCGCCCAGGCGTCGGCTTCAGGCCGACGATGTTGTTGCACGCCGCGGGCACGCGCCCCGACCCGCCGGTGTCACTGCCGATCGAGAAAGCCACCTGCCCTTTGGCAACCGCCACGGCCGAGCCGGAACTCGACCCGCCCGGTACGTGCGCCGCATTGAATGCGTTGCGGCAATGGCCCCCACGCTACGCGTGCCGACCAGACCGGTGGCGAACTGATCGAGGTTCTGCTTGCCGATGAAGATCGCGCCCGCGGGGTCGAGCCGCGCGACGAGCGCGGCACTTTCCGCCGGTGTGTAGGCGAAGGCCGGCAGCCGGCGGTGGTCGGAATGCCCGCCACGTCGATGTTGTCCTTCATGCCGTACGGCAAGCCGAATAAAGGAGGCAGCCCATCCTTCGATTTTCTTGTGATTGATTAGCGATCCTTGACGTCTCAACAGGACGTGCCGGAAATCTCCCGCTTTTGCTGCTACGGTTTTTCAGGGGAACATCGAGCTCCAAGCCGCATCGGACATTCGACCGATACCGCGACATCGAAAAATTTGCGATTTTAGCCAGTGTGTCTACACGCAAGCGAATCGAGAGGTCACGATGATCCCGGTAAATCCGCTCGCATCTGCGCTGCACCAGATGCAGGCGATGGCCAGCCAGGCTGCCAATGCAGAACCCCCTGATTCATCCACCGCGGCTTCAGCCGGCGCCGGCCCGACGAACTTCGCGCAAGCGCTCCAACAGTCGATCAAGGATCTCAACGTCAGGCAGGCGCAGGTAGGTGGCGAGGCGCAGGCATTCGAACTGGGCGCGCGCAACGTATCGCTTCATGCCGTGGCGATTGATGGTGCAAAAGCCAATATTCAACTTCAGTACGCCTTGCAGATTCGAAACAAGCTGGTAAGCGCTTATACCGACATCATGAAAACATCGTTGTAGCACCGAGATATCTGCCGTGCGTACGATGCCGCTTTTTTAACCATGCCAGGCATGAAGTGATGGACGTATCGATCGAACGAGAACGACGGCGGCGCTGGATGGCAGACCAAAAGATTGCCATGGTGCACGAGAGCTTCGAGCCAGGAAAATCGGTTTCGACGATCGCGCGCGAGCATGGCGTGAATCCCAACCAGCTCTTCCACTGGCGCAAGCAATACCTGGACGGGAGCCTGTCGACGGCCAGGACGCGCGAAGACAGGGTCATGGCCTCGAAGTTGGCCGACGCGCTCAAGCAGATTCACGAGTTGCAGCGAAAGCTGACCAAGAAAACCGTGGAGAACGAAATTCTTCGCGAAGCCGTGGAGTATGGCCGAGCCAATGAATGGATCGCGCACTTTCCCTGGCTACCCGGAGATGACCCGTGAAACGAGGGAGTGGCGTTCTCTCGGCGTATTGCGCGGCAGGGAGGTGTCGGAATGCACGACCGGCTACGATGCCATCGAAGCAGTCGATGATGGCCGACAGATACGCCTTCAGTGACACGCCCCGAAGATCCCTGCAACGGTACGACGAACATCAGCGTTCCTCATCGCCGTCCTCCACAGGCATGGCCATCCGCGCCCTCACGCGCTTGCGAATTTCCGAATCGAGGATCAGCCGCCCGCGCAGCTTGCCCTTCATGCGCTTCACATGCTTGGGCGCCTCGGTCATGTGCTCCACCATCAGCGCGCGTACCTTCTCCACGTCGCGTGCCCGCGCGGCCTCGGTGATGGCGCGGTGGATCGCCACGTTGGCCTCGCCGAAGCGCTTGTGCTCCACCAGCGGCGTGTCGTTCCGGAATTCGATCAACTGCCGGATCATCTCGTTGATCAGTTCGCAGGTGAAGCGCAGGAACGGGTTCGGGTTGGCCGCCGCGAGGATGTCGTGGAAGGTCACGTCCTCCTGCCGCTGGCGCACCAGGTTGCCGCGATCGTGCGGCCCGGCCGAACCGTCGCAGCAGGCGATGTTGGCCTCCAGCGCGGCGAGGTCGCGCTCGCTCAGGTGCGGCACCGCGCCGGCCGCCAGCTCCGGCTCCAGCAGCTTGCGCACCGTATAGATGTCGTCGATCGACACGTCCTTGAAGAACAGGTAGTTCTGCAACAGCTGCAAGGTGCGGTCGAGCGGCACCTCCACCACCATCCCGCCACCGCCCGGGCCGGTGGTCACCTTGATGAGCCCCTGCACCTCGAGCGACTTGAGCGCTTCGCGCATGGTGCTCTTGCTGACCGAATAGAGCTGCTGCAGCTCGGCTTCGCGCGGCAGTCGATCGCCCGGCTTCAAGTCCTTCTCGGTAATCAGCCGCTTGATTTCCTCGGCGACCAGATCCGCGCGCTTCTGCTGCTTGATCTCGACCGCGACAGCCGCTTTCGCTCGATCCATGCCCATCTTCCTGACTCCCTTCCTGTTCTGACGGCGCCTGCCGGCCGCGTTGCGCGCGATGGCGGTGGCCGGTTCGCGGTAGCGAATTTTGCCTGATTGACAGCGGATTCTGACATACCTAGGATCATGTTCATCCTATTTATCATGATAAATAGGATGAACCGGTGGCCGCCCGAGCGAGGCGGCCCGAGCGATCGGCAGCCGGCCGGCTCGCCAGCGTCCATCCCCGAAGGAGCATCCACTTGAATCGCCGTGAACTGTTGAAACTGGCCGCCGCGTCGGCCATGCCGGGTGCGCTCGGCGCCCTCGCCTCCCGCACCGCATTCGCCGCCGGCGCGCCGCTCGAGCTGGCCTGCCCGGTGCCGATGTCGGGCCCGTTCGCGGCGAACGGCAAGTACGCCGACCTGGGCATGAAGCTGGCCGTGCAGCAATACGGCCAGGTGCTCGGCTCGCCGCTGTCCTACGTCACGCTCGACACCGAAGGCAAGCCGGCCACGGCGGTGCGCCGGGTGCAGGAAGTCGCGCAGCAAAAAGGCGTGCGCTACTTCGCGGGCGGCATCCTGTCCTCCGAATCGCTGGCGATGGGCAAGGAGGTCGAGAAGGCGGGCGGGGTGTTCATCACCACCGCGGGCGCCGACGAGATCACCGGCAAGGACTGCAACAGCGCCACCTTCCGCTGGTCGGTGCCGACCTACGGCGCGATCGAGCAGACCGTGCGCCCGCTGATCAAGATGCTGCCCAACGCGAAGCGCTGGTACACCATCACGCCGCAATACGTGTTCGGCGAGGGGCTCCTGTCGGCCGCCAAGGCGATCTTCCAGGAAGCGGGCATCCAGCACGTCGGCAACAGCTATCACTCGCTGGCCGAGAAGGAATTCAGCGGCTACCTGACCAATGCCGTGGCGGCCAAGCCCGACGTGCTGCTGATCCTGAACTTTGGCTCGCAGTCCTCGGACACGCTGCGCCAGGCGATCAGCTTCGGCATGAAGCGCAACTGCACGATCCTGATGGCCTGGGCCTCGGGCCTGGAGCAGTTCGAGACGCTCGGCGCGGATCTCTGCGACGGCGTCTATTTCGGCGCGCAGTATTGGCACGGCATCGATTCGCCGCTGAACCGCGATCTCGTCAAGCGCGCCAACGCGGCCTTCCACGCCAACCCGAACTACAGCCTGGCCGGCTCCTATATCTGCACCAAGATCCTGCTCGACGGCATGCTCAAGGCCGGCACCACCGATCCGAAGAAGGTGATCGCCACGCTGGAGGGCATGAAGTACGACGGCCTGACCGGCCCCGAGGAAGTGCGCCGCGCCGATCATCAAGTGCTGAAGAACTACTACCTGCTCAAGGGCAAGGCCAAGAACCGCATGAAGAACGCCGACGACTATGCCGACATCGTCAGTTCCGGGCAGTCCTTCCTGGCCGCCGACAAGACCGGCTGCAAGCTCGGCTGACGCCGACCACGCGACGACGGAGGCGCCCGGCGCCTCCTTCCTCTTCTGCGGATTCTTCCTGCCATGAATGTCTATCTGCTGCAGATCGTCAACGGCATCGGCGTCGGGATGCTGTACTTCCTGCTCGCCGTCGGCCTGTCGATCGTGTTCGGCCTGCTGCGCTTCGTGAATTTCGCGCACGGCGCCTTCTACCTGCTGGGCGCCTATTTCTGCTATCAGGCGCTGCAATGGGAAGCGAACTTCTGGGTCGCGCTGCTGGTGGTGCCGCTTGCGGTGGGCGCCTTCGCCTGGCTGGTCGAGAAGCTGGTGCTGCGCCACGTCTATGCGCAGGCCCATGAATTCCACATCCTGGTTACGGTCGGCCTCGCGCTGGTGCTGCAGGAATGCGCGATCCTCATCTGGGGCCCGCTCGGCGACAACGTGCCGGTGCCGGCTTCGCTCGACGGCGTGGTGATCTGGGGCAGCTTCGTCTACCCGAAGTACCGGCTGTTCGTGATCGGCTTCACCGCCGTGCTGGCCGCCCTGCTCTGGTGGCTGCTGGACGGCACGCGGCTGGGCAGCACGGTGCGCGCGGGCAGCGAGGCGGCCGAGATGGTGTCCCTGCTCGGCATCAACGTGTCGCGCGTGTTCAGCCTGGTGTTCGCGCTGGGCGCCGCCACCGCCGCGCTGGCCGGCGTGCTGGCCGCGCCGATCCGCGGCGTCGATCCCTTCATGGGCATCGAGGCGCTCGGCGTCGCATTCGTGGTGGTGGTGGTCGGCGGCATGGGCAACTTCCTCGGCGCGCTGGTGGGCGGCCTGCTGGTCGGCATCGTGCAGAGCGTGATGAGCACGCTGTGGCCGGAAGGTGCGCGGCTGATGATCTACGTGGCGATGGCGGCCGTGCTGCTGCTGCGCCCCAACGGCTTGCTCGGGAGGGCCGCATGATCGAGGGTTCGAAACCGCTGGTCGCCGCGCCGCGCCCGGACGAGGCGGCCGGGATGGCCGTCGACGGCACGCCCCCGCGCGGCATCTGGCGCCGCCATTACGAGACCTGGCTGGCGATCGCGGTCGCCTGCGCGCTGCCGCTGGCGCTGAACTCCGGCTCGCTGGCCACCGAGGTGCTGGTCTATGCGCTGGCCGCCCTCGGCTGCAACCTGCTGCTCGGCTACACGGGGCTGCTCTCGTTCGGTCAGGGCATCTTCTTCGGCCTGGGCAGCTACACCGCGGGTATCGTGCTGACGCGCTTCGCGCTGCCCTTGCCGCTCGCGCTGGCCGCCGCGATCGCGGTCGGCGCGCTGGCCGCCGCCGTGGTGGGCTGGTTCTCGATCCGCCAGCGCGGCACCTATTTCGTGATGCTGACGCTGGCCTTCGGGCAGTTGTTCTACTTCCTCGCCTACACCACGCCCGACCTCACCGGCGGCGACAACGGCCTGCTCGACATCCCGCGCCCGGCACTGTCGATCGCCGGCCACACGCTGCTGCCGCTGGCCACGCCCTGGCAGTTCTACGGCTTCGTGGCGGTGCTGTTCGTGGCGGCGTTCTGGCTGCTGCGGCGCGTGACGCGGTCGGTGTTCGGCCGCACCTTGCTGGCGATTCGCGACAACGAGGCGCGCGCCGCCGCGGTCGGCTACGACGTGCCGCGCTTCAAGCTGCTGGCCTTCGTGCTGTCGGGTGCGGTAACCGGCCTGGCCGGCGCGCTGCATGCGCTGATGACAGGCATCGCGCCGCTGTCCAACATCGACTATCACACCAGCGAGATGATCCTGGTGACCACCGTGATCGGCGGCACCGGCAAGCTGTTCGCCTCGGTGCTCGGCGCGGTGTTCTACGTGTTGTTCTCGGACTGGCTCTCGACGCTGTGGCCGCGCTGGCTGCTGCTGCTCGGCCTGGTGCTGATCGCCGTGAGCCTGTTCATGCAGCGCGGCCTGTGGGGCCTGGGCGAGCGCATCGTGGCCGCGCTGCGCGGCCGCAAGGATCAAGGGAGGCAAGCATGAGCGAGGCGATTCTCGAGGCGAGCGGCATCGTCAAGCGCTACGGCAAGTTCACCGCGCTGGGCGGCGTGGACCTGCGCATCGCGCCACGCACCGTGCATTCGGTGATCGGCCCGAACGGCGCCGGCAAGACCACGCTGTTCCATGTGCTGACCGGCACCGTGCCGATCAGCGCCGGCCGCATCCTGTTCGACGGCGCCGACGTCACGCGCGAGCCCGATCACCGCCGCGTGCGGCGCGGCATCGCGCGCTCGTTCCAGGTCACCAGCCTGTTCCCGAACCTGTCGGTGCGCGAAAACCTGCGCATCGCAGCACAGGGCGTCGAGGCGCGTCGCGCCTTCAACGCCTGGACACCGCCGCACGGCGCGCTCGCGCAGCGCGAGACGATCGACGCGGTGATCGAGCGGCTGGCGCTGCAACGCTTCGCCGGCAGCGCCGCCAGCGCGCTCTCGCACGGCCAGCAACGGCGGCTCGAGGTCGGCATGGCGCTGGCCGCGAAGCCGCGCGCGATCTTTCTCGACGAACCCACCTCCGGCATGGGCATCGACGACCTGGAAGACATGAAGACGCTGATCCGCGGCCTGCGCGACGACTACACGGTGGTGCTGATCGAGCACAACATGGGGATCGTGATGGACATCTCGGACACCATCACGGTGATGCAGCAGGGCCGCGTGCTGGTGGAAGGCAAGCCCGACGCGATTCGCGCCGACGAGCGCGTGCGCCGGGCCTATCTCGGCAACATGATCACGGGAGGCCGCGCATGATGCTCGAACTCGACGCGGTGCACGGTTATTACGGCAAGAGCCATGTGCTGCAAGGCGTGTCGATGACGATCGGCGAAGGCGAGACGGTCACCCTGCTGGGCCGCAACGGCGCCGGCAAGTCCACCACGCTGAAGGCGATCGCCGGCGTGGTGGCGCCACGCGAGGGCCGCGTGAGCTTCGACGGCGCCGCGCTGGCCGGCCTCGCGCCGCACCGGATCGCCGCGCGCGGCGTGTGCTTCGTGCCGGAGCATCGCGGCATCTTCCGGCTGCTGACGGTCGAGGAGAACCTGCGGCTCGGCGCGCGGCGCGATTCGCCGTGGCAACTGGAGGACATCTACCGGATCTTCCCGCGCCTGAAGGAGCGGCGGCGCAATGGCGGCGCGCAGCTTTCGGGCGGCGAGCAGCAGATGCTGGCGATCGGCCGCGCGCTGATGAACCGGCCGCGCCTGCTGATGCTCGACGAGCCGGTCGAAGGGCTGGCGCCGGTGATCGTCGAGGAGATCGTGGCCCAGCTCAAGCTGATCAAGGCGGCCGGCGTGGCCATCCTGCTGGTCGAGCAGAACCTGGAAGTCTGCACCCAACTGGCCGATCGCCATTACGTGATCGAACAAGGCGCGATCGTCTACCAGGGCGACAACGCGGCCTTTCTCGCGGACCAGTCGGTGCGCGACCGTTACCTGGGCGTCGGCGTCGCCTGAGCGACGCCGCCCCGCCAACCGAGGACACATCGATGCAAGTTCTGGATACGACCCGCGGCGCGCGCGAAGGCGCCGCGCCGGCCCTGCGCGTGAACGGCGCGCGGCTGTGGGACAGCCTGATGCAGCTCGCGCAGATCGGCGCGACCGACAAGGGCGGCGTGTGCCGCCTCGCGCTGACCGAGCTCGACCGGCTCGCGCGCGACCGTTTCGCGGCCTGGGCCGCAGAGATCGGCTGCACGGTGCGCGTGGACGCGATCGGCAACGTGTTCGCGCGGCGCGCCGGCCTGCGCGAGGACCTGCCGCCCGTGATGACGGGCAGCCATATCGACACCCAGCCCACCGGCGGCAAGTTCGACGGCAATTACGGCGTGCTGGCCGGGCTGGAGGTGCTGCGCACGCTGGCGGAGGCGGGCCTGCGCACGCTCGCGCCGCTCGAGGTGGCGGTCTGGACCAACGAGGAGGGTTCGCGCTTCGTGCCGGTGATGATGGGCTCGGGCGTGTTCGCCGGCGCCTTCACGCTCGATCACGCGCTCGACCAGCGCGACCGCGAGGGCGTGTCGGTACGCGAGGCGCTGGCCGCGATCGGTTATGCCGGCGAGGCCGCCGGTCCGCATCCGGTGGGCGCGTATTTCGAGGCGCATATCGAACAGGGGCCGGTGCTGGAGGCCAACCGGACCACCATCGGCGTGGTGCGGGCCGCGCTCGGCCAGCGCTGGTACGACGTGACGATCCACGGCATGGAGGCGCATGCCGGCCCGACGCCGATGGAGCTGCGCCGCGACGCGCTGCTGCCGGCCGCCGCGCTGATCGCCGCGGTCAACCGCATCGCGCGATCGCACGCGCCGCATGCGCGCGGCACGGTGGGCTGGGTCGACGTGCATCCGAATTCGCGCAACGTGATTCCGGGCCGCGTGACCTTGACCGTCGACCTGCGCGCCCCCGACGACGCCACCCTGAGCGCGATGGACGCCGCGCTGCGCGAGGCGTGCGCGCAGGCCGGCGCCGAGGCGGCGCTGACGATCGACGTGGAGCAGGTGGTGTATTTCCCGCCACAGCCCTTCGACGCGAAGCTGGTGGGCGCGGTGCGCGAGGGCGCGGCGCGGCTCGGGCTGTCGGCGATGGACATCGTCAGCGGTGCCGGCCATGACGCGGTGTACCTGGCGCGTGTGGCGCCGGCCGCGATGATCTTCGTGCCCTGCAAGGACGGCATCAGCCACAACGAGATCGAGGACGCGAGCCCCGAGCACCTGGAAGCCGGCTGCAACGTGCTGCTGCACGCGATGCTCGAGGCCGCCGGCCTGGCTCCGGCCGAGGCGGCCGCCGGCGTGGAGGGCGCGTGATGCGAATCCTGATCGCGCGGATGAACCACGAGACCAATACCTTCTCGCCGGTGCCCACGCCGCTGGCCGCGTTCGGCGCGAACGGGCCGAGCTACGGCGCCGAGGCGTATCGCGACAACAAGGGCATGCGCACCGCGATGGCGGCCTTCATCGACGCCGCCGAGGCTGCCGGCGCCGAGGTGGTCACGCCGATCTCCGCCGGCGCGAACCCGAGCGGGCCGGTGGCGGCCGAGGCCTATGCCGCGATCTGCGAGGCGATCGTGGCCGCCGCGCCGGGCTGCGACGCGGTGATGCTCGACCTGCACGGCGCGATGGTGGCCGAGAGCACGCCCGACGGCGAGGGCGAACTGCTGGCGCGCGTGCGTGCCGCGCTGCCGGGCGTGCCGATCGCCGTCGCGCTGGACCTGCACGGTAACGTCACGCAGGCAATGATCGATCACGCCGACATCATCGTCAGCTTCAAGACTTATCCGCACGTCGACATGTACGAAACCGGCGAGCACGCGGCGCGGCTGCTGTTCGACTCGCTCGCCGGCCGCGCCCGGCCGGTGCTGGCCTGGCGGCGCCCGCCGCTGCTCAGCTCGACGCTGCGCAGCGCCACCGCCGAGGGCGCGATGCGGCGCGCGGTGGCGGCGGCGCGCGCGGCCGAGGCCGAAGGCATGCTGGTCGTGTCGATCCTGGCCGGCTTCTCGCTGGCCGACATCGCCGCGCCCTGCATCAGCGTGGTGGTGGTCGGCAACGGCGACGCGGCGCAGGCCGAGGCGGTGGCCGCGCGGATCGCCGCCGCGATCTGGGACGAGCGCGATGCCTTCGTCTACCGCAGCCCGCCGCTGGCCGAGTCGGTGGCCGAGGCGCTGGCGCTCGCGCAAGGCGCCGACAAGCCGGTGCTGCTGCTCGACCACGGCGACAACTGCATGTCGGGCGGCACCTGCGACACCATGGATCTGCTCGAGGCCGCGCTCGCGCAGGGGCTCGACGGCCTCGTCAGCGGGCCGCTCTGTGATCCCGAGGCGGTGGCACTACTCCGGGAGGCCGGCGTCGGCGCCAACGTCACGCTGCCGGTCGGCAACAAGCGGCCGGCGCGCGACGGCTCGCAACGCGCGCCCTTCATGGCCCGGGGCACGGTGCTCGCGCTGACCGACGGCGAATACACCATCACCGGGCCGACCTATACCGGCCAGCGCGCGCACATGGGCCGCGCGGCCGTGCTCGACACCGGCGCAGCGGTGCTGGTGATCACCGAGCGCACCCACGAGCCCTGGGATCTCGGCGTGTTCGAGAGCGTCGGCGTCGATCCGCGCCGCGCCCGCTTCCTGCTGCTGAAGTCGCGCATGTACTGCCGCCCGGTGTTCGTGCCGATCTCGGCGGGCCTGGTCGAATGCGACAGCCGCGGCGTGACCGGTTCGGACTACGGATTGTTCGACTATCGGCACCTCGATCGGCCTGTCTATCCGCTCGACGTGGAGACCGGCTGGGCGGCGCGCTGAGCGTCGTCCCGGGCCGGCGCGAATTCGCGGCCGGCCCGGGAAACCGTTCATCCGGGATGCACCGACTTGGCCCCGACGTCTCGCCGCCCCTCCTCCGACTGACCTGCTTCCTCCTCCCTCGACAATGACCGCTCGGCGCCCATAGCGTCCGGGCGCTGGCAGCGGCGTGGGCATGCGCAATGTTTCGCACGCCATTCTGCGATCCGCACGGGAATGCACGCGCGCCCGATTTTCGATACCATTATGATAGTAAATTATCGTCCGCTGCGGGCATGACGACGGTCGCAACGTGTCGCACCGTACGCGGCATTGCGGCCCGGGCATCCACGCGAACTGCCTGCACAATCAGGAGAGCCAACAGCATGAAAATCGCACGAGAAGTCGTTCTAGCCGCGCCGGTGCGCACCGCCATCGGTACGTTCAACGGGTCCTTGAAGGAAGTGCCGGCCACGGACCTCGGCGCGCATGCCATCCAGGCCAGCCTGTCGCGCTCACGAATCGAGCCGGCGCGGGTCGCCTCGGTCGTGATGGGCAACGTGGTGCAGGCGGGCAATCGCATGAACCCGGCGCGTCAGGCCGCGATGGGCGCGGGCGTCTCGCATGAAGTGCCGGCCTTGACGGTCAATCGCGTCTGCGGATCGGGCGCGCAGGCCATCGTCTCGGCCGCGCAGGAGGTCCTGCTCGGTTTGGCCGACGCCGCGATCGCCGGCGGCATGGAAAACATGGATCGGGCCCCGTACCTGTTGCCGGGCGCGCGCCACGGCTATCGGATGGGCGACGCCCAGGTTCTGGACAGCGTGCTGCTCGACGGTCTTTTGGATGCCTTTTCCGGTGAACACTCGGGCTGGCATACCGAAGACCTCGTCGCGCGCGAGGGAATTTCCCGTGACGCCCAGGACCGCTGGGCCGAGCGGTCGCAGCAGCGATTCGCGGCGGCGCAGCGTGCCGGCCATTTCGTGGCCGAGATCGAACCGATCGAGGTTCGCCTCGGCAAGCGCACCACCCGCTTCGACCAGGACGAGCACAATCGCCCCGACACGACGCTCGACAAGCTCGCGACCTTGCGTCCGGCATTTCGCGAAGGGGGCACCCTCACGGCCGGCAACGCGCCGGGCCTGAACAGCGGTGCGGCCGCCATGCTGGTCGTGGAGCGCGGCCTGGCCGACCGGCAGGGTATCGAGCCGTTCGCGCGGCTCGTCTCGTGGGGCGTGGCCGGCGTCGAGCCGGGGCTGTTCGGCCTGGGGCCGGTTCCGGCGATACGCCAGGCCCTGGATCGGGCCGGCTGGCGCCTCGGCGACATCGACGCGCTCGAAATCAACGAGGCATTCGCCGCAGTGCCGCTCGCCGTGATGGGCGCGCTCGGCCTGCCGGCCGATATCGTCAATATCGAGGGCGGCGCCGTCGCCCACGGGCATCCGATCGGCGCAACCGGCGCGATTCTGGCCACGCGTCTGATGCATGCGATGCGTCGCAACAACCAACGGCGCGGCGTGGTGTCGTTGTGCATCGGCGGCGGCCAGGGGATCGCGCTGGCGCTCGAACGAATCTGAACAGGCGGGTTTGAGGCAGGCAACAGCTTTTCCTGGGCGGGCAGGAAACGGGCGAAAGCAGATGTCGTTGAGGACAACGTAATTGGGCAAAGCCGATGTCCTTGACGACGAAGTGCCGGGCCAGTACCAGTTGTGTCACCAGGTGCAGCGATTGTTCCTCCTTGTCGTGTAATTAAATCGGCCCTAATCTGCTTTCCTGCGTGTTCCCTGGTAGAGCGCATTCGATGCGATCGTCGACCACACGATACGTCGATCACGAGATAACTTGTTGATGACTTCACGCCTTGAACTTGCAGCGTCAGCGCTGCGGCAAGCCCGACTGACCAGCACTCCTATCGATCCTGTTTCACGCACACATGGCATCGACGATATCGAGACGGCTTATGCAGTTGCCGCAATCAATGTTGACCATGCTATCGCGGCAGGACGGCGCATCGTGGGACGAAAGATCGGTTTGACTTCCTTTGCCGTCCAGCAACAGCTTGGGGTCGACCAACCTGATTTCGGCACGCTATTTTCCGACATGGAATATGGTTCCGGGCAGACGATTTCAATTGATCGGCTGATTCAGCCAAAGGTGGAAACCGAGATAGCACTGATCCTAGGCTCGGATTTGCAGCCGGAGAGCCTCACTCGGGAAATATTCGTCAGGAACATCGAGGCAGCGATTCCTGCCTTCGAAATCGTTGACAGCGCCATTGCGAACTGGGACATCACCATAGCCGACACGATCGCGGACAATGCATCTTCCGGGCTATATGTGCTCGGAAAAACGGCGCGTAGCTTCGACGAAACCGAGTTGGCGACATGCCGAATGCAGTGCACGATGGACGGAACTGTTGTGTCGACGGGGAGCGGCGCAGCATGCTTGGGGAATCCGTTAAACGCGGCCTGGTGGCTCGTGAAGACGCTGACCTCGCTCGGACAGACTTTGCACGCTGGCGACATCATTTTGACGGGCGCACTCGGACCCATGGTGCCGCTGGAAACCCACTCGGAATTCGCAGCCGAAATTGAGGGATTCGGCACCGTTCAATTCAGAACGTCTTAACGTCCCTTCTTATTCTATTGTCAACGTGTCTGACCAGACGGCCGGACGCGCGACTGTCTCATCCCGAGCTACAACGATACGGACCTATCAAACATGCAGGATTCCTTGCGATTTACCCGACGCGCCACCGAACTGCAGCCTTTTCGCACCTTGCACCTGTTGTCGCGGGCCAAGGAACTGATCGCGGCGGGCCGCGACATCATTCGACTCGACGTCGGCGAGCCCGATTTCGGTACGCCCGCGCCGGTCCTGGCCGCCGCCAGGCAGGCCATCGACGCCGGGACGGGCCGCTATACCGAGGCGGTCGGCAGGCCCTTGCTGCGTGCGGCGATCGCCGATTTCTACCGCAAGAAATACGGCGTGTCGATCGATGCCCGTCGCGTCATCGTCACCACCGGCTCGTCGGCCGGCCTGATGTTGATCATGGCGGGCTTCGTCGACGCCGGCGAATCGCTGCTGAGTGCGGTGCCCGGTTATCCGTCGCATCCCGTGTTCGCCAGCGTGGTGAACGGCGACATCGTCGGGGTGAAGGCCTCGCAGCCCGGCGCCCTGTGGGCGAGCGCGAGCGAATACGAGCAGGCCTGGTCGGAGCGGACCCGCGGGATTCTGGTCGGTTCGCCGTCCAATCCGACGGGAACCGTCATACCGTGGGATGCGGCGCGTTCGCTGATGGATCTGTCGGCGCGACGCGGCGGCCTGTATATCAGCGAGGAGCTGTATCACGGGCTGAACGACGGCAGCCGCGAACACTCGGCGCTGGAGCATTCCGACGACGCGTTCGTCGTCAACAGCTTTTCGAAGTATTTCGCGATGACGGGGTGGCGACTCGGATGGATCGTGGTGCCGGAACGCGTGGTCGATCGGTGCGAGATGCTGGCGCAGCACCTTTACCTCTCCCCGCCCGACATTTCCCAGGCGGCGGCGCTGGCCTGCTTCACCGACGAGGTGGACGAGATCGCCGCGCAACGCCGGACCGAACTCGAAGCGCGTCGCGACACGATGCTGACGATGCTCGCGGAGTGCGGCTTCGAGATCGCCTATCCGCCCGACGCCGGATTGTTCGTGTTCGCCGATGCCGGCCGATTCACCGACGACAGCTATCGGTTCTGCCAGCGCCTGCTCGAGGAAGCGGGTGTGTCGGTGGCGCCGGGCATCGATTTCGGCGACTTCCCGACGCATCTGCGATTCGGGCTGTGTACCTCGCGCGAGCAACTGATTCTCGCGATGCGGCGCATCCAGGCCTTCGTCAAGGATGCGCCACGCCGATAGCAGTGAGCCGGTCGCGCCGATCAACGCTCCCCGAGCGTTGGCATAAAGGGCGCGACGGCATCGGCGGCCTTGTCCTTCGGCGTCCAGACGCGATTGGTGGTCGAGCCGCCGATATAACGCTCGTGAATTTTCCAGCCGCTGGCGGTACGGCGCAGCCGATCCCGCATCGGCGAGTAGATCCACAGGCTCGGCAGCCCCGTGTCGCTCTCCATCACCTGCCCCGCGCCGAGGCTGCGCGCCTGCTCGGGCAGCGCGTGGCGCACCAGCAGGTTCTGATATCGGACCGACACGCCGTCTTCGTCGGCATCCACGATGTGATTGGTGGCGTGGCGGCTGACGCCGGGAATCAGATACGGATAGTCGTGCTCGAAGAAATGGCGCATGGCCTCGCGCCCGCGGATCGTGCCGTGGAAGTGATAGGCCACGCCCTCCGGCAGGAACGCATCGACCATCGCATCGACATCCCAGGTTTCGAACAGCCAGTTCAGGCGATTGACGAAATCGACGGCACTCGTCCAATCGGCGGCATCGACCGTGCCGAGCGCGGGGATGGGAGGAAAGGCAAACATGGGCATGCTCCAAAGGAATGAAACGAGCAATCGGTCCGGCCGATCTCACGGCTCAAACCGAACGCTCGCGATAGCGCTCGCGCGCCTGCTTGATTTCGCCGTGGCTTTGCTCGGCCCAGGCGATCAGCATGGCCAACGGCGCCAGCATCGATTCGCCGAGCGTCGACAGCCGATACTCGACGGATGGTGGCTTGGTGGGAAACACCTCGCGGATGACGATTCCGTCTTCCTCGAGATTGCGCAAGGCATGGGTCAGCGAGCGCTTCGAGATGTCGGGCACGGCCCGCATCAGCTCGGCGAAGCGGCGCGGCCGCTCGGCCAGCGCCATCACCAGCAGCGTGCTCCATTTCTCGCCGAGGCGATCGAGCACGTCGCGCACCGGACATTGAGAGGCGATCACCGGCATGGCAAGCCAGCGGCGGTAGCTGTCGACAACCACATCATGGGTATCCGGCATGGCTCATCCCGCGGGTAAAAACAGCACCGACATCACACGCCCACCTCGTTCGCGGCATCCAGCTCGATCAGGACTTTTCCGCCGCGCATCGCATGGGCCACCGCATCGCGGATTGCTGCAAGCGGATAGACCGCCGCGACGGGCTGACGTATACCGTCCTGGCCCAATGCATCGAGCACCGAGGCGAGCACGGCCGGGACGCGGGCCGCGTTGCCCGGGCGGCCTTCGAAGAACCCGTGAACCGCGATCCGCTTGAAGATCAGATGCTGCGCCGAAATGGCCATCGGCTGATGGCTCGCCGCGCCATAGGCCACCAGCGTGCCGTCGGGCGAGAGCATCTGCGCGAGCCGCCCCGACGAGGCGCCGCCCACGCCATCGAGCGCGAGCCTGACCCGCAAGCCGGCGGGCAGGCGATCCGCCGATACGCTGGCGTCCTCGTCGAGCAGCACCAGCTCGCAACCCGCTTGCCGCACGCGTTCGACGTCCTCCTGCCTGCGCACCAGCCCGATCGTACGAAGCCCGCGCCGCGACGCAAGGCCGGCCACGCAGCAACCCAGCCCGGAGTTCGCCGCGTTGTACACGATCGCATCGCCGGGGGCGAGATCCACGTACTCGTCGAGCAGCATCTTCACCGTCACGAGATTGATGGTGGCCATCGCCGCCTGCTGCAAATCTACGCCCGGCGGCACGGGGGTAAGTTGATCGGCACCGACAACGAGCCGTTCGCGCCAGCTCCGCGCCATGAACGGCACCACCACCGGCGTGCCCGGCGCCAAGCACGTGACGTTTGAACCGCAGGCGAGCACCACGCCAGCGCCCTCGTTGCCCAGTACCTCCGGCAACACGGGCTGCCAGTCGTAGATGCCAAGCGCCACCATCAGATCGCTGACATTGATCGGGGCGTAGCGCATCTGCACCAGCACGTCGTCAGGCCCTAGCTGCGGCGGCTCGGCGATCTCGTGCAGTTCGATCCCCGTGACCGGATCGCCATAGGAGATCAATCGCGCGGCTTTCATGCCTCGCCCCCCGGCGGCAGGAACCAGGCTGCGTCGCACTCGGCGCCGAGCCGATCGCGCATGCCGCTCGCCATCGACAGCACCGCATCGAGCGGGCTGAACGCGATATGCAACTGCGTCACGCGTCCGTGCGCGTCGCGCAGCATCGACACGAGGCCCGACGCCGCGACGCCGTCCACCAGCCGGGCGTCGTATTCGAAGTAGCTGCGCTCGCCCACGGCGCCGAGAAATCGCGGTGTCTGACTGGCATAGTGGGCCGCGCCGGCCTTGACGATCCGGGTGACCGTCTCGCGCCCCCGCACGGGGCAACGCAACACGGAACTGATCAGGACGACGTCCTCGTCGAGATCGTCGAGAAACGGATGGCGTTTGGGTGCGGTATCGGTCATCGTGGGCGTCTCCCTTGGCTGGTCCGCATCATGCATTGCCGGCGATCGCATCGGCGGCAACCGGCAATGCCGTGGCCGGATCGCTGATCACGAGGCTGCCCAGCGAGGCCAGGTCGAATCCGCGCAAGTCTGCCAAGCGCCCTTCCCGCACCTTGTTCGGCCACGCCGGATCGGTCAGCAACGCACGACCGACGGCAACCAGATCGAACTGGCCCTCGTCGATGCCCTTGCGCAGCGCGTCGAGGCCGGCCGGGCCGGCGTTGCCGCCATTGCCGGTCAGGAGATCGGTGATGTCCGGACCGTCCAGCCCCACCGAGCCGACCGTCATGGTCGGCTTACCGCTCAAGCGTCGTGCCCAGCCGGCGAGGTTCAGCGGTGACGGCTCGAACGCGGGCTCCCAGAAGCGACGCTGCGAGGCATGGAATGCGTCGACACCGGCGTCCGACAGCACGTTGAGAATGACGCCGAATTCGTAGGGGTCCTTGGCGATCCTGGCGTCGAAGGCGCGCTGCTTGAACTGAGAGATCCGGAACAGGATCGGGAACGACGGCCCCACCGCACGACGCACTGCGCGCACCACCTCTCCGGCAAATTTCGTGCGGGCGAGCACGCTGCCGCCCCAACTGTCGCTGCGGGTATTGCGCCCTTCCCAGAGAAACTGGTCGATCAAATTGCCGTTCGCGCCGTGGATTTCCACCGCATCGAATCCCAGCGCGCGCGCCGTGGCCGCCGCTTCGCCGAACGCCGCGATCGTGGCCTCGATATCCGCCACGCTCATGCTGTTCGGTTCGTCGTTCGGCACGTCCGGCGCCCCCATCTGCGCGGCATCGCGCAACGCACCCGCATGGTGCAACTGCGCCGCGATCCTGCCGCCTTCCGCGTGTACCGCCTTCACGACGGCGGACCATCCGGCGCGCGCCTCGACCGTGTGAAAGACGGGGATGCCAGGCACCTCCGCCGCCGCGGCGCGCTGCACCGCAACGGCCTCGGTGATGATGAGGCCGACTCCGCCCGCCGCGCGGGCCCGGTAATACGCGAGCACATCGTCGCCGGGCACGCCGCCGGTGCTGAAACCGCGCGTCATCGCCGACATCACGATGCGATTCGGAATCGTCAGCGCATGGATCGTGAACGGAGTGAAAAGAACGTCGCTCATGGAAATTTCCTTAGTCATACAAAATGAATGTCATCCGAAACCGGCTCGGCATCCGGCCCCCGCCGTGACGGCATCGCCGGTGAGATTGGTCAACGTGTCTTCGACGGAGACTCGGTCTCATGTCGATACCTGGGGAGCTTAGAGCGCCGGATGGCGAATGCCAAGGAGGCAGATTACTTGCACCTGGTAACGTTGTTTGCACCTTCAAATCCGCAACGGATCGCATGACGCGATTGCTTTTTCAAAAATTGCGGGTATATACTCGCATCCATGAATACGCCCTGCTTCTGCACCGACCTTCGTCGCGCCTCGCGAAAACTGACCGAGGCCTACGACGCCGCATTGGCGTCGTTCGACATCAACATCGCCCAATATTTTCTGCTGCGAACCATCGCCGATCACCAACCGGTCAGCCTGACTCAACTGGGCGTGCTCGTCGATCTCGACCGCTCCACGATCGGCCGAAACGTGAAGGTCCTCGAAAGCCGCGAGTTGACCCATATCGGCGTCGATACCGGCGATCAACGCGAACGCGTCGTGTCGCTGACTTCGGACGGCAAGGCCTTGCTGCGTCGTGCCACGCCGGCCTGGGATCGCTGCCAGGTTTCGGTGGTCGAGAAGATCGGAGCCAGGAAAATCGAAGCGCTGCGGACGATGCTGGCCGAGTTGGGCGAGGCAATCGGTTAAGCGGCACGGCCGAGGCGCATCCAAGGTTCGTTGGGGAAGGGGCGCGCAACATGCCGCCCGCCCCTCCGCGTCGACGGGGTATCGAATTTTTCACCAATACGGGCATATGCCCGTATTTTTCGCGAAAGGAAAGCGTTGATGAAATACCAGAATTTCGGGCGCACCGGCGTGTGCGTGTCGCAGATCGTCCTGGGTACGGCCAATTTCGGCACGCGCTGGGGCCACGGCGCCGACCAAGCGCAAAGCGCCGCCCTGTTCGAGACCTATGCCGAAGCCGGCGGTAATTTCATCGATACGGCCGATGTCTATCAATTCGGCCAGTCCGAGGAATTTCTCGGATCGTTGTTGCAGGGCCGGCGCGACTCTTTCTTCCTCGCCAGCAAATTCTCGAGCGGCGCCAGCCCGACCCCCGACCGTCTCGTGACCGGCAATAGCCGCAAGGCGATGATCGCGTCCGTGGAGGCGAGCCTCAAGCGCCTGAAGACGGACCGCATCGATCTGCTGTGGGTACATCAGCCGGACGCATTCACGCCGTCGGAGGAAATCGTGCGCGGGCTCGACGACCTCGCGCGCGCGGGCAAGATCGTCTATGCCGGCTTGTCCAACTTCCCGGCATGGCGCCTCGCCCGCGCCGTCACGCTCGCCGAGATCACGCGCGCGACGCCGATTGCCGCCGCGCAGTTCGAATACAGCCTCGTGCATCGCGAGCCCGAGGCCGACGTGTTCGTGGCCTGCCGCGCCCTGGGCCTCGCGACGCTCACCTGGTCGCCGCTCGGCGGCGGGATGTTGACCGGAAAATATCGGAACGGCGAAGCGGGTCGACGCGAAGCATTCGGCGGCGCCGTGTTCCAGGCCGAAGATTCGCGACAGCGCTCCGATGTGCTCGACACGGTGCTCGACATGGCTCGCGAACTGCAGGCCACGCCGGACCAGGTCGCCATCGCCTGGGTCGCCGCGCACGGCGGGCTGCCGCTGATCGGGCCGCGTTCGCTGCCGCAGCTCGTCAGCAACCTCGGTGCGGCGAATCTGACATTGAGCGCCGAGCAGCTCGCCCGACTCGATGCGGTCAGCGCCCCCGCGGTCAAGGCCGCCACGGTCGCCGCGGTATCCGACTCGAACACCGATACCGCGCTGCCGCTCCTCCCGGTTGCCTGACGCAGCGCGTTCGGCGCCCTCCCATCCTGCTTCGTTTTCCTGAACAATATGAACACTCACCTTCCGGCCCCGGGCAGCATCGCCGACATGAAAGCCGGCGAAATTGCCCTGCTCGCCGACGCCGATCAGCGCGCGGCTCACTATCTCGAGTCGGTCGAAACCCGGCGTGTCTTTCCCACGCCGGAGGCGCTCGCGGCCTTGGCCGCGTTCGACGAACCGCTCCCCGAACAGGGACGCTCCGCGCACGATACGCTGGCGCTGCTCGACGACATCGGCTCGCCCGCCACGGTGGCCTCGAACGGGCCGCGCTATTTCGGTTTCGTCGTGGGAGCGTCGTTGCCGGGCGCGGCCGCGGCCGAGCGGCTGATGATGGCGTGGGATCAGGGCGCGCCGCTGGCCATGGCATCGCCCGTCAGTGCGCGCATCGAGGCAGTGGCCGGCAACTGGCTGCTCGAGGCGCTCGATCTGCCGCGAGGCAGCGCCGTCGGCTTCGGCACGTCGGCCACGGCATGCGGGCTGAGTTGCCTGGCGGCCGCGCGGCGCGCCTTGCTCAAGCGGGCCGGATGGGATCTCGACACGAAGGGGCTGTACGGTGCGCCGCAAATCCGCGTGGTGGTATCGGCGCGGATTCACGTGGTGGTGCTCAAGGCGTTGCGGGTGCTCGGCTTCGGCACGGAGCAGGTCATTCCGGCGGCCACTGACGCGCACGGCCGCGTCGATCCCGAGCGCCTGCCCGAACTCGACGCCAACACCATCCTTTGCCTGCAGGCCGGCGAGGTCAACACCGGCGAATTCGATCCGTTCGCAGCGCTCATTCCGAAGGCAAAGGCGCAAGGCGCATGGGTACACGTGGATGGCGCGTTCGGCTTGTGGGCGCGGGCATCGCAGGCGTTGCGGCACCATACGGACGGTGTGGAACTCGCGGACAGCTGGACCACGGACGGGCACAAGTGGCTGAATACGCCCTACGACTGCGCGATGGCGATCTGCCGCGATCCCGACGCATTGGCGGAAACCTTGAGCAGCGATGCCGTCTACGCCACCGGCTCGCGCCTGGCCCAGAAGAACCTCACGCTCGAATTCTCCCGACGCCCTCGCGGCATCACGATTTGGGCCGCGCTGCGCACGCTCGGCCAGCAAGGCGTGGCCGCGATGGTGGAACGTCATTGCGCCCAGGCGACCAGATTGGCGCACGGGTTGCGCGATGCCGGTTTCGACGTGCTGAATCGCGTTGTCCTCAACCAGGTATTGGTTCGGGGAGAAAACGATGCGCAGACTGCTGCGATCCGGCAGGCCGTTGAAAGCTCGGGTGAAGCCTGGTTCGGGCCGGCGGTGTGGGACGGGCGCCCTGCATTCCGCCTCAGCGTATCGTCGTGGCGCACCGAAGATGCGGATATCGACAGGACCATCGCGCTGCTTCGGAGCGCACGCGACACGGCCTGATCACCGGCAAGTCATGCGGCGCTACCGCCCCTGCTCAATCACCGGGCGTATCGACGAGGCGACAATGCCGACCGCGACACGCCCGAATGACCGCACGCCTCAGTTCGTACCCTGAAGCGCATAAGTTTGCAGATGTGCAAAGGCGGTTCGCAAATACGGTGTCTCGATCCGATGGCGCGCCGCGCGGGCGATCATGTCGCCCACGATCGCGTCGGACTCGATGCGCGGCGCGCGCCGCGCGATGTCGCGCATCATCGACGCGGCCCAGGTCGAATCCGGGTCGAGCAGGAAACCGCGAACGCCGCTCACCGCCTGCTCGCCGAGGCCGAACCCCTCCGCCGCGGCCACGGCAAGCGATTCGTCGAGCAGCGCCTCGATCACGCCCTTGCCATCCGCCGTCCGCAAGATATCGCACAAGCGCCCGCGCATCAGGCAGGTCGCGGCGGCGCCCGAGCACAACATCACCCACTTCTGCCATAGGTCGGCTTCGACCCGCTCCGACGCCACGCGCAAACCCGGCGTGGATGCGATCGCCGCGTGGAAGCGGCGCACCAGATCGCGCTGCAGCGGATGGCGCGCACCGACAATCAGTTTGTCCTGACTGCCGGTGTGCACGACATGGCCGTCCTCTGCGAGCGACGCGGCGATATAGGACACGCCGCCCAGCACCCGTTCCCGCCCGACGCGACGGTCCAGCGTGTCGTACACCGCCATGCCGTTCAGCAATGCGAGCACACCGGTCGTGCCGGCGAGCGCGGGCGCCAGCGAATCCAGCGCGTCGTCGAGGTCGTAAGCCTTGCAGGTCAGCAAGACCAGGTCGTAGCCCGGCTCCACCGCATCCGCGGTCACGGCATTGACCGCCGCACCGAAATCCCCCAGCGCGCTCGACACGCGCAGGCCATCGCGAACCAAGGCGGCCGCGCGGTTCGGGCGCACGAGAAACGTCACGTTCGCGCCCGCCTGGATCAGACGCGAGCCATAGTAGCCGCCCAGCGCGCCAGCACCGAGGATCAGAACCCGAAGCCCTTCATGATGATTGCTCATATCTCCGCCATCGAATCGTTGTCCTGTACGCAGCCGGTATGCCGGACAGCGTGACATGCGGCTTGGCGCTCGCTGCACGGCTTCGAGCGCGATCATCGCCGCGGCTGGAATACTACTATTAAAGTAGTATTCCAGCCAGATATCGGAGACATGCCTAGCCGTCGATGTCTTCAACAACGACATGTGCGGTTCAATCAATCGGCGCCGATCACCGACGCGATAGCGGTGCCGCTCGAATCGTGACGCCGGTAATGCCGGCGCCGATGATGGCGATTCGTGACATGTGATGGTCCAGATCGAATTGAGCATCGCCGACGACAACCGCCGCCGGCGCCGATGCCCCATCTGTCCATTTACCTGAGAGTTTCGCCACCGCCCGGATTGCGCCACGGCGGTGGCTCCCCTTCGGTGGGCGGGCGAGGCGCCACTCTCCAGAGCGTTCTTGCATCACGGTCTTTTTGCTTGAGAGTTTCCGGGGCGGTTGCTCCGTCGGTGCCGCTCGCTCAAGCGGTCTCTCCCGTGATGCACGAATAGAACGATTGCCAATTTACCCTGAACGGCGTGCGCCATAATTCGGCAACGGGAAATCCATTACCGCGTGTCGGTTCCACCCCCAATCTCAAGTATTCCTATTCAAATAGTCGTTCAGTCGTGCCTCTCGACCGCCGGGTCAGTATCCGGCGCGTGACGATACGTTGTCGCGGGCGACGTTGCCGCCGGCCGTATGCGCATTGGCCTGCGCGACGGCCGAGATAATATCGATCGCCTCCTGCACCTGATCGCGGGTGATGTTCAGGTAAGGGATCGCGCGAACGCCGTCCGCACCGGACGGCAGGACATGCAGCCCCTTTTCGTAAAGCCGCTCGACGAATTCACCGGCCGGGAGCGACGATATGCCGAACCTCACGATGTTCGTTTCGACCGTGGACACATCGAGGGAAATGCCGGGTTGGCCCGCGATGCCGTTGGCCAGCATGCGCGCATGTTCGTGATCCTCATGAAGCCGCTCACGGTGATGGCGCAGTGCGTGCAACGCGCCGGCCGCGACGATCCCGGCCTGGCGGAACCCGCCACCGATCTGCTGCTTGAAACGACGCGCGCGCGCGATGAAATCACGAGAGCCAGCCAGCGCCGAACCCACGGGCGCGCCGAGCCCTTTCGAAAAGCACACGCTGACCGAGTCGAAATGGCGTGCGTATTCGCGCTCGGGAATCCCGGTGGCGGCTGTCGCATGCCAGAGCCTCGCGCCATCCAGGTGCAGTGCGAGGCCGCGCTGCCGGCCAAGCTCGCAAACGGCCTGCAGCTGCTCGATCGGCCACACCTTGCCGCCACCGATGTTGTGGGTGTTTTCCACACAGAGCAGCTTGATCGGGGCAGGAATCGTGGTGGGGAAAAATCGATGCGACACGCCGAGCGCATTCGCTACGTCGTCCGGCGTGAAGACGCCGCGCACACCGGGCAGCAGGCGCGGGAGTACCCCGGAGAACGCTGCCGGCGCGCCGCCTTCAAGAATATAGACGTGCGCATTCTGATCGAAGAGAACCGCGTCGCCCGGTTCCGTATGGGTGCGGATCGCGACCTGATTGGTCATCGTGCCGGTCACCATGTACACCGCGTCTTCCTTGCCCAGCAATTCCGCGACTTCTCGCTCAAGTGCCTTGACGGTCGGATCGTCGCCATACACGTCGTCGCCGACCGGCGCGTTGGCGATGGCCTGACGCATGGCCTGAGTCGGCTGGCTGCAGGTGTCACTTCGTAAATCGATCATGCTGTGCTCCCGGATAAGGTGGATGGTGAGCACAGCTTCGGCCACGCACCGGCCGGCGATTTGGACAAACTTGCTGATTTACTGCCGGGCGATACCGGGCGGCACGCCGAAAAAACGACTGAACTCCCGACTCAAGTGCCCTTGATCGCAGTAGCCGACATCGATGGCGACCTGTCGCAACGGTACGCCACGGAGCACGCGATGTTTGGCCAATGCAACACGACGCTGCACCAGATACGCATGAGGCGCGACCCCGACCGACTTCTTGAACTCGCGCAGCAGGTGATAAGCGCTCATACCCGCCACCTGGGCGATGGCATCGAGCGACGGGTTATCCACGAAATGGGCATCGATATAGTCGCGCGCCCGGCGCACTGCCCCGGGCATCGCGCCCCCGGCGGATGGCCGATGCGTCGCCGACGCGTGTCTCAGCACGAGTTGGGCCATCGCGGCGGTAAGCCGGGATGTTCTTTCAAGCTGGCTGGCGTCATCGGATTCGGAGCAAATGTGCGCAGCGCGAAACAACCGCATCGTGTCGGGGTCGTCCATTACGACGTCGGGAAAATGCACGGACCGCTGTGGCGCACCGTCCGCGTCCCGCAACAGTCCGAGCAGGCCCGACGTCGATACATACACCATGCGGTAATCCCAACCGCCTTCGACCGCTGGACGCCCCTCATGAAGCTGCCCCGGATTGATCACGCAGATCGCGCCCTGCGGCATGATCAGCCTTCGGCCACGGCCCTCGAGAAACGCCTGTGCACCGCGTTCGATCACGCCGATCGCAAACTCGTCGTGCGCATGCGGCGGGAACCGATGCGTGCGATAGCTGGCTGTCATCAGTTCGGCGTCGGCAAAGCCAGGCTCGCGCCAAAATTTTGCCTGGTTCGATCGGGATGGATGTGCTGTATCCATGGTCGTGACCCATAGTCGGTGGTGTCCGGGGATCATCCGGCAGGAACAGGTGCCGCGGTGCATTCGCGCCTTGCCCTGTCGAGCAAACCGGACGCATTGATTGTAGCTACATCTAAATAATCGTCAATGCTGCGAATCATGGGCTCATCACGCCCCTAACGGCGGCACGCGGCCCCGTTTTTTGTACAAAACCGCAATTTTGTCCATCTCCTATCACTTGGAAGCCGCGACGATACCTGGACGGCCGCGCTTCGATGCGCGTGCGCCGCTCCACGCAACCGTAACGGACGGCCCCCGACTACGACCTGGCACCGCTTTAAGCAGGCCGTGGCACGGACGGTTTCTGTCCAGCGTCCCTCTCATTCCAAGCGAGACACTTCCATGAATCATGCTGACCTCGAACACCTGACGACCTCGTTCCCATACCGGCGCAAGTATGACAATTTCATCGGTGGACAATGGGTTCCGCCCGTTGCCGGTGAATACTTCACCAATGTATCCCCAATTACCGGCCAGCCGCTTTGCGACGTACCACGCTCTCAGGCAGAAGATGTCGAACTGGCGTTGGACGCAGCGCACGGTGCCAAAGCGGCTTGGGCGGCGATCTCACCCGCCGAACGCGCACTGGTATTGCACCGGATCGCCGACCGGATGCAGGACAATCTCGAACGTCTCGCGGTTGCGGAAACGATCGACAACGGCAAGCCGATCCGTGAAACGCGCGCAGCCGACTTGCCGCTTGCGATTGACCACTTCCGTTATTTCGCCGGATGTGTGCGTGCGCAAGAAGGTACGCTCGCCGAAATCGATCAAGATACCGTTGCATACCATTTTCACGAGCCGCTCGGCGTCGTCGCGCAGATCATTCCTTGGAATTTCCCGCTGCTGATGGCCGTTTGGAAGCTCGCGCCTGCGCTCGCAGCCGGCAATTGCGTGGTACTGAAACCGGCCGAACAGACGCCCGCGTCGATCCTGGTGCTGATCGAGCTGATTGCCGATCTGCTTCCGCCAGGGGTCGTGAACATCATCAACGGCTTTGGCGTGGAGGCAGGCAAGCCGCTTGCGTCGAGTCCGCGCGTGGCGAAAGTGGCATTCACCGGCGAGACCTCGACCGGCCGTCTGATCATGCAATACGCGAGCAAGAATCTGATCCCCGTCACCCTCGAACTGGGCGGAAAAAGCCCGAACATCTTTTTCGACGATGTCGTCAACGCCGATGACAGCTTCTTCGACAAGGCGCTCGAGGGCTTTGCGATGTTTGCCCTGAATCAGGGCGAGGTCTGCACCAGCCCGTCGCGTGTACTGATCCAGGAATCTGCATACGACAAGTTCATGGAACGCGCAGTGAGTCGCGTGGCCGCGATCAAGCAAGGACACCCGCTCGATCCCGACACGATGATCGGTGCCCAGGCTTCATACGAGCAGTTGTCCAAGATCCTGTCATACCTGCAGATCGGCAAGGAGGAAGGCGCCACCTGCCTGATTGGCGGCGAGCAAAACCGGCTGGACGGCGACCTGCGGGACGGTTATTACGTGAAGCCGACCATCTTCAGCGGACACAATTCGATGCGAATTTTCCAGGAAGAGATTTTCGGCCCCGTCGTTTCCGTCACCACCTTCAAAAACGAGGAGGAAGCGCTGGCGATTGCGAACGACACGCTCTACGGCCTCGGGGCCGGCGTCTGGACGCGCGACGGCAATCGTGCCTATCGATTCGGCCGCGCGATCCAGGCGGGTCGCGTCTGGACCAACTGCTATCACCTGTACCCCGCGCATGCCGCGTTCGGTGGCTACAAGCAATCCGGTATCGGGCGCGAGAACCACAAGATGATGCTCGACCATTATCAGCAGACGAAGAATCTGCTCGTCAGCTACAGCGCGAAGCCGCTCGGCTTCTTCTGATCCCGGCAAGCTGGCGCGACCGAGGATCGCTCGTGCGCGCCAGGCTTCGCGCCTGACGGTGCGCCGATTAACGGCCCACGCCGGTCAGATAATCCCGGTCCTCCTGCGACATCGCCTCCAGCCACGCAGCCTCGCCGCCAGGCGCAGGCAGCAACTTGCCGTACTCCACCATCTGCGCGGCGGGCAGTTCGGCCAGGTAGACCCAAACATATCGGCTGTCGGTGTTCGCGGCACGCGCCACGACGCCCACGATGCTGTCGAGAAGGCCCCGTTTCTGCTCGTCGGTCCTCCCTGCCCGAATCTGCCCGTGCACGAAGATGTGATCAGCCTTCAGTGGGGCACCGCCGAGAAAGTGATCACCCGTGGCCACCGGGGTGAAGATGACCTGTGCAAAGAAACCCTGCGCACCGGTCGCACCGCTGTGGGCCTGCGTGATTCCCCTTGCGATCTCGCCTTTTTCCTCGGCGGTGAAACGGCCCTCTGCGGCCGTCACGACGTATGTCGGCATTGCACACTCCCTAAATAAATGTAGGTACAACTTTTTGGGGGAAAGAGCGGAACGACCGCCCGCTCTATCGAGTCAGCCACCGGCATCGCAAGTGGATGTAGGTACATCTTATTCGACGCCACTGTTCGTTGCCATGACGGATTAACCCTTGCAGCTAACCGACGTCGGCGCGCTGCAGCGATTCCAGCGCCTCGAGCAGGTGCTCCTTGGCTGCCCCCTTGATGAATTTCCGAACCTCCCCCTCGACACGCTTCTGGGCACGTCTCCAGTAGGGCTCCGCGCTGCGCAGTTTGGCGGCGCCTCGCTTGCTCAGGCGCGCAACCTTGACACGGGCGTCGGCCTCAGGCGTTACCTCAACCCATCCGGCATCGATCAAAAGCTTGAGGTTGCGAGAAATCGTCGTCTTGTCGAGCGCGACTTCGACTGCAACTTCCGTGTAGGTCGCGGCCTCGAGACGCTCCAATGCGCGCAGAAGCGAAAATTGCGTGATCTTCAAGCCGACGGGCCGCAGCGCGTCGTCGTAGATGCCGGTCAGTGCATTGGCCGAGCGCCGGAATTGCGTGCAGTAACAATCAGTGAACATGATGGAATCGATGAGCTCCGATGGACACACCAGCCCGCTGCCGCGAGGAGGATTGAGCAAGCGACAGTATATCGAAGCGCCGGTGGCCGGCGGCCCGTGTACGCCCCGCCTTCGCGAGATCGTCAGGAACCCATAACGTATGCCGATAAGCGCAATTTTGTCCAAAACCCGACAGCGATATGGGTGGAGAGTCATCCATTTACAGCCCTCATGGGCATGCATGCAGGCGATGCCTGTCGGGAAACCCGGAATATGAAAAAAGTGGGACTGGTCGGATGGCGGGGCATGGTTGGCTCTGTCCTGCTCAAGCGCATGCGCGAGGAAAACGATTTCGCGCGCCTCTCGCCGATCTATTTCAGCACCTCCGCAGCCGGTCGGCGTGTGCGCGATCATCGAGGCAATGAGCACACGTTGCGCGACGCGACGTCCGTCGAGCAACTCGCGGACATGGATATCATCGTTACATGTCAGGGCGGCAGCTATACGCAGCCGATCTATCCCGCGCTGCGGGCAAGCGGCTGGGATGGCTACTGGATCGACGCGGCATCGGCAAAGCGCATGGACAGCGACTCGCTGATCGTGCTCGACCCGGTCAATCGAGCGCAGATCGATACCGCGATCGCGTCGGGCGTGAAGAACTACATCGGCGGCAATTGCTCGATCACGTTGTCGCTGGTCGGCCTCGCCGGCCTGTTTCAAGCGGGACTCGTCGACTGGATGTCCGTGATGACCTATCAAGCCGCATCGGGCGCCGGCGCCGCCCATGTGACCGAGCTGCTCGGGCAGATGTCGGCGCTGTCGGAGCGCACACGAGCGGCGCTGGCCGACCCGGCGACGCCGACCCTCGACGTGCTGGAGCTCGCCCGCCGCGCCGCATCGGGCGACGATTATCCGATCAGCCGGTTCGGCGTGCCGCTGGCAGGCAGCATCATCCTGTGGATCGACTCGGATCTCGGCAACGGCATGAGTCGCGAAGAATGGAAAGGCGAGGTGGAGGCCAACAAGATACTCGGCCTCGCGCCCGGCACGATCCGCGTGGATGGATTGTGCATAAGGGTGGCGGCGTTGCAGAGTCACTCCGCGGCGATCACGCTCAAGCTGAAGGAGGAGCGCGATGCCAGCAGCCTGGCGACCCTCATCGGCAATGCACACGAATGGGTGGATTTCGTGCCGAATATCCGAGAGGAGTCCATACGGCGCCTGAGCCCGGCCGCCGTCAGCGGGTCGTTGAAGGTTGCGGTCGGCAGGCTGCGCAAGCTGAATCTCGGTAACGGCATCTACAGCGTGCTGACCACCGGGGATCAGTTGCTATGGGGCGCGGCCGAGCCGCTGCGTCGTGTGCTCGGCATCATCCTGAGCGCAGCCTGACTGGGGCGCCGGGCGGGCGCGCCGGCATCGGCAGTTCATGGCGCGACGTGACGTGACGTGATGACGTGACGCTGCGCTCAACGCTCGAGCGGTTTCAACCGCTTGAGCGTTGCCTCGGAAGGATATCGCCCGGGAACGAACGCGTGATCGTTGCGACTGATCGCCTTGCCCGTATTGCGATCGATCAGCATGGGATCGACCGCCTTGCCGGTTTCCCGATCAACGAAATCGATACCCCAGCGGTGGCCTTTGACGTGGCGTCTCCCCCATGCGAACAAGGCGATCAGCACCGGAGAAAGGTCCCGGCCCTTCGCTGTCACGCGGTACGCATCCCGCCCGGCTTCCGGCGAATCCCGATAACGCTCCAGCAGCCCTGCATCGACCAGGTCCGAGAGACGTTTCGACAGGACGGTGGGCGAAATGTCCAGGCTGTCGCGGAACTGTTCGAAGCGCGTCGAACCCTGTAATGCGTCGCGTATTATCAACAGGCTCCACCACTCGCCAACCTGCTCCAACGCCAGTGCAACCGCGCAGTCCATATCGGCAAAGCTCTTTCGCTTCATATCGGCTCCCGTCAAATAGGCCATCCACGACGGCGGACAGAATCCCGCACGGCGCGGCGAGTGCGCCGTCGGTATGCGAGCCGACAGCTACCGCCTGGCGGCCGGTATTGTAATGGATGTCGCCTATCGATCCGGGACGACCGGAAATCGCTATCCGTGGTTGATCAGCGCGATGCTCACAAGGTCGGCGAGTTTCTCGTCGAGTGCTTGCGCCGCCTGCTTCAGCAGTGGTTGATCGTCTATCGCGATGAGCGTCGATGGCTGCACATACGTGATTTGCGCCGTACCGTCGGCGCACTCCGACACCAACAGCTCGACCGGCGCGAACAGCCCCGCCGACATGTCGTGCTGCATCATCGTGATCGCAATGAGCGGATTGCCGAGAATCACGCGTGTCAGTGCCCGCCGATAGCCATACACACGCAACCAGCTCGCATGGTCGATTTCGGCGAAGATCATGAACCCGCTCGTGCCGACATGTTTCGCTTCGACGGCCTGCGCGAAATCGTCGGCGGTTGCGGCTCGGGACGCCAACTGCGCCAAGTCGGGTATTGTCGCGCGGCCGCAAGCGCTTCGTATGTTTTCCATTACGCGCTGGTGCGAGGCGCGGGTATTCCAGCTTATCCGTACACCTTCAAACGATTTCCGGGTTGCGAATCCATGTTCAGACATGAGGACCTCCTATTCACCTGAGACAATCAGGAATGCCGCTCGACGAACCGCCGCCGAGCGGCATCACACCAAAATACCGCGACGAACGCCAAGGTGCCGGCGGCCAGGAAGGCCAGCGCGAAGGACGGCGACGGCAACGCGATCGCCATGACCAATAGGCTCGTGCCGAGCGTCGTGCCGAAAAATCGGCTGACCGACAGCACGGCGCTACCGGTGGAGGCCTGATCGGGTGCAAGCCCCGACACCCCGACGGCAAACAGGTTCGGAAAGCTCAGGCCGACACGTCGAGCGGCACATTGCCCATTTGGCTGCCGATCGAGTTCAGCGCGACGTTGACGACAAACATGTCCAGTGTCGCCATGAACACGGCCAGACTGACCACGAACGTTACGGCAGTCGCGTTGAATTGCTCGGTGCCAGCCCGCTCTGTAGCCGGATTCGACGGAATAGGTTGTCTCATTGGCCGCCATTGGTTAGGTAAGCGAATTTCTTATTGATACTATCATGACAGTATCAATAAGAGCCCTTGCCAAGGGCAACCGGTTGGCCTGTTTCGACCCGCAGCCGACCGGCGCGACTACTCTCGACTCGATGAATGTGTAAGGAGATGAACCATCATCTCGGCTATCCGCCCGGCACTCCCTAGCCACCTGAAGCAGGCAACTCACGCAACGACAAGGGTGCAACGACGGTCCTGACCGAGGGCGGCCCGGACCGGGCATACGTGCGCCCGCCGACCTGACGACGCCGCCCGTTAGTGACTTTTTTTGAGGGTTATACGACCTTTTAGCCATTCCATCCAGGTTCCATAATTTGCGCAGGCATCAAGCCGGAACACCAGCACAAACGCGATGGCGTCCTGTGCTGCCGGTTCGATCAATTTCGAGCAAACAAAGGAAGCGAAGATGAGGCTTAAAAACAAGTCGGCTTTGATTACGGGCGGCACCAGCGGCATCGGTCTCGCGACCGCCAGGCTTTTCATCGCAGAAGGCGCTCGGGTCGCGGTGACGGGCCGCGATACTGCCGCACTGGAGCGCGCGAAGGCCGAGCTTGGCGAGAACGCGTTGGTTCTCAAGGGCGATGTCCGCTCGATCGAGGACATGCGGGCCATTGCCGCCGAAGTACAGGAAAGGTTCGACGGCCTGGATGTCGTGTTCGCCAACGCCGGCTGGGCCTTCCCCTCCGCACTCGGCGACATCGACGACGATCTCTACAGCGAGATCATGGATATCAACGTCAAGGGCGTCGTGTACACGCTCAAAGCGGTGCTGCCGAGCTTGCGAGAGGGCGCCTCGGTCATTCTCAATACATCGTTCGTCGCCCAGACCGGCAAACACGGCATATCGCTGACCGCGGCAGCGAAGGCCGCCGTACGCTCGCTTGCCCGTAGTTGGTCCTACGAGTTTCTCGATCGCAAGATCCGGTTCAACGCAATCGCGCCGGGTGGCATGGACACGCCTCTGCTCGGCAAGTGGGGGATGTCGAACGAGGACGTCCGCCACTTCAAGCGCGAATTCGCGAAGAGCATCCCGGTTGGGCACATGGGCAAGGCAGAAGACATCGCCTACGCGGCGCTCTATCTCGCGAGCGACGAATCGTCCTACGTCGTCGGCAGCGAACTGATTGTCGATGGTGGCGCCTCGCAGCTTTAAGCCTGCGCTTTTCGATTCAAGAGCCCTGTCCGTCCTCCCCAGGGTTCATCCATACCTTGATTCCCTGTCCACCACGCTTGTTCGTGGTGGTGACTTTCAATCCGGCCCAACCTGACTGCACGCACCGAGGGGCCGAAGCGCAAGGAGAAATGATTTTGACCAACCATAGCGAAAAAAATAAGGAATCCGGAAAATCGCTCACCGGATCAGGTCGTTCGCGCCGCGAGATGCTCAAGTTCGGCAGCATCGCCACGCTGGGCGCCGTGCTGGGTGGCACGGCCCTGCTTGGCCACACCGCGCCCGCTCTCGCGCAGGCAGCCGGCCGGGCGGAACTGGCTCCGAGCGACCCGCTCAACATTCTGATCGTCAATTACGACGGCGGAACGCTGCTCGACTTCGCCGGCCCCAGCGAGATTTTTCACCGCTTGCCCAATACCCACGTTCGCTATGCGAGCCTCGATGGCGGCAACGTCACGCTCGAATTCGGGGTGGTGTATGGCAAAACCGAGCGACTGGCCGATATCGAGAAGACCGACCTGATTCTGGTTCCCGGCGGCTCCGATTTGACGGCGCCGATGCGGCCCGCGTATCAGGCGCAAATCCGGCGTCTGGCGGAAAGCGCCAAACACGTGACGTCCGTGTGCAACGGCTCGCTGGTGCTCGCCGCGACGGGCATTCTCAAGGGCAAGCGAAGCGCCTGCCATTGGGCCTTCGTCAACAAGCTGTCCGAATATGGCGCGATCCCCGTGCCGGATCGATTCGTGGAAGACGACAACGGCCGCTTCATGAGCGGCGGTGGCGTGACGGCGGGCATCGATTTCGCACTGCGCGTCGCGGCGAAGCTGCGCGGCCAACAGGCTGCCGAATTCACGCAACTCGCGATCGAATACGACCCCGCCCCGCCGTTCCATTCCGGTCATCCCAGAGACGCACGGCCGGAAGTCGTCGCGATGGTCGACAAGGAACTGCCCGGTGCATCCAAAGGACTCGCGCGAATCCCGGGCGTTCGCTGAAATGCCCGCAAGCGATGCCGGAGGAGCCCTGCGCGAGTGTCGATCGCTCCACCTTCGGCATCGCTTGCCCAATCCCGCCCAGCCCCATCGATTTAAACCCTGAACGGAAATTCTCACATGCAACAGATTCGCCGCTTTGCTGCTGCTTCTGCAGCCTGCTTTTCATTTTTCGCGTTTGCCGCGCCAGCAATGGCGGATGGCCCGCAGCCTCGAACCGAAGCGGCCATCAAGGCCGAAAACGCGCGATGGGCGGATGCCTTTGCGCGAGGGGATTATCAGGCGATAGGCCGCCTGTACACCGCCGATGGTGCACTCATGCCGCCCGGCGGCGACAGGGTGACGGGGGGTAGCGCGATTACCGCGTACTTCGTCAAGGGGTATTCCGGGACAAAACCCGGCACCGTATCGTTCAGCCATGAGGAGTTCTACGGCAACGACCAGAGCGTAACGGAAGTCTCGGATGCGGAAGTCCGTGATCACGACGGAAAGCTCATCTATCGCGGCAAGCAGACCCTGCTCTTTCTGAAGCAAGGCGGCACGTGGAAATTGCATCGCGACATGTGGAATGACTCCCCCGCCCGGAAATCCGATGGCGGTCGAGCGGCCGGCGATACAGCGAGTTAAATGGCGCGAGCGCCACAAGGCTGGCGCTCGATCAACGCGCACCGTTCGATCGGCTCTCGCGCCGGATCGCCTGCGGAGGGTGGCCATGCAGTTTGATGAAAGCCCGCCGCATCCGCTCCGGATCCGTGAATCCCACGGCGAGCGCAATTTTTTCGATCGGTTCGCTACCATCCTGCAGGCGCAGCCGCGCGGCTTCCACGCGCAAGCGTTCGACCGCCTTGGCAGGTGTCTCGCCGGTTTCCCGGCGAAATGCTCGTCCGAACTGTCGCGGACTCAACCTGGCGACTTCGGCGAGCCGCTCCACCGGTAGCGCTTCAACCAGGTGTTCTCTCGCGAAGTTCAGGGCAATGCGAATGCGGTCCGACTCCGGTTCCATCTGCGACATGGCGGAGAACTGGGATTGGCCGCCCGGCCGACGATACGCCACCACCAGAAGCCGGGAAACACCGCGCGCCACTTCGGCACCCATATCTCGTTCAATCAAGCCGAGCGCCAGGTCGATTCCCGAAGCAATGCCCGCCGACGTCCAGATGCGGCCGTCGGCGATATAGATACTGTCGCTCTCGACCCGGGTGCGAGGAAAGCGCGACTGCAGCAGCGCAGCGTATCGCCAGTGGGTGGTTGCTTTCAACCCGTCCAGCAAGCCGGTTTCCGCCAGCAGAAACGCCCCCGTACAAACGCTCGCCACCCGCGAGGCCTTGGCGCTCAATTTCCTGGCGGCCGCGATGTTCTCCTGCGTCTGCATGGGATCGATATCACCGCCCACGAAAATGACGGTATCGAACGCGCGCCTTCCGGCCGGCTTGGTCTCGATCACAAGACCCGTATTGCCACGAACCGGGCCTCCGGCATGCGAGATGACATGAAGATCGTACGGAGTATGGCCAGCTGCCGTGGCTACCTGATTGAAAGCCGACAGTGGCCCGCCCAGATCGAGAGGGTCGTGGCCACCGCAAACAAAGAGTCCGATTCGATGCATGGCGAGAGAATGAGCCGACAATCCTGGAGTGGCTCATTCTACATAAAACCCTCAATTATCGTCAGATCGCTGTAACGGGGAAAACGAGGTATCGCTATCAAAAATATCGATGTTCATTGCGCAGTCACCCTCTCGCGCATGCCGACTACAAAAGGTCCACTCACCGCCATTCGAAAACAGCACCGTCCGGCACGGTTCGATGGCAGTCAGCCTTGAAGGCATGGCGATGCGACGCACAGGGTCGCGGTTGAGGGGCGCAATACCGGAAGTGATTTGCCAGACCAACGCCCCTACCCAGGCAGCAAGACCTCTCACGAAGACACGCGAAGCATCAAAACGAATGCACGATCCCGATCTGGGCGCCCGTTACGCCCCCGCCCGCGGCAGGCGAATTGGACGTGATCGGGCCGTTCGCCAGCAACGCATACGTTGCGCCATGCTTGTTGATCAGCCGCTCGACCGTGCCATAAAGCATCGTGCGCTTGCTGAGTGAGTAGAACGCGCCGAGGCTCGCTTCGCCGGCGTTGTCGTGCGCGCCGGAACTGTCCTGGGCCCAACCCACGCCTGCACTGATCTTCAGCGCCGGCGTGAAGTTGTAGGCGGCCGAGGCCGAGTACACGCTGTGGTATTTCCCGGCCACGTTCGTAGCGGTATTCGAACCAAGCACGTTGCCTCGGTAGTAGCCCAAATACCCGGTCAGCTTGCCGAACTGATAGCTGCCGCCCGCGAAGGTCGCCTTGGTGAGATTTCGTCCATCGGTGCTGTTCTGCTCTACGTGGTTCGCACCCAGATAAAGCGGGCCGCGCGAATATTCCAGCGACACGAGATAGGCATTGAGCCCGTCATGCGGGCTGGTCTGCCCACCGAGGCTCACACCTGCGCTCAGCTTGAAACCGTATATCGATGGCGACCAATACGTGATCATGTTGTCGAAGCGAAACGTGTAAGTCCCCGCGTTGTTCAGGAACGAACCGTACGTGCCGCCCGCAAAGGCGTCCATTTTCCCGAGCATGTACAGCTGAATCTGGTTCTGTCGTCCGAAGCGGATTTCGCCATACTGATTCGCGAGTCCTACCCATGCATTGCGATTGAATGCACGCGAGGCGTCGGCGGCCGCCCCCGAATTGGTTTGAATGCCGTTTTCCAGATTGAACGTCGCATGCAGGCCGCCGCCGAGGTCCTCGTCGCCGCGCAGGCCGATCCGGCTTGCCGCGAGACCTCCGCTCTGCATCGCGGTGGCGGCCCCCTTGCCATCGGCATTCGTGTAGCCGACATAGGTATCGAGGAGTCCGTACAACGTCACCGAGGCATGCGCGGGCAGCGAGCATGCACCGGTCAGCGGCAGCGAGAGATTCAACAGCTTGATTCGATTTTTCATGATTTTTCTTGTTGATTTTTTTCAATGGAGAGAAGGACCTCCCTCCATCAGGTGCGAGTGAATTCGAAATACGGTTTTCACCAGGTTCGACTAGATTTGCGGCCCCCACGCGTATTGAAGCTGCAGCCGGTTCTGCACGAACGTGCGGCCCTTGACGGGGGAGGTTTGCACGGCGAAAAAGTCGGCGGCACTGAACCCCTTCAGCTGTCCGCTGAAGTTGTAGATCGCATAGGCAAGGTATTCCGACCCGTCGAGGCTCGGGCCGTCGGCACTCGCCTTCAGATCCATGAACGAATAGCGGGCGCCGATGAACCAGTTGCCGGTCGGGGCGCCGCTGATGTCGATTGCATAGGCGTTGCCGGCACCGAGATCCTGCGTGCTGGTCAGGAACGGCTGCGCAAACAGCGGGCCGCCCGACACATCGTGGGCATACGGCGTGACCAGCGAGCCATTGAGATAGGCGTTGCGATGCGGGGCGATGAAGTCGTAGCCGAAGCTCAACGTCATCGAGTTGTGCTTGACGCCGAGCTGCATGCCGTACACCTGGCTGTCCACGGGACCGAGCAGTTCGCGCCCGTCGCCGGTTTCGTGGAAGTACTGCAGGCCTGCGAACGGCTTCCATGCCCCGCCGGTGCGGCTCACCTGCCCTTCCACGTAGGCCAGGTCGGCGTAGTCCTGATAGGTCTGATACCACCCCTGGGCACGCAGCGTGACGGCATCGAGATCGAACTTGTGCGCCGCGCCCACGCCCCAGAAACCGTTGGTCGTCGGATTGCCGATGCCGGCGTATGGGTCGAAGCTTTCGTCGTAATTGGTTTTCTGCGAGAACCCGTTGCCGGTGTACGACTTGAACCGGAACATCTTGAAGGCCGTGACGAAATTGTCGGCGTCGCCGTATTTCGCATCGATGCCCTGATACAACTGCGGAGCAATACGCCAATCGTACGTCGAGGCAAACGGCACGTTGAGCGCCTGATTGCCCACCGTGACCTGCACCTGGTCGTGCTCCCATTTGACGTAGGCCTCGCCCAAGGTCGCGAGGTTCGGGCCGAGGTAGCTGTCCACGCGGTTCGGGTTGTCGGAATGCCCGATGCCGCGCTGCAGATAGCCGCTCACGCCCACGGAGAACCCGTAGAGCGGCGCGCTCACGTAGCCAAGCTCGCCACCGTAGCTGACCGTGTTCTGGTTCGCGCCGGGCGAGAAAAAGGCGTTGCGCGACGCATAGTAGAAGGTGCGGATGTTGCCGAAGAACGTTCCCTTCGTGATCATCTCGCCGACGTTGTGTGCCTCCGTCCCATGGTCGGACACGCTTGCCGCTGCGGACGTTTCGGCCGCCGCGTCCGGCTGGGACGGGCTGAGCGTTGCGCCATGCGTATCGCCCTTGCTGGCAGCCTGAGTCTGCACCGCGGCAGCCGCGGCGGCATCCTTCTTCTTGCGCGCATCCTTCGCGGCGCTGGCTGCCGAGCTGTCGCCGGTTGCGGCGGTATCCTGACCGCTTGCGGTTGCGCTTTGCGCGAACGCGTAGTCAGGCGCGACGAGCGCCGCGGCAATCATCGCAATATGAATAAGGTGTACTGATTTAAATTCGAAGGGAATCTGATTCATGATTTTGTCGGGTCGCTGAGTCCGGGGCGGGCGGGAATTCGGTATGGGTTGCTGCGCCCGTGCATCGTTCAACTGGTCTGTATTGCGCGGACGGATGCCACGTTAAGTGATAAAAAATATCGCCTCAGGCACTTTTTCGGCACCTGCGCGTTGCCATCGCGGCAACGCAAAGCGCGTTCGACCCAATCGTGGTTCGCCCCGGCGCGGCGATGGCCGTGGTTGCCGTTTCGGCAACGGCTCGATGCCGAAACGGCCGCCTTTTCTTTTTTTGATTCGAATTATCGTTTTCGGTCGAATCGGCGCGGGAGCGCATACCGATCGCGGAGGCGTCGCCTGCGGGCGCCCTTCAGGCAGGGTGTGGCGGGAGAATGAATAAAGGCGCCGCTCATCGGCGGCGCCTTCATCGTAGTGAATAACGGAAATATCTAGAGGGCCAGCGCCGCGCTCTCCTCGAGCCCCTGCTTCAGGTGCTCGATGAACGAATAGGCGATCACGGGCAACTGGCGCCCGCGCAGGCTCGCCAGTGCCAGCGTGCCTTTCGGAAACCCGCGGTCCTCGATATCGCGCGACACGTATTCGCCGCTCTCGCTCCCGGCACCGATGTGGATCTGGAAGCTGAGCGCTTGTTCGTAATGCAGGTAGCCGCGCAGGAACTCGAAGCTGTTGCATTCGACCACCGGGTGAAGACGGAACGAGCGCCGCGACAAAAATCGATCAAGCAGCTGTCGGCCTCCGATTTCCCGATTCGGCATTACCAGCGGATAGTCGCCGCAATCACGCAGCCGGATCGGCCCGGCTTCGGATGCCAGCGGATGCGTGCGATGCATGATCACGCAAAGCCGCTGCTCGAATTCGGCGATCCGTTCGATATCGGGTTCGTCCGACAGGTTGAAGACCAGCGCGAGATCCGTATCGAACATCCGCAGCGCGTTGAGTGCCTGCACGTGATCCGTCACGCGAATCTGAAACCCGACCAGCGAGTGACGCTTGCGAAACGAGGCAACCATCTTCGGCAGAAACGCCGACGCCACGGCCTGGCTCACGGTCAATCGCACCAGCCCCCTGCGCAAGCCCTGGAGATCCTCGATCTCGGATCGCACACGCTCCAGCTCGGCCAGACGCGTACGCACGTACTGAATGAACAGCTCGCCTGCCGCGGTCAGCCGCATGCCGCGCGGCAACCGCTCGAAAATCGGCGTGCCGAGTTCGTCCTCGATATCCTGGATTCGCCTCAATACGGCGGACGGCGCCACATGCAGCCGCTCCGAGGCCTGCCTGACCGAGCCGGTACGTGCGACCTCGTCGACGTAGGAGAGAAAACGCAGATGATTCATGCAAGCGTGCTCCAGATGCGGAAGGTCAACTGCAGCGCACCGCGACGGGGCGCGGCACGCATCATTTCGGGAATGGGGCACCGTATGCGAGCGCGGCGTGGTTCGGTTCGCGCCCTGCGTCGAACCAACGCCTGAGCGGCACCGGCCGAAACTGCCGCAGCCCCGCCAAAACACACGACCGCCGCAGGGAATACTCCGCCCCGGTGCGACTGTGAGTGCCTCGAACCGTTGCCGTTTCGGCAACGCCATCGTGCCTAAATGGCTACTTTGGTGGACAAAGTATGGCATAGATGCTGCATTGAACGTGGCATGAAAAAGAAATCGCCCCCCTCCATGCCGCGCACGGATCATGCCTCCGACGCCGCGATATTCGGTCCCGCCGCGCACAACGCGTGGACCGTATCCGGCTCGGTGGCCAGCCTGGTGCGTCGCGTGATGAAACCGCGCCCGCTGACGATCGACGCCGCGCCCCAGAACCTCGAGATCGACGTCGCGCGCAGTGCAGTCGTCGTGATCGATATGCAGAACGACTTTTGCCACCCGGAAGGATGGTTCGCGCAGAAAGGCGTCAGCGTGAAGGCAGCCAGAAAGCCGATCCCGGTGATCGCTGAGCTGCTGCCCGCCTGGCGTGGTGCGGGGGGCCGCGTGGTGTGGCTGAACTGGGGGATTCGCGCGGATCTGGCCAACCTGAGCGCCACGATCCATTTCAAGGGCAAGCGCTCGGCCGACGGCGTCGGCTATGGGGAGCCGTCGCCGAACGATCGCGGACCGTCGCTCGTTCGTGGCGCCTGGGGCGCGCAAGTCGTCGACGAGTTGACGGTCGATGCGTCGGACATGTGCGTCGAAAAGCATCGACTCAGCGGCTTCTGGGACAACGAACTCGATTCGGTATTGCGCAATCTCGGCATCACCACGCTGCTGTTCGTCGGAATCAATACCGACCGGTGCGTGTTCTCCACGCTGCAGGACGCCGCCTTCATCGGCTACGACTGCATCCTGCTCGAGGACGCCTGCAACACGTCTTCGCCGGCCTATGTCACACGGGCCATCCATTTCATCGTTCAGCAACTGCATGGCTTCGTCGCCCGCGCCGACAGCCTGATCGCAGCCCTTTCCGGCCTGCCCGGCCGGACCCAACGCTAGGAGTCGCATCGTCATGTTGAGTCAAATTCGTCGCCTGAGCGCGGCAGGCATGCTCGCCGGTTTCGCCGCCTTCGGCATCGCCCTGGTCGCCGCGCCGGCGCAAGCCCGCGCGGACACGCCCATCAAGGTGGTCCTGAACTGGAAATACGAAGGCCCGCAAGCCTGGTTTTTCCTCGCGCAGGATCGCGGCTATTTCAAGGCCCAGGGGCTCGATGTCCAGTTCGACCAGGGCGAGGGTTCGAGCGCGTCGATCCCGAAGGTTGCCGCCGGCGCCTATCAGGCCGGTTTTGGCGATCTCAATGCGCTCGTGGAACTGGCGGCGAAAGAGCCGGCACAGGCGCCGATCGCCGTCGACGTGCTCTACAACACGCCGCCGTTTACGGTCGTGGTCAAGTCGGGCAGCCCGATCCACACGCCCAGGGATCTCGAAGGCAAGACGGTCGGCGCCCCCGCCAACGACGGCGCGCTGAAGCTGTTTCCCGCGTTCGCGAAGCTGGCAGGCATCGATGCCGCGAAGGTCCACATCACGAACATGGCGCCGAATCTGCGCGAGCAGATGCTGATGCGCGATCAGGTCGATGCGGTGTTCGGCTTCACGACCACGATCATGTTCAGCGCCAAGGCGATGGGCGTGAATCCGGCTCGCGACCTGCGCTTCATCCGTTACGGCGACTACGGCATGGACCTGTACTCGAATGCGGTGTTCTTCTCGCGCGCATTCGTCAAGTCGAACCCGCAGGCCGTGCGCGGATTCCTTGCCGCGTTGAATCATGGAATCCGCGACGTGATCGCCAATCCGGACGCAGGCGTGGACGCCGTGATGAAGCGCGAGCCGCTGCTCAATCGCGAAGTCGAGAAGGAAAAGCTGTTGGCCACGATGCATAACGACATGAGCGCACCCGAAATCGCCCGCATCGGTTTGGGTGCGGTCGACGAGGCACGCCTGAAGCGCGACATCTCGATCATCGTCGAGGCCGCCAGGCTGCCGCGCAGCCCGGCGCCCAACGAAGTGTTCGATGGCCAGTTCCTCCCGCCCCGAGCCGACCGTCCGTCGGCCATGTAAGGCGGCGCATTTTCTCCGATACCTATAAATCAGGATTGCGTATGAATTTGAATCTGAAAGACAAGGTCGTGGTGATCACCGGCCCGGCAAAAGGCATGGGGCGCGCGGTGACGCTGGCGTTCGCGGCCGAAGGCGCAAGACTGGTGCTGACCGGTCGAGACGTCGCGGCGATCGAACCGGTGGCGGCCGAAGCGCGTGCGATGGACGCGGAAGCGATCGTCGTGGCGTGCGACCTCACGGTTGCCGCCGACACCGATGCACTGGCTCGGCAGGCGCTCGCCGCCTATGGCCGGATCGACGTGCTGGTCAACGTGGCCGGCGGCTCCGGCCCGATCGGCAAGAAAGGCTGGGAAACCACCGAAACGGAATTCGACGATATCGTCCGCGTGAACATGACCGGCGCATTCAACGTGGTGCGCGCCGTGATGCCCGCCATGATCGAGCGTCGCTACGGCAAGGTGATCAACGTCGGCGGAACCTTCGGCATGCGCGGCCGCGCCGGACGCATGGCCTATTCCGCATCGAAGTGGGGCCTGCGCGGCATCACCAAGAGCTTCGCGCTCGAAGCCGGCCCGCACAACATCAACGTCAACTGCGTGGCGCCCGGCATGGTCGACGGGCCGCGGTTCCGCGAAAAGGTTTGCGCGGACATGGCGCGCGCTCACGGCATTTCGGTCGAGGAAGCCATGCTGCGGCATGCGGAGGACTACGCACTGAAGCGCGTGTCGACCGACGACGACGTGGCACACGCCTGCCTGTTTCTCGCAAGCGATGTATCCAGACAGATCACGGGTATCGACCTGCCGGTGGACGGCGGTTGGGCCATGCTTTAAGGGGAAGCAAAATGAGTCAAGTCGATTTGGTGATCCGCGGTGCCCGGATCGTTTCGCCTGAACAGATCATCGAGGCATCCGTCGCCATCGATGGCGAGCGCATCGTTGCGGTCGGACACGACGACGTCATGCCATCCGCGCGCGAGGAAATGCGCGCCGACGGGCTGTATCTCCTGCCCGGTGCGATCGACAGCCATGTGCATTTCCGAGACCCGGGGTATCCGCACAAGGAAACCTGGCAGACCGGTTCGGCGGCCGCCGCGTGCGGCGGCGTGACCACCGTGTTCGAAATGCCGAATACCAACCCGGCCACCGGCACGCTCGAGGCACTGCGCATCAAGCAACGTGCGGCGGAATCGTCGTATGTCGATTTCGGCATTCACGGCCTGCTCGGCGACGATACCGTGGAGCGTCTCGAGGAACTGCTCGACGGCGGCGTGACGAGCTTCAAGGCGTTCGTGGGCAATACCTTCGGCAACCTGCCGGCGCCGACCGACGGCGCCCTGCTCGAAGGGTTCGAGAAGCTCGCACCGCTCGGCATCCGGACCGTCGTGCATGCGGAAAACTCGTCGATCCTGTTTCGTCGGCAGAACCGCATGAGCGACGCCGGCCGAATCGACGCCATGGCGCATCTGGCCGCGCGCCCCGCGGTGGCCGAAATCGAGGCCATCACGCGCGTGCTGACGCTGGCCGAGTGGACCGGCGCCCGAGTGCACATCGCGCATCACAGCTCGGCCGATTCGCTGTTCGTGCTGCGCGATTTCAAGGCACGCGGCGTGGACGTGACGGCGGAAACCTGTCCGCAATACGTTCTGCTGAACACCGATCACATGAGCAAGCTCGGCGGCATCATGCGGCTGAACCCGCCGATTCGCGAAGCGCGCAACAACGATCCGCTCTGGAACGCGCTGCTGGATGGCACGCTCGACATGATCGCCACCGACCATGCCCCGCACTCGCCCGAAGAAAAAACGCGGCCGAATATCTGGGAATGCGACTGCGGTTTCCCGGGCGTCGAAACGCAGATGGCCCTGATGCTGACCGAGGTCAATCGCGAACGCGCCACCTTGATGGATTACGTCCGCTGGAGCGCGGTCAATCCGGCCAAGGCATGGGGCATCTATGGCCCGAAGGGCGTCATCGCGCCGGGCGCGCATGCCGACATCGCGATCGTCGACATGAATCGCACCGGCATCCTCTCGCAGAACCAGTTGCAAAGCATCAGCAAGATCTCGCCCTGGCACGGACGCGCCGTGAAGGGCTATCCGCTGCACACGCTGGTGCGCGGCCGCTTCGTGATGCGCGACGGCAAGCTGGTGAAGGACGCGGCCGGTTGGGGACGCTCCGTGAAAAGCGTGCAGGCGATGCCGGCTGCCAAGCCGCGCAACACCGAGCACTACCTGAGCGCGATCCTCGAGACGCCGGACGGCGTGCGTCCGACCGCCGAGCCGGTCGATATCGATAGCGTGTTCGGCAACGAACAGTAATCGCGTCCGCTCGCGTCGATGCGAGCGGTATATACGAAGGAGTCTTCATGAATCCCCCCCTGATCGACCTGTCGGATGTCGGCGTTCGCTACGGCGGCGACAGCGGAACGATCGCTCTCGATCGCACGCGCCTCGAAATCGAACAAGGCGATTTCGTTGCGCTGGTCGGACCGAGCGGCTGCGGCAAGTCCACCATCCTGAAGCTGGTGGCGGGCCTGATTCGCCCGACATCCGGCGCGGTGATCGTCGGAGGCCGCGAAGTCGGCGCCCCGGGCACCAAACCGATACGCATCGGGCTGGCGTTTCAGAATCCGACCATGCTGCCGTGGCTGACCATCCGCGAGAACGTGATGGTTCCGCTCAAGATCGTCGAACCATTCCGGTCGCAATTTCGCCAGAAGCGCAAGGGCGAGTTCGCGGATCGCGCCGACGCCCTGCTGGCCCAGGTCGGCCTGAAGGAGTTCGGCCACAAGCGCCCGTGGCAGTTGTCGGGCGGCATGCTGCAGCGCGCGTCGCTGTGCCGGGCGCTGATTCACGAGCCGGAGCTGTTGCTGCTCGACGAGCCGTTCGGCGCGCTCGACCAGTTCACCCGGGAAGAGCTGTGGGACATCATGCAGACGCTGTGGATGAAGCGCAGGCCCACCGTGCTGCTCGTCACCCACGACCTGCGCGAATCGGCTTATCTGGCCAACCGGATCTGCGTGATGAGCTCGCGCCCGGGACGCATCCTCGAGGATCGCCATGTGACGTTCGACCGGCCGCGCACGCTCGAAGCGAGCTATGCCCCCGAATTTGCGACGCTGGTCCAGCAACTGCGCATGCGCATCGCGCAAGCACGTTCATCCGGGGTCGTCGCGGCCCGCGGGGCGTCGCCGGCCATCCCGATCGACACGCCGACATTCGAAGCAACGGAGCAAGCATGAGCCTCGGAACCGTGCGGCTTCGCCGCAACCTGTTGTCGTTGAGCGCACTAATCGGCTTTTTCGCGGCGTGGGAGCTTGCCTGCATCGCTTTCCACGTTTCCGACCTGGTCTTGCCGCGGCCCAGTCAGATCCTCGTCGTCATGGTCACCAAAATGCCGCTGCTGTGGCCGCACGTCGTGCAGACCGTGACGACCACGCTGATCGGCTTCTTCCTGGCCGTCGTGTTCGGCGTGCTGATCGGTGTGGTCATCGGCTCGTCGCGGCTTGCCTACGACACGGCCTATCCGCTGCTCGTGGGCTTCTCCAGCATTCCCAAGGTTGCGCTGGTGCCGATTTTCGTGGTCTGGTTCGGTTCAGGCACGGTACCGGCGATCCTCACGGCGATGGTGATCAGCGTGTTCCCTGTCGTGGTCAACGTGGCGACCGGCCTGGCCACCACCGAACCGGAACTGGAAGACGTGTTCAGGGTGCTCGGCGCAAGCCGCTTCGATGTGCTCCGCAACGTGGGCCTGCCGCGTGCGATGCCGTATTTGTTCGCATCACTGAAGATTGCCATCACGCTCGCCTTCGTGGGCGCGGTGCTGTCCGAGACAGTCGCATCGAACAAGGGAATCGGCAACGTGATGATGATCGCGAGCGGCAATTTCGACGTGCCGCTGGTGTTTGCCGGCCTGTTCATTCTCGCGGTGCTGGGCGTCGTGCTGTATGCCATTTCGGCGCTCGTCGAGCGCCGGCTGACCGGCTGGACTCAGCGCAAGACCGACGGAGCCGTGTCGTGACCGGCCCCATATCGCCGACGATTTACAGCGTCGCCGTGTTCTGCGGTTCGAATTTCGGAACCCGTGCCGACTATGCCGAAGCCGCTCGCGAATTGGGCGATGCGCTCGGCCGGCGCGGTTGGCAACTCGTGTATGGCGGAACCGACAAGGGCCTGATGGGCATCGTCGCGCAGGCCGCGCTGGCGGCCGGCTCGCCCGTGCACGGCGTCATCACGCGGCGTCTGGCGGATCGGGGCCATCTCGCGCCCGGACTCACGCGGCACGAGATCGTCCCCGACATGTCGGCACGCAAACGGCGCATGGCCGCGCTGGCCGATGCGTTCATCGCATTGCCTGGCGGCCTCGGCACGTTCGAGGAATTATTCGAAGCCGCCACGCTCACTCAATTGGGCGAACATGCCAAGCCATGTGGCGTGCTCGATGTGTCGGGGTTTTTCGCGCCGATGCGCGCGTTGCTCGAACACGCAACGGCCGAGGGCTTTCTCAAACCCGAACATCGAGACATGATTGTCGCAACGTCCAATCCGGACGACCTGCTGAACCAACTCCAAACCTGGACGCCTCCTGTCGTGAGCAAATGGATCGATCAACCCGACGCCTGATCACGGCTGCCATCCTGCCACCCCAAACCTGACCCATCATTCACCATGACTCGACTTCGCATTACTGCTGCCGGCCATATTTTCGAGGCGGAAACGCATCCGGATGCCCCTGAAACGGTTCGTGCCTTTCTCAAGCTGCTGCCTTATCGCCAAAAACTGATCCACGTGCGTTGGAGCGGCGAAGGATGCTGGGTACCACTTGGCGATTTCAAGCTGGAAAACGACGCAAAAGCGGTCGGATTCGAGAATCATACGAGCCACCCTTCCGTGGGCGATGTCCTTTTTTATCCTGGTGGATACAGCGAGACCGAAATCATTCTCGCCTACGGATCATGCTCGTTCAGCAGCAAGATGGGCCAATTGGCCGGCAATCATTTTCTGACGATCACAAAGGGGCGGGAAAACCTGCGCACGCTGGGCGTGGAAGTCCTGTGGAAGGGCGCACAAGATATATTGATTGAAATGATATGAAATCGCGATACGAGCTTGTCTGGCTGGCGATGGCGATCGACGCCAATGTACCGCCCGACCGGGTGTGAATCGCGCGGGCCGTCAACGCCTTGTCGATACCTGACGCCGCAGCGGCATGTGCCGTTCATCGCGCCAAGGCAAAACCCTTCATGGTTGGCCGACGCCACCTCGTACCATGCCGTACTGCAGAAAGCACTGTCTCGTAGCGGACAGACACGCCACGCATTCGCAGGCAGCATCGTTGTCGGGCCACACTGGCAAGCCGCGCATTGATGCGCGTGATTCAGGCCATGCCAATACCGTTAAAAATAACAAGCCGGCGCCTCGCCGGCTTCGACATCCGCCTCGCCAGGGCGGCTCCGCGCGCTGTTTGAGCGTGGAGAGGTTGGACGGTATCGGGTATCGAGCAGGCAACCCGGACAGCATTTGAATCGCGGTTCATCGCCGCGCTTCCTTCGCGCGGCGTTTCTCCATTCAAGCAGCACCCGGATGCGATCGCATGACAGGCACCATGGCCCACGCCGTCCGACGCGGATGGTGTTAGGCTCCGCCAATGACAGAGAGGTGTTCATGCAGAGGACGATCGCGTATCGCGGCTTTGAGATTCATGTCCAATTGACGCCAGCCGATCGGGATACGTTCGATGTGAGCTTCCAGATCAAAGGCGGCACAAACCTCGAAGTGCTGGGCGCGCGAGGAGGCCTGATCCCGGTGCACAACGGCCCCTTCACTTCTCGATGGGCTTACCTGGTCGCCGAAATCGCGGGCCAGGCGGCCATCGACGTGATCCTTGGTCCAGCCGGATGAGTCCTACGTTTCGCCCCGCCCACCTCCGCGTTACCGTTTCGGTTCGTCATGCCGACCAAGCGCTGCCCGGTGTTCATCCGGTTCTGAAAGCTGTCGACGACATCCGGGCTTCCTGGCGGGCGCCCCCGGCCGAGGCATCGCGATGATGCATCGTCCGATCGCGGGGCAGGCCGACGAAAATGGGCGCGGTTGCCGCGCGCAACATCCGATACTCGACAACGACGATTCTGGACTCGACCGCATCAACATACCGTTGCCATCGCAGGATGCGTCACGGCCCACTCCATGAATTCCGCGCCTGATGGCGCTTTTTCAACATCGAACAGAAGACGTGGGGCTTCGACAATTCGCGTGAAATCATCCATTTGATTTCATGATCGGCAGGCTTGCTCCCGTAACGCCTCCCGATCGAGCCATACACGCGCCAAACCACGGTCTTGTGAACGATTATTCATCCATCGCGTGCATGCCGAGCCGCTTTCGAGATTCGCAAATATGCTGACCCGGACTGCGGGCGACGGGGACTTCCCACCATATCGGCTGCGCAACAGGCATACCATCATCGGTCGAACGCGCATCCGCCTCGATCTGTTGCATGATGTCGTCCTTCGTCGTACGGGCCAGCTCCTTTTCCATCCAAATACGCCTTATTAACAATAGCCGGCTCACGCCCGCGATATTCGGCCGTCCCGCTTGTGCAGGGGAAATACGGCCGCTGCCGTTGAACGTACTCGCCGTTCTCGCCAGAGAGCTCATGTCAAAGGGTGTCGTCGAATCGTATTTCATCGCGCTCTCGAAACAGGGAATGGGGGGAGATCTCGTGCCTACATGGCGTCACAAGCAGCATGAGTCAGATTGGCGCAGCAGTGTCTTGCCGTCGACAATGTCCGCGCCGAATTGCGCGGATGGAGTCGGGGCGGCGCGGAACCCTTGATACGTTGAACAGACCGGGCCAGCCTGCGCGCTTCGCTACCGATAAGCAAGAACAAATCCGGTCGGAAGCTGCGCACATGTTTTGCATCGAGATGCGAAGAGGGCCGAACGGCGCGACAGCCGGCATGCCCTCCGATCGTTCGGAGACCGTGGATACCCTTTCCGCGTCACGCGCCGGTACCTCCATCAATCCGAGGAATTCGTACGATGCCGTACCGATTCAACGACCGGGTGCGCGCACAGTCGTTACTGAGCCTGCATGCGCCCGCGTTCGACAAGAACCCATGGCCGTTGATGGTCGACCTCGAGTGGGGCCGCCAGGTGCACGCGTATTATCAGCGCCGCCCTTACTGGCTCGCTGCCACACTTGGATCACCATGGCGACAGCAGCCGATGGCTTTCCTCGCGCACCAACTGATAGCACTCGCACACATGATGCTCCAGCGCGGCGCGATCGAGCACTTCGATCTTGCCGCGCGACTGGCGGATCAGGCCCGCCTCCTGGAGCTTTCTCGCGGTTTCCGTCACGCTTGCACGGCGCACGCCGAGCATGCCGGCGATCAGTTCCTGGGTCATCTGCACATCGCTTGAATCGAGCCGGTCGAGGCTCGGCAGCAACCAGCGGCAGAACTGCTGCGAAATCGAATGGTGCCGGTTGCAGACGGCCGTTTGCGCCATTCGCGTGACGAGCGCCTGCGTGCAGCGCAGGAACAGGCGCTGCACCGCACCGCCACGTGCGAATTCATCCTTGACGACCTGCCCGCCGAGTTTGAACGCATCGCCCCCGCTCTGGACGATCGCGCGATTCGGCATCGTCTCGCCCCATGAACAGCGCCGCCCCCACGAGACCGTCGCGCCCCACCACCGCGATCTCGGCCGACGCGCCGTTCTCCACCACGTAGCGCATCGAGATGATCGCGGTGGTCGGCAGGGCGATATGGCTGAGATGGTCGCCCGATTCGTAGACGACATGCCCGAGCGGCATCGTGATGGGCGCCAGATGCGGCTCGGTGCGCCGACGCGCGTCGCCGGGCAGCACGGCCAGCAGATGATTGAGCTGCACCGACGGATCGCCGATTTCATACGGCGCCCGGCCTTCCTGTTCGTGGTAATCCCGGCTCGGCAGCAGGCTTTGCACCGACGTTCGCAACGTGTCATGGCCGAGTGCAGCCCGAGACTTTCCGCCACCTGTGCATCGCTTGCGAATCGCCCTCCGCGCTTCAATTCGTCGAACGTTTCAAACCAATCGAATTGCATGAGCCGATCATCAAAATGAAGTCAAATACATTTGACATCATTCTCTGAATCAAACGCAATCAAGGAGCGCTATCGGCGTGTCAAATGCGTGGGCCATAGGTAGTCCATGCGCCTTTGTTCGCCACGCCGCTTTTGCGCGCACGTCGCGTTCGTGCATATTTTGAGATTCATGCATGAGCGATCCTCTTTCGTATTTCCGTTTGCCCGCCTCGTTGTCTCGGCAAACCGTTGCAGCCGTTCCCGCACCGATCACCGACGACGAATTTTCCGCATCCCAGGTCGATTTCATCCATAACGTCTTCGCCTACGCGGAACATCTGCGCGAGCATGGACGGTCCACCCCGCTCTCCGATGCCTTCCTCGGCGCGTTCGTAGGCCTGCTCGAAGTCATCGACATGAATTCGCGCGAAGACGCGGTGCGCTGTACGTCCCAATTCCGCGAGATCGTCGCACTGCTCGTGCCGGATGCGACGCCCGATGCCGAGCCGGCGGGCGCACCGCCCGCTCCGCCGTCGAAATAACCCGCTCCCCCGCGCTGCTTGCCCGTTGACGTCACGATGCGGCGACTTCATCGGCACCGCCATCATTCACACATACCGTACAGAACTCGCGCGCACACCCGCACACACTCACGTCGTACTCCCCACCCGTGGCTGCCAACCGAAGCACGGCCGCATCGCGGTCGATGCATGTCGCGCCGTACGTGCATTTAATCGGGACCGAATTCCGCTTGGTCGAGGCAGCCAGCCCCTTCCCGAACGAGCTCCCGCATGCCCCATATCTTGGTGGTCGACGATGATGAATCCACACGCGCGGCGATGTTCACGCTGGCTCATGCCCAGAACCTTGGATGTGACACGGCCGCCACGCTAGCCGAAGCCCGACTGCGGATTGGCGAACGCCATCCGAGTCTGGTGCTGTGCGACCTGATGCTGCCCGACGGCAACGGCATGGCGCTGTTTAATGAATTAACCAAATTCGGCTGCGAGGTCGTGGTGACTACCGGCCATGCCTCGCTCGATTCGGCAATCCGCGCGCTGCGGCTGGGCGCCTCCGATTATCTGGTCAAGCCCGTCAACATGGAACGGCTGCAGGCCTTGCTCAACCGCGTGTCGCGCCACACGTCGCGCAACGACATCCTGGTCGGACTCGCCACCGAGGTGCGTGAGACATCGCGCTTCGGTTTGATGCTCGGCCGCTCCGAATCGATGCTCGCCGTGTACGACGCGATTACGCGCGTCACCTCGACCAGCGCGTCGGTATTGCTGACCGGCGAATCGGGCACGGGCAAGGAACTGGCGGCGCAGACCATCCACGCATTAAGCCCGCGGCGCGACGGACCGTTCATCGCGATCAACTGCGGTGCGCTGCCGGCGCGACTCATCGAGAGCGAGATGTTCGGTCATGAACGCGGTAGCTTTACCGGCGCCGATCGCGATCATCGCGGTTTTTTCGAACGCGCCGACGGCGGCACGCTGTTTCTAGACGAAATCGCGGAGATGCCGGTGGATCTGCAGGTGCGCTTGCTGCGCGTGCTGGAAACGCGTCGCGTGCGGCGGCTGGGTGGCTCGCACGAACGCGAGGTGGACGTGCGCATCGTGGCCGCCACCAACCGCGACCCGCTCGCGGCGGTCGACCTCGGCTTCCTGCGCGCCGATCTCTATCACCGCATCAACGTATTTCCGATCCTGCTGCCGCCATTGCGCGAACGCGGCTGCGACGTAGTGCTGCTCGCCGACGCGTTTCTCGCTCGGCTCAATGAGACGAGCGGCAGGTGCCTGCGCTTCTCGGAAGCGGCGCAGCGCGCGATGACGCAGCGCAACTGGCGCGGCAACGTCCGCGAGCTGCGCAACCTGGTGCAGCATGCAGCGATATTCTGCGAGGGCGACTGCATCGATGCGTTGCCGCTCCCCATTCTGGACGAGGCGTCGGATACATCGAGCGAGGTTGGCGAATCGGTGTGGGTGCCGTTGGCAACGCCGCTCGACGAAATGGATCGCCGCCTGGTAGCCGCCACGGTGGCGCATTGTGGCGGCGTCAAGTCATACGCAGCCGACATGCTCGGCATCAGCCTCAAGACGCTGTACAACCGGCTCGCCAATCCGTAACGAACGCAATGCAGTTGGCGGGCGACACATGGCCGTCAAGCGTGACATGCGCCTGCCGCATCTCGGTGACCATCGAGATACCGCAACATCGAGCACCGTGGCAATCGCCGCGTCCTGGTCCACAAGACCGTCGCGGCCAGGGCTGTGCCGCAACGACGAACGGTCTGCGCGCTGCAGACCTTCCGGTTCGGCCAGCAATCGTCATGAGCACGCCGATCGGCCTCTCGAACTCAATGAGCGGCGCTGCGGCACCGCTGGCCTCCCCGACATCTCTTGTTGCTGGTTCCGTGCGGTTTCGCAGCGCCTCGGAGCCCGATGCCTGTATGCCTTCCGATTCGATGCGACGTTCCGGAAAAGGAGAATTGACACAAGCAAGTAAAAACGCTCTGCCAAACAGGCCCGACAAACGGGGCCGGCCCCAGCCACATCGTCAAGCGTGAGCACGTTCCCGCTCAGGCAGCAGGTTTCTCCCGCGAGGCACATCCAGCGGGCGTCGCGAGCAGCACCGCGCAGCCGAATGCCGAATCGTCGAGATGCGGCGGGACCACGAACAGGGGCGAACGTCCACCGGGCTCCGGAGCCGCCGCAGCCGCAACGAGCGACAGTGGCGCGGCCAGCCAGTCCGGCGCGACACGGCTGTCGGCATCGGTGAAGGCCGGCCAGCGCGCGCCGAGCTGCAACAGGTGCTCCGCGCTGGCGGCGCGCGCCACGCCGACGTTGCGAGCCTCGACGCTCAAGGCCAGCACGTCGAACGCCACCGCGAGCCGCGCCGAGCCGTCACTGCAACCGACAACGCACCGGCACCCGATACGTACTGGCGCTGATACCGCACGACTCGTGGCCAACCTCCTGAAACAGCCTCTAGCCGAGGGACGACGGGTGCGTCAGTTCGCTATCGCACCAAGCCGCGAACCACGGCCGGGCATGCCCCGTGCGCCATTCATGGCGTCCCCATACGCCGAGAGGAGCTTGTCATGGCACACCGTAAAACCGTGGACGATCTGTTCATCCACATGCTGTCCGATATCTACAGCGCCGAGAAGCAACTGACACGCGCGCTGGCGAGACTGTCTCGCGCGGCAACCGAGCCGGAACTCGTCGAGGCCTTCAAGACGCACCTCGAGGAAACCCAGGGCCAGGTGCAACGTATCGACCAGGTGGTCGAGACTTGCGGCCTGCGCCTGAAGCGCATGAAATGCGTCGCGATGGAAGGCCTCATCGAGGAAGGCCAGGAATTGATCGACGAGATCGAGAAGGGCCCGGTGCTGGATATCGGCCTGGTGGCGGCCGCGCAAAAGGTCGAGCACTACGAGATCGCCGCCTACGGCAGCCTTTGCGCCCTGGCCCGGCAACTCGGGCTCGACTCGGCGGCCACGCTGCTGGCCGAGACGCTCGAGGAAGAGAAGGCGGCCGATCTCAAGCTCACGAAGTTCGCCCAAACCTCCGGCAACGCCAAGGCGGTCGGTACTTGAGCTCGACCGCGCCTGCCGGCACGCATCCTGCGCAGCCGGCCCAGGTACCCCGCGCGACATCGACGTTCCGCCCGGAGCGCCGCAATCCCCAACGTATCACCGCCGGTTGACGATGGCCGGCGCTCCCTACAGTACCTGCCCGGAGGGCATATGTTCAGCCATCACTCGAAGCTGCAATACACCGTGCGCGTCGCCACCCCGAACCCGGGGCTGGCCAACCTGCTGCTGGAGCAATTCGGCGGACCGCAAGGCGAACTCGCCGCGGCCATGCGTTATTTCACCCAGGCCATCACCGAGGAGGACCCGGGCCGCAAGGACCTGCTGCTCGACATCGCCACCGAGGAACTGAGTCACCTGGAGGTGATCGGCTCGATGGTCGCGATGTTGAACCGGGGGGCGAAGGGCGAACTCGCGGAAGCGGTGGACACCCAGGCCGAGGCATACCGCAAGCTTCACGGGGCCGGCAACGACAGCCATCTCACGCAGGTGCTCTACGGCGCCGGCGCCCCGCTGACGAACTCGGCGGGCGTGCCTTGGTCGGCGGCCTACCTCGACACCATCGGCGAACCTACCGCCGACCTGCGTTCGAACATCGCGGCGGAGGCGCGCGCCAAGATCATCTACGAACGCCTGATCAACGTCACCGACGACGCTGGAGTGCGCGATGCGCTTGGCTTCCTGATGACGCGCGAAGTCGCGCATCAAAAGTCGTTCGAGAAAGCGCTGTACGCGATTTCCGCGAACTTCCCGCCCGGCAAGCTGCCGCCGGTGCCGCCATACGACCGGCTCTATCTGCGCATGTCGATCGACAGCCCGCCGGATCCGGGGCCCTGGAATAGCGGAGAGGAACTCGAATGGCGCTTCGGGGAACCGGCCATCGACGGCGGCGACGGCAGTGCTTCCGTCGATCTCGATGCCGAACAGGCCGCAGCGCTCGAAGCCATGGCCGCCCGCCTCGAATCGGATCCCGACTCGGACCCGATGACGGGTGCCGACCTCGGCGAAGGCAAGACGGCGTAAGCCCGCGGCGGCGCAGGCGCCTCGTGCCTGTGCCGCCGCCTCCGTGGTGCCTGCACGGCACCCGTGGCGAGCATGGTGCGGCGCGTCCTGCCCATCTTTCCCTACCGCTCCGCCGCGCCGCGACCGCGATCCACCGTGCGTCGCAAGGCGACCAGGATTCGCGATGGCGCCAGCGGCTTCGCACAATGCGCATCGAATCCTGCTTCGCGGGCCGTCGCCATGGCGGCACGCGACGTGACCCCGGACCACGCGATCAGGATCGCCGACCGGGGATCGGCGCTGCCTCTCAGGCGACGCGCCACTTCGTAACCGTCGATGCCGGGCATCGCGACATCGAGCACCACCGCGAACGGCTGCCACTCGCGGACTGTCTCGCACACCTGGTGCGCATTCGTCACGACGCGGCATTCGAAACCCATCGCCTGTGCCAGGAATTGCCACGCCTCGGCCGCATCCCGATCGTCATCGACGACCAGCATGCGCGCGTGGGAAGCGTGAATCGTGTCGGGAGAACGCCACCAGACAAGGTCGTCCTCCGCATGCTCGAAAAACGATAGGCTCATCTCGCTCCTCATCAATGGATGTGCATCGCGTGGCCGCGCCCGGCACCGTCACGGGCCGCAATGCCTGAACAACGAGCACCGATCGCACCCGGGTAGGCACGGCGTCCGTGGCGTGCGCCGAAGCCACCCGCGTCGGCGTGGCGCGCCGCCGGACCTCCAAACTACAATCCAGCGTAAAAAAGCGCGCTTCGCCGCGTCCGGTATTAATCAGGTTTCCAAAATATTTCCGGTACACGCCTTGCGCAACAAAGGGAACGTCGCGTCCGCCCCCCGTTGCCGCAGTCGGGAGACACGCATGAGAACTTTCCGCTGGCACGGTCACGATCTGGGGCACCGGCCCGGTCGGACAAATGGCGACACGCAGCGCCGTGCTGCTAGGCGCCAAGCAGGTGGTGTAGATCGACCGCGTGGCGGAACGGCGCCCCATGGCGCATGAAGGCGGCGCGATCGCGATCGACTTCGACAACGAGGACGTGGTGGCTCGCCTGGCCGAGCTGACCGGAGGGCGCAGCCCCGAAAAGTGCCTCGATGCCGTCGGAATGGAATCGCACGCCACGCGCTCGGCCGATGCCCTTTACCACCACATCAAGCAGGCCTTCATGCTCGAAAGTGATCGCCCCCACGTGCTGCGCGAGATGATCTATGTATGCCGTCCGGCCGGCCTCCTGTCGATTCCGGGCGTATACGGCTGCCTGATCGACAAGATCCCGTTCAGAGCGGCGATGAACAAAGGCCTGACATTCCGCATGGGCCAGACGCATGTGAATCGCTGGACCGACGATCTGCTTACCCGCATCGAACGGGGCGAGATCGATCCGTCGTTCGTGATCACCCATTCGGTCTTGCTCGAAGATGGTCCGGACATGTACAAGACGTTTCGCGACAAGTTCCGTCGCGCCCTGCCGTCGGGCGCGACGGGTCGGCAAGGCGGAAACAGTGCGTGCACCCGCCGCACGATCGTTGCCCCGCCGGGGTTTGAGTGTCTCGCCGACCCGCTGCCCGGAGCCGGCTTCGGCCTCGCGCGGGTCCCGAGCGTTCGGGCAGGTGCGCAGATAGCGGTTGAAACCCGGCGCGCGGGCGAGCATGCTGTGCCGCGTGTCCTGCTCAGGATGCGAGCACGCTCGAGGCTGCCGTCGCGGTGGCGGATCGACTTCGAAGCGCCGCTCTCCCTCGACCAAGGACGATTCGTGACCCACTTTCCCGACACCGAGCACCGCACTCGCCGCTTTCCCATGGTAGGGATCGGCGCATCGGCGGGCGGCCTTGAGGCTATCTCCGAACTCATTTCGGCGCTGCCGTTCCCCAGCGGCATGGCGTTCCTCGTGGTTCAGCATCTGGACTTCGCGGCCGAGCCTGCTTGTCGAAATCCTGGGCAACCACACCGCGATGCCGGTGGTTGAAGCCACCGAAGGACTGGCGGTAGATCCCGATCGGCTTTATGTGATTCCGCCGAACACCCGCATGTCGATCGAACAGGGCCGCGTGAAGTTGCACCCGCGCGGCGAGCCGCTCGCCCCCCATGCCTGTCGATGACCTGCTCGAATCGCTGGCGTGCGATCGCGGCGTCGATGCCATTGGCGTGATTCTGTCGGGAAGCGGCTCGGACGGGGCGCTGGGCCTGCAGACCCTGCAGAACGAGGGAGGCATCACGTTCGCGCAGGATCTCGACTCGGCCCGCTTCACCGGCATGCCTCAGGCCGCGATCCACTTGGGCTGCGTCGATTTCGTGCTCGCTCCCGCCCGCATCGCGCGGAAGCGCTTGTCGGTATCGGGCGCCAGCAGCAATCCGATGCCGATACGGTGGAGAACAACCTGCGCCCGATCTTCCGGTTGCTGCAGAAAACCTGCGACATCGACTTCACGCACTACAAGCGCGGAACCATCGAGCGCCGGCTCGCGCGCCGCATGGCACTGCGGCAGGTGCAGTCGGTGGCCGACTACACGGCGGAACTCGATGGAGATCCCGCGGAAGTCCTGGCGCTGGGCCGGGACCTCCTGATTCGAGTCACGTCGTTCTTTCGCGACGCGGAGTCGTTCGATGCGCTCACGCAAACGGTGTTTCCGCGGATACTCGCCGACCGCGAGGCGGAAACCCCGATCCGGATCTGGGTGGCCGGCCGCTCGACCGGCGAGGAGGTCTACTCGATCGCGATCTGCCTCGTCGAGTATCTGGGCGAGCGTGCCAACGACATCCCAAAAACGAACAGTGCTTCGACAAGGCCAATCATTTAACGCCCTTCTTGCTGCAAAAATGCAAGTTACCCGAGTAGCGCACAGGACCAAACTGCTTCTCCGTCGAAGTAATACGCGGCTCACACAGCGCGTAGCTTGACAGTGCAAGCTCCTGACGGCGCCCCATGACGCACGCACGAGAATGAAAATCCGACGTGCATCAAGATGCACCCCTATCGCTAACAAATATTATCGATAGGGGTGCATTTTTTAATCAAACATCCAATTTGCGAAACGCGCCACGCCCGACCGTCACGCCGCTGTCATCCTGCGGTTCATAATTTTCGGATGCCTGATCTTCCGAGCTCGCTATCCTTTCCCGACCGTCCCCGTGCTGCATCAGCGCACGTCATATTGAAAGCTTCTTTGCCGCCCACCCGGGGCTCACCGAACGCGCCCGCGCGCTGATCGTGGGGGCGACGCCAGAGCCCGTGGTGCCGTGGGAAAACACCCGCATGACGTCGACGGTTCGAACGGCGGCTTGCGCGCGCCGAAGCCCATGTGTGCGCTTGAGGCCGATAACGACTATCAGGCGATCGGCGCCTGGCTCGAACGACACGAAGCCGCCGAAACTCAGCACGCCTATCGCCGGGAGGCGGTGACCTGCTCCCCGCGGTTGCTACGGTGACGGTGTAGAGTCCGTTCCAGAGAGGAACGACAATGAAGAAGCGATTCAACGAAGAACCAATCATCGGCCTCTTGAAGGAAGCCGAACCTGGCCTGAAGCCGGCAGAGCTGTGTCGCAAGTACGGCATTTCGGAAGCCACGTACTACATCCTCAACGCAGCGGGAATGACGAAGATCGTGGCGGAATAGGCCCTCCTTCATCGCCGACTTTGACCGGCGATTTGCCAAGCCGCCGGCGAACGCTCACGGCGCAGTACGACCGCGTGATGTACTTGTTGCAGGACTCGGCGGAGAAGCGTCGCCTGATCCATCAATACGTTGAAATCGTCGAGTATCCCGGCGTCACGATCGAGGTTCAGGTTGACAGCCCGGTATTGCCATACACGGAACTGGGTCCGCATAGGGTTGACAGTAAGCGGTCACGGAATGGATTGACCGCCTCCCCGTTTCGCAGGACACACACACGAAGATCCCGCCGTGCCCAAGTGTCGGAAAGCCGGACCACCGAAACGACGGAATTCGTGCCATCGTCCATTGCCGAGCGCGCCACGATTCCGATCCCGGCCCCCGAGGAGACCAGCTTCACGATAGCCCCGTAGCTGGACACCTGGACTCGCACGTCGAGCCTTCCCCCTAGCGCGTGAGCATGGTTCATCAGGAAAGTATGCAGCGCGGCTCCGGGCTGCAGGCTGATAAATGGACGACTGAGACAGTCGGCGAACGTGATCGTCTCTCGCCGGCCGACATCGCTTCCCCGTGGGGCCACCACCACCAATTCATCCTCACGATACGGGATGAAGTCCAGATCGGGATGCACGGCTTCCAGCGCGACGATCCCCAGGTCCGCGCGTCCCGAAGCAACGGCCGACACGATATCGTGGCTGAGCCTTTCCTCCAGCGAGATCCGCACCTGCGGGAATACCTCGAAAAACCGCGCAAGGTCGTCGGGCAGATGAGAGCTGATCGCGTTGTTGTTCGCGAACAGGGTCACGTGGCCGATCAGCCCGTTCGTAAATGGCAACAAGTCAGCGTTCATCTGTTCCATTCGGGCAACACAGTGCCGGGCGTGCTCCATTACGATGCGTCCCGCAGCAGTGGGTGCCACGCCGCGGGCGAACCGCTGGAGCAAAACAACTCCGACTGTCTCCTCCAAGCCCTTGACTCGCAGGCTGACTGACGATGGCGCGAGATGACAGCGTTGCGCACCGCGCGTAACGCTACCCTCTTCCGCCACTGCGAGAAATACCTCCAGATCTGTCAGATCAAAGCGCATTGCCCTTCCCCCGGTTCGACGTGAATTGTGCTGTCTGCATTCGCGTTTGGCAAACGCCGAGTTTGAATCTTCTCGATGGTCCATCCGGCGAGTAAAACGGATACTCGCCTCACATCGACCGATTGGATGAAAACGAACATGAACAGCGACACCCGCACCGGCCAGCCATTGCCGCTCGCCGGCCTCACCATCGTGACGATCGAACAGGCGCTTGCTGCACCGCTCTGCACGAGTCGACTGGCGGACATGGGCGCCAGAGTGATCAAGATCGAGCGAGCCGAAGGCGATTTCGCGCGAGGATACGACGACGCCGCCAACGGTGACTCTTCCTACTTCCTCTGGACCAATCACGGCAAGGAGTCGATGGTGCTCGACTTCAAAAGACCGGAGGATGCGGCCCTGCTCCGCCGCATGATCGAACGCGCCGACGTATTCGTGCAAAACCTCGCACCGGGTGCACTGACACGCGCGGGATTCGACAGCGCGGCACTTCGCCAACGACATCCCCACCTGATTACCTGCGATATCACCGGCTATGGCGACAGTGAGGCGGTGGGGGCACTCAAGGCATACGACTTTCTCGTGCAATGCGAAAGCGGCCTGGTGGGCATCAGCGGCGCGCCGGAGGCCATCGGGCGCATCGGCGTATCAATCTGCGACATTGGTGCCGGCATGAACGCGACCATTGCGGTACTGTCGGCGCTGGCGTTACGCGCCCGCACCGGCAAAGGCTCCGGCGTTTCGGTATCGCTGTTCGACGGTGCGGCCGATTGGATGACCGTGCCCTATGTACACGAACGCTACGGTCGAGGGGCGCCGTCACCGCAAGGACTCAAGCATCCTTCGATCGCGCCATACGGCGCTTACGGCACGAGCGACGGACGCCAGATCGTCATCAGCATCCAGAACGAGCGCGAATGGCGTCGATTCTGCACCGTGTTTTTGGGCGACGAGGCACTGGCAGACGACCCGCGCTTCGCCTCGAATAACGCACGGGTCAGCTATCGCGCGGAACTCGACGCACGGATCGGCGAGGCCTTCGCGCGCCGCTCGCTCAACGAGGCGCTCCAGCTCCTGGGCGAGGCAAACATTGCATATGGCCAGCTGCGCAATATAGCGGAACTGATCGAGCATCCGGCGCTGCGCACCTGGCCGATGCAGACCGACGGAGTGGAACTGCAGATGATCGCGCCACCCGTGCGTGCCCCCTGGGATGCGCAGCGCTTTGCTCGGGCGCCTCGCCTTGGAGAGCACACGGATCGGCTTCGCGCGGAATTCGCGAACACCAATAACGATATGCCTGTTTGAGCCGCACTGATTCTCGGCAAGCTGCGCGAATGGACCAGCAAGACCATCGTCGGCAAGTTTCGGGGTTCTTTTATCTGATATCCGGTATGGCGCGGTGGACCGAAAGCGCCGGACATCGTCGATCATCGTCCGCAGCGGCGTAAAGGCCGGCCCCGAATCGGCGCCGGCCTGGACCAAGTCGTGAGAGCCGGCCTCAGCGGAATAGGGTCGTCGCCAGTTCCACCACCTCGCTGCCCTTCGCGTTCAGCACGGCCTTCAGCATGTAGAGGCTGAAGCCCTTCGCCTGCGCCCATTCGATCTTCGGCGGCAGCGCGATCTCCTGGCGCGCGATGCGCACGTCCACCAGCACCGGATGCGGACGCGAGAACGCATCCTTCAGCGCCGCCTCCAGTTCCTCCGAACGCTCGACGCGAATCCCGTCGATGCCGGCGCCGCGCGCGATCGCGGCGTAGTCGGTATCGGCCAGGCGCGTATCGTTGTCGAGATAACCGCCGGCCTTCATCTCCATCGACACGAAACCCAGCGAGCTGTTGTTGAACACCACCAGCGTGAGCGGCAGCTTCAACTGGCGCGCCGTCAGCAGCTCGCCCATCAGCATCGAGAGGCCGCCGTCGCCGCACAGCGCGACCACCTGGCGCCCCGGAAGCGCCGCCTGCGCGCCGAGTGCCTGCGGCAATGCATTGGCCATCGAGCCGTGGTTGAAGGAGCCGAGCAGCCGGCGCTTGCCGTTCATCTCCAGGTAGCGCGCGGCCCATAGCGTCGGCGTGCCGACGTCGACGCTGAACACCGCGTCGTCGGCCGCCAGCTCGCTGACCAGCCGCGTCAGGTATTGCGGATGGATCGGCGCGTCGCCCGGCGAGGGCCGCGCGAGGCTGTCGAGCCCCTCGCGCGCGTCGGTATAGTGCTTGCGCGCGGCTTCCAGGAAGTGGCGGTCGGTCTTGCGCGCGAGGCGACCCTGCAAGGCCGCGAGCGTCGCCTTGACGTCACCGACCAGGCCCAGGTCGACCGGCACGCGCTTGCCGATCGCCGCGCCGTGATGGTCGATCTGCACCACCTTGGCGTCGGCCGGGTAGAAATTGCGATACGGGAAATCGGTGCCGAGCATCACCAGCGTGTCGCAGGACTTCAGCGCGTGATAGCCCGAGCTGAAGCCGATCAGGCCCGTCATGCCGACATCGAACGGGTTGTCCCATTCGACATGCTCCTTGCCGCGCAAAGCATGGACGATCGGCGCGCCGAGCGTGTCGGCCAGCGCCACCACCTCGTCGTGCGCGCCGGCACAGCCGCTGCCGCACAACAGCGCGACGCGCTCCGAGCCTTCGAGCAACGCCGCCAGCGCGTCGAGCCGGGCCGCCGGCGGCACGCTCGCCGTGACCTCGTAGCTGACCTGGCCCGGCGTGGCTTCGGGTACCGCCTCCAGCGCGATGTCGCCGGGCAGCACGATCACGGCCACGCCGCGTTCCTCGATCGCGGTGCGGATCGCCCGATCGAGCACGCGCGGGAACTGCTTCGGGTGGCTCACCAGCTCGACGAAGTGGCTGCATTCGCGAAACAACTCCTGCGGATGCGTTTCCTGGAAGTAGCCGAGCCCGATCTCCGAGGACGGGATGTGCGCCGCGATCGCGAGCACCGGCACATGGTTGCGCTGGCAGTCGAACAGGCCGTTGATCAGGTGCAGGTTGCCTGGGCCGCAACTGCCCGCGCAGACGGCGAGCTTGCCCGTCACCGCGGCTTCGGCGCCGGCCGCGAAGGCGGCGGTTTCCTCGTGACGCGTATGCGACCACGTGATCTTGCCGAGCCGGCGCAGGCTGTCGGAGAGTCCGTTCAGGCTGTCGCCCGTGACGCCCCAGATCCGTTCGACGCCAGCGTCGGATAGCGTTTTCGCCAAGTAATCGGCGATGGTTCGTACCATGGCAGCCTCCGCTCAGATAAGGTGAAGTTCTCGAGCCTGAGCCTGCAGCGCATCCCGGAAATCGGGGTGCGCTAGCCGGATCAAGGCCATCGCCCGCTGGGTGGACGACAACCCCTTCAGGTTCGCAACGCCATGCTCGGTGACCACGAGGTGAGTATCCGTACGTGGTGTCGTGACTGGGCCCGCCAGGCGACCGACGATCTTGGAGACGCGGCCGCCCGCCGCCGTCGAGGAAAATGCGATGATCGACTTGCCGCCGCGCGAGGCATAAGCCCCCCGAACAAAGTCGAGCTGGCCTCCGCTGGCACTGAATTGATGCCCATGGAGATGCTCGGAGTTGCAGGCACCAGTCAGGTCCATCTCGATGGTTGAATTCACGGAGATCATGTTGTCGTTGCGCGCGATATTGGCAGGGTCGTTGACGTAATCGACCGGATGACTCTCGATCGCGGGATTGTCGTCCATGAAGTCGTACATCGCGCGATCGCCCATGGCGAACGTGAACACCGATTTACCGCGATCCAACGCCTTGCGGCTGTTGTCGACCACCCCGCGCCGGACGAGTTCGACAAGCCCAGGGGTCAGCAACTCGGTATGGATCCCGAGGTGACGATGATCGGCGAGCGCGCCACATACCGCATTCGGCAAGGCTCCGATGCCCATTTGCAGGCACGCTCCATCCGAGACCAGCTCGGCAATGCGCTCGCCGATCGCCTGTTCCAGCACCCCGGCCGGTTTGGGGTGAAGTTCCGGCAGGGGATCATGCGACTCGACGATCGCGTCGACTTCCGATATATGCAACAGCGACCGGCCGAACACGCGAGGCATGTTGGGATTGACTTCCACGATCAAGCGACGCGCGGATCGCGCCACCGTGCTCGTATAATCGTTGTTGGTCCCGAACGTGAAATAGCCGTTGCGGTCCATCGGCGACACCATCACGAGCATCGTATCGACCGGAATGTGATCCGCGAACAGGCGTGGAGCCTGGCTGAAAGAATTCGGTACGAAGAACACCACCTTGCGGCCGCCGTCCTTCTCACCCAGCTCGATCAGTTCGCGTTCGGGTTCGCCCATGAACATGCAGTGCGGAACAATGCGACCCATCAGCGAATAGCGCAGCAGGGACGTCCTGAGAAAGGACTCGGCGTGAAAGTAATAAACGTCGAGGTCGTCCACATCGCCGGCTTCCGCCCGCGCAGCCAGGGCGGTGAGCAGCGCCGGCGGCTGGGCCATGGCCATGCCCAGCGCGACGGTCGAGCCACTGCGCAACGACGAAACGGCTTCGGTCGCTGACGTGAGCTTCGCCACATAGGCGCCTTGAATGGAATCATTGCGTTTCATGGTGCCGTCCTCCATCAGTAATTCGCCTCGGACTCGGGCGAATGATCACGCTTGTAGACCAGCATGGTGCGTTCGAACGTCATCACGCCGACGCCATCCTGATTCACCCCCTTGGTTTCGACAGTGACGATGCCCTGGGTCGGACGGCTGCGCGATTCGCGACGCGACAGGACCGTCGATTCGGCATACAGCGTGTCGCCGGCGAACACCGGAGCGGTAGCTCGCACCTTGTCCCAGCCCAGATTGGCGACCACTTTCGCGCTGACGGTTCGCACGCTCATGCCGGTGAGCAAGGCGAGCGTGAAGGTGCTGTCCACCAGCAGTTTCTTCCACTCGGTCTTGGCCGCATAAGCGGCATCGAAATGAACCTGCTGCGTGTTCATCGTCAGCAGCGTCATCCAAATATTGTCGACGTCGGTGATGGTCCGCCCCGGCCGATGTTCATAGATGTTCCCGGGCTCGAAATCCTCGAAGTACAAACCCGAGGTTTCGCGGTAGCGCTGCGCACCGATCCGACGATAGGCTGAAATGTTTTCACTCATGATCGACTCCTGTTTCATATAGGGTTCAACAAGTTCTTATCCGGCCGCGGCGAGCACCCGCCGCGCCTCTCGCGCGATCGCCTCGTCGACCATTCGACCGTCGACGATGGCGACCCCTTTCGCGGCCGCGTCAACGACTCGACGTGCCCAGTCAATGCGTTCGGGCAGGACCGAAAAAATCTCGTTGATGGCGGCCAGATGGGAGGGATGAATCGCCGCCTTGGCAAGAAAGCCGTTGTCGGCGGCAAATCGCAGGTCATTGCGCAAGGCCTCGGGATCGCCGAGCGCGAAGCACGGGGCGTCGATCGCGAGACGCGCATTCGTCACACAAGCCGCCGCCACGCGGCTGCGAGCAACTTGCAGCGCGAAGGCGCCCGGCTGGGCCCCGACATCGGATGCGAAATCGGCCGCACCGAACATCAGTGCCGACACCCTCGGCGCGGCAACCGCGATCGCGGCCGCGTTATCGACGCCCGCGGCGGACTCGATCATCGGCACAATGTTGGAAACGAGCCCGGCATCAGCGAACAAGGCCGCAATCTGTTTGACCATTTCCGCGGACTCGACCTTGGGCACCAACACGAAACGCGGCGCCGCGGGTGCCTTGACCAGCATCAGAAGGTCCGACAAGCCCTCCGTCGAGGACGGTGAGTTGATACGAACCGCCAGGCACCGCAAGGGCACCGTGTCCCGGCCGTCCTGCCGACTCAGCACGCTGCTCACGTTGTTTCTCGCTATCGCCTTGTCGCTGGCTGGAACCGCATCCTCGAGATCCGCAATCAACACGTCCGCGCCGGAGGCCAGCGCCTTGGGGAATCTGTCCGGACGCGTGGCGGGAGTAAACAGCCAGCTACGGGACTGAATCGTGGGGATGCCATTGGAAGAAGACATGACCGTTGTTCCTATTGGTGAAAGCAACGGGTTCATTGTCGGCACGGCGCAGTGGACGAACAATGCGGCATTGCCGATCGCCACCTTTGGCACATCCATAGGCTCGGGCTGTCGACGCCATCGAACCGCCGCGTGCGGCAGCGAACATCGGGCAAGTCAATGCGATGGCACCAGATGCTCCAGCAACAGGCGGGCATAAGCCGGCATTGCATCGCGGTCAGCCACGCAAACGCGCATTTCCCTGACGGCCCAGTCGTCGAGCAACGGCAACAACCGGATCGACATCGTGCGCTGACAGCGACGCGCGGCGGACTCCGGTACGACCGAAACGCCCACACCGTTTTCGACAAGCCGGCAAATCGCGTCGAAGCTGCTGAGCCTGATGCGCGGCTCGATACGACGATGTAGGGCGCGAGCGTGGTCCTCGAGGTAGGTCTGGAGCGCCGATGCGGCCGCGTAAGCGATGAAGTCGTGGTCGAGGATGGTATTGAATGCGATGCCGCGCAAGGATGCGAATGCCGGCTCGGCCGATGGAACCACCGCGCACAACCGGTCGTTGGCAAAGGCAAAGGTTTGCAGATCACCCGTGCTGGCGCCCGTGGCCACGACGCCGATGTCCGCCACGCCGTCGATCAACGCGGCGACGATATCGGCGCTGAGCCTTTCCTCGAGCGCGACATTCACGTTGCGATGCCTGGCGAGAAAATGAGCGATCGGATCGGGCAGGAACTCAGTCATCGCGTTGGTGTTGGCAAGCACGCGCACCGTGCCGCGCAGGCCCCTGGCGAACTGGCCAAGATCATCGGTAAGGCGCTGCATTGCCAGCAAGGTCGAACGCGCATGCTGCAGCAAGGTATGACCGACTTCCGTCGGCTTTACGCCCAGACGCTCGCGTGTGAGCAGCGGCACGCCTGCCGTCTCCTCCATCTGTCGCACACGAGCGCTGGCCGAGGGCAGCGAGAGATTCACGCGCGCAGCGCCGTGCGTGATGCTGCCGGCCTCCACCACGGCGACGAACAAACGCAAATCTGTCGTATCGAAGCGCACCGCTGTCTCCCCACGCGTTCGGGCTGCTGGTTTTCGCGATCGCCATGCCCGCCGAAACGACCCGCGCAAATCTCGCGAGCTGGAGCACGGCGAGTTCTCGATATTGCCGAGATCGTGCGTCGTTGGCTTTCCCTGGCGGGCTCGAGTCGCGATGTCGGGATGGACGGCGTCGGCGCCCCTGCCTCGTCGCGAAGCATTGCATTTGTCCAAGTATCGCTGCTCGACCGCTCGCCTACCATCGGGACGATGCAAATGAAGCATTCGCCAAATGCGAATGCTCGCGGGTCATACCCGGGCGCCGGCACCTCGCAGAAGCCAGCATCTTGCGATAGGGGCCAGATTTTTTCGACAAGGCCGGCCTGGGCGGCGGCCCAATATCGTTGCGCCTTTCTCGACAGGAAAGGGTGCTTGAACAAGCAAAGATTATCAACATGGCCGGAAAGCCGCACCATGTCGAGCAGACTTTGAACATGGATGGAGATACGCAAATGCAGCGACCGCTAGAAGGCATACGCGTCCTGGAATTGGGGCAGTTGATTGCCGGCCCGTTCGCAGGACGGCTGCTGGCCGAATTCGGTGCGGAGGTCATCAAGATCGAGCCGCCGTCGGCTGGAGATCCGTTGCGGAAGTGGCGAATGCTGCACCAGGGCACTTCCGTGTGGTGGGCTGTGCAGTCGCGCAACAAGCAGTCGATCACGCTGGATTTGCGTGCACCCGAGGGACAAGACGTGGTGAGGCGCCTGGTAGCCGATTGTGACGTGCTGATAGAAAATTTTCGGCCCGGCACGCTGGAGGGCTGGGGCCTCGGCTGGGAGGCCCTATCGTTGATCAATCCCGGCCTCGTGATGTTGCGGGTGTCCGGCTACGGCCAATCCGGGCCTTACCGCGATCGCCCCGGCTTCGGCGTGATTGCCGAGGCGATGGGCGGGCTGCGTCATCTCAGCGGCGAGCCCGGCCGCACGCCGGTGCGCGTCGGCGTCTCGATCGGCGATTCGCTGGCCGCGCTGCATGGCGTGATCGGCATTCTGCTGGCACTGCGACACCGGGAGCAACAAGGCGGCACGGGCCAGGTGGTCGATGTCGCGCTCTACGAAGCTGTTTTCAACATGATGGAAAGCCTGCTGCCGGAATATTCGGCGTTCGGCGCTGTGCGGCAGGCAGCCGGCAGCAGCTTGCCGGGCATCGCGCCCACCAATGCCTATCGCTGCGCCGACGGCCGCTATGCGCTCATCGCGGGCAATGGCGACGGGATCTTCCGGCGCCTGATGGACATCATCGGTCGAGCCGATCTTGGCGAGGATCCGGCGCTTGCGCGCAACGACGGGCGGGTGGCCCAGGTCGAGCGGATCGACGCGGCGATCGGCGACTGGACCGCTCGACACCCGCTCGACACGGTGCTCGCGGCCCTGCACGAAGGCCGGATCCCCGCCGGGCGCATCTATGACGTCGCCGATATCGCGACGGATCCACATTATCAGGCTCGCGACATGATTCTGGACACCGCGCTGCCAGACGGGACCCCCGTCCAGGTGCCCGGCATCGTGCCCAAGCTCGGTGCCACACCCGGTGCCGTCACCGCTCCCGCGCCCGAACTCGGGGCGGATACCGATACCGTGCTGGCCGGACTCGGCATCGACGCCGGCACGCGAGCCGACTGGCGAACGCGCGGCATCCTTTGATCCCGGATTCTCGAACAAGAGGCGAACATGCAAGCATCTCCCCGGCGTGTCTACATCCAGGAAGTCGCTACACGCGACGGCTTTCAGAACGAGGCACGCTTCGTCGACACCGACCAAAAGATCGCGCTCATTGATCGGCTGAGCCACTGTGGCTACGCCAAGATCGAAGTGACTTCGTTTACCTCACCGCGCGCCATTCCTGCACTGCGCGACGCCGAGGCCGTCATGCATGGGATCGCGCGCGCGCCCGGTGTCGTATACACAGTGCTGGTTCCCAACGTTCGCGGCGCGGAGCGCGCTTTGTCATGTCGTGTCGACGAGGTCAACCTGGTGATGTCGGTCAGCGAGACTCATAACCTCACGAACCTGCGTATGACGCGCGAGCAATCGTTCGCACAACTGGCCGACGTGATCCGGGTGGTCGCGCCGACCGGCACGGCAATCAATGTCTCGCTGTCGACCGTGTTCGGCTGTCCGATGGAAGGCGAGGTATCTGCCAATACAGTGCTGGCCTGGATGCAGCGCTTCGCTGAGCTGGGGGTACATGGCTTCACGCTCTGCGACACGACGGGAATGGCCTACCCTTCGCAGGTGGCCGCGCTGAGCCGACTGGCAGCCGACACCTTTGCGTCCCACGAGCTGACGCTCCATTTCCACAACACGCGCGGCATGGCGCTGGCCAATACGCTAGCCGCCCTGATTGAGGGTATCGACCGCTTCGACGCATCGCTGGGCGGCCTTGGTGGCTGTCCTTATGCCCCCGGCGCGACCGGCAACGTCTGCACCGAGGAGTTGGTGCATATGCTTGCCCTCGACGGCTACCAGACCGGCGTGGATCTCGCCGCCACGCTCGCGGCGGCCTCACTATTGCCGGACCTGGTTGGTCACGACGTACCGAGCCAGTTGCTCAAGGCCGGCCGCCGCCTCGATCTTCATCCGATACCGCGCAACGGAGCCGATGGTCGGCCCGAGCAGCGCGGTTGCATTGCCCAGGGAGCCTGACCATGCCTTTGATTGACCATCTTGACCATCTGGTGCTGACCTGCGTTGACCCCGACGCCACCCGGCATTTCTATACCGAGGTGCTGCAGATGCAGCTCGAAACCTTCGGTGCCGGGCGTCTGGCGTTCCGTTTCGGCAACCAAAAGATCAACCTTCACGTTCGCGGCGCCGAGTTCGAGCCGAAGGCTCACGTACCGGTTCCGGGCGCGCTCGACCTCTGCTTCATCGCCGCGGTGCCGCTGGCTCAGGTGATCGCACATCTGGAGCGCATGAACTGGCCGATTGTCGAGGGACCGGTGGAGCGCACCGGCGCGACTCAGAAGATCCGCTCGGTCTATGTACGCGATCCCGACCTGAATCTGATCGAGATTTCGGAACTGCTGTAAGCCCTAGCCGGCTGGCACCGACCTGGTGCCGCCGGCCATCGTCGTACCTCACGACATCGAGAAGACAAGCCGCCGGACCGGGCGTGAGCGGATGCACAGACATCCAGCCCGGCATACCGCGCGGTGATCCAGGAGACAAGACATGAACGGCAATCCGATCGGCATCGGCGGCCACGGCGCGGCGCCACCACACCTTTCAGCAAACCCACTTCCGGACACGGCCCGTGCGCCTGCAGCAAGCCTGGGCCAGGCAATGGACGACATGCCGGTCGGCAAGTTGCACCGTTTCGTGGTGCGCGTAATCGGTATCGGTCTGTTCTTCGACATGTTCGAGATCTTCCTGGTGAGTTCAATCGGGGTAGCCCTGCAAAACGAATACGGGCTCGATAGGCATAGCGTCGACTTCAAACTGCTACTGGCCTCTGCCTTCATCGGGATGTTCGTCGGCTCCTTGTGCCTGGGTAGCCTGGCCGACCGCATCGGGCGCCGACGCGCCTTCGTGCTGAACCTCGTCTGGTACAGCGCGTTCTCCCTGCTCGGCGCGTTCTCCGTCAATCCCGAGATGCTGGTCGCTTGCCGCTTCCTGACCGGCATCGGTGTCGGCGCGCTATATCCGGTGGCCGACACCTTTCTGTCGGAGATCCTGCCCAGGAATTACCGGGGGAGACTGGCGGCTTGGGCATATACGCTCTCCTATGTCGCGGTACCGGTGGTGGGTTTTCTCGCCGTATGGCTCAACCCGATCCATCTTGGCGCGGTCGCCGGCTGGCGCGTGATCCTCGCCCTCGGCAGCCTGGGCGGCTTGTTCATACTGCTGGTGCGGAACCGGCTGCCTGAAAGTCCACGCTGGCTACTCGCGCAAGGTCGGGTCGATGAGGCCATGGAGATGCTGCGCCGTTTCGCCGACGGCTCCGGCGTCGTCTTGCCGCCAATCACCCATGCCCTCGGGGGACGGGAGACCACGGCAACCGGCTTCCGGGAGCGGCTGGCAATCCTGCGTATGCCCTTGTATGGTCGCCGATTCGCGATGCTCGGCGTGTTTCACCTGTTGCAGGCCTTCGGGTATTACGGGTTCGGGACTTTGGCAAGCTTGGTGGTCAAGAGTCGCGGCTTCGACGTGACAGACAGCACGCTGTTCATGGCGCTGTCCTTTCTCGGTTATCCGGTCGGCTCGCTGCTGTCCATCCCGTTGCTGAACCGGATCGAGCGGCGCACCCTGGTGATCGCCGCGATCCTCTCGATCGCGGTATTCGGAATCGGCTTCGCCTATTCGAACCATACCGCGCTGATCATCGGGTTCGGCGTGTTGACCACCTGTGCCTCGAACGTTTTCAGCAATGCCTATCATGTCTACCAGGCCGAGATCTTTCCGGCGCGTGTGCGATCGACGGCGATCGGCAGCACCTATGCCCTGTCGCGTATCGTCAGCGGCGCGCTGCCGTTCATCCTGCTACCGGTACTCAATGACTATGGTGCAGGCGCCATGTTCGGCACCATCGCGGCCGCCCTGCTCACCGTGGCAATCGTGGTGCGCGCGCTGGGGCCGCTGACGACCCGGCGTAGCCAGGAAGAAATCAATCCGCTATGAGCGCGAGACTTCGGTAAGAAAGGCAACCAGCCTTGCCGCCTCCGGGGGCAAGGCATCAAACCTTCGGGCACCCAGCCACAGAGATCGGCGCGCCCATGAATCGGCCAGGCGCACCAAGGCCAGACCGGCAGCCACGCTTTCCTGCCTGACGGCCGCGCGAGGCAGGATGCCGATGCCCAGGCCTGCCTCGATCATGCGGCAGATGCCATCGAAGCTCGAGACCTGGATGCGAAGTTTCAAAGGCCGCCCCGCGTCGAGCGCGGCATGCGTCATCAGGTCAAGCAGCGAACTGCCGGCATTCAGGCCGACATAATCCTCGTCCAGGGTGGCCGCGAACGTGATGACGTCCAGCCCTGCCAGCCGGTGGCTGCGGGGCACCAGCAGCACCAGTTCGTCGTCGCGATAGTGGCGTCGCTCAATGCCCGGCGTGGCGACATTGCCGGCGAAAAGCCCGAGATCCGCATCAGCGTTGCGCAGCGCCTCGACGATCTCGCCGCTGAGCTTTTCCTCTAGGCTGATGCGAATGGTCGGATGAGCGGCCAGGAAAGATCCGAGATCCCATGGCAGGAACTGGACGATGGACGATGTATTCGCCCACAGGCGAACATGGCCCCGCACGCCGTTCGCGTAGTCGCCAAGCTCGCTGGCCATCGCATTCACCTGGTTCAATACCCGGCTCGCATGTTCATAGAGACCCCGGCCGGCCGGCGTCGGCATCACGCCGCGAGGATGGCGTATGAGCAGCCGGCAGGCTGCCACGTTTTCGAGTTCGGCGATGCGCTTGCTGATCGCCGACAACGTCAACTGCCCGGCCTCGGCGGCCTTTGTCAGGCTGCCGTGTTCAACCACGAGCAGGAACACCCGCAAGGATTGCAAATCGATATGGAGAGGATTGACCATGGGCGCAGTGGGTGGCTAGCGAGCTTCGCCACTCGGAAATCCAGCCGGTACCCGCGATGGGCGGTCCGGCGTGGGCTCGCAGGCAATCAGTCTAATCCACCGGCGCACGCCCGACTTTCCATTACGAAAAGCGGGCTTGAACAGAGGGCAAGCATGAGCCCAACGGATCTCGGCACAATGACCGGGAACGATTTCTCTTCCATGCCTCGATGACAGCGCCCAATGACCTCTCCTGACTCCCCGCTTCAGGTCGTCTTCCTCGATCGCGAGACGCTCCCCCCCAACGCGGTGCTCGCCGAGTTGCCCTTTCCTCATCGTCTGATCATTTATCCACGCAGCACCGCCGACGAAGCGGTATCACGGATCCGCGAGGCCGATATCGTGATCACCAACAAGGTCAGGATCGACGCCAAGGCCATCGCGGCCGCTGCGCGGCTGGCAATGATCGCGGTTGCAGCCACTGGAACGGACAACATCGACCTGGATGCCTGCGCGGCCCGCTCCATCGTGGTGAGCAATATCCGTGGCTACGCTGTCCACACGGTGCCTGAACACACGTTCGCCATGATCTTCGCGCTGCGCCGCAGCCTGCTTGCCTACCGCGACGCCGTGAGATCGGGGCGCTGGCAGGCTTCGGGGCAATTCTGCTTCTTCGATTTTCCAATCAAGGATCTGCACGGCGCAACGCTCGGTGTGATCGGCGACGGCGCGCTGGGACGCGCGGTTGCGGAAATCGGGCGCTCGCTGGGCATGCGCGTACGACTCGCCGCGCGCAAGCACCGGCCCTGCCCCGACGATGGGCTTCATGTGCCATTCGAGGAGGTGATTTCGCAATCGGACGTCATCACCCTGCATTGCCCGCTGAACGACGCCAATCACCACCTGATCGGCGCGGCCGAGTTCGCGGCCATGACGCGCCGGCCGTTGATCATCAACACGGCGCGAGGCGGACTGGTAGACGAAGCAGCCCTGGTACTCGCGCTCGCGAGCGGAATGATTTCCGGCGCCGGCTTCGACGTGGCGAGCGAGGAGCCGATGCCGGCCGGACATCCGTTCCATAGCCTGGCCAACCATCCCGGCTTCATTCTCACGCCTCATGTGGCCTGGGCCAGCGAAGAGGCCACCCAGACGCTGGCCGATCAACTCGTGTCCAACATCTGCGCCTTCGTGCGCGGCTCGCCGGTCAATGTGCAGACGCCGAATCGAGACTCGGCCACCCATTCCGGCGCTTGAGCCCGGCCATCGGCGCGGCAACACCACGAGGACCTCGATCGCATGTGCATCGTGGAATGCGCGGGCGAGTATGCGGGTTACAGCTTTGGGGAAATCCATGCAAAGACCGCGGTACTCGCCTCGATCGAGGTGATACCTGAATGCCGCCGAACTGGCTTGGGACAGTTGCCGCTCAAGAAGTTCGTCTCGGACGCGAGGGCCAGCGGCATAACCGAAATATCGCTCGGCGCGAAGGCCGGCGACCCCGCGCGATACTTGTACAAGCAATCAGGATTCCTCCATAACCACGACGAGCGTGGTTATTGTCACTACACGCTGCCAATCGAGCGCGAAACCTGAGGCATGCCAGGGCGGCGGGGGATTGCCGTCCTCGCTGCGTCGAGCCGGAAGCCGACGTGCCGGCGTACGCGACGGGAACGGCTTGGGTGACGCTCGACACGGGTGTTCATGCCCGGCATTCGATCCGCATGACGGTGCCGATGCCCCCCGGCCCCTCTTCGATCCGCAGCGAGAATGCATGCAGTTCCAGGATTGCCGCGACGAGGCAGAGCCCAAGTCCGGTTCCCGGAATGTGGCAGGTACGCTCGCCCCGATAGAATCGACTCAGCACCTTCTCGCGCTCATGTGCGGGGATGCCGGGCCCTTCGTCCGAGATCGACAGTATCGGGCCAGCCGTTCCTGCGCGGAGTGCTATGCCGACCGCGCCACCAGGCGGGGAATACTTCACGGCATTGTCAAGCAGGTTGCCCACCGCCTCGAACAGCAAGTCACTGTCGCCGTGCAGCGGCATGACGGCATCGATGGCGGTCTGCCATCCGATACCGCGGTCTTCGGCCAGCGGTTCATACAATTCGGCGACGCTGCGCAGAAGTTGGGCAAGGTCGACAGTTCCGAAACCGTCGCGACGACGCGCACCGATTTCCGACATTCGGAGAATGGCGTGGAATCGCTGCAGCAACATGTCGACGTCCGCCAGCGCCTCTCTTACCAAGACTCGCTCCCGGGCATCGATCCCCGTGCCCTGCTCCTCCTGATTCGCCACAACGCTCGCAAGCCGGATGCGCATGTGCGCCAACGGTGTACGCAAATCATGCGCGATGCCATCACACGCACCCTTTACCTCGCCCATCAGATTTTCGATCTGGTCGAGCATTCGGTTCACGAGATGCGCCAGCATGTCGAATTCGTCGTCGCCCCCCGTCGGTAAGCGTCGCGCGAGATTTCCTCTTGCGATCTCGAGCGTCGACTGGCGCATCGACAGAAATCGCCGCCACTGCCGATAGCTGAGCCCGGCTCCGAGAGCAAAAGTACCCAACAGATAAGCGCTGCCTCCGCCGATCAACGTATCCAGCATGGCGCGCCTGATCGACCTGAGTTGCGTCATGTTCCGGGCAATCACAAATGTGCTCCCGTCGGCGCGTCGCTCCGCACTGGCTCGAACAACCGGAGCGCCTGGATGCCTGTCGATGCGAAGTCCTTGCGTGAGCGTGCGCTTTTCCCCGTCCGCAGGCAGGGAGCCTGGCCACTCGGAAATGTTGCCGGCCAGCCGTCGCCCGTCCGCCGCGAAAAGTCCGTAGTAATTCTGCTCCGGTGCGTCACGAGCGATACGGTCGGCGATCGCCTCCGGCAGTTTTTCGTCCTGAATGGAATGGAAATACATCCGCTCCCAGTGAAGGGAGGAATCGCTGACATCGTCGAGACGATGCGCGACCGTCCCGCCGACCAGTTCCGCCAATGCAAGCATCGAGAACGCGAACATCCCGGCGTAGATCGAGAGCCAGCGAAAAGTCGTGAAATGCCACGCATGCTCGGGTGCGTCGCCACGGCGGGCAGGTCGCGCAGGCGCTGCGCATCCGGCGCGATGTTCGTCATTCAACCGTTTCCGCCGAGCGACGCGCAACCAGGGGCCCAGCATCACCAATGGACGAAGCGCAAGCGTATTGGGCAGAACAGGCATAGGAGATTCAGAAGAAGACATTCGACCAACGGTATGACTGACGCATATCGTCCCATTGACAGATTGTATGACAAACAGATAATGTACGCGACACGAAGACGTGGCAACGAACTCATGCCATGCGTTCCGGATCTCATCTTTTCAGAGAGGACAGGCAGATGGACAGAAGTTCGGCCGCCGCAAGCGGCAAGCTCCGATGGACTGACGGGCTCACCGCGATGCACTGGCGAACCTTATTCGGCAGCTTCCTCGGCTGGATTTTCGACGGCTACGAGGCCATGGCGCCGATCCTGGTGATGGCGCCGTTGCTGCACTCGGTGCTGACGCCGAGTCAAGCGGGAAACGCCGCCGTCTATGCGGGCGGTGTCCTCGGAATTGCCCTGGTTGGCTGGGGCGTCGGCGGATTGATCGGCGGCGTGGCCGCCGACTACTTCGGCAGGAAACGCGTCATGCTGGCCTCGGTTTTGCTATACGCCCTGTTTTCCGGCGCCACCGCGTTCGCGCACAGCTTCGAGATGCTCGGCGCGATGCGATTTCTGACGGGGATCGCGATGGGCGGGGAATGGAGCACGGGGATCGCGCTCGTGTCTGAAAGCTGGCCTGACCACGCACGCGCAAAGGGCTTGAGTTTCCTGCAATCCGGCTATGGTTGGGGCACCCTGCTCGCCGCAGCGATCTGGTATGCGCTATCGCGTTACGCCCCGTCCTCACAGGACAACTGGCGGATCATGTTTCTGATCGGCGCGCTGCCAGCCCTGTTCGTTCTTTACCTTCGACGCGGCGTCGACGAGTCCGAGAAATGGGCAGTCGCGATACGCAATCGTCAATGGTCGCAAACGGGCCCCGCAGGCACGCTCACGACAACCACGTCGCGACCGTTCCCGCTCAGGCAGTTGCTGGCATCCAGCGATACGCGCTCCCGCATGCTGCTGTCCCTGCTGCTCTCGATGGTCACGTCCACAGGGCTGTGGGCCGTGTCTTCCTGGTTGCCGGCACAGACCACCGCATTGGCAAAAGCCGCGGGGCTTCAGGATCCTGCCTTGTGGGGAACCAAGGTCTCGCTCGCATTCACGCTCGGCGCGATCGTTGCATACCTGATCGCAGGCTTCATCATCGACAGGATCGGCCGTCGCGCCTTCGTGTGCATGACGTTCACCGGTTCCTTGATCATGACGATCGTCTCGTATCGGATCGCGAGCAATGCGCTGCAGCTCATGTGGCTCGCCCCGATCGACGGCTTCTTCACCCTGGGTTGCGCTTATGTGTGGATGGCAATCTATCCCGCGGAGCTATTCGTGTCTTCGGTACGGGCGAGTGCGATCAGCTTCATCTTCAACGGCGCCCGGTTGATCATCTGGGTATTCCCGATCGCGGCCGGTGCATTGGTACACCGACTCGGAGGTATTCCTCATGCCGCGTTGGCAATGAGCAGCATCTACCTGCTTGGTGTGATAGCCCCCTGGTTCCTGCCTGAAACCCGCGATCTGCCGTTTCCTGACTGACCCCGGAGAAATCAATGACGCAGCCAATCGGCTTCGCCGGTCTTGGTGCCACGGGCTGGCCCATGCCGGCGGCGCCGGCGATACCGAAGACTCGGTCATCACCGTGCCGCAATACCGGGCTGCCATCGAGGTTCACTTCGGCGTTTCGGCGCCATCATCGAAATAGAACACGTTCGACAAGGCTATGCGACGAAATTTCCGGCGGCGGTCAGGCGCACCAGCGATCGTGCAAACCACTTTCATCATGGCGGCAGGCATACGGCCTCAAAACCCGGTGCACCGCTTCATTTCGTTGTTGAGGAAAACGCAACATGCCAATGCCTTCTGAATTTGATACTCCGCAGTTCGCAAAGGGACTTGCCGTGCGCCGTGAGGTACTGGGCGCCGCGTACGTCGACAGGTCGGTCAATCAAGTCGAGGACTTCATGAAGCCGATGCAGAAGATCGCCACGGAGTGGTGCTGGGGCGAAATCTGGACGCGCGAAGGGCTGGAGCGCCGGGTACGCAGCATGATCAACCTCGCAATGCTCACGGCACTCAATCGTCCACACGAAATCGCGCTGCACGTGCGCGGCGCATTGAACAATGGCGTCACCGTCGAAGAGATTCAGGAGGTGTTGCTGCAAGCATGCATTTACTGCGGCGTGCCGGCCGCGCTGGATGCATTCAAGGTTGCCGCTGACGTGGTTCGACAGTACCGCCACGATCCCGTGGATGGGCAATGAAACCGGGGCATTCAATGCGCTTCCATACAAACCGGATCGATAACCGAAACAATATGAACATACAAGACCAGGCGCCCACCGCTTTGCGAATCGCGATTCTCGACGATACGCAGGATGCGGTCAGACATCTCGATGCCTTCCGAAAACTCGCGGGGCATACCGTAAGCATCCACACCCGATCGGAGAGAGACCCCGCTGCACTGGCCGCTCAGATCGGCAATGTCGACGTGCTGATTCCGATCCGGGAGCGAACCGTGATCAATGAAGCCCTGCTGAGTGCGCTGCCTTCGCTGCGCCTGATCAGCCAGACGGGAAAAGGCGTCTCGCATATCGATACAGTCGCCTGCACGCGCCGGGGTATCGCCGTCGCGGCGAGCGGCGGCAATCCATATGCCCCGGCTGAATTGACATGGGCGCTGGTGCTCGCCTCCATGCGGCGACTGCCGTGCGAAGTCGAGAACGCGCAACGCGGAAAATGGCAGGCGGGCTCACTTGGCACGCAGTTGCGCGGTCGCGTTCTCGGCATTCTCGGCTATGGCACGATTGGCGCCATCGTCGCGCGTTACGGCGCGGCGTTCGGGATGCGCGTGATCGTATGGGGCCGCGACGGCTCGCTCGCTCGCGCGACAAGCGATGGCTTCGAAGTGGCGGCGAGCCGCGAGGCGTTCTTCAGCCAAAGCGATGTGTTGAGCGTGCATCTGCGGCTGACCGCGGACACCCGCGGCTGCATTCGTGCAGAGGATTTCGCGCTGATGAAATCCTCATCTGTTTTCGTGAACAGCAGCCGGGCGGAACTGGTTGAACCGGGCGCGTTGCTCGCCCAATTGCGCAGGGGCAATCCGGGCTTCGCGGCACTCGACGCCTACGAGGTCGAACCTGCTTACGCGGATCCATTGTTCGCTCTGCCGAACACCATTTGCAGCCCTCATCTGGGATATGTGGAGAAAGACACCTATGAGATTTTTTTCGGTGGAGCTTTCGACAATGTGCTGGCGTTTTCCGCAGGCCAACCAACCAATCTCGTCAATCCCGACGTGATTACGTCGCGAACGTAGGGCTTTTACATGGTCGGGCATGGCGGTTTATCATGTCGCTTTATCTGATTGTCAGACAGGGAGACATTCGACATGTCCGACAAAGTAGGCTTGCTCCGGCCAGAGACATTGCGACAGCAGGTCGAAAATGCGTTGCGCCAAGCGATCGTGTCCGGCCAGTTTGCGCCAGGAGCGCGACTGGTCGAAAGAGAACTCTGTGATTTGCTCGGAGTCAGCAGAACCTCGATCCGCGAAGCTTTGCGCAAGCTCGAAGGCGAGAAACTGATCAAGATCTTCCCGCACAAAGGACCAGTCGTCTCCGTCATGTCAAGACAAGAGGCGGCCGACATATATGCGATTCGTGCTTTGCTGGAAGGTCATGCCGCTGCAGGGTTTGCCCGTTTTGCCAGCGACGACCAGCTGAATCGCTTTAGCGAACTCATGCGCGTCTTGAAGGCCGCGGCGAAGGCCAACGACACCTCCGCCATACTGAAGGCCAAGACGGATCTATACGATACGCTGCTAGAGCATTGTGGCAACGCACTAGCCAAGGAGATGTTGCTGAGCCTGTACTCGCGTATCACCCTGCTACGTGCAACGTCGCTGATGCGGATCGAGCGCCTTCCAGCTAGCCTGCGCGAGCTCGATAAATTGCATAAGGCACTGAAGGAACGCGATACTGAGGCTGCCGAGCTGGCCGCACGTCGGCATGTAGAGGCGGCGCAGAAAGCCGCCATGCAGATGTTGCCCGCGAATTCCGAATAACGAGATACTCGCGACGGCATACCGCTCGCCCGAGTATTGAGTTGCCCGCCGCTCTCTGGAGGCATGTCGGGCTGTAGTGGTTACAAAATTCCAGCGCAGGTAAGGGCCTCTATTGGTTAACCAAAAACAATCGCCGGCCTGCTCAATCGGCCTCAGCTGCATCGTTCCCTTCTGATGAACATGGCGACGTGAACGAGCAAGCAGCAGAAGCTGCGTATGCGCGGCACGCTTTCGATACGGCATACGACGAGTTCGACGAAGCTGACGATGTCAGTTTCCACTTCGAGCGGCACAAGACAATGTCGCCGTCGTTTCGATCCGACAATAGCGCTCGCGACAACCCCTTCGACTCCACCCCGGATCTCCGGTCTTCGGACCGGCAACGCAAGAGTCATCGGCTTCCAATGTGGCACCTCGCGCGCCGGCGACATCGGTGCTCCGCTGCCCACGCTGTTTGTCATCGCGTATCGACACGCGGAATCGAGCTCGCAAAGCAGGCAGCACGATCGGCAGCGTCGCAGGAGCAACCGGCGGCATGGCAGCGGCCCTGGCAGGGGCCGAAACCGGCGCGATCGTCGGGTCGGTGGCAGGCCCCATCGGGACCGTATTCGGCGGCCTGGCCGGCGGCTGTCCTTGCCGGACTCGTCGGCAACGCAGCAGGCTGTGCGGCGGGCTCAGCAGTGGGCGGCGCCATCGACGACAACGTGCTCGACAACCACCTCTGCCTCGCCTGCGGTCACGCCTTCAGCGCCACGTCCAACTAGACGCCGCCCACCTTCGCTTTTCCCCGACCATCATTTTCGTCCGGCGATAGCCGGGCTGTATGCCCTCGCCTATTTCCCATCAGCAGCACAGATGCATCTCGTTCACACCATGACCTACACCGACCAAGAACCTTGGCACGGCCTCGGCAATCGCCTCGCCCCCAACCAACCGATCGAAGTCTGAGCCGACAGCGCCGGCATGGAACTGGACCATCGAATCATCCGAAGTTCGCTTCGTAACGAGTGCCGCCGGCATCGGAGCGATTCACGCGTTTCCTGATCAAAAGGTGCTCTACCGCTCCGACAACAAAGCGCCGCTGTCGGTTGTCTCTGCGCGATACCTGGTCGTGCAACCCCGAGAGATCCTCGAGTTTTATCGAGACCTCACCGAGATCGGCGGCTTCAAGCGCGAAATGCGACGTATGCTCACCTATCCCACGACCAACGTGGTCGATCGCGACGCACTTGCCGTGAACGAGCGGGCGATCAAGGCCGTCGCTCAGTTGTACGCTGGCCGAGGCAAAGGTTCCGATCTCGTATCGGCATCGAACACCGCCTGGGGCTTGGTAAATGCAGTGATCGAGTTTGTGGACCGTCACCGGCGCGCACGCAGCGGTAACCATCGTCGCGACGCGGCCTGGTTCGGCGCCGGTTCGCCTGCCGGGCCTTTCTCTTTTGGAGACTCCATGAGTGCGACTCCAACCAATCATGGCGGATCGCGGCGTGGCGCAAATATCGAAGGCTTACGTCCGCGGCGAGCAGCTCGACCGCACCAAGACCAACGTGGGGCACGCTTGGTCCGCCTGTCCTGACCACCTACTCGAAATGGATCGATGGAAGCCAGAACGACGTCGAGATGGATCGTCTCGAATCGTCGCTATCTTCCCGCCAATCTCCCCAGAAGGAAAGCGGATCGATGTAACCGATTGAGCTAAAAGGGAAAGGTATGGTGGGCCCGGCGGCAATCGAATTTGGCCGTCAATCCTTTACATGACAAGGAGCATTGGTGGAGACAATGAAAAGTTGCCCCCAATGTTGCCCCCACATTTTTTTGCTCGTACTGAGCTGTCAGGTCGACTTCGACCGGACGAATTCACCGCTCTCGAAAACACAAATCCGGCCAGAGATTGTCGCATTTCGACAACGATCTTCTAAGAACGCGAGCGGGCCAAGTCTAAACAGACAGCCGTCACGTTGGGGGCAACCAGGAATCGACAACTGACTCATTGCTTGAGTGGCTACAAAATATCCCTGCATGTCACATCCCTCGCGCATTTCTTCCTGTTCATGCGTGTTCAAAACCGGCCCATCGGGTCGGCACATTCCTATCCGAAAAAGAGCACGAAAAAATTAAATATCCTTAATGTTCGCATTGGAATACACGTCATCCGGCTCGCGTCTTACGCAGACGATCGTATCCAACAATGCTTGCCGATATGGCCACAGCGTTGCGATCGTACATAGGTATGCCTCGGCAAGAACTTGCCGGACAGACCAGACTAATAAACAAGAGCCTTATGGAGACACGAAACGTGAAGAAAAAGATGCTGTTGCTGACGGTACTATCCCCCTTCGTTCATACCGCCTACGCTCAGAGCAGTGTCACGCTCTACGGTCTGATCGACGAAGGCCTGGAGGCCGTGAGCAATGTACAAAACGGCGCGCAATCGGGTGGGCGCGCATATCGTCTTGACGGGACATTTGGTTTAAATAGCTCTCGATGGGGATTGCGCGGCACGGAAGATCTCGGTGGTGGTCTTAGTACGGTGTTTGATCTGGAGAACGGCTTCGAGCTCAACAATGGTCGCCTCGGGCAAGGCGGCGCGGAATTCGGGAGGCAGGCGTTTATAGGCTTGAAGAGCAAGGATCTCGGCACCATCGTCCTTGGTCGACAGTACGACAGCGTGGTGGATTACGTGGGCAAGTTCGAGTTCGGCGATTCGAACGTCGGCACGGCACATTCGGCCCATCCGTCGGACGTAGATAACTTCAATAATGGCCGCCGCACCAACAATGCGATCAAATATCGCAGCCCGGATTATCGAGGCTTCAGCGTCGGGGGCCTATACAGCTTGGGCGGCGTACCTGGATCATTTTCAAAAAATCAGGTTTACTCGGTGGGGGCCGGCTATGCTGACGGAGCAGTTGCGCTCGGCATCGCGTATCTCAACGTCCGAAATCCAGCCTCATCTCTGTTCGGAAGCAATCCGAATGAAACCGCGACATCGAATGGACTCAGCTCGTCCCCTGTATTTAGCGGATACGCCAGCGCAAACACGTATTCGGTACTGGGCGCGGGCGGCAGCTATTCGATAGGCCCTGTCGTTCTGGGCGCAACCTATTCGAATATCCGCTTCGACAAAATCAGCGCTCTGGGCGGCATGTCGGAACAATTCAACGATTTGGAAGCAAGCCTGCAGTACCACGTCTCGCCCCAACTTCTGACAGGTGTCGCATTCAACTACTTGCATGGCAGTCAAGCCAACAGCCTCGTTGGCGGCGCACACTACAACCAGGTCGCGGCGGGTGCGACCTATACGCTTTCCAGTCGAACCGATGTCTACTTGGCAGGCGTCTACCAGGTTGCAAGCGGACGCGATTCCACGGGTGCTACTGCCGTCGCTTCCCTGAGCGGTGAAACAGCATCCTCGAACGGACACCAGATGGTCGCTCGACTCGGCATTCGCCACCGATTCTGACTTCCGCATTGTCCCAACGTACGGAAAATCGGCGAGCACTGAATCCGCAACGGAAAGTGAACATCGCATCGTCTTCGGTCTGAGCATCGACGACTGGCAATACACGTTCGATACGATCTGCCGGTTCGGATTTCCACAAGGAAGAGACATGGGGCCTCGTGCAGCAGCACGAGGCCCCATGCCATGATTTCCTTCATGCTTCGAAGTGGTATGCCTTACTCCGACTGGTTCACCATATTCAACTCAGAACTTATGACGAATACCGAGACTGACAACCGCTTGCGAGCGTGACGCCGAATTGAAGCCGTAATCGGCCACCGCCGCGAATACACCATCTCCGCCAGCGTGCTGATAGGCGCCTACCAGGTAGAGTTCGGTACGCTTCGAGAGGGAGTAATCGGCGCCGGCGGAGATCTGGTGATACGTCTGCGACCGGTTGCCACTACCATGCATATACACATAACCGATGCCAAGTATCACGGCCGGGGCGACGCGGTAATCTAGAACGCCTGCACCAATGTCGTAACGCTGCGTCGAGGAGAACGACGAGAACGCGTCGGGCGTGTACTGGACGTTACTGTAACGCAGCCCCGCCGTCACGGGGCCTGCTGCATATTGGGCCGCAAACGATGCGATCTTGCGCGCCTTGGCTGACGCGAATTGCGAGTTGATCTGCGACCCGAAATTGCCATCCGACGTGGCAGTCGAACCCCAGGCATTTGCACGCGCCGCCGCCGAATTCGCATTGTTGTACACCACGTAGCCGGCAGCCAGGCTGAAGGGGCCTGTTGCATAGCTTGCCGCAAGCGACCAAGTCTGCCCTGAGCCGGCTGCACCCGGCACGCCACCAAGCCCATAGAATGCCTCGAAACGCAAACCCGACGTGACGGGCGACACGTACTTGACGGAATTGTTGGTCCGCGTGCTGTTGTCGTTGTTGTCCAGATCGCCGGGTGTCGTGAACGGGCTGCCCCACAGGTAGTCGGATGTCAGGGGCTGAATCATGTCGACGAGCGGATCGTACTGGCGACCCAGCGTCAGCGTGCCGAGATGCTCGTCGGCAAGGCCCACGTATGCTTGGCGACCGAACATACGCCCGCCCTGACCCAGGCTCCCATTGCTGGGACTGAAACCGCTTTCGAGCCGAAAAACCGCCGAACGGCCGCCACCCAGATCCTCGATGCCTCGCAGTCCCCACCGGTTGCCGGAAAGATTTCCGCCGCCCAGGCCGATGAAATTCTTATTATTGGCGTTCGCGTGACTGGCGTACTGAATCGATTGATCGATCACTCCATAGAGCGTCACACTGCTCTGTGCATTGGCGTTGGCGCCGAATGCACATAGGAATCCTAAGCTAACAATCGATTTCTCAGCGTGTGATTTAATCTTCACCATTTCCCCCTTCTTTTGCGTGTAAAGACTGCGGTTGCCTACGAAACTATGAGTCGCCCATTGGATGGGATCGCTGTTGCGAGTGTGCCGAACAAAGTCCTAACCGAAGCGCGGCGCGGCCTGAGAAGCGGACCCCGCGACGAAGCAAGCGTGGCGAGGTCCTGCTGATTTTCAACGATGCTGCCGCAGAAACCTCAACGCACGTTCATGCGCAAGCGCCGCCGCACCTTGATCGTACGTCTCACGTTCCCAACAGTTGAACCCGTGGTCAGCACCCGCGTAGGTATGCACCTCGGCATCGCGTCCTGCAAATCGCTCCTTCAGGGCTCCAGCGAGCGCAATCGGCACATGTGGGTCGCTCTCACCAAAATGGAACTGCATGGGTGCGACGATCCGCTCGCAGTCGTCGAGTTGATTCTGGATGCCGCCTCCGTAATAGGAGATGCCGATGTCGATCGTTTTCTCGGCGGCGGCCGCGAAAGTCAGCCATCCGCCGAAGCAGAAGCCGACCGCACCGACCTTGCCGATCACTTCGGGCATCGCTCGCAGGCGATCGGCCGCTGCGCCCACATCGCTGACGGCGAGCGGCTTGTCGAGTTGCTCGTCGTACAGGCGATTCGCGCGTATCCGATCTTCCCCGTGATAACCGATTTCCATGCGCGGCGCGATCCGCCAGAACATGTCCGGCGCGAGCACGACGAAACCTTGTGCTGCATATTGTTCGGCAATCCCGCGAATATGCTCGTTCACACCGAAAATCTCCTGCAGCACGAGCAATCCCGGACCGCGCCTAGCTGGCGGCAATGCGAGATACCCTTGAAAGCGGCCGCCATCGCGCGCTTCAATTTCAATCCACGAGTTGGAAGTGGTCATAACGTCACCATGTCGAGAATCATTTTCTTACCGGACTTATAGGTGTAAAGCGTGATGACGCCATGCGATAGATCTCCATGCGCATCGAAACTGATTTGTCCAGTGATGCCACTGAAGTTCGTATTCGGCATTGCCGCCAGAATCTTTGCCGGGTCGGTTGAACCTGCGCGTTTCATCGCATCGACGACGATGTAGACGGCGTCGTACGAGAACGGTGCGTATATCTGGATCGGCTCGCCAAACCGTTTCTGGTACTTCGCTGCGAAAACCGCACCCTGCGGCATTTTTTCGAGCGCCTTGCCTGCCTCCGAACACACGACATTGTCAGCGGCGTCGCCAGCGAGAGACGGCATTTTTTCGGTGCACATGCCGTCGCCGCCGAGAATTTTGGCACGCAGCCCGAGCTGCTTCGCCTGCCTGGCAAAAGGGCCGCCGGTCGGATCCATCCCGCCGACCATGATCGCATCGGGATTTTCGCCTTTTATCTTCGTAAGAATCGCGCGGAAGTCGACCGCCTTGTCGTTGGTAGCGTCATGTGACAGCACTTTCATGCCCAGCGCCGCCGCTGCCTTCTGAAACTGATCTGCAAGGCCTTGGCCGTACGCCGTCGAATCGTCGACGATCGCGATCGTCTTCACATTCAGCGGCCCCGCCGCATATTTCGCGAGCGCCGGCCCCTGCTGCGCGTCGGTGCCGACCATCCGGTATGTTGTCTTGAAGCCTTGCTGCGTGTAGGCCGGGTTGGTTGCCGACGGCGAAATTTGCACGATGCCGGCATCGCTGTATATCTTCGAGGCAGGAATCGTTGTGCCGGAATTCAAGTGGCCAACTACTGCCACAACCTTGTCGTCGACGAGTTTCTGCGCGACCTGGGTTGCCTGCCGCGGATCGCCCGCATCGTCCTGTGCGTCGAGTTGCAGCGATATCTTCTGTCCGCCGATCACCAGCCCCTGCGCATTGATTTCCTCGACAGCGAGCCGAGCCCCATTCTCATTGTCCTTGCCGACATGCGCCATCCCCCCCGTCAGCGGCGCGACGTTGCCAATCTTGACGACCGTCTGTGCCTGCGCGCTGATCGATGCCGCACTCAAAAGAAGCGTCAGCGAAGTCCAGCCCTTCGGAATCCGTGTGATTTTCATCCTCATCTCCTATCGTTTTCTTGAATTGCAGGTAATACAGGCCGAGTCACAACCGACATCCGTGCGGATCCATCGTCCACGGCACCGCCACCAGGCATACGCGCTACGCTGGGCCGCCAATCTCGACGCTCGGGTTCAGGGGAGCGGCAATGCCTCCCGCTCGAGCGCGCGTCGTACCGCGTCGCGTTGTGCGATGCGCTTCGCGAGCGCAGTCCACACCGGAAAATCGCGTGGCATGTCGTATTGCAGCGTCTTCGCGCGTCCCCAGATCCAGAACGTCAACAAGCACGCGTCGGCAACCGAATACTCCGTACCGGCCGCCCAGGGATCGTGCGACGACGCGAGCTTGCGCTCCACGCCCTCCCATACGACGCGCGACGACGCCCGGCCCTTGTCCGCCACTTCGCGGCGCGCCGCATCGCTATCGGCGAAGCGCTCCGGCCGGCGCAGATGGCCGAACGTCTCGTGCAAGCCGGACGCGCACCACGCGATCCACTCGGCACAGCGCGCCTGATCCTGCACATCCTCGGGCCATAGCCGCGCGTGCGGAAACCGCCGTGCGATATACAGCAGAATCGCCGGCAACTCCGTCACGACGAAACCGTTGTCGACCAGCACCGGCACGCGCCCCTTCGGATTGATCGCAAGATACGCAGCCGAACGTTGCTCGCCGTCGGCGAGCGCGACGCGCACCGGCTCGAACGCCTCGCCTGTCTCTTCCAGCGCGATATGCGCGGCAAGAGAGCACGCTTCAGGCGAGTAATAAAGGCGCGGAATCGGCATCATTCGTCGTCGAGCACGGCGATTCCGTCGATCTCGATCAGCACGCCCGGTGCGAGCCGTGCGACCTCGACCGCGGTGCTGGCCGGCATCGGCGGTTTCAAATAGCGGGCACGCACTTCGCGAACGCTGGCCATCGCATCGATATCCGTTACGTGCACGGTCAGCTTGACGATATCGGCAAGCGTCGCACCCGAGGCTTCAAGCGTACGCGTCAGGTTCTCGAATGCCTGCGCGGTTTGCGCCTCGATCCCGCCATCGACGACCGCGCCTTGCGCATCGCGCCCGACGTGGCCCGCAAGATAAATCGTGTTGCCCGCCTTCACCGCATACGAATACGTAGGCGCCGCGTGCGTGCCCTGCGGCACGATGAACTGCTTTTTCATCGTCATGCTCCCGTCGCGGCAATCACGATCAGCTCCACCAGCAAGCCCTTCGCTGCGAGCTGCGCCTGCAGCGTCGATCGCGACGGCGCGTTGTCCTTGTCAACCCAGGCATCCCATACTTCGTTGACGGCCTCGTAATCGGCAACGTCGGCGAGGATCAGCGTCGTATTGAGAATGCGCGATTTGCTGCTGCCGGACTGCGCAAGCAGTGCTTCGACCTTTGCGAGAATCTCGGTCATTTGCTCGGCGGCGGATTTCCCGGCGGTACCGACCTGTCCCGTCAGATACACGGTTCCGCCGTGCACGACGCTCATGTGAATACGCTTGCGGAAGTCGAATCGCTGAATATCGCTCATGGTAAATATCCTTTTTAAAAAAATCAGTGCATCAATTGACCGAGAAAATCACGGGTCCGCTCGTGAAGCGGGTTCGAGAAAAACAGTTCGGGCGCTTGGTCCTCGACGATCGATCCTGAGTCCATGAAGATGATCCGGTCGGCAACGCGGCGCGCGAAACTCATCTCGTGGGTAACGCACAGCATCGTCATGCCCTCCTCCGCGAGCTCGACCATGGTATCGAGCACTTCCTTGATCATTTCCGGATCGAGCGCCGAGGTCGGTTCGTCGAACAGCATCACCTTCGGGTTCATGCACAGCGCCCGTGCGATCGCGACGCGCTGCTGCTGGCCGCCAGACAGTTGGCCAGGAAACTTGTCGGCTTGATGAGGAATCCTCACGCGTTCCAGGTAATACATGGCGCGTTCGCGCGCCTGTTCCTTCGACAGCCGCCTCGTGCGAACCGGTGCGAGCATGCAGTTTTCAAGCACCGTCATGTGCGGAAAGAGATTGAAACTCTGGAACACCATGCCGACTTCACGCCGCACTTTCTCGATGCTTTTCGTCGCGCCGGACAGCTCGACGCCGTTCACGACGATCGTGCCTTGCTGGTGTTCCTCGAGCGCATTGATACAGCGGATCATCGTCGACTTTCCGGAACCGGAAGGCCCGCAGATCACGATGCGCTCGCCGCAACGCACGGAAAGATTCACGTTCTGCAATACGTGAAAACGGCCATACCACTTGTTGACACCGTGCAGTTGAACAGCCGTCTGCGTGCCGTCCGGACAAGCCGGCGGCAATGCATTGAGTTGGGACATGAAAGCGCCTTTCTAGCGAGGAGTTTGAAAACGCCGCTCGACGTACTTGCCGTATTTCGACAGGCTGAACGATCCGATGAAATAGATCATCGCGACGAACACGTATACTTCCGTGTGATAGGCCGTCCACTGACCGCTGTGGTACGCGGCTTGCGCCGATGCCATCAGATCGAACAGCCCCACGATGATCACCAGCGAGGTTTCCTTGAACGTGATGACGAACTGGTTGATCGTCGCGGGCATCGCGATACGAAATGCCTGCGGCAAGGTGATCAATGCGGTCGTCGACCAGTAGCTCATGCCCAGCGCTTGCGAGGCCTCCACCTGCCCGCGTCCCACGGCCTGCAAACCGCCGCGCACGATTTCGGACTGGTAACACGCGAAGAAGAAAGTGAAGCCGACCAGCGACCGTACGAGTTTGTCACCTTGCAACACATGCGGCAGCATCAACGGAATGATCACGGTCGCCGAAAACAGAATCGTCAACAGCGGCAGCGAGCGTGTGACGTCGACGACGAACGCGGTCAGGCCACGAAACACCGGATAGCGGCTCTGGCGCAGAAGCGCAAGCCCGATCGCGATCGGCAGACCGAAGGCGATCACCGTGATGTAGATGAAAAGCGTCAGCGTCAAGCCGCCCCAACGCGACGACGACACGACATCGAGGCCGAACACACCGCCGTGAATGAACATCAGGAACAGCAAATAGCCGCCGAGAAGAATCGGCATCATCCGGGAAGCGCTCCACATGCGCGGCACGCACGCCAGTGCGAGCGTGCCGATTGCGATGACCGAAGCCATTGCGGAACGCCACTGCTCGTCGATCGGGTAGAGACCGAACAGGATCACGCGCCAGCGCACGCGAATCACCGACCAGCATGCGCCGGCCGCATCCTCGCAACTCTGCGGCGTCGTGCCGAATACGCCGTGCACGACGGCCCAGGACAGCACACGCCAGAGAACGAACGCGAACAACAACGTGCCAAGCGTCGAAAGCAGGAGGTCGCCGGGTTTGATCGGCGTCCGCCCGGCCGATGGCGGGCCATCGTTCGTGGGCGGCGCCGTGTTTCCGGACAGTGAAAGACGATGGGCCTTGTTCATCACCGGTTCCCCTTGAAAGCGATCGTGCGGTTCAGCACGTTCATCGCGAGCGTCAACGAATAGTTCAGCACGAAGTAAATGAGCATCATCGCGATCAGGAATTCGACGGCCTGGCCGGTCTGGCTGATACTGATCACGGAAATGGAATACACATCCGCGTAGCCGATCGCGCTGCCGATCGCCGTCGCCTTCACGATGAATAGAAAGATGTTGCCGAGCGCTGGCACCATTGACCGCAACGCGATCGGGAAGCGCACCGCCCCAAAGACCGACCCCGCCGGAAGGCCAAGTGCCTGAGCCGCTTCGATCAACCCGCGTGGCACGGACTGCAATCCGCCCCGTACGATCTCGCCGATATACGCCGCGGAAAACAGCACCGTGGCCAGCACCAGCGCGATCAACTCCAGCGGCACATCCCAGCCGCCTTGAAAACTGAAGCCCGTCATGCGAGGCGCGTCGATGACGATCGGGCCGACGCGCAGCACGATGACCGTCAGCACCACGAACGCCACCGCACTCGCCGCCAGCGCCGCATTGATCCTCAGCCGCGACGAAGCGGAGTGCCGCCGCATGACACACACGCAGAGCGCGACGAGCGCGGCGATCCAGAGCCATCCCAAGCCTCGCACGCCGAGTTGAATCGATGGCAGAAACAGCCCTTGATTCGTGACGTAGATCGAGTCGAACAGCGACGGAGGATTGGCACGCGGCGCCGGCAACGTCGTTAGATTCGCGTACCAGAACAGCGCCTGCAGCACGAGCGGAACATTGCGAAAGATCTCGACGTAAGCGCGAAACACCTGCGCCACGACTCGATTCGGCGCGATCAGACCGATGCCGATCACGACACCCAGCCCGCAGGCAAGCACGATGCTCATCGCGCTCGCACCCAGCGTATTGACGAACGCAACGACAAGCGTCCACCAGTACGGATCGTCGGCGGTCTGATCGAGGAACGGCGAGTTGATTTGCCAACCGGTCGCGCGATCGAGCACGCCGAATCCGTGCGCGATGCCTTGCGCCTGCATGCGGTGCCACGCCGTGTCCATCGACCAGCCGATCAGCGCGGCCAGCACGGCCACCACACCGATCTGTAGCGCCCAGGCGGCGACCTGGTTCCGCCGATAAGCATTAGTACGATTCATTGCGATACCTCTCAAACGTATCAACGTCGATCAGGCTAGATCGCGCGAGCCAGTCCCTTCGGACGATCCGCCCACGCGTAGTAGTTCAATAGCAGCGGCATCGTCCATCGATTTCGAGCCGGCAGCGGCAGCGCCGGAAAGTCCGCGTTATCGAACAACGTGTGGGCTTCGTCATCACGGCCGAGCATGCGCGCGGCGGCCTTGCGCGCGAGATACGGCCCCATCGCGTTTCCGGAAAAGCAGTAACCGAGTGCGTAGTGCATACCCTGTGGAGTGATGCCGACGCGCGGAAACAGGTCGCGCGTGCCCGCGCATCGGCCCGTCCATCCATGAGTGATTCGCACGTCGGCAAGCTTCGGGAAGATGAAGCGCAGGTCGCTCGCGAGCGCAGCGAGCGTGCGGCGCATCGTCAAGGGGTCGTTGCCGGTTCTGCCGCCAAACAGAAGTCGCGTACCGTCCGGCGAGAACGTCATGAAATGCGAGCGGCGTCGATTGTCGTGATAGGTTCGACGATGCGGCAGAACTTCACGCCATGTCGCCGCATCCAGCGATTCGGTTGCGAGCATGTACGAGTTGATCGGTGCAAGACGATGCCGGAACCAGCCGAGCGCATCACCCGCGCACATATCCGTATATCCGTTCGTCGCGATCAGCACGTCACGGCACGTCGTCGCGCTGCGCCCGGCATGCACCTCGAAGCCGTCGCGCGTGCGCTCGATCCGCGTGACAGGCGTGTGACCGATAACGCGCGCGCCGGCACGAAGCGCCCGTTGCAGCATGAACTCCGTATACAGGCCTGGATGGATTGCGCCGTTCTCGATCACCCGCACGCCGCCGACATAAAGCGACGAGCCGATTTCATCGGCGACGCGCGCGCGATCGAGCACGTCGATCTCCTCGCCGAGCAACCGCGCGCGCCGCTCGTATTCGCGTACGAGACACGCGAAGTGGGACTCGCTCATCGCGCCGATCACGCGGCCGCATTTTCGCCAGCCGATTGCATCGCCGGCTTGCTCGCCGAGTGCCGCGAGTGCGTCGTATGCCGCACGCAGTTCACCAAAATAGCGGATCGCGACAGATTCGCCGAGCGTCTCGCACAACTCACCGAATGCGTGCTTGAAATTTCGCCCGACCTGGCCGCCGTTGCGCGAACTCGCGCCAGCGCCAGGACGGCCCGCATCGAGTACAAGCACATCGCGGCCGGCCTCGGCAAGCACGCGCGCGGCTTCGGTCCCCGTCAATCCGGCACCGACGATCACCACGTCACATTGTCTCGGCAACGGCGCATGTGCATCGACGGCCGCTTCGTTCGGGCGGGCGTCGGCCCAGTAGGGACGCAATTGCATGACATCGGCGCCGCCCCCGGACGAAGCCGCGTTGCAAAGCGGATCGGATGGGCGTGTCATTGGAGATCTTCGCAAAACTGTTGCAGCCGGCGACACGCTTCGTCGAGCACATCCTGCGACGCGGCGTACGAGACTCGGAACTGCCCTGGACTCCCAAACGCCGAACCGTGTACCGCGGCAACTCCCGCCGTTTCCAGCAGTTCGCGCACGAAATCCTCGTCGGTATGAAGAACCGCGCCGTTCGCTGTCGAGCGACCCAAAAATGCGCTGCACGACGGAAACGCGTAGAACGCGCCATCCGGCGTCGCGCACTCCACGCCAGGAATCGCTCGCAGCGCAGCGATCAGGCGGTCACGCCGCATGCGAAACGACGCGCGGCATTCGGTGACGAAATCTTGCGCCCCCGTGAGCGCGGCCGCCGCCGCGAACTGCGCGATCGACGAGGCGCCGCCGGTCAGTTGGCTTTGCACCAACTCCATCGCCTTGATCAGCGGCGCCGGGCCGCCCGCGAAACCGATCCGCCAGCCGGTCATCGCATAAGCCTTCGATACGCCGTTGACCGTCAGCGTGCGATCGGCGAGATCGGGACACACCTGCGCCAGCGTCGAATACGGTTGATCGGTGTAGATCAGATGCTCGTAGATGTCGTCGGTCAGGATCCAGACGTTCGGATGGCGGCGCAGGACCTCGCCAAGCGCTTCGATCGAACGGCGATCGAGCACTGCGCCGGACGGATTGCTCGGCGAGTTCAAGATCAGCCAGCGCGTTTTTGGCGTGATCGCGGCGTCGAGCGCTTCGGGACGCGGCAGGAAGCCGTCCGCCGCGGAAGTCGGCACGAACACCGGGGTCGCGCCGCACAACTGCGTGAGCTGCGGATACGACACCCAGTAAGGCGCCGGAATCAGCACTTCGTCGCCGGCGTTCAGCGTCGCCAGCATCGCGTTGGCGATGACCTGCTTGGCGCCCGAGCTGACGATGACCTGATTGAGCGTGTAACGCAGGCCATTGTCGCGCGCGAATTTCTCGGCGACCGCTTCCTTCAGCGCGGGCACGCCGGACACCGGCGGGTAGCGCGTGCTGCCCGCCGCGATGGCCCTGCGTGCAGCCTCGCACACATGCTCGGGCGTATCGAAGTCCGGCTCGCCGATCGACAGAGACAGAATATCCTTGCGCCCTGCCGCGCGCAGATCGCGCGCTTTCTGCGTGATCGCGATGGTCGCCGACGGGCTGATGCGCGAGAGCGCCGCGGAGCGTGTAAATACGTTCGACATGTTTGCTGTGCCTCCGTCTCAGATCGCGCGAATCGGATTGCTCATGCGTCCGATGCCTTCGATGCTCACATCGATCGTGCCGCCGTATTTGCGCAGATCGATGGTCGCCATCTTCCACGGCTCGACCGCGGGCACCGTGCCGATCGACACGATGTCGCCCGCTTCCAGCGTATGCGCCGCCGACAGATATTCGATCAGCTCCGGAATGCGGTACACGACATCCGACGAATGCCCTTGCTGGACGAGGTCGCCGTTCAGATGCGCGTCCATCGCAAGCGCATGCGGATCGGCCACTTCGTCGGGCGTGACGAGAAACGGCCCCATCGGCGAAAACGTGTCGTAGTTTTTCCAGCGGCCCGGATACGTGAGCTGCTCCTCGCTGCCGTCCTTGCGGCGAAGGCGGATCCATTCCGACGTCGCGCGCAGGTGGTGCGCGGTCAGATCGTTGTGAACCGTGTAGCCGAAGATATGGCGACGCGCATCGGCGGCGGCGATGTGCTTGCCGCCCTTTCCGATGATCAGCGCGAGCTCCACTTCCGGCCCGACACAGCCGATGTCGGGCAGCTCGATCGGATCGAACGGACCGGTGATGCAGGTCCGCAGTTTGATGAAGTACTGCGGACGCGGGTTTTCCGGCTTGATCGAACGCTCCCAGTTCGCGCGACCGTTGATGGCGATCGCGAAGAACTTCGGCGGCTCGGTGACGGGCGCCCGCAGATGCACCTGATCCAGCGCGAGAGCACCGAGTTCGTGGGCCTGCTTCTCGTCGAGACCGGCGAGTCGGGATTGCAGCGCGACAAGATCGATGTCGCCGCTGCCGACGAGTTCGATGAATTCCACCATCGATTTCAGCGGCCTTGCGAGCAGCTTCGACACATCGATGACGAAGCCGCTCGGCAGATACGCGCCGACACGGCAGCGCGGCGAATCCGGCGTGTCATATTGACAGAAACGCATGACGTTGAATTCCTTTGAAAGATCAGGCTGCGCGCACAAGCTTGCCGTTCGCGTCACGAGCGACGCCGTAGGCGGCGACCGCTGCGTCCCAACTGATCAGGTAGCGCTGCAAATCCGCTTCGATCAGCTCAAGCGGCCGCTCTTCGGGCTTGCCGAAACCACCACCACCCGGCATGTCGAGCACGACGCGCTCGCCCGCCGGAATCACCTGACGCCCCTTCGGCTTCAGCAGTTCGCCCGATTCGAGCCTCAGCACGCCATTCGCGCCGTCGCTCCCGCCCGCGCGTCCGCGCGGCGCGTTGTGGACACGATCGAAGGTGGCGAGAATCGCGAATGGTGCGTCTTCGCGGCTGCCGACCACCATCGTCTGGCCGAGGCCACCGCGGAACTTGCCGACACCGCCGGAATCCTGGCGCAGCTCTTTCTTCCAGATCACGAGCGGCGTGATGGCTTCCGTCACTTCGACCGGAATGTTTTTCACGCCACTCGGAAACGGCGTCGCCGACAAGCCGTCGCAACTCGATCTCGCGCCCATGCCGCCGCTATGCAGGCTCATCATCATGAAGCTCGTCTGCTTGCCGCCGCTCGCTGGCGTGAGACCCATGCCCGCACCCGCTTTCACGCCCCACAGCGAACCCGCACCTTCGGCGGGCGCACGGCCGGGCAGCAGTTCGTTGATGGCGCCGAACACGACATCGGGAACCAGATGGCCGATCACGCTGCGCACTGCGACCGCCGACGGGAACAGCGCATTGACGATGGTGTTTTCCGGCGCCGTCACGACGATCAGATCGAGCGACGCGGAATTGTTCGGCACTTTCGGTGCGACCACGCATTTCACTGCGAACGATGCGTAGGCCGCCGTGTAGCACAGCGGGCAATTGATGCCGAAATCCGATACCGGCGAGCTGCCGGAGAAATCGACGACGATGCGCTCATCCTCGAACGCCACCGTGCATGCGAGATCAACAGGCTTGTCGTAGCCGTCGGTGCGCATCGCGTTGCTCGCCGTCCTCTTCGGCAGCGCCTTGAACGCGTCCAGCATCGCCTGGCGCGTGTTTTCGAAAATATGGTTGCGCACCGCGTCGAGCGAATCGATGCCGTACTCGCGCATCAAACCCTTCAGCGATTTCACCGCGTTGTCATTGCACGCGGCGAGCGCGTACATGTCGCCGACCACCTGCGTCGCTTCGCGCACGTTGTTGCGCACGATCTCGATGAGCCATTCGTTGGTCACGCCCTGATCGGCAAAACGCATGATCGGTACGCGCAAGCCTTCGTGGTAGACCGTGCGCCCTTCCGGCGAAAATCCGACGCCGCCGATATCGACGACGTGCGACGTGCAGGCGAAGAACGCGACGACTGTGTCGTTCACGAACACCGGCGTGACGAACGTGAAATCGTGCAAATGGCCGGTACCCTGCCACGGGTCATTGGTCAGGAATACGTCGCCCTCTTTCATTTGCGAGGGCGGAAATGCCCTGACGAAATGCGGCACGGCCATTGCCATCGAGTTGATGTGGCCCGGCGTACCCGTCACGGCCTGTGCGAGCATGCGGCCCTCGGCATCGAACACACCGGCGGATACGTCGCCGCCTTCGCGCGTTGACACGCTGAAAGCAGTGCGGATCAGCGTCTGAGCCTGTTCCTCGACGATCGCGAGCAGGCGACTCCACATCACCTGAAGCTGGATCAGATCGGAATTCATATCAGTGCTTCCTTTCAAGCTGGATGTAACCGGATTGCAGGATCAACGCATCGAAATTGCGGCCGACGAGCGTCGATGTTTCGTCTTCGACGATCACCGCCGGGCCCTCGACCACCATGCCGGGCGCGAGTTCGCGACGCACATGGATGCCGTGTTCGAGCACGTCCATCAACTCGGGATCGAAGATCGCACGTCGCGACGATGGCTCCGCCTTGCCCACGCGCGGCGTCGCCGGCAGCGTGCGCGGAGCGGGAACCGGAATGTTGGCGGCGAGACTCCACGTCATCACCTCGACGCCGAGGTTCGGGATCGTGCGGCCGAACAGCGCTTCATAGCGTTCGGCGAAAAGCCGTTCCATCAGCGGCTTGTCGTCCGCAGTCAAGGCGCGCGACGGCAACGCGACATCGATTTCGTGGCCTTGCCCGCGATACCGCATGTAGGCAACGCGTGTTTCCTCGACCACGCCCTTCGCGCTCGCCTTGCGAATCGCGGCGACGGCTTCGGCGCTCATCGATGCAAAGAGATCGTTGACCGCATGCGGATCGAATTCGTCGAGACTCACATAGCGCGAGCGCGTCACGTGATAGCCGATGGGCGCCTGCAGGAAGCCGATCGCCGAACCGACGCCCGCGCCGGTCGGAATGACCACCTTGCGAATCCCGCACTTGTCGGCCAAGCGCGCGGCGTGCAGCGGCGCCGCGCCGCCGAACGCAATCATCGTGCGCTCCTGCAGGTTCTTGCCCCACTCGATCGCGTGCACGCGCGCCGCGTTCGCCATGTTCTCGTCGACGATCTCGCTGATGCCGGCCGCCGCCGCACGTTCATCGATACCCAATGGCTGACCGATCACCGCGTCCAGCACGCTTGCCGCCGCGTCGGTCGACAGGCGGATTTGACCGCCGGCGAAGCGATCGGGATCGAGTCGGCCAAGCACCAGATCGGCGTCGGTAACGGCCGGACGCTTGCCACCGCGGCCATAACACGCCGGCCCAGGCACCGACGATGCGCTTTCGGGACCGACCGTGATGCGCCGCAGTTCGTCAAGGCCAGCCAGCGAGCCTCCACCCGCGCCGATCTCGACCATCTCGATGACGGGAATGCGCAGCGGATAACCGCTGCCTTTCAGGAAGCGATACGCGCGCGCGACTTCGAAGGTGCGCGACTGGAGCGCGCGGTAATCGTCCACGAGGCAGATCTTCGCGGTCGTGCCGCCCATGTCGAACGACACGACACTGGTTTCGCCGAGTTCCTGAGCCAGATTGCTGGCGAGCACCGCGCCGCCCGCCGGGCCTGATTCAACCAGGCGAATCGGAAATTCACAGGCGGTCTGCAACGTCGTCATCGAGCCGCTCGACGTGATCATCAGCAGGCCACAAGCGAAGCCGCGCTCGGCGAGCTGCGTTTCCAGGCGCTGCAGGTAGCCCTGCATCTGCGGACGCACATAGGCATTCGCCACGGTGGTCGACACGCGATCGTATTCGCGGATTTCCGGGCTGACCTCGCAGGAGAGCGAGATCGGCACGCCCGGCAGCAGGCGCGCAAGCGCGGCGCCGGCCCGGCGTTCGTGATCGTCGTTCGCGTAGCTGTGCAGGAAACAGACGGCGACGGCTTCGATGCCGGCCTCCTTCATCTGCTGCGCAACGGTTTCGAGCGCGGCTTCGTCGAGGGCAATGAGTTCGCTGCCATCCGAAGCCAGACGCCCCTCGACACCCCAGCGATGCTCGCGCGGCACCAGCGGTTCGGGCCGGACCATATACAGATCCGATTGCTCGAAACGATGTTCGTAGGCGATTTCCAGCGAATCGCGGAAGCCTTCGGTCGTAACGAGCCCGACCTTCGCGCCCTTGCGTTCGATGATGGCGTTGGTCGCGAGCGTCGTGCCGTGCACGATCGCACCGACATCGGCGGCCGCGACGCCAGCCTTGGCAAGCGCGGCCTGCGCGCCTTCGAGGAAACCCTGCTCCGGGTCGCTCGGCGTGGTCAGTACTTTCGCCGTGTGGCGCGTACCGTTCACGTCGAGTACGACGTCGGTGAACGTACCGCCTATGTCTACAGCCAGTCGAATCACAACGTTCTCCTTCGGTCTGGCAGCCGCACGACGTCATATCGTGCTGCCTGCTGCCGTGTTTCGATATACAAACGATTGGATCAAATAATAGGACAACAAAATTCGCGATGTCACATGGGGTAAATACCGACACGCTGTCCTGATATTTGGAACATAAATTTGTATAATGATCCCAATCCGGCGCTTTCGAGCCGGCAATCCATCTCAAGGACTTTCAAATGGAACGCTTCAAGGACAAGGTCGCACTCGTTACGGGTGCGGCTCAGGGGATCGGTCTCGCGTGCGCGCAACGGCTTGCGGCGGAAGGCGCGCTGGTCGTCGGCGCCGATCTGCAGGACACCGTGATTGAGGAAATGAAAGCGCTCGGTGGGATCGGCATCCAGGCCGACATGTCGTCGCAGGACGACATCACCCGCCTGTTCGACACGGCGCTCAAGGAAGCGGGCAAGCTCGACGTGCTGGTGAACAACGCCGCGGTCACAAGCCCGGCCGAATTCCTCGACTACAAGCTGGAAGATTTCGAGCGCGTGCTGCGCATCAACCTGACGTCGGCGTTTTCCGCCTCACAGCGCTTCTCGCGCGAACTCGTCGCACGCGACGCGCCCGGCGCAATTGTCAATATGTCGTCGATCAACGGCCAGGTTGCACTGCCCAACCAGACTGCCTATGTGACGTCCAAAGGTGGACTGAATCAGTTGACGAAGGTGATTGCGATCTCGCTCGCGAAGTACGGCATTCGCGCCAATGCGATCGGACCGGGCACGATCCTCACCGAGATGTCGAAAGCGCGCGTGCTCGCGACCGAGGAGTCGCGCCGCCGCATCCTTTCGCGCACGCCGCTCGGCCGACCGGGTGAAGTCTCGGAAATCGCGTCGGTGGCGGCGTTTCTCGCCAGCGACGACGCCTCGTACATGACCGGCCAGATCGTCTATGTCGAAGGCGGCCGGCTCGCGCTGAACTACACCTGCGACGTGCCGTCGGCAGCCTGATTTCACTTTCGGACGTACCGGCGCGTCGGCGCCTCAACCTGGCTACGGGAATCTTCGCCATGAAACGCATCCTCAAACAGGCGCTTTCGATCGCGGGCGCGGCTGTTGCGCTGGCTGTCTTCGCCACGCCGCCCGCCTCCGCGGCCGGTCCGAGTTCGCCCACGCTCGATCGCATCCGCGCGCGCGGCAACCTCATCTGCCCAGTGCCGACGTCGCCGTATCTCGGCTTCTCGGAGGTCGGAAACAACGGCAGTTGGCATGGCCTCGACATCGACATCTGCAAGTCGATCGCGACCGCAATCCTCGGACCGAACCCCAAGGTGAGTTTCTCGGCGGTGAGCTGGGCAGACCGCTTCCCGGCGTTGCAATCCGGCTCGCTGGATCTGATCGCAATGTTCACCAGTTGGACGCGCAGCCGCGACGCGAAACTCGGCCTGCAGTTCAGCAACCCGTACCTGTTCTCCGGCGTGCGGCTGATGGTGCCGGCTTCGCTGAAGATCAAATCGGCGAAGGAACTCGATGGCGCGACGATCTGCGCGGTCGCGGGTTCGACGGGCGACAAGCAGCTCGTGAACTACTTGCGCTCGCTGAATGTGAAGTACAAGATGCTGACCTTCGAGAACTTCACGGATGTCGTATCGGCGTACAAAAACCGGCGCTGTGACGCGCTGTCGGCAGCGGGGCCCGGACTGGCGGTATTGCGCGCAGGCGAGCTCAAGACGCCCGAACAGGTTATCCTGCCCGACATCGTGTCGATGGAGCCGATCAGCGTCGCGGTACGGCAAGGTGACGACGCGTTCCTCGACGTGATCAACTGGACGTTCGGCGCGCTGATCGAAGCCGAGCGTCTCGGCATCACGCAGCAAAACGTGGAAGCGAAGCGCGCGGATAAGAATAGTTCGGCAGAAGTGAAGTACCTTCTCGGCGTAACGCCCGGAGTCGGGGAAGGGCTCGGTCTGCCGGACAACTGGGCATACAACGTGATCAAGCAGATGGGCAATTACAACGAGATCTATGCACGGAATCTCGGCGATAAAAGCCCGTACAAATTGCCGCCCGGCCAGAACGCGCCGTGGTCGCAAGGCGGATTGCTGTTCTCGCCGACGTTCGATTGACCGCTGACAGAACCTCATGGGGCCGGCTGTGGCCTCATGAGGGATTGACTATAATTTCCAAGCTGCCGCCATCGCTGGCGGCATGTTCTTTTGGCAGCCGCCAATGATGACGGAAAGACGCGAGGCCGCGCGTCTTGTTTCGTCGGCGGCCTAGTTTCACATCCTATCCGTACCTATGGACACAACGATTCTAAAGGGACTGACCGTGCTGGAACGGCTTGCTGAAAGCGAGCAGCCACGCGGCGTCACCGAACTGAGCCGCCAGATCAATCTGACCAAGAGCAACGTCCAGCGTGTGCTGAGTACGCTGGTGGAACTCGGCTACGCCCAGAAAGACCCGGTCACCGGCCGCTACGGCCCCACGCTGCGGATGTGGGAGTTCGGCTACAAGACCTTGTCGCGCGATCGCGTGCGGCTCGCGGCCGCCTCGCAATTGCGCCGCCTGCACGAGCAATCGGACGAAACCGTGTTTCTCTGCATGGGCGACGGGCTCGATATCATCTATGTCGACAAGATCGAGAACAACGACGCCAACCGTGTTTTCTGCATGATCGGCATGCGGCTTCCCGCGCTGCGGACGGCGGCGGGCCGGGCGATCCTGGCCTTTCATGATGAATCGATGTGGGAACAAGCCATCGCGACATCAAAGAGTGCGGATCCTCAGTGGATGACCGATGAAACGGCTGCGGAAATGCGGCGGCGCCTGACACAGGTGCGCACCGACGGTTACGCGACTTCGATCGGCGAATTTCGCACGGGGACAAATAGCCTGGCCGCTCCGGTCTGGAATGCAGACGGCAAGCCGATTGCTTCAGTCGTGCTAAACGGAACCAGCGACCGGCTGGACGCCGAGCGCGTGGCTTTGCTGGCCTCCGACGTAGTCGGCACCGCAACACGGATCTCGGAGACGCTCGGTTATCGTGGCAACTGACATGTATGGGTAACCATACCGGCTGCCCGCCCACCCGTCTTCCGGCGGAGCAGCCATGCCGGACGCCGTGCCAAGGCGTCGCCGGCAGCCGGTACGAACAGCGCGGCATTCCGCAACATCGATGCGATCGCTCCGAGCGGTATGTCCAATGCTTGCCATGGTCTTGCCCATCGCATCGGGCCGGAGCACGGGCCTCAATCAGATCCCGAGGATGGCCGACACGGCCTCTCGCTCCTCGAGCAGTTCCGCAGCAGACGCGTCAATCTGTGCGCGCGCGAAATCGTCGATATGTAACCCCTCGACGACAGCATACCCCCCATCGCGACACGTGACGGGAACGCCGAACACCAAACCCGGCGGCACCCCGTATTCACCGCGCGATACGATGCTCATCGACACCCACCGCTCCCCCGCGCCGAGCGCCCAGTCGCGCATTTGGTCGATAGCCGCGTTCGCAGCCGATGCGGCCGACGACGCGCCGCGCGCTTCGATGATCGCGGTGCCGCGGCGCGCAACCTCGGGCATGAACACTTCGCGATTCCAGCCTTCATCGGACAACACGGCCCTCGCCGAGTCTCGTCCGACGAGCGCGTAACGGTAATCCGGATACATCGTCGGCGAGTGATTGCCCCAGACGACCATCCGGCTCACTGCGTCGACCGAGACCCGGCAGCGCGCCGCCAACTGGGATACTGCTCGGTTGTGATCGAGCCGGATCATCGCAGTGATTGCATCGTCGGGTAAATTCGGCGCGAATTGTCGAGCAACCCACGCGTTCGTGTTCGCCGGGTTGCCGACCACGAGGGCTTTCACCTGACGGCTTGCGACATCGTTCAACGCTTGTCCTTGAGTGCGAAAGATCGCCGCGTTGGCCGCCAGCAAATCCCGACGCTCCATTCCCTTGCCACGCGGCCTCGATCCGACGAGTAAAGCGTAATCGGCGTCACGAAACGCAACGCGCGGATCGTCACTAATCTCGACCGACTCCAGCAACGGGAACGCGCAGTCCTCAAGCTCCATGACAACACCGCGCAGTGCGTCTATCGCAATGGGCAATTCGAGCAGTTGCAGCCGGATCTTCTGATCAGGACCGAGCAGGTCGCCTCTAGCGATACGAAAAAGCAGCGAGTATGCAATCTGCCCGGCCGCACCAGTTACGGCAACGCGGCGCGAAGCAGTGTCCGCACGCGTGGAACGGGAGATTTGCGATGTTACCGACATGATGTGCTCCAGTAAGTTATGAAGTCAGGAATCAGCGACTGCGCCACGAAAAACGATCCGGGGTTCAGGCCGTCCGCGCCGGCGCCCTGTTCAATCGGCCATGCCGATGCTCAGCTCGCCGCGCCCGTGTAAGGTTTGAAACCGTAGTGCGCGAAGATGCCCAGCGCCTGCGGCGACCGAATGAAATCCAGCCAGCGCCGAGCGGCTTGCGGATGGGGGGCGTGCGTAACCATGCCCGCGGCATAAACGGCAGTGGTATTGTCGGCGGCGGGTATCTCGACCTGAGCGATCGGATGACCGGCCTGCTCCTGAAACACCGCTTCGGACTGCCAGGTCACGCCGGCCTGCACCTTTCCCTGCATGATCCAGAGTGGCGTCTGGCGGTGATGAATATGCGTCAGCAATGTCGTGCCGTCGATCACCTTGGCGTCGTACACCTCGCGCACCAGGGCATCGCCGCCGACCTTCGCGAGCGACGCCTTCACCTGCCGCGCGATTCCTTCGAACGCCGGATTCGGCATCGCAAGCGTCAGCTTGCTCCGACCAAGGTCGGCGAGCCCACCGATATGGGCGGGATTGCCCTCGGGCACCATGATCGTCAGCGTATTCGTGACGTAAGGCACGGCGGGAGCCAGCAGACTTCCAGCGTCAATTTGCTTCTGAACGGTCTTCAGGCCGGCCAGATAGACATCGGGTTTCACCGTCCAGGTCATATTGCCGACCGTCACGGTGCCCCCCGCCTCCATCTGCTTGATCAGCAGTCCTGGAGGAAGCGTCTCCCAGTAGACATGCCCTCGATACTCCGGATACATGCTCTCGAACGCCTGGACCAGCGGCGCCATCGCAAAAAAATAATTCCCGCCCACGTATAGCGACAACAAGGGCGCTTCCGGATCGCCATGGAAGTCGGCGAGATTGTCCGCGTCCGGTTCGGTGAATGGAAGACCGCGGCGAGCCGTGTCGATATCGTCGTTCGCACCGTGCTGCCATGGCGGCGGCACGCTGAACGACGCAGCAGCGGGACTTGCCGGCCGTGCCTCGGTCGAGGCCTGCGCGAGCGACATCGCCAGCGTACTAAGAACGCCTGCCAGAGAGGCGCCGAAAATCTTGCCGATACGTATCATGGTCGAGGTCCGTTGGATCGAGAATCAGAGAGGCATGAGCGCATAGCCTTGCGTTTCCAGGGTGGTAACCGTTGTCAGTCCCGACAGCGCGAGCGTCACCTCCGGCGAGATCCAGTCGTAGGCGTAGTGATGCTCGGCCACCGCCTGCCCACAGACAGCGATCGTGAGGCCGGCGCGCTTCAGTAACGCAATCAGCGGCAGATTGGGGTTCGCGACGCCATAAACGCTGCGGTAGTGCGTATCGTCGAGCATGCTCGGCGTAGCCTCCCCATAAGCCACGGCGACGAATTTCAGGTGCGAGAGCGGCACCCCCGCAGCGGCATACAGGTTCACCGTCCGCGCCACGTGGTCAAGCGCCGGGTTCACCTTGTCGGGCGACTTCGCGCCTTGGGTAAGCGCGAACACGATGCGATACGACTGGTTCGGATCCGGCTTGAAAGCAGCATCCGGCAAGTCATGGATCGGGCCGTAGCCCGAAATTGCGGGCGTCGTCCAGAAGTCCCGCGTGTCGTTCGGCTGCTGCGCGCCTGCGGCCGACGAGAGACCGGAGGCCAAAGCTGCCACGGCGAGTGCGTTGATGATCTTCATGTCGGTTTTTTCAGCGATGCAAGTTGGCTCATGATGATTCCGAGGAGGTCGGCCAGTGCCTTGCAGTGTACGAAGCGGGGAGCTCGGGGAAAAATACCGGCTTGATATCGCTGCCATGCCTTGAACATATGGCTTGGCGGCCGGAACGAATCCGATAAGAAAAAAGCATAGATCGAATGCCAGCAAGATATTTTTCCCGGCGCGCGATGATCGATACGCTGCGTTTATCCCGTCGTTCGCACCGGTGCCGCCAAGCATCGTGCGATCGGGCCCATCCCCCTCGACCTGACCGACACAGCGATGACTTCAACAACGTTCCCCAGCTCCCAATACCAGCCGCACTCGCCGGACGCCGTCGCGAGCAGGACGGCCGTCCGGGCAAGTGCTCTATCGATGGTCGCAGTGCGCGTCATTCAGGGCTTCATCTACTGGGGCGGCGGATCACGACGCTTCATCTACGCACCCAGCAAGCTCGATCCCAACGCCACGCACTGGATGGCGAACAAATTCCAAACGGCGCTGCCCGGTGCGCTGCTCGGCATGGACCATGTGATCGGCTACATGCTCCATCACTTTGTCGTCCTGTATGCGGGCGTGATCGTGTTCAGCGCGGCCGAACTCATCGTCGGTTTGATGTTGATGGCCGGGCTCTATACGCGTGCGGCCGCGCTGGCTTCGATGGGATTTTCTGTGCTGCTGATGCTGATGTTCGGCTGGCAAGGGGCGACCTGCATCGACGAATGGACCATGGCTGCCTGCAATCTCGCCATGGGGGCAACGCTGCTGCTGGGTGGTGGGGGCGCCTATGCACTGGACAACATACTGTTGCGCCGCCGGCCGTCACGCGCCCAGAGCGCGCCTTTTCGCTGGGCTTCGGGTGCCCTGCCGCTGCCGATCGGCGATCGTGGCATGCGAAAGCTCGCACTGGCCGTGCTCGCTTTTGTCGTCGTGTTCGATGTGAGTACCTACAGCTACTATCGCGGCTCCGTCGTGACGCCGTTCCACAGCGGTCCGGTAAGCCCCACTGCGCACCATGTCACGCTGAGCCAGGTCTCGCTGACGCCGAGCGGGTTGCGATTCCATGCAACGCTCGACGCCGGCACGCCGGAAGCGCCGGTGCATATCGTTCAGGCCATCGTGCTCGACGCCAGTGGCCAGGTACTCGTTCGATGGGACGCGGACGCACTCTCGCACGTTCCCAAGTCGGCCTTCACGAACGACTATGCGTACAACCAGTTTGGGCCAGGCCCCTTCGGGCTGCGTGCTCCGATGGGCGCAGCGGCATCCATCACACTGCCCTTGCCCGCCGGACATGCCGCCGATCTCGCAAGCGCAGCCACGCTGCGCCTAGTCGATGTCGATGGGCGCAAGTTCGAGCGTGCAATCGGGTAAAGCAGGTTAGCCGGCAGCCATGCACGGACTGCCTGCTGCACTCTCGAATCATCAAGACAAGGAGCGACCACCATCAATCGTGATGGTTTGACCGGTCATGAATTTCGGTGCCTCGCTCGCAACCCAGACGATCGCATCGGCAATCTCCCCGGGCTCCCCCAGGCGATTCAGCGGGATTTGCGGCAAATAGCGTGACATCGCGTCATCCCAACTCTCCCCGGGCCGCAGGAACTTCTGGAACATCGGTGTTTTGAGCGACCCCGGCGCAATCGCATTGACCAGGATACCGTCGGCGGCCAACTCCAGTGCAAGCGTCTGCGTCAGCGAGGTCGCGGCGGCCTTTGCTGCGCAATAGGCGCTCATGCCCGGCCGTGCACGCAGACCCGAGACCGATGTCACGTTCACGATTCGACCATCGCGACGCCGCCGCATCACGGGTGCCACGGCCGCACATAAATTCGCGATGCCACCCACGTTGACGTCGAGGATGTCCCCCCACATCGTGGTATCGACCTGCTCGAACGGCAGGTTGGTTTGGGGCAGCCCGGCGTTATTGACCAGCACGTCGATACGTCCATAACGCGAATCGATCGCCTCGATCACCTGAACGGCTGCCTCGCGATCGCGAACGTCGAGTTCCCAGGCCACGGCGGTTCGACCGGCGGAATCCAGTTGATGCGCCAGTTCGTCCGCCGTGGGGAAGGCGATATCAAGCAACATCACGGCAAATCCCTTGCCATGCAATCGCCGCACGGTCTCCGCGCCCACCCCGCTTCCCCCCCGGTGACAACCGCGACCCGGTCCTTGCATGCCGCATCGGCTGCACCGAGCGATTTTGCTACGTTCATCTATGACACCTCGTCGAATTATTTTCCGTCACCTTGGTCGCCCCAGCGGGCACGTCCCTATGCGCTCCGCAGCGGAGCATGCTGAAGGATTGCCTTACGGCGCAGATAAGCCTCGAGTCCCTCGACGCCCGATTCGTAACCGTGGCCCGACGCCTTGATACCGCCGAACGGCGTTTCGGTGCGCGACAGCACGACGGTATTGACGCCGACCATCCCGGCCTCCAGCGCATCCGCAACGCGCGTCGCGCGATCGAGCGACTCCGTGAAAACAAACGAGCCGAGTCCGTAGGTCGTGTCGTTCGCCCGGCGAATCACGTCCTCCGTGTTGGAAAATCGCGCGATAGGCACGATGGGGCCGAAGACCTCGTCGGTCATCACGCGCGCATCGTCGGGAACATCGGATATCACTGTCGGCGCGAAGAAAAATCCATCGCCTGCCGGGCAAGTTCCTCCCTCATGGACGGTTGCGCCGCGTGAGCGCGAGTCGTCGATGAAAGCCTGCATGACATCGAGTCGTCGACGATTGGCAAGTGCGCCCATGCGTGTTTCCGGGTCGATGCCGGGGCCCACGCGAAGCGCAGCGGCGAACGCCACGACGCGCGCCACGAAACGGTCGGCGACGCGCTCGTGCACGTAGAAGCGGCTGGGGACATTGCAGACTTGCCCCGCGTTACGGAACTTCGCGGTGGCGCAAGCCTCGGCGACCGCGTCGATATCCACGTCATCGAACACGATGACCGGCGCATTGCCCCCCAACTCCATGGTCGTGACCAGATCGTGGTCGACCGCCAGATGGCCGAGGACACGACCGACACCGATCGAACCCGTCAGCGAAACCTTCCGAATGACGGGGCTCGACAGTAGTTGCTCGGATATCTGCGCGGGAACGCCGAGTACCAGATTCGCCACCCCGGCCGGCACACCGGCCTGCGCAAAACATTCGAACATGACGCGCGCGGACGCCGGCGTCTCCTCGGACGCCTTGATCACAATCGTGCAACCGGCCGCGAGCGCACCGCCGACTTTTCGAGCAATGGTCGTGGCGGGGAAATTCCAGGGCGTGAACGCCGCTACCGGACCGATCGGCTCGGCCGTCACCATGAGCCGCGTGCCGGGCGAGCCGGGCACGATCCTGCCATAGGCACGTCGTCCTTCCTCGGCGTACCAGTCGAGAATATCGGCGCTACCCGCGAACTCCGCGCGGGCCTCCGCGATCGGCTTGCCCTGCTCGAGACTCAGCAAGGGCGCGGCCGTCTCGATTCGTGCGCGCAGCAAGTCGGCGGCACGCCGCAGGATCCGATAGCGCTCGTCGGGTGGGGTGTTCCGCCAGCGCATGGCGCTGCGCTCGGCGGCATCCAGTGCAGCGTCGATATCGGCCGGACTCGCATGGGCATATTCGCCCAGCACGCCGGCCGTGGCGGGATTCAGCACGGCTTCGATGCTGGCGCCGCCACCGTGGCGCCATTGACCATCAATGAATTGACAAATTTCTGGATAGATTGACATCTGTAGCTTCGCTCTCTGAGATTCTCGGATTTACATCACCGGCAACGGACGATTGGCGGTTTCCTTCAGCCACAAAGCGGCGCACAGCGAGACGGCCGCCGCCACGATCAACATCCAGGCGGGTGCCTTTGCGTTGCCGGTCTCGGCGATCAGCGCAGTGGCCAGATAGGGCGCCGTGCCACCCGCAAGAATCGAGGCGAGGTTATAGCCGAGGTTGAAGCCGCTCGCGCGCACACGAGCCGGAAACTGTTCGCAATAAGTCGACAGGATCACGCTCATGTAGAGCGCCTCGAGTTGACCGAGCAGAATCTGGGCGACCACCGCGAAAGCCGTTGAATACGACATCACCAGGAACGCCGGATAGGCCAGCAGCAGGTCCGCCAGACAAACGGCGATCAAGAGCGGACGCCGCCCGACCCGATCGGACATTCGTCCCCAGAACGGAATCACGAGCATCGCGAGCACCAGCGTGACGGTGGTCGACCAGGCGGCAGCCGTGCTCGACATCACCCCCTGTCTCTGAAAATAAGTCGACATGTAGGTGAACGTCAGGTAATACGACATGAACGAGACCAGCGAGAGACCGCAAACGATCAGCACGCCGCGCGGACTGGAGCGCAACGCGTCGAATGCAGGCACCTTCGAGACGGCTCCGCTCTGTTCAAGCCGCTCGAACTGGCGCGACTCCTCCATTCGCGAGCGCAGCATCAAGGTAATGACGCCGAGCGGCAGCGAGATCAGGAACGGCAATCGCCAGCCCCAGGCAAGCAAGGCCTCGTGGGACAGCGTGATATGCAGCACGGCGACGCATGCGGAGCCAAGCATGGTGCCGATCATCGTGCCCAGGTTCATGGTGCTGGTCATTCGCCCACGCTGCGAATCCGGCGCGACCTCGGCGACGTATGATGCCGCGCTGCCCAACTCCCCTCCGGCGGACAGCCCCTGCACGCAACGCAGCACGAACAGCAGCACCGGCGCCGCGACGCCGATCGATGCATAGCTCGGCAGCAGACCTATCGCGGTGCTTGCGAACGCCATGCCCGCCACCGAGATCGTCAAGGCCGGTCGTCGACCATAACGATCGCCGAGATGGCCAATCAAAATGCCGCCGAGCGGGCGCAGCACAAAGGAAGCGCCGAACACGCCGAGCGTATAGAGCAAAGCGGCCGTCGGGTCCCCCTTGGCGAAAAACACATCGGCAATGGTCGTGGCGAGGAACGCGTAGACGCTGAAGTCGAAATACTCGACGATCGTGCCGAACGCGCCCGCGGAAATGATCCGACGAAACCGCCGGACAGCGTCGCGTTCGGTCAGCGGGCTTGACGCGGCGCCATCGGGCGTCGCGAGTGATCGAGTCTCGCTCATTTGCTTGTCTCCTGTTTCCGTCATGGTTATAAGTTGTCGACGGTGCCTGCAAGACACCACTCGTCAAAGCACTTCGAACAACCCCGCGGCCCCCATCCCGCCGCCCACACACATCGACACCACCACGAAGCGCACGCCGCGCCTGCGCCCTTCCAACAGCGCGTGGCCCGCCAGTCGAGCCCCCGACATGCCATAGGGGTGGCCGAGCGCGACCGCGCCGCCATTGACGTTCAGTCGTTCATCGGGAATACCGAGTCGATCGCGGCAATGGATCACCTGCACCGCGAATGCCTCGTTGATTTCCCAGAGGCCGATGTCGTCAATGGACAGGCCATGCCGGGTCAACAGCCTCGGGATCGCGTGGACAGGACCCACCCCCATCTCATCGGGCTCGCAACCGATCACCGTAAAGCCGCGAAACAGCCCGAGCGGCTCGATTCCGCGCTGTTGGGCGAGCCTCCCATCCATCAACACGCAGGCGGCGGCGCCATCGGAAAGCTGGCTGGCATTGCCTGCCGTCACGCTACCGCCTTCGAGCACCGGACGCAGCCTCGACAGCCCGTCGGCGGTGGAGGCGCGAATGCCCTCGTCGGCGTCGAACCGATGCGGCTCCCGGCGTGTCGTGCCGGTTTCGCGATCGGTCACCCATCGCTCGACCTCGATGGGAACGATCTCATCGGCGAAACGCCCCGTCTCCTGCGCGTCACGCGCTCGCTGCTGGCTGCGCAAGCCGAATGCATCCTGGCGGTCCCGATCGATACCGTAGCGACGCGCCACGACTTCCGCGGTGTCCAGCATGGTCAGGTAGATCGACGGGCAATGCGTCGCCAGCCACGGGTCCTGATCCATGTGTCGGTTCATGAACTCGTTTTGCACGCACGAGATGGAGTCGAGCCCCCCGGCGACCACGATCGAGGCGTCGCCGGTCTGGATCGTGCGAGCACCCATCGCGATCGTCTGCAAGCCCGAGGAACAAAGACGATTTATCGTCACGCCGGGCACCGAGATCGGCAGGCCGGCACGCAGGGCCACCTGCCGGGCGACGTTTTCGCCGGCGGTGCCTTCAGGGCGACCGCAGCCGATCAGCACGTCGTCGATCTCGCAAGGCTCGATGCCGGCACGCTCGATCGCGTGCCGTACCACGTGAGCACCCAGCGTGGGCGCATGCGTGGCGTTCAGTGACCCGCGATACGCCTTGCCAATCGGCGTCCGTGCGGTAGATACGATCACGGCTTCGTTCATCGGCCCGTTCCTTGACAATGACGTTCGGTGGCCGGGGCGGCCGGAGCAAACCCCGAAATGCGTTGGCCAGAGTCGGCCAAATCGAGCAGCAGCGCGGGCGGCTGCCAAAAAGTCGGCTCGTCGAGGCCAGCCTGCGCCTGCATGGTCGCGATCACGCGATGCAGTCCGAGCGCGTCGGCATGGAACAACGGACCGCCACGGTGGCGAGGAAATCCATATCCGTTGAGCAGCACGGCGTCGATATCGGAGCCACGCTGGGCGATCCGTTCGACGAGCAGGCGGGTGCTCTCGACGATCATCGCGTGGGTGCACCATCGAACGATTTCATCGTCATCGAATTCACGCGGCACAATCCCCGCCTCGACTCGCGTGGCGGCAATCAATGCGTCGACATCGAGGTCCACCGCGCCGCCACGGGTGCCCGTGTCGTAGCGATAAATGCCGCTCCCCCCTTCTGGCCGACACGCCCCGTTTCACTGACGCGATCGAGCCAGACTGGCCATCGTCGCTCCGGCATATCGCGTTGCTGCCGCTGACGAATCGCATAGCCGACGTCCAAACCGGCCAGGTCCGCAACACGGAATGGCCCCATCGCAAACCCCCATTGTTCAAGGGCTCGATCAACTTGATGCGGCGACGCGCCGAGCTCCACGATGCGCGCGGCCTGGCGCAAATACTGATGCCATACGCGGTTTCCAATGAAGCCGTCACAGACGCCCGAGACGACACCCACCTTGCCGAGCCGGCGCGCTAGCGCCTGGGCGCCGACGATCACGTCGGGTGCGGTAGCTTCGCCCCGGACGATCTCCAGCAACTTCATGACGGGCGCCGGACTGAAGAAATGCAGACCGAGTACATCACGCGGCCGGCTCGTGAACCCTGCGATGACGTCGACATCGAGCGTCGAAGTATTGGTGGCGAGAATCGCCCCCGGACGCAACACCTTGTCGAGAACCGCGAACACTTCGCGCTTGACTGCCAGGTCTTCAAATACGGCCTCGATCGCGAGATCGACCGCGGCCAGTTCATCGGCTTGCGTAGCAGCCTTTACGCGGGCCACGCAACGCTCGGCTTCATCAGGTGCGAGCCGGCCCTTCGCCGCCTGCTGCTCGAAATGATGTCGAATCGACGCGATTCCGCGGTCCAGCGAGGCGGCATTCGAATCGAATAGCAAAACCGGAAACTTGGCGCTCGCCAAGCAGATCGCGATTCCCGCGCCCATCGTGCCGGCACCAACCACTCCGACCGTCGCAATGGCTCTCGGAGAAGCAGAGCGCAGCGTGGGATCGTCGAGCGTCGCCGTTCGTCGCTCGCCAAGGAATGCGTAGCGCAGCGCGACGGATTCCGGCCGGTCCACCAGCATCGAGAACAATGTCTGCTCAAGCGCCAGACCCTGCTCGAACGGCAACGCGCCGGCCGCCTCGATCGCGCGGTCGATGGTGTCCAACGGCAACACGTAAGCGCCGGACCGCCGCATTGGCTGGCTCACTGGCGTATCGCTCGAAGCCGGCAAGAGCCGTTCGTCGGTTCTCGGCAAGACATCGCCGCCCTTGATGCGCTCGACGAGCCAATCCACCGCGCGCTCGACAAGATCGCCGTCGAACACCGCGTCGACGATGCCGGCCGTCAGCGCCGCCTCGGCGCGTACCGGCTTGCCTCCTGCAATCAAAGCTCGCGCCGCGTCGCGGCCGATCAAGCGCGGCAGTCGCTGAGTCCCTCCCGCACCGGGCATCAGGCCCAGACCGATTTCCGGAAGGCCGAGACTGGCTCCCGTCGACACAAGGCGCGCATGGCAACCGAGCGCCAGCTCCAGTCCGCCCCCCAATGCGAAGCCCGCGATCGCCGCGACCACCGGCACGCGAGCGCGCTCGATTCGCTCGATCAGTTCCCCGAGAGACGGAAACGCAACGCTTGCAGCCGCACCGAATTCGGCAATGTCGGCGCCGGCCGAGAAGGCGCGCGTACCGGCCCCCGCCAGCACCATGCCGCGCACTCGGGAATCGTCCAGTGCGACGCCGATCCGTTCATACAGCGCGGTGCGCAAGGTGTGACCGAGCGCGTTCACTGGCGGAGCATCGATCGTGATGATCGCGATTCCGCGCTTCAATTTAAACGAGGCATTCATGATAGGGATTCTTTTTCCGTTAGATGCTCAAGCGGCACCCGGCAGCTCAACCGAGACGCGAAACGATTTTCGCCACACGCTCGCGATGCTCGGCCGTAGCGTGCGCGAGCGCCTGAAACGCGGCCGACATCTCCAGCACGGTTTCAAGCCGAGCGTTGGCCGACTCGCGCATCAGGCGCTTCGACATCCTCAGTACGTGCGAAGGATTCACCGCGATCCGTGCCGCCAGCGCACGAGCCTCGTCAAGCAACTGGTCGTGCGGTACGACTTTCGAGACCAGACCGTAGGCCAGCGCAGTAGCCGCATCGATGGTGTCGCCAGTAAAGGTCATCTCGGCGGCGCGCGCGGGACCGATTGCACGCTGCAGCAACCACGCCCCTCCGTCCCCGGGGATGATGCCGACCTTCACAAAACTCTCCGCAAAACTCGCCTGCTCGCTTGCGATCCGGATATCGCACATGCACGCCAGGTCAAGTCCAGCGCCGATTGCCGCGCCGTTGACTGCCGCGATCAACGGCACTTCGAAACGGTGCAGCGCAAGCGTGACGCGATGAATACCTTCCAGATAGCGGTAGCGATCGTCGATCGGTTCGATGGACGTGTCCTGGGCGCGGCGATGCATGAGCTTGACATCGCCCCCCGCGCTGAACGCCTTGCCGGCGCCGGTGAGGATGGCCGCCCGGATCTCGCGGTTGCGATGCACCCGGTCAAACAGAGTCTCGATATCGCTGAAGTCGGCATCCCCACTCATCGCGTTGCGTGTATCCGGCGAATTCAGCGTGATCAGCGCGATGCCGTCGTGCACCTCGCAGACAACGAAGGGCTGGCGCGACGTCGCCTGGGCGTTGTGATCGATGAGGCTCAAGACGGATCTCCTTCCATGCGCTCCGCGAGACGTGAGAAGTGCGGAGGACGTTTTTCCAAAAATGCGGATTTGCCTTCGATGAAATCGTCACCGGAGCGCGCGAGTTGCAAGGCGCGGTGACTGGATCCGATAGCCTTGAGCAAGGACTCCTCGGGTGCCGCGTTCAATTGCGCCTTGATGGTCGCCATCGAGCGTGGTGCGCAACGCTCGACAATCGCGGCCAGGTAGGCGTCGACATGCGAGACGAACGCCGCCTCGTCGGCCACCTGATCGACGAGCCCGATGCGCAGGGCCTCGGGCGCATTGACGAGGCGTCCCGACAGCAACAAGTCGCGGCTCGCCCCTTCGCCAATCAAACGCGGCAACCACCAAGCCAGGCCGTATTCGGCCACGAGTCCCACTCGAGTGTAGGTAAAGCCGAGCCTTGCACCGCTCGCGCAGATCCGCACGTCACAAAATGAAGAGAGCACGAGACCGACACCGATGGCCGCACCATTGATCGCGGCAACCACCGGCTTGCGCGCCGTGCGCAGATATGCAAAGCGGAACGCTTCAAGCGTCGTGGGATCCGGTTCGTAAGCGGCCGTCCGATTCATCTGGGTCGGCACGCCGAGGTCGGCGCCCGAACAGAAACCCCGGCCGGCTCCGGTCACGCAAATCACGACGCAGTCACGGTCGCGGTCCGCTCGGCGCACACTGTCTCGCAGCGCGTCGTCCATGGACGATGTCATCGCATTGAGTTGGTCGGGCCTGTTCAGCGTGATCCAGGCCACGCCGCGCTCGATCCGGTACAAGACCTCCGGTTCATTCGCCATGGCGCTTCCTCGTGCGACGCACCACGCCGCTTTCCTCGAGCGCCGCAATATCACCGGGCGTCAACTGCAGCTCGGCCAGGATCTCGTGCGCATGCTGATTGTATTCAGGGGGCGGCGTGCGCACACTGCCCGGTGTACGCGACAACTTCACCGGAATCCCGGTGCTGCGATACTCGCCGAGTTGCACGACCATCTTGCGATGCAGCGTGTGCGGGTGGGTAAGCACGCTGTCGACGCTCTGCACCGGCCCCCCGCCCACCCCGACGTCCATCAATTGCTTGCAGAGCGTCTCGCCATCGAACTCTCGCAACCTGGCCTGGATCGCTTCGGCCAGTACCTCTCGATTCTCGACGCGCAGCGCATTGCTGCGAAAGCGCGGGTCGCTCGCAAGCTCGGGAGCGCCGATGGTTTCGCAGAAACGCTCGTACTGGCGATCATTGCCCACCGTCACCAGCACGGGTGCGCCCGCCGTCTCGAACAGGCTGTAAGGAGAAATGGTCGGGTGATCGTTGCCCGTCAGGCCCGGGACTTTTCCGGACAGAAACCAATTCGGTGCATGCGGATGCAGCAGGCTCACACCGGTGTCGTAGAGCGTCAGGTCCACGTGCTGACCACGTCCCGAACGCTCTCGCTCGTATAACGACATCGTGATGCCGATCACCGCGTTGGCGCCGGTCATCATGTCGATGATCGGCATGCCGATTCGCAGCGGCCCACTCGCCTGCGAACCATTGATCGATACCAGGCCGGTCCAGGCTTGCGCCATCAGGTCATAACCAGGATAACCGCCGAACGGGCCATCCTTGCCGAATCCGGTCACGCTCGCGTAGACGAGGCGCGGGAACCGTTCGGCCAGTTGCTCGTAGCCGAGCCCCCACTTTTCCATGGTGCCGGGCTTGAAGTTCTCGATGATCACGTCCGCCGTCTCGAGCAGACGCAGCAATACCGCACGGCCCTCATCGCGCGACAGGTCGAGCGACAATGCGCGCTTGTTCCGGTTGACGTTGAGAAAATACGCCGAGGCGTCGCCCTGGAACGGCGGCCCCCATTCACGTGTTTCATCACCCTGCGGGGGTTCGACCTTGACCACGTCGGCGCCATGGTCGGACAGAATCTGGCCGGCCAATGGGCCGCCAAGCACGCGCGACACGTCGATGACGCGAACGCCTTTGAGTGCGCCGGTCACGCCGCTCGCGGCGGCGGCATTGAAACTACTCATTGTTGCGTCTCCATAATGACTTTGCCGCAGGCGGGGCAATGCTCGAATGCCTGCGTTCGGAAATCATTATGGTTGCGACACGGTAGATTCTCGAGACATCAATTCCATTCTATGGAATTGATGTCGATAACGGGCGTGGCCGCCGTGGCCGCTACGCGGATGCCCGCGTGGCCTCGAACGCGTTCCTCACGCGCTCCACCAGTTCGCACAGCAAGGGCGCCAGCGCGGTACGCATCGCCTCGCGCGTGAAATCCTCGGTCGCGTAGCTGATGTTGAAGACGCAAGGCGGCAGATGTGACAGACCGAGCGGCATCGCGATCGAGGTGATGCCCGTCTGCCACGACACGACGCAATAACCATTGGCGCGGAGATCGGCAAGCGAGCGCTCAATGTCGGCAAGTACGGTCGGCCAGTCCTGGGGATGTCGTCCGCGCGCCATTGCCAACCAGGACGTCCGCTTCTTCGCTTGAAGCGTCGACAGATAGGCACGCCCCAGCGAGGTCAGCTCGATCGGCACACGCGAGCCGCTGGTCACATGCCGAAACAGTTCACGCCGGTTCCGCCGCACCGATTCCAGATAGACCATCTCGCCCTGGTCCGCGACTGCAAGGCCCACATTGATACGGTGGTTCTCGGCGGTCTCACGCATCACGGGCAGCGCGAAATTCAGTACTACCGATTCAAGACGCAAGGCGTGCGCAAGACTCAGCACCGGCGCACCGAGTCGGTAGCCGCCACTCTCCTCGTCGTAGTCCAGAAAGCCGTTTTCGGCCAGCGTTTGCGTGAGCCGACTGACTGTCGAGCGCGCGAGGCCAGTACGTTCAGCCAGTTCCATATTTCCGAGCAGGCCGACTCCTGGACGAAATGCACGCAGGATCTGCAATGCGCGCTCGACTGAACGATTAGATGGGGACAGGCGGTCATCGAGAGGATGGACGGGCATCGCGGCTCCGATGTGATCAGAAAGGAATTGGACTTTCGCGGCATGCATCTACGTCACCGACTCCGTCAATTCTACACAGTGGAATTGACGGATAGCCGACGTGGATGCGTTTTCGCACAATTCAGCCACCCCACCTCCGCGCGCCGTTCGCGACGCCGGCTGCCTTCGTAAGGAGACCGATGAATCCGTTTCAATTCCATGCACCCTCGACGCTCGTCGTCGAAACGGGTGCCGCAGCACGTCTCACCGAGATCCTGCAAGCGCTTCGCTCGCTGCGCGGGCCATTGCGCCGCCTGTTCGTCGTGTCCGATGCCGGAGTCGAACGCGCAGGTCTGCTCGATGCACCGCTTGCTGCGCTGCGCGAGCATGGCATCACGGTCACGATATTTTCCGACGTGGAAGCGGACCCCTCCTCAACGACCGTCGAAACGGCCTCGCGTGCTGCGATCGAGGCCCAGGCGGACGCGGTGATGGGCTTTGGCGGTGGTAGTCCGATGGACGTCGCGAAGCTCGTTGCGCTGCTGGCAGGAAGCGGCGAGACGCTCGACGCCGTGTATGGCGTCGGTCTCGCAAAAGGGCCACGCCTGCCGCTCGTGCTGGTGCCCACCACCGCCGGAACAGGATCGGAAGCAACCGCGGTAGCCATCGTCACGACCGGCGAGGGGCAGAAGAAAGGCGTCGTGTCTCCGTTGTTGGTGCCCGACTGCGCCGTGCTCGATGCCGCGCTCACAATCGGCCTGCCACGCGCGGCCACCGCGGCGACCGGCATCGACGCGATGGTCCACGCGATTGAATCCTATACCAGCAAGCGATTGAAAAATCCGCTGTCGGATAGCCTTGCGCGAGACGCAATGCGGTTGCTGTCGCGACATATCGAGCCAGCCTGCCATGACGGAACGCATTTACCCGCACGTGAGGCCATGCTGCTCGGTGCATCGCTCGCCGGCTTGGCATTCGCCAACGCGCCGGTGGCGGCAGTGCATGCACTTGCTTACCCGGTAGGTGCGCGTTTCCATGTCCCCCATGGCTTATCGAACTCGCTGGTACTGCCGGCGGTGATGCGCTTCAATCTGCGCGAAGCAGTCGCGCCTTACGCCGAACTCGCCGCGATCGCCGTGCCCCAGGCTCGTGGTACGGATCGAGAACGGGCACAAGCGCTGATCGACTGGCTGAGCATGCTGCCAGGCGAACTCGGTCTGCCTACTCGACTGTCCGAGGTCGGCATCAAGGCTAGCGATTTGCCGACTCTCGCGTCCGATGCCATGCAGCAGACGCGGTTGCTTGTGAACAATCCGCGTGCCGTTGCATTCGATGACGCCCTTGCGCTTTATGCGGAGATGTTATGACAGTCCGCGAGCAACCGTTGCCGCGAGATGCGTTCCCGGTGCTGAAACCGATGGAGACGCGCTGGATGGACAACGACATGTATGGCCACGTCAACAATGTCGTCTATTACGCGTTTTTCGACACGGCCGTGAACGCCTGGCTGATTGAACAGGGCGTGCTTGGACCCGCCGCTACGCACAATGCAATCGGCTTGGTGGTCGAAACGAATTGCCAGTATTTCAGCGCAGTCAGTTTTCCGGATCGCGTGACCGTCGGCATACGAGTGGAACGCATTGGCACCAGCAGTGTTCGTTACCTGCTCGCCGTGTTTCGCAACAACGAGCTGCAGGCATCGGCTCAGGGGCGCTTCATCCACGTCTACGTCGATCGAGAAACTCGTCGCCCTGTAGATGCCCTGCCTGACGGACTCAACGAACGTCTACGTTCGATCTTCAGCAAATAAGTACCTGGACGCCCATAAGTACATCGATCAAGGGCGAATCCAAAAAATCCTTTCATTCGATCGATTGAGCTAATCGATTAACGGTAGATCCATGCATATCGATTGAGGATCGATATGCCGCTTCGTGCCATAGCAAGCCGCAACGACAACAGCATCACACGCCGAAATTAAAACAGACAATATCAGGAGACGATCTCATGAACATCACTACGACTTTACTGTCTGCAACCCTGCTCGCAGCGGCGTCGACGAGCGCATTCGCGCAGGGCAGCGTCACGCTCTATGGAATTCTTTCCGAAGGCGTCGCATGGGTCAACAACGATGGCGGCCATGCCAGCGCGAAGACAGTGACCGGCCCAAACCAGAACAACCGGGTAGGCTTTCGTATCAGCGAGGATCTTGGCAGTGGCAATCGTGTGGTGGCGACGCTGGAGAATGGCTTCGACATCACAAGCGGCAAGCTTCAGCAAGGCGGCCGGATGTTCGGCAGACAGGCCTACGTCGGTCTATCGAACGATCACTGGGGTACGCTCACACTGGGACGTCAATACGACATGTTCTGGGACTACTTCACGCAGATATCCTCGGCAGCCGCAACCAGCGGCCTGGCAGACCATCCGGGTGACTCGGATAATTTGATCGGTAGTTGGCGCTACAGCAATACGGTCAAATACGTCTCGCCCACGGTGAACGGCATGAATGCCGAAGCGATGTATTCATTCAGCAACGCAGCAGGCGCGTTTACCCAGAATCGGGCGTTCGGCGGTGGTATCGGCTACAGCCGTGGCCCTGTGATGCTTGCGGCCGCCTATGTCGAACTCGATCAGCCTGGCACGCTGAACGCAAACGGTGCCGTAAGCGACGACTTTCAAGGTGCGTCGTTCTTGATGTTCCGCTCCAGCCCGCTCAACAGTGCGATCGGCACGCTCAAGCAACGTAACGCGGGAGTTGGCGGCTATTACGATTTCAGTGCTCATCTGCGTCTTAACGCGATGATCGATACCATCCGGTACGCCTATCGCGACGGCACGAACTTCAGGCTGGATAACTACGACGTGTCGATCGATTACAAGCTGGCGCGGAGTCTCGTACTAGGTGCCGCCTACGTCTTTTCAGCGGGCAAGTATGGCGGCATTTCGGCAAACCCACATTGGCATACGGCTGCGGTCAGCCTTGATTATTTTTTGTCGAAACGAACCGACGTGTTCATCTTCGACGATTTTCAACGTGTATCGGGCCCGCACGCAGTGGCCGCGCTCTACCTCGATTCGCCATCCTCGACAGGTTCTCAGAACATGGTGGTGATCGGCATGCGCCACAAATTCTAGCGTGCGATCGCGCTTCCGGCTGACGTTATGGCGTTTGAACCGGGGCGCCTCGTTGCCGGCGATGCGTCTGCGCTGCGCCACGCACGAACGGCCATTGAAGTCCTGCCGCATCTTTGGCCGAAATGCGTGCAAGCAAGTGCCTCGTCGGGTGGCCAGTTCTCCAAGTCTGCAAGCAGCCGATGTCGGTCAATCATGCGTACACCGAATGTCGGGAACCCTACCAATCTGACCAATAATCGGGAGGCCCAATTGTCCGCCATGCGGACCAATGTCCGCATAGTTGACGTTTTTGACACCGGAGCCTACCATTTCCTCCTCAACGTCCGTTGACGCGAGTCGAGGCGTTCGCTCTTTCCAGCCAGAAACAGGGTTTCTGTCTTGTGAAACGATTTTTATTAGTTGTCTTGAATTTTGTGGGTACCGTTCGGAGAAAGCTATGAGTAAAGATCTTGGTGTTTGGTTCGTGACCGGCTCGGGGCGCGGCCTTGGTCTGGAAATCGCGAAAGAGGTCCTGCAACGGGGAGGCTGCGTCGTAGCCGCGGCGCGTAATCCCGACATGGTGGTTGAAGCCTTCCGGCAACACCCGGACTATGCCGGCCGACTTCTTCCGCTCCAGATCGATCTCTCGTCGGAATCGAGCGTAACGCTGGCGATTCAAACCGCAATCGCACGATTCGGCCGAATCGACACGCTCGTCAACAACGCCGGCTACGGCTTGCTGGGCGCCATCGAAGAAGCGTCCGACGAGGAAGTCGAGGCCATTTTCCACGTGAATGTCTTTGGCACACTGAGGCTTACCCGCGCCGCGCTGCCCGAGCTCCGCGGGCATGGCGGACACGTCATCAATGTCTCGTCGCTGGGTGGATTTGCTGCCAGCGCAGGCTGGGGCATCTATAACGCGACGAAATTCGCTGTCGAGGGTCTGTCCGAAGCGTTGGCGCTTGAAGGAGCCGCCATGGGCGTCAAAGTCATGATCGTCGAGCCGGGATCATTTCGCACAGGTTTTCTTTCCAATGGTTCCATGCAGTCCACCCGGCGTGTGCTTGCGGAGTACGAAACCAGCGCGGGAAAAACACGATCGGTTGCGCAACAACGTGCCGGCAATCAAGCGGGAGACCCTGCAGCGGCAGCACGATTGATCGTTGACGCTACCTGCTCGGCCGCCCCCCCGCTGCGACTAGTTATCGGCGAAGATGCCATCCACCGCATCGAAGGCAAGCTTCGCCAGGTGCAAGCCGATATCGATGCGTGGAGACAGCAATCCGTCCAGACCGCATTTGAATGAAATCGGCGCGGCCTTCACAGCGCAAGCGCACCAGAAACCGGTGTGAACCCTGGCTCGGGGTTGATGGTTGCACTTGAGGATGTGCACATTCCTCTGACCGAAAAAATCTCTCGACGGCGCTGTCCTGACGATTTCCACGCCGGCTCGTCGAAAAGTCGAGCCGGCGTGTTTCGAGGATGCGCCGCCTCTTGCCAGCGTCGCCAAGCAGGATTGATTCGACACGCTTCAAAGGCCCTTTCATGGCCGGAAATGAGACGGAATCGCTCAGAACAGGTTTCGACCATAAAGGAGCGCCGAGGCAACGTGGTATCGCCAAAATAATGAGAGACGCCAGCCCACATCATCGGCAAAATAAAACACGTTGCGATCACATTGATGTGCTCAGATCGATGCCGCACCTGTTCCCACCACATGCTATCTGTATAGCCTCGATGGATTTTCGGTCAGTATTTTATTTTTTTCGATCCGATTGAAGCCCCACACATCCAAGGCGCGAAGCAAGGACCTTTCGTCTACCGCAGCGGAAACATTCGGGTGAGGCCAGTCAGTTCCCCAAAGAATCATTTCCGGATTCTTATCGAAAAACGATCGAGCCACGCCCCTCATATTTCGATAGCCATCATCCATTTCCGAAAAATGATAGGGAGCGGAAAATTTAATCCAGGCAACACCAGACTCCAGCAAATCGAATACAACTCTCAATGACGGATGATTTTCCGACAAACCCGGATCGACCCTGGAAAAATGGTCAAACACAATGGGCACGCCGGTACGAACCAGACGTTTTGCAATACCTGGCAACGCCTCAATATCGGCATAAACTTGAATATGCCAATCGAATTCCCTCAAAACGGGTGCCAACTCGATAAGCTGTTCCAATTCACCACCCTGCTTTAATCGTGGCGCATATCTCAAACCACGCACCCCGCGATCATGCCACTCTGCCGGGTCGAACTCCTTGCCGTCCTGCGGGAGGACAGCCACGCCGCGCGCGCGTCCTTCCATGGCGTTCAGCGCATCGAACAAAACCGAGTGATCAGTCGCCAAACGACTGGGTTGAACCAAGACAAGTCGATTGATTTCCAACGGCTTCGCGACTGTTGACAGGTAATCCCGCAAGGCATGCCCGGAAACGCCCCCCTCATTGGCAACAGATGCAGGAAAAGCATGCAAATGACAGTCCCAGATTTCGTCGTCACCGCTCACCACGTACGCCCTCCTCAGTGGAAATCGCCACACTTTTCTTCTCACTTCCGAATTCGGGATTTTTCAGATTTTTAATTGTTTCCCTCGCGGCATCACGAAGATATGCCTGATCGGATCCGACCACCGCGACTGTCGCGCCAAGGTCCAAAAGTGCTCTTGCGTCTTTCGCCGATGCAGCAAAAATCAATGCTGATTTATTTAAATTCGCGCAAACTCGGCAAATGTCCTTTACGACTTCCATGACACGCTGACTTGATGCTGACGCCTCTCCCAAGGACACTGCCAGGTCGGCACGCCCGATCAGAACGCCATCGACGTCGTCACAAGCAAGTATGCCTTGAAGGTCGTGCAACGCCTCCTCATCTTCGATCTGGACAATAAGGCTGGTCGCCAGATTTGACTGATCGATCGCCTCCGTCATGGTCCGACTTCCGTACCCCGCGCTGCGCGTGGCAGCAGAGAAACCCCGGCCACCAGGGCGATACTTGCACGAAACCGCGATCTGCCGAGCCATCTCGCCAGAAACAACATGCGGCACGACCACCCCCGCAGCTCCGCTATCAAGTGGCGACAACAGGGTAGCCGCAGAAGCATCATTGACACGAACCAGCGCAGGAATACCTGCGGCCTTCGCGGCAAGGCAAAGTTGATCTACTTCCCGGCGCCCCAGCGGGGCGTGCTCCGCATCAATGATGACAAAATCGAATCCCAGTGCAGCAACAATTTCTACATTTTCCGACGTCGGGGATTTTACAAATGTCCCATACAAACGATCTCCGGAACGGATTCGATTTCTAAAATTGATTAGCTTATTTTCATATTCCATAGAATTCCCCACCGAACAAAAAATTCCACCTCACCCAGAAATTCAACTCGGAATGCACTCAAGCGGCCTGCTGGAGACCCCAACATGCCATCATCCATGACGAGGAAGACCAGGCTTTAAGATTTCAGATCCAAATAATCGGATGAATTCAGAATCTGATTTTTTGCAATGAAATCGCGCCGAGGCGGCGAAAAAATATCAATCAAGACATGCTTCACATCACCAATTCCTTCCGTGGTGTGAACAATTCCAGGCGGGATGACGGCAATCGATCCGGCGCTGCATTGTTCATGCATATCGTCGCGCCACGCGTTGGCATCCTTGACCCATGGAGTTCGAAGATGATGGATAAAATCACCTTCCAAAGCGAGCGAACCCTGCTCGATATCGTCGTGCAAATGCGGAGACAATTGGGTTCTGTCTCTCGGCCCTTGGTATTCAACCCAATTTATGCTGATCACCGCCGATTGAAATAGTTTTGCCCTTGGCATTCCCGGAGAGTTCGGATAGTCATCCAAAGGATATACAGATGGAGACAGACCGCCATTCTTGCGAAAAAATCCGGCCACATTACTTTTCAAAGCCGGCCCATCAGCGTCTGTATCAAGCCCGAGATGCTGCAATTTCTCTGGAATTGAGGCATGGAGTCGAATGACGCGCCCGGCTCTCGGAATATCGATCTCGTACCGCCCCCGAGGCAAGACAACGATGGACCTGGAGGTAGCGGAAATAACGCCACCATCCCATCGGACGTCGACCCCAGTATCAGGAAGAAGCATCATGACTTCTTCATCGCAATCTTCGTACACCGAACATGCATCGAATGCGTGAGTCATCGCCACCAGGAATGAGCGTGCTCGAACATAGCTTGTCGTGCTCACGGCATCGTTTTCATTCGATCGCGCTGTATCGAACAATACGACGTTCGGCGCTGGCTGATTACTTTTCATTACTTGAACCTCACTTGTAACGTGACTGACTTCTCTCCAAGTCCTTTCCACTCGGTGTCCATCACCGTGCCTTTCTTAGGGCGCACCCGTGACATCGCACCCAGGCCCAATTTATCGCCTGCATGAAGCATTACTCCGCGTGAATTTTGATCGTGAATGATCCAAAGCACTGCTTTTAGAGGATCGCCCATAATCGAACTTCCCGGCTCGGTTTCTATGATCTTTCCATCGCCATCCCGAGTGGTGACGATCATGCCTCTAAGCGATTTTTTCAACTCTTCGGTGGAATTGAACTGAATGGCCGGTCCATTAAGCACCGCGCGAGTGCCTACGTTGTATACAGTCAAAATAGGGCCGGTCAGTTTCTGATCCGGCCTGACAAGACTGTCGCCCAATTCGATCGAAGGAACCACATACGCAATGTGCTCGGCAACGTCATCAACGGTTTTGGCCAAATTGATTCCGTCATCTTTCACCGTGACCATCAATTTCGCCTCGACAATCGGACGCGAAGCGTAATTCAATGGAATAACGACGTCGCTATCGGAATCCAGCATCCGGAACATGCCGGCGAGATAAGTCGCGCTCAAGGGATCCCGCACGCCGAGATCGCGCTGTGCGGGTGGCGTAACCGCTGCGACCTTGTAGCCAACCGGCGGTCCGAGCAACGGCTGCAATTGCTTGAGGAATTCGGTTCGAGCACACTCCGCCTGTGCCATCGTCAATGTCGTGTCGATCAATGGCAGCGAGGTACGTGCCATCCAATGCTGTGCGGTGCTTCGCCCCAGGCTTTGGCAGTTCTCCAGTTCTGAAGCCATGATGTTGCAATTCCACAATGACGTCATCATCAGGGTCGCCACGAGCGTTACCGATTTCTTCTGGAATTTAATTTTCATGTTGCACTCCTTTTTTACGTATCCCACACGCAGGAAAATCTGATGACAAATAGTCGTCAAGCGCCGCATAGACCTGATGGCGTGATTTTTCGAAAATCATGTAATGCGTGCCATCGCCGACAATCAGCTCTCGTCGGCCGCAGCTCTGAGAGAAATGCGTGACCATTCCGATATCGGAGAAATTATCGGCATCGCCATGAATGACGAATGTAGGTGCGATGACCTTCGACGCATCGTAAATAGGGCGGCCACTGAAGATCTCGAACAGATCGACGATTGGCCCGAGCGGACGACGTATCGCTGTCGCTGACGGCCGCCCGGCGTCCGACTCCAGAAATACCTTTGAAACTGCCTCGGCTACTTCGGGCTGGCGTAACGCATCGGCCGACAGGCCAGTCGTGCTCAGCATCCCGTTCCATTGATCAGCGATAGCCTGCACCGGCACGATATTGTAGGAAGGCAGGTTCGGATTCACTTTGTCGGGATTCGTTGGATCCGCAAAGAGTTTAGTGATGGACGGCACATGCAACGAGTACATGCTGTCAACCAGAATCAAGCGTCTGAGAGCGGTGGGTTGAGTCGATGCCCACATGGCCGCCACAACACCACCCCACGACCAGCCGATAACATCGACTTGGGTGCCGGGACAAACGGATTGAACGTAGTCGACAGCCCTGGTGACATCGCTCAGGACGTCGGCGGCCCGGATGAGCGGCTTGCCTGCAATCGGTGCGCCATTCATTTCCGGCGGACGTTGTGACTTTCCGAAACCAGGCAAATCGACAGCAAAGCTCGTGCGCCCGGTCTGCGCCAGATGCTCCATCAAGGAGGCACCTTGGACATCAAATGCCATCGCCGTCGGCACGCCATATCCATGCAACAGCAGAACCGGCGGCTTGCCGCACAAATTGGATGCGTGACGTTCGTGGACGTGCAATCGATAATCGCCGGGTTGTCCAGGCTCAATCCAACGTTCGACGGCGGCGGGCACCTTGGGAGCGGCGTCGGCGCCACCCGCGACAATAGTCGTCATCACCATAGCAGCTACACTCAAGAATGCCTTCATGTACTTACCTTGCCTTGATCTGCCGAATAACCATCTGCTGCCCACGGTCCACCCTGGAACTGAGCGCTGACGGACTCATCGCCTTGTGGATGAAGAACGGACTCCAGAGCCACGAGTTCATCGGCAAAGTCATCGGCTCGTGAAAGCGGCTCATAGCCAAGATGGTTCGCCCCGCTGTTGTCCCACCACGCCTGGCTGTTATTGGAGATCCCGTAGACGACGCGATACTGAACACGCTCTGCGGTAATGGATGCCCAGATCAATCTATTGAGATCCTCGTAGCTAATCCAGGTGCTGAGCTGACGCTGGTTCAAAGGACGCTCAAGCGCAGAACCAATCCTCAAGCAGACGCTCTCGATGGCGTGCTTATCCCAATGCAGCCTGGCTACCGCCTCGCCGAACACCTTGCTTGCACCGTAAAGCGTATCGGGACGAGCAAGCGAATCGGCATCAAGACGTTCCCCAACTCGGTAGAATCCAACTACATGGTTAGTACTACCGAAAATAACCCGCTTTACCCCTGCCTCTCGTGCTGCCTGATACACGTTCCATGTCGCGACGAGATTGGCAGCAGCAATGTCCTCGATTGGCGCCTCGCGAGGGATGCCGGCGAGATGAACCACGACTGACGCTCCAGCAAAAAGCTTTCGAGTGGCGTCGAGATCGGTCAAATCACAAACGACAACCTCCTCATCTCCTTCTGGAGAGTCCATCGCAACAATGTCGGCGCTGCGAAGCAAGCATTTCCCCTTCAAATACTGCCTGACACGTTTTCCGATCTTCCCGGACGCCCCCGTCAGTACAACTAAATGCTTTTCCACAATTAGACCTCCTTGGCATCGCTCGCGCTCAGAATCCCGGGACGGCGCTCCCAAAATACGACCTTCCGCTGAATTTCCTGAATCACCTTGGTTGATACCAGGCCGATCACTGCGAGAATCACCAGCGCCGCGAACATCCCCGGTGTGTCGAGATTCGATCGGGTCGCCTCAATGACAATTCCCATGCCGGAATCTGATCCGATGAATTCGGCCACCAATGCACCGATCAGTGCCAACACCACGGACACCTGAAGACCGGCAAAGATCGAACTAGCCGCGGATGGCAATTTGACGTGAATGAAGATCTGCGAGCGCGATGCCGCCATCGCGTGAAGCAAAGTCACTCGATCGGGGTCGGCCGCCGCGATCCCTGTCATTGCATTGACAAGCAAAGGAAAGAAACACAACAACGCCACCGTCACCGTCTTCGACAACATACCGAATCCGAACCACATTACAAAAAGTGGCGCGAGCGCAATCTTCGGCAGCGATTGCAACGCAACGATGAGCGGATAGAACAAACGCTCTAGCACCCTGTATTCGGCAAGGATTGCCCCGAGTGCAATGCCGGCTACACATCCGACCACATAACCAAGCGCTGTCGCGCTCAGCGTAGAGGCAAGGTCACGCCCATACAAACCGTCTCGAATGCCATCGACGAGCGCAACGAAGATTTGGCTCGGCGCAGGCAGGATGAGCGTAGGCGTGTTGGTTGCACGAACAGCACACTCCCAAATGATCAGCAATGCAATGAAGGCTTGGAATGGCTGCGTAGCACGGTTAATTTTCTGAAAGTTCATCATCACCTCGTCAATCGATAGCACCGGACACTTGAAACAAGCTCCGGAGATGGGCTGCATACTCACCGAACTCTTTCGTTGCCATGATGGAAAGCGACCGTGGACGCGGCAGCTTGTTCTCGATGACCTCGACAACTTTCCCCGGCCGCGACGACAACACGACAATCCGATCCGACAATAGAACCGCCTCCGGAATGCTGTGAGTAATGAACAAGATGGAAGTGCCGCTTTCCGCCCAGATACGGGCAATTTCTTCATTCATCCGTTCACGCGTCATTGCATCGAGAGCGCCAAACGGTTCATCCATCAACAGCACATTCGGATCGTTGAGCAGCCCCCGCGCAATGCCGGCACGTTGCCTCATGCCTCCCGACAACTCAAACGGAAAGCGCTTCGCGAAGTCTTGCAGTCCGACCATCTGCAGCAAGTTGTCGGCGCGCGCCTCTATCTCGCGCCCTTTCAACTTCGCAACCGTCGCTGGAAGCATGACGTTTTGTCGTATTGTTTTCCAAGGAAGCAGCGTAGGGTCTTGAAAAACAATACCGACATCAGGACGAGGTCCAACCACCTCTTTACCACCGACCTTCACGGTTCCGCGTGAAGGAGGCATAAGCCCGCCAAGGACACGCAGCAACGTGCTCTTCCCACAGCCGGATGGCCCCAAAACCGCGACAAATTCACCTCGTTTTACTTCGAGGGAAATATTGTCCAATGCACGAACACGTCCCTGACCACCGTTTGAGGCATATTCCACAGTAACGCCATCCAGCGACACTACCGTGGCGGGGCCTCGATCCTGAACAGCTGAAACCTCGCGCATCACTGCATTCATTTTGCACTCCTATTTTTTGCGAGTGCGACAACACGCGCATGATCAAAATTGTTTGCGTCGTTGATCAAGTCGTTCGTGTAAAGACTATTGACATCAACGGGCGCACTGATCTCTCCCCCGTCACGAAGCAGCTTGACATAGGCATTCCAGCCCGACGGCAGATATCGACCATACTGTCCGTTCTGTTCAGGTCGAAGTGTCATATCTGCCAACACCGCCTTTAATACAGCCATCGACGTCGCCATTGCCTTAGCGGGATCACCCGATGGGCGAAGCGTGGGAACGGCCTTCCATGACAAGCGAACACACTCCTCGGGATTCGTCTGGCAGAAAAGCGTCCCCATGGCCATCGCACGAGCAACCGCTACCATGATTGCCCTACGTTTTGGATCGCGTAGATTGTCTTCATGCGTCAAAAAACCGGGCCCATGCAACTGATCAACGAGTTGACTCGTCGGTAGCAACCTGAGATTTTCGCCCATCGCCTCGAACGCGGCATGCTGGACTTCGGCTTGCGCAGAGACATCCGTTTGCCCGCTTCGCAATGCCTGCAAAGCTCCCGCCCCCACACCAACGACGCGAATCTGCATATCCGTCGCTGGATTCACTCCCGCGCTTCTTGCCAGGGCGCGAAGTTGTGGCAAGTACGCAGCTTGGCTGGAAAACACGCCGACTTTCTTTCCGCGAAGATCTGCAAAAGATTTGATAGGGCTATTCTCAGGTACTGCGTACTGCCAAATATTCCTGGGAAAACCTAGATAGAAGAACCGCAGCGGAAGCGGTTGCCGCCCTTGCTGCTTTCCCACGATGAGCAGTTCGTTTGCAGATGGATACGTGATGTCGATGCTCTTGTTGAGAGTCTGCTGGATGGCATTTGCTCCACCATTCAGCACGACCCACCGAAGATCGATGCCCTGTTCCTTAAAGAAGCCAAGTTCACTCGCCGCCAGCCATGGCGCAGTCACCAGCGACATCGCGCTTGATGCGTACCCTAGCTTGACCTGGACTAGATCCGCGTGGGCATTCGAACTGAAAAGCGCTATTCCGGCGATGCTCGAACATGCGTAGCGCCACCATTTTTTGACCACCATGTAAATCTCCTTAGCTTATTGCTCGTCTCCCTAGTTGCGAATGTTAGACGCCGACATAGAAAACGTCAACTATGCGGACATACGTCCGCATTACGGACAAACCCGAAGGGAATTTGTAGGCTAAAACCTCTGTCGCAGCCCGATTCGAACGAGCGCTGCATCGGCGGAACTGGACGGGCTCAAGCCATTGATCGCCGCCACTGCGGAACGCCCCGTCGAATCGCGCCCTGCGGCGTGCTGGTACACGCAAGCGATGTAGACATCGGTGCGTTTGGAAAACAGAAAATGAATGTCAGCCGCAACCTGCCGATAGCGTGCGCCGACTGCCCCGCTTGATGAGCCGCCATCGGTGAACAGATAGGCAGCACCCAACAACCAAGATGGCGAGGGGCGGTACTGCAAGTTCACTTCATACGTATCAAACGTTGCGCTTCCCGTGAGATGCGCGGGATTTGGCCCAGATGTCAGATCGCCTAGCCCGAGAAAGCGAGTATGTGAGTAAAGTGCACTGAGCGTAACGTCTCCAAGTGCATAGGCAGCACCCGCGGCCAGCCCTTTGTAGGCGCTTGCCGACATAAGACCACTAATCACGGGGGACGTGACGTTGGCTGATGACGATGCCTGTGGAGTAGCCGATGCGCTTCCCAACAAACCTATGTTCGGGTTCTTTGCATCCAGGTAACCGACACCCGCCGACGTTGCGCCATTCGAATAGCTCAGCGCCAGTGACCAGATCTGCGCGCCCGTGAAGTTTCCAGGTTGCCCACCCACCGAGTACTGTGCACTCGCAGTGATGTCCTGCAAGGGGTTGCTCGTGAACTTGATCGAGTTGTTGCTTCTATACGTGTAGTTCGTATTGTCCAGATCAGCCGGATGAGCGGCCGCGATCGAGGCTCCCTGATTCGCTGCAGCAAATTTTAGAACCGCATCAAGATGCGAGTCGTATTGGCGCCCAAATGTCAGTACTCCGAATCGATTTGACAAACCGACGAACGCTTGCCTGCCAAACAGCAGGCCGCCTTGCCCCGCCCTGCCGCTCGTGATATCGAAACCGTTCTCCAACTGGAAGATCGCCTTCATTCCGCCGCCCAGGTCTTCCGATCCCAAAAAACCCAACCGGCTTCCTTGCATCATGCCGCTGTTCTGAGCGTAGGCAGCATGACCTTGAACGTTACTCTGAATATTGATACCCACATCGGCAACGCCATACAACACCACGGAACTCTGAGCGTATGCCACCGATGAGCACGCGCCGAAAGTGGCACCTGCCAGAAGTAACTTTTTCATTTGTCTCCTTTATTTAGTTCGTTCTACTAATATTTTTTCCCAACGCTATTAGGATTTTTTCCTATCGATCTAGCTCTGCCGGGCAAACCAATGGTAAGGTGCAAACGGTCGATGGTCAACATGCGGACAATTGTCCACAATGCGGACAATCAATGTATTGACAATTCTCCCCCTGGATCCTCAAAATGTCCGCAATGCGGACATTTTTGGAAATAAGTTATGACGAAAGTAGAATCAGTGCCGGATGATGGCCCTACTCAACGCAACCGCCCTGCTTACTTCGTTCAGAGTTTGGAGCGCGGATTCGAGATCCTGCGAGCTTTTGGAAAGGAGCACGCGTCGATGACCGTCAGCGAGGTAGCAAGAGAGACCGGCCTCACTCGAGGAACGGCTCAGCGCTTCCTGCTGACAATGATTGACCTCGGGTATGCCGAAACGGATGGAAAGCGCTTCAGCCTCCGCCCGCGCGTACTAGATTTGGGCTACTCGTACCTGGCGTCGCATGACGCGTGGGACATTGTCGAACCGTACGTTGAACAAGTTGTCGCCGAGTTAAACGAGTCCTGCACCGTAGGCGTTCTCGATTGGCCAGACGTTGTCTATGTGTGCCGCGTGCAGGCTCGCCGCGTGGTGAATGCAACACTCAACGTCGGCTCGAGAATTCCCGCCAACGCTTCGTCTCTCGGTCACGTCCTGTTGGCGAGCCTCGACCAGGAAACACTCGACACGTACCTCGACAGCACGCCATTGAAAGCAAGAACGCGCAACACGATTACGGACCGCGCAAGGCTTTTACAGGTTCTCGATCAAGTACGCACCAATGGTTGGGCTCTTGGAGACCAAGAATATGAAGAGGGGGTGAGGTCGGTGTCGGTACCGTTGTTTGATCGACATCGCAAAGTGATTGCGGCGATCAAGATCGTGGCGCCCGCCAACCGTGCGAGTAAAGAAGACATGGTCGAGCGGTTTCTTCCGGTGCTCCAGAACGCCGCCGATCAAGCAAATTTGGCACTGAAGTCGCGCAAGTGAAGTAAATGCGAGAACGGCCGGTGTCGACTGGTGCCGTGACCAACGCGAGCGCGCCCGCGCTTGGGGAGTTCTCGGTTTGCGACTGGGCACCGACTCGAAGAAGCTTGAGCTGATGGCGCTGCCAGCCGATGCGGCAAAGACTCGCGGCGAGACATCTACGGCGTTCATTGACGAGGTGGCGCTCCGCCAGCAGTTGTCGAGACAACCGAGGCCACCGAGGCCACATCCCTTTGGAGGGCTGATGCGACCGTGACTTCCGGAATCAAACCGGACGTTATAAGTCTCCGATCAGTAAAGAAGCTCTGCTGCGAATAAAGCGCGGACTGGCCTATCCGACCAATCCGCCACTTTGCGCTTCAAAGATACCGGTCACGCATCTCTATGCCTCATCGACCACCACATTTCGCAACGTTCCAATCCGCGAAATCTCTACTTCAACTACATCGCCGGCTTTCATCCATAGAGGCGGTTCACGGAACGCGCCCACCCCTCCTGTCGTGCCCGTGATAATGACGTCACCTGGCTGCAGCGTGCAGAAGGTCGAGCAGTATTCGATCAGTTTAGGTATCGGGAAAATCAAGTCGTCGGTAGTAGCCTGTTGCATAACCTCGCCATTCAGACGCGTGATCAGAGAAAGCTGAGCGGGATCGCCGACTTCATCGCGCGTGACGAGCCACGGACCGAATCCGCCCGTTTGCGGAAAGTTCTTTCCAGGCGTGAACTGAGATGTATGGCGCTGCCAGTCGCGCACGCTGCCGTCGTTATAGCAGGCGTAACCGGCGACCACATCGAACGCGTCCTCCGCCTTCACGTGACGCGCGCGCTTGCCGATGACGACAGCAAGCTCGCCCTCGAAGTCGAGTCGTTCCGATACCAACGGACGAATGATCGGTGCTTCGTGCGCCGTCTGCGAATCAGCAAAGCGCACAAAAAGCATCGGCTTGTCCGGCACCTCGCGCCCGGTTTCCTTGACGTGCGACAGGTAGTTGATGCCGACACACAGGATTTTCTGAGGATCGGGAATCACAGGCAGCAGTTCGATGTCGTTGAACGCAAGCTTGGCGCTCTGGCCCGCTGCATAGTCGGCAAGCGCGCCGACCGAATCGCGCTCCAGCGCCTCTTTCAGAGTGGCACCCAGGGCCGAAGCACGCGGTGCGGCGTCGACGATGCCACCGTCAACGACTACACCGTACGACGCGCGCCCCAAATGTCGGAAGCTGACGAGTTTCATAAGAACAATCTCCTTCTCCAGCGCTTGATCCACCAGCCGCAACGCTGGCGATGGCAATCTACCTGGTGGGATGAGGTTAAAGGTCAGGCGCTGCCGAGCGCCCCTTGATTGACGACGGAATCGGGATTGGCGACATCCAGCCGAGGCACCGATCGCGCCGATTGCTGCGACTCGTGCGCGTCGCCCGCACCGATGAAGCGCCGGACACGCTCGGCATCCGGGCGCAGGCGGATCTCGTCGGGCGAGGCTGCCATCTTCACCACGCCGTCTTCCATGAACACGATGCGATCGGAAATCGACATTGCGAAATCCATTTCGTGCGTGACGATCAGCATCGTCATCCCCTCGTCGGCCAGCGTGGAAATCACTTTCAACACTTCGCCGACGAGCTCCGGATCGAGTGCGGAGGTCGGCTCGTCGAACAGCATGACAGCCGGCTCCATCGCTAGCGCCCGGGCGATGGCCACACGCTGCTGCTGGCCCCCCGACAACTGGTGCGGGTATTTGTCCGAGTGTGCAAGCAGTCCAACCTTGTCCAGCAGGCGAAGCGCCTGCGCACGCGCCTCGGCCTGATTGCGGCGGCCGTGATAGCACGGGGCGAGCATCACGTTCTCGGCGATGGTTCGATGCGGAAACAGATTGAAGTTCTGGAACACCATCCCGACGTTGAGCAGCCCGGCCCGCCGGACCACAGCGTTGCCGCGCTTGCCCGCCGCGAGGAACGGCTCGCCGAACAGTGCAACTTCGCCTTCGTCGAGCCCTTCGAGCGCGTTGATCGTGCGAATCAGCGAGGTCTTGCCCGAGCCGGACGGACCAATGATCGAGACGACTTCGCCCTGCCGCACCTGCAAGTCGATGCCTTTGAGTACGTGATGATTGCCATAACGCTTGTGCAGCCCTTTCAGGACGAGCGCCGCCGTCGCATCGTTACGCGGGACGACCGGCGCCGCCGGCAACGGCGCGAGTCCGTCGCGCAACAGGTTGGTCTGCGCCACGTCCAGCGCGACGGGCTTGCGCATGGACAGGTCGACGCGCTTTTCCACGTAGTGGATGATCCAGCCGAACACCGTCACGATGCCGACGTAGTAGACGGTGATTGCGAACAGCGTCTCCATCACCAGCAGGTTTTGCGCATATAGCTGCTGTCCGACCAACAGCAATTCGCTCAGCGAGATCACCGAGATCAGCGACGTCAGCTTCACGCACGCGATGTACTGGTTCGCGAGCGTCGGCAGCGCGATACGCAGCGCCTGCGGAATCACCACGAGCCGCTGGATGCCGACCGGCCCAAGGCCGAGCGCCACGGCTGCCTCGGACTGCCCTCGCGCAACGGCGCCCAGGCCGCTGCGATGAATTTCGGCCATGTACGCCGTTTCGGTCACCACGAGCGCCACCGCTCCAGAGAAAAACGGATGCGAGAACCACGCCCCCGTCGCCGGAAACATCTGCGGCAGGTTGTAGATCACGATAGTTGCAACCAGCAGCGGCACGCTCCGGAAGAACCAGATGTAAAGGCGCGCCGGCGTTGACAACCAGGCATGACGCGACAGCCTCGCGCAGGCGAGAGGAAAACCCAGCACCACGGCAAGAAACCACGACAGCGCGCTGAGTTCGATCACCGTCAGTGCCGCGCGCCAAAGCTCCGGCATCGCAAACAGCGACAGCATGTAGGGCAGGTCAAATTTCATAAGCTTCTCTCATCACGCGAAAACCACACATGCAAACCGACCACTGCATTCAACCGCCGCTCGGCGGAGCCATGAACAGATGGTTCGCCTTGAGCCACTTGTCCAGCTCACCGCTTTTCTTCATCCCTTCGATGCCTTTGCTGATCGCCGCGATCAATGAGGCGTTGTCCTTGCGTATGTAGATGCCGATTACCTGCGGGTAGATCAGATCGGTCGATGAAACGACGATGCGCCCGTTCGACTTGGCAGCCAGCGTATAAGCCGTGTTCGCGACCTGCATGCCTGCCTGCACATTGCCGGACAGCATCGCCTGGATCGCTTCCGCCGTCGTCGGATATTCGCTGATCTGCATGGCGCCCTTGCCCGAGCTCGTACAGTAGCCAGCCGACAACGCGCGCAGTTTCGGCAGATAAATCGTGCCCGAGACAATGCCGACATGCAGGCCGCACAGATCCTCGGGCTGCTTCGGCTTGAGGCCGCTAGCCGCCGATACGAGGATGGCGCTCGAGGTCTGCGCATAAGGAACTGCGGCCGCCTGGGCGGTGCGCTCCGGCGTGATGTACATGCCGGAGATGATCGCGTCGTAACGGCGCGCGGTGAGCCCGAGAATCAGCGTCGCGAACTTCGCATCCTCGAAGGACACCGTCGTACCGAGCTGCTTCGCGAGAAGCGTGCCGAAGTCCGGGTCCGAACCCACAATCGTGCCGTTCTGTATGGATTCAAACGGCGGATAAGTGGCCGCCATCGCCACTTTCAAATGACCGGGCGCGATTGTGCCAATGTCGGATGTCTGAGCTTGCACCGGGACGGCCGACGCGAGCGAGACGCCCGAACACAGCAGGCCCGCGACAAAGCGGCGACGCCAGGCGTTAAGGAATGACATGGTTATTCTCCAAATGCGGTGATGTGAGCCATTGATCGAGCGTATCGCATATCTTTTTTTTAAAGCAGGCGGGACGGACCCGGATGAACATTTCCGCGTCCGTCCTCTGCGGCCGACGGGTTAGAACCGATGAATCATTCCTACGCGTGCCACCACTTGGTTCTCGCTGGAGGATCGGCCTGCGCCAGGCGTGGTCTGCGCGAAATCGAACGCCGTACCGGTCTTCGCGCTGATGAGATGTTGCAGGGTGCCCTGTACATAAACCGACGTGCGCTTCGACAGGTCGTAGTCGAGCATCAGCGCAATCTGATGCCACTTCGGCGAGAAGTTGCCCACCGTCGAATCCAAATGACCACGGGTGAACGTATACGCCGCGCCGATCCACCAATCCGGCCGAACGTAGTACTTGCCGTTCAGTTCGAAGTTGTCGAACTTCCAGGAATTCCAGCTACCGCCGGGCGGCTGTGTGACGTTCGCGGCAAAGCCGGTCAACGCCGTGGGATCGTAGGCCTCGGTCCGCGAATACGCGACGCCTACCTGCCCCTTGGCGAATTTGTATGCCACGCCTGCATCGATGTTCTGCTGGTGCGACGCAACGAACAACGAGTCCGTGCCGATCGCGCCGTTGCTGTTCGACGAGCCCGCATGGTTCGCGCGCAGATAGGCGACGGCCGCAAGGATCGGGCCGTTCGCATACGACGCGGCAAGGCTGTACGCGCGGTTGTCGGCGAATGCCCCGGCTTCGTTCGAAAACCCGTACAGCCCTTCGAACGTGAAGCCCGAAATAGTCGGGCTCGTGTACTTGACCGAGTTCTGAATACGGTAGTTGTAGTCGGAATTGTCGTTGTCGTACGGATGATTGGCGATGTCGCCGGCCCAGTTTCCGGTTGCCGTCAGCGGGCTCCACAAATCGATGGTCGGATCGTACTGGCGCCCCATCGTGACCGAGCCATAATCACGCGATGCAATGCCGACCGACGCTACTCGGCCGAACAGCCGACCACCCTGGTTGATTCCGCCGGTGTTCACATTGAAGCCATTCTCCAGCCGAAATACGGCCGAGAGCCCGCCGCCGAGATCCTCGACACCGCGCAGCCCCCAGCGGCTGCCGTACGTGCTGCCGCTCACTGCCTGCCAGGCCTTGTGACCACCGGCATTACTGGTGAAATTGATCCCTTCGTCGATAAGACCGTAAAGCGTGACGCTGCTTTGAGCCTGAACATGAATCGACCAGCAAGCCGAACATAGCGTGGCTATCGCAATCTGATAAGGGCGCATCTGCTTTCCTGAGAGTGGGTTTCCGAAGACAGCTATCGTTATCGAATGAAGCTAAAGACCAAACCTGTGTTGCCTTTTAATTTTCCTGCAGGTACTGCGAGCTGCAGCTCTTTACTCGACCATTGCGCTCGCTTCGCGGCGCTGATCAGCAGATGCTTCCAGAACACCGCCTTGGTGCAAACGAACAGCCTTCAGTGATCCGAAATAAAATGGGTGAAGCGAATCGCGCGTCACGGCGATACCCTGCGACTCGAGCCTGGCAATGACGTTCGCCGGAAAGCCGGGTTCGCAAAGAATGTTGCCATCGCGAGACAGGCTCCAGCGAGGTGCATCGATCGCGTCGGACAACGTCATGCCGCGATCGAGCACGTTGCTTAAAAACTGCACGCCGGTCGTCGTCTGACTGACACCACCCGGAGAAACCGCGCACCATGCGGGTCGACCTTCACGCATCACGATGTACGGATTGAGCGTATGAACCGGCCGCTTACCGGGGGCCAGCACGTTGTGCTTTGACGGGTCGAGACTGAACTCGTGAAGACGGTTGTTCATGAGAATGCCGGTCGACGGATCAACGCAACCGCTGCCGAACGGCTGAAATACACTTTGCAGCATCGTGAGCGCGTTGCCTTCAGCATCGGCAAGTACGATGCCCGCGGTATCGCCCGGTTCGTGCCCCCCCGCCGCCGGCGCCCGCTTCTCGTCGGCACGGTCAGCATCCAGTGGCCACTGCTCGGTCGGGTTGGCGACCCGGTCATGCAAGCGCCCGAGCCTCTCGCGTGCAATGAGGATCTGCGCCAGCGTCGCATCGTCGGACGTCGCGTATCGTGACGTGTACGAGTGCGAAAGCTGCGCGAGCATCAGCACCCCGACTGAATTCGGCGGCATCACGTTCACTTCATGCTCGCCGAAAACCTGCCGAACGGGTTCGCTCCAATCAGCATCGAAACCGCAAAAATCTTCGTATGCGAGGAGTCCGCCATGGGCCCGGGAGAAATCGGCCAGTGCATGCGCGATCGGTCCGCGATAGAAGGCACTCGCACCCTGCTCCGCGATCTGTCGCAACGTTCCGGCCAGCGCGGACTGCCGATAACGTTCGCCCGCCGCGCGATCTCGCCCGTCAATCTGAAATGCTTGTGCGAAACCCGGTTGCTCACGGACCTCGGGCTTGGCGAGCACGAGATTGCGTGCAATCTCGCTTGAGAAGCCGATGCCATCGTCAGCCTCGGCAATCGCATCGGCAAACAGCGTGTGCCATGCCAGGCGACCAAAGCGCTCGTGCGCTCTGGCCCATAGCGCAACGAGTCCCGGTACGACCCAACTGCGCGGCCCCCGTGCGTCGATCGCCGTCTGCGCCGCGAAACGCGACGGGATCGCAGCAGCCGGTGCGGTCCCCGACCCGTTCAGCGCGAAAGTCTGCTTCGACGTTGTATCGTGAAAAAGCATCATTGCGCAGCCGCCGAGCGACGTCGCATGAGGCAGCGCGACGGTCAGCACCGCCGACGCGGCGATCATTGCGTCGACGAGCGAGCCTCCGCGCGCGAGCGTCGCCATTGCGGTGCGGCTCGCGAGGTGATGGCCGGTCGCCGCCGCGCGGCGCGTGCCGAAGCTGCGCGCGCGCGAGCGCTGTTGCGACGTGACGTTCGAGGTAGCGCTCACGACGCCACCTCACCGGCGATTTCGACGGTCGGGGTCATGTCGTCCTCAGTCGATCTCGACGACCATTTCCAGTTCGATCGGCATATCGAACGGCAGCGCGGCAAAGCCCACCGCACAGCGCGCATGCACGCCGGCCTGGCCGAACACGGACGTCAGCACGTCGGACGCGCCGTCGATCACTTCCGGCTGTCGATGGAAATTCGGCGCCGATGCGACCATGCCGAACAGGCGCACGACGCGCTTCACACGCGACAGCTCGCCGATCTCGGCCTTCAGCGACGCAAGCGCGCTGACCACCGCATTGCGTGCGCCCACGTAACCGTCCTCGACCGATACCTCGGCGCCAAGCTTGCCTTTGTGCGTCTGCGTCGCTCCGATGAAGGTGCCGTGACCGGCGACGAACACGAGCTTTCCGGTCGTCACCGCGCCGCAATAGTTGCCGACAGGCTTGCGGGTTTCCGGCAGCGTGTGGCCCAGTTCAGCGAGGCGAGCTTCCGGCGTCGTGCCCTTGAGCGTTTCGAATACAGCGATCGTCATTTGAACTCCGTGATTGAAGGGATGAAGTTGAAACTCGTGGAAAATCAGCGGCTGTTGCCGCGCTGGATACGCAGTTGCGTCTGCGCACCGGCAGTCAGCAATGCATGGATTCCAAAGCGGTCCCGCAACGCATCGAAGTCGGACGCGGCCAGCGCCGCGCGCTCGTCGTCAGTGAGTGAGAAGTCGTCGCAGTAGGCAGCGGGATCGTTAAGGAAGCGGGACGCGGCGGCGCCGTCGACACGCAAGGTCTGCACTGCACGCACCAGTCCGACGCGCTCCTGCGGCAACGCGGGATAAATGAACGGGACCCGCTCAGGCACCGAGCTCAGGTCCCAGCCGAGCACCGCGTAGGTGTGATGCCACGACGGCTCGAATTCGGCGATGAACGGCTCGCGCTGACCCGTTGCCGGGATCGCGCCGGCGGCGACGAGCGTCATCCGCAGCTCGACGTTGCCGGTCGCATCAAGCGCATCTTCGTCGTAGGCGAGCAAATGCGCGAGATGGCCGGCTTTCATATGCTCGAACATCACTCGGTCGGTCTCGACGTCGGGTTTCGGGTAATGCACGGTGCCGGGATAATGCGAAAGCCCGCCGCTCGCGATCAGCACCGCTCGCCGCCCCATTCGTTTGACTGCGCGCGCAAGCGCCTGACCGAATGCATGGCAGCGCAGCGGCGACGGCTGCGGTGGCACATAGGCGTTGACGAAAATCGCCGTCATCGGCGTATCGCGTCCGAACCCCATGAACTCGTAGGGAATCGTGAACGAAGTGGGAATCTTCGCGTCGAGCGTGAACGCAAGATCAAAGCCTTCCTCGTCCATCGCGCGCACCAGCGGATACGCGAGCGGAGCATCAAGCGTCCAGTCGCCACGATGCTTGTGCATGCCATCGGCGCTCGCGGCGGCGTGCACGCAGAACGGAGCGATCGAATGCGTGACGAAGTGATCGCCGTGATCGTTCGACAGCACGATCACGCAATCCGGTTCGAGCGCGCGCAGCCGCTCACCGAGGGCGGCCATCGCAACGCGCACACGCTCGACCTGCGCGTGATCCTCGGTCTCCGGCATCGACAGAAATTGCGGCGCGTGCGGCACCACGGCGACGCCGACGATGCCCGCGCGGCCGCTCGAATCGCCGCGATGTTGCTGCTGGGTCATGACGCTTCCTTATTCATCGTTTCCAGAACGGCCCCGCCTTCACCACGCGCCCGAAGCTTGATTTAGGTCAAGTAGCGAGGCCCCAAAAAGTAGCCTTAAATCAAATTTGGTATACTTTATTGAAGCCCAGAATACCAAAGACAAAAACCTCGTCAAGCGGAAATTCTGCCGAGATCTGGTTTTTGTGAGGTATTTACGGGTAAACCCATTCTCTTTTCGTGTTCTGTAAGGAAGTCGACGGACAACGAAGATTGTCGTCAGATATACTTCTACTTCCTTGCAGATACTATGAGAGTGCGGTCCTCAAAGACCGACATACCAGGAGAGATATGGCAGCGCTGCAATCCCACGCCGGCGATGCGGGCGTCGCAAACCCGCTCGACACGCCACCGGAAGGTGTGTACGACGCGCTCTTCCGCGAAATCGTCACTGGCAAGCTGGCCGGCGGCGAGCGGCTGATGATCGACGAACTCGCCGAACGCTTCGGCGTCAGCAAGATTCCCGTACGCGAGGCGCTCAAGGCGCTCGAAGCGAAGGGGTGGGTCGAATCCGCACCGCGCCGCGGCACCTATGTGCGGGCGCTATCGCTCAGCGAGTTGCACGAGCTGTTCGAACTGCGGATGATCGTCGAGCCAGAAACCACTGCGCTGGCCGCGCACCGGCGCCGCACCGTCCATCTGCAGCAGCTCGCGGCGCTGATCGAGGAAAGCGAGACCGCGATCAAGGTCAACGACTTCGTCACCAGTTCGCGCGTGAATCTGGAATTCCATTCGCTGATTGCGCAGGCGGCCGGCAACCGGCTAGCCTACGACGTGATTCGTGATATCGAGCTCCGCTTGGCACGCTACTTCTTCGAATCGGAGTGGAACGAGCGTTCCGAGACCGCGCATGAACACCTCGCAATTTACGAGGCGATCCGCGACCAGCGCGCCGACGACGCCGCTACGATTACGCGCAACCACCTGCGCCACACCGAGGCAATGGCGGCACGCTCGATCAAGGACGGCAAGTCCAATCTGAAAATCGAAACGCTCGCGCGCCCCGTGCGATAAATAAAGCGCGGCGGCCCGACGCGCCGCCGCCGCAGCCATCTGCGGCCGCCCCCCTGCTTGTCGCCACGATCGAAACCTCAAAGATCGCACCCGCGGCGACGCTTCAGCTGTTCACCCCTGCCCCCAGCCTTTTCCGAGCCTCCCCGCACATATCCGTGTGGGGCCCAGGTGCGTGCACTCCATTTTTTTGACTTTGAGGTTGACGATTTCCTCAAATTTAGTATCCTAGCAACACGTTAAGTATACTTAACTGGAAAAACACCTACCTTTCTGGCGAACAAGATACGAGCGACCAGCAAGCTTTCTCATGGGAAACGCCTCGCTCGCATCGCCGTGGTGTCCCTTCAACGCACGCTGACGCAGCGTGGGAGCACACAAGTCATGCAACGATTGCGCTTTGGTATTTGTGGATTGGGTTTTGCGGGTTCGGTACTCATGGCGCCCGTGATGAAACAGCATCCGAACGCGGAAATCGTGGCGGCGTGCGACCCGAATCCTGAAACCCGTGAGGCGTTTGGCAAGGACTACGGAATCGCGACCTATGGCGACCTGCCCGCGATGCTGGACGGAGCTGAGCTAGACGCCGTCTACATCGCGTCGCCTCATCAATACCACTGCGAACAGGTCGTGCTTGCAGCGTCTCGTGGCAAGCACATCATCGTCGAGAAGCCGCTCACGCTGACCGACGATGAAGCTCAACGCATGGTGGAAGCCGTGCAGCGTCACAACGTGCAGATGGTCGTAGGTACATCGCGCAGTCACGACCCCGTCGTCAAGACCATGCGGGACATCATCGGCAGCGGCAAAATGGGCCGCCTCGCAATGATCAACGCGTGGAATTACACCGACTATTTGTATCGGCCGCGTCGCCCTGAAGAACTGGATACGGCGCAAGGCGGCGGCATTCTATTCAGCCAGTTGCCACATCAGCTCGACGTCATCAAGACGATCGCCGGCGCAACCGTCGTCTCGGTGCGAGCCGTGGCCGGACAGCTCGATGCGCAGCGACCAACGGAAGGCCATTGTGCCGCCTTCATCACGCTCTCGAACGGCGTATTCGCCACACTGGTGTACAGCGGATACGACCACTTCGACAGCGACGAGCTTCAGTTCTGGATCGCAGAAAGCGGCCGCGAAAAAAAACCAAATCATGGCGGTGGCCGCAGGCTGCTGGCAGCACTCGCGCCCGGCGAGGAAGCCGCGTTCAAGACACAGCGCCTCGGTTATGGCGGTCCAGTCGCGAAGCACTACGCAGCGACCGAAGCCGATCGCAAACAACCGCACTTCGGCATATTCATCGCGACTTGTGAGCGCGGCGACCTCCGCCCCTCCCCGGACGGGGTACTGGTCTACGGCGACGACGGCCCGCACACCGTGCCCGCACACGTCGGTCGAGGCGCATACGGCCAGGGCGACACGATCGACGAACTCTACGACGCGGTAACCGGCGCCCATCCACCAGTGCGCACCGCCGCGTTCGGACGAAACACGGTGCTGGCCTGTCTCGCCATTCTCAAATCGTCGAAAACCGGCCGCGAAGTCGCGGTGCGTTCCTGACCGCTGGCGCGACTACCGCGCCCTCGATCGACCGCTCGACACAACGACACCTGCAACCCAACACGACTTATCCAGCCCCGATATAGACCCAGGAAAACATCATGACCGAACGCGAAGACCCGTACCGTATCCTGACGGCAGTCGGCCCCGGCACGCCGATGGGCAATCTGTTCCGCCGCTTCTGGCTGCCGGCCTTGCTAACCGAAGAATTGCCGAAGGCCGATTGCCCGCCCGTCCGGATCCGGCTGCTTTGCGAAGACCTCGTCGCGTTTCGCGACAGCAAGGGCCGCGTCGGCATCGTCGATGCCTATTGTCCGCACCGCAGAGCACCGCTGTTCTTCGGGCGTAACGAGGACTGCGGCCTGCGCTGCGTTTATCACGGCTGGAAATTCGACGTCAATGGCGAATGCGTCGACATTCCGAATATCGTCCCGCCGGACAACTTCGCGGCACTCAAGCAGAAGGCGAGCATCAAGAGTTATGCCGTGCGGGAAAGCGGTGGCATCGTCTGGGTCTACATGGGCCCGAAGGAACTGATGCCCGAACTGCCCGCCATGGAATGGCTCGGCCTGCCCGACAATCAGGTCAAGTGCTCGCGGTGGCTCCACCGCAGCAACTGGCTGCAAGCCGCCGAAGGCGAAATCGATACGTCTCACATCAGTTTCCTGCACAGCCGGGTCAACGTCACACGAGATTCGCCCGACTGGCAGAGACTCGCCCAGGATGGCGCGCCGCAAATCACGCTGCGAGAGACCGATTACGGCTTTGTCTACGGATCGCGTCGCGAATTCGAAGGCCAATACTTCTGGCGCGTTACGCAATGGATGCTGCCGATGTGGAGCGCGGTGCCTCGCTCGATTGGCGACCCGATCCTCGCCGGCCGTGCATGGGTACCGATCGACGACTACACGACGACCGGTTTCGGCTACATCTATGCGGCGGAGCGCCCCCTTTCCGCCAAGGATCACGATGAAGTCGCGTCGGGCGAGCGCTTTCCTCCGCGCATGAAAAAAGGAACGTTCCAGCTTCCGCACGGTTATGTAATCGACACCTATCTGCCTGACGCGAACATCGGCAACGACTTCCTGATCGACCGCGAACTGCAGGCCACCACCAACTTCACCGGCATCCTCGGCGTCAACGAGCAAGATCGCGCACTGCAGGAATCGATGTTGAACATTCCTGGCCATGTAGGCATCGTCGATCGCTCCCAGGAGCGTCTCGTCAAGTCGGACCTGCCCATCATGACCGCGCGGCGCATGCTCACGAAGCTCGTCAAGGACCTTGCCCAAGGCATTGAGCCGAAGGCAGCCTCCAGCGCAGATCAGTACGGCGTGCGAGGCATCGCTACGTTATCCCCGATTGGCGATTTTGATGAGTTCATGACGGTGCACGGACAATCGATGAAGCCCATCGAACCCTCCCTGTAAGCGCTGTCACTTTGCAGGGCTGCCGGTGCCTTCGGGTCAACGGCGGCCCGGTTCGCTGTAAAGGCATCATCGGTAGTAATGCGTAACCAACGCTTCGGAGAGGCGTGAACGAGGCACACATGAAAGATCAAACCGCGACGATCAACTCAACGCCGCAAAGCAAGTCCGTCCATCTCGACGCCGTCCTTCATTCAATCACCTGGGCAGCGAAGCACATCTGCCTGTTTGATCTTCGGCCAGAGCGCGGTCAGCATTTTCCTGCGGTGCAAGCCGGTGCACACGTCGACATACATCTCGCAAACGGGCTGATCCGAAGCTATTCGATCGTCAATTCGCAGGATGAAGGTGATCGCTACCTTATTGCGGTAAAAAATGAGGTGACGGGCCGGGGCGGCTCCCGCTTCATTCATACGGAGTTGCGTGTAGGGCAGCACCTCAGGATCGGGGCGCCACGTAATAATTTTCGCTTGTGCGAAGACGCGAGCCACTCTGTTTTTATCGCCGGCGGCATCGGAATCACCCCGCTCTACAGCATGATTCAACGTCTCCAGAAACTGGGGCGGTCGTGGGAGCTGCACTATGCAGCCGCGAATCGTGAATACGCAGCGTTTGTCGAGCAGTTGGCGAAATTGGGATCAGGCGTTCACTTCTATTTTGGGAGCGATGAGCCCAATGCAGGTGTGCTGAACATCCGGGAGACAATCGATGCCAGCAACAGCGACTCCGATTTTTACTGTTGCGGCCCGGCGGGCATGCTGGCCGATTTCGAAGCTGCTACGGCTTCGATCCCCTCCAGCCGTGTGCACGTCGAGTACTTCAACGCACGCGACGAGCCTGCGATCGAAGGCGGCTTCGAAGTGGTGCTGCAGCGTTCGGGCGAACGGTTTACCGTCGACTCCGGCGAAACCATTCTGGATGCACTGATCAAGCGCGGCGTTGACGTGCCCTACTCATGCATGGAAGGCGTATGCGGCAGTTGCCAGGTCGGCGTTATCGAAGGAACGCCCGATCATCGCGATCTGATCCTTAGCAAGGAAGAGCGTGAAGCGAATGACCGCATGTTGATCTGCTGCTCAGGCTCGAAGTCGGCAAAGCTCGTGCTTGATTTGTAACGCACCGGCGTCTGGAGGGTGGTCGGGAATGTAGGCGAGCAATCTGCCGCCCCCGCTCGGACACCAAGAGGCGCTTGGAACCTGAGAGAAGTGTCGGGAATTTCATATGCCATAGGTATGACCCGACGGTCCCGGTGCATGTCGGTTCCCCCAAGCCAGCCGAGAAACGCAATCAGGAACGCTGCGCGGGACTGGCTTGAAGCCGCCGACATCACTTCAATCTGCTCGGCGAGCAGATTGAAGTGCGCTTGCAGTGCACGATTCCATTACCCGCAGCTGCCCCTGCGTCACCCCACGAGTGTCGAGATGTCAACACCCCTAGTCGACGCCAGGCGTGACGTTATCGATTGCGGCGATGAGCGTCTCAACGTCGTCGACCGATGACACATGACCGATATAACCGTCCGGCCTGATGAGGAATATGGTGTCGGTCGTAATTTGTAGAAGTCGCGACCCGATCTGACAGTTACCCGTTCCGACGGTGCGTGACTGTCAGATCAGATTCAGGTGGCTCACTTTCTCCTTCCACACCTCCTTGCCCGCGATGAGCGTTTGCAGAGGCGTGCGACCACAACACATCTTACCTTGATGGGTCCGCTCGCCGTTGTAGTACATCAGCCAGGCATCGAGATCGACCTGCAGCTCCGCCAGCGTCAGATAGAGCTTGCGGCGGAACGCGACCTGATAAAACTCCTGCAGGATGGTTTTGTGGAACCGCTCGCAGATGCCATTCGTCTGCGGATGTCGCGTCTTGGTTTTGGTGTGCTCGATGTCGTTCAGCGCCAGGTACAGCTGATAATCGTGCGATTCCGGCTTGCCGCAATACTCCGTGCCTCGATCGGTCAGCATGCGGATCACACCCATGTTGTGCTCCTCGAAGAACGGCAGCACCCGGTCATTGAGCAGATCGGCCGCCGTGATCGGCGTCTTGGTGGTGTACAGCTTGGCCATGGCCACTTTGCTGTACGTGTCGACGAAGGTCTGCTGGTAGATCCGGCCTACGCCCTTGATCGTGCCCACGTAGAACGTGTCCTGCGAGCCCAGATAGCCGATTCGTTGCTGACCCGAACCTGCCCGTGGGCGGGCTGCTCCATGGCATAGGCCAGCACGGCGATTTCCGTCGATTCATCGACGCGATTCTTGGGATTCGGTTTGCGCCGATTGCTGTCGAACAGGGCATCGACGCCGCCCTCGGCCACGGCGTTTTGATAACGGTAGAACGTATCGCGCGACAGCTCCATCACCTTGCAGGCTTTCGACACGTTGCCCAGCTCGGCGGCCAGATTCAGCAGACCGATCTTGTGGCGGATGACATTTTGGTTGAGACTACTCACGGGGTTACTCCTTGGCGCTTGCGCGCTGTTTTGATGAAGATTCGCACCTCTATCAAAACGGGTAACCCCACCTCTTGGCAAGGCCTTACTGTCAGATCAAGTCTGAACTTCTACACATTAGCGTCGCGACAGATGTTCTACCAACCCACGGGAAAACGTCTGCCTCAAGTCGCGCAAGGTTTCTGGTTGCGTGACTTCGAGACCACGTTGGCAAGTATTTCGCGTACCACTCAAGCGCTATCGCTTCGAAGGAATTGCCAGCATCCAACCGGCCAGTGAGCTTTTCCGCTTTCCTCGCAACGCCAGGGTCAACCCCATCAGCCAACTGAGTGCGGGCACTGTCTCTCTTGGCTCTAGCGTCTTTGAGGCTTACCTCAGGATACACACCGAGTGAGAGGCGCTTCTCTTTCCCTGCGCTTCGATATTTCAATCGCCACCACTTCCCTCCAGCGGGAGAAATTTCGAGGTATAGACCACCGCCGTCAAACATGCGGATGGTTTTGTCGGCAGGCTTAGCATTCTTGATTGCGACTTCGGTCAGGGGCACGTCATAGCTCCATTGGGGGCAACAGCTGAATCAGTAGCAGCTGTTGCCCCCAATGTTGCCCCCACTTGCACTTGGCTGTCTATAAACAACACCGGATCGAAATGGACGATCAAAATCCGCAAACCCTTGTGGAACAAGGGTCAGCGAGACATCACTGGACATCTTCGGAAGGGAATTTGGTGGGCCCGGCGGGGTTTGAACCCGCGACCAATCGATTATGAGTCGACTGCTCTAACCGCTGAGCTACAGGCCCGGAGGTGCTGCTGACTGAACTGCCTGGATGGACGGCGACGCAGTGCAAACACTGAACCGAGACGCGCGCCTCGAATGCCGCTGAGGGCACCGGGGACGGCATTGTACCGAACAATTGGGGAGACAAGAACCGCCGCCGGTCATGCAACCGGCGGCGGCCGGGACAGCGCCTTCGATCAGTTCCCTTCGAGGAACGACTTCAGCTTGTCCGAGCGGCTCGGATGACGCAGCTTGCGCAGCGCCTTGGCCTCGATCTGGCGGATCCGCTCACGCGTGACGTCGAACTGCTTGCCGACTTCTTCCAGCGTGTGATCGGTGCTCATCTCGATACCGAAACGCATGCGCAGCACCTTCGCTTCGCGCGGCGTCAGCGAATCGAGCACGTCCTTCACGACATCGCGCATGCTGGCGTGCAGCGCGGCATCGGCCGGCGCGACCGTGTTCGAATCCTCGATGAAGTCGCCCAGATGGGAATCGTCGTCGTCACCGATCGGCGTTTCCATCGAGATCGGCTCCTTCGCGATCTTCATGATCTTGCGGATCTTGTCTTCCGGCATTTCCATCTTCTCGGCCAGCGTTGCCGGATCCGGCTCGAGGCCGGTTTCCTGCAGGATCTGACGCGAGATGCGGTTCATCTTGTTGATCGTTTCGATCATGTGAACCGGAATCCGGATGGTACGTGCCTGGTCCGCGATCGAACGCGTGATGGCCTGACGAATCCACCACGTCGCGTAGGTCGAGAACTTGTAGCCGCGACGGTATTCGAACTTGTCCACCGCCTTCATCAGGCCGATGTTGCCTTCCTGAATCAGATCGAGGAACTGCAGGCCGCGGTTCGTGTACTTCTTGGCGATCGAGATCACGAGACGCAGGTTGGCCTCGGTCATTTCACGCTTGGCCTGACGCGCCTTCAGTTCGCCGGCCGCCATCTGGCGGTTGGTTTCCTTCAGGTCCTTCAGCGGCAACACCACGCGCGCCTGCAGATCCAGCAGGCGCTGCTGCTGCTCGTGGATCGCCGGCACGTTGCGTTCGAGGATCGCACCGTACGAATGGTTTTCGCTCGCGAGCTTTTCGGCCCACGTCAGATCCGTTTCGTTGCCCGGGAAGCGCGTGATGAATTCCGAACGCTGCATGCCGCACTTGTCGACCACGATGTGCAGGATCTGACGCTCGACCTGACGCACTTCGTCGACCTGCGCACGCAACGTGTCGCACAGACGCTCGACCGTACGCGCCGTGAAGCGGATCGACATCAGTTCGTTCTGGATCGTTTCCTGCGCCTTCAGGTAGGACTTCGACTTGTAGCCTTCCTTCTCGAACGCGCGGCGCATCTTGTCGAACCATTCGCTGATGAGCGCGAACTTCTCGAGCGAGGTGCGCTTGAGGGCTTCGAGCTGCGCCGCGTTGGCCGTAGCCTGGGCCGCGCCGTCGTCGTCCTCTTCTTCCTCGCTCTCGCCCGATTCCTCTTCCTCGGCATCCGCGGCTTCGGCTTCTTCCGCTTCCTTCGCGTTGAAACCGTCGGAATCCTCGGCGTTCGGATCGTTCAGGCCGTCGACGAGCTCGTCGACGCGGATTTCCTCGTTCGCCACGCGCTCGGCCATCGCGAGGATGTCGGCGATGGTGGTCGGGCACGCGGAAATCGCCATCACCATGTGGCGCAGGCCGTCTTCGATACGCTTCGCGATTTCGATTTCGCCTTCGCGCGTCAGCAGCTCGACCGTGCCCATTTCACGCATGTACATCCGGACCGGATCGGTCGTGCGACCGAATTCCGAATCGACGGTGGACAGCGCGACTTCCGCTTCTTCCTCGACTTCGTCGTCCGACGAAGCCGCCGGCGCGTTGTCGTTCAGCAGCAGCGTTTCGGCATCGGGCGCCTGCTCGTAGACAGCCACGCCCATGTCGTTGAACGTGCCGATGATCCCTTCCAGGGCTTCCGTTTCCGTGAAGTTGTCCGGCAGGTGATCGTTGATTTCGGCGTAGGTCAGGAAGCCACGTTCCTTACCCAGCTTGATCAGCGCGCGCAGCTTGACGCGTCGCTCCTCGAGTTCCTCGGCGGTGCCGGGCTGGCTCGTGGCGAACGCTTCCTTCAGCAGCATCTTTTCTTTTGCGCGGCGATCACGCGCCTTGGTCTTCTCCTTACCCGTTGCAGCGGTCGGCTGCTGCTCGTCGCTCTGCGTTGCGTCGTCATCGACGGATACTTCGTTCAACTTTTTCGTCATGGAGTTCGCCGTACCGGCTAAATCGACTCGCGGCTGCTGGACAACAGCCTCTTGAACCGTGGATGCATGAGTAGTGCGCACTGCCGTTTCGTCCGCGGCGGCAGCCGCTGCCCTTGCGCTATTCGCACTCGCCCGCCTCACCGACGGCTTGGGCGCCGTGCGGGATGCGGATTTCGCGACGGCTCTTGATGCGCGAACCGTCGGTGCCGGCGCAGCCTTCGCGGTGCCGGCGGCGGTGCGTTTTCCGCCAGTGGGCGATGCGCCGGCAGACAACCGGGCGGAAGATAGAGTCTTGGCTTTCGTGACCTTGTTGGTCGGCTCGTCGGAGCCCTTGCCCACTGCTCTTTTCCCGCCTGTCGTCTTTGCCATTGCGAATTTCGCCTCTGTGCTTAGAAAACAAACCGCTGAAAACCTTGTATTATAGCACGTCGGGGAAAGCCTCTAGCTGCCCCCGTTGTTCCTCGTTTACAGCCCGAGTTTTGCCTTCATTTCCGTGCGTGCCCGGTTGAGGGCCATCAGCTCGCTCAACTCTTCAGGGGTATGCGTGGATTGCCGCGACAACTGGTTCATCCGGTCGTTGCAGGCGTCGTAGCGCATCTTGAGCACCGCCGCCTTGAATTCCGCGCCGGCGATCCGCTCGCGCTCCTGCATCGCTTCCTGTCCTGCGTCGTCTTCCGGGCTCTGCATCAGCAGGTCACGGACGTTTTCATCATAGTCGAGAATTTCGCGGAAGATTTCGTCATACGTTTCCGCGTTGGTCGAATTGCGCAGAACGTCGGACAACATCCGGAATTCGGCCGTATCGCCCAATTCGCGCGCGATCGTGAAGATCTCGTCGAACAGTTCCCCATTTCTCGGCAACGCGCGCAACGTGTCGATCTCGTCGGCATCGAGCAGCGCCACGATGCGCGGGTGCATGACCAGGTTGCGCAGCGCACGCTTCTCGTTGTCGGTCACGCGGCGGCGGTCGGCGCGCGCGGGCGCCTGGCGCACCGGCGCGGCGATCCGGGCATCCACGTCACTGAGCCCCGCCACTTCCTCGAACGGGATCTTCAGCCGGTCGGCGAACATGTGCATGATCTGCGCACGCAACGCGTTGGCCGGCAGCGCCTGCAACAGCGGCTTGGCCTCGAACAGCGCCTTCGCGCGCCCTTCCGGCTGGTCCAGCTCCTTGCCCGCGATCGCCTCGTTCAGCAGGAACTGCGACAGCGGCATGGCCCGTCGCACCTGATCGGAAAAGCCGTCCGCGCCGAATTCGCGCACGTAGCTGTCCGGATCGTGCTCGGCCGGCAGGAACAGGAAGCGGATCGTGCGATTGTCGGCCGCATGCGGCAAGCAGGCCTCCAGCGCGCGACGCGCCGCGCGGCGGCCGGCCGAATCGCCGTCGAAGCTGAACACCACCGTATCGGTCTGCCGCAGCAGCTTCTGCACATGGACCGGCGTGCAAGCCGTGCCGAGCGTGGCCACCGCGTTCGGGAAGCCGAGCTGCGCCAGCGCCACCACGTCCATATAGCCTTCCACCACCAACGCGTACTTGTGCTCGCGGATCGCCAGGCGCGCCTCGAACAAGCCGTACAACTCGCTACCCTTGTTGAATAGTGGCGTTTCCGGCGAATTCAAGTACTTCGGCTCGCCCGAATCGAGCACGCGGCCGCCGAAGCCGATCACATTGCCCTTCACGTTGCGGATCGGGAACATGATCCGCTCGCGGAAGCGGTCGTAGCGGCGCGACGTGCCGGCCGCATCGGTTTTTTCGCTGACGATCACGAGCCCGGCCTCGACCAGCGTATCGGCCTTGTAATCCTCGTAGGCGGATTCAAGGTTCTGCCAGCCATCGGGGGCGTAACCGAGCCCGAAGCGCATCGCGATCTCGCCGGTCAACCCGCGCCGCTTCAGGTACTCGATCGCGTTGGGCGCGCCGCGCAACTGCTTGCGGTAGTACTCGTTGGCGGTATGCATGACGTCGGTCAGCGCGGTGGTGACCGATTTCGACGCGGCCGGCACCCCACCGCCCTCGCCCGAATAGCTGCCGCCACCGCCGCCACGCAGTGGCGAAGGCTCGTGCGGCACCGTCATGCCGACCGATTGCGCCAGATCCTGCACCGCCTCGGGAAAACTCAACCCGGCGTGCTCCATCAGGAAGCCGATCGCGGTGCCGTGCGCGCCGCAACCGAAGCAGTGATAGAACTGCTTGGTCGGGCTGACCGTAAACGACGGGCTCTTTTCGTTGTGAAACGGGCAGAGCCCCATGAAATTGGCGCCGCCCTTCTTCAACTGGACGAAGCGGCCCACCACGTCGACGATATCGACGCGGTTCAGCAAATCCTGCAGGAACGAACTCGGGATCACGTAATGGCGGCTTGGGCAGCGTGGAGCAAAGCCGGCGGCGCACACGGCGCCGGGCGGCAGGCGGCTTACTTCGTGAGCGCGGCCTTGACCAGCGCGGACACGGCGGTCATGTCGGCCTTGCCGGCCAGCTTGCCCTTCAGCACGGCCATCAACTTGCCCATGTCCTGCGGGCCGCTGGCGCCGGTGGCCACCACGGCTTCCTGCACGGCATCGGCCACTTCGGCTGCCGACAGCTGCGCGGGCATGTAGGCGACCAGCACGTCGATCTCGGTCTGCTCCTGCGCGACCAGATCGTCGCGGCCGGCGGCCTGGAATTGCGAGATCGAATCCTTGCGCTGCTTGAGCATCTTGTCGATGACGCCCGTGATGGCCGCGTCGTCGAGCGTGATGCGCTCGTCGACTTCGCGCTGCTTGATCGCGGAGAGCAACAGGCGGATCGGGCCGAGCCGCGCGGTATCCTTCGCGCGCATCGCGGCCTTCATGTCTTCGCTGATCTGGTCTTTCAAACTCATCGCTTCACCCGGAAAGAAAAAAACGTCGATGCCCGGAAGCCGGACATCAATACAAAAACCCGCTTGAGGGCTTGCTCAAGCGGGTTTGCTCGAATCCGGCATCGACAGCCCGCTGGATGGGACCACCGCTGCGCCGCCCGACAAACCTTGCGGCGCCTCTAAAGAGGGTTGAGACAGAAACAGGATGCTCAGTAGAGCTTCTTCGGCAGCGTCTGGCCACGGATGCGCTTGTAGTGGCGCTTCACCGCGGCAGCCTTCTTGCGCTTGCGTTCGGCCGTGGGCTTCTCGAAGAACTCGCGTGCCCGAAGTTCGGTCAGCAGACCGTTCTTCTCGATCGTCCGCTTGAAGCGGCGCATGGCGACTTCGAAAGGCTCGTTTTCTTTTAAGCGAATGATCGTCATGACCCGTCACTGAAAAAGTAAAAACCGCGAAGAAAGGGTTCCGAGTATAGCAGACAGGCTGCACAAACGCACTACCGAGTCAAGCACTTCCGGCCTGCGCGGCCGCGGCCTGCCCGGCGGCCACGCCCGAGGCCCACGCCCACTGGAAGTTGTAGCCGCCCAGCCAGCCGGTCACGTCGACCGATTCGCCGACGAAATAGAGGCCCGGCACGCGCGCGCTCATCATCGTCGACGACGACAGCTCGCGCGTATCCACGCCGCCCTTGGTGACTTCGGCCTTCTTGTAGCCCTCGGTGCCGTCGGGCACCAGGCTCCAGCGCGACAGTGCGCCGCCCACCTGGCGCAGCGCCTTGTCGGGCAGATCGGCGAGCCGTGCGTCGTGGGCCAGCTTCTGCCCGTCGAGCCAGGCCTGCGCGAGCCGCGACGGCACCCACTCCGACAACAACGCGCCAATCTGGCGCTTCGAGCCCGATTTGGCGGCCAGCAGCGCTTCGGTGGCGTCCTCGCGCGGCAGCAGGTCGAGGTGGATCGGCTCGCCCGGCTTCCAGTAGCTCGAAATCTGCAAAATGCCCGGCCCGGACAGCCCGCGATGGGTCAGCAGCAGATCCTCGACGAATTCGCCGCCGTCCTTCTTGCCGCCGGTCGAGACGCGCACCTCGAGCGACAGGCCCGACAGCGCCGAGAACGGCGCCCAATCGGCCGCGGCGAAGGTCAGCGGCACCAGCGCCGGGCGCGTATCGATCAGCTTGTGGCCGAACTGCTTGGCGAGCCGGTAGGCAAAATCGGTCGCACCGATCTTCGGGATCGACAGCCCGCCGGTCGCAATGATCAGCGCCTTCGCACCGATCGCGCCGGCACTCGTGTCGAGCGTGAAACCCACGCCGTCGGCATGCCGCACCGCCTCCACCGATACCGGCCGCCGCCAGGCGATGCGCCCTGCATCGCACTCGGCCTTCAGCACGTCGATGATCCCTTCGCTCTGCTGGTCGCAGAACAACTGGCCCTTGTGCTTCTCGTGCCAACTGATGCGGTGGCGCTTCAGCAGATCGAGGAAATCGCGTGGCGTGTAGCGCGCCAGCGCCGAGCGGCAAAAGCGCGGGTTCTGCGACAGATAGTTGTCCGGCCCCGCCTGCAAGTTCGTGAAGTTGCAGCGCCCGCCGCCCGAGATGCGGATCTTCTCGGCGAGCCGCGGCGCATGATCGATCAGCACGACGCGGCGCCCGAGCTGCCCGGCGACGGCCGCGCTCATCATGCCGGCCGCGCCGGCGCCGATCACGGCGATATCGAAATTTTCCATGGCGCGGATTGTAACCGCGGAATGGCGCGGTATCGGCCGGATGGCGGCGGCCCTGGCCGTCAGGCCGAGGGGCGGCCCCGCTGGTATACTGTCCGGTTGCCATTGCTTATCCGGCCGCACGGCCGCCCCACCGAACCATGCTTGTCCTCGGCATCGAAAGTTCGTGCGACGAAACCGGCCTCGCGCTGTACGACACGCAGCGCGGCCTCGTCTCCCACGCACTCCACTCGCAGATCGCGATGCACCGCGAATACGGCGGCGTCGTGCCCGAGCTCGCCTCGCGCGACCATATCCGCCGCGCGCTGCCGCTGCTCGAACAGGTGTTCGCCGAGGGCGGCGTCGAGCGCGAGCAGATCGACGCGATCGCCTTCACGCAAGGCCCCGGCCTGGCCGGCGCGCTGCTGGTGGGCGCGAGCATCGCCAATGCACTCGCGATGGCCTGGGACAAGCCCACCGTCGGCATTCACCACCTCGAAGGGCACCTGCTGTCGCCGCTGCTGGTCGATGCGCCGCCGCCGTTTCCGTTCGTCGCGCTGCTGGTGTCGGGCGGCCACACGCAATTGATGCGCGTGACCGACGTGGGCGTGTACGAAACGCTCGGCGAAACGCTCGACGACGCGGCCGGCGAGGCGTTCGACAAAACCGCCAAGCTGATCGGCCTGGGCTACCCGGGCGGCCCTGAAGTGTCGAAGCTGGCCGAACTCGGCACGCCGGGCGCGGTGGCGCTGCCGCGGCCGATGCTGCATTCGGGCGATCTCGATTTCAGCTTCAGCGGCCTGAAAACGGCGGTGCTCACGCAGATGAAGAAGATCGAGGCCGGCGGCGCGACGGGCGCGGCGCTCGATGCGGCCAAGGCGGACCTGGCACGTGGCTTCGTCGATGCGGCGGTCGACGTGCTGGTGGCGAAATCGATCGCGGCGCTCAAGCAAACCAAGCTCAATCGGCTGGTGGTGGCCGGCGGCGTGGGCGCAAACCGCCAACTGCGCGCGGCGCTGTCGGCCGCCGCGAAGAAGCGCGGCTTCGACGTCCACTACCCCGATCTGGCGCTCTGTACCGACAACGGCGCGATGATCGCGCTGGCCGGCGCGCTGCGCCTCGAACGCTGGCCCGATCAGGCCAATCGCGATTACGCGTTCACGGTCAAGCCGCGCTGGGATCTGACCTCGCTCTCGCGCTGAACGCAGGCGGCCCTCGCGCGCCAAGCCCGAAAAAATGAAACCCCGCGTCGCTTTCTGCGACGCGGGGTTTTTTATCGACCCGACTCGAACGCGGCTCAGGCCGCGCGCTTGTCGCGCTCGATCAGCGCATAGGCGCTGTGATTGTGGATCGATTCGAAGTTCTCGGCTTCCAGCACGTAGGCGACGATCCGCGCATCGGCGTCGAGCCGCTGCGCCACATCGCGCACGAGATCCTCGACGAACTTCGGGTTCTCGTAGGCGCGCTCGGTCACGAACTTCTCGTCGGGCCGCTTGAGCAGGCCCCACAGCTCACACGAGGCTTCTTCCTCGGCGATCCGGATCAGTTCCTCGACCGGCACGTCGCCGTTCAGCTCGGCGTCGATCGTCACGTGCGAGCGCTGGTTGTGCGCGCCGTATTGCGAGATCTTCTTCGAGCACGGGCACAGGCTCGTGACCGGCACCAGCACCTTCAGGAACAGCCGCGTCGCACCGTTGCGCACGTCTCCGGCCAGCGTGACCTGGTAGTCGAGCAGGCTCTTCACGCCCGACACCGGCGCGGTCTTGCTGACGAAATACGGAAACGACACCTCGATCCGGCCGGCTTCGGCCTCCAGCTTGCCGAGCATCGACGCGAGCAGGCCACGGAACGTCTCGGCCGTCAGCGGCTCGCGGTTGTCTTCGAGCAGCGCCACGAAGCGCGACATGTGCGTGCCCTTCTGCTCGGCGGGCAGATGCACATCGAGGTTCCACGTGCCGACCGTCGGCTGGATCTCGCCGGCTGCGGTGCGCACGGTCAGCGGATGCCGGACCGCGCGCACGCCTACGCGCTGGATCGGGATCTGCCGCGTGTCGACCGTGCTCTGCACGTCGGGCATCACGAGGCCGGAGTTCATCTGGTTCATCTGTTCGGTCCTTGTCTTCACGCGCCGCGCCGTCGCCGGCTCGCGCGCCACCGCTCGAAGCGGGTGCCCGGAAACGCAACATGGGCCCGCAGGCCCATGTTTTCCGTTCCGGATAATCGGGAAAGCCGCCCGGTTGCAAGCTACGCAATCGGGCGGCGCGCGACGTTCGGTCAGGCCACGCGCTTCGCCTGATCGGCGACGCTGTCGGGCTGGCTCAGGAAACGCTCGCGGATCGACTTCGCGATGCCGGCGGCATCGAGGCCGCACTGCGACAGCAGCTTGGCCGGATCGCCGTGATCGACGAAGCGATCGGGGAGGCCCAATTGTAGTACGGGCCGGATAACCCCACTTTCCATCAGGGATTCGACGCAAGCCGAACCGGCGCCGCCTTGCAGGCAGCCCTCTTCGACCGTGACCAGATAGTCGTGCGTCTGTGCGAGTTCGCGGATCAGATCGGCATCGATCGGCTTCACGAAGCGCATGTTCGCCACGGTGGCGTCGAGTTCCTCGGCAGCCGCAAGCGACGGCGCGACCATCGTGCCGAACGCGAGGATCGCGACGCGCTTGCCTTCCGGCTGGGCCGAACGGCGGCGCACTTCGCCCTTGCCGAGCGGGATCGCCGTCATCGCCTTGACGGTCGGCACGCCGCCGCCCGCGCCGCGCGGATAGCGCACGGCCGTCGGGTTCGGCTGCTGCACGGCCGTGTAGAGCATCTGGCGGCATTCGTCTTCGTCGGACGCGGCCATCACCGTCATGTTCGGGATGCAGCGCATGAACGCCAGATCGTAGGCGCCCGCGTGCGTTGCACCGTCGGCGCCGACCAGGCCCGAACGGTCGATCGCGAACACCACCGGCAGGTTCTGCAGCGCGACGTCGTGGATCAATTGATCGTAGGCGCGTTGCAGGAACGTCGAGTAGATCGCGACGACCGGCTTCAGCCCTTCGGTGGCCATGCCGCCGGCGAAGGTCACCGCGTGCTGTTCGGCGATACCGACGTCGTAGTAGCGATCCGGGAAGCGCTTTTCGAATTCGACCATGCCCGACCCTTCGCGCATCGCCGGCGTGATGCCGACCACGCGCGCGTCGAGTTCGGCCATGTCGCACAGCCACTCGCCGAACACTTGGGTGTAGGTCTTCTTGGCGGGCGTCGCGGCCGGCTTGATGCCTTCGGCGGGATTGAACTTGCCCGGGCCGTGGTAGAGCACCGGATCGGCTTCGGCGAGCTTGTAGCCCTGGCCCTTCTTGGTGACCACGTGCAGGAATTGCGGGCCGCGCAGTTCCTTGATGTTCTGCAGCGTCGGGATCAGCGAATCGAGATCGTGACCGTCGATCGGGCCGATGTAGTTGAAGCCGAATTCCTCGAACAGCGTGGCCGGCACGACCATGCCCTTCGCGTGCTCTTCGAGCTTGCGCGCCAGTTCGAGCACCGGCGGCGCGACGCTCAACACCTTCTCGACGCCGGCGCGGGCAGCCGCGTAGAAGCGGCCCGACATCAGGCGTGCGAGGTGGCGGTTCAGCGCGCCGACCGGCGGCGAAATCGACATGTCGTTGTCGTTGAGGATCACGAGCAGCTTCGCGTCCTCGGACACACCGGCGTTGTTCATCGCCTCGAAGGCCATGCCGGCCGTCATCGCGCCATCGCCGATCACGGCGATCGAGAAGCGGTCGTCGCCGTTGAGCTGGCTGCCGATCGCCATGCCGAGCGCGGCCGAGATCGAGGTGCTCGAGTGCGCCGTGCCGAACGTGTCGTAGTTCGACTCCGAGCGGCGCGGGAAGCCCGAAATGCCGTCCTGCTGACGCAGCGTCGCCATCTGGTCGCGGCGGCCGGTCAGGATCTTGTGCGGATACGTCTGGTGGCCGACGTCCCACACGATGCGGTCGTTCGGCGTATTGAAGACGTAATGCAGCGCGATCGTCAGTTCGACCGTGCCGAGATTGGACGACAAGTGGCCGCCCGTCTTCGACACGCTGTCGATCACGAACGAGCGCAGCTCATCGGCGAGCGGATGCAGTTGGCGACGATCGAGGCGGCGCAGGTCCGCCGGGTCGTCGATGGTTTTCAGCAAGTCGTACATCGTCGTTCCATTGTAGGAAATCAAACGCGCCCGCACTCTTGGTGCACGCTCCCGGGAGCCGAAGCGCGGCGGCGGGCTTTCGCGTCAGCTGACCCGGTTCACTACCAGGTCGGCGAGTTCGGCAAGGCGCTGCGCGCGCACGCCGAACGGTTGCAACGCCGCATGCGCATCCGCACGCAGTTGCGCGGCCAGTTCGCGCGACGCATCGAGACCGATGATCGACACGTACGTGGGCTTGTTGGCCGCCGCATCCTTGCCCGCCGTCTTGCCGAGCGTTGCGGAATCGGTCGTTACGTCGAGAATGTCGTCCACCACCTGGAAGGCGAGGCCGACCGCGTCGGCGTATGCATCGAGCGCGCGCATCGTCTCTTCCGACGGCGTTTCGCCGGCCAGCGCGCCCATGCGCACCGCCGCGCGCAGCAACGCACCGGTTTTCTTGCGGTGCATGGTTTCGAGCTGCTCGCGCGTGAGCATCAGGCCCACGCTGTCGAGGTCGATCGCCTGGCCGCCGGCCATGCCCACCGAGCCGCTCGCCAGCGCGAGCTCGCGCACCAGCGCCGCCTGTTGGACGGCGGTGAGCGCAGCAGCATCGGTCAGGGCGACGAACGCCTGCGATTGCAGCGCGTCGCCGACCAGCAGCGCGGTCGGTTCGTCGTACTGAACGTGAACCGTGGGCTTGCCGCGGCGCAGCGCGTCGTCATCCATGCAGGGCATGTCGTCATGCACCAGCGAATAGACGTGGATCATCTCCAGCGCGGCCGATGCGGCGTTGCGCGCAGCCTCCGTGGCGCCCGTCAGTTCGCCCGCGGCATGGCACAGCAGCGGGCGAACCCGCTTGCCGCCGCCCATCACCGCATAGCGCATCGCTTCGTGCAGCTTGCCGGGCACCACCGTCTCGGCCGGCAGATAGTGGCCGAGTGCGTCTTCGACGCGCGCCAGCACCGCGCGCATCCATTGTTCGAATGTCATAGATCGTCGTCTTCGCCGTCCGTGGCGGCCGCTCCTGTGGAGTGCGGTTTCAGCGTGGCCCCGTCGAGCACTCGCACCTGCTGCTCCACCTTATCGAGTTGCTGTTGGCAAAACGCAACAAGGGCCGCGCCGCGCCGATAGGCCGACAGCGAGTCCTCGAGGCTCAACGTTCCGCCCTCCATTCTCGCGACCAGCGTCTCGAGCTCCTCGAGCGCCGTTTCGTAGGAAGCCGGCAGCGATTCGGAGCCGGCACCCGACGCCGCAGCGCCCGGAGTTGCGTTTTTCGCCATGGAACGAGGGGAAATTTAAAAACAAGTCGGACATTCTACGGCAAAAGCGGATTCCAGCACCTGTCGACGTAATGGCCCCACCACCGCGGACGGTGCCAAGCACGCCGCGAACATGCCGACACGAGGCGGAATGCCGCACATCACGCATGGAAATTTGACACAAATCAGGCACTTATCCACCCCCATCGCTACAGTTTCAGGTATAGTAGAAGGTTCCCCTAAATCGATTTTTCGATGGTTGGGTTGTTCACTGCTTTCACGATTTCCGGGAGTGGGAATGTCCAATCTGAGCGACGCTCTGCAATTGAAGTCGGCATCGAGCCAACTTCCTGTCACCGCTTACTTCGATGAGGCGCTTCTCGCGCGCGAAGTCGAAACCCTGTTCAAGAAAGGTCCTCGCTACGTCGGGCACGAATTGATGGTGCCCGAGGCGGGAGATTATTTCGCCCTGCCTTCCGAAAAGGAAGGCCGTGTGCTCGTGCGCAACCAGCAGTCGCGCATCGAGCTGCTGTCGAACGTCTGCCGCCACCGGCAGGCGATCATGCTGAACGGCCGCGGGCACACGAACAACATCGTGTGCCCGCTGCACCGCTGGACCTACGATCTCGACGGGCAACTGCTCGGGGCGCCGCACTTCCCCGACAATCCGTGCCTGAACCTCGACAAGGCGCCGCTGCAGAACTGGCAGGGCCTGCTGTTCGAGGCCGAGGGCCGCAACGTCGCGCAGGATCTCGCGAACCTCGGCACGCGCCATCACTTCAACTTTTCGGACTACCTGTTCGATCACGTCGAAGTGCACGAATGCGACTACAACTGGAAGACGTTCATCGAGGTCTACCTCGAGGATTACCACGTCGTCCCGTTCCATCCGGGCCTCGGCAGTTTCGTGTCCTGCGACGATCTCAATTGGGAGTTCGGCGACTGGTACAGCGTGCAGACGGTCGGCGTGCACAATGCGCTCGCCAAGCCGGGCAGCCCCACGTACCAGAAATGGCACGAGCAGGTGCTGCGCTTCCGCGATGGTGTACCGCCCGAGTTCGGCGCGATCTGGATGGTCTACTACCCGGGCCTGATGATCGAGTGGTATCCGCACGTGCTGGTGGTGTCGTGGCTGATCCCGCGCGGCCCGCAGAAAACCACCAACATCGTCGAGTTCTATTACCCCGAGGAAATCGCGCTGTTCGAGCGCGAATTCGTCGAGGCCGAACGCGCCGCCTATATGGAAACGGCCGTCGAGGACGACGAGATCGCCCTGCGCATGGACGCCGGCCGCCGCGCGCTGATGGAACGCGGCGAATCCCAGGTCGGGCCGTACCAAAGCCCGATGGAAGACGGCATGCAGCACTTCCACGAATTCCTGCGCCGCAAGCTCGGCAGCATCTGATGCGGGCCGGCGCCTGCCGGCGGCACCCTCAAAAGACGAGCTGCGGCTCGTCTTTTTTTGTTTAGACTGGATGATTCGGCCGTTTCCTCAGCAGGAGCCATCATGCCCCACACTCACTACACGACGCTCATCTCGGCCGGCAACCTGGCCGAGCGCCTGGCTGCCGCGCCGGACAGCGTACTCGTCTTCGATTGCCGTTTCGACCTCGCCGCGCCCGACGCCGGCACGCAAGCCCACGCGGCCGGCCATCTGCCGGGCGCCGTCTACCTGCATCTCGATCGTGATCTGTCCGGCCCCAAGAGCGGCACCAACGGGCGCCATCCGCTGCCCGCGCGCGACACGCTCGTCGCTGCCCTGGCCGCGAAGGGCCTGCGCGCGGGCCAGCAAGTGGTGGCGTACGACGCGCAAGGCGGCATGTATGCCGCGCGTCTGTGGTGGCTGCTGCGCTGGCTCGGCCACGATTCGGTGGCGGTGCTCGACGGCGGCCTGGCCGCCTGGCAGGCCGCCGGCCAACCGCTGACGCCCGACGTCCCGGCGCCGAAAGCCGGCGATTTCCGCGCGCAGGCGCCGCTCGCGACCGTGGTGGACGCCGCCGCCGTGGTGGCGAATCTCGCGTCGAAATCGCGTCTGGTGGTCGATGCCCGTTCGCCCGACCGCTATCGCGGCGAAAACGAAACGCTCGACCCGGTCGGTGGCCATATCCCCGGCGCGGCCAACCGTTTCTTCAAGGACAACCTGAACGCGGAAGGCCGCTTCAAGAGCGGCCATGAACTGCGCGAGGAATGGACGGGCGTGATCGGCCAGCAGCCGGCGAACAACGTGATCCTGCAATGCGGCTCGGGCGTGACCGCCTGCCACAACGCACTGGCGATGGAGATCGCCGGGCTCCACAATCCGCTGCTGTATGCAGGCTCGTGGAGCGAATGGAGCGCGGATCCGTCGCGGCCGGTGGCGACCGGCCCGAACCCCTGAGCCGCGCGGGCAGCGTTACAGCACGCCGTATTTGCGGAACCACGCGAGCGCGCGTTTCCAGCCGTCGTCGGCGTCGGGCTTGATGTAGCTCGGCCGATAGTCGGCGAAGAACGCGTGCCCCGCATCCGGATACGCGAGGATTTCCGATTCGCGCGCGGCCTTGTCCGGGCTGGCCAGCAGCTTGCCGCGCATCTCCGACAGCGTCGCCTGCGGAATGCTGTCGTCCTTCGCGCCATACAGGCCCAGCACCGGTGCCTTCAGTTCGGCCACGTGATCGATCGGGTTCGACGGCGTCATCTCGTTGCGATCGCCCACCACCTTGCCGTACCACGCCACCGCCGCACGCACATGCGGATTGTGCTCGGCGAACAGCCACGCCTGGCGGCCGCCCCAGCAGAAGCCCGTCACGCCCAGGCGCGTCAGATCCCCGCCGTTCTTGCCGGCCCACATGACCGTGGCGTCGAGATCCTCGCTGACCTGACGGTCCGGCACCTTGCTAACGACGGCGGCGTACAGCTCGTTGATGGTCGGGTACTTCGACGGATCGCCCTGACGCGAATAAAGGTTCGGCGCGATCGCCAGATAGCCGAGCTTGGCGAAGCGGCGGCAGACGTCCGCGATATGCGCGTGCACGCCGAACACTTCATGGATCACGATGATCACGGGCAGGTTGCTCTTGCCTTCCGGCTGCGCGCGGTAGGCCGGCACGCTGGCGTCGCCCGAGCGGATCTCGACCGTATCGCAATCGAGGCCGGCGCTGTCGGTGGTAATCGTCTGCGCGGAAACGGGCAGCACGGCGGCGGCGAACGAACCGCCGAGCGCCTGCACGAAGCGACGGCGATTGAACGGGACGTGCGGGACGAGGCTGTCCACTTCGGGTTTCAACATGCAAGGCTCCTTGAGATTCGACACGGCGACGCCAAGGCACGAGGCGACACCGGCAATACGGACGACGGGAGCGGACCGCCGCGCGGCAATCGGCTCGCAGCGGGCTCGACACACCGGCCCGGGCGCGGAATCCGCCGCCTCCAGCGACCCGGAACCCGCACACGATGCCGAAACTTACAGGTCGCCGTCAACTGTTTCGCACGCGACACCGGCGACTCGCCGCAATCGGCCAGCCCGATGTCAGCGGCGCGTCAGGCAGCCGTCATTCCTGAGCCACGTTCGGCACGCCGGCCTGCTTGCCGCTGAGATGCGACCTCGCCACGCCCTCAATGCAGCTTCACGCGCGGCAGCGTCGAGCGCCGCAACCAGTGCGCCACCGTGTCGAGCATCATGCGCGGATAGCCGTGCAGCGCCGCGATATGCAGGCGATACAGCGACATGTACATGAAGCGTGCGAACAGCCCCTCGATCAGCATGTTGCGGCCGATCAAGCCGCCCATCAGGCTGCCGACCGCACTGAAATGCCCGAGCGAGACCAGCGAGCCGAAATCGCGATAGGCAAACGACGGCAGCGGCCGGCCATCGAGCCGGCAAGCCAGCGCGCGCAGCAGGAAGCTGGCCTGCTGGTGCGCGGCCTGGGCACGCGGCGGCACGTTGCGATCGGTGCCGGCCCACGCGCAGGCGGCGCAATCGCCGAGCGCGAAGATATCGTCGTCGAGCGTGGTCTGCAGCGTCGGGCGCACGGCGAGCTGGCCGAGCCGGCTCACCTCCAGGCCGTCGAGTTGCGACAGCACGGCCGGCGCCTTGATGCCGGCGGCCCACACCGTCAGGTCGGCGCGCACCGCCGCGCCGCTCGCGGTATGCACGACGCCGGGCGCCACCTCGGTCACGCGCTCGCCCAGCATCAGCCGCACACCGAGCTTGTCGAGCAGTTCGGCGGTGGCCGTCGAGACGCGCTCGGGCAGCGCCGGCAAGATGCGCGGCCCCGATTCGATCAGCACGATGCCCACGTCGTGCTTCGGATCGAGCTTGTGCAGCCCATACGCCGACAGCACCTGCGCGGTGTTGCGCAATTCCGCCGATAACTCCACACCGGTTGCGCCGGCGCCGACGATCGCCACCTGGATCGGCGGCTCGCTCGACACCGTGGCGGCAGGCGGACGATGCTCGGCGCGAATGCAGGCAGCGATCAGGCGCTTGCGGAACCGCTCCGCCTCGCCCACCGTGTCGAGCGCGATCGCATGCTGTTGCGCGCCCTCGGTGCCGAAGAAATGCGTGGTGCTGCCGATCGCGATCACGAGCGTGTCGTAGTCGAGCGTGCGCTCGGGCATCAGTTCGAGGCCATCGCTGTCGAGCACCGACGCCACCACCAGGCGCTTCGCGCCGCGATCGACCGACGTCAGCGCGCCCTGCTGGAATTCGAAACCATGCCAGCGCGCCTGCGCCGCATATTCGAGCTCCTGCGTGAACGGGTCCATGCTGCCGGCCGCCACCTCGTGCAGCAGCGGTTTCCAGATGTGAGTGGGGTAACGATCGACCAGCGTGATCAGTGCACGGGCTTCGCGCTTGCCGCGCGCGCCGTAACGATCGCCGAGCCGGGTCGCAAGTTCGAGCCCGCCGGCACCGCCGCCTACGATGATGAAACGATGCATTCGATCCCCCGCGTTGATTTCAGGAGTGCATACGATTGTGCGCGCGGCGATGTCAGAATTCGAGATAAATCCGAGAAAAGACATCGCAAGACGACTTCACCGCTGCGGCATGCTTGTGCATGCATGCCCGACACGGCGGGTGGCTGCGCGCGCGAGCCGCCAAGCTGACCGCGCGGCGCGCAGCACGCGCCGCGCATCGGGTCAGTGCGCTTCCTCCCAATTGCTGCCGGCGCCCACTTCGGCCACCAGCGGCACCTTCAGCTTGGCCACACCGGCCATCATCTCGGGCAGCTTCTTGCGCACCGTCGAGAGTTCTTCCTCGGGCACTTCGAGCACCAGTTCATCGTGTACCTGCATGATCATGCGCGAGCGCAGGCCATCGCGATCGAGCCAGCCGTCGACGGCGATCATCGAGAGCTTGATCAGGTCGGCCGCGGTGCCCTGCATCGGCGCGTTGATGGCCGCGCGTTCGGCAGCCTGACGGCGCGGGCCGTTGCCGCCGTTGATCTCGGGCAGCCAGAGCCGGCGGCCGAACACGGTTTCGACGTAGCCGTTTTCCTTGGCCGATAAACGCGTGGTGTCCATGTAGTTCGCCACGCCTGGATAGCGTGCGAAATAGCGGTCGATGTAGAGCTTGGCCGCATCGCGCGTGATGCCGAGGTTCGCGGCGAGGCCGAACGCGCTCATGCCGTAGATCAAGCCGAAGTTGATGACCTTGGCGATGCGGCGCTGATCGTTGCCGACTTCGAGCGGCGTCACGCCGAACACTTCGGCAGCCGTCGCGCGGTGGATGTCCTCGCCCTGCGAGAACGCGCGCAACAGCGATTCGTCGCCCGAGATGTGCGCCATGATGCGCAGTTCGATCTGCGAATAGTCGGCGGACACGATCTTGCAGCCCGGCGACGCGATGAACGCCTCGCGAATGCGTCGGCCCTCGGCCGTGCGCACCGGGATGTTCTGCAGGTTCGGATCGTTCGACGCGAGGCGGCCCGTGACGGCCACGGCCTGCGCGTAGTTGGTGTGCACGCGCCCGGTGCTCGCGTTGATCATGCGCGGCAGCTTGTCCGTGTAGGTGGACTTCAGCTTCGACAGGCCGCGATGTTCGAGCAGCAGCTTCGGCAGCGGGTAATCCTCCGCGAGCTTCTGCAGCACTTCCTCATCGGTGGACGGCGCGCCGCTCGGTGTTTTCTTGACGACCGGCAAGCCGAGCTTCTCGAAGAAGATCTGGCCGATCTGCTTCGGCGAGCCGAGGTTGAATTCGCCACCGGCCAGTTCGTAGGCCTCGCCCTCGAGCTGGATCAGACGCGTCGCGATCTCGCCGCTCTGCTTGGCGAGGCGCTCGCTGTCGATCAGCACGCCGGTGCGCTCCATCTTGCGCAGCACCATCGCCACCGGCAGTTCGATCTCGGCGTACACCCGCTTGAGCCCCGCGTCGCGCGCCACCTGCGGATACATTGCGCGATGCAGTTGCAGCGTGATGTCGGCATCCTCGGCCGCATAGGCGGCGGCCGCGTCGAGCGCCACTTCGTCGAAGCCGATCTGCTGCGCGCCCTTGCCCGCCACCTCCTCGTACTTGATCGTCTTCACGCCGAGATGGCGCAGCGCGAGGCTGTCCATGTCGTGCGTGCGATGCGATTCGAGCACGTAGGATTCGAGCAGCGTGTCGTGCTCGATGCCGTTCAGCGCAATGTCGTAGTTCGCCAGCACCTGCGCGTCGTACTTCAGATGCTGACCGACCTTCTTGCGCTCGGCGCTTTCGAGCCACGGCTTGAGCTTCGCCAGCACTGCGTCGCGCGGCAGTTGCTCGGGCATGTCCGGGCCGCGATGTGCGACCGGGATATAGGCCGCGCTGCCCGGCTCGGTCGACAGCGAAATGCCGACGACCTGCGCGACCATCGGATCGAGCGAGGTGGTTTCGGTATCGAACGAGGTCAGTTCGGCGGCCTCGATCTTCGCGAGCCAGGCGTCGAACTGCGGCCAGGTCTGCACGGTTTCGTAGTTGCGTTCGAGGGCTGCCGCGGCCGGCACCGGATCGGCGCTGCCGTCGGACGGCTCGCCGCCGTTGGCGTCGCTCCCTGCGGGCGCGGCTTCCAGCTCGCGCCGCCAGGTCTTGAAGCCGTTCGCCTCGAAGATCGGCAACAGCGCATCGCGCGCCTCGGCGCCGGTCGCGAGCGACGCTTCGATCGTTTCCACTTGCGGCTTCAGCTCGCAGGCCGTCTCGACCGTCACGAGCTTGCGCGCGAGCGGCAGGAAATCGAGCGCGCGGCGCAGGTTGTCGCCCACCACGCCCTTGATCTCGGCCGCGTGCTCGACGATGCCGTCGAGCGTTTCGTATTGCGCCAGCCATTTCACGGCCGTTTTCGGGCCGCACTTCTCGACGCCCGGCACGTTGTCCACCGTGTCACCGATCAGCGACAGGTAATCGACGATGCGCTCCGGCGGCACGCCGAACTTGCCGATCACGCCGTCGCGATCGAGCACTTCGTTGGTCATGGTGTTGACGAGCGACACGTGGCCCGTCACCAGTTGCGCGAGATCCTTGTCGCCGGTGGAGATCACGACCTTCATGCCGCGCGCTTCGGCGGCATGCGCGAGGGTGCCGATCACATCGTCGGCCTCGACGCCTTCGATCATCAGCAGGGGCCAGCCGAGCGCGCGCACGGCTTCGTGAATCGGCTCGATCTGCAGCGCGAGATCGGGCGGCATCGACGGGCGGTTCGCCTTGTATTCGGTATAGAGATCGTCGCGGAAGGTTTTGCCCTTCGCATCGAACACGCACGCGCTATACTCCGCTGTAACTTCCTTGCGCATGCGGCGCAGCATGTTGATGATGCCGTAGAGCGCACCGGTCGGTTGACCGTCCGGCCCGCGCAAATCGGGCATTGCGTGGTAAGCCCGATAGAGATAGCTCGAACCATCAACCAACAGCAGGGTCTTACCTTCCAGGTTCTGTTCTTCAGGCATTATGAATAAGAGAAAAGTGATTCCGAGCTTGCGTTCGCTGGCAGATCAAGAACGCGCGACAGCAAAGAAAGCCCGCGCTTCGTGGCAGATGTTCACGATTATGGCAGAGTTTATCGAGGCGACCGAGTACCTCTCGGAGATCCGCCCGGCCGTCAGCATCTATGGTTCAGCGCGTCTGAAAGCCGAGTCGCCGCACTATCAGTTGGCCGCGCAAATCGCGCGCAAGCTGTCGGACGCGGGCTTCGCCGTGATCTCCGGCGGCGGCCCCGGCATCATGGAAGCCGCCAACAAGGGCGCCCATGCGGGCAAGGCCCCGTCGGTCGGTCTGAACATCGAATTGCCGCACGAACAATCGGGCAACAACTACCAGGACATCTCGCTGCGCTTCCGCCATTTCTTCACGCGCAAGGTCACGTTCGTGAAGAACTCCGACGCGGTGGTGGTGATGCCGGGCGGCTTCGGCACGCTCGACGAACTGTCCGAAGTGCTCACGTTGATCCAGACCAAGAAATCGCGCCTCGTGCCGATCATCCTGGTCGGCAGCGAGTTCTGGCAGGGCCTGCTGCAATGGTTCCGCGACCAGTTGATCCCGATGGGCCTGATCAATCCGGACGACATGGATCTGATGCAGGTGATCGACGATCCCGACCAGGTGCTCGAAGCCGTGCTCGCGTTCTATGAAGATACCGGCGAGGAAGGCGAAGCGCAGGAAGCGCCGCAGCAGGAACGCGACGATCGCCGCGACGACGACCGCATGTTCTATCTGTAAGCCGTCGCGCCGCGCGGCGCGGCAATGCAAAACGGGCGACGCCGAAAGCGTCGCCCGTTTCGTTTGATGCGCAATGTTTCGCAGTGCTTGTGATGTGGCGAGTGGATTCCGCCCGCGCGTTCAGCTCGCGCGGCGCACCGCAGCGACATTACGCCGCGCGAGCGGGCCGTCGTCGCCCTGCAGGTCGCCGATCAGGCGTTGCAGCAGCGCGATCTGGCCGACCGCATCCATTTCGAGTTGCGCGAGCTTCTCGCGCGGCGGCAGCGGATGGCGCGCCGGCACGCGGCCGGTCGCCAGCATCACATCGATGTCGTCGCTGGCCGACTCCACCCACTCCACAAGATCCACTTCCATGCGCGGACCGTGCACGCTGAGCCGCAAATGCGCCGCCGTGCCGGCCATGCGGCGCAGCAGGCCGAGCACGGTCGAGGCGGCGGTATCGAAACGCGTGTCGTCGAGCCGTTCGAGGCGGATTCGGTTGAACGCTTCCTCCGCGTTGTTGCTGGCCAGCCCGGCCTCGCGGCGCAGCCGCTCCGCCTCGCGGTTCGTGCGCCCCGGCGCCTCGATCGCATCGACCAGATAGCGCAGGTTCGCCGAGATCGCCGACGCCAGTTGGCCGCGAATGTCGATCTGCTCGCGCGTCGGCCACAGCAGGAAGGTTGCGACCAGCGCGATCACGCAGCCGAGCACGTTGTTGCCGAGCCGCGTCAGCGCGTAGGTGAGTTCGCTCGCGGCCGGCGTGGCGAAGTCGGCCACCAGCACGAAGGTGGGCGTGAGGAACAGCACGAACAGGCTGTAGCTGACCGGGCGCAGCGCCATCGTCGCGCACACCAGCGGGAACACCGCGAGCGAAATGCCGATCGGCGAATGCACGGCCAACCCGATCGCGGCCGCCAGCAGGCCGCCGATGATGCTGCCCGCCGCGCGCTCCACGCTGCGCGGCCAACTGCCCGCGATCGACGGTTGCAGGATCAGCAGCGTCGCCATCGTCGTCCAATAGCCGAACGGCACGCCGAGCAGCCGCACCACCAGGAAGCCGAGCGTGGTGGCCACCGCGACGCGCGCCGCGTGGCGCAGCCCGATCGATTTCCACGACAGGTTCGCGCGCAACGTCACCCAGGCGCGCGCCAGCACCGTGCGCAGCGCGCGCGTCCAGCGCAATTGCTGGCGCGGCGCCTGCGTCACGTCGGCCGGATCGGGTTCGAGCTGCAGGGCCATCGTCATCGATTCGCCGAGCGCCGCATCGAGGCCCCGCGCGAAACGGCGCAGCCGGCGTTGCAGCACGTCGGGGCGCTCCCACGGCGCCGCATCGATCGCGTCGCCGACACGCCGCAACAACTCGGCAATGCCGGCCAGCACGCGCGCCGCCCGCGCCGGATCGCGCAAGGTCTGACGGCCGCGCTGGCAAACGCCCGCCACCGCGATCAGATGCGCGAACCAACGCTCGCCCTCGGCCACCGCGATCAGCAGGTTCGCATACGACTCGCGGCGGTCGGTCTTGGCCACCGGCATGCGCGCCAGCGTGCGGCGCGCGGCTTCGAGCGCGGCGCGCGCGTCGGAGCGGTATTTCGAGGCATGCATTTCCCAGGCACGCTGGGTCTGCGCCGGTTCCGACAGCAGCCGCGAGGCGTCGTGCGCGATATCGGCGAGCCGCACGTACACGCCGCGCACGGCCGCGCGCCCCTGCGCGAACGGATGGATACGCCACACGGTCAGGCTCAACACGATCGCGAACACGCAACCGCCGAAATACACGCCGAGGAACATCAGGCCCGCGCGCCAGTCGTGCATCGGGCGATCGGCCATCACCACGCAGGCGGTGGCCGCGAGGATCGTGACCTGCGCCGTGGCCGCCCCCCAGATGCGGCCGAGCGCGCCGAGCGAAGTGAACACCAGCACGGCGAGCAGCGCGATCAGCGTGCCGGAACCCGAGGCGAACGCGGTCGCCCCGCCGCACACGGCCGACAACACCGCGAAACTCGCCATCGATGCGAAACGCGTGCGGTTCGAGCCGGCCGCATCGGCCAGGCAGGTCCAGAACGCGCCGATTGCGGCCCAGGCGAACTCGGGTTCGTGCAGCAGGTTGCCGATCACCAGCATCGCCGTGGAGGCGCAGGCCGCGCGCAACCCTTCGGACAGGCTTGCGTCGTTGACCGCGAACGACACCATCCACAACGGCCGCCGGCGAGACCACGAGCCCGCGAGCACATTGAGATTGTTCAGGCGGGCCGCGACGACGTGCCTGAGGCGATGGTGAAGGTGGCGAAGCATTGCGAATTCGATGATGAGACGGGTGGAAACCAGGAAACAGCGGGGAGCCGCATGACTAAACAACGTCCGACCGGCCGAAACGATGATAAGGGAAAACCCTTGCTTTACATAAATAAGTGTCGGATTGAAGGCGAAATGTCGGGAAAAACCGGTGCCGAGCGCCGACATCGACGCGCCAGCAGCGCGTTCAACGCCGTTCGCCCCCCGAAGGCTGCCCATCGTAGCGGAGGTCCAAGGCGTTTTCATGAGCCGGCCGCTGCAACACTTGCCGCGATTCGTAACGATCGGTATCAGCGCCGGCCGACGCCAGACCAACGTTTCCGCCATCGAAACGGCCCGAATCGCGCCATCAAAAAGGAGATTCGGGCCAGATCACGGTGCCCTGCCCGGCGGCCCGGCGCCCGCACCGCTGCCGAATCTAAGGTTACAAATCCATACGCCAATTAATCTTCCCGATCGCCAGACTGCAGTCATGCCGTGACCGACGCGGCACCGCACGGCCGGTTCGCCGACGTCGATGCGAAACGTGACGGACACCCTGATTCACCCTTTCGAGGAGAAGACCACATGAAACGCCTTCTGATCGCTACGCTGCTCGCCGGTTTTGGTGTTGCCCTGTCGGGCGCCGCAAACGCCCAGGTTATCGTCGCCGGCGGCGGCGGCCCGGCCATCGTCATCGGCTGGCACGGCGACCGCTATTACGACGGCCACCGTTACTGGCAGCGCGACGAGTGGATGCAACATCACCGCCACGACCGCCCGCACTGCCCGCCGGGGCATTGGGGCCACAATGAGTGCCGTTAAGGCATGACGGCCGGCCCGCGAGTCGGGCCGGCGCCGTCAAGCAGAAAGGGCCGCCTGGTTCACGGGCGGCCCTTTCTTGCGTTGGCGTCGATGCGCGGCGCGTTCTTACTGGAACGCCACCTCCGCAAACCCCCGCAGCTTCCGGCTGTGCAGCTTCGCCAGCCCGTTGGTGCGCAGGATCTCCATCGCCAGCACGCCGATCTGCAGATGCTGATCGACCTGCGCGCGGTAGAACTGATCGGCCATGCCCGGCAGCTTCAATTCGCCGTGCAGCGGCTTGTCCGACACGCACAGCAGCGTGCCGTACGGCACCCGGAACCGGAAGCCGTTCGCGGCGATCGTCGCGCTTTCCATGTCGAGCGCCACCGCGCGGCTCTGCGACAGGCGCTTGACCGGCTCGCGGTGATCGAGCAATTCCCAGTTGCGGTTGTCCACGCTGGCCACCGTGCCGGTGCGCATCACGCGCTTCAGGTCCGTGCCGTCGAGCTCCGTGACCTGCGCCACGGCGCGTTCCAGCGCCACCTGCACCTCGGCCAGCGCCGGGATCGGCACCCACAGCGGCAAGTCGTCGTCGAGCACGTGATCCTCGCGCACATAGCCGTGCGCCAGCACGTAGTCGCCCAGGCGCTGCGTGTTGCGCAGCCCCGCGCAGTGGCCAAGCATGACCCACGCGTGCGGGCGCAGCACGGCGATGTGATCGGTGATGGTTTTCGCGTTCGACGGGCCGACGCCGATGTTGACCATCGAGATGCCGCTGCCGTCGGCGCGCTTCAGGTGGTACGCCGGCATCTGCGGCAGGCGCGGCGACGGCGCGCCTTCGACGGGCTCGTTACCGAGGTTGGCGTTGTAGGTGACCATGTCGCCCGGCTCGACGAACGCGATGTACTGGCTGCGATATTCGCGCACGGCCGGATCGTCGCTGGCCGACATCAGCGTGCGGCCGAGTTTCACGAATTCGTCGATATAGAACTGGTAGTTCGTGTACAGCACGTAGTTCTGGAAGTGCGCCGGCAGCGTGGCCGTGTAGTGGCGCAGCCGGTGCAGCGAGAAATCGACGCGCGCGCCGGTAAACAACGCCAGCGGCTGCGGCGCGTCGGGCGGTACCTCGTGGGTGCCGTTGGCGATCCGGTCGTCGAGATTTGCCAGGTTCGGCACGTCGAACACGTCGCGCATCGCGAGCAGCCGGTCGCGATCGAGATCGCCCTCCAGGTGGATGCCCTCCGAGAACGCGAAATGAATCGGAATCGGCTGGTCCGACACCCCCACCTCGATCGCCACGCTGTGATTCTTCGACAGCAGGCGCAATTGCTCGCGGTAATAGCTCGCGAACAGGTCCGGCCGCGTCACGCTGGTTTCGAACACGCCGGGGCCGGCCACGAAGCCGTACGAGCGGCGCGAATCGATGTTGGTATTGACGTCGGTGCTGACCCGCACGAACGGGTAGAACGCACGCACGCGGCCGCCGATCGGCTCGTTGCGGCGATAGCGTGCAAACGCATCGCGCAGGAACGCGGTGTGGGTTTCGTAGATCGAGGACAGGCGCGCGACCGCCGCGACGGGGTCGTCGAAGGATTCGACGGGCGGGCACTCGGGCGTGAGCGGACGATGCTGGCGATGGATGTCGTTGTTCATTGTCGGTTGCCTCCAGAATTGCGTCCGACATTATCACGGGCGCACCACCGTGGCGCGTCGGCCACGCCGCCCCGCCGACGCTGCGCCGCCACAGCGCAGAGAACGCCGTATCGGCCGGCCCCGGTTTTGCTAGAATCGTGCGGTTAATTCGGAGAAACCCATGAAGCCGCTCTTTTTCGCCGCCGCGCTTGCGACGGTCGTCCTCGCCGGACCTGTGTTCGCCGAGGGCTCGCCGCCGAGCGACGACGCACGAGCGCGCGCCGCGCAGGACGAAGCCGCAGGTCTGCCCGACCTCACCAAGATCAACCGCCCCGGTGCGGAAGTCAGCTCGAAGGTCGAGTTCGACGACATCACGCGCACCCCGAGCTTCCACAACAAAAGCGTCAGCGGCACCGAAGTGACCGAATACCGCGATCGCGGCAAGCCCGTCGAGATCGACGTGCGCTCGAACTTCGGCACCCGCTACCAGATGAGCTCGACCCCCGATATCTCGCCGCGCCCGCATCAAGGCAACGTGCCCGTCACGCGCGTGCCGTCGATCAACCTGCATTATTGATCCATCCCCCTCGGCGGGGCGGCCCCGCCGCCCTCCCGCAGCAAGCCGCCGGTCCCGCCCGGCCCGCCCACCCCGTTCGACGCTTTCCCGCATGGCCGTTTTCACCGCAATCTCCGATTCCGATCTCGCGCAATGGATGCGCTACTACGATCTTGGCGAAGTCGTCGCGTTTCGCGGCATTCCGTCCGGCATCGAGAACAGCAATTTCTTCCTGACGACGACCCACGGCGAATACGTCCTGACGATCTTCGAAAAGCTGACGGCCGAGCAGTTGCCGTTCTACCTCGAACTGATGCGCCACCTGGCGCATCACGGCGTGCCGGTGCCCGACCCGGTGGTACGCGCCGACGGCACGCTGTTCGGGGAGCTGCACGGCAAGCCGGCCTCGATCGTCACCAAGCTCGACGGTTCGGCCGAACTCGCGCCGGGCGTCGAGCATTGCGTGGAAGTGGGCCAGATGCTCGCGCGCATGCACCTCGCGGGCCGCGATTACGCGAATCACCAGCCGAACCTGCGCAGCCTGCCGTGGTGGCAGGAGAACGTGCCGGCCATCGTGCCCTTCATCGACGGCGAGCAGCGCGCGCTGCTGGAAAACGAGCTGGCGCATCAGGCCGCGTTCTTCGGCTCGGCCGAGTACGCCGCCATGCCGGAAGGCCCGTGCCACTGCGACCTGTTCCGCGACAACGTGCTGTTCGCGCACGCGTCGCCCGACACCGGCCACACGGTGCGCCTCGGCGGTTTCTTCGATTTCTACTTCGCCGGCTGCGACAAATGGCTGTTCGACGTGGCCGTCACCGTCAACGATTGGTGCTCGGACCTCGCCACCGGTGCGCTCGACGCCGAACGCGCCGATTCACTGCTGCGCGCCTATCAAACGGTGCGCCCGTTCAGCGACGCCGAACGCCGCCACTGGCCCGACATGCTGCGCGCCGGCGCGTACCGGTTCTGGGTGTCGCGCCTGTATGATTTCCACCTGCCCCGCGCCGCGGAGATGTTGAAGCCGCACGACCCGGGCCATTTCGAGCGCATCCTGCGCGAGCGCATCGCACACGCGCTGCCGCTCTCCGAACGACACGAACCATGCAACTGATCGAAGTCCCCGCCAAGACCGGCTACGTCTGGTTTCGCCAGGGCGTCTGGCTGTTCCGGCGCAATCCGCTGGCTTTCATCACGCTGTTCTTCACGTACCTGCTGGCGATGATGATCGTCTCGCTGGTGCCCGTGATCGGCGCGGCCCTGCCGCTGCTGTTCATCCCGGGCATCTCGGTCGGCTTCATGGCCGCCTGCCGCGACGCCGTGGCAGGCAAGCCCGTCATGCCGACCATCCTGCTCGACGGCTTTCGCAGCTACGGCAACGTCACGACGCAGCGGCTGTTTACGCTCGGCGGCATCTACATCGTGTCGATCGCGGTGGTGTTCGCCTGCTCCGCCTTCGGCGACGGCGGCACGCTGCTGCGGATCATGTTCGGCCTGAGCCCCGAATCCATCGACCCGAACGTGATCATCTCGACCGACACGCTGGTCGCGCTGCTGATCTCGGCCGTGCTCTACGTGCCGGTCTCGATGATGTTCTGGTTCGCGCCCGTGCTGACGGCCTGGCACGACATCCCGCCCGTCAAGGCGCTGTTCTTCAGCATCGTGAGCTGCTGGCGCAACCGCTGGGCCTTCACGCTGTACGGGCTGCTGTGGATCACGGTCGTGATGGGCATTACGTTCGGGCTGGCCGCGCTGCTGCACGCGATCGGCGTCGGGGCCTATGCGATGACGCTGATGATGCCGGTGTCGGTGGTGATCACCGCCGCGCTGTACTGCTCGTTCTACGCGACGTATCGCGGCTGTTTCGGCATTCAGGAGCCGGGCAGCACGCCCGCGCCGCCCGCGCGCTGATACCCGGCGAGCGGTGGCCGCCAAGCGCCGCCGCTCGCCAGCCCGGCCAGATCGGCGCACAATCGTTCACGTACGAATTTTTTGTGCCCGACAGACAGGCCGACGATCATGTCCGATCTCCCCCCCTTCCCCGCCACACTCGACGAACAGCTCTGCTTCGCGCTGTATTCCACCTCGCTGGCAATGACCAAGGCGTACAAGCCGCTGCTCGAACGGCTGTCGCTGACCTATCCGCAATACCTGACGATGCTGGTGCTGTGGGAAACCGACGGTATCGCCGTCAAGGACATCGCCGCGCGGCTGCATCTCGATTCGGCCACCGTCACGCCGCTGCTGAAACGGCTCGAGGCGCTCGGCTACCTCGAACGCACGCGCAGCACCACCGACGAGCGTGTGGTCTACATCAAGCTGACCGACACCGGACGCGCGCTGCGCGAGCAGGCGCGCTCGGTGCCGGCCGATCTTTTTTGCGCAATGCAGCAAACGCCGGACTTTCTCGTGCAACTCCGCGAAGAACTTCGGCAACTTCGCGACGCCCTCGCCGATCACAACGACGATTGACCACGCCGATGGCCCCGGCTTCCGCTTCGTACAAAATATAATTTGCACACTAATCATTAGTTCGATATATTTAACCCAGCTTCTCCTTCCCCCTCACCGACACGAACAGGAGTCATCATGAACATTCTCTACAAGACGAGCGCGACCAGCACCGGCGGCCGCGACGGCCGGGCGGTTTCGGAAGACAACAAGCTGGACGTGAAGCTGGCGGCGCCGCGCGAACTCGGCGGCACGGGCGCGGAAGGCACGAACCCGGAACAATTGTTCGCGGCCGGCTATTCGGCGTGTTTCCTGAGCGCGATGAAATTCGTCGCGGGCCAGGCCAAGCAGGCGCTGCCGGCGGACACGACGGTGACGGGGCAAGTGGGCATCGGCCCGAACGACAAGGGCGGCTTCGCGCTCGACGTGGAACTGCGCGTGTCCTTGCCCGGCCTGGAACCGGAAGCGGCGAAGGCGCTGGTGGACAAGGCGCATGAAGTCTGCCCGTATTCGAACGCAACCCGCAACAACGTGCCGGTGCGTATCGTCATCGCCTGATGGCCAGGCGATCGGGCCGTTGACCGAGTCATGGGCCGCGCGCCCGGCAATCCGGGCGCGGGAAATGAAATGATGCAAGACAGCAGGAAGCAGAGACAGCAAGGCGTGGCGACCGAGAGGCCGTCACGCCTTTGTCGTTGCGCGCGAACGATGCGGCAACGATGAACGACTCAGGCAGCGTTTAGCGTGCGGCCATCCAGGCCGGCGTACGCTGCACGGCGTCGTGGTCGAGCTTGCGGATGCGGAATTCGAGGTCGTACAGATCGGTTGCGTCGGCAAGATACGCATCGGAGCGTTCTTTCGAGATCTGTTCGGAGGATTTCGTCAGGAACAGGAACAGGCGGCTCAACAGGTACATGGTCGTATTCTCCAAATCCAAGGGTTATCGCTTAAGTGTTAACCCGAATTATAGGGAAAACCCTAGCACCCGCCAAGCGTTTCAAAAATACTGATTCACCTTGTCGCACCCTGCCGACACTGCTCGGCAAAAAAGCCCCAGATCATCGCGCTGGCGTCGGGGCCGGTGGCCGCGTGGTACGGCACGGTATCGTCGCCGCCGGCCCAGGCGTGGCCGAGCTGCGCGACGTGGCAGACGCGCACCACCGGCTCGCCGCCGCGCCGATACTCGATCAACCGCGCATCGCCGATATCGGTCTCGCTGTGTTCGACGCCTTCCGGCACGCCCGCCGCGTCGGCCAGGCCGTTGAGCCGCAGGAACTCCACCGCCAGTTGGTCCGCATTGGCCGACGCCACCACCGGGTCGTCGTCGCCGTGCACGATCAGCACCGGCATGCCCGGATAGCTGCCGGGCGCCGCGTAGCTGTCGGCGATCTCGGCCGGATTGCGGTGCACGCCGCGCCGCATCACGTCCATCGCGGTGATGCCCGAATGCGCGTCGCCGAACGCCGGCCCCGAATGCAGCGCGATCGCCGCGAAGCGTTCCGGGAAGTGCAGCGCCAGCAACGTCGCCAAGCCCGCCCCGGCCGACAGACCGGCAGCATAGACGCGCGACGCATCGAAACGACGCGCCTCGACGAGCGTATCCACCAGGTCGACGACGGCCTGCGCCTCGCCGCGCCCGCCGCGCTCGGTATCGTCATACCAATGCCAGCAACCGTGCGAATGCGCCTGCGTCGACTGCTCCGGATACAGCACCGCGAAACCGTGGCGATCGGCCAGCAGGTTCATGCGGGTGCCCTGCGCGAATTGATCGGCGTCCTGCTGGCAGCCGTGCAGCATCACCACCAGCGGCGCGCCGTCCGGCAGGCCGTTCGGCACGTAGAGCGCGTAGCCGAGATGGCTGACGAAACGCCCGATCACGAGCGGCAGCGGATGATCGCCGCGAGTCCATTCGCCACCGGCCCAGGCCGCCGCGCGCGGCCGCACGCGCGATTCGCGCGGCGTGGCGGCGGGCATGGCTTCCGGCGCTTCGGCAACCGGCGCAGGGAAGGCGGGCAGCGGCGTGCTCACCACGCCGTGCGGCAACGACGTGCCCATCATCTTCTTCATACCGCCCAGCCAAAGCTTCGTCAGACTTTTGGTCATCGATCAGGCTCGCAGTGGAAATCGGGCACCTGAATAGGTGCCACGAGGTTAATTTGTGCATTGCACAATAGCATTGTTTCCACGGTTTGACCGGGGGCCGGATCGTGCCGAGGTCATGCCGAGGCGCGAATTGCCCCGTTATACTGCTGAACGATCGCCGTCCGTCGCGCGGCGTCGCCCACCCCGGGCGTCGCGCGGCCGGATCTGTCTCCCCGCCTCACTCAGCCGCCGTTTCGATGTACGACCTGCCTCTTCAACTCTGGAACTGGATCACCTACTTCGGCAGCGCGGGCATCACGCTGCCGCTGGCGGCGACGCTCGCGATCTGGCTCGCGCTCGGTTATTCGCCGCGCCTCGCGATCGCTTGGCTCGCCGTGCTCGGCGTGGGCATTGCCGCCGTCGCGTTGACCAAGGTGGCGTTCCTCGGCTGGGGCATCGGCATCCGGGCCTGGGATTTCACCGGCTTCAGCGGCCATTCGATGCTGTCCACCTCGGTCTACCCGGTCGTGATGATGATCGCGATGACGCGCGCGCACCCGGCGCTGCGCATGGCCGGCGTGGCGTTCGGCATCGCGCTCGGCGTGGCGGTGTCGCTGTCGCGCGTGGTGCTGTCCGCGCACTCGCCGTCCGAGGCGATCACCGGCTGCGTGGTCGGCGCGCTCACCGCGCTGTCGTTCGTGGCGATCGCCTGGCGCGCGCAGCCGCACCGGTGGTCGGTGCCGGCCGTGGTCGCAAGCCTGGCGGTGGTGACCGTGGCGCTGCATGGCGTGCCGGTGCCGTCGCAGCGCTGGGTGACCGAAGTCGCGCTGAAGATGTCGGGCCACCAGCACCCCTACGTGCGGGCGCGCTGGAAGGCCAATCCGAACTATCGGCCGGCCTCGCGGCCGGCGGCGGCCGTGTTCCAGCCCGCCGAGATGCGCCGCATCTGAACGCCGCCAGCGCACCTTCGCGGCGGCAGAACGCCGCCCCTCAACCTCGAATTCTAGGACGCCGCAGCTTGCGCAGCTCCGCTTCGGCCGCCACCGCCGCATAGCGCTGCGCGGCGGCTCCATAGCCGCGCGCGAACCCGAGCTGCTCGGGCGGCGCCGACAGGCGTTCGAGATGGCGCAAGCCCACCTCGGCATCGTTCGCGTCGCCCAGCGTGCCCTGCACGCGCGACAGCGTCTTGACCAGCTTGCCGCGCGTGCTGCGCGCCGCGATCGACGTGAAGAACTCGAGCGCGTAGCGCAGCCGTTTCGCGTCGATGCGTACGCGATGGCGCCTGTCGGGATCGAGCGTGGTCAGCTTCGGCACCGTGTAGAGCCGCGCGAACAGCTTGTCGACGCGCTTCACGACATGCCGCTTCAGCGAGCGCCGCTGGCGACGCGATTCGCCCTCGCCGCCGCGCAGCGACAGCAGGCACAGCCACTCGATCCAGCCCAGCACCAGCCGCGCATAACGCGCCGACGCCACCGCCTGCCGCAGATCGCCGCGCGCGATGTCGCGCTGACCGGCGGCGGCGTCAAGCGTCGCGGCCCAACCCGGTTCGCCGGCCGGGTCGGGATCGGCGTCGCGCAAGCCCGGCAGCGTTTCGCTGACGCACACATCCCAGTCGCGCACCACGCCGAGCTGCGCGCCGAACCAGGACAGGTCGGCGGCGAATGCATCGCGATAGGCGTCGTCGGCGAAATCGTGGAACAGACGCATCAGCGTGCGCAGCCGGCGCAGCGCCACGCGCATCTGATGGACGAATTCGGGGTCGTTGCTGTCGCGCACGCCGGCATCGTTGCCGAGCCATTGTGCTGCCACGTTCGCGCCAAGCACGAACAAGGCCTCGCGCTGCGAACGAATGCCATGCAGTTCGGACAGCTCGGCGCGCGCCGGGCCGGTGGCCGCATCGGGCAGCAGGCCGGCGCAGGCCTGATCGACCAGCGAGGCCGGCTTCAGGAACGCGGGCCACGCGCCGCTCAGTTCGCGCGCGGCGTCGAACAGCGCACGGAGCGCCAGCGCCCGGCCCTCGGCGTCACCCGGATCGGCCACGGCGAGGCGCAGCTCGCAGGTGCGGCCGGTGCCGGTCGAGGTGGTCCAGCTCAGATCGTCGAGCGTCAGGTCGACGGGCACGCCGTCGTCGCGCTGCCAACGGCCCCGACGGCGCTCGCAATCGAAGCCGAACGGCAAGGCTGCACGCGTCGCGTCGACGGACGGCTCGCCCGCTTCGGGCAGCGCCGCTTCGAGCACGGGCGTGGCCGCGGCGTGCCCGGCTTCGATCTCGAACAGCGGCACCGCGTCCGTATCGAGCGCGCGGCGCACGGCGGCAGTCAATGCATCGTCACCATCGGCCGCCGCGCTCTCGGCGTCGGCAACCGTGGCCGGCGCATCGAGCCACTCGCGGATCGCCACGCCCGGCGCGAACGCCTGCACCCGCGCCGCCGCCACGCGGCCGCCCGACGGCCCCGCCTCGCGCCACGCGCACCAGCCGGCCGCCTTCGGCACCGCCTCGGCCAGCGCGAGCGGCCGGATCGCGAGCCGCTCGTGACCGCGCTTCATGCGCACCGGCGGGCAGATCCGCCACGCGCGCACCAGCTCCATGCCGAAGTCGCGCACGGCCCGTGCGGTGCCGCGCCTTCGCGGGGCAGTCGCGTCGCCCGAGGGCAACGGCAGGGCAAGCACGATTTCGAGGACACGCGTCATGACACCTCCGCTCCAGCCTGTCCGCCGCGCCGCTGCGGCCGTCGACGGCTGTCGATGCCGAACATGGTACATGGCGCGGCACACGGCGAGCAGGGGCGGCGCACGGCCGGTTCGGCCGCGCGGGGCTCAGGTCGCGTACTGCGCAATACCCATGCCGAACGACCAGTTGTCGACCGACACTTCGACCAGATTGACGAGCACGTCTTCGGGCCGCACGCCCGGCGACGCGCCCAGCTCCTCGACGATCAGCCGGTACAGCTCGCGCTTCTGTTCGAGCGTGCGCGTGTTGTTCGCGGTGATCTGGATCATCACCAGATCGTCGCTGCGCTCGATGCCGAGGTAGTGGCGGCCGTAGACGAAATCGTCGGCGCCGTGCTGCGTGAGGGTCATGAAGATGTCGTCCTCGGGCACGTTGAACGCGCGCTGCAAGGCACGGTGGATGCCGGTGAACAAGGCGCGGCGATCTTCGGCGGAACGACCTTCGCGGATGGCGATGCGGGTGATGGGCATGACAGGCTCCTGAGGGGTGGATACGCGGTTGAAAACACCGACACCCCCAGCGTAGGGCGGCTCATCTATAATGAACAGATATCACTCCATATATCATTCATTTTCATCTGAAATGAAACCCCTCGATCTCGACGCCGTTCGCGCGTTCGTGCTGGTGTCCGACCTGGCCAGTTTCACGCGCGCCGCCGACGCGCTCGGCACCACCCAATCGGCCGTCAGCCTGAAGATCAAGCGCCTGGAGGCCCACTTGGGCCGCGCGCTGCTGGAGCGCACGCCGCGCGTGGTGCGGCTCGCCGCCGACGGCGACGCGTTCCTGCCCGCCGCGCGCGAGTTGCTCGACGCCCATGCGCGCGCGCTCGGCGCGGTGGCGGCCGAGCCGCGCCGGCTCGTGCTCGGCATCAGCGAGCACGTCGCGGTGCCGGATCTGCCCGCGCTGCTGGCCAGCCTGAACCGGCACGACCCGGCGCTGGCGCTCGACCTGCACCTCGGCTCGTCGAACACCCTGCTCGGGTTGTACGACGAGCGGCAGCTCGATGCGGTCCTGATCCGCCACGAGCCGGGCGAGGACGCCCCGCGCGAGGGCGGCCAATTGCTGTTCACCGAGCCGCTGGCCTGGCTCGCCGCGCCCGATTGGGCGCCGCGCGCGGGCGAGCCGCTGCCGCTGGCGGTGCTGTCCGGTTCGTGCGGCGTGCGGGCGGCCGCGCGGCGTGCGCTGGAACGCGCCGGCCTCAGTTACCACGAGCGCTTCACGAGCGGCGGCGTTGCGGCGGTGGCCGCCGCCGCGGAGGCCGGCCTGGCCGTGTGCCCGCTCGCGCGTCGCGTGGGGCCACGCACGCTGGTCGAGGTCGGGGCGCGCTTCGGCCTGCCCGCGCTGCCGGTGTCGGAAGTGATCCTCTATTCACGGGTGCGCGACACGCGCTCGGCCGACACGCTGCGCCGATTGACGGCGAGCCTGTCCGCTTCGGCATAAACTGTCCGGCTGCCCACCTTCCCCTCGATGCCCGACCGATGACGCCCGCCGCCCGCCAACACCTCCGCGCGAACCTGCTGATGCTGGGCGCCGCCGCGATCTGGGGCTCGGCCTTCGTCGCGCAGCGCCTCAGCCTGTCGGTGATCGGTCCGTTCCTCTATACCGGCCTGCGCTTCCTGTTGGGTGCACTGGTGCTGGTGCCGCTGCTGCTCGCGCGCCGTTCGGCGCGCGCCGAATTCGCCGCGCTCGCGCAACGGCCCGCCGGGCTCGTGCCGGGCCTGGTGCTCGGCACGCTGCTGGCCGTCTCGATCTCGCTGCAGCAGGTGGGCCTGCAATACACGAAGGTCGCCAACGCCGGCTTCATCAGCTCGCTCTACGTGGTGCTGGTGCCGCTGATCGGCGTGGCGCTGCGCCATCGCGCGGGCCTCGGCACCTGGCTCGGCGCGACGCTGGCCGCGATCGGCCTGTATTTCCTCAGCGTCGACGAGCATTTCTCGGTGATGTACGGCGACGGTTTCCAGTTGGCCGGCGCGGTCATCATCGCCGTGCATGTGATCGCGGTCGGCCATTTCGTGCGACGACGCGACCCGCTGGTGCTGGCGTTCCAGCAGTTCGTCGTGTGCGGGCTGCTGTGCGGCGCGGTCGGGCTCGCCGTCGACACGCTCGACACAGCCACGCTGCTGCGTGCGCTGCCGACGCTGCTGTACGGCGGCGTGCTGTCGGTCGGGGTGGCCTACACGCTGCAGGTAGTCGCGCAACGCGACGCCGCGCCCGCGCACGCGGCCGTGATCTTCAGCATGGAAGGCGTGTTCGCGGCCATCGCGGGCTGGGCCGCGCTCGGCGAGACGCTGAGCGTGCGCGCGCTCGTCGGCTGCGCGCTGATGCTGGCCGGGCTGCTGGTCTGCCAGTTGTTGCCGGGCCGCGCCGCCGCGCGCGAGGATGGCGGCCTGCCCGCTTGAGCATGCGCCGACAACGGCGAAAAAATAGGACCCGATCGATTGACAACGGTGCGCCGCGTGTGCGACGCCGGCGAATTCGATCCCTATAATGTCGGTTCCCTTCCTTTCCGCACACGCCTCGTGAGCCTTTCCGCCGCCGACCTTTCCGCCGCCCTGCTGCGCGAGCGCGCCGCCCGTTATGCGGCCGAAGCCGCGCTGTTCGCGCGCGATCAGGCGCTGTCCGTCGCATCGCACGATCTGCGCAGCCCGCTCAATGCGATGCACAGCTGGGCCTACGTGCTCGAACGCCAGTTGCCGCCCGGCGACGTCTCGCTGCAGCGCGCGCTGGGCGGCATCCGCACCGGCATCGAACAACAGACCAGGCTGATCGAAACGGCGCTCGACGCGCCGCGCGCCGATACGCGCGCGCTGGTGGTGGTGCCCGCCGGCTTCGCGCTCGCACCGTTCCTCGACGATTGCGCCGCGCTCGCCCGCGCCGCGCTCGGCGACGCGCGCGGCACGACGCTCGTGCTCGAAGCCGGCTCGGCGCGCGACACCTCGCTGTTCGCCGATGCCGAACGGCTCTCGCAGGCGCTGTGGGCGCTGACGGTGTTCGCCATCGAGGCCAGCGCCCCCGGCGCGACCGTCACGCTGCGCTGCGACGCGCTCGGCTCGGCCGACAGCGTCACGTTCGAGGCGGCGTTCACGGCCGATCCGGCCGCCATCGTCGACCCGGCGCTGCCGCACGCGCTCGACGCCGGCGCGCGCCGCGAGGCGCTGCTCGAACGCGACGGCCGCCGCCCGCCGTGGGCGATCGCACTGTGCCACCGCGTCGCCCTCGCGCACGGTGGCAGCTTCACGCCGCCCGTGCTCGAAACCGGCGCGCCGGCACGCTGCGCGCTGACGCTGCCGCGCAAGGCCACCACATGAGTTTTTTTCCGGAACGCCAACTTTACGTCCGGCTTTCCGCCCCTATACTGGCGTTTCCTTCACTTCCGGAGTTGTTTCGTTGATACAGATCATCGCGCTGATCGGCGCGTTGTTGCTGGTGGCGCTCAATGGCTTTTTCGTCGCCGCCGAATTCGGTCTCGTCAAACTGCGCGCCACGCGCGTCAAGACGCTGGCCCGCCAGCACGGCCTTCGCGGCCGCATCCTGCGTGTCGTCCACGCCCGCCTCGACGCGTATCTTTCCGCCTGCCAGCTCGGCATCACGCTGGCCTCGCTCGGCCTCGGCTGGATCGGCGAGCCGGCCTTCGCCGAACTGCTCGCGCCGTTGCTCGGCGCACTCGGCGTCGATTCCCCGCAACTGGTGCATGCGATCTCGCTGGTGTTCGCGTTCACGGTGATCTCGTTCCTGCACATCGTGGTCGGCGAACTCGCGCCGAAATCGATGGCGATCCGCCAGCCCGAGCAGGTCGGCCTGTGGCTCGCGCTGCCGCTCTACGCGTTCTACTGGGCGATGTATCCGGCGATCTGGGTGCTCAACAACAGCGCCAACGCGGTGCTGCGCATCGTCGGGCTGACGGCCGAGCACGGCGGCGATTCGCACTACTCGACCGACGAACTGAAGCTGATCCTGCGCAGCCGCCGCAACGCCGTCGGCGCGAGCAAGGCGCCCGTCGCCACCTACAGCAACGACGAGTGGAACACGCTCGCGCACTCGCTCGATTTCTCGTCGATGACGGTGTCGGACCTGATGCGGCCGGCCAACGAAATGATCGGCCTGCGCCGCGACCTGCCGCTGCTCGACAACATGGGGGTGGTGGCACGCCACCGCTTCAGCCGCTACCCGCTGTTCAGCGACGCCGCGCGCGAGCAGGTGATCGGGCTGATCCACCTGAAGGACCTGCTGCTCGCGCGTCACGCCGGCGCGGCGCTGGAGGATCTGTCCGACTACGTGCGCCCGGTGCAGTACGTGCGCCCCGATACGCCCGCGCTCGAACTGTTCCGGCGCTTCCGCAAGGGCGCGCCGCACTTCGCGCTGGTCGGCAACAAGCATGAGAAGCCGATCGGCTTCCTGACGCTCGACAATCTGCTCGGCGCGCTGGTGGGCCAGATCCACGACGAATTCCGCCAGGGCGACGCCGATTGGGCGCGCCTCGACGACGGCACGCTGATGGGCAAGGGCAGCCTGCCCGTGGTGTCGCTCGAACAGGCGCTCGGCATCGATATCGACGAAGGCCGCGCCGAATCGGTCGGCGGCCTCGTGATCCAGGCGCTCAGCGATCTGCCGAGCGAAGGCCAGCGCGTCTCGTTCGACAACTTCGACGTGGTGGTCAAGAAGATGAACGGCCCGCGCATCGTGCTGGTGCGCGTGTATCCGAAGGACGTCAAGGAAGCGGACGAGTAAGCGCCGCGCCCCGGCATTCGCTTCACGATCCGCAGCAAAAAAAGCCCGCGCGCGCACCTTGCGGTGTCGCGCGCGGGCTGCCCTGCGCCGCCGCTGCTGTTATCAGGCGCGCTCGGGCTGCATGTCGTTGGCAATCCATTCGATCACCGAGCGATGCTTCGGCTGCCAGCCGAGCAGGCGCCGGGCGCGCTCGCCGCGCACGCGGCTGTTCGAGCCGAGCCCGTAGTTCGCCATCTCGTAGCCCCACTCCGCCTCGGCATCCTCGAGCGGCCAAGCCTGCGCCGCGCCCAGGCCCATCGCCTTCGCGATCGCGGCCGACATCTCGCCGAACGCCGCCTCGCCGCTTTCGACGAAGTAGAACGTGCCCTCGGCCGGCGTGCGTTCCAGCGCAAGCTTGTAGAGCGCGACCACGTCGTCGATATGCACGTTCGACCAGATGTTGCGGCCCGGGCCGACGTGGCGCACCACGCCGCTCTTTTGCGCCTGGCGAATCAGGCGCGGCAACTGCACGCTCTCGCGCGGCAGGCCCAGCCCGTGGCCGTAGATCAGCGTGTTGCAGAGCACGGCAGCGCGAATACCGTGCTGCGCCGCGCTCAACACCAGCGTGTCGATCGCCACGCGCGCCGCCTTGTCGGCGGTCGGCTCGGGGAGCTTGTCTTCCTCGTAGATCCGGTCACTGCCCTCGCCGCCCGACGCGTCGCCGACGATGCTCGATCCGCTCGTATGCAGCAGCACCTTGCCCGAATCGCGCAGGCCGTCGATCAGTGCCTCGACCGCGCCGCGATGGTCGCTGTCGGCCGCGTTGATCACGGCGTCGGCCGCCTGCGCCTCGCGAATCAGCAGCGCGCGATCGTCGAGCGAACCGATGCGCGGCTCGACGCCGATCGCGCGCAATTCCTCGGCCTGCGCCTCGCGCCGCACCAGCCCGACCACCTGATGCCCGTCGGCGGCGAGGCCTGCCGCGATCGACCCGCCGATGAAACCGCCCGCACCCGTGATGAACACCTTCATGTCGTACTCCTTTCAAACGATTCGTGGAATGACAGCGAGTGTGGCCGCAATCGAAGCCCGCAAAAACCGTGTTAGCCTCAAGTCATTCTTGAATCCGGATCAACAATGAAAACCTCGACCGAAGAGTTGCAGACCTTCGTCGCGATCATCGACAGCGGCTCGATCACGGCCGCGGCCGAGCAACTGGGGCAGACGGTATCGGGCGTGAGCCGCGCGCTGAACCGGCTCGAACGCAAGCTCGGCGTGACGCTGCTGCGCCGGACCACGCGCAGCTCGCAACTGACCGACGAGGGCGAACTGCTGCTGGCCCGCGCGCGCGACATCCTGCAATCGGTGGAGGAAGCGGAAACCGCTGTTTCGCTGGGCCGCGTGAAGCCGGCCGGTCGCCTGCGCGTGGATGCGGCCACGCCGTTCGTACTGCATGCGATGGTGCCGCACCTGCCGGCCTTCACGGCGCGCTACCCCGATATCCAGCTCGAACTGACCAACAACGAACGTTTCGTCGACCTGATCGAACAGCGCATCGACATCGCGATCCGGATCGGCACGCTGCCCGATTCGACGCTGCACGCGCGCCCGCTCGGCTCGGCGCCGCTGCATATTCTCGCGAGCCCGGCCTATCTGGCCGAACACGGCACGCCGCGCAGCGTGGCCGATCTCGCGCGGCACCGCACGCTTGGCTTCAGCGACATCGAAACACTGAACCGCTGGCCGCTGCGGCGCGGCGCCCGCAATGGCAACGGCGCGGACAACCACGACGGCGTGACGATCCAGCCCGCGCACACCGCCTCGAGCGGCGAGACGATCCGGCACCTCGCGCTCGCGGGGCTCGGCATCGCGTGCCTGTCGGATTTCATGAGCGCCGACGACATCGCGACCGGCCGGCTGGTGCCGGTGCTGACCGAACACATGACGGGCTACCGCCAGCCGATCAGCGCCGTCTACTATCGCCACGCGGCGCTGACCGGACGCGTGCAGGGCTTCCTCGATTTCCTGAGCCAGCATGTCAAGTTCTGACGCCGCGCTGCCGCCCATCTACCTGATCACGCCCGAGCCGGCATCAGCCTCGACGGTCGATCTCGATGCGTTCGTCGCGCGGCTCGATGCGGCATTGGCCAGCGGCATCGCGCTCGTGCAACTGCGCGTGAAATCGATCGATACGGAATCCTTCGCATTGTTGGCGGCGCGCGTGATCGAGCACGCCCATCGCGCGAACGCGCGCGTGATCTGCAACGGCCCGCTCGCGCCAAGCGACGCGCTCACGCTGGGTGCCGACGGCGTGCATCTGAGCCAGGCCGCGCTATTGGCCACGCAAGCGCGGCCGGTGCCGGCGGCAGCGCTGCTGTCTGCCGCCTGCCACGACCGCGCCTCGCTGCTGCATGCGCAGCGGATCGGCGCGGACCTCGTCACGCTGTCGCCAGTCAAGCCGACGCTCACGCACCCGGGCGCGCCCGCGATGGGCTGGACGCATTTCGCCGCGTGCGTGGCGGCCCTTCCTCACGGTGACGCGATGGTGGCCATCTACGCGCTAGGCGGCATGACGCGCGCCGACCTGCCGCAAGCGCGCGCGCATGGCGCGCACGGCGTGGCGGGCATTCGGGGTTTCGGAGGGGATTGAACGAGCCGGCGCCTGCATCGAGCAAGCGCCGGCTCGCGACGCTCAGGCCTCGCAGGCCTGCTCGTCGACCGGATAGACGCGCGTGTCGTGCGTCAGCGCATAGCCGTTGACGTCGCCCGTCAGCCAGGCCATCAGCGAGTACGGCGGCAACTGCCCGAGCAGCACGGTGTCGCGCGCGCGCGGCGGTGTCTCGAACACCACGGTGCCGCCAGGCACATGCTCGAACGGCAGCGGCTCGGGCGACAGGTTCAGCGCGAGGCTCAATACCTCGCCGTCGCCGAGCGACCAGACGGCCAGCAACGCATCGGCCTCGCTGCCATCGCCCAATTGCAGCAGATCGGCCGATTGCGGCCGCGAGTCGGCCAACCGCGGCGCGATCAGCTTGGCGCGCACGGCCAGCGCGGAGCGGATGAAACGCTCGCTGGCCTCGTCGGGCGCAGCCTCGGCGAAGATCAACGGAATTTGCGGCGTGAGCAGCGACAGCGCCAACGCGGCCAGCCCGGCCTGGCGCGTGGCCGGCGACGGGCGGCTCGCGCCGTCGGACAGCACCAGCGACGTCATCGCCAACGCGCCATCGGCCGCACCGCGCTCGTCGCCGCGTTGATAGGCCGAGCCGCCGGCCGTCAGCGCGCGCGCCAACGTGTGGATGGTCTGGCGCGTCGAGATCGCCTCGCGATACGGATGCGCGGCGCGCCCCGTCAGACGATGCAGCGCGCGTTCGCCCGATTCGTTCCATTGCGCATCGAAATGCGTATCGCCCAGATGCGACGGATGACGCTGGCTGCCGAGCACGAAATGCACGAGCCGGTCGTTCGATACGGCCGCGCGTGCGCGATCGGCGATCTCGCGCAGGCCGGCATTGTCGATGCGGTCCGCGTCGCGCAGGCGCACGCCGTCGCAGCGATATTCCTCGATCCAGTAGAGCGCGTTGTCGCAGAAGAAATCGCACACCTCGGGGTGTTCGAGCGCGAGCGGCGCGTGCTGCGGATCGTCGCGCAACTGGTAGAACGGCGCGGCGTAGCGCTGCAGGTCATCGTGGCCATTGCCGAAGCGCGCGTAGTCGAGATCGAGCAGCACCGCGAGGCCGAGACCGTGCGCATCGTCGATCAGCGCCTTCAATGCGTTCGGGCCGCCGTAGGCGGCCACCGGCGCGAACGGCAACGCGTCGTGCAGCGCATCGGGCGAGGCCAGCAATTCAAGCGCGGTCACGCCGAGCCGCGCGAGTTGCGGCAAGCGTTGCCGCACCGCTTCGTAGCCGCCCACCGCGCCGGGCTGGATCGCGTAGAACGCCATCTCCTCCCACGGGCGCCCGCGCCAGAACGTATTGCGCCACACGAATTCGCGCGGATCGATCACCTCGCTCGCGCCGCCGATGCCGTCGGGCTGCGAGCGCGACGCGGGATCGGGAATCAGCAGCGTGTCGTCGAGCCGATAGCGATAGCGCGTGCCGGGGCCGCATTGCGCGAAGGCCTCGAACCAGCCCTGGCCGGCATGTTCCATGTCGATGGCGGGCTCGGCCGAGCCGTCGATGCCGAATTCGAGGCGCACTTCGGCGCTGACGGGGGCCCAGAGGCGGAAGTGGGTGCGGAGCGTGGCGGCGCTCTCGCTGCAGGGCTGCGCGCCGAACGCCAGGCAGTGCGTGTAGCGGTGCGCGTGAGGGTCGTGCGGACAATCGGACATGTGATGCGCTCCTCGCGATTGCGGAAGGCATCCGGCACCTGCAAACTACGTGCCGGGGCGGTGGAGTGGCTCAGTATGCGCTGAATCGTCCGATGAAGCGAGCATCGGGGTCCGTAATTTTTAAATGCGAATCGACCCCGGCAGAGCGGGTCGAGGCATGAATTTCGCTACCGCGATTCGATAGGAGAGCCAAAGGATTGGCGCCACCGCCAGCCTCAATCGGCCGCCGTTTCGGCGGCGTCGGCCTGCATCAACTGGAACACGTTGCCTTCGGGATCGACGCCATCGCAGAGGCGATACGGAAAGCCCGCATGGCGCTTGACGCCGCGCATCGGCACACCGGCGCGCACGAGCGCGTCGTGCGAGGCCTCGATGTCGTGCGTCACGCGAAACACGAACTTCGCGTTCGAAGCGTGAGTGCGCATCGCCGCGCCCCCTTCCCCATCGACGCGATATGCCTCGCCGACGCGATGCAGCGCCATCTCCACGCCGCCCGCATCGAGCACCACCCATTCGCCGTCGATCTCCTCGCGCAGCGGCAAGCCAAAATGCGTTTGGTAGAAAACCTTCAACTGGCGCACGTCGTGCGTGTATAGAATCACCCGGGTCATCGGAAGCGGCATCGGCATGGTTTTTTTGATTTCTCGGTCGGATCGGCGCAATGGACGGGCGCCCCCGCGAGAATAACCCGGCCGCCGCGCTCCGGTCCGCTCGTCCGGTGCCGCCGCGAGCGGCGCGCGCCGCGCGGAAGGCGGCCTCCACTCCCCAGGCCCATGCTGACCGTCCATCATCTGAACAACTCGCGCTCGCAGCGCGTGCTCTGGCTGCTCGAAGAACTCGGCGTGCCCTACGAACTGAAGCGCTACCAGCGCGACCCGCGCACCATGCTCGCGCCGCCCGAACTGCGCGCCGTGCACCCGCTCGGCAAATCGCCCGTGATCACCGACGACGGCCTGACGCTGGCCGAATCGGGCGCCATCATCGAATACCTGATCGATCGCTACGGCGAGGGCCGTTTCGCGCCCGCGCCCGGCACGCCGGAGCGGCTGCGCTACCGGTACTGGCTGCATTACGCGGAAGGCTCGGCGATGCCGCCGCTGCTGCTGAAGCTGGTCGCGCAGCGGATCGCGCAGGCGCCGATGCCGTTCTTCGCCAAGCCGATCGCGCGCAAGATCGCGGCCACGCTGCAATCGAGCTTCGTCGATCCGCAACTGAAGCTGCATCTCGGTTATATCGAGGCGGAACTCGGCGCGACCGGCTGGTTCGTCGGCGATGCGTTCAGCGCCGCCGACGTGCAGATGAGCTTCCCGCTCGAAGCCGCCGCCTCGCGCGCCGACACGGTGGCGCAACTGCCGGCGATCCGCGCGTTCCTGGAGCGAATCCACGCGCGGCCGGCTTACCAGCGCGCGCTCGAACGCGGCGGCCCGTACGGCATGGTGAGCTGACGCCGCCCTCCGCACCATGCCGCGCAATACGGACCACAAACGGGCCGCTAACTGCCGAGCAGCCCCGCCGCGACGTTGATCGACAGCCCGAGCACCGCCATGTTGAAGTAGAATGACAGGATCGATTGCGCAAGCCCCGCGCGGCGGATCGATCGATTGTTCAGCATCACGTCGGAGGTTTGCGAGGCCACCGCGATCGTGAACGAGAAATACAGGAAATCCCAGTAATCGGGCTCGACGTCGCGATCGGGAAACTGCAGCGCGCGCGCCTTCTCGGGCGACTGGTAGTAGAGCCGCGCGTAATGCAGCGTGAAGATGGTCGGGATCAGAAACCACGCGCCGAACAGCGTCGCGCCCGTCACCGCGTAGTGCTCGATGCCGGCGCGCAGGCCCACGCTCTTGGCGCTGGCCAGCTCCACCGCAATGGCGGCCACGCTCGCCACCGTCGCGACGCAGATGATGGTCAGCACCGTCGTGGCGCTCTCGTCCTCGCGCCTCGCGATCTCCTGCACCTTGTCGTGATGCGCGCGCGTCATCTGCCACCACATCATCGCCAGATACAGCCAGACGGTGATGTCCCAGCCCACCAGCACGCGCGGGAAGCGGCCGTGCACCATCGGCAGGCACGCCGCGCCCAGCACGCCGAGCAGCAGCGCCACCCACATGCGGGGCCGGTTGCGCACCAGCATCGGAACGTTCGTCATCGACACCTCTTCAGAGGAAAACGGACGGCGCGACCGCGCCGGGCAAAGGGATCAAGCAGGATCAAGCGGAATCATGCGGGATCGGATGGCAAGCTCAACCGACCTGGTTCAGTTCGAACACGACGTCGACCGCCGAGCCGTTCCAGTTGTATTCGAGATACGCCGCGTGATGACAATCGCGCAGCATCGTGGTGCGGAACGCGGCCAGGCATTCGCCGCCGCGATCGCGCACCGACGGATAGGCCAGGCCCGCGAAACCGGCGCCGCGCACCATGCGGCCAAACGCGCGGCCCGCCGAGTAATCGGTGCGGTCGAGCAGGGCCGGATCGCGCGCATCCCAGGCGCGGATGTCGGCCACTTCGCCGTGCGCGGCCACCGTGTAGAGCCGCATCTGCTGGCGCAGCGGCTTTTGCCGGGTGGCGGCGAGAAACAGGCTGGTGTGATGGCGCGTTTCGGCGATCGCCGTCTGCCGCGAGCGCGCGCAGTAGAACACGCCGTAGCTGCCGTCCGAGAAGCGGCTGCCCTGCGGGTTCAGGTGCGTGAACGCGGCCATGATCGGCCCGTAGCCGGGGCCGAAACGGCGCTCCGAGAACGGCACCAGATCGAGCTGGCCGACCTCGGCGCGCACGCGGTCGTTGGTCATCGCCTCGAGCGCGTAGAGCGCGTCGAAATCCTCGGGCGAGGCCACGCGGTCGAACAGGTTGATGGCGGGAAAACGGGTGGGAATGATGCGGTAGGCAGGCGCCCAATCGAGCGTGGAAACGGGCCAGCGGGTCGATCGTTCGGCTGATGTCACGCCCAGCCCCCCCGCACGGCGTCGAGATACTGGCGCACCGCCACCAGGTCGCTGACGTTGCCGGCCAGCATCCGGTCGAGCGCGCGGCGGCCGTTGAACGGCGCGGCGTCGTTCTTGCGCTTGACCCAGCCGTCGGCCGCCTCGGGCGGCAGCAGGATCTGCAAGGCCTTGTAGATGCCGAGCATCAGCGACAGGCGTTCGAGCGTGTCGCGCGCGAGCCGCGCCGTTTGCGGCGAGGCCTTCCATTTGAAGAACGTCGAGCGGCCCGGCGAACCGAGCAGCACGATCTGCTCGTCGGTCGACAGGTCCCAGTCGTTCGCGATGTTGAAGAACGCGCGCAGGCCGGCGGCGGACATCTGCGCGGTGGTGGCTTCGGGAATGGCCGGCGAGGCCGGAAGCGGGGTCGAAGCGGGTAGAGACATGGCCGTTAGTCTCAAAGTGAATTGACTAACAAGATTAGTCTATTTCGGGATGAATGCAAGGGTCCGATACCGAACGGCGTCTGTCCAGGCCGCCGGCACCGTCGCCGGACGCGGGCTGGCGGGGCATCGCGGGCGATTGTCGCAGCGCATCGATGACGGCCGTCCCCGCGCGCATCGTGCGCCGATCCGATCAGGGCCGCGCGGCGAAATGTCGGACGAATCGCCAAGGCAATAAAAAACGGTGGCGACGCTTGCACGTCGCCACCGCCGCTTTTCCGCCCCCGCCGATTACGCGCGGTTCGGCCTGCTTTTCAGGCCGCCTTTCACGCCACCGCGCCCAAGCGCCGCCGCACCGCCGACACCTGCGGCTCGCCGCGTACGGCCTGTCGTGCATCATTTTCGGCGACGATCTGCGCCACCCGCGCCAGATGGCGGCGATTGTCGTGATCCCACGGATGGAAGCCCGGCCGGAAGAAACTCAGCCATTCGCGCGCGATGCGCGGAAACACGCCGTGACGCGGGCCGTACAGGAACTGGATCACGCGCAACATGCCGCGCACGCGCTGGCCGGAGGTGCGATCCGAGCGGATCAGCCGCGTATGGAGCAGGAACACGGTGGGCCAGAACGTCAGCGTGGTCATCAGGTACGTGCCGACGCGCATCAGGTAGCGCTTCGCGCCCGGCTCCATGACGGCGTTCCACACGTCGAACGACACTGCCTTGTGCTCGGTTTCCTCCAGCGCATGCCAGATCCACATCTGCTTGTAGCCGGCCTCGGCGCCATCCATGCGCGACGCATCGTCGAGCAGCAGGCCGGCCAGCATCGCCGTGTAGTGCTCGGCGGCCACCGTGTGCGCGAGCTGCATCGAATGCGGCATGACGCGCTTCATCCAGCCCAGCACCTTCCAGATGCGCTGGTCGAGCTTGCGGGCCGGCAGCCGGTTGGCCTGCAGCGCCTCGTTGTACTCGATGTGCTCGCGCGTGTGCATCGCTTCCTGGCCGATGAAGCCGATCACCTGCTGCTTGAGCACCGGATCGTCGATGCGGTCGCGATAGTTGCGCACCGAATCCATGAAGAAACGCTCGCCGGCCGGAAACAGCAGCGACAGCGCGTTGAAGAAATGCGTGACGGCCGGCCCCTGGCCGTGCCAATCCTTGGCGCGCTCGACCGGCAGCGTGAAGTGCAGATCCCGGCGCACGGGCATGATGTCGGCCGCGACGGCGGCTGCGGACGGATGGGACATCGCTGATGCTCCTTGACGGATCGTGCGGCGCAGAATGCGTCGCACCCCGAATGATTACATTGAACGATGTAACGATACGGGAAGGTGTCGCGGCCGCGCAAGCCCCGCGCTAGTGGCGCGCTTCCAAACACCGGACGCGCGCGGCGCGGTCCGCCGGGCCGGCAACGCACGCCCGGCTTGAAACCGGGCATGTCTGAGGAATGACGAAGGAAGGCGATGCGGCACGCCCCGCGGCGTCGAAAAAACTTTGAAAAATCCTCGGATGAGGACAAAAAACGACGGCGATGCGCGGGTTGTCGATGGGGTCGAAGCGGAAACGGCGAACGTTCAGGCGGCCACGGCGCCAGCCATCGCGCCGTGTTCCTCGGGCGGCGGCACGAAGATATAGCCGCGCCCGCGCATGGTCTGGATATGGCGCGGCTGGTCGCGGTTGTCCTCGATCAGCGCGCGCAACCGGAACACCAGCACGTCGAGGCCACGCTCCGAGCGCGATTCGTCGCCGACCTGCAACAGTTGCAGCAGCGTGGCGCGCGACAGCACCTGCAGCGGATGGTTGACGAAGGCCTTGAGCAGCGCGAACTCGCTGGGCCGCAGGCCGAGATCGCGGCCGCGCTTGCTGGCGCGCCGCGCGGCGAAATCGATCTCGATATGGCCGATCACACGCGGGCGCGGCACCTGGATCACGTTCGCGGCCGCCCCGACCGGGCGATGCACGATGGTGCGGATGCGGGTGGACAGTTCGAGCAGGTTCAGCGGCTCGGACAGGAAATCGTCGGCGCCGAATTCGAGCGCGAGCACCTTGTCGCTGACGTCGGGCTCCTCGCCGATCAGCACCACCGGCATGTCATAGCCGGCCGCACGCAACTGACGAAGCGATGCGTAGGTATCCGAATAGCCGGGGCCGGCGCGCATCACGATCGCCGACGGGCGCTCGCGTTCGACGCGCTCCACCAGCGTGGCGGCCGAATACCAGACGGACATCTCCATCCGGTGCTTGCTGAAATGCGTGCGCATCGCGTCGCGCACGGTTTCGTTCGGTTCGATGACTAGGACGTTGAGGCTCATGGACAATCCGCAAGATGGGCGTCGATCCGGAGGCTGGGCGGCATTGGCCTGCGCCGCGGCCGCGCGCCGCCGTCCGGGACGATGCGCGATGCCCCGAGACTAAGCACAGAATGCGCATCAAAAATGGGGGAATTAAGGAGAAAATGTGGAACCGCCCCGCGCACCGGCACGCAGCGCGCGCAAAGGACGGACAATCCGCCGCTGGCGTCGGGCGAGCCGGCCACCGCGCGGCACCGCTCCGCCCTTTAAGCCCTTTAAGCCCTTTAAGCCCTTTACGTTCCATTACGCCCTGCGCGGCATCTCCCCTGGCCATCCTGTCCCGGTATGAAAGTCGGCATCACCTCGAAACTGTTCCTCGCGATCCTCGTCACCTGCGTCGCCGTTGCCGTCGCGATGGGGGCAGCGATGCGCTACAGCTTCGAGAACGGCTTCGTGCGCTATCTGGTGGGCCGCGACGACGAGGAAGTCGCACGCGTGACGAAGGCGCTCGAAAGCCGCTACGCGACGCACGGCAACTGGGATTTCATCACCGCCACGCCCGAAGCGTGGCCCGCATTCGTGCGCTCGGTCGCGCCGATCTTCCCGCACGACGGCATGGGGCCGGACGGCTGGGCGCACGGCAATCCGCCCGGCGCGGGGCCGCGCGGCGACGGCGATCCGTTCTGGCGCGACGGCGGCTTCGGCGGCCCGCCACGCGGCAGCGACGGGCGCTGGCGCGGCCGTGGGTCGTGGGACGGCGCGGCATCGGATGCCGAGGGCGGCGAGCGCGGCATGCAGGGCGACCGCGACGCACGCTGGCGCCACGAGCGCGCGCAGCGCGACGCCGAGGCCTCGGCCGGCTCAAATGCAGGCTCAAGCGCTGTACCAAGCGCCAACTCAAACGCCGCCCCGGACAACATCCCCCGCCATCGCGCCCCCTGGGACGACCACGCCGGCAGCGCCGCCGACGCCGCTCGCCACGACGGCTACGGCATGCCGTACGACGGCTGGCGCGACCGTCCGCCCGGCTTCCGTCACCTGCCGCCGATCGCGCTGTTCGACGCCGCGCGGCATCGCCTCGCCGGCTACCCGCCGCCGCCCGACACGCCGCTGCATGCGCTGCGCGCGGGCGGCAAGGTGGTCGGCTGGCTGTCGATCGCCAAGCCCGGCGGGCTGTTCTACGCGGCCGACCAGCGCTTCCAGATGCAGCAGTCGCGCGCCACCTGGGTCATCGTGGTGGCGGCGGCCGTGCTGTCGGCACTGGTGGCGATGGTGCTGGCGCGGCTGATCCTCGCACCGGTGCGCCGCATCGTGCGCGCCACCCATCGGCTTGCCGAGGGCCAGTACGCGGTGCGCGTGCCCGAGCGCGGCAGCGACGAACTGAGCCAGCTCGCGGTGGACTTCAACAAGCTCGCCGCCTCGCTGGCCGCCGCCGAGCGCGCGCGGCGCGACTTCTTCGCGGATATCTCTCACGAGTTGCGCACGCCGCTCGCGGTGCTGCGCGGCGAAGTGGAAGCGCTGGAGGACGGCGTGCGCCGCCCCGACGCCGCCACCTTCGCCTCGCTCCAATCGGAGATCGCCCTCCTCAGCAAGCTGATCGACGACCTGCACGAGCTGTCGCTGGCCGACATCGGCGCGCTGTCGTTCGAGATGATTCCGGTGGATGTGGCGCGCGTGGTGGAGATCACCGCCGAATCGTTCGTCGAGCGGCTCGGCGCGAAGCGCATCGCGCTCGACACGAAGGTGCCGGCCGAGCCGGCGCTGATGTCGGGCGACCCGCACCGGCTCGCGCAACTGCTGCAGAACCTGCTGGAAAATTCGCTGCGCTATACCGATCCGGGCGGCGCCGTGCAGGTGGCCGTCACGGCGCGCGGCGAGCAATGGCAGATCGACGTGCTCGATTCGCACCCGGCGGTGCCCGACGCGATGCTCGCGAACGTGTTCGACCGGCTGTTCCGCGTTGACGTCTCGCGCAGCCGCCAGAGCGGCGGCTCGGGCCTCGGCCTGGCGCTGTGCAAGCATATCGTCGAGGCGCACGGCGGCACGATCGCGGCGCGCCGCTCGCCGCTCGGCGGCCTCTGGATCATGATGCTGTTCCCCTCGTTGAAGCCGGACCATGAACACTGACCGCCCCGGGCCGACCATCCTGATCGTCGAGGACGAGCCGAAGCTCTCCGCCCTGCTCGCCGATTATCTGCATGCCGAAGGATTCGGCACGGCGATCGTGGCCGACGGCCGCGAGGTGGTGCCTTACGTGCAGGCGCACGAGCCGGCGCTGGTGCTGCTCGACCTGATGCTGCCGGGGCGCGGCGGCCTGGACATCTGCCGCGACCTGCGCGGCTTCTCGATCATTCCGGTGATCATCCTGACCGCGCGCGTCGACGAGATCGACCGCCTGCTCGGCCTCGAACTGGGCGCCGACGACTACGTCTGCAAGCCGTTCAGCCCGCGCGAGGTGGTGGCGCGCGTGAAGGCGATCCTGCGCCGCATCGACCAGGCCGCCCGGCCGAAACCGGCCGGCGAAGAAGCCGGTGCAAGCCCGGGCGGCCCGGGCGGCCCGGGCGGCCCGTTCGCGATCGATCCCGAGCATCACCTCGCGCAACTGCACGGCCGCAACCTGCACCTGACGCCGGTGGAGCTGCGCCTGCTCGCGCTGCTGGTGGCGAACCCGGGCCGTATCTATTCACGCGATTTCCTGCTGCGGCGGCTCTACGACGACCATCGGGTCGTGACCGACCGCACCGTCGACAGCCATGTGAAGAACCTGCGCCGCAAGCTGCAGGCGGTGCAGCCCGAGCACGACTACATCCGCTCGATCTACGGCGTCGGGTATCAGTTCGAGCCCGACGCGAACGCGACGGGCGGCGGCGCACTGCGCTAGACGTTCTTCACGCGGAAATCGGCGCGCACGCAACCGGTCAGCACGCGATCGACGTTCGGCAGGTCGTTGCCGTCGAGCTTGGCGAGGATCGCGTCGGCATCCATGCCGTAGCCGTGCCAGCGCGCCGACAGGCGCTCCACCAGCACCGCGCGCGGCACCTCGAGCATCACGGTCGCATCGAAGAAGCGGCGCAGCGGCGCCCACGCCGGGTCGTCGAGCAGCAGGTAATTGCCCTCCACCACGATCGTGCGCGCGGCCGGCGCGATGATCTCCGCGCCGGCGCGGGCGATCTCGACCGAACGATCGAAGACCGGCACGGCGATCTCGCGGCCGTCGTCGGCCGCCAGCCGCGCGAGCATCGCGGCCAGCCCGTCGATGTCGAACGTATGCGGCGCGCCCTTGCGCGGGCGATCGCCACGCGCGTTCAGCACGCGGTCGTCGTAGTGGTAGCCGTCCATCGCGAGCAAGGCCGCGCGGCCCGGCCGGCCGTCGCACAACGCCGCGCACAAGCGCGCGGCGAACGTGCTCTTGCCCGCGCCGGGCGGCCCGGCCACGGCGACGATGCGGCGCGCGCCGCGCCCGGCCGCATCGTTCATTGCGTGCGCCGCATCCATCGCGCGCAACGCGGCGGCCAGCGCCTCGAACGTCACCTCGCGCGCCGCGACCTCGCCCTGACCGTGAAGCTGGCCTGCCACGCTCATGGCAGGCGGCTCCGCTCGGCCTGCTTGAGCGCTTCCTGCGCCGATTTCAACTGCGCACGCGTGTACAGCAGCGCATGCGAGGCCAGGTCGCGACTGTCTTCCCAGAGATTGCGCCACACCGCGAGGATGCCTTCGAGCGGCTGCCCGACCACGCGCGACGAAAAACTCTCGAACGTGATCGGCCCCGTGTAGCCCGAAAACACCAGCGCGCGGAACACCTCGGAAAAATCGATGCTGCCCGAGCCCAGATAGCCGCGATGCGAATCGCCGGTATGGAAATAGCCGAGATGCGCGCCGGTCTCGCGTATCGCCGTCATCACGTCGGATTCCTCGATATTCATGTGGTAGGTGTCCAGATGGACCTTCACGTTCGGCAGGCCGATCCGCTCGCACATCTCGACGCCTTGCGACGCCGTGTTCAGCACGTTCGATTCGTAGCGGTTGACCACTTCGAGGCCGAGCATGATGCCGCTTTGCGCGGCGGTTTCGGCCACCTGCCCGATGATCTCGGCCGACATCGCCACGCCGGCCGGCGTGGTCGGCACGAAGTTCTTCTGGAAGGCGGAATAGAGAATACCGCAGACATGCCGCGCGCCGCAGTCGCGCGCCACGCGCAGCGCGTCCTCCAGCTTGCGCTTGCCGCGCGCGGCCTTTTCCGGGTCGCCGCTCGAGATATCCGAATCGGCGTCGAGGCCCAGCGAGAAACTGCAACCGATGCCGGCGCGCTCCAGTTCGCGCCGCGTGAACGCGGTATCGATCGAGGCCGGGTCCAGCGCCGGAATCTCGATGAAGTCGAAACCCACTTCGGCCGTGTTCGCGATCGCGCGCGCGGCTTCCTCGTGGCTCCACCCGGCCTCCCAGACCAGTGCATGTACGCCCAGCTTGTTCATTCGCTCTCCTTGTGTCGACGGGGTGCGGGCGCGGCCACCGGCGGCCGGGGCGCGCGCTCGCGGAACAGGTGCTGCAGGACGCCGTGCGCCCAGATCCAGCGGGCCAGCATCACGGCGAGCAGGAACGCGCCCCACAACGCCGTGGCCAGATGCTGGTTCGCGCCGAGCAGGTTCAGGCCGGAGGCGATCACCTGCAGGATCACCAGGGCGATCACCACCGGCACCACGCGGCCGAACCCGCCGAACGGATCGACGCGGCCCAGGAAGCAGGCCAGCACCGAGATCAGCAGGAACGCCTCGCCGTGGCCGACGCGCACGGAATTGAAACTGCACAGCATCACCACCCCGGCGACGCCGCACATCAGGCCCGACAGCATGTAGATGCGCGTGATCGCGCGTGCCGTGGCGATGCCCGAATAGCGCGTGGCCTCCAGGTTCGAGCCGACCATCCGGGTGGCGAAGCCGAGCCGCGAGCGCGTCATCACGACATGCCAGATCAGCGCGCAGCCGATGAAGATCCACAGCGGCACCGGCACGCCGAGCCACAGCCCGTTGCCGAGATAGCGCACCGAAGCCGGGAAGCCGGAAATATCGCCGCCGCGCGTGAGGAATTCGCCGAGCCCGCGCAGGAAGATCATCGCGGACAGCGACACCAGGATCGGGCTCGCGCCGGTGTAGGCGATGATCGCGCCGATCATCGCGCCGGCCGCCGCGCCGGTGGCCAGCGCCGCGACGATGCCGAGCAGCACGATGCCGAGGCTCGCGTCGGCGCCGCCGTGAGACTGGATCACCCAGGCCATCGCCAGGCCGGCCATGTTGGCCGTGAACGTGACGGCCAGGTTGAAGCCGCCGGAAATCAGCGGCATCAGCATCGCCAGCGTGAACAGGCCCAGCTCGGGCAACTGGAACGCGATCGATTCGAACGTGCCGAACGTCATGAAGCGGTCGGAAGCCACGCTCAACGCGATCACCACCACGGCCAGGAAGCCGAGCAGCCCGGCGACGTCGGCCGGCACCGCGAACGCGGCGCGCCAGCCGGATGAACGGGATGACGTGTTCATGAGCCCACCTTTGCGCCGCGCGCGGCCCAGCGCGTGCCCACCAGCCGCGCGACGCCGTCGCTCGACAGCGTGATGGCCGCGAGGATCACCGCGCCCACGATCATCTTGTAGGCGTACGAGGAAATGCCGAGCAGGTTCAGGCCGTTGGCCGTGACCGACACCAGCAGGATGCCGAGGATCGCGCCGAGCACCGTGCCGCGCCCGCCGCCCAGCCGCGCGCCGCCGAGCACCACGGCGGCCAGCACGTCCAGCTCGCGGCCGTACATCGCGTTCGGCACCACCTCCTGCACGTAGTGCGCCTGCATCAGCCCGGCGATGCCGCTCATCATGCCGAGCCAGCCATACGCGAGGTAGTGCATGCGGCCGAGCCGGATGCCCACCCGCCGCGCCGCTTCCGGGTTGTCGCCGGTCGCGTAGAGCTGGCGGCCGGCGGTCGTGCGGCGCAACAGGAACCAGGTGGCCGCCACGCACACCGCCATCACCGCCACCGGCAGCGCGAGCGTGGCCACGCCGCTCGCCGTCTGCCATTGCAGCAGCGCGACGCGGTTCATCCACCAGTCGGGCAGGTCGTAGATCGACACGCCGCCCGTCACGAACATCAGCCCGCCGAAGAACAGGTTGAAGGTGGCGATCGTCACCACGATCGAGACGATCCGGAAGCGGTAGATGATGGTCGCGTTCAGCGCGCCGAGCAGGAAGCCGAAGCCCATCGCCGCCGCGAAGCCGAGCGCCCAGTTGCCGCCACCGAGCCGAGCCACGGCGAGCGCGGTCAGGTACTGCGTGACCGACGCGCCCACCGCGAACGAGATGTCGATGCCGCCCGCGATCAGCACCACCAGCAGGCCGACCGCGAAGATGATGTTGACCGCGCTCTGGTTCAGCAGGTCGAACAGGTTGGACAGCGTCAGGAACGTCGAGGTGGTGAGGCCGAGGCCGGCCGCCATCACGGCGAGCACGGCGATCAGCAGCGCCTCGATCGAGCCGATGCCGGTCTTGCGGAGCAGGTCATGCATGGACGTCTCGCTCGATGGTGTCGATCGGAATCTCGCCCGGCACGTATTCGGCCACCAGGCGGCCGCCGCGCATGTGCAGGATCCGGTCGGCGTTGAAATAGACCTCGGGAATCTCGTCCGAGATCAGCAGGATCGCCATCCCCGCCTGCGCCAGCTCGCGGATGATCGCGAAGATGCCGGCGCGCGCGCCCACGTCCACGCCCACCGTCGGCGAATCGAGGATCAGCACCTTCGGTTGCGTGGCGAGCCACTTGGCCAGCACCACGCGTTGCTGGTTGCCGCCCGACAGCGTCGAGACGGCATCGTCGGGATGGCCGATCTTGACGGCGAGCTTCGCGACCCAGTCGCGCACCAGCGCCTCGCGGCGGCGCGTGGAAATCAGCCGGGTGGCGTCGAGCAGGCCGTCGAGCACGGAGATGGCGGTGTTGTCGGCGATCGATTGCGGCTGCACCAGGCCCAGTTGCAGGCGGTCTTCCGACACGTAGGCGATGCCGGCGCGGATCGCGTCGCGGTTCGAGCGCAGCGCGAGCCGCCGGCCGTCGAGTTCCACCGTGCCCGCGTCGGGCCGCGTCATGCCGAACAGCGACAGCGCCAGCTCGGTGCGGCCCGCGCCGAGGCGGCCGGTCAGCCCGAGAATTTCACCGCGCCGGATCGTGAAATCGAGCCCGGCGTATTCGCGCCCGCGCGACAGCCCGGCCACCCGCAGCACCACCGGCGCGGCCGACAGATCGGTGCTGCGCACCGCGTAATCGAAGGTGCGGCCCGTCATCAGTTCGGTCAGGCGAGTTTGCGTCATGCCGGCGGTCGGATAGGTGCCGACGTAGCGCCCGTCGCGCATCACCGTCACGCGCGTGCAGACATCGAGCACCTCGGCCAGCCGGTGGCTGACGAACACCACGGCGATGCCGTCGGCCGACAGCCGCCGCACGATCGCCAGCAGCGCCTCGGTTTCGGCGTGGCTCAACGAGGCGGTGGGCTCGTCCATGAACACCAGCCGCGCCTCGGCCACCAGCGCCCGCGCGATCGCCACGATCTGGCGCTGCGCGATGGACAGCTTGCGCACCGGGCGATCGAGATCGAGCGCCACGCCGAGCCGTTCGAGAATCCGGCGCGCGGCGGCCTGCATGCGGCCGTAATCGACCCAGCGCAGCCGCTCGCCGAGGTTCTGTTCGAACGCGATGTTCTCGGCCACCGTCATCTCGGGAAACAGCGCGAGGTCCTGCCAGATCACCTGCACGCCGAGCCGGCGCGCGGCGGCCGGATCGAGCGCGGCGAGCGGCTCGCCGTCGAAGCGCATCTGCGCGCCCGGCTCGGGTTGATAGACGCCGCTGACGATCTTGATCAGCGTGCTCTTGCCGCAGCCGTTCTCGCCGGCCAGGCACAGCACCTCGCCCGGCATCACGTCGAAACGCACCTGCTGCAAGGCCTTCACGCCGCCGAACGTCTTCGAGATGTTCTCGAGATGCAGCAGCGCGGGGGCCTGCGCCGGCGCCCGGTCGGCGGCCGGCGCGGAGGAAGCGGGAATCATGGAAGACATCTCCCTTGCGTGAGCTTGAGGCAGCGCGCGAGTGCCGCGCGCTGCCTCTCGGGGAACGGTCAGAGGCCGAGCTTGGCGAGATCGTCGACGGTCTTGTCGTTCAGGTCGACGAGCTGGTCGACGATCAGGTTGTGGCCGCTCGGATGCACCACGCCAAGGCCGGGGATCGTCATGCCGTCCTTGACCGGCTGGCCCTTCGCGACCATCGTGCCGAGCGTCACGAACACCTCGCCCGCCTGCTCCGGGTTCCACATGTAGCCGCCCGTCAGCACGCCGTCATGCACGAGGCGGCGGCCCTGGCCCGGCGAGAACGGCCCGAGCACGATCACCTTGCCCTTCAACTGGCGCTCGGCCACCGCGCGCGCCGCGCCGATCGGCCCCTGGCTGCCGAATGCCAGGATCGCGCGCAGGTTCGGATGGGCGCGCATCAGGTCGAGCGCCGTCTGCCGCGAGGCGTCGACGTTCTCGGCCACGCCGTAGCGGTCGCCCACCAGCGTCATGCCCGGGTCGTGCGCCTTCAGGTAGGCGATCGCCGCATCGGCCCAGGCGTTGTGCAGCGGCACCGTCAGCGAGCCGACGAACACCGCGTATTCGCCCTTGCCGCCGGTCAGGTCGGCCAGCCGCTTCGCATAGGCCTCGCCGAAGCCCTTGGCCGAGGCCAGCTCGAAATCCCAGTCGGCGTTCTTCTGCTGCGGCGATTCGTGCGTGATCACCTTGATGCCGGCCGCGCGCGCCCGCTGCAGCACCGGCTCCAGCACCTGCGCGTCGTTCGGCACCACGCCGATCACGTCCACGTGCTGCGCGATCAGATCCTCGATCGCGCGCACCTGCAGCGCCGGGTCGGCGCTGGTCGGGCCGACCATGAAGGCCTTCACGCCGAGCTGATCGGCGCGCTTCTTGATGCCCGCCTCCATCGCGTTGAACCACGGAATCCCGCCGACCTTCACCACCACGCCGATCACCGGCTTGTCGGGCGACGCGAGCGCGAGGCCCGTCGTCAGCGCCAGGGCAACCGCACCCGCGCAAAGCGTGCGCATCCAGTTCCTTGCCATGTCTCCTCCATCGAGTGAAGTGAAGGCCGCGCTTGCCCGACGCGGGCGGCGGCGTGAATTACATTTTGTTTTCTCTGCTAAATCCATTCAGCAAAGAAAGTTCGTGTATGCTGAATCCATTCAGCGAAGACGGGAAGCACAGGAAAACCCTGATAAGCGCCGCCGAGTCGCGCAGCGGGACCTCACTCATGACATCCACGCCCAGCAGCAAGAAATCCACCATCTACGACATCGCCAAGGCCACCGGCGCGTCCACCTCCACCGTCAGCATGGTGCTGAACGGCACCTGGGCGCGTTACCGGATCAAGGAGGACACCGCGCGGCGCATCCTCGATTGCGCGCAGGCGCTCGGCTACCACGTCAACCAGAGCGCGCGCGGCCTGCGGCTGTCGCGCTCGGGCCTGGCCGGGATGATCATTCCGCACTACCGCAACCGCTTCTTCGCGGGGCTGGCCGAAACCTTCGAGGAACGCGCCAAGGGCCGCGCGCTGTGCCCGATCGTGGTAGGCACCAAGCGCGATCCGGCGGTCGAACTGAGCGTGACGAAAACCCTGCTGTCGCAGCGCGTAGAGTTGCTGTTCATCGCCGGGGTACGCGATCCGGGGCCGCTCAACGCGCTGTGCACCGATGCCGGCGTGCCGTCGGTGAACCTCGACCTGCCCGGCGACGGCGCGCCGTCGGTGGTGTCCGACAACCGCAGCGGCGCATGCACGCTGACCGACATGCTGCTCGACAAGATGCTGGCGCGCGGCGCGGCGCCGGATGAGCTGCTGCTGCTCGGCGGCATCGCCCACGAATACGCCACCGAGATGCGGATCGCCGGCTTTCGCGACGCGTTCGCCGCGCGCGGCCTGCCGCCGCCCGCGCCCGAAGCGATCGATTGCTGCGGTTACGGCCCGGCCGCCACGCGTGAAGCGCTCGCGCGTCGCGTCGCGCAACTCGGCCGCCTGCCGGCCGGCATGCTGATGAATTCGATCACCGCGTTCGAGGGGCTGGTGCAATACGCGGCCGATCTGCCGCTGCCCGAATGGCAGCGCGCCGTGGTGGGCTGTTTCGACTGGGACCCGTTCGCCGTGCATCTGCCGTTCGACGTGACGATGCTGCGGCAGGACGTGCAGACCATGATGGGCGAGGCGTTCGCGCTGGTGGACGCGGCCGCGGCCGGTGGCGGCAGCGTGCATCCGCATCCGAGGATCGTCGTGCCGACGCGCTTCGGCGAGCGGTTCGACACCCACGACGCGGAGCCGTCCGTCGTCGCGCAGGAGCGCTGAGAAAGGCCGCGCGGGGCAGACTACAATAGCGTTTTTCCCGTTCCTTTCAGGAGTAGCAGATGACTGTCGTGACCACCGATTCCGGTCTCAAGTATGAAGAACTGACCGAAGGCACCGGCGACGAAGCCAAGGCCGGCCAATCCGTCACGGTGCACTACACCGGCTGGCTGACCGACGGCCAGAAGTTCGATTCGAGCAAGGATCGCAACGATCCGTTCGTGTTCGTGCTCGGCGGCGGCATGGTCATCAAGGGCTGGGACGAAGGCGTCCAGGGCATGAAGGTCGGCGGTGCGCGCCGCCTGACGATCCCGCCGCAACTCGGCTACGGCGTGCGCGGCGCGGGCGGCGTGATTCCGCCGAACGCCACGCTCGTGTTCGAAGTGGAACTGCTGAAGGTCTGAGGCGGTTTTCGCCGCTTGGCCCGCTGAAGCCCCCACCGCTCTCTCATGACCGCCCGCCCTATCGCCCCCTCGCTGTCGCTGCGCCGTTACGGCGTGGACGAAGCCTCGGACGTGCACGACTTCCATCAGGTCGTGCTCGGCGTCGCGGGCGAAATGGTGATGTCGGTGGACGGCGTGGCCGAGCGGGTCGATGGCCGTCACGCCTGGCTGATTCCGGCCGGCGCACGGCACGATTACGCGGGCCTCGGCCCGAATCGCCAGTTGGTGCTCGATCTGCCGGTGGCCTCGCTGGCGGTGCCCGAGCGGTTGTTCGCGCGCGGCCGGCCGATCGCGGTGGCGCCGGCGCTCGACGCGCTGGTGCACGAACTGGCCGCGCTCGATACGCTGGGCACCTCGCGCACGGCGCAATGGCAGGCTGCCGCACGGCTTTGCGACGCGCTGGTCGGTGCGCCCGGCGATACGGCAGGCGGCAGCCCCGCCGGCCTCGATTTCGCTCGCATCGACCGCTGGTTGCGCGCGCGCCTCGCCGAACCGCTGCGCGTGGCCGACCTGGCCGCGCATTGCGGCTTCGGCCTGCGGCGCTTCCATCAGGTGTTCGTCGAAGCGTTCGGCGAAACACCGCATCGCTACCTGCTGAAGCTGCGGCTCGATACGGCCGTGCTGCTGCTCGCCGATCCACGGCGCGCGCTGGCCGACATCGCGGCCGACGTCGGCTTCGCCGATCAGAGCGCGCTCACGCACGCGTTCACGCGCCGCTTCGGCATCGCGCCGGGGCAATGGCGGGCCGGGCGGCATTGAAGCCCTGGGGCCTCCCCCCTCACCCCAACCGAATCGCCTCGTCATACACCCGCGCCACGCGCCGCGCGATCACCGCGTTGTCGAAATGCTCGCGCGCATAGCGGCGGCATTCATCCGAATCGGGCAGCTTGCGCTGGCCCGACAGCGCCTCCGACACGCCCTCGGCGATCGCCTCCACGCCCGTGCCGCGCAGCACCAGCTCCTGCGACAGCCCCGACACGGCTTCCGGCAAGCCACCCACCGGCGTGACCAGCACCGGCGTGCCCGAGGCCAGCGATTCCACCGTGATCAACCCGAAGCCTTCCAGCGCGACGGTCGGCACCACGCTGAGCGTGGCCGCGCGATACAGCGCGGCCAGATGCGCGTCGGGCACGAAGCCGAGCAGCTTCACGTGATCCTCCAGGCCGGCATCGTCGATACGCTGCTGCAGTTCCTCCGCGAGCCGCCCCTTGCCGGCGATCAGCAGCAGCACGTCGGGATGACGGCGGCGCACCACGTCCACGGCGGCGATCAGATCCTCCAGCCCCATGCGCCGCACCAGCCGCCGCACCGCCAGGATGATCGGCCGGCCCTGCGGCAGTTGCAGCTTCTGGCGCGCCTCGGCCTGCGTGATCGGCAGGTCGAACTGCGCGGTGTCCACGCAGCCCGGCACGATCCGCACCTTGTCCTGGGCAATGCCGTAGCGCGAAGTCAGGATCTCGGCGAACGCGCTGGACAGCACGATCAGCCGCGACGAGCGCGCGTACACCGTCTGTTCGAGATAGCGCTTGGCGCGCTGGCCGAGCGAATCGGCGCCCTCCACCTGGCTCTCGTCGGCCCACGGCCCCTGGAAATGCGAGACCTGCGGAATGCCGCGCATGACGTCGAGCCCCGGGAACGTATAGAGCGCGAAGTGCGACGACACCACGTCGGGCCGCTCGCGGCTCACCACCTCGCGCAGCGCGCGGCGCGCGGCCATCATGCGGCGCGGCAGCGATTGCGAGGCCGGGCCGAAGCCGCGGATCGCGCCGTCGGTATCGGCCGCGACGCGGCCCGAGCCGGCCACCACGCCGCGCACCGCGACGCCCGCGCCCGGCAGCGCGCCCACCAGCGAGTAGTACATGCGGTCGAGGCCGCCGGCGCGTTCGGGGAACCAGTGCATGCCGATCTGCAGCGACTTGATGCCGGTCGATTGGGGAAGTGTGCTCATTACAAAGGCTCCTGCGTGGGGACGGGTCCCGGTCCGGGCCGGGGAGCGGGCCGCGGGCTGGCCGCCGGCACGGCGGCCGTGGCCGGCCCGCCGAGCGCGGACGGTTGGGACAGGGAATTCAGTTGGCGGTACAGCGCCAGGTATTGCGCGCCCATCTGCGACCAGCCGAAGTCGTTCATCAGCGTGCGCGCGGCGGCACCCATCTCGCGGCAGCGCTCGCGCGAGCGCGCCAGTTCGCCGATCGCGCCGGCCAGCGCGGCCGGATCGTCGGGGTCGTCGAGCACGATGCCGCAGTCGGCATGGATGATCTCGGCACCGCCCGCCGTGCGCGCCGTGACCACCGGCAGGCCGGCCGCCATCGCCTCCAGCAGCGACAGGCTCATCGCCTCGTAGCGCGACGGAAACACATAGGCATCCACCGACGACATCAACTGCGGCATGGTCTTCACCAGGCCGAGGAAATGCACGCGCGAGGCAATGCCGAGCGCGCGCGCCTCGTCGGGATACGGGCTGCCCGGCAGGAAGCCCGCCACCGCCAGATGCACATGCTCGGGCAACTGCGTGAGCGCCTTCAACACGGTGCCGAGGTTCTTGCGCGGCGTGCGCAGGTCGCCCACGAACAGCAGCATGAACGCGCCCTCGGGCAGCCCGTAGGCCACCCGGTCGGGCCGCGCGCCGCTGAACGCCTGCGCATCCACGCCGTTGTAGATCACGCCGATGCGCGACCCGTCGATGCCGATCCGGCGGATCTCGTCGGCCACCTTGCCCGACACCGCGACGATCGCGCGCGAGCGCCGGTAGGCCCAGCGTTCCAGCACGGTATTGGCGCGCGTGTAGATGTACTGATAGGCCGACCACAGCCCCTTGGTCAGCGAGAACGGGTAATAGCGGCTCGCGAACCAGCCGCCGTGCACGAAGTGCGCGGTGTTGACGTCGGCGCGCACCCACGAAATGAAGCCGTTCACGTGCAGCACGTCGAATTCGTTGCGATGGCGGTTGATCCACAGCGCGCTCTTGAGCGCGAACACCTGCTGGCGCAGCAGGTTGCTCGGCCAGAACCGCGCCGGCTGCACCGGAATCCAGCGCACCCGCGGATGGTCGAGCAATTCCTGCGCGACGTGCGATGCGATCAGCGTCACCTCGCATTGCTCGGCAAGCGCCGCCCGGGCAATTTCGTAGTTGACGCGCCCTTGTCCGTCGTTGTGACGAACCGTATGCGTGACGATGGCTATTCTCACAGTCCTGCTCCCCGTATGCGTTTGGCGGCCGCGCGCTGGATTTTTTGCCAATGTGACGCGGCCAGGATCGAAAACAAACTCATGAACAGCAACAAGCCTCCCGTGCCGATCAGGGAATTCGTGAACACCAGCATCGCGAAGATCGAGATCGCGAGGCTCACGCAGGCCGCTACATATTTATCGTCGCGCATCCGGAACGACACGCGCAGCGCACGTGCGAGCAGCCACAACGTGCCGGCCAGATAGAGCAGCGAGCCGGGCCAGCCGAGCACGAACGGCACGTTCATCACGCCGCTGTCGAAGCTGCCGTACTTGCCGAGTTCGCCGCTGTCGCTCGACAGCTTGGTGGACGCACCGGTGGCGCCCATGCCCTCGCCCGACACGTCGGTGAACGCGGTCTGCGCGAAGCTGGCGTAGAACTTGTTGCGGTCGTCGTAGCTGCGGTCGTCCTTCAGATTCGTGATCGACTGGAGCCGCTGGCCGAGGCGGTCGGCCACCGGCCCCACCGTCAACAGCGGCACCGACAGCCCGGCCAGCACCATCGCGCCCACCAGCATGCGCACCCGCACGCGGTTCGACGATTTGGCGAGCTGCACGATCAGCGCGATCACCCAGCCGCCCCAGGTGGAACGCACCAGGCACAACATGAACGCGATGAAGCCGGCCGCACCGGCCAGCCAGCGCACCCGCTGGGTGGCGGCCAGCATGAACACCAGCGCGCCCATCATCGCGAACGCGAACGGCCCCGACGAATTCATCGTGCTGAACACGCGCACGCCGTACGGCACCGGCTCGCCCTGCGAGGCCATCTGCGAGCCGACCATCCACAGCACGTCCCAGGCCGGCATGATGAAGAACTGCACCATCCCGTAACCGCCCATCACCAGCATCCCCCAGACGAAGGTGGAGACGATGGTGTCGCGGTATTCGGGGTAATCGCGCGCGTTCACGGCGATGTGGAAACCGATCAGGATCGGGTAGACCCAGTTGGCCAGATCGTAGGTGGCGGCCAGCAGCCCCGACGACACCAGCCCGACGAAATACGCATAGGCCAGGCCGAGCAGCATCATCAGCATCGGCAGGCCGCGCCGCTGCGCGAGCACGCGGTAATGGCGGATCAGGCCGAGCCCGCAGATCATCGTCACGGCCAGCGGCGCGATTTGAATCAGGCTGGTGGGCGTGTACGCCCCGCGCGACCAGTCGGCGAGCCGCCGCACCTCGGGCGCGAGGAACCACAGCCACCAGACGAAGCCCACGTAGCGCGCCGGGCTGCGGAAATACAGCCACAGCCCGGTGGCGATCGACAGCGCCGGAAACGCGAGCGTCAGGATCGAGCCCTGGTGCGCGAGGATCAGCAAACCGGTCAATGTCCACAGGCCGGCCTGCGCGGCCCAGTGCTTCGGCTCGGCCCCGAACCGGCGCTTGCGGCGCTTGGCCGGCCGGCGCATGCCGATCGGCGGCGGCTGCGGCGGGGCCGGCGGCCCGACGGGCGGTTGGGACGGAAAGGCGGGCGTACTCATGATCCGGCGCGCCTCAGTTCGACGTGGTGCGCGAATCGGCGAGCGGCAGCGCCGCCGCGCCGTCGGCCGTCGCGGCGCGCCCGCGTTGCAGCAGCTCGCGCGTGATGCGCACATGCTGCGCAGCGAACGCCTCGGTGCTCAGGTCGCGCTCGACGAGCCGGGCGGAGGCCGCCTGCGCCTGCGCCAGCGCACGGGCCGGCTGCGCCAGCATGCGATCGGCCGCGCCGCGCATCGCGCCGGCATCGAACGCCGGCACGTAGGCCGCGCAATCGGTCGGGAAATAGTCGCGCAGGCCGCCCACGTCGCTGACGATCATCGGCTTGCCGACCGCCGCCGCCTCCAGCATCACGGTAATGCCCGACGCATGATGGTTCGGCCGCAGCGGCACCACGATCACGTCGGCCCAGTCGTAGAACGCGCGCTGCTGGGCCATGCCCGACACCGAGGCGATCTCGACGTTGTCGCGATGCAGCGCCGGGGGAATCCGGCGCCGCGTGGCGAGCTTGACCTGGTAGCGCGGCAGGCCGCCGAACGCCTCGATCAGCGTGGTCCAGTCGCGGTCGCGATCGTTGCCGATCGCGGCGATCCGCAGCGGCCGGTTCGGCGTCCAGCTTTCGGGCCGGCGCACCGGGAAATCCTGCAGGTTGAGGCCGTAATAGACCTGCACGGCGTCGCGTTGCAGGTAGTCACGGCACAGCACGGCGTTGTCGCGCGCGAGCGTGGTCAGCACGTCGGCGCGCGCGAGCAGCTTGCGGTAGACCCAGCGGCGCAGCGCGCCGAACTGCGGCCAGCGGTCGAGCAGCCACACGCTCTGCGCGAGCAGGCGCGGATGCGTGCCGCGCTCGCCGGCCAGCTTGAGAATCAGCGCGGCGGCCAGGTGCTCCTGCTCGGTGTGCGTCCAGATCACGTCGGCGGCCAGCAGCGCCTCGCGGTTGCGCCAGGCGTGGATCGCGTCGAAGCCGAGCGCGGCCTTCAGCGCGCGGCGCGCGAGGCTGACCGGGCGTGATTCGCGACCGTCGCGCGAATAGCTCATCGCGAACTCGTCGGAGGCCGCGTGGTGATAGCCATACAGGCAGCCGATGTTGTCGCCGGCGCGGTAGGTACGCGGGTCGGCGCCATGAAACAGATGAACGTGGACCTGGGTGGCGGTCATGCAAAGCTCCGGGTTCGTGATTCGGGATGCGTGCGCGAGGCGAGTGGTTCGGTTGGTTCGGGCGGCTTGGGCACCGTGCCTCAGGCCGCCGCCAGCGGGCCGCCGGACGGCGCGGCGCGGCGGGCCGCCTGCGCGCCCTCGCGCACCGCGCGCCAGCGTTCGCGCACACGCTCGCCGCGCGACGAGCCGATCGACAGCAGCACGTGCGCGAAACCCGGATACACGCGCGTGCCGACCAGCGCATACCACCACCAGGCGATCTCGCGCTTGGGCGCCGGCAGGTGATCGCGCAACGTCAGGTGCAGGTTGTAGGCGGCGTTGACGATCGCGCTGCGCGAGGCGGCGTCGCGCCGGTCCTCGTCGAAGCGCTCGGCCGGGTAGTGATCCACCGCCACGGCCGGGTCGTACACCAGCTTCCAGCCGCGCCGCTTGACGGCCATGCTGAACGCCATGTCGTTGTGGGTCTGCGCGCCGGCGCCGCGCAGGCGCGTGTCGAAGCGCAGCCCGGCGATCGCGGCGCGCCGGTAGATCATGTTGGCGCCCTTGAGCATGTCCACCTCGCGCGCGTCGCCCGCGCCGAGATGGTGGTTGCCGATCAGCTTGCCCGACAGCGTCACGCGGCCCACCACGGGCTGCTCGCCGTCCACCACCCGGCCCTTCTCGTGCACCCAGTCGCGGCCGCCGAGCGCGCCGAGCTTCGCGTCGCCCGCGAACGCGGCGTCGATCCGTTCGAGCCAGTCGGGATGCGGCGCGGCGTCGTCGTCGGTGATCGCGACCACGTCGCCCGATGCCGTGTCGAGCCCCAGGTTCAGCGCGGCCACCTGCCCGCCCACCTCCACCGGCGCGATCACCAGCGGCAGCGCGCCGCGCACGCGCGGGTCGGCCAGGCATTCGTGGGTCGCGTCGTCCTCGGGGCGCGCCACCACGATCACCTGATCGGGGGCGCGGCGCTGACGCTGCAACGCGTTCAGGCAGCGGGCGAGATCGGCGGGACGCCGGTAGGTCGGAACCAGTACGGAAAGTTTCATCGGTGCTTCACCTCGTCTTGGGCCGGGGCGCTCGCGCGCCTCAGGCATTCAGATATTCGTGGACCGACGCGTAGCCGCGCCCGTAGCCCCGCGCGCGCGCCGGCACGCCGTTGAAGATGCCGCCCTGCAGATGCACGCCGGCCGTGCGCAGGCGCTTGATCGAATCGCTGATCTCGCCCTCGGTATGCATGCCCGAGCGCAGCACCAGGAAGGTCGCGCCGGCCAGCACGCCGAACAGCGTGGCGTCGGTCACGGCCAGGATCGGCGGCGAATCGACGATCACGGCGTCGTAGCGCTTGCCGAGGCCGTCCAGATACAGCGCGAGGCGCGGCGACATCAGCAGCTCCGACGGGTTCGGCGGGCGCTGGCCGGTCGGGATGAACGACAGCCCCGGCACCTGCGTCTCGCGGATCGCATCCTCCAGCGCCACCTGCCCGCTCAACAGCTCCGACAGCCCGTTGCGGCGCGACACGCCGAAGTAGCGGTCGAGCGCGCCGCGACGCATGTCGGCGTCGATCAGCAGCACGCGCTTGCCCGAATGGGCCAGCAGCGCGGCCAGGTTGACAGTCAGGAAGCTCTTGCCGATGCCGGGCGTCGGGCCGGTCAGCACCATCACGCGGTTCTTCGCGTCCATCAGCGCGAACTGCATGGCGGTACGCAGGCTGCGCAGGCTCTCGACGCTGAGATCCTTGGGCCGCGCGACGGCCAGGATCGGCCGCATGTCGCTGCCGCTCTTCTGCGCGGCGGCGTCGAGCTTCTCGAGTTCGACGCTCCGCGGCACGAGGCCGTACATCGGCAGGTTGAACATGCGCTCGACGCGCTCCGGATCCTCGATGCCCTTGAACAGGCTGCGGCGCAGGAACACCACGCCGGTGCCGACGATCAGGCCCAGGATCACGGCCGCCGACAGGATCAGCGCCTTCTTCGGCTTGACCGGCACGCCGGGGCGCAGCGCGGCGTCGACCAGGCGGATGTTGCCGCCCGTGCCGGCGCGCTGCACCGACAGCTCCTGCACGCGGTTCAGCAGCAGCACGTAAATGTCCTCGGCCACCTTGGCGTTGCGTTGCAGCGCCACGGCCTTGACCTCGGTGGCCGGCAGGCTGCGGAACTTGTCGGCGTACTTGTCGCGTTCCTTTTCAAGCTGCGAGAGCTGCTGGTTGGCCGCGATCACCATCGGGTGCTCGGGCGTGAAGCGCTGGCTCAGGGAGGCGATCTGCAGGCGCTGCGCGGCGATCTGCTGCTCGTACTGCACGCTGCCTTCCAGGTAGACCTTCGCCTCGTCGCTCGCGTTGATCGAGCCCGACGTGCTCTGGTATTCGGTCAGCGCGGCCTCGGCGCGTTCCAGGTCCGATTTCAGGCGCGGCTCCTCGCTCTTGAGGAAGTCGAGCATCTTGTTGGCTTCGGCCTGCTTGCTGACCACGTGCTGGTTCAGGTACGACTGCGCGAGCGCGTTGGCGATCATCGCCGTCTGGTCCGGGTCCTTGCCTTCGAGCGAGATCTGGATCACGCCCGTCTGCTTGCCCTGCTCGGCGACCTGGATGCCCGCCTGGAACGCCGTGATCGCGTCCAGGTCGTTCTGGCGCACCACCGTGAATTGCGTGCCCGGACGCGCCACCAGCTTCGACACCGTCAGCGCTACGCCGTTGCCCTCGGCGCGCTCGCCCACGCGGCCGCGCAGCAGCAGGCCGCCGTTCGGATCGGTCAGCGAATACGCGCCGCCCTCGCCGGCCGTCAGCGTCAGTTGCTTGCCTTCGAGCGACTGGGTCACGTCGATCGAATCGACCGCGGCCGCCTCGCCGCCCCAGGCGTACGACTTCATGCCGAACCACGGCGCGGCGAGCTTGCCCGGCGTGGCCACGCGCGCGGCGATCGCGCCGAAAAACGGCAGCGTCTTCGGCGAGACCGAGAAGTTCAGCTTGCACTGCTCCACCACCGGGCCGACCACGCCGCGGCTCTTGATGATCTCGATCTCGGCGTCGGTGGCGGGCGAACTCGGGCCGCTGTTGATCACCGCGCCGGTCTGCGTCTGCGTGAGCGCCTGCGTGGTGTTGTCGGAGGCCTCGACACGCACGTGCGCATCGGCCGAATACACCGGCTTCGCGAGGTAGCAATAGACGCCCGCGAGCGCTATCACCACCGCGGCGATACCGAGCAGCAGCCAGATGTCGTCGAGCACGACCTGGATCAACTGGCCGAGGACGACGTCTTCCTCGTCCGGCTTCGCGGCCAGATCCGCGTAGGGATGTTTGACTTGCGTATTCACGGTGGCTATCCGCCTCAGGTTCGGTGGGCCGGCGTCGGGCGACGCCGGCCACGCCAGATCAGTGCGTGATCTGCTTCATGTAGTAGACCGACTGGATGGTCGGGAAAATCTGCTGCAGCAGGCGGTTGAACTGCACCGAACCGGCCGTGCCCACGTAGACGACATCGAGCGGCTTCAACTGGAACCGGCTCGACAGCATCAGCGCCTCGGGCTGGGTCATGTCCAGGCGGTAGATGTCGGGGGCGGTCGGGTTGTTCATCATGTCGCGCAGCACGTAGATCTGACGCGGGTTGGCGTCGGTATCGAGCAGCCCGCCGCCGGCCGTCAGCGCATCGGCGATGGTCAGCCGGCCCTTGAGCATCGGCACCGTGACCGGCTGCTTGACCTCGCCCATGATGAACACGCGGCTGTCGGTGCGATCCGGCACGTTGACCACGTCGCCCGGCTGCAGCATCACGTCCTGCGAGGTGTTGCCCTTGTCGAGCATCGCGTTCGCATCGAGCACGTAGTACTGGCCGTGGCGGGTCAGGCGCACGCGCTGCAGGTCGGCCTCGCTGGTGGTGCCGCCCGAGCGCGTGATCGCGTCGACCAGGCGCAGCGGCACGTCGGTGATCGCCAGCGGGCCGGGCGTCTTGACCTCGCCCGTCACCTGCACCTTCTGGCTGCGGTACGACAGCACGCGCAGGTCCACCTGCGGGTTCTTGACGTAGCGCGACAGCTTGGCGGCCAGCTCCTCGCGCACCGATTGCGCGGTGCGGCCGGCCACCAGCAGGCGGCCCACGAACGGGAAGTAGATCGTGCCGTCCGGGCCGACCGTCTGGCCGTAAGGGTCGGCCTGGCCCGGCAGCGCGTTGGTGTAGGGCTGCTGCAGCGCGCCGGCGATGGTTTGCGTGGTGTTGCCGCCGGCCGAGAACGACTGCCCTTGCGGCGTGGTCAGTTCCGGGTGATCCCAGACGGTCACGCCGAGGATGTCCTGCGACTCGATCTTGTACACGTACTGGGTCGGGTCCGGGAACAGGTCGGGCGGCAACGGCCGCTGCACCTGCGAGGCGGCCAGCGCCTGCTCGGCCACCAGTTGCGGCGTGATCATGTGGACGTCGTAGTGCGTGTCGGGCATCGCGCCCTTCTCGTCGAGCCGCGACGTGTTCAGGTAGTTGCCGGGCGCGGTCGAGCAGGCCGACAGCAGCGCGGCGATCAGCAGCGGCGCGCAACGCGCCGCGAGGGAGCGCGGAAACAGGCGTGTCAGCATAGTTTGTGCAGCCATCCTTGAACCAGACGTTCGATCAATTCGCAGCTTTCGCGGTAGGCCGCTTCGCTGTGCCCGTGCGGATCGGCGATCTCCGCGTCTTCCCACTTGCCGAGCAGGAACACCTTGCCGCGCGCGCACGGGTCGACCGCCTCGATCGCGTCGATCTGGCGGCGCTCGGTGGTCAGCACCAGGTCGGCGTCGCGCACGATGGCCTGGCTCAGGCGGCGCGAGCGGTGCGTCGAGGCATCCAGGCCGCGCTCGGCGAGCAGCGCCTGCATCACGGGATCGATGTTGTCGCCGTCGTTCGCGTGGATGCCGGCCGAATGGAAGGCGCAGCTTTCCAGCGCCTCCTGGCCATGCGAGCGAAACAGCATCTCGGCGGTCGGGCTGCGGCACACGTTGGCGTGGCAGACGATCAGCACATTGCGGAACATCGCGTTTTCCTCCTCTGCGTCGGTTGCGCGGCGGCGGCGCTCAGGCGCGCGCCTTGTCGGTGGACTTGCCCACGCGCGCGGCCGGCTTGGCGGCAGCGGCCGGCCGGGCCTGCACCGCGTGCGCGCGGCCGATCGCGTGGTATTCGATGCCAAGCTCGCGCATCGCGAGCGGCTCGTAGAGATTGCGGCCGTCGAAGATCACGGCCGACTTCCAGCGCGCGGCCAGCGCCGCGAAATCGGGGCTCTTGAACGCCTTCCATTCGGTGACGATCACCAGCGCGTCGGCGTCCTGCGCCACCTCGCCGGCCTCGTCGACGAACGTCAGCCGTTCGAGATCGTGCTGGCGCCCGGCCAGGTCGAGCGCCAGCACGCGCTGCGCTTCCCGGGTGGCGACCGGGTCGTAGGCGCGCACACTGGCGCCGCGCGCCAGCAGGTCGGCGATCAGCGCGCGGCTCGGCGCCTCGCGCATGTCGTCGGTGTTCGGCTTGAACGCCAGGCCCCAGACGCCGAACGTGCGGCCCGTCAGGTCCTCGCCGAAGCGCGTCGTGATCTTGCGCGCCAGCACCTGCTTCTGCGCGGCGTTGACGTCCGACACGGCGCGCAGGATCTGCAGCGACTGGCCGCTCGCGTCGGCGGTGCGGATCAGCGCCTCGACGTCCTTCGGGAAGCACGAGCCGCCGTAGCCCGCGCCGGCGTACAGGAAGTGATAGCCGATGCGCGGATCGGAGCCGATGCCGCGGCGCACCGCCTCGATGTCGGCGCCCACGCGGTCGGCGAAGTTCGCCAGTTCGTTCATAAACGAGATGCGCGTGGCCAGCATCGCGTTGGCCGCGTACTTGGTGAATTCGGCCGAGCGCACGTCCATGTAGAGCGTGCGGTCGTGATTGCGGTTGAACGGCGCGTACAGCTTCTTCATCAGCTCGCGGGCCTTCTCGCCCGGCACGTCGTCGTCGCAGCCGATCACGATGCGGTCGGGGCGCGCGAAATCGTCCACGGCAGCGCCTTCCTTGAGGAACTCCGGGTTCGACACCACCGAGAACATGGTGTCCACGCCGCGCGCGGCCAGCTCGGCGGCCACCGCCTCGCGCACGCGCTCGGCCGTGCCGACCGGCACCGTCGATTTGTCGACGATCACCTTGAAGCCGGTCATGAACTTGCCGATGTTGCGCGCGGCGGCCAGCACGTATTGCAGGTCGGCCGAGCCGTCCTCGTCGGGCGGCGTGCCCACCGCGATGAACTGCACGTCGCCGTGCGCGACCGCCGACGCCACGTCGGTCGAGAAGCGCAGGCGGCCCGCGGCGCGGTTGCGCGCGATGATTTCCTTGAGGCCCGGCTCGTGGATCGGCACGCCGCCGTCGTTCAGGACGGCGATCTTCGCGGCGTCCACGTCGAGGCAGAACACGTCGTGGCCGATGTCGGCGAGGCACGCGCCCGTGACGAGTCCCACATAACCGCTGCCGATGATAGTCAGGTTCATTTTTTCAGCCCTTGCGACCGGTGAAGGTCGTTCGCGTTGATCGGAAAAGTGCGGCGGCGCCGGGTGCGGCGCGCCACGGTAAGCGTCAAGCTCAGTACGCGTTGCTGCCGGTGAAGCCCTTCCAGAGCGTCAGCACGACGATCTTGATGTCGAGCCAGAACGACCAGTTCTGCATGTAGTACAGGTCGAGCTTCACGCGGCCGGACATCTTCTCGACGCGGTCGGTTTCGCCGCGAAAGCCGTTGATCTGCGCCCAGCCGGTGATGCCCGGCTTGATGCGGTAGCGGAACATGTAGCCGCGCACCAGATCCTTGTAGATGTCGTCGTGTTCGAGCGCGTGCGGACGCGGCCCGACCACCGACATCTCGCCCTTCAGCACGTTGATGAACTGCGGCAGCTCGTCGAGGCTGGTGCGGCGCAGGAAGCGGCCCACCGGGGTGATCCGCGCGTCGCCCTTGCGCGCCTGCGTGACCTGCCCCTTCACCTCGTTGTGCATCTTCATCGAGCGGAACTTGTAGATGCGGAACTCGTTGCCGTCGATGCCCTTGCGCGTCTGGCGGAAGAACACCGGGCCGGGCGAGGTCAGCTTCACCATCGCCGCGATCATCAGCATGATCGGCGCCAGCATGGTCAGCGCCGCCAGCGCGAACATCCGGTCGAACACGAACTTCGGCAGAATGCGCACGTCGGTGATCGGCGAGGCCGCCAGGTTGATGGCCGGCACGCCGAGCAGCTCCACCACCTCCTGGTTGAAATACGACAGGCTGCGCACGTCCGGAATCAGCCGGATGTTGACGAAGTCGTGCTGGAACTCGGTCACGATGCGGTGGATCTGCTGCTCCTCGGTGATCGGCAGCGCCAGCCACAGCTCGCGCAGCGCGCGGCCGCGCACCAGCCGCACCAGCTCGGAGAAACGCCGCTCGACCGGCACGCCCTCGCATTCGCGCGTCTCCACCTGGCCGGTCACGTCGAACACGCACGACGGCGTGAAGCCCGCCTCGGGCCGCGCCCGCATCTGCGCGATCAGCCGGCGCGTCACGCCGGTGTCGCCCACGATGCCGACCGCCTTGTGGTTGTAGCCCTCGCGGCGCAGGCTGCGCAGCACCCAGTGCACGCTGGCCTTCGACGCCACCAGCAGCGCGGCGGTGATCACGCCCCAGTAGCCGAGCCACAGCCGCGACAGCTCGCCCGAATGGTGGAAGCTGAAGCTCATCAGGATGCCGGCGCCCTCCACCACGCACCAGGCGCTGGCCACGCGCCACAACAGCGCGCGCACCGGCTTGCCGCGCCAGGATTGGTAGATCCCGAACGCGGGGAAAAACGCGACGATCAGCATGCCGTTGAACAGCACCATCGAACGCTGCAGATCGTCGAGCGCGACGAAGCCGCCGCGATGCAGCGCGGCCGCGATCAGCGCACCCAGCAACGCCATCGCGATATCGATCACTCTCGCCAACACGCTCAACATGGTCGCTCCTTCAGCCTGGACAAATGATCGGGTCGCAGCGCGATACGACACCGTGTCGCTGGCTGCAGGCGCTATTGAAGCGGCAAGAAAATTGTTGCTGCAAGCGCGCAAGTATTTCTAAAAATATTCGGAAAGTTTTGCATTTTTCTGTCGATTTTTTCTGAGCAAATTTTTCCGAATTTAAAGATCATTTGCAGGCACCTGAAATCAGTAAAACGTCGTGACTTGTTTAAAATCAATGACATATCGTTCATTTCATCCTATTCTTTACACTTTTTACGCAGACGAATTTTGATGACGTCACTGACATAATTTTTTATATTTTTACGCCGGGCGGCGATCGTGCGGCGCAGCAAAACGCTTTTATCGATTAATTATGTCGTGCTAAAAATATTCGGACCGATCCACCGTCTCGAGGAGTGCCCAATGAACCCTCCGTCCGTCGTCGGCGCCACGCCGAACGTCGTCTCCCCCGCCACGCCCGCTCCCGCAGCCAGCCGCGATGCCGCCACGCCGGCCGCCACCCGCGTGGCCGTGCAGCCGGTCGTGCTGGCGGGTGGTTCCGGCACGCGCCTCTGGCCGATGTCTCGCGAACAGTTCCCCAAGCAGTTGATCGGCTTGCTCGGCAGCGAATCGCTGCTGCAATCGACCACGCGCCGCCTCGAAGGCTATGAAGGCGATCTTCCGGTCTCCGAACGAATCATGGTGGTGTGCGGCGACGATCACCGCTTCACCACGGCCGAGCAGCTGCGGCTGGTGGGCAAGGACGCGTCGATCGTGCTCGAACCGTTCGGCCGCGATACCGCCCCGGCACTGACGATCGCCGCGCTGCGCACGATCGCCGAAGGGGGCGACGCGGTGCTGACGGTCATGCCGGCCGATCACGCGGTGGCCGACCTCACGCGCTTCCAGGCCGCCATCGACGCCGCGATCCGCCACGCCGCCCAGGGCCGCATCGCCACCATGGGGATCCTGCCGACCCATGCCGAAACCGGCTACGGCTACATCCGCGTCGGTCAGACAGTCGACGACGGCGGCAAGCTGGCGGTGCGCAAGCTCGAACGCTTCGTCGAGAAGCCGCACCTCGAACTGGCGCAGCAATATGTCTCGTCGGGCGATTACCTCTGGAACAGCGGCATTTTCGTGGTGCGCGCATCGGTGTGGCTGAAGGCGATCAAGCACTTCCAGCCGCTGATCCATGCGGCCTGCGAACGCGCGGTGGCCAACGGCACCGACGACGGCACGTTCTTCCGCCTGCACCGCGAGAGCTTCGGCGAATCGCCGTCGAATTCGATCGATTACTCGGTCATGGAGCCGCTCGTCAACGCGCCGGAGCTGTGCGAAAGCGTGGTGGTGCCGCTCGATGCGGGCTGGTCGGATGTGGGCTCGTGGGATGCGATCTGGCAGATCTCGGAGAAGGACGACGGCGGCAACGTCGCGCGCGGGCGCGTGATGTTCGAGGGCGCGTCGAACACGTTCGCGCATTCGGAAGGCCGGCTGATCGCCTGCGTCGGCACGCGCGACATGATCGTGGTGGAAACGCCCGACGCGGTGCTGGTGGCCGACAAGGCGAACGTGCAGGACGTCAAGAAGATCGTCAAGCAACTGAAGGCCGAAGCCGGCGCCGAAGCCACCAACCATCGCAAGGTGCATCGCCCGTGGGGCCATTACGATTCGGTCGACATGGGCGAGCGCTTCCAGGTCAAGCGGATCGTCGTGAAGCCGGGCGCGCAGCTTTCGCTGCAGATGCACCACCATCGCGCCGAGCACTGGATCGTGGTGAGCGGCACGGCGCGCATCACGCGCGGCGACGAAACCTTCCTGCTGTCGGAAAACGAATCGACCTATATCCCGCTCGGCACCACGCACCGGCTCGACAACCCGGGCAAGATGCCGCTCGAACTGATCGAGGTGCAATCGGGTTCGTATCTGGGCGAGGACGATATCGTCCGCTTCGACGATACCTACGGCCGAGGCTGATGCGCGGCGGCTCGATGCCGCGTTGAATCGAACACGAAGGTCCGCCTCGCGGCGGCCTGTTGCGTACCGGCAAGGTGCGTGGCAGGCCGCCGCGTTTTTGTTTGGGTGTGCGTAGTGTTGGCGGTGGCGCTTCGGCGGTGGCGCTTCGGCGTTGGCGCTTCGGCGGTAGCGCTTCGGCGTTGGCGCTTCGGCGTTGGCGCTTCGGCGTTGGCGCTTCGGCGGTGGCGCTTCGGCGGTAGCGCTTCGGCGTTGGCGCTTCGGCGTTGGCGCTTCAGCACTTCGTCATCCTGACGGATAACGAAGCGCCGGCTGCATGAAAAACGCCGACGGCCCGAAGGCGCCGGCGTGTGGCCCATCATGCTCCGCAACAGAGCCGCCTGAGAAAGCGCGGCAGCCCGGTGCGATTTATCCGATCTGGTAAGCGAATTCGCGGTGCGGCAGGTCCAGCGAACGCGCCGCAGCCTCACCCAATTCGTCTTCGGTGGGATTCAGGCGTTCGCTGCCGAAGTGACGAATGTTGTTGCGGTCGTTCGGCACGAGCGTCGACAGCGTGGCGAGCGCGGCCGACACCGGGTGCACGGTGCGCAGCTTCGGCAGCGACACCGGCTCGTGATTCGCGAGCGGCACCGAGGCCGGTGCGGCCACCGTCGCGGTCGGCAGTTCGGCATCCGCCTCGAGCACGCGGTGCTGGTCGACCCAGTCGCGCGCCCAGGCGATCGCGAAACGCTCGGCCGCCTCGGGATCGGAGAAGCGCGGGCCGATCAGGCCCGAGCGTTCGACGCGGCGGCCGTCCTGCGCGATCTCGGCCCAGGCGCGATACATCATGTTCTGCACCGGCTGCGCGGTGCCGTACAGCGTGAAGCCACAGTACGGCTCCGATTGCGGCGCGACGGTCGCGAAACGCACCGACACGGGCCGCGGATGGTCACCCTCCGCATTCGCTTCGGATTCCGCAGGATTGGCGGCACGCGCGGCCGGCTCGGCGTGCAGCGCCACGGCGGCGGCCTGCACGGGCGGCAGCAGTTGCGCGAGTTGCCGCGCTGCGGGTTGCGGCTGCACGGCCAGCGGCGTGGGCGGCTCGATCGACGCGGCCACCGGTGCTTCGCGCACCGTCTGGCGCATGCCGGCTTCGTCTTCCTCGTCGCACCAGGTGTCGGCCTCGGCCACCGGCAGGCGCCACGATTCGGGGTTCTGCCAGAACACGCCGCGCAGCCGATCGTTATTGACGACCGGCTCGTCGCTCGCGGCAGGCACCACGAGTTCGGGCGGCGGTGGCGGCACGTAGGCGAACGTGCGGCGGCTCATGTCGGTCAGCATCGCGACCATCTCGCCGAGCGTGCCGCTTGCCAGCCATTCCTCGAAACGGCGGCGGCAGGTGGGGCCGGACGGATAGCGGCCCGGCAGCTTGGACCAGGGTTCGCCGGTGGTCAGAATCCACAGGATCGCGTTCGCCACCACGCGCGTTTCCGCGCGCGGGCGCCCGCGACGATTCAGCCGGATCGGCTCGTCCGCGATCAGCGTCGATACGCGTGTCCATTCTTCATCGTTCAGCTCATCGAAGAACATAGATATCTCCACACGCAGCCGGGCCGGGGCTGCGATCGGGGCGACATGACCGTGTGGCATGCACGATCATGGCCGGGTTGCACATTGGACGATTACCGGGTGTGCCGTACCGATGCATTGCGCACTGAAGCGGTGCTGCAATTCACGGCATCGATGCACGAAACCCCTTTCGCTATGGGATGCGGAATTTAATGTGCATGAAGCATACCACCATCAGGGTTTGCCTCAATATGACAATCTCGTATTGTTACCCGCTGAAACAAGGAATGGATTCAGCCACAAAATGGTAATCCATGCCGCCTCTAAACACGCCGCCCCATCGCGCTAAAACCCTTTGCCAGCATGGATTTCGTGGATTGTCATATTTGCTTACGATTTGTTTCAGGTCGCGATAACGAATTAGAAAAGGAATGATTTTCCGACTGTGATCTGAAATCGGTAAATTAGCCGGAAATTGATCGACAAATGTCGCAATTCAATTGCAAACCGTGCAATCAATTGATGGAGTGGTTCGCCGTTTCGATCGCAATAACCCCGCTCGCCGGAATACCGCGCATCAAACGGCGATGCCCGCTGGCCGCGGGCGGCAACCCTGACCGGGAACACGAACTGCTCGCGAAGGCCGCAGCCCCCTGATACGCGACGATTGCATCGTCGGCAAACTTCGGGATGCGAACGGATGCGCGGGCATCCGTTCGCGTAGGGCCCTGCTGGCGCTTAGAACTTCCAGAGCAGGTTGCCGAGCACCGCGTTGTCGCGCACGCCGCTGCCGTATTGGCCGCTGTACGTCAGGCCCAGCTTCAGGCGCTGCGTCAGGTTCGCATCGATGCCCAGCTCCACCACCGCCGCGTCGCGCGCGATCGGCACGCCGGCCACCTGGAACGCGCCACCGCCGCTGACGAACGAGAACGTCGAATTCGGCGTGGTCGAGCCGAACGCGTGACGCCAGCCCGCCATCGCGCGCGCCGTGAAGCCGCCGTTCGACATCACGCTGAACTTGGTCGCCGCGCGCAGGCCCGCCGTCGAGAAGCCGATGTTGTTCGACGCGCTGTTGCCGCGCAGCGCCGAGGCCCCACCCGTCTCGCTCAAGGCGTCGGTATGCAGATTCACGTAAGCGAGGTTCAGGAACGGCTCGAGCGCGATCGGGCCGGCCGGCAGCGCGTAGCCGACTTCGCCGAACACCTGCGCCGTCTGCGCGTCGAGGCTGCTTTGCGCGTGATCCGAGAAGCCCGCGAACGACGGATAGCGATCGCCGTCGATGCGGTGCCACGTGTAGGCCGCACCGCCGCGCACGCCGAGCGCGCCGAACTGGCCGCCGCCGTACAGCGACACCGAGTAGCTGTCGGCGCTGGCCGACGATTGCGTGTCGTTGTCGAAGCTGCTGTGCGTGACGCTGCCGGCCAGACCCGCGCGCCAGTGGTCGCCGAGGCCCATGTCGGCGCCGGCGATGAAGCCCGTCATGCTGCGCGAGAGGGAGGACGCGTTGCCGTCGCCATCGAGCCGGCTGCGGCCGCCGAACGCCTGCCCCCACACCACCGGTTGATACGGCGCGGCCTGGCAGCGCTGCTGCGCGGCCGCGGCGCCGGCCGGGCCGGACAGCACCGAATTCGCGTCGCCGCACACCGATGCGCCGCCCGAGGCGAGCGCCGCCAGCGGCCCGCTGGCGGCGCCGAGGCCCTGGCGCACGCGATCCGTTACCGCATCGCGCACGTAACGGCTGTCGGTCAGCAGCACGCTCTTGATGCTCGCGTACAGCTCGCCGTCGAGCGCGTTGAACGCCGCGCGCGCGTTGTTCGCGTCGCTCGACAGCACCACGCTGTAGATCGGATTGCCGACACCGAGCGTGCCGATCGCGTTGGCGACCTGACGCTGGTTGCCGGTTTGCGCGATATCGGCAAACGAGGTGCCGTTGGTCACCAGGCTCAACACGACACGGTTGGCGTCGTAGCCGAGCAGCGGCTTCAGGAACGCGAGGTTGCTGTTGACGCCGCTGAACGTGCCGTTCACGCCGCCGCCCGCGTTGACGATGGTGTAGCGCGTGAGCGGCGCATACGTGCCCGTGTTCGCCAGCACCTGCACCGTGCCGCCGTCGAGCTGCGCGCTGCCGGTGGCCGCGACCGAACCGCTTTGCTGCGGCGTGGCGGCGACCTGCAGCGTCGAGCCGGGCTGGAACGTCACGTTGCCCGCCACGTTCAGCGCCGAGCCGGGCTGGTTCGCGGCCGCCGTCGCGCCGCTGTTGACCACCAGCCCGCCGAGGGTGCCCGAGCCGGTGACGGTCGCGCCGTTGTTGACGGTCACGGTCGATTGCGCCAGCGAGCCGGCCACGTTCAGCGTGCCGGCCGCCACCGTGGTGGGGCCGCTCAACGTGCTCGTGCCGGTCAGCGTCAACTGGCCGTTGCCGGCCTGCGTCAGCGAGCCGGTGCCGCTGATCGCGCCGTCGTACGTGATGTTGTCGCCACGCGCGAACAGCAGGCGGCCGAAGTTGACGACATTGCCTTGGATCGAACCGGCGCTGCCACCGTCGCCGATCTGCAGCGTGCCGCCACCGATCGTGGTGCCGCCCGTGTAGGTGTTCTCGCCGGTCAGCGTGAGCGTGCCCGCGCCATTCTTGGTCAACGAGCCCGCGCCCGTCAGCAAACCGCCGTAGGTGCCGCTGCTGGCCGTGAGGCCGCCCGTGCCGGTGTCGATGGTGCTGCCGGCCGCGCCGTTCAGCGCGTCGAGCGTCAGCGCGGTGGTGCCGAGCAGCAGGCTGCCGCCGTTGACCGTGAGCGAGCCGACGCCGAGCGCCTGCGCGTTGCCGAGCGAGAGCGTGCCCGCGTTCAGCGTGGTGCCGCCGCTGAAGGTATTCGCGCCGGTGAGCGTGAGCGCCGCGTTGCCGTTCTTGACGAGGCCGCCGGTGCCCGACACCGTGCCGGCCAGCGTCAGATCCTGAGTGCCGGCGATGGTCGCCGTGCTGCCCAGGCTGACGGCGTTGTTTAGCGTGACCGCCGTGGACGCATCGAGCGTGGCCGGGGCCGTCACGTTCAACGCGCCGGTGCCGAGCGCGCCGTTCGATCCCACCACCAGCGTGCCGCCCGTCACGGTCGTGCCGCCGCTGTAGGTGCTGTCGGACGCCAGCGTCTGGGTGCCTGCACCGGCCTTGAAGAGGCCGCCCGTGCCGCCGATCGCACCGCCGAAGCTGGCGTTGCCCGCGCCGCCGAGCGTCAGCGTGTTGCCGCCCAGCGCCACCGACGAACCGGCCGCGCCGTTCAGGCCGCCGATGGTTTGCGGCGTGGTCGCGCCGCTCAGGTCGAACGTCGTGCCCGCGTTCGCGAGGTTGACATCGCCCGCGGGGGCCAGCGAACCGCCCGCGCCGATCGCCAGCGTGCCCGCGTTGACGGTTGCGCCGCCGGTGAAGGTGTTGGTGCCGGTCAGCGTCTGCGTGCCGGCGCCTTGCTTGACGAGGCCCCCGGTGCCGCCGATCGCGCCGCCGAACGTGGCGTTGCCCGCATCGCCGAGGTTCAGGGTGTTGGCGCCCAGCGACACGCTCGTGCCGGCCACGCCGTTCAGGCCGCCGATGGTTTGCGGCGTGGTCGCGCCGCTCAGGTCGAACGTCGTGCCCGCGTTCGCGAGGTTGAGGCCGCCGCTTGCGGCGAGCGACCCACCCGCGCCGATCGCCAGCGTGCCCGCGTTGACGGTGGTGCCGCCGGTGTAGGTGTTCGCGCCGGTCAGCGTTTCCGTGCCGGCGCCTTGCTTGACGAGGCCGCCCGTGCCGGCGATCGTGCCGCCAAAGGCTGCGTTGCCGGCGTCGCCGAAGCTCAGTGTGTTGGCGCCGAGCGCGACCGTCGTGCCGGTCGCGCCCGTCAGGCCAGCGATCGTCTGCGGTGTGGTCGCGCCGCTCAGATCGAACGCCGCGCCCGAGTTCGCGAGGTTGAGGCTGTTGCCCGCTGCGAGCGAACCGCCTGCGCCGATCGCCAGCGTGCCGGCATTGACGGTCGCGCCACCCGTGAAGGTGTTGGCACCCGTCAGCGTTTCGGTGCCGGTGCCTTGTTTCGTGATGCCGCCCGTGCCGGTGATCGAACCGCCGAACGTGGCGTTGCCGGCATCGCCGAGGCTCAAGTTGTTGCCGCCCAGCGCAACCGTGGAACCGGCCGCGCCGCTCAGGCCGCCGACGGCCTGCGGCGTAGTCGCGCCGCTCACGTCGAACGTCGTGCCCGCGTTCGCAAGGTCGAGGCCGCCGCCTGCCGCCAGCGAGCCGCCTGCGCCAATGGCCAGCGTGCCGGCGTTGACGGTCGTGCCGCCCGTGTAGGTGTTGGCACCCGTCAGCGTTTCCGTACCCGTACCGATCTTCGTGATGCCGCCCGTGCCCGAGATCGTGCCGCCGAACGTTTCGCTGCCCGCGTCGCCGAAGCTCAGGCCGTTGCTGCCCAGCGACACGCTCGTGCCGGCCGCGCCGCTCAGGCCACCGATCGTCTGTGCTGCGCTCGCACCGCTGATATCGAAGCCCGCGCCCGAATTCGCGAGATTGACGCGGCTGCCGGCCGCGAGCGAACCGCCCGTGCCGATCGCCAGCGTGCCGGCATTGACGGTCGCGCCGCCGGTGAAGGTGTTGGCACCCGTCAGCGTCTCGGTGCCGGTGCCTTGTTTCGTGATGCCGGCCGTGCCCGTGATCGCGCCGCCGAACGTTGCGTTGCCCGAATCGCCGAGGCTCAGGCCGTTGCTGCCCAACGACACCGTCGTGCCGGCCGCGCCGCTCAAACCACCGATCGTCTGCGGCGTGGTTGCGCCGCTCAGGTCGAGCGCCGCGCCCGCATTCGCGAGGTTGACGCCGCCCGTCGCGGCCAGCGAACCGCCTGCGCCAATCGCCAGCGTGCCCGCGTTGACGGTCGTGCCGCCCGTGTAGGTGTTGGCACCCGTCAGCGTTTCGATGCCCGCGCCAAGCTTGGTGACGCCGCCCGTGCCCGCGATCGTGCCGCCAAAGGTTTCGCTGCCCGCGTCGCCGAAACTCAGGTTGTTGGTGCCCAGGGTCACGTTCGTACCGGCCGCACCGCTGAGGCCACCGATCGCCTGCGGCGTGGTCGCACCGCTCAGGTCGAGCGCCGTGTCGGCATTCGCCAGGTTGACGCTGCCGCCGGCCGCGAGCGAACCGCCCGCGCCGATCGCCAGCGTGCCTGCGTTGATGGTGGTGCCCCCCGTGAAGGTGTTCGCGCCCGTCAGCGTTTCGGTGCCGGTGCCTTGTTTCGTGATGCCGCCCGTGCCGACGATCGCGCCGCCGAACGTTTCGTCGCCCGTATCGCCGAAGCCCAGGTTGTTCGCGCCGAGATTGACCGTGGAACCAGTCGCGCCGCTCAGGCCGCCGAGGCTTTGCGGCGTGGTTGCAGCGCTCAGGTCGAACGTCGTGCCGGTATTGGCGAGGTCGAGGTTGCTGCCGGCCGCAAGCGAACCGCCTGCGCCGATCGCCAGCGTGCCCGCGTTGACGGTCGCGCCACCGGTAAAGGTGTTCGCGCCCGTCAGCGTTTCCGTGCCGGCGCCTTGTTTCGTGATGCCACCCGTGCCGGTGATCGAACCGCCGAACGTGGCGTTGCCTGCATCGCCGAGGCTCAAGTTGTTGCCGCCCAGCGCAACCGTGGAGCCGGCCGCGCCGCTCAGGCCGCCGATCGTCTGCGGCGTGGTCGCGCCGCTCAGATCGAGCGCCGCCCCCGTATTCGCGAGGTTGACACCGCCCGTCGCGGCCAGCGAACCGCCCGCACCGATCGCCAGCGTGCCCGCGTTGATGGTCGTGCCGCCCGTGTAGGTGTTGGCACCCGTCAGCGTTTCCGTGCCCGTACCGATCTTCGTGATGCCGCCCGTGCCCGAGATCGTGCCGCCGAACGTTTCGCTGCCCGCGTCGCCGAAGCTCAGGCCGTTGCCGCCCAGCGACACGCTCGTGCCGGCCGCGCCGCTCAGGCCGCCGATCGTCTGCGACGTGCTCGCGCCGCTGATATCAAACCCCGTTCCCGCATTCGCGAGGTTGACACTGCTGCCGGCTGCGAGCGAACCACCCGCGCCGATCGCCAGTGTGCCCGCGTTGATGGTCGCGCCGCCGGTGAAGGTGTTGGCGCCCGTCAGCGTTTCCGTGCCGGTGCCTTGTTTCGTGATGCCGGCCGTGCCCGTGATTGCGCCGCCGAACGTGGCATTGCCCGCATCGCCGAAGCTCAGGCCGTTGCCGCCCAGCGCCACCGTCGTGCCGGCCGCGCCCGACAGGCTGCCGATCGTCTGCGCCGCCCCCGCAGCACTGATATCGAAACGCGCCCCCGTGACGCCGAGGTTGACCGTGCCTGTCGCCGCCAGCGACCCGCCCGCGCCGAGCGCCAGCGTGCCGGCGTTGATGGCGGTGCCGCCCGTGTAGGTGTTCGCGCCCGTCAGCGTTTCCGTGCCGCTGCCTTTCTTCGTGACGCCGCCCGTGCCGCCGATCGTGCCGGCGAAGGTGGCGTTGCCTGCACCGCCGAGGCTCAGGCTGTTGCCGCCCAGCGCCACGGCCGAACCGGCCGCGCCGCTCAGGCTGCCGATCGACTGCGGCGTGCTCGCGCCGCTCAGGTCGAGCGCCGTGCCGGCATTCGCCAGGTTGACGCTACCCGTGGCCGCGAGGGAGCCGCCCGCGCCGATCGCCAGCGTGCCCGCGTTGACCGTGGTGCCGCCCGTGTAGGTATTCGCGCCCGTCAGCGTTTCCGTGCCGGTGCCCTGCTTGACCAGGCCACCGGTGCCAATGACCGCGCTGCCGAGCGTCTGGTTGGTGGCGTTGCCGAATGTCAGCGCGTTCGCGCCGAGATTGACCGTGGTGCCGGCCACGCCCGACAGCGCACCGACCGTCTGGTTCGCACCCGCGCCGCTGATATCGAAGCTCGCGCCGGCCGAGCCGAGATTGACGCTGCCGCCGGCCGCGAGCGAACCGCCCGCGCCCAGTGCCAACGTGCCGCCGTTGATGGTGGTGCCACCCGTGTAGGTGTTCGCGCCCGTCAGCGTTTCCGTGCCGGCGCCCTGCTTGACGACCGCGCCCGTGCCGCCGATCGTGCCGCCGAACGCCTGATTGGTCGCGTCGCCGAACGTCAGCGCGTTCGCCCCGAGCGCGACGGTGGTGCCGGCCGCGCCCGACAGCGCACCGATCGTCTGGTTCGCGCCGGAGGCGCTGATGTCGAAGCCGGCGCCCGCGCCGCTCAGGTTGACCGCGCCTGTCGCCGCCAGCGAACCGCCCGCGCCGAGCGCCAGCGTGCCCGCGTTGATGGTGGTGCCGCCCGTGTAGGTGTTCGCGCCCGTCAACGTGACGGTGGCCGCACCGTCCTTGGCCACACCGCCCGCACCGGAGATCGCGCCGCCCAGGTTCATCGCGTTGCTGCCGCCCAGATCGAGCGTGGCACCGGCGTTTACCGCGATCTGGTTCGACAGCGAAACGGCCTGGCTGCTGTCGAGCGTCGCGTTGCCGCCCACCGTCACCGTGCCGGTGCCGAGCGCCGCGTTGTTGCCGACCACCACCTTGCCCGCATTCAGCTTGGTACCGCCCGTGTAGGTATTCACGCCGGTCAGCGTCAGCGTGCCGGAACCCGCCTGGGTCAACGCGCCGCCGCCCGAGATCGTGCCGCTCAAGCCGAGCCCCGACGCGCCGCTCACGGTCAGGCCGTTGCCGCTCAGGCCGATCGCGTTCGAGAGCGTCAAGCCCGGCGTGGCCGCCTGGATCGCGCCGCCGTTCGAGCTGATCGTGCCGGTGCCGAGCGAGGCCGCATTGTCGACCACGGCCGTCGCGCCGTTGCCGAGCGAGGCATCGGCCACGCTCGACGCGCCGCTCAAGGTCCAGGTGCCGCTCTGCACGTCGAGATGGTTGAAGTTGACGTAGCCGCTGTTGCTGATGCTGCCCGTGGCCGAGGTGCCCTGCTGCAGCGACAGCGTGTTGTTGCCGCCCGCGCCGCCATCCACCGTGCCGGTTGCCGCGAAGCCGATCGTGACCGCGCCGATCCCGAGATTGACCGCCAGGCCCGTGCCGCCCGCCGCGTTGACCGACGAATCGGTGGTGGCAATGAACTGGTTCGTGCTGTTCTGGCCCATCGACACGCTGCCGTTCACGGTGCCGGAATTCGTGAACGTATTGCCGCCCGCCGAACTGCCCAGCGCGACCCGGCCCGTGATCGTGCCCGAGTTGTTGACGTTGACCTGCCCGCCACCGTAGGCCGCGATCACGCCCGCATCCGGCCCGAGCAACGTGGCGCCGATGATGCCGCTGGTGGCCATCGTGCCGGTATTCGTGATGTTGGTGGTGCCGCCCGCACCGTTCTGCACCGCGAGCGCCATGCCGGTCAGGCCGATCGACAACCCGGTGGTGCCGTTCATGGAGCCGTTGTTGGTGACCGTCTGCGTGCTGGCCGACGTATTGCCCATCACCACGCCCGAGGACAGCACGCCGAGCCCGGTGCCGAGCAGCGTGGGATCGATCCGGCCGTTGTTGGTCAGCGTGTCGTTGCTGCCGGTCAGCGTCATCGCGTTGCCGCCCACACCCAGCAGCACGCCCACGCTGCCGCCCGGGTTCACCGTCACGTTCAGGTTGTTCGCACCGTTCGAAAAACTGGGGGCAAGCGGGTTGGCCGCGCCGCTGCACGTGACGTTGCTGCCCGCGGTCGTACAGGCCGCGTGAGCCGGAATGATCCCGGCCCCGACCAATGCGAGGAATACGCCCATCGCGGGCAGGATTTTCGGCACATCAGATTCATGCGGATCGCGAGCGCGGACCATTCTTTATTCCCCAATCATGTTTGAGCGGATACGGATTTTTTGGGTTTCTGATCGATCATCGGAAAAAACCAATGGCACCGATCTATATCGCCATATTCGATCGCCGCCCGGCTGCCGGAAAACGGCGCGCACGCGCCGTCACGCGGCGACACGGCGTAACGAATATTCACCACGGCAACACGACAACGGGAAAACGCAACGCCAGCGTGGCAAACCACGCCAACGCCACCGCCCGCCTTGTCAGGCAAGCACCATCCGAACCGACGATCCACGCCCGGCGTTTCTCGATACGCGAACCGCTATATCGAGTGCCTCAAACGGGAAATTTGCCTCCCGCCTATGTTTGTTATTTTTCAGGTCGAGTCAGATTCTATCTATTTATTGATCGAATTATCCTTACCCTGAAACCCTAATTTCGAATTTTTATTAGGCGATCGTTTCGACTTGAGATTCAGTGAAACTGAAATGAACGCATGAGTAACCAATCGGCAATACCGGGATCAATCAACGCACACGCAATATCAGTCGCGAGGGAAATCGGGGCCGAGCGGCAACGCGCCGGCGCGTTCGAGCAGCAAGGCGCGTTCGCGGGCGTTGTGGGTGAGCGCGGCCGCGTGCATGAACGCCGCACGCGCCGCTTCGTGGCGCCCGAGCCGGGCCAGCAGATCGGCCCGCACGCCCGGCAGCCACGGGTAATGCGCGAGCGCCGGATCGTCCGCCAGCGCATCGACGAGCGCCAAGCCAGCGGCCGGCCCCGCCATCATCGACACCGCCACGGCGCGATTGAGCGCGACCACCGGCGACGGCGCAGCCTCGGCCAACGCATCGTAGAGCGCGACGATCTGCGCCCAGTCGGTATCGGCCGCCGTGCGCGCCCGTGCATGGCAGGCCGCCAGTGCGGCTTGCAAGGCGTACGGGCGGCGCCCCCCGCCCAACGCCTGCGCGCGTTCGAGCGCGGCCAGCCCGCGCCGGATCAGCAATGAATCCCAGCGGCCGCGATCCTGTTCGGGCAGCAGCACCGGCCGCCCCTGCGCATCGGTACGCGCATGCATGCGCGAGGCCTGCAGTTCCATCAATGCAAGCAGGCCGTGCACCTCGCTGTCGCCGGGCGCCAGCTCGGCCAGCACGCGGCCGACGCGGATCGCCTCGTCGGTCAGCGCCGGCCGCATCCAGTCGTCGCCGGCCGTGGCCGAATAGCCTTCGTTGAAGATCAGGTAGATCACTTCGAGCACCGAGCCGAGCCGCGCCGCACGCTCGCGCTCGTGCGGCACCTCGAACGGCACGCGCGCCGCCGCCAGCGTGCGTTTGGCGCGCACGATCCGCTGCGCGACGGTCGGCTCGGGAGCAAGGAACGCGCGGGCGATCTCGCCGGTCGACAGCCCGCCGAGCAGCTTCAGCGTGAGCGCCACGCGCGCATCCTTCGAAAGCACCGGATGACAGGCGATGAACACGAGCCGCAGCAGGTCGTCGCCGATCACATCCTCGCGCGCGGCCTCCAGCGTGTCGGCGACGTCCGGCACCGCCCACGCGTCGAGCGCATCGAGTTCCTGGCCGATCTGCGTGTGCTTGCGCGCGTGCCGCGCTTCCTGCCGCAGCCGGTCGAGCGCGCGCCGTTTGGCGGCCGTCATGAGCCATGCACCGGGGTTGTCGGGCACGCCCTCGCCGGGCCAGTGTTCGAGCGCGGCCACCAGCGCATCCTGGGCGACCTCCTCGGCCGCGCCGACGTCGCGCAGGATGCGCACGAGGTACGCGACGATCTTCGCGGCCTCGATGCGCCACACCGCCTCGATCGCGCGCTGTGCGGCCGTGCCGCTCACGCGGCGGCTCCCGCGCCCTCCCCGGCCACCGGCATGTACACCAGCTCCCACACATGCCCGTCCGGATCGGCGAAGGCCGCGCCGTACATCGGCCCCTGCTGCTGCGCGGGGCGCGTGGCCGCACCACCCGACTGCGCCGCCACCGCAACCAGGTGATCCACTTCCTCGCGACCGTCGCACGACAGGCACAGCAGCGTTTGCAGACGCTCGGCCGGGTCGCAGATCGCCTTGTCGGTAAAGCTCGAAAAGAACGGATGCGACAGCAGCATCGCGAAGATCGTTTCGCCGATCCGCACGCACGCGGCATCGTCATTGCTGAATTCGGGCACCGGCATGAAACCGAGCGCGGTATAAAACGCCCGGGAGCGCGCCACATCGCGCACGGGAAGATTGACGTAGATCTGGCGATGCATCGTGAGCCTCCTGATTCGATCGGCGGGGCCGCACGGCCCCTTGGGAAACGGTGTGGAACGCGCAGCAAAAAACGGCAGGCGCCCCCTCAAGCCCGGTGCGCAAGCTTCTCGGGGCCGAGCAGGCCGCCCGGTTCGAAATCCTCCGGCTCGTACAGTTGCCGGACCTCGATCGTGCCGTGTTCCAGCGCGCCGAACGGCGACGGAAAGCGCCGCGTCCATTCGAGCGCCTCGTCACGCGAGCGCACCTGGATCAGCGTGTAGCCCGCCACCAGCTCCTTGGTTTCGGCGAACGGCCCGTCGATCACGCGGCGCTTGCCGCCCTCGTGCTCGATGCGCCAGCCGTGCGAGGTCGGCCGCAGCCCGGCCGCATCGAGCAACACGCCGGCCTTCGCCAGCTCGTCGTGAAAGGCGCCCATCGCCTCCATCAGGGCATCGTCGGGCCGGCAACCGGCCTCGCTGGCGGGCGTGGCCCGCACCAGGATCATGAATCGCATGGCGTTCTCCGTCGGTTCGGTGGCGGAGCCGCGGTTCGCCGGCTCCTGACACGACGACGTTCGACACGCGGCGATTTCGACATCGATCTGGCGATCGACGGGTCAAGCCCTCGATTTACAGCGCCGGGGCGATCAAAGAAAGCACGGCCCGACCTCGCGAACCTCGACCGTGCACCACTCGGCGGCCGGGCACGCCTTGGCGATCGCCACGGCCTCGCCCTCGGTCGCGACATCGAGCAGGAAGAAGCCGCCGATCATTTCCTTGGCCTCGGCATACGGCCCGTCGACGACGCGCGACTCGCCGTTGCGGATCTGCACGCGCGTGGCCTTCTCCTCGGACACCAGCGATTCGGCCACGCGCAGCACACCGCGCGATTGCAGATCGCCGGCGAAGCGCAGCATCCGCTCGTACAGCGCGCGGCCCTCGTCCTGCGTGCGTTGGGCGCGCTGGCCCACGGGTTCGGCAATCAGAAGCACAAAAGCCATATTCCTCTCCGGTAATCGAACAACGGTGACGACGAAACAGCGTCGAAGACAACGGCAAGAACAATGCCACTCATTCTGAGCGCGCGGCGGATGAGCGTCCATCGACGCCCGGCAGCGGCTCGAACGGCTCCAACGGTCCACCTTGCCCCGGCCCGCCACCGCGCCGGCTTGCCACGACCGCCGCCCCGCCGAGCCACAGCAGGCCCGCCGCGAGGCCGGCCAGATGCCCTTCGGCGGCCACCGGGCCGCCGAGCCAGACGGCCTCGGCCGGCGGCGCACCGGCCACGAGCTGCCAGCCGACGCGCACGAACAGCGCGGCCAGCAGCCCGCGCCCGAGCCAACCGCGCCGCGCCAGCGGCGCGAGCCCGAGCACCGCGAGCGCGTAGATCACGCCCGACAGCCCGACGTAACGCTCGACACCGGGCGCAAAGGCCCACAACAGGCCGCCCGTGAGCGCCGCCAGCCCGACCAGCACCGGGCCGGCGCGGTGCCGCCGCGCCACGAGCGGCGCGCATACCGTCAGGCACGCCAGGTTCAGCGCCGCGTGCCGCCAACCCAGATGCACGCAATGCGCGCTGACGAGCCGCCAGAGCTGCCCGTCGCGCAGCGCGGCGCGATCGAATGCCAGCGCGTCGCGCCACGCGGCCGGCAACGCCTGCACGGCCACCAGCGCCAGCGCCGCCACGCACCAGCCGGCCCGGTGCGCCGTCATGCCGTTGTTCCTTGCATCGATAGCTCCCCGACCCATGACGCCAGCGTACCCGCGCGCGGCAGCCGGCACACCCTGGCCGGATGGCCAGGTTTCGTCTGTTCATTACATTTCACTGTCAATATTCGTCCGTAATCTTACTAATTCCTTCAACGACGAAAACTGCCATGAACCTAGCCATTCCGCGTTTCGTTCTCGTGTCGCTGGCCGCTGCGGTGGCGGCGCTTCCCGCGCACGCCGCCGCCGTCAGCGCCGGTTGCGGCGGTGCCGCCACGCCGATTGCCGAAATCCAGGGCAACGTCGCGCCGTCGCCGTTGAACCTGCAAACCGTCTCGATCGAGGCCGTGGTCACGGCCGATTACGGCGGCACGGATGGCTTCGGCGGCTTCTTCGTCCAGCAAGCCGATGCGCAGCGCGTCAACCAGCCCGGCGTGTCGGAAGGCCTGTTCGTCTACGCGCCGAAGCTGCGCGCCACCGCGGGCGATCTGGTTCACCTGACCGGCAAGGTCGAGGAAAAATATGGGCAGACGCAACTGACGCTGTCGGGCGCGATCGCCGTGTGCGCGAGCGGCCAGCACGTCACGCCGGCCACGCTCACGCTGCCGGTGGCGAACGCCTCCGCGTTCGCGGCGGTGGAAGGCATGCTGGTGCGCGTGCCGCAAAAGCTGACGGTCAGCGAAGTCTACGAACTGGGCCGCTACGGCAGCGTGCTCCTCAGCAACGGCCGCCTGTCGGTGCCCACCAACGCGGTCGCGCCGGCCGAGGCGAAGGCGCGCGCCGCCGCCAATGCGCTGAACCGCCTGATCCTCGACGACGGCTCGAACCGGCAGAACCCGGCCAGCGTGCCGTATCCGGCGCCGGGCCTGTCGGCCGCGAACCCGATACGGGTCGGCTACACGGTCGAGAACGTCGAGGGCGTGATGGAGATGCGCTACAGCGCGTGGCGCCTGCAACCGGTGCCCGGCGCGGCCGTGCCGGCCTTCGACGCGTCGGCCAACCCACGCGGCCCGGCACCCGCGCGCCATGCGCAGGCCGACGTGCGTGTGGCCTCGTTCAACGTGCTCAACTATTTCAACGGCAACGGCCAGGGTGCCGGCTTCGACGCGCCCGACAACCGCGGCGCGCCCACCTACGCGGAATTCCAGCGCCAGGAAGCGAAGATCGTCAGCGCGATCACGGCACTGCAGCCGGACGTGATCGGCCTGATGGAAATCGCCAACAACGGCTACGGCGACCTGAGCGCGGTGCGCCAGCTCGCGGCACGGCTCGGCGACCAATGGCGCGTGGTCGATCCCGGCGGCGACAAGCTCGGCGGCGACGCGATCAAGGTCGCGCTGCTCTACAACAGCCGCTCGGTCGAGCCGATCGGCAAGGCCGCCACGCTCGCGATCGACAACAAGAACCGCCAGCCGCTCGCGCAGACCTTCCGCCGCATCGGCGGCACACGCCCCGTGACGGTGGTGGTCAACCACCTGAAGTCGAAGGGCTGCACCGACGCCACCGGCCTCGATGCGGACCAGGGCGACGGCCAGAGCTGCTGGAATCCCACCCGCTTGCGCGCGGCCGGCCTGCTGGCCGACTGGCTGGCCGGCAACCCCACCGGCGTGGAAGGCGCGGGCGTGCTGCTGATCGGCGACATGAACAGCTACGCGAAGGAAGACCCGATCGCGCTGTTCGAGGCGCGCGGCTATACAAACCTCGCGGCGCGCTTCATCGGCGAGAACGCGTACAGCTATGTGTACAGCGGCGAAACGGGCTATCTCGATCACGCACTCGCGTCGGCCGCGCTGCTGCCGCGCGTGAAGGCCGTGCACGAATGGCACATCAACGCGGACGAGCCGATCGCGCTCGAATACACCTACGCCTACAAGAGCACCGCGCAGCGCACGAGCTTCTACGCGCCCGATGCGTATCGTTCGTCCGATCACGATCCGGTGGTGGTCGATCTGGCGCTCGCCGACTCTGCGGTGCCGGTGGACGACAGCAGCAGCGGCAACCCGGGCGGCTCACCCGCGACGGGCGGCGGTGCGAGCGATGCCTGGTTGTTGCTCGCGCTCGGTGGCGGCGCGGCGTTGGCGGCATGGCGCGCAAAACGCAAAACATGCACGCCGGGCTGACGCCACGGCGGCGGCCGGCTGGCCGGCTGCTAACGGCAAAAACTACAAGCCGCCCCGCCGCTTCGTGCAAAAAAGCATCAATCGCACGGCATTTCGGTGCCATCGCAAAATCGGGAGAAAAAGCGCCCTGCGGTGCACGGAATCGCCGGTTTTCGCGGCCTTGAACGCCTCGCGGCCGATTTCCGCCGAGCGCAAGCCCCGCAACGCTTTGCGGGGTGTCGCAAGGGTCGCTCCCGGGTCGCTCATGCCATTTTTACCGACACGCACATCGCGAGAATCGGCAAATTTCACCGCATTCCGAAGCCGTTACGAACGCAGCAAGAGATTTTGTTTCAATTGCGCAACCCCCTGTCCCGAAAGGACTTTTTAGAGATAGGGACCGACCTGGCACGCGAGTTGCGAAACTTGGGCCGAGAATGCGAATCTGATTCGGGCATGTCTCGTATCACCGACCCTTTTTTCTCGATCTCAAGGAGAACGACCACCATGGCACTCACGAACAGCATCGAAGACAAAATCGACCGAGGCATCACGGAACTGCGCCGCACCGGCCGCCGTGTTGCACGCGATACGCGCCACAACGCACACAACCTCAACTCGGACGTGAAAGACGACGTCCGCTCGCTCGTCGGCGAACTCGAGGACCTGCTGAAGAAGGAAGACGCGGACGTCGAATCGCTGCGCAAGCGCCTGAACAGCCGTCTCGAGGAAGTGCGCGGCACCCTCGACGACGCCACCGAAGACGCCCTGTACCGCCTGCGCTCGCATGCCCGCGAGCAGGCCGACCGCGTCTCGCAAGTGGTTCACGAAAACCCGTGGCAGACGGCTGGCGTGGTCGCCGGCGTCGCCTTCATCGCCGGCCTGCTGCTCGCACGCCGTTGATCCGAATCTGATTTACCCGCACGCACATAATCCAACTTGCAACGAGGAGAAAAAACCATGCGTCAAGCACTCATGATGAAAGCCGCAGCAGCCGTCGTCGTCGGCAGTTTCGCCCTGGCAGGCTGCACGACCACGCCGCCGAACGAGCCGCAAAGCGCAGCGGCCAATTCGTCGAAGCGTCAGGCGATCAATTCGAGCGTCGACGCGACGCTCTCGCGCCTGTATTCGACGGTGCCGGGCTCGCGTGAGCTGGTGGCGAAGTCGCGCGGCGTGCTCGTGTTCCCGAGCGTGCTGCAAGCCGGCTTCATCGTTGGCGCACAGACCGGCAACGGCGCCCTGCGCGTGGGCGGCAGCACGGTCGGCTACTACAACACCTCGTCGCTGTCGTTCGGCCTGCAGGCCGGCGCGCAATCGAAGGCCGTGGTGTTCCTGTTCATGACGCAGGACGCGCTCGACAAGTTCCGCAGCACCGACGGCTGGTCGGCCGGTGCCGACGCCTCGGTCGCCGTCGTGAAAATCGGTGCGAACGGTGCGGTCGATTCGAACACGGTCACGTCGCCGGTCGAAGCCATCGTGCTGACCAATGCGGGCCTGATGGGCGACCTGTCGGTCAACGGCACCAAGGTCTCGCGCATCAACCCGTAAGCGCGCCCGGCCCTTCGGGGCCGCCACGCCGGGAAGCGCCGCGGCTCGCGCCGCGGCGTTTTTTTGTCTGCGCGCAGGATAAGCCCCGGCGCCACGCTACCCGCCCTCGCGAGTTGCAGGCATACTCGCGGCATTCCGGGCACCACTGGATGTCGGCGCCGCCGGCGCGCGTCCACCCTAATTACAAGCCGTTCGAGCGACCTCATGGAAAGCGGGAAAGACCACCAAAAATTCTTCCACCTGTTGCTGGCCATCGTCACGATCGGCTTCTGCTGGATCCTCGTGCCGTTCTTCGGCGCGATCTTCTGGGGCACGATTCTGGCGATCCTGTTCCAGCCGGTACAGCGCTGGTTCGCCGCGCATTTCGGCAAGCGCCGCAATCTCGCCGCGCTCGTCACGCTGTCACTGATCGTGCTGATCGTGATCATCCCGCTGACCTTCGTGGCCGGCACGCTGGTGCAGGAAATCGGGCTCGCCTATCAGCAGATCAAGGCCGCGCAGCCGAACATGACGGGCTGGTTCCAGGAGATCGTGCACGCGCTGCCCGCGTCCATTCAGCGCATCCTGCGCAGCTACGGCCTGACCGACATCGGGAGCGTGCAGAAGAAGCTGACCGATGGCGCGGCGGCAATCAGCCAGTTCGTCGCGACGCAGGCCTTCAGCATCGGCCAGAACGCGTTCCAGTTCGTGGTCAGCTTCGGCATCATGCTGTACCTCGTGTTCTTCCTGCTGCGCGACGGCGGCGAGATCGGCCGCCGCGTGCGGCGCGCGCTGCCGCTCGACGAAGATCACAAGCAACTGCTGCTGACCAAGTTCACCACGGTCGTGCGCGCCACCGTGAAGGGCAACATCGCCGTGGCGCTCGTGCAGGGCGCGCTCGGCGGCTTGATCTTCTGGATTCTCGGCATCGACGGCGTGTTGCTGTGGGGCGCGCTGATGGCGTTCCTGTCGCTGCTGCCGGCAATCGGCGCGGGCCTCGTGTGGGCGCCGGCCGCGATCTATTTCGGCGTGACCGGGCAGATCTGGAAATGCGTGATCCTGGTGGTGTTCTGCGTGGGCGTGATCGGCCTGGTGGACAACCTGCTGCGCCCGATCCTGGTCGGCAAGGACACCAAGATGCCCGACTGGGTGGTGCTGATCTCGACGCTCGGCGGCATGGCGCTGTTCGGCATCAACGGCTTCGTGATCGGCCCGCTCGTCGCGGCGCTGTTCATGGCCACCTGGGACATCTTCGCGCGCGCCGATCAGAACCCCTGATTCACGCGCCCGCGACTCACCCAAACGAAAACGGCGCGAGCATCCTCGCGCCGTTTTCATATCGGCCGGCATCGCGCCGGCGGCAATCCAGCTCAGTCGAACTTGAAGCGCATGTCCTTCACGACCGTCTGCTGGCCCCAGAGGAACGTGCAGGTGCGGCCCGTTTCGGCGACCACCGCATCGTTGCCGCTGCCCTGCGTTTCGTCCACCGGACGGCAACCGCCCGTGATCGACACGGTGCGCGTGCCCTGCTTCGACAGCGGGAATTCGTTGCTGTCGTCGTCGGGCACCGCGTGCGTGAGCGTGACGCTCTCGACGTAATCGTCGGGCAGCATGAACACCGGCGCGTCGTCCACCCACAACGTGTAGTAGTCGTGCTTGAACGGCGTCTGCTCGATGCAGAGCTTCGATTTGTGCGTGCCTTGCGTCTGGGTCTGGCAAAGCGGCGCGGCGTGGGCCGCGGCGGCAGCGCACAGCAGCGCCGCCGCCAGGCCCGCGCGCAACGCGAGTCGTGTCGTCATGTCTGTTTCTTCCCGGAATATGAGGCGGAGTGGAATAGTCTGGCGCGGCGCCGATGCACGAGATTGCGCATCGATGCCGGCCGCTGCCGTGATCCGCTTTCGGCGCGTGCCATCTTACTAAACTCCGGACACCTGATGAAAAAAGCCCGGCCGGGCTCGTGCTCGGCCGGGCCTGATTTCCCGGTGTGAACGACTCGGCAGCGCGTCAGAACGTCGTGCGCAGCCCCACCATCACGCTGCGGCCGCCTTCGGGCGCGATGTCGCGCACCACCGAGCTGGCGTAGCGGATGTCCTGGTTCGTCAGGTTGTCGCCGCGCACGTAGGCCAGCCAGTGCGTCGCGCCCATCCGGAAGCGGTAGGTCAGCACCAGGCCGAGCGACGTGTAGCCGTCGGTCTGCAGGTCGTTCTCGGGCACGCGATGCTGCGCCCAGGCATGCGTGAGCTGCGCACGCGCGCCGAACGGGCCATAGCCGTAATCGGCGGCCAGCGTGGCGCGCAGCGGCGAAATGCGCGGCAGCGGCTCGCCCGTCTCGGCGTTGCGCGCGTGCGTGTAGTCGCCGCTCAGTTCGAAATCCAGACGATGCGCGCCCTTCTGGAACGCGCGCCACTTGCTGTCCCATTCGATGCCGTAGAACTCGGCGCGCACGCCACGGTAATTGGCCTCGCTGAGCGCGTCGGCGGTGCCGGGGGCGACCGGTTCGCCGTCGTCGTCGACCAGGCGGCCGGTGTTGAACTCGGTCAGGTAGTTCGTGAAGCGCGTGTAGAACACGCCGATGCTGCCTTTGTTCGGGCCGCTCGCGTAGCGCAGCGAGAGGTCGGTCGAGATCGCCTTCTCCTTCTGCGCGGCGGGGTTGCCGATCAGGTACTGGCCGGTGGCGTCGTGCGGGCCGTTCGCGTACAGCTCGTAGAAGGTCGGCGCGCGCTCGGTGTACGACACGCTGCCGGCCACCGACCACACCGGGTTCAGCTTCAGCAGCGAGCCGAACGACACGCTGCCCGCGTTGAAGGTGCGCGCGCTCGCGCCGGCGAAGCGTTCGTTGCCGGCCGGCGTCGGATCGACCTTGATGTGCTCGATGCGCCCGCCCAGGCTGAACCTCAGCGCCTCGGTGGCCTGCCACTCCTCCAGGCCGAACAGCGCGACGTTGGTGGTTTGCGTGGTGGGCACCAGCGCTTCCTCGCCGAGCGCCGAAAACGTGTTCTGCGAGGCCTGCACGCCCAACGCGCCCTCGAACGGGCCGATCTTGCGATGACGCGCCTCGATGCGCATTTCGTAGCCGTGGTTGCGGAACGTGGTACCGGTCTCGCCGTTGTCGATTTCCTTGTGTTCGTAGTCCGTATAACCGAAGTCGAACTTCAGTTGCGAGATCGGGCCGGCGATGTTGCGGATCTCGGACGATGCGGCCAGGTGCTGCTGACGCATGCGCAGGCGCACGTCGCTCTTGGCCACCGAGCCGTAGTTCGATTCGAAGCCGCTGTACGACAGGCCCGCGTAGCCGTCGGCCCAGGTGTAGGCGCCGCCCACCGCGCCGCCATGCTGGCGGCCATCGCTGTTGGGGATGTTGCCGGAGGTCTGCTCGGCGTCGGGGCCGTCGAGCGCGCGTTGGCGATCCGAATGCGCGTAGCCGGGAATCCGCAGCTTGCTGGTTTCGCGATCGAACGCATCCACGTGAAACGCGAAGCGGCCGTTGCCGCCCTCCACCATCGCGGCCCCGGCGCGTGCGTCGTTCGCGCCGCCATAGCTGGCGTCGACCGCGCCCGACACGCCCTTGATCACCTCGCGCGGAATCCGGTTGTCGATGCTGTTGACCACGCCGCCGACCGCGTTGCCGCCGTACAGCAGCGCGGCCGGCCCGCGCACGATCTCGACGCGCTCGACCGTCAGCGGGTCCTGCGGCACCGCGTGGTCGTACGACAGCGACGACGCGTCGAACGCGGCCACGCCGTTGCGCAGCAGGCGAATGCGGTCGCCGTCCATGCCGCGGATGATCGGGCGGCCGACCAGCGGCCCGTAGGTGGTGGTCGACACGCCGGGCAGGCCGTCGAGCGAGCCGCCGAGCGAATCGGCGCGACGCAGCGCGAGTGCGTCGCCACCGATCGAGGCGGTCGGCGAGATCAGCTCGGTGTCGCCGGTCGGGTTCGCGGTGACGAACACGGGGTTCAACGAGAGCGCCGGCGTAGGCGTGGCAACGGCTGGGGCGGAGGTGGCCGCCGACTGCGCATAGGCCAGGCTGGCGACGAACATCAGGGTCAGGGGCGGCAGCCCGCGCGCGGCGGACAGGGAACGGGAACGGACGGAGTCGCGCATGGTGAACGGTGGTGGTGTCGTGAAATGAAGGCCGAACCCGAGCCGACACCGCGGTATCACCCATCAATACGTCACGTTATAACGTATCATTTCGGCCGCGCAATGAGCCGTCACGAATCGACGACCTCCACGCGACCCGGCCGGGCGGCACGCGCGGGGTCGAAATCAAGTTGAAAACAAACTGATTGGGATATGTTATATCATTTCAGTTTGTAACAACAAGCACGGCAGCCGAAAGAATCTGCGGAGAGGTTTTGTCAGGCAGGGAAATGGCACGTGGCGCTTCGTTGCGAAGCGCCACGTGCCGGTCATGGCCGGCGACGGCAGACGCCTTGGGGCACCGCGCACGCGCCCAAGCAGGATGAAAGCCGGTGAAAGCGGATGATGGGCAAGACTTCGTAAGCGTCTTTAATCGCGCTTAATCGCCCGAAATTGACTCTGCGGCACCGCACCAGAACAATGGGAACTGTCTCGCGATCGCCTTCCGGCAACCCCGGTTCCAGGTGGTCAGAGGCGGCCAGACTCCAGTCGGACTCCCCCTCTAGACTGGAACATTGCGAGCCACGGAGCGATCCGTGGCTTTTTTTTGCGCTCAGGCGTCGGCCGCCACGCGCAGCACGAGCTTGCCGCGATGGCTGCCGTCGAACAGGCGGTTCAGCACGTCCGGCGCGTTCTCCAGCCCGTCGGCCACGGTTTCCTCGGCCTTGATGCGCCCGTCGCGCAACCAGCCGGCCAGTTGCTGCACGGCTTCGCGGTTCTTGCGGTAATCGAGGATCAGGAAGCCGCGCATCGTCAGCCGCTTCGAGATCACCACGCCGAAATCGTCGCCGGCGCGGCCCTGGCTGTTGTAGTTCGAGATCACCCCGCACATCGCCACGCGCCCGCCGATCACCATCCGCGACAGCACCGCGCGCATCACCTCGCCGCCCACGTTCTCGAAGTCGACGTGCACGCCGTCGGGCGTGGCCGCCTTCAGCGCCTGCTTCCAGTCGGGCGCCTTGTAGTCGACGGCCGCGTCGAAGCCGAGCGTGTCGGTCAGGTAGCGGCACTTGTCGGGGCCGCCCGCGATGCCGACCACGCGCGCGCCGTGGATCTTGCCGATCTGCCCCGCGATCGAGCCGACCGAGCCGGCCGCCGCCGACACCACCAGCGTCTCGCCCGGCTGCACCGGCGCGATGTCGGTCAGCCCGTAATAGGCCGTCAGCCCGCTCATGCCGCAAGCGCCGAGCAGCGTCGGCAGCGGCAGCCCGAGCTCGGGCAGCTTGAGCAGCTTCGGCGCGTCCTCGGCCGTCACATGCGCATAGTCCTGCCAGCCCACCAGGCCCTGCACCAGATCGCCCACGGCGAACTTCCCGGCGCGCGAGGCCACCACGCGGCCGATGCCGAGCGCGCGCATGGTTTCGCCGATCGCCACCGGCGGCAGGTATTGCGGGATGTCGCTCATCCACACGCGGTTGGTCGGGTCCATCGACAGATACAGCACGCGCACCAACAGTTCGCCATCGTGAAGATCAGGCAGCGGCGTCTCGACGAGCGAGAAATGTTCGGCGCCGACGCGCGCTTCGGGGCGCGCCTTCAGGCGCAACTGGCGGTTGACGGTATCAGGCATGGTGTCTCCTCGATAAGGGGAAAAGCGGCGGATCGGGCCGGCCGCGCGCTCACATCGCGCACAGCCCGCCGTCGATCACGAGTTCGGCGCCGGTCACGTAGCGGCTCTCGTCGGACGCGAGATAGATCGCGGCCCAGGCCACGTCGTCCGGTTCGCCGAGCCGGCCCATCGGCACGCCGCGCGCGAGCTTGCGGGTGGCCGCGTTCTCGCCGAGCTGCTGAAAGAACGGCTCGACGATGCCGGTGCGGATGAACGACGGATGCAGCGAATTGCAGCGCACGCCGGTTTGCTTGCGCGCGCAATCGACGGCGATCGATTTGGTCAACGAAGCCACCGCCGCCTTCGACGCGTTGTAGGCCGTGTATTCCGGTTCGTGCTTGAAGGCCGCGACCGACGACACGTTGATGATCGACGCCGGCTGGCTGTCGCGCAGGAACGGCAGCGCATGGCGCACGCCGAGCACGATGCTTTCGACGTTGATGTCCATCACGCGCCGCCATTCCTTCTGCTCGATCTGCTCGACGGTGCCGAGCGACCCCACGCCCGCGTTGTTGACCAGCACCGACAGGCCGCCCATCGCCGTGTTCGCTTCGGCGGCCAGCGCCTGCCAGCGCGCGTCGTCGCGCACGTCCTGCTCGGCGAACCACGCCATGCGGCTACCGGCCGCCGCGTTCAGCTCGGCCACCAGCGCTTCGAGCGCGGGCTGCTGCGCGGCCACGTCGGTCAGGAACAGCTTCGCGCCATGTTCGGCCATGCGCGCCGCCATCGAGCGGCCCAGCCCGCCCGTCGCGCCCGTGATGAAGGCATGTTTGCCCGCGAGCCGCGGCGTTCCGATCGTCGTCATGCTTGCTCCTCGAATTCGTTGCACACGGCGCCGCTGCGCCGCGCGTCGCCACTATACCGACAGATATCCACCGTCGACGTTGAGCACCGCGCCCGTGGTGTAGCTCGCCGCCGGCGAGGCGAGAAACAGGATCGCGCCGGCCATTTCCGACGGCGCGGCCACGCGGCGCATCGGCACATGCGCGAGCACCTGTTCGAGCACGGCCGGATTCTTCGTCAGCGCCGACGCGAATTTGGTGTCGGTCAGGCCCGGCAGCAGCGCGTTGCAGCGCACGCCGCCGGCCGCGCATTCGACCGCGAACGCCTTGGTCATCGAGATCACCGCCGCTTTCGTGATCGAGTAGATGCCCTGCTTGTCGCCCGGAATCACGCCGTTCACCGACGCGACGTTGACGATCGCGCCGCCGCCGTTCGCGGCCATCCGGCGCGCGCCGTGCGTCGACATGAAGAAGTAGCCGCGAATGTTGACGTCGACGGTCTTCTGGAACGCGTCGAGCCCGGTGTCGACGATCGGGCCGTAATACGGGTTCGCGGCGGCGTTGTTGACGAGGATGTCGAGCCGGCCATGCCTCGCGTCGAGCGCGGCGTAGAGCGCCTCGATCTGCTCGGGCTCGCCGATATGGCAGGCGGCCGGCTCGGCCGAGCCGCCGTCGGCGACGATCGCGTCGGCCACCCGGCGGCAATCGTCGATGCGCCGGCTCGACACGATCACATGCGCGCCGCAGGCGGCGAGCAGGCGCGCGGCCTCCTCGCCGATGCCGCGGCTCGCACCGCTGACGAGGGCGATCCTGCCGGACAAATCGAACAGATCGGGTGCGGTCATCGTGATGGATTCCTCTGGATAATAACGAAGGGATGCGGCCTGGCTCGGCGGCACTCAGCGATGCGTGACGAGCGCGGCGTCGGCCGCTGCGTCGAGATGTGGCCAGGCGTTGTAGGTAATGAGCCGCGCGCCGCTGCGGCCCGCATGGATGCGCGACACGCTGGTGTTGACGAGCGGCCAGGCGAAATCGAAGCCGCGCTGCGGCGGCGCGCCGGCCAGATGCGCGACGATCGCGCCGATCGGCCCGCCCGACGACACCACCCAGGTTTCGCCGTCGCGCGCGGCCCCGGCCTCGGCCCCGGCCTCGCGCAGCAGCGTGTCCCACGCGTCGAGCACCGCCGCGCGGAACGCCGGCCACGGTTGCGCGTAATCGGCGTCGGCCTCGCCCGAAGTCCAGCGCGCGACGGCGCCCGAGAACAGCGCCTGGAACGCGCGGCGCGGGTCGGCGGCGCGCGCCAGCTCGGCCAGCAGCGCGTCGCGCGAGGCGAGCGCGGGCCGGTAGCGCGCGATCAGTTCGTCGGAATCGAGTTCGTCGAGGCCGGGCAGCACGCGCAGCGGCGGTGCGACGCCGGCCGCCTGCGCGCAATGCAGGGCGGTTTGCGCGTGCCGGCGCAGCGTGCCGGTCACGATCGCGGCGGGCTGCGCGCCGCGCGCGGCCATCCATGCACCAAGCCGCGCCGCCTGCGTCTCGCCGCGCGCCGACAGGCAATCGTAGTCGGCCGCCTCGAAGCTGGCCTGCGCATGGCGGATCAGGACGATCTCGCTCATCGCGCGGCGCCCCCGGCGGCGATGCGCGCGCGGCAGCGCTGCGTCAGGTAGCGCACCGCGTCGCCGAAGCCGGCGAACGCCGGGTTGGTGGTCTGCCCGAGCACGTAGCGGCGGTAGATCTGCTGGATGATGCCCATCAGCCGGAACAGCCCGAACACCTCGTAGAACGCGAAGCCGCTCACGTCGGTGCCGGTGCGCGCGCCGTAATAGGCCACCACCTCGTCGCGCGTCATCATGCCGGGTGCGTGGGTGGGCTGGCGGCGCATCGCGCGGAACGGCGCGTCGTCGTCGGCCTGCACCCAGTAGGCGAGCGAGCCGCCGAGATCCATCAGCGGGTCGCCGAGCGTCGCCATCTCCCAGTCGAGCACGCCGACGATGCGCAACGGATCGTCGGGGTCGAGCACCACGTTGTCGAAACGGTAATCGTTGTGGATCACGCAGAGCCGGCCGTCGTGCGCGGGCTGGTGCGCGTCGAGCCAGCCGGTCACGTCGGCGGCCGGATCGGTGCCGTCGGTCAGCGCGCGCTGCCAGCGCTCGCGCCAGCCGCTCAGTTGCCGCGCGACATAGCCCTCGCCGCGGCCGAACGCGGCTATTGCCGGCGCGGTGGCATCCACCGCATGCAGCTCGATCAGCCGGTCGACGAAGCGCTCGCAGAGCCGGCGCGTGCCGGCCGCGTCGAGGCCCAACTCGGGCGGCAGATCGCGGCGCAGGATCACGCCGGCCAGCCGCTCCATCACATAGCATTCCGAACCGGTCACGGCCGGGTCGTCGCAGCGCGCGACGATCGCCGGCACCCACGGGTAGGCGGGCTTCAGCGCGGCCATCACGGCCGCCTCGCGCAGCATGTCGTGCGCCGAGCCGGCCTTCGCGCCGGCCGGCGGGCGGCGCAGCACCAGCTCGCGGCCCGGGTAGGCGATCAGGTAGGTCAGGTTCGACGCGCCGCCGTGGAACTGGCGGATCGTCGGCTCGCCGGCCAGGCCCGGCACCTGCGCCTTGAGAAACGCGTCCACCTTGACGGCGTCGAGCCGGTCCTCGTCGCGCACTTCGCGGGCGGCATCGATCGGCGCGCTCATGCCGCCGCTCCCGCCAGCGCCTGGGCCTGACGCTTGAATTCGAGCCGCGCCACCACGCCGCGATGCACCTCGTCCGGCCCGTCGGCCAGCCGCAGCACGCGCGCATAGGCATACAGCGCGGCGAGCGGCACGTCGTCGGACACACCCGCGCCGCCGTGGATCTGGATCGCCGCGTCGGCCGCCTGTTGCGCGACGGCCGGCACCGCCACCTTGATCTGCGAGATCAGGCTCAAGGCGGCCTTCACGCCGTGCGTGTCGATGGTCCAGGCGGCCTTCAGCGTCAGCAGACGCGCCTGCTCGATGGCGATGCGCAGGTTCGCGACGATGTCGGCGTTGCCGCCAAGCGCCGCCAGCGGCTTGCCGAACGCGCTGCGCGCCTCGGCGCGGCGGCACAGCAAAGTCAGTGCGCGTTCAGCCGCGCCTAGCGCGCGCATGCAGTGATGGATGCGGCCCGGCCCGAGCCGGCCCTGCGCGATCTCGAAGCCGCGCCCCGGCCCGAGGATCACGTTCGAGGCCGGCACGCGCACCTGGTCGAAACGCACCTCGCCGTGGCCCGACGGCTCGTCGAAATGATGGAACGCCGGCAGCATCCGCTCGATCGTCACGCCGGGCGCGTCGAGCGGGCACAGCACCATCGTGTGGCGGCGATGCGGCTCGGCATCCGGGTAGGTCAGGCCCATGAAGATCACGACGCGCGCATGCGGATGGCCGATGCCGGTGGACCACCACTTGCGGCCGTTCAGCACGAACGCATCGCCGTCTTGCACGGCGGTGGCCTGCATGTTGGTGGCGTCCGACGAGGCCACCTCGGGCTCGGTCATGCAGAACGCCGAGCGGATCTCGCCGGCCAGCAACGGCGCGAGCCAGGCGCGCTGCTGCTCGGGCGTGCCGTAGCGCGCCAGCACTTCCATGTTGCCGGTGTCGGGCGCGTTGCAGTTGAACGCCTCGGGCGCGATGAACGAGTGGCCCATGATCTCGGCGAGCGGCGCGTATTCGGCGTTGCTCAGGCCCGCGCCGCCCAGTTCGGTTTCGGGCAGGAACAGGTTCCACAGGCCCGCCTCGCGCGCCTTGCGCTTGAGCGCCTCCATGGTGGCCGGCTGCCGCCAGCGCCGCCAATCCGCGCCACCGGCCAGCTCGGCCGCATAGCGGGCCTCGGCGGGCGCGATCTCGTCGTGCATGAAGCGCGTCAGCCGTTCGGCGAGAGCCTGGCTGCGAGCGGTCGGCGTGAAATCCATGAGATCGTCCCCCGTTTGAAGTGACGCCCAGCCTACGCCGATCGCACCGATCGATGAAATGAATGTTCTTCATGGCAGGTCATCAGCCAAAGTAATATGCTGGCTTCCCGCCTTTCGCCGCGCCGCCCCGCCCGTGACTTCCGACCTGCGACTCGACCTGAACCTGTTCCGCGTGCTCGACGCGATCTACGTGCACGGCGGCATCAGCGCGGCGGCCCGCGCGTTGCATCTGACCCAGCCGGCCGTCACGCACGCGCTGAACCGGCTGCGCGCGCATTTCGGCGATCCGCTGTTCGTGCGCCAGGGCAATCGCGTGACGCCCACCGAGCGCACCCGCGCCGTGATCGCCGACGTGCAGCGCCACCTGAAGGGCCTGCAGGCCGCCGCGCACGTGCAGGCGCATTTCGATCCGGCCAGCGTCGAGCAGCGTTTCGTGGTGGGGATTCGCGACGTGCTCGAATCGATCGCGCTGCCGCAACTGGTCGAACGGCTCGCGCGCGAGGCGCCGCGCATCACGCTGGTGAGCCGCCGCGTGGCGCTGGCCGAGGTGGGGCGCGAGATCGCCAGCGGCCAACTCGATCTGGCGATCGAGCGGCGCGTGCCGGCCGGGCCGCAGGTGGTGCGCGAGACGCTGGCCGACGACGCGCTGTGCGTGGTGCTGCGCCGCGATCATCCGCTCGCCGCGGGGCCGCTGCGCCGCGCCGATTACTTCGCCGCGCGCCACGTGACCGTCTCGCCGCTCGGCGAGCCGAATTCGCTCGATGTGCTGCTGGCCGCCGATGGCCGCTATCGCCAGATCCAGCTCGTCTGCCAGCACTATTTCGCGGCCTGCCAGATCGCGGCGGCCGGCGACCTGCTGCTGACGCTGCCGCGCTCCTACGCACTGCGAATGACCGGGCTGCTGCCGGTGGTGGCGATGCCGCTGCCGCTGCGCGTGAAGCCGTATGCGATCCACGCGTACTGGCACGAATCGCGCGATGCCGATGGCGCGCACCGCTGGTTTCGCGAACGGGTCGCGACGATCGTGCGCGCCGCCGCGCTGGGCGGCGGCGAGGAGCCGGCGATCGCCAACGCCTGAGCGCGCGGCACTCAGGTTCGACAACTCGCTTAACAACGAGCGGCACGCAACCCGTTTATGCTGTCGACACGCCCCACCCGCCGAGGAACCTCATGCCCCTGATCCACGCCGCAGCCGAACTGGCTGCCGATGCCCCGAACTACGTCGTCGACATCCAGGCCGGCGCCCATCGCTTCCAGGGCGACGAAGCCGAACGCGAAGGCGGCCGCGGCGTCGGCCCCGCGCCGTTCGAACTGCTGCTCGCGAGCCTCTGCCAATGCACCGCGGCCACGCTGCGCATGTACATGCAGCGCAAGGAATGGCCGGCGGTCAAGCTGCACGTCCACGCCGAGCTGCACGCGGACCACGACGGCACGCAATACGTGCGCCGCACCATCACGCTCGACGGCGAACTCGACGACGCGCAACGCACGCGGCTCGGCGAAATCGCCGAGAAAACGCCGGTCACGCTGTTCATCAAGCGCGGCACGCGCATCGACACCACGGTGCGCTGAAGCCGCCGCAACCGTCACGCACAACGCCGCGCCCATAAAAAAACCGCGCCCCGGCCGTCACTGGCCGGGGCGCGGTTTTTGCTGGCGCGCTTGAATCGGTTCCGCTCAGATCCCGAGCGCCGACAGGTCGAGCCGGTCGTCGGCCGAGGCCGGCGGGCACCAGAAGAACGCGCCCGTCACCGGCTGCGTGAAGCGGAACAGGCCGTCGAGCACGCCGTCGGTCGCACCGACCATGCGGCGCATCTGCACCTCGAACGCGCGGAACGAATGGCCGAACGCCACGAAATACAGGCCCGCGCGGCGCTCGTCGGCCCACGGCGCGGAGCGGCGCAGCACCTTGGCCTCGGGCGTGAAGCTCTCCTGCTCGGTGCGCTTCACGTGCGCATAGGCCGGCGCATCCTCCAGCTCCTCGTTGTCCGACTTGCGGCGGCCGACGATGCGATCCATCTCGTCGCCCTCGATCGCGTTCATCGCGGGGAAATCGTGCACCCATTGCTGCACCGCGACGAAGCTCGCGCCGTCGAGGCCCGCGCCCTTGCCGGTCACGAACGCGGTCTCCACCGCCTCGTCGCCCTTGGGGTTTTCGGTGCCGTCCTCGTAACCGGACAGGTCGCGGTCGTCGGCGTAGCGGAACGCGTTGGCGGCGCTGTCGAGCACGAAGGCCGGCGCCAGCAGCGTCTCGATCGCGCGCGAGCGCAGCGTGATCTCGCCGTGATCGTCGCCGCGCAGCCACACCCACAGCGCGACCTGCGTGGACGGCACCGGCGCGCCCGGCTTCGACAGGTCGGGGAACGGCTTCAGGCCGTCGATCTTGCGGTCGAGCGCCTGCACAAGCGACGGGCCGACGCCCACCACCGTGCGCGCCGCGTCGGTGGCGTCGCGCAGCGCGGCCAGCGCGCGCGGCACGTCGGCGGGGTCGGCGATCTGGAGCGACAGGTAACGGTTGGCCGGCGGCAGCGGCGACAGGATGCCTTGCTGGATGGTGCTCATCGTGATGTGCGTCAGTGGCGGTTGCGGTGGGGACGGGAATCGAGGGCCGGATTGTCCCATACGCGACGAGCGGGCCATGCGACATGGCGACCGTCGCCGTGTCGATTCGGCAACAGCTTGGCATTACCTCCCGGGCGCGATTACAATCCCGTAATCGGGCGGGTTTTCGCCCGACGGTGATGCGGCGCCCGCCGCCTCGCCCTCATCCACGCTCCATCGCTTACGTTCAAGGGAGGTCAAACGATGCGTCACAAGCCATCACACTGCGGCTTCCCGGACGTCATGCCGCAAGGCGCGAACTAGCTTCGTGCCCCCCGCGGCGGGCTTCCGAGGCCCTTCCGCCCGCTGTACTTCCCGGCCGTCTTCCGTCATTGATCTGCTTCACCGGCGCGCTCCGCTCGTTGCGGTTGTCGCGCCACCGCCACGCATGCATCGTCACGATGCCGCAGTGGCACCGACGGCCCGTCGTTTCGCCGATTCATCGACCACCGACAAGTCCTGGCGCACACCATGCCCACCAGGCCAAGACCCATGATCCAACACACCGATCGTCACGGTAGCCGTCCGTTCAACGACGTGCTCGGCTTCACCTTCCGTCACTGGCGCCGCCAACCGGCGCGCACCCTCGCCGTCGTCGGCTGCGCGATGCTGTCCGCGCTCGGCGACGTGCTCACCCCGATGTTCGCCGGCCACCTGGTGGACGCGGTCACGCTCGGCCTGCACGACCGCGCCGCGGCCTGGAACGCGGCGCTGCACGCGTTCGGCGTGCTGCTGGCGCTCGGCGTGACCGTCACGGTGCTGCACCAGGCGATGTACATGAACGTCATCACGCTGACGCTGCGCATGATGAGCGAGATCTCGGCCGGCGCGTTCCATCGCGTGCAGCGCTTCTCGACCGACTGGCATGCGAACAGCTTCGCCGGCTCGACCGTGCGCAAGATCACGCGCGGCATGTGGGCGCTCGACATGCTCAACGACACGCTGCTGCTGGCATTGCTGCCGTCGGTCATGATGCTCGGCGGCGCGACGCTGCTGCTCGGCTGGCATTGGCCCGTGATGGGGCTGGTGGTGGGCACGGGCTCGGTGCTGTACATCGCGGTCACGGTGGCGCTGTCGCTCGGCCTGATCGCGCCGGCCGCGCGGCTCGGCAACTTCTGGGACACGCGGCTGGGCGGCGCGCTGGCCGATTCGATCAGTTGCAACCCGGTGGTCAAGGCGTTCGGCGCGGAAACGCGCGAGGAAGCGCGGATCGGCCGCGTGATCGGCAAATGGCGGCAGCGCACGCGCCGCACCTGGGTGCGCGGCACGCTCAGCGGCGGCGTGCAGGGCGCGATGCTGGTGCTGATGCAGGCGGCGATCCTCGGCGCGGCGCTGTGGCTGTGGTCGCAAAATCGCGCGAGCGTCGGCGACATCGTGTTCGCGCTGACCATGTTCTTCATGCTGCAGGGCTACCTGCGCGACATCGGCATGCATATCCGCAACCTGCAGCGCTCGGTCAACGACATGGAAGAACTGGTCGCGCTCGAGCGCCAGCCGCTCGGCATCGAGGATGCGCCCGGCGCGCGGCCGATCGCGATCGGCAAGGGCGAGATCCGCTTCGATCATGTGACGTTCCGCTACGGGCCGCGCCAGGCGCCGCTCTACTCGGATTTTTCGCTGCGCATCGCGCCGGGCGAGCGGATCGGCCTGGTCGGCCATTCGGGCTCGGGCAAGACCTCGTTCATCAAGCTGATCCAGCGGCTCTACGACATCGAGGGCGGCCGCATCCTGATCGACGGGCAGGACATCGCGCAGGTCACGCAGCAATCGCTGCGCAGCCATATCGCGATCGTGCAGCAGGAGCCGGTGCTGTTCCACCGCTCGCTGGCCGACAACATCGCCTATGCGCGGCCCGGCGCGAGCCGCGAGGAGATCGTGCGCGCGGCCATGCAGGCCAGCGCGCACGGCTTCATCAGCGAGCTGCCGGAAGGCTATGACACGCTGGTGGGCGAGCGCGGCGTGAAGCTCTCGGGCGGCGAACGGCAGCGCGTGGCGATCGCGCGCGCGTTCCTGGCCGACGCGCCGATCCTGATCCTCGACGAGGCCACCTCGAGCCTCGACAGCGAAAGCGAGCTGCTGATCCAGCAGGCGATGGAACGGCTGATGGTGGGCCGCACCACGCTGGTGGTGGCGCATCGGTTGTCCACGGTGCGCGCGCTCGACCGCCTGCTGGTGCTCGAACGCGGCCGGGTGATCGAGGAAGGCGATCACGACGCGCTGATCCGGCTCGAAGGCGGGGTTTACCGGCGGCTGTTCGAGCGGCAGGCGCTGGAACTCGCGAAGGGGCTGATCGAGCAGACGGGCGGTTACGGCATCGAGGCGCTCGATTCGCTCGATGCGGCCGATTCCGCCGGCAAGGCCGACGCGCAGCGGGCCGACGACACGAGCCGACTGCAAGGCACGGCGTTCGGCACGTCGTAAGCATCGGGGCGGCGGACGCGATCCGCCGCCCCGCTTTTTCTGGCGCGGGAGCGCCGTCGTGCACATGGCCGATATTTCGCGATTCGGCTTTCAATTGTCTTGCCGTAACGAGGCGGCAATGCATCGGTCAAAACAATAATCAAATTTGCACATTTCAACGACAATAATGCACGCATTTTACGCAAGGCTTTGCCATTAGCTTGCCATTCAGTTTCATCTCGCTTTCGACTTTATAAATATCCCGAAAATAATGCCAAACCCTTGCCCGGGTTCGACAGCGCATTGGCTATCGGGCGCCGGATCTCCTAAAATTTTATCGATGCGCGCGCAAGTCATGCGTCGCAAGGACGATACGATGCCACGTAAATCCAATTTGATTTGCGCTGCGCTATACCCAGCGGCGCAGATAATCCACATAATCACGGAACTCGCCGATTCGCAATCAAATGCCTTCAAAATGCCTACACGCGAATCGATTGCCGTTAACACTGCATTCAAAAGACAAGGTCATTACCGGTGAAAGACGTGATGCACGCCGACCGACCCAGCGCCATCCCGCCGTTCCGCTTCCGACACCTGTGGTTCGGCCCGCAGGGGCTGCGTGCGGGCTGGGCCGCGCTGCTGTATGCCGCGATCGTCGCCGTGCTGATGCTCGGCGTGGATGGCGCCGCGCGCGGCCTCGACCTGCCGTTCCGGATGGAAGGCGAGCTGACCGCCGGCCAGCAATTCGCGTTCGAGCTGGCGATGTGCGCGGCCGTGCTGATCGCCACCCGCGTGATGAGCCGCATCGACCGCCGCTCGTGGCTCGATGTCGGCCTGCGCGCACCCCAGCGGCTGCGGCACCTGTTGCTCGGCGGCGCCTGCGGGCTGGTCGCCGTGGCCATCATCATGACGCTGCTGGCCTCGACCGGTGGCGCCACGCTCGTCTATTCGGGCATGAGCCCGCTGGCCGCGCTCGAAGCCGGGCTGGTGTGGGCGCTGGCGTTCGCCGTGGTGGCCGTGGCCGAGGAACTGGCGTTCCGCGGTTATCTGTTCTTCCGTCTCGCGCGCGGCCTGCATCCGTCGGCCGCCGCCGTGCTGACCTCGGTCGCGTTCGGGCTGTCGCACATGTTCAATCACGGCGAGAACATGGCCGGGATCGTGCCGGTGGTGATCTACGGGTTCGTGGCCTGCCTCGCGATCTGGCGCACCGGCTCGCTGTGGTGGGCGTTCGGCATGCACGCCGGCTGGGATTGGTCCGAATCGTTCCTGTTCGGCGCGCCCACCAGCGGCCTGCTCCCGAACGTCAGCCTGTTCGAGAGCCATGCGATCGGCCCGGTGTGGTGGAGCGGCGGCACGGTCGGGCCGGAAGGCAGCGTGCTGGTGTTTCCGGCGCTCGGCGCGCTCGCGTGGGTGGCGTGGCGCGTGCTGCCGGGCACGGGTGAAGAGGCGGCGGCTCGGCGCGTGGGGTGATTCGTTGATGAACATCGGCCGCCCCGCCTCCCCCCGCCCGCTCACCCCTTCCCGCCCGCCTCGGGCTTCGCGCTCGCGCGCTGCAACGCCAGATCGGCCAACCGCCCGCCCGCACTGAGCCACGGATGCTTGGCGTGGCCGATCCGCTGCGCGCGATAGATACCCGTGTGCCCCGAGAACAGATACGCCACCACGCAGGCTAGCGCCGCGAACACGCCGATCGGCGCGCCGAACAATTCGACCGCCATGATCGTCGAGGCGATCGGCGTATTGGCCGCGCCCGCGAACACCGCGACGAAGCCGAGCCCCGCCAGCACCGGCAACGGCAGGGCCAGCAGATGCGACAGCGCGTTGCCGAGCGTCGCGCCGATATAGAACAGTGGCGTGACCTCGCCGCCCTTGAAGCCCGACGCCAGCGTCACCACCGTGAACGCGAACTTGCCGGCGAAATCCTGCACCGGCAGCGGCCCGCGAAACGCGGCCTCGATGGTCGGGATGCCGAGGCCGAGATACTGCGGCACGGCCAGCCCCACGCCGGCCAGCGCGACGATCGCGCCGCCCAGCACCGGCCGCAGCGGGCCGTACGGAATCCAGCGCTTGAAGCGCGCGCCGAGCGCGTGCGTCGCATCGGCGAACAGCATGCCGACCACGCCGAACGCGATGCCGGCGACGATCGCCGAAGCCGCCGTCGCGATGCCGACGGCCGGCACGAACGGCACCGGATACACCGGATGACGAATCCCCCACAGATGGCACACGGCATCGGCCACCACCGCCGCCGCGAGGCACGGGAACAGCGCGTCGTAGCGCAAGCGGCCGATCGCCAGCACCTCCAGCCCGAACACCGCGCCCGCCAGCGGCGTGCCGAACACCGACGAGAAGCCCGCCGCGATCCCCGCCATCAGCAGGATGCGCCGCGTGTCGGCGTCCACCCGCAGCACGCGCGCGACGCGATCGGCCAGCGCGCCGCCCATCTGCACGGCGGTGCCTTCGCGCCCCGCCGAGCCGCCGAACAGATGCGTGACGACGGTGGCGAGCATCACCAGCGGCGCCATGCGGGTGGGCACCGCGCGGGCCGGATCGTGGATCTCGTCGATCAACAGGTTATTGCCGGCCTCGACGCTGCTGCCGATGCGCAGGTAGATCCAGCCGGTCACGAAGCCGGCGGCCGGCAGCAGCCAGATGAGCCAGGGATGCGCGAGCCGGGTGCCGGTGGCGAGATCGAGCAGGGCGAGGAACAACGCGGATGCGCTGCCCGCGAGCCCGCCAACGAGGGCCGACAGCGCGATCCAGCGGCCGAGCGCGCGCAACATGGCGAACTGCTCGACGGATTCGAATGCTTTCATGGGGTTCAGGTTCGACAGGACATCAAACCCGGGCGACAGGACGCCGCTTGTGCTCAAGACGGCCTACGACCTCCTGTACCCAGGAATCCGCAGGCATCATCAGCCGGCTGACCGGCGGTTGGGAACGGAGGCATGCCATCTCCGGCAAGCGCAGATTCTACGCGAGCCGACTTTCGGAATGCTTACCTTCGCGACCCGATTCGGCATGCATGGCCACCTCCGCGCCAATCAAAACGGCCCCGCCTCGCAAACCATCGCGAGGCGGGGCCGTTTCGTTACTGCGGAACGACGCGGATGCGTCAGTGCAGATTCGTGTGCTTGCGGATCGCGTCGGCGGTTTGACCCGCCTTTTCCTGCAACTTGCCTTCGGTCTTTTCGGCGACGCCTTCCGCTTCGGTCCTGCGATCGCCCGTCACCTTGCCGAGCGCTTCCTTCACCGAGCCCTTGACCTGCTTGAGCTTGCCGTCGATGCGATTCTTGTCCATGGTTGCCTCCTTGAGGGAATCATCGGAACCGGCGCGCTGCCGTGGCCGCGCGCCGGGAACCCCCATCTTCGCGGCTGCCGCGCCGCCCCGGCAGGTGCAGATGGGCCAGGGCCGCTAGTGCATTCGTACCGGCCCGGCCGAGACGAATCGTCAGCCGAAACCCGGCCGAAACGGCCCCACACTCAGGCCGCAGGCCGCTTGCGGGCCGCGCGGCCGGCCCGGGCCGAAGCCACCGAACCGCCCGGCGTCGCCGCCCCCGACGCATCGAGCGCACCGGCTGCCGGAGCCGGCTCGGCCGCGCCGACGATGCCGCGCTCGCGCGCCCACACGATCGCCTCGCCGCGACTGTGCACATCGAGCTTGTTGTAGATGGTCGAGACGTGATTGCGCACCGTGTTCGGCGCGAGCCCGAGCCGGTTCGCGATCTCCTTGTCGGGCAGCCCGTGGCACAGCAGGTCGAACACGTCGCGCTCGCGCGAGGTCAGATCGGACAACTGCCCGCCCGCGTCGGGCGCCTTGGCGCGGCGCACGTTGGCGAGCTTTTCGATCAGCGTGCGGCTGAACCACGACGCATCCTGCATGGCCGTCTCGATCGCCTGGATCAGCTCCATCTCGGTACGCTTGCGATCGCTGATGTCGAGCAGCGCGAGCAGCAGGCAATCCTGCGCGTGGATCGCCACGGCGTCGGCCGACACCACGCAGTCGCGCACGTCGCCGTCCTGGGTCGACACGCGCACGTCGTGCATGCGCACCATGCCGTCGCGCGCCAGCGCATCGGCGATCTCGCGCTGCGCGCCCGGCTCGGCCCACAGGCCCAGCTCGTCGGCCGAACGGCCCAGCAGGTCGGCCTGCGCGTGGCCCGTCATCGCCACGAACGCGTCGTTGCAGTCGAGCAGCTCGAAGCGCCCGGCGGTCAGCATCGCCATCGCCACCGGCGCCATCCGGAACGCCTTGGCGAAGCGCTCCTCGCTCTCGCGCAGCGCGATCTCGGCCAGCTTGCGCGGCTGCAGATCGGTGAACGTGAACAGCATGCAGGCGTCCTCGCCCATGTCGATCGGCTGGCCCGCCACGATCACCGCGTGGTCGCCGCCGTCGGCGCGCCGCAGCAGCGCCTCCATCGGCGGGATCGTCATGCCGTCGCCGAGCCGCTCGATCGCCAGCTCGCGGCGCTCGGCGCGGTCGAACACGTCGAGTTCGTAGACCGAGCGGCCGATCACGTCGTCGAGCGGGTGGCCGATCATGTCGAGAAAGCCCTGGTTGACCTTCACGTAGCGGAAATCGCTGAGGCGGCAGATCGCGGCGGGCGCGGGATTGGCGTTGAAGGTGCGCTCGAAACGCTGCTCGGCGCTGGCCCATTCGGTCGCGTCGTGCAGCACCAGCGCGAGGCAATCGGGCTCGCCGGCCGCGTTGGTCAGCACCAGGCTGCGGATTCGATGCACCCAGCGCAGCGAATCGTCGGCGGCCGATTCGACCTCGACCGTCACGTCGCTGAACTGCTCGCCGCTGATCACGCGATCGATCGGATACTGGCCCTGGCGCACCGGATCGTGATTGGTGTCGCGCAGCCGGAAGCGCTCGCGGTACTCGGTCACGTCCGCGCCCAGCTCGGCCAGCGTGGCCACGCCGTGCATCGCGAGCGCGGCCTCGTTGGCCCACACGATGCGTTGATCCGGCTCGACCAGGATCACGCCCTCGGTCAGGCCGGCGATGATCTGGTGCAACTGGCGGCGGTCGGTGTGCGTCTTCAGCGCCTGCTCGTCGGCAGGCGCGGGGCGCGGCTCGTTGGCGGCTTCGTTCATCGGGTCGGGTTCCGTTCGTGCGCCGCGGCGGCCGGCTGCGCCGACCCGATCGGCGGCGCGCGGCGGCTTCCGTGCGGCTGAAAAAGGCGGGGCGATGCGGATCTGCTCCGCATCGCCCCGTTCGTGCTTTCTGACCATCGCGCGGCGGCCCGGTTCGCGAAATCCGGTTCGAATTCGTAACCGAATCTGTTGCCGGCCGCCGCGCGGTTGTTGCGTGGCGCTGTTGCCTCGCTCCGACGTTCGCCGCGTCAGCGGTCCTGCCGGGCGCCCGTCAAGGCGCGCGCGCCGCGCGGCAACTGCATCGCGATCCGCTCGGCAATCCGATCGAGCGGCAGGATCGCGGTGGCCGCGTCGATCGCGGCCGCCGCCTTCGGCATGCCGTAGACAGCGCTGGTGGCCGCGTCCTGCGCGATCGTGTAGAAGCCCTTGCTGCGCATCGCCTTGAGGCCGAGCGCGCCGTCGCGGCCCATGCCGGTCAGCAGCACGCCGATCGCATCGGCGCGCCAGTGGTCCACCACGCTCTGGAAGAACACGTCGACCGACGGCCGGTAAGGCGTTTCGGCCGGATGCGGCGTGTAATCGAGCAGGCCGCGCGCGGTCAGGTGCAGGTGATCGTTGGTGGCGGCCAGCAGCACCTCGCCGCGCTGCGGTGCGCAGCCCTGCCGGGCGATCCGCACCGGCAGCGCCGTGTAGCCGTCGAGCCATTCGGCCATGCCGATCGCGAACGCCTGGTCGACGTGCTGGACGATCACCACCGCGGCCGGGAAATCGACCGGCAACGGCTTGAGCAGCGCGGCCAGCGCGGTCGGCCCGCCCGCCGAGGCGCCGATCGCCACCAGCGGCGTGGCCCCCGACGCTGGCGCCATCACGCCCACCGGCGCCGGCACCGGCCCGCGCGTGGCGAGCAGCCGGCCGATCTGGTCGATCTTGGCCAGCAACGGCTGCGACGCGTCGGCCAGCATGCCCTGCGCGAGCGTGGGCGTATCGACCGCGTCGAGCGCACCCGCGCCCATCGCCTCGTAGATGCTGGCCTTGTTGGCGTCCACGCTGGCCGTCACGATCAGGATCGCGCACGGCGAGCGCGCCATGATCTGGCGCGTCGCCTCCACACCATCGAGACGCGGCATCACCAGATCCATCAGGATCAGATCGGGCGGGTTCGCCCCGCAGAAATCGACCGCCTGCTCGCCATCGGCGGCCACCCACAGCACGCGGTGGTCGGGCCGGTGCGAGACGGCGCGGCGCAGCGCCGCCACCGCGAGGGGCAGATCATTGACGATTCCGATTTTCATGAGGCGGCGTCTCCAATCAGATCGTGCACGGCATCGAGCAGCACCTCGTCGTGGAAGCTGCCTTTCGCCAGATAATAATCCGCGCCGGCATCGAGGCCGCGCCGGCGGTCCTCGTCGCGATCCTTGTACGACACGATCATGACCGGCACCCCCTTCAACGCCGGGTCGCGCTTGATCAGCGTGACCAGCTCGATGCCGTCCATGCGCGGCATGTCGATGTCGGTCACCACCAGGTCGAAGCTCTCGCCGCGGATCGCGTTCCAGCCGTCCATGCCGTCCACCGCGATGGTCACGGCGTAGCCGCGCTTCTCCAGCAGCTTGCGTTCGAGTTCGCGCACCGTCAGCGAATCGTCCACCACCAGCACGTGCTTGCGGCGCTGCGCGAGCGTGTGCGCGGCATCGCGGCGGATCTTGGTGAGCTGGCCGCCGCGAATCAGCTTGTCGATCGAGCGCACCAGGTCTTCCACGTCGACGATCAGCACCGGATCGCCGTTCTCCAGCAGCGCGCCGGCCGCGATGTTGCGGATCTTCTGCAGGCGCGGATCGAGCGGCTGCACCACCAGCATGCGTTCGCCGAGGAAGCGGTCGACCGCCACGCCGTAGGTTTCCGGCTCGTTGCCGATCACCACCACCGCCGTGCGCGAACTCGCCGCGTCGGGCTCGCCGGCATCGAACAACTGATGCGCGGTGACCAGCCCCACGCGCCGCCCGTCGAGCGCGAAATGCTGCTGCCCTTCGAGCACGTCGATGCCGTTGCGTTCGAGTTCGAGCGCGCGCCGCACGTGCACCAGCGGGAACGCATACGGCTCGCCGCCGACCTCGACCAGCAGGCTGCGGATCACCGACAGCGTCAGCGGCAGTTGCAGCACCATCCGCATGCCCTGCCCCGGCTCGTTGAAGATCCGCACCGCGCCGCGCACGCGCTTGACCATCTCGTGCACGGCGTCGAGGCCCACGCCGCGCCCCGACACGTCGGTCACCTGCTCGCGCATCGAGAAGCCGGGCAGCAACAGGAATTCGAGCACCTCGGCGTCCGACAGGCGCGCGGCGGTGGCCTCGTCGGTCAGCCGCTGCCGCACGATCGCGGCGCGCACAGCGGTCAGATCGGCGCCGGGGCCGTCGTCGGACACGCTGACCAGCAGCGAGCCGGCGCTGTGGCGCGCCTCCAGCGTGACGCTGGCCTCGGCCGGCTTGCCGCGCGCGAGGCGCACCTCGGGGGTTTCCACGCCGTGGTCGAGCGCGTTGCGCAGCAGGTGGCCGAGCGGCGCGTCGAGCATGTCGAGGATGTCGCGGTCCACCTGGGTCGATTCGCCGACGATCGAAAAGCGCACGCGCTTGCCGAGCGAGCGCGCCAGATCGCGCACCACGCGCGGGTAGGCGCGCGTGGCATCGCCGAACGGCCGCATCCGGCATTGCAGCGCCTCGTCGTAGAGCTGCTCGGCGATATGCGAGCTGCGCCGCTCGAAGCGGTCGAGATCGTCGATGCGCGCGGCGAACGCGCGTTGCAGATCGTTCAGCATCTGCCGGACTTCGTTGATCGCGGCCTCGTGGTTCGGGTCGAGATCGTCCGCCAGTTTGTCGTAGAGCGAATCGAGCGCGCGCGCCGCGTCGTGTTGCGAGCGACGGATGCGCAGCATCGAATCGGCGAACGGCTTGAGCCAGCGCGATTCCACCAGCGATTCGCCCGACAGGCTCAACAGCCGGTTCAGGCTGTCGGCACGCACGCGCCGCATCTGGCCGGCGTCACCGGTGTCGTACGGCTCGGGCGTGGACGGCTCGGGGAGCGGCTCGGACGGTGCGATGGAGGCCGCAGCCGGCACCGGTTCGCTCAAGCGCAACTGCGCGGCGAGATCGGGCGGCACCGACGATTCGAACGGCGGCTCCGAGGCATACAGGCCGCCGTGCTCGCCGAGGCCGCGCGGCGCATCGGGCACGAGCGGCGCGTCGAGCCGCAATTGCGCGGCCAGGTCGGGCGGCACCGACGAGGTGTACGGATCGAGCGGTTCGCTGAAATCGAACGGCCCGCCCGGCAGCACGGACGGCACCGGCGGCGGCGCCGGCGCAAACGACGCACCACCCGCCTCATCGGCATTGGCCAGCGCCACGGCGAACGTATCGATCTCGGCCGGCGTGACCGATGCCGCCGTGCGCGGATCGCCGACCCGCACCAGCAGATCGACGCCCATCAGCAGCGCATCGATATGGCTCGCGCCGAGCACGCGCTCGCCGCGCTGCGCGCCGACGAAGCAATCCTCCATGCGCCCGGCGATCTCCACGCCCTGCGGCACGCCGACGATACGCGCCGCGCCCTTCAGCGAATGCGCGGCGCGCATGCAGGCCTCGAACGCGGCCGCGTCCTGCGCACCGTGTTCGAGCGCGAGCAACTGGCGCGACAGCGCCTCGGTCTGGTTCTCGCTTTCCTCGCGATAGAGGTCGAGCAGCGATTGCCGGCTCAGATCGTCGTCTTGACTCATCGCAGGCTCCGCAACAGCGTATCGAACAGGCGGTCTTCGTCGAGCAGACCGATCATGCTGCCGCGCCAGGCGAACATCGCGCTGGTGAGCGCGACGCCCGCCCGCGAAACGGTGGCCGGCGGCGGCGTGCGCTCGGCCGCGCTGAAACGCAGCACGCCCTCCACTTCGTCGACCGGGAACACCACCGGCTCGCCGCGATGCGCCACCACCAGCATCCGCGTGAACGTGGAGCGCACGGTGTCGACGGCACGCGGTGCGGCGGAGGCATCGAGTTCGAGCAGCCGGGCCAGCGAGACGGCAATGCGCAGCGTGCCGCGCACGTTGACGATGCCGAGCACGGCGCGGCTGCGCCGGTCGGGCAGCGAATGCACCGGGCGGTCGTCGACGATCTGCCGGACCACCGGCGTGGGCAACGCCAGCCATTCGTCGCCAACCCGGAACGCCAGCACCGACTGCTGGGCGTCGCCCTCGGGCCGGGCCTGCCGCGACGGCGCGGCGGCATCGCGCCGCGCGGCCTGGGCCAGCTCGTCGCGAGACAGCGGGCGATCGAGCAGACGCGCGGCGTTGCGCGCGTAGACGGGGCAATTCAGGCAGCGCCCGACTTCGGCCAATCGTTCGCAGGACTGATCACCGCGCACGCCGATGCGGTTCCAGCAATCGTCGAACGCCCCCGCCGGGTGCGTCGAATCAACGGCGTCGTGCATGCGCGCGTCCTCCCGGTTGGGCGTGGCCGGCCGCTTGCGCGTCGGCACGGCGTGCGCGTTCCTTCAGCCAGCGCGCGCCGTCGTGATCGCCGGCGATGTCGAGCAGCGTCGCGAGATGCGTGAGCGCCTCGCGGTGGGTGGGCGCCAGATAGAGCGCCTTGCGGTAATGCTCGGCGGCGCTCGGCCGCCCCTGCGCGTCGTCGATCAGGCCGAGCAGGTAATAGGCGTCCGCGCTCGGGCCGGCGGCGCGCAACACGTCGAGCACGGCGCGTTCGGCGGCGGCGAAATTGCCGGCATCGGCCAGGGCGCGCGCGGCGTCGAGCGGGTCGGCGGCGGGGGTGGTAACCGCACGGGAAGCGGTGGCGGCAAAAGCGGGCGCGGCAGGGACGGCCGGGCGCGGCGCAGAGGTTGCGCCGGCCGGCGTGGGCCGGTTGGCGGCACCGAGGCCTGCGCTCGCACCGCCAGCGGGCGCCAGCCCCGGCCGGCCGATCACACCGGCGGCACCCGACGCGAACGCCGTGCCGATCGCGGTGCCCGATTGACCCGATGGGCTCGATGGGCTCGATTGGCCCGTCTGACTCGCCGCGCGCTCTGGCTGCGCGCGCCGCCAGAGCGCGGTCGCGTCGCCGGCCGGCTTGCCGGCCACGCCGATGCGCCCGGCGCCGGCAACCGGCGCGGACGGCGACGGCCGGTCAACCAAACCGCCCGACAGCAACGACAAACCCTCGCTCTCCCGCGCACGCCGAAACGCGAACGCGAGCGGAATCCGGGCCGAACTCATGGCCTGGCGCATCACCACGCCGGTTTCGGCCGGGCCGACGAACAGCAGGCCGTCGTCGGCCAGGCGCGCGTCGAGCGCACGCATCGCGCGCTCCTGCGAACTGCGGTCGAAATAGATCAGCACGTTGCGGCAAAAAATGAAGTCGTAGCACGTGTCGCCAAGGCTGCCCGGTTCGAGCAGGTTGGCGCGGCGGAACTGCACGCAGGCGCGAATCCGCTCGTCGAGCCGCCAGCCGTCGGCGATCGACTCGAAATGGCGTGCGCGGAATTCGAGCGCGTGGCCGCGAAACGAGTTGCGGCCATATTCGCCACGCCGCGCATGGGCGATCGCGCGGGCGCTGATGTCGAGCGCGTCGATCCGCAGCCGGGCCGGCTCGATGCCGGCATCGATCAGCGCCATCGCCGCCGAATACGGCTCCTCGCCGGTCGAGCACGGCGCGCTCAACACGCGCACCGGCTGAAGCGGCTCGGCGCGCAAGCGTTCGAGCGCCTGCGCGGCCAGCGTCACGAACGCCTCGCGCTCACGGAAGAACCAGGTTTCGGGCACCACGCACTGCTCGATCAGCGCGCGCTGCTCCTCGGCCGAGCCGATCAGCAGGCTCCAGTAGGCGTCGAGATCGGCGTCCGACAGGTTGCGCGCGCGCTGCGCCACCAGCAACGCATCGGTTTGCGCGCCGCCGAGCATCACGCCGATCCGTTCGGCCAGCGCGCGCGCGACGAAATCGGCGCCGAGCGAATCGGGATCGATGCCCGTCTCGCGCAGCAGCCACGCGTGGAAACGCAATTCGAGTTCGTTGATCATGCGCGTTCTCCGGGCACGCCATGCCACGGCGCATCCTCGCCGGCGTGCGCGGCAGCCGCGAACAGCAGCGCGCGCGCCTCGGCGCCGAGCAGGTGCCGCACCGCGACCCACTGCACCACGCCGTCGGCATGGTCGATCACCGGGCCGAGCCAGCGCGCGTGCGGGGTATCGATGCCGCCGTCGCGGAACGCCGCCCGCTCGAAGCGCAGGGTTTGCGTGGCGTGCTCGACGAGCAGCCCGAGCAGGCGCTCGCCCTCGGCCGCAGCGGGCTCGGCATCGCCGTCGAGCGGCATGCGCACGCGCACCACCACCAGCCGCGTCGAGCGCAGTTGCGCGGCCGGCCGGCCGAGCGCGAGCTGCGACACGTCGATCACCGGCAGCGGCTCGCCACGATGGATCAGCACCCCGGCCACCCAGGCCGGCGCGCCCGGAATCGCCTTGGTTTCGGCGAGCGGCAGCACTTCGGCGACGTCGTTGACGTCGAGCGCGTAGCGCGCGCCATCGAGTTCGAACAGCAGGAACAGCATCGCGTGGCGGGCCTCGGCGCTCACGCCTCGACCTTGAAGCGCGACACGCTGGTGCGCAGGCCGCTGGCCACGAGCGTCAGGTCGTCGATCGCCTGCGACGACTGGCGCAGCGATTCGGCCGTCTGCTGCGCGGCCTCGGACAGTTGCGACAGCGCCTGCGTGATCTGCTCGGCGCCGCTCGCCTGGGTCTGCATGCCCTCGTTGACGAGCACGAAGCGCGGCGCGAGCGTCTGCACCTCGTTGATGATCTGCGAGAGCTGCGAGCCGACCTGCTGCACGTCGAGCATGCCGCGCCGCACTTCCTCGGAGAATTTGTCCATGCCCATCACGCCGGCCGACACCGCCGACTGGATTTCCTTGACGGTCTGCTCGATGTCGTAGGTGGCCACGGCGGTCTGATCGGCGAGGCGGCGGATTTCGGTGGCGACCACCGCGAAGCCGCGGCCGTATTCGCCGGCCTTCTCGGCCTCGATCGCCGCGTTCAGCGACAGCAGGTTGGTCTGATCGGCGACCTTGGTGATGGTGGCCACCACCTGGTTGATGTTGAGCGCCTTCTCGTTGAGGATCGCCAGCTTGGCGTTCACCGAACCGGCCGCGTCCATCACGCTGCGCATGGTTTCGCCCATCTGCGTGAGGCCGGCCTGGCTCATGCCCGCCAGCGAGGCCGATTGCTCGGCAACCGACGACACTTCGTTCATCGTGTGCAGCAGATCGCGCGAAGTGGCGAAGATCTCGCGCGAGGTCGCGCCGATCTCGGTGGTGGTGGCCGCCGTTTCGTTGGCGGTGGCCTGCTGTTCGCGCGAAGTGGCGGCGATCTCGGCCACCGAGGTGGTGACCTGCAGCGACGATTTCTGCGCCTGCGAGACCAGCGTGGTCAGTTCGTCGGCCATCCGGTTGAAGCCCGTCTCGATCATGCCGAACTCGTCGCCGCGGCGCAGGTTCAGGCGCTGGGTCAGGTCGCCCGTGCGCATCACGTCGTGCACGCCCACCAGTTCGAACATCGGCCGCATCACGGCGCGGTACAGCAGCCAGCCGAGCAGCAGCGAGGTGAGCAGCACGATCGTCACCACCGTCGCCAGCGTGACCTGGGTGCTGAACACCGATTCGCGAATCAGTTGCGCCGAGCGGTCGGCGAACGAGCGGTTCTCGGTCACCAGCACGTTGGCGCTGCGAATCACGTCCTCCCACACCGGCGTGACGCGCCCGTAGGCGGCCACCGCGTCGGCGTGCGAGCCGCCGCGCGCCTTCTGCACGGAATCGGCCAGCAACGGCAGGTAGCGCTCGTACACCGCGCGGAACGCGCCGAAGCGGGCGCGGTCGTCCTCGCGGTAGGTCGATTTCTGGTATTCCAGCGACAGCTTCTCGAACGATTCCAGCATGCCCGGAATGCGGTCGAGATCGCGATAGGCGGTTGCCGTATCGGGATCGACGAAGATCGCACGCTGCATCGCCGTGTACGACTCGTTCGCGGCGGCGCGCAGCGAGGTGGCCAGGTACACGCCCGGCAGCGAATCGCGTTCGATGTTGATCGTCTCTTCGTCGATCAGACGCAGCTTCGTATAGGAGAAGCCCGCCATGATCAGCATCAGCACGAACAGCACGCCGAAACTGAGCAGGATCCGATTGCCGAGCGTGATCCGCGAGCCGGCGGACGGGGAGGAAGTCTCGGTGCTTGCGCGGGGCGACACGTTGGCCATGTTTTCGATGTGGGTTGTCAGCAGATACGTTCAGGAGCCGGCGCGGCGCGGGCGGCCCGATGGCGGCCGCCGCGCCGGGGCGGCGCGAGCCAGCACGAGTGTACTGTCTTTATCGCCCGTGAAACAGCCCGGACCGGCCCGCCGTGGTGGCGGCGCAGCGCCTGACGGGGCGGGCGGTTCGAAGAAGGGGGCAGATGATTGCGGGGGACAACGAAGGATGGGCGACGGCCCGGAAGGCGACGCCCGAACGCGGCCCGGGTCGGGCGGGTCGGGCCGCCACGTCAGGACGCCGGGCGCACCTTCGGCAACGCCAGCCCGGTCATGAAACCGCGCGGCGTGTAGCGCATCAGGATCTCGCCGCGATGCTTGGTGGCGGTGGCGCGCACGAACGCCAGGCCGAGCCCGAAGCCGCCGCGCTGGGTGCCCGGCCCGCGCGTGAGCCGCACGAACGATTCGGTCGCGCTCGCGCGCAACTCGGGCGCGATGCCCTCGCCTTCGTCTTCCACGCCCACCAGCCAGGCGTCGCCGTCATCGGCGATCAGGCAGCGCACTTCCGCGCCGGGCGGGCCGTACTTGAGCGCGTTGTCGATCAGGTTGGCCACGGCGCGCGTCAGCATCATCCGGTCGCCGATGCACAGGCATTCGATCTCGGGCACGTTGGCGCTGATCCGGCTGCCGGTGTTGCCGGCCTTTTCCCAGAGCTGGTCGGCCGCATCGAGCAGCACCTCGTTGAGGCTGACGATTTCGGTCAGCAACTTGCCCGACTGCGCGCGGGTGAGCTGGATGAAGCCGTCGGCCAGCGCCAGCGCGCGGCGTGCGTGCATCTCGATGCGCTCGAACAGCAGCGGCACCTCGCCATGCGTGGCACGGTAGGTGTCGAGCAGCGAGAGGATCGAGCTTTGCGGCGCGCGCATGTCGTGCGACAGGAAATCGAGCACCTCGTCGCGCTGGCGCAGCATGCGGTAGGAATTCGAGTGGTAGCGAATGCGCGCGATCAGTTCGATCGGGTCGGGCAGCTTGACGAGGTAATCGTTGGCGCCGGCGAGGAACGATTCGCGCTTGGCCACCGGATCGTCGTTGATCGACAGCACGATGATCGGCACCTGCGCCGTGGCCGTATCGGAGCGCCAGGCCCGCACCAGGTCCAGCCCGTCGGTATCGGGCATCACCAGATCCTGCAGGATTACGGTCGGCCGCACCGCGCGGGCCACCTCGAGCGCCGCGTGCGCGTCGACGCAGACATGCAGCGCGATGTCCGTTTCGGCAGCCAGCAGGCGGCGCATCACCTCGCCGACGAACGCCTGATCGTCGACGAGCAGCACCGAAATACCCGGCTCCTGCGACTCGTCGTGGTGCGTATCTGTTGTTCCGTTCATTGCATCCCGTGTGCCGTCACATCCCGCCCGGAGAAACCACTACGGCGCGACGCCGGGCAGCCGTCCGTTCTTCCCTGAACCACTCCTGAGAGTGAATCATCGAAATTAGACGACATTGTTTCTTATTGGGAAATATAAGCTAATGATTTTAAATGATTTTTATGAATTTAGCTTGCTTGGGAGATGAATCGGGCACGCGATATGCAAAGCGCGGTTGCCGCCGGGCGGCCCGCCCGGGCGAAAAAAACCGCGCCGGGCATTCGCCACGGCGCGGCTGCGGGTGCGCGCTCCCCGGTGCGGCCGGAGCGTCAGGACCGTCAGCACCGTCAGGACGGCTTGCGGATCACCATCAGGCGCAGTTCGGTCATGTCCTCGATCGCGTAGCGCACGCCCTCGCGGCCCAGGCCCGAATCCTTGACACCGCCATACGGCATGTTGTCGACCCGGAACGACGGGATGTCGTTGATCACCACGCCGCCCACGTCGAGCTCGTCCCAGGCGCGATGCGCGTGCGACAGCGAATCGGTGAACACGCCGGCCTGCAGGCCGAAATCGCTGTCGTTGACGCGCGCCAGTGCCTCGTCGAAATGCTCGAACGGTTCGAGCAGCGCCACCGGGCCGAACGCTTCCTTGCGATACAGGTCCTGATCGCGGCCGACCTGTTCGAGCAGCGTGGCCTCGAACATCGCGCCGTCCACCTTGCCGCCCGCGATGATCTTCGCGCCGGCCTTGACCGCCGCGTCCATCCAGCCGGCCAGCCGGCGCGATTCCGATTCGGAGATCATCGGCCCGACGAAGGTGTCGGGCTGCTTCGGGTCGCCCATCTTCAGCGCGCGCGTTTTCGCCACGAGCTTCTCGCGCAGCGCGTCGTAAAGGCTCGCGTGCACCAGGATGCGCTGCACGCCGATGCAGCTTTGCCCCGACTGGTAGAACGCGCCGAAGATCAACCGATCCACCACGTAGTCGAGCCGCTCGCCCTGGTCGGCATCGACGATCGCCGCCGCGTTGCCGCCCAGCTCCAGCACCACCTTCTTCTTGCCCGCCTTCTTCTTCAGATCCCAGCCCACCGCCGGCGAACCGGTAAACGACAGCAGCTTGAAGCGTTCGTCGGTGGTGAACAGGTCCGCGCCGTCGCGATGCGCGGGCAGGATCGAGAATGCGCCCTTCGGCAGATCGGTTTCGGCCAGCACCTCGCCGATGATCAGCGCGCCGATCGGCGTGCGGCTGGCCGGCTTCAGCACGAACGGGCAGCCGGCCGCGATGGCCGGCGCGACCTTGTGGGCCGCCAGGTTGAGCGGGAAGTTGAACGGCGAGATGAACGAGCACGGCCCGATCGGCACGCGCTTCGAATAGCCGGAATAGCCTTGCGCGCGCTTCGCGATCTCAAGCTCGATGATCTCGCCGCCGATCCGCACCGATTCCTCGGCCGCGACGCGGAACGTGTCGATCAGGCGCGTGACCTCGCCCTTCGAATCGTTGATCGGCTTGCCGGCCTCGATGCAGAGCGCATCGGCCAGCTCGTCGAAGCGCTCGCGAAAGCGCGCGACGCAGTGATCGAGCACGGCCTGGCGGCGAAACGCGGGCCACGCCGCGAACGGCTTGTGCGCCTCGACGGCGGCCGCGATGGCCGCGTCGATCGTTTTCGCGTCGGCCAGCGCGACGCGCGTGGCGACCTTGCCGCTGTATTTGTCGGTGACTTCGAGATCCGTGTTGGCATGCACGGCCTCGTTCGCGAGGTAATACGGATAGGATTCCTTCAGCATGGCGACGCCTCCGGTGGGTTCTGACGGGGTTCGGTACAAGGGATGCGGCGCGCCGCAGCGCGCCGTGGGATCACAGTTGCGCGGACAGGCGCGGGATCTCGCGATTCAGAATGCGCTCGTTGTCCGAATAGTCGATCGGCACGTCGACCAGATGCACGCCCGGCGTGGCGAAGCAGTGTTCGAGCAGCGGCGCGAGCGCCTCGGCCGATTCGGCGCGATGGCCCTGCGCGCCATAGCTTTTCGCGTAGGCGACGAAATCGGGGTTGTCGAGCGTCATCGCGTAGTCGGGGAAGTTCATGTTCTCCTGCTTCCAGCGGATCATCCCGAATGCGTCGTCGCGCAGCACCAGCACCACCAGGTCGAGCTTCATGCGCACGGCCGTTTCCAGCTCCTGCGAATTCATCATGAAGCCGCCGTCGCCGCAGATCGCCACCACCTTGCGCTCCGGGTGCACGATCTTGGTGGCGATCGCCGACGGCAGGCCCGCGCCCATCGAGGCCAGCGCGTTGTCGAGCAGCATCGAGTTCGGCTCGTGCGCGCGCCAGTAGCGCGCGAACCAGATCTTGTACATGCCGTTGTCGAGGCAGGCGATGCCGTCGTGGGGCAGCGTGCGGTACAGGTCGTTGACCACCCGCACCGGGTGCAGCGGAAAGCGCGGGTCGTCCTCGCCCTTCTTCAGGTGCGCGTCGAAGCGCTCCTTGATCAGCATGAAGCGCGAGAAATCCCAGTGCGGCTGCTGCGCCAGCGCCTGCTTCATCTGCCACACCGCGTTGGCGATGTCGCCCACCACTTCGATCTGCGGGAAATACACGGGATCGACCTGCGCGCCGAGGAAGTTCACGTGGATCACGGTTTTATCGCCGCTGCGCATGAAGAACGGCGGCTTCTCGATCACGTCGTGGCCGACGTTGATGATGCAGTCGGCATGATCGATCGCGCGGTGCACGAAATCGCCGTCGGACAGCGTGGCGTTGCCGAGCCAGAGCGGGTGCGTCTCGTCGATCACGCCCTTGCCCATCTGGGTGGTGAAGAACGGGATGCCGGTGGCATCCACGAATTCGCGCAGCATCCGCGCGCTGGTCTTGCGATTGCCGCCCGCGCCGATCATCAGCAGCGGATGACGCGCCTGGTGAATCGCCTGCACGGCGCGCGCCACCGCCTTTTCCTCGGCCACCGGACGGCGGCTGTAGCTGGCCGGGATCGGCTTGCCGTCGCCTTCCTCGTGCGCGATGTCCTCCGGCAGTTCGAGGTGGGTGGCGCCGGGGCGCTCGTCCTCGGCGCGCCGGAACGCCTCGCGCACCGCCGACGGGATGTGGCCGATCGAGACGATCTGGCGGGTCAGCTTGGTCAGCGGCTGCATCATGTCGACCACGTCGACGATCTGGAAATGGCCCTGCTTGCTGCTCTTGATCGGCTTCTGGCCGGTGATCATCAGCATCGGCATGCCGCCGAGCTGTGCGTAGGCGGCGGCCGTCACGAGGTTGGTCGCGCCGGGGCCGAGCGTGGACAGGCACACGCCGGCCTTGCCGGTCAGCCGGCCATAGGTGGCGGCCATGAACCCGGCGGCCTGCTCGTGACGCGTGAGCACCAGCTTGATTCGCGAATGGCGGATCGACTCGAGCAAATCGAGGTTTTCTTCGCCGGGGATGCCGAACACATATTCGACGCCTTCCGCTTCCAGCGCCTTGACGAATAAATCGGATGCTTTCATGGGGACTCTCGGTGGATGCCGCGTGGCCGGCTTCCGGCGCGTGCGGCGTGGCAAACGCCCGCGACGGCCTACGGCGCGAACGGCTCAAACCCTTCAGATGACCAATGCAAAAGCATGCCGCCGAGCCTGCGAAGGCGGGCATGGCGGCCAGCGATGGAAACGATTGTAGGAGATCGAACGCGACGCTGCAGTGAACGCGGCTGACGCTATGGAAGGGATTTCGTCAGGATGACGGCGCCGCGGCGCGATGCGCGGCCCGGCATCACCACTTGCAGGGGCCGCCGCCGTCCGGAAACGCGGAGAGATCGTCGGCGAACGCAAACGTGCGGCGCGGCGAGAATTTCGTGTAGGTCATCGAGTTGACGATCGCGCCCTGGCTGTCCATGACGTACTCGCCCGTCACCTTGCCGTCGACGATCTCCACCCAGGTGCTCACCACGTCGTCGGGCCGGCCCGGCGCCATTTCAGTGGCCTGCTCCGATTTCAGCACGATCGGGATCACCTGTTTCGCGCCCTTGTAGCGCACGTAACCGCCGGACCAGTTGGAATCCGAATCGGAGAAGATTCGGAATTCGAAGCGAATCGGCGACGCGCCGTCGCCGCTCGTGAAGCAGCGCAGGTCCTGGTCGATCCTGGCGTGCGCGGTGCCGGCGCAGAAGGCGGCCAGCAGGCCGGCAATGAAGGCGGTTCGTTTCATGGTGGTCGTGGTTGGGGGTACCCGCAGGCGGCCGTGAAGAGCACGCCGCATACCTGCCGGCGCCGCGCCACGCCCGCATGTGTTTCATTCGATCGCGTAGCGCGCCGCCACTTCCTGCTGGTCGAGTTCGCGTTCGAGCAGGTGCAGCAGCTCGTCGTGAATCTCACCGGCTCGATGCATGCGCAACATTTCGGCGCGGCCGGCCGACACGGCCGCCAGCACCACGTCGTAGTGCGCGTGGATGTCCTGCACCGGGAACGCCGGCTCGTGCTCGAAGCGCTCGGCCATCGACACGCGGTACGCATATTGTTCGAGCAGGCGCGGGTGGATCACCTGGCCGTCGGCGTCGTGCGCGAGCGGCTCGACCGCCTTCAGTTGCGCGCGGCTCACGCGCGCCCAGGCCTGCGGCTCGGTCAGATGCCGCGCGTCCGGCGTATGGCCGTCGTGCGGCGCGACCAGCCGGATCAGCGGCCCGATCGTGGTGCCCTGCAGCAGCACCGTCACGAGGATCACGGCGAACGCCGCCACCAGGATCATGTCGCGGCCGGGCATCGCCTCGGGCAGCGACAGCGCGATCGCCAGCGTGACCACGCCGCGCATGCCGGCCCAGCTCATCACGGTGGCCGCGCGCCAGTCGGCGTGCAGGCTGCCGCGGCCGAGCCAGCGGCGCGGCAGCTTGAGAAATTCCACCGCGAAGATCCAGATGAAGCGCGAGCCGATCACGGCCGCCAGCACGGCCAGCATCATCGGCATCATCGTCGAGAACACCTGTTCGAAGCCGCCGAGGCGCACCATCACGCCGCGCAGCGACAGGCCGATCAGCACGAACACCAGCGCCTCCAGCAGGAACACCATCACCTGCCAGAACGCGGTGGCGCGCACCCGCACGGTGGCCGTGAACACTTCGTGCTGGTGCCAGCCGAGCATCATGCCCATCGTGACGGTGGCGATCACGCCCGACACCTCCAGCGTTTCACCGGCGATATAGCTGACCCAGCCGCCGAGCACCACCGAGGTCACGATCAGGTAATCGTCGGACAACAGCTTGATGAAGCGCGTCAGCGCCCAGCCGATGATGAAGCCCACCGCCACGCCGCCCAGGCCGAGTTCCGCGAAGCGCACCGCGGCGCTCTCGAAGCTGAACGCGCCGGTCAGCGCGGCGGCCACCGCGAAGCGGAACAGCACGAGGCCGGCCGCGTCGTTGAGCAGGCTTTCGCCTTCGAGCAGCACCATCAGCCGGCGCGGCAGCGCCACGCGTTCGAGCACGGCCTTGGCCGCCACCGCGTCGGGCGGCGAAACGATCGCGCCGAGCGTGAAGCAGGCCGCCCACGGCAGCGACGGCACCGCCCAGTGCACCGCCAGCCCCACCGCCAGCGTGGTGAACACCACCGCGCCGATCGCCAGCATCATGATCCCGCCGAGGTTGCGCTTGAACTCCTCCCACACCGAGAAGTAGGCGCCATCCACCAGCAGCGGCGGCAGGAACACGATCAGCACCAGGTCGGGATCGAGGTTGATCGGCGGCAGGCCCGGCACGAACGCGATGCCGGCGCCGCCCACCAGCAGCGCGGCGGCAGGCGGCAGCTTCAGCCGCTTGGCGGCCAGCTCCAGCACGACGATCGCGGCGAAGGACAGCAGGATCAGCTTGAAAACCGATACGGGAGACATGAAATCGCCTTCTCGTTGGAGGAAATAACGGGTGATGAACGGGCTCGCGCACCGGGTTCGAACGGTCGCGCGATTAGACCACGAGCGTTTGCGCGGCGTCGAGCCTGCGGCCCGGCCGCGGCGGAATTGCTGTGCAGTGCCAAGGATAGGCGACGGCGCGAATCGATGCGCTTAGTGGCGAGCGGCCTGCCGAATCAACCCGACAAGGCCGCTCGGCGGGATGGTTCGGTTCAGCCGCTGGCCGAGGCTGCCGGGGCGTCGCCCGACGCGGCAGTTCAGTGCGGCAGCGTCCACGCGCCGGCCCAGCGCGCGAGGCAGGTCACGAGGTAAAGCGCCAGCCCGATCATGCCGCCCACCACGGTGCCGTTGATGCGGATGCTTTGCAGATCCTTGCCGATGTTCAGTTCGACCTGACGCGACATCTCCCCGCTGTCCCAGTTCTTGACCGTGTCGCTGATATGACGCGTCAGGAACGCCGCGAACTCGGGCGCCATCTCGGCGGCGGCCTTCTCGACGTGCTCGTTCATCGAGTCGCGCAGCGCCGGGCTTTCGGCCAGTTGCTCGCCGAGCCAGCCGCCGAGCGAGGCCGCCTGGCGGTGCAGCAGCGAATCCTCGTGCGCCAGATCGGCCTTGAGCCAGTCGCGCAATTGCGTCCAGAGGTCGACCACGTAGCCGTTGAAGGCTTCGCCGTCGCGCAGGTAGCGTTTCAGTTCCTCGCCCTTCTCGATGAAGACGGGATCGTGCTTGAGGCGCTCGACGAGTCGCTCGGCGGTGTCGTCGAAGCTGCGGCGCAGTCGGTGGTCGGGATCCTCGCCGATCTGCACGAGCAGCCGCGTGACCGCGTTGGCGATCAGCTCCGCGCCGTGCTCGCTGATCCAGACGGTCGGCATCACGCGCTCCATCTTCGGGTATTCGCCCTTGAGCCAGTCGACGATGTAGGAGGCGATCGCGGCACGGTGGTCCGGCTCGCGCAGCAGCGCGACGAACTGCGCGATGCCGTCGTCGAGCAGTTGCTGGTGGCGGCCGTCGCGTGTCAGCGTGTCGAGGATCGCGCCCGTGGCACGCGACAGGTCCACCTTGTCGAACACGGCGCGCAGCGCGTCCTTGATGAAGCGCTGGATGCGCGCGTCGTCGGTCATGTCGAGCGCGAAGCCGATCAGCCTGACCGCGTAGCCGCCCAGCACGGCCGTATTGGCCGGCACCACCAGCCATTGCGCGAGCCGCGCGGCCGGATCGTGACGCCGGATCAGCGCGATGATCGAGGCCGGATCGAGAAAGCGCTCGTGCACGAACAGCGCGAGATTGTCGGCGATGCGGGCCTGGTTGCGCGGCACGATTTCGGTGTGGCGCGAGACGATCGGGATCGGCACGCGCCGAAACAGCGCCGCCACCGCGAACCAGTCGGCCAGCGCGCCGACCATCGCGGCCTCGGCCACGGCCTTCACGCCGTCGATCCAGATGCCGCCGGGAAAGAACAGCGTGACGACGAACACGGTCGTCACGCCGATCAGCAGCGCCAGCGCGCGCCGCTTGCTGGCCTTCAGTTCGGCTGCCTTGTCGCGCATCGGATCGGTATGCCTCGTCGGGTCGGGTGCCTCCGGAGCGGGGCACGGGATGGAGGATGGCCGGGCGGACCGCTCGGCGCGGCGGATTCTGGTGTTGCGGTGTTGCCGTGTTGCCGTGTTGCCGTGTTGCCGTGTTGCCGTGTTGCCGTGTTGCCGTGTTGCCGTGCTGCCGTGCTGCCGTGCTGCCGTGCTGCCGCCGTGCTGCCGTGCTGCCGGCCATGGTGCAGCAGCGCGGCGGCGTGGTGGCCATGGCGAGCCGCACGATGGTACACCGGCTCGATGACACGGGCGCCTCATACTCCCGCAGCGCCAACGGCCCGGAGCGCCCCCAACCCGGCCGATCCCGCCGCGGCCGCTCGTGCCCGCGCAAGCCGGTTGCCGCATCGGAGGCGCCCCCGTAGAATCGTTGCGCACACGATGCCCGGCACGTCACCCGCCGGCTCGCCCGTCGTTCCCCCCGATTACGAAGGAGTCCGCAGCGTGCCGGCCTTATCCGTCCGATACCAGCCCGGCGTTCCGCGCCCGGCGCGTGCCGCGCTCCCGCTGCTCCGCTTCGCCCTGGCCGGCCTCGCCGCGCTCTGGCTGGCCGGCTGTGCCACTCACCCGCCCGCCACCTCGCTGCCGCGCAACGTCACGCACGCGCTGCCGCAAACCACGCCCACGCCGCTCGGCGCAGCACTTGCCGCGCCCGAACTCGCGCACCCGGGCGAATCCGGCTTCCGCCTGTTGCCGGTGGGCACCGACGCGCTGCAGATGCGCATCGCGCTCGCGCGCGCCGCCACCAAGACGCTCGACATGCAGTACTACATCGCCACCGAGGACACCACCGGCAAGCTGCTGCTGGCGGCCGCCCTGTCGGCGGCGGATCGCGGCGTGCGCGTGCGGATGCTGGTGGACGACCTGAACTTCAAGGACATCGATCAGGTGATGGCCTCGCTGAACGCGCACCCGAACATCGAGATTCGCGTGTTCAACCCGTTCGGCGCGGCGCAGCGCGGTGTGTTCGCGCGCACCGCCGACCTCGTCACCAAGATCGATCGCTTCACGCGCCGCATGCACAACAAGGCGATGATCGCGGACAACCAGCTCGCGATCGTCGGCGGACGCAACCTCGGCGACGAGTATTTCAGCGCCAGCCCCACGCTGCAGTTCCGCGACATCGACGTGCTCGCGGCCGGCCCCGTGACGGCCGACATCTCGTCGAGCTTCGACGCCTATTGGGCCAGCGTCAGCGCTTACCCGCTGCGCGTGCTCAACCATCAGCGCTTCGATCCGCAGGATCTCGACCGCACGCGCGACGCGCTGCGCCAGCACTGGCGTGACAACGCCGGGCAATACGACGCCAAGCCGCTGAACGCGACGCCGCTGGCCGCGCAGATCGCCGGCGATCAATTGGGACTGGTGTGGGCCAAGGCGGAATTCGCGGCCGATGCGCCCGAGAAGATCTCGATGGCGCGCGGCACCTACCAAAGCCCGCCGATGCAGCGGCTCGCCGAACTGAGCAAGGAAGCGCAGCGCGAATTCCTGGTGTTCTCGCCGTATTTCGTGCCGCACGATGCGGGCGTCGCGGCGCTCGGCGCGCTGACCGCACGCGGCGTGCGCGTCGCGATCCTCACCAATTCGCTGGCGGCCACCGACGCCGTGGCGGTGCAGGCCGGCTATGCACCGTACCGTGTGCCGTTGCTCGAACGCGGCGTGGAACTCTACGAATTCCGGCCGCAGCAGCCGCCCACCGCGCGCGTGCGGATGTTCGGCTCGCGCTCGCGCGCCAGCCTTCACGCGAAGGCCTACGTGATCGACCGGCGCACGCTGGTGATCGGCTCGCTCAATCTCGACCCGCGCTCGGCCTACCTCAACACCGAACTCGCGCTCGTGATCCGCAGCCCGCAACTGGCCGGCGAGGTGGCGACGCTGTTCGACCACGTCACGCAGCCGACCGAAAGCTATCGCGTGACGCTCGCCGACCCGTCGCCGTCGGCAGCCGGCTGGCATTCGCCGCTGGTCTGGACCGACGAGGAGAACGGCCAGACGCGCACTTACGGCGTGGACCCGGGCGCGGGCCTGCTGCGCAACGTGCTGACCGGGGTGTTCCGGATGCTGCCCGTGGACGGGCAGCTATAACGGCGGGGGCTTGCGGCGCGGCTTACTTCAGCGCCGCGCGAATGCGCTCGGCCATCGTCTCGAGTTCCTTCGGATCGGCCACGTCGCGCGAGTGCGCGCCAAGCGGCTGGGTCGCCCAGCGCGGAATCAGGTGGAAGTGCAGATGCGGCACGGTCTGGCCGGCCGCCGAGCCGTTGAACTGGCCGACGAACAGGCCATCCGGCTGCAGCGCGTCGCGAATCGCCAGCGCCACGCGCTTGGTCATGCGGATGGTTTCGGCCGCGGCCTCGTCCGACAGATCGTAGAGCATCTCGGCCGGCTCCTTCGGCAGCACCAGCGTGTGGCCCGGCGATTGCGGCATGATGTCCATGAACGCAATCGTCGTGTCCGTCTCGCACACCTTGGTGCAAGGCAGTTCGCCGCGCAGGATCTTCGCGAAAATGTTGGTGTCGTCGTAAGCCATGGTGTCGGTCGTCGTCAGGGGTAAACGGAACGACGATTCTCGACGCTCGCGTGCGAACGCGCAAGCCGCAGGCGCGACGTTCGGGCGGACAGGCGGCTCGCACGGGCCGCGAATCCGGTTGGCCGATCCGGCCCGCATGCTCCGCCAGCGCCCGCAGCCGGCCCGATCGGGCCGCCATCGAGCCCGCTTATTCGGCCGCATCCCTCATCAGGCCGCCGGTTCCGCCGGGAACGTCATCGTCACCATGAAGCCGCCATCCGCCGCGTTCGAGGCGACGAACGTGCCGCGCTGCTGGCGCACCAGCCGCTTGACGATCGCGAGGCCCAGCCCGCAATGCGCATCGCCGCCGCGCGCCGCGTCGAGCCGCACGAACGGCCGCAGCGCGCGCTCGAGTTCCGCCTCGGGAATACCCGGCCCGTGGTCGTACACCGTCAGGCGATAGCCCTGCGGCACCGCCTGCGTGACGATCGCCACCGGCGGCTCGCCGTAGGTCATCGCGTTCTCGATCAGGTTCGACAGAATCCGGTCGAGCATCACGAGCGGCAGCCGGAAGCCCTCGCCCGCGCGCAGATCGACGCTGACGAGCGTGTCGTCGAGTTCACCGCCGTAGTGTTGCCAGCAGTGCGCGTCCACGCCCGCCACCGGCGACGGCTCGCCGCCCTCCCCCGCGAAATCGAGAAACTGCGTGACGATTCGCGACAACGCCTCGGCGTCGCGCAGGAAGCCCCTGCGCGTGGCCGCGTCGGGCAGCAGATCGGCGCGCACCTGCATGCGCGTGATCGGCGCGCGCAGATCGTGCGCGAGCCCGGCCAGCATCACGGCGCGTTCCTGCTCGCCCTGCGCCAGCTCGCTGACCATCTCGTTGAAGTTCGCAATCACGTCCTTGACTTCGCGCGGCCCGCCGACCGGCACCGCGGTCGGCCGGTTGCCGAGCCGGAAATCGCGCGCGGCCTGCGCGAGCCGCCGCAGCGGCCGCTGGATTCGCCACGCGCCGAAGATCGCGAGCACCACCCCCACCACCATCGTCAACGACGACGCGCCGATAAAGCGCTTCACCGACGGCATGGTGGACGGCAGCGTGATCCAGTATTTCGCGCCGGCGTAGCGCGCCCACAGCGTGCGCGTGTGGCTGTCGGCCACCACGTGCGTGCCGGGCGGCATCACCGAGCGCAGATGCTGCTCGAACGGACCAAACGTATCGGTGCAGGGCTTCGGGCAGCCGAACGACACCGCGTCGTTCGCCTCGACGAACGAGGTGCCGAGCATCGCACTGACGGCCAGCCCCAGCGCGCTGCCGCTCGCCTGCGCCTGGGTGGACAGCGCGATCACGCGGCGGGTCTGCTCGACCTCGAGCCGCAGCCGTTCGCGATCGAGCAGCACCAGGCCGATCGCATGCACGACCAGCACGAGACCGATCGACATCAGCGCCAGGCGCGCGAACAGCGTGTCAAAGCGGAGCTTCATCACCCTCGCCGGGCACGAACATGTAGCCGACGCCGCGCATGGTCTGCACGTAGCGTGGTTGGGCAGGATCGTCTTCCAGCAGCCGGCGCAGGCGCCAGACCGGCACGTCGATGCCGCGCTCGGTCAGGTTCGAATACGGCCCGTGCAGCATGTCGAGCAGTCGCGTGCGCGACAGCGTCTCCATCGGATGCGCGGCGAACACCTCGAGCAGCGCGTATTCGCCGCCCGTCAGCTTGAGCGCCTCGGTGTCGCGGTACAGCGTGCGCGTCGCGAAATCGAGCCGGAACGGCCCGAAACGCAGTGCCTCGCGCCGGTCGGACGCGGACCGCACCCCGACGCTGGCCGGCATCTGGCGGCGCAGCACCGCGTGGATGCGCGCCAGCAGCTCCTGCGGCATGAACGGCTTGCCGAGGTAATCGTCGGCGCCGAGTTCGAGGCCGATCACGCGATCGACCCCGTCGGCGCGCGCCGTGAGCATGATCACCGGGATCGGGTCGCCGTTTGCGCGCAATTGCTTGAGCACCGTCAGGCCGTCCACGCCGGGCAGCATCAGGTCGAGCACGATGACCGACGGCCGCTCGCGTTCGAGGCGCCGCTCCAGCGTGGTGGCGTCGTGAAGCACGGAAATTTCGAGGCCGCGTTGCTGGAAAAAAGTCCGGAGGAGATCGCGCAGCGCGGCATCGTCATCGATCAGCAGGACCTGAATGGGCGTGTCGGACATGGTCTGGCGAATCGGTACGGTAAGGGAGGAAAACGAGGGACAGGTCGGGCGGGCATGACCCGGCAACGATCCGACGACTATAAGCGAAGCCGGCACGGCGTGGCTTGCACGATCTTGATTTGCCTTACCGATTCTTACTTGTCGGCCGGCGCCTGCGAGAACCCGGCGAAGCGCACTCTCAAAATGAGCAGGCAAAGAAAAAGCCGCCTTGCGGCGGCTTTTTCGGTACTTCGTCGAGCCGGGCCTGCCGGAGCAGGCCGAAGCATCAACGCGACATCATGTTCACGGCGACGTTGTGCATGATCCACACCGAGCCGACGATCAGGATGATCACCGTCAGCACCGTGTAGGCAAATGCCGTCACGTTCCAGCGCTGGCTGGACGACGCATTCATGTGCAGGAAGAAAATCAGGTGCACGACGATCTGCACGGCGGCCAGAGCGGCCAGCGTCAGGATCATCGTTTCGTTCGACGAGAACCAGCCGCCGAGCACCACGCCGAACGATGCGCCCGTCAGGATCACCGACAGCACGAAACCGACCAGGTAGCTGCTTACGGTGCCGTGCGATGCGTCATCGTGGCTGTCATGGGTATGCGAATGGGCCATTTAGATCACACTCACCAGGTAGACAAAGGTAAACACGCAGATCCAGACGATGTCCAAGAAGTGCCAGAACAGCGACAGGCACGTCAGGCGACGGATGTCTTGCTCCGACAGCGTCGGGTTACGCGCGATCTGGCAAATCAACACAACCATCCAGATCAGGCCCATCGTCACGTGCAGACCGTGGGTGGCCACCAGCGTGAAGAACGACGACAGGAAGCCGCTGCGATCCGGGCCTGCGCCTTCGGCGATCAGGTGCGCGAACTCGTTGATTTCCATGTACAGGAACGACGCGCCCAGCAGGAACGTCACGATCAACCAGCCGAACACGGCAGCGCGATTCTGGCGGTGCGCGCCGATCATCGCGAAGCCGTACGTGATCGAGCTCAGCAGCAGCGCTGCCGTTTCGTACATCACGCCCTTGATTTCGAACAGATCCTTCGCCGTCGGGCCGCCTGCGAACTCGTGCTGCATCACTGCGAACACGGCGAACAGCGTGCCGAACAGAATACAGTCGGTCATCAGGTACAGCCAGAAACCGAACACCGAATGCGACGGCGGATGGTGATGCTCTGCCGCGTGATGGTGATCGGCAGTCAGGGTGCTTTGTGCCATCAGTTGGCCTCCAGTTCCACTTGTGCCGGACGCGGCGACTTCGTCAGTGCGCCGGTACGCTGCGATTCGATCTTCCGGACCGTTTCGGCCGGAATGTAGTAGCCCTCGTTCTTCTGCGAGCTATAGATGATCGCAGTCGCGACGATGCCGACGAAGCCGACGATGGCCATCCACCAGATGTGCCACACGCCTGCAAAACCGAGCACCAGGGCAAACATGCCGACGAAGAAGCCTGCGCTCGTGTTCGAGGGCATGTGGATATCTTCGTATTGCTGGCCTTCGTCCAGGCCGAAGCCCATGCCGCGTTCCTTGCGATACGACACTTCGTCCAGTTCGTGGATCGTCGGGATGATCGCGAAGTTGTACGACGCCGGCGGCGATGCCGTCGACCATTCGAGCGTATGACCACCCCACGGGTCGCCCGTGACGTCACGGTTGCCCGGCAGGTTGCGATCGCGGATCGACACGTACAGTTGCAGCAGTTGGTGGACGATGCCGATCAGCACCAGCACGGCGCCAACCCAGGCAATCTGCATCCACGGGTGCCATGCGGCATTGTCGTAGTGGTTCAGACGACGCGTGGCGCCCATGAAGCCGAGCACGTACAGCGGCGTGAAGGCAACGATGAAGCCGATCTGCCAGAACCAGAATGCACGCTTGCCGAGCTTCTCGTTCAGCTTGAAGCCGAACACCTTCGGGAACCAGTAGTTGAAACCGGCCAGATAACCGAACAGCACGCCACCGATGATCACGTTATGGAAGTGAGCGATCAGGAACAGGCTGTTGTGCAGCACGAAGTCCGCACCCGGGATCGCCATCATCACGCCGGTCATGCCGCCGACCGTGAACGTGACCATGAAGCCGAGGGTCCAGAGGATCGGTGCCGTGAATTCAAGACGGCCACGATAGATCGTGAACAGCCAGTTGAAGATCTTCACGCCGGTCGGAATCGCGATGATCATCGTCGCAATGCCGAAGAACGCGTTGACGTCGGCGCCCGAACCCATCGTGAAGAAGTGGTGCAGCCACACGAGGAACGACAGGACCATGATCGCGCAGGTTGCGTAGACCATCGTCTTGTAGCCGAACAGCGGCTTCTTCGCGTACGTTGCCACGACTTCCGAGAACACGCCGAACGCCGGCAGGATCAGGATGTACACCTCGGGGTGACCCCAGGCCCAGATCAGGTTCAGGTACATCATGACGTTGCCGCCACCGTCATTCGTGAAGAAGTGCATCCCCAGATAACGGTCGAAGCCGAGCAGCGCGAGCGTGACGGTCAGGATCGGGAACGCCGCCATGATCAGCACGTTCGTGCACAGGGCCGTCCAGGTGAACACCGGCATCTTCATCAGCGTCATGCCGGGCGCGCGCATCTTGATGATGGTCACGAAGAAGTTCACGCCGGTCAGCAACGTACCCACACCGGAAATCTGCAGCGCCCACAGGTAGTAGTCGACCCCGACCCCCGGGCTGTATTGCAGCTCCGACAGCGGCGGGTAAGCCAACCAGCCCGTTTTCGCGAATTCACCGACGAACAGCGAGATCATCAGCAGGATCGCGCCGACGGCCGTCATCCAGAACGACAGCGAGTTCAGCATCGGGAACGCCACGTCGCGCGCGCCGATCTGCAGCGGCACCACGATGTTCATCAGGCCCACCATGAACGTCATCGCCATGAAGAAAATCATGATGACGCCGTGCGCGGTGAAAATCTGGTCGTAATGGTGCGGCGGAAGGAAACCCGGCGCGTTGTACGCCATCGCGAGCTGGGTACGCATCATGATTGCGTCGGCGAAGCCGCGCAGCAGCATGACCAGCGCAACGACGATGTACATCACGCCCAGGCGCTTGTGGTCGACGCTCGTCAGCCACTCGGACCAGAGATATTTCCACTTACCGAAATAAGTGACGAGGCCCAGCACGAGTGCCCCGAAGATACCGACGCCGAGCGCCGTGATCACGAGGATTGGCTCGTGATACGGAATCGCGTCGAGTGTAAGTTTTCCGAACATGCTTACCCCTTCGTCGTACTACACGCCGCGTCATTGAACTGCATGACGTGACCGTTGTTGTACTTGCCAACGATGTTATTGAACAGGCGCGGATCGATGGTCGAGAAGAACCGGACCGGATCCTTTTCGCTCGGCTTCGCGACCGTCGCGTACTCGGTCATGTCGAGGCTTTGCTGCGAGGCACGGACCTTCTGGACCCATGCATCGAAGTCACCCTGCGATTGAGCGAGCGTGCGGAACTTCATGTCGGAGAAACCCTGGCCGCTGTAATTGGCGGACAAGCCGGCGTAGTCACCCGCTTCGTCGGCGATCAGGTGCAGACGGGTCTGCATGCCGGCCATCGCGTAGATCTGCGTGCCAAGCTGCGGGATGAAGAACGAGTTCATCACCGAATCCGACGTGATGCGGAAATTGACCGGCGTCCCGACCGGGATCGCAAGCTGGTTCACCGTTGCAATACCCAGATCCGGGTAAATGAACAGCCATTTCCAGTCGAGCGCGACGACTTCGACGTTGATCGGCTTCACATTCGACTCGAGCGGCTTGTACGGATCCAGCTCGTGCGAAGTATTCCAGGTGAGGATGCCGAGATACAGAATGATCAGCGTCGGAATCGTCCAGATCACGACTTCGATCGCGGTCGAGTGCGACCATTTCGGCGCGTAGGTTGCGCTGCGGTTCGACGCGCGATACCGCCACGCAAAGAACAGCGTGAGCAGGATCACCGGGATCACGACGATGAGCATCACCCAGGTCGAGGTCCAGATCAGTGCCTTCTCGGCGACGCCGACGCTACCCTTCGGGTCGAGAACGTCCATGTTGCAACCGGATAGACAGACAAGCAATCCGGCGCCCAATAAAAGCAATAAGCTTCTAAATGCCTTTCTATTCATCACATTTGCCTGATTTATGCGTGGTCGATTGAAACGAACCGGCTAGCCCCGATTCGTGCAAGCGCACGCATCATAAGTCCAACGAAGTGGGAAAAAGCGGTGAATCTTAGCAAATCATCGTTACTAAAACCCACCGTGCGACACGTTGCCACATTTGGCAACCTGTCGACCACCGCCCGAAAACCCGGAGCGGTGGCTCGCCACGCCCGCCCGGCAAGGGCTGGCGTGGCATCGGCGCTCAGGCCGGCGTGCGCGGAGTACGCGCATCCGACTGTGCACTGACGTTGGCCGCCGACGGTGCGGCGTTTGCGCCATCGTCCGCCGGTTTGGTGCGTTCGAGCTGCGCGACGATATTCGCCGCCGCCGGATCGATCACATCGGTAAAGGGCTTAGGGTAAATCCCGATCGCGAGGACGATCGCCGCCAACACCGTGAATACCACCGACTCGCGGCGGCTCAGGTCGATCAGCTTGCCGACGCGATCGTGCTTGATCGCGCCGAAGATCACCCGCTTGAGCATCCAGAGCGTGTAGGCGGCACCGAGAATCAGCGTCAGCGCGGCAATCGCGCCGATCCAGAAATTCACGCGCACGGCGCCCATGATCACCAGGAATTCACCGACGAAGCCCGAGGTGCCCGGCAAACCGACGTTCGCCATCGCGAACAGCACGGCGAACAGCGCCAGGCGCGGCATGGTGTTCGCCACGCCGCTGTAGTCGGCGATGGCGCGCGTGCGGGTGCGATCGTAGAGCGCGCCCACGCAGAGGAACATCGCGCCGGCCACGAAGCCGTACGAGATCATCTGGACGATCGCGCCCGTGATGCTCATCTGGTTGAACAGGAACACGCCGAGCGTGACGAGACCCATGTGCGCGACCGACGAGTAGGCCAGCATCTTGGCCATGTCCTTCTGGGCCAGCGCCAGCAGGCTCGCGTAGATCACCGCGATCAGCGACAGGCCGATCATGACCGGCGCCAGATAGTGGGCCGCGTCGGGCGTGATCGGCAGCGCGAAGCGCAGGAAGCCGTAGCCGCCGATCTTGATCATGCCGAGCGACACCGCGGCGCCCGTCGGGCCGTCGGTATAGACATCCTGCAGCCAGGTGTGCACCGGCCACATCGGCACCTTCACCGCGAACGCCGCGAAGAAGCCGAGGAACACCAGCAACTGCGGCGCGAAGCCGAGGTGGGTTTTCTGCCAGACGGCCATGTCGAACGTGTGGGTCACGCCGAACAGGTAGAGCATCGCCGCCAGCATCAACAGCGAGCCGGCGAACGAAATGAAGAAGAACTTGATGGCCGCGTAGGCGCGGTTCGCGTGGCCCCAGGTGCCGATCAGCACGAACAACGGGATCAGCGTCGCTTCGAAGAACACGAAGAACAGCATGCCGTCGAGCGAGGTGAACACGCCGATCATCAGCCCCGACAGGATCAGGAACGAGCCGTGATACTGCGCGACGCGGGTCGTGATCGATTCCCACGATGCGATCACGATCACCAGCGTCGTGAAGGCCGACAACACCACCAGCCAGAGCGACAGCCCGTCGACGCCGAGGCGCCATGCCGAACCGAATGCGGCAAGCCAGGGCTTGTATTCGGTGAACTGAGCCGCGGTATTGTGGGCGTCGAAACCGGCCACCAGCGGCACGGTAAGGAGCAGGCCCACGATCGCGCCGATCAGGGCGAGCCACCGTGCACGATGCGGATAACGATCCGATCCGATGCGCAGGACGGCCACGCCGAACACGATCGGGGTCCAGATCGCGAGGCTCAGGAATGGTACAGATTGCATGGCGGCAACACCCTATGAAAACCCGGTCAGAGAGTCGGTCGACTGAGACGAAAGAAACGTAAGTTTTGTAATTTTGACCATCGAAATTCGATGATCCGCCCGCGGCGTAATGTTATTGAAATCTATGTAACAAAAGACATCGCACCGCGCCGGGTTAACGAGGATAAAGGTAAGTGCGGCGTTTTGCATCGCAACATTCTGTTGCATTTTTTCCGTCGAATCGGAGCGTTGATTTTATTGATTTTTTTTGAGCATACCCGACGACGTACGATCGGCCAACCTGCATCAAAGAGGGGCTTGACAAATTGAAATTTGCTTCAATTTGGTGATTCAAGCACAAAAATGAATCGCTGCAGCGCCCCGCCAAACCTTTCAAATATCTTTCATTTTTACTTACCAATTGCTTTCATTTTTGAGAAAACGGCGGGCATGCACCCCTGATTGATCGAAATGAAAATGAAAGCTTTTCGGCCTGATTTGTCAGCGGCTCGGGCAGCATAACGCCGTTCTCGCGGCACGGTCCACCCCCGGCACATCACAGCCGGGCGGCCAACCGTGCGCCCTGATCGATCGCGCGTTTCGCATCGAGTTCGGCGGCCACGTCCGCCCCGCCGATCAGGTGCACCGTCACCCCGGCTTCCGTCAGTGCGGCTTGCAGGTCGCGGCGCGGCTCCTGCCCGGCGCACAGCACGATGGTGTCGGCTTCGATCAGCGTCGGGCGCTCGCGCTTTTCGCCAAACGTGACGTGAAGGCCCCGCGCGTCGATCCGCTCGTAGTTGACGCCGCCGATCATTTCGACCGCCTTCATCTTCAACGTGGCGCGGTGAATCCAGCCGGTGGTCTTGCCCAGGCCCTTGCCGAGCGGTGCGGGCTTGCGCTGCAGCAGCGTCACGCGGCGCGCGGCCGGCGCCACGGTGGCCGGCCCTACCCCGCCGCGCGCCACGGCCGGGTCGGTCACGCCCCACTCGGCTCGCCAGGCGGCCGGGGCGAGCGCCGTCGACACGCCCTCGTGCACCAGGAACTCGGCGACGTCGAAGCCGATCCCGCCCGCCCCGACCACCGCCACGCGCTCCCCCACCGGCTTGCCGCCGGCCAGCACGTCCACGTAACTCAGCACGTTCGGGCCGTCGCCGCCGGGAATGCGCGGGTCGCGCGGGCTCACGCCGGTTGCCAGCACCACCTCGTCGTAGCCGCCCGCAATCAGGTCGGCCGCCCCGACGCGCCGCGACAGATGCAGTTCCACGCCGGTCAGCTCGATCTGCCGCCCGAAATAGCGCAGCGCCTCGTGGAACTCCTCCTTGCCCGGCACCCGCTTGGCCAGATTGAACTGGCCACCGATCTCCGCCGCCGCCTCGAACAGCGCCACCCGATGGCCACGCTGCGCCAGCAAGGTGGCGCAGGCCAGCCCGGCCGGCCCCGCGCCCACCACCGCGATGCGCTTCGGGCGAACCGTCGGGCGATAGTCGAGCAGAGTTTCGTGGCATGCGCGCGGATTGACGAGGCAGGACGCGATCCGGTTCTTGAACGCGTGATCGAGGCAGGCCTGATTGCAGCCGATGCAGACGTTGATCTCGTCGGCGCGGCCGCTCGCGGCTTTCGCGACGAACTCGGGGTCGGCCAGGAAAGGGCGCGCCATCGACACCATGTCGGCACAGCCGTCGGCCAGCAGTTGCTCGGCAACGTCGGGCCGGTTGATGCGGTTGGTCGTCACCAGCGGAATGCCGACCTCCCCTTTCATCTTCTGCGTGACCCAGCCGAACGCGCCGCGCGGCACCGAGGTGGCGATGGTCGGCACGCGCGCCTCGTGCCAGCCGATGCCGGTGTTGATCAGCGTCGCGCCGGCCCGCTCGACGGCCTTCGCCAGTTGCACCGTTTCGGCCCAGTCGCTGCCGTCGGGGATCAGATCGAGCATCGACAACCGGTAGATCAGGATAAAGTCGGGGCCGACCGCCTCGCGCGTGCGCTCGACGATTTCGACCGGAAAGCGCATGCGGTTCTCGTAACTGCCGCCCCAGGCATCGTCGCGGTGGTTCGTATGGCGCGAGATGAATTGATTGATCAGGTAGCCCTCGGAACCCATGATCTCCACGCCGTCGTAGCCGGCCTCGCGCGCGAGCATCGCGCAACGCACGAACGCGCGGATCTGCCGCTCGACGCCGGCCGCCGACAGCGCGCGCGGCGTGAACGGCGAAATCGGCGATTTGATCCGCGAGGGCGCGACGACCAGCGGGTGATAGCCATAGCGGCCGGTATGGAGGATCTGCAACGCGATCTTGCCGCCTTCGGCCTGCACCGCGCGCGGAATCGCGCGATGCCGCCGCGCCGCGCCCGTACTGGCCAGCGTGCCGCCGAACGGCTTGGTCCAGCCGGCCAGGTTGGGCGCAAAGCCGCCCGTCACGATCAGGCCCACGCCACCGCGCGCGCGTTCGGCGAAATAGTCGGCCAGGCGCGGCAGCGTCTTGCCGCTGTCCTCCAGGCCGGTGTGCATCGAGCCCATCAGGACGCGGTTGCGCAAGGTGGTGAAGCCGAGATCGAGCGGGGCGAGCAGGTGCGGGAACGGAGTCGTCATGATGGCGGGGGCGCTTGGAATGCCCTCGATCCTAGGCGGCATGCGGCTTGAGCGTGAGGGGTCAAACAGCCATAATGCTTGTCATTTGTGGCCAAATCGACTCAATGACACGCGCTCCGTCCAAGGACAGCCTGGGCTTGCGGCGGCCGACCATCCCGGTCGCCTACCCGCGCCTGCTGCTGCAGGTATTCGCCGAGCGCGGCCTCGAAGCCGACGCGGTACGGGCCGGCACCGGCCTGCGCGACGCCGTGCTGGCGCAGCCCGATGCACGCGTCGCGCCGTCGCAATGGGCGCGGCTCGTGCTGAACGCGATCCGGCTGACCGGCGACGAAGGGCTGGGCTTCGAGCTTGGCGCGCGGCTGCGCCCGTCGGCGCACGGCTTTCTCGGCTACGCGACGATGACGGCGCCCGACCTGCGCACCGCGTTCGCGGTCAACGCGCGCTACTTCCGCACCCGCAACCGGCAATACACGCTCGCCTATGCCGAACAGGGCGACGGCGCGACGCTGACGCTGTCCGGCGTACAGGCCAGCCCGGTGCTGCGCCATCACACGATGTTCGAATTCGTGCTGACCGGCCTCGCCCAGAGCCTGCCGCTGCTGACGGGCCGCGGTGCGGCGCCGCTCGAATTGCGCTTCGCGTGGCCCGAACCACCGTGGTTCGCCCGCTATCGCGACCGGCTGCCGCCGGTGCGCTTCGATTGCGACGCCTGCGCGCTGTGGGTCGCCCGCGAGGCGCTCGATTGGCCGCTCGCGATCGCCGACGAGGTCGCGCACCGGCAAGCGCTCGCGCAGGTCGAGCGCGAATACGCGGCGGTGCGGCAGGACGAAGGGGATTGGCTGGAGCGCGTGCGCGCTGAGCTGGTGGCCGATGCCGATGGCTACCCCGGCCCGGATGCGCTCGCACGGCGGCTGCTGGTTTCCACGCGCACGCTGCGCCGACGGTTGGACGAAGCCGGCGCCGGCTACCGCGAGCTGCTCGACGAAGCGCGCTACCGCGACGCGCGGCAACTGCTGCACGCCTCCGACCTCGATTTGAAGACGATCGCCGAGCGCCTGCAATTCAGCGACCCGGCCAACTTCACGCGGGCGTTTCGCAAGTGGGCCGGCATCACGCCGAGCGCGTACCGGCGCGAGCGCTGACCCGCCTCGCGCGCTTACTCCGGCGGCATAAAAAACGCCGCCCGAAGGCGGCGCCAATACGATGCACTACGGGGATAGTGCGTCGTCATGTCAACAACACGGAGATGCCAAGCGCAACAAAAAGCCGTCACGTGACAGGCGTTAGTGTCCGGGATCGCACGCGTGCGCGCCATGCGAAAAATCCGATTTTTAGATGAGGAGCTTTCGCGATGCTTCGAGCGCGACGCTCGCCGCCCCCAACAAAAAGCCAACGCCAGGCACAGATTCGGAATCGTCCAATTGCCTGGCACCCGGCGCTTGCCGAAAATCTGACGCTGTCTGTATTCCACTGCGCCCCTCGGCGTGCCCCTCCCCTCGCATTTCCAAGGCCCGAAACCGATGCCCAGCTCTCACGACCGCCCGCCCCGGGACAGCGCCCGCCGCACCTGGAATCAGGCACCTGGCTGGGTCGACTGGAATCCCTCGCGCGACGTGCCGAACTGGACCGGCGGCCGCGTCACGCTCGACGGCCGCTTCAGCGCCGACGAACTGCTCGCGATCCTCGCGCTGGCCCGCCACGCACAATAAACAACCCGCATGAAAAACGCCCCGCTCGACAGCGGGGCGTTTTTCGTTGCTTGCCGCCGCGCCAGGCAAGCGTCAAGCGCGCGCAGTCGCCGGCTGGCCCGTTTGCTGACGCGAGCGGCCAGAGCTCAGATAATCGGCGATCGAATCCTGCGTGACCTCGCCCACGTACGCGCCGTCCGGGTCGAGCACCGGCATCCACGACGACCGGAACTGATACATCTTCGACAGCACGATCCGCAGGTTTTCCTCACCCGACACGGTCGCCGGAAATGCCACGAGGCGCTCGCCGCACGTACCGGCTGCGCCGCGCGCCGTGCGCCGCGCCACGAAGCCGAGCGCGCGCTGCGCATCGTCGACCACGGTCAGATAGCGGCTGTCGTTCTCGTCCATGATCGTGAACGCGTCGGCCAGCAAGGTATCCGGGCGCGCGGTGGGTGGCTGCGTGGCCGCATCGCCGGCCTTCACCAGCAGCAGGCGTTTGAGCGTGCTGTCGGCGCCGACGAACTGGCCCACGAACTCGTCCTTCGGATGCGCGAGCAGCGTGTCCGGGTGCGCGTACTGCACGAGCTGGCCGCGCCGGAACACGGCCACCCGATCGCCGAGCTTGATGGCCTCGTCGATATCGTGGCTGACCATGATCACGGTCTTCTTCAGTTGCCGCTGCATCTGGAAGAACTCGTTCTGGATCGATTCGCGGTTGATCGGATCGACTGCACCGAACGGCTCGTCCATCAGCAGCACCGGCGGATCGGCGGCCAGCGCGCGCACCACGCCGATCCGTTGTTGCTGGCCGCCCGACAGCTCGCGCGGATAGCGCTTCAGGTAAAGCTTCGGATCGAGCGCGACCATCGACATCAATTCGGTCGCGCGCTCGCGGCAGCGCTTCTTGTCCCAGCCGAGCAGGCGCGGCACGACCGTGATGTTCTCCTCGATCGTCATGTTCGGGAACAGCCCGATCTGCTGGATCACGTAGCCGATCTGGCGGCGCAGATCCACTTCGTTGAGCCCGGTGGTGTCCTCGCCGTTGATCAGCACGCGGCCCGAGGTGGGCGCGATCAGGCGGTTGATCATCTTCAGCGTGGTGGTCTTGCCGCAACCGGACGGCCCGAGGAACACGCAGATTTCGCCTTCCGGCACGGTCAGGCTCACGGAATCGACGGCACGCACCGGCTGGCCGCCCTTCTGCGAGAAGGTCTTCGTCAGTTGGTCGAGTTCGATCATGTTTTCTGCACTCCCTTCGGTGTCAATGCGCGCTGCAGCCATTGCAGCAGCAAGTCCGCGACGATCGCGAGCACGCTGACCAGCACCGCGCCCACCAGCAGCTTCATCATGCTGCTCTGTCCGATCGCCCGGACGATCAAGGTTCCCAGGCCGCCCGCGCCGATCACGGCGGCAATCGTCATCACGCCGATGTTCATCACCACGGCGGTTCGCACGCCGCCGAGAATCACCGGCACGGCCAGCGGCAAATCCACCAGCCGCAGCCGCTGCCACGAGGTCATCCCGATGCCGATGCCGGCCTCCTTGATGCCCGCGTCGACGTTCTTCAGCGCAAGGTAGGTATTGCGCATGATCGGCAGCAGCGAATAAAGAAACACGGCGGTGATCGCCGGCACCGCGCCGATGCCCTGGCCGAAGCGCGAGAACACCGGAATCATCAGCCCGAACAGCGCGATCGACGGCAGCGTCAGGATCACGGTGGCCACGCCCAGCAGCGGCGCGGCCAGCCATTCGTGGCGGTTGATCACGATGCCGAGCGGCACGCCGGCCAGGATCGCGCAGCCCACCGCGATGCCAACCAGGTAGATATGCTGCAAGGTCAGTTGAATCAGCTCCGGCCAGTTGGCAGCCAGATAAGCTTGAAGCGTCATGGTCGCCTCCGGATCACGGTAAGGGATGCGTGTGCAGGAAGTCGGTCGCGACCTGTTGCACCGACACCCCATCGATATCGACACGCTTGTTCATTTCCAGCATCACGTCGCTGTCGAGCGCCGCCGACAGCGCGTTCAACTGCGCGGCCAGCTTCGGATTGCGCTGGAGCACGGACTCGCGCACCACCGGGGTGGCGTTGTACGGCGGGAAGAAATGCAGATCGTCTTCCAGCGGCACGATGCCGAAGCCCTTCACGCGGCCGTCGGTGGTGTAGACGAGGCCGATCGTCAACTGGTTGTTGTGGAGCGCCGTGTACACGAGGCCCGAATCCATCTGCTTGGTTTCGGAGCGGCTGAAATGCAGGTGGTAGGCGGCTTCCAGCGGCACCAGGCCGTCCGGGCGGTTGGCGAACTCGGCATCCATTCCGAACGTGTGGCGCGTGCCCTTCGGGTCGCCGGCCAGCTTCGCGGCGAGTTGCGAGATGGTTCGGATACCGGTCTTTTTCGCGGTCTCGGCCGACAGCGCCAGCGCGTAGGTATTGTTCAACGGCGACGCGTTGAGCCACACCAGGCCGCGCGGCGCATCCAGCGCCTTGACGCGTCGATAGGTTTCATCGGGCGAGAGCTTCTCCTTGATCTTGTCGTAGACCGCGGCGGCCGTGCCCGTGTAATCCCACATCACGTCGATCTGGCCGTTCTCGAGCGCGCTGCGCAGCAGCACCGAGCCGAGGCCGGTGCGCGTCTCGATCGTGTAGCCACGCGAGCGCAGATACTGCGTGGTGATCTCGGCCAGCACGTATTGCTCGGTGAAGTTCTTGCCGCCGACGTTCAGCGTCTGCGCATGGGCCGGCGTGCCGACCAGCGCGCCGAGCGGCGCCAGCATGGCGATCGCCGCGAACTTGCGAGCCGAGGCGAAACGCGCGGCGGTGCCCGCGCGTCGCGCCGGGAGAATCGATGCGGACTGCGTAGCAAGCGCGAGCCTGCGCAACAGCGTGCGAATGCGTATCAGAAAGCTCATGCCGCACCTCCGTTACGCGCGATCACATGCCGGCTGCCGGCCGCGACGATGCCATCGAGCAGCAGCGCGAGCACGGCGGTGGACGCCGCCCCGAGCAGCAGCATCTGCTGGTTGTCGAGATAAATGCCCGGGAAGATCAGCGTGCCGAGGCTGTCGGCGCCGATCAGGTAGGCGAGCGGCGCGGTGCCGACGTTGATCGCGAGCGCCGTGCGCACGCCGCCGACGATGATCGGCAGCGCGTTCGGCAGCTCGACGCGCATCAGCGATTGCCACGGCGTCATGCCGAGGCCGCGCGCCGCCTCGCGCAACGAGGCCGGCACGTTGCGCATGCCTTCGTAGGCGTTGCGCGTGATCGGCAGCAGCGACGCGAAGAACAGCGCGATGATCGCGGGCACGTCGCCGATGCCGAAGATGCCGAGCGCGATCGCCAGCACCGCCAGCGACGGCACGGTATTGCCGATGTTGAACACCTGCATGAAGCGTTCGGCCTGGCGCGCCAGCGCCGGGCGGCTCAACGTCACGCCGGCGGGAATGCCGACGAGAATCGCGAGCGCCATCGAGTAGCCCACGAGCATCAAATGCCGGCCCGTGTAGTACACGAGATCGCCCGAGTGCTGCCGCCAGGTATCGATGCCGATCGCGTTGGCGATCCAGCCGATCAAGGCGACGGCGATTAACAGGCTGCCCGCCAAACGGACAGTGCGTCGAGTCATGAGATACGCCTCCTTTTCGAAACGGCGCACGCGAATGGCCGCGCGCCGCGAGCACGCCAAAAGGCGTCGCGAATGGAAGGTACGGATCCCGGTCATGCCGGGATCGAACCGACAAAAACGGCATCGGAGCCGAACGGCGCAAACCGTTAGGCATCCTGCGTGAACGCAACCGCGTTCGTTAGATTGTCATGTTCAGCACGGATAGCGCGCGTGCGCTGCCCAGGCCAAAGGCACCATCTTGCGATGGCAGGGATGCGGCCGCACGAACGTGCCGGCACCGCAGGAGCAGGACGCTCCGATCGATGGGAAGGATGAACCGACTTTCACACTTGCTGCGATCGTGCACTTATCGGTGTGCAACGCGCTGTGAAAGTCGAAAACCTGGACCGCAGTATAAGGGCAATTTCGAGAAAGCGTCTACCCTTCGGGGTCCGATCCCGTAGGATCGGCACCGTCGCGAAGCGGCGTGCGCAACGGCCTTGCGGTGCTCGATCGCGCCGAAATATATAATGAGGATAGCCAACCAAATTGCCTGAAATGCCTTCAGTGGCAAGGCATTCGGGATTGTCCCTGGTGCTCGGGAGGGGCGGGCCTCGCAGCAGGCACGCCGCCGTACGTTACGCGCGAAAACAGCGGCAAACGATGAGGAAAAAATTTCGCGATGCGAAGCGGCAACACGCGAAAAAATCGCCAAAACCACGGCTTGGCCGCATGCTGCAAGGCTGCGACCCAGCCGGGAACGCGCATTGCTTGTGCATCGGATTCAGATATTTTCGGCCGGATCGTTGCGCAGCGCTTCGCGACGCGCGCCGCCATCGAGCCAGGGCGCGATCTCCATGTCCTCGTAGCGCACCAGGCGGCTCTTGCGCAGCAGCCGGTAGCCGAGCCAGATCGCCAGGAACAGTGGAATGCCGACATAGGTGGCGATCACGCCGACCCAGTCGATCCGGCTCGACAGGAAGGCCTGATAGTCCTGGCCGAGCGCGATCACGATGCAGAGCACGAACGCGAAGATCGGCCCGTAGGGGAACAGCTTCGAACGATACGGCAACTGCCCGGGCGCGAAGCCCTGCTTCTCGAAGCCCTTGCGGAAGCGATAGTGGCTGACCGCGATGCCGAGCCACGCGATGAAACCCGTCATGCCCGAGGTGTTGAGCAGCCACAGGTACACGGTCTTGTCGCCGAACAGCGAAGAGAGAAACACAGCGCGCCCACCGCCGTGGTGGCATACAGCGCGTTGCGCGGCACCCCGCCCTTCGACAGCTTCGCGAACACGCGCGGCGCGCGGCCCTCGGTGGCGAGGTTGTAGAGCATCCGCGTCGACGCATACATGCCCGAGTTGCCGGCCGACAGCACGGCGGTCAGGATCACCGCGTTCATCACACCGGCCGCGAACGCCAGGCCCGCGTGACGGAACACCAGCGTGAACGGGCTCACGCCCACGTCGGTCACGTCGCTCTTGAGCAGGCTCGGGTCGGTGTACGGCACCAGCATGCCGATCACGAAGATCGCGAACACGTAGAACAGCAGGATGCGCCAGAACACCTGACGCACCGCGCGCGGAATGGTGGTGCGCGGGTTCTCCGATTCGCCGGCCGCGATGCCGATCAACTCGGTGCCCTGAAACGAGAAGCCGGCGATCATCGCCACCCCCATCATCGCCGGCAAGCCGCCCGCGAACGGCGCGTCGCCGATCGCGAAATTGGCCCAGGCCGGCGACGGGCCGCCCGTCAGGATGCCGAAGATCATCAGCAGGCCGGTGGCGATGAACGCCAGCACCGTGACCACCTTGATCAGCGCGAACCAGTATTCGGCCTCGCCGAAGCCGCGCACGGTCATCACGTTGAGCAGGAACATCAGGCCGAGGAACAGCGCGCTCCACCAGATGCCGGGCACCTGCGGGAACCAGTAATGCATGACGAGCTGCGCGGCCACCAGTTCCACCGCGATGGTCACCGCCCAGTTGTACCAATAGTTCCAGCCGAGCGCGAAACCGAAACCCTCGTCCACGTATTTCGCGCCGTAGGTGGCGAACGAACCCGACACCGGCATGAACGCGGCCATCTCGCCGAGGCTCATCATCAGGCAGTAAACCATCACGCCGATCAGCAGATAGGCGAGCATCGCGCCGCCGGGGCCGGCCTGCGAGATCGACGCACCGGACGCGACGAACAGGCCGGTGCCGATCGAGCCGCCGATCGCGATCATCGTGAGGTGGCGCGCCTTGAGGCTGCGCTTGAGCTGGGGGGTGGACGCGGAGGGAGACGTGGAGTGCGGTGCGGGTAATGACATATCGAACTGGCAAGGGGCAGGCGGGCGGCGCCCCGCTTGGCCGGCCGCAACCGCCCGGATGGGGCGGCCGGGCCGCCGGCAGGCGCCGGCGCGGCTCGCGCGCGGCTCGGATTCTACCCGAATCGGGATGCTTGCCGCCCTGCCTTGCCGCCGCGCCCCGCGTGGTTACAATACTCGTCAAATCCCGGATAAAACGTCCAATATGACCCAGAAGTCCTCCCCGTCCGAACAGGCGTCGCTGATCGAGCAGATCAACACGATCGCGCAGGGGCTTGGCGAGATGTTCGCGCCGTTCACCGAAGTGGTCGTCCATGACCTGCGCACGCCCGAGAATTCGATCGTCGCGATCCACAACAATCTGTCGGGGCGCGCGGTCGGCGATCCGACCACCGAGCTGGGCCTCGCGCGCATCGCCGACGACGATTACCCGTCGGTGCTGGCGAACTACGCGAACCGGTTCGCCGACGGCCGCACGGCCAAGAGCACCTCGATCGGCATCAAGGACACCCAAGGCCATTACGTCGCCGCGCTGTGCCTGAACGTCGACGTCACGCTGTTCCGCGGCATCCAGGGCGTGCTGAACCAGTTCTGCCAGACCGGCGCCGACCCGGTTGGCGAAACGCTCGACCCGGCCAATGCCGACGCGATCCGCGAGCGGATCGACCGTTTCGCGATGACGCTCGCCACCACGCCGCGCTCGCTGAAGACCGAGCAGCGTCGCGCGCTGATGCAGGTGCTGAAGGAAGACGGCTACCTGGAAGTGCGGCGCGCGATGGAGATCATCGCGCAGCACCTGGGCGTGTCGCGGGCGACCGTCTATAACGACGCAAAATGAGCCTCGGCCGGGCGCGTCGCCGCATCGTTATGATTTTGTAAGACTGTAGGAATCTGCCTACATCTTTAAGCGAATCACCTACCCCACTTTCGTCTGACGCCGATTTCACCGGCTCCCCCGGCTCGGCATACTCGTCAGATGGATTCCAATCTCCTCCGCGTATATGTCGTCGAGCCGGCCGTTGCGATCCGCAAGCGGATCGCCGCCCTGCTCGAACCGTTGGCCGGCGTCGCCGTCGTCGGCGAATCGGAAGATCACGCGGTGGCGTTTGCCGGGATCGTCTCGAGCCATGCTCACGTCGCCGTCATCGAGCTGCGCCTGCCGTCCGGCAGCGGGCTCGAACTGCTCGGCACGCTCGCGCGTTTCGCGCCGCACGTCGTCACGGTCATCCTCACCAATCTGTCCGGCCCCGCCTTTCGGGCCGCGAGCCAGAAAGCCGGCGCCCATTACTTCTTCGACAAAACCACCGAGTTCGAGCTGGCCTGTCGCACCATCGACACGCTCGCCCACGCGCGCCGCCGCCAACCTCTTCGCCGAGCCAACTATGCTGACTGATACGATGCCCGCTACGAACGCTCATGAGCCGCCCACGGCGTCCGTCCAGTTCGATGCGCCGAAGCAGCCGGGCGCACGGTGCTCGAGTTGCGCGACCCGCAACGTCTGCATGCCTGCGACGTTCACGAATGCCGAATACCGGCGGCTCGACGCCATGATCTGCACCACGCGCCACGTCAAGCGCGGCGATGCGCTGTTCCGCGCACACGATCCGTTCACGAGCCTCTATGCGGTGCGCACCGGTTCGTTCAAAACCCTCGTCGTGCATCGCGATGGCCGCGAGCAGGTCACCGGCTTCCAGATCACCGGCGATACGCTCGGCCTCGACGGCGTCAGCGAAAGCGAGCATCACTGCAACGCGATCGCGCTCGAAGACAGCACCGTCTGCGTGATTCCATTTGCCCAGCTGGAAGCCGCCTGCCGCGAAATGCGGCTGCTTCAGCAGCATGTGTATCAGATGATGAGCGGCGAGATCGTCCGCGAATCGCGCGTCATGATGCTGCTCGGCACGATGACGGCCGAACAGCGTGTGGCGTCGTTCCTGCTCAATCTGTCGGCACGCTTCAAGGCACGCGGCTATTCGGCGGCCGAATTCAATCTGCGCATGACACGTGAGGAAATCGGCTGCTATCTCGGCATGACGCTCGAAACGGTCAGCCGCATGTTGTCGAAGTTTCAGCGCAACGGCCTGATCGATTCGCGCGGCCGGCAAATCACGATTCACGACGCGCAAGGGCTGGTGCAGGTCTGACGTCCGCCTCGGTGCGTTGCGCGGCGCCTCTCAAAGCGAGAACGCCCCGGGCAACAGCGCCTGCGCCGTCGTCTGCCGCACATCGCCGCGCAAGTTCGCCAGCACCACCGGCAACGCCGGCCCACCCAGCTCCATCATCACCTGCCGACAGGCGCCGCACGGCGCGATCGGCCCTTCCGTCTCCCCCACTACCGCCAGCGCCGTGAAATCGCCGGGCCGACAACCGGCCGCGATCGCCGCGAACAACGCCGTGCGTTCGGCACAATTGCACAGCCCATACGCGGCGTTCTCCACATTGCAGCCATGAAAGATCCGGCCGTCGTGCGTGGCCAGCGCCGCGCCGACGCGGAACCGCGAGTAAGGCGCGTAGGCGTGCTCGCGCGCCTGCGTGGCCGCGTCGATCAAGGTTTGGGGGTCCATCATCTCGATTGCCTCTCGTGTCGGGCACGGCGGGGCTTGCCGTGCCCCGCATCGTAACGGCTGCGATACGCGAACGCACGTCGTCCGGCAACGGCACGCTAGAGGTCGAGCACCACGCGCACCGGCGCATCGCCGGCCGCGCAGGCCGGCCGGGCCACGCAGGCGAGCGCTTCGCCCGGCCCGACGTCGGCGTCGGGCGGCTGCGGGTAGCACACGCCGCCTTCGAGCACGCGCACCGTGCAGGTGCCACACGCGCCGACCCGGCAACTCGACAACGCGTCGATGCCGCGCGCCTCGGCCAGTTCGAGCAGGGAACCGTCCGACGGCGACCAGTCCGCCGTCACACCGCTGCGGCGGAATTCGACGACAGCCGACGAGGCCGATGCCGCTTCGGCTGCCGGCACGTCAGCCGCGACCGCAGCATCCGGCGTGCGGGCGCGCCGCGGCACGCTCGACGGCCCGAACGCCTCGTAATGAATTCGCGCCTCGGGCACTTCGAGCGCGCGCAGGCCTTCGACCATCTCGGTCATGAACGCCGACGGGCCGCAAATATGGAAATCGTAGGTATCGAACGGCAGCAAGCGGCGCAGCGCATCAATGCCGAGGCGGCCGGCATGATGGCCATCGCCACCGGCCGGCGCGGGCTGGCTGTCGAACAGATGCACGGTCAAGGTCGGATCGCGGCGCGCACAATCGGCCAGTTCGTCGACGAACGGCCGGTCCGCCGCATGGCGCGCGCCGTGAAAGAACACCACGCGCGGCGCAACGGGCCCTTGCGACGCCGCCGCGCGTTCGCGCAGCATCGCGAGCATCGGCGTGATGCCGATCCCGGCCGACAGCATCACAACCGGCCGCGCGCCGGCGCGATCGAGCCGGAAAGTGCCGCCCGGCCCGCGCGCCTCGATCCGGCTGCCCATCTGCAACATCTCGTGAAGCCGCGACGAGCCGGCGCCATCGCGTTTCACGCTGATGCGCCAGGTCGGGCCGCCTGCCGCGTCGGACAGCGTGTAGCTGCGCACCAGCGGCGCAGCCTCGCCCGGCATCGGAATACGCAGCGTCAGGTGCTGGCCGCCGTCGTGGCGCGGCAGCGGCGCGCCGTCGGCGCGTTCGAAATGGAACGAGCGGATACCGGGGGCCTCGTCGCGCGTCGCGACGACGCGCAGGGTGAACCAGGCGGTTGCCTGGGTCGCCTGGGTCGCCTGGGTTGCAGCGGCCGCTTGTGTCGCGGCGGTCGCCCGCGTCGACACATCGACCGCACCCGCTTCCGCCTTGGCCGGCGCGGCAACCCGCGCCACCGCAGCGCTCGCGAACTGCGGCGCCAACTCCGCCTCCGACCACCGGAACGGCAACGCCGCCTCGCTGCGCCGCACCTCGCGCAACCGGTAGCGCACGAGCCGCTGCGCGCCCTCGAACGCGGCCAGATCCGGCCCATCCCAGACGATCTCCGCCTCCGCCGCCACATAGAGCAAGTCGCCGCGCGCGAAATCGACGAACAGCAACCCGGCGCGCGGATTCGACACGAAATTGCCGAGCGTGTTGAAGAATCGGTTGCCCGCGTAATCGGGCACGGTCAGCGTGCGTTCGTCGTCGACGCGCACGAAGCCCGGTGGCCCGCCGCGATGCGAGACATCGACGCCGCGCGCCACCCGCGCATCGGCGTCGAGATTGGCGCTGGCCACGAAGAACGTATCGGCCCGCGCGATCAGCTCGCGCTCGGCCTCGCCGAGCCCCTCGGCACGGCGCAGCGGCGGCGCGCGATGCGGCAGCTCGACCGGTTCGGGTGTGCGGCGCTGGATGTACTTCGGGCAATTGCCGAAACTTTGCGTGACGGCAATCGACATGGCAGTGCCGTCGATCGAGGCGACCGTGCCGTTGACGCGATTGCGCCGCCGCGTCGGCAGCTCGATGCCGAGCCCGCCGAACGGCGCGCCCGGCTGCCACGCGTCGGCTAGCGGGTCGTCGCGCAACGCGCCGCCCTGCAGGCGCAGCGTCCGCGCATCGGGCGAATCGACGAAACCCGGCTCGCCCGCGCGCAATGTGGCCCAAGGCTGACCGTCGCGATCGATGCCGCCCACCACGAACCACGGCAATTGCGCGTAGAAGGTCCGGTGTTGATCGGGCATGAACGCACGAATGCCGACCCGTCCCGCCGCATCGGCGAACTCGTCCACCCCGGCCTGCCGCTGCACGGCCAGCTCGCCGGCATGAAACGGCGAGCCGTCCGGTGAACCGGCGGCCTCGCGTCGCGCGTCGGCGGCAGCCGGCGTACGTTCGATCGTGCTGGTGGCATCGCTCATCGCACTGGCTCCCGGTCAATGAACTCGACGCGCGGCGCGGCTCAGGCCAGCGCCGGCGACTTGCGCATGCCGACGAAGCCCGGCAGCGCCTCGACGCGTTCGAGCCAGGCACGCACGTTCGGATACGGCGCGAGCGACACGCCGCCTTCCGGTGCGTGGGCGATATACGAATAGCCGGCCACGTCCGCGATAGTGCGCGTCTCGCCGAACGCGAAGCGCCGGCCGGCCAGTTCCTTGTCGAGCGTGACCAGCAGCTTCTCGGCGGTCCCGACGGCTTTGGCGTGATCGAACGGCGCGTTGAACAGTGTCGCCAGCCGCGCGGCGCACGGGCCGTACATGATCGGCCCCGACGCGAGCGCGAGCCAGTGCTGCACGGCAGCCGCGCCGGCCGGGTCGTCCGGCAGCCACGACGCGTCGCCGTAGCGCTTGGCCAGATAGACGAGGATCGCGGTGGAATCGGCCAGCACGACATCGCCATCGACGATCACCGGCACCTGCGCGAACGGGTTCAGCGCGAGAAACGCGGCCGAATGCTGTTCGCCCTCGGCCAGATTGACGTCGATCAGCTCGTGCGGCAGGTCGAGCAGCGACAGCATCAACTGGGCGCGATGGGCGTGGCCCGAAAGCGGTGCGCGGTACAGGCGGATCGGGGCGGCGGGGCGAGCGGCGGACGACATGACAACTCCATGGGATAGACGATTCGGTTCGTGGGTCGCGGTGGGCTGAACCTCCCCTGCGACGTGTAGCGACAGACTAAGCCGGCTGCGTCGTTCATGAAAGATGGATAATCAGCGAAATACAATCCATCAAGACTGGACAATCACCGTGATCGACATCCGCAACGTGAATCTGAACCGGCTGGCGGTGTTCGCGGCCGTGGTCGAAACCGGCTCGCTGACGGCCGCCGCCACGCGGCTCGGCATCGCCAAGACGATGGTCAGCACGCACATGCAGCGGCTGGAGGCCGAAACCGGGGCGAACCTGCTGGTGCGCACCACGCGGCGGCTCAGCGTGACCGAGGCCGGGCGCACGCTCTACGAGGCGACGCGCGAGATCCTCGGCACGGCCGAAGCCGCGTTCAGCGCGATCGCGGGCGACGCCGGGCCGCTGCGCGGCGGCCTGCGCGTCAGCGCGCCGATCGATTACGGCGCGCTGGTGGTGGCGCCGGCGCTGGTCGCGCTGAACCACACGCATCCCGAGCTCGATATCGAATTGATTTGTGAAGACCGGCTCGTCGATCTGGTGGCGGAGCGCATCGACCTGGCCGTGCGGCTAGGCAAGCTGTCCGATTCGAACCATCGCGCGGTGCGGATCGGTGGCTTCGAGCGCTGGATGGTGGCGAGCCCCGCCGCGATCGCCCGCTTCGGGCTGCCCCGGGAACCGGCCGCGCTGCTCGACTGGCCATATGCGACGCTATCCTCGATGCAGCGGCTCGAACTGCCGCTGCAGCACGACGACGGCACGCGCATGCGGCTGCGCTGCCGGCGGCGCTTCGCCTCGAACTCGACGCCGGCCGTGCGCGCCGCGCTGCTGGCCGGCTGCGGCTTCGGCACCGCCACCAGCTTCGCGGTGGAACACGACGTGGCGACCGGCGCGCTGGTGCGGCTGCTGCCCGACTGGTCGCTGCCGAAGGCCGATATTCATGCGATCTACCCGTCCACGCATCATCCGTCGGCGAAGGTGCGCGCGGTGATCGAGGTGCTGAAGACACGGCTCGGCGGTTGAAGCGGCGCGCCTCAGTTGCCGGCCGGTTCCGCCTCCTTGCCCGCGCCGCCATCCGCGCCATCAATCGGGCCGCCAACCTGGCCGCCCTGCGTTCCCCCTCCGCTCCGCGATCCGCATCGAACATCGCCAGCGTGCCGAGCAGCACGCGGCGGCAGTTGCGCACCATCCGCTCCTCGGGATCGCGATAGCCGGTCAGCAGCCACGACGCACCGGCGTTGGTCATCGCGCCCACCAGCGCGAGGCCGGTCAGCCGTGCATCGGCGCGCTGCTCGGGGTCGTCGGGATCGGTCACGCGCGCGACCGCGACGATCTGCCGGCCGAATTCAAGCAGGTTGCGCTGGTACGTGATGTCGGTTTCGGCGCTGACGCCCATCACTTCGAGCAGCAGCACGCGCGCCGCGCAGGTGTCGCGCAGGAACGCGAAGAACGCGCGCAAGCCGGCGTCGACGCGCACCTCCAGCCCGTCACCGGCCGCGTCGAGCGCCGCCGCCACCGCCTCGCGCAAGCGCACCGCGTGATGCTGATAGGTGGCCTGCAACAAGGCGTCGGTGCCGTCGAAGGCCGCGTAGAAGTAGCGGTCGTTGAGCTTCGCCTCCTGGCAGATCGCGCGCACCGTGGTCTTGCGAAAGCCGAGCGTGCCGAACAGGCGCGTGCCGGCCCCGATCAGCGCGTCGCGCCGCTCGGCGGCTCGCGCCTCGGGCGCCACGCCGCCATACGGGCGGCCCTTCCGGCCGGTTTCGAGGGGTTTCTCCATTCCGTTATTTGACATCATTCACTGTCATCATTAAATTGGTGACGCTCAACACCACATTTAAGCCGCGATTCGGCAGGGCGGCAAGCCCCGGGAGGCAAGCGATGAAGGATTTTTCGAACAAGGTTGCCGCGATCACCGGGGCCGGCTCGGGCATGGGGCGCAGCCTCGCCGTGGAGCTTGCCCGACGCGGCTGCCATCTCGCCCTGAGCGATATCAATGAAATCGGCCTCGCGCAGACGGTGGCGCTGTGCAATGCGCACGGCGTGCGCGTGACCTCGCAACGGCTCGACGTGGCCTCGCGCGAGGCCGTGTTCGCCTGGGCCAAGGCGACGCGCGAGGCGCATGGCCGCGTCAACCTGGTGTTCAACAATGCGGGCGTGTCGTTGGCCGCGCCGGCCGAAAGCGTGTCGATCCAGGATTTCGAATGGATCATGGGCATCAATTTCTGGGGCGTGGTGCACGGCACCCAGGCCTTCCTGCCGTACCTGCACGAATCGGGCGACGGCCACGTGATCAACACCTCCAGCCTGTTCGGGCTGATCGCGATGCCGACGCAAAGCACCTACAACGCCAGCAAGTTCGCGGTGCGCGGTTTCACCGAGGCGCTGCGCATGGAACTGGAGCTGGAGCGCGCGCCGGTCAGCGCGACCTGCGTGCATCCGGGCGGCGTGGCCACCAATATCGTCAACGCGTCGCGCGTCGATGAACGCATCCACGCGCTGACCGGGCAGGACCCCGACACGCACCGCCGCGCCTCCAACAAGCTGATTACCGCCACCACGGCCGACGCGGCCGCGCAGCAGATCCTGGCCGGCGTGGAGCGCAACGCGCGGCGCGTGCTGGTGGGCGCCGACGCGCGCCGCCTCGACCGCCTGTCACGGCTGTTCGGCTCGGCCTATCAGGGCTTCGTGCTGCGTTTCGTGCGTAAATCGCGGGATCGCAATCTGCAGCGCCACGGCGCGGGCCGCACCGGCGCCGCCTCGTCCAACACCACCAGGGATGCCGCATGAACACCACCACCGGCTGGCAGCCGTCCGCGACGGCCCACGAGAACGCGCCCCCCGCGTCGCGCACCGCGAGCGGCGGCGAAGCACCGGCGTCGCAGCGCACCGATTTCGATGTGCTGATCATCGGCGCCGGGTTGTCCGGCGTGGGCGCGGCGTGGCACCTGCGCGAGCGCTGCCCGTGGGCCAGCTACGCGATCCTCGAAAGCCGCGACGCGATCGGCGGCACCTGGGACCTGTTTCGCTACCCCGGCGTGCGCTCGGATTCCGACATGTTCACGCTCGGCTACAGCTTCCGCCCGTGGCACAGCGACAACGCCATCTCCGACGGCGCGACCATCCTCGACTACATCCGCGACACGGCGCGCGAATCGGGCATCGACCGCTCGATCCGCTACCGCCACCGCGTGACGGGTGCGAACTGGAATTCGGCGGCGGCGCGCTGGCTGGTGGACGTGACACGCACCGACGGCGACCACACCGAAACGCTGCGCTTCACCTGCCGCTTCCTCTACATGTGCAGCGGCTATTACGACTACGAGAACGGCCACGCGCCGAGCTGGCCCGAGATGGACAGCTATCGCGGCCGCATCGTCCATCCGCAGCACTGGCCGCAGGATCTCGATTACGCCGGCAAGCGCGTGGTGGTGATCGGCAGCGGCGCGACCGCCGTGACGCTGGTGCCGTCGATGGCGCAGCAGGCCGCGCACGTGACGATGCTGCAGCGCTCGCCGACCTACATCGTGTCGATGCCGGCGCGCGACAAGCTCGCGATGCGCCTGCGCCGCTGGCTGCCGGCCGGCCTCGCGCACCGGCTGGTGCGCGCCAAGAACGTGATGCTCGCGATGTACGTGTATCGCGTGGCGCGCAAGCGCCCGGACGCCGCCAAGCGCTTCATCCTGCGCGCGGCCCAGCGCCAGTTGAACCCCGGCTTCGATATCGGCAAGCACCTGACGCCGCGCTACAACCCGTGGGACCAGCGCCTCTGCCTGGTGCCCAACGGCGATCTGTTCAAGGCGCTGCGCGGCGGCAGCGCGTCGATCGTCACCGACGAGATCGACCGCTTCACGCCGGGCGGCCTGCAACTGAAAAGCGGCGAGACGCTCGACGCCGACGTGATCGTCACGGCCACCGGCCTCAAGGTGCGCATGCTCGGCGGCGCGACCGTGAGCGTGGACGGCCGCCCGGTCGAGTTCGGCGAGGCCGTCTCGTACAAGGGCATGATGGCCAGCGGCGTGCCGAACCTCGCAACCTCGTTCGGCTACACCAACGCATCGTGGACGCTGAAGGCCGAGCTGATCGCGCTGTACGTGTGCCGGCTGCTCAACCACATGCGCGAGAAAGGCTACGACAGTTGCACGCCGACGCTCGACGCCGCCGCGATGTCGCTCGGCCCGGCGGTCGACCTCAGTTCCGGCTATATTCAGCGGGCCGCCGCGCTGCTGCCGCGCCAGGGCGCGCGCAACCCGTGGAAATCGCATCAGAATTACGCCCGCGACCTCGCGCTGCTGCGCTTCGGTTCGCTGACCGACAGCGCGATGCATTTCTCGCGCCGGCCGGCCGAGCCGGCCACCGGCCGCACCGCTTCCGAATCCGTCCGATAAGAAAAGGGGATTGCCGTGATTGCCGAACTGATTGCCATCGTCGTCGCCGTGTTCGCGGTGCTCTGCGTGTTCACGCTGTTCACCGCGAGCCAGGTGCGGCGCCGCTTCCCGCCCGAAGGCCAATTCATCGATATCGACGGCGACCGCCTGCATTACGTCGATTACGGCAGCGGCCCGCCGATCGTGCTGGTGCACGGCCTGTGCGGCCAGTTGCGCAACTTCGCCTACCTCGACCTGCCGCGTATGGCCCAGTCGAACCGCGTGATCCTCGTCGATCGCGCCGGCTCGGGCCGCTCGACGCGCGGGCCGGCCTCGCAGGCCAACGTGTATGCGCAGGCGCGCACCGTCGCGCGCTTCATCGAGACGCTCGGCCTCGACAAGCCGCTGCTGGTCGGCCATTCGCTCGGCGGCGCGATCTCGCTGGCGGTGGCGCTCGATCACCCCGATGCGATCAGCCGCATCGCGCTGATCGCCCCGCTCACGCACACCGAAACCACGCCGCCGCCCGCGTTCAAGGGCCTGGCGCTGCGCCCGGCCCCGCTGCGCCGCTTCGTGTCGCTGACGATGGGCATCCCGGTGATGATCCTGCAAAGCCGCAAGGCGATCGACGCAATCTTCACGCCGGAGCCGGTGCCGCGCGACTTCCCGATCAAGGGCGGCGGGCTGATGGGCCTGCGCCCGGACGCGTTCTACGCCGCGTCGTCCGACCTGGTGGCCGCGCCCGAGGATCTGCCCGACATGGAGCGCCGCTATCCGACGCTCGGCGTGCCGGTCAGCGTGCTGTACGGCCGCAACGACGGCATCCTCAACTACCGCAAGCACGGCGAAGGCCTCAAGCAGAAGCTCGACAGCGTCGCGCTGACGCTGGTGGACGGCGGCCACATGCTGCCCGTCACGCAAGCGGCGGCCACCACCGACTGGATCCTCGGCGAAGCCGCGCAAGCCGCGACTGACGCGCCGGACCTGTCGCAGCCCGCGGTGCGCGCCGCCACCGGGCGCTAGCCGCTCCCGCGCGGCACCGGCCGGCCCCGGCCCGGCCACGCCGCGCGCGCGATCCGATTACAATCGCGCACTTCGATCCAGAACCGGGACCCGCACCATGAAGCATCTGATCGCATCGGCCCTTGCATCAGCCCTTGTATCGGCCTGCGCCTTGTTCGGCACGGCCGCGCTGGCCGACACCGCCGCAAGCGGCGCCGCGGCCGAACCCTGCGCGATCGGCACCGCCAACGGCGTGGCCGGCACGCCGGCCAGCCTGCGCGAATACCTGAAGCTGCCCCAGAGCGACCAGTTCCGCTACCTGATGACGAACCAGATCACCTGCAAGATTTCCGACGAAGGCCGCGCCTCGGGCTGCGCCGGCCTGACCAGCCTGCGGCACGACCGCGTCAGCGTCTACGACGACAGCGACAGCGCCGTCACCACCGTGGTGGCGCGCGTCGATCTCGATCAGGGCACCTATCCGATCATGATCGACGTGCCGAAGGCCAACCTGAAGTGCGAAACACACTGAGGCACTGATCGGCGGACGGGCGCTGCCCGCCCGTTCAACCCATCTCCAGCGCCCGCCGCACCGACACGGCAATCCCGTGCGCCGCCGCGCGCACCGCGTCCGGCGACGGGAACGACGGCGCGATCCGCAAATGCCGGTCGAGCGGATCGTCGCCGAGCGGAAACGCCGCGCCGGCCGGCGTCAACACCAGCCCGGCCTCGCCCGCCAGCGCCACCGCGCGCTTCGCATGCCCGGGCGGCAAGTCGAGGCTGATGAAATAGCCGCCCTCGGGCCGCGTCCAGTTCAGCTCCGCAATCCCGCCGAGCCGCTCGGCGAACACCGCCTCCACCGTCTCGAACTTCGGCCGCAGCAGCGCCCGATGGCCTGCCATCAACGCTTCCAGCCCGGCACGGTCGCGCAGCGCGTGCACGTGCCGCAACTGGTTCAGCTTGTCCGGCCCGATCGAGCGCACACCCGCGTGGCGCAACCACCAGCCGACATTGCGCACCGAGCCGGCCAGGAACGCCACGCCCGCGCCGCCGAACGTGGCCTTCGACAGCGACGCGAACACGAGCGCGCGATCGGGATGGCCCGCCGCCTCGCAGGCCGGCAGGATGTCCGGCACGGCGCGCGGCGCGTCGGTCAGATGGTGGAAACGGTAGGCGTCGTCCCACATCAGCCGGAAATCGGCGGCGGCGGCCGGCAGCGCTGCAAGCCGTCGCACGGTGTCGGCCGAGTAGACCGCGCCGGTCGGGTTGCTGTAGCGCGGCACGCACCAGATGCCGCGGATCGAGGCGTCGTTGCGCACCAGCGCCTCGACCACATCCATGTCGGGGCCGTCGTCGCGCATCGGCACGGCGATCATGCGGATGCCGAGCGCCTCGCAGATCGCGAAATGCCGGTCGTAGCCCGGCACCGGGCACAGCATCGCCACCTCGCCGCCGCGCCACGGGCTGCCGCCCGGCAGGCCGTGCAGCACGGCGAACGCGAGCACGTCGTGCATCAGTTCGAGGCTCGAATTGCCGGCCGCGACCACCTGCTCCGGGGCCGCGTCGAGCAGCGCCGCGCCGAATTCGCGCGCTTCGGGCAGGCCCGCGCCGAGGCCGTAATTGCGGCAATCCGCGCCGTCGCGCGCCAGCCAGCCGGGGTCGCCGGCCTCGGCGAACAGCCGCGTCGCGAGGTCCAGCTGCTCGGGCGCGGGCTTGCCGCGCGACATGTCGAGGCGCATTCCCTGGCGCCGGAATTCGTCGTAATCCGCAAACATCCTTGCATCTCCGCTGTGAAGGCGAAGCCAGTATGCGCAGCGCCTTCCAATCAGACAAACGCGTTATATTGATCACTTTGATCAGCTTTTCTGATGGCGATGAAATCCTTCGATCTCGATGTGCTGGCGATGGCGGTGGCCGTGGCCGATGCGGGCAGCTTCGTGCGCGGCGCGGCGCGCGTGCACCGTTCGCAGTCGGCGTTGAGCATGCAGATTCGCGCGCTGGAGCAATCGCTCGGCAAGCAGTTGTTCGTGCGCGGCGCGCGCAACGTGACCGTCACGCCCGACGGGGAAACCCTGATCGCCTACGCGCGCCGCCTGCTCGCGCTGCGCGAGGAGGCCTGGGCGGCGATCGTCCACCCCGAGGTCAAGGGCCGCGTGACGATCGGCGTGCCCGACGATTACGCCTCGTCGCTGCTGCCGCCGGTGCTGCGCAAATTCTCGGCGCGCTACCCGAAGGTCGAGATCCAGGTGGTCGGGCTGCCGAGCCGCGCGCTCGCGCCGCTGCTCAAGGACAACAAGATCGACCTGGCCTGCGTGACGCGCATGCGCGGCCTGAACGGCGCGTTCGTGCGCGCCGAGCCGATGGTCTGGGCCGGGCCGCCGTCGGGCGGCGCGGTGTGGGACGAGCGGCCGCTGCCGGTCGCGCTGTTCGGCGCGGGCAGCGTGGCGCGCGCCAACGCGATCCGTTCGCTCGAAGCGGCCGGCATCGCGTTTCGCACCTCGTACGAAAGCCCGAGCCTGATGGGCCTGTTCAGCATGGTGGAGGCCGGGCTGGCGATCGCGCCGCTGGCGCGCTGCGCGGTGCCGGCGCATTTCTCCCAGCAGGGGCCGGCGCACGGGCTGCCGGCGCTGCCCGATCTCGACATCGTGCTGGCCCGCAGCGCGCGCTCGAACCGGCCGCCGTGCGATTTCCTGGCCGATCAGTTGCTGTCCGATCTCAGTATCTGAACGGAATCGGCAGACGGACGCGGCGGCGATCCGTGCCCGCGCAACCATGCTGCGTCGCATCACGGCCCGTGCTGTTTCGCGCGCGCCACTGATTCGGGACGAGGTCGACACTGTCACGCACGAAGCACCGATTTCCTCCGATAATCTCGTTACATGCCGCCGCGCGCCCGTCGCCGGCTGCTGCGAAGCGTCACCCCGTCCGCCCTGCCCAGATATCGTTCCGCCCGACATCCTGATGCCCGCCGACCGACTGCCCGATCCGACGCCCCGCTCGTGGAAGCTTGCCGCCTCACGCCTGCTGACCCCGGCCGGCGTTTTGCTGGCGGGCGGCGTGCTGCTGGTGTTCTTCTGGGCGCTCAGCGCGCTGGTGCTGTTCCAGTCGCGCTCGGACGCCTACCAGCGCGCAGCCGGCAATGCCCGCAACCTGGTGCTCGTGCTCGAACGCGACATCGCCCGCAGCGTCGAACAATACGATCTGTCGTTGCAGGCCGTGGTGGATGGCATGCGCCAGCCGCAGGTGATGGCGCTGCCGCCGAAGCTGCGCAACCTCGTGCTGTTCGACCGCGCCACCACCGGGCGCTACCTCGGCACGATCTACGTGGTCGACCCCGGCGGCAACATCGTGCTCGATTCGCGCTCCGACACGCCGCCGGTGGCCAACCTGCTGGATCGCGAAGACATCGCGATCCACCGCAGCCATCCCGAGATCGGCCTTTACATCAGCAAGCCCTACGCGTCGCCGCTGCACGGCGGGCAGGCGATGCTGACGCTGTCGCGCCGCATCGACAACGCCGACGGTTCATTCGGCGGCGTGGTGGTGGGCGCGCTCAGCGTCGACTATTTCCGCTCGCTGCTCGACGGCCTGTCGGTCGGCCCGCACGGCTCGGCGGCCGTGCTCGGCACCAACGGCGCGCTGATCACCCGGCTGCCGTTCGACACCAGCATGGTGGGCCGCGACGTGAGCCGCTCCACCGTGTATCTCGATGCGATGCGCCAGCCCGAAGGCGCCGTGTCCGGCCTGGCCTCGCTCGACGGCACGCGGCGGCTGTATGTGTACAAGCGGCTGCCGGCGCTGCCGATCATCGTCGACGTGGCGCCGGCGGAGAGCGACATCTATCTCGAATGGCGGCATCGCGCGGAACGGCTCGGCGCGATCGTGGCGGTGTTCTCGCTGGTGGTGGCGGCCGGCTCGATGCTGCTCGCGCACGAGCTGCGGCTGCGCCAGCAGGTCGAGCAGCAGCTTTACCGGCTGACCCGCACCGATGCGCTGACGGGCCTCGGCAACCGGCGCGCGTTCGACGCCACGCTGCATGGCGAGTGGTTGCGTGCGCAACGAACTGGCCGGCCGCTGGCGCTACTGTTCGTCGATATCGATCAATTCAAGGCTTATAACGATCACTACGGGCACCCGGCCGGCGACGAGGTGCTGCGCGAGGTCGGCCGCGTGCTGGCCCTGTGTGCGCGCCGCGCGACCGACAGCATGGCGCGCTACGGCGGCGAGGAGTTCGTCGTGACGCTGCCCGACACCGATGCACAGGGCGCGGCCCGGTTCGGCGAACAGGTGCGGCGCTCGATCTACGATCTGGCGCTGCCGCATGCGACCAGCGCCTATGGGCGCGTGACGGTCAGCATCGGCATCGTCACCACGCGCGAGGCGTCCGCCGCCAGCGACGCCGCGTTCGTCAACCTGGCCGACACCGCGCTTTATCACGCGAAAACGGCCGGCCGCAACCGGATCTGCGACCCGCAGGGCGTGGTGCTGGCCTGACGCGGCGGGCGCGGCGCGCTGCCGCGCCGGCACGCCGGGATGGCAGGCGGCGCGGCGAGATCCTTATACTGTGCGCTGATTCCACTTCGATCCCGTTCGCCGATCTTTCCGTCATGCGCGTTGGCCGCCCCGTTCCCGCCCTGCCTCAACCCGTCTGCGACTATTGCGGCGAGAAGGCGCAGCTTGCGCGTTTCGGCGATGCCGCCTACCCGTATCGCGACGAGCACGGCGAGCTGTGGGTCTGCCCGCCGTGCGATGCCTGGATCGGCGTGTTTCCGCGCAGCCGCCGCCACGTGCCGCTCGGCCGGCTCGCCAACGCCGAGTTGCGGCAGGCGAAATCGGATCTGCACGCGGCGCTCGAACCGCTGGTGGCCGCCAAGATGCGCCGCGACGGCTGCAACGCGTTCGAGGCGCGCGCCAAGGGCATCCGCTGGCTCGCCACCCAACTCGGCCTCGATCCGGCCAACACGATCCACGCCCTCGATCTCGACGCCTGCCGCGCGGCGATCGTGCTGGTCAACGATTTCGTGGCGAACCGCCAGCGCGGCGACGCGGCCGGCGCCACGGCGGCCGAACCGGGCTACGACGCATGATGCCGCGCGCCCGGGCCTGATCCCCGGCGGAACCGGCCCTTTTTGGTTTTATTTCAGGCACGCGGATTGCTGCACCGCATCGAATTCGCAGGCCGGCAGCGCGGTGGTTCTCGCCGATTCCGCCGCCCGCCGCGCTCCGACCACTTCCGCCATTTGCTCCGTCATCGCACCCGGGCGCACCGGCCACATCGGCCCGCGCGCACCACCCGGCCGGCCGCTTGCCGCTTCTTTGCCGCGCGCGCCGATATTTTTGCGAGACGTTTACGCGCCCCGGCGTAACGTGAAGCCATGTTCGTTACCGCGGCTCGCCGCCGACATCATGCCCGTCTCCCGCAGTGCAACGTCCGTCACGCCGATCTCCCGCCAGCTTCGCCCGGTCGCCTCGATCGGCCCGGTGCGCGCGGCACGCCAGCTCGCCCGCCGCACCACGCCGGCCGACCGCGAGGACAGCCCTCGTGTGCTGCTGCCGATCACGCTCGAAGGCGCCGCCGATTATCTGTGCGCGCAGCGCCGCGCGCTGCTGCGCTCGCCGCTCGGCGTCTATGTATCGCATATCGACGCGCATCGCGAACGGATGGCGGTGTGGTTCGACCTCGCGCGCGCGGATGTCGGCTTCGCGATTCATACGCTGCTGTCGACCGTGCCGAATGCAACATTAGGCAGCTTGCGCCAACGCGCATCCTGAACACACGCCTTATTGATGGTGTACGCTGGGCTCGTTCGTCGTCCGGCCCAGCGCCACGCACGACGCCCGGCAGCGCCGCCGTGCGGCCTTGCCTCGGCGTGCTTCACGCCGTGCCCGGTATCCCGTCTCGCCGCGTGCCCGCGCGAGATGCGGCCCACGCCGAACCGCGTCACCGTCCTGTCCGATCCTCCTGCGCCGGGTTCGTATCGGCCAGCGCCCCCCTTGCTCCTTCAGGCGCGCTGACCGATGCCTGCCCGACCGTTGCCCGGCCCGCCGGCGCAGCGGCGTCGCGAGGCGGATCGCGCCTTCCATCACCGTTCATCAGGAGAGTTTCGTGAGCCGTCTCATCGTCGTATCGAACCGGACAGCCGATCCGGACAACGAAGCACCCGGCGGCCTGGCCGTCGCGCTCAACGAAAGCCTGCAGCAGCGTGGCGGCATCTGGTTCGGCTGGAGCGGCAAGCTCACCGAAGCCGACCCGTCCACCCAGGACGTGCAGATCCGCGACGCCGGCAACATGAAGCTCGCGACCATCGATCTGTCGCAGCGCGACTACGACAACTACTACCTCGGCTACGCGAACAACGTGCTGTGGCCGGTGTTCCACTACCGGCTCGATCTGGCCAACTTCGACGTGCAGTTCGGCGACGCCTACCGCCGCGTGAACCGCCTGTTCGCGCAGAAGCTGATGCCGCTGCTCCAGCCCGACGACGTGATCTGGGTGCACGACTATCACCTGATCCCGCTCGCCACCGAGCTGCGCGCGCAAGGCTGCCGCAATCGGATCGGCTTCTTCCTGCATATCCCCGTGCCGCCGCCGCTCGTAATGGCCGCGATCCCCGAACACGAATGGCTGATGCGCTCGCTGTGCGCGTACGACCTGGTGGGCTTCCAGGCGCATACCGACGTCACGCATTTCGTGCGCTACGCCGAAGCGGAGGCCAACGCCGAGTTCGTGGACGGCGAATACCTGCGCGCGTTCGGCCGCAACGTCCGGGTGGGCGCGTTCCCGATCGGCATCGACGTGGACGGCTTCTCGCAGATGGCCACCGACGACGACGGCCTGAACGTCTACGAACAGATGCGCGACGAATACTCGCGCCGCAAGCTGTTGCTCGGCGTGGACCGGCTCGACTATTCGAAGGGGTTGCCGCAACGCGTGCAGGCGTTCCGCGAGATGCTCGACCGCTACCCCGAGATGCGCAAGAGCGCGACGCTGATCCAGATCGCCGCGCCAAGCCGCGAGGACGTGGACGCCTACGATCATCTGCGCCAGGAAATGGATTCGCTGTGCGGCTCGGTCAACGGCGACTACGGCGAGCTCGACTGGATGCCGGTGCGCTACATCCACCGCAGCCTCGATCGCACCTCGCTGCCGGGCCTCTACCGCGCGAGCCGGGTGGCGCTCGTCACGCCGCTGCGCGACGGCATGAACCTGGTCGCCAAGGAGTTCATCGCGGCGCAGGACGCCAGAGATCCGGGCGTGCTCGTGCTGTCGCGTTTCGCGGGCGCGGCCGAGCAGTTGACCGACGCGCTGCTGGTGAACCCGTACGACATCCAGGGCACGGCGCGCGCGATCCACACCGCGCTGACGATGCCGCTGGAAGAACGCGTGGAGCGGCACACGGCGCTGCTCGCCGAGATCCGCAAGTACGACGTGCACTGGTGGACGGCCGGTTTCCTGGGTGCGCTCGACGATGCGCCGATTCCGCCGACGCGACGGCCGGCCGGGCTGGTCTGACGGTTGCGCGGGCGGGCGTCGGTGCCCCCTTCCTTGTGCCCCTTGTGCCCCCTGCGCCCCGCGTGCCGTTACGCGGTCGTGCGGGGGGCGTAACGTAGCACGCCGGAACATTCGGATTTTGGCGTTGAGGATTTTCCGGAATCGTCGCGTTTAAATCGAATTAATTACCTTACTTCGATCGATTTCTCTCCAATTTCACGATTTTCGTGAATCCGCCCGCGTGGCCCGGAATTTGCAGCCTGCCCTTACAGAACATTACTTTTTCTGTGAGGACATCATGCGCACGCTATTCAAGAAGACCGCGATCGCCATCGGCGCTTCGTCGCTGCTCGCGTTGCAGGGCTGCGGCGGTTCGGACGGGTTGTATACGCCTGCGGGTGGCGGCCTCGGGATTCAGAGCACGTCGGGGACGTCGGGCGGGTCGTCTGGTGGGTCGTCGGGGAGTTCGGGTACTTCTGGGACGTCGGGAAGTTCTGGGACGTCGGGGACTTCTGGGACGTCGGGGACTTCTGGGACGTCGGGTACTTCCGGCACGTCGGGTACTTCCGGCACGTCGGGCACTTCCGGTACCTCGGGCACTTCCGGCACCTCGGGGACTTCCGGCACCTCGGGGACTTCCGGCACCTCGGGCACTTCCGGTACCTCGGGTACTTCCGGCACCTCGGGTACCTCCGGCACGTCGGGTACTTCCGGCACCTCGGGTACTTCCGGCACGTCGGGTACTTCCGGCACCTCGGGCACATCCGGTACCTCGGGTACTTCCGGTACCTCGGGCACTTCCGGTACCTCGGGCACATCCGGCACGTCGGGCACCTCGGGCACCTCGGGCACATCCGGCACGTCGGGCACCTCGGGCACCTCGGGCACGTCGGGCACTTCCGGCACCTCGGGTACTTCCGGTACGTCAGGCACTTCCGGCACATCGGGTACCTCCGGTACGTCGGGTACTTCCGGCACATCGGGTACTTCGGGTACTTCGGGTACTTCGGGTACTTCGGGTACTTCGGGTACTTCGGGTACTTCGGGTACTTCGGGTACTTCGGGTACGTCCGGCACTTCCGGTACGTCAGGCACCTCCGGCACGTCAGGCACCTCAGGCACCAGCTCCAGCCCCCTCGGCACGATCATCCAGCAGCTCGGCAACGTCGTCACCGCCACCGGCACGACCGTCGCCGACACCGGCACCCAGGTCGCCGTGGTCAACCCCGCACTGGCCGGCGGCACCACGGCCGGCGTAGGCGTCGCGGTCAACAGCCTCGGCAACGGCATCGTCTCGGTCGGTCAGGGCCTCGCCAACGGCCTCGGCCAGATCGGCACCTCGGCCAACCCGCTCGGACCGACGCTCGCCTCGACCGCCACGCTCGTCTCGAACGCGTCGAACGCCGTCCAGTCGCTCGGCAGCGCGGTGAGCGCCCTCGGCGGCGGCCCGCTCGCGCCGCTGGCTCCGGTCACGCAGGCGCTCGGCTCGACGGTCGGCACGCTCGGCGGCGTGGTGGGCAACGTCGGCACGGGCCTCGGCACCGTGCTCGGCAGCGCACCGGTCCAGCAGATCGAAACGCAGGTCGCCACGCTGATCAACCCGATCACCAACGGCCTGACCAACGCCACGCAGACGATCGGCGCGGCCACCGGCCTCGGCGCCCCCGTCAACACGCTGCTCGGCACGCTCGGCTCCGGCCTCGGCAGCGCCGGCTCGGCGATCTCCAACGCGACGGGCAACCAGATCGGCAAGGACCTCGGCAACGTCGTCACCACGCTCGGCAACACGGTGACGGCCACCGGCGGCCTGCTCAACGGAACGAGCGGATCCAGCGGCACCGGCACCACCAACCCGCTCGGCCCGCTGCTGAACCTGACCGGCTCGCTCGGCCTCAACCTCGGCCTGGGCGCTTCGATCGGCGGCAGCTCGGGCAGCAGTTCGTCCGGCTCGACGTCGTCGGGCACGTCCGGCACCTCGGGCGCGACGCCGGTGGCCGGCCTCTCCGCGCTGCTCACGCCGGTCACCAACCTGCTCGGCGGCCTGTCGGGCAGCGCGACCGGCACGGCGGGCGGCGCCGCGTCGGCCGGCGGCCTGCTCTCGCCGGTCACGAACCTGGTCGGCTCGCTGACGGGCGGCCTGCAAGGCTCGGTCGGCAGCGGCGGCGCGACGGCCGGCCTGAGCGGTACCGTGTCCGGCGCGGCCGGCTCGCTCGGCAACGTCACCGGCGCCGTAACCGGCGCGCTGTCCGGCACCACGACGGGCGCCGCGGCCGGCACGACCGGCTCGGTGGTCAGCTCGGTCGGCTCGGTCGGCACCGCCGCCAACGGCGCGGTCAACGGCGCCACCGGCGCGCTGACCGGTTCGAGCACCGCCTCGGGCAGCACGGCGGGCCTGCTGGCGCCGGTCACCAACCTGGTGGGCGGCCTGCTCGGCGGCAAGAAGTAAGCAACAAGCAGGACGAAGCAAACATGCTGCACCGGCCGCCGTTCACGCGGCAACCGGTGCGACATGAACGGCAGCCGGGCACCGATAATTCGACAGCCCGGCGCCGAATCGCCAGATGTCTTTTACGAGGCATGACATGAATTCGACTTTCGACACCGTCTCCACGGCCCGGGCCCGGCCGCCCCGCTCCGCCACGCCCTTCAGCGTCGGTCTCGCCGGCATCGCCGCCGCGCTCGCCACGCTCTGGTTCTCGCGCGACGGCACGCTGCTGAGCGGCGCCGAGCGCGGCTTCGCCGCCTGCCTCGCGATCATCGTAGTGGTCGGCGCCTACGAACTGTTCGTCGCGCGCGCCTACCTGCGCCCGAGCGCCGGCCTGATGCCCAACGCGGTGCGCCCCCTCAGCTTCGCGCGCGTGGCGATGCGGCTCGCGGCGCTCGGCGCGATCTACGCCGGCATCGCGCTGATCTACTGGCTGCTGCCCGAATATCACGGCGATTTCTACCAGCCGTTCTGGAGCCTGTGCGCGCTGCTCGCGCCGTATTTCGCGGTGGGCGCGCCGCTCTATTTCGCGTGGATGGATACCCGCCAGCGCGACGAGAACGACGCCTACCTGAGCCTCGCGCACCTGCTGCTGCGCGGCCAGCGGCCCGCGCAATGGGCACCGCTGCGCGAGATGCTCGGCGGCTGGGCCGTGAAGGCTTTCTTCCTGCCGCTGATGTTCGTCTACGTGTCGACCAACGCCGACCACCTGACCGCGTCGCTGGCCGCGATGTCCGGCGCCCCCTACTCGCTCGCCACGTTCCGCTTCTTCTACGAGCTGGCGTTCACGATGGACCTGCTGTTCGGCTCGGTCGGCTACCTGTGCACGTTCCGCGTGCTCGACAGCCACGTGCGCACGGTCGAGCCGACCGCGCTCGGCTGGATCGCCGCGCTGATCTGCTACCAGCCGTTCTGGTCGCTGATCTCGGAGCGCTACATCCGCTACGAAGGCACGCTGTTCTGGGACAACTGGCTCACGCACGTGCCGGCGATCCAGTTCGTGTGGGGCCTGGCGATCATCGCGCTGGTGATCGGCTATGCGCTGTCGACGATCTCGTTCGGGCTGCGTTTCTCGAACCTCACGAACCGCGGCATCATCACGTCCGGCCCGTACCGCTTCACCAAGCACCCGGCCTACCTGACCAAGAACCTGTCGTACTGGCTCGTGTCCGTGCCGTTCGTACCGGCGCTCGGCTGGCAGGTCGCGATCGCGCATTGCGCGGGGCTGCTCGCGGTGAACGGCATCTACTTCCTGCGCGCGAAGACCGAGGAGCGGCATCTGATGCGCGATCCGGACTATCGGGCCTATGCGGAATGGATCGCGCAGCACGGGATGTTCGCGCGGGTGCGGAAGTGGTTCGGGTGAGACCGAAGCCGCACGTATCGCGCGGAATCGATCGCGACAGTTCGTCGCGCAATCACGCCGCCGGCGCATAAAACATTCGCAGTTCGGAGTTTTGCCTTCGGACGCCGCATCCCACTCGATCGGCCGAAGCCCATTGCCGCGTTGCCATGCGCAAGGCAACGCGGCATCTCGCACGTCCACCTCGTCAGCCTTCCGCACCAAGCCTCTGCGCGCGGCACCTGCCCGTCTGTCGTTCGGCCCCAATCGAAATATCCATCGAAATACGGCGAACACGTCCGGCTTCGCGAAACGCACTCCGGCGCGCCTCGGGCGCATTTGAAAATTGTCGGAAACTCCGGAAGCCGCGTTCCCGCTCGATGGATACAAGCCGTTGAACACTTGATGCAGGTCGCATCGCACCACGAAGGCCGTCGCTAAGATGGCCTCGCTCGATCGCCCGGCCTCCGGCGCGATCGAGCCGCGGGCGCGCCAAGCGTTCCGCCGCAATCCCGACATGTCAGAACGACAAGCACGACAGTTCGGCCAAACGCCCCCAACGCGAGGTTTCGATGAGTCACTTCCTCGACCGGCTACGGTATTTCACCGCGGCCCGGCAATCCTTTTCCGACGGTCACGGCACCGTCACCGACGAAGACCGCAAATGGGAGGACGGCTACCGGCAACGCTGGCAGCACGACAAGATCGTCCGCTCCACGCACGGCGTGAACTGCACCGGTTCCTGCTCCTGGAAGGTCTATGTGAAGGGCGGCATCGTCACCTGGGAAACCCAGCAGACCGACTACCCGCGCACCCGCCCCGACATGCCGAACCACGAGCCACGCGGCTGCGCACGCGGCGCGTCGTACTCCTGGTATCTGTACAGCGCGAACCGCCTCAAGCATCCAATGGTGCGCAGCGCACTCGTGCGCCTGTGGCGCGACAAGCGCCGCACGCTGGCGCCGGTCGAGGCCTGGCGCGCGATCGTCGACGACGACAAGGCGCGCCGCAGCTACCAGAGCCGCCGCGGCCTCGGCGGCTTCGTGCGGTCGAGCTGGGACGAAGTCAACGAAATCATCGCCGCCGCGAATGTCCACACCATCAGCCGGCATGGGCCGGATCGCGTGGCGGGCTTCTCGCCCATTCCCGCGATGTCGATGGTGTCCTATGCGGCGGGCTCGCGTTACCTGGCGCTGATCGGCGGCGTCAGCCTGAGCTTCTACGACTGGTACTGCGACCTGCCGCCCGCCTCGCCGCAAACCTGGGGCGAGCAGACCGACGTGCCGGAATCGGCCGACTGGTACAACTCCACGTTCATCATGATGTGGGGCTCCAACGTCCCGCAAACACGCACGCCCGACGCGCACTTCCTGGTGGAAGCGCGCTATCGCGGCACCAAGGTCGTCTCGGTGTTTCCCGATTACGCCGAGGGCGCGAAGTTCGGCGACCTCTGGCTGCACCCGAAGCAGGGCACCGATGCCGCGCTCGCGCTGGCGATGGGCCACGTGATCCTCAAGGAATTCCATCTGGCCGGCCGCGCCGATTACTTCATCGACTACTGCCGGCGCTACACCGACATGCCCTGCCTCGTGCGGCTCGTGCCGCATCGCGACGGCGGCTACGTGCCCGAGCGCGTGGTGCGCGCCTCCGATTTCGACGACGCGCTCGGCGAAACCGACCGCACCGAATGGAAGAGCGTGATGATCGACGACGCGAGCGGCGCCTGCGTCGTGCCGGTCGGTTCGATCGGCTTCCGCTGGGCCGAATCGGGCGCAGCCGACCGCGGCAAATGGAACCTGCGCGACCAGGCCGCCGACGGCACGCAGTTCACGCCGCGCCTGTCGCTGGTGGCCGATCACGACACGGCCGTCGACGTGCTGTTCCCGTATTTCGGCAACAATACACCCTATCAATCCCTTACTGAATAAAGCTTCTTTCGTAATTTGGCGTAAATTTGGCGTATCCCGCCGAGGAAAATCTCGCCAGATCGGAACGACCATGATGCGAATATACTGTTCGTCCATACAGTACACGAGCAGCGCCATGAAACCTCTATGGGCTTTCGTCTGGGAATTTACTTGCCCGATCTCGGACACGCGGACCCGGACCTACACGGCCATGACGGTCGACGAGTTCGTCCGAGACACAGGGTTTCCGCCGGCCGACTTGGATGCGGTGAAGATCGTTGAGACGAGGGTAGACCGAAACGAGGTGCCGTTGGATCAGGCTGTCGCGGCAGCGGCCGGCCGGAAACAGCTTCCCGACTACCTGTACCCGACCATGAAGGAAATGCGCGCAGCATGGCGCCAGTACCCTGAGGACCACCTGATCCGCAGACTGATATTGGAATGCGTCCGCACTCGCCGTATGTTCAAGGACGCCGAGGATCATCGGCGATGCATCGATAAGGTCTGGAGGGAGGACGTAGGCGGAGAAATAGTCGCGATGTACCAGCTTCGCATACTACTGAATGACGGATGCAGATTATCCGACTGGTAGCCGGTTATTTGATAATGATTTTTATTCTGTCGCCCCGGCCGTAATCTTGTAGAAAACTACTTGATTGAATGCGAGTCCCCGTGGAGAATTATCACCACAATAAACAGCTTTCCGGGGAACCCACAATGCCGCGCAAACTCTTGCTGGTTGCGATCGCCGTGTTCGCAGCCGCAACCGCTCATGCCCATCGGCCTCAGATTATCGACTGCGGCATTTATTCAAACGTCGCTGCGCACGCGACAGCTGACCGCGACGGCGGCACTACGCTTGACGCCTCGCTGGGCCGAACGAAGGCCGCATATCGCTACGATCCGTACCTGCCGACCTATATCGAGCTGACGCGGGACGTGTTCGCGCAGCAAAGCCTCCAAGGCGCGTCGTCAAACGTGGTAGAAAAAGCCGCCGAAAGAGCCTGCCTGAAACATAACCAGGAAGAGCGGCGCACGCGAGAACTCGATTAATACGCCTCGATTAACTACCGGCCGCAGCAAACGCAAAAAAGCCGGGTAGCGCATTATTCAGCGCTACCCGGCTTTTTATTTCAATGCGGCCTCGACAGCCACATACCCATCATTGAACAGCCGCAGGCGCGTATCGACCGACATGCGGCGATCGAACGAGCTGGCATATCCGGTCGGGACGTCAACGATCGTTGCGCCGGCTGCTCGATCGGCTGCCATGCGCGCCGTTTCGTTCGACGCAAGCATCAGATCGATGATCCGCGGAGCCAGGGTCCGCAAACCGTAACTGCCCGGCGCGAGCGCCGTGTCGTCAGATCGCAAAAACACCCCGAGCCTGGGAACGTCGTCGACGATCAAATCGCTGACGGGCATGTTGTCCATCGTGCCGCCATCGACCATTAGGCCGCCGGCCACGGCCACCGGCGAGAAAACCACCGGGATCGACGCACTCGCACGGGCAGCGATCGCGACAGGAAGGTCGGGCGTGGCCACCCGCGAAAACTGAAATTCTTTTTCGGTCAACAGGTCTGCCGCGATGATCTTCAGTTCCATGCCCAGATCTGCAAACCGCTTTCCATGCGTCACGTCGAGCAGGAATTTTTGCAAGGCATCACCGCTGCATAACGCCTGCCGGCGGATGAATGACCAGGCGGAAAATTCCATCAGCCCTGCCCAGTCGGTCTCCAGCGCCAACTTACGCATGTCGACCAGCGACATTCCGCACGCACGCAACGCTGCGACGATCGAGCCGCCCGACGTGCCGGCCAGCTCGACGACTTCGTACCCGGCATCCGCAATCGCCTGAAGCGCCCCGAGATGGGCGCTCAAGCGAAAGCCCGAGCCGCTGAGTGCAACTCGGATCGGCTTCATTGCGCGACCGCCGTGCTGGCCGTCGTTGCGTCGCTCGCGGCCGCGGCGGCCGACATGGTCGACGTCAACGGCACGATGACGAGATTGTCGATCAGTTGCTGAACGATCGGGCCGAAACTCTGGAGCGCGAGCAGAATGATTCCCTGGTTCGGCAGCGGCACCGCTTGGACGATTGCCACGGCCAGCGGCAGCAAACTGTCGTGCACCGCCTTCAGATCGCTGACGTCGACGTTCACCCCTGCGGCGCAGATTTTCTGGTTCGCCGGCAGGATGGTTTGAATGACGACATCGCGCTGCGCCTGGTTGAGCAGCGGAGATGCGCCAATGAGCGCGAGGTCGGCGTTTACCACCGGGCAGGACTGAGCGAATACCGAGGCCGGCGTCGGCAGGGATTTGCAGGCGCCGAGCGCCAGGGCAGCGAACGCGACGGAACCTGCCGCAAGCAGCATCATCTTTTTCATAAATTACCTTTTAATTCGAAGCGGATTAGAACTACGGAAACAACGAGGCAACGACCTACCGGATCGGCTCGCCGGGATTCGTCTCAGCCGCCGAAGCAGGACTGGCGATGGACGCAGAGTCAGAAGCCGCGCTCTTCGTCGTCGCATGCGACGCGAGCCACGCCAGGCCTGCGCCGATACCCGCCACGTACTCATGCGCATCAGCTTTCCCGAGCAGGACGAGCGCACCCCACGCCGCGTACAGCAGAGCGGCGCCTACGAAAAACAAGACATTCACGACACCCCCAAATAAAAAAGGCCGCACAAGGCGGCCGACACGAACCCCGCAACAAACCGCGTCAGACATCGAGCGCAGTCAACTTGTAGGAAGTGATGATCGAAACGATTTTCTTTGCGTAGTCCGGATCGGTGGCATAGCCAGCCGCCGCAACGGCTCGCGCGAAATCAGGCCCGTTGGCCGACGAGAACGCGCCGGCATAGCGCTTGTTCACGAGCAGGAATTGCGCTCGGTCCCGGATGCTCGAAAGCCAGTCCGGATAAACGCGCCAGCGCGCCTGTATGGTCACCGGCTTGCCCGAGACGTATTCCTTGGTCGGCAACCACACCACCGCGCCCTTCCACGAGCCATCCGCCTTCACGCCAAACAAATTGAAATACTTCTGAGCAAGATCCGATGTTGCCCATCCCGATTCGAGCGCGGCTTGCGCGACCGTGAAGCTCGCCGGAATTTTGGTAGCGGCCGCCAGTTCGCGCGCAGCCGGCCCGATTGCTTTCACGAAATCATTCGGCGTCATTTATCGCTCCGGTGATCGACGTTGTTAGCCCTGAATTCCAAAACCGTGAGACGCCGGTCGTGCGCCTGCAAATCGTGCCCCACGTCCTGCGAATACTTGGTGATCTGTGCGTCCCGCGCCTCCTTTGCGGCCTGCAGGTCGGCCTGCCACGGTCGCCATTGCGAATACAACAAGCCGGATGCCGCGACGATCAACGAACCGACTCCACTCAGGACCTTGATCGCCCGCTTGTTGCCGATCATGTCGTCACGCAAAGGAGTGATCTCTTTTTCCTTCAGCAGCGCGATCTCTTTCTCAACCTCGTCGGATTTCTTGAAGAGCCTCGACTGGTTGTTTTGAATCGTCTCGATCTGCGTTCCCTGCTGCGCGAGCGTCAGTTGCATCTGGACAAGGATCTGCAACTGCCCTTCCATGCGCGCCTGCCGATCCAGATAGTTGTTCATCCGCTCGACAAGCACGCCGACTTTTCCATCGTCGATCATTGCTTCCTCCATCCATCCCCCGAAATAAAAAAAGCCGCCCTAGGGCGGCCCGGATACAGCTTGTTGTGGACTAGCTCTCGATCGTCGCGCCGACGAAGTACGCGCGCGCCGGACTCGGCGATGTCTTATCGTCCGCCGGCGCCACAATCATTTTTTCCGCATATTCGAGCGGCGACGTACCGTCCGTCGGCAGTGCGTTGAACTCGATCGATTGGGTGAACACAGGCTGCTTGCCGTCAGCACGCGTTTGCTTGCTGACATACGACGCGAGCTGCGCAGCACTTCGAGAATTTTGATAGTCAATCGTGACTTGCTGCACGATATGAAACCCCGCCACGGCGCCAGTGCCGGGCGTGGTGTAATCGATAACAATGGGCATACATTTTCCTCACATAGAAGAGACGTCGATTACGAGATAGTCGTAGGCAAGATGGCTGATCGAGGGATCAATATTTTGCTGACGATTGAAGGTCACAGAGGCAGGATTCTCTTGCCGCCATGTCACACTCAGCCCCGGGAAAGAAACGGCTACCGCCAGCAGGTTTTGAACTGTTGTCGCGTTCGGAGGCTGTCCGCCCACGAGCGTGTTAATCACCTGATAGCGCAACTGCCCCTGCACAACTGCGGGCACCCCCGAATAGCTACCAGTGAATCCTGCATCGATCGGATCACTCCCCGGCGCGCCAGCCCCACTGACAGCGCCGATCACGCGCATATAGTTAGTCCTGGAATCGAACACAACCGCGCCAGAGCCATCGCTCACGCTGAGACCATAGTTTCCAGAGAGCGTAGCAAGCACTGGATCATCAAAAACCCAGTACCACACCTGCATCCCGGCACCTTGGCAGTGAAAGTAGTACGTGATCGTTCCGCCGCTCGCGGTCGAATACCGCAAATAACACTTGCCGCTCGACCGGAACGCAATGACCGGACTTGCTCCCGCCGTAATGGTGACCGTTGCGTAATACCAGCCAACGCCACCAATCGGCGCGCCCCCGGAAGTGACAACCCCCTTCGCCCGCAGCCCAAGATTTTTGTAGGTGCTATCGATCTGGACGAACCCCGATGAATTGATCACCTCCAGCCCGAAATCGGCCATCAATACACTCCGTACAAAACTCGCACTGATCGAAATGGATAAGTGGACGCCTCAAAATTCCACGAAATCACATTCCCGCTTTTGATTACCCGGGGCGCTACAGACGAACTTACAGGGTCGCTATCTCGTACGTGGATCCACGGATCGCCCGTGGACAGCATCGGAATGGTGAACGACCCATTCGACGTGCCCGTATCAAACTGGCCGCCGTACCGCGTTAACCGATCACTGATATCGAGCACTACATTCCCGCTTGCATCGAACAGTTGCAGGCCGTATGTCGTCACGACAGCCTCCCGAGCTTCACACGATTAACGCCGTTCGTGTCGAACACATAGTAGCCATCGCTGGTCGACGTCGATCGGCCACCGCCACCCGTCCCATTCATCTCGAACGTGCCGGCCTTATCGATTCGCCAGCCTTGCTGACCGGAAACAAAATTGTTGCTTTGAATCGTGTCGCCAATCATCGCATTCGTAATCCGGCCAGTGCCGATAAGCGCTTGGGCAATAAACACCTGACCGCCCTGCACAACAAACGGCGACGTCACAACACTGCCGCTGTTATCGAGCACCGCGAACCGCTGAGCAGCAACCAGTACCGACGACTCCACGACACCGCTGCTGTTATCCGTGCCAATGCCGATCGAGGCAATGTATGTTCGACCGCCGGAAGTGACTTGCGTTTTGACCGTATACGAAGCCGACACCTGCCCACTCAGGTCCGCATACGACTGCGCTACCGTTTGAACCGCTGCTGCGTTGGCATTGGCCTGGGCCTGAATCGTGCCAATTTGAGTCGCCTGGGCACTCACCGCATCGCTGCGCGCCCGGATCTCCGTTTGAACAGCCGCAGACAGCGACGAAGCAGCGCGATCCAATTGAACCGCGACGGTATCGATGCGCGCCGACTGAGCGAGATCGGCCTCGGCGCGAGCCGACTGCTCAGACCAGACGCCCGCATAGACTGTCGTCGACCCAGCGTAGCCGCCGCCGTCACCGGCCATCGGTACGTTGATCTGGGCCGTCAGCGAACCGATGGCGCTGGCATTGGCCGCGTCGCCTGACGCGCGCGCCGTCGACTCCTGACTGATGGCGGCAGCATTGGCACCGGCAGCAGCCGCGACAGTATCAATCCGCGTACCGAGCGCGATATCCTGGTCCGTCCTCGCTCTCGCCTCGCTCTGTATGGCCGATGCATTTGACCCAGTTGCCGCCGACACGGTGTCGATTCGAGAGCCGAGCGCCATGTCGGCATCCTGACGGGCCTGCTGTTCCGACGTAACAGCCGCGCCACGAGCCTGGGCCTCGGCAGTGATCGCCAATGCGTTGCTCGAAACGCCCTGCTGAATCCCCGGAATCGCGTTGATCGGCGCAAGCACGTCCTGGCCCAACTGCGTTTTGGTGATCTCGCCTGCGAGCATTGCCAGCAATGCCGTGGCGTCACTACTGCTTTGACCCAACACGCCCTTGGACGCATCCGCCGGATACCACGGGCCGATATTGCCGGAGGTGTCGACAAGCCTTGCCCAAAAGAAAAATTCCTGGCCAGCCGCGAGACCCATTAAGGACGCCCGTGCCTGCGGATACGGATATGTCGACAATCGCGCAGCAGCGGACAGATCGTTCGTCCTGCTGTACCAGACATCGATATACGACGTGTCGTTTGCCGAGCCATCGGCGGGAAAGCCCCAGTCCAACTGAATCGCGAATATCTGCGAGGTCGTCGCGAGCGACGTAAGCGCAGGCGGCGGACTAGTTTTTCCCGTCAAAACCGTATCGATTCCGTAGGCCGGGATCGAGGTCACGCCCAGAGCATTTTGCGCGCTCACACGAGCCAGATACGTACCCTGATAGATGCCCGATACCTCAATCGTCAGGCCGCCCGTCTGGTTCGCCCGCACCCACTCACCCGAGTCTTTACGCCACTCGGGAATGTAGTTCACCGCCTTATCGGCTGAATCCCACGCGATTACCATATTGGTTTTCGCGATGCCCTGATCGATCACCGAGTACGTCGACACGCGAACGTTAGACGGCGGCGGCTGCACTGAAGGGGGCGTAACGGTAACAGGACGCTTTTGAATTTTCGTGCCGCTATCGATAGCCGCGTACTTTCCCGGCTCGTACTGCACGCCGGTAATCGTGTAACCGATCTGACTATCGTCGTCGCCCTCCTCCACGGCCACGACCCGAAACAACTGCGAGGCGAGCTCGGTACTTTCGAGCATCCAAACCGCCCCCGAAACGGCATTCGCGTCGAATGCCGGAGTCACCTTGATCGTATCGCCATCAACCTCGGCAACAGAACGCTTTTGCGCAACGCCACTGGGCATGATGACCGTAAGCTCATCCCCGCCAACGACAGCCGGCATCTTATCCAGCACGACAGAATTTCCGTCCATCGATCGGATCCGCCCGCCAATGCGCCGCCCAGCCTTGTTAGCGTCCGCCACGGCAATCACATCGCCAGGCGCGCAGAGCATGCCATCAAGGCCGACGTCAAACGAAACGGTGTTCGTCTCGTAGCGGCTCGTCAGCAACGTCCAAAGCCCGAGCCGATGCGCCTGACCCTGCGACGTCGTTCCGAACGACGTGATCGATGCCTTAACAACGCCGTATCGCGACAGCCCGTCGTCGTCGGATACGTATTCGACAGCCTGCTGATACTGGTTCGCCGGATCATTCCAGCTCACCTGCGCAACGGTATAACGCGATTTGCGCTCAGTTCCCGCGTACTGAAACTTCCCTTCGACCACATTGGCCTGCGTATACACGTAAATTGCATCCGCAGGCATATCGCACGTTGCGACAACGTTGCCAGCGCCCCAATAGGCCTGACCACGGAAAATTCCGGCGATGTCCTGAAGAACCTTGAAAGCATCCGACTGAGACTGGATAACGCAGTTGCACGTGAAGCGCGGTTCCTGGCCGCCGGCGCCGTCCGGCACCATGACGTCGCAGTACTGCGCGATCTCATACAGCGACCACTTATCAATCGATGACGCATCGATGTACTTTCCGCCACCGTATCGCGTGTTGAGAACCAAGTCGTAGAAAATCCACGCCGGATTGTCCGTCCAAGCCTGCTTGAACGTTCCGTCCCACACGCCTGAATATGTGCGCAGATCGGGATCGTAGTTCGACGGCACGGCGATGATTCGGCCCTTCACGTCGTATGAGATCGTGGGCACCGAGCTAAAAGACTGCGCGTCGAATGACATGCCGACCAAGGCACTCATCGGGTACCGCAGCTTCCGATCGATGATCTCGGTGATCGCCTCGATATTGATCGTGTCTTGGATGTAATTGGTATGCTGGTTCGGCGTAAGCCTGCGCACACGGACCAACCAACCCGACGTCGCGCGCGGCAATTCAACGCGCTCGCTGCGCTCATAAAGCGAAGTCGTCTTACCGTCGAATGCACCGGCCAGAACTTGCGAGTACGAACCCCCGTCCGCCGCCACGTCGATTGCATACTCGACACGATATCCCGTCACGTCACCTGTAGACGTGTTCGTCTGCTGAAGCGCCGGCACGCCGAATCTGATGCGAACTGCCGTCAGTTGCGTATTCTGCAACTGACGGCTCCATGGCGCGTCACTCGACAGAGCTACGCCGACAGAGATTTCATTTTCTACAGCCGGAAAACCGGTCAGATAATCCTGATCCTGCGTGCCTACGCGCGAGTCGACGGAATAGTTCGAGAAGTTGGTGGAACCGTCCGAGTTCGCGATCGGCGTGCCGTCGAGAAAGATCGATTTCAGACCATCTACGAGGCCGATAATCGGCCCTTCCGAGATCACGTCAAGCACGCGGGCAGTAGCAGTGGAATGCAGGCTGTCGGGAGACTCACTAGAAGAACTCCCGGCATCCCCCTTTGCACCTAAAATCCGATTTCTCATTTCTGATCCTGAGCAAAAATTCCAGAGCTAACCCGCTTTGATCCGACGGTCATCCTTCCGTAGACAATCGGAGCAGGCTCACCTTGTGCCGAGCTATTTACCGGACCATTGAAGTAATACGACGTGCCGTTGTCCACCGTGCTGCCGAGGCCGCCGGCCTGCGGGCTCAGCATCTGTATCACGCCACCAAGCGACATCGACGCACCCATGGCGATCATCGATATGCCATAGTTCGTCACCGCCGCCCCGCCATATGCATAGGTGATCGCACCAACGACAATCAAAACGGCGCCGATGATCGTCTGAAGCAAGCCAGCTTTTTTACTGCCGACCAAGACAGGTGCGATACGAATATCATTCCCGCTGGTTGGATACGCGAGTTCATCTTGCGAGACGTTCCTCTTGCCGACAAACACGGCGAACGTCAGACCACGCTCACGCGCCCCGACGAGAAAGCCTTTGAACCCGGGAACCACAACAGACAAGGCGCGAATGGCCTCCGCAGTGGAGCGGACCGCCAGGCGATGCACGCGGCCAAATCGGTTTCCGAGCACGCCATACAGACGGATCGTGCGAAGCGATTCATTCATTCGGCACCCCCATATCGCAAGACTTCCCGCAGGCAATCGAGCCACATGCCGCCCCACACGGTACGGCCCGATAGACGCCCGTGCATGTGGTGCAGGAAATGGCCCCCGCCGATGTATATGCCAGCGTGATTCGGAACCCCGTTTTTGCTGCGGATCTGCATGAGCATCACGTCGCCAAGTTCCAACACTGCATCGACGCCGACAGCAACGAAACCCGCAGTGCGGTAGTTGTCGACATATAGCGACGTACTGCCGTCATTCCACCAGTCGTCTCGCCGTTCGAAATCGGGGATTACGACTCCACGCTCGATGCGATACCAGTCTCGAATAATCGAGAAGCAATCGTGCACTCCATGCACGAACTGACGCCCCACGAGCGGCGCGATGAAACCCGTTGGCCCGAACTCGCACCAGTCATCGACCGCTATCGAACCGTCCTCTTGGACACCCACCGACACAATTACCCAGCGCGCAATCTCACTCGCCTCACACACCGCTCGATCGGCAGCGCTGGGTTGCGCACGAGCGCCTGGATGCGAATGCACCAGAGCTACAACCTCGCCCGCATCCTCGCAGCGCGCGAACTCTTCAGCGGAAAGCATGAACTGCTCCGTCGGCTCGGTGGCCGAGTTCGTGCACGGCATGTACTGCTCCGCACCACCCACTTGCACCACCAGGCCAACGCACTCGTGCGGGTACGCCGCGATCGCATGAGCGGCGATCGCGGCCTTTGTGATTTCGTTCATTTTAGGAAAGGATGTCGCTCAGAAATCCGCCGATGGGCAGCGGATTATTTACGCCAAAGCGGCACTCGCAGCCGCTTATTTTCATGCTGCACCGATCCAACGCAGGGTCATCAATCGGCTGGTCTTTTGCGTCGTAATAGGATGTTCCCGCGTAGCCGCAATTCGCATCCCGATATATCCACTGGCAAACGCTCACAATCTGCCGGCCGGGCAGCTGCTGCCCGCCGAAGTCAAGCGGCGACGCCATCGTAAATTCGACCTGCAGGCCGGGCTCCTCGCTGCTTTTTTGCTCGACACGCCAAATTTCAGCGGCCATTTCGGCCGTCGGATCCGCGGCCGGATTTCCATCTGCGAAATTGACTGCGTCAAGGTACTGAGCGAGTGTTCGACGGCGGCGCACGGTCGCCCCCACAAGGTCATCAAGGTAGACACACAGCGCCGAGATCGTGCCGCTGATGTCGGCGACCACGAGTTTGGGAGTTGGCTGAGATGCATCCGATGTACGCTTGAAGCCCGTCGCCTGTATCGGCCACGGCTTGTACTCGTTACCCTGCCACCAAATCGATCCAGACTGTAGGTGACCGTGAAAACGCATCATGTCGCCACCGATGCGTGTGCAGTCGACGTCGAACAGTTCGATAAGCCGGCCTGGCTCAAGCTGCTGAACATCTGCGGTGATCGTCATTGCTTGGCCGCCTCAAGCGCCTCGATCCGCGCCAACGCCTCTTGAAGCGCCTTGGTCAGCATGGCGACAATCGGAGGCCACTTCAGCGACTGGATCATGATTTTCCCCTCGGCATCGACAGCATCTTTCTCGCCATCGACTGCACTCGGGATCACACCCTTCAACTCGTGCGCGATAAATCCCAACTCCACCGCGCCCGTGCCCTTGAACGGCCCAACGTCCGCAATCTGATATGTAACCGGCCTGAGCGCTTTGATTGCATCGGACGCAGCGCCCTCAAAGGTCTCGACCGATTTCTTGATCCGATAGTCCGACGCGAATGCGAGGCCGCCAACCGGCGAGCCATCCACATAAGCGTAGATATTGGAGCCATTCCAGGAAAACCCGTAAGCATGGCTATCCGCAGAAGTCACGGGATGCGGGAGATTTCCTGCGTCCCATGCAAGATTTCCCGCATAAGTCGGACGTGCGCCGGCGGTCAGGGCGCCGTCGACAGAGAGGTTAGGCACCGAGAAAGTTTTGTTTTCCAGCGCGTAGTAAAAACCGCCCTTTGTCGATGAAAACCAGCCGACTGCAATCGACGTCCCGTAGAAATATCCCTCGTTCGGGCCAAGCCGGATGGTGCCTTGCCCGCCAGCGCCAGGCACCGACATGACACCATCAACCGAGAAATTTCCCTGAACTTCAAGCGAGCCGCCAACTATTTCATTCCAAGTGTTCCGCCCACGCTGCTGAACGTGCCAATACCCACTTCCATCGGAAACATACAGCGCCCAGTCGCCAGCATTCAGCATCGTCACTTCGGTGCCATCTTGTCCCTGCAAGCCTATCGCAACGACGAGGCCGATATTCCAAAGCAGAATGCAGCCGTCTGCTGGAACCGTTGCGGCTGCGGGAAAAGTGACTTTGCCGCCGGCCGCCCCGAAATTCAAGCAGACCCGCTTGCCCACATAGCTTGCATCCAGCGCCTTAGTGTCGGAGACATATGCCGTGACAAGCGGTACTTGAGCCGACAGCGCCGCCGTATTCGCGTTGACTTTGGAAAATCCGACCCGAACGGTATCGCCATCCGAGCCAGTCGGCGGCGTACCCTGGTTGATTTGTACGAGAGCAGTCATGATCAGGGCGCGAACGTCTGGGTAAAGGTTGCAGTCATGGTGTAAATAGCCCCGTCTACGGTCGGCCTACTCCACGTCTCACACACAAACAGCAATGGCGCCGCCTCAAGAGGCGGTTTCCAGGAAAACGACGTTGCGCCACCACGCTCCGCGAGGAAGGCACGGATCGCGGTGATCTTCGCCGCATCCCCAATGAACTGAAGATCAAACACCGCCGCGACGTTGTTCAACCCATCAGCGGCGCGTTGCGCATATCCATCACCAAATTGGGCCTTACGAACCGTTGCCGTGTCGGTCCCCGACATGTTTGCGACAGTCGGGGACCACTGGAATGCATCAGCCATTTACACTCCCATACTTCATTTGATAGGCATAGCCGCCCTGCCCCTTCATTTTCTGGGCGAGCCGGCTGTCGACAAGCTTCTGCACTTGCGACTGAAGCCATTTCGCGTCAGCCTGATCGAATGACGATCCGTTTCCACCGTTGGCGTTCACGGAAACTTGGACATTGGTATTGCCCTGGCTCACGGGAGAAACGCCGGCAGACGAGCCGACGGTGCCCCCGTTCGCAAACCGCGCAAGCCCATTGATGCTTGCACCGTTGTTCAGCGCGTCGAGCGTGGCCGCACCACCGATCCGGCGCATCGTCGCCGCAGTAAGGATCCCCTCCCCATTCGACACCCACGACAAAATGCTGTCGCTCGTACCGGTGCCTGGCCCGCGAATCTCGCCGCCGTCGGCATGAAACATGATCGGACTGCTCGGCGTGTAGTAGCTGCCGCTCGATACCGCAAGGCTGCTTGAACTACCCATGCCGAGCCCTCCGGCCAGAGACGTACCGACCGAGAACAGGCTCGACAGCCACGATGAGGCACCCGTTGCGGCTTGCGCGACGAGCGCGCGAGCCTGGATGCGAACGATGTCGGCGATGATGCTGGTTGCTAAGCTCGAGAACGACAGCTTTCCTGTCGTCACGAACGTGGTGAACGCATCCTCCATACCCTTCGTCAGATCACCAACGAGCGAGCCAACCTGCTGGAACTTGTTCGCAGCCGTGTCCGCGTAATCGTTCAACGACTTTACGGCACCGCCTGACCAGTCCGCATTCATGGCTTTGATCTTGTCGGTCGCATCCTGCTCCAGAGCAATGCGCTGCGCTTGATAGTGCTGAAGCGCGCTCACCTCCGCGTCGAATTGATTCGTACTGATCTTGTTCTCGGTCAGCGACTTCACCAGATCGGTGTATTTCTGAGCACCTTCCTTACCAACAGCCGTGATTCGGGAAAGCTCATCCTGCGCAATCGAACCGAGCGAACGGCCAGCGCTGGCCGCCTGGATTGCATCGGCACGCTGCTGCAACTCGTTATCGAGCGCAAGCGTGTACGCTTGCGCCGCCTTGAGTTCCTTCTGCTGCAACTCGGCCTGCGCATCGGCAGCCTGCCTGTCGTTGGCGAGAATCGCCTGCTGAATCGCCGCACGCTTGCTCTGATACTCGATCAGCGCAGCTTTTTGCTTCTTGCGGCTGGCGAGGTCGATTTCTTGACCAACAAGCTTCAACTCATCGGCATATGCAGCCGCGCGCGCGTCATGCTCTTGCTGAATCGCCGACTGAGCATCGATCACCCCTTGCTGCTGGAGCGACTTGATATGGTCGATGCTGTCCTTCAGAAGCTTTTCTCTCGCATCGAGCTGTCCCTTCAAGCCCTTCAAGGCATTGTCCGTCGCGCTCTCGTCGGGCTTTTTTGAGTTCTGGCCAGAAGCGAAATTGATCGATTTCTTCCCCCAACCGCTGCTATGGCCAAGGTCGAAACCGTCGCTGCTCTCACTGCCCTTCGTCGTGTCGGACCACAACCGCGACATGAAATCCTTATAGCCCGCTCCCTGCTTCATGAGATTGCTGAAGCCCACCTCGGCGATACCTGCGGCCAACTTAAACTCGCCGGTCATGCCGTAGCCTACGACCGTCAGCGCCGTGGCAATCACCTCCGAGAGCTGCTCGAAGCCGATCACCACCGTCGCAACCGTACTTGCCGCCAACTTCATGATCACGCCGACGCTACTGTAAAAATCGATCAGCAGCGGCTTCATAGCCACGTTACCGGTCAGCGCGTCATTCAAATTGAGGATCGTCGGTATCAGCACCGTTTTCGCGCTGAGACTGACCGCAGCCATCTTTTCGTGGCTCTCGTTCAACTGCTCCTTGAATGCAGCGAGCTGAGCGACCGTATCCGATCCAAGAACCGCACCGGCATCCTGCGCATCTTGCGATAGCTTGGCGAGGCCGTCGCTCCCGCGATCCAGCAGCGGAATCAGCTCGGCACCGCTCGCGCCAAACAGTTGGTTTGCGACGGCCGCCTTACCAGCGCCATCTTTTGCCGATGCGAATGCGTCGGCAACTTTCAGCAGAATTTCATCAGGGGACGATGATTTAAGCTCGGCCTGCGAGATGCCCAGCGCCTTGAACGCGGCGGCAGCATCGTGGTTTCCGTGAATTGCTTCGTTTTGCGCCTTTTCGAGATCCTTCAGCGCGCTCGACGCATCCTTGGTCGACACACCAACCACGCCTGCCGCGAATCCGAATTGCTGAATGGAACTCGTCGACAGCCCGGTGGTTTTGGCGATCTTCTCGATCGTTTCTCCATACTCGGCCAACGCTTCCGCTGCGGCATAGGTAGCGTGCGCAGCGATAGCCAGAATGCCGATAAATGCACCGATCGACAGCGCTGTTTTATTGAAAATCAGCGCCGTCGCGTTCGATTGTTCGGCTAGAACAAGCATCGATCCGCCGAACTGCTTGAAATTTCCCTGCGACATCTCGTGCGCCAGCACCAGCAGCTCGCGACGGGAAGCATTCGATTCCAGGCTGAATTTATGCGTGTGCTTCGAGGCCTCTTCCGTCGCCTTGGCGTGATCCTCGATCTTCTGGATCGCCGTGGCGGTCTCGGCCGATACCCCACGCTGCGCAGCCTCCAACGCCAGCAATTCGGCCCGGGTCTTGCCCAGAGACGCAGCCTCTTTCGTTACAGCGTCAACAAAGCGTTGCGTGTCGGCAGCCGCCTTCTCACTCGCAGCGGCAATGCGGGCTGCCTCGGCTGCTGCATCGCGCTCCGCAGCAGCCTGCGTACGAGCAGCGGCAGCCGCGTCCGCCGAAGCCTTCGCGTGCTCTTCAATTTTCGAGATTGCCGCCGACGTCTCGGCAGTAACGCCATGTTGGGCCGCTTCGAGCTGGAGCAGCTCGGTACGCGTCATCCCGAGCGTCGCAGCTTCCTTCGACACCGCATTGATGAACCGCTGCGCGTCGGCCGCCGCTCGGTCATTCGCGGCGGCGAGATTGGCAGCCTCCGCAGCAGCTTCGCGATCAGCCACCGCCTTCGCCTTGGCCGCGGTGGCCGCGTCCGCCATCGCCGTCGCGTGCGCCTGGATCTTTGCAATGGCATCGGCCGTGGCCGTCGTGACACCACGCTGCGCCGCTTCGATTTGAAGCAGCTCGGTACGGCTCATGCCCAGCGTCGCCGCCTCTTTGACCACCGAGTCGATGAAGCGCTGCGTTTCCGCAGCCGCACGCTCATTCGCCGCAGCAACGCTGGCAGCCTGCGCTGCGGCGTCGCGATCCGAGGCCACTTTGGCCTTCACGGCCGCAGCCGCATCGAGATTCGCCCGCGCGACGCTCTCGATATGCTGAATCATCGATTCGGCAGCATCAGAAACGCCGAGCGCCGCAGCACGTTGCCGCAACAATTCCGTGGTGGATTTTCCGGCCGCATCAGCCTGACGACTCAGGCTGTTGATAAACGAGGTGACCGACCTCGCACTGGCCTCGCTCCCGTTCGCAGCAGCTTCAGCGACGGCGTTCTGCGCTGCCTCGACACGCTTCGCCGCGGCCTCGTTGCTCTCGGCAAATGCCTGCGCCGATCGTGCTGCGCGCTCCAACTCCGACGTATAGCCCGTCGCATCAGCGGTAACGCGAGTGATATTTTCATTTGCCACCCGGCACCCCCTGGATTATTGAATTCAGAACGTCATCGACTGCCTTCGCGGCTACCTGCTTTTTTGCCTCGTATGCAGGCCGCTTGAACGGGTTCGCGGCAGCGCGCGACGTCCCGAACTCGACGAAGCGCAGATAGAACGCTTTTTTCGACCACGTCACGATGTACGAAGCAATCACCCCCTCGGTCGACACTTCCTTGTCGTAGGCAATGATCAGACTGTCGCGCCCCTGACCAGACTTCACCGGGATACGCAACCGCTCTTCCTCCAGAAAAACACGGGCGCCAGCGACGGCGGCACGTCGCAATGCTTCCTCCGACATCGCCGCCGACAGCGCTCGAATTCCTTCCGTCAAGGAATCAGGGTTCGTCATGACCATCGTCGCGCGCTTGGCCATAGCTACCTCCGATAAAGCGCTGCTCGAATCAGCGCGGCCTGCTCTTTCGGATCCTCCAGCAGAATTTCCGCCGTCGAATCGTTACCCGCCTTCCGCTGATCCGCCCAAGGGAAGAAATCAAGCGGCCCGAATGGCTCGGGCCGTTTTTTCACGTCGCGGTTGATATTGGCCAACATCGACACACCAGCGCCGGCCCGCAAATCTTCGATTTCGCTGCCCCACGGTTCGAGCCGATAGAACGCGAGCCAGTGAGCGAATTCCGCGCTGTCGATTTCAACCTGGGCACGCTTTACCGACATGCCCAACTGAAGGGCTAGGCGGTGCCAGAAGAGCCGCTCGGGGCGGCTTCGGAGTTTTTTTCAGCTTCGTCCGTCGCGGCCGCGCCGATGCCGCTGAGCTTCATGGCCGCAGCTGCAACGCGCGACACCACCGCTGCGTTCTTCGCGCACAGCGCGTCGACGTCGGCAGCGGTGAAGATCGGCACGTTGTTTTCGTCGACGGCCGCCGCCGCAACCAGCGCCGATTCGAATTTCGACACCTGCTTGTTGTCGACGATCGCAGCTTGCAACGCGTCGCGCGCAGTGCCCGACAGCGCCGCCACGAGCACCGAGCCACCCCATTCCGGCACTTCCACGACCGTGGTCTTGATGTCCTGGGCGGACAGAATCTGATCTCTGGTGAGCATGTTGGTTTAGGCTCCGGGAGCGATCGGCGTCACGGGACCCGTGATTTCCATCGCGATGGTGGATTCGAGCAGCGCATCGGTACCGCCCACGAGCGGGAACGTCTTGACGAGCACGTCGAACGTATCCCCGGTGTTGTCGGGCAGCTCGACTTTCATGCCGAGCTTCGCGCCGCTGTTCTTCGCAGCCATGAGCGCCTTCTGGCCGGGATCCGACAGGTCGCGATTCACAACGATCGACCACGTGCCGCTATCCGTCAGCCCGAGCACCTTCTCTTTCGCCTCGCTGTCGAGGTCGGTCGAATCGAGCACGGTCGGCGTACCATCCATGCCGGTGAACGATTTCACGTTTTTCACCTTCGTCCAGACGGGCACGTCGGTCGTGCCGGTATTCACCGACACTTTGCTACCCTGCGCACTGATTGCGGAGCTGGTCATATATCACCTCGCATATAAAAAAGGCCCGCTGAAAAGCGGGCCTACGTTTGGCTGGAACGGCTTTCACCGATACCAGATCGAAAAATCCTGCCGACTGCCGCGTAATTTGGTGTCGGTGTCGTACGTACTGACGGCCGAACCGATCGGCGTCGCGCTAATCGGTTCGGCCGTCAGGAGATCGCGCACCTGGCCGATGAGCCCCACCGCTTCGCTGCGCGTCGTCGACCACACCGCGACCTGCATGCGCGAGTTCTGCGTATCGGCCGCGCCATCGAGCGTCGCCCCGTCCTCGCCACCGACACTCTGGTAGACGATGTACGGCCGGCCAATGTTGTCCGGCGCCTGATCGGGATATACGCGGCCGTCGGCCAGCGACTCAAGGGCGCGATAGACAATTGCTTCAGGCGTCGCCATCGAACACCTCCACCAACTGAAAACGCGATTCGACTGCCTCGATCACACTCCCGTCGAATGCCTGATCGTCGTCCGTGGCGTAGGTTCGAATCGTGACTTCGATAGGTTCGCCAACCTCGAAATGCAGGTCGAAACCCTTGCAGTTTTTTGGAATGCCGAGCTGCTCGACGAGCAAATCGACCAGCGCCTTTCCTTTCCCGGCAGTCGGCATGCAAATCTTCTTAACCATCATTCGCTCCCGTAACGCAGGGCAAATCGACATACCGTCGGCCGGCAAAATCTGGCAACGGCTCGCCGATGTTGAAAATCACGTCATCCACGGCCACGCCATCGATGTACTTGAGAAGAACAGCCCGCATGCCGTTATCGACGTCGACTCGATATCGAATTCGGATACTCGCGACGGCTTGCCCCACTTCGGAATTCGCGGCGATAGCCTCTTTGCCGGTTTGCATCAGCAGATCCGCCCAGACCGGAGGCCCGATCGCGACCCAGCCATCGATCTCCTGCCCCGTATCCGGATCACGACCAGGTCCGCGCTTTTCGATACGGATCTGCCTTTTTAATTTTCCGATTCGCATGGCTAGATCGACCAGATCCGGGCGCCGTCGAGCAAACCGTCGACAAAGCGGCCGGGGATTTCGTAGGTCTGGACGCTATCGACTGCCGACCGGTTCTCGTAGATCGCACCGATCTGCAACAACATCCACGTGACAACGTCCTCCGGTACAGCGTCAGCCTCGAACGCGCCGCACTTGAACTGCACCACCACCTCACGGGCAGCAGGCAGTTCCCCGACGACGCGCAGATCGCTCTGGCCAACGACGTAGTACGACATCGGATCCATCTGCTGCGCAACGCCCAGCTCGTCGTCGTACGCCACCGAAATGATCTGCGTTACATCCCGCCATAAGTGCATGCTGCGCTCGAATTTCTCGAATCGCTTCTCGCACGTCTGCGGCAGCAACGGCCGGCCGGTTTCGTTTTCCGCCCGCCGGCGCGCCGAACGAATGGCGCGCTGGATCAGCGGATCCTCCGGACCCTGATCGGCTCGCAAATGCAGGCAGGCATCCACCACCGAAATTGCCTCCTGGTCGGGAGGCGAAATCACACGTGCCGACATCGCACACCTCGCTTAGCGCTTCAGGCTCTTGACGAACTCGACCGATGCTTTGTGCGAGCACACCAGGCCATTGCGCTCGGCCACCTTGACCAGCGTTTCGTCGATTTCGGCGATGTCGTTCGGCATCCCGTGCACACAGCGCACGAGCACGCGCACCGGGACCAACTTCCCCGTCGGCTCGACGCGCTGCGGCTTTTCGGGCAACTGCGGGTCACTCGCACCCGTCTTCGCACCGGCGCCCGCGGACGCTGCATCCTTCGAGCTCGCGGGTTCCGGCGGCTTTTCCGCCACGCTGCTCTGCGTCGGCGGAGTGGTCGCCTTTTCCTTCGCGCTTCCGGTCGACGAGTCGTCGCCCAACAGACCGTTCGGATCGTTGCTCATAAAACCTCCGATGTTTTTTTGCGTTCGGGGGCGCGAGCCACCCGAACCCGAGAGTTAAGCCGCAGCGCCGTTCTGGTAGGACTTCACGGCGCCGCCAACGTCGATCATCTCGCCGCCTTGACGGTTGAACGCGATGAAGCCGATCTGGCCGTTCTGGATGAAATACGAATCGGCCATGCGGAACAGCGTCAGATCCATCACGCGACGCACCAGGTACTTCGAATAGTCGCCGAACAGCACCGACTTCGCGCCGGCAGCCATGGTCGGCATTTCCTGCGAAATCGTGACCGGACGATTGAGAATGCGATCCGGTGCGCCGCCGGGATTGCCCTGCTCGTAACCCGGCACGAAGATCGGACGCCCTTGTTCGTCCTTGATCTTGCGGGCGATCTTGAGCGAATCGTCGTGCAGCATCCAGCCCACCTTGGGTCCACCGCGGTATGCCGGGTCGACGCTGTGCTCGAGGTCGACGAAATCGTCATAGCCGATCGTCAGCGCCGAGCCAGCTGCGCCGACCTTACCCACCGCCGCAGCCGTGACGGCACCGCGCGGTTGCCCGTTGCCGGAGCCGACGGTGAAGTGCTGCGCCGTGATCCGGCCGATTCGAAGGGCCAGCAGGCCATTGATGTAACCCTCGATATCGAACATGCTGTCCTGCAGCAGCTCGAACGGCACCGCGATCTTCTTCGAGGAATACTTGAAGACGTTCATCACGATGTTGCCGAACGTCGTATCCAACGCGCCGACGGCCGCGTTTTGGCCCACGATCTCGCCGACTTCCGAGCGGGCGTCAGCGGTCGGGAAGTTCATCGTTGCACCGGTGCCGCTGGTGAATTGCGACGCGACGTCGAGGATGCCGCCGAATTGCTGCAGCGCCTGCGTCAGCTGATCGTAGTATTCCGTCGCAACCGTGTAGCCCCCCTCGACACCGGTGGTGGTCGACATGGCGTTTTGCGGCATCATGCCGTGCATCACATTCGCGACGTCACCATTGACCCGCGAGCGCATGCGTTGCACGTCCTCCTGAGCCATCGCCGAGATGCCCCCCGACAGGTAGGCACGCATCGCCCGCGATTCCTCGCTTTGGCCGCCATTGCGCACGTGCTGCCCCGCGTACTCGCGCGTATCGCCGTTCAGCGCATTGGCCGCCACCTGCGAGATCAGCCCTTCGTGGCGCTTGATCTCGGCAGTGATGCGCTCGATCTCGGCCATGCCGTTGTCGTAGATCGTTTGCTGCTCCGCGCCCCATTTGTCGCCCGAATTATTTTCGAGCAGAGCGTTGAGGTTCTTCGAGGTAGCGTCGCGACGCTCCCGCAATTCCTTGAGATTTACCGGCATATCGTTTCCTTTTGGAAATAAAAAAGGCCGCCCAAAGGCGGCCCCTCAATCGACGCGGGAAGCGTCAGTGACAGGTGCTCAGTGCGAGCCTGCGGCGCATGCCGTCGAGGTCGACCTTGTTTTGCAGTGCCGCCGGTCCCGGCGGCGGCTCCGGCGTCGGCGGTTGCTGCTCCGGCGACTTCCGGGAATTAGGCTCCGGCGGATTCTTGTAAGCGGAGAGGTTCCAGGATGCCGAATTGCTCGGCGCACTGCCGGCCAGCTCGTCGGCGAACCCGTTGGCGACGGCCTCTTCGGCAGTGAACCAGGTTTCAGCATCCATCCACGCGATGATGTCGTCATTGCTTTGCCCCGTTTTTTCCGCGTACATATCGACGATCGAAGCATCCACTTTGTCGAGCAGGCCGGCCGTCGCCCGCAGATCATCACCCGTCCCCCATGCAAGCGCGGAGCTTCGATGAATCATGAACATGGAACCTTCGGCCATGATCACTTTGCTGCATGCGATCGCGACATCGGTAGCAGCGCTTGCTGCATAGCCGTCGACGTGGCCGATAATCGTCGACGGATGCTCGCGAATAGCCTGCGACATCGCGCGGGCCTCGAAGACATCGCCGCCTGGCGAATTAATACGGAGGTGAATCGTCGGCGCCGAGATCGATGCCAACTGCTGAACAAACGATGCGGCGGAAATTCCGCCGAACCAGTCGTCCGATGCAATCACGTCGTAGAGGTAAATGGTAGCGTCGCCATTCGCGTCATTTCTGACCTCGAAGCGGCGGGGCGCCGCCCTGTTGTCATTCAGCAGGCGGAGGATCTGATTTCGCATCACCGGTCCCTTTAAAAATCGAATTGCCATCGGCATTGGGCGGAAGATTTTCCACCGCTCGCACTTCGTTCACCGTCATCCATCCCGGCTCGCCAGCCCGCCCGAGTGCAGACCGGTAAGCGTCATAGCGCGACTTCGTATCGCCACGCAGCAACGCAGCAGGGTCATACGCAAATTTCGACTTCCCTCGGACAGCCGCTTTCCGATTGAATTCCTGCTCGATCTTCGTCATGTGCCGGCCAAGCGTGTACCGCACGAATCCCGTACCGAGCTGCTCGAGCCCGTTGCCGAAACTGGTTTGCTTTTCAAGTTGGCCGATCATGTACGGCGGTACGCCGAATATTCTGGCGATTGCTTCGACCGACAGTTTTTCGCGGTCAAGCAATTGCGCGTCGGCTGCCGACATGCTGATCTGCTGCACCTTCAGCCCGCCACCGACCGCAACCGGTGCGTTCATATTCGCAAGCCCGCTGTATCTGTCGACCCACTGCTTACGCAGCAAATCGATTTGCCCTTGATCCAGCTTGGACTCGGTCGCAAGCACGATGTCGGGCCTCAATCCTTCGGTCAACATGTGCTCACCGACAGCAGCTGCAGCGGCAGCCGTATTCACCGGGCGGCGCAGCACATGCTGTATCTGCGACATCCCACGCAGCCCATCGAATCCAGGACCAGGCACATGAATCATGTCGGCCTGATCAAGGGTCTCGGTAGTGCCGTCGATATTAACGATGTCGTAGATCAACCGATCGTCGTACAGCCGCGGCGATACGCTCAACGGATGCAATGGCTCAAGCGATTCGATCTGCGAAGAAAATTGTGATGGCCGATGAATTCGGAGGTACATATTCCCGCGCAACAGCAGCGCCTGAGCGCAATAGTCCCATCCGAGCGCGGCGGTCCAACGAGGGTGCATCTCCTCGTTCAGCATGTACCACAGATCATTTTTCACCTCGGTCGGCAACTCGTTTGCAATCGCGTACGTCTGCAAAATCAGCTGGCCCAGTGCGCCCCCGATCAGCGCCACACTCGCGTAGACAGCGTCAATCGCCATCGCAGAGCGCTCACTGACCGCACCGGAACCTGGCCCGCCACCGGTCATGAGCCGATAGCCCTCCGATCCACCCACCATTTCCGAGATCGGATAAGCTGCCGAAGCATTCGCCTCGACAGCCCGTTGAGCCTCTCGGCCGGCTCGCCACTTGTTGAGGATCGAGGATCCAGCATTATTCGGTGTGCTCATATCGCGATAATTTCCGGCGTCGGATCCGGCTGGTGAACAAGCGCACGCGTCATCGCCATGCACGTCGCCACAATTGGGTCAATTCGACCCTCGGACGTTTTCTTGTTCGGCCGGATGTTTTCATTCGTGTCCAGCAGCAGCGACACGTTGCTCGCGCACCAGCGATAGACCGGGTTCGCGTTGTGCCGGAAGCGGTTGCTGTACACAAGCCGTTCCAGCAATTTCGAGCCGGGCGAGAGGCCGCCGAAATTCTGCGGCAGCTGCACCATGGGCACGCCATCCTCCATCAGCTCATTGGCCAGGTGCGTCGCGTTCCAAACATCGAACGCGACCTCTTCAACATCGAATGCTTTGCACGCGGCCTTGACGGTCCGGCGCACCACGGCGTAATCCAGCACGTTGCCTTCGGTAACGGTCAGCCAGCCCGCCTCTTTCCATTTCGCGTAAGGCGCAGCGTCACTATGTGACTGCTCGTCGACCTTCGCTTGCGGACAGAAGATCCAGGCCAGCACAAACCAATCGCCGGTGTCGAGATCATCCGGCGGGAATACCAAAACGAACGAGGTCAAGTCACGCGTGCTCGAAAGGTCGAGGCCACCGAAGCAACGCCGGCAGCGCAGCTCGCGAGCGTCGAAAGGCACACCACCGAGATCCCACACTCGAATATCGAACCAGCTCATTGCCCCGTTGACCCAGACATTCAGGTCTTTCGTGAGGTAATTCGCCTTCGCGCTGGGCAGCGTCGCCGCCTTTGTCGCCTGCCCCTCCATGTAATCCATCGTTTTCGCACTACCGAGGCTCGGATTTGCCTTCCGCCAGACATACGGATCGAATGGATCGTCGCCGTCGTCGAGCGTAAAAATCACGCCGAAGAACTTATCGTCGACTACATCGCCGCGCAGGATCTGCACGAGGTAGCCGCGAATTTCAGTGCAGATCCCATCGAGGATGTAGCCGGCCGTCGTGATCGCCGATATCAGCGGCTGCTCGCGCGCACCCAGCGCCGATTCCATCACGTCCCAGACGTCGCGCGTCCGATGAGCATGCAACTCGTCAACCATGATTACGCTCGGATTCAGCCCGTCAAGCGATTCCGCATTCGCCGGCAACGGCTTGAACACACCACCGCCAGCGACAATGCGCTCTTGATTCGTGCCGTCGTAAATCTTGATCGCGCGCGACAACCGAGGCGAGCGCTTAACTCGCCGCTTATAGTTTTCGAGCGCGGGCCTGAACACGCTCATAGCCTGCTCGCGCGTCGTCGCGATCGTGTACACCTCGGCACCGATCTCGCGGTCCATCAAAAATAGATAGTCGGCGACGCCCGCTTTCCAAGTGGACTTCCCGTTCTTCCGCGCCACTTCTTCGTAGCTGGTTCGGAACCGGCGCAGGCCCGACGCCTTGCGGCGCCAGCCGAGCAGCACCGCCGTATGGAACAGTTGCCAGCTATCGAGCTTGAGCGGCGTGCGCGCAAGCTTGCCCTTGATGTGATTGACCTGCTGTTCGATCCAGTTGATGCAGTGCCACGCATGCGAGGGACTGAAGACTAGACCACGCTCCGGGCCGCTGATCAAATCCTCGTAATGGCGCAGCACTGCGAGGAACTCGAACTCACCGGCGACCACCTCGCCGCGCAGCATCGGCAAGCCATACTCGATATCCCAGCGCTCCGGCTTGGCCGGCGTCAGGCATGCGAGACGCTCGGGTGCGACTGCGCGTGATCCAGAATCTGATCGAACAAATCGTCCTGCGGATCGTCCGGCTCCATCTTCGACTTCGCGATCAGCATCGACGGCAACGTCAGACACGCTTCCGGCAGACATTTCAGCAACCCGTCCTTTAGCGCCTTGGCCGCGTAGTACAACTGATGCGGCTGAGAATGCCCGTTCGGCGTCACCGTCATGAACGAGCCATTGTTGATCCGCTCGAAATCACGGAGCTGCAATTCCACCTTCACCCAGCGGACGAAATCAACGCACACGATCGCGAGCACGACGCCCGCAGTCTTGTGCGGCACGCCTTCTTCACGCAGCGCCAGGCAGAGGTAATCCCACACCTTGCGATGCGACGACTCGAAGTGGACACCCGGCGGCGTCGACGGCGATTCGATTCGCTTTCCAGCACGCGCGGAGCCGCCTGGCGGCATATCGCCACCGGACGGCGGCGCAGTCGTATCGTTCGGCTCCATACGCCGCCTCCCGTTGAAAATTTGACTTGAAAGCAGTCCTAACGTCTTTCAGCGTCTCACTGGGGCGATCTCTTTAACCCCCCCCTCTCTGAAAACTGCTCCCCGAAAATTTGGCCTTGAACGGGCGGTCCCGGCCAAAAGGCCCCAAGGAAATGACACCCCCCCTTGGTCAAAACCCTCGCCGATCACGCATCGCCCGGCTTGCGCCTGGCCGCGTGCGATTCGCCGCCGGTCTTGAGCTTGTGGCACGGACGGCAGATCGCCTCAAGGTTCGATGGATTGTCGGTTCCGCCCTGCGCCTTGTTCACGATGTGATCGACCATACTCGCCGGACGGAGCCGGCCAGCCCGCTTGCACGGCTGGCACATGCCGAAGTCGCGAGCAAGGATCGTCTTGCGCAGCTTGTCCCATCGTGTGCCGTAGCCTCGCTGATGACGGTTGCCACGCTGCCGGTCATCGAGCCAACCGACCGACTCACGCTGGTGCGCGTCGCAGTAGCCGGGCTCATCGAGCAGTTGATTGCAGCCGTGGTGCCGACACGGCGTAGGCGGTTTCTTCGGCATCACGAGCCCCAATGCAAAAAGCCTCGACGCTTTCGCTATCGAGGCTTCAGATTCTCCAGGCGTGGCGCGACCCGACCAATGTCGCGCGCACTCGGTAAGAATCACCGGATCAAATTGTGGAGCGAGTGTAATCGACCTATTTCGAATCTGCAAGCGTCTGTTTCGCCATGGCCTCGATCACGCTCTGCATCGACACGAACTCACGCTGATGCGCAGCAAGCCGATCAGCCAGCGCCCGCTTCGCATGGGCCATCGCCAGATCGAACACCGTCGACGGCCGAACCTTCAGGCCAAGCCTACGGCAGATGACGAACACCGGCTTACGCCAGATGTAATGCATCACGAGGATCTGTCGGTCCTGCGGCATGAGCCTGCGCATCTCGACCTCGACGCGGCCAGCATCAGCCAGATCCAACGACGAGTTGACCGACTGCCCGCGCACCGTGGGAAAGTAGATGCTCGACACCAGGCCACTGCCACCGGTATCGCTGTTGCAAACGCTCGACTGCACACGCGCCCAATTTTCCAAACGAATTTCGATCGACATGATTTTCCCCGGTTAATCCGAATATTTCCCAACGTGCGCACGGCAGTAGCCGCGCCGCATGGAGCCGGCACCGATGATGGTTCCAGCGAGATTCGTGCAACGGCAGCCGTTCTCGTCGACATGCGCGCACTGGCGATCGTCCGCAGCGGGCGCCGACGCACCGGCAGCGCGGGGCGGCTTTGCGCTCGCCTCGATATCCGCATTGCGTCGACGGCGCAGCTCGTCCCAGTTCTTCCGCAGCCTTGCCGGCGAAGTGATGACGCGAGGCCAGAATTTATCGCGCAGCGCATAGCCGACCAGTGTCGCCATTTGCCCGGGCGTCCGACGATCGACCGCGACCATCGCATCGGCATCACACGCCCAGGCGTCGATATCGGGCCGCTGAAAATGCGGATCTCGGGCGAGCAACTGCTCGAACATCCAGACCGCGAACGCTCGCCCCGAATTTTCAGATTTCCCTCTCTGATCGCCGCTGCCTGTCCTAACCACAGTCGCTTGAGAGAGAGTTGGTTTATTCGTACTTCCGTTTACTGGGTAGTTAGTTGGAACGTGGTGCCAGTAACTTTTTACCGATTCAACGTTTTCGAGCGCTTCGGCCCAGTTGCTGGCATCAGGTTCCGGGCCTTCGCCCGAGTTACTGGCACCTGGTGCCGAAATGCCCCCGGAGTTACTGGCACCTGGTTCCAAAGTGACTATTTCTTGAGCAGATTCGGCACCAGGTTCCGAGGATTGGATGTCCGCATGGGCGTCGCTGGCAGCAAGGTCTAGGTCGATAAGGTCACGCTGATGCAGCGCAGCCGCCTCGGGTATCGACAGCCGGTAGTGCGCATGCGCCCATTTCCGATCAGGCCTGCGAGACTTCCATCGCGTCAGCCAACCAAGCTCGGATGCGAGCTTCAGGTGTTTCGTGACGGCACGGATCGACAGCGTTGCCTTCTCTGCGATCGTTTCGAGCGCAGGCCAACACGTTTCATCCATGCCGTTCGTGTATTCGGCAACGACGAAAAGAACGAGCTTCGTCGTCGGGGGCAGGCCGCTGCACATCATTGCGCGGCGCCAGGTGTAGAACGGAGATACGGTTGCCATTGGTTATTCCGAGCCCGATCCGGCGAAATTCTCGAACCGGGTGATTGCGTTTTGGAACGCGAGCCGCACGGTCCCGATCGGGCCGTTTCGCTGCTTCGCGATAATGATTTCTGCCGTGCCGCGGTCTGCGCTGTCGGGGTTGTAAACCTCGTCCCGATAGATGAAGAGGATCACGTCGGCGTCCTGCTCGATCGCGCCAGATTCCCGCAAATCCGACATGACCGGCCGCTTGTTCGGCCGCTGCTCCAGGCCGCGATTGAGCTGCGAGAGCGCGATGATCGGCACGTTCAGTTCTTTGGCGATTTGTTTGAGCGCGCGCGAAATTTCAGCCACTTCACCGGCACGCATTTCGTTATTCCCGTCGCCTGACATGAGTTGCAGGTAATCGACAACGACAACGCCAAGCTGGCCGCGCTCACGGTGCAGGCGGCGCAGCTCGGCCTTGAATTTCGACGGAGTGATTGCGGAGCTGTCGAGGATCTCGATCGGGGCATCCGCCATAAGCTCGACGCCACGCGTTAGGCGCGGCCAATCGTCGTCATCGAGTCGACCAGTACGGAGGCGGTTTTGCGAGATCCGAGATGCCGAGGCGAGCATACGAAGCGTCAGCTGATCGGCCGGCATTTCTAGAGACAGCACGCCAACAGGTAGCCCAAGATCAATCGCCACGGCCTCGGCGATATTCATGGCAAACGAGGTCTTGCCCATCGACGGCCGCCCACCGACAACGATCAGCTCGCCACCATGCATACCGTCGAGCCGATCGTCGAGATCAACGAATCCGGTCGACGTACCGGTGATACCCCCTCGGACCGGACGATGAAACAGCTCGTCGATCCGCTCGACGACGCGCGTTAGGGATGGCTGCATCGGCTGGAAACCAACCGTCGATCGCGAACCCGCATCGGAGAGGCGCAGAAACGCCGCCTGCGCCATATCAATAATTTCCGACGCCTCTTTTCCGTTGGTGTTGTGGCATTGGTCGATCACACCACGAGCAGCCCGCACTGCACCGCGCAGCTGAGCACGCGCGCGCACAATGCCGGCGTAACGCTTGAGGTTCGCTGCACTCGGCGTCGAGCCGACTAAGTCATTGAGGTAACTGAGCGGTTCGGAGATAGTCGAATTTATCGACTTCAGTCGCTCGAAGACGGTAACAACATCAGCCGGCCGCTGGCTGATGATCAGTTGAGTTATTGCCGAGAAAATCGCACGATGATCGCCGACAGTGAAATCCTCTGCGGTCAATTCCGCAGCGATCACGTCGTATGCGCCGTTGTCGAGCATGAGCGCGCCAAGCACGGCCTGCTCAGATTCAACGGACGCAATTACCCCGCGCGCTTCAGCGTTTTTGCTGGCGCCCATTGCAACTCCAGATCAGGACGCGTTAGCGCGATTTGACGACGAGAGCGCGAGCGGTATGCACGGCATCCTCGATTTGCCGTTGGCTCTCGCGAGCAGCACGCTCGATCGCATCGACCTCGTGCTGCTCGATAATTCCATCCTCTACCGCCCGTTGAATTTCCTCGGCAAAGCGGCCCGCATACGTGCACACCACCAATGCGGCAGATACAAGCGCGGAAATATCCGCCGTATTTTTCCCGGCGATCGGTGCGCCGGCCACGAGACCGAATCGCGCATTCAGCGCGTGCAACGCATCGAGCGCGTGCGGCTGGTTTTTTTCTTGCATCCACTCGATCAACATCTCGAACATCTCGGCCGTAATGCGCGCGCCCTCGACCTCACGCAATTTGAGCCGCAGCGACTCCCCCGTAATCCGCACACCCCGCCGCTCGCTCAAGTAGCGAGCGGCGTCTCCGACTTTTCCCGGCGTCTTGCGGACCGACTGATACAAAACATCAGTCCACTCACTGTCGCTATATTGGTGAGCCATTTTCTACCCTTGAATTTCAGAGTTTTTCATGCTGTTAACGTTGGCTGGGTTCACATAGGATTGCGTCACGACACCACTCGGAACGCAAACAAATGGAAACGAGCCACCCCTACGATTTTCGCTGCGGCTTTTGCGGATTTATCCGCAAGGAATCTATCGAGCGAGCACTGAGCGGGCGACTGGATCCGCCCGTTTGGTGCCCGGAATGCCGCAATCCGATGGACCTGGATGAATTCGACGTCGAAAAGCAGGCGAAGAAAGCTGGCCTGCTACCGCTCTACGACGAAGAAATCACGGCGCCCTGATGAACATCCGCGGCGGCAGGCAGTTCGAGCAACGCGGCGCGCGCGACCTTTCCTCGCGTCATAGCCTCTATTGCGCCGGCATAGTTCGTTTCGCCAGTCCAATCAGTACGCGGCAGCCGACCTTTTGCAACCCACTTTCGTACGGCCTGGTACGTCACAGGCCGAGGGATGCGCGCGTTTAATGCCTTCGTGAAGGCGGTGATGCCGCCAGCGTCGGCGACGGCAGATTCGATTAGGTTCATGCCGCGATTCTAGAACCAATAGTTACCTACAGCAAGAACTGATTGTTCCGGCCCAGACAACGACAATAGAACCCATGGTTACCATCGACGAACGACAGGCTTTTTCGGACCGGCTGAATTTGGTGCTGGACGATGCGGGCTATCCGCCCAAGGGGAGTGGACGCCAAAATCAGCTCGCCAAAGATTGGGGGCTGAGTCAGAAGGGCGTACGGAAATGGCTCGAAGGCGAAGGTGTGCCCGAGACTACACGCTTGGTCGAAATGTCCAAGCGATATGGCGTCAGCTTCGAATGGCTGGCGACAGGCCGCCACCCCGTGTCGCTTGCACCCAGCTCGGAAGTGGTCAAAGCCACGTCAGTCGTACCCGGCCCTAGCCCGGCAAGTGAGGATGCGGCTCAGCTCGTGAATGCAATCAATGTCGCCGACACGACGGGCATGCCGGCCGAGGTATTTCAATCTATGTCTTTGATGCTAAAGACAATCCAGAATCTACGGCCCCAGTCTGAGCCTCGCCGTTTGGACATAAACGCTCCAGACCTCGGAGCGGAGTAAGGTTCCAGTCGTACACGGCCGCGTGCCGAAACACCCCCCTTTCGCCGGTGCGGATCTCACGCCCTGAAACCGGCCCTCCTAGTATCTCTACGTTCCAATCAAATTCGGGGCTTTCATGCGGCCCCGTGATCTTTACGATCAGGCCGACGTACGCCTCATTCAGAGGACATCGGCTAATTATCGCCGTATCCCCACTCCTACACCGGTTTGCGCCCCGCGCCACACCTTCGCCTTGCATCGCCGCCCCCACGCGTCAAGTTCCTTAACTACTGTATATAAACACAGTATCAAACTCCGATTGCATTCGCCAGACCTACGTCACCTTTCACACACATTGCCGAAAAGGTCACTTTTAGTTCTTGTAAAAGGTAACCTATAGTTCTATGATTCGTTCCGTATCACCCACCTACCAACCGGGACGAAGCCATGAAAATCGAAGCGCGCAACACCATCGATCAATCACGCGGCATCGCGAATTTCGCCGGGCGGATCCACGTCCTCGTTACGCGGGCCGCGAAGAAGAATGCACCGGCACGCCAACCGATGAGCGATGACGTCGTCTCGTGGAATTTCAAAACTGTTTCGCAAAAGCGCGGCATGCGCGTGGCCGGACGCGTTTTCCACATCGCTCGCAACGTGTCCGCGATCGCGGGCCTGTTTTTCTTCTACCTGTTGATCCACGGCTACAACCAGTACGCCGAACTGGACAAGGCATCGACGCAGCCCTGCGTCGTTAGTCGCTGCTCGTAACCGAGGCCGCGCAGCAGTTCATGCAGGAATTTCTTTTTTAATTTGGTGTCCTTATTTTTCGTCGCGAAGAATGAACAAGCCCACTCGCACCGCCGCTCAACTAAGGGAATTGATTCTGGATGCCGTGGCTGCAACGGCTTACGAGTCTTTTTTGCGAGACAAGCGCCCGCAGGAGGAGCTCTCCGACGACGCGTGTCTGCGCTTGGCGGCGATCGTAGGGCAGCTTTGGCGTGCCGAGCCGGAAATTGCACATGCACTCGCCACGGCGGCTGGCCTGGGCGAAATGTTCCGGCCCGGCGAACTGTAATCGCCATGCATAGCCAACCCCTTCCTCGTCATTTGCTTCGCGCTGAGTGGCAACTGCTACGGATGCGCGGCGATTTCGATGCCGCGATTCAGCGCGAGGCGACGGTACGCATGCTGGAATCGTCGGCTCGTGCGCGCGCAGCACGTGACGCTCGGCGCGTCGACGTAAAGCGCATGCAGGCGGGCGACGAGGATTGATCGATGGCACGTTTCCATGTTCGCTGCGTGAAGTGCGCCGCTCGCCGATGCCTGAAACGCCACCCCGATAAATACCTCCGCCTGCCCGCATGCCGGACCTGCGGCCGTCGCAAATATCGCATCGATCGCTGGATGAATCGGCGCGACACGACGCGTATGCGCTGCGTTGGCTGCTCTGGCTACTGGTTCCCCCATCGACGCGGATCTCTGTACTGCTGGCATCGAGCCGACGGCACGGACCGCTACCCCGGCGATCCCGATTTCAGGGATCGCAATTACGACGGCCTCGCGGCCGCTTGACCATCCCTCCCCGGAGAAATAGCGCCATGTCCTTATTTACGGCGCTGCACGACATCGCTCGCGCAGCCAACATTTCCGTCCTGATTTCCGCCGAAGGTGACGATCGCATCCGCGTTCATGTTACGCCGGTCCAGTCGGCGAAGGCAGAGAAAAAGCTTTGGCCCCTGTCGCTCGTCGGTACGCCTGCCGAGCTCGACGAGCAGTTCGCAGCGGCTGTCGCAGCATATCAACCGGGCGCGCTGTCGGTACTCGACCAAGCGCTCGCGTGCGCTGCCGCGAATTCGACCGGCAAGGCGGCGCCCGCTGCACTTCCGGCGCCGGCATCCGCCGCCGCAGCATCGGATAAACCCCGCCGCGGGCGACCGCCGAAAAACAAGACCGCTGACGACACGCCGGCGGGAGGGGCGCCCGAGCCGCAAGCGGACCCCCGCCAATTGTCCATCACGGACGACACCCCGCCCAATCCGAACGACGAAGTTCGCGAAGAACGGGATGGAGAGCCCGAGACGACGAGCAATGGCGAAGAACCCTCGAGCGATGGCGTCGCGGCCGCTACGGCCGAGGGTGCCGGCCTCGACGTGTGGTGAGCGAGGACGCCATGCAAATCGAAAACCTGCAACGCGAGTTCTCGTACAACGGGGCCAAGCTGGCCGACCCGGCGCCGAACATGACGCCGAACCAGATCCGCGAATTCTATTCGCAGACCTACCCGGAGTTGACCAACGCCGAGGTGGAAGGGCCAGTCATCAACGGCAATCGCAGCGTGTACACGTTCCGTCGCGCCGTCGGCACGAAGGGCACCGGCGGCGCCACTGAAGAACTCGACACGCCGCAGAAGATCAGCGCCGTGCTGGCGGTCGTCGCGCCCGGCGCCATTCGAACCTACCTTGTCGAGCTGGATCGCTTCGCGAGCGCGCATGTCTGCCCGTTGCTCGACGAAGAGGTCGCGTTTATTGACGCGCTGCACGCGCGTTACGCGAAGTAACGCCATGACGCTGAGCGAACTGAGAAAGCGTCTCCGCGAAGATTCGCTTTCTCCCCAAACCATCGAAACGACCGTTGCCTCGCACGTCAACTCGCCGCTCGCATGCGCGGTCAACGCCATCGTGACGAGCCGCGATACCGACGGCGAAATGCTTCGCCTGCCCTCGGAATTGATGCCGATATTGCCATGACGCCTCTACCTCTCGTCCTCCCGACAATTTCGCCGAAGGTGCCGACACGCTATGTCACCGGCTCCGACCGGCATTTCATACGCGGCCTCGCGCTCGCCTTGGTTAATGGCCGAGTCGTGACCAAGGCGGACGCCGAGCAGCTAGGCGGGTCGACCGACGAGCGGACAGTCGCCGAGGGGACTATCTACCGTGAGTGGCAAGAGATCACGAGCGGCCTTCGCTGGTTCGACTGGAATCTGCGCGTAGTCAACGAAGGGAACCCGGCAAAGTCGGCATGGTTCCTGATCCACAGCAGAGACGGCATAGGAAATGCCCCCGTTCGATTCATCGGCGCTGGCATTCAACGACTGGAGCGCGCTGTCCCTGGCCTCGGGCAAACCGTGCTGGCGGTCTTGTACGAGACGTGCGCGCATTACTTGCCGTCGGTCCTCACGCCGCAGGAAACGCTCGGGCTTGCCGAATACATGTACTGGCATGGCGAGGCTGACGAGTTTGCCGCCATGGACGAGCTTGCGCTCATGTACGACCTAAAGATTCCTAAAGAGCGCACGGACGAAGCAATCGACGAATTCTTTGCCCAATGCGACACCCCCCGCCGTCGCGAGTTTTTCCCCACTGCACCCGAGTGGGCATGCTACCCGCAACGGGTGCTTACCGCCGATGAGGTGGCGTGCGCCCACACCAGAACCAACGACATCATTTTCGTTGATGCCGTCGTGCATGCATGCGACGCGATCCATGCAATCGTCAACAGCGGCAGGAAGTTTGCACGCGTGAATTGCTCGGATGCCGGCGAGCACGGCATCGACTATGCAACGTTCCTGCTCTGGGAGCAGGAAGACGGCACCGGCCGCGTGCTGGATGATTTCTGGAATAACGAGTTGCAGGGCGATTACCTTGAGGCATCGGCCGCTATCGCACTTCCCTTTGCCGGCAAAGCGATAGGCAACTGGTTCGAGCGGATGCATAACACCGCCGCACTCGCGCGCGCCACCGAAGAACTGATTTCGTTCCTAAGCGTTGATGCCGAAGAGGACGCGCCTGCACAACGAGTCGAGGTGCGCGTATGAGTTCGGTCGACATCAACAATGGCGACGAAGCGACGCTGCTGCTTGATTCCGCGCTTCTGCTCTACCGCGGGCGGACGGGATCGAATGGCCTCGAAAAAGTCTACGTCACACGCCACGCTGCACGCGTCATCGACGGCGTGCCGACGCTGCTCGCGGGCCAGCCGGCAACGAAACAGCAACTCGCCAGCTTCGCTCGCGCGGCATCAAAGCACATGGGTAATTTCGGCTTCGTTCATGAGCGCGTGATCTTCACCGCGCCGAATACGGTCGCATGGTGGGCACCGGCCTTGCCTCGCTCCACTTGGTTTGCCGCCGATAAGCCAATCGGGAATCGCCACGGCGAAGCCCAGCATCCGGCGCTCATCTTCGTCGCGTACGGTGACAAGCGCTACGCGTTTGCCCTTGAGCATAGCTGCCGGCCCGATGCAGACACCGCGATATTCCAGGCGCCGCACTTCAACGTTTCTGACAACGGCTGGATCTGCACGGGCAACGTTGATTGCTCAGATCGCCCCAACACCGTCGACGTCGAGAAATACGAGAACGACGACTTTTTCCGCAGCCGCTTCACGCATGCAAATGCCAAGCGGCTCATCGCTGGCGGTAGCGCCGTCCGCCTCTGGATGGATTTGCTTGACGGCGCACCCTTCCCAACCGATCGCCTCATTCCGCTCGACACGACGGTCGGCGCGGTCATTCAACGCATTACCAACCGGAGCAACTGACATGTCCACCAACTTCGCCGCCATTCAGTCGGAATTCGATGCGTCGACCGGCGCGGCTCTGAAAGACCTTGGCGCCATCCTGACCAAATTCGGCTTCGACGTCGCAGCTGCCGTTGCCGCCGCCCAAGCGCGCCCGATCGCGGCAGCGGCCGACGACGAGAAGATCGCCCTCGACAATGCCCTGTTCGATAGCGCCCCGGTCGCAACCGTTCCGGCCCATGCCGAATTCGCACCGCTTCAGGACATCGGCCACCGCTTCCTGATCGCAGCCGAAGGCATATTCATCGAGATCCGGCGTCCCTGGCTTCACCTCATTCAGCAGATCAGCACCATCGAGGGCGCCACGCGACCACCCTACGGGAAAATCGCACCGAAGATGGAGTTCGCGTTCGGGCGCCTGGGCGCAGCTCAGCATCTGTTCCGCCGCTTCGGCGAAGAAGCCAACAGCGCATCGCCCAACGAGCACGCGGCCTGGATCATCTGGAACGACCGTGATCGGCAACTCGAATACAAGCCTGTCTCGATCAAAAGCGCCACGCCCGACTCGCTCGATATCGACCGCCCGGCCCTCGCCGCGCACGAGAGTCTCGTCGTCGATCTGCACAGCCACGGCATCGACCCGGCATTCTTCAGCCCGACCGATGACGCAGACGATATCGGCGAAGTCAAAATTTCGGGCGTTATCGGCGGGCTCGCTGCCGGCACTGAAAAGACCGTCGTATTCCGTCTGTGCGCCCTCGGCCGTGCCGTTCACCTCAAGGTGCCGGTAACCGCGTTTTTCCCGGCCACCGAACCCGCTGAGGCCACGGCGTGAACCAGCTCGACATTCTCGAACTCGCCGCAAAAGCGGCCGGCTGGGAATCCCGGCGCTATACCGTCCGCGACTTGACCGTGCCGCACGTGCGCGCCCATCCGGACAACGCGTGGCGTCATTTCGATTCCCTCACGTCAGCCAGCGACGCACTCGAACTCGCCGCAGCCGCACGGATCGACATGCTTCACAGCGGCGACTTCGCAGCAGCGTATGCCGGCACCGGCGCATTTCGGCAATTCGCACATGACGATATCAGCGAGTCGGCCGACAGCCATAACCCGCACGACGAGCGCACGCGGGCGATCTGCCGAGCGCTGACCGAGTGCGCGGCGAAGATCGGCCGCGACATCGGTGAACCATGGTGGAGGACTTTGTAATGCACCGCACACCGGCTCGATTTATCGGTGACCGCCGCGTCCGAACCATTGTCGTCGGTTGTGGCGGCACCGGTTCGCAAATGTTGACCGGCCTCGGACGCCTCAACCACGCATTGCTCGCACTAGGCCATCCGGGCCTAGACGTGACGGCGCTCGACTCTGACACCGTCAGCAATGCAAACGTCGGCCGGCAAATGTTCAGCCCGGCCGACGTCGGCCGGCACAAAAGCGTGGTGCTGGTGCATCGGCTCAACGCATTTTTCGGCACGAACTGGACTGCCCGGCCCGTGCATGCCGGCGCCGACGAGCTCGTTCGCGGCGCCCCGGATCTGGTGATTATGTGCGTCGACAGTGCAGCTGCACGCGCGAAGCTTGCCCCGATCTTGTGGAAGTCGAATTGCTACGTGATGGACCTCGGCAACCGGGCCAGCGACGGCCAGGTCATTTTCGGCGCGTCGCGCGACGCCGAGGGCAACCGAGCCGCGGATCAGAAAGACGGATCGCCGCTGCCCTGGCCTTACGCAATGCTGCCCGAACTCGTCGACGAGTGGGCACCCGAGGACGACACGCCGAGTTGCAGCCTCGCCGAAGCGCTCGAGCGACAAGAGCTATTTATCAATCAGGCCGTCGTCACCCAGGGCCTAGCCATCCTCTTCGAATTTTTCCGACACGCGCGCCTCACCTGGTGCGGCGCGTTCGTCAACCTGAAAACCGGCAATGTCCGGCCGATTAATGTGCCGGCGGCGCCGGCAACCGCCACGGAAGAAAAATAACTATGGCAAAGAATTCTGTTGAAGCTTACGGGGCCGAGGGCAAAACGAATTTGCTCTATTTCGATCCGGAAAAGCTTGTGCTGGTGACCGACAAAAACTCGCCGCTTTACGACGATCGCGTTCACCTGCCAGTCGACGAGGTAATGGCGCATAGCATCGACTATCAGGGCGTCCAGCAGGCTATCTCCATTTCGAAAAACCCCGAGACGGGCGAGACGGAAGTCGCGCTCGGCCGACAGCGAGTTAAAGCCGCGCGCCTCGCAAATGTCTGGCGCGCAAAACGCGGCGAGCCGCTGCGCCAGATCCCCGCCGTCGTGTTCCAAGGCAAGCGCGAGAACGCGATCGAATCGATCGTTGCCGAGAACGAGCAACGTCAAGCCGACACACCCCTCGGCCGTGCCGAGAAGATGCGCCAGGTGCTCTCGCTGGGCCGCAGTGAAGGGCACGTTGCGATGGTCTTTCATTGCTCGGTCGCGACAGTGCGCTCCACGCTCGCGCTGCTCGAGTGCTGCAACGACGTACAGAAGGCCGTCGACAGCGGAAAGGTGCCGCTCACCCATGCGAACAAGCTCGCCAAGATGAAGCCGGATCAGCAGCGCGAGAAGGTGCGCGAACTCGTTAAGGCAGCGGACACACAGAAGCCGCATGAGCGAGCGCGCACCCAGCGCGCCGTGATGGGAGAGGCCGCCGCACGCATGAAGACGCGCAAGCAGGTCGAGGCCGAAATCAACGTCAGCACTGGCGAGCGCGCATCCGCGCTTCGCTGGGTTCTCGGCATCGAAGCCGAGGCAATTGCCAAAGCCACCGGAGGCAACAATGAGTAACCAACAGACCACCGCAGTACGCCACGCGAATCTCGAAGGCCTGCGCGAGAGTTTGCTGGCACCCCGCGAGATCAAGCGCGATGCCCAAGGCTGGCTCACGCACCCCGCCATGCCATGTTGCGACGAAGACGTGCGTGCCGACGAGTTTCTTGCGGCGTTCCGCATCGAAGCCGCATTCGTGGGCATGGAGTCGGACCCGGCGAGCGAAGCCTACGATACCTATTTCGAACGCGGTGACGCGGACTGTTCGGCCTGGACGCCTACACCGCCGACCGGTGACGGCTGGATGCTGCTGGAGATCTACGATACCGAGGATGGGCCGTATGCCCTGTTCGGTCGCGATCGATACGAGGTCAAGCGAGCGGAGAAGCGAGCGAACCTGCGCCACATGCGCCAGCGCCTCGGGCTTGACGCCGCTCCCGCCGCCCCGGTCGCCGAGCCGATGGCTGCGATGCCGGGCGAGCGCGCCGTGATCGACATGCTGATCGCGTTGGCGCGCGCCACGTCCATTGCGCTGGACGACAGCGAGGAAATGACCGGAGACGATGGCCGCCAGCACGTCATCGACAGCGCCAATTTCGACGCCGTGTCGAATGCGCTCGATGTGCTCGACGAGTTGCCTGACGACAAGCCTGGCTACACGCTCAGCGCCGCCGGCAAAGCAGAATGGGCGCTGCGCAACCTCGGCACCGCTCAGGCTGTCGCCGCCGATGTCCCGCACGCGTGGGCACCCTCGCGCATCTGGCTGCAACGCGGCCAAGGCCCTGCCGACTCACACACCTGGCACTCCGACTCGATCGGCGACGTGCAGGAAGCTGAGTACGTGCGCGTCGGGGATCAGGCTGTCGCCGCTGATGGGGCGGCCACGCCAAGCGAACGCGCCGTGATCGATATGCTTATCGCGCTGACGTGCGCGACATTCCGTGCGCTGGACGACAGCGAGGAAGTGGTCGGCGCCGATGGTCGCCAGCACATCATCGACAGCGTGAATTTCGATGCGGTTTCGGATGCGCTCGATGCGCTCGACGGGCTTCCGGACGACAAGCCCGACTACACCCTCGACGCCGGCGGTAAGGCCGAATGGGCGCTCCGGAATCTGCGCGCAGTAGTATCGCCGGCCACGGCCGACGAGCGGGCGGCGTTCGAGCGCGACAAGGAGCGAGTGGATTTTGACGCATGGTACGAGTCGGTGGGTCGCCCCTGCTTCGGCAACATGAAGTCAGCAATGTGGCTTGCTTGGCAAGTTCGCGCATCGCAGGCCGCCGCACCGGCCGAGGCGCGCGATCCGGTCGCGTGGATGACGCTAGATTGCGTGAACCTGAAGCCGTCCAGCGTCTACCTAGATCGATCGGAAGTGTCCGACATGCGCCCCGAGCACGTCGTGCCGCTCTACCGTGGTGTCGCCCCTGCCGATGCGAGAGAGGCGGTGGCGAGCGAGAAGCGCATCGCCGAGTTGACCGAGCAGGTGGCGCACCTTCGGGCAGTCGCCACCGAATACAACGACCTCATCTGTCACATGTGCGCTGCCGGCGATTTTCACGAGTTCATGGCCGATCGGAAACAGAAACGCGAGGATGCCGCCGCTGCTCAGGGCGCTCAGAGCGAAGGGGGTGATCGATGAATCTCTTCCACAAATGGCGCGAGCGCCGCCGGGCCATCCAGCGCGACCGTGAGACGCTGCACCGCTACCGGATCCGCATCCGCGAGTACGACCGCTGGCTGGCCGAGTTCCCCGACATCTGCCGCGTGCTGGAGAACCTGACCGGCGAGAGCGAGTACGAGGGTCGCCCCGACACCGTGGGCGTGTCGCAGCTCCGCGACGAGCTTCGAGCAATGCGTCAACCGCGCATCACCACGGAGTGCGGCAAATGAACATGAACGAACCCGAACAATTCATCGCCGAGCTGCGCCGCCTGGTGGACGCTCTCGCCCAACCCAGAAAGCTCGAAGAAACTTTGTGGAGCACCGAGCAAATCGCGAAGTGGTTCGGCCTGTCAAAACAGACCGTTGAGCTTCGGGTCGTCACACGTCCTGATTTTCCGCCGGGCGTGCGGCCCGTCGACACGGTCCAGGCCCAACGTCGCTGGTTCGCGAGCGACATCGTAGAGTGGGCACGCCGGAACCGCGGCCACCTCCCCACGCCCCGCAAGGGACGTCCCCGCAAAGCGGCCTAATCGAGACGTGCCGCCAGCTCGGCGGCCGTCTCGTCGTAGTAAATCATCAACGATTTCAGGTCGCGATGACCGATCATTTTCGCCAATGCTAGGACGTGGAGGCGCTTCGCCAAACGCGTTGTGGCCTCGTGGCGAGAATCGTGGAAATTCAACGTCTTGATGCTTGGCATTGTCTTCGCCAGATCGTTTCGATGCTTCCGCCATGTTGCCTCGGCACTCCGGGGATTCACTGGGATGCACCTAGATTCACCACCCATCCTCGGCAAGCGCCGAAGCAGCAGTACTGCGCGCGTGGATAACGGAACATCTCTCATATCCCCATTCTTTGTTTTGGGCAACCGAACGTATCTTTCCTCCAGGTGCACATTTCCCCAATCTAGACTAAAAATCTCGCCATGACGCATGGCCGTCTCTATCGCCAAAAGGAAAGCGAGCGCAGTGTATTGTTGCAATGTTTCGACCGGCCCGGCCTCCTGCAACCCGAGAACGCGGCACATGGCATCTGCATCCGAATCTGGAACGCGCCTGCTCCGAGACGGCGGGTTTCTCGGGCGCCTCATCTCGTGTAGCGGATTCGTGTGAATCCATTTCCATTCGTCCTTTGCTGCGGAAAATACCGCCGATAGCAAATTCAAATCTCGGTTCACAGTCGAGGCTTGCACTGACTTGAGGCGTTCGTCACGCCACCTGGCAATCTGTTCGGGCTTGATGGATCTTATTTGATCGCCCACGAACGCGCCCATCGACAAACGAAACGCTTCAAGCCGGCTTTCGTTCCATGCGTGCCTGGACATGCCTGGGGATACCTTAGCCAAGTACTCATCAAACCCATCAGAAAGTGTTTTTGGGATTTTCGAGTACGATCGTCTCTTGCCAGCATCAATCTCCGCCTCGAGCTTGGTCGCCCAGGCCACCGCCATCGCCTTGGTGTCGAATGAGCCTGACTCACGAATGCCACCGCGCGCGACCTCCGCACGCCACGTCTTCCCTCGCTTCCTGTAACTAGCCATCACTCCGCCCGGGCGTAAATTTGGCGTAAATCATATCCCGAACTTGATGGAATTTGATCTGCATTGCAGGAATTTTGCTACCCGCCGCCCGCCCAAACTCCAAGCCTACAAAGGCTTTGGTGGAGTTTGATAGAAATTTACAGACTCTGAAATTCGGGGGCGGTTACCGTATTTCGGCAACCAGCCGCACGCGCATTTCGCGTCCACGAAGCACGGCTCGACGCTGACGCGCAAGATCGGCGCACGCCGCATCGCCACGCGCGACGGCGAGATGCTGGTGGCGACCGTCTACGATCTGTTCATCGCCAACTACGGCCTCGATCAAGGCCTCGGCGGCCAGGACGTGGCCGCATCCTACGACGACGACCTGCCCTACACGCCGGCGTGGCAGGAAGCGATCACGGGCGTCAAGCGCGCCGACGCGATCGCCGTGGCCCGGCAGTTCGCCGACAACGCGCTGAAAACGCGCGGCAAATCGATGGTGATCATCGGCGCGGGGATCAACCACTGGTTCCATATGGACATGTCGTACCGCGCGATCATCAACATGCTGGTCATGTGCGGCTGCGTGGGCCAATCGGGCGGCGGCTGGTCGCATTACGTCGGCCAGGAAAAGCTGCGGCCGCAAACCGGCTGGCAACCGCTGGCCTTCGGGCTGGATTGGCAGCGCCCGCCACGCCAGATGAACGCCACGTCGTTCTTCTACGCGCACACCGATCAATGGCGCTACGACGCGATGGACCCGCGCACGCTGCTCTCGCCGCTCGCCGATCCGGCCGGCTTCGCCGGCACGGCGATCGACTACAACGTGCGCGCCGAGCGCATGGGCTGGCTGCCGTCGGCACCGCAACTCGGCGAGAACCCGCTGCGCGTCGGCGCAAGCCTGGCCGGTGAAACCGGCGCGGAAGCGGCCCGGCAGGTCGCGCAGCGGCTCGCCGCCGGCTCGCTCACGATGGCCAGCGAGGACCCCGACGCGCCCGCCAACTTTCCGCGCAACCTGTTCGTCTGGCGCTCGAACCTGCTCGGCTCGTCGGGCAAGGGCCACGAATATTTCCTCAAGCATCTGCTCGGCACCACCCACGGCGTGCAAGGCGAGGATATCGGCGCGAGCGGCGCGGCCCGCCCCGAGGAAGTGCGCTGGCATGAGGAAGCACCGCGCGGCAAGCTCGACCTGCTCGTCACGCTCGATTTCCGGATGTCGACCACCTGCATGTATTCCGACATCGTGCTGCCCACGGCCACGTGGTACGAGAAGGACGACATGAACACGTCGGACATGCATCCGTTCATCCATCCGCTGTCGGCCGCCGTCGATCCCGCCTGGGAATCGCGCAGCGACTGGGAAATCTTCAAGGGCATCGCGCGGCGCTTCTCCGAGCTGTGCGACGGCCATCTCGGCATCGAGCACGACGTGGTGCTCGCGCCGATCGCCCACGACACACCCGGCGAACTGGCCCAGCCGTTCGACGTGCAGGACTGGAAGCGCGGCGAATGCGAGCCGGTGCCGGGCCGCACGATGCCGGCCGTCAGCGTGGTCGAGCGGCATTACCCCGATACCTACCGCCGCTTCACCTCGCTCGGGCCCTTGCTCGACACGCTCGGCAACGGCGGCAAGGGCATCGCGTGGGACACCCGCGAGGAAGTCGAACTGCTCGGCGCGCTGAACCGCCTGACCGAGCCCGACGGCCGCCCGCGCCTCGACACCGCGCTCGACGCGGCCGAAACCATCCTCGCGCTCGCACCCGAAACCAACGGCGCGGTGGCGGTGAAGGCCTGGCATGCGCTGTCGTCGATCACCGGCCTCGAACACGCGCATCTGGCCGCCTCACGCGAGGACGAAAAAATCCGCTTCCGCGATCTGCAATCGCAGCCGCGCAAGATCATCTCGTCGCCCACCTGGAGCGGCATCGAATCGGAACACGTGTCGTACAACGCCGGCTATACGAACGTGCATGAGCTGATCCCCTGGCGCACGCTCACCGGCCGCCAGCAGCTCTATCAGGATCATCCGTGGATGCGCGCGTTCGGCGAGGCGCTGTGCGCCTACAAGCCGCCGATCGATACCGGCAGCTACGCGCACATGCTCGGCACGCGCTCGAACGGCAACCCCGAACGCGTGCTGAATTTCCTGACGCCGCACCAGAAATGGGGCATCCACAGCACCTACACCGACAACCTGCTGATGCTGACGCTGTCGCGCGGCGGCCCGATCGTCTGGATGTCGGAAGACGACGCGCGCGCGATCGGCGTGGCCGACAACGACTGGATCGAGTGCTACAACGCCAACGGCGCGCTGTGCGCCCGCGCCGTGGTCAGCCAGCGTGTGCCGCTCGGGATGGTGATGATGTACCACGCGCAGGAAAAGCTCACGAACGTGCCCGGCTCGGAAATCACCGGCACGCGCGGCGGCATCCACAACTCGGTCACGCGCATCGCGCTGAAGCCCACCCACATGATCGGCGGCTATGCGCAACTGTCGTATGGCTTCAACTACTACGGCACGGTCGGTTCGAATCGCGACGAATTCCTGATCGTGCGCAAGATGAACCGGATCGACTGGCTCGATGGCGAAGCCACGGGCGCCAACGTGGGAGAACCCGAATGAAAGTACGCGCACAGATCGCGATGATCCTGAACCTCGACAAATGCATCGGTTGCCACACCTGTTCGGTGACCTGCAAGAACGTCTGGACCAGCCGCGAGGGCATGGAATACGCCTGGTTCAACAACGTCGAGAGCAAGCCGGGCATCGGCTACCCGAAGGATTGGGAGAACCAGCAGCGCTGGCGCGGCGGCTGGAAACGGCGCGGCGACGGCAAGCTCGAACCGCGCCAGGGCGGCAAGTGGCGGCTGCTCGCGCAGCTTTTCGCGAACCCGCACCTGCCCGAGATCGACGATTACTACGAGCCGTTCACGTTCGACTACGCGCACCTGCATCAGGCCGGCAACATGCAGGCGATGCCGGTGGCACGGCCGCGCTCGCTGATCAGCGGGCAGCGCATGGAGAAGATCGAATGGGGGCCGAACTGGGAGGAAATCCTCGGCGGCGAATTCGAGAAGCGCTCGCAGGACGCCAACTTCGAGGCCGTGCAGAAGGATATCTACGGGCAGTTCGAGAACACCTTCATGATGTATCTGCCGCGCCTGTGCGAGCACTGCCTGAACCCGGCCTGCGTGGCCTCGTGCCCGTCCGGCTCGATCTACAAGCGCGAAGAGGACGGCATCGTGCTGATCGATCAGGACAAGTGCCGCGGTTGGCGCATGTGCGTGTCGGGTTGCCCGTACAAGAAGATCTACTACAACTGGCAGAGCGGCAAGGCCGAGAAGTGCATCTTCTGCTACCCGCGCATCGAGTCGGGCGAGCCGACCGTCTGCTCGGAAACCTGCGTGGGCCGCATCCGCTATCTCGGCGTGCTGCTGTACGACGCCGACCGCATCGCCGAGGCCGCGACCGTTGAAAACGAAACCGATCTGTACGAGGCGCAGTTGTCGGTGTTCCTCGATCCGCACGATCCCGAGGTGCTGGCGCAGGCCGCGCGCGACGGCGTGCCGGCCGCCTGGCTCGACGCGGCACGGCGCTCGCCGGCCTACAAGATGGCGATCGACTGGAAGATCGCGTTCCCGCTGCATCCCGAATACCGCACGCTGCCGATGGTCTGGTACGTGCCGCCGCTCTCGCCGATCAACGCCGCCGCGAACAGCGGCGCGCTCGGCATGAACGGCTACCTGCCCGACGTCGATTCGCTGCGCATTCCGCTGCGCTACCTCGCGAACCTGCTGACGGCCGGCGACGAAGCCCCCGTGAAGCTCGCGCTCGAACGGCTGCTGGCGATGCGCGGCTTCATGCGCGCGCGCCACGTGGACGGTGTCGAGGCGCTCGGCGTGCTCGATCAGGTCGGGCTGTCGCTCGCGCAGGTCGAGGAGATGTATCGCTATCTGGCGATCGCCAACTACGAAGACCGCTTCGTGATCCCCACCACGCACCGCGAATACGCCGAGGACACCTTCGGCCTGCGCGCCGCCTGCGGCTTCTCGTTCGGCAACGGCTGCTCCGACGGCCGCACCGACGGCAGCCTGTTCGGCATGAAGCGCGGCGCGAAAACCATTCCGATCCGGGAGACCTCATGACCACCGCTCACGATGCAGCGCACCCCGGCGACGCCGTGTACGCCGCGCTGTCGATCCTGCTCGACTATCCCGAGGCCGCGCTGCTCGATTCGCTGGCCTCGATCGAGGCGACCCTCGATGCGCACCCGCGTGTGCCGAAAGCCGCGCGCGCTGGGCTGGCGCGCTTCTATGCCTACCTGCGCGAACGCGACCTGCTGACGCTGCAGGAAAACTACGTGGCGCTGTTCGACCGAGGCCGCGAGACCTCGCTGCATCTGTTCGAGCACGTGCACGGCGAATCGCGCGACCGCGGCCAGGCAATGGTCGACCTGATGCAGATGTATGCGCAGAAGGGCCTGCAACTGAAGCCCGGCGAGCTGCCCGACTACCTGCCGGTGTTCCTCGAATACCTGTCGCGCCTGCCGGCCGACGAGGCGCGCTCACTGCTGGCCGAAACCGGCGAAATCCTCGGCGCGCTGGCCGAACGGCTGGCCGCGCGCAACAGCCACTACGGCTTCGTGTTCGGCGCGCTGCTGCCGCTCGCGGGCCTGGGCCGCGCCGAGCCGCGCCATGCGCCCGATGCCACCGGCCAGCCCGACGACGACGATGCGCACCGCCGCCCCGCCGCCGCCGATTACCGCGCGCTGGACATGAGCTATGGCGAGCCGGCCGTGCGCTTCGTCGGCGCGAGCCTGCCGAGCGAGCAACCGGTGCAGTTCCATGCGCGGCGCCCCGCGCGCCACGGCTGAGGCCTCATCCCTCATGCCCAATCGATTCGACGGGAAAAAGTCATGAACGCTTACCTGCATCCCTTTCTGTTCGGCGTCTATCCGTATATCTGTCTCGCGGTGCTGCTGGTCGGCAGCCTGATCCGCTTCGACCGCGAGCAGTACTCGTGGAAAAGCGATTCGTCGCAACTGCTGCATCGCGGCGCGCTGCGGCTCGGCAGCAACCTGTTCCATTGGGGCGTGCTCGTCGTGGTGCTCGGTCACTTCGGCGGCTTCCTCGTGCCGCACTGGCTCGTCTCGTCGTTCATGTCGGCCTCGGCGCACCAGCTCGTGGCGATGGTGGCGGGCGGCGCGGCCGGTGCTGCAGCGATCCTCGGCCTGACGATCCTGATCGCGCGCCGCCTCGGCAGCACGCGCATTCGCCGCCACAGCCGGCGCTCCGACATCCTGATCGTGGTGATGCTGTGGGTGCAGCTCGCGCTCGGGCTGGGCACCGTGGTGCTGTCGACGCGGCACATGGACGGCGCGATGTTCGAGCAACTGACCGATTACGTGAAGGGCATCGTCACGTTCCAGCCCGGCGTGGCGGCGCTGCTCGCGGGCGTGCCGCTGACCTACCGCCTGCACATCCTGCTCGGCTTCACGATCTTCCTGGTGTCGCCGTTCACGAGGATGGTGCATATCTGGAGCGGCATCGCCTCGCTGGCCTACCTGATCCGCCCGTATCAACTGGTTCGCAAGCGCTGAGGAGCCGCCATGTCACAACACGAGGCCCTCCTGTCGGCCGCCCCGTTGACGGTCAACGGCATCGAGATCGGCAGTGCGGCGATCGCCGCCGAATTCGAAGCCGAAGCGGCGCTGCACGACGATGCGGCCGCCGCGCTCGATGCCGCCCGGCGCACGCTCGCGATCGGCGAATTGCTGCGTCAGCGCGCCGTGGCGCTCGCGCTGATCGGCACCGATGCCGCACTCGACGACGCCGCGCTCGATGCCCTGCTCGCGCGCGAACTGACCCACCTGCCGGTGCCGACCGATGCCGATTGCGAGCGCTTCCATGCGCAGCATCCGGCGCAGTTCCGGCATGGCGACATCGTCCACGCCAGCCACATCCTGTTCGCCGTCACGTCGCGCGTGCCGATCGCGCCGCTGCGTGCCCGCGCCGAGGACACGCTCGCGGCCTTGCTGGCCGCGCCGGCCGGCTTCGAAGCCGCCGCGCGCGAATCGTCGAACTGCCCGTCGGCCGAGATCGGCGGCAACCTCGGGCAACTGCTGCGCGGCGACACCGTGCCCGAGTTCGAGGCGGCCCTGTTCGACGGCGACACGTTCGGCGTGCTGCCGCGCATCGTCAACACGCGCTATGGCTTCCACATCGTACGGATCGATCGGCGCGTGGTGGGCGACACCCTCCCGTTCGCGCTGGCGCGCGAGCAGATCGCCAGCTATCTGACCGAACGCGTGCGCCGCGACGCGATGCGCCAGTACGTGGCGATCCTCGCCGGTGGCGCGCGCATCGCGGGCGTGACGCTCGACGGCGCGAACGGCTCGCTCGTTCAATGAACCCAGCAAAGGATTTTCCATGACTCCCATTCATGACGCCACGGCGTCCCCCTCCCCGCCCGAAGTCGGCCTGCGCGCCTGGTCGGTGCTGGCCGCGAGTACGCTCGCCTTTCTGGTCTGCTTCGTGGTCTGGATGATGTTCGGCGTGCTCGGCGTGCAGTTGCGCGCCGACCTCGGCCTGAACAGCACCGAGTTCGGCCTGCTGACCGCCACGCCGGTGCTGACCGGCGCGATCATGCGGCTACCGCTCGGCATCTGGACCGACCGCTTCGGCGGCCGCATCGTCATGACGGTGTTGCTGGTGCTGTGCGCGGTGCCGGTTTATATCGTCAGTTATGCGACGCAGCTCTGGCAGTTCCTGCTGATCGGCCTGTTCCTCGGTTGCGTGGGCGCGTCGTTCGCGGTGGGCACGCCCTATGTCGCGCGCTTCTTTCCGCCGAAGCGGCGCGGCTTCGCGATGGGCGTGTTCGGGGCCGGCACCTGCGGCGCGGCCGTCAACCTGTTCGTCACGCCGTCGCTGCAAGTGGCCTACGGCTGGCGCGCGGTGCCGCGCATTTACGCGGTCGCCCTGCTCGTCACGGCGCTGATCTTCTGGCTCGCCTCGGCACCCGATCCCGGTGCGGGAAAACGCGGCGGCTCGCTGCTCGATTCGTTCCGCGTGCTGCGCGACCGGCGCGTCTGGCGGCTGTGCCAGTACTACTCGATCACGTTCGGCGGCTTTACCGCGCTGTCGCTCTGGATTCCGCAATACCTGACCCACGAATACGGCATGACGCTGGTGGTGGCCGCGGCGTTCGCGGCCGGCTTCTCGCTGCCCGGCTCGCTGCTGCGCGCATTGGGCGGCGCGCTGTCGGACCGCTTCGGCGCGCATTCCGTGACCTGGTGGGGGCTGTGGGTCGCGTGGATCTGCCTGTTCGTGCTGTCGTATCCGGCCACCGATTTCGTGATCCACACGATCGACGGCACCGCCGCGCTGAAGGTCGCCATGCCGCTGGCCGGCTTCGTCGTGCTGACGTTCGCGCTGGGCGCCGTGTTCGCGCTCGGCATGGCCTCGACGTTCAAGTATGTCGCCGACGATTTCCCCGACAACATGGGCGTCGTGACCGGCATCGTCGGCCTCGCAGGCGGGCTCGGCGGCTTCCTGCTGCCGATCCTGTTCGGTATGCTGCTGGACCTGCTGCGCGTGCGCACCACCTGCTTCATGCTGCTGTACGGGATCGTCTGGGTGTCGCTGATCCTCATCTACGTGTCCGAGGTCCGCAAGGCGCCGGTGACGGGGCAGGCCGCCACGCGCTAGTTACGCCGCGCAGGCTCGCAACGCAAAACGCCCGCTCGATTCGAGCGGGCGTTTTGCATGGGGCGCGGCGATGCCGCCTCAGCGGCGGTCGATCGAGAACCGCCCCGGGCCGGCGACGGCCAGCACCAGCAGGCCGCCGACGATGCTGACGTTCTTGTAGAAGTTGATCAGGTTGGCGTAGTGCTCCATGCCGCTCATGGTCCAGTAATGGTGGCCGATGAACGCGGTGCCGAGCGTGTAGAGCGCCAGCAACAGCGCCACCGGGCGGGTCCAGAAGCCGAGCACGATCAGCACCCCGGCCACGAACTCCATCACCACCGCCACGGCCGCCGCCAGCATCGGCGCGGGCACGCCGGTCGAGCCCATGTAGGCGACGGTGCCCGAGAAGCCGGTCAGCTTCTGCCAGCCGAACATCACGAACAGCACCATCATCAACACGCGCGCCACCAGCAACACGCCGTCCTTTTGACCGTCGAGAGAGAGATAACGCATGGTCGAATCCTTTTCAAACCTGATGTTCCGGTATCGATGAAGGCCGCGCCGGCCCCGTGTTTCCGGCGCTCGGAGCCATCATCGAATGATTAGTCTTGCAAAGCAATAGCGGTGAACGCTGCCCCATCGAAAGCAGCCGCGCGCCGCAAGCGCGCGGTTGCCGCTGACGCCGCTCAGGCCCAGTCGGCCGTCACTTCGACCGGACGCAGGTCGAACACCAGCACTTCGGCATCCTGACCATTTCTGAAGTTCAGCACGTCCTCGCCGCGAATCCGCGCGCCGTCGCCTTCGCCGAGCGCGACGCCGTTGACCGCCAGGCTGCCGCGCGCCACATGCACATACACGAAGCGGCCGGCCGGCACCGCCAGGCTCGCGGCTTCGTCGCCGTCGAACAGGCCGGCGTAGATCCGCGTGTCCTGGCGAATCGCCAGCGCGCCGTTCGCGCCGTCCGGCGACACCACCAGCCGCAGTTGGCCGCGCTTGTCGGCGGCCGGCACGTTGGCCTGCTGATAGCGCGGTTGCGCGCCCTTTTCCGACGGCCCCACCCAGATCTGCAGGAAGTGCACCGGCTGGTCCTTCGAGTGGTTGAACTCGCTGTGGGCCACGCCGGTGCCGGCGCTCATCAGTTGCACGTCGCCGGGCACGATCACCGAGCCGGTGCCCATCGAATCCTTGTGTTCGAGCGCGCCTTCGAGCACGTACGACAGGATTTCCATGTCGCGGTGCGGGTGGGTGCCGAAGCCGCGGGCCGGGGCGACGCGATCGTCGTTGATCACCAGCAGATCCGAGAAGCCGACTTGCTGCGGATCGTAGTAGTTCGCGAACGAAAAGGTGTGGCGGGAGTTGAGCCAGCCATGTTCGGCACGGCCGCGGGCGTTGGCGTTACGGACTTCGATCATGTTGATTCTCCGGTGGATCGCGCTGCGCCCCTGTGGTGCGGCGTCGATCGGATGAGATGAATCTTAAGTCAACCGAAGTGATAGATAAATCGCATGTGAGATAATCATCGTCCCATTTTGGTGGACAATCAGCCGCCCATGCAACTCGACGATCTGCGCATCTTCATCTCGACCGTGGAGGCCGGCAGCTTCACGGCCGCCGCCGACAAGCTCTTGCTGTCCAAGCAGTTCGTCAGCCGGCGCATGGCGGCGCTGGAGGCGGCGCTGCACGTGCGCCTGCTGAACCGCAACACGCGCAAGCTGGCCGTGACCGAATCGGGGCAGGCGTTCTATCGCCATGCGCAGCGGATTCTGGCCGAGGTCGCGCAGGCCGAGGAAGCGATGTCGACGCGCCGCACCGAGCTGCACGGCTCGCTGAAGATCAGCGCGCCGATGTCGTTCGGCATGAGCCACCTGTCGCCGCTGCTCGCCGAATTCCTGGCCGCGCATCCGGCCGTGCGGCTCGATGTGGAATTGAGCGACCGGCGCGTGGACCTGATCGGCGAGGGCTTCGACCTTGCGCTGCGGATCGGCGCGCTGGCCGATTCGACGCTGGTCGCGCGCACGCTCGGCACGCTGCGCATGATCGCGTGCTGCAGCCCGCACTATCGCGCGCAACACGGCGAGCCGGCCACGCCGGCCGAACTGCATCGGCATGCCTGCCTGCTCTACGGGCAGGAAGGCCGCGACGGCTGGGAATTCGAAACCGAGCACGGGCGACGCGCCTACGACGTGCAGGGGCCGCTGATCGCGAACAACGGCGACGTGGTGCGCGACGCGGCCATCGCCGGGCTGGGCGTTGCGCTGCTGCCGCAGTTCATCGTCGGGCCGGCGATCGCGAGCGGCGCGCTGGTGCCGATCCTCGCCACGCATGCCACACCGTCGTTGCGCCTGAGCGCCGTGTATCCGCAGCATCGGCAAGGGTCGACGGCGATCCGCGCGCTGCTCGCGTTTCTGGAGGAGCGGCTCGTCACGGCGCTCGACGCCGCGCCGTCGCCCGCTGCGTAGCGACCGCTGCGGCAAGGCATCGAACGCACCTGCTTGCACGCACATCGATGCGCATATCGCCACGCACACGAAATCGTCATGAAACGCGCGGGGGTGCTTGCAACATCGAGCGAGCCTCTCTATAATTCGCGCCTCGCAGGCTCGTAGCTCAGTTGGTTAGAGCACCACCTTGACATGGTGGGGGTCGTTGGTTCGAATCCAATCGAGCCTACCAACGAATTCGGAATGGACGGCAGGCGCCGCGCTCCTCTCGAACGCGGAACACGCTTCCCGTCCATTGTCTTTTTCGGCGGCTGGTTTTTGCGGCACTTGCAGCATGGTTTCAGGCAGCACCGCCCGCGCATCGCGCAAGGCACCTCAGGCTCGTAGCTCAGTTGGTTAGAGCACCACCTTGACATGGTGGGGGTCGTTGGTTCGAATCCAATCGAGCCTACCAACGCATTCGCAGTACCGCCCGCGCATCGCGCCAGGCACCCTAGGCTCGTAGCTCAGTTGGTTAGAGCACCACCTTGACATGGTGGGGGTCGTTGGTTCGAATCCAATCGAGCCTACCAACGCATCCGACATGGACGGCAAGCGCCGCGCTTCTCTCGAACGCGGTTCCGCTTCGCCGTCCATTGTCATTTCTGCCGCCGCATCGCACCCGGCGCGATCCCGCCGGCCCGCGCGGGACATTCCGCAAGCACGCGCGAACTCATCTACACTTGCCGTTTTCTCGATTTTGCGACATGCGGCCGCACCGGCCGCGGCCCGTCCCACGACCATCGCCTACCGCTCATGCCCGCGCCTTCCGACTTGCCCGGCCGCCCGGCCAACCTGCTTGGCCTCACCACGTTCCAGCGTTTCTGGAGCGCGCGTGTGCTGTCCTCGATCTCGTTTCAGATGCTGTCGGTCGCGATCGGCTGGCATATCTATGCGCTGACCAAGAGCGCCTATGCGCTCGGGCTCGTCGGCCTCGCGCAGTTCCTGCCGATGTTCGTGCTGACGCTGGTGGTGGGGCACGTGGCGGACCGCTACGACCGGCGCCGCATCGTCGCCGTGTGCCAGAGCCTGCTGGCGGTGGCCTCGGTGGTGTTCCTGGCCGGCACGCTCGGCGGCTGGCTCAATGCGCCGGCCATCTACGCACTCGCGGCCTGCCTCGGCGCGGCGCGCGCCTTCGAGAACCCCACCGTGGCCTCGCTGCTGCCGGCCGTGGTGCCGCGCGCCGAGCTGCCGCGCGCGACCGCGCTGTCCACCTCGGCCACGCAAACCGCGATGATCATCGGCCCGGCCGCGGGCGGCGTGCTGTACGGCCTGGGACCCAGCGTGGTGTACGTGCTCGGCGTGGCGATGTTCGGCTGCGCGGCCTGCCTGATGGGCTCGCTGCAACTGACCAGCAAACCGGTTGCGCGCGCACCCGTCACGCTCGAATCGGTGTTCTCGGGCATCGCCTTCATCCGCCGCGAGCCGGCGATCCTCGGCGCGCTGTCGCTCGACCTGTTCGCGGTGCTGTTCGGCGGCGCGGTTTCGCTGCTGCCGATCTACGCGCACGACTACCTGCAAACCGGCCCGTGGGGCCTCGGCCTGCTGCGCTCGGCGCCCGCCATCGGCGCGCTGGCCGGCACGCTGTGGTTCGCGCGCTTTCCGATGCGCAAGCGGCCCGGCATGGCGATGTTCGGCGGCGTGATCGTGTTCGGCGTCGCCACGCTGGTGTTCGGCGTATCGACCTGGCTGCCGCTGTCGCTGCTGTCGCTCGCCACGCTCGGCGCGGCCGACGTGATCAGCGTGGTGGTGCGCTCCTCGCTCGTGCAGCTTCGCACACCTGACGACATGCTCGGCCGCGTGAGCGCCGTCAACGCGCTGTTCATCGGCACCTCGAACCAGCTCGGAGAATTCGAATCGGGGATCACGGCCGGCTGGTGGGGCGCGCGCCCGGCCGTGCTGGTCGGCGGGCTCGGCACGATCGCCATCGCGCTGCTGTGGATGCGACTGTTCCCGGCGCTGCGCACCATGCGCTCGCTCGAAGCCGAGAAGTAAGGCTCGAGCCGCCTCACGGTGGCGGCCAGGTTGCCGCCGCCGTCGCGCGCAGGCATCATCGGTCGAAGCCGGCGCGGCCCCGTCTTGCAGGCCGCGCCCCTCGAACCCGCCTCGCGCCCCTTCCCGCCCATGTCGATACGTGCCTTCCGCACCCTCGTCGCGATCGCCCGTCACGGCACGTTCGCACGCGCCGGCGATGCGATCGGCCTCACGCAATCGGCCGTCAGCCTGCACGTCAAATCGCTCGAAGCCGAATTCAACGTGCTGCTGTTCGACCGCTCGCGCCGCCAGCCCGCATTCACCGAGGCCGGCCGCATCGTGCTCGCGCAGGCCGAGCAGATCCTCGCGATGGTCGATGCGATTCCCGATGCACTGAGCGACGAGAAACAACTGGTCGGCCGGCTGCGCGTGGGCGCGATCCAGACGGCGCTGGCCGGGCCGATGCCGGACGCCTTGCTGGCGCTGCGCCTCGCGCACCCGGGCCTGCGCGTGCATGTGGCGGCCGGCTTGTCGTCGGCGCTCGCGCAGCGCGTGGCGGGCGGCGAACTCGACGCGGCCGTCACCACCCACCCGGTGCGCCCGCACCCGGCCGGGCTGGTCTGGCGCACGCTCTACGAGCATCGCTACTGGCTGGTCGCGCCGCCGCGCTACGAGGGCTGGAGCGTGCGTGCGCTGCTGGAGGAACTGCCGTTCATCCGCTTCGACGCGCAGGCCTGGGCCGGCCGCGAGATTGCCGCCGAACTGCGGCGCATGAGCATTCGCGTGCGCGAGGAGATGGTGCTCGACAGCACCGAAACCATCGTGCACATGGCCTCGCGCGGCCTCGGCGCGGGCGTGGTGGCGCTGCACGATTCGGTGCTGGCGCGCCTGCCGCCGGTGGTGCGGCTGCCGTTCGGGCAGCCGCAGTTGCGCAGCGCGGTGGTGCTGATCGAGCATCGCTCGCGGCCCGCGCAACGTTTCGCCGAGGCGCTGGCCGCCGAACTGATCGCGTCATCAATGAGGTTTTCTCATTGATCACCCGATAAATCACCATCATTTCTCGTGGGTCTGCGTGCTACTTTGACGACATCGTCAACCCTGCGCAGGCCCTCATGTCTTGCTTCGTTTCCCTGAATGATTCGCGCCGACGCGCGCGCCGGGCGGCCCGCCCATGAGCGGCGCGATCGTCCTGGCGCTGGTGCCCGTGGCGCTGCTGGTGGCGCTGGGCTATCTGCTCAAGCGCACCGGCTTCATCGCCGACGCGTTCTGGCCGCCCGCCGAACGGCTCTGCTACTACGTGCTGCTGCCGGCGCTGTTCGCGCACGGCCTGGCCACCGCGCGGCTCGACACGCTGCCGGTCGGGCCGCTCGCGGGGGCGCTGGTCGGCTCGACGCTGATCGTCGCGCTGGCGGTGCTGCTGGTGCGGCGCTGGGTGCGCGTGGACGGCGCCGGCTTCACCTCGGTGTTCCAGGGCGCGGTGCGCTTCAACAACTACGTGGGCACCTCGGTGGCGGCCGGCCTGCTCGGCCAGCAGGGCATCGCGCTGTCGGCCGTATGCGTGGCGGCCATCGTGCCGACCGTCAACCTGTTCTGCGTGCTGGTGTTCGCGCGCTACGGCGCGGTGAAGCTCGGGCCGGCCGCGGCGCTGCGCCAGATCGTGACCAACCCGCTGGTGGTGGGCTGCGCGATCGGCGGCGTCATGCAGGCGGGCGGGATCGCCGTGCCCGCGCCGATCGAGCCGGCCGTGCGGGCGCTCGGCGCGGCGTCGATGCCGCTCGGGCTGCTGTGCGTGGGCGCGGCGCTGCGCTTCGGCGGCACGCGCGTGTGGCTGCATCCGATGCTGGTCGCGTCGTCGTTCAAGTTCCTGGCGATGCCGCTCGCCACCGTGGCGGCCGGGCGCGCGCTCGGCCTCGGCGATGCAGTGATGACGGTGGCGCTGCTGTTCCAGGCGCTGCCGACCTCGTCCTCGTCGTACATCATGGCACGGCAGTTGGGCGGCGATGCGCCGTTGATGGCCGGCATCACGGCCGTGCAGACGCTGGTGGCGATGGTGGCCATGCCCGTGATGATGGTGGCGCTGGCGGGGCTGGCGCACACGGGTTGAACGCGGCGCGGCTGAGGCGCGGCAGAATGGAAATGCTTCGGAGTGCGAGCGTTTGCCGTGAACCGCGCGCTTCGGTCAAACCGCCGGATCGCGCGGCGCGGCATGGCGCGCGAGAAAGCGATCGAGTTGCGAGGCGAACGCCTTGCCGTCCTGCGGCGAATACGGTGCCGGGCCGCCGGTATCGACACCCGAGCCGCGCAACTGGTCGAGCATCTCGCGCATCGCCAGCCGCTCGCGAATGTTCTCGCAGCTGAACCAGCCGCCGCGCGTATCGAGCACGAACGCGCCCTTGTCGAGCGCGGCGGCGGCCAGCGGAATGTCGGACGTGATCACCAGGTCGCCCGCCTCGGCCAGCTCGACGATGCGCTGATCGGCGGCGTCGGGCGTGGCCGGCACCTGTACGGATTTCACGAAGCGCGACGGCGGCACGCGCAGGTACTGATTCGCGACCAGCGTGACGCACACTTCGACGCGTCGCGCCGCGCGAAACAGCATGTCCTTGACGACGACCGGGCAGGCGTCTGCGTCGACCAGCACTTGCATGGGGGAATCCGGGAAACAGGAAACCGGCATCTTACCGCTGTGGCGGGCCGGCGCCGGAATCGGGCTGCGTCAGGCCGCGTCGGCCACCTTGATCACCACCTTGCCGAACGGCCCGCGCGCCAGATGCTCGAACGCCTGCACGGCCTCGTCGAAGCCGTAGACGCGATCGATGACGGGCGCCACCCGGTGCGCTTCCAGGAACGGATTCATGCGCTCGAACGCGCTGCGCGGCGCCACCGCGATGCCGCGCAGCGTGGTCTGGCGGAAGATCAGCGGCATCAGGTTCAGCGCCGCGACCTGCCCGGTCAGGAAGCCGACCTGCGCGATCGTGCCCTGCACGCGGGTGGCGGCCACCGAGCGGTTGATGCCGTCGCCGCCGGCCACGTCGAGCGTGACATCGGCGCCCCGGCCGGCAGTCAGGTCCAGCACCGCGCGGTCCCAGTCGGGCTGCGTGCGGTAGTTGATGCCGTGCAGGTCCGCCCCCGGCATCAGCGCCTTGAGCCGGGCGAGGTTGCCGTCGCGGCTCGACGTGACGATCACGCGCGCGCCGTGCGCCGCCGCGATCTGCGCGGCGAAGATCGACACGCCGCCGGTGCCTTGCGCCAGCATCGTCTGGCCGGGTTGCAGGCAGCCGACGTCCATCAGCGCATACCAGGCCGTCAGCGCGGCGATCGGCAGCGTGGCGGCCTGCTCGTCGCTCATCGAGGCCGGCGCGGCCACGGCCGCATTCTCGTGAAGAATCAGGTATTCGGCCAGCGCGCCGGGCAGCGGCATGCCGAGGCAGTGATCGGGCTCGTCGGGGCCGGGCGCACCGTCGAGCCAGTGCGTGTAGAGCGTCGAATTCACGCGCGCGCCCGGCTGGAAACGCGTCACGCCGGGGCCGACGGCCACCACCGTGCCCACCGCGTCCGACACCGGAATCAGCCTGGGCGGCACGCGCTCCGGCAGGTAGATGCCGTCGACGATTGCCTTGTCGCGATAGTTCAGCGACACCGCGCCCACCTTGACGAGCAGTTCGCCGGACTTCGGCACCGGCGTGGCGACCTCGCCGCGTTGCAGATTGTTCAGGCCAAAACCATCGAGCAGCCATGCTTTCATTTCCGATCTCCTGTGGTGCCGGATGACGCCTGTCATCCCGGGAAATCAGTGTAATTTCAGCCTTTCCGTTCGGTTAGCCGATAAAATTCCCGACATTCGATCCCCTCATTCCAGAATTCATCATGATTGACCGTTTCGCGGGCGTCCGCGAGTTTGTCGCGGCAGTCGACCGGGGCAGCCTGACGGCCGCGGCGGACACGCTCGGCGTGACCGGCTCCGCGATCGGCAAAAGCATCTCGCGGCTGGAGGCGCGGCTCGGCGTGCAACTGCTGCACCGGACCACGCGACGCATCGACCTGACCACGGCCGGCGAAACCTTTCTGCAGACCTGCCGCCGCATCCTCGACGATCTCGACCAGACCGAAGCGTTTCTCGCCACCGGCCACCAGGAGCCGGTCGGGCGGCTGCGCATCGACCTGCCGACCACGTTCGGCCGCAACTATGTCGCGCCCGCGCTGCTGAACCTGACGCGCCGCTATCCGCGTCTCGACCTGGCGATTGCGTTCCAGGATCGCGCCGTGGACCTGATCGGCGAGGGCATCGATCTGGCCGTGCGCATCGGCGCGCTCGACGCCTACCCCGACCTGGTCGCGCGGCGGCTCGGCGCGCAGCGGCTCGTGATTTGCGGCTCAAACGAGTATCTGGCGCGGCGCGGCGTGCCGGACAGCGTCGACGCGCTGGCCGGGCACGATTGCCTGACCGGCTGGCAGCGCACCGGCCGCAGCAGTTGGTTGCTGGCCGACGGCAAGGGCGAGGCGTCGTATGTGGACGTGCGCGCGCGCCACGAACTGACCGACGGAGACACGCTGCTGGCCGCTTGCCTCGCCGGTTGCGGGCTCGCGCAGTTGCCGGGCTGGCTGGCGCGCGACGCCCTGCGCGCGGGCGGGCTGCGGGAGGTGCTGCCCGAGCGGGCCAGCACCATGCCGATTCATGCGATCCGGCAGAAAACGCGCCATCTGCAACCGAAGGTGCAGGTGACGATCGAGGCCATCGTCGCGCTGGCCGAGGCGGACGGCTCGGTGTTCGTGCCTTGACGACGCCGGCCGCCCTGTTCCCCGCCGCTTACCCCAGCTTCGGCGTCTTGCGATGCTGCGTGGCCTGCTCGAACGCGTAGGCGATCGCGATCAGCCCCGCCTCGCTCCACTGCCGCCCGACGAAGATGATCCCGAACGGCGAACCCGACGCGTAATACCCGGCCGGCACCGTCACGCCCGGCAGCCCGGCGATGTTCAGTTCGCCCACCGTGGTTTCCTGGATCGTCTCCTCGCCCATGAACGGCGGCAGTTCGCTGCGCATTTGCGGGAACGCCAGCGCATCGAGCCGGTGCTCGCGCATCACCGCGTCGAAGATCTTCAGATACGCGGCCTTCAGCGCGATGAACTCGGGCATCTCGGGCGGGCGCGACGGATTCGCCAGCGCGGCCCGGAAATCGGCGAGGCTGTTCAGGTAGCCGAGAATCCCGTCCGCCGCGAACACGTCCTGCTTCGCGGTGGCCGCGGCGAACTCGGCGAACGTCTTCAGCGCGGCGTCCGGCCCGAGACGCTTCAGATACTGTTCGAGATCGTACGGAATCGACTCCATCCCGCGCGCGTCGAAATTGGCGAGCGGCCCCGTCGGCTCGCGCAGCGCGGCGAAGCCGCTGCCCGCGAACGGATCGTCGATCAGCGTCGCGCCCGCCTCGCGCAGTTCCTGCTTGGCGCGCTCGTACAGGCGCGCGGCCTCGTCCGACAGCGGCTGGGTGCGCCAGCCCGCGCCATACAGGCCGATCCGCTTGCCCTTCAGCGCGTCGGCGCTCAGGCCCGCCGCGTAGCCGCCCTCGGGCTGGTGGCCAACCGAGGCCAGCGTCTTCGGGTCCTCGGCCGTGTAGCCGGCCAGCACGTCGAGGCACAGCGCGGCGTCGCGCACGGTGCGCGCGATCGGCCCGACCACGTCGCGGTTGCCCGACAGCGGCACCACGCCCGCGTTCGGCACCAGGCCGATGGTCGGCTTGATGCCGACCAGATCCTGCGACGACGCCGGGTTCTGGATCGAGCCGCCGGTTTCTTCCGCGAGACCGAGCACGGCCATCGCCGACGCCACGGCCGCTGCCGTGCCCGCGCTGCTCGCACCCGGCACGCGGTCCGGCATCACGACGTTGCGCGTGGGGCCAGCCCAGCTATCGTCGGCGTGCGTGCCCGAATGGCTCAACACCGGCACGTTGGTCTTGCCGAGCAGGATCGCGCCGGCCGCGCGCATCCGCGCCACCACCGGCGAATCGGTGGCGGGCATCAGGTCGACGCCGCCCGTCTTGCCGTACAGCAGCGACCAGCCGGCGGTGGTCGGAAAGCCGACCATGTCCATCGGGTCCTTGATCACCACCGGCACGCCGGCCAGCGGCCCGAGCGCCTCGCCGGCCGCGCGGCGGCGGTCGATCTCGCGCGCGTCGTCGAGCGCGGCAGGGTTCAGGAAGATCATTGCGTTGTACTGAGCATTGAGCGCATCGATGCGGGCGAAGCAGGCGCGCGCCAGCGATTCGGCGGTGAACGTGCCGGCGGCGAAGCCTGCCTGCACGCGCTCGACGCTCAGCGTATCGAGATCGATCGGCGTGATGTCTTGGGTCTGCGTCATGGTGTCTTCCGGATTCAGGGGTCAAACATCGCCCGCGCGCGCGGCGCGGGCGTCTCGTAGCCTGGGCCTGGCCGGGCGCAACACGCGCCCGAACCCGCTCAGACCGTCAGGAACGTCATGATCTTGTCGGCGTCGATGCCGTCGCGCGCCGCGTCGTGCACGAAGCGGCCGCGTTCGATGATCAGGAAGCGGTCGGCGATCTCCAGCGTGAACGACAGCACCTGCTCGGACACCAGCAGCGCAAAGCCGCGCTCCGCCTTCAGCCGGTTCAGCGTGCGCGCGATGTCCTTGATGATCGACGGCTGGATGCCCTCGGTCGGCTCGTCGAGGATCAGCACCTTCGGGTCCGACACCAGCGCCCGCGCGATCGCCAGCTGTTGCTGCTGGCCGCCGGAAAGATTGCCGCCGCGCCGCCGCCGCATTTCCCACAACACCGGGAATGCTTCGTAGATGTACTCGGGAATGCTCGGGCGGCGCACCCGGTCCATGCCGCTCAGGATGTTTTCCTCGACCGACACGTTCGGGAAGATCATCCGCCCCTGCGGCACGAAACCGAAGCCGGCGGCCACACGGCGATCGCTGCGCGCCTGCGCGAGATCGCAACCGTTCAGCGCGATCCGGCCGCCGCGCGACGGGATCATGCCGATCATCGCCTTCAGCAGCGTGGTCTTGCCCATGCCGTTGCGGCCCATCACCGCGAGCGTCTCGCCGGCCGCGAGCGTGAAATTCAGGTCGTGCAGCACATGGCTTTCGCCGTAATACACGTTCAGGTTCTCGACATTCAGCATGTTCAGTGTCCCAGGTAGACCTCGACCACGCGCGGGTCCTGCTGCACCGCGCTCATCGGCCCTTCGACGAGCTTCCTGCCCTGATGCAGCACCGTGACCTTGTGCGCGATCGACTTGACGAATTCCATGTCGTGCTCGATCACGATCACCGAGCGGCCGCGCGCGATCTCGCGCAGCAAATCGGCAGTCAATTCGCGCTCCTTCGCGCTCATGCCGGCCACCGGCTCGTCGAGCATCAGCAGCGCGGGCTCCTGCATCAGCAGCATGCCGATCTCCAGCCACTGCTTCTGGCCGTGCGACAGCAGCCCCGCGCGGCGGCCGAGCTGATCGGCGAGGAACACCTTCGCGGCGGTCTCGTCGATCGCCTCGCGCAGCGCCGCGTCGCGCCGGAAGAACAGCGAGCCGAACACGTCGCGCTTGCGCGGGTAGGAAATTTCCAGGTTTTCTTCGACCGTCAATTCCTCGTACACCATCGGGTTCTGAAACTTGCGGCCGACGCCGGCGCGCGTGATCTGGTATTCGAGCATCCGCTCGAGATGGTGGCCGTTGAAGCGAATGGTGCCCGCGGTGGGCCTGGTCTTGCCGCAGATCATGTCGAGCAGCGTGGTCTTGCCCGCGCCGTTCGGGCCGATCACGACATGCAGCTCGTTCGCGTCCACGTAGAAGTTCAGATCGTCGATCGCCTTGAAGCCGTCGAACGACACGGTCAGGTTCTCGACCGACAACACGACGTCGTTCATTGCGCGCCCTCCCGATCCGACGTGAACGATTGCAGCAACCCGGCCAGCCCCTTCGGCAGGTACATCGGCACCACGATGAACAGCGCGCCGATCAGGTACATCCAGAAGCCGACGAAATGTTCGGACAGGTAACTTTTTGCCGCGCCCACCACCAGCGCGCCGTACACCGCGCCGACCAGCGACAGCCGCCCGCCCACCGCCGCGTAGATCACCATCTCGACCGACGGCACGATCCCGCAGATCGACGGCGACGCGAACCCCACCTGCAGCGTGAACAGCGCGCCGCCGATCGCCGAGCACATCGCGGCGGCCGCGAACACGAACGCCTTGAACATGGCCGGGTCGTAGCCCGAGAAGCGAATCCGGTCCTCGCGATCGCGGATCGCCACCAGCACCTTGCCGAGCCGGCTGCGCACGATGAAACGGCCGAGCAGCACGACGGCGAGCAGCAGCACCGCGCCGACGTAATACAGCACGCGCACCGCGCCGTTGCTCTGCACGTTGTAGCCCATGAAGGTCGGCAGGTTGGTGATGCCGTTCACGCCGCCCGTGTAGCCCTGCTGGCCGATGATCACGATCGACAGGATCGAGGCCAGCGCAAGCGTGACGATCGAGAAGTACACGCCGCCCACGCGCTTGCGGAAGTTCGCGTACGCCAGCAGGAACGCGAGCGCGGCCGGAATCAGCAGGATCGCCGGAATCACGAAGCCGACGTGCGCGAACGGCTTCCACCAGAATGGCAGCTCGGTGATGCCGTTCCAGGTCATGAAATCGGGCACCGGCGGGCCGCCGTCGCTGGCGCCGAACACGGCGGCGGCAGGGTCGGCCGCCGTGGCCTCCAGCTTCATGTTCATCGCCATGAAATAGCTGCCCAGCCCGAAGAAGATGCCCTGGCCCAGGCTCAGGATGCCGCCGTAGCCCCACGCGAGCACCAGGCCGGCCGCGCAGAACGCGAACGTCAGGTACTTCGCGAACAGGCCCAGGCGGAACGTGTCGCACAACAAGGGAATGGCCACGAGCAGCACGATCGCGAGGCCCACCACGCTGTAGCGGTTCGCGAACGCGGCGAGGCTGCCGCCGGCCGGCGTGCCGACGGGGCGCGCGCCGGGCGCGACGGATGCGGACGAAAGATCTTTCATGGTTTACCGCCGAAGTTTGAGCGCGAACAGGCCGTTGGGCCGGAAATACAGCGCGACGATCACGAGCAGCAGGATCACGGCCTTCGCCATCGAGCCGCTCAGCACCATCTCGAACAGCGACTGCATCTGCCCGATCGAGAAGGCCGACAGGAACGTGCCGACCAGGCTGTCCACGCCGCCGAACACCACCACCACGAACGTGTCGACGATGTATTGCTGGCCGGTGACCGGGCCGGTGGAGGCGAGCAGCGTCAGCGCGCTGCCGGCGATGCCGGCCAGCCCGCAGCCGAGCCCGAACGTGACCGCATCCACCCGCTGCGCGTCGATGCCGGCCGCGCTGGCCATCGCGCGGTTCTGCATCACGCAGCGAATCCGCAAGCCCCAGCGGCTGCGAAACAGGAACAGGAACACCGCGAGCGCGACGCAGCCGGTCAGGCCGATGATGAACAGCCGGCTCAACGGGATGGTGGTGTTGCCGAGCGTCCACGCGCCCTGCAGCCAGCTCACGGTCGGCACGCTCACGTCCACCGGCCCGAACAACTGGCGGAACACCTGTTGCAGCACCAGCGACAGGCCCCAGGTGGCGAGCATGGTGTCGAGCGGGCGCTTGTAGAGGCGCCGGATCATCACGCGCTCCAGCAGCACGCCCACCGCGAACGTGGTGGCGAACGCCACCAGAATGCCCACGAGAAAGTACGCGCCCATCAGCGACGGCAGCCAGCGCTGGAAGATCTGCGCGCACAGGTAGGTCATGTACGCGCCGAGCGCCATCAGCTCGCCGTGCGCCATGTTGATCACGCCCATCAGGCCGAACACGATCGCGAGGCCGAGCGCCATCAGCGCGAGCACGGTGAACATCGACAGGCCGTTGAAGACCTGCGTAAGCAACATATCGAGAGTCATGGTCGATCACCGGGAAAGCGCGTGGCCGGGGGCGGCCACGCCGGAAGCGGAAGCCCGCTCGCTTACAGCTTCGGGAACGGGTTCGGCTCGATCAGCGGCGATTCGTACAGGATGTCGACCTGGCCGTCGGCGCGGAACGCGCCGATCCGCGCGTGCTTCCACAGGTGATGGTTGGTCGCGTGGAAGCGCACCTTGCCTTCCGGCGCGTCCCATTCCAGGCCGGACGAGGCGGCCACCACCTTCTCGACCTGCAGCGATTTCGCCTTCTCGGCCGCGAGCTTCCACAGATGCACCGAGGTGTAGCTCGCCTCCATGGTGTCGCCGAGCACGCGGTTCTGGCCGTAGCGCTTCTTGAACGCGCCGACGAACGCCTGGTTCGCGGGCGTCTTGATGCTCTGGAAGTAGCCCATGCAGCTCAACACGCCGACCAGGTTGTCGTTGCCGATGCCGTAGGCCTCTTCCTCGCTGACGGCCAGCGCCATGATGGCCTGGTTGCGGCCGTTGATGCCGGCGGAATTGAGCTGCTTGAACAGCGCGACGTTCGAGCCGCCCACGATGGTCGACAGGATCACGTCGGGCTTGGCGGCCTTGATCTTGGCGATCACCGACGAGAACTCCACCGCGCCGAGCGGAAAGTAGTCCTCACCGACCACCGTGCCGCCCGCCTTCGCCACCACCGGATGCGCGATCCGGTTGATGGTGCGCGGCCACACGTAGTCCGATCCGATCAGGAAGAACTTCTTGCCCTTGTTCTTCGCGAGCCAGTCGATCGCCGGAATCACCGACTGCGTGGCTTCCTGCCCCGTGTACATGATGTTCTTCGACATCTCGAGGCCTTCGTAGTAGCACGGGTAGTACAGCAGCCCGTTGTAGCGCTCCATCACGGGCAGCACCGCCTTGCGCGAGGCCGACGTATGGCAGCCGAAGATCACCGACACCTTGTCGCTTTCGAGCAGCTTCTGGGCCTTCTCGGCGAAGGTCGGCCAATCGCTCGCGCCATCCTCCACGATCGTCTGGACCGGCCGGCCGAGCACCCCGCCGTTGGCGTTCAGCTCGTCGATCGCTATCTTCTCGGCATCGACGATGTGCGCTTCGGCAATCGCCATCGTGCCGGTCAGCGAGTGCAGGATGCCGACCTTGATCGGGTCCGCCGCGGCCAGGGCAGAACGGCTCGCCAGCGTCGCGACCGCGGGAAATGCACCCGCCGCGACGGACGCGAGGGCACTCTTGATGAACGTACGTCGATTGGCTGTCATCGCTACCTTCGAAAAAATGAAGAAAAAAAAGCCCGACGACCAGCGTGTGCTGGACGTCGGGCTTCCGTGGCCGTTGCAGTGTCGGACGCCTTTGTCCGACACCGCGCAATCAGTGAGTACTCCGTGGCAAGGCGTAATGTCTCCTTGGCATGGGCGAAACATATCGCAGTGAAAAATCCGTGGCAAGCGGAAATTTTCGAGGCCGCGCGCGCCGCCCCGCGCCCGCCATGCGGGCCGATCCCGGTTTGTTTTCCTGCCCGCGAATCGGTTATGGTCACGACGACACGCCGCGAAGCGTGCCGCGCCGCACCCGCTCGGGTGCGCCCCGCGCGGCGCTTCGCGGCCTCGATTCCTCTTACCGTTGCTTCGTCCTTCTCATGACTTCATCGCACCGCGACCCGATCCGGATCGGCGTCCTGCTTTCCGAAACCGGCGTGACCGCCCCGATCGAACGGTCCCAGCAGCGCGCCACGCGCTTCGCGACCGAGGAGATCAACGATGCCGGCGGCATCGACGGCCGCGAGGTCGAACTGGTGCTGTGCGACCCCGCCTCGCGCCCCGCGCGCTACGCCGAGCTGCTGACCGGCATGATCGCCAACGAGCGGATTCGCGTGGTGGTGGGCTGCTACATGTCGAGCACGCGCAAGGCGGTGCTGCCGGTGCTCGAACGCCACAACGCGCTGCTGCTGTATCCGACGCTGTACGAAGGCTTCGAATGCAGCCGCAACGTGATCTACACCGGCGCGGCGCCGAACCAGAACAGCTTCCCGCTGGCCGACTACATGCTGCGCAATCACGGCAAGCGCGTGTTCATGATCGGCTCCGATTACATCTATCCGTACGAAGCGAATCGCGTGATGAGCGATCTCGTGTTCGAGAACGGCGGCGAGAAGGCGGGCGAGATCTACCTGCCGCTCAACGCCGGCTACGACGCTTATCGCGACGCGATGAAGAAGATCGTTGCGGCCGCACCCGATTTCATCTATTCGACGGTGGTGGGCATCGGCATGGCGCATATCTACCGCGCGTATGCCGAAGCCGGCCTCGATCCGGCGCGCTGCCCGATCGCCACGCTGTCCACCACCGAAACCGAATTCACGGCGATGGGCGCGGAGATCGGCGAAGGCCACATCACGTCGTCGCCGTATTTCCAGTCGGTCGACACGCCGGCCAACCGCGACGTGCTCGCACGCTTTCGCCGCCGCTTTGGCGAGGATATGGTGACCGACATGTGCTGGGAGGCGGCCTATTTCCAGATGCATCTGCTGGCCGACGCGATGCGGCGCACCGGCGGCGACGAGCCCGATGCGCTGCTGCGCACGCTGCCCGGCCTGGAATTCGATGCGCCGCAGGGGCGCGTCAAGATCGACGAGCAGAATCACCACACCTACCTGCGCCCGCGCATCGGCCGGCTCAATGCGCACGCGCAGTTCGACATCCTGCACGAAGCGCCCGACTGGGTGCGCCCCGATCCGTTCGTGATCGCGTTCGGCGACGACACCGGCGCCGCCGCACTCGAAATGGCCGACGGGGGGCGCGAATGAAACCGTTTCATACCGCCCGCACGCCGGAAGTCCTGCGTGCGATCCGTTCGCTGCATGTCGCCGTGATCCATCCCGACGACGACGATCGCGCCGAACTGATCGCGCAACTGAGCCGGATCGGCTGCCGCGTCTGCACGTTCTGGCCGCACGCCGCCGAGCTGCCCGACAACGTCGACCTGGTGTTCCTGGCGGTGCGCCCCGAGTCGCTCGCGGTCGAACTGACCTGGCGCGACCGGCGCGACGCGCCGCCAGTGATTCCGGTGGTGACCTACGAGAACCCGATCATCATCGAGGCCGTCATGCAGCTCGATGCGCATTGCGTGATTCCGTCGCCGGTGCGTTCGTTTGGCGTCCTGACGGCGATTTCGGTGACGATGTTCCAGCACCGCAATCGCCAGCAACTGGAGCGGCGCGTCAAGCGCAACGACGAGAAGGCCACCGAGCGCCGCCAGATCCAGCGCGCCACCGCGATCCTCAGCGAAAGCAACGGCATTTCGGAAGACAAGGCCTACGAACTGTTGCGCACGAAATCGATGACCGACCGCACGCCGATCGAACAGATCGCCAACGCGATCATCAACGCGAGCCAGATGTTGCGGATGTGAATGTGCGGCGGCCCGGGCTCACCACGGCACCGTCAGCCCCTGGTAGTCGAGATACTGCAGCCCCGCGCGGCCGGCCTGCGCCGCCATGGTGTCGAGCAGCTTCGGGATGCTGTCGTCGATGCCGAGCCGCGCCTGCGGGCCGCCCATCTCGGTGCGCACCCAGCCCGGCGCCATCAGCAGCAGCGTGCGCGGGTCGTCGGCGTGGCGCGCCGCGAAGCTGCGCATGAACATGTTCAGCGCGGCCTTGCTGGCGCGATACACCTCGTAACGGCCGTTCAGGTTGTTGGTCACGCTGCCCTGCCCCGACGACATCACGCCGATCGTGCCGCCCGGCGGCACCAGTGCTTCAAGTGCTTCAATCACCCGCATCGGGCTCAGTGCGTTGGTGACCATCACGCGCACGAATTCGTCGGTCGACACGTCGGCCACCGTTTCGCGATCGTCGTTCTTGACGCCCGCGTTGACGAACAGCACGTCGAGCCAGCGGCCCGCCAGGCGCTCGCGCAACGCGGCCAGTTCGTCGGGCATGGTGATATCGAGCGTTTCGACTTCGAGCGCGCCGCCCGCGTCGCGCGAGCGCTGTTCGAGCGGCGCGGTGGAATGGCGGCGGCCGGTGGCGATCACGCGCCAGCCGCGTTTCAGGTAGCCGTCGACCATCGCGAGGCCGAGGCCGCGCGATGCGCCGACAATCAATACGGTGTGCTGATGGTTTGCTGTCATGTGGCGTGCCCTCATCGAGTGGCCGGCGCGATCGCCAGCCGATGAACGCACTGTAGCGGCGCGCCGCACATGGCGGAAGACGCATGGCTTGCAGCAATAACCTGCACGTGACGCCATGTCTCGAACGCGTGCGTGCTAGCATCCGCGCATGCCCGATTCCGACCTCAACCTGCTCGTCGCGCTCGATGCCCTGCTCGCCGAAGGCAGCGTGGCCGGCGCCGCGCGGCGGCTCGGCCTCAGCGATTCGGCGATGAGCCGCACGCTGGCGCGGCTGCGCGCGGCCACCGGCGATCCACTGCTGGTGCGCGCCGGGCGCGGCATGGTGCCGACCCCGCATGCGCAGGCGATCCGCGAGCGCACGCGCGCGGCGCTGCACGAGACGCTGGCGGTGCTGCGGCCGGCCGGCGCCGATCTCGATCTGGCCACGCTGCGCCAGACCTTGACGATCCGCGCCAACGAGGGCTTCGTGGAAGCGTTCGGCGCGCAGTTGATCGCGGCCGTCACCGCCGACGCGCCGCACGTGTTCCTGCGCTTCGCCGCCAAGCCGGCCAAGAGCGCGGCGCCGCTGCGCGAAGGCACGGTGGATCTCGAAATCGGCGTGCTCGGCGAGATGGGGCCGGAGGTGCGCATCCAGGCGCTGTTCCGCGACCGCTTCGTCGGCGTGGTGCGGCGCGGCCATCCGCTCGAACGCGAGCGACGCGTCAGCGCCCGGCGCTACGTGGCGTTCGGCCATGTGGTGGCCGCGCGCAAGGACAACCCGCGCGGCCCGGTGGACACCGCGCTGGCCGCACTCGGGCTGGAGCGCACCATCGCCGCGGCCGTGCCGGGCTTTCCGGCCGCGCTGGCCGTGGCCCGCCACTCGGACCTGATCGCGCTGGTGCCGGCCTCGTTCTTCGACGCGCAGGCCGGCGACAGCGCCCACGCGTTCGCATTGCCGATGGACACTGGCGTGATCACCGTCTCGCAGATGTGGCACCCGCGCCTGGACACCGATCCCGTCCACCGCTGGCTGCGGCAGCGCGTGCTCGCCGTGTGCCGCAGCCGATCGGCGGACTGATGCCCCGAAGTACCGCTTACCAGGGAATCGTCTGGTTTTCCCAGCGCGTGAACGTGCCGGTCGGCGCATCCGGCCCCTGCAGGGCCACCCGCACCGCCTCGCGCGCGCCTTCCTCCAACGTTTCGGTACCCGAATAATTGTTGAGATTGGTGCGCGTATAACCCGGCGACACCGCGTTGACCTTGATCCCTTCCGGCTCCAGTTCGAGCGCCATCGCCAGCGTGATGGCGTTGAGCGCCGTCTTCGAGGCCGGATACACGGGGCCGAAGATCGCGCGATACGGGAACGCCGGATCGGAGTTGGTGGTCAGCGAGCCGACGCCGCTCGACACGTTGACGATGCGCGCCGCCGGAGCCAGCCGCAGCAGCGGCAGCATCGCCTGATACACGGCCAGCACGCCGAACACGTTGGTGTCCCACACCGCGCGCATCTCGTCGATCGAGACGTTGTGGCATCTTCGATTAGTTTCACTTAAAGGGGGCTAAAAAGTTTCACTTAAGCCTGGACCTACTTCCCGCAAACCCAACGTGGGCGCGGCTTAAGTGAAACTAATCGAAATTTCCCGGAGAGGTTTTTCCCGAGCGGCGGCGCTGGGAAATAGCCTTCCTCATGCGCAGACTTTCGATGTTCACTCGGAGCAGTCAATCAAGCTCACTTCGCAGGCCAACCGATTGGCGGCCATCGGCTGTTGAAAGGGGAATCAGACAAAGAGCATGACGGACGCGTCGGCAGTACGTTGGCTCGAGGAGCTGCATCGCGTCATGTAGCGACTAGGACAGCGGTGGTACGCCGTACGCACGGTACTCCGCAGGCACAATCAAATACACCATCGGCCGCTTGAGAACAGCCGTCACCATCCCCTGCGCCTCAAGCCTCTTCGAGGTCACGCGAATCCCATGCGTGTGGTCCTTGCGCCCCGTTATGCTCGTGAACACATCCACGTCGAATATGTACCGCGCGCGCCCCTACAGCTCGACCAAGGCTTCTTCAGCTGTTTTCCGAGAGGCAACTTCGGTCACTTCTTTCCTCCCAGAGCACGTATCGGATTGAGTTTAGAGAGAAAAAAATCCTGCAGGCAGGCCAGTCAAAAGCCTTGGAAGTCGGACCCAGCGCGACATTTTTCTTCGTAAACTGATGTTTATCATCATTTAGCAAGGAAAAAAGTTTCAATGTTGCCGGCTGGATGGGCCCCCCGTCGAAGTCATCCTGATAGAGTGAAACTACAAGCTCATCCCGCACCCGCAGCGCCCACCTATCCGTGGGGTGGTGCCCCAGGCGACATCGCCTTCTAAACGGCGATGTGGTTCGGCTGAGTGATAGTCATCTCGCAAATTCCTGCTGCGTCGTTGAATACAAATTGTCCGTATGCCGACCACGAGACCGAGCGAGGCGCGGCACCGGCGACCGCACCTGCAGCCTCATCTAGCGTTGCAATCATGCGGCCTTGCATCCGATTGACTGGGTTTGCTCTATCGCACAGGACAAGCACTTGAGAGACGACGGGAGGCAGAGCTGCATCTGGGTTGGGGAACGTGTCGTGAGATGTCAACACGAACCCATGCGGCACGATTGCAACGTCAGCCCGCCCGTAGTAGATGAAGCTCCCTTTCCAAGGGAGCTTCGTCGTTTTATGGAAGGCGCTGTTGTAGTTCAGCGCTGTCCCGTAGAGATTCAGCGGCACGCCTTTGAGCACGTCGAACATAGCTTTCATCTGCGGCCCCGGTGGGAGAGGTGCGATTTTCGGGAGCTTTTTTATCGCTCTCATCGCCTCTTTCCGGGCATCCATCAACGTCGTAAGCAGGCTGGTTGTGTATTGGTTCGGGATAGTCGCTGTGGCACTGAGACCATTGACTCGCCGCTTTATCTCCGTGCTACTGGCGACACCGGCCGGTTGCGCCTGTGTTGCCGCGTTCGCTTGCTTCGGAGGCTTAGGGTCGACCAACTTTTCGGGGAGGTCTACCTTAAAGATATGGGCCTGGGGCTGCGCTGCTGTTATTCCATATCGGGAGAAACCTGTTCCTCCATATGGACAGTCGGGAGCGTGAGCGGAAGTTTGTGACGCGAGGGTAAAGTACGCACGCTTTACGAATTTATCGCCATACACGGCAGCAGGGGTCACCGCAACGTCACAGAACGCACAGACCCACCAAGCGAATTTCGGCGTCGCGTTCCGGACAAAGTCATCTCTCAGCGCATGGGCAGTCCACTCGTCGCCCAAGTTGTTTCTTGCAAGTTCGCTCATTTAGTCGCGTCCATGGTCTCATCGCCGAATCGAAAGCACACAAGACATCTTTCGTCTGACCATTTATCACAGCGACAAATGGTCTCTTTTTGATATACCAATGGTCACGCGGTCCGCCCTGTGCACCAAGGTCTCAGACGCGCAGTTAGCTCGGTTGTCCTGGGTACGGATTGCGGACTTCGAGGTAGTCCGCGGCTGCAATCCTTACTTGGGATGGACATTCAGCCAAGCATTGTCGATGGCACTCGCCTCGACCTGGATACCGCATTTCTGCCCCTCGTTCGTCTTGTTTCGCTGGAAAAGTACCCCTTGCGTTGCGGGGCAGCGGTCATTCCGCGCTGGAGGGGTCTGATGTTGTTCCTGGGGGCTGCGCAGGCGGGACACCGCTCGCTGCGCCCTCGAGGCTGCCTTGCTCGACTCTGCACGCGAGACACGCTGCGGGGTTGAGCCAACGGATATCCGCGGGTGTAGCGCCGCGTTCAGACGGATTTGCCTCGCTGGGAAGGGATGCTCGAGGGAGGGATGTAGCGCGGGGCGGCCTTCGACCTGGATACTGCTTTTCGGTTGGTAGCCGCTCGTCCTGGTTGCCGCTTTTCGTCCCGCGGAGCGTTCCACCTGGTTGCCGCTTTTCAGCCGGCTGAGCATACCCCCGTTGCATCTTCTGCCAAGTCAAGGCTGGTACGCGAATCATCCATTAAAATGTATGCGATGTATTATCTAGGTTTGCTGGAAGTCAAGTAGGCAAGCGGCGAGGTAGGTGACAGCGCTCTGGGCCGACCGCGGGGAGAAAGCTGAGATTTCGATAGAGGAAAGCATCGGAAGTTCACGCTCGCCCGGCTGCGCTACTGCCAAGCTATCGCTAGCCCTAATCAACGAAATCAGGCCAAAAATGACCAAAGTATCAAAAAGTGTTCGTGCGGCAATCAATAAAAAAAACTCTTTTCAAGAGAAAACCAAAAAGATAGCGCATTCCAAAATTTTGCACTATGGATATCCCCGCGAAAAACGTCGCGTGAAATTACTTGACACATTCGGAATTGAAATAGGTCTCAATTTACCAAACATCATCTATCCCCACTCAACAACTGCCTCGCCAGAATCAAACCCACCACTGATACTGAAACAAGGAGACCTCCTTAAAACAATCAATCACAGCACCATCACACAACCACTACCTCAAATCAAAAACATCGCAATTATAGAGCATCCCGAGCGCCGCAACACAGTACATAACAAAACAAAATACGAAATCAAAATTACTCCATCGCCGGGAATTTACAGGATTCCCCGCGAAATTCAATACGCTCCCGGGTTAGATTTATTTGTAGAAAATTCAATCACCCTATCCGAAAGAGCTCGTGAGCTTAGCCAAAATTTAATTGTGAGCATAACCACTCAGACCACGAGTGGGCGGTTACTATCAGATGCTGTGGGCCCGGACGAGCTGAATACAAGCAACGTTGACCAATACCGACTCGCTCCGGATATGGCAGAAAAAACCGCCGAGCTTCTCCGACAAAAGGGCTTCGATGTCATCGCGATGACTGAGTTCGCGTTGTTCGTCCAGGCGTCACCTGCCAAGGTTGCCTCGCTTATCGCTAAACCACTTTTTCTTCACGCCAGCTCCGACTCCAGCTGGGCTCGTGGATTTAACGGAGGTTCGTCGAACTTTGCTCCTCCTAAGCCAGACCAGCTATTCATTGCACCAGAGGATGGTCCTGTCGTCAGAATTTCGGATTCGGATTTGAACATCCAAGAAGTCTTTTTCCACTTCCCGACAGAATATTTTCATACCTCGACACCATCAGCATCACCTCCCGCCGTAAGTTATTTTAACATTGGCGAGAATGAAATTCGGAATGCCTTAAATGTTCCAACCACCTTCGCAGGAAATGGAATAAAGGTTGCCGTGGTTGACAGCGGCTTCCATAAACACCCATTCTACAAAAATCTGAAATATTATCCTACAGCGACGAGTCTCGAAAAAAAACCCACGGAGGACCTCGATGGGCACGGCACTGCAATCACGTCAAATGTTTTCGCAGTCGCTCCCAAGGTTGAGGTTTACGGTTTCCCGAGGCGAAACCCGCCCTCCCTATCTTTCTCGGAAGCAGCAACGTCGGGCGCAGACATAATCAGCTGTTCTTGGGGAATGAAGGGCAATTTAATCGATACTTTGCTGATGGCATCGATTTTATCCGCAATAAACAATGGGAAAATCGTCCTATTTGCAGCAGGCAACGGCCATCGCGGATGGCCCGGCTCCATGGATGAGGTTCTGTCAATCGGCGGCGTCTACCAAGACGCAAACGGAAACCTTACCGCAAGCGATTTTGCAAGCGGATACGCGGCGACTTCCACTCGCACTGTCCCAGACTTCTGTGGCTTGTGCGGAATGAAGCCGAAAGGAATCTACATCATGATGCCGACCCAGCCTCTGAGTGCCATGGACATCGCAAATCAGAATCTGAAATTCCCAGATGGCGACGAAACGGGAGCTGGGTCTGGATGGGTAGGTGCAAGCGGCACCAGCAGTGCCACCCCAATGATAGCTGGCGTCGTTGCTTTATTGCTTGAAAAAGCGAAATCTTTGAATAAAACGCTGACACAGAACGATGTGAGAAAGATTTTGTCACAGTCTGCACAACCGGTTTCTGTCGGAAAAAGTGCAATGGGACATCAGGCAACATCAGCTGTTCCGAACTTGGCTGTCGGATACGGCCTTGTGGATGCCACGGCTGCCTTAGCTCTCGTTTGACAATCGCAGACTGGCGGCAAGGAGTCTATACTTACACAACGTACTGCACCGTAGGAGTGCATAAATGCGAGTTATAGCGACAGTTACACCGCCTTATCCGTCAGACCAATTGCCGCCATCGCAAAGCGAGAGCAAGTTGAGCATTCTTGCCGTCGCTTTGCGCGACGCTGGATTTGAGGTTATTGCGACTAGCGAGTTTGGTGTCGTTGTGCGAGCGAAGCAAGAGATATTTCAAAAGGTTTTTGGAGTTCGTCCACGCGCATCGGAATCATTTTCTTGCGAGGTCCGCTCTAACATACCATCGTTGAAAAACAAGGCAGGCAGAGTTGAGGTCTCGGGCGGAGCAATTGATTTTATGTAATTTCCGAAAACAACAACTCTCTCATCGCGGAGTGGTGGGAGAGTTGTTTGAAAATTTGCCTACAACGACTCTCAGATGCCTGGAGTAGTGCTAAAGTCGAAAAGTAGTCGACCAGAGGACTTTTGACTTTCGTATAAATTGCCGACCTTCCATTCGATTGACCGGCTCTCCGATGGTCCTTTTTAGGACTTCTTTCGGTTGCCGAACAGTCTACGATTCGAACCTCATTAGGATAGTGACGGCACTGCCGCCCTAGGAGGCGCCATGCACGATTCGGTTGGAAGCGGACTACTGGATAGTGTGCAGTGCCTCACCTTCCGCGGTGAAGCTACCGGAAGACGCTGGATGCTGTTTCTCGTGAGTTCCTGCGCTTGACCGCTGAGGACTAAGAAAAGCCCCATCAGTAGACCCGGCGCGGTGTTGACACGCATTGTCGCCACATCCCGGCCCACATTGCGGTCGTCATGGCCTCCTCCAGCGGCTATACAGTTGCTCTGGCGCCGTTGGATATTAGAGTAGAGGCAAAGCCCGGCATAATAATAGCTCCGAATTCAGGGTAAGGCGCGCCGCTCGCCAAGCTGGGGAAAGCGCATTTCAACAGGTGCCCATCACCCAACTAGATGTACGCGGCTAAGCAGCGCGAGCCCTCTTGCCGCGTCGATAGTGCGCAGGCGAGTCAGAAATCTAAGGAGTTTCGCGTCTCTCTGCTAGGATGATTCAATCGCTATCCATGGGTACAAACAACAAGGAGAGAGGCCGTGCCCGAACAAAATGAATTCCTCTACTTCGCATACGGCTCCAACATGAGCGCGAGACGCTTGGCTACACGCACGCCGAGCGCTCGTATGCAGACCATCGGCTCGTTGTCGGGCCACCGGCTCACGTTCGACAAAGTCAGCAGGGACACTTCTGGGAAATGCGATTGCGAATACACAGGGAACGACGAGGACCGGGTTTTTGGCGTTCTCTACACCATCGCCTACGCAGACCGACCTGCGCTCGATAAGGCTGAAGGGCTGGGCAACGGATACGACGCCTGTGAGGTCACGGTGGAAACCCAAGCCGGCCGCATTCTGGCGTGCTCCTATCGAGCGACCGACAAAGACGCCGCCTTGAAGCCATTTGAGTGGTACAAGCATCACGTTCTCGCCGGCGCTCGAGAAGCCGGGCTGCCGGATGATTATGTGGCGACGCTCGATATGGTCGAGGCAATCGTTGACCCTAACCCTGCTCAAACGGAAAAGGAGATGCTCGTTTATCGTCAGGTTCCCGCGACGTGAAGATACCGTTCGCAGTCGATAGCAGCGGGCGAATCATTGACATCCAAGACGTGCCACCGCCGGCGCCGGGCTCCTTCAAATGTGCCGTATGCAAAAGGGAAGTCATTCGAAAGCAAGGCGAGAAGCGCATCTGGCATTTCGCTCACAAAGTCGCCACTGACTGCACTGGAACCTCAGAGACCGCGTTGCATAAGCTCGCGAAGCAGACACTCGTAGAAAGCAGCCTGCTCCACGTGCCAGCCGCGATTTGCACACTCGATGACGAACCGGGCCTAGGAAGCATCACTCTCCGTGATGCGAAAACCCTGCGCTGGGACGAGCCCGGCGAGGCCGAGGTCACCGTTGCCACCATCCGTCCTGACTTCCGGGGCGTCTGCAACGGTGAGACTATCTTTGTTGAGGTGACGGTCACACACAAGCCTGAAAAACCGAAGCTCGAAGTGCTTCGCCGCCTGCAGGTTCCCACCTTGGAAATTGACTTGTCCTCGGCCGCTCGCGATGCGACTGCACACGAAATTCGTAATCTGGTCCTCGGCGCTTCCGAGCGAAAACGCTGGGTGTTCTACCCTGGGCAGGTCGAAGCCATCGAGGAACTCAATAGGATGCAACGCCAACGCGATTTGGAAGCCTATGACGAGCTAGTGCGGGAAGAACAGGAAGAGCGAAGGCTCAACTTTGCGAGAACAGAGGCACACGCGGACGAACTGGCCGAAATCTTCAAGCGGACCGAGCGAATCCATGCGACGTTTCGAGCGCTGCCTCCCCGTCAAAAACTGGAATTCCTTGAGGACGAGCTTGGAAAGCCAGCCATATTCTGGCCAGCAATCCTTGGGCAGTCCGTGCGCGGCGCCGATGCAATCCGGGTCCCGTCTTGCATCTGGCAAGCTGATGTGTTTGGGGAATACATCCTCGGGCGTAAATCCAGGGGGGCGCTCGCGTTGGTCAAACTCGAAGAAATCGCTGATTGGTTGCACGAGCGATACGAGATTCCCGCGGCTAAATCACGGTCGGTGCGCGTCGCGCTCTGGCACTTCCTTTCCGGACTTGAGCGCGCAGACTATTTGAGCAAACTCAATGGACAGCAATTCAAAGTCCTTCGAGACCGCTTGGGTGACGAATCGAGCATCCCTACACTGGAGGAAAAAGCGCGCATCCAAGAGGAGGCTTTGCGTGGCTGCCAATGGTCTTCCAGAAAACCTGATATAGGGAAATTCAGGCAAACCGTAAGAGACATGGGAATCTTCATCAGTCCAGGCGTGGAGAGAGACATTCTGCTCGAGCTTCAAGAGCAAGCCACCTGTTGGAGATATATCCCAGAAAGCTACGCGAAGCTTACCGCGTGGAGAATAGAATTGCCGGTTGAACTGGCAGTTGACCTACTCACTAGCGCTGGCGTCTTCGTGAGGCACCCGGTTCAGTAGCCGGAGCGTGCTAGAGAGGCATCCAGCACGCCCCTTCTACGTTCGCTTCCACTCTTTTCCAGCGACGAACTCATCCCGCATATCGATGCCACTGCCGGCGAGGCCAACTCCGAAGGAGGTCACGCCACAGATGACACCATCAGACGAACAGCAGTCGCCACCTGCACGGCAGGCGCCCCGCCTCAATCGGCAGCCTGTCCCAACGTCTCATTGATACGGTCAATCTCCGCGTCGATGGCCAGTTCGCACGAGTCGTCATCCCCTGGAATATAGCGTTCACGAGCAACTGCGAGCGGCAATACGACCACACTCGGCCAGCCGAACTGGTCTGCCGTGATGTCGGCGAGAAACGGAACGCCCATCGCCGTGACGCCCTCGACCCAATAGTGCCCGTGCCACGCGCCCGTGACATCACGGGCACCACCATCATTTAGGCCGTCTCCGCCTCGAATAACCGTTTCGCTGTCGGCGAATTTGTCTAGCGCGCGTTGAAGCAAGATTGAAGCGTGCAAGCACGTCCCTGTCGTACCCGGGATGCGGCTGGCGGACAGCACCGTCTCGAAGCTTCTCCGTATGCGCATCGATACTGCCTTGACGGTCTCAAGTTCAGTTGACGCATTCGATACATCAGTGGCTCCGCTCATCGCTTTTCGGCCATGCACTGTCTACGCTCTATTTTGAGACGGAATGCGCGACCAGCTTCCCGTATTCGCTTAGCTGCTCCACGCGGTGTGTCAGAGACTTGAGTCCAGTCATGGTGCCACCACGCAATGACCATCGCAGCGTCACTCAACGAGCGGGCAGCGACCGCGCTCCACCACTCATGGCCCTCTCCGTCACATGCACGTGGGTCAATCGCATTCCGATAGATGGCCTTAGCGTTCTCGAGCTCAATTTCCATCTAATCCTCTCTCTCGTCGAGGTTTCGTCCCGAAAAATTCGACGCGCTGCGCGACGGGCACATGTCATTGATGCTTCAGATTCTACAAGGCGCAGAAGTCCTAGGGCTGCAACGGACGGCTTCGCCTCCCGACCTTCATCACTGTCCCCCACGCGCGATGACTTGTTCTTGCCGCCTGTGTGCACATCGCAAGATGTGCGCTACGTATACTCGTCGAGGCACCCAAGGCTCATATTGATATGACTGGATGCCTAAAGTTTGCGCAAGGGAGGTCGAAGTAACGCTTATCACCATCCCACGGAGCTGGTCATGGCCAAACGTAGCATCCTCGCTCGAGTGCGCAGCATCTTCAGTCATCTTCAGGTGAGGCCGCTAGTGGTAGGCCACTTCCTCGGTGGAATTGGACTTGGTATCGCCGTGATGACGCTCCCACCAACGATTCTCGACTTTTCTTGGCAAGCTCGCGCGTTGAGCCTGGTTGTGAAGTTCTCAACAATCTTGGAATTCGCCGGCATCGCCGTCTTGGCCGGCGCCGCTGCGAAGTGGGCTCCGTGGGCACGAAGAAACTTGCCAGTCCAGCAATTCGCTCTATCTGCCGCGCAAGGTGTCTGCACACTATCTATGAACGCGGCTTCTTTTCTACTTGGCCTCAGCTGCGTCATCGCCTTCTCTCATGACGGTCACGCACTGTCGGTGATGCTCAACGCAGCTATCTGGTTCGTGGCTCTCAGACAGTTTGTACTCGAGCAAGCATCCGGAAAACCTCGTACACGGGTTGTGGCAGCGTGCGTCGGCTGGATGGCGGGCGTCACGTTTCAAGCGAACATCGCACATGCTGTCGCAGTCGCGGCCCATCACATTTGACTCTATGTGATGCCTCGGTAGCTACCGGTCTCGGCCCTTCTTTATCGTGAAAATTGGTACATCGCCAAGCCTGCAGTGTGAACTAGTGCCAGTGAGGCTGGCGACGGGCTGGCACTTGCTTAGCTAGCCAAGCTAAGCAAAGCCATCGCTGAACGTTATACGAGTCTGTCCGACTCGCTGTTCAATCTCAGGCACCACACAAGGTGATGGCCGACCGACTCTGTCTGGTCGGCCACCGCTAGATAGCATCCTATTACAACTTCACTCTGACAATTCCTGCAAAAACGCGAATCACATATGGGATACTATTTCCCAGTAAACATGAGCGCTCAGTCCTTAGGGCTGGTCAAACTTTCCTACAGCGAGGCACTTCGCTAACGCTGCCGGCAGCCCTGAGACATTCGACTTCGATGTTTCCCACGTGCCAGCGGTTGTCGGTGCTTCTTGAAGAAGAACCGCAACATGCCGGGCCAATTCTTTCATGTAATCGTAGACGACGTAACGCGCGAACCGAGTCTTACCGGAATCTGCGCGGGTTACGAGGAAGGCAAGTGGCGGTTGACGCAGCTTGTTAAGCTTGTCTTTCGAGCACTCCCTGAGTTCTGCTTGCGTTACTCCGAGCTACAGGGGCTCAACGGTGACAACGCGATGGAACTGATAGCGACTGCTGCCAAGCGTGTCTATCAGACCGAGAAGTTTCAGAGCCGTGGCGAATTTGGAGAACTATTCCTCCACGTCATTTTGAAAGAGCTGTTCCGAACGCTCCCGGCAATCTCGAAAATCTACTTCAAGGACTCCGTCAACAATACGGTTAAGGGCTTTGACGCCGTGCACGTCATCCCGACGGAAACCGGTTTGCAGCTGTGGCTCGGCGAGGTGAAGTTCTACGAAAGTATTGCACCTGCAATCACAGATGTTTGCGGCGAGTTGGACCGACATTTTAAACGGGAGTTGGACTGGCCAGCCTTTCGTAGACATCTTCGAGCCATAATTTATGGCAACCGAGGAGGTCAGCATGAGCGGCAAGCGGTACACGGATGAGTTCAAGATCGAAGCAGTCAAGCAAGTTACCGAGCGCGGTCACTCGGTGGCGGATGTCGCCCAGCGGCTGGGCATTACGACGCACAGCCTCTATGCTTGGCGGGCGAAATTCGATAAGCCGGATGTTGTGCGGCAGGCGGAATTGGACCAGAACACCGAGGTGCGTAGGCTGAAGGCCGAACTCAAGCGGGTAACCGAGGAGCGCGACATTCTAAAAAAGGCCGCCGCGTACTTTGCAAAGGGATAACGGCAAAGTACGCATTCATTCGGGCCCATATCAACGAGCATTGCCTGCGTACGATGTGCGGTGTTCTCAACGTTCATCGCAGCGGTTATTACGCCTGGCGGCGTCAGTCGGGTAGTGAGCGCCAGCGCGAGGACGACCGGCTCCTCGGTCTGATCAAGCATCATTGGCTGACCAGCGGCGGCGTCTACGGTTACCGCAAAATCACGGTGGATTTGCGAGAATCGGGCGAGACGTGTAGTCGTCATCGCGTGTTTCGGTTAATGCGCGAAGAAGGGTTGCGCGCCGAAGTCGGCTACGGCAGCAAGCCTCGTTATCGTGGGGGCCCGGTTGGTGTGGTGGACAATGTATTGAATCGGGAGTTTGCCCCCGACGCGCCGAACAGAGTCTGGGTAACCGACATCACGTACATCCGAACTTACGAAGGCTGGCTGTATTTGGCGGCGGTCATGGATCTGTACTCGCGTCAGATCGTTGGCTGGGCCACGCGATCAACGATGGCCACTGATCTGGTGTTGCAAGCCCTGTTGGCCGCAGTCTGGAAGCGCAAACCGGGGCCCGGTGTCATGGTGCATTCGGATCAGGGCAGTCAGTTCACCAGCGATGACTGGCAGTCATTCTTGAGGGCTCACCATATGGTCCCGAGCATGAGTCGTCGCGGAAATTGCCACGATAACGCCGTTGCCGAAAGCTTTTTCAGCGCATTGAAGAAGGAGCGGGTCAAGCGGCGCATCTACCCGAACAGGACAGCAGCTTTCTCGGACGTGTTCGATTACATTGAGATGTTCTACAACCCGATTCGCCGGCATGGTTCCGCCGGCGACCTGTCACCTGTAGAGTTTGAGCGGCGCTACGCGCTAAACGGCTTGTGAGTGTCTATGAAACTCTGGCCAGTCCAAGTATCTCCGCAACGAGTTCATCATGATTGACTCTAAGGTAGACTCATCGTGGCCACATGCAGAGAAGCTACGAAGCCTCATCCACGAGTCGACATCCATGGACGATGTCTTCGAGAGCATTGTCGTTCCAGTGCTGCTCACATACGATAGTCCGACAACGAAAGCTCACGTGAAGCGCACCCAAGAATATGTTCAGGCGCTCACGACCGAGCTAGAGCGGCACTACCAAAACTTCCACTCGAAAAATCCTCTAACGGACGTTATGGTCAGACTGATTCTCTTTCCGCTTCAGGAGAAGAAGCAGTTGGTGAAGGCAATGGACGAATATCTTAAGGGGTTGCAATGTCTCTGAGCCTCGACCAGCTCCGTGAAGGAATCTCTGCGGTCACCGCCGGCCGCGCCGAACCGTTCGACGTGCTCCGCGAGGTGTCGAAATTTGTACACGTGACTCAAGGAACTTCGTCGGAAGCTGAGGGCCAAGAGCTAGTCATCCGACTTCTCGACGCACAACCTTGGCTCGAGCCGTTTCGAGAAATCGTCGACTCTCTTGCGCGTGAGGCCGGTCTATTTCCCTACCTGTCAGAAGACTCACTGACACTTGCCGATGCAATCGCATATGAAATGCATCGCCCGATGGACGGGTTTGGGAAGGTATTTCACCGCGTCCAAGCTCAGGTGTTCAGAACGTTGATGAAAGGCCGGAGCGTCGTGCTGAGTGCACCTACTAGCTTCGGGAAGAGCTTAATCATAGATGCTGTCGTAGCCTCTCATCGGCACGAGAACATTGCTATCGTCGTCCCTACGCTGTCCTTGCTCGATGAAACACGCCGTCGCCTGATGCGGTACAGCGACCACTATAAAATCATCACTCACTCATCGCAGCTACCCGGACCTCGCAACATTTTCGTCCATACGCAAGAACGCGTAGTAGACAACCAGCACATCGAAAATATCGACTTCTTCGTTATCGACGAATTCTACAAACTGGACCCGTCCGAAGATGCCGATAGAGCACAGACACTCAACCTGGCATTCCACAAGCTCGCCCGGCAGGCCAAGCAGTTCTATATGCTTGGTCCGAACATCCAAAATATCCCGTCAGCTTTCGTCCAGCGCTTCAAGTGTGACTTCGTCAGAACCGACTTCAATACTGTCGTCACAGAGGTAATTAGGCGTGACGTGAGTGATGAGGCCGAAGACGCAATCTCCCTCGCGTCGACCCTGGATGAGCCTACGCTCATCTATGTCAGGTCACCGAATCGCGCACATGCAATTGCGACTCGACTCGCGAAAGAGCTCTCGATATCCAGTAACGCAGAGGTCGCAGCCGCGGCAGACTGGGTAAGGGCCAACTACCACCCAAAGTGGTCGTTTGCTAAGGCTCTTGCCTCTGGAGTCGGCATCCATCACGGCAAGCTCCCTCGCTCGCTGACTCAACTGACGGTCCGCCTATTCAACGAAGGAGCAATCCCTTACCTCGTCTGCACGTCAACGTTGATTGAAGGCGTCAACACACGTGCGAAGAACGTCATCGTACTGGACAACAAAATCGCGCTGAAAAAGCTCGACTACTTTACCTACTCCAATATCAAGGGGCGCTCCGGGAGGATGTTCCAGCACTTCATCGGACGAGTGTATATCTACAAGGAACCACCGCAGCCCGAGCTACCATTGATAGACATCCCTGTTGTGACGCAGTCAGAAGACGCCAGTGAGTCGCTACTGATACAACTTGAGCCGGGAGAGCTATCACCCAAGTCGTCCGCGCGCGTGAATCGCTTCTTCAACAACGACATCTTGAATCTTGACGTACTTCGTCAAAATGCAGGCATAGAACCCGAAGCGCAAATCGCTCTTGCTCAGCAGATTCGGGATGAGCTCCCCTTTTCACGGCAAATGCTGACGTGGGACGGCTACCCTACCTATGACGAACTGGAGTACGCATGCGAGCTCATTTGGAGGCACTTCACTGACGGCCGCCGTAGGTCGGAGGTCTCGTCCGGACGCCAACTAGCATTTCTACTCAATCGATTGATGATGGCAAAATCCTTTGCAGAGGCCGTCAAAGATTTTCAAAAAGACGAGGATGATGTCGATGATGCAATCGAGAAGCTTTTTGATTTTCAGAGGCAATGGGCCGAATTTCGAGCTCCCCGTCTGCTTGGTGCGTTGAATCGAATCCAGAAGTACATTTTTCAGCAGCAGGGGCACATAAAAACGGGCTCTTACGACGTCTACATCTTCCGTTTAGAAAATGTGGGACGGAATCCAATCGTCAATGCTCTTGACGAATACGGCTTGCCTGTTTCCATTGGCCGCAAGGTGTGGATTGAACTAGGGCGCCCCGATACGCTTGACGCGATGCTCGACAAACTCCGTGTTTCCAGAGCATTCATGTCGAGCCTATCAGCTTTCGAGAGAAAGCTAGTTCATGAAGTGCAGGCAAGCCTCCGCCCGACTTACAGCTGACGCTGAGCGAACGTCCTCACGCGACGTATCGGACCACGCCCTGTCGACCTGCTGCACGCAATCTGAACATCGCGCTCGAGCATTCCAACGAGAAGCATCCCCACGGCGCGCTGAAATACCGCTCGCCTCGCGAGTTCCGGCGTTCGACGGATTCAACAACCTAAGTGTGATGGCGTGTTCGGTTGGACGGGGGCAACTACAATGACGGCCGGGACACACATGTTGGTCAGATGCCACCAGTCCTGACGAACGGGCCTTTTAAACCCACCGAACATTGGAAGATAGCGAATGACCAAGGGTAATGAAATATTCATCTCTGTCGATATAGAAGCATCGGGGCCGATTCCTGGAGAGTTCAGTATGCTCTCCATTGGCGCATGTTTGGTCGACGACCCCGTGAATACGTTCCATGTGGAACTCAAGCCCATAACAGCGAACTTTGTAGCAGAGGCGCTAGCAGTGACCGGGCTTTCCTTGGAAGAGTTGGAGACCCGCGGGAAATCCCCGGTAGATGCGATGCGGGAATTTTCTGCTTGGGTCTCAACATGCACGGCCGGAGACAGCGTGCCTGTGTTTGTCGGGTTGAACGCTGCTTTCGATTGGTCCTTCGTTAACTACTATTTCCATCGATTTCTGGGCGACAACCCATTCGGATTTTCTGCACTCGACATCAAAGCATATTTCATGGGAGTGACCGGCTGCGCATGGCGAGACACCCGGTCTAGTGCAATTGCCAAGTTTGTCAACCCGACGCTATCCGGCAACCACAATGCACTGCAGGACTCCCTGTATCAAGCAGAACTGTTCCGCCTCCTTCGCGGGCAGGCGGATGGTGCAGATAGATGAAGTCCTGAATGATGGCGGGCGGGAGCATCACCTGGATGCCTGAGAATTGTGCGCAAACGACGGCTGCCTATCTATTCTCCCGCCTCCACCCATGGAGTCCATCCTCGATTACTTACCGACAAAACTGTCATAACTGGGTGAGCTCCGCGATTCCCCAGAATGACCGAGAAATAGCGAGCACGCTCCCCATCAAAGGCCCTTAGGTACTGTTCAGTAGTGCGCCTATCAGGACCGGATGGTGTCGGAACGCACTCCGGATGGGTGTGCCACAAGCCGACCGCATGCAATCCCTGCTCCCATTGGAGAAGACGCTCTTTGGCACCAGCATCGACGTTCGGAAGGAAGGAATAGCGGCTTCGTTTATCGCTGAGATGGGGACCCGATGCACTATCGATGACTACACAGCTAGCATCGAATACCCGCGCGAATAGCTCGCCGCCCGCCTCCTTAGCACATCGACTGCGTTGTACGTGCAAGTACATGTGCTCGAGCGCAGCCCTCGTAAACATCACGTACTCACCATAGCCAGGCGAGAAGAAAGTCCGGCAGGTCATTGGAACCGTCTCTTGATTATCAGACCATCGTGTGGCGCTGCGCTCGCTGCCCATGGCTTAAATTCCAGTCCATGGCCATGTGCGTCGAGAAACTCTTGGCCTCGCAACCAACTATAAATTTGCGGCTCCTGTACCTTTCCATCGACTAAGTCAATCGCATGCTCAGACACAAGCGCGACGGCGTACGCAGCCTGTGCAGCCGTATAGGCCTGAAAGCGGCTGCTGCAACCAGGTTCCTGACGGATTACCTCCGCGGGCCATTTGACCGCTTCCAGCTCCGTGAGTTTATCGTTGGGCTTATCGATATCATCAATCCAGTACACGTTCGCAGGTAAGAGACAAGCGTGCGCTGCAGCGACAAATGGCTCCATCCAACCAATCAGGAGCGGCCGGGATTGAGCGCGACGACTCTTGTCTACTGCCCACCTAACGTCCGGCTCTCCAGTCAAATCGATAACCAAATCGAATTTCTCGAGCGTATTCGCTCTAAGCCAAGTCTCCGCAGAGACCGTAACCGGATAAACAGAACATGACGGATGGCTGCACATCACACGTTGAGCGACTGCCTCTGATTTTTTATGGTCAATTGCATCAACACCTAACAGGTGTCTCCCCACATTTGCCGATTCGAAGCTATCGTTGTCAATGACCGTGACGCGCCCGATGCCTGCCTTCGCGAGATGCTCAATTACCGGACTGCCCAAAGCACCGGCACCGAGAACGAGGACATGTTTTCGCTGACGCGACGCCACTTCCGAGTGCTGGTCCCGCCCCACGGTCCATGACGGGTCAAAGCGCTCGACTTCTAACGGTAACGACGTCAGGCGAGAAGGACGAGCCCGAGCACGTTTTCCCTCCTGCACGACAGTGGGTGGTCCCCCGGGCAACAGATAAGCAAAATTCCCCTGTGGACTTCGAAAAAGAGCTATGCGATGAACCCGTGGCTGACGACGTCGAATAGGACTAAAGAAGCTGTCCTGCTGATGCTGCGTCAACCGGACCTGAAGGAGTCGATTGAGAGATGCCTCATCGTTCGGCCACGTTGACGGCACAAGTCCATAAGAGACTGAAATGTCAGCCACTAAGACGCGAATCTGTTGCGTGGCACGAGGACCCAGAGAATCAACAAGGCGTCGAACAACGTTTGTTCCAATCCCAGCGACAACTACGATTCGGCCGGGCAGCAGAAGGACCCCTTCAAGCACGTCTTCTCTTTTTTCCGGTAGGGCAACAGTCCACACGCTCAATACCGGGTCATCTTTGCTCCGGGAGCGCGTGACGTTTAAGCCCCAGTAGTTCTGCGCCTCCTTCAGAAAATCTCCATCTAGGTCACCGCTCTGCCATCGCGCAAGGAAATCTTCACGATAAGCGAAGAGCAACGCGCGAAGCCGGTCGAGAGCCTGCCAACCTACGCCAGGCCCCGGGTCACCACCGATGCAAAGAAGCCCACCATTTTCAACATGCGGAATACGCAGAATTGCGTCGCTGGAAAGCCGAATCCGCGCTTTCGACCACTCCGGAAAGCCATTGGGTAGCCAGACCTCCGCCGATTCAAAGCTTCGTCCCGGCGGCATCGCCGGAACGTGGAGCTTGAATGTTATACCGGAGCCGTCTGCTCTCCGGCTCTCTAAAATCAGCTCCGGAAACTCGGCCCGTAGCGTCGATTCATCAAAGTTCATAGGGCTGGCTTATGCGAGCCCTTCGCCTCGAGGAGGCGGCGGCGGCGGGCGATTTGCGGGCGTTGCAGGAACGCCACCTCCACCGCCTCCCCCAGCCGGCCCGCTTTCGCCAGTGCAGCCAAACACCTCGCGCGCTTTCTTCTCGATAGCATCTCTGTCAGTTATGGCGAGAATAGACAGAAGGTCCGAGTGGAGGATGCCACACCACTTCGCAAACGTGTTTGCTCGTTCCCCCTTATCGTCGTTCCAACGCTCCGCGAAGTTCTCACCCTCGATAGTCGGATTGCCCACAACATAGCCGAGTTCCGGCAGTTTCAGCGCCATGTGTGGCAACAACGTCGCGAGCTCAACCAGCAAAAGCACATAGTGTTCAAACGTCCGATTAAGTTCCGCTAGCCCGTAGTACATGCGCGTCACTAACGTCACCAAGATGACAGAAATAGGCTGAAACTCGCGCTCGATGTGACCACGGCGAACGTACATGTCGCGATGACGCTTGAAGAGGCGAATCGCTATGCGCAGTGAGTCGTCGATACCAATTTGCTGTTCCGGCACCCTTTCAATGCTTGCTTCAACACTATCGAATGCCTTGTATCTTTAAGCCTCGGACCAACTCGGGTAGCCCGAGCGGCCTCTGGGTTGAAACACGAAGCCCGTGACTGAGCACTGGGCGCCCGGGTTGGACCGTCCTTTCTTGCAGCCCGAACGGTTGTAGGAATGTAGAGTTCGCATAAACAAGGATGGGAGCGAAGGGACGTGTCCGATACTGTTTTCGTGGGAATCGATGTGTCGAGCCGGACGCTGGAGGTGGCCACCAGCACGCAAACTGCGACGTGGCAGGCAACCAACGACGCGGCCGGCATCGAACAACTGGTCAGTCAATTGCGTGAACTTCAGCCGGCGCTGATCGTGCTGGAGGCCACCGGCGGCTACGAGTTCGAGGCTGCGTGCGCACTTCAAGCCGTGGGCCTGGCCGTCGCCGTGGTCAACCCTCGCATGGCGCGCGACTTTGCGCGAGCCATGGGCGTGCTGGCCAAGACCGATGCGCTCGACGCCAGGATGCTGGCCGCCTTCGCTCGCGTGCTGCACCAGCATCCCGAGCGCGAGCGTTTCGTCAAACCGCTTGCCGATGCCGAACTCCAGCGGCTTCAAGCCCTGGTGCTGCGGCGTCGGCAACTGGTCCAGATGATCACCGGCGAGCGACAACGCTTGCGGCTTGCCCATGCTGCAGCCCGGGCCAGCCTCGAACGCGTCATCGATTTCCTCAAAAAGGAGCTCGACGACAGCGATACCGAGGTCGCCGCGCACGTTGCGCATCATCATGCCGAACTGGCGCGCACGTTGCGCAGCGTGCCTGGCATCGGCTCGACCAGCGTCGCCGTGCTGCTCGCCGAGCTGCCCGAACTGGGCAAGCTCGATCGCAGACGCATCGCAGCACTGGTCGGCGTGGCGCCGCTGAATCGCGATTCGGGGCTCATGCGCGGTCAGCGCAGCATCTGGGGCGGACGCGCCGACGTGCGTCGCACCCTGTACATGGCCACGCTCACTGGCGTGCGCTACAACCCTGTGCTGCGCGAGTACTACCAACGTCTCGTCCTCGCAGGCAAGCGAAAGAAAGTCGCTTTGGTCGCCGCCATGCGCAAGCTGCTGACGATCATCAATGCCGTCGCAAAACATCGCGTCGACTGGAATCCCGACTTTCATATCGCTTGACTCACAAGACGGTTGCTCAGTTGCGATGATGCGACGTACGAGCTGGAACTTCGACGCGTCTTCGACCCATTGGACGAGGCCTTGTGGGTTCGACGGCTTCCATTGCTGGGTTTTGCGGTCGACAACGGCCAATGCCGTGTCCCGATACTGTGGCGCTAGCAACCGCCGTCGGTCCATGCCTTTACCATCGATTGCAACGCTATCAATAGGAACTGATGGAGTGAACTCGATGTAGAACGGCTTGTGCGGCGCATCAATCTTCCAGCATCGATTTTTCGCTTCAATAACCAAACCGTCGAGCCCTTTGCCGACGTCCTCAAAAAATTTCATCGGACTTTCTTTGTAATTCTCGCCCACCGAAACTCCGCAAACAGCATCGATGTCGAACTTAGTACGGTCCGGTGAACGAATCAAAGTTTTCGTGCTCGCTGAACCCTGCGGGAAAATCTTGATGTCGTCAGTCGACCAATGAAGCTTGTCGGCCAGGCGCTCTGCGATTTCGAAATAGGCATCAGATGCTCCTTTGATGTCTTCAGGGCGCACCGTAATGTGCTTGTTCACAATATCGAGAGCGTTCGCATACGGCTCCAGTCGCGGCAACGATTCAGCGCGCTTCTCCAGCGCCGCTTCCAAGCTACCAAGACTCCCTTTAGCGAGCTTCGCTTGGGCACGATGCTGCAGGGCTGCTTCGACCAGTTGGGCGTTTATCGATTTCGTCATCTCAGGTCTCTTAGCGAATTTGTAGTGAACTTTGGGTGCTGCCCATCGGCGGATGAACGTGATGGCCGTCGATGCTAAACGCTTCGATAAATCGGTCCTGCCCGCTCGGACGGTCGTACAGTGTGTACAGCGGATGGTGACCAGCTTGGAGCAGTTGACCGAAGGAAAACACACTGCTCGCCGGGGCCATCACGATAAGATGAACGCGCCGCGGACGAATAGTGTCGTGAATATGAGCAACAGCTCGACGCGCCATGCCAACGAACTGTTTCAAGTCGTCAGGATGCTTGATACACCCGTTATTCGGGTTGGCGGTCAACAGTCGTACCCAGGGCAACGTGTTCGCCTCGACCTGTTCTGCAATACTCACCGGCAAAGAGGTCGACGCTACCTTAGCGGTGAGTTCGACTGACAGCAGCACGTCCTCGCATCCATCTGAATGAGCAGGAAGCTCGCAGGTAAACGTTCCCGGCACATGCGCAGTCGCGGTGGAATCCCACTGCCAGGTCCCACGATGCCGGTCGAATTGATAAACTTTTATCGGCTGTGCTTCTCCAATAATGCGACCGGCGAGTACCATGGTTGGTGTGTGATGGACCGGGAAAATCGCGAGTTCGGTGCCAACATGTTCTGTCTCGCCTCGGAATGCATTTACGAGACGCGAAATATGCAGTTCTTGTTGGTGTAGATAGTTCGCCCAAAATCCAGGAACATGCCGGTCATCACGGGCAACGTAACGAATATGATGCAAAACGCCCGGAAGCAAGTTGCCCCCCATAGCAAGGACAGCTTCTGTCGCATCTGCTTCGTTGAAGTTCATCGCCGCGTTACCCAGGTCGGCTAAAAATGTCAACCCTTGAACCTTCGGCAACGCCAAAGCATCCAGATGCCGACGCACGAACCCAACGTGGTCCGCACGCATACCCTGCAGTCTGGTTGCCGGATAGTCGGAAGCGGCAAACGAGTCGATGAGACGATGGTGAGCATCGCACATAAGCATGATATTGCTGGGCTCATCGGCAAACCGCCGCGACTCTCGCTCATTGCCGCGTGGACCACGAGGGTCTGAGGCGACGATATGCGCAAGATAGCCAATCTTTGCTGCTTTCATGTGCAGCGGAATGCGGCTAAGGTCATCGCCACAGCCGGCAAACATACATCTAGCAGCTGACTCGGCCCAGACTCGATATGCCGTAGCATCCGAGATTGGCGCGCCTCGCCCGGCACGACCGAGCAATTCGAGACGGGTCTTGACCATCGTATCAACGACGTCCTGCGTCACCGGCAGCGGGTGCCAGTCAGCATGAGGACGATGAATTCCCGCTAGCAACTCCCTATCTCGAGGAAAGACCTGAAGCAATCCCTTGCGCGCGAGCATCTTCAGCTTTCGTTTTGATTCAGAATCCGCATCTACTGCAATGAGTTCGGCATCGATTTCCGCAGGAATGTAGACCTTCCAAAGAAAATCACCGTGAACCAGGACCACTACTTCATTCGCGCGATTTCGGTCTTCAAGCCAAGCCGCGAAGAGCTCGTCGCTCAAATCGCCTCGATGGGTAGTCTCGGGCGTATCGTGTGTTGCTTCGGAGGTAGTGTGAGAGGTTTCCAAGTTCGACCCAGTGATAACCAACATCTTTTGTCAACGGATTGCCGCCGCTCGCCTTCAGTCGAGCTGACCGGTCTGTGCAATCTGGGAGAGCGTGGTCAGCTGAGCGTCGTACCATCGCACCAGGCATTCACGGTCGTGGCAAGCGCTCTCTCGATAGTTCCACTGCTGGCGCGTCCGCTCGCGGAAAGCTGATTTGTCGACAACAGCGGCCCGTGCTCGAGCGAACAGCGACGCCAGCTCGACATCCTTCGCGGACAATTCCGCATCGGCGCAGATGAGGTGCTCCGCGTCAGACCTGGCCTTCGAGCAATCGAAGCTCGGCGCAAAGGCACCTGAGCCGGCAGATGCGAGTGCGGGGTTCGACATCGCCGGCGTGGCTGGCACCGATGGCTGAGCACCGGAATCATCGCTGGCAGCGGCAAGGTCCACCGACTTGGGCGGGTCATCCTTCTTGGTCAGCACGTACTTGCCGCCCGAATACTGATAGATGTGGTCGGCGACATACACCGACTTGCCAGGCATCGTGTACGAAATCGCGACCTTCACGTCGTAGTGCGCGGCATCTTTGCCCTTGATGAAGGTCGTTGATGCCGACAGCATCTGTTGGTCAGAGCTTCCGGTATCCCCGTCGTCGACGATGTTGACGAACTTCCCATCCTTCTGCAGCAGGAATGCCGCTGTGGACGCTGTCTCGTATCCTTGGTGCATGTCGCCACCGCCAACCACGAGCGCATAGGTATCGTCGCCAGCGGCCACCCATTCGAAATTGTTGCCCACCGAGCCAGACGCACCCATCGAAGCGATGTACGGCTGATTCGATTCAATCTTCCACTTGCCGCTATCCTGGACGAACACCGCGACACCAAGCAGCCCTGTGCATGCGTGGCATCCACCGCCCACTGGCATCGCGTTCGTAACGAGCACCTTCTTCGATTTGCCGCCTTCGGCGAAACTGAAGATGGCAACGCTTTTCACATCGAGCGCTCCACCGTCGGTCAAGCCAAGGTTGTCGCGCCAAGGAAGCCCAGCCGGAACAGATGCATCCGTCCAGCTAGCGGTTGCGGTCGCCTGGGTATACGGGCCATACAGGAGCTCGAGCGCGGCCTGCGCGTTGAACTCACCGGTAATCGCTCGCGAGGCCATTGCGACGCTGCACGCTGTCTGCATCAGCTCACCCATGCCCGGCTCTGACTTCGCAGCAACGAAGGTGTCGTTGCCTGGATAGTCCTTCTCTGCAGTGCCGTTATCACGGAATTGGGTGCCGGACATCCGCTGTGTCAAATCGCGACAGTTCGTTGCGACGTCGAATCGCGCGTAGCCGTGAGGAAACGACTTCAGTGCGTGGATAAGGTAGCCGCTGCCGTTCCGAGTGATATCGGTCGGGTTGAACCAAAGCTGCGCAGCGTCACCGGAGGCACCGACCTGCTGGTAGCCCGGATACCGGCTGCTCGTGGCGCCGGCGGCCGGCTTGCTGTCGTCTTTACCGCAACCGGTTACGACGAGGACAGCGGCAAGAAGGCCCGCAGTCAGCAGGCCGCGGTTGTAGTAGCTCTTCAAGCGAATCATGCCGGCGAGACCTCGCTCTGAGCATCGACACGAGCGGGGCTCACCACTTTGCCTTGACGCAGCGACCGGGTGTTTCTTTCGATTGCTAGCAGAACCAAGACGAGGCTGAACAGGGCAACCAGGAGAAGGCCGCCCGCCGTGACTTCGAGCACGAGCTTGAGCGTCGCGCGCTTTTCAACTTCCTTCTCGGCCGCGTCCTTGTACCGCTTGCTCTTCACTTCCATGTAGGAGTTGATAGCCTCGACCGGCTCGACCTTCTGCGCTTCTGCGGCCGCGACTACGGCACCGAGCTCGTCGATATAGGCTTGGCGCTCCCTTTCCGGAACGGCATCGAGATGGCTGCGGAGAATCTTGCCGTTTTCGCCGGAGACGTACTTCTGCAGGGCGAACGGAATCTTGTAGCCAGCAAGCGGACTGTCTTCAGGGCCCTGCTGAACAGGCGGACGAGTGCCGGTCGCGTTCGCGGAATCGGCAGGTTTGTCCATGTTGTCCTGCACGAACTTTATCGGGTCGACGATTTCGTGCGCAGGTACCTTCGTATCGACGTGCTCTTCCCACACGGAGATGCCGTAAAACACACCGCCAACGATTGCGAGAAGAAACGCCGTCACACAGACTAAGGCCACTGCGCGCGTGATGTTGAAGAGCGCTTTGCGCTCGAAGCCCTCGATAATACTCATGGTCTAACCCCGGTTTGATTTGTTGTTTCTGACTCTGTACTTGGTCAGGTGGTCGATAATATATGTAAGGCAGTGGGCTGGCTATCCCGTCCCGGTGACCTTTTTCCCACACCATTTCGGCTAGTTTCCGCACGTCATCTGCGTGGCACAAAAAGACCGTCTTAGAAATTGCGGCACAGCAGCAAGATTGCTTCGCGGTCGTTGAGAGCGAGCGAGATTAATTCAGAGGTTGTGGGTAACTATGCGCGCCACTTCGTGTTTAAACAAAGAAGCGAAGTATGCATCGATATCCGGTGCAAACGTTTAAACCCGTTGCAGAATACAGGCGAGTCAATCGGTCAGGCGGACGGGCAAGCTACATAGATGAGCCGGAGAGCCGGCAGGATGGAATAATAAAGAGGTAGCTATGCGAGTACGCCAAGGTAGAGTGCTACACCTCCCCGGCGCCCAACCGAGCGCAAGTTACTTAGTCAGCACAGTACGCTCGACGATATCGGGTCTGTTCGGACGTTACTTCGCGATGAGGAACCGGTCGCGGTTCTTCGCATCGCGAATCCACTGCGGAGCACGACCGCGGCCGGACCAGGTCTCGCCGGTCTTCGGATTCTGATACTTCGCCTCTACCGGAGCCGCTGACTCCTTGGTTGCTCGCGGCGCGCGTTTGCGGCCGTAAATCTGGTCTGCAGCGATGCCATACTCGGCGACGAGCTCGCGGACCTGCGCGACCACCGCTTCGAGCTCCGCAACACGTGCCGCTTCGGTGCGTTCGTGAAGCTCGTCGAGCTGCGCTTTCAGTGCTTTGTAGTTTTCTGCCATTTTCATCTCCCGTTCTGGTTTATCGGCGAGCCGTAGCTTCGACGATTGCCACAGTGTAGTTGTCTTCCGAGAGAACACGCATCTCGAGCCGGCGGTCACGGGACATTGGGCCACTGTTGAGGCGGGCGTGCCTCGCAAATCTATTCATTAGGGTTCTTGTTGAATAGTTCGGCGTCCGCAATCTGCCTGGATTTCTCCAGCACACCTCACAGTTACACTTTTTATGACCCTCTGAATGCGGGCTGATTTCGACCTGCACTGCACATTCCCAGATTTATCAGCCTCCCGGCGTGGTATACACACAGCTGCCCGTTCCGCGGAGCAGCCGCGTGACTGGTCGGATATCAACGGCAGCGGTCGCGGGATAACCGGTACTGTGGGAAAGCCTTGAGACACCGGACAGGGTGGCGAAGTTAGCGCCCTGAGACGAACGGCTGACGGGCGACGCTGGCTCCGAGGGGCATCTCATGATGCTTGGGAACGTGTCTGAAGGCCTCCTCTAGGATGGGGCGAGGCTCTACTCCACCAAGGGGCACTCTCGGAAAGCAGAGTGAGCGCTAGGAGGAAGTGCTGGAACGCGGGAAGGTGAACGATGGTTTCAGGGGGAAAACTGAAGAGACGAGAGGGTTACGGATTGCGCAAACGACGCGTCTTCTCCGATAGCGTTTAGTTCTCCGCATCCAGGAAGCCATCCATGCGCATAACGCCTTCAGGCACACGCGTGGGCACCGTCCTAGAATCGTTGCCTCCTCGCCGTAGAGGGAGGTCTTGCAACGATTCTGCTGGTAGGTCTACGCCAGCGGATGCAGTGCAGTTGTGCAGGGCTCTTTCAGTTCGGCGTAGAGGAGAGCGTTCAGAGGCTCGCCAGCGCGAACGCAGCGGTCCGCGAACTCGTTGACCTTCTCGATGGTCCATTCGTCGCCATTTCGGAACAGACGTTGGTCTCCGTTTTCAGCTGTGCCCGGCTTGCCGTGCATGAGCCCATTCCGCTCGCGCGTGACGGCGCCGAACTCCAGTGCCAAAGGGACTGATTTCTCCTTCAACGCATCGTCAACGATACGTGCGAAATAGTTTTCAAGGTCGCCTGCGATACGTCCGGCAGTCTTTCGGTCGGGCTCAATTCGATTGATGTATCCGGGGTCCAGCCTTTCGCAGCACCACACGGCGTCCCATTCGAGACGCGCGAATGCAATGGTCGCCAAGCCGACAGCTTGAAAATACTCTGCATTCTGCGGAACGCGTTTTCGGTCATCTGACATATTCGCCTTCCTCTCTTAAAAGCAGCGCCCGGGCAGCGAACGGTTCGAACTGCTGAGTACGAACGCTGACGACCTCTCACAACAGCTCTTCCGCCTCAACCGCGCGACCGTGGCAACTCCGGAGCTCGCTGGACATTCGTCGCCCATTCTCGCACTTCATCGCTCACCATCGACTGGCGGCCACCCCGGCTCCATAACAAAAAGGGGCGCACGAAATCCTCTACAATCGCCGCACAAAAAATGAGAGGGCCAGGCCATGAGCCAAGCATTCGCGTGCGTCGGAGACATGACCGACCACGGCGGGAGAGTCATCTCCGGAAACTCCACGTTCATCATTGCCGGACGTCAGCTCGCGCAGGTCGGCGACCTCACGGTATGCCCTAAATGTAAGGGTACGTTTCCCATCACGACGGGGACGAGCAACTTCAGTGTGGGCGACAAGCAGGCCGCGATTCACGGCAGTAAAACCGCGTGCGGCGCCACCATCATCGCGCAACAGAACAACACCGGATGGCTCCCACCGGCCGGTGAGAGCTCTACGAGCAACATCACGGCGGCGGCATCGGCCCTGGTTGCTGCCGTTGCACCAAGTATCTGCCTGGAATGCCTGATTCATGCAGCCGAGACAGGCGCTTCTACTGTAGTGCGGTCATGATGCCGTTGGAGATTTCGCAGCGCTTCGACCATGTGCGTGAACACTTCCCGCATATGGCCGCGTACGCTCTCGTTGACGGCGTCCAATACACCCGGCTCACTGGGGCGAGAGTCACGCCCTCAGTTCGGGAAAACCGTGCGCTGTTCGCCGGCACTGAAGACGCCGCGCTCGCGCATGCAGGTCCCTGGTTGGTCAGCGTCGCGACTGCCGGGGCGTCGACGCTCCAAACCATCTCGCGTCTCGAGCAAGCCTACCCGAGCGTCCTCTGGCTGTTCTCGCAGCTAGACATGGAGTCGCTAGCCCAGGTGCTGCAGGTGAAGCTCGACGCCCGCCTACCGGACGGTCAGATAGCGCTCATGCGCTTCTGGGACCCGCGAACGCTCGTCGCGCTGTACAACGCCTTGGACGCGACCGCACGACGCGAATACTTCAGCCACGTTGACGAATGGCACGGGCAATTCGAAGGCAACCGCTTCCACATCACCTTCTATGCTTGAACTCACGGAACAGCAATGGGCAGCGCTTTGCGCTGTCGACGAACAGAACTTCGTGTCGACCGTCCGGGATGACATCGTCGAAGCCAACCCGAAATTGCGAGACGACTCGACGCTATTGAGCCGGCTCAACCACGCGTACACGTCCGCGCGAGCAATCGGAATTCGGGACGATAGGCCTCTGGTCAACTTCCTCTACATGGAAGCTGACGCGCCCGGGTTCTACAGCATCCCGGCTGTCGCAGATTGGCTTGCCAAGCCGGTTGGCACACCAGAGCAACGCTTCGATGATTTGCTTGATGTGGTCCGGAAGACGGTACGAGATAGACAGGAGATGAACTGATGGTGCTCCCACTGATATTGCCACTGCTTGGGGCCGCAGGTGCCGCCGTCTCAGAAGCGCTACCCGCGGCGGCCGGCATTGCAGCGGCCGGTGCGCTCACCAGCTCGGGCGACACCACGAAAGACCAAACGAAGACGAAGGCACGTGCAGTACCTCAGGCCAACAAACCCTGCAAGAAGTGCCCGCCTGATTCCGGTAAGTTGGTAACTCGGAACTGGAACATGTCCGAGAGGTCGCGTGAGTACCAAGCCAGGATAACGGGCTTCGCACCGCGCACGGAGTGGAACTTCTCGGGGACCGACTTCGATGGATTCCGCTCGCAATACTGCTCGCTCGAAGAGGCCAAGGCGGCATACGACCAGTTTTTCGACCGCGAAGATGGCAACCCGAAATTCTTCTTCAACACGTTCGGTGTCGGGAAAATCATCAAGCAAGCGGCCAAACATAGCAACGTAGCGACAGCCAATCCGCCTGCCACCGTAAACTGGTACTTCATGCAGCCGCTCTCGTATCGCTACTTCACCAGACGCTTCATGGACGCCGCGCCGGAAGTCGAAACCTTCTACCAGCCCTGAACATGAACATATCGCTTCGCTTCCGTCTGAACCAAGACACGCTGCCGCCAGCGCACGAGCAGTTGACGGATATGTGGAAAGTGGCATGCCTACTCGAGCCACTGGGTTTCCCTATCGACCAATGGTTTCCCCCGGCCGACACGCCCGAGAATTCCAAACGCAATCCGGCCTTCGACGCAAACGGCCCTACGCCAGCGGCGGTCGCCGTCTTTGGCACGGAGAACGTCGAGGAGGAGCACCCGGGTCTCAGCATGTTCGCGGTATGGAACGGCAAAGAGGGGCCTGGCGGCGCTTCGTTCGACCTCAAGCTATCGGTGCTTGCCGGCAACCCAGTGTGCAACTTCTCTTTGATTGAGAAGAAGAACCCTGGCTTCGACAGCTACGCTCTGGTTCGCGACCTGGTCGTCGGGCTGCTCGACATCTGGCCGGCGGCATCAATCGAAGTCGGGCCGAACAAATACTTCATGACGCAGCAGGTCTTCCCCAAGAAGCCTGGCGCCGGCTGGATGCTGTATCTGCCGCTCGAGATTACGAAGACGAAGCTGCCGGAGGCTGCGGAGCTCGTTCCCGTCATGAGAGGGAGAAAGCGGCGGGGAACCATCATCGTCAGCGTGGCGAGTGAGGTGTTTTCGTCGGAAAACCGAGACCACGTCGAGACGGCGAATGCCATCGAAATCCGACTGTCTGACCAAGGCCTGCTGCCGCTCTTCAAGGACACGCAACTTCTTACTCAACCCGAGCTCTAAAGCTATCGTGTTGAGCTTGCGCATCTCCGTTTCGATAAGCAGATTCTTATGAAATGCATTTTTTGGCTGGCCCGGAAGCCGCGTCCGGCCGTCAGCCCTTAAACAAAGTACAGGGGTCCCTGTACAGCTGGCGGCCTGATGCTCTTCGGAGCAAGTATGGCCAAACCTATGACCCGCGCCCTTCGGCGCCACCATGTCGCGCGCCTCAAACGCGTTCGCAAGCTGTATCGTGTTCTTGAGGGATGTCGTGATAACCCTGTCGCGGTAGGACGTCTCGTTACAACACCGACGCTCTGCTCATGTTGGATGTGCGGAAATGCACGCAGGCACCTTGGCGAACTGACCGTGCAAGAGCGTCGCCTGTTTCAAGACGTGGTCGAGTAACCGCACAGCACATCAATGCGCTCAAAAGAGTACGGCACCGCGAGGCTCTCATCGCTTCGCTTTCCGCGTCCTCTGTGGTGTCGGCGCTGAATTGAACGCTGCGCCGAAGTGATGCTCCCGATGGCAGTTCGGGCATAGCGCGATTGCGTTTTCTACAGTGTCATCTCCGCCATCCGCCAACCGAACTCGATGATGGACCTCAAGGTACGGGCTTCCGTTCGGACGACGAAACGGCGCTGGCCTCTCGCACATCTCACAAACCCCGTCAGCACGGAGCTCCACCGCCGCAATGACATCAGCGTTCCGAACAAACACACGCTGTATCACGAGCTTTTGAGGAGGCTTAGCGTCAGCCCGCGCCAAACGAGCAGCCCGCGCGTCCGCTCCCTCCTTCAATGACCTAGCGACGCGGGCCTCTAACGAATGCCCATCGTCATCGAAGACCACAAACGGTAGAAGCTTCGCAGCAAATTCGGCATGGACCCTGCGCAAGCCAGGCTCATTGCTCTTGCTCTTGGGTCGTGTCGTCAGGTAGACGATATGCTCCATCAGTGTGTTCAGGCCGACCATCAGGGCCCCTGGGCTGACCTCTGCGACCCGCGCAAGGTTGAACTTCCATGCTGCGGCAGCCACGGTGTTTCGCAATTTTTCGCCAGTGACGACGAACACTGGGCACTGCCAATAACCCTCAGCAGTACGTGTAGGCAAGCCAAAGCGACTCACAAGTGAAGATTGCGCTTCCGACCTTGCCATCCGCCCGGCAAGCACCTCCTGCCCTACCCTGTATCCAGCCTCAATCAACTCTGCAGTCGCTTTGTTTGACATTGGAATACCTCAACGCCCGTATCGGAACACGTCGAAACTCGATAGCTTCGAGAAATTGCACGTAGCAGCATGTATCCCCGTCGTTCTGCACAGTTATGAGCCAGGAACCTAAAAGGTCTACAAAAAATTCACGCATCCGTTTTTAGCATTATCAATGCAGTCTTGCACATCTCAAAAAATTATACCTCTTTGGGATTCATTTTTGAAATATAGCCTCTTATCTGCACATTCGTTCTCAATTGATTAACATACCAATCAAATGATTCAGACATATTTGCCTCAGCCACGCTGTCCGCCATCTCATCCGCATCCCACACGTACACATAGAAAACTTCTGACTGGAGCTCTTTGAGCCTATTCGCTGACTCCAAAAAGAATGCAAGGCCTCCAAGCACACTATTGCAAAGGGTTCGAAGTGACTCCGCCGCATCGCTAATTTTCGAATTCTTGCCAAAATGGGATATTCCGTAAAGGAGCGCGAAGATATGACCACTTTTCACTACGGCACCCGACCTTATCTCCCTTTTTGCCTTACTCAACCACAAATCGATTGCACCAACCACCACACTCTTGTTTGAAATTAGATTCTTTGCATCGTCGATATTGCGCTGAGATAATTCTCTTATTTCGCCGTGATATGCGCCAATTGCAACAATGAAATCTACGCCATAGGTCACAGGGACTTCTTCGACAAAATTTTCGACCCGGTGACGTGGCTCCAACCAATAACCTGATATGCAGTTGGCCGCAAGAAGGCCGACCGCTCGACTAAATTTTCGATTCCCATCGGCCGGGAGTTTTTCTAAACTACAGACATTGATAAGCTGCTTGATAAGCTCTTCGGCAGCGACAGAGGGAGCTGTCTCAAGGTATGCGACCATATGCTCTACCATCTCAACAGCCTTCGAAAGTTCAAGGCTATTTACGAGGTCTGCGACTCCCGCTGGATTGGCAAGCAGTGCATGAATGTGCGCAACCTCATGTACACCTGAAACGGATGTGCGAGCGAGGAATCGGATTAGGCGCGAGAGGTCCGACAACCTCAGATGATTTAGCGGGTACGAATTCGGATTTACCCCGGAAGTGAGAGGAAAGAGGAATTTCAGCGCTGCAGACGCAATCGCGCGTTCGGCTTTTTCTTCAGGGAGGCAGGCCTCCCAAGCGACCCTGCGCTCATCCCTCGTGACTGACATAAACATAGACCAGTCCGTATCGATGGACTCGTCTTCGACTGACCAGTACGTTCCAGTAAATTGCTCAGGATGCCGTAATACAGCATCGCGAATTTTCGGAAACCTTTGAAACAAAGCTTCTGCAACAAGCACATCTGCGGCGTTGACCTCATGGTGAGTGCCGGCAAAGCTAAGTGTGAGCCGATTCACCAACCTGATGATATCCCGCGGATAGCGACATAGATTGCAAGCCAGTCCCCGCGCTCGCCCCATCAGCTCTGTCTCGAACGGCTCCAGGTCACGTCCTAGCCGCAGCAAAACAGCATCTACATCATTCTTGATGTGCTCAAGAAGCTGCCATGGAAAGGCGGGAGAGATGGGATACGCAACTTGTACGATTTTCTCAATGTAGGCATCACCACCAGCAATCAGCCCACCACCCAAGCTCTCACTGACGATTTCTCGGTCGTAAGCGAGCAGATATGCCACTCTGGGAAAGTCAGCGACCGCCTTGATGGTACGAAACACGGCCTTTATCTCGTCCGGTGTCAATCTATCGAGGTCGTCGACGACCACCAAGATGCTTTGGTCAAGGTCCTCTAACGCCTTCACAACCTCCTGCTTTCGCTCCGTCAGCCCGGATTTGACTGATACTAACTTTTCGGCCTCCTCAATAACCTTCTTCGCATCGTCGGCCGCTGTCGCAGCCTTACTTGCTACTTTCCCGGCGTCGTGTAAAGCGGTTCCAACAGCCTCCGCAGCGACGCCCGCCAAACTGATACCAGGAACGTATTTGAGGTACTTCAGATGGCGTAGTAAGCCAACGTATCCCAAGATTTTCCCTGTCACCTCCAGCGCCGTTTTCGCCTTCTTCTTTCCCGCGCCAGCCCCGATACCAGTAGCGAGCTCCGTCAACAACGCCTCTACGAGAGCGTCCGCCCCCGCAAGCATCCACGGATTGAATTCGACGATAATCGGCGCCTCGTTAGGGCTCCCTTTGAGGGCGTCAACGATGTACCTGACAACAGTCGACTTGCCGGAACCCCATGCCCCCTCAATGCCGACAACGATGCCGGGGCTCGACGGCGGCAGTGTCAACAAAACGCTCAGTTGCTCCGCAAAATTCTTGCGCCCATATAGGTCGACTTCCACCTGTGGTCGGTCATGTTGGAAGGTGACAGTAGGCTGGTCGGTCATCACACACAGTCTCAAGGATGGACAGAGACGATGATGCTACCTTGACTTCGAGGTGACCGCGTTCGCGGGCATAATCTCCCCGCCTCAGGACGCCTACTTCGCTCCAACAAGGCTGCCCCTGACGGGAATCACGCGCCAGACCGAGCTCGCCGGCTCAGCGCCGCGCTAGGGGCGCCTGGCCAGACAGAACGGCAGCCCGCTCTCGTCAACGCGTCTCCGCCCCGCTCTCCGGCCATAGGTCTACACTCAAGCGTCGGTTGCCGCGGGAGAGCAAAGATGACCAGTGCAGACGAAGCTCCATCGTCGTCAGATGACAACGAGTTCATGACCGTCGCCGAAGCCGCGACTCTGCTATTCGTGTCTCGGCCGCATGTGATGAAGCTGCTCGAGCAGGGAACGTTGAAACGCCACCTTCGACCTGGCAACGAACTGTTTGTGGACAGGAAGTCGGCACTGCAATATCAGGCAGCGTGCGAATCAGCTCAGCGAGCCTACAACGCATCGACCGACGATGATTGAGCCAGTGCTCTGCGCCAGTCCTCTGGACAGACTCGCATCCAGAACGGCCCACACCATAATGCTTGGTCCGCGGTAAGCCGCGTTGCTCAGCCCCCGTAGGGCGATTTGCTCGTCGCTCGAGAGGGCTTATCTGTCTGCTCCCCCTCAGGGCGCAACCAAGGTTGGCGCATGGACGAGGTCATTGCCCCGCGATTTGAAGCCCTGCGGCCGTGGCAATGCCCAGTCCGCGGACACTCAAGCCACCGAGCCGTCGAGACCGCGCAGCCAATCCTGGACACGCTGTTGAGCGGCCGCATCCCCGAGACCTTGCTGAGCATCGAGTAGAACGAGGTGAGGCTCAATCGGCAGGACGTCTGAAGTCAGATTCGTTGCACCGTAGACTGCGTCATCGATGGCGAGCCAGTCACGGAGGCGCCGCTCGAGGACGTACGAGCGAATCACGTAAGTCCTCGCTGAGCCGTTCTGGATGTAACCGAACGGAACCTTGTAGCCGTGTGTCGAGCCAACGACGCGCGCCGCGAGCGAAGCCGGCATGTACGCCGCGGCCCGCTCGAGAGGAATGCTGGTAAGCCAGGATGTGGTGAGCACAATCTCCACGCGAGGATACGGCGCCAGCAGTTGCTCGAGGATAGGCGCGAATTCGAACGGCTCGTTCCCTGTATCGAGAGAGATTTCGCCACTTGAGGTATCGACGTACCCCTGCCCCCGATGCAGCGTGTGGTCGTAGTCGACAAACAGCGTGGGCGTCAGGTTGTCGAATTCGATTTGAGGATGCTTCGGTATGCCGGTCATGCGGAATCACTCGCCTCCGTTCCATGCTCTCCATCGCCCTCTCGGTCGTTGCTTTTCTCCGCAACCAGGACGTGGGTGCGCGCCGCGACCCACGCGACTTCATCTGATGAAAAGTCCCACTGACCGGAGTCCACTTTTTGCCTCACCCCCTTCTCTGCGCGAGCTAGAGCATCGGCCAGCGAGAAACCGGACGCCGTAACTTTCCGCAGTACGTAATCACGAAGCTGGCAAGCCAGGTCTTCGCAGCCGCGATATCGGGCCAAGACATCCTCATTGTCGAGCTCATTGGAATATCGCTCCCCGACCTGGCGCAGCAGCATTTTCGGCTGCACGCCGGGTACGCTGCCCGGCGCCAACTTGCGAGGGAAGCTGTCCGGAACCTCGTCCTGGTTGCTCATCGATGCCTCCAGATGTGACCTTGCTCCAACGCTCAACGTAGGTCAGCGCTCGACGATAACCTCGGTAGACCACAGGACCACTGCGATATCACCATCGGTGGCCCTCACCTTCTATCAATCAGCAATCCAAACTGTTTTCGTCGCGAAACAGCCGAATCGTCCGACGTCAAAGCCTTTTACTGGTTCGGCTCGCGGTGAGCATATGTTCCGTCACATCTTCAAAAGCGCGAATGCCGTTCTGCACGCACCACGTGTCCCAGACATAGTCTGCCTGCTCAGAGTCACCTGGCGCTCCGACCAAACTGTAGACACGGCCCGAGCTCGTTTCTCCGACCATTGCCGCGGCGTCGAACCTCACGATGGCGGTGCTGACCCGTCCCGTGTAATCGCGGGTATCCGCACCAACAAAATGCTGGGTGCCGGCATCAACTCTGAGAATTTTCCACAATGCGAGCATCACGCTCGGCTGCTGTTCAACCGTATCCATCAACCATATCGGCATGGCCGCCTCCACAAACCTTCAGTCCGATGAAGGCGCTTGTCGAGCTGGTAACAGGACGACCTTGCCGCGCACTTCAACCCTAAATTTCGGATTCAAATACTTCCGATTTCAAGTTTAGGAAAGTCAATCGAAATGGCAAGAAGATAGTTGAAGGCGGCTCACAACGAGCGTTCAGCGACCGCCGCGCGAGCGACAGCAGCGAGGTCGTCATAGTCGACGTAGAGGTCGAGACTGGAACTGCCGAGGGCGACGATAAATTGGAGAAATTCGGGGAGCGAGACAGTCCCCTGGTCGAGGTGGGAAGCGAGCGTTTTCTCGCTCAGTGTCGAGCCGAGCTGGACCATCCGCTGAGCTAGGTAGTCGTTAGAAACAGCAGGATGACGAGCCCGCTCGACCTCAAGAACCCCCATGGCACGGCCCTCCCAGCTTGTATCGAGCGACATTGCGTCTAGCCAGGCACGGGGTGCTAAGGAGTTCGTAACATGCAAAATTTGAAGCAGCATCGGAAACTTCACGCGACCACGCATCACGCGAAGGGCGAGCGATTTTTCGTTTTCCTCAACGCCCACAGATTCCAATGCGGTCGCGAGTTCTGCGTACCCCATGCCCTTGCGAGCGAGGATGACCCTTATCACGCGCGCCGACATGTCCGCCCACGATGTGTCGAACTGGCTCACATAGCTCCTTGCATAAGCGCAACAACGAACTACACTAAAGCGAAGTAAAAGCAACCAAAACGCTTACAGAAATCGCGAGGTCTGCTCTACCCGAGAACATGGGAAGAAGGGGCGCCATCACAGGATTGTACTGTGCAGTCGAATGCCAGGGTTGTTGCGTTGCTCTGGAGAGGGCAGATATCGCCACCGTAGTTTGCCCAACAGAGCACGCGACGGCAGACATGGTCACAGTGGAGATGACCTACAAGACCACGAGAGAGGAGAACAAGAATGTACAGACGAGCGGAAACACGCACAAAAGTTGCTGTGCGTAATAACTCAATATAGAATATCACTTGTAATATCAGAATCGTATCATGAAAATGCCACTTTTGTCAAGTGCCGCCAGCTAGCAGTTTGACGGCACACGAAACTGCACAGATATCAGGGAATGACCCGTTTTCCTGTACGGGTTCCAACTGAGCGCCAAGAAGGTCGCAAGCAAGGAGGTCGTAGCGCGGAACGAAGCTTACAAATGAAAAACGGAGCAGAGGGATGGCAGTCCCAAAGCTCCGTCTAGTGGCGAACCCGAGAAGGGCCCTCCGTATACTACATACGCGCGAAGGGTCTCACATCGGGGTAGCTCCGTCAACCCCTGCCTGCAATTCAGCCGGCACAAGGGGCGGGAACACTCGCCCCTTGATTTGGTGAGAACCTATGACCACGCTCCGTGGCAACAGCGTCGTAAAAGGCGCTCGCATCGCTTTTTCAGACGATTGTGCGCTCCCGCGTACCAACGACGCTCATGACGTCCGGGCGCTCGGACCAAACCTGCCGATGAGGCCCATGGAGGCAGTTTTCCGCCCATCCGGCGCGAAGCCTGCTGCTCTCATGAATATGAGACGGGTCGCTCTCCGGCCAGCAGTCAGTTGGCTGCAGATTGTGTGTGAGCACATGCACGGGGAACCTGCATGAGCACGCAAATCATCCCGACCGAGGTGTCCGACGAAGCTCCGGTTCAAATTCGAGCCTACTACGCTGCTCCTGGCGAGAACCCCGCGCTGGCCAACGCTCCGAAATTTGCAAATCCCAAACAAGCCGCAATGGCAATGGAATGGCTCCCAGACTTGGGGCCGGGCAATGACATATCTGCGGACGACCGAATCCTGCTTCCGACCAGCTCGCACACGCGCCTGGTACTCGCCGTGGCTCGTGCGGTCCGAGCAAGCGCGCAAGAGCGCAATCTCGCCGATTCGGCATTCCAAGCCAAGATTATCCAAGCCCATCGATTCGTCAACCATCGGAGAGATGCGCGCAATCACCCTACATCAAGGACGGCTGCAACGTTATCGAACGTAGCTGCAAAGGTGCACTTTGCAGTGGTGCCTGACGGTGCCGGCCAGCATGCACTGGTGCACGCACTTGACCGAGTCTTCAACGCTGGTCATGGCATCTATGAGGTTCCGCTTCAGGGGCGCCAGCAAGGGATGCGCTTTGCCCGTATGGACACCATCGTTGCTCAGTTTCCTCCGAATGGTCGGCCAGTGACCTTTGCCCGTGCGCTCGTAAAGCAAATCAACCCTATCTTCGAGACACGTATTGGAAGGTTATCGTTTAGCGACGATGAGGTTACGACCACGGTGCAGTCGCTACTGCTCTCGCTCAACGTTGGCTTACTCATCATTGGGCCGGTTAGCGGGCGCATATCCGCGCCAGAAAAAGCAGGCGAAATGTGGTCGATGTTGGCGCAAGTGGCGGCATCGACCGGCATCCCTATCGTCATCGTCGGAGCGCCAGGTGCTGCTGTAAATATGGTCACGCACGGCGATGGTGTTGCCGCGCTGACGTCCCGAGGCAGCTACATCATCCAGCCGGTGGCGCCTGGCTCCCGGGAGTCCATCAATGCATCCACACTCATCTGGCTCAAATACTTCCGCCGGGCCGGAACGGAAGCGCCGGAATGGTTCCATCCGGCGCTCACATCGCTGACGCAAGGCAACATCGAGTATGCGGTGGCGTTGGGAGCATACGTCGCGTCGGTCTGGGAGGCCGGTGGCGAAGTCCGGCTTTCTCCGAAAATCCTCGAGGCTCACGCGGCCCGCGCGCTGGTGTTGCATAAGTCCACGCTTGATTCGAATCAGGCGGCAAAAGCTGGGAAGAGCTTCACACTCTATCGGCTGAAGCAACTTGCCGACGGACTTCCGCTCGAGATTGCCATCGAGGCACGCTCGAAGCTCGAAGACGAAGACGACTACACCCAGAAGAGGGAAATCAAACCTGCGCCGGCCATCATCGAAGGAAATTTCGAAGTCCCTGCGACAGAGGCCGCGAGCAAGTACGACACGAACACCGGCGCCCCGAAATGAGCGCCCATACGTTCTTTGCCGCCGCAGACGACGAGAGCGCCTGCTCGATATTGAAGATGGTCTCCCAGACCACCGATATTGCCGACGCAAGAAGCACATACGTCAGGTTCGCACAGAGGGGCGGCCCTATTGCAGGCTCGCTGCCTTGCCGCGCAGCGCGTTTCTGTGCCATCACTGAGAACGCATACGGCGCGCCCAGCGACGTCTTGACCAACCACAGCCTCGCCCGCTGGAACGCAATCGGCATGACCGCGGTCGAGCGCGAGGAGTTCATGCAATCGCTTGTCGAAGGACGCTCGTGGACTCAGTGCCCTCGATTCGACTCGCTGTGCCAATGCGGCAACAGGACCGAACTTCATTGCCCCGATTGCGCCGCTCTCGACAAAATCAACTTCGGTCGCGAAGTCAACCACCTCGCACACTGCATCGGCTACGTCTCAAGATGCAGGCATCACGATGCGCCGCTCGTAAGCCTGGAAAGCGCCAGCCGGCTCGAAGCCCTTCTCATCAAGCCTGATTCCGGAGCCGCATACAAGAACTCAAGGTCATACATGGTCGCGGCGGCCGCACTGGCACAACGCGCGCCAGAGCACCTTGAGGTCTGGGATGAGGTCACGCAGCTTCTCAAAGAGCGTCGCTACATCAGCGAATCCGGAAAGTGGCAGCTGTCGAGTCTCCAGCGCGATTTCCAGAGCTTCTTCCAGCTCGGGTTCGAAGACCCGCGCCTCTCACATATCACGCAGGCTGGCAACTACCTGCTGGCAGGTATCCGCAGCGGAACGCATGGTCGACCGGTGCACCCCACTTTGGTCACATTGCTGTTCGTGTTCGGCTCCGAAGCCGACGCCCTTCCTCTTCGCACATCAAGAGCAAGGTCGGCCACCGTTGCTCCCAAGGAGCAATCCGAAATCGAAGCTCATCGCGCCGCTTGGTTGCAGTTCTCTCACGAGCATCCAGAGATGACCCGCACTGAGATGCGTATGCAAGCATCAGCCCAGTGGTCATGGTTGCGTCGCAATGACTACAAATGGCTCACTGAGCATCAGGCGCCAAAGACCGTTGGCTTCCGACTCCATGGCCCCCCGAAAGCGAAGCCCGCACCCAAAGCGGTAAAGCAAGCTGTCGCTGCGGTCACAGAGGACCTTCGCTGCTCGTTTCGCGGTCGCCAACCCTTGCCGTCCGTCTACCAGATTCGCCTTGCCTATGGGATGCGCGCATCCGCATTCGAGCGGCTCGCAAAGGAGTTCGGCGGGGTTGGTGCCGATGCTCAAGTTCCTGGCTCGAAGCACATCTTCGTCGCCCGTCGAGCCGGACACCTTGAAAGCGACTCGGCGCCCCCCGACGACGGCGCATCGGAATATGCCGTCTCGCGCCATGCGGGACTCATGAAATCTACCCTGCGCAAGTATCTGCGCCGCACCTAAAGGCACCGAACTGGTCATGACCAATTTTTACCTGCCAACTGTAACCCTACCGATTGAAAAGGGAGAGCTGCTCGCCAAATATTTTTCTCGTACCAGCGCTGTCGCCACCCATCGCATTCTCACGGCATCTTGGTTTGCCCCGAGTGGCCTTGAGCGAGTCATCGAGCCCTTCCGTGACGTCATCGGAACGTTCGATGACCTTGTGGACCACAACACCTTTCTGCCACTTCAGCTCAGAACATCAACTTCTGAGCAAGCCGAAGCAATTATCAAGCACCACCGGCACCGCGCAGTCGAAGGAATCATGGCTCCGCTCGGAATGAATGGACGCAACGGCGGCAGATTCCAAGTTATACAGTCCATGTGCCCGGAGTGTGCTCAATCCGACATCGCCGTCTGTCAAACGCCCTTCTGGAATAGGGCCAACATGGTCCCTGGCTTGCTGTTTTGTTCTAAGCACAAGCGCCCTCTCGAGGCGGGATGCCCAAATTGCTCTACTCACAAGAACCACAATCTCTTGGCCTGGCCGGGGAGCCATTGCGGATGTGGATTGAGACCGCTTGCCCAAGTTCATGAAATGTCTACGGCACAGCAAGAGCACGAGATAGAGCTGCACCGGGTCTCAACGCTTCTTCTGGATTCCAAGTACATGCAGGCCTTGGACCGCGAAGCTATCGCGAAGGTATTGAAGACTCGCAGCGTCGAACTTGGCCTAATCAAAGCCGAAACGAGTCGAGCACAAAGCATCCGAGAGTTCTTTGCAGCTCATCCCATGCGGCCACTACTCGAGCGAGTGGGCGTAGTGTCCGAGTCCGGCGCATCCGCGAAGCACCTTGCCGGAAAGATTGTCTACCCGAATCCGCTGCAGAGCTCCGCCCTCCTCCTAGCGATGTTCGATAACTGGAATGCTGTCGAATCAGCCGTGAATGCAATCGATAAGCATGACCCCACCGTTGCTATGCTCCATCGCGAAGATGGAGGCAAGAGTCGGTCAACGAGGACGCGTAACCGCTACGATGCACGAAATCGCGCTCGGCTGGAGAAGAAGTACATCCAGGGATACATCGAGGCTCAGAATGCCCACCCCCACCTCAATCACACCGCGCTTATGCTCATGGCCGGTTCGCATGCCACCCACGTACTTAACAAAATCGTTCTTCGAGAAGCTGGCGTAGATGTGCCACTTGGCCAGGACGCGCCAAAGAATCTAGCAGAAATTGACCGGCGCATTTCGTGTCATGTCATTGATGCCGCTAAGCGCCTTCAACTCGATTCTTCGCAACCTCAACTCACAAAACGTCGCCTTCTTGATGGCAGTGGCTACTACCGGCACCAGCGGCTAAAGCCTCGTCTCACGCGTACTCAAGAGGCTCTCGACAACCACGTTGAGAGCCTATCGGAATGGCGCCAACGAACAGGCCTGAAAGGAACGGCGGCGCCCCGTAACGCTCGCGCGAAGAGCGGCCATGTTCCGCTGGCAAATCCGTCCGCCATTCCGCTCATGGAGTTGGTTTCTAGCGACGGCGCGCCGGCAGAGACGAACGCACTCGTCCTCGAGAAGTCGTGATGGTGACAAAGATGCCGAAGGCGCTTCTCAACGAGTCGACGGTCGAGCCGACCAGTTCCTCAACTCAAAGCAGGAAGCCCCGCAACTCTGGCTACAAACGTCAGCCTTACATCAAGGAGGCCGTCACTATCGCACCGACCCCTCCCGTGGAGAAGGTCTCTACGCTGACGCCGGAAGACGAAGCACTTATCCAGCGAACGGATTTTCGCATCCTTGAGCTGTCGCGACCGTTCGTACGTCCTTCGGCCCTCTCAATACCCAAACATGACGTCTACGGGTGGCCGATGGACAGCGCGTACACGTCAATTCTTGAAGCTCGTACCTCATCGTTTGCGACGCGCGGAACGCTACCGAGCATCACAGACGAACGTGTGTTCGAAGCGCTCTCGATGGGTGAGTTCGTTATCCAACTGTCGCTGATGTTCAATCCATACGTGCTCGGCTTCCGGGAACAATATCCTGTCGTGAACGACGCCGCGTATCAGCGCGCCGCCGAGCAAGGAAAACGCTTGCCGCGCTCTAAGCTGACAACGATTGACCTCCTGGTCACGCACCTGATACCCGGTAGCTTGGACATTCACTTTCACATGGTGAACGTCAAGCATGCTTCGTTCGAGCCGACGGGAAAGAAACTGGAGGCGGATACGAGGCGCCAGCTCAAGGAGCGCAGAGTCGCAGACCAATCCTCGTGGACGTGGGAGCGGCTTCGCTCAGATTCCATTCCACGGCAAGAGGTCGTGAACTATGCCTTCCTGTGGTCGCTCACCAGGACGTCGAAGATTCGCCATCTCTACGACGCGTCGTCGGTACTCGCCAGCCAGTTTCGCACACACAGCGTGGCAGGTTCCCTCGATGAGACGCTGAAGCGCCGAGCCCGTAGCTTGAACATTAGCCTCCATGAGGCATACCGTCTGTTCGCCTCGTGCGTGGCCTACGGATTCGTGACGCTCGACCACACCAAGCCCCTCGACAAACATCTCCCGATTCCTTTCCTTCCGACCGTCTAAGTCGCCGACCACGCGCCCTGCGACCACGCTCAACTTGGAGAATCAAATGAGCAAAGAATTCGCCAAACCTCCGCCGCCTCGCCTCATCACAGATACTGCGGCCATCGAAAGGTATCTCGCCTACACTAGCCAAGGTACCTGGCCCCTCGCGATGACTCGATTCAAGCTATTCGCACGTGCACGGGACGAGAAGCAATGCTGCTATCGAGCCGTGACGTGGGACAAAGAAAGTAGGTTGCTGTACGTGCTCCGTCTGGTCGCTGACGGGAACACCCCGCTTGGCACAGGGCACTGGGAACGATGGCACGTCGATGCACCCGACAAGCCATTGGATGACGCATACGTGCTGGCCACGGACAGTTTCACTCCGCCTGAGATACGTGACACGACGCAACCCATTTCCAACTCAAGCACTAATGGCATGGACCGTAGGCGCGCCATCGTCAAAGCGTACTGCTACGTTGACCTAGAGCACGAGACAAAAACGCTGCAGCTCTTCAATCCGCTTGTCTTGACCGACCCCGCCGAACGAGCTGCCGCACTCAGGTACGTGTACGAGAGCATGGGCCAGCAGGCCGGCTTCCAGACCACTGTCTTGCATCTTTTCCATCGGTACTGCGCATACGGTGGCAGCCCACGTGCACTCGCAAAACGTACTGCTCAACAAGGCGCTCCGAATGTGAGTCGTGTCGGCATAAACAAACAAAGGCCTGGAGCAAAGTCCGACAAAGAAGCTTACGAGAAAGCATGCGCGGTAGCTTTCGGCAGTGAACCAACCGAGCGCGTCGGCCCATGCCGCCCCCTCGACATTCGGAAGTTCATCTCCGCAGTCATCGAATTCCATATCGATGGCAAGCTCTCGCTCGCGGCGACATACGCACATATGGTAAAAAAGCACTATGCGAAGTACGCGAAGCGGCTCGTCCCCGGGCTAAACAGGTTCTATCACCATGTCAGGGAGTACATCCTCGAGAAGACTGACGCCAAATCAAAGCGACTCGGTCCGGTACTGCAAAGGCAGCATGAGGATGCACGAACAGGTGACTCGAGCCACATGACTTTCGACAACGCTCTCGAGATTGTTGATGTTGACGGGTTCACCTGCAAGATGCCCGTCGCGGCAGAAATCGACGGGAAGATTGTAAAAATTCCCATCACTGTCATCTTCGCCGTCTCTCGTAGAACCGGTGCAGTTGTTGGCTATGAAATCGCTCTGAAGCACGAACGCAGCGAATCGTTCCGCCGTTGTATCGCCAACATCTACGTCGACAAGAAGAAGCGCGCCAAAGAGCTTGGCCTCACCGATATGCGAGGCTTCGCCCATGGCTCTATCGACGGCATATTCGTTGACAACGGTGCAGGCAAAGCGGAGGACGTCGCTATCGCCTGTGACGAGATGAGGCTCATCAAGTATTTCGCGCCGCCACGACGAGGCGACCTCAAGGCGGTCGGGGAAAGTCTCAACAACATGATGATGCTGTTGATGCTGGAATTAGTCGGGGCGTACACCCGCCGGCACGACGCATTCTCTCAAGAACTTCGCAAAATCAAGCGCAAGGACGACCCCATCACCGTCGAGCAATTCGAGACCTTCCTCCTGATGGCAATCCAACACATCAACCGGTTCTCGAATAAACGCCATCTTCGGACCGCAGCAATGCGAGAAGGCAACGACTCTGCCTCAATCCACCCGATATCAATGTGGCGTTGGTATCAGCGCCGTCGCCGAGCAGACCAATATGTCGAACTCACCGAAGAAGAAGCCTGGGAGCGCTTCATCCCCTGGAAGCCCGCATCCGTCTTCAGAGGCAAAGTGCGGCGCTACAACCTCTCATGGTGGTCCACTGAACTCACCATGCAGTACAACCAACACCGCAGGAGACACGCGAACCCCAGAGCAGGAATGCAGATTGAGGTCAAGCGAGTCGGATGTCACGCCACAAAAATTAAATGGCGCATCCCCGGCACCAACATCCATGGCGACTTGGCCTTGACCCCGCGCGACGCCCTGCGCGTAGGTACTCGCACATGGAAAACCTGGGAGGATTGGAATAAAGACGACGACGCCCAAGAAGACGACTCAATGATTCCCGCAGCAATCAGCCGGAGCAATCTCGCCACGCCTCGCCCCCAGAAACAGGTAACAGCCAAACAGCAGGCGATGCTCGACGAGAACCGTAGGCAGCGCGGCTTGCCCGTCTCAACCATCCTTAAGGGGAAGTCCGTTGCCGATGCGCGACGCAATGCGGCCATCAGCCAGGATGCGCATCGCTTCGCAACGGCCACCAACAACTCCATGCCAGTCTCCGAGCTCGATATGGCAACCGCGTCCGTTATCGACACCGGCGCCGACGTCATCATTGTCCCCTCCGAAGGGCAAATCGGCTACGAAGACGACCTCGCCGCTCGCCTCCGAGCCGCCGCGAACGAGCGGGACACTGACTGAAAAGAGCAGCCCAGCGGCCGCCATGAGACCTCGCGGCCCGGCTTAAGTGAAACTAATCGAAATTTTCGGGAAACAGATGACCGAAGGCGCGATGGCTAATTCCCAGCAAGGGAATATTCACCCCGCGACGCCCCCGCTACAGAGCCATGTTTTATAAGAATTTTTTTCGGCCTTAAGTGAAACTTCGGCGTTTAAGTGAAACTAATCGAAGTTACTAGTTGCTCGGGCGCGTGGTTTTCGAGTATTCCTCGATGGTCTGGCCGGCTCGCAAGCCGGTGTTGGAGATCGCCGCGTTGTTGATCAGCAGATCGAGCCGGCCATACGATTCGCGGATCAGCCGCGCCGCCGCGTCGATCGAGGCTTGGTCGGTCACGTCGAGCTGCAGCGCACGCGAGCCTTCGCCCACTTCCTGCGCAGCCGCTTCGCCGCGGTCGAGCCGGCGCGAGCCGATCAGCACGAAACAGCCACGCGCCACCAGGTCCTTGGCGATCTGAAGGCCGATGCCCTGATTGGCGCCGGTCACGAGTGCAATGCGTTGGTCGTGCATGAGTTCTCCTGAATATCGGTTTTGGCGGGATCGGCAGGGGTGCTAAACAGCGTGCCGATCCCGCTGCCCTTAATCGGGCTGGAATCACCGCGCCGGAATCAGCGGGCCGGAATCACCGCGCCGCGGCCACCTCGGCGGCCCATGCCTCGGCATCCTTGCCGGCCGGAATCTTCAGGGGCGTGGCCGGATCGGTGGCGGCGCGCCACACGGCCTCGGCCACGTCGATCGAATACGTCAGCGGCCCCGAGGTGTCGGCCATCATGGCCAGCACCTTCTGCACCAGCTCGGCATACGCCGGATGATCGAAGCCGGTGATGTTCGCGCGCGCGTTATCGCCGAAGCGCGTTTCGGGCGAGCGCCCCGGCAGCACCAGCCGCACACGCACGCCGAGCGGCTCGACTTCGAGCGCCAGCGATTCGGTGTACGCGTTCACGGCCGCCTTGCTCGCGCGATAGGCGCTGATCAGCGGCAGCGGCTTGATCGTCACGCTCGACGTGACGTTCACCACCACGCCGGCCCGGCGCGCGCGGAACTGCGGCAACACCGCCTGCGTCAGCGCGATGGTGCCCACGGCGTTGGTCTCGAACACGCTGCGCACCGTGTCGAGCGGCACCAGTTCGGCCGGCGAGGCCGCGCCGAAACCGGCGTTGTTGACCAGCACGTCGATCGGGCCGGCCGCCTCCACGGCCGCGCGGATGCTGTCCGGGCGGGTCACGTCGAGCGCCAGCACGCGCAGGTTCTCGGAAGCCGGCAACAAGTCCTCGCGCGGTGTGCGCATGGTGGCGACCACACGCCAGCCGCGCTCCAGGAACAGCCGCGCGGTTTCGAGGCCGAAGCCCGACGAACAGCCGGTGATCAATACGGTTTGCATGCATGACTCCTGTCGAACAAAGAAAAGGTGCCTCTACGATAGGGGCTCGCCGCCGTACTTGCTACAATCAGCAATCCGAATTTCATTTGCGAGAGTCCGGCCATGATCGATCCCTTAGCCGAGGTCGTGGGCTTGTTGCAGCCGAGCGCGCGCTTTTCCAAGTTCGTCTACGGCGCGAGCCCGTGGCGCGTCAGCCGCACCGATTCGGGCCAGCCGTTCTATTGCGTGGTGCTCGACGGCGGCTGCCATCTGATGGTGGACGGCCACGAGCCGACCGAGCTGCGCACCGGCGATTTCGTGCTGATTCCGGCTGCCTACGGCGTGGGGATGTCGAGCCTGACCGCGCCGCCGCCCGAGGCGGACAACTCGATGCCCACCCCGCTGCGCCCCGGCGAGTTCCGGATCGGCGCGGCCGAGCGGCCGATCGATTCGCGCATCGTGGTCGGCCATTGCAGCTTCGGTTCGCCCGACGCGGCGCTGCTGGTGTCGCTGCTGCCGAGGCGCGTGCATGTGCGCGGCGAGGCGCGGCTGGCCACGCTCGTGCATCTGATGCGGGAGGAATGGAGCGAACAGCGGCCCGCGCGCGAGGAAGTGCTGACGCGGCTGCTGGAGGTGCTGCTGATCGAGGCGCTGCGCTCGACGGCCGGCACCCAGGCCTCGCCGGGCCTCGTGCGCGGCCTCGCCGACAGCCGGCTGGCCGCTGCGATTCGCGGCATGCACGAGCGCCCCACCCACGCGTGGACCGTCGCCGCGCTCGCCAAGCAGGCCGCGATGTCGCGCTCGACGTTCTTCGAGCGCTTCAGCCACGCGGTCGGCGTCGCGCCGATGGAATACCTGCTGACCTGGCGCATGGCGCTGGCCAAGGATCTGCTGCGCCGCAATCAGGGGCGCATCGCCGAGATCGCGCAACGCGTGGGCTACAGCTCCGCCAGCACGTTCAGCGTGGCGTTCACGCGGCACGTCGGGCAGCCGCCGTCGCACTATGCGCGCGAACAGACAGTCGCCGACCCGGCCTGAGGCAACACTGCCCGACGACTGGATGCCTGCAGCCCGACAAGCCGCGCCCCGCCTCGAAAACCCCGGCAAGCCAGGGGTTTCCCTGACTTTTCCGGCGAGACGGGCGACACTGCCGGACTGTTCGACGAAATCGGCGGCCCCGGCGCGTCCCGGGCACGACGTTTCGTCATGCTTTCCGATTCAGGAGTTTTCATGACCGACCCGATGCGCGCGCCTGCCGACGACGAAGCGCGCCAACTGTTCCGCCACGCGATGGCGCACCTCGGCGCCGCCGTCAACGTGATCACGACCGACGGCCCGCTCGGCCGCTGCGGCGTGACGGCCAGCGCCGTGTGCTCCGTGACCGATGCCCCGCCCACGCTGCTGATATGCCTGAACCGGTCGAGCAGCACGCACGCGGCGTTCACGAGCCACGGCACGCTGTGCGTCAACGTGCTGCCGGGCGAACACGAATCGCTGGCGCGTCATTTCGCAGGCCTGACCAAGCTGCCGATGGACGAGCGCTTCGGCCAGACCGACTGGGACCTCGGCCGCGACGGCGTGCCGGTGCTGCGCGACGCGCTGGCCAGCGTGCAGGGCACCATCGTCGAGATGAAGGAAGTGGGCTCGCACACGGTGCTGTTCGTGGAGGCGACCACGATTCGCGTGCGCACCGATGCGGACGGGCTGATCTATTTCGGCCGCGCGTTTCATCGCGTGGGGCGGACGGTGGAAGTGACGGTGTGATGCCGCGCAGCAAAGGCCGCGCTCCGGCAACGACATGCGACAACGGCGCCTTCAAGGCGCCGTTGTCGTTTTTGCATCGCAGTCGTGGCAATGCACGCCTGCCTCACGCCCCCTCTCGCACCGCCCCAACCACCAACTCCGCGAGCGGATGATGCTCACCGCGCCGCGACCGGATCGCGTAGATCTCCTCGACCGCGCCCTCGGCGCGCCCGAGCCGCCGCAGCCCGCGCAGCAACGCCGCATCGCTCGCCCCCGATTCGCTCAACGGAAACACCCCCAGCCCGCGCGCGCCGAACACGGCCATCAGCGCGCTGTCCTCGAACTCGCCGACGATGCGGGGCCGGATGCCGAGCGTTTCGAACAGGCGCTCCAGTTGCGCGCGCAGCGGCGAATGCGGGGTGGGCAACAGCACCGGCAACGTGGCCAGGCACTCGGGAAACCGTGCACGCGCGGCCGCCGTGACGAGCGAGGCCGGCCCATACCAGTCGACCGGCGAGGCCGCCAGCCGCTCGCTGGTGAGCCGCAGCGCGGGATGCGGCGGCGCGGGCTGGCTGGCCAGCACCATGTCGAGCCGATGCAGCGCCAGCTCGGCCAGCAGCTCGTCCAGCTCGCCCTCGTGGCACAGCAGGCGCAGTTGCGGCGTGTCGAGCGCGGGCGCCAGCACGGCATGCGCGGCCAGCTTCGACACGCCGTCGGTCAGCCCCACCGCGAGCCGCGCGGTCTCGCCGCTCGCGGCGGCGCGCACGTCGTCGGCGATCCGCGCGCCGATCCGGAACATCTCGTCGGCGCGCGCGAACGCCGCCTGGCCCGCGTCGGTCATGGTCACGCCGCGCCCGGCCGGCTTCAGCAGCGGATGGCCGAGCGCGCGCTCCAGCTCGCGCACCTGCGCGCTGATGGTCTGCACGGCCATGTCGAGCCGGTCGGCCGCACGCGCGAACCCGCCCTCCTTGACGACGACCCAGTAGTAGTAGAGATGGCGGAAATTGAGCATGATGACCCTGGCGGCAACGTCACGATTCGCAAAAACCGAAGTATGAATCAGCTTCACGCTGGTTTTTTCGAACCTGGCAAGCGCCGATCATAGCAAGCCTCGACCACGCGTTCTCATCGGATTCCGGAACTCCCCATGGACCACCTGTTGACCCTCGCCGCCGATCCCGCCATCTGGGCCGCCCTCCTGACGCTGGTGGCCATGGAGATCGTGCTCGGCATCGACAACCTGATCTTCATCTCGATCCTCAGCAACAAGCTGCCGGAAGCGCAGCGCGCCCGCACCCAGCGGATCGGCATCGGCCTCGCGCTGATCCTGCGCCTGGCGCTGCTCGGCACGGTGGCCTGGATCGCGCGGCTCACCCAGCCGGCCTTCACGCTGTTCGATCACGCGTTCTCGTGGCGCGACATGATCCTGATCTCGGGCGGCCTGTTCCTGGTGTGGAAGGCGACGCGCGAAATGCATCACCACGTGGCGCCCGGCGGCGGCGACAGCGCGGGCGGCGGCGTGGCCGCCGCGGTGCTGACGCCGGTGGCCGCGATCGGCCAGATCCTGGTGCTCGACATCGTGTTCTCGATCGACAGCATCGTGACGGCGATCGGCATGACCGAGCACGTCGCGATCATGTTCATCGCGGTGATCTCGGCCGTCACGGTGATGCTGTTCGCGGCCGGCCCGCTGTCGCGCTTCATCGATCGCAACCCGACCATCGTCATGCTGGCGCTGAGTTTCCTGGTCGTGATCGGCATGACGCTGATCGCCGAAGGGTTCGGGACGCACGTGCCGAAGGGCTATATCTACGCGGCGATGGCGTTCTCGGCCTTCGTCGAGGGCATGAACATGCTGTCGCGGCGCGCCAAGGACAAACGCACGGAGGCGGGCGGCGGGCACTGAAGCCGCCCTGCGGTGGTGGATTCGGGAAGGAAAGCGAAGTAACGCGGAACGCAACCGGACAGCAGGCGGCAAGCGGGCAGACAGCGCCCGCCGCTCACTCCGCCGGTTGCAGGCCGCGGACGCGGCCCCGGCGCGGGGCGGCCAGGCGCTTGGTTTCGCGGCGTGCGCCGGCGGCCTGCATGGCGCGCTCGATCGCGAGTGCCGCATGCGTGCCGGTGGGTTCGCCGATCGACAGTTCGGCATAGTTGCGCGCATCGGCGGCCCATTGCGTGGCCAGCGTCGCGTAACGCCGAGCGCGCTGCGCGCGATCCTGCAGGCCCAGCGCCAACGCTTCGGAGCCCGACGCATCGGGCCGCGCGTTGCGCACGGCCTGGGCGGCACGGTGTTCGAGTTCGACGGCATCCGCATCGGCATCGTGCGCATCGCGCACGGCCGCCTTGGCGGCAGCCTGCGCCTCGCGCTCGGCGACATCGGCGGAACGGGAGCGCGACGACGGCCGGCGCACGCCGGCGGAGGCGGCCGCGATCATCGCGCCGTCGGCCGACGAACGGGCGGCGGCATCGGCGTTGGCCATTGCCAGCGCGACGGACGGCATGATGCGGGAAGCGGGGGACGTATCGGCACGGCGCGCGCGGCGCGGCGGTTGCGGCGCCGCCTGGCGCACGAACGCTTGTTGCGAATACGGATTCCGTCTTGCCTGACGGCCGGCGAACCAGACGCCGGCGGCGATCGCGACGATCGCGAAGCCGATCGAGGCAGCGATGAGCAGCAGAATATCTTGCATCGTCTGAGGTGAGATCACGGTTGGCGGCGCAGCCCGCCGGGATATCGGCCGGCGCTGGGGAGGGCGCCGGCAAGCGCGCCTACTATACCGCTATCGGCGTTTTTATGTAGGTATTCGCCCGGATGTCTCCGACATTTTTTTCGTAGCAGGAGATCCTTTGGATGCGCACGCAAACAAGGTTCGCGATAACCGCCGGGCAGTGTTTCGCGGCGCAACAATCACCGCGATTAGCACGCCGAATGGTTCTTTCGAATGGCCCGGCCGGCGTTTTGCTGCATTGCACGCAGCCCGCTTCAGGCATCGCCCCCGAATTTGCACGTCGGCCTCGAACCACATCGGTGCGCGTCACGGTCGACGTTTTCGCGCACCGGGCCGGGCTCGAAATCAAAATTTGATTCCGGGTAAACTTGCCGGATGGAAAAGTGCCGCTACTGCGAAAGAATCCGCGACGAATGGGAGTGCCACGGTCCGGCCTGCCGGGACGCGATCGCCCGCGCGCTGAAACGGCAGCGGGCGGGCTTGCCGCTCGTGGCGAAGGTCATCCGCAATGAAATCCCGGCCGGCGCGAGCACTGGCGAAGTGATCTCGGTGCTGTCGCGTCAGCGCCTGCGCGCGCGGCGCGGCAACGAGGAGCGCCGCGAGCGCAAGGAAATCGACGACGATCTCGGTTGAGCGGCCTGGCTCCGCCCTCGTACGCCGCACGCTTTACGCATTCCGACCCCGCTTACAAGTCGTCACAACCCCGGCCGAACGAAATCGGGCGAGCTTTGCCTCACCGGTATCGACTCTTCCTTGCCGAGGCCATGTGATGCGAGATTTCGACGCCCCGTCGCCCCGACTCTCCACCGCCGCCGTACACCGCGCGCGCGGCGCCGCCCTGCTCGTCTGGCTGTGCGCGAGCGCGGCCGCTGGCGTCGCCCCGCCAGCACTCGCCCAGGATGCCGCCAGCAGCGCGACTGCCGCGAGCGCTTCCGCGCATGCCGCCGCCAAACCGGCCCATGCCTCTTCCGGCACGTCATCCGCCGCGAGTGCCGCAACCGCCGCGTCGGGCGCACCGGCTTCAAGCGCGGCATCGGCATCGACACCGGCCTCCGCCACGGAAGCCCCCGAAGTCCCCGCCGAATTGCCGCCGCCCGTGTTCCACCCGGCGCCGGCCAATGCCGACGACGCCATCGCGATCACGAAGCGCGCCGTCGCGATGCGCAACGCCTATGCGAGCGAAGTCACGCGCCGGCTCGACGTGCCCGCCGATGTTCAGCATGCCTATGCACTGCGCCTGCAACAGGCGCTGGCCGCGAAGGGCCACGCCGATCTGGCAGGCGAATACGTGGTGCTGGTCGATCGCGCGCGCAACGTGCAGGCGCTGATGGTCTACTTCCGCACGACGCCGGCCAACCAGTGGGAATGGATCGGCGCGTCGCCGGTCGGCACCGGCATGCCGGGCCAGTACGACCACTTCGTGTCGCCGACCGGCGTGTTCGAGCACTCGCCCGTCAACATGGATTTCCGCGCGGAAGGCACCGAGAACGAGAACGGCATCCGCGGCTACGGCGCGCGCGGCCGCCGCATCTTCGATTTCGGCTGGGTGGACGGCCAGCGCGGCTGGGGCAAGGGCGGCATGTCGCCGATGCGCTTCCAGATGCACTCCACCGACCCCGACAAGCTGGAGCCACTGCTCGGCATCCGTCACTCGAAGGGCTGCGTGCGGATTCCCGGCTCGCTCAATGCGTTTCTCGACCGGCATGGCATTCTCGATGCCGACTACGAAACGCGCGCCGCCGAAGGCGAGGTGCCGCGCGTGCTGCACGACGGCGATGCGCCGCGCGAGGCCACGCCCGACGCGGGCCGCTACCTCGTGGTGGTCGATACCGCCGCGGCGAAACGCCCGGCGTGGTCGCCGCTGCCGGGCCGCGCGGCCTGGCGCAAGGTGCCGAAGGGCGGCGACACGGCCGACTGATCAGGCCACGATGGCCGCTTCCCATTCCCGCACGTAGCCGGGCACGGCATCGGGCATCGCGCCCGGCCCCGCATCGGGCACCGGCGCGACGCGCGCCACGCCGAACGGCAGCACGCCGGCCCACACCGGCAGGCCGAGGTCCGCCTCGTCGTCGTTCGGGCCGCCGGTACGGACCTTCGTCACGGCTTCGTCGAAGCCGATCCGCAGCACCGTGGTGGCCGCCAGCTCCTTCGCGTTGCCCGGCCGCGCCTCGCGGCTGCGCCCCGGCGCGAGCTGGTCGAGGAACACGTCGAGCACGTGCGCCTTGTCGGCATCGGGCACCACCTCGAAGCAGCCGTAGATCATCGCCGATCGATAGTTCATCGAATGATTGAACGCCGAGCGCGCGAGCACGAGGCCGTCGAGGTGCGTGATCGTCACGCAGGCCTGCGCGCCGGACGCGGCCAGCTTCAGCATCCGGCTGCCGTTCGAGCCGTGGATATAGAGGTGCGCGCCATCGCGCCAGCATGCGGTGGGAATGCAATGCACGCCGTTCGCATCGGCGAACGCGACGTGGCAGACATGCGCCGCATCGACGATCGCCTCGAGCGTCGCGCGTTCGTAGCCGGCGCGCTGCGCCACGCGGCGGATGCGGGTGCGATCGGTGGGCGCAGCGGCGGGCGCGACGGCGTCGGTCATGGCGGAACTCCATAAAACAAGGGGAAGATTCCGGACGATACGGAAATCATGGCACCATGCGTAGATCCAGCTTCCCCTCTTTTTGGAACCACGATGGATTTCCGCGTTCTGCTGTCGACGGCCACGGCTCCCGCCTCGCTTCACGGCGACAGCCGCCCGACGCGCCAGCACAGCCTCTACGCCAGCCTGCGCGAGGCGATCCTGCAACGCCGCCTCGACGCCGACACGGCACTGCCCTCCTCCCGCACGCTGGCCGAGGCGCTCGGCATCGCACGCAACACGGTGCTGCACGCCTACGAGCGGCTCGGTGCGGAAGGCTTCGTGATCGCCGACCGGCAAGGCACGCGCGTGGCCCGCACCGGGCTGCCGCCGGCGCGCGCCGATCAGGCCACGCCGCTGGCCCTGCCACCGCTGTCGCACCGCGCCGCCGGCCTGAGCCGCCAGGCCGATCGCCCGTATGCCACCGGCGCATTCGTGCCCGGCGTGCCGGCGCTCGACGCGTTTCCGCTGGCGGCCTGGCGACGCGCGGTGGAACGCGCGTGGCGGCGCGTCGGCCCGGCCCAGCTCGACTATCAGCCGGGCGCCGGCAACCTGCGGCTGCGCCAGGCCATCGCCACCTACCTGCGCGTGTCGCGCGGCGTGGCCTGCGAGGCCGAGCAGGTCCTGATCACCGATGGTTCGCAACACGGGCTCGACTTGTGCGCGCGTGCGCTCGCCGACGCGGGCGACATCGCCTGGATCGAGAACCCCGGCTACGGCGGCGCACGCGTGGCCCTGCAGGCGGCCGGGCTGCGGCTCGTGCCGGTGCCGGTCGACGCGCACGGCCTCGCGCCCGACCCGGCGCAATGGCGCGAGGCGCCGCCGCGGCTCATCTACATCACGCCCTCGCATCAGTACCCGCTCGGCGCGGTGATGTCGCAGGAGCGGCGCGTCGCGCTCGTGCAGGCTGCGCGCGAGGCCGGCGCGTGGATCGTCGAGGACGACTACGACAGCGAATTCCGCCATCACGGCACGCCGCTGGCCGCGTTGCAAAGCGCGGTGCGCGACGCGCCGGTGATCTACCTCGGCACCTTCAGCAAGGTGATGTTCCCGGCGCTGCGGATCGGCTTCGTGGTGGCGCCCGACGCGATCGCACCGGCGCTCGAACACGTATCGTCGGCACTGTCGCCGCGCGGCCGGCTCGCCGATCACCTGGCGCTCGCCGAATTCATCGAGGCCGGTCATTTCAGCCGCCATCTGCGCCGCATGCGGCGCGTCTACGCGGAGCGCCGCGACGTGCTGCACGACACGCTCACGCGCCGCCTCGGCGGCCTGCTCACGGTCTCGGCCGGCGACGGCGGCATGCATCTGTCGGCCCGGCTCGACGCGCCGGTGTCCGACCTCGAGGTGACGCGCACGGCCGCCGCGCACGATCTCGTGCTGCGCCCGCTCTCGCCGTTCTGCCTGCCCGGCACCGATACGGCGCCTTACAACGGCCTGGTGCTCGGTTACGGCAACGTGCCGGTCGAATCGATCGAGGCCGGCGTGACGCGGCTCGAACGCGCGATCGACGACGCGTGCCGCGAGGCCCGCCCGCGACACGCCGCCTGATCGCGAGCCGGCGCCGCTGGCACGCTGGCGCACTGGCATACGCCGTCGATATTGCTGCGTACGCCAAAACATATTGGTCAGACCGCCCGCTCGTGGCGTAGGCTTGTCGCCCAGTCGTCACGTCCCTGTCAGGGCTCCAGCACACTCGGTGGTCAAGAAATGAATCGTCGGTTCCGGTTGTCGGTCGTTGCGGGCGCGCTGTTCGCGCTCGGTCTTGCGGGCAGCGCCAGCGCGCACCGCGTCACACGCGACGGCGACACGCCGCCGCCCGCCACGGCGGCCGCCAGCGCCGCCGACTTCGCCACGCGCAGCGCCGTGCAGGATCTGCCGCTGCCCGGCGGCGAACATCAGCGCGTGCTGTTCTATGGCCCGGCCGGCCCGATGCGCGGCGTGATCGTGATGTTTCCGGGCGGCGCGGGCGACGTCGGCATCGAGCGCGACGGCACGCTGCGCCACGACAACAACTTCGTGGTGCGGACCCGCGAGCTGTGGGCGCGGCTCGGCTACGGCGTCGTGATCGTCGATGCGATCGGCACTAAATCGCTGCGCGGCGAGCGCAGCACCGAGGCCTACCGGCAAGTGCTGCGCGAGATTCTCGAATACGCGCATACGCTGACCGACCAGCCGCTGTGGGCGATGGGCACCAGCCAGGGCTCGATCGCGGCGATGGCGGCCGGCTCGACCGCGCGCGACGGCGAACTGGCCGGCATCGTGCTGACCGAATCGGTATCGGTGGTGGGGCATTCGGGTGAGACGGTGTTCGACGCGCGGCCCGAGCGCGTGCGCGCGCCGGCGCTGGTGGTGGCGAACCGCGACGATGCCTGCACCGTCGCGCCGCCCGCGCGCGCCGACGAAATCGCCCGGTCGATGTCGCACACCACGGCCACCGTGCTGCGCGTGGAAGGCGGCGTGGCCCAGTCGTCGAACCCGTGCAGCTCGTTGTCGCCGCACGGCTATTTCGGCATCGAGAAACAGGTGGTGAGCGGCATCGCTCACTGGATGCGCAGCGTCGCGCCGCCCGCCTGATACTTCGGAGTGCGAAAGCAAGGATCGACGCACCCGCGCCGATCCTCGCCTCCGTTTCCCGCTTACCGCAACGCTTACTTCGCTTCGCCGGTCGCTTCGATGATCAGGTTCGCCACGGCGGCCGGATGCGAGAGCAGCGACACGTGGCTCGACTGGATCTCGATCGTGTGCGCGTGCATGCGCTGCGCCATGAAGCGTTCGAGATCGGGGTTGATCGTGCGGTCTTCGGTCGACACCGCGTACCAGGTCGGCTTGTCGTGCCACGCGGCAACGGTGGTCTTCGCCATCGTGATCGGCTTGCCCATCGGCTGCTGCACCGCGTAATAGACACGCGCTTCCGACGCCGGCAGGTCGCCCGCGAAGTCATGCACGAAGGCCTGTTCCGACAGCTTGCCGAAACCGTCCTGCGACCATTGCAGGCCCGCCGACGCCTGGGCGGCCGGGAATTTCTTGGTCAGCGCCGGGTAATCCTCGCCGGCATCGGGCGCGCGCGCCGCGATATACACCAGGCCCTTGACCTTCGGATCGTCGCCGGCCTGGCTGATCACCATGCCGCCGTACGAGTGCGCGACCAGCAGCGTCGGGCCGTCCTGTTGCGCGAGCGCGCGCTTGACCGCGTCCACGTCGGCGTCGAACGAGGTGGTCGGGTTCTGCACCGCCGTGACGTGCAGGCCCTTGGCCTGCAGCAGCGGAATCACCTTGGCCCAGCTCGAACCGTCGGCGTACAGGCCGTGCACCAGCACCACGTTCTTGATCGGCGCGGCGGCCGTGTTGTCCTGCGCGAAGGCCGTGGCGGCGCCCGTCAGGGCGGTGCAGGCGAGGGTGGCGGCGATCAAGGATTTCAGCTTCATCTGACTTCTCCGGAAACACTTCATTGAGGGGAGTGGAACGCTTCGTTTGCCTGAGAGGCCAGGAAACGCTGCGGTACAAATGGGCGAACACAAGCACCTCGCGTTTTATTCCCACGTCATCCAAAATATTTTTGCGGCCGCGCCGAAGCACCGGATCGGGTGGCTCGGCAGGCAGCGGATCGGCGTGCGTACGGGCATGCGCCGATTCGTCTAACCTGACACACGGTTCGTCGTCCACCCGCAGGCCGCCAGCGGCTCGCCGCCTGCATTCGTTACAACGCCCTTTCCGGAGTCTTTCTCATGCAGATCAACCTGACTGGCAAGACCGCGCTGGTAACCGCCTCGACGGGCGGCATCGGCTACGCCATCGCCGACGGCCTGGCCCGCGCCGGCGCGACGCTGATCGTCAACGGCCGCAGCGAGCGCTCGGTGGAAGCCGCGCTCGCGGCGCTGCGCGCGTCGGTGCCCGGCGTCGCCGCCTCGGGCGTGGCCGCCGACCTGTCGCACGCGGCCGGCGTCAAGCAACTGACCGAGGCCGCGCCGCACGTCGATATCCTCGTCAACAACGCCGGCATCTACGGCCCGAAGCCGTTCTTCGATATCGACGACGACGAATGGGAGCACTACTTCCAGATGAACGTGATGTCGGGCGTGCGGCTCTCGCGCCACTACCTGCCGGCAATGCTCGACCGCGACTGGGGGCGTGTGGTGTTCATCTCGTCGGAATCGGCGCTGAATATCCCGGCCGACATGATCCAGTACGGGTTTTCGAAAACGGCGCAGTTGTCGATCGCGCGCGGCCTCGCCAAGCTCGCGGCCGGCAGCGGCGTGACGGTCAATTCAGTGCTGCCGGGGCCGACGCTGTCGGAAGGCGTGAAGGCGATGCTCAAGGACAGCGCCGATCAGCAAGGCAAGACGGTCGACGAAGTGGCGGTGGAATTCGTGCGCACGCAGCGCCCCAGCTCGATCCTGCAGCGCCCGGCCACCACCGAGGAGGTGGCGAACCTGGTGGTGTACGTGTGCTCGCAGCAGGCGTCGGCCACCACGGGCGCGGCGTTGCGCGTGGATGGCGGGGTGGTGGATACGCTGGCTTGAGTTCGGGGAGGCGGCGGGCCGGGTTGCGCTGCCGGCAGCGGCGTGGGAAGCAGCCTCGGCCGCCTGGAAACCCGGCAAGGCCTGACAGCACGGCGCAAGCGGCATGGCCCGCGCCGGCTGCGGCGCCCTTTCCGCTCGAAAGCGCGAAAGCTCGGTGGCTTAAACGCTCAACAGCCCGGAAAGCTCAGGCGGCGGGCGCCGCGCGACGCAGCAAACCCTTGCGATCGGCTTCCATGCAGGTGGCGAAGCCATGATGCGTGACGAAGCCGTGGCGGTCGAACACCACGTAGTACGGCTGGTGCTCGTTGCCGTGCTGGAGCATGTAGTTGTAGCAAACGCCGGTCCCGCTGCGCACCATCCAGACGCTGGACGGATTGCCGCCGGCGCCCACCACGCGCTGCTGGGTCGCGCCGTGTTGCGACGCCGCCTTCGGCACCGGCAGGCGCGCGTAGGAGAACGAGGGATGCAGCCAGCCGAACCACGAGCAGCCGGACAACAGCAGGCTCGCGGCGACCGGCAGCACGGCGATGGAGGAACGCGGGGGCGTGGGCAGCATGCCGGATAGAACCCGGGCGGCGCGATCGGTTGTCATCCACGCATCCTAAAGCACCTTGCGGTCCTTTATGTTGAATTCTGTTGAGAACGGCGCGCGGCGCCAAGTGGTTGCGCGCACAAGAATAGCGCGTCAGAAAACCGCCCGCGCGTGGCGGGCGCGTGCTCAATCGATCCATTCGGTCCACAGCACGGTCAGCACCGTCATCAGCGCGGGACCGATGAACAGGCCGAGCAGGCCGAAAGTTTCCGCGCCGCCGAGGATGCCGAACAGCACCAGCAGGAACGGCAGCCGCGCCGAGCCGCCGATCAGCACCGGGCGGATGAAGTGCTCGGCGATGAACACCACCACGAAGCCGAACACCGCCAGCCCGATCGCCCAGGCCGCCGCGCCCTTGACGATGAACAGCCAGATCGCCGCGCCGCTGAACACCACCGGCGCGCAGAACGGCAGCATCGCGGCCACCGCCGTGACCAGCCCGAGCAGCGCCGCATGCGGCACGCCGGCGAACGCGTAGGCCACGCCGAGCAACGCGCCCTCGCCCAGCCCCACCACCACGAGGCCCGTCACCGTGCCGTAGATGGCCGAAGCCATGCGCTGGATCAGCGACGCGCCGTTCTCGCCGAACGCGCGCCGCACGCCGCGCAGCAGCGAATCGGACACGCGCGGGCCGCCCTGGAAGATCACGAACAGCGTGACGAGCATGAAGCCGAACAGCACGGCCGCATGCACGATGTGCGAGCCGAACGCCCTGCCGTAGCTGACGAAGGCCTCGCCGTTCATGCCCTTCACGCCGGTCGGCGCGTGCAGCGGCTGCGCCAGATGCGCCTGCCACCACGCGCTGACCTGCTGCGCGCCGAACGGCAGGTGACTGACCGCGTCAGGCAGCGGAATGCCGTTGGTGCGCGCGTCGCGCACCCAGGCGAACACGTCGTGGAACTGGGCCGCGGCCTGCACCACGGCCACCGCCACCGGCACCACCAGCAGCAGGCCGACCGCCGAGGTCAGCAGCACCGCCACCAGCGTCTTGCGCCCGGTCAGCCAGCGCACCCCGTTGATCCGCCGCAGCGCCGGCCACAGCGCGATGGCGATCACGCCGGCCCAGACGACGGCGGGCAGGAAAGCGCGGATTACCCACAGGGCCAGCGCGACGAGCACTGTGTAGAGCGCGGCGAGCGCGATCGCCTGCGCCTTGGGACGCGCGGCATCCGGCGTCGGACGGGGGACTTGACTCATCGGGACACTCTCATCGAAAAAGGGGCGGCAAAACAAGGCTGTGCCGCCATCTTAAAGGACGATCGCGGGCGGCTTGCAAAACGCCAAAGGAAGGTGGCGATGGGTGAGGTCATTGCAAGGCGCGCGGCGGGTGGCGGCGGGTGGGCAGGAGAGGCGCGTTGCACGCCTCGTCATCGGTGCTTGAGCCCGCCGCCGCCTGTCGCGAGGCAGGCGCGGCAGGCGCGCGCTGCACGCCCCGCCTCGTGCATGTTCGGGTTCGGGTTCGATCAGAACGCCATCAACGCGAAATCTTCCTTGCCGACGTCGCACAGCGGGCAGCGCCAGTCGTCGGGCACCTGCTCCCAGCGCGTGCCGGGCGCGAGGCCGTGCTCGGGGTCGCCGGTCGCCTCGTCGTAAATCCAGCCGCAGATCAGGCAAACGAACTGTTGAAAATCGGTGGCCGGCGCGGCGCCTTCGCTGGCGTTGGCGGGTACGGCGGTTGCATCGTCATTGCCGTTGGCGTCGCCGGTGGAAGGCGGAGCGGCGTCATCGAAACTCAGCACGAGCGGCTCCATGCCCTGCACCGGATTGCCGGCCAGATAGGCGTCGAGCGCGTGGTAGAGCCGGTCGGCCTCGTCGGCGGCCAGTTCGATCTGCAACGGTTGGCCGGCCTCGCCGGCCAGCCGGCGCGGCGAAAACTGCAATTCCAGGGCAGTTCCTTTCTTGTACATAAGACAAACCAGTCGATTCAAATACCAAATGGTATCTGTATACTGACGGGCATTCAACCAACCCCTACTCATTCCACAGGGAGACAGGCATGGCGAGGCTGACCCGCGAGGCAAGTCAGGCGCAAACGCGCATCAAGCTGCTCGAAGTCGCGGTCGCGATGTTCGCGCGCGACGGCTACGCGGCCACCTCGCTCGACCGTATCGCGGAAGTGGCCGGCTTCAGCAAGGGCGCGGTGTACTCGAACTTCCAGGGCAAGGAAGCGCTGTTTCTCGAAGTGCTGGAGGCGCACGGCCAGCGCAGCCTCGCCGATCTGCACACGGCGATCGACGGCGCGGCCGCCTTGCCCGAGGCAATCGACCGGATCGCCGCATGGGCCGACCAGCATTCGCGCGAAGGCAACTGGCCGCTGTTGATCCTCGAATACGCGCGCCACGCCAAACCCGCCGATACGTTCCGCGAATCGCAGGAAGCCGTGTTGCGCTCGCACTGGCGCACGCTCGGCGAGCAGCTGCTCGCGCTCGACCCGGCGTTGCGGATCGACGCGGAAACGGTGGGCGCGCTGATCTTCGAACTGACTTACGCGCCGGCCATGAGCTTCGTGAGCCGGCCGACCTCGGGCGACCTGCTGCGCACCGCGCTCGGTGGCGTGTTCGGCACGCTGCGCTGAAGCCCTGCATCGGGCGCCCATTGTTGCGCAGGCAACCGGTTGCACGCACAACCATCTACGCTCGATTCTTCCCGGCGACTTTCAACCACGCTTCCACCGAACCTGCGTCGCGCCGTCGATCCGCTTGCACGCGGCCTTCGATTTCCCCTGCATTGCTGCGCGCCGTAACGCGCTGGGGCGCAAGCCCGCCGTGATTGTTCCACTCATACGCGCAGCGCATCGTCTCATCCGCACAATGCATTGGACGCCTGAATACGCAGCCGGTAACTTGCGCGTCTGCCGTGCGCGCGCTCGCCCGAGCCGCGCCGCATGGCTCCGCTTACCTCACGCCCGCCTCAGGAAGTCCAAGATGTTCCGTTCCCCCGCCGCGCGCCTGCGCGTGCTGTTGCTGTCCGTATGCTGCGCCGCCGGCGCACCGCTCGCCGCCCACGCCGACAACGTCATCGTGCTCGATTCGGGCGAAGCCAGGATCAATCTGATCGACGAAGCCACCCGCAAGGTGGTCGACACCCTGCCGGCCGGCAAGGAACCGCATCACCTGATGATCACGCCCGACGGCAAAACGCTGATCGTGGCGAACTCCGTGTCCGACAGCCTGATGTTCGTCGACCCGCCGACCGGCCGCGTGGTCGGCACGCTGCAGGACATCGAGGATCCGTATCAGCTCGGCTTCTCGCCCGACAGCCACTGGTTCGTCACGAACGCGCTGCGGCTCGATCGCGTGGATATCTACCACTACGATGCGCCGCTGCACTTCACGCTCGCCAAGCGCCTGCCGCTCGCGAAAATGCCGAGCCACATGACGTTCTCGACGGACAACCGCACCGTGTACGTCACGCTGCAGGAGTCGGGCGAGGTGGTGGCGATCGACCTGCCGACGCAAACGGTGGACTGGCGCATGCACGTCGGGCAGGACCCGGCCGGCCTGTGGATGACGCCGGGCAATCGCTACCTGCTGGTCGGCATGACCGGCGAGGACGACGTGGCGGTGGTCGATTGCGTCACGCATCAGGTAGTGAAGAAGATCCACACCGGGCGCGGCGCGCACAACTTCCGCTCGCTCGACGATGGCCGCCACGTGGCCGTGACGAACCGCGTGGACAGCACCATCAGCGTGCTCGACTACACCGCGCTGACCAACACCGGCGACATCACCGGCCTGATGCCCGGCCCCGACGACATGGAACTGTCGGCCGACAAGCGCTTCCTGTGGGTCACGTTCCGCTTCTCGCGTCATGTGGGCGTGATCGACCTGAGCACGCGCAAGCTGGTCACCACGATCGCCGTGGGCCGCTCGCCGCACGGCCTGTTCTTCGCCGATCGCGCGCCCGTCTACGCGCCGAACCCCGACTGACGGAGGCCGTCATGCTCGATACGCTGCTGGCTTCGGCCGACAACCTGATCGGCGCCGTGCAAACCGGCGTGTTCGTCGATCTGGTGCAGCCGCTGCTGTTCCATGTGCATCTGATGGACTACGACGAGGACATCTACGATGCGCTGTACTGGGTGATCGTGGCCGTGTGCGAGATCGCGCTGACCTGGGCGGTGCTGCGCCCGCTCGAAGCCTGGCGGCCGCTCGAACGCTGGCCCGACCGCCGGCCGGTGCGCGCCGACATCTGGTACACCTGGATCGCCAAGCTCGGCGTGGTGAACGGGCTGTTCTTCGTCTATCTGCAACCGCTGTTCAATCACGCCGAAACCTGGATGCAGGTGCACCGCGTCTGGAACGTCAACCTCGACGAGTTCTGGCCCGGCGTGTCCGATCAGCCGCTCGTGTCGTTCGCGATCTACGTGGTCGCGCTCGATTTCGCCGGCTACTGGTATCACCGCTGGCAGCATCGCTTCGGCGTGTGGTGGGAGCTGCATGCCGTGCATCACAGCCAGCAGCGCATGTCGTTCTGGAACGACGATCGCAATCACTTCGTCGACGTGGTCGTGCAGGGCGCGTTCTTCGCACTGCTGGCGCTGCTGATCGGCGTGCAGCCGGGGCAATACGTGGTGCTGGTGGCGGTCAGCAATACCTTGCAGAGCATTCAACACGTCAATGCGCGAATCGCCTACGGGCCGCTGCTGGAGCGTTTGATCGTCAGCCCGGCGTTTCATCGCCGTCATCATGCGGTCGAATACGGCCACACCGGCGTGGCCTATGGCTGCAATTTCGGCGTGCTGTTCCCGTGGTGGGACATGCTGTTTCGCACGGCCGACTGGACCCGCAAGCTCGAACCGACCGGGATCTCGGATCAGCTCGCGAGCACGGCCGGGCCGGGGCGCGACTATGGCATGGGCGTGTGGGCGCAGAACGGGCTGGCGCTGGTGAGGATCGCGGCGCGCGTGCGTCTTGCGTGCCGCCGTGCGTTCATGGCGCGTTCGGCCTGAGGCGGCGCTCGTCTCGCAGCACGCTGCGACACGATAAAAAACGCCGGACGCATCGCTGCGCCGGCGTTTTTTCACGCTTGTCGATAGATCAGGCCGCTGCCGCCGCCAGCGTTTCCCCCGCATGCGCGCGAGCACGCACCTCGGCCAGCGTCGTTTCCTCAAGCAGCCGCCCCGTATCGAACACGGTGTGCAGCGCATCCTCCCATTCGCCTTCGACGGTGCAGTCGCTCCACTGCGCCGGCAGCGCGACGGTGCGATAGTCGCCCGTCGCGCGGTGACGCTGCAGCGTCAGCCGCCCCTGCTTCGAGCGCTTGCCCGGATCGGTGACCGGGTCCTTGCCGACCGGCTGCCACGTCTCGCCGCGCCGGATCGCCGAGCACTTCATCGCGAAGCGCTGCGTGTCGCGATCGACCTGCTGCAACAGCGCGCCGCCCATGCCGAACACCACGTTGCCGGCCGAATAACCAGCCGCGTCGAGCGCCGCCAGGATCGCCTCGATCGAGGCCTCGTTGACGCCGTCGCCCTGAATCACGCGCACATGGTTCAGCACGCGGCGGCCCTTGCCGTTGACCGTCGAGCCGAACGACGCGTCGAGCGCGCGCACGGTGCGCAGCACGATGGTTTGCGGATCGCCCGAATCGGGCCGCACCACCAGCGTCGCGCCCGAATCGATCACGGCCTGCCGCAACGGGCCGCCCCACAGGTCGAGCGCGGCGAACAGATCGTAGGAGTCCGACACGACCGAGACGAGGCCGCCGGGCTTGCCGCAACGCGCCAGCACGCTGCGATACGCGTCGGCCTCGCCGTCGCGGCCCCACGCGGTGATGGTGCTGTGCTCGGCGGCCGGCACCGAATAGGCGGCCATCGGCTCGCGGTAGCAGCGGTTCGCGGCCAGCACGCCGAGCACCGTGTCCGAACCCATGAAGCTGACCAGGTGCGCCGCGCCGCCGATCGCGGCCGATTCCGCGCTCGACACGCCGCGCGAGCCGAAATCGTGCAGCTTGAACGGCAGTTGCGAGAGATCGTCGTCGCTGCGCTCCAGATAGCCGCGAATCGTCTGCCGCAGGTGCCAGCTGCGCGTGGCCACCGTGACCGGGTACCAGATCCGCAGCAAAATCGTTTCGACATACGAAGCCAGCCAGAACAGCTCGGGATCGTCGCACTCGACCGTCATCAGCACGTTGCCAACCGGCACCACCGAGCCTTCCGGCACCGCGCGGATGCGCAGCGGCAGGTAGCCGTCGTAGCGCTCCACCACGCGCCGCCAGCCGGCCTCGTTGAACGGCTCGCCGTGCAGCGCGAAGAACTCGCGCGCCTCGTCGATCATCGCGTGCGTGACGGGCCGGCTCAGGTGCGTCTCGAGCAGCATCTGCAGCCCGAAGAACAGCGTGCGCGCATAGCGGCCGCCGCGCGATTCGATGTAGGAAAACATCGCCGTGGCGTCGGGCGGATATTGCAGGAAGTGGGAAGCCTTGTAGGAATCCGTATCGAGAATCGGATTGGCGAGAATCGCGGCGAGGCCGCCGGCGTCTGCGGTTTGCATGGTCAGAGCTCCTCTGGACCGGGGGAAGCCGCCGGGTCTGTCCCGGCGGACCAAACGCGCCCGGCTCGCGCCGGGCGGGGGATGCGGAGAAACGTTACAGCTTGCCGAGGAAGTGATATGCGATGTCGAAGTGATCCTCGAACATGCGGTCGCGCATCGTCTCGAACTCGTTGAGCGGCACCCAGCGCGCCTTGTCGGCGTCGTCGCTGCCCTTCACGCGCGGCAGGTCGCCGGTCGGGAAGTGGAACAGCGACGCGTGCGTGATGGTGCGCCCGCGCAGCGAGCGCGTGGGATGGTCGAACACCTGGCGATCCTTCAGCGAACCGCGCAGCACCGGCTCGGGCAGCTTGAGGCCGGTTTCCTCGCGCAGCTCGCGGATGCAGGCCGCGTCGAGCCGTTCGTCCTGTTCGACGAAGCCGCCCGGCAGCGCCCACAGCCCCTGCCCCGGCGCGCTGCGGCGGCGCACCAGCAGGATGTGGCCGGAGTGCACCACCACCGCATCGACGGTCACGAACGTGACCGCATACGGCGCGGCCGCCCACTTCCTGCGATACGCGGCGATGAATTCGGCTTCGGATTTGAGCTGCGCGAACTCGGGACGCGTGTGGAACGCCTCCAGCCACGCGAACACCGGCGCGGGCACGGCCCACGACACGAAGCTGTTCGGCCGCTCGGCGAAATACTGCTCGCGAATTTCGGTGGCCGAAATATCCTCGCTCGGCTCGACCTCGACGAACGGCCATTGCGGGAACATGCGCAGGTAGTACGACGAGGCATCTTTCTCGTGGCCGATCAGGCCGATGTTCGCCTGCGCCGCATCGCCGCCGAGCGCGCCGGCCACCGACTGCTGAACCCAGCGCACCCAATCGGTGTCGTTGTAGGTGGAATCCTGCACCGGCACGATCTTCACGCGGGCGCGCTCGCCGTCGTCGAGCAGCGATTCGAGCATCTGGCGGCGCTCGTCGAACGAGAACGGATCCTTGATGGTGCGCGGGCGGTCGGTCGAGCCGATCAGCACGCAAACGCGCGGCGCCTGCGCCAAGGCGGCTTTCAGGACATCGAGGTGACCACGGTGGGGCGGCTGGAAACGGCCGATGAAAACGAGCGCATCGAAGCGCCTGGACTGCGTGCTCATGAGGCTCCCTCAAGAGTGTGAAGTGCTCCGGGTCTATCCCGGAAACTGGCTGCCATCGTAATTCGATCGCACACCGAACGTCAATTCGAATTTCCCGGCGCGCCCGACGCAGGCCGGGCGCGCTTCGTTACTTCGGATCTCGAACCGTTACTTCGCCGGGCTGGCCAGCCAGTGCAGGCTGAACAGGCCGGCCGGATCGGTCCACACCGCGCCCGGCACGAAGCCCGCGCGCTCGGCCATCGCGCGGAAGCCGTCCACCGTGAACTTGCGCGAATTCTCGGTATGGATCGTCTCGCCCTCGACGAACTCGAACGCGCGGCCGTTCACATGCACCGTCTGATCGCGGCGGCTGACCAGATGCATCTCGATGCGTTGCAGGTGCGTGTCGTAGAACGCGCGGTGCGCCCAGTCGGCGAGTTCGAAATCGGCGCCCAGTTCGGCGTTCGCGCGCGCCAACAGGTTCAGGTTGAACGCCGCCGTCACGCCGGCCGCATCGTTGTAGGCGCGGTTCAGGATTTCGGTGTCCTTCACCAGATCGACGCCGATCAGCAGCCCGCCGCCCGCCAGCAGCGAGGCCGTGCGGCGCAGGAACGTATCGGCCTCGTCGTTCGAGAAATTGCCGATCGTCGAGCCGAAGAAGATGCCCACGCGCCGGTCCGGCACGCGCGCCAGTTCCTGCATCGATTCGGCCTGCAGATAATCGGCCGCGACCGGCTCCACCGCGAGCTCGGGGTAATGGCGGCGCAGCGCGAGCGCCGCGTCGCGCAGGTAGGCGGCGGAGATGTCCACCGGCACGTAGCTCGCGGGCGGCTCGCCGGCCAGGCACGCATCGAGCACGAAGCGGATCTTCGACAGCGAGCCGGCGCCGAACTCGATCAGGTTCGCATCGGCGCCGATCGCCGCCGCGATGTCGGCCGCGTGCCGTTCGAGGATCGCGTGCTCGGTGCGCGTGGGGTAGTACTCGGGCAGCTCGCAGATCCGGTCGAACAGCGCGGAGCCGGCGGCATCGTAGAAATATTTGGGCGAGATGCTGCGCGGCCGGGTGGCCAGCGCATCGATCAGATCGCGCCCGAACGGGTTGGAGGTGCGGGTGCGGGGGGCCGCTCCCGGATTCGCGCGGAACAGGTCAGAGGTCTCGTACAAGGCGCACTCCTGTGAATTGCCAGCGCGCGGCCGGCGGGAAGAAATTGCGGTAGGTCGGGCGCGCGTGGCCGCGCGGCGTGGCGATGCTGCTGCCGCGCAGCACCTGCTGGCCGACCATGAACTTGCCGTTGTATTCGGACGCGATGCCGGGCAGCGGGCGGAAGCCCGGATACGGGTCGTAGGACGAGCGCGTCCACTGCCACACGTGGCCGAGCATCTGCGCGATGCCGGGCAGGCCGAACGCGGCCTCCCATTCGAATTCGGTCGGCAGGCGCGCGCCGGCCCATTCGGCATAGGCCGCCGCCTCGAAGAAGCTCAGGTGCGCGACCGGCGCATCGGGGTCGAGCGGCTGCGTGCCGTCGAGGCCGAAGCCGAGCCAGCCGGCCAGCGGATCGCCGCCCGCCTGCACGCCGTCCTCGCTGCCCGGCTGCGCCTGCCAGTAAGCGGGCGCACACCAGCCCTCGCGCTGCACCGCGGCCCAGCCGTCGGACAGCCACAGCGCGGACGTGCGATACCCGCCATCGGCCATGAACGCCGCGTAGTCGCGATTCGTGACGAGCCGGTCGGCGATCTCGAACGGCCGCACCAGCGCCTGATGGCGCGGGCCTTCATTGTCGAACGCGAAGCCGTTGCCGTCGTGGCCGATCTCGACGATGCCGCCCGGATGCGCGAGCCAGCGCGCGTCGGCGGGCAGCTCGGGCGCGCCCGTGAGACGCGGCGCGCCGCCGTCGTCGCGATAGGCCGGCCGCAGCGGGTTGACCGAGAACGCATGCAGGATGTCGGTCAGCAACAGCTCCTGATGCTGCTGCTCGTGATTGAGCCCGAGCACGATCTCGGGCGCGATCTCGACCAGCAGCGGCAGGTCCGCGCCGCGCACCAGTTCGAGCAGATGCGCATCGACATGGCGGCGGTAGGCGTGCACCTCGTCGAGCGTGGGGCGCGACAGCATCCCGCGCTGCGGCCGCGCATGACGCGGCCCGAGCGCTTCGTAGTACGAGTTGAACAGGAAGGCATAGCGCGCATCGAACGGCGTATAGCCCGGCAGGCGGCGTTCGAGAATCACGGTCTCGAAGAACCAGGTGGTGTGCGCGAGGTGCCATTTGGTCGGGCTGGCGTCGGGCATCGATTGCAGCACCTGATCCTCGGCGCTCAGTGGCGCGGCCAGCGCAACGCTGGCGCGACGGACTTCGCTGAGGTCCTGCTCCAGCGTCGACGCGAGCGTTTGCGCCGTCAGTTCGTTCTTGGTCATCGTGGCGTTCCGGAGAGGGAGAAGTGCCCGGTCGCGCGGGCGAGCGGGCGGGTCGGTCAGGCGGAGGACGCGCGGTCCGTCGGCGCGCCGGTGCACGTCAGTTCGTGCAAGCGGCGGCAACGGTTACGCAATCGTTGAAAAACGGCTCAAGGCGCGATCTCGATCGCGTCGACGCGCTCGGGGTAGAACGCGAAGTGGCCGGAAATGGGGGCCACCGCGTCATAAGGCGCTTCGTACGACCAGATCGCGTTTTCGCCGCGCGGGCCGAGGCCGACGATCGAGTAATACGTGGCTTCGCCCTTGTACGGGCAGTAGCTGGTGTGCGTGCTGCGCACCACCCGCGTGATGTCCACGTCGGCGCGCGGCACGTATTGCACGGGTGGATAGTTCGCCTCGCGCAGCGTCAGCGCGCCGTGCGAATCGGCAAGCGGCGCGCCGCCGGCCAGCACGCGCACCTGCGCGCCGGTGGGCGAAACGGTAATCGGATGATCGGGGCCGGGAACCCGGACGGGGCGGTCTGACGAGGACATGGGTCGCTCCTTCAGGGGCATCGCAATGGGATTAATCTCACACTTTACGTCGATTCCGTGAACGTCGTGTGAGGCTGCCGCGGACGCGCCATGGTAGCGATGGATGGCCCATCCGCACCGACGCCGATCCGGCTGCTTCAACGAACTCATTCATGAATCCGCTCGCGAGCCAGCATGCCGCGCGGCGGCCTGCTTGCCCATCGGTCGAGCAACCGATGCCACGCGCTCGATCCGTCCGGAAAATCTCGCAGTTTCCGTTCCTGCCACGGCGCCGGAGAAGGCCGTGCCAAGCCCGCCAAACCGGCGCTCTTTACCAAAAAATCCACAAATACATTAAATAAAACTGCCTCAAAGCCAATAAGATGGCGCTCGTCACTGCCAATTCAACGTTACGCGCGATCCAGCGCCGGTCGAAGCCCGATCGAGGCCGCCGCGCCGCGCGTTCAAGCCGAATCCGCCCGAGAACACCATGCCCCGTCCGATCCTGGCCCAGATCCGCCCCGCCGCCGTCCGTCACAACCTCGAAGTCATCCGCCAGCGCGCCGGCGCGGCCCGCGTGTGGGCCGTGGTGAAGGCCAACGCGTACGGCCACGGCATCGAACGCATCTACCCGGCGCTGGCCAGTGCGGACGGCATCGCCCTGCTCGATCTCGACGAGGCCGTGCGCGTGCGCGAACTGGGCTGGACCAAGCCGGTGCTGCTGCTCGAAGGCGTGTTCGACGCGGCCGACGTGGCCACCGCCGATCGCTACCGTTTGACCGTCTCCGTGCATGGCGACGAACAGCTCGCGCTGCTCGAAGCGGCGCGCCCGTCGCAGCCGATCGACATCCAGTTGAAGATGAATTCCGGCATGAACCGGCTGGGCTTCCGGCCCGAGGCCTACCGCGCGGCCTGGGCGCGCGCGGCGGCCGCGCCGTCGATCGGCCGGATCGCGTTGATGATGCATTTCGCCAATGCCGACGAAGGCCAGGCCGACTGGCAGATGCAGGTGTTCGACGCCGCCACCGAGGGCCTGCCCGGCGAGCGCTCGCTGTCGAATTCCGCCGCGGTGCTCTGGCATCCGGCCGCGCATCGCGACTGGGTGCGCCCCGGCACGATCCTGTACGGCGCGTCGCCCACCGGCATCGCGCGCGACATCGCCGATACCGGCTTGCAGCCGGCCATGTCGTTGAGCAGCAAGCTGATCGGCGTGCAGACCCTCGCGGCCGACGAAACCGTCGGCTACGGCCGCCGCTTCGCCGCCCCGCAAACCATGCGCATCGGCGTGGTGGCCTGCGGTTACGCGGATGGCTACCCGCGCCACGCGCCGACCGGCACGCCGATCGCCGTCGACGGCGTGCGCACGCGCGTGGTGGGCCGCGTGTCGATGGACATGCTGACCGTCGATCTCACGCCCTGCCCCGACGCCAAGGTCGGCTCGCATGTCGAGCTGTGGGGGCAGCAAGTGCACGTGGACGAAGTGGCGGAAGCGTCCGGCACGATCGGCTACGAGCTGATGTGCGCGATCGCGCAGCGCGTGCCGGTGGTGGTCGAGCCGATGGCCGATGCGGTGGCGCACGACGACGCGCAGCCGCTGCGCACCGGCAGCTACGGGCGCTGAGGTTCGGTTGAATGCGCGGCTGAATTCCGATTGAATTCCGGCTGCATGCTTGGCGCAATCCCCGTTGCGCCGCTGCGCATCATTGCCCCGTCGGCCCTATCACGGGCCGGCCGCATTGTCCCCCGGCGTCGCGCGCACACGACGGTCTTGCGGCCTGCGCCTCACGGCTCATCGGGCATCGGGAGAACACCCGCCGCGCCCCGCGCCCGCCGAACCCGCGCCCCGTCTGGGCCGGCAGCCAGCCGTCGGTTCTTCGATCGCCACGCCTTCCGAAATACTGTATATTCATCCAGTCTTTCGGCGCCCGGCCCGCGGTAAAAATCGCCTGTTCGTCCGTACGTCCGTGAGACAATCACGCGCTGGCCGACACCCGCCGCGCGAGGTCACCGCGCAGCGCGCGGGCCAGCCCGGAATCGGGCCTTGCCCATTCCGGCGAACACGGAGAACACATGAAACTGGTTGGATGCGGGTTGCTGTTGCTGGCGGTTGCGTCGCCGGCATTCGCAGGCGACCGCTATGTCGAAATCTGGAACCCGCCCGAATCGCGCGGCGGCGCCCATCGCGATACGCAGGCAGGCCTGCCGAAAGCGACGAAGCACAAGCGCGTCGCGCCGCGCCTGGTGGATGCCGGCGTGCGCCCGCCCGCGCTCGACACCGCGAAGGCCGCCACGAAGCCGCGCGTCGGCGAAGCCGTGGCGCCGCATGCCGCGCCGGGCACCCCCGAAATTCCCCGCCTGTTCACGCCGGACGGCAACGTGCTGCGCGTCGGCGCGCCGGGCGGCGTGCGCGCCCAGGTGCTGCGCTGATGGAAGCCGAAAGCTACCAGGGCTATCAGATCTGGGGGCACGCCATCCTCCAGCAGGAAGAAATCATGCAGCCCGACCGCTACGCGGCCAGCGGCACCATCACGCGCAACAACCGCCTCGTCGAAGCATCGAGCGTGCTCGGCGTGTTCGATACCGAAGACGAAGCGCGCCACGCCGGCCTCGATTGGGCTCGCGCCTGGGTCGACAGCCACGGCTGAACGCCCACTGCATCGCCCCGCGCCCAAAGCGGCGCACGTTCCCGCCTCCCCAATGCAGAACGGGCAGCCCCGCCAACGCGGATGCTGCCCGTTTCGTCATGTGCGCGACGCCAGGCGCCGCGCACCGGCGGATGCTTAGAAGCGGTGGATGATACCCACGCCCAAACCGACCATGTTCTTGTTGGTGGCCGGCGTGGAATTGAAGCCGTCGCCGATCGATGCCGTGGCGGCAATCACGCGGCCGTTCAACACCGTGTTGCCCGACGCGTGCTGGTAAGCCTCGACCGCGTACAGGCCCGTGCGCTTCGACAGGCTGTAGTACTGCGATGCCGTGACCTGGTGGTAACGCGCCGCGCTGGCGACGCCGTTGGCGAGCGTGGCGGCCGTGTAGCTGTAGCCCACCGCCAGATCCCACACGGCAACCGGCCTGAAATGCAGCACGGCGCCGGCCGTGTTGAAGATCGCCGTGTTGCGGAACGTCGAGTTCGAGCCCGGGATGTACTGCACGTTCGAGTAGGACACCGATACGTCCCACTGCTGCGTGAACTGGTAGCCCGCCGTGACAGCCACGCGCTGCTGCGCCTGCGCCGTGATGTAGCCGTTGTTGATCGCCGAGACGGCTGCCTGCGCGCCGCCGTTCGAGGTGGTGGAGTTCGCGCTCCATGCGCCGCCGCCCGACGCCGCGTTGTTCACGCGCTGGAATGCCGCCGCCACGCCGAGCGGGCCGTTCATGTACTGCACGCCCGCGCTCCAGGTCGAGCCGGCGTTGACGCTGCCCGGCTGGCCGCCGAACGAATACGAACCGCCGAACGTGAAGCCGTAGAACTTCGGCGACATGTAGACGAGCGAGTTGTTCGCGCGGTAGCTGGTGTCGAGCGAATCGATATCGCCCGGGTGCGCGCCGAAATAGCCGGTCAGCCAGGTGGTCGGGCTATACGGCGACAGCAGCGTGTAGTAGGCCGTGTACTGACGGCCGGCCGTCAACGTACCGTACTTCGAATCCGACAGGCCGACGAAGGCCTGACGCGTGAAGATGCCGCCCGAGAATTGCGACGTGCCGTTCGCCGTGTTCACGCCCGCTTCCAACGTGAAGACCGCCTTCGTGCCGCCGCCCAGATCTTCCGCACCCTTCAAGCCGAAGCGGCTGCCTGCCCAGACGCCCGTGGACATCTTCACCGACGAATGGCCGCCCGAGGTCTGACCCAGCGCACCGCTGCTGTTCTGGTAAGCCAGGCCGTTATCGACGATCCCGTACAGCGTGACGCTGCTCTGCGCTTGCGCGGCCGTAGCCAGCACTGCAAGACCGATGGCCGTCATGGCAACCGCTACATTCTTTTTCATTGCTTCTCCATCCTCAAGATTCTTTGGTCTTTTCCCACGGCATGGGCGAGTTCCATGCGGGAGCCATTCTGACCGAGAAGCTGACGATTCAATAACAATCAAATGTACGTCGTAGGCTGTTTGCAACGAGGGAATTCACTAAACGGTTAGCGCTAAGGCGCGCTGCACAAAGCGTTTTTTATTTGAAAGGGCCAGCCTCGAAACCTTTCCCGGCATAAACCCTGATTTACTTTTGGCTTGCTATCGGCCGTAACCCAATTGTCATATTGTGTCGGAGATGCTGCGATGCAATATCCATTGGGATTACGCAAACGCTTAATTTTCAGTACAGGTCGAAAGCGCCAGACATTACATAGCCTTTTCAAAACTCCTCAGATGGAACGGAATTCGTAAGACAGCAATGTCGTCATCAGGCGACGGGCGCACGAGGCATCGCCCGGCAGCGCGTCAGACGCGTGCCGGGACGATCGGATGGCGTGAAAAGGTACGCCGGGCAAGCCGGAGGTCGAGACGCAAAGCTTGGAACATGCCGCACGGGCAGGCGCGTCATCGGGAACAGCGACAAGCAGGTCATGCCTGCTTGTGGGCCTGGAACGCGGGCGGTCGCTCGAAAGCGCCGCCCGTTGCTCAGATCACGTTGAAATGATGCGTGCCGTCGCGGCCCAGTTGCTCGACCAGGCCGAACTCCCAATCGAGATAGGCCTGCATCGCGGCCGCCGCGCTCTGGGTGCCTTCGTACGGGCGGCGGTAGCGGTCGGTGCGCGGCGTGGCCAGCCGCGTCTCGCCGGTTTCGAGCGGCAGGCCCGCGTCGATCCAGGCCAGCGTGCCGCCGTCGAGTCGATACACGCCCACATCGGCGGGCAGCAGCGCGCGCAGGTCGGCCGCCGCGAACGCCGCCAGTTGGCCGGTGCCGCAGGTCACCACGTAGCGGCGCGCGGCGGGAATCGCGGCCAGCGCCTCGCGCAACTGCGCGCGGATCGCGAACCACGCGCCCGGCACGTGACGCTTCACGTAGTTCGCGCTGGCCGTCACGTCGAGCACGGCCACCTCGGCATCCGCATCGGCGCCGGCTTCGGCGCGCCAGGCGGCCAGCGTGGCCGGCGCGATACGCTCGACCGGCACGGCCTCGGGCGCGGCTGCGCGCCAGGCGCCGGTGGCCGAGCGTTCGCTGGCGGCCACCGGCTCCACCACGCGCACGTCCCAGCCCATCTGCGCAAGCCACGATGCGCTCATGTCGGCGCGCACGCCGTCGTCGTCGGCCAGCACGATGCGCGCGCCGCGCACCGACGCGTGATGATCGGTTTCCTGCACGAGCTGGCCGCCCGGCGCGTTCGCGAAGCCGGGCAGGTGCCCCGCCGCGTATTCCTCGGGCGTGCGCACGTCGAGCCGGTACACGGTGCGGCGGCCATCCTCCGCAAGCGCGTCCACCTCGGCGGCCGCGATGCGCGTCACGCCGGCCTTCGCGGCCACCTCGCGCGCGTTGCGGCGGGCCGCCTCGCGGTTCGCTTCGGACACCTCGTCGGGAAAGCGCCGGGCCGCGCCATGGTCGAGCGTCTGCCCGGCCAGCAGCCAGCCGATCGTGCCGTTGCGCAGCGCCGCCACCGGGTTCGGCAGCCCCGCGTTGACCAGCGATTGCGTGCCGATGATGCTGCGCGTGCGGCCCGCGCAATTGACGATCACGCGCGTGGCCGGGTCCGGCGCGAGTTCGCGCACGCGCAGCACCAGTTCGGCGCCGGGCACGCTGGTGGCGGTCGGGATGCTCATGGTCTGGTATTCGTCGAAACGGCGCGCATCGACGATCACCACGTCGGCCTGCGTGTCGATCAGCGCCTGCACTTCCTGCGCCGACAGCGACGGCGTGTGCCGCTTCGCTTCCACGTATTCGCCGAACGATTTGCTCGGCACGTTCACGTCGATGAACAGTTCGCCGCCCGCCGCGCGCCACGCGTCGAGGCCGCCTTCGAGCAGATGCACATGCGTGTAGCCGAGCGCGGCCAGCACGCGCGCCGCACGCGGCGCGAGATCCACACCGCCCGCCTCGCCGTACAGCACCACGCGCGTGTCGCGGCGCGGAATGCGCGTCCAGGCCTCGAGTTCGAGCTTCGACAGCGGCAGGTTGGCGGCCCACAGCGGGTGGCCTTGCGCGTAGGGATCTTCCTCGCGCAGATCGACGAACGCGAGTTCGTCACGCGCGAGCAGCGCGGCGCGCACCTCGGCGACGGTCAACACGGGAAACGCGGCGGCGGCGGAATCGGCAAGCGCGAAGGAAGGCACGACGGAATCGGACATGGTGACTGGGAATCGATGAAGAAGAAAAAGTGATGCCGCGCTCAGGCCGCGGCGGGCAACGTATAGCCTGACACGAAGCGCTTGCGCGTGCCGTCCTCGCGATACACGGCGCGTTCGACCGCGCCGATGTCGGCGCCGTACACATGGATGCTGATCGAGACGCGATCGTCGTACACGTTGCTGACGCGATGGATGTCGCCCAGCGTCGGCGACACCGCCTCGACCTGCCCCGGCGAGAGCCGCACCGGCTCGCCGTGCGGCGCGGGTGCACCGTCGGCGGCCAATGCATAGGGCTGCGAATATTCCGCACCCCTCAGCATGCCGATCAGCCCCCACACGGTGTGATCGTGGATCGGCGTGGTCTGCCCCGGCCCCCACACGAAGCTGACCACCGAGAAGCGCCCGGCCGGATCGCGATGCAGCAGGAACTGCTGGTAGCGCTCGGGATCGGGCTGCGCGAACGCCTCGGGCAGCCAGTCGTCGCGCGCCACCAGGTCGGCCAGCAGCGCGCCGCCGGCCTGCACCACGCGCGCCTCGTCGGGACGCGTGTCAAGCAGCCGCGAGAACGCGGCGACGAATTCGGCCAGCGGCGGCGCGGCGTGCTGCGCCTGCTCCGCGGCGGTTTGATGCAAGGAAAACGCACTCATCGGGGACCTCTTGGAATATGATTCATGCTCATAACCCTGAACACATTGCATGCAAAAATAACATGAAAATCGGCGATATCGATGCTTTCGCGGCGGTGGTGCGCTGCCAGTCGCTGAGTCACGCGGCGCACGAACTCGGCATCACCCAGCCGGCCATCACGCGGCGCGTGCAGAACCTCGAGGAAGCGCTCGGCGTCGAGCTGCTCGACCGCAACACCAAGCCGCCGCGGCCGACCGACCTGGGCCGCCGCGTGCACGACCAGTGCCGCGCGGTGCTGCGCGAAGTGGATGCGCTGCGCGAGATGGTGCGCGCCACCCAGCCGCCGGCCGGCACGTTCCGGCTGGGCCTCACCCACGGCATCGGCGAGCTGCTGCTGCCGGGGCTGGTGGCGATGCTGCGTGCGCGCTGGCCGTCGCTCGCGCCGCGCGTCGAAACCGGCTGGGCCGGCCCGCTGCTCGACCGGCTCGCGCTCGGCGAACTCGACGCCGCGCTGGTGTTCGCGGCACGCGACACGGCGCTGCCGCCGCGCGTCACGGCCGAACGGCTGTGCGCCACGCGGCTGGTGGTGGTGGCCGCACGCGGCGCGTGCCCGAAACGCTGCCGGCTTGCCGATCTGCATGCGCGCGGCTGGATCCTGAACCCCGATGGCTGCGGCTTTCGCGCGAGCCTCAAGCGTGCGCTCGATGCGCAGCGCCTGCCGGTCAACATCGCGCTCGACGCGTTCAGCCGCGACGTGCAACTGCAAGCCGTGGTGGACGGTTTCGGGCTCGGCCTCGTGCCGCTGCCGCTGCTCGATACCAGCCCGCTGCGCGACGCGCTGGAAGTCGTCAACGTCAGCGATTTCCGGCCGTCGATCGATCTGTGGCTCGCGCAGCGCGAGGGCGTCGAGCGGCTGGCCGCGCCGGCGCAGGCCGTGGCCGGTGCGGCGCGCGAACGCTTCGCGGCGCTCGGCGTGGAGGATGCGGCGGCCTGATGCCGTCCGATGCCTGCCGATACCGATACGCCGCTGCATCTGCCTCAACCCCGCTTTCCCTTCATCCTTCCCACCGGCTCGCGCGGCGCGATGTACGCGAGCGCGAAGCGGCTGCATTCGGCCAGCGCCAGCGTCGCCACATCACCCCGATCCGACGAACCAACGCGATCGGCACGATCGATGAAACCATCCAACGCGCCAGCGCAAACGGGCCGGACGCGCACGCGCCCGGCCGCGAAAGGCTCGGTCAATCAACTCGCCATCAGCTCGCCGTTCCTGATCACGCGTGCGTCCGCGAGCCATTCTCCAGCAACCAATCGACCCACAGCCTAAGCCCCCCGCACGCCCGCGCAAACCATGCAAATTTGATATTCATTGCGCAAATAATTATTTACGTCTTGCATGATCCCGACGCTAATCTGGCCGCCATGTTCCGGCTGGGGCCGCCGTTCGCGCCGCCGCCGGCCTCGTCATCCCGCCCGCACCCCACCGGGCCGTCCGCATCGGAGCACCGCGATGAGCGTCGAATTCATCGGCATGATCACCAGCCAGAAGCAATCCGAGATCCACCCGCCGTCGGGCAACGCGGTCGATCGCGACTACGTGCGCGCCTTCGCGCAGGCCCACGAGCAGGCCGGCTTCGACCGGATCCTGGTGCCGCATCATTCGACCGGCCCGTCGGCCACGCTGACGGTGTCGTACGCGGCGGCCGTGACCGAGCGCGTGAACTTCATGCTCGCGCACCGCCCCGGCTTCACCGCGCCGACGCTGGCCGCGCGCCAGATCGCCACGCTCGATCAGTTCAGCGGCGGCCGGCTCGGCGTGCACTTCATCTCGGGCGGCTCGGACAGCGAGCAGCAGCGCGACGGCGATTTCCTCGAACACGACGAACGCTACGCACGCACCGACGAATACCTGGGCATCCTGCGCCGCATCTGGACGGAAGACCGCCCGTTCGATCACGACGGCAAGTTCTATCAGTTCCGCCAGGGCTTCTCGGAAGTGAAGCCGGCGCAGAAGCCGCACGTGCCGATCTATTTCGGCGGCGCGTCGCCTGCGGCGCTGGAGGTGGCGGCCAAGCATGCGGACGTCTACGCGCTGTGGGGCGAATCGCTCGACCAGGTGCGCGACCTGACCGGCCGCGTGCGCGCCGCCGCGGCCGCGCAAGGCCGCTCGGTGCGCTTCTCGGTGTCGTTCCGGCCGATCCTGGCCGCCACCGAGGACGCCGCCTGGGCGCGCGCAAGCCGCATCCTCGACGAAACGCGCCGGCTGCGCGAGGCCGCCGGCCTCGGCGTGGGCGGCCCGCAGCAGAGCGAAGGCGCGCGGCGCCTGCTGGCCGCCGCCGAACGCGGCCCGCGCGTCGACAAGCGGCTCTGGACCGAGATCGCGCAACTGAGCGGCGGCCGCTCGAACTCGACCGCGCTGGTCGGCACGCCCGAACAGGTGGCCGATGCGCTGGCCGACTACTACGACATCGGCGTCACGACCTTCCTGATTCGCGGCTTCGACCCGCTCGACGACGCCATCGATTACGGCCGCGAGCTGCTGCCGCGCACGCGCGCGCTGATCGCCGAACGCCAGCAACGCCGCGCCGCGGCCTGAGCCCGGCCCCGCTTCGAACGCACGCGCCCCCAAGCCCGACGCCCGTAGTCAAACCCTCGCAACGCCGGCTGCCGCCGCGCTTTCCCGCGCGCGGCGGCGGCCCCACACGAAGACCGACCATGTCCACCGTCCTGCCCCTGCAGTCCCGCACGCCCTCCGGCCTCGCGCTCAAAGCGCAGCCGCAGCAGAAATTCTGGTTCGATCCGCCCGCGCAGCGCGTGGGCGTGGCCGCCGAACGCCGCCACCGCCAGGAACGGCTGGCCGGCGCATTCCGCCTGTTCGCGCGCTTCGGTTTCGCGCAGGGGCTGGCCGGGCACATCACTGCGCGCGACCCCGAGCTGCACGACCACTTCTGGGTCAATCCGCTCGGCGTGCATTTCTCGCGCATCAAGGTGTCCGACCTGCTGCTCGTCAACGGCCGCGGCGAAACGGTGATCGGCGATCGTCCGCTCAACAAGGCGGCGTTCGCGATCCATGCGGCGATCCACGAGGCGCATCCCGAACTGGTGGCCGCCGCGCACACGCACTCGACCTACGGCAAGGCGTGGTCCACGCTCGGCCGCCCGCTCGAACCGCTGACGCAGGACGCCTGCGTGTTCTACGAGGATCACGCGCTGTTCGACGACTTCACCGGCATGGTGGTCGACACCAGCGAGGGCGACCGCATCGCGCAGGCGCTCGTGAAGCCGGATGGCGGCGTGCACAAGGGCGTGATCCTGAAGAACCACGGCATCCTGACCGGCGGCCCGACCGTCGAGGCCGCCGCCTGGTGGTACATCGCGCTCGACAACGTCGCGCACACCGCGCTGCTGGCCGAGGCGGCCGGCACGCCCAAGCCGATCGACGCCGACACCGCGCGCCACACCCACGGCCAGATCGGCAAGCCCGACGGCGCGCTGCAATCGTTCGAGAGCCTGTACGCGGGCCTCGTCGAAGCCGAACCGGAACTGCTCGACTGACGCTCGCGCGCGGCCCCGCCCGCGCGCCTCGTTCACGTCGTTCGCATCACATTCACATACCGGGCCGGCAACGTATCGGCCCGTCACACGCGCTCCTTTCGCTACCGCTCGCTACGTTAAGGAATCCGTCATATGTCCGCTTCGCTCGATCACGACTCGCAACCGGCCGCCGCCGTTCAGGACGGTGCGCCCGCCGCGCCGCCTGCACCGGCCCGCCCGGACCGCCGCCGCGCGCTGCGCACCGCCGGCGCCGCCGCGCTGGCCGGCGCATCGCTCGCGCTCGGCCGCAACGCGTGGTCCGCGCCGCCGCTGCACAAACTGAAGTTCGCCTGGAACCAGGGCGCGTTCTGCCTGACGCCGATCGTCATCGCGCAGGAGCGCGGCATCTTCGAGAAGAACGGCCTGTCGGTCGAACTGGTCAACTACAGCGGCTCGACCGATCAGTTGCTCGAATCGATCGCCACCGGCAAGGCCGATGCGGCGGTGGGCATGATCCACCGCTGGCTGAAGCCGCTCGAATCGGGCTTCGACGTGAAGATCATCGGCAGCTCGCACGGCGGCTGCGTGCGCATGCTCGGCGCGAACCACGCCGGCGTGACCTCGCTCGCGGCGCTCAAGGGCAAGACCATCGGCGTGAGCGACCTGGCCTCGCCGGGCAAGAACTTCTTCTCGATCCTGCTGGCCAAGCACGGCATCGACGCCGAGCGCGACGTGAGCTGGCGTCAGTATCCGGCCGACCTGCTCAGCGTGGCCGTGGACAAGGGCGAGATCCACGCGATCGCCGACGGCGACCCGAACCTCTACCTGCTCGAAAAGCGCGAGCCGGGCAAGTACACGCAACTGGCGAGCAACCTCTCGGACGAATACGGCCACAAGGTCTGCTGCGTGATCGGCGCGCGCGGCGAACTGGTGCGCAACGACCGGCCGGCCGCCGCCGCGCTGGCGCGCTCGATCGTCGAGGCCACCGACTACACGCGCGAGAACCCGAACGAATCGGCCAAGCTGTTCGCGAAGTACACGCCGAAGGTCAGCCCGGACGACCTGCGCAAGCTCTATTCGACGCTGACCTATGAACACCATCCGACCAACGTCGATCTGCAGCAGGAAATCGCGTTCTATACCGACGATTTCCGCCGCATCGGCGTGATCAAGAAGACCACCGACCCGCAGCGCTTCGCGCAGGCGGTGTACGCGAACGTGCTGGGGTAACGCCATGGCCACGCCCGATTCCGCCGCCCTCGACACGCGCCGCCGCCCGGCGGAGCGCGTGCCGTCTCCTTCGCCTTCCGCCTCGGCCGCCTGCTCGGCGTGCGCCGCACCGGCTTCGGCCGCCTCGCGCATCTGGGGCGCGGGCCTCGTTGCCGCGCTCGCCTGGGCCGGCTTCGGTGCGATCGCCCGGCTCTGGCCGAACCGCATCGTGGGCTTCGCCGACTGGGCCTACACCGAGCAGATCGGCACGGCGGGCTGGGCGATCGCCGTGTTGATCGCACTGCTCGCGCTGGGCGGCCCGTTCGTCGCGCCGGGCCGCGCGGTGCTGGCGCGGCTGCGCCCGGCCGGCCCGTGGCTCGCCGCGATCGCGCTGGGCCTGGCCGCCTGGGAAATCGCCACGGCCAAGACCGGCTGGCTGCCGACGCCGTTCTTCGCGCCGCCGCAGGCGCTGATCGAGGTCTACCTGGAAGATTGGCCGCGGCTCGGCGGCAGCGTGCTCAATTCGCTGAAGCTGCTGGCCGTGGGCGTGGGGGCCGGCGCGACGGTGGGCTTCGTGGTGGGCGTGGCGGTGGGCTGGTCGCGCGCGATCGGCTACTGGGTGCATCCGGTGCTGCGCGTGGTCGGCCCGCTGCCGGCCACCGCGCTGCTGCCGCTGGCGTTCTACTTCTTCCCGTCGAGCTGGTCGGCGGCCGTGTTCCTGATCGCGCTGGCTACCGGTTTTCCGGTGGCGGTGCTCACGTGGTCGGGCGTGGCGAGCGTCGGGAAGGCCTATTACGACGTGGCCCGCACGCTCGGCGCGAACGCGCGCTTCCTGGTGCTGCGCGTGGCGATTCCGGCCGCGCTGCCGCAGGTGTTCGTCGGCCTGTTCATGGGCCTGGGCGCATCGTTCACGGTGCTGGTGGTGGCCGAGATGATGGGCGTGAAATCGGGCCTCGGCTGGTATCTGAGCTGGGCGCAGGGCTGGGCCTCGTACACCAACATGTATGCGGCGCTGATCGTCATGGCGCTGCTGTTCTCCGGCCTCATCACGCTGCTGTTCGTGCTGCGCGACCGCGCGCTGGCCTGGCAGAAAGGAACCGTCAAATGGTGATCGCCACCGCAGGCACGGCCGCACCGCGTGCCGCCGCCGCTGCTGCCGCTGCTCCATCGCCCGCGCCCGCTGCCGGCGCGCGCATCGATATCCGCCGCGCGAGCCATTGGTTCGACACGCCGAAAGGCCCGCTGCAGGTGCTCGACAACGTCTCGCTGTCGGTTGCGCCCGGCGAATTCGTCGCGCTGCTCGGCCCGAGCGGCTGCGGGAAATCCACGCTGCTGCGGCTGGTGGCCGGGCTGGAGCCGGCCTCGCAAGGCAGCATCCATCAGGATGGCGAAGCGATCGATCGGCCGGACCCGTCGCGCATCGTGGTGTTTCAGGACCCGACGCTGTACCCGTGGCGGCGCGTGCGCGCCAATGTCGCGCTCGGCCTCGATGCGCGCGGCGTGCCGAAGCGCGAACGGCATCGCGTGGACGAGGCGCTGGCGCGCGTCGGCCTCGACGATTTCGCCGATGCGTTCCCGCATCAGCTTTCGGGCGGCATGGCGCAGCGCGTCGCGCTGGCCCGCGCGCTGGTCAACGATCCGCGCCTGCTGATCCTCGACGAGCCGCTCGGCAAGCTCGATTCGCTGACGCGCCTCTCGATGCAGAGCGAACTGGTGGCGCTGTGGCAGCGCGCGCGTTTCTCGGCGCTGCTGGTCACGCACGATGTGGAGGAAGCGCTGTTTCTCGCGCAGCGCGTGGTGGTGTTCGGCCCGCGCCCGGCCAGCATCGTGGCCGAACTCGCGGTCGACCTGCCCTACCCGCGCCATCGCGGCGATCCGCGCCTCGCGGAATTGCGCCGCACCGCGCTTGCCCACCTCGGCCTCGATGCGAGCTGGTAGCGCACGGAGCCGCGAGGGCGCATCGCGATGAGCGCCGCGCCCGAACTCTGGCTGAACCCGCTGCTGGCGGCGCTGCATGACGGCCAGGTCGCGCTCGGCGGGCTGGCCGACGCGCTCGGCCTGGCCGGCCGCAGCCACGGCCAGGCCGCCTGGCCGTGGAGCCGGCGCGTCGCCACCGAAACGCTGGCGATCGATCGCGGGCTCGCGCGCGAGGTGGGCTTCGCGCTGATCGCGAGCACGCTGGCCCTGCTGCTCGCGCTGGCCGCGCTGCTGTGGCGCCGCGCGCGCTGGCCGCTGGCCGCCTGCGCGCTGGCCGCCGCGTGGTTCGCGCCGTGGCCGCCCGCCGCGCTGTGGCTCACGCCGGCCGCGCCCACCAGTTTCCAGGCCTCGCCGGCCGAATTCTCGGTCGCCACCACGCTGCACGGCGCGCAGGTCTATGCGCAGCACTGCATCGCCTGCCACGGCGCGAGCGGGCGCGGCGACGGCCCGCAAGCCGATGCGCTGCCGGTGTGGCCGCCCACCGTGGCCGGGCCGTTGCTCGCGCGCCGGCTCGACGGCGAACTGTTCTGGCACGTCGCGGCCGGCATGCACGACCGCGACGGCCACACCACCATGCCGGCGTTCGCGGGCCGGCTCGACGATCGCGACATCTGGGCCGCGCTCGATTACCTGCGCGTGCTGTCCGCCGCCGGCGGCAGCGAAAGCGGCGCGGGCTGGCCGGTGCCGCTGCCGATCCCCGCGCTCGATGTGCGATGCGCCGACGGCGCCACGCAAACGCTCTCGCATTGGCGCAGCGGCCAGCGCGTGCGGATCGTCGCGCTCGATGCCGGCGCCGTGCCGCCGTTCGAGGATGCCCGCTGGCAAACGCTGCTGCTCACGCGCGACAGCCGCCCGCCCACGCAGGTTCCGGCCGACGGCCCGCGCGCCACCTGCACGGCCGTCACACCCGGCGCGTGGACGATCTTCTCGACCATCGCCGACCGGCCCGCCGCCGCGTTCGCGGGTGCGGAGCTGATCGCCGATCGCGACGGCTGGCTGCGCGCGGCGGCCGCGCCCGGCGCGCGCTGGTCCGACGCGAACCTGATGTGCGGCGTCGAGGCCGATCGCGAACGCGCGGCGGCGGCACGCAATGGGGCATCGGGCAACCCGGCCAATGCACCGGGCGGTATCGACACGCTGCTCGCGCGCATAGATGCGGAACCCGTGTCGAACATTCAGGGTGGCTATCCGCATTGATTGAATTACGCCTGCCAATGCCCAAGCTAACGCCGAACGTAGCGCCACAGCTTCATGATCGTCACGTAGGCAAGCGTCGCCACGATCAGATTGGCCAGCAGTACGAACGGGATATACAAATCGTCCGGATCGCGAATGCCAACCCGATTCGCGATGTGCAACCAGGCGAGCGCCTGGCTTTCCGGCATGGGTATGGGGTAGGTGTGAACGTAGGGCACGGAAATCCAGAACAGGCCGACAAACAATGCCACCTTGAACAGCCTACGGACAAGTGTTGCCATACGTGATGACCTCGATCGTTCCATAGGCACGAAGCCCCGAAGTTCGCGCGGAAATTTGCACGGTATGCCGCAGGGCGGTACGAATTCTCTGGAAGTCGACACGGCTCGGCAGGGTGATGCAGCCAAGCGAAATACCTCGGCCCCCTGCCGGATGCAACCGGAATTGGCCGCGCCGTACGCCGTTGATCCAGGTGAAATCATCGATGAGACCGTCATCCCTATACAGCGCGAACCATTCGCCGTGATCTACCGCACTTCCCTCTCGACCCTGGACGATCGATGATCCCTTTATGACTGCGCCGCCATCGTCTTTGAGCCACATATGCGCTGGAATTGGCATACCGGTTTTCTTCTTCAATGGATTGAGCGAACTGTTGATAAGCAGAGCTTCGAGACAATGAACGAAAAACGCAGCGCGACGCCATGACCTGAAACAATGAATCCGTTTTCTCGATCTTCATTACCTTATATCGATGGTCCGCCCTTGCATCGCGATTCACCGATTAACTCTTCTTTCTGTCGTCACCTTGCGGCAATTCCGCGTCTTGAAGGCGCTGCTGACGTTTTCCGTTGTGTTGGGAGAGCGCCGCCGTCAGCGCAACCTTCTGAAGTGGCGTCATGGCCACTTTCCCCGTTTTCCGATATCCCATTCATCGACAAGGACTCCAACCCATGACCCAGGCCCACTCGCGCAGCCGACGACGCTTCCTGCAATCCACCGGCGCGGCCGCCGGGCTGGCCGCCCTGCCCGCGTTCGGCACGCTGGCCTTCGCGCAAGGCGGCCCGCGCGTCACGCTGAAGGCCGGCGACCAGAAGGGCGGCCTGCGCGCGCTGCTCGAAGCGGCCGGCGCGCTGAACGGCCTGCCCTACGACATCGAATGGACCGAATTCCCGGCCGCCGCGCCGCTCGGCGAGGCGCTGAATGCCGGCGCCGTCGACCTCGGCCCGATCGGCGACGCGCCGTTGATCTTCGCGCTGTCGGGCGGCGCACGCGTGAAGGCGATCGCGGCCAACCGTTCGGACCCCTACGGAACCGCCGTGATGGTCGCGCCGGACTCGACGCTGCACACGGCCGCCGATCTGAAGGGCAAGCGGATCGGCACCACGCGCGGCTCGATCGGCCATTACGTGGCGCTGAAGGCGCTCGATGCGGCCGGCCTGCCGCCCACGGCCGTCGATTTCCGCTTCCTGCAGCCGGCCGACACGATGCTGGCGTTGAGCACCGGCTCGATCGACGCCTGGGCAACGTGGGAACCGTACACGGCGCTGGCCGAAACCAGTCATCGCGCGCGTGTGCTGGTCAATGGGCGCGGGCTGTCGTCGGGCCTCAGCTACGTGGCCGCGACCGATGCGGCGATCGCCGCGAAGCGCCCGGTACTGCACGACTTCGTGCAGCGCGTGGCGCGCGCGCAGGTGTGGTCGTACCAGCACGCCGACGCGTTCTCGGCCACGCTCGCGCGCATCATCGGCATTTCGGAGGCGGCGGCAAGGCTCCAGTTCGAGCGCCGCAAGACGCAGTGGTTGCCGATCGAAGCGCCGCTAATCGCCGAGCAGCAGGCCACCGCCGATTTCTATCGCAAGGTCGGCCTGCTGCGGCAGCCGCTGGACGTCATGCCCACGTTCGACCGCAGCTTCCCGCTCGGCGCGGCCTGAGCACCGCGCACGGCAAGGCAAGGCGCGGGCGATCTGGCAAAATCCCGCTTTACGATCCGCCCTGCGCGCCGCGCGCCACCGCCATGCCGACCCTCAGCGAACTGTTCATCTATCCGATCAAATCCTGCGCGGGCATCTCGCTCGTGCGCGCTCGCCTGCTCGAAAGCGGCCTCGAACATGATCGCGGCTGGATGGTGGTCGAGCCGTCGGGCGCGATGATCACGCAGCGCGAGCACGCCAAACTGGCGCTGGTGCGCGTGACGATCGGCGAGGATACGCTCGCGATCGACGCGCCCGGCATGCCGACGCTGCACACGCCGCTCGACGCGCACGCGCTCGATGGCGCACCCACGCTGGCCGTCACGATCTGGCGCAACACCGTGCAGGCGCTCGATACGGGCGAGGCCACGGCGCAATGGTTCGGCGCGTATCTGGGCGTGCCGGCGCGGCTCGTGCGCTTCTCGCCCGACGTGCGCCGCGAGGTCAACCGCCAGTGGACCGGCGAAATCGTCACGCACACGCAGTTCGCCGACGGCTTCCCGGTGATGGTGGTCGGCCAGTCTTCGCTCGACGACCTCAACGCGCGGCTCGGCCAGCGCGGCGTGCCGTCGGTCGGCATGGATCGTTTCCGTCCGAACCTCGTGATCTCGGGGCTGGAGGCTTACGAGGAAGACTACGTCGAGCATCTCGACATCGAGGCCGAGGCCGGCACGATCCGGCTGCGGCTCGTGAAGCTGTGCACGCGCTGCCCGATTCCGGCCATCGATCAACAGCTCGGCGGCCCGAACCCGGCGCATCCGTACGAACCGCTCGACACCATGAGCACCTACCGAGGCAGCGCGCAATTCGACGGCGAACTGACGTTCGGCAAGCACGCGGTGCTGGCCGGCGCGGGCGTGGGCGTGCTCGAAGTGGGCCAGACGCTTGATGCGGAGATCGGCTTCGACGCCTGACGCACGCCGCGCGTTCGGCAGCGTTCAGCCGCGCGCGGCCTCCGTGTCCTCCGGCGCGCCGGGCAGCCTGACCGTCACCGTCAGGCCGCCGCCCGGCGTATCGCCCAACTCGATCGCGCCATCGTGCACGCGCACGATCTCGCGCACGATCGACAGTCCCAAACCCGAGCCTTCCACCGATTCGGTGGCCGAGCTGCGATAGAAGCGCTCGAACACCGCGTCGCGCTCGTGCGCGGCGATGCCCGGCCCGTCGTCGATCACGGCAAGCCGCGCGCCGTGCCCACCCTCCGCATCGCGCCCCACCCGCACCGTCACCACCGCGCCGTCGCCCGCATAGCGGATCGCGTTGTCGACCAGGTTGCCGATCAGGTCGGTCAGCAGGTCCGCGCGCGCGATCACGTCGACGTCGGCCTCGTGCTCGAAGCCCAGGTCGATGCCACGCGCACGCGCCACCGGCGACCAGTCGAGCGTGGCGCTGCGCGCGAGCCGGTGCAAGGGCACGCGCCGCCGCTCGATGGCGGCGGCCCCGTCCGATTCGAGCCGCGACAGCGACAGCAACTGCTGGACGATCTTCGCCGCCTGCCGCACCGCGCCGTTCGCGCGCCGCAGATGATCGGCGGCACGCGCCGCTTCGGCGGGCCGCTGCGCGAGTTCGACACCGGCCTGCACGGCCGCGAGCGGCGTCTTCAATTGATGCGCGGCATCGGTGAAGAACCGCCGCCGCGCACCCTGCATGCGCTGGGTGCGCGCGATGTACTGGTTGATCGATTCGACGAGCGGCGCGATTTCGGCCGGCATGCCGTCGGCCGGCAGCGGCGACGGGTCGTCGTCGGCACGCGCCGCCACCGTGGCCGACAGCCGCGACAGCGGCCGCAACCCGCGCGACACGCCGAACCATACGATGCCGAGCGCCAGCACGATCAGCAGCGCTTCCTGCTTCAGCGAGCCGGTCAGGATCTCGCGCGCGAGCGCCTGACGCGCCTCGATCGTCTCGCCCACCATCACCAGCACCATGCGCGTCTGCGCGGTGGGCACGTCGTGCACCGGCAGGCGCAGCGCGGCCATCCGCAACTGCTCGCCGCGATACACCGCGTCGTAGAACGTCGCGCGAAACGGCTCGGCCGAAAGCGGCGGCTGCGGCAGGTCGGCATAGCCGGTCACGGTGCGCCCGCCATCCTCGCGGATCTGGTAGTAGATCTTGCCGCCGTCGTTCGATTCGAACATCTCCAGGGCCAGATAGGGCAGGTCGACGATCACGTCGCCCTGATCGAGCCGCACGCCTTCGCGAATCGATTTCAGCGACGAGGCCAGCGTGCGGTCGAACGCGATATGCGCCGCACTCATCGCGCGCTGGTAGGTCAGCCAGGAATCGAGCACCAGCAGGCCGAGCAACGGCACGAGCAGCCACAGCGCCACCTGCATGCGCAGGTTCAGGCGCCTCACGATGCGCCGCCCGCGTCCGGGCTGGCTTCGTCGTCCTTCGCTTCGAGCAGATAGCCGAGCCCGCGCAGCGTGACGATCGCCACCCCGCGCCCTTCGAGCTTCCTGCGCAGCCGATACACGTAGATCTCGATCGCATCGGCGTTGACCGATTCGTCGATGCCGAAGATCTTCTCGGACAGCGCTTCCTTGTTGATCGCGCGGCCGTTGCGCAGGATCAGTACCTCCAGCACGGCGCGCTCGCGCGGCGTCAGCGCGAGCGGTTCGCCGGCCAGCCGGAAGCCGCCGCCGACGCCATCGAATTCGAGCGGCCCGCATGCGATGCGCGCCTGCTCGTGGCCGGCGCTGCGCCGGATCAGCGCCCGCACCCGCGCTTCCAGCTCGGTGAGATCGAACGGCTTGGCGAGGTAGTCGTCGGCGCCGAGGTTCAGCCCGCGCACGCGATCCTCGACCGAGCCGTGCGCGGTCAGGATCAGCACCGGCGCCGCGTTGCGCCGCGCCCGCATGCGCCGCAGCACCTCCAGCCCGTCGAGCTTCGGCAGCCCGAGATCGAGGATCACGAGCGCGTAATCCTGGGTGCGCAGCACGTGGTCGGCGGCCTCGCCGTCGGCCATCCGATCGACCGTGTAGCGCGCGGCCGACAGCGCGTCGGACAGCGACTGCGCGAGGGAGGGATTGTCTTCGACCAGCAGCACGCGCATGACGACCTCGGGAAATCCATGACGAAACGGACGCTATTGTGGCCCGAAACGAAAGCAGACTGAAAGTACCTGACGCTTACGATCCGCTCCACACAAACAAACATCGTCCCGCCCGTCGGCGGGCATCTGGAGGAAGACATGCTGCATGCAAAGTCCGGCGTCACGGCCGCGCTCACCGCTTTCACCGCGCTCGCCCTGGCGTCGGCGCTCGCCGCCAGCAACGCCGCCGCGCAAGCGCCGGCCGGTTATCCGGGTAACTACCAGGGCGTGATCGATGCGGCCAGACAGGAAGGCAAGCTGATCGTCTACTCGACCACCGACACCAGCCTGGTGCGCCCGCTGATCAAGGATTTCGAAAGCCTGTACGGCGTCAAGGTCGAATACAACGACATGAACAGCACCGAGCTGTACAACCGCTACATCAGCGAGAACGCGGCGAAGAGCACCAGCGCCGACGTGCTGTGGAGCTCGGCCATGGATCTCCAGGTCAAGCTCGTCAACGACGGCCTGATGGCCGCCTACGATTCGCCGGAAGCGGCCAACATCCCCGCCTGGGCGCACTACCAGCGCCAGGCCTACGGCACCACGTTCGAGCCGCTCGCGATCGTCTACAACAAGCGCCTGATCGCCGAGAACGAAGTGCCGAAGACGCGCGCCGAACTGATCAAGCTGCTGCAATCGCAGCCCGAGCGCTTCAAGGGCAAGGTCACGACCTACGACATCGAGAAATCGGGCGTGGGCTTCAACTACCTGACGCAGGACGCACACGTCAACGAAACCGTCACCTGGGACCTGGTGCGCGCGATCGGCGCGACCGGGCCGAAGCTGCAATCGAGCACCGGCGCGATGATGGAGCGGATCTCGTCGGGCGAGAACCTGATCGGCTACAACATCATCGGTTCGTATGCCTACGCAAAGGCGAAGAAGGACAAATCGATCGGCTATGTGCTTCCGCGCGACTACACGCAGGTCGTGAGCCGGCTCGCCACCATCTCGAAGCAGGCGAAGAACCCGAACGCGGCGCGGCTGTGGGTGGATTACCTGCTCTCGCAGCGCGGCCAGACGCTGATCGCGAACCAGGCCAACCTGTATTCGATCCGCTCAGACGTGACCGGCGAAACCTCGATGACGGCGCTGACCCAGACGCTCGGCGCCTCGCTCAAGCCGATCCAGATCGGCGCGGGCCTGCTGGTCTATCTCGACCAGGCCAAGCGCCTCGCGTTCCTCAAGCAATGGCAGGCCGCGATCAAGCGCTGATTCAAGTGCTCAAGCCGCGTCGGGCCTGACGCAGCGGCCCGGCCGCCCTGCCCGGTGCGCGTTCGCGCGCACGCTCCCCTTCCCACTCTCGATGCGGCCCGCGCGGCCGCAGGGGCGAACTCATGCTCACCACCAGTCCTCCCGGCGCCGCGAAGGCCGCGCCGCCCCCGCGCCCCGGCGCGGGCACGCCCGCCCCGCACGGCGGCGGCCTGAAGCCGCTGGCCGGCGTGCTGCGCTGGATCGTCGTCGCGGTGCTAACCGTGGCGGTGGCGCTGCCGCTCGGCTTCATCCTGTTCCAGAGCCTGCTGTCGGCGCCGTTCTTCGATGCGAACCGCACGCTCGGCATCGACGGCTTCCGCTTCATCTTCAGTGATCCTGATTTCTGGTCGGCCACCCGCAATTCGTTCGTGATCGCGGGCGGCATGCTGTTCATCTCGATCCCGCTCGGCGGCATCCTCGCGTTCCTGATGGTGCGCACCGATCTGCCCGGCCGCCGCTGGCTCGAACCGCTGCTGCTCACGCCGGTGTTCGTCTCGCCGATGGTGCTGGCGTTCGGCTACGTGGTGGCGGCTGGCCCGGTGGGCTTCTACTCGGTGTGGTTCAAGCAACTGACCGGCTTCGACACGGTGCCGTGGCACATCTATTCGATCGCGGCCATCACGCTGATCGTGGGCCTCACGCACGTGCCGCACGTGTATCTGTACGCGTCGGCGGCGCTGCGCAACCTCGGCTCGGACGTCGAGGAAGCGGCCCGCGTGGCGGGCGCGCGGCCGTTCCGCGTGGCGCTCGACGTGAGCCTGCCGATGACGCTGCCGGCGCTGCTGTTCGCGGGCGTGCTGGTGTTCTTCCTCGGCTTCGAGGTGTTCGGCCTGCCGCTCGTGCTCGGCGACCCGGAAGGGCACCTGGTGCTGGCCACCTACCTCTACAAGCTGACCAACAAGCTCGGCGTGCCGTCATATCACCTGATGGCGGCGGTGGCAATCTGCATCGTCGCGATCACGTTCCCGCTCGTGCTGCTGCAACGCCGGCTGCTGAAGAGCGCGAACCGCTTCGTCACGGTGAAGGGCAAGGCCGGCCGCTCGACGGTGCTGCCGCTCGGCGGCTGGCGCTGGCTCGCGCTCGCGATCGTGATGCTGTGGCTCGCGCTGACGGTGGTGGTGCCGATCTCGGGCATCGTGCTGCGCGCGTTCGTGACGAACTGGGGCGAGGGCGTGGCGCTGGCCGAGGTGCTGACGCTCGGCAACTTCGTCGAGCTGTTCGATCAGGACAACCTGGTGCGCGCGATCCTCAACACGCTCGGCATCGGCGTGATCGGCGGTGCGCTGGCGGTGGGCTTCTACACGCTGGTCGCATTTGCCGGCCACCGACGCAACGACTGGGCCACGCGCCTGCTCGACTACATGGTGCTGCTGCCGCGCGCGGTGCCGGGGCTGCTGGCCGGCCTCGCGTTCCTGTGGATCTTCCTGTTCGTGCCGGGGCTGCGCGAGTTGAAGAACTCGATGTGGAGCATCTGGATCGCCTACACGGTGGTATGGCTCGCGTACGGCATGCGGCTGATTCAGAGCGCGCTGATGCAGGTCGGCCCCGAACTGGAGGAAGCCGGCCGCAGCGTGGGCGCGAGCCGCGCGCGCGTCTCGCTCGACGTGACGCTGCCGCTGGTGCGCTTCGGCCTGCTGGCCGCGTGGCTGCTGATCTTCATGATCTTCGAGCGCGAATATTCCACGGCCGTTTATCTGCTGTCGCCCGGCACCGAGGTGATCGGCGCGCTGCTCGTCTCGCTGTGGGCCACGGGCGCGGTCGATCAGGTGGCCGCCCTGTCCGTCATCAACATCGCCATGGTCGGCGCCGGTCTCGGCGTGGCCCTGCGTTTCGGAGTCAAACTTCATGGATAAGCTCTGCGTCGACAACCTGTTTCTCAGCTACGGCGCCAATCCGATTCTCAAGGGCGTGTCGTTCGAACTGAAGGCCGGCGAGGTGGTGTGCCTGCTCGGCGCGTCGGGCAGCGGCAAGACCACGCTGCTGCGCGCGGTGGCCGGCCTCGAACAGCCGCACGACGGCCGCATCGCGCTCGATGCGCGCACCTTCTTCGACGGCGCGCGCGGCGTCAACCTGCCGGTGGAGGAACGCTCGCTCGGGCTGGTGTTCCAGTCCTACGCGCTGTGGCCGCACCGCACGGTGGCGGATAACGTCGGCTACGGGCTGAAGCTGCGCCGCGTGGCGGGCGCGGAGATCAGGCAACGCGTGCAGGCCGCGCTCGATCAGCTCGGCCTCGGCCATCTCGCCGCGCGCTATCCGCATCAGTTGTCGGGTGGTCAGCAGCAGCGCGTCGCGATCGCCCGCGCGCTGGTCTACAACCCGCCCGTGATCCTGCTCGACGAGCCGCTCTCGAACCTCGACGCGAAACTGCGCGAAGAGGCGCGCGCCTGGCTGCGCGAGCTGATCGTCTCGCTCGGGCTGTCGGCGCTTTGCGTCACGCACGATCAGGCCGAGGCGATGGCGATGTCGGACCGCATCCTGCTGCTGCGCAACGGCCGCATCGAACAGGAAGGCACGCCGGCCGAGCTGTACGGCGCGCCGCGCTCGCTCTACACCGCCGAATTCATGGGCAGCAACAACCGCATCGAGGCGCGCGTCGATGCGGTGGCCGGCGACACCGTCACCCTGGCCGGCGACGGCTGGCAACTGCAGGCGCTCGCGCGCGACACGCTCACGCCGGGCCAGCAGGCCCAGGCGGTGATCCGCCTCGAACGCGTGCAGGTGGCCGACGCGCCCGGCGCGAACCGGCTGCGTGCGGAACTGGTGACGTCGATGTACCTGGGCGACCGCTGGGAATACCTGTTCCATTGCGGCGAGCTGCGCCTGCGCGCGTTCGGCCAGGTGCCGCGCGCGGCCGGCCCGCACTGGCTGGAATTCCCGGCCAACGATTGCTGGGCATTTTCAGCGGCGGGCTGAGTCAGGGCGGATTGCGCTGGTTGCGGTTGGTTGCTGCCGGTCGCTGCCGGTCGCTGCCGGTCGCTGTCGGTCGCTGTCGGTTGCTGTCGGGCGCTGCCGGTCGCTGTCGGTCGCTGTCGGGCGCTGCCGGGCGCTGTCGGGCGCTGTCGGGCGCTGTCGGGCGCTGCCGGTCATGGTCGATCGCAGCCTGCTGCAGCCGGTCGCAGTCGATGGCAATCGATTGCGGTCAGTCACCGTTGATCGATTCGATCACGGCAGCCGCCCAGTCGCCCTTCTCCCGCACCTTCGCGCCCGCCACTGCTGCACACCCGGCAGCGGCGAGCGCTCCAATTTAATCGCAGTCCTTATCAAACCCATAACACCACAACACTGGAGACACGCCGTCATGAAACCGATTCACCGCCCCGCCCTGACGCGCCCGGCGCTGGCCGCCTCGCTCGCCGCCACGTTGGCTGTGCTGGCCCCCGCCGCGCAGGCCGTTTCGTCCGTCACGCTCTACGGCATCATGGACGCGGGCCTCGAATACACCAGCCACGCCGGGCCGCAAGGCGGCGACGCGTTCAAGCTGCGTTCGGGCACGAAGAACACTTCGCGCTGGGGCCTGCGCGGCAGCGAGGATCTCGGCGGCGGGCTGCAGGCCGTGTTCCGGCTCGAAAGCGGCATCGACATCGCCAACGGCAGCTTCGACGACGGCCCCGACGGCATCTTCGCGCGCCGCGCCACGGTGGGCCTGAAGGGCAAGTGGGGCGAGCTGACGCTCGGCCGCAACTTCACCGTGACCTACGACTATCTGCTGCCGTTCGACCCGATGGGCTATGCGCAGAACTATTCGTGGGCCACCAGCTCGACCGCCACCGGCAACCGCAAGGACGGCCTGTTCACACGCGCCTCGAACGCGGTGCGCTACGACGGCGAACTGGGCGACTTCCGCTTCGGCGCGATGGTGGGCCTCGGCAACACGCCGGGCAGCGTGAAATCCAGCTCGAAATACGGCGTGGCCGGCGGCTACGAGCACGGCCCGTTCGCGGCGGTGGTCACGTTCGACCGCCAGAACGGCGCGAACGACAGCGTGAGCCCGGCCGATCCGGTCAACTACGCACAGCAGATCCACGCGGGCCTCAGCTACGACTTCGGCAAGCTCAAGACCATGGCCGGCTACCGCAACTATCGCCGCACCCTGCACGCCGCGGGCGCCACGCAATTGAGCGACACCTACTGGATCGGCGGTGCGTATCAGTTCACGCCGACCTTCTCGCTGATCGGCGCGGTCTATCACCAGGACCTCAAGGGCGGCACCGACGCCGACCCCACGCTGGTTTCGCTGCGCGCCAACTACGCGCTGTCGAAGCGCACGGTGCTGTACGCATCGGGCGGCTTCGCGATCGCGAAACATGGGCAGAACACCAGCGTCTCGCGCGACCTGGTGGGCTACGCGGGCAACCAGGTCGGCGCGACGGTGGGTATCCAGCAGCGCTTCTGACGCATCACGCGCGTGCGGGCCTGCGCCCGCACGAACGTTCGCACACTCGACGGCGGCCTTCACGGCCGCCGCTTTTTTTCCAAATCCGTAAAACCGATATCGCAAGTACATCTAATGAAATTTAACAATGTCGCGTGCAAAATGCTTAATTCATTCATGTTTTCGCTTGCAACGACTGCCAAATTTCCACAAATCAGATTGCATAGGACACATTTCGTCCTGTTAAGATTGTTACCTCGCTTGCAACACCAGAATCGATTTACATGACTCGCACGATTGACCATCGCAATCTGACGATGCTGCTGCTCGAAGCCCGCGAAACGCTGATGGGCCGCTTCCGACCCATCCTCAAGGAAGTGTCGCTGACCGAGCAGCAATGGCGGATCATCCGCCTTCTCGATGGCGAGCCGAAGGGCGAGCTCGAAGCCGGGCAGATCGCCAAGCGCTGCTGCATTCTCAGCCCCAGCCTGACCGGCGTGCTCGAACGGCTCGAACGCGACGGTTTGATCACACGAATGCGCTCGACCGAAGATCAGCGCCGCCTGCTGGTCGCGCTGACCGAACGCAGCCGCCAACTCGTGCGCAAGATCGCGCCGCGCATCGACGACCAATACCGCCAACTCGAACAGCAACTCGGCACCGACACCCTGCGCGATGTGTATACCGCGCTCGACCGCCTGCTGACGATCGCCACGCCGAACTGAGCGGCATCCTTACCCCCGCCTTGCCGTCTTGCCGTTTTCCATCCGCCGCGCACTGCCCGCCGATTCGTCAGGAGAGCCGAGCATTCCCCTCGGTATCGCGGCGTACTGAGCAGACATCGCACCTCTTGATCGGTTCGTTCTCCCCATCATTTGCACGCAACCGCCGCGCAACGCACGCGACGATGCAGGCAACCTATGGCGGCAGCCTTCCCGGTGCGGCAATTTCATCGAGCGCGTACCTTGCGTTTAGCTGAATGAATCCTAGACTGTTTACTCCAATCCCAAAGCACGCGATCCAGGAGACGACCCTCATGCGCCTCACGATTCGAATCAACGGAAGCAGTCAAACCACGCACCAGTCATCGTTCGCGGTTCTCTGGGTCGACACGGACGAGCAGCTTTGGTCGCGCGAGGCGCATCAGGGCATCGATCTGCCGCGCTGGGGGAAGGTCAGGCATGTGGAAGGCGCGGTCGCGCTGTGTGCGGCCGATGGTGGCGAGGCACTGTGCCAGTTGCAGGGGCTGTCGATCGATCAGGTGATCGGCAGCACGTCGGCCGACGGGCGCGGCGACGCGCAGCTCGGCGGGCAGTCGGCACGCGGCGCCTGGCACCTGCAGGCGGTCGAACGCTGCGCCACGCAAGCCGAAAATCGCGGCTTCACGACCGTCGTCTGATCGCTTCGCGCATCGTCTCGCACGCCCGGCTTCGCGTCGGGCGTCGTCAAATCGCCTCGCACGATCGCCTTCCCTCAAGCTCTCACGCCATGCAAACCTGAGCGCATCGCGCCCGGTTTCGACCCCTGCTTCGCCACCCTCCGCCAGCCCGGGCTTACCCTCGGTCATCGCACGTCCGGCAAGGCTCGCGCCCCGGCTCCACATCGCACGCCGCCGTTGCAGCATCGCGCGCAAATCCCGCAAACGTTTCGCCGCACGCAACCTCGACGTTACGTCTGACGTTACGCGCCCGTAACGCCCGGGGGCTTGCTACGTAACAAACCTTCAGTGCGTAACGACGTGACACGCCGGCCCACCCGGCCGCCCCCCTCGACGCATCAAAATTCCTCTTTCAAATCAGTCGCTTACTAAAATTTGTCGAGCATCGCTGCTAAACACGGCGGCGCTGGCCTGGATTTTGCAGAGTAAGGGGTGTTCCGCTCCGGGGCCTATCAGACGAATTGCGAGGACCATCATGGATTGCAAATATCTGTACATCGACAACATAAAAATCAACTTCATCCGCCGTGCGATCGAGATCGACGGCCAGACGCTCGACATGACGCCGCGCGAGTTCGACGTGGTCGAATTCCTGCTCGACAACATGAACAAGATCGTGCCGCGCCAGGCGATTCAGGAAGCGGTGTGGGGCCGCGAACTGGGCGTGTCGTCGCGTACGCTCGACACGCATATCTCGCGCATCCGCTCGAAGCTCAAGCTCGACTGCGACAAGAACATGCGCATCATCCCGATCTACTCGATCGGCTATCGCATGGTGCTGTTCGGTGCAGCAATGACGCACGTGGAGCCGCACGACGAACCGACGCTGCGCCGCAGCCCGCAACCGGGCGTGCCCGCCACGTCGCACGCTTTCGCGTAAGCGAACGCGAGGCGGCGTACCCGGCGCGAGCCGGGCGCGCCGCCGGCTCGCGCCGCATGAGAGAGCGGTTCCCGCGCGTCACCGCGGGCGAGACGAAATCGACGGCGAATTCCGCCGTTTCGCAACGGTGGTTGCGCTCGCAACCACCTTCCCCCACGCTGCGCCGCCGCGCAAACGTTACGCTGCCGCCAGACACGTCGATCGGCTACTGGCCGTAACGGTCGAGCAGCTTTTCCGTCACGCCGTTGGTCCAGCCGAAGCCGTCCTGCAGCGGATATTCGCCGCCACCGCCGCCGCCCACACCGGTTCCCTCGACCACGTATTTCTCGACGAGCTTGCCCTCGCCGCCATACACGCCCTTCACACCTTTCAGGAAGCGCTGGCCAATGTCGTCGGCGAGATCGCGTTCGCCGTAGCGCGACAGCCCTTCCACCGCGATCCACTGCAGCGGCGCCCAGCCGTTCGGCGCGTCCCATTGCTGGCCGGTGTTGTGGGTGGTGGTGGCCAGCCCACCCGGCTGCACGAGCGTGTCGCGCACGTGCTGCGACGTCTCGATCGCGTGCTCGGGCGTGGCCACGCCGGCATACAGCGGATACAACGCGGCGGCGGTCAGGTCGTCGCGCGGCTTGCCGAGCTGCCAGTCGTAGTCGCCGTAATAGCCGTTGGCGTTCCAGAGCCAGTGGTTGATCGCGGCGTCGCGGCGCGCGGCGCGCGCGGAAAAATCGGCCACGCAGGCCGCGTCGTGCGTGACCGTGCAGCCCGTCACGATGGTTTTTTCGAGGTGATACATGAGGCTGTTCAGATCGACCGGCACGATCGCGGTGGTACGGATCGTCGACAGCGTCTTGCCGTCGCCGAGCCAGCGCGAGCTGAAATCCCAGCCGCTTTCGGCGCCCGCGCGCAGGTCGCGCCAGACCTCGGGCGCCGGGCGGCCGGCCGCTTCGTGCGCGGTCTGCACGTCTTCCAGATACGACTCGTCGCGCGGCGTGGCGCTCGCGTCCCAGTAGCGGTTCAGGATCGCGCCGTCGGGCATCGCCACCACGTGCGCGTTCGCGCTGCCGCGCGCGGTGCCGTTCTCGCCGCGCATCCAGTACGCGTATTCCTTGCGCAGTTCGGGCAGGTACTTCTGGTAGACACCTTTACCTTCCTTGTTCGCGGCCAGCTCGACCATGTACGCGAAGAACGGCGGCTGCGAGCGGCTTGCATAGTAGGTGCGGTTGCCGTTCGGCACGTGCCCTACCGTATCGATCAGGTGAGCGAAATTGTCGAGCATGTCGTCGACCAGATCCTCGTGGCCGGCTTCCTGCAGGCCCAGCATCGTGAAATAGCTGTCCCAGTAGTAGCCCTCGCGGAAGCGCCCGCCCGGCACCACGTACGGCTTCGGCAGCGGGATCATCGAGCCGTAGCGCGGCGCGGTGTCGGTGGTGCGTGTCAGGCGCGGCCACAGCCAGTCGATGTGCGCACGCAGCGTCTGATGCGCGGGCGGCGTGACGACCTGATCGACGGGCGGCTTGAAGTGCTGCGTGACGAACGCCCGCAGCGAGAAGCCCGGGCTGTCCTTCTGCTGCGTGTAGAGCCGCATGATGGTGGCCGGATCGGCATCGGGCGTCGAATCGACGAAGGTTTTCTGATCGGGGTAGATCTGCTGGCTCTGCACGGCCGTGAACAGCTCGCCGTAGAGCTGGCTCGGCGGCTGCAGTTCGGGCGCGACGGCCTCGGGCGGGTTGGCGGCGGCCGTCGACGACGCGCCGCCGGCGGGCGCCGCCGCGCCCTGCGAGGTTTGCATGTCGGTACACGCGGGCAGCGCGAGGCACGCAGCGGCCATCACGCAAACGGCGCCGGCGCGATGGCGCCAGTCCAGCGAGGGGAGCGACTCGTGTCGCGATGGGGTATCTGCCATCGTCGTTCCTTTTTCTTGTCTGTCCGGACTCCCGATGATGCCCGAGCCGTTCCGCGCGTGCGGCGGCCGCACCTGGCATGCCGCCCCCGTTTTGCGCGTCGTGCCCTTCCGGCAGGTGATGCAGTGCAGCACGATTAGCACATCGCGTGCCGCGCCTGCATGGGCTGCCGCGTTCACGCCCCTCGCTTCGTTTCGCATGCAACGATGCCGACGGCCGCCCGCACTGCCGCCGCACGCCGCGACGTAAGCGGCCCGATCGGCGGCGATGCGCGCCAATGCGTCCAGTTGGCCGCGCGGAAGCGGTTCCACTAACGCCGGCGCCGGGTTCGATGCAATAATGGCCGCTTTACCGCGCGCCGATTCCCCATGCCGCTCGCAGTCCATCCCTTCATCGCACCGCTGATCGTCGCTTGCGCGTTGTTCATGGAAACGGTGGACGCCAACATCATCGTCACCGCCTTGCCGGCGATGGCGCACGCCTTCGGTCACAGCCCCGTCACGCTCAATATCGCGATCACCGCCTACGTGGTGGGCCTCGGCGTGTTCATTCCGATCTGCGGCTGGCTGGCCGACCGCTACGGCGCACGCACGGTGTTTCGCACTGCGATCGGCATCTTCGTGGTGGGCTCGCTGATGTGCGCGGCCTCCACCAACCTCGAACTGCTCACGTTCGCGCGCTTCGTGCAGGGCGTGGGCGGCGCGATGATGGTGCCGGTGGGCCGCATCATCATCTTCCGTGCCGTGCCGCGCTCGGACCTGATCCGCGCGATGAACTACCTGACCGTGCCCGCACTGTTCGGCCCGGCATTGGGTCCGCTGCTCGGCGGCTTCCTGACCACCTACCTGCACTGGCGCCTGATCTTCTTCATCAATGTGCCGGTCGGCATCTACGGCATCTACCTCGCCAACAAGTACATCGCGAACACGCACGAGGCGAACCCCGGCCCGCTCGACTGGCTCGGCTTCCTGCTGTCGGCGGCCGGTGCGGCGCTGCTGCTGATGGGGCTGACGATGCTCGACGGCTCGCTGCTCAGCCCACGCGACGCGTTCCTGATGAGCGTGGCCGGCGCGCTGCTGCTCGGCATCTACGTGCTCCACGCGCGGCGCGCCACGCTGCCGGTGCTGGAGCTGCGCTTCCTCAAGATTCCCACCTATCACGCGAGCGTGGTGGGTGGCTCGCTGTTCCGCATCGGGCTCGGCGCGGTGCCGTTCCTGCTGCCGCTGACGCTGCAGGAAGGGCTCGGCATGAGCGCGTTCGAATCGGGGCTGATCACCTGCGCGTCGGCCGTGGGCGGCACCGTTTCGCGGCTGCTGTCGCAACGGCTGCTGCGCCGCTACGGGTTCCGTCGGGTGTTGATGGTGAACGCCGCGCTGGCCGGCCTCGCGATCATCATGTACGGCACGTTCCATCCGGGCATGGCCGTGTGGGTGATCTGGGTGATCGTGCTGATCGGCGGGATCTTCCCGGCGCTGCAGTTCACCAGCCTGAACTCGGTGATCTACGCCGAAATGTCGCCGCGCGATATCGGCCGCGCCACCAGCCTCGGCAGCGTGGTCCAGCAGATGTCGCTGGGCCTCGGCGTAACGGTGGCCGGCCTCGTGCTGCACATGTCGGCGGCGCTGCGCGGCCACCCCACGGTGCAGTGGTCGGATTTCTGGCCCGCGTTCCTGGTGGTGGGGCTGTGCTCGTTCGCGTCGATTCCGATCACGCGGCGCCTCGCGCCGAATGCCGGCGACGAGATCGCGCGCGGCAAGCGCGGGTGATCGGGCGGGCCACGATGCGCGTCAGGCGGCATTAACGACAGGAATGTGGCGCGTGTTCAGGGTCTCGGCGACTGAGCCGGTCGCGGTATCGGTCGGGTGGAAGGATTACGATGCCGCGCTTTTCATTCGGTGTGCCGACGAGCGAGACGTGCTGGTGAATTGTCGCAGGAACCGGTGGCCGCCCTCAGCCGCGCGCTGCACCCGGACAAAGGACATCACCCCTGTTTTCTTCCGTTACATCCGAAAACCCGGCGACGGCGGAGCCGCATCCGGTGACGGGACATGACGCAACCCAAGCACATCGAGATACGTGTCGAGCGAGCGCTGCACTGATTCCGCGACCAAGCGCGTGATGTCGCCGTAATCGCCGCTGACGCAAGCTTTGTCGAGCGAATCGTAGTAAGCGAGCCGATCTTCTTTGCGGATGATCCCGGGCGGATAGCCCGCCTTCATCAACTCGAAGTTGAGCAACAGCCGTCCGGTCCGCCCATTGCCGTCGACAAACGGATGGATCTTCACAAATCGCGTGTGCAGCTCCGCCGCCCGTTCGACCGGATGAATGATGCCGGTCGCCTCGTACCAGTCGATCAGTGCGGCCATTTCGGCAGGCAAATGCATGAAGTCAGGCGGGGTCGTGCTCGCGCCCGCGATCACGACGTTCTCGCGGCGATACCGGCCCGCCTCTTCGGCGTCGATACCTTTCAGCACCAGACTGTGGATGTTGCGGATCTGCCATTCCGACAGGGTTTCCGCCTTTGACACGATGTCCTCGACATAGACAATCGCGTCGCGGTGGTTCGTCGCCTCGAAGTGCTCGCGAAGGGACTTGCCGCCGACCGTGATGCCTTCGAGCACCACCTTGGTTTCCCGCAGCGTCAGCGTGTTGCCTTCGATCGCGTTCGAGTGATAGGTCCATTCCAGGAACAACTTTTCGCGCAGCGAGGCAACCGTGTGCTGCGGTAGCGGGCGGGCAGCGTCGAGCGTTGCCTTGTCGGCGTCGATCGTGTTCAGGAGCGCTGCAGTTTGATTCGGCATGTGCTTCTCGAAGCGATATTCATTGGGCTTCAATATATACCGCCACCGGGTGGCATATCGCGATTTACCTGCATCCCACATCAAAATCTCGATGACGTAGGATCAGGCTACTTCGAGCAACGGTCGAAAATCGCGAGTGCCAGCCGGTGCGAGCCGATCCAGGTCGCTGAATCGCGTCCCTCAAAATTCCTGCTGCGAGTGGATTGGCAGTGGTGTCGTGGCCATCAGATCACCCCACTTTCGATCAACGACAGGCGAACCGGGTCGCCATCGATGATGGTTCTTGGCGGTAGACGGGCTCGAAACGCCAATCAGCATCTGAATGAGTTTCAACGAGCGGCCGTCCCGACGCAGGCTTCAGCGCATGGCGCAATTGATGGGGTTCGGCAACCGCCGAGCCCGAATGGCCAGCCGTCCTCGGAAAATCGGAGAAGGCCAGGCAGCACACGCCGCGCACACCGCGCATCATTCGCAAGCCCAAAAGAAATCGGCGGACATCCACATCGGCCCGAAGGCCGGGCAGATGCCCGCGCGAATTAATTCTCCGGGTTCGGCGACGAATCGCGTCGCCCGGATTCGCTCCCTGCGTGCCATGGACATATGTGCGTCGGGAGCAAAACCTGTGACGATCAGTTGTCACGGCGTGGAAGCAACTATAGGGAAACTCGCCGCGCCGATGTGTCAACGATTGTGATAAGTGTGGCCGAATCGTGTCATGACCAGCGCAGGCCGCGCGGAACATGGGTGTTTCGTCGATCTCGCGAGTCCGCTGCCTGACCCGATACCCGATGCGCCGCACCATCGCGCATGCCCGGCGAAGCGCCGAGAATCGCGCTAGAGTGGCCTTCCGTTCGCTCCCTGCCCCGCTCGCCCGTGTCGCCCACCCTCTCCCTCAACGCCGCCCGTTCGCTGCATCTCGCCGCGCAGGGCCTGCTCGCGCCGCCGCGCTGCAAGGCCGTGAAGGCCGACGTGCTCGACGCCATTCGCCGCATGGCGCAACTGCAGATCGACACGATCCACGTGGTCGCGCGCAGCCCCTATCTCGTGCTGTTCAGCCGGCTCGGGCCTTACGAGCAGCGCTGGCTCGACGAGCATCTGGCCGAGGCGAGCCTGTTCGAATACTGGTCGCACGAGGCCTGCTTCCTGCCGATCGAGAGCTTCGGGCTGATGCGTCACAAGATGCTGAACCCGGTCGGCATGGGCTGGAAATACGCGTCGGCATGGCACGACACGCATCGCGACGCGATCGACACGCTGCTCGCGCAAGTGCGCATGGGCGGGCCGGTGCGCTCGTCCGATTTCGTGCGCGAGGACGGCGCGAAGGGCGCAGGCTGGTGGGACTGGAAGCCGGAGAAGCGCCACCTGGAGGTGCTGTTCTCGACCGGCCAGTTGATGGTAGCGGCGCGCCAGAATTTCCAGCGCGTCTACGACGTGCTCGAACGCGTGCTGCCGCATTGGGACGACGCGCGCGACCTGCCCTCGCGCGAACAGGTGCTGCCGCAACTGCTGGACCAGACCTGCCGCGCGCTCGGCATCGTGCGCGCCGACTGGGTGGCCGATTACTATCGGCTGCCGAAGCGCGCCTATCGCGACGAGCTGCACGCGCTGGCCGATGCCGGCGAACTGCTGCCGGTAACGGTCGAAGGCTGGAAGGAGCAGGCGTTCGTGCATCGCGAGCTGGCCGACCTGCTGGCGCGCGCCGACGACGGCACGCTGCGCCCCTCGGTCACCACACTGCTTTCGCCGTTCGATCCGGTGGTGTGGGACCGCCGGCGCGCGTCGGCGCTATTCGGCTTCGACTACACGATCGAGTGCTACACGCCCGCCGCGAAGCGCCGCTACGGCTACTTCTGCCTGCCGATCCTGCATCGCGGCAGGCTGATCGGGCGCGTCGACGCCAAGGCGCATCGCGCGCAGGGCGTGTTCGAACTGAAGGCGGTGCATCTGGAGCCGGACGTGCGGCTCGGCGCGGGGATGATCGGCGACGTGGTGCGCGCGGTGCGCAAGCTCGCCGACTGGCACGGCACGCCGGAATTGGCGGTGGGTGTTGCGCCGCGCGAATTGAAAGCGGCGTTGCTGGCGCGCTGAACGCCGCCGCCGCGACCGAGACGATCGACGCGGCGGCGTCGTGCGTCAGCCCTGCTTCAGCGCGCGAAAGCGCGGCGTGCCATCGGCCAGCGATTCGTTGAACATCGTCTCGGGCCGCACCCACAGGCCGCGCGCATGCGGCCACAGGTGTTCGTAGACGACCACCGATTCCTCGGTTTCGGAATGGCGCGCGACGCCGACCACACGATAGAGGCCGCCCTTGTAATGGCGGTGGGTCGCAAGTTGTTCGGCTTCCTGCTCGGTCATGACGGTGCTCCGCAAAATCGAAAGCGCGTATTGTAGGCGCGCCGCGCTGCCGGAGCGATTTCGGGATCGCGGCGCACCGCCATGCACAGGGGCATAGCGCAATGCACGGCGGCGTACATCAGCGCGCCTCAACTCACGGCGGCCTGCCTTGACGCACGGCAGCGCGCCTCGGCGTACGGCGGCACGCCTCAATGCTCGACGGCACACCTCAACGCACCGCAGCCTGCCTGAACACACGGCAGCGCGCCTCAGCATACGGCGGCGTGCCTCAACTCACGGCAGCGCGCCTCAACGCACTGCGGCAATAATATCGGCCGCCGCCGCGGTCAACTTCTTCGCGTACGGCACATGAAGAAATTCATTCGGCCCATGCGCGTTCGACTTCGGCCCGAGCACGCCGCACACCATGAATTGCGCCTTCGGGAAGCCGGCCTGCAACACGTTCATCAGCGGAATCGTGCCGCCGAGGCCCATGTACGCGCAATCGGCGCCGAAGTGGCGACGCGACGCGGCATCGAGCGAATCGGCCAGCCACGGCGCGAGATCGGGCGCGTTCCAGCCGGTAGCTGCGCCCGGGTCCGGGCGGAACGTGACCTTGGCGTTGTAGGGCGCGTCGAGTTCGAGCAGACGCTTCAATTCCTGCACGGCCTGTGCCGCATCGACCAGCGGCGGCAGCCGCAGCGACAGCTTGAACACCGTCTTCGGACGCAGCACGTTGCCCGCGTTCTCCAGCGGCGGCAGGCCGGCCGCGCCGGTCACGGCCAGCGACGGCCGCCACGTCGAATTGAGCAGTGCCTCGCGCGGATCGGTGGTGGTCGGCAGCACCGGGCGGCCGTCCTGGCCGCAGGCCCAGGGCAGGCCCTTCCACACCAGGTCACCGAGAATGCCGGCCGCCGCATCGGTCTCGCGCAGCCGGCTCACCGGCACTTCGCAATGGAACACCTGCGGCAGCAGGTTGCCGGTGGCCGCATCCTCGAGCCGCTCGAACAGTTGCCGCATGATGCGAAAGCTCGACGGCGCGATACCGCCGAACACGCCCGAATGCAGGCCTTCGTCGAGCACTTCCACCTGCAGGTCGCCCGACACCAGCCCGCGCAACGAGGTGGTCAGCCAGAGCTGATCGTAATTGCCCGCGCCCGAATCGAGACACACCACCAGGCCGACCTGCCCGAGCCGCTCGCGCAGCACATCCACGTAGGGCAGCAAATCGTAGCTGCCCGATTCCTCGCAGGTTTCGATCAGGCCGACGCAGCGCGGCCGCTCGATGCCCTGCGCGTCGAGCGCGGCCAGCGCGGTCAGGCTCGCGTAGATCGCGTAGCCGTCATCGGCGCCGCCACGGCCGTAGAGCTTGCCGCCCTCGTACTTCGGCGTCCACGGGCCGAGGTCGGCACGCCAGCCGTCGAATTCGGGTTGCTTGTCGAGATGGCCGTAGAGCAGGATCGTGTCGCGGGTACCCGAGCGCGTGGCCGGTGCGTCGAAGAAGATCACCGGCGTGCGGCCCGGCAGGCGCACGATCTCCACCGTCAGCCCGCGCACCGGTTGCCGCTCGGCCCAGCGCGCGGCGTCCACCACCACGCGTTCGAGCAGGCCGTGCGCGTCCCAGGCGGGATCGAACGCAGGGCTCTTGGCGGGAATCGCGATGTAGTCGGTCAGTTGATGAATGATCTCGTCATTCCATTTGCGCTCGATGAAATCGTCGAGGCGATCGTGATCGATGGCGGTATCGGCGGCAGTCGTCATGGTCGTGAGGGAAACCGGTGGGGACGAAAGTGTCGATGATAGCGCCGATGGGGTGGTGCGCGGCGGGGGCGGACGCCACGAAAGCCGGCGAGCGCGGCCGCGCAGGGATCGGCCCGAATTGCGTGCTGCCCGCGTCGGCCGCCGCCCGCTAACTCGCGTCGAAACCGCGCCGGTAAGCCGCCGGGCTGACGGCCGCGATGCGCCGGAAATGGCGGCGCAGCGATTCCTCCGAGCCGAAGCCGGCCAGCGCGGCGAGCTGCGCGAGCGGCAGCGCCGGGTTCGCCTCCAGCATTTCCTTCGCAACGCCCACCCGCTCGCGGATCAGCCACGCATACGGCGCCAGCCCCGTGGTGTCGCGAAACTGCCGCTGCAGCGTGCGCGGGCTCATGGCCACACGCTCGGCCAGCGACGCGAGCGTGTGCGGCTCGGCGGCGTGCTCGCGCATCCAGTCGATCAGGCGTGCGAGGCGATCCTGGCCGTCGGGCGCGACCGGCCGCGGCACGAACTGCGCCTGCCCGCCGTCGCGATGCGGCGGCAGCACGAGCCGCTGCGCAACGCGGTTGGCGATCGCGCTGCCATGGTCGCGCCGCACCAGGTGCATCAGCATGTCGAGGCCCGCCGCCGAGCCGGCCGACGTGACGATCGCGCCTTCGTCCACGTACAACGCATCGGGATTCACGTTCAGCGACGGATAGCGCGCGCGCAGCCGTTCGACATAGCGCCAATGGGTCGTCACGGTCAGCCCGTCGAGCACGCCGGCCGCCGCCAGCACGAACACCCCCGAACAGATCGAGCAAAGCCGCGCACCGCGCCGGTGGGCCGCGCGCAGCTTGCGCAGCAACGGCTCGGGCGGAAGCTCGTCGGGATCGCGCCAGCCGGGGATCACGATCGTGTCGGCACGATCGAGCATCGCGAGCCGGTACGGCGCGGCGATCGTGATGCCGCCCGCCGCGCGGATCGGCCCCGACTCGGCCGCGCACACGGCGAAGCGATACCAGTCCACCTCCAGCTCCGGGCGCTGCAACGCGAACAGCTCGACGACGCAGCCGAATTCGAAGGTACAGAGGCGGTCGTAAGCGAGCGCGACGACGAGATGATTGTGCATGGCGAGATGTTACCGGAACTTGTCGATCCGGCCACTGTTGGCAAAACCGCCGCACCGCGATACTGATGGCTCCGACACCGTTTTTTCCCAGGAGACCGAACCCTCATGTCCTACGTCACCGAAATCCCCGCCGCCGACAGCGCCACCGCGCTCGAACGCTTTTCCGCGTCGCTGCGCTTCGAAACCGATTGCTGGGACGTGCATCACGCGATCGAATCGGGCCAGACCGATTTCGTCCTGCTCGACGTTCGCAGTCCGGAACAATTCGCCGCCGGGCATATCCGGGGCGCCATCAATCTTCCGCACCGCAAGATCATCGAAGGGAAGCTATCGGATTTTCCAATCGGATCGATATTCGTTACCTATTGCGCTGGCCCCCATTGCAACGGCGCGACCCGCGCGGCGATCCGTCTGGCTCGCCTCGAACGGCCTGTCAAGCTTATGCCTGGCGGGATTACGGGATGGTACGACGAAGGTTTCGAATTGGTGACGGATTAATGCCGGATGAGGGGTCGACAGGCACCGTGACGGGAAACGCAACAATCAGTTTCCTGCACAACATCTGAAAAAGCGCGACAATCCGTCCCACTGCAGTTGCCTTCGTCGCACTGCAACACGGAAGGAGTTGCTCCCATGCAGATGAAAATCCTGTTTCAGATTGTCGGGGCCGTAATCGCGATCGCGTTCTACTTTCTGCCGGCGATCATCGCCGACCGTCGCGGCCGTCACGACAAGCTGACCCTCGCGCTGTTCAACGCCCTGTTCGGTTGGACCGGTATCGGCTGGCTGATGACGCTCTACTGGGCGCGGCTGCCGAACCCGGCAAAGAATCTGGCCGTCAAAATCGTCCAGACCCGCCACTCGATCAGCATGAACACGTTCCAGTCCGGCCTGGTCGACCGCGTGCAACGCCGCGTCGCGCTCCAGCAAGCCTGGGTCGAAAAGCAGGAATCGCGCTGAGCCGGTCGAACGGCTGGCCGACGCAGCGATCAGCCCGCGTCCGCCTTCCCGCCGCCGCACGTCTCACCCGCAGTCGCAGTCGCTTGTTGCCGCTCCCGGATCACCCCGCGTTCCCGACCGCGTAGCATTCGCCCCGCGTCACCTGTCCGCGTATTCCGCCTGGCATCACCCGAACGATCCGGCCTGCCCGGCCGAGCCGCCGCATTACGCGTGCGGCCCGGCCGGCGGTGCCTGCCTTCGTCGATGCTCACCCCGCATCCGTTGCCTCGATCGACCGCGTAAACGACAACGCGCCCGTTTCCGGGCGCGTGGCGTATCGGTGCGTGACGTGGCGAGGCCGATGCCGGCCTCGATACCGCATGTTCAGTTCAGCGGAACCGCCTCAAAACGCAAAGCCGGCGTGCATGCCGAAGCTGCGCAGGCTCGCGCGGCCGGCCGAGATGGTGGTCGGCTCGCGCACCACCTCGTCGAACGCAAAGCGCTGCTGGCAGAAATCGCCGCCGATATCGAACCACTGGCACGTCAGCCAGGCTTCGCCGCCGGCCGCGCCGACGAACGTGACGGTCATGCGCGGACCGCCGGTTTTGAGCGTCACGACGTCGCCGATGCGCGGCGACGCGACGCGAATATCGTGTGCTGTTGTCATGACCCGGCCTCTCGAAAGTCGCTTTCCGGTTAGCCGACGGCTTACCGGTTTGCAGCAGACTATCAACGAAAATAAACCGAGACAAGAAATCTTTTTTGCTTTCTTCTGCGCGATTTCAGAAAAGCGTTCGCCTACCTGTCAGCCTTGCCAGTAAAGCCTTTCGAAGCTGTCGACACGATCATTTACCGTGCGTTCGATTGAGCCGATTTTGAAACTTTTATTTAAACGGATCGCGAATTTTTTGATCCGATTATTGCGCCGCAATCGGGCTGAAAACCGCCGATACGAATATCTGCACATTATTGTGGCCGGTTACCGGTATCGAATTCCCGGTTTCAGACCGAATAGGCACCACGCGCGTGCAGATCCGCTTCGGCGCGCGCCAGCGCAGCCACCGCCTCGCCACCTTCGAGTGCCAGCAGTTGCGCGACCAGCGCCTCGGCCAGCGCATGCGCGCCCACCAGCGACGGGAAGAACGACGGGCTCTCGTGCGCGAACAGCAGCGACTGGTCGGCCAGCAGCGCAATCGGCGACACGGCGCTGTCGGTGATCGCCACCACCTTGCTGCCGCGATCGCGCGCGGTGGTCGCCACGCGCGTCGCCTCGGCCGAATACGGCGCGAAGCTGACCACCACCGTCACGCTCTGCTTCGAGATCGCGCGCAGTTCCATGTCGAGCGAGCCGGCCACGCCGGCCAGCAGCGCGACGGTCGGGCGAAACAGGCGATACGCGTAGACAAAACCGAACGCGACCGGATAGCACGAGCGAAAGCCGGCCACATGCACCTGCTGCGCCCGGCGGATCAGCTTCGCCGCGTCCGCCAGCGCGCGCGCGTTCTGTGCGGCCGTGCCGCTCAGGTTCTGCTGCTGGGCCGCCAGCAGATCGTGCGCGAGCGCCGCCTTGCCGCCCGGCTTGACGAGCGAACGCGCGCGCTGCGTCATCGGCGCGGGGCGCGTGCGCACGCGCGCCACGAACAGGTCGCGCATCTCGTTCCAGCCGGGAAAGCCGAACTGCTGCGCGAGCCGCACGAGCGAGGCCGGCTGCACCTCGGCGCGCTGCGCGACCTTGCGCATCGACGACACCGCCACCTCGTCCGGATGGTCGATCAGGAACGCCGCGCCCACCTGGAACTGCGGACTCAGCTCGGAGAATTGCGCGCGAATCAGGGCGGCGAGTTCGTCGAAATCGGCAGGCATCGTGGCGAGGGGCGGAAAACGGGCGCCCATGGTACACCGGGCCGGGCGCGGCTGCCGACGCGCTGCCGGCCGCCAGATGGCGGCGATCCCGGCGTCGGCCGCGTCACCCGGCGCGCATCGCCGAATTTGCCACCGGCCCGGCGCGCACGTGGTGCTGCGTGGTGCCATTTCCCGGCGGCGGACACGTGCCGCATCGCGAGGTGAAGGCCAAGGTGCTGGAAACGATTTCGACGTTCCTCGGCGTGTCCGACACAGCCAGCCTGAAAGTTATCCACAGAAAATGTTGGCAAGCTTGTGGATGACCTGCGCATGGTTTTTCCAATTCCTTGAATAACATCAGATTTTTCTCTTGAAAGACGGTTTCGACAGGCGCCGCGCCGCAGGCCATCTTGTCCACAGATTTTGTTGGCAAGCTTGTGGATATCCTTTATGGCTTCTCGCCAATACCTTGATTCGATAGGGGTATTTTCAAAAATGCCGGCTTTGGGCAGCGGCTTTCGCACCGGTCCGGCGACCGGTTTCGACAGCCGCGTCGAGAAAAAAGCGTTTCCAATCAACAGTCCGCCGGCCTGCTGGTTGCGCAGGCAACCGGTTGCCGCCCGGCTTGCCAGGCCTGCCGGGCGATCCCGACACCCCCATCCATCCCGCGAACCAGCCGCTGCATCGCTTGAAACCGGCCCGATCCTTCGCGCCGCCGGCCGCCCAGGTTGTCCACAATTTTTGTTGGCAACGTTGTGGATTTCTTTGGGCAATACGCCCCAAGCCTTTGATCCCGCTATCTTTTTCCTCATGCGTCACGAATGTGGCAGTGCCTGCCTCGCCAAGGTGCAACCAGGTTGTCCACAGTTTCTGTTGGCAAACTTGTGGATTACCTGCGCGTCTGCGGCGCAAGGCATTGATCCGACACGGTTTACCACGCGACGTCGCGGAAACAGCAGGTGTCGGCCCCGGCAGCGAAACCGGCGGGGGTCGAACGCACCGGGGGCCGGGGCCGGGCAGCGGTGCGCCGGCCGCGAACGGATAGCGCCGAAACGGCGCGCGCGGTGGCGTCGGTCACGTCGCGACGATCCAGCGGCCGATGCAGCGGTTCGACCCGGCGCGGGCGCAATGCCTGGAACAGCAGTTCGACAGCCAGGCCATCACGGCCCTCGTCGTGGTAGTCCACCGGCATCCTGACCACCAACACGATCAGCTCGCGCAACAGTGTTTTCGCGCCTGCAGAACAGGGCATCGCCTCATCGAGATGGTTATTTGCGCTCGCACAGACCATCGCACGTCGCCGATGAATTGCGACGTGAAGCACGCCACATACTCACTGCTCCACAAACCGTTTCCAATGAGGTTGAATATGCTGGTTTACCGCAACTTCGATCAAGCCGCACTCGACAAGCAATACAACATGCGCTTGCGCATTCCCGATCATCCGGCGATCTTCGATCGTTGGGCCAAGACGAGCGCCACGTTTCGCCGCGAGCACGCGGTGCATGAAGAAGTGCGTTACGGCACGGCGGACATGCAGGCGCTCGATTTCTTCCCCGCGCGCGATCGCGGGCGCCCCGTGCTGGTGTTCATCCACGGCGGCTACTGGCAGTCGCTCGACAAATCGGATTTCAGCTTTGTCGCACGGCCGTATCTGGCGGCGAACTTCAACGTGGCGGTGGTGGGCTACCGGCTCGCGCCGTCGGTGCGAATGGGCGACATCGTGCGCGACAACGCGCTCGCCGTCGCGCATCTGTACCGCCATGCCGACGCGCTCGGTTTCGATCGCAACGCGATCTTCGTATCAGGCAGCTCGGCCGGCGGCCACATGACGGGCGCGCTGGCCGGCCTCGATTGGGCGCCGTACGAAGTACCGGGCGATATCGTCAAGGGCGCGTGCGCGCTCAGCGGGCTTTACGATCTGGAGCCGATCCGGCTGTCCTATCTGAACGAAGCGGTGCGGCTCGATGCGCGCGAGGTAGCCCAATACAGCCCGAAATTTCATCTGCCGGCCGCGTCGCTGCCGTTCATCCTGACGGTGGGCGGCGACGAGACGGACGAGTTCCACCGCCTGCAGGCCGAATACCAGACGCGGTTGAACGCGCACGGCCTCGACGTGCGGATCGTGCGCCAGCGCGACGGCCATCACTTCGGCGCGATCGACCGGCTCGGCGAGGAAGGCCATCCGCTGTCGCAAGCTGTGATCGCAATGATGCAAGGCTGACGGCAGGCCGCTCAGGCCGCCACCGCTCGATCGAGCTTCGGCCGCCGCAGGCGGCTGACCGACGCGAGCGCGGCGAGGCTGATCATGGCGGTGGCCATCAGGTAGAAGCTCGGCGCGCTGCGGTTCGCCGTGGCGCTGACGAGCCACGTGACGATGGCCGGCGTGAAACCGCCGAACACCGTCACGCCCACGTTGTAGCCGACCGACATGCCGGTCGAACGGGTGGCGGCCGGGAAGATCTCCGACATCAGCGCGGGCAGCGCGCCGAAGTAGATCGACTTCAGCAGCGCGAGCCAACCCACCAGCGCGAACAACGCCGGCACCGACCCGTGCGACACGGCATACGAAAACGCCGGATACGCGCTCAACAGAAACAGCACCGCCACCACGGTCATCTGCTTGAGACGGCCGATGCGATCGGACAGATGGCCGGCGAACGGCGTGACGACAGTGAGGATCACGCCACCGGCCATGGTGGCCGCGAAGCTGGCCGAGGCCGGCAGATGCAGCTCGCGGATCGCGAACGTCGGCAGGTATTGCAGCATGTAGTTGACGGCCGTGGATACCGTCAGCGCGCCGATCGAAATCAACACCATCTTCTTCTGCTTCGAGAACACGTCGCGCACCGGCGTTTCGGTTCGCACGCCTTCGGTGAACGCGGGCGCGTCCTCCAGGAAACGGCGCAGGTACAGCCCGAGCGGCCCGATCAGCAAGCCGAAGAAAAACGGCACACGCCACCCCCACTCGGCCAGATCGGCCGGCGACAACAGCTTCGCCAATCCGAAACCGAACGATGCGGCCAGCAGCGTCGCGAGGCCCTGCGTGGCGAACTGCCAGCTCGCGAGAAAGCCGCGCCGATGCGGCGCATGCTCGATCAGCATCGCGGTGGACGCGCCGAATTCGCCGCCGGCCGAGAAGCCCTGGATCAACCGCGCGGCGAACACGCCGAGCGGCGCGGCCAGCCCGATGCTCGCGTAGGTGGGAATCAACGCGATGATGCCGGTGCCGATCATCATCAACATGACCGACACCATCAGCGCCGCCTTGCGGCCGCGCCGGTCGGCATAGGCACCGAGCACCACGCCGCCGATCGGGCGCACCAGGTACGACGCGCCGAACGAGCCGAACGTCAGCAGCATCGAAGCCGTTTCGTTGGTCGCCGGGAAGAAGTGCTTGCCGATATAGATCGCGAAGAACGCGTAGATCGCGATGTCGAACCATTCGAGCGCATTGCCGGCGGAGGTCGCGACGACGATCTGCGTGAGGCTCAACGGTTTGCGCGCGGGCGGAGTGGAAAGCGGAGTCGGGTTCATGAGGCGCTCGATCGGTTGACGGGAACGGAGGCCGCGGCGGTGGGCGCCGCGTGACGTGGCGCGGCGCGCATCACGCGAGCGGCACGCTGGCGGATGACGCGGCAAGCCCGTCGGCAGCGGCAGCCCGGCGCGCGGCGACGATGCGCGGCGCGTCGTCGCCGAGGTCCCACCAGAGGCCCGCCATCACGCCGAGCGCTTCGCGCGCGACCGAGCCGAGCAGATGCTCGTTCGGCGCGTGCTGCGCGCAGGCCGGATACGAATGCGGCACCCACAAGGTGGGCAGGCCGAGCGTGTCGGCGAACACGTCGTTCGGCACGGTGCCGCCGAGGTTCGGCAACAGCGCGGGCCGCTTGCCGGTGGAAGCGCGCAGCGAGGCCAGCGCCCAGTCCACCCAGGGATCTTCGGGATCGAGCCGGGTAGCGGTGGCGCTCTGCGTGACGCGCACCTGCACGTCGTCGAAACCGTGCTTCGCGAAATGTGCGTCGAGGTGCGCGGCGGCGTGTTCGGCGTCGGTGCCGACCACGTAGCGCAACTGGCAGGTGGCCTTCGCCATGGCCGGGATCGCGTTGACCGGCGCGTCGGGGTTGCCGGTGCGGAACGCGAGCACTTCGAGCGTGTTCCAGGCGATCACGCGCTCGGTCGGCGTCAGGCCCGGCTCGCCCCAGTCGGGGTCGATGGCCGGCGCGTTGTCGTCGCCGCCGAGTTCGATATCGGCCAGCGCGCGGCGCACCGCGTCGGAGACGGGCGGCGGGCGCAGCCCCTCGACTGCGATCGCGCCACGCCGGTCGATCATGCTGGCGATGGCGTGCGCGAGCACCGTGCCGGGGTTGCGCAGCACGCCGCCCCAATTGCCCGAGTGATGGCCGCCGTCGCGCAGCGCCACCGTCAGCTCGATCGTCACGCCGCCGCGCGAGCCGAGGAACAGCGTCGGTCGCTCGGCCGACACGCGCGGGCCGTCGGAGGCGATGAACAGGTCGGCCGCGAGCGCGCCGCGTTCGGCCGCGCACACTGCGTCCAGCCCCGGCGAGCTGATTTCCTCGCCGGTCTCGAAGATCACCTTCACGTTGAAGCCGAGCTTGCCGCCGCGCGCGTCGAGCACGGCCGCGAGCGCGGCGAAATTGATCGAGTGCTGGCCCTTGTTGTCGGCCGTGCCCCGGCCGTACCAGCGATCGCCGTCGACCGTGACCGTCCACGGCGCGAGGCCCGCGCGCCACTGGTCGTCGTGGCCGCGCACGACATCGCCGTGGCCGTAGGTCAGCACGGTCGGCAGCGCGGCATCCTCGATGCGCTCGGCGATCAGGAACGGCGCGCGCGCCGTGGCCGGGTTGGCCGCCAGCCGCGACGTGAAGCCGAGTGCGGCCAGCGCGGGCGCGATTTCGTCGCTCAGGTAGGCCTGCAGCGCATCGGCCTGCGCGGCGTTCTGGCTTTCGGTGCGAAATGCGACGCGACGCGTCAGGTCGGTGAGCAGACGGCCCGAATCGTAATGTTCGAGTGCGCGCTCGATCGCTTGCTGGCGGGGGCTGGAGGGGATCTGGCCGGCTGTCATGGGGTCTCCTTGTAATCCTGACTTGAGAGGAAGTTCGGCCAGTCTAGAAACGCCATTAATTCTCAACAATTTCAAAAAATGCGCTTAGACTTGCCGAAATGGCAACGCAAGGAGGGCAACGATGCTGCACGGGATCGCGCTGAAGTATTTCGTCGAGGTCGCGCGCACCGGTTCGCTGGCCGCGGCATCGGAAACGCTGCATGTGGCGGTATCGGCGATCAGCCGCCAGATCAGCAAGTTGGAGCAGGATTTGGGCGTGTCGCTGTTCGAGCGGATGCCGCGTGGCATGGTGCTCACCCGCTCCGGCGAATTGCTCGCCGACCACGCGCGACGGGTGCTGCTCGAAGCCGACGCCGTGATGGGTGAAATCTCGGCCGGCGCGACAAAAGGCAGCGGCCTGGTACGCATCGCGTGCACCGAGGGCTTCACGCGCTCGTTCCTGCCCGGCGTGCTCGCGCGCCACCATGTGGGCGCACCGAACGCGCGCTACGTGCTGCGCGCGGGCACGCCGGCGCAGGTCGAGCACTGGGTGGCGACCGGCGAGGTGGACATCGGCATCGCGTTCTCCAGCGGCAGCGCTTCGCCGTCGCATGTCGAGTACGCGGTCAACATGCCGGTGCGCGCGCTGCTCGGGCCGTCGCACCCGCTCGCCTCGCACGACAGCCTCACGCTCGCGGATCTGCAGGCCTACCCGATCGCGCTGCTGGAGCGCAGCACCACGGTGCGCCAGTTGTTCGACCTGTGCTGCTCGGCGCGCGGCGTGCGGATCGAGCCGCTGCTGTCGAGCAACAATTCGGCGGCACTCCACGCGTTCGCGGCGCTGACCGGCGCGATCACGCTGGGCAGCGAGGTGTCGCTCAAGGGGCGGGGCGGCGGCAAGGCGCTGATCGCGCGGCCGATCGACGAGCCGCTGCTGAACCAGCGCATGCTCGAAGTCACGACGATGCGCGAACGGCGTTTGCCGGTGGTGGTCAAGGCGCTGCTGGCAGTGCTGAAGCGCGAATTGGGCGAGGTGTAACGGGCGGCGGCCACGCACCGCGGCCACGATGTGCCTCGCCCGGTGCCTCGCTCAGGGCGTCAGGCCGATTGCGGCGGCATGCACTGCGCCATCCCCTCGCGGATCTGCTCGGGCGTCAGATCGCGCTGATGCGTGGCCACCGACCAGCGATGACCGAACGGGTCCGTCAACTGGCCGTAGCGGTCGCCCCAGAACATATTGGTGACGGGCATCGTGAGCGTACCGCCGGCCGCGACGGCACGCGCCACCACCGCATCGACGTCCTCCACGTACAAATGCAGCGTGACCGGCGTGCCGTTCAGCCGCTGCGGGCCGAGCGCGCCGCAGCCTTCCATTTCGTCGGTCAGCATCAGCGCCGAATCGCCAATCCGCAGCGAGGCGTGCATCAGCTTGCCGTCCGGGCCGGGCAGCCGGCTGATTTCGAGCGCGCCGAACGCGGCCTGGTAGAACGCGATCGCATCGGCCGCGCCCCGGCAGATCAGGTGCGGCGTGAGCGTGTGCATGCCTTCGGGGATCGGCTTGACGGCGGACTGGGCTTGGGCGGACATGATGCGGCTCCTTGGGTGGAAAGGACTGCGGCCGGCGGCCGGCGGCGCGGCGGAAGGCGCGAACTCGCGCTCATGCCTCCACGACGCGCGACGGCGGCCGGAATCGACATCGCCGTGAAAGAATTTTCCGCTATCGTGGAGGCCCGCCAGTGGATAGCCATCGCACCACCCAAAGTTATCCACAGTTTTTGTTGGCAACTCTGTGGATATCCATTCCCTGCTCCCGCCAAGATATTGATCGAAAAAAGAATTTTTTCGGGCCTCTCGGCGCGCTCACCAATGCGTCACACCGCACATACGCGGGATCGGACCCCACCCCTCTCCGATCGCCAAGCGGGGAAACCGCCGCCACAGTAGAAAAGCCCCGGCAGCCGGGGCTTGTCGACAGATCGGGTTCGACACGCGCGGATGCGCCCCGAATTCGGGCCACATCCGGCGCGGCGTTATCCGCTCAAGGCCGTTCAAGCCCGCCCATCAGCTCGGTGGCCTTGTCGCGCAGCGCTTCGTAGCCGGCGCGCGCATGCTCGGGCAGATCGGGATCGCCGATCAACGTGCCGAGCGTCTCGACCAGGCTGAACGCCAGCCCCCTCGCCGCGCCGGCCGCGATCGACTGCGATTCGACCGAGGCATGCAGATGATCAACGGCCGCTTCCATCTGTTCCAGTTGCGCCTCGCGCGTGTCGCCGGGCTGGGATTCCTGGGTCATGATTGCCACCTCCTCGTTGTGATCTGGCGCGCCACGAACCGCGGCGCGCGACGGACCTATCGTGCCTTACGAAATGCCTTCGCGCCATCGGTGCATCCCGCAGCGGGCGCGGGCGCGTTGATCCCGCGCAGGCACCCGCCGCGAGCGCCTACAGCGCGGCCACGACCTTCACGCGACCGTTGCCGCCCTGCGCCGACGCGATCACCTGCCCGTTGACGCGGCGGAACGTCAGCGACACCGTTTCCGTACCCACCCTCAGGTTGTCGAGTTCGAGCCAGTCGATGCCGTCGGGCAGCGTGGGTTGCTCGATCCGCACCTCGCCGCGCGCCGCATCGATGCTCACGCCGAGGCAGGCCTGCAACATCATGAACGGCGAGCCGGCCGCCCAGGCCTGCGGCAGGCAGGCGACCGGGTAGGCGGTCGGCGATTCACCGCGCCGGCGCGGGAAGCCGCAGAACAGCTCGGGCAGCCGCATGTCGAAGCTGACCGCCGCCTCGAACAGCGCGCGCAGCAGCTCGGTGGCCGCCGTCTTGTTGCCGTAGCGCGCGAAGCCGCGCGCGGCCAGCGCGTTGTCGTGCGGCCAGACCGAACCGTTGTGATAGGCCATCGGATTGAAGCGCGGCTGGCCGGCCGCGAGCGTGCGCACGCCCCAGCCGGTGCGGAACAGCGAGGAATCGAGCGTGCGCGCCACCGATTCGCCGCGGCTCGCCTCGGGCAGGCCGAATGCGAGCAGGTGGCCGGCGTTCGACGCCAGCACGCGGCACAGCTCGCCGTGCCCGTCTAGCGCGATCCCGTAGAAGCCGGCTTCCGGCATCCAGTAATGCGTCTCGACCGCCTCGCGCAGCTTGCGGGCGCGTGTCGCGTATTCGGCCGCGCGCTCGGCCTCGCCGCGATGCGTCGAGAACGTCGACATCGCGTCGAACGCCGCGCACGCATAGGCCTGCACTTCGACCAGCGCGATCGGGCCTTCGGGGAAGCGGCCGTCGGCGTGGAACACCGAATCGTGGCTGTCCTTCCAGCCCTGGTTGGCCAGGCCGCGCTCGGACGTCTTCTGGTAGTCGAGCAGGCCGAGCCGGTTGCGGTCGCAGGCGCGCGCCACCCAGCCCGCCGCGCGTTCGAGCGCGGGCCAGAGTTCGTCGATCAGCGCAGTGTCGCCGGTCTGTTCGAGATAGGCGCCGGCCAGCACGACGAACAGCGGCGTGGTGTCCACCCCGCCGTAATACAGCGCGAACGGCACCTCGCCGGTGGCCGCCATTTCGCTGCGGCGGAACTCGTGCATGATCTTGCCCGGCTCGGCGTCGCGAAACGCCGACGTCTCCAGCGCCTGGTGCTTGGCGAGAAAACGCAGCACGCCGCGCGCCAGCGACGGCTGCAGCCACAGCATCTGCAACGAGGTGATCACCGCGTCGCGGCCGAACGGCGTGGAAAACCACGGGATGCCGGCATACGGATAGGGGCCGGTGTCGAGCTGGGTGGTCAGCAGGCCGAGATCGGCCTGCGAACGGTCCAGCCAGGCGTTGAACAGCGGATTGCCGGTGCGCACCCGCGCGATGGTGCGGCGGCGCTCGCGCATCTTGCGGTGCACGCCCACCAGCGCGCGGCGCAGGCCGGGCCGGCCGGCCTTGGCCGGCGGCTGCTGCGGCTCGGCCGGCGCGCCATCGCGCTCGATGCGCGCCTCGACGGTCAGGTAGATCGACACGCAGGCCTGCGCAGCGATCGTCAGCGTGTAATCGGCGCGGTCGGGCATCAGTCGCACCGGGGCCGGCGAGAAGCCGATCCGCACCGAGCGCGTCACGTCGTCGAGGCCGTGGTAGCGCAGCTTGACCTGGCCCGCGTCCACCGCCGGTTCGGACACCGTGCCGCGCTGCTCGCGCGGCGTGCCGCGCACCTCGAACATGTCGAGGAAATCGGACGCGAACGAGATCGACAGCGGCACTTCGGCGTCGGTCGTGCCGTAGTTGGTCAAGGTCAGCGCTTCGTAAAGCACGTCGTCGGCCAGCACCCGCGTGCGTTCGATGTGGATCACGCCCTCGGGCGTTTCGTGGCCGCCCAGCGGCGGCAGCGGCCGGTTGGTCAGGTGGGCGGTAAACGAGGCGTTGTCGGCGCTGGTCGCGCCCGACAGCAGCGACGGCGCGCGGCCGCCGAAGGTCAGGCGCCAACCCGACAGCACGCGCATGTCGTCGACGAACAGGCCGTCGTCGAAGCCGGAAATATCGCCGAGCGCGTCGCTGACGACGAACGCATCGCCGGATTTCAGCACATGCTGGCTGCCGCGCACGGGCTTCTGCGAGACGGGTTCGGGCGTGATGAACGGCGGCACGCCGGCCGGATCGGCGGGCGACGCGCCTTGTAGGGCGGAGGAAACGGAGGATGTTGCGACGACGGCCTCGTCGGCCGACGGGGAAGCGGGATGAGCTTGCGTTCCGGGCATTGCGACTCCTGGCTGCTGCGGTCCACGGGGAAACGGGTGCTGGCGACTGCTCGCACCCCGATTCGCCACAGCATAGGCCAGAACGGCCCCGGTTCGCAGTTTCGCGCCAACCCGGTCAGGCGGCGCGAAACGCGTGCCGGATCAGTGATCGAGATCCATCACGAGGCGGCCCATCGCCAGGCCCGCGCCGCGCACCGCGCAACTGAGCGGCTGGTCGGCCACCCGCACGGCCAGGCCGGTTTCCTCGGACAAACGGCGATCGAGGTGAGCAAGCAGCGCGCCGCCCCCGGTCAGCACGATGCCGCGATGCGCGACGTCGGTGACCAACTCGGGCGGGGCATTTTCGAGCACGTCCTTCACGGCGCTGACAACCTGGTTGAGCGACACGGCGAGCGCCTCGGCCACGTCGTGATTGGACAGCTCGATGGTGCGCGGCAGGCCGTCTTCCACGCCGCGCCCGACCGCGCGCATCGATTCGCGCGGCACCGAGCCGCTTGCCGAACCGATGTGCTTCTTGACGTGCTCGGCCGTCTGCTCGCCGAGCATGACGTTGTAGATGCCGCGCACGTGATTGATGATGTCGTCGTCGAATTGATCGCCGCCGACGCGAATCGAGTGCTGATACACGGTGCCGCCCAGCGACACCACGCCGACTTCGGTGGTGCCGCCGCCGATGTCGACCACCATCGAGCCGACCGCCTCGGTCACGGGCAGGCCCGCGCCGAGCGCGGCCGCGAGCGACTTGTCGATCAGGTTCACGCGCGACGCGCCGGCCGCGCCGGCCGCCTCGCGCAGGGCGCGGCGCTCCACGGCGGTGGCGTTGTACGGCACGCAGACGGTGAATTCCACGCGACGCCCGAACAGCGAGCGCGCATGCGACATGCCGACGAACTGGCGGATCATCTGCTCGGCGGCCGGATAGTGGGCGATCACGCCATGCCGCAACGGCCGCACCGCATGCAGATGCTCGGGCACGCGGCCGATCAGCGCCTTGGCGAGATCGCCCACGGCTTCGACGCGTGCTTTATCGAGATGAGTATCCGATTTACGGAAACACACGACCGACGGCTGATTCAGCACGATGCCGCGTTCCTGCGTGTAAATCAGCGTGCTCGCGGTGCCTGGATCGACCGCGACGTTATTAGAGAAAAGCCTGCCCAGAATGGGTGTCGACATGGATGAGCCTTTACTTGCAGACGTGCCGAAGCTCGTGAATCGCGGCCATACCCGGCATTTCCCCGCGCCGGTGCTGCTCCGATGGCAGCCTGCGCGCATCGAATGGCGATGCGTCAGCGAGAGGCAGTTTCTACTGTAGGCAATTCGCGGTCAATGGAGAATATTCCGATAATGCAATTATCAATCTGACGCATCGCTTGGGAGTCCGTCCTATTTCGGAATCGATTGCCGATTGACGCACACCGCAATGCCTGTACCCTCTCGTCTCGCCATTGCGCGTCACGCCGCGCCGGGCCTGGCCAATCCGCTATTCGAACCACGATGAAACACGTCGCCCGATTCCCGTTCCACGGGGCCGTCACCGCCGCCATGCCGATTCGCGCCGTTGCGCCGGCGCGTCAATCCGCCGCTCAAGTTTGGCCGACCACACTCGGTTCGCGCCTTGCATTCGGTTCGACCGTACTGGCGCTGCTCGCCGCCCTCGCCCTGCTGGCGGCCCGGCCCGCCTTGGCCGTCGAGCCGGCCGGCGCCCCGGCGCCGGCCGAAGCGCCCGTTTCCCACACCTGCGTCGCCACCGGCGGCGCGGCCGGCCGGCCCGCGATCGGCCTGGTGCTGTCGGGCGGCGGCGCGCGCGGCTACGCACACCTCGGCGTGCTGAAGGTGCTGGCGGCACATCGCATTCCAGTCGACTGCATCGCCGCCACCAGCATGGGCGCGGTGGTCGGCGGGCTGTATGCGAGCGGGATGAGCGCGGATGAGATGTCGCGCCGGCTCGCCGACGTCAACCTGGCCGACATCGCGTTCGACGTGACCGAGCGCGCCGAACTGCCGCAAAAACGCCGCGAGGACGAGGAGCGCTATATCGGCGGCCTGACGCTCGGCTTCGGGCCGAAGGGCTTCAAGGCCCCGGCCGGGCTGGTGCAGGGCAACCGGCTGCAGGCGCTGCTGGCCGACTGGACGTCGTCCGTGCCGACCAACCAGCCGTTCGACCGGCTGCCGATCCCGTTCCGCGCCGTGGCCACCAACCTGCGCACCGGCCAGATGGTGGTGCTCGACCGCGGCTCGCTGCCGCTCGCGATTCGCGCCAGCATGGCGATGCCGGGCCTGTTCTCGCCCACCGAGATCGACGGCCAGACGCTGGTGGACGGCGGCCTGGTCAGCAACCTGCCGGTCAGCACGGTGCGCCGGATGGGCGCCGACGTGGTGATCGCGATCGACATCGGCTCGCAATTGCGACCGCTCGACGCGCTGGCCTCGCCAGCCGACGTGTTCCAGCAGATGCTCGGCATCCTGATCCGCCAGAACGTCTCGCAGCAACGCGGCGAACTCGGGCCGCGCGACGTGCTGCTGGAGCCCTCGCTCGGCGCGATGAGCTTCACCGATTTCCAGAACGTCAAACAGGCGATCGCGGCCGGCGAGGCGGCCGCCGAGGCCGCGCTGCCGAGGCTCGAACCGTACGCGCTGTCGCCGCAGGCCTATGCGGCCTATCTCGCGCAACATCGCGCGCCGCCCGAGCAGGCGCTGCGCATCACGAAGATCGAAATCCGCACCAACGGGCCGGTGCCCAAGCGCGTGGTGGCCGATGCGCTGCACGTCAAACCGGGCGATTTCTACGATCCGCAGGCGGTGAGCCGCGACCTGCTGGCGCTGACCACCGGCGGCAATTTCGACACGGCCACCCAGCAGGTGGTCAGCGACGGCGACGTCAACACGCTCGTGGTCGACGCGCGCGGCAAGGATTGGGGCCCGAACTTCCTGCTGTTCGGGCTGGGCATGTCGAGCAGTTCGAGCGACGAGGGCGGCTTCCGCTTCCACGTGGGCTACCGCCGCCCCTGGCTGACCGATTCGGGGCTGGAATTCCGTGTCGATTCCACGCTCGGCAGCGATCTGCAATCGGTGCATACCGAGCTGCGCCAGCCGCTGTCGAGCCGGTACGGCTTCTACCTGGCGCCCTACGTGGAGTTCGAGCGCCGTTTCGCGAACCTGTATCTCGACAACTACAAGATCACGCAATATCGGCTGCAGACCGAGCGGCTCGGCATGGATTTCGGCGTGCCGATCGGCCGGCTCGGCGATTTCCGGATCGGCCTGGCCTATGCGCACGGCAATGCGTCGGCCACCTACAACCTGCCGGACGACGTCGACGACGCCGGCCGACTGACGGGCCAAACCTTCCCGTCCCAAAACGGCCACGAACTGACGGCGCGCGCACGCCTGCTGATCGACCAGCTCGACGACCCGATGCTGCCGCGCAAGGGTTACTACGTCGAGCTGCGCGCCGACCACGCGCTGGTCGCGAGCGATCAGGCGCGCTATACGGAAATCTTCGGCAAGGCGATGATCGCGCAACAGTTCGGACGCCATAGCTTCAGCGCCAGCGTCGAGGGCGGCAACAACTTCGGCACCCCAAGCCCGGTGAACCTGCTGGCGTTCACGCTCGGCGGCTTCCAGCATCTGTCGGCCTACGCCGTCGATCAATTGAGCGGCAACGCGCTGGCCTATGGTCAGGTGACCTACATGAACCGCCTGATGACGTTCAACGCGTCGCCGATCAAGGCGTTCTACGTGGGCGCGAGCGCGGAAATCGGCAACGTGTGGGCCAACGAGGACGGCGGCCGCAGCGGGTCGATGAAGCAGAGCTATTCGCTGTTCGGCAGCTTCGTGACCTCGTTCGGGCCGATCTACGTGGGTATCGCGCTGGCGCCGGGCGGGCTGCGCAACCTGTATTTCCAGCTCGGCCGCACCTACTGAGGCGGCACGCCGGGCGAACTCAGCCCGGCCAGCGGATCTCGAAGCGCGCGCCGCCCAGCACGCGCGCGTCGGCCACCACGATGCGGCCGCGATGCGCCTCCAGCACCAGGCGCGTGATGGCCAGGCCGAGGCCGTAGCCGGCCGTGTGGCGGTCGAGCCGCACGAACGCGTCGAAGATCCGCGCGCGCTCGCTGTCCGGCACGCCGTGGCCGTCGTCCTCCACGTAGATCACGATCTCGCCCGGGCCGGCGCCGAGCTTCACGCCGATCAGGATGCACGACTGCGCGTACTTGCCGGCATTGCGCAGCAGGTTGCGGATCGCGTACGACATCAGCCGCGTATCCATGTTCACGCGCAGCTCGCGCGGCACGCCGATGCGCATCTCGATCGTCTTGTCGGGGTCGAGCTGGGCGAGATCGTGCACCTCGGTTTCGAGCCAGCTCGCGAGCAGCGTCGGCTCGGGGATCGATTGCAGCGAACTGTATTCGAGCCGCGCGTAGGTCAGGCTCATGTCGATCAGTTCGTCGAGCTCGGTGACATCCTGGGCGATGCCGTCGAGCGCATCCTGGCGCTCGGCCTCGCTGCCCGGATCGCGCAGGATCTCGAGCGCGAACCGCACGCGTGCGAGCGGCGTGCGCAATTCGTGGGAGATGCCGTTGGTCAGGTCGCGCTGCGCCGCGATCAGCCGCTCCATGCGCATCGCCAGCGAGTTCAGCATGCGCGCGAGCGGCCCGAGCAGCACGCTGTGCGATTCGCGGGCGCGCGTGTGGAAGCGCCCGCCGCTGAAATCGATGGCGCGCTCGCGCACCATCACGAGATCGACCCAGGTGGGCCGCGCCCAGCGCCACGCGGCCAGCGCGGGCACCACGATCACGAACAGCGCCACCCCGAAGCAGCCGCCCGGCAGCGCGTCGAAGCCGGCCAGCACGCGCGCCGGCGTCAGCGTGCACGCCAGCGCCAGCAACGGCACGCCCACCATCAGCAGCACCAGGCTCATCAGATGCAGGTAGGCGCGCAGATAGAGCCGCGACCAGCTCGGCATGCGGTCGGCGCGCGTGTCGGTCCAGGTGCGGCGAAACCGCAGCCAGCGCCAGCGCAGGTAGCGCAGCGCGGGCAGCCGCGGCTGGCAGGTGGCGCTCGGCGCGGGCGCGTCGTCGGGATTATTCCCAGGCATGCGTGCTGAACTGATAACCCTTGCTGCGGATCGTCTTGATCCGGCGCGGGTGGCTCGCATCGTCCTGCAGCTTGCGGCGCAGCTTGGAGATGCGGCCGTCGATGGTACGGTCGAGGCCGTCGAATTCCATGCCGCGCAATTCGCGCATCAGGTCGTCGCGGCTCACCACCTCGCCCGCGCGGCTGGCCAGCACCCACAGCAGATCGAATTCGGCCGAGGTCAGGTCCGGCGACGAGCCGTCCGGCAGGCGCACCGAGCGGTTGCCGCGATCGATCGAGAAGCCGCCGAACGCGAAGCGGTCCGAACCGTGGGCGGCCTCGGCCGGGCGCTGCGGCGAGCGGCGCAGTTGCGCCTTGATCCGCGCGAGCAGGATGCGCGGCTCGACCGGCTTGCGCACGTAATCGTCGGCGCCGAATTCGAGGCCGAGCAGCTCGTCGTAGGGCTCGTCGCGCGCCGTGACCATCACGATCACGCCGTCGAACTGCTTGCGTGCCTCGCGGCAGATCTCGAAGCCGTCCTTGCCGGGCAGATTGACGTCGAGGATCACCAGGTCCGGCCGCTTCGAGAGGATCGCGGACACGGCCACCTGGCCGTCGAGCACGGTCTCGACCTCGTAGTCGTGCTTGCTCAGATAGCCGCCGATCAGGGTGGACAGGCGAGGGTCGTCTTCGACCAGAAGAATGCGGTGGGGCATGGAGAATCGGCTCGATCGAGGCTGCTGGCAAACCGGCGTGCCGGTTCGTTTTGCAAGGTTCCGGTAAGTACCGGTAATTTCATGAAATATTTCGCATGATACTGCCCTCCGTGACCGCTGATGCATGTTGCCACGCATTTGTACGGAAAATCTCGGCACGTGCGCCGACGGCGTCGCAAAACCGTCGGTTTCACGTCAATCTTCACGCCGATTCTCGCGGCTGATGGTCAGCAAACGCTTAACAGGCGCACCACCGCGCGAAGGACGACGCAGGTTCGCGAGCGGCACATCATGTCGCGTTATGGCCCGCTTCACATCCCGCTTCACATCCCGCCTCGCATCGTCGGCGGCCGCTTCGCCTGCACGGCCAGCGCACCGCATTGGTGCTTGACGAATCGCCGCGCAAGCGCTTCCATACGGGCTCGCTGAATTTCGCGCGCGAGCGCCGCCAAACGCCGTCATGGATTACCAACCGATACTCGACCGCATCCATTCCGAAATCGCACCGTGGATCGGCGCGGGACGCGTGGCCGACTACATCCCCGAGCTGGCCAAGGTGCCGGCCGAGCGCTTCGGCATCGCGATCGTCACGCTCGACGGGCGCACCTACACGGTGGGCGACGCCAACGAGCGCTTCTCGATCCAGAGCATCTCGAAGCTGTTCGCCTGCACGCTGGCGTTCCAGATGCTCGGCGACGAACTCTGGCAACGCGTGGGCCGCGAGCCGTCGGGCAACGCGTTCAACTCGCTGGTGCAGCTCGAAAGCGAACGCGGCAAGCCGCGCAACCCGTTCATCAATGCAGGCGCGCTGGTGGTGACCGACGTATTGAGCCGCCGCTTCGTGCGCGCCGAAACCGCGCTGGTGGAATTCATCCGCCGCCTGATCGGCTCGACCGAGATCGACTACGATTCGCGCGTCGCGCAATCGGAATGGCAGCACGCCGAGCGCAATCGCGCGATGGCCTATTTCATGGCGAGCTTCGGCAACATGTGGATGCCGCCCGAAACCGTGGTGGACGCCTATTGCCGCCAATGCGCGATCTCGATGAGCTGCGTGGAGCTGGCGCAGGCCGCGCTGTTCCTGGCCAACGGCGGCGTCGCGCCGGCTACCGGCGAGCGCATCGTCGACGCCAGCTCGGCCAAGCGGCTCTCCGCGCTGATGCTGACCTGCGGCACCTACGACGCGGCCGGCGATTTCGTCTATCGCGTGGGGCTGCCGGCCAAGAGCGGCGTGGGCGGCGGCATCGTCGCGGTGCTGCCGGGCGAGATGGCGGTGTGCGTGTGGTCGCCGGGGCTCGATCCGAACGGCAATTCGCTGGCCGGCGTGCTCGCGCTCGAATGGCTGACGACCTACACCGAACGCTCGATTTTCTGATTCCGGGCCATCGGCCCCGCGGCGAATCCTGACGATTCGCCAACGCCTTCCAGCGTGTTCGGCGCCGCGGCGCTTGCCGCATCGCCGTTTTTTTAACGGCGACAAGCGCGCAGATGACGGCGCTTGAACGCCGGTTCCAAACCGTTCGCACCCCTCACGTTTTCACGCGCGTCGCGCCGAGCCGCCCGCCACGGGCGAAACAACACGCTCGCGCCTGTCACGAACCTGACTTGCGTGCCACTTAGAGTGGCGGCTCGATTGAATCCCAAAGAGGACATAACTCGTGAACCACTCCTATCGCATCGCGGCGGTAGGCGCGTGCCTGGCCGCCTGTACCGGCCTGCCCGCCTACGCCTACGCAGACGAAACACCCACCGCCGCCGGCTCCTCGGTGACGCTCTACGGCATTCTCGATACCGGTATCGAGTACCTGAACCAGGCCGCCGCTTCCACCACCAACAAAGGTCAGACCAACAGCGTCACGCGCATGACGTCCGGCAACATGTCGGGCTCGCGCTGGGGCATCACCGGCCGCGAGGATCTGGGCGGCGGCTCGCGCGCCTTCTTCCTGCTCGAAAGCGGCATCAACGTGGGCACCGGCACGTCGCTGCAAGGCGGCCGCGAATTCGGCCGGCTCGCCTACGTGGGCATCGCCAACGACACCTATGGCACCGTCGCGCTGGGCCGCCAGGGCGGCCTGTTCCTCGACTGGGTCAGCGAATACAACCCGCTCAAGAACGCGGTGTACGCGATCAAGATGCAGGACCCGGCGTTCTCCGACCGGCTCGACAACACGCTGCGCTACGAGAAGCACTTCGGCGGCCTCTCGGCGATCGCCCAGTACAGCTTCGGCTACGACAACGTCAACTTCGGCTCGCAACCGGCCGGCGACAACCGCTACGCGCGCGTGATCGAGGCCGGCCTGCGCTACAAGCACGGCCCGTTCAGCGCCACGCTGGTGTACGACCAGAAGAACGGCGGCAGCACCAGCCCGACGGCCGCGCACACCGCCAAGGTGGGCGGCAACGAAGGCGACATCGACCGCCGCATCGGCGTGGGCGCGAGCTACAAGATCGCCACCGTGACCACCTACGTCGGCTACCGCTACCTGGATTCGCACGCCGTGCACCTGAGCACGCTGTCGACCTCGCCGGTGGAGGCCAGCAGCCTCTACTGGTTCGGCTCGACCTGGTACGCGCGGCCGAACCTGGCGTTCTCGGGCACCGCGATGTATCAGAACTTCTACGGCAATTCGCGCGACCCGTGGTCGTTCCAGATCGATGCGGACTACTTCCTTTCGAAGCGCACCGACCTGTACCTGAACCTCGGCTACGTGCTGAACCGCAACGGCTCGAACCTCGGCCTGAACGGCTTCGGCACCGACGTGGTGGCGGGCAAGAACCAGTTCGGCCTGATGGCCGGCATCCGCCACAAGTTCTGAAGGAGTGCGCATGAACCCCGGCACGAGCATCTCGATCCACCTGCGCGGATTGCGGCAGCGCTTCGGCGGGCACACCGTTCTGGACGGCATCGATCTGGACGTGCCGGCGGGCACCACGCTGGCGCTGCTCGGCCCGTCGGGCTGCGGCAAGAGCACCTTGCTGAAGCTGCTGGCCGGGCTGCTGCGGCCGGACGAGGGCCGCGTGATGTTCGGCGGCGAGACCGTCGCCGACCCCGCCACTTGCGCGCCGCCCGAGGCGCGCGACCTCGGCATGGTGTTCCAGGATTACGCGCTGTGGCCGCACCTGACGGTGGCCGGCAACGTGGCGTTCCCGCTCGAAATGCGCGGCGTGCCGCGCGCCGAGCGCAGCGAGCGCGTGGCGCTGGCGCTCGAACGCGTCGGCCTCGGCGCGTTCGGCGCACGCCGCCCGTCGGCGCTGTCCGGCGGCCAGCAGCAGCGCGTCGCGCTCGCGCGCGCGATCGTGGCGCGCCCGCGCGTGCTGCTGTTCGACGAGCCGCTTTCCAACCTCGATCCGCAACTGCGCGCCTCGCTGTGCGGCGAGATCCGCGACCTGCTCGCGCAACTCGGCACCACCGCTGTCTACGTCACGCACGATCGCGCCGAAGCCGAAGCGCTGGCGCACACGATCGTCACGCTGGCGCACGGCCGGGTTGCGCAGATCGCCCAAAATTCAAGGAGCCGGTAGTATGCTCACCACGCTTTCCAAGACCGTTCTTACCTTATCGCTGGCCTTCGGGCTGACTCAATCCGTGCACGCTCTCACCGTATATACCGCCGGCCCCGGCAACCTCGCCAAGAAACTCGCGCAGGGCTTCGAACACAAGACCGGCGTCAAGGTCGATCTGTTCCAGGCCACCACCGGCAAGCTGATGGCCCGCGTCGAAGCCGAAGCTGGCAACCCGCATGCCGACGTGCTGATCTCCGCCTCGTGGGATACCGCGCAGGATCTCGACCGCCGCGGCTGGCTGCTGCCCTACACCAGTCCGAACGCGGCGCACGTCTCGCCGATGTTCAAGACCCCGAACTATGTCGCGCAGGGCATCTCGGCGCTCGGCATCGTCTGGAACACCAAGACCGGCAAGCCCGAACCGCACGACTGGAAGGATCTGGCCGCGCCGGCCTACCGCGACCAGGTGAGCACGCCGAACCCGGCACTGTCGGGCGCCTCGCTCGACCTGCTGCTGGGCCTGCAGGACCGTCTCGGCGAAGCCGCCTGGACGCTGTTCGACAGCCTGCACAAGAACGGCATGGTGGTGCTCGGCCCGAACGCGCAGGCGATCAACCCGGTGCTGCAAGGCGCGAAATCGGCCGTGTTCGGCGCGGTGGATTACGTGGCCTACGGCTCGGCCGCCACCGGCGAATCGGTCAAGGTGATCTTCCCGAGCAGCGGCACCGTGATCGCGCCGCGCCCGATGATGATCTTCAAGACCTCGAAGGCGCAGGCCGATGCGCGCGCGTTCGTCGATTACGTGCTGTCCGACGAAGGCCAGCAGATCGTCGCCGCCGCGTACCTGATCCCGGCGCGCGACGACGTCAAATCCACCCGCCCCGGCCTGAAAGACCTCAAGCTGCTGCCGATCGACGACGGCAGCAACAAGACCTCGCGCGCCGAGGTGCTCAAGCGCTTCAACAGCCTGTTCGGCGAACACTGATGGCGACCGTGCTCGCGCGGCGTTCCTCCACGCGGCGCGCACGGCTGTCCGGCCGGGCCGGCCGCGTGACCGGCTTCGGCGCCCTGCTCGGGGCGCTGCTGTTGCTGGTGGGCCTGCCGGTCGCGTTCGTCGGCCTGCAGGCGATCTTTCCCGCGCTCGGCCAGGGCTCGTTCGCGCATCCGTTCTCGGCCGTCTACGCCACGCTCGACGAATCGAACACCTGGCCGCTGCTCGGCAACACGCTGCGCTTCGGCCTGGCGGTGGCGGGCGGTGCGCTCGCGCTCGGCGTGCCGCTCGGTGCGCTGCGCGGCCTGGTGCGCGTGCCGGGCGCGAAGCTGTGGGATCTGCTGTTCCTCGCGCCGTTCCTGATTCCGCCGTATCTCGGCGCGCTCGGCTGGATGCTGCTGCTGCAACCGCACGGCTATCTTCAACAGTTGGCCGGCTTCGATCTCGGCGGCTTCCTGTTCTCGTTTCCCGGCATCGTCACGGCGATGACGCTGAGCGTGTTCCCGGTGGTCTATTTCTCGGTGTCGCGCGCGATGATGCAGACCGGCGGCCGGCTCGCGCAGGTGGCGCGCGTGTGCGGCGCGAGCCCGTGGCGCGCGTTCGTGCGCGTGACGCTGCCGCTGGCCGCACCCGCCATCGCCGCGAGCGCGCTGCTGGCGTTCACGATGGCGATCGAGGAATTCGGCATTCCGTCGGCGCTCGGCGCGCGTGCGAACTTCAGCCTGCTGGTCACGTCGATCGAGGCGCGCTTCTCCGACTGGCCGATCGACCTGCCCGGCGCGGCCGTGCTGTCGGCGCTGCTGGCGGTCACGGCGATGGCGGCGTTCGTCGCGCAGCGTCGCCTGCTCGCGGGCCGCGATTTCGACACGCAAACCGGCAAGCCGGTTGCCGTCGAGCCGGCCGAGGCGGGCCGCTGGCGCGCGCCGATCGTGCTGCTGTTCGCGCTCGTGGCACTCGGCACCACGGTCGCGCCGATCGCCACCATCATCGCCACAGCGTTCCTGCGCACGCTGTCGGGCGGCCTCAGCGTCGCCAACCTGACGCTCGCGCACTTCGGCGCGCTCGCCTCGGGCGGCGACGGCGCGAGCGCGCTGGGCACCAGCCTCGCGCTGGCGGCCGGCACCGCGCTCGTCACCGGCGTGCTCGGCTTCCTCGCGGCGTGGGTGGTGGTCAAGACCCGCACGCCGGGCCGCGCGGCGCTCGACGGCTTGACGCTGCTGCCGCACGCGATGCCCGGCATCGTGATCGGCGTGGGCCTGATCCTCGCCTGGAACCTGCCGTTCTGGCCGGTCACCCCGTACAACACCTGGGTGATCCTGCTGCTCTCGTATGCGTGCCTGCTGTTGCCCTACCCGGTGCGCTACGCGAGCGCGGCGTTGCGGCAGATCGGCGGCAGCCTGGAGGCGGCCGCGCGCGTGCATGGCGCGTCGCAGGGGCGCGTGCTGTTGCGCATCGTGCTGCCGCTGGTCGCGCCGCCGCTGGCCGCCTCGATGATGATCGTGTTCGCGGTGGCCTCGCGCGAGTTGGTGACCTCGCTGCTGCTCGCGCCGAGCGGCGTGCAAACCGCCTCGGTGTTCATCTGGCAGCAGTTCGAGCAAGGCTCGATCGGCGACGGCATGGCGATGGGCACCTTGATGCTCGCGATCAGCGGCGTGCTGCTCGGGCTCGCTTCGCGCTGGACCAGGAAGCTCGATACGCTGCACTGACGTAAAAAAACCGCGCCTGGCATGCTGCATCTGCAACACGCCAGGCGCGGAAGTCGGAGTCTTGCTTCGGCTACGCCTTATTGGCCGCTACAGAACGACGGCTGGTATTGATACACCCAGGTGGTCTTGGTCGAGCTGGGCGACTGCACCCAGTTCGTCATGCCCTGGATCGTGTTGAAGATCAGTTGCGAGCGCGACGTGACCTTGTCGGTGAACACGCCGTTGTCGTTGACGTCGACCTCGAACGAAATCTCGGCCAATGCCGGCGTGCTCGAACCGTTCGCATACCACACCGTCATCGTGAAATCGGCGTCTTCCTGGCCGAGATCGCTGGTCGGGCCGTCGAACGTCAGCTCGTGGATCGACAGGCCGCCGACCGGCACCAGCGCCGTGCTGGCGATGCTGTCGAAGGTCTTGGTGGTGGGGAACAGATCCTTGATGTCGCTGACCTTGTTGATGTTCTTCGAGCTGGACAGCGGCTCGCTGGTCGAGTGCGAGAAGGTTTCCTTCGCGGGCGGCGTGATGTCGTCCTCGAGCTTCGAGCTGGCCTTCGACGAGCTGCCGGTCACGTCGGTGTTGGCCGAGGTGCTCTGATTGGCCGAGCCGAACTTCAGCTCGATATCGAGGCTGCCGCTTTCGTTGCGCTCGCGCATCGAGTAGCCGGCCGTGCGCACGGCGCAACTGTTCGCCGTGTCGAAATACTGCACGGTGCGGTTGTGGTCCGCGGCAAACGACTTCTTCACGGTGCTGTCGAAGCCGTTGGCGGCCAGCGAGGCCTCGAGGTCGGTAAGGAAGCGGTTCGCCGCGTCGGCCGGCGCGCTTTGGAACGCAACCGGGTTCAGCAGGACCTTGTATTCGCGGCTGCCGACGCTCGGCGTGCCGGCATGGGCGAACTGCGACGCGGCAAACAACGCCAGCGCCGCCGCATGATGCAATCTGATCTTTGTCATTTCGGTGCTCATGAGTGGATGGATACGACGCTTCGCCGTGTGACGAAGCCCCACCAAGTTAGCTATCCGAAATGACGTGGCGGTGAAGCGGATGTGTCGGTTGATCGCGCGGCGCGCGCGCGATCCCGACGCATGAACGAATCGCGTCAGGACCTTGCGCGCGGCGGCATGTCAGGCGCTGACGAACGGCTCGCGCGCACCGGGCGCCGTGGCCGCCATCGCAGGGCGCGCCGCCCACGGTTCGAGCCATGCGCCGAGCGCGGCGCGCGTGTCGCGCCATTGGCGGCCATAGCGGAAATCCACGTAATCGAGCGCCACCGCCACGGCGATCTGCGTGCCGGAAGGAATGCCGCCCGGGTCGGGCGTCAGTTCGCCGAGCCGCGCCGCCAGCACGTCGAGCGCGCGCTCGATTCGCGCTTCGAGCCTGGCGAGGTAGGCCGGCTCCTGGCGCGGCAGGTCGCGTACCGATTCCACGCGGCGCGCAAGCACCGCTTCCATGAGGCCGTCGGCCAGGCCCAGCATCGACAGCGCGGCCGCATCGCCGGTCCGCACCAGCGGTGCTTGCGCATGCAACGAATCGAGGTGGATCAGGATCGCCATGCTGTCGTACAGCCCGGCGGTTTCCGACAGCACCAGCGCCGGAATCTGCCAGAGCGGATTAAACGGCGCGAGCACCTCGGGCGACTTCATGTCGACGAACACCTCGCGCACCGCGAGATGGCGCTCGCAGGCGGCCACCACCACCTTGCGGCCGAACGGCGAGGTGGCATCGGTCATGATCTTCAGCATCTGGTTTTCTCCTGGCAGGGGGTCATGCCGCGCCGGCTTCGAGCGCCACGCGGCGGATCGCGTCGATCGCATCGTGACGCCGGGCCCAACGCACGAACACGTGGTCGTGGTAATAGCCCGACATCACGTTGGCGCTGATGCCGTCGTGCGCGAGCGCGGTGGCGATGGTCGCGATGAAACCGACCGCTTCGAGCGACGAATGAATCTGCAGCGTGATCTTCGCCCATTCGCCGAGGTGGACGAGCCCATCGCGGCGCGCGCTGTCGAGCGGCAGGATCAGCGTGCGCCCTTCGCGCTCGTCGAACGTGCAGATGCAATCGGCCGGCGTGTCGTGCCCACCACGCGCGTCGCGCGCCACCGTGCAGAACGTGTAGATGTCCTCGTCGAGCGCCGGATCGATGCCGGTCAGCAGTTGTTGCAGGTCGGTCTGGCCAGTGCGGGGGGCAGGCATGTCGAAAGGCTCCATCCAGGGTGGCGCTCGCCGGCGCGGCCCGACATGATGCATCGAAATGCAAAGGATTGCCGAAGGCGGCGGCGTTGCGGCGAGGCGCGCGCCGTGCCATGCTGGCCGCCGCGATCACGCCGCCCACACCACACCGATCATTCCGGGGATCACACCCATGAGCCGATTCGAATCGCGCCCGGCCGCGCTGGCCGCGCTGGCTGTATTGCTGGCCGGCAGCCTCGCCGCCACGGCGGCGCAGGCCGCGCCCCCCGTCATGAGCTACCGCGTGGACGCCAACACCACGGCCACGCTCACGCGCATCGACAGCACCCATGTACGCGTGCGGCTCTCGCCCGGCAACGTCTCGCAAACTCTTGCGCTCGATGGCGATCTGGGCGACGGCGACGGGACATTCGACTACGCGCTCGGCGATTACAACTTCGACGGCCATCGCGATGTGGCCGTCACCGTCATGCAAGGCATGGTGAACGAGGCGTATCAGGTCTATCTGTACGATCCGGCCGCCCACCGCTTCACGCCGTTGCACGCGCCATCGGGCAATGCACGGCAAGGCAGTTGCGGCGACCTGACGAATCTCGAGGCGAAGCCGGCCGAGCGCACGCTCTACAGCTCCTGCCGCAGCGGCCCGGTGTGGTACAGCGATGCCTATCGCTATCGCGCCGACGGCACGCTGTACCTCTATCAGAGCAGCCAGGATTTGCCGATCGGCCTGCAGACGTCGATCGTGGAGGGCGCGGCGGCGGACGGCGGCCCCGCGTCGGTACGCCTGACCTACGACGAGCACGGCAAGGTGGTCGGCAGCCAGCCCCAGGCGTATGGCGGCGGCGAAGTGGGCATCAAGGTGGCCGTGCCGAAGCTGCCGCTGCACGACAGCCCGCACGATGGCCCGACGCGCCGCTACGTGGTGCAGGACGACACGCTCGACCTGATCGGCGCCAGCGCCGACGTGGCGTGGTTGCAGGTTCGCTTCCACAACCCGCGCGCGGGCCGCATCGAAGGCTGGATCAAGAGCGACGACGCGATTCCGGCCGATCAGAAATAAGGCATGAACGCGGCGCGCCCTAGCGCGCCGCCGCCACCCGATACGGCGTGGGCCGCCCGGCCGCCTGCCACAGCGCGATGGCGCGCGCCACGCTGGCATCGATCTCGTCGAGCGAGATGGGCTGGTAATCGCGGTTGAGCAGGTAGCAATGCCAAACGCCGTCGGCATCGCGCACCGAAAGGGGCAGAATGGCCGAGCCGCGCATCAGCGGGCTGACCGCTTCGTGCAGATCGCGGAAATTCGGCCGGGTGGTGTCGATCACGGTGACTTCGCCGTTCTCGAGATCGCGGCAGATCGCGTCCACATCTACCGGGTCCGCATGGAAATCGATTTTCATGGCTCCGCCCGGCTACACAGGTCAATCTACCAGTGTAGGCGCTGAATCGCGCCAGGCAAGCCCGACGCGATACGAACGCGCGATCAGTGGCCGCCGTTCACCGGGTTGCCGTGATCGTCGGTGTCGAAGGTCTGCGACTGGAACGCCAGGAACACGGCGAGCCAGGTGCCGTCGGGATAGCGCAGCATCAGGCAGCCATCCTGGTAAACACCGTTGTCCTTACGATAGGAACCCGAATTGCCCTGGTTCATGTGGATATCGTGAATGCCCTGGCCCGGCACGAACTTGAAATACTGGTCGGGCTTGGTTTCCGGCCCCCACTTCGAACCGAACGCGAACACTTCCGAGCCGGCCTGATCCATCGCCTTGACCACCGCGCTTTCGAGGCGGTCCTTCAGGTCGTTGCTCTGGCCCGGCTGGTCGGGCGGCACCGGCACCATCGCCGAGGTATCCACCAGAGCGCCGCGCACGAAGTCGATCGCGAGGCCGCCCGGCTGGCTGGCCAGCTTCGTGAAGCCGGTGGCGGCGGCCGTCAGTTGCGAGGTCAGCGCATCGGGCAGCGTGGTGCGCGACTCGAACAGCACGGTGGACGGCGCATGCGGCGCCGACGATTTCACGTTCACGGCGATACGGAACACTTCGTCGCCGGCGTGTACGAGGATCTGGTAGTGATCGTCGTCCGCGTCGCGAAGATGTCCGGCAACGGTGCCTTTCAGCAAACCATAGTTCAGTGACATGGGGGGTCCTGTCGTCAGTGGTCGGTGGGTTAACGGATTCTGCCGCTTGCGACTGACAGTTTTGCGACACCCGAGTTGCATGCCGGACGATGCTTGCGCGCGCATCGATTCGCTTTTCTCGGGAAATCGGTAAGCACTACCTCGCATCGAATAAATATCGGAAATTATCGGCATTCCCCATCGATCGCTGCGCGCGGCAACGTTCTCGACCGCACACTTGATCGCCAAGCTTGCAATCCGCTTCACATTCCTGCCAAAAACAAAGCCTACAGTCGGCAACGGATTCAGGCCCTGTCCTCGCAAAGCGGAACCGTCCGGCCGGCGCGTTCCCTCCGTTTCCATCGCTGTCCCTGGGATCACAACAACAATGGCTCGCCTTTCGATCATCGGCACTTCATGGCTCGGCGCCGCGCTGCTGTGTGCGACGCTGCTGCTCGCCGCCTGCGGCGGCAACGACGATGCACCGCACACCACGCCGTCCAGCGGCGCGGGCGCCGCCGCCTGCTCGACCCGTCACTGCGCGCCGGCTCCCTGAGCCGCCCCGCCCTCACCCGGAAGCCCTCCGCATGACATTCAGTTCTTCGAAACGCCGGTTCCTGAAAACCTCGCTCGGCAGCGCCGCGGCCGCCGCCACGCTGTCGGCATTTCCGCCGGCGATCCGGCGCGCGCTCGCGATCGACGCCAACAACGTCACCGGCACGCTCAACGACGTGCAGCACGTGGTGCTGCTGATGCTGGAAAACCGCTCGTTCGACAGCTATTTCGGCACGTTCCGCGGCGTGCGCGGCTACGGCGACCGCTTCGCGATTCCGGCGCCGGGCGCGACCAACATCTTCCACCAGAGCTATACGAAAGCGGGCGTGACCAGCGTGCTCGCGCCGTATCACCTCGACGAGACGCAAGGCAACGCGCTGCGCGCGGGCGGCACGCCGCACACCTGGAACGACGCGCAGGCGGCCTGGGACAACGGCCGCATGTCGGCATGGCCCACCGCCAAGACGCCGCTTTCGCTCGGCTACTACGAGACGGTCGAAGTGCCGTTCCATCGCGCGCTGGCCGACGCGTTCACGATGTGCGACGCATATCACTGCGGCATGCACACCGGCACCATCGCGAACCGCCTGTTCTACTGGAGCGGCACCAACGGCCCGAACGGCAAGAGCCCCGCCGACGGCAGCAACGTGGGCGTGGCCGCGCTGAACAACGAGTTCAACGGCGGCAACGACATCGGCCCGTCCACCTCGGGCTGGACCTGGACCACCTACGCCGACCGCCTGCAATCGGCCGGCGTGAGCTGGAAGGTCTATCAGAGCCTGGTCGACAATTTCGGCTGCAACGAGATGATGGGCTTTCGCCACTGGCGCGCCGCGATCGAGCAGATGCCGGCCGCGCGCCGCCCGGTATACGTCTCGACGGTCGACATCAATCAATCGGTGACGGCCGCCGGCCCGTTCTACGACCCGGCCATCGACGATCCGTTGAGCCCGCTCGCCAAGGGCTTCGGCAACACCATGCCGCAAGGCTTCCTCGAAACGTTCCGCGACGACATCCAGAACGGCACGCTGCCGTCGGTTTCGTGGATCATTCCGCCGTCGTACTACAGCGAGCACCCGGGGCCGTCGAGCCCGACGCAGGGCGGCTGGTACGTGCAGGAAGTGCTCGACGCGCTGACCGCGAACCCGGACGTGTGGAGCAAGACGGTGCTGCTCGTGAACTACGACGAGAACGACGGCTTCTTCGATCACCTGCCGCCGCCGAGCGCGCCGTCGCACAATGCCGACGGCACGCTGGCCGGCGGCAGCACGCTGGCCGATGCGGACATGGCGCCCGAATATCACAACTTCACGCCGGCCACCAGCAACCAGCCCGCGATCGACGGCCGCCCGTACGGCCCGGGGCCGCGCGTGCCGATGTGGGTGATCTCGCCGTGGAGCCGCGGCGGCTTCGTCAATTCGCAGGTGTTCGATCACACCTCCACGCTGATGTTTCTCGAGAAGCGCTTCGGCGTGGCCGAGCCGCAGATCAGCGCCTACCGCCGCGCGATCTGCGGCGACCTCAGCTCGTGCTTCAACTTCGTGTCGCCGAACGACGGCGCGCTGCCCACGCTGTCGGGCCGCACCACCAAGGTCGGCGCCGATTCGCTGGCGTCGTCGCAGGCCGCGGCCAGCGCGATTCCGGTGCCGGCCGCCACCGCCACCTCGGCGCTGCCCGCGCAGGCCACCGGCACGCGGCCGTCGCGCGCGCTGCCCTACGAGCTGCACACCACGGCGCACCCGGCCACCGCCGGCCTCACGCTCGAATTCACGAACGCCAGCGGCAACGCCACCGGCGCGGTGTTCCATGTGTACGACCGGCTGCATCTGGATCGCGTGCCGCGCCGCTACGCGGTGCAGGCCGGCAAGTCGCTGAGCGGCGTGTGGGTGCCCGATGCGGCCGACAACGGCAGCTACGACCTGTGGGTGCTCGGGCCGAACGGCTATCACCGTGAATATGTGGGCAACCTCGGCGAACTCGGCGCGGGCGTCAACCCTGAAATTCAGGTGTGCTACCAGCCTTGCGACGCGTCGAGCGTGATCGTCAAGCTGTTCAACCGCGGCAGCCAGCCGGCTACCTTCACGGTGGCCGCCAACGCGTATCGCAGCGACGGCCCGTGGACGCTGACCGTGGCCGCCAACGCCTCGGGCGAACTGAGCTGGGCCGTGGCCGACAGCGGCAACTGGTACGACTTCACGGTCGGCAGCAGCACCTCCACGACGTTCCGCCGCCGCTTCGCGGGGCGCATCGAAACCGGCAAGGATTCGGTCTCCGATCCGGCGATGGGCACCGCCAGCTAAACGAACCGAACGCCGGAAAAAAGACGGGCCGGCATGACATCGCCGGCCCGTCTCGTTTTGTTTCGCAGTACTGGTTTCGCAGTCTTACCGGCCTTCGAGCAGCGCCGCGCCCTGCGCGGCCTCGCCGAGCCGGTCGCCCGGGTTGCGCAGCGGGCAGTCGCGCATCGACAGGCACCCGCAGCCGATGCAGCCGCCCAATTGATCGCGCAGTTTGGTGAGCTGATCGATCCGCTCGCTCAATTCGTCGCGCCACGCGGTGGAGAGCCGCCGCCAGTCGCGCACCGTCAGCTTGCGCCCGGCCGGCAAGGCATCGAGCGCCGACTTGATCGCCGCGAGCGGCATGCCGGCGCGCTGCGCGATCCGCACGATCGCGATGCGGCGCAGCACGTCGCGCGCATAGCGGCGCTGGTTGCCATCGCTGCGCCAGCCGTGAATCAATCCCTTCGCTTCGTAGAAATGAATCGTCGCCACGCTCACGCCGCTGCGACGGGCCACCTCGCCCACCGACAACGCCTGCTTTACGTCAATACTCATGCGCGCTCCCTTGACCTCAACCAAACATGAGGTTTTATAAACGATGCCGTTGGCCGGAGCAAGCACGCTTGCCGGCCTTGATCGAACCAGCAACGGGAGAACCCATGGGCAAGCGAGAGGAATTCACGGCGGCAGCAGCGCCTTCGACGAACGCGGCGACACCGGCAACACCGGCGATATCGGCAAGCACCGGCTGGGCCGCGCTGTGCTCGGGCGCGAACGGCCTGCGCTCGCTCGCGCTGGCCGGCGGCGTGGCGTTGCATGCGATGAGCGTCTACGTGGTCGCCACCGTGCTGCCGAGCGTGGTGCGCGACATCGGCGGGCTGGACTTGTATTCGTGGAGCACGGCGATCTTCATCGTCGCGTCGATCGCCGGCTCGGCGCTCGCGGCCGGCCTGTTGAAGCGGCTCGGGCCGCGGCGCGCCTATGCGCTGTCGGCGCTGGTGTTCGCCACGGGCGCGGCGCTATGCGCGCTCGCGCCGGCCATGCCGGTGCTGCTGGCCGGCCGGCTCGTGCAGGGCTTCGGCGGCGGGGTGCTGTGCGCACTGGCCTATTCGATGATCCGCGTCGTGTTCGACGAGGCGCTGTGGCCGCGCGCGATGGCGCTCGTGTCGGGCATGTGGGGCGTGGCGACGCTGATCGGGCCGGCGGTGGGCGGCGTGTTCGCCGAATGGGGCATGTGGCGCGCGTCGTTCTGGTCGGTGGCGGGCGCGGCCACGGCGTTCGCGCTGCTGGCGGCGGCGGTGTTGCCGCGCAACGCGGCCTCGACCTCGGCCTCGGCCTCCGCTGCCGCGCCAGGCAACACCGCCACGCCGAAGCCGCAACTGGGCCTGCTGATCGCGGTGGTGCTGGCCGTGTCGGCCGGCAGCGCGTCCACCGACCCGGCCTGGAACCTGGCCGGCATCGTGCTGGCGATCGGCTGCGGGGCGCTGCTGGTGCGCATCGAGCGGCGCGCGTCGAACCGGCTGCTGCCGTCCGGCGCGTTCCGCCCCGGCTCGCCGGTCGCGAAGTGCTACGCGATCCTCGCGCTGCTGTCGCTCACGGTCACCAGCGCCGAAATCTTCGCGCCGCTGTTCCTGCAGGTGCTGCATCGCCAGCCGCCGCTCGCGGCCGGCTATCTGGCCGCGTTGATGGGCGCGGGCTGGACGCTCGGCGCGCTGGCCTGCTCGGGCGCGAGCGGCCCGAACCTGCGCCGCCTGATCGTGGCCGGGCCGCTGCTCGAACTGGCCGGCATGCTCGGCCTGTTCGCGCTGCTGCCGAGGGAGAGCGGCGGCGAATGGCTCGCACTCCTGCCGATCTGCACGGCGATGGTGGCGCTCGGGTTGGGCGTCGGCGTGGCCTGGCCGCACTTGCTGACGCGCGCGCTGAAGGCCGTGCCCGATGCGGAGAACGCGCTCGCGGGCGCGTCGATCACCACCGTGCAGTTGTTCGCGACGGCGGCCGGTGCGGCGCTGGTGGGGATGCTCGCCAACGCGGGCGGGCTGGTGGAGCCGGGCGGCGTGGCCGGCACGGCGCAAGCCGCGCGCTGGGTATTCGGTGCGTTGCTGCTCGCGCCGCTCGGCGCGGCGCTGATCGCGCGGCGCGCGGCCTGAGCGCGGCCCGCGTGTTGTGGGCTACTTCGCCAGAAGGCCCTCAAGATGTGCTCGGGTGGCGGCCCATTCGTCGTCGACGATGCCTGAGCGTGCCCCGCGTGCCGAAGGCCTACTTCGCCAGCAGTCCTTCGAGATGCGCGCGCGTGGCGGCCCATTCGTCGTCGATGATGCTGAAGCGCACCGAGTTGCGCTTGCGGCCGTCTGGCATGATGCGCTCGTGGCGCACGACGCCCTCCTCGTGCGCGCCGATCCACAGGATCGCGGCGCGCGAGCGTTCGTTCAGCACGTCGGTGGTGAACTGCACGCGCACGCAAGCGAGCGTTTCGAACGCGTAGCGCAGCAGCAGGTATTTGCATTCGGTGTTCGCGCCCGAGCGCTGCATCGACGCCGACAGCCACGTATGGCCGATTTCGAGCCGGCGATTGACGCGGTCGATCTTCCAGAAGCGCGTGCTGCCGACCACCTTGCCGCTGTCGCGCCGCACGATCGCGAACGGCATCACGGTGCCGGCGCGCTCGCCCTCGAACGCCTTCGCCAGATAAGCCTCGATGCCGGCCGGGCCGGGCACCACGGTCACCGTCAGGTTCCAGAGTTCGCCATCGGCGGCGGCGGCCAGCAACTCGGCCGGCGCGACCTCGCTCAACGGGCGCAGCGTCACGAGCCGGCCGTCGAGGGTAGGCGTGGCAAGGGAAGTGGAATTCGGTTCGGCGGACATGGCGGGCAGCGGGATCGGAAGGGAATGCGGCCCGACAGTATCGGCCATCCCGGCCCGAACGGGGAAGCGTCTGAAAGCCCGAAACGCAACACGGCCGGCGTCGCATTGCGCGAAGCCGGCCGTGCCGAAACGGATGAAGGCAAGCGGAGCGGACGCACCGCGCCGCGCGCGATCAGAACTTGTGGCGGATGCCCACCAGCGCCAGTTCCTGGCTGTTGGTGCCCGAGTTCACGCCGAAGCTGCCGATCGATGCCTGGGCGGAGACCACCGCGCCGGCCGCGTTCAGCGAGTTGCCGCTGGCCTTCTGGTAGCCGGCCACCGCGTAGAGATCGGTGCGCTTCGACAGCGAGTACAGCGCGCCGATGTTGACCTGGTTGTAGTGGGCCGACACCGGGCCGGTCAGCGACGTGTAGCTGTAGCCGATACCCGTGTTCAGCGACGGCGAGAAGCGGTAGTTGAAGAAGCCCGAGCCGCTGTTGAACTTGGCCGTCGACTTGAACACCGACAGCGAATCGCCCACGTATTGCGTGTTCGAGTAGGCGATACCGAAGGTGGCCGCGCCCAGCACGTACTGGCCGGCGGCACGCACGATCTGGATCGACTTGGCGCTGGAGAAGCCCGTGTTGATGACGGTGTTGAACAGCGAATCCGAGGTGCTCGTCCAGGTGCGCGTGCCGTTCGTCACGGTGTTGCCGCCATTGGCGAAGAAGTAGCCGGCGCCGAGCGACAGCGGGCCGTGCGCGTACGACGCGCCGAAGCTGTAGGTCTGGCCGTTGCCGGTCTGGCCCGCCACGCCGCCGAGCGCGTACAGCGCTTCCACCTGGATGCCGGCGATCAGCGGGCTGGTGTACTTCACCGAGTTGCTGACGCGCAGGCTGTTGTCGTAGTTGTCGAGGTCGCCCGGCGTGGCGAAGGTGCCCCCGAACGGGCCGTCTTCGGTCAAGCCTTGCACCAGATCAACGATCGGGTCGTACTGGCGGCCGATCGTCAGCGTACCCCAACGCTGATCGGCCAGGCCCACGATCGACTTGCGGCCGAATTCGCGGCTGCCCTGGCCGAGCGCGCCCGTGCCGACGTTGAAGCCGTTTTCGAGTTGGAAGATCGCGGCGAGGCCACCGCCCAGATCTTCCGTGCCACGCAGGCCCCAACGGCTGCCCGACAGGCCGCCGCTGTTGAATTTCACCAGCGACGACTGGTTCGCGCCGTTGGCGCCCTGCGCATTGTGGACATACGCGATGCCGGCATCGACGATGCCGTACAGCGTGACGCTGCTTTGCGCTTGTGCGGCCGGCGACAGGCTGGCGGCAAGGGCGGTAACGGTGGGCAGTGCGAAGTAGGAAAGGCGCTTCATTCTTTTATGGCTCGGTCTGTTATTGGAAGAATCCGCACGTTAGCGAATTCCGTCCGGGCCGGAAACAAACCAATTCTGCGATGAATATAAAAACAACAGGACGTTGTGTCGCATGGCGCCGTCGTGCTTTCGGCCCGAATCGGCCGCTTTATTTCTGTCTTGACAGAAATAACTGAAGGCTCGTACATTACGCCGCATGGAACTGACACCGCTTGCCGAACGATTCATTCTCCACTGGGGCGAAATGGGCTCCCGCTGGGGCGTCAACCGCACCGTCGCGCAGATTCACGCGCTGCTCTATCTCCACGGCAAGCCGATCGCCGCCGACGAGATCGCCGGCGCGCTCGGCGTGGCGCGCTCGAACGTCAGCACCAGCCTGAAGGAGCTGCAATCGTGGAAGCTCGCGCGCATCGTGCATGTGATGGGCGACCGGCGCGACCACTTCGAAACGTCGACGGATATCTGGGAGCTGTTCAAGCTGATCGTCGAAGGCCGCCGCCAGCGCGAGATCGACCCGACGCTGACGGTGCTGCGCGATACGCTCACCAGCCCCGAGATGGCCAACGAAACGAAGGAAACCGAACAAAGGATTCGCGACACGCTGCAGTTCATGGAGACGCTGACCACCTGGTCCGACGAAATGCTGCGCATGAAGCCCGATACGCTGATGAAGACGCTGGGGATCGGCGCGAAGATCAGCCAGGTGGTCCGGCGCAAGCCGAGCAAGTAAGCACGCGCGGGTGGCGACACCCGCTTTTTTTGGGCTCTATATTTCTGTTTATACAGAAACAACAGTAAGGACAATCAATCATGAACACCTCGCTCGCCCTCGCCATCCAGTTCCTGTTGCCCGTGCCGATCGGCTATGCCATCGCCCGTTACCTGCGCGCGGTCACGCGCAACCTGCTGATCGACCTGTGCGGCACCGAGGGGCGTGCCGATTTCTGGACGCGCATCACCCTGGTCATGCTGGTGCTCGGCCCGCTCGTGCTGGTGCTGGCGTTCGCGCGCAGCCCCGCCGCGTGCTCGGCCGACAACGCGTTGTGCGTGATCGGGGCGTTGCGCGCGACGGTGGTGTGGTCGCTGCTCGGCGCGATCGTGCCGCTGATCGCGATCGCGTCGCGGATCGCGCGGCAGATTCCGGTCGATGCGAACCCGGCCGCCGCCGTGCCTCGGGCAGTCGCGCCGGCGCAAGCCGCGATCGCCGCTGAAACCACTGGAGCCTCGGCATGAAAGTGCTGGTCTGCGGCGCGAACGGCACGATCGGCCGCGCGATCTGCGAAAGGCTCGCGGCGCACGGGCACGACGTGATTGCCGGCGTGCGCGCACCGCGCCGGGCCGGCGACATCGCTATCGACTACCGAAGCGATCACGACGTCGCCGCCTGGCTGCCGCGCATCGCGGAAGTGGACGCGGTGGTCAACGCCGTCGGCATCCTGACCGAACGCGGCGGCCAACGTTTCGACGCCGTTCACCGCGCGGCCCCGGTCGCGCTGTTCGAGGCATGCCGCGCCGCCGGCGGCCGGCGCATCGTGCAAATTTCCGCGCTCGGCGCTGAAGCCGGCGCCACGCCGTTCCTGCGCAGCAAGCGCGACGCCGACCATCATCTGCTGGCGATGCCCGGCGACGCGCTGGTCGCGCGCCCGGCGCTGGTGTTCGATCCGGCCGGCCACTCGACGCGCCTGTTCGCGGCGCTCGCGAGCCTGCCGCTGCATCTGCTGCCCGACGGCGGACGGCAGCGGCTGCGCCCCGTGCATCGCGACGATCTCGCCGAACTGGTGGTGCGCTGGCTCGAACGCGGCACGCCGGGCCGCGAGAGCGCGGATGTGGTGGGCGGCCGCGAAGTGAGCTACGGCGAGATGCTGGCGATCTACCGCGCCGCGCTCGGCGGGCGGCCGGCGCGGAGCATCTCGGTGCCGGGGGCGCTGGTGGGCGCGGCCGCCGCCGCGATCGGCCGCCTGCCCGGCGCGATGCTCGATCGCGACACCTGGACGATGCTCGCGAACGGCAACACCGCCAGTGCCGGCGGCACCACGCGCCTGCTCGGCCGCCGCCCGCTCGGCCTGCCGCAAGGCGTGGCCGGGGCCGATGTGCAGCGCTTGCGCGCCGGCGCGCTCGCCGCGATCCGCCAGCCGCTGCTGCGTGGCGCGCTCGCGTTCGTGTGGCTCTGGACCGCCTGGGTCAGCGCGTTCGTGTTTCCGCGCGAGGCCAGCCTCGCGCGGCTCGGCGCGATGCATCTGCATGGTATCGCCGCCACCGCCGCGCTGTACGGCGCCTGCGCGCTCGACGCCGGGCTCGGCCTGCTGACGCTGGCGCGGCCCGGCCGCCGCCTCTGGCTCGCCCAATTCGCGCTGGTGGCCGGCTATACCGCCGCCATCGCGCTGGCGCTGCCGGCTCAGTTCGCCGAACCGTTCGGCCCCCTGATCAAGAACGTGCCGATCCTCGCCATCCTGTTTCTGCTGATCCACGAATCGGACTTCTCATGAACGCCTATCTGATCGTCAAGACGCTGCATATCCTGTCCTCGGTGCTGATGGTCGGCACCGGCTTCGGTTCGGCGTTCTATCTGTTCTTCGCGAACCGCACGCGCTCGGTGCCGGCGATCGCGGCCGTCTCGCGGCTGGTGGTGCGCGCCGACTGGTGGTTCACCACGCCGGCCGTGCTGTTCCAGCCGGCCTCGGGCTTATGGCTCGCGCATCAGGCCGGCTGGCCGTGGCAGACGCCGTGGATCGTCGCCACGCTCGTGCTGTATGCGGTGGCCGCCGTGTGCTGGCTGCCGGTGGTCGGGATCCAGATCGAGATGGCGAAGCTCGCCACCACCGCGCACGCGGGCGGCGCGGCGATCCTGCCCGACGCCTACTGGCGCCACGCGAAGACCTGGGAGCGCCTCGGCTACCCGGCCTTCATCGCAATGCTGGCGGTGTATTTCCTGATGGTGGTGAAGCCGGGTTGAACCGGGGTTTGATCGGCGGGCCTCATCCGTCCTTCTCATCGGCCGGCCTGATTTGCCGACCTGATTTGCCGACCTCACCCGCCCGCCTCATCTCCCGGCCCCAATCCGCCAAATGCATCCGACGGCATGATCTGCCGGCTTATCGACCGGCGTCATGCACCGGACTGATTCGCGAACATCAGTCACCGGATTCACTTGCCCGCCAACCCGCGCACCGGCCGCCCACCGTCCATCGCCCCCGCCGCGCGCCGAATCCTTACCGCCTCGGCCTGCGTCGCCACGCACGGCGCGGAGCCGGGCAGCGGCTGGCCGGCGCTCTCGCGCGCGGCGAGCACCGAGATCGCACCGATCACCGCCGCGCCGATCAGGTAGTAGGCCGGCATCATCAGGTCGCCGGTGCGGCCGACCAGCCAGGCCGTGACCAGCGGCGTGGTGCCGCCGAACAGCGACACCGACACGTTGAAGCCGATCGCCAGCGCGCTGTAGCGCACCCGCGTCGGGAACAGCGCCGGCAGCGCCGACGGCATCACCCCGCAGAAGCACGACAGCATCACGCCGAGCAGCATCATGCCGGCGAAGATCAGCGCGCCATGCCCGCTGCGCACCAGCAGCAGCGCGGGGATCGCCAGCACCGCCAGGCCGATGCAGCCGGCCAGCATCACCGGCCGCCGTCCGACGCGATCGGACAGCCAGCCCGCCGCCAGCGTCATCGGCATCATCAGCACCATCACCGCGAGCACCACCACCAGCCCGCGCGTCTCGTCGTAGTGCAGCGTGGCCGACAGGTAGTTCGGCAGATACGCGAGCGCCATGTAGTCGGTCACGTTGAAGATCAGCACCAGCCCCACGCACACCAGCAGCGCGCGCCACTGCCCGGCCAGCAGCGTGACCAGCGATTCGCGCGGGCGCGCACGTTCGAGCCGCTCGCGATGCTCGGCCTCCTTGCGGAACGCCGGCGTTTCCTCCAGCCGGGTGCGGATGTACAGGCCGATCAGGCCGAGCGGCCCGGCCACGAAGAACGGCACGCGCCAGCCCCAGTCGAGCATCTGCGCGGGGCTCAACAGCGAGGTCAGCGCCGTAACCGTGCCCGCGCCGAGCAGATAGCCGGCCAGCGTGCCGAACTCCAGGAAGCTGCCCATGAAGCCGCGATGGCGGTCGGCCGAAAACTCGGCGATGAAGGTGGCCGCCCCGCCGTATTCGCCGCCGGTCGAGAAGCCCTGCACGAGCCGCGCGAGCAGCAGCAGCACCGGCGCGTAGATGCCGATCGACGCATACGACGGGATCAGGCCGATCGCGAACGTGCCGCAGGCCATCATGATCATGGTGGCGGCCAGCACGCGCTGACGGCCAATGCGGTCGCCGAGCGGGCCGAACACCATGCCGCCGATCGGCCGCACCAGGAACGCGGCCGCGAACGTGCCGAAGGTGGCGATCAATTGCGCCGAGCCGCTCGTCGACGGGAAGAACACCTTGCCCAGCGTCACCGCGATATAGCTGTAGACGCCGAAATCGAACCACTCCATCGCGTTGCCGAGCGCCATCGCGCCCACCGCACGCTTGAGCAGCGCGCGGTCGACCACGGTCACGTCGTCATCGGCGAAGCCCGCCTCGCGCGGCGGCCGGCTTCGTGCGGCGGTGCGGTTGCCGGCGGCGGGCCGCCGGGGTGGGCCCGAAGGCGGGCTTGGGTGCTTGCCTGACGGCTTGCGGGTCGAGTGGGTCGAGTGGCTCAAGGGCTCGCTCCTGGGAGGAATGGCGATGTGCGCCGCGCGGCACGCGGCCTTGTCTCTCGTGCGGCGGCCGCACCGTGTCGCCCCGAAGCCGCGAGCAAGACCTCACCTCGCCTCCCTTCGCCTCGGCGCGACACGGGCCGGCCGGCCGCCATCGCCTGTTATCGGATACCGCATCGTGTCCGCCCGAGTGTGCGGGACACGGCCCGCGCGATCCTGCCCCGATGCGCCCCGAAGCCGACAGGAAACGACAGCGTTCTCGCCCCGCTTCCGCGCGCCGGCCGCGCGCGACGCCCCGGCCGCGAAGGCGCCAGGCAACGGGCGAGGGAATGTGTCGGGAAATGGCAAGCGCCCGTCGAATTTCCTTGATCGCGGGCGCGCGTTTATCGCAATGATTCGGGGGTGACGCCGCGAACGAATACCGCGGCAACGCCAGCCCGAAGCCGCCACGGCGCAAACCTGCCGCGCCGGCCGCCGGCTGCCCTTGCGCGCCATGACAGGGCCAGGTCGAACCGGCCTTCGGGCAGGCGTCGTCACGCACGACCCAACCTCTGGCATCGGCCCGCGCCGATGTTGATTTCATGCCCGCACCCACGCTTCGCCACTTCGGTTTCCTGACGCTGCCGTCGTTTTCGATGATCGCGTTCTCCAGTGCAATCGAAGCGCTGCGCATGGCGAACTACGCCGATCGCAGCGAGCACTACAGCTGGACCGTCTACTCCACCGACGGCAACGCCGTGCCGGCCAGCAACGGCATGATCGCGCGGCCCACGCGGCAGCTCGATTTCACCGAGCCGCTGCCCGACCTGATGATCGTCTGCGGCGGCACCCAGGTGCGCGACGCCGTGGACGCCACCGTGATCCACGCGCTGCGCGAACTGGCGCGGCGCGGCGTGCCGCTCGGCGGCATCTGCACCGGCGCCTACGCGTTGATGGCGAGCGGCCTGCTCGACGGCTATCGCGGCACCGTGCACTGGGAAAACCTGTCGGCGCTGCATGCCGAATTCCCGGCCGTGCAGATCGTCGACGAGCTGTTCGTGATCGACCGCGACCGCGTGACCTGCACCGGCGGCACCGCGCCGCTCGACCTGATGATCGGCATCATCGCGGCCGAGCGCAGCCAGGACCTGGCCACGCGCGTGTCCGAGCAGTTCGTGCTGCAGAGGATTCGCGGCGCGAGCGATCCGCAGCCGATTCCGGTCGACGCGCGGGTGGGCTTCTCGCGCGCCGAGCTGGTGGAAGCGGTGCGGCTCATGGAAGCGAACATCGAGGAGCCGCTGCCGCTGGCCGATCTCGCGCGGCTGATCGCGCTTTCGGAGCGGCAGATGCAGCGCATGTTCAAGCATTACCTGACCACCTCGCCCACCCATTACTACCTGTCGGTGCGACTCAAGCACGCGCGCGAGATCCTGCGCAACAGCGACGTGTCGATCTCGCAGGTCACGTCCTTGTCGGGCTTCCGGTCGGCCTGCCATTTCAGCAAGGCCTATCGCGCGCAGTTCGGCCACGCGCCGAGCCAGGAGCGGCGCGCGCCGAAAGCGGGGGCGGGGAGGGATGGCGCGCCGGCTGCGGCGAAAACCACGGCGAAGGGCCGCAAGCGCGCGGGCGGGCGCGATGGCGATGTTGCGGACGGCAATGGCAACGCGGCGGATGTTTGTGTGCCGCATGCGTGAGCACTCGCACGCCTGAACGCCGAATGCCTGCCGCCGCGCTCGGCTCTCCGCACGCCTGACAAGTTGGGCGTTGGGCGTTGGGCGGCGGGCATCGGGCGGCGAGCACCGAGCACCGAGCGCTGAACGTTGAGCGTCGCGTCCTTGACGCCTCGCCATCCGAGCCCCAGCCCTCAGCCCCAGACCACTTGCCACCCGCCCCGCGCCAGAACCACGCTCGGCCGCGATGACAGTTCCCCACGACACGCCAAGCGCCGCACAACTGTGCTGTTTTTTGCGCTCACAAGCTGACGCCGCCCTCGCCCGCGATCCGCTTCTATCCTGCATGTCGATGCGCTGCCGAGCCGCCGGCCCGGTTCACGGCCGCGCGCGACCCAGGAGACGACGATGCCGACCGCCCCCCGCGACGCGCTTGCCCCATCGCACACCCAGCACGCACCGCCCGGACTACCCACCGACGAACAGCGCTGGCGCGAGATGCCCCTCCCGCCTGCCACCGTCCTGCCCGCGATCGCGCCCCGGCCGCCGGCCGGCATCGTGATCGGCCACTGGCTCGACCGCCGGATTCGCTGGCGCGAGCTGGTCGCACCGGTGCTCGCGCGCCATTACACGATCAGCCTGCTGCTCGGCGCGGCCACCGTCGATTGCTACAAGAACGGCCGCCTGCTCGAACGCGGCACGGGCGGCCCCGGCGGCGTGCAACTGACCATGCCCGGCGAATCGGTGCAATGCCGGTTTCGCGGCGAGAACGAGGCCTTGCACGTGTTCGTGCCGGCCGCACTGATCGATGCCGAATACAGCGCGGCCAGCGGCTCGGCCGCGCCGCCGCGCCTGGAAGATCCGGGCTTTCGCGTCGATCCGGTGCTGGCGCCGCTCGCGCGCCAACTGGCCGGCTACGACCGCGCCACGGCCGGAAAGCATGACCAATTGCTGGCCGGTATCCTGCGCCATGTGCTGACGCGCTACGCGCGTGAACCGGGCAGCGCGTGCGCGGGCTTGTCGGCGCCGCGCCTGCGGCGCGTGTTCGATTACGTCGAGGCGAACCTGGCCGAGCCGATCACGCTGCACGACATCGCGCGCCACGCCGGCCTGAGCCGCATGCACTTCGCGGCGCAGTTCCGGCTGGCGACCGGGCTGTCGCCGCATGCGTTCCTCACGCAGCGCCGCATCGAGCAGGCCAAGCGGCTGTTGCGCGACGGGCTGCCGATCGTCGAGGCCGCGCTCGCCAGCGGCTTCCCCGGGCAGGCGCATTTCACGACGGTGTTTCGCGAGTTGACCGGCACCACGCCAGGCCGCTGGCGCACGCAGATGGCATGACCGGCTGACGCGCATCGGGCGCGGTTAGCACACGGCGGCAGCGGCGCGTTGCCGCTTGTTGCGAGGCCGCCTCAAAAATTCGGAAAGCGTGAATTCCGGCGCATTGAATAATGGCGTCGCGGTACGTTCCGCATGGGGATGCGTCGACTTCACGGCGCGCCTGAAATTTTAAAATACCCCTTGTTTTACAGGCTTCCCCTCGATTCCAAGACGAATCCTCCGGAATCCGAACCGTTCCCGCACCCTCCTGCATCGCATCGAATCGCCTGCCTCAGCGCCGTTCGTGCGCTCGCTGATTTGCATATCGCCAAGCATCGCTTAGGTACGCGAATCGTCCCGCCTAGCATGGCGATCCCGTTGATCTTTCGTGCCCTGCACGCCCACGCCGCCATGCTGAACCGCTTCCTTCCCGCCACCCTCGCGCTCGCCGGCCTCGCGCTGCTGAGTCCCACGGCGCATGCGCAATCGAGCGTCGCGCTGTACGGCATCATCGATACCGGCATCACCTACACCAACAACCAGCACGGCAACGCGGCCTTCCAGTCCACCGCCAGCAACATCAACGGCACGCGCTGGGGCATCCAGGGGCAGGAGGATCTGGGCGGCGGCTGGCAGGCGATCTTCAAGCTCGAAAACGGCTTCAGCATCGATAGCGGCGCGCTCGGCCAGAACGGCCGGCTGTTCGGCCGGCAATCGTTCGTCGGGCTGTCGCGCAAGGGGGTCGGCGCGCTCACGGCGGGCCGGCAATACGACGTGGTGGTGGATTACCTCGGGCCGCTCGCGCTGACCGGCACCTCGTACGGCGGCATCCATTTCACGCACCCGTACGACAACGACAACCTCGACAGTTCGTTTCGGATTGCCAACTCCGTGAAGTTCGAGACGGCCAGCCTCGGCGGCTGGCGTTTCGGCGCGCTGTACGGCTTCTCGAACGAGGCGGGCCAGTTCGCCGACAATCGTGCGGCCAGCTTCGGCACGCAATACACCTATGGCGACTTCACGTTCGCGGCGGCCTACCTCGAACTCGACAACGCCGGCTCGAACGCGCTCGACAACGCCTCGGGCGCGGTAGCCAGCGACGCCACCTTCACCGCCGGCCGCCAGCGCACCTGGGGCGCGGGCGCGCACTACGGGTTCGGACGCGGCGCGATCGGCGCGCTGTTCACGCAAACGCGCCTGCGCGACGCCAGCGGCATCGGCGCCTACGCGTCGGGCACCACCAGCGGCATCGCGCTGACCAACGGCGCGGCGCATTTCACCAATCTCGAACTGAACGCGCGCTACGCGCTGACGGGCGCCGTCACGCTGGTGGCCGCCTACACGTTCACCGACGGCCAGCTCGACGGCCGCAGCCCGAAATGGCAGCAGGCGAACCTGCTGGCCGTCTACAGCTTCTCGAAGCGCACCAACGTGTATCTGCAGGCCGTGTATCAGCACGTGAGCGGCATGGACGGCACCAACATCGGCGCGGGCATCACCGGCCTCGCGCAGTCCGGCGCGAAGGAACAGGTGGCGACCACCCTCGGCATTCGCCATTTTTTCTGACCAGCCGCACGCGCAGCGCGGCCGGTGGCGTCACATGTCCGGATCGAGCACGGATCAGACTCAGTCGAGCTTGTACGACCCCGCGCCGGTGCCGGCCAGCGCACCGCCGTCGACGATCAGGTATTCCGGGCGGATCGCCTGCTTGCCGAAGAAGCATTGCAGGATCTCCAGGGTGCCCGCCGCGTAGCGATGCTGCGCCGACAGCGAGCTGCCCGAGATATGCGGCGTCATCCCTTCGTACGGCATGCGCCGCCACGGATGATCGACCGGCACGGGCTGCGGATACCACACGTCGCCCGCATAACCGGCCAGCTTGCCCGATTCGACGGCGCGCACCACGGCGTCGCGGTCGCACAGCTTGCCGCGCGCGGTGTTGATCAGGTAAGCGCCGCGCTTGACGCGCTCGAACATCCGGTCGTCGAACATGTGCTCGGTGGACGGATAGAGCGGGCTTTGCAGGTTGATCACGTCGCACACCTCGACCAGCGATTGCGGCGTCTCGTGATACGTCAGGCCCAGTTCGCGCTCGATCTCGTTCGACAGGCGATGCGGGTCGTAGTAATGCAGCTTCACGTCGAACGGCTTCAGGCGGCGCAGTACCGCCAGCCCGATGCGGCCCGCGCCGATCGTGCCGAACTGCATGCCTTCGAGGTCATAGCTGCGGCTCACGCAATCGGCGATGTTCCAGCCGCCGTTGACCGCGTACTGGTGCGACGGCAGGTAATTGCGCACCAGCGACAGCGTCATCATCACCACATGCTCGGCCACGCTGATGCTGTTCGAGAACGTCACTTCGGCCACCGTCACGCCGTGCTCGGCCGCGGCCTTCAGGTCGACGTGATCCGAGCCGATGCCGGCCGTCACCGCGAGCTTGAGCTTTTTGGCGCGGGCGAGGCGCTCGGGCGTCAGGTACGCGGGCCAGAACGGTTGCGAGATCACGATGTCGGCGTCGGCCAGATGGCGGTCGAAGTTCGAATCGGCGCCGTCCTTGTCGCTCGTCACGATCAGTTCGTGGCCCTGACTTTCGAGCCAGGCGCGCAGGCCCAGTTCGCCCGACACGCAGCCGAGCAACTCGCCCGGACGAAAGCCCAGCTCGCCCTTCGGCGACGGCACCGTCTGCCCGTTCGGGTAGCGCTCGATCTTCGGAATGTCGTCGCGTGCGTAGGCCGGCGGGTAGCCGGTGACGGGATCGGGATAGAGAACGCAAAGTACCTTGGCCATCTGAATCTCTCCTGGTTTATGGGCCGTTGCAGTGCCTGTCTGCAAGGTGAAACCAGTCTGCCAAGTTCGGATGCCTGAAAATTCCGGAATCGCACGGTTTCTGCCGTGCGTTCGCCGCGCGTCGAAACGGCATCGCCCGCCGTGGCCGGTCGTGCTGCACCGGTCGCGGCGGGCGACGCAAGTTCCGTACTACGAACCGATCCGAATCGATCAGAGCAGCATGCCGCCCGACGCCTCGATGCGCTGCGCGTTGACCCAGCGGTTGTCGTCGGCCAGCAGCGACGCGATCAGCGGGCCGATGTCGCCGGCCTGACCGACGCGGCCGAGCGGCGTCATCTCCGAGATGCGGCGGTTCAGTTCGGGGTTGTCGCGCACCATGCCGCCGCTGAAATCGGTGGCGATCGCACCGGGCGCGACCGTGTTCACGACAATGCCGCGCTCGCCGAGTTCGCGCGCCAGGTAGCGCGTCAGCACTTCCACCGCGCCCTTCATCGACGCATACGCGCTGCTGCCCGGGAACGAGAAGCGCGTCAGGCCCGACGAGATGTTGACGATGCGCCCGCCGTCGTTGAGCAGCGGCAACAGCGTTTGCGTCAGGAAGAACACGCCCTTGAAATGGACGTTGTAGAGCGCGTCGAGATCGGCCTCGGTCACGCTCGCGAACGGCGCGTGATGCGAGGTGCCCGCGTTGTTGACCAGATAATCGAAGCGCGGCTGGCCGAGTTGCGCGAGCGCCTCGCTCACCTTGCCGGCGAATGCCGCGAACGCGCCGGTGTTGCCGGTGTCGAGTTGCAGCGCGATCGCGCGGCGGCCGAGCGCGGCCACTTCGGCCACGACCTTGTCGGCTTCGGCCGAGTTCGAATGCCAGGTGAAGATCGAATCGACGCCGCGCCGCGCCAGGTTGACGACCGTGTCGCGGCCGAGGCCACGGCTGCCGCCCGTGACGATGGCGATCTTGCCGGCTTGCGCGGCGACGGGGGATGTTTGCTGGGACATGAGGACCTCGAATCGAGTGAAGGGAACACGAGATCCATCGTACGGCCGGCCCCGGGCCGCGGTGAATGTCGGAAATCGACAAATTCTTGCCTGATCCTGCTCGATCGCGCAGCGTCGGCCGGCTTGCCGTTATGCTGGCGTGACGCGCTGCCCGCGCCGCCCGACCGACTCCCCTGCCCGCCAAGGACGCACGATGAAAACCCAAGCCCTGCTCGAGGTGGTCCGTCACCATATCGACCGCCAACCCGCCGCCCACGTATATCGCACCGCGATCGACAGCATGCTGATCACGCGCGCCACCGAGGATCGCCCGCAAAGCCACCTGCTGTTCCGGCCGGCGCTGTGCATCGCGTTGCAGGGCGCGAAGCGCACCACGTTCGGCACGCGCGATTACCTGTATCGCGCCGGCGAGGCGCTGGTGGTCAGCGTGGAGATGCCGGCCGTCGGCCAGATCGTTCAGGGAACCGAAGCAAAGCCCGCGATCGCGCTCGTGATCGGGCTGGACATGACGGTGATGCGCGGCGTGCTCGACAGCTTCGAGGCGCCGCCGCCCGCGCGCGATCACGCGGGGCCGGGGGTGTTCGTCGAATCGCTGCGGCCCGAGCTGGCCGAATGCGCCGCGCGCGCGGTGCGCATGCTCGACACGCCGCATGCGATTCCGGTGCTGTATCCCGGCATCATGCGCGAGCTGTGCTACTGGCTGCTGGCCGGGCCGAACGGCGGCGAGATCGTCGGCATGCTGCTCGCCAACGGGCAGGCCGGGCGCGTGGTGCGCGCGGTGCATGCGCTGCGCGACCGCTTCGACAGCGCGATCAGCATCGACGAACTGGCGCAACTGGCGCGCATGAGCCCGTCGGCGTTTCATCGGCAGTTCAAGGCGCTGACGTCGATGACGCCGCTGCAGTATCAGAAGCAGCTACGGCTGCTCGAAGCGCGGCGCATGATCGCCAGCGACGCGGTCAAGGTCGAGGAAGCGGCGTTCAAGGTGGGCTATGAAAGCGCCTCGCAGTTCAGCCGGGAATATTCGCGGATGTTCGGCACGCCGCCCAAGCGCGATGCGGCGGTGTTGATGGCGGCGCGGCGCGAGGGGCGCGGCGTGGAGGCGGGGGTGGTGTGAGGCGGCGCGGAACGCGGCGGCCGGGGCGTTCGGCCACCGGGCCGCGTTCTCCGCTCGGCGCGGTTCGCTCGACGCGGCGAGTTCAACGCCGTCGGTTCATTGCGTCGCGCCCACCGCCCTCACAGCTCCCGCACGTCCGTCACCGCCTCCGCTCCGAATCCCTCTCCCAAGGCGTAATCGAGCAACTTGCGCGCCGCATCGTCGGGCGTCGTCAACGCACCGCTGGCCTTCAGTTGTTCGAAGCGTTCGAGTTGCGGGAAGCGCGCGGCGTCGGTGCCGCGAATGGTCGCCTGCATGTCGGTATCCACCACGCCCGGCGCGACGCTCGCGATGCGCAGCGGCCCGTTCGCGTCGAGCGCCACGGCGCGCGCATGGTGATCGAGCGCGGCCTTGGTCGCGCAATACACGCTCCAGCCGGCATAGGCATTGCGCGCCGCGCCGCTCGACACATGCACGATGCGCCGCTCCAGCGCGCCGCCGCCGAGCTTCGCCACGGCGCTCGCGAACATCAGCGGCGCGGTCACGTTCAGGCCGACGGCCAGCGCGATCGCCTCGGGCGTTTGCGTCGCGAGCGGGCCGATCGGCTCGACGGCGCCCGCGTTGTTGATCAGCAGCACGCAGCGCGCGCCTTGCGCGAAGCGTTCGAGCGCGCCGCTCGCGAGCCACGCGGCGAGCTTCGCGGGATCGGACAGGTCGAGCGCCACTTGCGCGAAGCGCTCGCCGAATTGCGCCGCCAGGTGCGGATGCTCGCCGCGCGACACGCCGAGCACGGCCGCGCCGCGTTCCAGCAGTTGCGTGGCGAGCGCGGCGCCGAGGCCCCGCGTGTGGCCGGTGACAATGGCGCGAATCGGGGGCAGGGAGGAATCGGTCATGGGGATCTCGGTCGGGATTGGGGAAAGTGCGCTGGCTTGCGGAAAACGCGCCGGGCGGCACGCGGGCAGGCCGTTATCGTAACGACGCGCCGCGCGAGCGGCAATCGCGCGCAGCGGCGCAAGCTTTCTGAAAACCAGTGCCGCCTCGCGTCACGGCTGGGCGACGACCGCACCGCGACCGCTCTATCGCCGCCTCACCGCCGCTCTACCGCCGATTCACTGCCGCCCCACCGCCGCATCACCGCCGCCTCACCGCCGTCTCACTTTCCGTCTCACTTTCCGTCTCACCTGCCGTCTCATCTGCCATCTCACTCGCTGCCTCACCCGCCGCCTCACCCGCCCCCTCCCCCGCCGCCTCACCCGCCCCCTCCCCCGCCGCCTCACCGCCGCCTCACCGCCGCCTCACCCACCGCTCCACCTTCGGCGCGCTTTTCCCACCGCGAGTAAGATGCCGCTTGCCGCCGATCACCCGCCCCGCCGCCTTTCCTGGCCGGCTCGCGATCGCCCGGCACGCGCCGGCGTCCGCCGGCCCGGCGCGGCTCCGATCCCGCGCACGGCGCCCGTTCGCCGCGCCGCGCGCCCCGAATCACCGACTCGCAGGAGATTGACGCAATGACGCAAGACATCACCGGAAACATGTTGATCGGCGCCGCCTCGGTGCGCGGCACGCAGGGCACGCTGCGCGCCTTCGTGCCGGCCACCGGCCAGGAGATCGAGCCCGAATTCGGCGCCGGCGGCGCGGACGACGTCGATCGCGCCTGCCGCCTGGCCGACGCCGCGTTCGACACGTTCCGCAACGCCCCGCTCGACACGCGCGCCGCGCTGCTGGAAAAGATCGCCGAACGCATCGAGGCGCTCGGCCCGACGCTGATCGAACGCCTGCATCTGGAAACGGCGCTGCCGGTGGCGCGTCTCGAAGGCGAGCGCGCCCGCACCTGCGGCCAGTTGCGTCTGTTCGCGACGGTGGTGCGCGCCGGCCGCTGGCTCGACGCCACGCTCGATTCCGCGCTGCCCGAGCGCAAGCCGCTGCCGCGCTCGGACCTGCGCGCACGCAAGATCGCGATCGGCCCGGTGGCGGTGTTCGGCGCCAGCAACTTCCCGCTCGCGTTCTCGGTGGCGGGCGGCGACACGGCGTCGGCGCTGGCGGCCGGCTGCCCGGTGGTGGCCAAGGCGCACGAGGCGCACCTCGGCGGCTCGGAACTGGTGGGCCGCGCGATCCAGCAGGCGGTGGCCGAGGTGGGCCTGCCCGAAGGCGTGTTCTCCCTCGTGATCGGCAAGGGCAACACGGTGGGCGAGGCGCTGGTCGCGCATCCGGCGATCAAGTCGGTGGGCTTCACCGGCTCGCGCCGCGGCGGCCTCGCGCTGACCGCGATCGCGGCCAAGCGCGCCGAACCGATCCCCGTGCACGCGGAAATGAGCAGCATCAACCCGGTGCTCCTGATGCCGGCCGCGCTCAAGCAACGCGGCGCGCAGATCGCGCAGGGCTTCGTCGATTCGCTGGCGCTCGGCGCGGGCCAGTTCTGCACCAATCCGGGCCTGATCCTCGCGATCGCCGGCCCCGAACTCGACGCGTTCGTGGCCGACGCCTCGGCCGCCATCGCGGCCAAGCAGGCCCAGCCGATGCTGTCGGCCGGCATCGCCGCCACCTATCGCCGCCAGATCGACGAGCGCGCGCAGCAACCGGATGTGGCGCAAGTGGCGAGCGGCATCGCCGACGCCAATGTCTGCACGGCGCTGCCGGTGCTATATCGCACCACCGCCGCCGCGTTCGCCGCGAATCACGGCCTGGCCGACGAAATCTTCGGGCCGACCTCGATCGTGGTGGCCTGCCGCGACGAGGCCGAACTGCTCGGCATCCTCGACGGCATCGAAGGCCAGTTGACGGCCACGCTGCTGCTCGATCCGGCCGACTACCCGGCCGCCAGGCGCCTGCTGCCGGTGCTGGAGCGCAAGGTCGGGCGGATTCTCGCGAACGGCTATCCGACCGGCGTCGAGGTGTGCCATGCGATGGTGCACGGCGGCCCGTTCCCGGCTACCTCCGATTCGCGCACCACCTCGGTCGGCACGCTGGCGATCGATCGCTTCCTGCGCCCGGTCTGCTATCAGGACCTGCCGCCCGAACTGCTGCCCGAAGCGCTGCAGGACGCCAACCCGCTCGGCCTCTGGCGCCTGCGCGACGGCGAACTCGTGAAGCAGTGATGCCGGCCCGCTCGCGGGCGCGCTTGTCATGAAAAAAGGGCCGACGCGCTACCGCGTCGGCCCTTACTCATTCGTGCGGTGCTGCCGGTGAAAATCGGCAGCGCGCCGCTCAGTTCGCCAGATCGTCCGGCAGCTTGCCGCCGTTGGCCGCGAGCGCCTGCATCAGCTTCCTGTGCAGCCAGATGTTCATGCTGGCCGAATCGTTGGTGTCGCCGTCGTATTTCAGTTCCGCCGCGAGCTGCTTGCGGTGGTCGAGGCTGCTGTCCACGCCGAGCGCCTTCATGGTGTCGACGATCGACACGCGCCAGTTCAGCGTCTGCCCGCTTTCGCCGACGAGCTGGTCGAGCACGGCCGCCACGTCCACGTCGGACAGCGGGGCCGGCGCCGGGGCGGCGTCGGGTGCGGCGGCCTGGGCCGCTGCGGGATCGGGTTGCGGTGCCGCGGCGGGCGGCGCCTGATCCGGCTTGGCCTTGCCGAACAGCTTGTTCACGATATCGCCAAAGATGCTCATGGTCGTGCTCCGATTGGTTCGTGAAAACAGAACACGCGCGACCGGACCGGCCGCGCGTTCCCGCGCCATGGTAACCGCAATGCCATGACGAAACTGTCAAAAGTCGTAAGCGTGCGGCGTTGCATACCGCTGTATCGCGCGTTGTGTGCGCTACCGCTCAAAAGTGGATTCGGCACGAATCGGCCGGCATCGCCAACCAGGCGAGCGTCGCGGCCACGAGGTAGATCAGCAGCGCGGCGATCCAGACCTGCGTGCCGCTCACGCGCCACGCCACCCGGCGGCGCAGCACGGCCACCAGGCCGACCCACGCCGCGAGGCCGAGCAGCGCGACCGGTGCGTTTTCGAGCGCGCCGCCCACGCCGATCACGGCGAACATGACGGTCCAGCCGGCCGCGAGGCCGAGATCGCGGCACTGCCCCGTCATCACGCCGAAGCCGCCGGCCAGCGCCACGGCGATCAACGCCAGCAACAGCAGCAGGCTCGACAGCAGCAGGTGGCGGCGGCGCGGCGGCTGCGTTTCCATCGTCGCCGGTTCGCCCAGGGCCACCGGAGAAAGCGGTGCATCGGATTCGGTCGGTTCGGTCATCGAGGCTCCTTCAGCCGGATCGGGATGTCGCTCAATGGACGGCCAGATCGGCCAGCAGCCAGTCGCGAAACGCCACGAGCACCGTATGCTGCGCCACGCGCGGCGGATAGACAAGAAAGTAGGCGCGCGAACTCGGCACCGGCGCGAACGGGCTGACGAGCCGCCCGTCGCGCAACTCCTCCTCCACCAGCATGCGCGGCACCAGCGCCACGCCGACCCCGGCGATCACGGCCTGGATCAGATGCGAGGTCAGCTCGAAGCTGGGGCCGGAGCGCAGCGCGTCGTGCGGCACGCCCTGCGCCTCGCACCAGACCCGCCCCGCATCGGGAAAGCTGCGCACGCGCAGCAGCGCGAGTTTGGTCAACTGCGTGGCCAACTGCGTGGTCAACTGCGTGGCCAACTGGGTAGCCAACTTCCCGGCCAACGGCACAGCCAACGGGGCCGCCGACCGCGCGGCAAGCCGGTCGGCGCCCGACGCGGCGCGGCGTTTCGCTCGGCCGCCGCGCGCTTGCCACGCCGCCGGCAACGCGGCCGGGCTGCCGACCAGCACCAGTTCCTCGTCGTGCAGCCGATGCGCGATCAGTTCGGGCCAGCGGCCGTCGCCCACGGCGATCGCCGCGTCGAGGTCCATCGCCGTGAAATCCACCGGGCCGATCCGCGAATGCAGGTCGATCTGCCAGGACGGATGCGCCTGATAGAAGCGCGGCAGGCGCGGCATCAGCCATTTCGCGCCGAAGGTCGGCAGCGTGGCCACGCGCAGTTGCGTGGCCGGCGCGGTGGAAGCCAGCACGCGCAGCGTCGCGTCGCGGATGCGCGCGAGCGCGTCGCCCAGCTCAGCCATGTAGGCGCGCCCGGCGTCGGTCGGTGCGATCCGCTTGCCCTCGCGCACGAACAGCGTCACGTCGAGCATCGCCTCCAGCGCCTGCACCTGCCGGCTGACGGCGCTTTGCGTCAGCGCCAGCTCCTCGGCCGCGCGCGTGAAGCTCTGGTGCCGCGCCGAGGCCTCGAACGCCAGCAGCAGCGACATCGACGGCGTGAGTTTCCGGTAATTCATTCATAAACCTCATGATCTGCCCGACGAACATACGTTTGCCGAGGCGCGCCGCGACCGCGACAATGAGGCTCCACGATACCGAAATCGCGCCGTTCCGGCGACGCCCTCATGACCATCGCCCGGCTCCCCACCGCTACCGCCTCCGCGTTCGCCATCGATCCGTTCCTGCATGCACTGCATGCGGCCGGCTTCGCGGGCGAGATCGACCGCAGCGACGCCACGCGCACCGTGCTCGCCACCGACAACTCGATCTACCAGCGCCGCCCCGCGGCCGCGCTGTTCCCGCGCCATGCCGAAGACGTGGCGCGCATCGCGCGGCTGCTCGGCGAGCCGCGCTTTCGCACGGTGGCCGTCGCGCCGCGCGGCGGCGGCACCGGCACCAACGGGCAATCGCTGACCGAAGGCATCGTGGTGGACCTGTCGCGCCACATGAACCGGATTCTCGCGATCGATCCGGTCGCGCGCACCGCGCGGGTCGAGGCGGGCGTGGTCAAGGATCAGCTCAACGCCGAACTGAAGCGGCACGGCCTGTTCTTCGCGCCGGAGCTGTCCACGTCGAACCGCGCCACCCTCGGCGGCATGATCAGCACCGACGCGAGCGGCCAGGGCAGTTGCACCTACGGCAAGACGCGCGACCACGTGCTCGCGCTCGACACCGTGCTGATCGGCGGCGAGCGGCTGTCGAGCGCGCCCGTGGACGACGCCGCGCTCGACGCGCTGTGCCGCCGCGACGACGCGATCGGCCGGGTTCATCGCACCGCGCACGGCATCCACACACGCGAGGCAGAACGAATCCGCACGCAATTCCCGGCGCTGAACCGCTGCCTGACCGGCTATGACCTCGCCCATCTGCGCGACGCGCAAGGCCGCTTCGACCTGAACAGCGTGCTGTGCGGCTCGGAAGGCACGCTCGGCTTCGTGGTGGAGGCCACGCTGAACGTGCTGCCGGAGCCGAAGCACGCGATGCTCGTCAACATTCGCTACCCGGCGTTCATGGATGCGCTGCGCGATGCGCGCGCGCTGCTCGAACATCGCCCGCTGTCGATCGAAACCGTCGATTCGACGGTGCTGGCGCTGGCGCGCGAGGACATCGTCTGGCAGAGCGTGGCCGAATTCTTCCCGGCCGCCGACGCTTCGCAGGACGAAGCGAACGGCATCAACCTGGTCGAATTCAGCGGCGACGACGCCGCCGAGGTGCGCGCCCGGGTAGCCGCGTTCGTCGCGCATCTCCAGGCCGACCGGCAGGTCAAGCGGCTCGGCCACACGATCGCCGACGGCGAGGCAGCCGTGCGGCGCGTGTACGCGATGCGCAAGCGCGCGGTGGGCCTGCTCGGCAACGCGCGCGGAGAGGCGCGCCCGCAACCGTTCGTCGAGGATACGGCCGTGCCGCCCGAGCATCTGGCCGATTACATCGCCGAATTCCGCGCGCTGCTCGACGGCCATGGCCTGCGCTACGGCATGTTCGGCCACGTGGATGCGGGCGTGCTGCACGTGCGCCCCGCGCTCGACATGCGCGACCCGGCACAGGCCGCGCTGGTGCGGCCAATCTCCGACGCGGTGGCCGCGCTGACGCGCCGCTACGGCGGCCTGCTGTGGGGCGAACACGGCAAGGGCGTGCGCTCCGAATACGTGCCCGAGTATTTCGGCCCGCTCTACCCGGCCTTGCAGCAACTGAAGACCGCGTTCGATCCGCACAACCAACTGAACCCCGGCAAGATCGCCACGCCGGCCGGCAGCGAGGCCGCGCTGCTGCGCATCGACACCACCACGCTGCGCGGCGAACTCGACCGGCGCATCGACGAACGCGTCTGGCAGGCCAACTCGGACGCCGTGCATTGCAACGGCAACGGCGCCTGCTACAACTTCGATCCCGACGACGCGATGTGCCCGTCGTGGAAGGCGACGCGCGAGCGCGTGCAGTCGCCCAAGGGCCGCGCCTCGCTGATGCGCGAATGGCTGCGCCGGCAGACCGAGGCCGGCGTGGATCTCGCCGCCGAGCCGCGCGCCGCCGCGCTGCCGGTGCGCGCGCTCAACAGCCTGCGCCGGCGCGGCGGCGAAACCGATTTCTCGCACGAGGTGTACGACGCGATGGCAGGCTGCCTCGCCTGCAAGTCGTGCGCGGGGCAATGCCCGGTGAAGGTCGGCGTGCCCGAATTCCGCTCGCGCTTCCTGGCGCGCTATCACACGCGCTACCTGCGGCCGCTGCGCGATCACCTGATCGGCTCGCTCGAATTCACGCTGCCGCGCGTGGCCGCCGTGCCGGGCCTGCCGCGCCTGTACAACGCCGTGCTGCGCACCGCGCCCGTGGCGGCGCTGATCGAGCGCGCCGCGGGCATCGTCGATGCGCCCGCGCTGCACGACGCCGCGTGGCCCGAAGCGCTGCGTGCGGCGCGCGCCGAAACGGCCACGCCGCAGCGGCTGGCCGCGCTGTCCGAGGCCGAACGCGCGCGCAGCGTGATCGTCGTGCAGGACGCGTTCACGCGCTATTTCGAAACGCCGGTAGCGGCGGCCTGGCTCGCGCTTGTGCACACGCTCGGCTATCGCGTGTTCGTCGCGCCGTTCCTGCCGAACGGCAAGCCGCTGCATGTGCAGGGGTTCCTGCCGCGCTTCGCGCGCACCGCCCGGCGCAACGCGGCCCACTTGACCGCGCTGGCCGGCAGCGGCATCGCGCTGGTCGGCCTCGATCCGGCCATGACGCTCGTCTATCGTCAGGAATACCAAAAGATCGACGGCATCGGCGCGGTGCCCGAGGTGCTGCTGCCGCAGGAATGGCTGATTCACGCGTTGCGCGCGCAACCGCCGCGCGCGGCGCCCGCGCAGGCGTTCCGGTTGCTGCCGCATTGCACCGAGCGCACCAACGCGAGCGCCGCCGCCGCGCTGTGGCAACCGGTGTTCGAGGCGGCCGGCCTCGCGCTGCGGATGCCGGCCAGCGGCTGCTGCGGGATGTCGGGCACCTACGGCCACGAGGCGCGCAACCGCGCCACCTCGGCCACGATCTTCTCGCAATCGTGGGCCCGGCACGTGGCCGCCGAAGCCGAGGGCGAATTGCTCGCCACCGGCTATTCGTGCCGCTGCCAGACCGAGCGGCTGACCGGGCAGCGCCTACGTCACCCGGTAGAAGTGCTGCTGGCGCTTTATCGCCAGGCGTGATGGCGTGCGATTGACAGCGAATAGATGACCGGTTATCTTGCTACGCATTCCACCGCCACCGGTCATCGCCGTTCATCATGCCGCGCCCGCCCAATCCCGAAGTCCGTCTCCGCCTGATCTCCACGGGCCAGCGCGTCGTGCACGAGCTGGGCTTCAACGGCTGCGCGGTGCAGGACATCGCCGAGGCGGCCAGCGTGCCGAAAGGCTCGTTCTACAACTACTTCGACAGCAAGGAAGCGTTCGCGGGCGAGATCCTCGACGCCTACTGGCAGTCGATCGAAACGCGCCACGCCGCCGTGCTGCGCGAAGGCCGCGGCAAGCCGCTGGCCCGCGTGCGCCGCTTCTTCCGGCAACTGACCGACGATCACCGCGCCTCGGGCTTCACGCTCGGCTGCCTGATCGGCAACCTCTCGCTCGAACTGTCCGCCTCGAACGACGACGCGCGCCGCACCGCGCTGCGCCTGCTCGAACGCTGGCAGGCGCTGCTGGCCGATTGCCTGCGCGAAGCGCAGGCGCAGGGCGAGATCGATGCCGGCAGCGATCCGGACGAACTGGCCGCGATCCTGGTCGAAAGCTATGAAGGCGCCGTCATGCGCAGCAAGGTCGAGCGCAATGGCAAGGCCTGCGAACGATTCGAGAAGGTGGTGCTCGCCCGCTTGTTGGGGTGAGCTTTTTTTGGCCCAATAATAAGGTGACTGGTCATTTATTTTCATGACGCACGACCGGCCACCGTTGCTCGTTGTCCCCTGTCCGTTCAGAACCTTTCCTTGCCCTGGAGCTTCGCATGAGTCACGCAACGCAACCGTCCCGCAACCCCGCCTACGACGATCCCGCCGAGCCGGGCCTGCCCGCCACTGGCTTCCGGTTCGACCGCAGCAAGGCCGCGCTCGTGGTGGTCGATCCGCAGAACGATTTCCTGAGCCCGTCGGGCGTGACCTGGCCGCTGGTGGGCGAGAGCATCGTCGAGAACGGCACGGTGGGCCACCTCGAAACCTTGTTCAGGACGGCGAAGCAGGCCGGCATCGTGGTGGCCGTCTCGCCGCACTATTACTACCCGTGCGACCACGGCTGGCATTTCGGCGGCCCGCTCGAAGAGGCCATGCACGCGATCGGCATGTTCGCGCGCAAGGGGCCGACCACGCTCGAAGGCTTCGAGAATTCGGGCGCCGATTTCCTCGACGCCTACAAGCCGTACATCCTCGACGGCGAAACCATCATCACCTCGCCGCACAAGGTGTACGGCCCTGAAACCAACGATCTGGTGCTGCAATTGCGCAAGCGCGGCGTCTCGCAGGTGCTGCTCGCGGGCATGGCCGCGAACCTGTGCATCGAATCGCATCTGCGCGAATTGATCGAACAGGGTTTCGAGGTGGTGGTGGTGCGCGATGCGACGGCCGGCCCGCGTGTGCCCGAAGGCGACGGCTATCTGGCCGCCATGATCAACTACCGCTTCCTCGCGCATGCGCTGTGGACCACGGCGCAGACGGTCGAGGCGCTGGGCGCGACCGAGGCCGCGCCGCGCTGACCGTTCGGCACGAGGTTGCGATTCAAGCGCGCGGCAAGGCCAGCCGCGCGATTTCTGCGAAGTAGCGCGCGCCCACCGGCAGGATCGCGTCGTTGAAATCGTAGGACGCGTTGTGCAGCGGCGTGCCGCCCTCGCCGGCGGCCTCGCCGTTGCCGATGAACACGAAGTTGCCCGGCACCGCCTGCAGGAACGCGCCGAAATCCTCGGAGATCATCATCGGCTGCACGTTCGGATCGACGGCCGCCGCACCGGCCACACGCGTGGCCGCCTCGACGGCGAGCGCCACATAGGCATCCGAATTGACGGTGGGCGCGAACTCGTGGGTGTAGTCGAATTCGCACTGCGCGCCGTGCGCATGGCAAATCCCCTCGCTGATCTCGCGCATGCGGGTGGCCAGCATCGCCTGCACGTCGTTCGCATAACTACGCGTATCGCCCTTGATCGTGACGGTCGACGGGATCACGTTGCGCAGCCCGTCGGTGATGAATTCGGTGCAGGAGATCACCGCCTGCAGGCCCGGATCGAGGTTGCGCGACACGATCGTCTGGAGCGCCAGCACGATCTGCGAGGCGATCACGATCGGATCGACGCCCATCTGCGGGCGCGCCGCGTGCGTGCCACGCCCGCGCACGCGAATCACGAAGTTGTCCTCGCTCGCCATGATGCCGCCCGCGCGCGTCGCGAACGAACCGGCCGGCATGCCCGGCATGTTGTGCGCGCCGAACATCGCCTCCACCGGAAAGCGCTCGAACAGGCCGTCGGCCATCATCGCCTTGGCGCCGCGCCCGTGCTCCTCGGCGGGCTGGAACACGAAGCGCACGATGCCGTCGAAATCGCGCCGCTCGGCCAGCAGTTGCGCCGCGCCGAGCACCATCGACATGTGGCCGTCGTGGCCGCACGCATGCATCTTGCCCGGCACGCACGACGCGTAGGCGCGGCCCGGCGCCTGCTCGGCAATGTTCAGCGCGTCCATCTCGGCGCGGATGCCGATCGCGCGCGTGCCGCTGCCCGCGCGCAGGTTCGCCACCAGCCCGGTGCCGCCGATGCCGCGATGCACCTCCATGCCGAGCGCGCCGAGGATCGCGGCCACGCGATCCGAGGTCTGCACTTCCTCGAAGCCGGTTTCCGGATAGCGATGGAATTGCCGGCGCCAGCCGGCCAGCGTGTCTTGCAGTGAACGGTCCATGGGGTGGGTCCTCGATGCGTCGGGCGGATTGATGGCTTGTGAGTCCTGCACAGGTTGAGCACAATAATATTTCTGCGCACGGCGAATTCCGTCGCTTTATCGTGCGCGCCCACGCAATTTTTTATCGATTCCGGGCGATCCCGCCCCGCTCTCCCGATGACCTCGCCCCTCGACACCTACGACCGCAAGCTGCTGGCCGAGATCCAGCGCGACGCGCAAACACCGCAGAACGAACTCGGCACGCGCGTCAATCTCTCCACCGCGGCCGTCAACCGCCGCCTGCGCCGCCTGGCCGACGACGGCGTGATCGAGCGCTACACGGCCATCGTTTCGCCCGAGAAAACCGGGCATCCGCTGACGATCGTGGTCAACGTGGAAGTGGAGAGCGAACAGATCGACCAGCTCGACGCGATGAAGCGCAGCTTCGCGCGCTGCCCGCAGATCCAGCAGTGCTATTACGTGGCCGGCGAATGGGATTTCGTGCTGATCCTCTCGGTCAGGCACATGGAGCAGTACAACGAACTGACGCGCCAGTTGTTCTTCTCGAACAACAACGTCAAGCGCTTCAAGACGCTGGTCAGCATGGATCGCGTGAAGGTGGGGCTCGATGTGCCGGTGGGCGAGGAGACATGAAGGCGGCGGCATGCGGCGGGTCCGGGCCTTGCTGTCCGGCGCGGTCGACAAGACCGGGCGGTCTTGTCGGCGCTGGCGGGCGCCTCCGGACACCGGCAAGCCGCGCCGCCCACGGCGCTGGACGAAACCGCGGGCGCCGCCTACCATGGGCGGCGCTTGAATGAACACCGCTTTCCCACTCGTTTTGCCAACCCGAGACAGGAGCAGCCCATGTCAGTCGATGCAAAGTACAAAACCACCGCCACCGCGAGCGGTGGTGGCCGTGACGGCAAGACCGAACTCGCCGACGGCACGATGGCCCTGCAGCTCACGGTGCCGAAGGAACTCGGCGGCCCCGGCGGCGACGGCGCCAACCCCGAGAAGCTGTTCGCGCTCGGTTATTCGGCCTGCTACCTCGGCGCGATGCGCGTCGCGTCCCAGCAAACCAAGATCAAGGTGCCCGATGGCACGACCGTCACCGCGACGATCGGCATCGGCCCGCGCTCGGAAGGCGGCTTCGGCATCACGGCCGAACTCGACGTGTTCCTGCCCGGCCTGCCCGAAGCCGACGCGGCAAAGCTGACCGAAGTCACCCACACGATCTGCCCGTACTCGAACGCGATCAAGGCCAGCGTCGACGTGAAGACGACCACGCACGGCTGATCGCCCGCGCCCTCTTCGGGCGCAACGCACACGGGGCGGCAAGCTTCGCGGGTTGCCGCCCCGTTTCGTTTTGGAGCCGGGCGTTTGCGAGCGGGCCGCTTTCCGAGCCGTTCACTTGTGAGCCGTCCGTTTTGCGCCTCGTTCGTTTCCGCCCCGCTCAAGCCGGTTCAGCTTGCGATCCAGTGGTTTGCTAACCGGTCACTCGTAAGCCGCTCGCTTCCGCCCCGCTCAACACGGCTCAAACCCCCACCTCGACTTCAAATCGCCTTTTCGATCGCCTTGCCGAGCAGATCGATGCCGAGATCGATTTCCGCCTCGCTGACCGTCAGCGGCGGCGCGATCCGGAACACCCCGCCCATGCCCGGCAACTGCACGATGTTCATGCTGAGGCCGAGGTTCATGCATTCGCGCGTGATCTTCGCGCCGAGCCCGTCGGCCGGCTCCTTGCTGCGGCGATCCTTGACCACTTCCATGCCGAGCAGCAGCCCGCGCCCGCGCACGTCGCCGATGCAGTCGAAGCGCTCCATCAGGCCCAGCAGGCCGTTGCGCAGCCGCTCGCCCATCCGGTTGGCGCGCTCGACCAACCCGTCGCGCGCCACCACGTCGAGCACGCGCAGGCCCACCGCGGCCGGCAGCGGATCGGACACGTGCGTCGTGTAGAACAGATAGCCGCGTTCGTGCGCGCGTTCCTCGATCTCGGCCGACGTGACCACGGCGGCCAGCGGCAGGCCCGCGCCGAGTGTCTTCGACAGCGTCAGGATGTCGGGCGTCACGCCGTCGCGCTCGAACGCGAACATCGTGCCGGTACGGCCGACGCCGGTTTGCGCCTCGTCGAGAATCAGCAACATGCCGCGCTCCTCGCACTTGCGCTTGAGCGCCGCCAGATAGCCGGGCGGCAGATCGATGATGCCGCCCGAGCTGAGGATCGGCTCGGCGATGAACGCCGCCAGGTTGCCGCTCGACTGGCGGTCGATCAGGTCGAACGCGTAATCGAGTTCGGCCAGATAGTCGTACTGGCCGTTGCGCTCGAAGCGCGGGCGATACGTGAACGGCGCCGGAATCGCGAACGAGCCCACCGCCGCCGGCCCCACGCCCTTGCGCCCCGCGCTGTAGGTGGCCGAGGCGGCATGGCCGGTCATGCCGTGCCACGACTGCGCGAAACCGACCACCTCGTACTTGCCGGTCACGAGCTTGGCCATGCGGATTGCCGCCTCGTTCGATTCGGCGCCGGTGCTCAACAGCAGCGCGCGGTCGAGGCCGGGCGGCGTGATGTCGGCAAGCCGCGTCGCCAGGTCCACCACCGGCCGCGACAGCATCCCGCTGAACAGGTGGTCGAGATTGCCTGCGTATTCGTTGATCACCGAGACGATCTCGGGATGGCTGTGGCCCAGCACCGCGCTCATCTGGCCCGACGTGAAATCGAGGATCGCGCGGCCGTCCGCGTCGTACACGAAGCTGCCCTGCGCGCGCTCGATGATCATCGGTTCGAACGTGCCGCCGTAGCGGATCAGATGCTGCTTCGCCTGTTGCCAGAATTTCTCGTCTTGATTGCGGGACACGGTGGCGCTCCTGACTGGGTTCATCGATGAATCGGATGACTTGCAGTCTAGAGGCCGATCTGGTTTTATAGAATCTAATAGTTTTAATGCCAGATAGAAGGATGGCTAATATCTTGGAGCACTGCACTTGAGCCGGACGCTCGATATCGATCTGTTGCGCAGCTTCGTCGCGATCGCCGAGGTTCGCACGCTGAGTCGCGCGGCCGAACGCGTGGGCCGCACGCAATCGGCGCTGAGTCAGCAATTGCGCCGGCTCGAGGACACCGTCGATCAACCGCTGTTCCAGCGCACCGGGCGCGGCGTGGTGCTGACCCACCCCGGCGAACGACTGCTGGCGCACGCGCAGCGAATCCTGCGGCTGCACGACGAGGCGCTGGCCGACCTGTCGGGCAAGGGGCTGTCGGGCACGATCCGCTTCGGCTGCCCCGACGATTACGCCACCGTGTTCCTGCCGCCGTTGCTGCGGCAGTTCTCGGTCCTGCATCCGCACGCGCAGGTCGAGGTGTTCTGCGCGCCCACGCCGCGCCTGCGCGAGCGGCTCGGCAAGCGTGTGCTCGATCTCGCGCTGGTATCGGTGCCGGATGCGGGCGCGGCTCGGGCCGACGCTGGCGCCGATCGCGCGGATCCGGACGGCGACGCGATCATCCGCCGCGAGCCGTTGGTCTGGATCGGCTATCCGGGCCTCGCGCCGGCCGATTTCGATCCGCTGCCGCTGGCGCTGTCCGACCCCGACACGCTCGACCACCTCGCCGCCCGCGACGCGCTGCAACGCGCCGGCCGCGCGTACCGGATCGCCTACGCGAGCAGCAGCCTGGCCGGGCTGACGGCGCTGGTGCGCTCGGGGCAGGCGTTCGCCGTGATCACCCAGACTGCCGTGCCGCCCGACCTGGCGATCCTCGGCGGCGACCCGGGCCTGCCCGCGCTGCCGGCCGTGGCGATCACGCTGAAGCTGGCGAAGGCCGCGCCCTCGCCGCTGGTGGCGGCGTTCGCCGAGCATATCCGGGGGATGTTGCCGGGGTTGTGAGCGGGTGCTGTGGATGCGGTGCTGGCCTGGCGGTTCGGACAAATCGACCAACCCGCCAACATGCGGCATTGCGCCGCATTTATGCCGAATCCGGCCGCACGGCGTCTGCCGACGCAGCCAACCGGCCTTCCGCGCAGGCGCTTTTCGATAGACTGTGCGGATTCGCGCGCGGCGACTTCGGCCCAGAGCATCGCCAGCCGGGCCGCCGCGCGCTCCCGATCCACAGGAATGTCAGATGAAGCAAGCCGTCTTGTCCCTGGCCGTCGCGTGCTGTGTCGCGCTGCCGGCCCTTCCGTCCCATGCCCAGGCGTTCGACGACCATTGTTTCGCGGTCGGCGACGTGGCCGCGCAGATCTCCGGTTGGCGCAAGCGTCACAAGACCAAGGCGCAAGCGCTCGCGCAATCGCACAAGTACTACGGCAACGGCCCCGACGCGCAGGCGGTGGACGACGCGATCGAGACGATCTACAGCGCGCCCACGCTGCCGAACCCCGATCAGGCGACCATGATGGTCACGCAAAATTGCCTGAAGAAGAAGCGCCAGGCGCAGAACGACGCAGCAGCACCGGCACCCGCCCCGGCCGCCTCCGCCCCCCGTCCCTGACCTCCCCTGACGGCGGTACGCCCCGCCCTCACCCCGCCTCGTCGTCACCGGCCAGCACACGCGCCAGCGTGCGCCCCGCGTAGCGCGCCTGCGCCAGCGTCAGCGCCGTGTAGCCGACCAGCACGGCCGGCGGCAGCCGCGCCTCGCGGCAATAGTCGCCGAGCGCCTGCAACGCGATGCCGTTCGCTGCCGCCGCGCGCACGAAGCCCCGCTCGTCACGCGCCGGATCGAGCCACAGCACGAAATGGAACCCGGCCTGTTCGCCCGACACGACGTAGCGCCCGGCCGCGCCCGGCTCGGCCGACAGCCGGGCCAGCACGGCGTCGCGGCGCTGCTGGTAGGCCTGCCGGCTCGCGCGCAGGTGCCGCGCGAAGCCGCCGCTGCCGATGAAGCCCGCCAGCGCACGCTGCTCGATCGCGCCCACCGGCCGGCCGGTCGCCGCCAGCAACGCGGCGAGCCGCTCGCGCAGCGCCGCCGGCGCCACCACGAAACCGATCCGCAAGCCGGCGAACAAGGTCTTGTTGAACGAGCCGCAGTAGATCGCGCGCGCGTGGCGGTCGAGCGCCTTGAGCGCCGGCAGCGGCGCGGCCTGATAGCTGAACTCGCCGTCGTAGTCGTCCTCGACGACCCAGGCCTCGTGCCGCTGCGCCCAGTCGAGCAATTCGAGGCGGCGCGACACCGACATCGTCACGCCCAGCGGCGACTGGTGCGCGGGCGTCACGCACACCGCCGCGACATCCCGCGCCCCGGCCAGCCGCGCCGCCACCAGCCCCTGCGGATCGACCTCCACGGCCAGCGCCCGCGCGCCGTTCAACTCGACGAGTTGCGCGGTCATCGGGTAACCCGGGTCCTCGATCGCCACGCGCCGCCCGCGCACGTCGATCGCACGCATCACGAGGTCGAGCGAATGGCGGATGCCGGTGGTGATGAACACGTCGTCGGGCTCGCAGGCGATGCCGCGATATTCGCCGAGCCAGGCCGCGATCCGCGCGCGCAGCGCCGGTTCGCCGTGCGGCGAGGCCGCGCCGAGATCGGCCGGTTCGAGCCCCGCGAGCGCGCCGGCAAGCTGGCGCTTCCACTCGCTCAGGCGCAGCAGCGAAGGATCGGCCAGCCGCGCGACGAACGGCACGCCGATGCGGTTGCCGCTCGGCGAATCGGCGCTTGCCGGAGCGGCGGGTATCGGCGGCGGCAAAGCTGACGGCAGAGCTGACGGCAGAGGCGACGGCCGAGGCGGTGAAGCAGCGGACGCCATCGCCTCACCCGGCGCCATCAGGTAGGTATCGGGCACCACCGCGCTGACGCGCGTGCCCGAACCGCGCACACGCGACAGATAACCCTCGGCGACGAGCCGCTCGAACGCGGCCTCGACAGTGCCGCGCGCGATGCGCCAGCGCTCGGCCAGCGTGCGCGTGGAGGGCAGCGCGGCCCCGGCCGGCAGGCGGCGCTGCAGGATCGCCTCGCGCAGCGCATCGGCGATCCGGTCCTGCTTCGACGCCCCGCCCTGCGCCGCGAGGCCCGGCGGCCTCGGCAGATCGAGCGGAATCGCGGCCTTGCCTCGCACCATAGTGGTCCACTCCTGAATTGGTCAAATGGATCTTCGGCTTATACCACATGGCCCGTACAGTCCGAACTCCCCCTTCCTTCGCCGATTCGTCCGATGCCTGCTTCGTCCCGCCCGCTCTCCGAACGCGCCTGGTTGATCCTGTTGCTGCTGATCGTCTGCCTGCCGCGCGCGGCGATCGACGCCTACCTGCCCGCGCTCCCCGCGATGGCCGACGCGCTGCACGCCACCGATGCGCAGATGCAATCCACCCTGACCACCTACATGGCCGGCTACGCCGCCTCGATGCTGATCATGGGGCCGCTGTCGGACCGTTACGGGCGGCGCCCGGTGCTGCTCGCGGGGCTGGCCGTCTACGTGGCGGCGACGCTGGCATGCGCGCTCGCCACCAGCGTGCCGGCGTTGGTGGCCGCGCGCGTGATCCAGGCGCTCGGCGGCTGCGGCGGCGCGGTGATCGGCCGCGTGATCGTGCGCGAGCGCTTCGACGCCAAACGCCAGGTGGCGTTGTTGAGCGCGCTGTCGGCCGGCATGGCGCTGTCGCCGGTGATCGCGCCGCTGGCCGGCAGCGCCGTGGCGGCGGTCGGCGGCTGGCGCGCGGTGTTCGGGATGCTGGCGATCGGCGGCGTGGCCGGTGCGTGGTTCACCTGGCGCCTGCTGCCCGAAACGCGTGGCGAGGCGATCGCCCGGGCAGCCGGCGCGCATCCGTTGCGCGGGCTGGGCGCGACCTACGCACGGCTGCTGCGCAATCGCCACTTCCTGCGCTACTCGCTGTCGATCAGCTTCGTCTACTGCACGTATTTCCCGTTCATCGCCGGTTCGTCGGCGCTGTTCCAGCGGCGCCTGCACCTGTCCGACGCAGCGTATGCGGCCGTGTTCGGCATCACGGTGTCGGGCTACCTGGCCGGCTCGGCGCTGTATCGCCGGATGCACGCGCGGATGGATGCCGACGCCGTGCTGGCGCGCGCGGTGCGCCTGAACCTCGCCGCCGCCGCCGCGCTGTGCGCCCTGAACCTCGGCCACGCGCCGAGCGCGCTCACCCTCGTCGCGCCGATGTTCGTGGCGATGGTGGCGGTAGGCATCGCGATTCCGGCCTGCCAGTTCGCGGTGCTGCAACCGTTCCCCGAGATCGCCGGGGCTGCCTCGGGGCTGTTCTTCTTCATCCAGATGGCGATCACGGCGCTGTGCGGCGCCCTGCTCGACCGGCTGACGGCCGCGGCCGACGGCAGCGCCGTGCCGCTGATCGCCATGACCGCCGCGGCCAGCCTCGCGTTCGCGGGCGGCTTCACCGTGCTTCGCACGCGCGACGGCAAGGCGTCGGCGCGCATCGGTGGCCCGGCTCAAGGCGCCGCCGGAGGCCGCGCCGACTGACGCGGGCCGGCATCGCGTTCCGGTTCCCGGCCGAATGTGTAGATACACGCGAAACGTCAAAATCCGTAAGGAAGCTGACCAGACCCTCGCGTATCATGCGATGACATCGCCTCGCGACCCGCGAGCGCAGCTCCGCCGCCCACCCGGCGCGGACGCCCGATTTCGTCACCGATACGCACCCATGACGCTTTTGCCACCGGAACCCCTGGTACCCGGCCCGCTCCTGATCGTCGATGACGAGCCGCTGATGCAGCGGCGCCTCACCGCGATCCTGACCTCGCTCGGCTACACGGACGACGCGCTGCTGTACGCCGGCAGCCTCTCGGAAGCCCGCGCCATGCGCGCCGCGCAGCCCTGCGCGATCGCGCTGGTCGACATCGGCCTGCCCGACGGCTCCGGCATCGAACTGATCCGCGAATGGCACGAGGCCGATCCGGCGTTGCCGATCGTCGTGATCTCCACCTGGAGCACCGGCCCGACCATCGTCGGCGCGCTGCAGGCCGGCGCCACCGGCTATCTGCTCAAGGAACGCGACGATCTCGAGATCGCCCTGTCGATCCGCAGCGTGCTGCGCGGCGGCGCGCCGATCGACCCGTTCGTCGCGCGCCATATCCTCGATACCACCGTGAACGCCGCGCCCGCCCCCGGCAGCCCGGCCGCCACCGGCCTGCTGCCGTCGCGCAACGGCGCGCCGCCGGTGCGCCTGAGCCGCCGCGAGATCGAGATCCTCGGCATCGTCAGCAAGGGCCTGACCAACCGCGAGATTTCCGAGCTGCTGTCGCTGTCGCGGCTGACCGTGGAATGCCACATCAAGAACATCTACAAGAAGCTGGCCGTCCGATCGCGCACCCAGGCCGTGTTCGAGGCGCGCGCGCACGGCTTGCTGCCCTAGCCCATGCACGGCAGCTCCGACAGATGGCGCATCTGCGATCGCAGATCGAAACCGGGCGTGCAGCGGATTGAGCGCGGCACCGCGTCAGGCGGGAATTCGCCATGGGGTGCCGCAGCCGATTCGGTGACGATGATGCTCGGCGCGTTTGGGCTTGGGCTTGGGCTTGGGCTTGGGCTCGGGCTCGGGCTCGGGCTGGCGGCGCTCGATGGCCTCCGCGCGCAACGCGCGACGCGGTTCGCCCGCGCGCTGCTCGCGGCCGGCGTCATGGCCGTGGCCGCAACCGTTGCCGCGCCGGCCACCGTGCTGGCCGCGCAAGCCGATCCGGCCTCGGCCATACCGGCCATCGCCACCGGTTCGGATTCGGCCACTGCGGCCGCCCAGCCCGCGTCGCGCCGCTTCAACCCGTCGCCGCATCTCACGTCGCCGAGCTTCGCGCTGTCGTCCACGCCATCGCCGTCGCGCGCGATCCCGTCGGCGTTCGCCGCGCCGCGCGCCGAGGGCTGCCCGTTGCGGATCGACGCCGCGCGCGCCGCCGGCTGGACCGACACCACCCCGCCCGCCACCGGCTGGGTGCCCGTCACGCTGCCCGACGTCTGGACCACGCGCTGGCCGCGCTTCGACGGCGTGGTCTGGTATCGCATCAACTGGGCCGCCGGCTGCCTGGCCGGCCAGCCCGCCGCCGCCTTCGTCGACTACCTGAACATGGCGGGCGCGGTGTATCTGAACGACACGCTGATCGCCAACGATCCGCAACTCGTCGAACCGTTGAGCCGCGCCTGGAACTCGCCGCGCCGCTGGCTGCTGCCCGCGCCGCTGCTGCGCGCCGACGCCGATACGCTGCTGATCCGCGTGTCGGGCCTGTCCGCCTACGCGCCGGGCCTCGGCGCGGTGGTGGTGGGGCCGCCGGGCGTGGTCGAGCATCGCTACGGCCATGCCCACGAAATCCGCCGCGACCTCCAGCTCTACAGCCTGGCCGTGACCTCGACGCTCGGCTGCTTCTTCGTGGTGCTGTGGCTGATGCGCCGCCGCCAGAGCGTGTACGGCTGGTTCGGACTCCAATCGATCGCCTGGTGGTGCTTCCAGTTGAACCAGGCAGCCACCTCGCCGTGGCCGTTCCCGAGCACCGACGGCTGGGAAGCCGCCATGTCGATCGCGGTGGTGGTGTTCAGCACCGGCTTCGCGATGTTCACGCTGCGCTTCGCCGGCCGCCGCTACCCCCGCCTCGAATGGGGCCTGTGGCTGCTGTCGGCCGCGCAGGTGGCGGCCATGCTGGCCGCGCCGCGCGAGGCGATCGAGACGGTGCGCGCGGCCATCGCGCTGATCCCGGCGCTGGTGTTCATCGCCTGCTGCAGCGGCTTCGTGGTGTTCGCGGTGCGCTGGCCGCGCGGCGACCGGCTGGCGCTGTCGGCCTGCATGCTGATCTTCATCGCGGCCTGCGTGCACGACATCCTGACGTTCCTCGGCGTGCTGTCCGACAACATCTATTACTCGTCGATCGCCGCGCAATTCGAGATGATCGGCATGGCGCTGGTGCTTGCCTGGCGCTTCGTCACCAACCTGCGCCGCATCGAGCAGTTCAACGACGAGCTGACCGGCGCGGTGGCCGACGCCCAGCGCGAGCTGCGCGCCACGCTCGACCGCGAGCACGCGCTGCAAGTCACCAACGCGCGACTGAGCGAACGCCTGAGCCTCGCGCAGGACCTGCACGACGGCCTCGGCGGCACGCTGGTGTCGAGCATCACGACGCTCGAGCACGCGCCGCAGGACATGCCGCCCGCGCGCTTCCTCGGCATCCTGAAGGAATTGCGCGACGACCTGCGCATCATCATCGACGCCGCCTCGCTCGACCACGCCGGCACGCGCACGCTCGACGGCTTCATCGCGCCGATGCGCCACCGGTTCGCGCGCGCGTTCGAGGCGCAGGACATCGATTGCCGCTGGCAACTGAGCGGCATCGACGCGCTGCACCTGCCGAACGCCGTCTGCCTCGACGTGATGCGGGTGCTGCAGGAAGCCGTGACCAACGCGCTGCGCCACAGCGGCGCGACGCGCGTGGACATCGCCGTGACCGACGATCCGGCCGCCGGCCTGAGCCTGAGCGTGACCGACAACGGGCGCGGGTTCGACCCCGAAGCGCCCAGCCCGCACGGCGGCATCGGCATGGGCAGCCTGCGCGCGCGCGTCGAGCGGCTCGGCGGCGTGCTGCGGATCGCCTCGGGCGCGACGGGCACCACGCTGGCGGTGACGGTGGCCGGAATCCGCGCCGGTGCTGGCGTCGGTGCCGGCGCCCCCGCCCCGGGCGGCGGCGCATCATCGTAGAATTTCGGGAATTTCTCGTTTTCGCTGTAACCATCCGCGCCACCGAAGCGAACTCATGACATCGCCGCACGGCACGGGATTCGCCCGGCCGCCACGATGCGGGACACACCATGAAAACCGATGACCTGATTTCCATGCTGGCGACCGGCGCCCCGCGCGTCGACCGCCATGCCGCCACCAAGCGCTTCGCCATCGCCATCGCGGCCGGCGTGGCGGGCGCGTTCGTGCTGATGCTGGCCGTGCTCGGGCTGCGCCACGATCTCGCCGAGATCGTGCGCACGCCGCTGTTCTGGGCCAAGGTCGCGCTGCCGCTCGCGCTGGCCGCCGGCGCGCTCGCCACCGTCGCCAAGCTCGCGCGCCCCGGCGCCCGCGCCGCGCGGCCCGGGCTGCTGATCGCCTGGCCGGTGCTGGCGGTCTGGCTGTGCGCCGCCGTGATGCTGGCCGGCACGCCGTCCGGCGAACGCCTGGCGCTCGTGCTCGGCACGACCTGGCGCGTCTGCCCGTTCGCGATCGCGATGCTGTCCGCGCCCGGTTTCGTCGCGATCATGGCCGCGCTGCGCGGCCTCGCGCCCACCCGCCTGGCGCTGACCGGCGCGGTGGGCGGCCTGCTGGCCGGCGCGCTGGCCACGCTCGTCTACTGCCTGCACTGCCCCGAGATGGGCGTGCCGTTCTGGGGCGTGTGGTATCTGCTCGGCATGCTGGTGCCGACTTTGGTGGGCGCGCTGCTCGGGCCGAGGGTGTTGCGCTGGTGATGGCGGCGGCTTGAGCGCCCGCGCGGCTACGCAACGGCCGGCGCCGCCCGCTCAGGGTTCCACCGTCTCGGCCACGAGGATCGCATGCGGCTCGCGCCTGGCCGAGGATTGCCGGATCGCCGCCAGCAATACCGCGCCCACGGCCATCACGCCCACCATCAGGCCGAGCCCGGCACGGAAATCGCCGCTTGCCGTACGCAGCCAGCCGATCGCGATCGGACTCATGAAGCCGCCCAGCACACCGATCGTATTGATCAGCGCAATGCCGCCCGCCGCCGACGTGCCCTTCAGGTAGGCCGGTGGTATCGCCCAGAACACGGTATAGGCCATCCACATCGACGCGGTCGCCACCGTGATCGATGCCAGCACCGACACCAGGCCGCTAGCCATCCAGGCCGCGACCGCCAGCGCCAACGCGCTGACCAGCGCCGGCACCGCGCTATGCCAGCGCCGCTCGTTGCGGCGGTCGGAGCGCTTCCCGATCACGAACATGCCGAGCGCGGCGAACGCGAACGGAATGGCGGAATACGCGCCGAGCCGGGCAGGGTCCGTCACGCCGTTCGATTTCAGCAACGCGGGCAACCAGAAGTTGATCAGGTAGATGCCGCAGATGATGCAAAAGTAAGCCGCCGCCATCAGGTAGATGCGCGGATCGGTCAGCATGCGTGCGAAGCCGTGCCGCACCGGCCCCGTCGAGGGCGGCGGCACGTCGGCGGCGAGGCGCCGTTGCTGGTCGGCCGTCAGCCAGTGCGCCTCGGCCGGCGTATCCGCCAGCAGCTTGCGCGCGGCAAGGCCCAGCAACACGCAGGGCAGCCCCTCGATCAGGAACATCCACTGCCACCCCGCCAGCCCCATTCGCCCGGAGAACGCCGTCATGGCCCACATCGAGACGGGGCCCGCCACCACCCCCGCGAGCGGGCCGCCGATCATGACGACGGCAATCGCATTGGCCATTCTCGACGGCGGATACCAGAACGTCAGGTAGAACAGGATGCCGGGCGTGAAGCCTGCCTCGAACACGCCGAGCAGGAAACGCAGCGCGTAGAACGTGCCGACGTCGCGCGTCAGCGCCATCGCCGCGGACGTCAGCCCCCAGAGCACGAGAATCCGGCTGATCGCCTTGCGCGCGCCGGTGCGTGCGAGCAGCAGGTTCGACGGCACTTCGCACAGGGCATAGCCGATGAAGAAAATGCCGGCGCCGATGCCGTACTGCACCTCGGAAAAACCCAGATCGCCCTGCATGTGCAGCTTCGCAAGACCGACATTGAGCCGATCCAGGCAGGCAAACAGATAACACACGAGCAAAAAGGGCAGCAGGCGGCGATCGATGCGTCGATACAGATGCGACGCGGCTTCGCCGGCCCGGGCCGATGCGACAGTGGACATGCCGGTTCCCCTTGGACAGATGGCAAAGCGGCCCGGCGCACCGGGCCGCACGGACGACCTCGCCGCTCAGGCCAGCGCCTCGGTTTCGCGCGCCGGTTCCTGGTAGGCCTGCACGCGCTCGCGGAACGCATCCGACAGCGGCACGGTCCGTTCGGTCGCGTAGTCGTACGCGACGTGCGTCGAGCCGCCGGTGGCGATCACCTGGTCGGGATGGCCCGCGATCGTGATGCGGTACGCGATGTCGAAGCTCTTGGTTCCGAGCCGCACCACTTCCGCACTGACTTCGAGCCGGTCGCCCCACTTCGCGGGATGCACGTATTCGCACGAGGTCTTCAGCATGATCTGCGGAATGCCTTCGGTAAGCGGCACGTCGAGCAGTTCATGCGCATAGGCCATGTAGGCGTTGAGCATGTAGACGTAATACATCGTCGCGCTGACGTGGCCGGCAGGGTCCTGATCGCGATAGGCGACGTCGAATTGCTGGGTGAAGGCGCGGGTGGCTTCGGTCATGGCATTACCTCTTTCTCGGTTGACGCCGGGCGCTGCGCACCCGGCGGAAGATGAAAATGGCTGGCGCAGGCGCGCCGCCGGGTCAGCGCAACACGCGCTGGTCGCGATAGGATTTGCCGCCGTGCGCATGCACCACGGCGCCCCCGCGCATTTCGTGCACCGGCAGGTCGGCCAGTGCGTTGACGACGTGCGCCATGGTCGGCAGGTCGGACCAGCTCGCGCGATGAAACTGCAATCGCGGCGCGCCGGTGAACCGTCGCTCGACCGTGACATGCGGATCGAGGCTCGGCGTGAGCGTGACCTCGCAGAGGTCCGCCTCGCCCCAGTCGCCCGTGCGCGGCTTGTACTTCAACATCAGCGTGCCGTCGGAGGCGCTTGCCGGTGCACGCGTGGGCGCCTCCTGCAGATCGCCGAGCGCCAGCTCGAGAAAGCGAAAACCCATCCAGCCGGCCTCGCACAGTTGCTGCCCACCGAAGGCACGCGGCGCGGGCACCTCGGCGAACAGCTTCGGATGACCGATCTCGTCGCGGCCGGTGATGATCGGATCGGCGAGGTTCTCCCACACGGCCGCGAGAAACTTGCCGCTGGCACGATCGCGCAAGCCCTTGAAGGTGGCGGGCCAGCTCACATGGACCATCGTGTAGCCACGTCCGGCAAGCCAGTCGATCTCGCTCAGGTAATGAAACTCGACCGTCACGACCGGCTCGCCGGCCAGCACGAAATGCTCGGGCAGATGCCGCTCCAGACTTGCGGCGTCGGTCAGGAACGAAGCGGACACGCTCATCCGCTTCGGCTTGCTGTTCGGATCGGCCACCAGCCCATCGGGCAATTGCCGCGGCCCCGGCGCCGGCCCGAAATGCGTCGGCATCCGGTAGATGCGGCCTGTTTCGAAGGTGTAGCTCACTCGTTTCTCCGTTGCGGCTAGGAATGCCGAAGCGCGGCAAGCGGCGCCGCGCTTCGGCGTGGATCATCGATGCGAGGCCAAGCCCGCGTCGGCGTAGATCACCTGCAACTTGCCGCCGATCTCGCGCATCAGGTTGCCGTTGCTGGCGTTCTGCGGCAGGTTCTGCAGCCGGTACAGCACGAATGGTTCGCTCCCCGAACGATTGCCGATCGCGTGGAAACACCAGGCGGGCACGAACACGGTATCGCCCGGCTCGATGTGCTCGGTCACGCCGTCTTCGCCGAAGGCGATCTCGCCGGAGCCCGAGCGCGCGATGTACAGATGCCAGAACGAATGGCGATGGCGCTCCGTGGTTTCGCCCGGCTTCAACACCTGAATGACGAGCGAGAGATCGGGCGCCACGGTGCCGTGCTCGTCCACGTTGCCGCCGGACAGCGCCAGCGTGCCTTGCGTGTTATGAATGCGCGCGCTGGATTCGGATTCGATCGACTGCCAGCGCCAGACCACCGGGTCGGCAATCGGCTTGGACGTCAGTTGGAGATATTCGGAGAACGGAAGAATGTCTCCTTCGATGGGCTGCATGGTCACTCCTTGGTCAGTGCAGGTTGTGGTGAGCAAGCGTCGGGATGGGCATCCCGGAACGCCTGTAATTGCATGCAGCGGCCGACAATGCGCTCGACGGTCGGAAACCGGTCGATGGCAATGCCGGCTTTCTGCGCGGATACCGCCTGCGGCACCAGCGCGATATCGGCGAACGACACGCGCCCGCCGTGGCAGTAGTCACCGGTTGCCGGATCGGCCGCGAGCATGGTTTCGACCGCGTTCAGGCCGTCGATCATCCAGTGCTGCTTCCAGCGCTTGACGGCCGCGTCGTCGGCGCCGAGCACGTTCGACAGGTAACGGCCGGCGCGCATCGTGGTCAGCGGGTGGGTGTCGGCGGCGATCGCCTGGAACAGCGCGCGCACGCGCGCCTGATCGATCGGCGAGGGCGGCAACAGCGGCGGCTCGGGATACACCACCTCGAGATACTCGAGCATCGCCGACGACTGGGTCAGCACCCGGCGCTCCACGACCAGTGCGGGCAACAGCCCTTGCGGGTTGAGCGCCAGATAGGCGCTGCCGCGGTGTGCGCCGGCATCGAGATCCTGCTCGACCTGCTCGCAGGCCAGGCCCTTCAGGTTCAGCGCGATGCGGATTCGGAACGAAGCCGAGGAACGGTGAAAATCGTGCAGCGTCATCATGATCAGTCCTCCTCTGCAATGGCCAGAGCGGCATCACCACAGGTGGGGGCGCGTGCCGGGTTCGGCGCCGACAGCGCGTGTTCCACTGCGATCACGTCGAGCAATTCCTCCACGCAACACGCCGCATCGCGCGTCTGTCGCGACGCGATGCCCGGGCGCGGCAGCGCATGCGTATAGAAATGCGCGCCCTCCACCGGGAAGCCGATCGCCCAGAGCCGCGTGCGGCTCTCCCCGTCGGCGCCGACCGGGTGCAAGCCCGTATCGATATCGAGGCCGCCCGGGTGGTAATCGCCGTTCATGAACGGGCGGACGATGCCGCGCGCGAGCAATGCGGCCGACAGCGGCGACGCATCGGTCAGCGGGCTGTAGCTGTCGAGCCGCGCCGCAATCAGCACGTCGGCGTACCAGCGTTCAAGGCGTTCGCCGTAGCGGGCCTCGATCCGAAAGCGCGCGCTCGCATCGCAGTCGATCACTTGCGTGCCCGGGCCACCGGCGATGTCGATCAGGCCGGCGGCGTGCAGCGCGATGAATTCACGGTTGCGGCGCAGCGGCGGGCCGAACGCCACGCGATTCGTGATCGCGTTGAAATCCTCGACGAAATAGCGATGGGAATCCGGCGTCAGTCCGCCGTATTCCACGGCCACGCGCAACGCCTCGCGGGTGTCGCGCAGCACATCGGTGGCCGCCTTCACGGGGCTGTCCAGATTGCCGCGCAGCGCCTGCGCCAGGTCATCGCCGAACAGGCGGTGGAAGAACGCATGGAAATCGGCAAACGAGCGGAACTCCTGGTCGTACAGCGGCCAGAGAATCCGGCGCACCGCCTGCAACTCGTCGGCCGACGGCTCGAAACACGCGGCATCGACCTCGCCGCGCTGCGCGGCGATTCGGTATGCATAGGCCATTTCCTTGATGAGAAGCGGCAAGACCTGATCGCGAAAATCGATACGTGGGTCGCCGCTCGCCTCGAAGGCCGCCTCGTGCAGCCGCGCCACCGCCGCAGGTGTGAAGAAGCGCGCCTCGTGACGCCCGGTCAGCCCCTTCTGATTGATGCCCCGCGCCGCGAACGGCAGGCACTGGCGCGACACCAGCAGCATCTGCGGTTCCAGGCCCGACTTCTCGTACACCAGTTGGCCGTCTCGTTCGACATAACGGCCGCCGCGCCCCAGCGTCAGCGCCGAGATCACGTCGTGCGCGGTCAGTCCGAAGCCCTGGATCGCAACCGTCGCGCGCGCCGATATCGGGTTGAGCGTCTCGATCGGATACGGTGTCGCCAGATACGCGAGCTCGGGGTTATTGAAGAAGTGCCGTTTCGCGAACTGCGAGAAACGCCGATCCGTGTCGGTCTGGCGGCGCCGGCCATGGCCGGTCGTCAGAAAAACGAACTGCGCGGGTTGCGAGGCGCCATCTTCCAGGATCACCTGGTAGCCGTCGTGAAGCGGCAGCAGGTCCACCACGCTGGCGCGGCGGCGCGTGATCCTGACGTTGTCGGGCAGCGCCGCGACGATACGCGCGTAGATCCAGCCCAGGTATTCGCCGAGCAGGCTGCGCGGAAGGTGATCGGTATCGTCGATCGCACGCCCCTCGCTCTCCGGTGCGCGCCGGAACGTGCCGTTCACCACGCGGTAGCCGTCGCGCTGCGCCCACTCGACCAGCGAGAGCATGCCGTCGCGGCCGAGCCGGCTCTGCGGCGCGAACATGGTGACTTGCGACGCGACGGTGTTGATCAGCAGATGGTCCGGCTGGGAAGCGCGATGCACGCCCTGCCCGCACTCGTTCGGGTCGAACACGGTGATGTCGAGCGTGACGCTTGCCGGAATGCGCTGCGCCTGCTCGAGCAGCCGTTCCAGCACGGTCACGCCGCGCGGCCCCATGCCGATAATGGCGATCGGTATCGTCGAGCTCATCGCACACCTCCCGCTTCGAGCTCGACGTCGTCGCGCAGGGCATCGGCCGGCTCCGGCTCGGCCAGCGGCGGCAGGTGCAACGCAACGATATCGGGATGGCCGTTCCAGCGCGGAAAACGCGTCCGCACCAACGGATCGTGGCCGGGAATGACGTGGTCGGGCCCGTCGGCGAGCCGCTTCAGCGTGTGATGGCCATCGAGCATGCCGGCGACGTGATGGACGATCGGGAACAGCCGGCCGGCGCGCACATGATCCCAGTAGTGGGCGGCGTCGCTCGTCAGCACCACCTGGCCGCGCGCCGTACGCACCCGCACGGCCTGCAAGCCGGCCGTATGACCGCCGATCAGATGCACCTCGATTCCGGGCGCGATCGTCTCGTCGCCGTTCGTGAACACCACGCGGCCCGCATGCAGTTGCTCGATCGCGGCACACACGTCGCGTGCCTCGAACGGCTTGCGCACCACGTCGTGGCACATGCAACGACCGGTGCAATAGGCCATCTCGGCCTCCTGCAGGCGCAGCGTCGCATCGGGGAACGCGCGGATGTTGCCCGCGTGATCGTAATGCATGTGGCTGATGACGACCGTATCCACGTCGCCCGCCGCGATGCCCAGCTCGCCCAGCAACGCCAGCGGCGAATGCAGGTAGCGACGCCCCCGGCGGGCCGCCGTCGCTGCATCGAAGCCGGTATCGACGAGCACCACGCGGCCGTTGCCGCGGATCACCCAGACGTAGAAATCGAGCGGCATCGAAATATCGTCGTGCGGATCGTGACCCAGGTAGTTCTCGCCGCTGCGGCGCGTATCGTGCGTGGCGTAACGCAGCGCAAACACTTCGTAGACCGGATCGTCGGCAGGTTTGGCGAAGCTCATTCGACCACCTCCAGCAGGTTCGCATCCACCGCCCCGGCAGGGTGGATCGGGATATGTCGCGCGCCGGGCTTGTGCTCCATCTCGGACAGCGCCTTCTGGAAGAAGAACTGCTTCTCGCCGAACGCCGGCACCAGTTCGTCGAACCAGGTCGCCTCGGGATCGAACTTCGCATAGAACGGCCGGCGCACCCAGGACGGATCGCGGCCCTGCAGCAGTTGCAACGCGAACACCTTTTCGCCGCCCAGCTCGACAATGCCGTCCACCATGACCTTGCCGGGGAACGCGCTCATCGACGGGCCGCGCACCGTGCGCGCAAGCCCCGACACGCGGCTGTAGGCCGCCTGGAAAATCTCGTAGGCACGGGCGAGCGGCAGCTTGAAGTAATCGCTCGGCCCGGTGTCGCGCTCCACGAACATGTAATACGGAATCGCACCCAGCCGCACACCGGTCGTCCAGAGATCGGCCCAGTTGGCCGGGTCCTCGTTGATGTGGCGAATCAGCGGCGCCTGGATGCGCAGGCTGGCGCCCGTGCCGATGATGCGACGCACCGCCTGCTCGGCGATCGGATGCTGGATCTCGCGCGGATGGTTGTAGTGGCCCATCAGCGCCAGGTTGCGTCCCGAGGCAACCACCTTCTCGAACACGCGCAGCAGGTCGTCCGAATCCTTGTCGGTGACGAAGCGATGCGGCCAATAGGCGACCGACTTGGTACCGATCCGGATGTTCTGAACGTGGGCGAATTCCGGCGTCAGCAGCGGTTCGAGATACTCGTTCAACGAGCGCGCATTCATCACCAACGGATCGCCGCCAGTCACGAGGATGTCGGTGACTTCCGGGTGACGACGCAGGTATGCCACCAGGTCGCCGGACGTGCGCGCGTCGAACTTGAGTTCGTCCATGCCGACGAACTGGGGCCAGCGGAAGCAGAACGTGCAATACGCATGGCACGACTGGCCCGCGCTCGGGAAGAACAGCACCGTCTCGCGGTACTTGTGCTGGAGGCCGGCAAGCGGCGCACCGTCGAGGTAGGGCACGTTGTGCGTCAGCTGGCCAGCCGGATGCGGATTCATGCGCATCCGGATGGTCGTCACGGCGGCCTCGATTTCCATCTCGCTCGCACCGGCCTGCACAAGCTTGCGCAGCGATGCATATTCGTCTTCGCGCAGCATGTCGCGGTGCGGGAACGTGAGCCGATAGATCGGATCGTCGGGGATATTGTTCCAGTCGATCAGTTCGTTCAACACATAGGCATTGACGCGGAACGGCAGCACACGCGACACGATATCGACCGCCTCCTGCTGCTCGGCGGACATCGACGCCCATTGCGGCGTCTGCGTGATGGTATGTCGCGTCAACGGTTTGAACTTCGGGATTTGAGGTTCATTCATGATGGATATCTCTCTCAGGTTCACGACGGTTCGTATGGAAAAACTACGATGCCCTTGTCACTTCTTGTTTATTATTCGCAGTGCGAAATTTATTGTTGAAACGCATTTGCAACATGCTCTCCGGCCTTTCGCGCGCCGTCAGGCCACCCGGCTCAGGTCCAGTCGTGCGCCCGTCTTGCCGCGGATTTCATCGATGCCGACGCCGTCGGCCAGTTCCGTGACCACCAGGCCGTCCGGCGTCACCTCGATCACGCCGAGATCGGTAATGATGAGGTCGACCACGCCCACGCCCGTCAGCGGCAGATTGCATTCGTCGAGGATCTTGTGCTGATCGCCCTTCGCGACGTGCTCCATCAGCACCACCACGCGCTTGACGCCCGCCACCAGGTCCATCGCACCACCCATGCCCTTGATCATCTTGCCGGGGATCATCCAGTTCGCCAGGTCGCCCTGCCTGCTGACCTGCATCGCGCCGAGGATCGCCAGGTTGATATGGCCGCCGCGAATCATCGCGAACGCATCGGCCGACGAGAAGATCGACGAACCGGGCAGCGTGGTCACCGTCTGCTTGCCCGCGTTGATCAAATCGGCGTCGACTTCCGCTTCGGTCGGCGACGGCCCGATGCCGAGCAGCCCGTTTTCCGATTGCAGCCACACCTCGACGCCCGCCGGCACATGGTTGGCCACCAGCGTCGGCATGCCGATGCCGAGGTTCACGTAAAAGCCGTCGTGCAGTTCCTTGGCCGCGCGCGCAGCCATCTGGTCACGATTCCAGGCCATGTCAGTCTCCTTTCGCGCGCACGACGCGTTGTTCGATACGTTTTTCCGGCGTCGCGTTCAGCACGAGACGCTGCACGAAGATGCCCGGCGTATGGATGTGATCGGGATCGAGCTCGCCGTTCTCGACGATTTCCTCGACTTCCACCACCGTGATGCGGCCGGCCATCGCGCAGATCGGGTTGAAGTTGCGCGCGGTGCGGCGATAGATCAGGTTGCCCGACTTGTCTGCCTTCCACGCCTTCACGAGCGCGACATCGGCCGTCAGCGACGGCTCCAGCACGTAGTGGTTCTCGCCGAACTGGCGGGTTTCCTTGCCTTCCGCGATCACGGTGCCGTAGCCGGTGTTGGTGAAGAACGCCGGGATGCCCGCGCCGCCGGCGCGCAGCTTCTCGGCCAGCGTGCCCTGCGGCGTGAATTCGAGTTCGAGTTCGCCCGACAGGTACTGGCGCTCGAATTCCTTGTTCTCGCCGACATACGACGAGATCATCTTCCTGATCTGCCGCGTTTCGAGCAGCAGGCCGAGGCCGAAGCCATCCACGCCCGCGTTGTTGCTGATACAGGTGATGTTCCTGACGGCGGTGTCGCGCAGCGCGGCGATCAGCGCCTCGGGAATCCCGCACAGGCCGAAGCCGCCCACGGCAACCGTCTGACCGTCCGCGACGATGCCTTCGAGCGCGGCAGCCGCGCTTGAATAAAGCTTGCTCATTGAGGTTTCCTTCGTGAAGGCCATCGCGCACCGGCGCAACGCCGGTGCATGTCAGGCGAAAAACGGACGTGGCCGGCTCAGGCCACCGCGACGCTGTCGGCGAGCGCGGCAGCCGCCCCGACGCGGCCCAATGCGAAGCCGGCGTAATCGCGCGCGATCACGTCGTCGCAAAACGCCATGTAGGCATCGAAACCTTCGAGATCGAGCATCACGACTCGCGGCTTGCCGGGAATGTTGGCGCCGAGATACCAGGAATTGGTGCGATGAAGCAGCGAATTCTCGGCAATCCCGACAATTCGCTCGGTCCAGGCGCGTTGGGCGTCGTCGGTCGGTTCGATCGTCGTCGCCTCGGCTTGGCGGGTGTGTTCGACGAGCTTCATGACGAGATCGACCTGGTGTTCGTCGCAGGGCACCGCGCTGCTCAACGAGGCCGTACTGCCGGGGCCGGCGATATTGAACAGGTTCGGGAAATCGGCACACATCAGGCCGAGATAGGTCTGCGGGCCGTCTTGCCAGGCTTCGCGCAGCGCCAGCTCGCGGCGGCCGCGAATATCGACGTTCAGCAGCGCACCGGTCACCGCATCGAAACCGGTCGCGAACACGATGATGTCGAATACCTGTTCGATGCCGCCGGCAACGATACCGCGCGGCGTGATCGATTCGATCGGCGTCTCGCGCAAGTCGACGAGCGAGACATTGTCGCGATTGAATGCCTCGAAGTAGCCACTGTCCGCACACAGGCGCTTGGTCAGGATCGGATGGTCGCGCGGCACGAGCTTGTCGGCCAGCACCGGATCGTCGATCTTGGCCCGCAGCCGTGCACGCACGAACTCGGAAAGCTCGGCATTGGCCGTTTCGTTGGTCAGCAAGTCGTTGAACGAGGTGTAGAGGCAAAGGCCGCCCGCGTCCCAACGCGCTTCGAATTCACGCTGGCGCGCTTCGGCCGACACCGACATCGCGGAGACGCGCAGCGGTTGCCGCGGCTCACCGCCCACGCAGACGAAGCCGCCCGGCGACTGCCACTCCATGCGGCGCAACTCCGCGTAGTTCGCCTTCATGCGCGCCTCGTAGGCGGCGTCCATCGGCTGATTTCGCAGCGGAATGCTGTAGTTCGGCGTGCGTTGGAACACGGTCAGATGGCGGGCGGAGCGCGCGACGACGGGCGTCAACTGAATCGACGACGACCCCGTGCCGATCACCGCGACGCGCTTGCCGGCAAACTCGACCGGCTCGTGCGGCCAGCGCGACGTGAAGTAGGTTTCCCCGCCGAAGCTGGCGTAACCGGGAATATCGGGCACCTTGGGGGCCGACAGGCATCCGGTTGCCATCACGCAGAAGCGCGCTTCAATTGATTCGTTGTCCCGAGTTTTTATCTGCCAAAGATCGCGCGTTTCGTCGAACACGGCGGAATCGATCCACGTATCGAGCTGGATATCTTCGTAAAGCCCGAATCGCGTCGCGACGTGATCGAAGTAGCGCAGCAGCTCGGGCTGCGAAGCATAGCGCTCCGTCCAGTGCCACGCTTGCTCCAGCTCGCGGGAAAACGAGTACGAATATTCGAAGCTCTCGATGTCGACACGCGCGCCCGGATAGCGATTCCAGTACCAGGTACCGCCGATTCCGCCTGCCGCATCGTAAAGACGCACTCGCATGCCGGCCTGACGCGCGCGGTGCAGCATGTAGAGGCCGGCAACGCCCGCGCCGACGATGACCATATCGAAAGATTGCTTCTGCGAAGTGTGAGTCAACATGTTGATCCTTTGCTGTCGATGAAATGCTGGGTTGGAGACGGTCGGGCGGAAGGCCCGGATCAGCTCGCGCGGACGGCGCCGCCGCCCGCTCGCAAAACCTCAGTCTTAGGCGCGCGCCCCCGATCCGGCCGCAACCGGCGACCACTTTCTGCCGTATGCCACCATCATCAGGAAGCTCAGGATGAAGCTCAGGCCACCCACCATCAGGAGTCCCAACTCACCCAGCACCGGCAACAGGTTGGTCAGGAAGCCGGTCACCACCCAGGCGATCGCCATCACCGAACCGGCCACGCCGAGCGCCCAGCCTTGCCGCTCGACCGCGACGGCATCGGAATAGGCGGTGTACATCGTCGTGTAGGCCACCATGTCGAAACAGCCCACCACGGTGCCGAGCAGCCAGAGCGTGTTTTCGTGAGGGAACAGTGCGGACAGCACCTGGCCGACGCCGGCAACCAGCAAGCCGAGCTTGGCGATGTCCACCACGTTCCAGATCTTCAGCATCAGGCGCACGATCACCATCAAGCCGAACACGAAACAGATGCCGATCAGCCCGCTGAACAGGCCGAGCTGCGAGCTGGTATAGCCGAAGCGCGTTTGCAGCACGAGCATGATCGTCTGCAGATAGAGGCCGTAGCCGACCTGCATCAGGAAGAACACGATCGAGAGGAAGGCCACGCGATGATGACGCCCGGCCTGGTAGATGATGCGCAGCGGAAGCAGCAGGTCCACGCGCGTCGAGCCCTTCGGCGGATTCGCATCGCGGTAGTACCAGAAGGTCCAGAGCCCGCACACCACCGACAGCGCGGCGACCAGCAGGAACGGCGTGCCGTAGTTGAAGATCGGCAGGATGGTGCGATCCGACGTCACGCCGCCCAGCACCGGGCCGACAATCACCCCCGCGCTGAACGCCATCGACATGATGCTCATGTTGTACGCCTTGGTTTCGGGCGTACTGACATCGGCGATCGCGGCCTGCGCGATCCCCTGGCAGCCGGCCATCAGGCCGCTCAGTCCGCGCCCGACCAACAACAGCGCGATGCTCGGCAACAACGCGCCGAGCGCCATCAGCAGGTAGCTGACCGCCAGGCCGAAGATACAGAGCAGCATGATCTTGCGACGTCCGTAGCCGTCCGACAGCTCGCCCATCAGCGACGAGCCGAAGAACATGAAGAACGGATAGACGCCGTAGCCGAGCCCCAGATAGAAGTTGCGCAATTGCGGGCTCGTGCCCGCGCCGATGATGCCCGAATGCGGATCGGAAAAAATCGCCGCCATGATCGGATACACCAGGCCGAAGCCCATGGCATCGATCGCAATCGCGAGCAAGCATGGGCCCAGCAACTTGAGATTCAGTTTCGACATGAAATGGCCTTGATCAAAGTGAAGTTGCCGCTCAAGTTAATGGAGCAGCCTCATCCGGGGTAGGCCCGTTCGTTCAATTTCAGCTATCAGAGATTCTGATTAGTGACCTCGGCGAAACGCCAGATCCCTTGGTGGTCGTACGATTTCGCCGGCCGAGGCAAGGCCGCCGACGGGTGTGCAAAGCGAGATTCCGGGGAAATATCGAAGCAGAACGGCGCCAATCGCGAGCACGATGAGCGTGTTGGGGCACCGGATGGCGCACGTTGGCGCATCCCGGCTCGGGAAGGAAATGAATCGGAGTACGAGGCGAAATCGATGGACGCGACGCCGGGCGGCGCCGCGCGAGGGTCAAGCCTCGATCGATTGGGCGAGGGTGCGGATTCGGACCGAATCCGGCAAATGTTCTTCAAGCAGGTTGACCACGACCTGGGTCTTGGTCGGAACCGGCCGGGTCACGGGCAGCAAGGCGTGCAGATCGAAACCCGGCACCGTGTAGCTCGGCAGCAGCCTGACGAGCCGGCCCGAGTTCAGCGCTTCGGTACAGACGATTTCCTGCAGAACGCCGATGCCGCAACCGTTGAGCAGCAACTGATACACCGGCCCCCAATGGCTGACCGTCGTCACGATGTTGATCGGCATGGTACGCGCCGCCTTGGGGGCATTGACCAGCCGAAGCTGCCCATCCGAGAACAGGCCCGCGACACGGATGAACGGGTGCCGCACCAGATCGGTCGGATCGTCGGGGCGGCCATGGGCTTCGATATAGTCTGGCGATGCCACCAGCACGCGGCGAATGTGACCGAGCCGGCGCGCGACAAAATTGCCGTCGCCGATCTGGCCAAGCCGCAACGAAATATCCACGCCTTCCGTGACCGGGTCCGTCAACTCGTCGTTGAGGATCATGTCGACATAGAGCTGGGGGTTCTGCTCGCGAATCACCGCCAGCACTTTCGGCAGCACGACATCCCCCAGGCCATGCGGCGCGGCGATACGAATCCGCCCGCGCACGATCTTGTTGCCGAGCGTCACCACGGCACGCGCCTCGTCGGCGGCATCGAGCACAACCTTGCTTTTTTGATAGAACAGGGAGCCCTCGTCCGTGCACGACACGGCACGGGTGCTTCGCAACAGCAAGCGCACGCCCAGATGCTGCTCGAGACGCTCGATCCGATCGCTGACCGCCGGTTGCCCGACGCCCAGATCTTTCGCGGCGCGCGACAGATTTCCTCGTTCGACGACCCGCACAAAAATACGCATTGCTGCCAGTAAATCCATGAATACCTCAATGTCGCGGGGCTTGAATCCATTATGTTATGCAGCCAACTCCAACTGACCAGCCAGGGCGTTGCCGCGATACTCAGCAGGTGATTCAAAAATCCTGAATCCTGAATATCGAAACGTCAGGTTCACGTCAGCCTCGATGCGACAAAATCAACAGAAACATTGAAACAGATTGATTCATTTTCGTAAATTCAGAGTCGGAAATATCTCCACCCAGGTTTCCTTCCATTTTCACGGCGACAATTCAGTCACTCGCCGGCCTTTCCTGTCATGCGATTTCAGCATTCCAGGGTGCGATTGCACGACAAAACATCTCGTTTGTCAACAAACACGCCGTTCGCTTCTTTTTTATGATTCTCAATATGTGATATTCGAACCCGAACAGATCATAAAATCACCTCTCAAACTGACCGGGGGCTCTGAAATCGGCATTGGCTTCTCGCACATCGGGCCAGCTTGAAATCGGACAAATTACCGAATACCCCGCGTGATATTCGAAAACATTGCAAGCCGCTGATTTTTTCTTCAAAAATCATCAGACAAATAAATCGTTCAAAAATTCGACCTCCACTTCGAATCGAATATTACAAACAGAAAGCTTTTTCGATTTCGCAGTGTCATTCCCACTGAATCCTACGGACAACTTCATAAATGCGAGATTCCGGCCGGACTAGACTGTCTCGGCCGGTACGCCCGTCGTCCGGCACCACGAGGCCCGAGAACGCGTTCGCAGCGACGAACCGCCGGGCGGCGGCCCCGCCGCCGACACATCCAACAGACATGGAGACAATCATGATCATCTACGGCACCGCGCTGCTCGCGTTCTGCCATCTTGCCGGCCTGTTCCTCGGCGATCTGCTCGGCGCCGCCATCGGCGTGAAAACCAATGTCGGCGGCGTCGGCATCGCGATGCTGCTGCTCATCGTGCTGCGCATCTGGCTGCACCGGCGCGGCTGGCTTCCGAAGGAATCCGAAGCGGGCGTGACGTTCTGGGGTGCGATGTATATCCCCGTGGTGGTGGCGATGGCCGCCAACCAGAACGTGGTGGCCGCGCTCAAGGGCGGCCCCGTCGCGTTGCTCGCGGCGCTCGGCGCGGTGGCCGTGTGCGCCTGCTGCATCGCCGTGCTCTCGCGCGTCGGCAACGACGATTCGGCGTTCGCGCCGGCCCAGCCCTGAGCGGAGGCCCGGATGATTTCCATGCTCGAGAAAATCGTTGCGCACAACGGCCTGGTGGCGGCGTTCGCGCTGGTCGGCATCGTCATGTGGGTGTCGATGATGCTGTCGAAAACCCTGACGCGCGGCCGGGTGCACGGCTCCGCGTTCGCGATCCTGATCGGCCTCGCGCTGGCCTGGGTCGGCGGCGTGGTCACGCACGGCGAGAAAGGCATTGCCGACGTGCCGCTGTTTGCCGGCGTCGGCCTGATGGGCGGCGCGATGCTGCGCGACTTCGCGATCGTCGCCACCGCGTTCGAGGTGCAGGCCAGCGAGGCCAAGCGCGCCGGGTTGATCGGCGTGGTGTCGCTGCTGCTCGGCACGGTGCTGCCGTTCATCGTCGGCGCGCTGGTGGCGCGCGCGTTCGGCTATACCGATGCCGTCAGCATGACCACCATCGGCGCGGGCGCCGTGACCTACATCGTCGGCCCGGTCACGGGCGCGGCGATCGGCGCCAGTTCCGACGTGATCGCATTGAGCATCGCCACCGGGCTGGTAAAGGCCATCATCGTGATGATCGGCACGCCGCTCGCGGCCGGCTTCCTCGGCCTGCGCACGCCGCGTTCGGCGATGATCTTCGGCGGCCTGGCCGGCACCGTCAGCGGCGTGACCGCCGGGCTGGCCGCCACCGACCGCCGGCTGGTGCCGTACGGCGCGCTGATCTCGACGTTCCACACCGGCGTCGGCTGCCTGCTCGGGCCGTCGGTGCTGTTCTTCGCGACGCGCGCGATCGTCGGCAGCTGATCAGGCGATGCGGGGCGGCTGCCGGCCGCCCCTTTTGCCACGCTGCCACGCCTGTTTCTTTCGCTCATGCCTACCCCCGCCCCCCATCCGCTCGACGGGCCGCTGCCGGCCCACGAGCAACGCGATCTCCAGCTCAAGCATCACCTCGCGTTCGCGCGCCTGCTCGGCGACGGCTGCGATCCGTCGCCGCTTGCCGTGCTCGCGAACGTCGTGCGTCTGGCCGTGGCGCTGGGTGCCGATGCCGATGCGTCCGGCCTCGCCGCCGAAGCCGAAACCGCACTCGAACGCATGTATCTGCGTGGCGCGCCGTACCGGCTCGACGATGCCGGCCGCGACGCACTCGCCTCGCTCATCGCGCTGCACGACGCGCAACTCGACACCACCACGGTCGGCCGTTATCTCGACGCCTGGCGCACCGTTCGCCGAACCAATGCGGAGCGCGCCCGCGCCGCCGCAATCGTTGCGCCCGCAACGTTGAAACGAAAAGCCCTCGCGACAGCCTGACGATTTACGGCAGTCGAAACGCCATTGCGCAATGGATGACGGCGATACCACGCGGCATTGCCTTTCATTCGAATTCGATTGGAAACAGCGCGATACCCGATTAGAAAAATTCGGAAAGGCGGATCGCAACATCTTCAGGAGATCCGGCCCGGTTTTCCGACAATGCCCTTCCCCATTCAACGCCGATCGGGCTGTCACGCCCGCCAGCCGTGGCCTCGGTGTGATCTCAGATAGCTTTCATTTTCCATTCATCAGAAAAATGTCACCTATCCAAATTACGATATGTGTAATATCCGGAAAGACACAACGAAAGCTTGTCGCGAAACCGTTTACATCTCGCGACAGGCTTAGGCCAACACCGGAATCGGTATTTTTCGGCATGACGCTCCGTTAGAAAAACATATATCGGGCGATTTTTCCGAAAGCGGATTGACCGCCGGTATTTTAAAAATAACGGGCAATAACAATAGATGAGTGCGACTTCCGAGGGGTTGAGTTACCGTTTTTCGACGGCCTATGCGCCCGAACGCGAACGTTTCGATGCCTGGCGTGCCGACACCGGTGCGCTGTTCGACATCGGCATGCTGGAAGACGACCACGTGCCGTACGATTCGCAGTTCGATTTCACGCTGCTCGATCAGCTCATGTTCGGCGGCCGTCAATGGCTGCGCCCCGATCACCAGGTCGAACACGCGATGAGCCGCTCGCCGCAGCGAATCCGTTCCGACGGCCTCGACGGCTATTACCTGCAATTGCAGATCAGCGAAACGCTGTACGGCACGGCCGGCCGCAACACCACGATGAACATCGGCCCGGGCGACATGTGCCTGCTCGATCTGGCCACGCCGTTCGACCTGAAGGTGACGACCGGCGACACCATCTGCATGGTGCTTCCGCGCGACCTGCTGCCGGCCGGCGCGGCCTCGCTGCACGGTCGTTCGCTGTCGCACGGCATGGGCGCGCTGCTCGCGGACTATCTGCGATCACTGCGCCGGAACATCCCGCAGATCAGCGCCGACGAGATGCCCTACGCGATCCAGGCCACCAAGAACATGCTGGTGGCCTGCCTCGCACCGACGCTCGACACGCTCAAGCAGGCCGAAACCGAACTCGACGCGATGTTCGTGAACCGCGTGAAGGACTATATCGAGCAGCACCTGCTGTCGTCGGATCTGACGCCGGACAGCATCTGCAAGGCGATGGGCATCTCGCGCTCGAAGCTCTACCGCCTGTTCGAGCCGACCGGCGGCGTGGCGCGGCTGATCCAGCACAAGCGCCTGCATCGCGCGCGCAACGTGCTGATCGATCCGACCGCCAAGCGCATGCGGATATCCGAAGTGGCGTGGCGGCACGGCTTCGTCAACGAGAAGCACTTCAGCCGGCTGTTCAAGGAAAAATTCGGTGCGACGCCGAGCGAGATTTCGGCGCGCGAGTTCCGGCGCGACTCGGTGTGGACGCAAGCATCGGCCGAGCAGGCAGCCGCGGCGACCAATTTCAGCGAGTGGATGCGGGCGTTCGTGTCGCTGTAAGCGATGCGCGGCGCGTATCGGCATCGACACGCGCCGCCGGCTCAACGCCTGCTCAATTCTGAATCAGCGGATTCAGCGTGGTGCACAGGAACCCCGTGCAATTCTTCGGCGCGAAGTACACCGAAGCAATCGCCGGCGGCGAGGTGCCGAACGCCATGTCGCTGAAATACGCGTTGCCCTGCGCGCCGAGCGTGTTCGATTGCGTGATGAACGCGGCGCTGGTGGTTTGCGGCGTGGCCGTCTGATACGTGAAGGTCGGCGATTGCGTCTGATCCTTGACATAGACCGTGGCCGAGCTGCTGCCGAAAACCTGCGTGCCCTTGGCGCGGAAACCGCGCGCGCCCTCGGCGTTGGCCTGCGTGAGGAAATCGCTCGAACTGGCCGGCGCGGCCGGCGCCTCGTAGGTGTAGGTCGCGCTCGACGCGCCGTTCTTCGCGTACAGGTTCAGGAACGCGCCGCCGATCGAGGTCGGCCCGACGAACCAGTAACCCGATTGCCCTTGCGTGTTCGCTTGCGTGAGGAAATCGGCCGGGCTCGAATTGTTCGACAGGAACTGGTAGCTGTAGGTGGCCGACGAGCCGTCGTTGCGATACAGCGTGCCGTAGGTCAGGTCGCTGTCGTAGCGGAAGCCGCGCCCGCCTTCCGAATTCAGTTGGGCGAGATACGCGCTCTGCGTGGTCTGCGTACTCGGCAACTCGTAGGTATAGGTGCCGGCCGAGCCGTCGTTCACGTAGATCGAATGCGTCGTGGTGCCGTCGCCCGAGAAAAACTCGTCGCCGACATAGCGAAAGCCCTTCGCGCCTTCGGCGTTGAGCTGCGCCAGGAAACTCGTGGCATCGGCGGCGGACGTCAGCGCCTCGAAACGCGACGTGAACGTGCTGCCGCCACTGCCCGAGCCCGACGAGCCGCTTCCCGACGAACCGCTGCCCGAACCCGACGAACCGCCGCTCGTGCCGCCCGATGAGCCCGACGAGCCAGACGATGAGGAACCTGATGCTACGGATAACGAATCGTCCCCGCCACAAGCGGACAGGGTCAGACAGGCGAGCGCGATCAGCGCGGCGGCTTTTTTCATGGCGACCTCGAAACAATGAAGCGATGGAAAAACGACGCGGAGATAACGGCCCGCAAGCAGCGAGGCAGGCCGCGCGGCAGCCTCGGGGCCGCCGCGCGTCGCGGAGCAATGCTTAGTTGACCTTCAGTGCGCCGCCGCGGCCCAGGCCGCCGCGCACGTCCTGCGCCTTGTAGCTGCGCAGTGCCACGACCATCTTGTTCCAGGCGTCGATGAACGCCACGACCGTCGCCTTGCCTTCCGGCGTCGACGAGAAGCCGCCGAGCGCACCACCCGCGCCGCCGCCGAAGCCGGCCAGCGCCGCGCCCCAGTTGGTGGCCGTCGAGCTGCCTTCGGCTGCCGCGATCTGCACGGCCGAGCGCACGTCGAACAGCGTCAGCGTCACGACCGACGCCTTGCTCTTCAGCGTGCCGGCCAATGCGCCGATCCCGCCGCCGAAGATGCTGCCCACCGCGCCGCCCAGGCCGCCGATGGCCGAATCGTTGATGACGATGTTCGGTTCCATGTAGTAGTCGGCCGCGACGCGCTGGCCCTTCTGCTGCTTGGAACCGGCACGGTATTCGCCGGAATTGCGCTGCAGTGCGGTGATGCGTTGCAGGCGGGCATCGGTCTTCTGGTTGCCGACCGAGGTGATCACGAAGCAGTTCGACTGCTGCACGGCCAGGCGCAGCAGCGGATCGATGGTGGTGATCTTGGTGGCGCTGCCGAACGGACCGAACCAATCCGCGTTGCGGCCGTCGTCGACTGCGATCGTACCGAGCGGAGACGCACAGTGCTCGAGCGTCGTATCGGCGCCCGCGCTGGTCGCGCCGCCGGCCGCGCCGGTCACGCCGACGTTCTGGCCGCCGGGCGTCACCATGCCGCCGCACGCGGCGAGGGAAACGGCGAGCGCGGCGGCTGCCGTGATCCTGAGGGTGGAAGTGATGTTCATGTCGTTGTCGAATAATGTGAAACGATGTCCGGCTTACGCTTCGGTGCGAACCTCGATAAGCCCCCCGGCATGGTTCGCGAAAGGCAGGGTCTCCCCGTCGCGGCCCCCCATGCTTAGGAATCCGTCAATACCAGTACCAGGTCGTCTGTTGCCAGACGCCGTAGTAGGTGTAGCCGGAATTCCAATAGCCGTAATAGACGTCGCGCCATTGCGAACGCCATTTGAAATCGTCCTCGTCGGCCTTCTTGGCCTCGCGCGCCTGCTTCAGCAGTTTTTCGGATTCCTTGTCGCCACGGCCCGCGGCAATCGACAGCCACTTGTCCGCCTCGCGCGGATCGGAGCCCATCTCTTCGAGGCCGAACAGGTAGAACACGCCGAGCGCCTTCTGCGCGCGCAGGTCGCCGTGCTCGGCGGCTTCGCGCATCCAGTTGAGCGCTTGATAGCTGTCCTGACGAACGCCGTCGCCACGGAAGTAGCGCAGGCCGAGATCGTAGGCGGCCTTCGGCTGGGTTTTCGCGCTCTGCTTGAGGGCGGCGAAGCGTGGGTCTTCCCGATCCTGGGCATCGTCCTTCAGCTCGGTGGTGACGACGTTCTTCGGGCGATCGGCGCAACCTTGATCGTCGCAGATGCGAACCATGTTGCTCGGCTGCGGCTGCACGCAGGCGGCAAGCGCGAGCAGCAACGACGGCACCATTAACAGGCGGAAATTCATGACGGCCCCAGCTCGAATCGAGTCGCTTCGACTGCCGGTTCGGACGCCCGCTACGTGCGGTGAATTGCCCGGCGCCGGGAAGGCGCGCAAGCCAAACGTTTCAAAAGTCGGCAGGCGCGCGGCCCGCGGTTTCTCTCTGCCGGAACTGTCTGGCGGTCGAACTGTCTCTCATGAGCGCAAGCGCTCGCCTGCGCCGGCCTGGCACCCGCGGCAACGAGCCATCGATCGACGATCCCTGCGGGACCCCACGCGGTTCGTCATCCTGAAGATGACGATATCAATTTGAGAATTCAGCGCGAGCCGTGTGTTTCCGGCTTTTCGTGAAGCTGAATCCTAAATTCTCCAGTCGAAAACGCGAGTGCCTTTCCGTCCACGATTCGTTTCCATGCGTCTCAATCGTATGGAATCCGGAACTTTGCATCCGGACGCACGGACGGCGATTTCGGGCATCATGGCGGCGCCCGCGTTGCTCGGCGGGCGCCGGTTGGCGCAGGCCGCCGGTTCGTACGAAACCCGACGGCGCGGCCGGCATGGCCGCCCGCACGCGCGCATCACGCCATATCCATCACGCCACCTCCCGCAGAGAGTCAGCATGCTCCGTTCCCCTATCGCATTCGGCGCGAACCGGACGTGGCGCCGGCCGCGCCACGCATCGGCCACGTCCCTCATGGTTGCGTGCGCAGGCATCCTGTTCGCAATCGCGCCGCCCGTTTCCGCCCAATCGGTTCGAACCCATTCCGAGGTCGCCGGCACCTCGCTGGTGGCGCTGTCCGTGCTGCCCCGCTCGCCCGAACGCGCACCGGTGCCCGAGTTCTGCGCGCACTATCGCCTCGACGCCAAAGCGCTGTCGCCGGCCGGCCGCGCGGTCGAGGCGATGGGCTGGTTCGCGATGTCGGAGGCCTCGCTCGGCCGCTATCGCGTGGTGTCGTTCGCCAGCGGGTTCGATCCGGGCACGAGCGCGATCTGCACGCCGCACAACACCAACCTCGGCGTGTTCGACGGCGCGAAACTGGTTGCGCTCGCCTATCTCTCCCGCACCGCGCCCTGGCAGTTCGGCACGCTCGATTCGCTCGAAACCGGCGGCCTGCTGATCGGCGAGGGCGAGCACGTAGGCGGCCCGGTGGCCGAATTGCATCAGCAGGACGAAGGATTGGCGTTGACCGGCGTGGCCGCCTCGCGCTCGTTCTGCGGCGGGCGCGCGATGGTGCCGAACGTGTTCGGCAAATCGATCGCCGTGGCCCGCACCATCCTGATCGCGGCCGGCTGGCAACCGGTGCGCCCGGCGGAAAAGCCCGGCCCCGACGACGCGGCGGCCGACCTGGCGAAACACGGCGTGATCGAGGCGGACACCTGCTCGGGCACCGGCGTCGGCTATTGCAGCTACCGCTACCGCAACGCGAGCGCCGCGCTGTCGGTAGTGACCGTCGGCGGCGACCCGGACCCGCGCAACAACAACGTGGTCGGGGCCAACGCGCAATGCGGCCCGGCCGGCACGCAGCCACCCCATTGAGCCGGCAACGATTGATCGCGCAATAATCGAGGAACCGGCGTATGGTCACGCTCTGACTGAACGCCGCCCGGCTTTCAGTTTCGTTACTTGCCGTTCCTCCCCGACTCATGACGCGATCTCTTTCTCAATCGGCGCTGCTCTGGATCGTAGCCGCCGGCTTCTTCATGCAAGCCCTCGACACCACCATCGTCAACACGGCGCTGCCGTCGATCGCGCACGCGTTCGGCGAGGCCACGCTGTCGATGCGCTCGGTGGTGGTGGCCTACACGCTGACCATGGCGATGCTCACGCCCGCCTCGGGCTGGCTCGCCGACCGCTACGGCACGCGCTCGGTCTACTTCGCCGCGATCCTGGTGTTCTCGATCGGCTCGCTCGCCTGCGCGGCCTCGCACACCACCTCGCAACTGGTGATCGCGCGCATCGTGCAGGGCATCGGCGGCTCGATGCTGCTGCCGGTCGGGCGGCTCGCGGTGTTGCGCAGCGTGCCCGGCGAGGCCTATGTGGGCGCGCTCGCGTTCGTCTCGGTGGCGGCCCAGGTCGGCCCGATCATCGGCCCGACGCTCGGCGGCTGGTTCGCGCAGGCGCTGTCGTGGCGCTGGATCTTCTTCGTCAACGTGCCGATCGGCGCGGTCGGCCTGCTCGCCGTGTTGCGCTACCTGCCGGCGGACGGCCTCGCCGAACGCGAGCCGTTCGACCTGATCGGTTGCGTGCTGCTGTCGCTGGCGATGCTGGCCTGCTCGCTCGCGCTCGACATGCCGGCGATGCCCGCGCGCGGCATGTGGATCGCCGCCGCCACGCTCGGCGGCGCGCTGGCCGTGCTCGGCTACGTGGCGCACGCGCGCCGCCGCGAGCGCCCGCTGTTCCGGCTCGGCCTGTTCGCCGATCGCAAGTTCAGCACCGGCCTGATCGGCAACCTGGTGTGCCGGATCGGCACCAGCGCCGTGCCGTTCCTGCTGCCGCTGCAAATGCAGCTCGGTTTCGGCTATTCGCCGCTGCATGCGGGCCTCGTGCTGCTGCCGGCCGCGATCGCCGGCGTGATCACCAAGCGCTGGATCGCACCGCTCGTGAAGCGCTTCGGCTACGTGCCGTTCCTCAAGGTGAACACGTTGATCGTGGGCGCGTCGATTCTCGGCTTCGCGGCGATCGCCCCGCATACGCCGCTGCTGGTCGATCTGGCGTTGCTGGCCGCGTTCGGCGGCGCGAACTCGATGCAGTTCGCGGCCATGAACAGCGTCACGCTGAAGGATCTCTCGCACCGCGACGCGAGCAGCGGCAATGGCCTGTTCTCGATGGTGCAGATGCTCGCGATGGGCCTGGGCGTATCGATCGGCGGCGGCTTCGCGAGCCTGCTGGCCGGCCCCGACGGCAGCGAATTGTTCGGTATCCGGATGAGTTTCCTGCTGGTCGGCGCGATCACGGTGGCCTCGACGTTCGTGTTCGGCTCCCTCGGCAGCCGCCCCTCCGTCGCCGGCACGCGCTGAAGAAAAAGCGCGAGCGGCCGGCCGCCGCCCCCGCTTTTTTGGCGACCTATACTTCGGACTTCGCCGAAGTGTAGTTCTGAAATCGCAAATACTTTCGACAAATTTGGCTCTCCAGAATGCTTCTCGACGCGGCGCCGACGGTGGGTCGGCAGGGCGGCACACCGATTCAGCACGAGGAGAGAACGATGAAACAGCACTGGATGGCAATGGGGTTCGCGGCGCTTGCCGGCGGGATGATCGCGACGGGCGCGCATGCGGCCGACGAGCAGGTCGTGAAGTTCGGGCTGACCGGCCCGCTCACGGGTTCGCAGGCGGCCACCGGCAAGGATGACGAGAACGGCGTGCGGCTCGCGATCGAGCGCCTGAACGCGCAGGGGCTGGTGATCGGCGGGCGCAAGACGCGCTTCGAGCTGATCTCGCAGGACGACGCCGGCGACCCGCGCACCGGCATGACGGTCGCGCAGAACCTGATCGACGCGAAGGTCAACGCGATCTTCGGCCCGTTCAATTCCGGCGTGGCGCTGCCGATCTCGGCCCCCGTCAACAACGCGAACATCGTGCTGGCCACGGTGGCGTCGAACCCGTCGATCACGCAGCACGGCTATCCGTTCGTATTCCGAATTTCCGCGAGCGACACGCAGCTCGGCGCGCGGATGGGCACGTTCGCGGCCAAGCAACTGAAGGTGACGCGCATCGCCGTGGTGGACGATCGCACCGCCTACGGCCAGGGCCTCGCCGAGCAGTTCATCGCGGCCGCGAAGGCGAACGGCATCGAGGTGGTGGACCGTCAATACACCTCGGACAAGGCCACCGATTTCCTCGCGATCCTCACGCATATCAAGGGTGCCAACGCGCAAGGCGTGTTCTATGGCGGCTATTACGCGCAGGCCGGCTCGATGCGCAAGCAGATGCAGCGCCTCGGCATGAAGGGCTACCTGCTCGGCGGCGACGCGATGTGCAACGAGGAACTCGCGAAGCTCGGCGGCGATGCGGTGGACGGCAACGTGTATTGCCCGCAAGGCGGCCCGGTGTTGAGCCAGACGCCGGCCGGCCGGCAGTTCTCGGCCGACTACGCGAAGCGCTTCAACACGCCGCCGCTGACCTACAGCGCGGCGCTGTACGACGGCGTGAACATCGTGGCGCAGGCGATGCTCAAGGCCGGTTCGACCGATCCGGCCAAGTACCGCGCGGCGCTGCAGGCGATCGACGCCGACGGCATCTCGGGCCACTACCGCTTCAACCAGGACCGCGACCTGACCGATTCGCCGATCACGATCTACACCTACAGCAACGGCACCCAGGTGGCGTTGGCGCCGGGCGAGAAGTAAGCGCTCCGCACGCTGCCCTCGCGCCACGCATTTTTACGAAGCCCGGCCGCGCCGTTGCGCGGCCGGGCTTCGATCATCGTGCAGGAGGGACCCACGTGCAAATTCAGGATACCGACCTCAAGCTGCTGCGCATCTTCGCGACCATCGCGCAGTGCGGCGGCTTTTCCGCGGCGCAATCGGCGCTGAACATCGGCGCCTCGGGCATCAGCGAATACATGGCGCAGTTGGAAACGCGCCTCGGCCTGCGGCTGTGCGAGCGCGGCCGCAGCGGCTTCCGGCTGACCGACGACGGCGCGCGGCTTTACGATGCCGCGCAACGGCTGCTCGGCGCGGTCGAAATCTTTCACATGGAAGCGGGCGCGGTGCGCAACCGCCTGCAGGGCGTGCTGCGCTTCGGCCTGATCGAGGCCACGCTGACCGACCTGCATTCGCCGCTGCTGCCGGCGATTCGCGAGTTCGGCCAAAGCGCGCCCGAAGTGCGGCTCGACCTGCAGATCGCCGCGCCGGCCAGCCTCGTCCAGCACGTGCTCGACGGGCAATTGCATCTGGCCGTGGGGCCGTTCCCCACCCGCACGCCGGGCATCACCTACACGCCGCTCTATCGCGAGGAACAGGGCCTGTATTGCGCGGCCACCCACCCGCTCGCCGCGCGCGCCGACGGGCAGGTACCCGCCTCCGAACTGGCCGGGTGCCGGCTCGCGGCGCGCTCGTATCTGGCCGAGCAGGAACTGGCGCTGCTGGGGCTGCCACAGGCCGCCGCCACCGTCGACAACGTCGAGGGCCGCGCGATGCTGATCCTGTCGGGCAACACCCTCGGCTTCCTGCCGCCGCACTACGCGAAGCCGTGGGTGGATGGCGGGCTGATGCGCCGCATCGATCCGGCGCGCTACGCCACGCATCTCGATTTCGACATCGTCACGCGCAAGAACGCCGAGCCGACCCGCGTGGTGCAGGCGTTCCGCGAATGCCTGATCGCGGCGGCGGACGTGCTGGCGGGGCCGGCCGCGCGGTAAGCGCGAACCCGGCCCCGCCGGTTTGCCGCCTGATTTTTTTACTTCGGGCGCCTTACTTTATGGCCTCGGCGTTGGCCGCCTCGGCGCGCCGCAGCTTGCGCTGGTGCATCACGCGGCCGAGCGTGTTGAGCAGCAGTTGCGCGGCCAGAATCGACGTGCTGCCCGAGTGATCGTAGTCGGGTGCCACTTCCACCAGATCGATGCCGATCACGTCGCCCTGCGCGGCCAGCCCGGCGAACAGCTCCAGCCCTTCGTAATAGAGCAGGCCGCCGTGGCTCGGCGTGCCGGTGCCCGGCGCGATCGACGGATCGAAGCCGTCGATGTCGATCGTCAGGTAGTAGCGCACACCCTTCGGAATCCTGTCGAGTACGCCCTGGATGCCGAGGCGGCGCAGGTCGCGCACCGAGATGATGTCGGAGCCCATCTCGCGCGCCTGCGCATAACCTTCGCGCGCCGTGGACGACACGTTGCGGATGCCGATCTGCGTCATGCCCGTCACCACGCTCTTTTCGGCCGCGCGGCGCAGCGGGTTGCCATGGCCGTAGCGCACGCCGTGACGCTCGTCGACAAAATCGAGGTGCGCGTCGATATGGACGATATGGAACGGCTCCTGGCCCGCGAACGCGTTGATGCAGGGGATGTTGATCGAGTGATCGCCGCCCATCACCACCGGCAGCGCCCCCGCTTCGAGAATCTTTCGCACACCGAACTCGATGTTGTCGTGGCTGCGCTCGGTATTGGTGTGGACGATGTCGGCGTCGCCGATATCGACGATCTTCACGTCCTCGGCCGGCAGATAGGTGACGTCGTCCTCGAAATCGTAGGCGCCGCCGTGGCCGAACGAGAACAGCGTGGACGCTTCGCGGATCGAGCGCGGGCCGAAGCGCGCGCCGGCGCGCCATTGCGTGCCGCAATCGAACGGCGCGCCCATCACGGCGATATCGGCGTCGATGTGATCCCAATCGAGACACAGCGGCGATTTGGCGAACGTGCAGATGCCGACGAACGGCAGGTTCAGGCGGCCGCTGTCGTAGGCGTTGGTGGACATGGTGGCTCCGTATCTAGGGGATCGGGCCAGTGTAGAAGTGCGACGGTACGGGAAAAATACCGGAATCGCGAAGCTCGTTTCGGCGATTGCCGAAGTGAACGGTTCGGAAGGCGGGTTCGGAGGCGGGTTCGGAAGGCGGGAAGCGGTTCGACGCGGCACGGCGGGCGCGCTGCGTCGAACCGGAGGCGGCAGGCTCAGGCCGCCGGCATGCGCGCCTGCAACGGCACGCCGAGGTCTTCCAGCTGTTCGCGCGTGAGCGTCACGTCGGCCGCGATCAGCGCGCGGCCCTGCACGTAGTCCTTGGTGGCGTTGACGGCGTCGAGCGCGATCACGCGGCCGCCGCGCAGGTACAACACGGCGAACGCGCGGGCCGCCACGTCGCCGCGCACGGCGACCTCGTCGTAACCGTCGGGAATCCCGGCCATCTGGATGCGCAGGTCGTACTGGGTCGACCAGAACCACGGCACGCCCGGCTTCGGCTGCGGCTTGCCGACGATCGAGGCGGCCACGATCTGCGCGTGTTCGAGCGCATTCGGCACGCTCTCGATGCGCAGCGCGCTGCCGGTCACGAGCGGATGCACGCGCAGCGCGCAATCGCCGATCGCGTACACATCGGGCAGGCTGGTGCGGCACTGCTCGTCCACCACCACGCCGTTGCCGCCCTGCGCACCCGCATCGAGCAGGCCCTGCACGGTCGGCACGATGCCGATGCCGGCGATCACCACGTCGGCGGCGATCGAGCGGCCATCGGCCAGCTCGACGGCCGTGACGCGCCCGTCCTGCCCCTTCAGCGCCGTGACCTGCGCGCCCGTGACGATCTCCACGCCGCGCCCGCGGTGCTCGCCCTCGATGAACGCGGACAGCGCCGCGCCCGCGACGCGCGCAAGCAAGCGGTCCTGCGCCTCGATCACCGTGACGCGCACGCCGCCGAGCTTGGTCAGCGACGCGGCCGCTTCGAGGCCGACGTAGCCGCCGCCCACGATCACGACATGCTCGCGCCCGGCCAGATCGGCCTTCAGCCCGTCGATATCGTGCTTGCCGCGAATCACGTGCACGCCGGCCAGCGTCGCGCCTTCGCAGGCCAGACGGCGCGGCGCGCCGCCCGCGGCCCACACCAGCTTGCGATAGCCGAGCGTGGTGCCGTCGGCCAGACGCACGCGGTGCGCCTCCGGCTCGATGGCCTCGACACGCTGCGACAGGCGCACGTCGATATTGCGTTCGAGCCAGGCTTCGGCGGTGCGGAAGCGGATCTGCTCGCCGCCGCGTTCGCCCGTGAAGTAATCCTTGGTCAGCGGCGGCCGCTCGTAGGGCAGCTCGGCCTCGTCGGACAGCAGCACAACGCTGCCATCGAAACCGGCCTTGCGCAATTCGGCCGCGCAATTCGCGCCCGCATGCCCGGCCCCGACGATCACCACATCCAATACGTCCATGCTTGTTCCTCTGTTCTGTTATTGCTTCGATCCGGCCGGCGCGGCGTTTCGAACGCCTCGGCCTGGCAGCGGGTGAATCGGCGAACGAGAGTATCGCCGTTCGTTGCACCAGCGGCAACGGGTCGGACGTTCGGTTTCGGGCCGCCGGGCCGGGCGCTCAGGCCGCGTCGTCGATCGACAGGCCCAGCGCCGCCGCCAGTTGTTTCGAAGTCCGCACGATCTGCGCGGCTTCCGGGTAGAGGCTCGCCTCGCTGCCCGCTTCGAGCCAGGCCAGCACGCGCATGCCGGCCGCCACCCCGGCCTGCGCGCCGAGCGGGCTGTCTTCCACCACCACGGCCTGCGCCGGCATCACGCCGAGCCGCTCGGCCGCCAGCAGATAACCGTCCGGCGCGGGCTTGCCGGTCGCAACATCGTGCGCGCACACCGCCACCGTCAGGTATTCGCCGAGCGCCAGCGCGGCGATGCCCGATTCGAGCGTGTTGCGCCCGGCGTTCGACACCACCGCCTGATACAGGCCCGCGTGCTGCGCCGCGCGGCACAGTTCAAGCGCGCCCTCGCGCGCACGCAGTCCCCCGAGGCTCGCGATGAACGTCTCGAAACGCACCTGCGACCACGTCGCGAAATCGAACGCACGGCCGTAACGCTCGACGCAGAAGTCATACGAGGCGCGGCCGGTCATGCCGAATGTCTGCGCGTGCAGCGCATCGTCGGGCTCCTCGCCGAAGTGGCGCAGCGCGGCCACCAGCGAGGCGTAATGCAGCGGCTCGCTGTCGGACAGCGTGCCGTCCATGTCCCACAGAATCGCGCGATACGGCAGCGGTGCGCCGGTGGAGCGGACGGGATTGCCGGTGTCGGGCAGGTCTGAATTGGGCATGGCGGTAGGGCGGCAGGCGGATGAGGAGGTGACGAGGATGCGGGCAAAGCGATTGCGTGCGCAACGTGTGCAGCGGCCCCGATTGTAGAACGTGGCGCGAACCGGCGCGGCCGTGCAGCGTGTCGCCGCACCTCGCACCAAACATTACGTTTTCCTATCGATTCATCGTTGCGCCGTCGAGGCGCGCCCGGTTCGGCGGCGTAAAAGCAAGCCTTGATCCTGCCCCGTTTCACCTTCCAGACCGTCCCTCAACCGCCATCCGCGACAAACCGCCCCTTGCAAACGCTTATTACTACAAAATCTTAGAACAATCCGGGCGATCATTCCCGCACCGAAGCGAGCCCGAGAAATTCAAATAAATACAATAAATTCAAATACTTGAGAGAAATACGAGCGCGCCGGCCACGGACATTCCCACGTTGTGGTTTTTTGGCACCGGGTGGGCATATCAGGGAAATCCATTATCATTGCGCCCGGAACTATTCAAAAACTGATCGTGAACCCCGTCGCTTCTCTCGCCGCACCCGTATCGCTGGACCTTCCCGGTCCCGGTCCCATCATCAAGATGCCCTACGTCCAGACGGGCGAAGGCGATGTCGTCGTGTTCGTGCACGGCTCGCTGTGCGACTTCCGATTCTGGCAACCGCAGCTCGCCGGCCTCGCGACGCAATTCACCTGCATCGCGCCGAGCCTGACGCATTACTGGCCGGCCGAGCCGTCGGACGACCTGCCCGCCTTCAGCGTCAGCAACCACGCCGATCAAGTGGGCAAGTTCCTGCGCGGGCTCGACGCCGGCGCCGTGCACCTGGTCGGCCACTCGCGCGGCGGCAGCGTCGCGTTCCAGGTGGCGCTGCGCTTCCCGGATCTGGTGCGCTCGCTCACGCTGTGCGACCCGGGCGGCACGCTGACGGGCATCGAAGCCTCCACGCCCACCACGCTCTCGCTCGAAACCAAGCGCCTGCGCACGCGTGCGGTGTCGCTGATCGCCAATGGCGAAGTGGATGCGGGCCTCGAACTGTTCGTCGATTCCGTCAGCCGCGCCGGCTCCTGGCAAAAGAGCCCGCAAGGCTTCCGCACCATGACCACCGACAACGCCCGCACGTTGTCGATGCAACTGCGCGACCCGCTGCCGGCGTTCTCGGCCGAGGTGGCCAGCCGCATCGCCTGCCCGGCGCTGATGATCGACGGCGAGAACAGCCCGAAGCCGTATCGCGAGAACGCCGCCGCGCTGGCCGGCTGGATCGACGGCGCGTCGCGCGTCACGATCGAAGGCGCCTCGCACGGCATGAACATGGCGCGCCCGAGCGCGTTCAACCGCCACCTGGCGGCGTTTCTTCAGAACGTCTAAGCAGCACTGCATCGCAGTCCTGCCTAAAACGGCCGGCCCCGAATAGATCGGGCCGGCCGTTTTGCCTTGATGCCGCCGGATCGACGCGCGCAAGGCCGCCCGGCACGGTAGAATCGCCAACGATTCTTATTTGCATCCTTCCGCGGCACCGCCATGCGTATCCTCGTCGTCGAAGACGATCCCGACATCCTCGCCAATATCTCCGGCCATCTGGGCAACCGCGGCCATATCGTCGATTGCGCGTTCGACGGCTTGCAGGGCTACGCGCTCGCCACCGCGCACGAATTCGACCTGATCGTGCTCGACCTGATGCTGCCGCGGCTCGACGGCTACAGCCTGTGCCGCAAGCTGCGCGAGGAAGCGCGGCTGGAAACGCCGGTGATCATGGTGACGGCGCGCGATACGCTCGACGACCGCCTCGAAGGGTTCGACGCGGGCGCCGACGATTACCTCGTCAAGCCGTTCGCGCTGGCCGAGCTGGCCGCGCGCGTGAAGGCGCTGCTGCATCGCACGCGCCGCCCGGCAGCACGCACGCTGCAGGTGGCCGATCTCGCCTACGACGTCGAGACGCGCACGCTGACGCGCGCCGGCGACACGCTGCGGCTGCCGCCCGCCCCGCTCAAGCTGCTGCAGATCCTCATGCAGGCCAGCCCGGCCGTGGTGCACCGCGCACGGCTGGAAGAAGCGCTGTGGCTCGATTCGCCGCCCGACAGCGACAGCCTGCGCACGCACATCCACCTGATCCGCCAGGTGATCGACAAGCCGTACGGCGCGCCGCTGCTGCGCACCGTGCACGGCATCGGCTACCAGCTTCAGGACCCGCAGCGTGTGGAACCCTAGGCGCACGCTCGCGCGCCAGTTGATCCTCACCTACCTGCTGGTGGCGGTCGTGGTGGCGGCGCTGCTGTCGCTCGCCTCGCTGTGGGCCATCGATACGCTCGAAGTGCATTTGCAGCGCATCGACATGGGCATGGCCGTCAACCGGATTCGCGACGAATACCTGAACGGGCGTGACGTGGGTCGCGAGGATCGCTTCTTCCACGGCGCACCGGGCAGCAGCGCGTTTCCGCCATGGCTGCGCGCGCTGCCGCCCGGCTTCAGCAAGATCGAACACGACGGCCGCCAGTGGCACGCGATGGTCGACGATCAGGACGCCACACGATATCTGCTGCTGCGCGACTACACCGAGTTCGAACACCGGCAGCAGCGCTCGCACTGGATCGCCGTGGGCACCATGGCCGGCGCGCTGATCCTGGCCTTCATGCTCGGCGGCACCATCACGCGGCGCTTCGTGCGGCCGCTGCTGCGGCTCGCCGCGCAGGTGGGCGAGCGGCCCGCGCTGCCGCCGCAAACGCGCTTCGCCCACGAATATCCCGACAACGAGATCGGCCGGCTGGCCGCCGCGTTCGACGAAACCTACAACCAGCTCGAAGCGGCGTTGCAGCGCGAACGGCTGTTTACGGCCGACGTGGGCCATGAACTGCGCACGCCGTTGATGGTGATTTCGAGTTCGGCCGAGCTGCTGCTCGACGGGCCGGGCTTGAGCGACGCGCAACGCAGCCGGCTGCAGCGCATGCACACGGCCACCAAGGAGATCGACCAGCAACTGGCCGCCTACCTGATGCTGTCGCGCGGCGCGGGCGACACGCACGGTTTCCTGATGGCCGGCGCGGTGGAAACCGCCCGCGACGAAACCGGCCGCTGGCGCGCGCTGGCCGCGCAGCGCGGCTTCGCGCTCGAACTGGAAACCGATGACGACACGGGCGACGAGGCTACCGTGCCGCGCTATCCGTCGGCACTGCTGCGCATCGTGCTGTCGAACCTGATCCGCAACGCGTTGCAACATGCCGACGGCGGCACGCGCATCCTGGTGCGCGCCGCGCCCGGCTCGCTCGAGGTGAGCGACGACGGCAAGGGCATCGCGTTCGAGGCGCAGGCGGGCGTGTTCGCGCCGTTCGTGCATGGCGAGCACGCCGACGCCGGCAACCTCGGGCTCGGGCTGTCGCTGGTGCAGCGGATCTGCCAGCATCAACGCTGGCGCGTCACGCTCGATTCCGCGCCGGGGCGCGGCTGCCGCTTCGCGATCGACCTGCGAACCGACGAGCCGAAGCGGCGCTTCTGACTCAGACGTCGGCCCACATCCGCAGCAGGTTGTGATAACTGCCCGTCAGTTGCAGCAGCGAGGCTTCGTCGGCGCCTTGCTGCGTGAGCCGCTGAATCGCCACGTCCATCTCCAGCAGCAGGCTGCGCTGCGCATCCTCGCGCACCAGGCTTTCGATCCAGAAGAACGACGCCAGCCGTTCGCCACGCGTGACCGGCGCGACGCGATGCACGCTCGACCCCGGATACAGGATCATGTCGCCGGCCTTGAGCTTGACGCGCTGTTCGCCGAACGTGTCGCGCACGACCAGTTCGCCGCCGTCATACGTATCCGGCTCGCAAAGGAACAGCGTCGCCGACAGGTCGGTGCGCACGCGCTCGCGCGATTCGCGGATGCCGCGCACGGCGTTATCGATATGGAATCCGAACGCTTCGCCGCCCGCATAGCGGTTGAACAACGGCGGGTAGATCTTCTTCGGCAGCGCGGCCGACATGAATACCGCGTGCTGCGCGAGCCGCCGGATGATCTCGTCGCCCACTTCGCGCGCGAGCGGATCGTCGCCGGACAACTGGCGGTTGTCCTTCACGCGCTGCGATTGCACGCCGGCCGTGACGCGCCCGTCCACCCAATCGGCCGCGCGCAGCCGCGCCGCGATCGCCGCCGCTTCTTCCGGGCTGAATACGCCCGGCACTTCCACCATCATGATTGCTCTCCCGTATGCGGCTGCATGGCGCCCATGCCTAGAACTTCACGTCGGCCGTCATCAGCACCGTGCGGCCCGCGCCGGGCACGCCGTAGATCTGATAACCGTCGAGCGACGCGCCGATCGCCGAATAGTAGAACTTATTGAATAAATTCTGCACGTTGAGGCTGACCGTCAGATGCTTGTTCACGTCGTAGCGCGCGGCCAGCGAGTGCAGCCAGAACGCCGGGGCCTTCTCGTTGTCGGCCACGTACACCGGATGCTTGCCGTTCGCGCCGTTCACCGTGCTGCTGGTGTTGTTCTGGCCGCCAACATAGGCGTTGTCGGTGTAGCGGCGCGTGCCGACATACTGCACGCCGTAGCTCACGCCGAACTTCGGCGTGAGCTGGTACGACGTCCATAGATTGAACGTGGCGTTCGGCACGTTGCCGGGCCGCGCGCCCTCGTTCGCGCCCTTCGTGATGCGCCCGCGCATGCCGGCGAAGCCCGCGAACGCCGACCATTTGTCGGTGATGTTGCCGGACATGCCCAGCTCGATGCCGTCCACGCGCTTCGGCGGCAACTGGCGCACCACGGTGGTGGTGCTGTCGCCGTAGTCCCACGAATCGCTCAGTTCGGTGCGAAACAGCGCGCCCGTGAGCGACAGGCGGCGATCGAACAGGTCCCACTTGGTGCCCACTTCCCAGGTCTTGGCCGTGGCCGGCTTGACGCTCTGGCTGGTGGTGTCGCCGTAGATCACGTTGTTGGTGGTGCCGCCCACCGCCGACGGCTGCGTGGCCTGGCTGTACGACGCATACAGGCTGCCGAACGGCACCGGCTTGTAGGTGACGCCGGCGCGGCCGCTCCAGGCGCCGTCGTTGCTGCGCGCGACGGTATGCGCGTTGGCCGCGCCATTCACCTGCTTGACCGAGAAGCGGTCGTAGCGAATCGCGCCGTCGACGATCCATTTCGGCGTCAGCGTGACCGTGTCGCGCAGGTACACGCCGCCATCCGTCACCGCCGAGTAATCGCCCGCGCCGCTTTCCACGGTCGGCACCGCGCCCATGCTGGTGCCGTACGAATTGCTCAACGACATCACCGGGTTGGTCGCCGGCCCGAGCACGGTGCGTGTGAGGTCGCCATAGCGCTCGTGATAGAACTCCGCGCCCGCCACCACGTCGTGATGGATATGGCCCGTGTCGAACGACAGGTTCAGGTTGGTTTCGTTCGCAACGATGTCGTAGCGCTTCGAGGTGCCGTAGTTGTTGCCGCGCATCACGGCCAGCCCGTTCATGTTCGGATCGAGCGCGTAGCCGCTGTACGACTGCACGCCCGCGCCGCTCGTGATCAGCGGCCCGGTGCCCACGTAGCCGAGCGAGGTGCCGGCCGTGCTGTTGAAGCGGGCCGGCGCGAGCACCGTTACACGGTCGGTCTGCTCCCAGCGCGTGATGTTGGAGATGCGCACGTTGTCGTTGACGTTGTGCGCCGCCTTCACCGTCACGCGGTTGGTTTCGGTGCGGTCCGTGTACAGGTTCGGGTCGCCGTACCAGGCGTTGCGCGCGACGCCCGGCATCGGCGCGCCGCCCGTGCCGCGCTGGATCGGGATGCCGCCGTCGGGCACGTTGTCGTCGTGCTGGTGCAGGTAGTCGATCGTGACCGTGGTGGGCGTGCCCAGCCCCATCGCCAGCGAGCCCGCCACGCCCCAGCGGTCGTAGTTCGTGACCGCCCGGCCGTCCACGTCGTTGCTGTGGCGCATCAGGTTCAGCCGCAGCGCCGTGGTGTCATTGAGCTGCTTGTTGAGGTCGGCCGTCATGCGCCGATAGCTCGCACTGCCAAGCGATCCCTGCAAATGGTAGGCGTCGCCCAGGTGCGCTTCCTTGGTGATCAGGTTGACGCTGCCGCCCGGCGCCGCCACGCCCGATTCGATCGAGCCGGTGCCCTTGAACACCTCGACGCTCTCGGTGTTGAAGGTGTCCATGCGGCTCGCCAGGCCCGCATCGCGAATGCCGTCCGCCGTGAAGCTCTGTTCGGACGAAAAGCCCCGGATCGTGAACATGTCGCCCCAGCCGAGATTGCCCTCGCCCGACGTGAACGTGATGCCCGGCACGTTGCGCAGGACTTCCTGCAGGCTCTGCGCCTGCTGCTCGTCGAGCACCTTCTTCGGGATCACGGCCACGCTCTGCGCCATGTCGAGGATCGGTTGCGTGAACTGTTCGGAACGGACGAATTCGGTCTGGTAGGACGAACGCGATTCGTGCACGGAAACGGCCGGCAGCGCGGCGGTGGGTGAGGTGGCGGGTTGGGCCGCTTGAGTCGCTTGGGCCGCGTGGGCAGATTGCGCGGCTTTGGCCGTGGGCGCCGCCGTGTTGGCCACACCGCCCGGCTCCGCAACCGCCTGCGCCTGGGCCTGCGCGCCCGAGATCATCGCGATGCCGAGCGTCGCGCCCAGCATGCCCGTCAGCAGCCCCGACGGACGCTTCCCCCTTCCCCGATACGACAACATGCTTATCCCTTCGCTGTAAATACAAATGATTGTTGTTTGCGATACGGATTCTAGGGAGGGGAATGTCAACGATTCGTTAAGACTAACGAAATGAACATGAAAGGATTTCGAGGGCGTAGTGCGAGCGCAAGAATCGGGGCGTCGGGCGCATTCGTGTCGGTCACGATGGGGGCACTGTTCTTCTCCACCCCAAAGGAATCGCCATGCACTCTCCCCGTGAACCGATCGCCCCGCACGTCGCGAGCGAGCCGTCCATCCTCTATCTCGGCACGCCCGTGGTATTGATCAGCACCTCGAACGAAGACGGCTCGGCGAACCTCGCGCCGATGTCGTCGTGCTTCTGGCTCGGCTGGCGCGCCGTGCTCGGCCTCGCCGCCTCATCAAAAACGCCCGAGAACCTGATCCGCACCGGCGAATGCGTGCTGAACCTGCCGTCGCCGGCCGAAGTGGGCGCCGTCGACGCGATCGCCCGCACCACCGGCTCCAACCCGATGCCCGAATTCAGGCGCGCGATGGGCTACGAGCACGAGGCCGACAAGTTCGGGCGGGCCGGCATGACGCCGATTGCCTCGGAAACCGTCAAGCCGCCGCGCGCGCTCGAATGTCCGATCCAGCTCGAAGCCGTGCTCGCGGCCACGCATGGCATCGGCGACGACAACCCCGAAACGCGCGGCTTCATCAGCTTGTTCGAAGTCCGAATTACCCGCGTGCATGTGCATCCCGACCTGCTGGTCGACGGCGACCCGAATCGCATCGATCCCGACCGCTGGTCGCCGCTCATCATGAACTTTCAGAAGTTCTATGGATTGCAGCAGCGGCAGGTGCATGGGTCGCGGCTCGGGGAGATTCCGGAACGCATGTATCGCAGCGCGGATGTCGATCGGGCGCGGGGGGAGAAGCGGGTGGCGCGGCGTGTGTAATACGCCGTAAATCGCCATTGAGGTTCGGGAGCCGCGCCCGGTCAACGCAACCGTCTCCCGCTTCGTTTCCTGATGAACAAGATCAACGAAAACCGAGGAGATGGCGCGTGCGTCTGCAACGAACACTCATCTATGCATGGCCTCTGATGTTGGCCGCGATGTCGGCGGTGGCGGCGCAGGCCGATACGCCGGCCGCGGCGCCGGTCATGCGCGAACGCGATGTCGTGTATAGCCCCGTGCCGATCGTGCAGCCCGAGCGGCTGGAACTCGCCACGCCGTCCGGCACGGTGCAGGTGCCGATCGCGGTGTCGCGCGACTGGACGCGGCCGCAGCCCGACGTCACGCGCGCGGTCATCGTGATACCGGGATGGCCACGCCGCGATCTGACCTCGGGCGAGCACGCGGCCCGACTCGCCGGCCCCGCCGCACGCGACGCGATGCTGATCACCCCACAATTTCTAACCGCGAAGGATATCGCCGCGCATCACCTGCCGGACACGATGCTCCGCTGGCGCGAAAGCGGCTGGCCGCACGCCCGGCTGTCCACCGGCCCGGTCGCGATCAGTTCATTCGAGGTCGTCGACGAGATTTTCAAGCGGCTCGCCAACCGGGCGCTGTTCCCGAACCTGCGCTTGATCGTGCTGGCCGGGCACTCGGCGGGCGGGCAGTATGTGCAGCGCTATGCGGCACTCGGGCGGGGCGAGGCCGATCTCGGCGGCGAACCGATCGCGATCCGCTACGTGGTCGCCAACCCCGCCACCTACCTGTATTTCACCGATGTACGGCCCGATCGCAACGGTGCCTTTGCGCCGTTCGACGCAAAGCGATGCCCGACGTTCGAGCGCTGGAACTACGGGCTGCGCACCGGCGTGCCGCCCTACGCGGGCGCGCCGGCCACGGCCGAGGCGGCGCAAGCCCGCTATTTGCAGCGCGACGTCGTGTACCTGCTCGGCACCGCCGACAACTCGCCGGACGAGGACTCGGTCGGACACAGCTGCGAGGCCGACGCGCAAGGCCTCACGCGCTTCGATCGCGGGCGGGCGTACGACGCCTATATCCACATGCTCGATCCGCAAACGCGCCAGCATGTGATCGAAGCACGCGGCGTCGCGCATTCGAGCTGGCGGATATATGCGTCGGCCTGCGGGATGGCCGCGTTGTTCGACAAGCCCGGATGTAGTGATGCGGTTTTGGAACGGCGGTGAGGGGATGGGGGCGTAATGCCATGCCCCCTACCGCCAGGCCCCCGCCCGCCCCCCTCGGCGCGCGGCGACCCGGCGTCACGACCCATCACATCACGATCAACAAGCCCGCAAACACCGCATACAACGCCCCGACCCAGGTCAGCCGGCGGCTATTGATGTGCGTGGCACGAAACACGAACTGCAGATAGATGATCGCGATGGCCGTCATCACCGCGGCCAGGACCGACGGCGTCGCCAGATGCCACGGCGTGAAGAACACGCCGAACGCGGTGGGGATCGTCGCCTGGATCATCATCGCGCCGCTGATGTTGGCCAGCGCGAGCCGCTCCTTGCCCTGCCGCACCCAGATCACCGCGTTCATGATTTCAGGCAACTCGGTGGCGATCGGGCTGAACAGCAGCGCCGTCAATTGCGGGCTCATGCCGAGCCACGGCCCCACCGCCTCGATCTGATTGACGAACAGATGCGACGCGGCAAAGATCACCACCAGCGCGCCGAGCGTCTGCAGCAGCACCCAACCGAGCGCCGGATTGTCCGAGCGCGGACGCAGCATCAGCGGTTCGAGTTCGCCATGGTCCCCACCATCGCCGTCGGCCGTCAGTTCGCGCCAGCAATACACCGCGTAGGCCGCGAGAAAGCCGATGCCGAGCAGCGGCTTGTACTGGAACACCACGAGGCCCACGCCGATCTTCACGACGAAGATCGCCAGGAACCACAGCTGGTCGCGGCGCAATTGCGCGGTATTGGCCTGCACCTCGCTCGCGCGGCCCAGGCGTTTCGCCACCGCGAGCAGCGAGACGCCGACCACGGCATAGGCCACGGTACTCAGCGCGAGCGGCCCGCCGATCGCGGCGCCCACGCCGATCTCCTTGGTGGCCGGCGAATCGCCGAACGCCACGGCCACCAGCGTGACGACGCTCTCGGGCAAGGCGGTGCCGAACGCGGCCAGAATCGTGCCGGTGGCGGTCTGCGTCAGGTTCAGCTTCTGGCCGAGCCATTCCACGCCGTTGACAAAGGTTTCGCAGGAAAAGTAGATGATGCCGGCCGCGGCCAGCAACAGGACGAACGTCAGGATCATCGCGGGTACCCCGCAACGAAGACGACACCACGGCAGGAGGGATTGAGGGACATCTGTTGTTATCTCCACGGGCCAGGCGACGCAACCATGACGCTGCCTTCCAGCCCGGCCCGGGAGGAAGGAACGTCATAGGTCTCGTCAGGCCGTGGGACACACGGCTGCCGACGCCATGACCGGTTCAGGTCAATTATGTTGACGTCGGCGCTTTGCCGGGGCGGCAAAGCAGACTACTCCCCTAAGACAGGCCGCTATTCTAGCCGATGATTGTGACAGTCCAAATTTTTTAGGCGGCAGGACTAAACAATCGCCCCGCCGCCCTCACAAAACACGGCAATCAATCGGGCAATGCAATGCCCGACAAACGCTCGCACGCGTCGAGCAGCGCGGCCTGCAAAGCGGTATCGTGCGTGGCCGGATCGGGCCGGCGCAGCTTGCGATGGAAAAAATACTGCCCGCTGACGCGCGCGTTCGCGTCGTCGCCGGCAGCCAGCCACGCCTGCGTGCGATGCGCCTGATCGAGATCGTCGGGCGCGCCGGCGCCGCCCATGCGCGTCGGCACCCAGCCCGGCTCCAGCGCGTTCGACAGCACCTCGGGCCAACGGCGCGCCACCGCGAAGGCGAGCAGCGCGTCGTAGAGCTTGCTCTCCGCGTAGGCCTGCGCGCCGGCCCAGCGCCGCCGCGTCCAGTCCAGATCGTCGAGCGCGGCGCGCGTGCCGTGATGCATGCCCGAACTCAGATACACGAGCCGCTGCGGGCGCTGCATCAGCGCGGTGAGCACATACGGCGCCAGCACGTTGACGGCGAACACATGCGGCAAGCCGTCGGCGGTCTCCACGCGCGGCTCGCGATAGCCGACGGCCACGTTGTGGATCACCGCGTCGAAGCGGCCCAGCGCATTGGCCTGCGCGGCCACCTCGCGCATCGCGTCGAGCGTGGCGACATCGCCCGTCACCACGGCCTCGGCGGCCGGGCATTGGCGGCGCGCCTCGTCGGCCCGCACGGCGTTGCGGGCATGCAGCACGACGCGATGCCCCTGCTCGGCCAGCAATTGCGCGGCCATCAGGCCGAGCCCGTCGGCCGACCCGGTGATGAAGATGCGTTTCATGGCGGCTCCTTGAGCGAAAGCGTTCAACATAACGGATTCCGGGCGATGCCGTGCCGCGCGGTTCAGCGCGCCACCAGGCCCGCCAGCACGGTGTCGAGTTCGATTTCGCCCACGCGATGCTCGCAGCCCGCGCCCTCGAAATCGATCCAGCCTTCGTTGAAGCCGTCCACCATCCGCATGCGCGGCAGCGGATGCTGCATGCCCTGCGAGCGGAACAGCGCGTCCCACGTATCGCGCGGCACCGGCTCCATCCGCACGGCATGCCCGAGCGCGGCCGCGAAGCCGGCGCCGATGTCGTCGGCGCTGTAGCGGCGCGGGCCTTCGAGTTCGACGATGCGCACGCCGTCCCAATGCTCGCGCAGCATGCTCGCGGCATGGCGGCCGATGTCGGCCGTCGCCACCATCGGAATCGGGTGATCGAGCGGCTGCAGGAACGACGGCACCACGCCCGCGCGCGCGGCCTCCACATCCCAGGACGCGTTTTCCATGAACCATCCCGCGCGCAACATGCCGACCGGCACGCTCAGCGTGCGCAGCATCGCTTCGGTCAGCTTCGAATTGTTGAGCAGGTTCGGCTCCTCGACATGCGCGCCGACCGTCGAAAGAAACACCACCTTGCCGGGCCGCGTCGCTTCGATCGCCTCGCGCACCGCCACGCTGTTCGCCACCGTATCCGGAAAGCCCGGCGCGGGATCGAAGTTCGACGGCGTCATCAGGAACACGCCCGTGGCGCCGCTGAACGCGCGCGTCATCGAGGCCGCGTCGCCGATCTCGGCGATCGCGATCTCGCAACCGAGCGCCGCCCAGCGCGCCGCCTTGGACGCGTCGCGCAGCACGGCGCGCACCGGTTGCCCCGCCGCCAGCAGCGTACGCGCCACTTCGCCACCCACCTTGCCGCTGATGCCAGTCACTGCATACATGGTTCAACCCTCCGGATCACTGAACGTTTTTGCCTGGGAGCGCATGGCACGCGAGGCGTGCTGCATGCGACCGACCGAAGCGTACGCCGCGCCCGCGCGCCGACGAATGGCCGCGCGGTCAGGACATCGATGACTCGGCGTCACGAGTGGAGGAGAACGGCACCCGTAACTGTCGAATGCAAAAACGGCGCGAGCCGAAGCATCGCGCCGCGTGGCAAGGCTGCCGCGAATCGCCCGTCAACGCGCGGGCGGCGGCTCCGCATCGGGCTGCACTGCCGGCTCGGCCGCGGCGAACGCGGGCAAGGCCGACGCGTGCGCGTACAAGCGCATCAGCGTGGGATACGCATCGAGCGGCACGGCAAAACGTTTCGCATTCCAGATTTGCGGCACGAGGCACAGGTCGGCCAGCCCCGGCGTGTCGCCGAACACGCATCGGCCCACGCGCGAATCGGCCGCCAGCCGCCGTTCGAGCGACGCGAAACCCGTCTCGATCCAATGCGCGTACCACGCGCTTTTCTGCGCATCGCTCACGCCGAGCGTGCCCTTCAGATAAGCAAGCACGCGCAGGTTGTTGACGGGATGGATCTCGCAGGCCACCTGCAACGCCACCGAGCGCACGAACGCGCGATCGGCCGGCGCGGCGGGCAGCAGCGGCGGCTCGGGCCAGCACTCGTCGAGATACTCGACGATGGCGAGCGACTGCACGAGCGGCGGCGCATCGCCGTCGATCAGCGCGGGCACGAGGCCGTCGGGATGGATCGCACGATAGGCCTCGCCCAGTTGCTCGCCGCCGCCGCGCAACAGATGCACAGGCGCCTGCGCGGCGTCCAGCCCCTTCAGGTTCAGCGCGATGCGCACGCGATACGACGCCGAGCTGCGGAAATACGTATGCAGCGTGAGATCAGCCATCGCGGCGCTCCCCGCCGGCCAGTTCGATACCGCCCGGAATGCCCGCGAGCGCCGGCAGGATCGTGCCGACGCACGGCCCGAAGCCGATCCGGTAGCCGTCGCCCTGGCAGTGGCCGGCCAGCGTCAGCGTATCGCCGTCCTCGATGAAGCTGCGCGTGCCGCCGCCGTTCAGCGCGAGCGGTTCCTTGCCGCCCCAGGTCAGCTCCAGCAGGCTGCCGAACGCATCCTTCTGCGGCCCGCTAATGGTGCCCGAGCCCATCAGGTCGCCCACGCGCGTGTTGCAGCCCGACACGGTGTGATGCGCGAGCTGCTGCGCCATCGTCCAGTACATGTGCCGGAAGTTGGTACGGCTGATGACGGTGGCCTCGCTCGCGCCTTCCGGTTGCAGCAGCACGTCGAGGCGGATGTCGAAGCCGTGCTCGCCCGCGTGGCGCAGATACGGCAGCGGCTGGGGCTCCTGCTTCGGCTGCGCGACACGGAACGGCTCCAGTGCGTCGAGCGTGACGATCCACGGCGAGATGGTGGTGGCGAACGTCTTCGAATTGAACGGCCCGAGCGGCACGTATTCCCATTGCTGGATGTCGCGCGCGCTCCAGTCGTTGAGCAGCACCATGCCGAAGATGTGCGACTCGGCCTGCTCGCAGGCCACCGGCTCGCCGAGCGCCGTGGCCTGGCCGATCACAAAGCCCGTTTCGAGTTCGATGTCGAGCCGGCGGCATGCGCCGAACACCGGACGCGCCTGGTCGGGCAGCTTCAACTGGCCGAGCGGGCGCCGCACCGGCGTGCCGCTGACCACCACCGACGAGGCGCGGCCGTTGTAGCCGATCGGCATTTCCGACCAGTTCGGCAGCAGCGCATTCTTCGGATCACGAAACATCGAGCCGATGTTGGTGGCGTGTTCCTTCGACGAATAGAAATCGGTGTAGCCCGGAATCTCGACCGGCAGATGCAGCGTCGCGTCATCCATCCGCGCCAGCACGCGCTCGCGCAGCGCAGCGTCGTCGCGCAGTCGCGGGTTGTCGCGCTCGAACAGCGCGCTCAATTGCACGCGCACCGCGCGCCATGCCTCGCGGCCGAGCGCGATGAAGGCGTTCAGCGTGGGCGCGTCGAACACCGTGTGCGCATCCGCGCCGGGCACCGCGAGCAGGCCGGCCTGCGCCAGCGCGCTCAGGTCGACGATCGCGTCGCCGAGCGCCACGCCCGCGCGGGGCTGCGCCGATTTCGCGTCGCTGAAAATGCCGAACGGCAGGTTCTGGATCGGGAAATCGCAACCGGCGGCGTTCGCCGAATCGAGCCAACTGCGCAGCGAAGGCGCGAGCGTGTCGTTGAGGTCGGTTACGGCGGTCATCGTTGCTCCGGGTTGAAGTGTTTCGTGAGGTCTTGCCAGCAGCGGTAGTAGTTCGCCTGCAATTGCGAGGTGTCGAGCGCGAAGCGCGTCGGGCGGATCAGCGTGCGCGTCTCGAACATGAAGGCCATCGTGTCGCCCACCTTGTGCGGCGTCGATGTATCGGACGCCGAAGCTTTCTCGAACGTGCCCGCATCCGGCCCATGCCCCGACATGCAGTTGTGCAGGCTCGCGCCGCCCGGCACGAAGCCGTCGGCCTTGGCGTCGTACGCGCCGTGCACCAGGCCCATGAACTCGCTCGCGACGTTGCGGTGGAACCAGGGCGGGCGGAACGTGTCCTCGGCCGCCAGCCAGCGCGGCGGGAAGATCACGAAATCGAGAGTGTCGACGCCCGGCGTGTCGCTCGGCGCCTGCAGCACCAGGAAGATCGACGGATCGGGGTGATCGAAGCTGATCGAGCCGATCGTGTTGAAGCGGCGCAGGTCGTAGCGGCACGGCGCGTAGTTGCCGTGCCAGGCCACCACGTCGAGCGGCGAATGGCCGATCTTCGCGCGCCAGAGCCGGCCGTTGAGCTTGGCCACCAGTTCGAATGCGCCCTCGCGATCCTCGTAGGCGGCGTGCGGCGTTTCGAAATCGCGCGGGTTGGCCAGGCCGTTCGAGCCGATCGGGCCGAGGTCGGGCAATTGCAGCGCCTGCCCGAAGTTCTCGCAGATATAACCGCGCGCCTCGCCGTCCGGCAGCGCCACGGTGAAGCGCACGCCGCGCGGAATCAGCGCGACCTGCTGCGGCTCGACATCGATCCGGCCCAGCTCGGTGGCGATGAACAGGCGGCCCTGCTGCGGCACGATCAGCAGCTCGCCGTCGGCGCTGTAGAAGAAGCGGTCCTGCATCGAGCGGTTCGCGGCGTACACGTGGATCGCGCAGCCGTTCATCGCGGCGGCCGAGCCGTTGCCGGCCATCGTCACCCAGCCGTCGATGAAATCGGTCGGCTCGGCCGGCATCGGCAGCGGGTCCCAGCGCAACTGGTTCGGCGGCGTGGGCGGCACGTCGGCCGAATCGGCCGCGAACTCCGAGACGAGCGCGCGCGCACGCTCCAGCGGCTCGAACGGCAGATGCACGGCGGCCGGGCGAATCCGGTACAGCCAGCTACGGCGATTGTGGGCGCGCGGCGCGGTGAACGCCGTGCCGGACAACTGCTCGGCATACAGGCCGTACGGCGCGCGCTGCGGCGAGTTGCGCCCTTCGGGCAGCGCGCCCGGCAGCGCCTCGGTCGCGAAGTGGTTCGCGAAGCCGGGCTGGTAACCGGTTTCGCCCGGTCGGCTCAAGTCCAAGGTCATGTTCGATCTCCGGTCCGGCGACACGCGACATGCGCCCGCCTCAGCAAATTTTTACGCATTGTATAACTCATTACGCATAAATTAATCTGCGTTTACCCGTAGGCGGTGGGCGGGCACGCGGCGGGATCGCCTCACGAACGGGGAGCAATGGGCGTGCGCGGGCCGTGGCGCGAGGCGCACCGGGAGAACGGGAAGACGAGCAGAAAACCGAAAAGCGTGGCAGCGAAGCGAACGCCCCGCCGGCAGGGAATCAAGGGAGCCAGGCCGCCACGACGGCGGCCCGGCGACGCTCAGGACGCGTCGAACATCCCGAAGTAGAGAAACGCGCCGGGCGGCTGCGCGCGGTCGAGCGCACCGCTCGCGCCGACCTGCGCGAGCGCGTCGACGGTCTGCTGGCGGTTGGTCACGAGCGTCCAGTCGGTGGACGACAGCGTGTCGGCGGCGGCCTCGTTCGGCTCGCCCGGCTCGATCATGTCGGCCGGCAGCGCGTGCAGCACGTCGAGCAAGCGCGCCGGCTCCGGCGACAGGATCAGGAAGCCCTCGTTCGACACCGACGCCTGGCCGATGCCGAGCGCCTCGCAAATCGCCCGCTTGGCCGGCGCGGCGCGCGCCTGCTCGACACGGCTGCGCTCGGCGGCCTCGCGCGCGGAGGCCTCGACGATCACGCCGCCGGCGATCAGCGGCTGCGTCGATGCCCACGCCTCGGGCGGGCAGCCCTTGTTGGCGGGCACCAGCGGAATGAACGGATTCATCTCGGCCGGATACACGCGGCACACCATCGGCCGGATCTCGTAGGCCGTGCAGCGCATGGCGTCGTCGAGGTTCGGGCAAGGGCCGGAGAACGAGGCGGCCAGCGTCATGTCCACGCGAATCGGCAGCGAACCGCTCGCGGCGGCAAAGCTGCGGTCGCGCTTGTAATGGCCGAAGGCGTTGTCGGGTTCGGGTTCGGCGAGCCAGGGCACGGCTTCGCAGAGGATGTCGACGCGGCCGCCGCGTTCGAGCCAGGTGCGGGCTTCGGCGGGCGTGACGGGCAGGCGCAGGTCGTGGCAGCAATTGCCGCACGACGTGCAGTGAAACGGGATATCGCTCAACGGGGACCTCGTTCGTCGCGTCGGCCGCTGTCGTGTCGAATGCGGCCTGATTCTGGCGACGAACTATAGCGAGTTTCGGGCGGCCGCGTGTGGCCCTTGATTGGCCCTTGAATGGCCCCTGAACGGCCGCCGAAACTACGCGCCTCGCGCTGCGGCGCTCAACCGGCCTCGGGGGCGCCGCGTTGCGGCTGGACCACGCGCGGCGCGGGCTGGACGGCCAGCACGGGCGCCGGCACCGGAGCGGGCGCGGAGATCGGAGCCGAGACCGGCGCCAGCGCCGAGATCGGCGGCGGCGGGCAGGCCGCGCCGGCCGGCTGCACGCCGAAACCGATCTGCGGGGCACCCGCTTCGGCCGCCGCGATCACGGCGGCGCGCACCTCGGCCCCGGCCGCGCGCTTCGGCCGCGATTCGATCTGCACGCGCGACCAATCCACACGCGCCGCCGAGCGCATCTGGCCCATCAGCACGGCGTGGATCTGGGCCCACACGCCGGCCTGCTGCCAGTCGCGCAAGCGCCGCCAGCAGCTCATGCCCGAGCCGAAACCCATCTCCTGCGGCAGTTGCCCCCACGGAATGCCGGTTTCGAGCACGTACAGGATGCCGGCCATCACGGCACGATCCCCCAGCGGCTTGCGGCCCGGGTAGCGCGTGCGACGCGCCTTGGCCGGGGGAATCAGAGGCTGGATCATCGACCACAGCGCGTCGTCAAGCGTCGGCATCGCTTCGTTCATGGCTCTCTCGGATTGGGATTCTCGGTGCTCATTAAAGCGAGCCACCCTGCCCTTGTCTGTCCTGTAAATCCGGTCCACGCGCAAGATCGGCAGGCCCGTGCGGCGGGCATTCTGTGATCGCACGCGACGCCTCGCCCGCCCCGCCCGGCGCGGCTCCCAGCCGCAGCGCACCCGCCCGCTGTGCGAAAATGCCGACACCCCAGCCCGGAGAGCCCATGGCAGCCCCGATCCCGTCTGTTTTCGATGCGAACGACGCCGACTGCGCACGCGAACCCATTCACATCCCCGGCGGCATCCAGCCGCACGGTTTCCTCCTGTCGATCGACGACGATGGCCGCGTCCTGCAGGCCAGCGAAAACGCCGTCGAACTGGTGGGCGGCACGCCCGACGCGCTGCCCGGCCGCCCGCTGGCGAGCTTCGTCGGCGCAACCTGGGCGGCCGCCATCCTCGCCGCGCTGCACGAGCACGATCCGAACGGCCTGCCGCTCTACGTCGGCTCGATGGACGACCCGCGCACCGGCCGCCCCCGCCCGTCGCCGTTCGCGATCATCGTGCACCGCCACGATGGCCTCGCGATCGTCGAACTGGAGCCCGCGCGCGGCACCACCGAGGTGTTCTCGTCGATGTATCCGCTGGTGCGCACGTTCATCAACCAGTTGCAGGACGTGCAGACCACCGCCGGCCTGGCCGATCTGGCCGCCAGCGAAGTGCAGCGCATCACGGGCTTCGGCCGCACGCTGGTCTACAACTTCGACGAGCAGGGCAACGGCCACGTGCTGGCCGAGCGCATCGAGCCGGGCTACGCGTCGTACGCCGATCAGCACTTCCCGGCCTCCGACATCCCCTCGCAGGCGCGCGCGCTGTACGTGCGCAACCGCATCCGCCTGATCGCCGACGCCGATTACCGGCCGGTGCCGCTGGTGCCGCCGCTTCATCCGTCGACGGGCCGCCCCACCGACCTGACCTACGCGTCGCTGCGCAGCGTCTCGCCGGTGCACGTGCAGTACATGAAGAACATGCGCACGTATTCGTCGATGTCGATGTCGATCGTCGTGCGCGGCAAGCTGTGGGGGCTGATCTCGTGCCACCACGAAACCGCGCGCGTGCCGCCGTTCGAGGTGCGCACGGCCTGCGAGCACATCGCGCAGGTGCTGTCGCTGCAGATCGAGGCCAAGGAGGATCACGCCGAGGCCGAACTGCGGCTCGACCTGCGGCACATGCTGGCGCGGCTGCTGGCCTCGATGGCCGATACGGAAAGCTTCGTCGACGCGCTGGCCGCCGACCCGAGCGACCTGCTCAAGCTCACGCATGCGGCGGGCGTGGCGATCGTGTTCGAGGGCCGCGTGGTGCTGGCCGGCGTCACGCCGCCGGAGGCGCAGGTGGGCGAGCTGGTCAAATGGCTCGACACCCAGATCGAGGAAGTGTTCTGGACCGACAACCTCGCCCGCGACGTGCCGGTGATCGAGGCCAGCCCCGATTACGCGGGCGCGCTGGCCGTGTCGATCTCGCGCCTGTTCCGCAACTACATCGTGTGGTTCCGGCCCGAGGTGGTGAAGACCATCAAATGGGCCGGCGACCCGCGCGAGAAGCTCGCGCCGATGGCCGATTCGCTGTCGCCGCGCAAGAGCTTCGACGTGTGGACCGACACCGTGCGCGGCTTCTCCCCGCCGTGGCGGCCGGCCGAACGCGAGATCGCGCTCGATTTCCGCGCCGCGCTGCTCGGCATCGTGCTGCGCCGCGCCGAGGAACTGGCCGAGCTGGCGCTCGAACTGGGCCGCGCCAACCAGGAACTCGAAGGCTTCTCGTACACCGTCTCGCACGACCTGCGCGCGCCGCTGCGTCATATCGTCGGGTTCGCCGATCTCCTGCAGGAAATGGAGATGGCGAACCTGTCGGAGCGCGGCCGGCACTTCGTCGATCGGATCGTCAATTCGGCGCGGGTGGGCGGCAAGCTGGTGGACGACCTGCTGTCGTTCTCGCGCATGGGCCGCTCGGCGCTGCGCCCGCAGCGCGTGGATCTCGACGCGATGCTGGCCACGCTGATGGCCGACGCCGACAAGGACGCCGCCCCGCGCAGCATCGTCTGGCAGGCCGGCGCGCTCGGCGCGGTGATGGCCGACCCGGTGCTGATCCACCTGGTACTGCGTAATTTGGTGGAGAACGCTGTAAAATTCTCCGCCTCTCGCACCCCCGCGCGCATCGAAATCGGACGCTACGCGGGCCAACACGAACTGGCCGGGCAGGACGTGTTCTTCGTCAGCGACAACGGCGTGGGCTTTGACATGCGCTATGTCGACAAGCTGTTCGGCGTGTTCCAGCGGCTGCACCATGTCGACGAATTCGACGGCACTGGCATCGGTCTTGCTTCGGTGAAACGGATCGTCGAGCGACACGGCGGCCAGGTATGGGCGCACGGCGAGCTCGAACAGGGCGCGACGATCTCGTTTTCGCTGCCGCGGGTGTTTGCCGGCTCGGAGACGGAATTCGAGGAAAGCGCGAACAGCGCCGCCGCCCGGCTCGAAGCGCTGGCACCGGCGCGACGTTCGAAACCGGTGCCGAAAGATCAGAAATAACGCGTATCGCACGACAGCCCGATGCGGGCCTCATCCCGGCATCGGCAATTCAAGTAACGGAGCAAGTGTGTTAAGACCGATTCTTCTGGTGGAAGACAACCCTGACGACATCGAACTGACGATGATCGCGCTCGAAAAGACGCGGCTCGCGAACCCCGTGGTTTCGGTGCGGGACGGCGAGCAAGCGCTGCAGTTCCTGCGCCGCGAAGGCAAGTGGGCCGACCGGCCCGACCAGAGTCCGGCCGTGATCCTGCTCGACAAGAAGCTGCCGAAGATCGACGGGCACGAAGTGCTCAAGAGCGTGCGCGGCGACGCCAGTCTGCGCCACATTCCGGTGGTGATGCTCACGTCGTCGCGGGAAGAGCAGGATCTGCTACGCAGCTACGATCTCGGCGTGAATGCCTATGTCGTCAAGCCGGTGGCGTTCGACGATTTCATGGCCGCGATCAACGATCTCGGCATGTTCTGGGCGGTGCTGAACGAACCGCCGCCCTACCAGCAACGCTGACGCCGCCGCGCGAGGCCTGCCGCGCCTCGCGTCGCCGCTTTGCGGCAGCCCTTGCCGGCCCCCCCGGTCAGACGAACTTCGGCAAGCGCACGCGGAACGTCGCGCCCTGCGCCGGCCCGTCGCTCTCGGCGACGATCTCGCCGCCCTGCCGGTCCATCAGATTGCGCGCCAGCCACAGGCCGAGGCCCAGCCCGGCAACGCGGCCGCCGCCGTCGACGGTGGATTGCTGAAAGCGCTCGAACACGCGCTCGTGCATGCCGGCCTCGATACCGCGGCCGGTGTCGCTCACCACCAGCTCCACCTGATCGCCCACGTACGCGATCGACACCTCGATGGTGCCTTCCTGCGTGAACTTCACGGCATTGGTCAGCAGGTTCCAGACGATCTGCTTCATGCGGTGTTCGTCGGCCATCACGGTGGCCGGCATCAGGCGGTCGGCGAGCAGCGTCAGCCCCTTCGCCTCGATCATCACCCGCATGTCCTCGATCACGATGCCGGCCAGCGCGCCCAGATCGACCGGGCGCGGGAACACCGACAGCTTGCCGGTCACGATCGCGCCGCTGTCGAGCAGGTCGTCCACCATGTGCGCGAGCTGGCGGCCGTTGCGGTTGATCACCTCGCCCGCGCGCGCCACCAGCGACGGCTCGGGCGAGCGCCGCATCAGTTCGCACCAGGTCAGGATCGCATTGAGCGGCGAGCGCAGCTCGTGGCTGACCGTCGTGATGAAGTGATCCATCGCGGTGGCCATGCGTTCGCTTTCCTCGCGCGCGCGCTTCTCGGCCGCCGCCGTGGCCTGGCTTTCGAGTTCGGCCTGCTTGCGGTCGGTGATATCGAGCGTGAAACCGAGCACCGAACTGAGCACGCCGTTGCCGTGATAACGGGCCACGCCGCGCACGAGAATCCAGCGCGGCGCGCCGACCCGCCAGCCCACCCGGAAATCCACCTCGAACTGGCCGTGCGCGTCGAACGCCTGCGTCATCGCCGCGTGCAGGCGGGCGCGGTCGTCGGGATGGACGATCTCGTCGAACCAGCGATCGCGCGTGAGCGCCTCGTCCAGCGCCACTCCGAGATTGGTGCGGCACTGGTCCGTGCATTCGATGCGGCCGGTCAGCGGCTCCAGCTCCCACGCGCCGACCTGCGAGAACGCCATCGCGATCTCGAGCCGTTCCTGGTGCTCGCGCAACTGGGCGCGCGCCTCGTCGGCCACCACCTGGCGCAACTGCGCCTGCGAGCGCAGCTTGGCGCGCTCGCGCTGATCGCGTTCGTACTCGGCCACGTGATCGGTGGCCTCGCTGACGAGCACCGCCATCGCGCCGGTCAGCACCGGATCGGCCGATACCAGCGGCGTGGTCTTGATGCGCCAGTAGCGCGGCACCTGCGCCGGCTCGCCGCCGTCGGACGGCATCGGCATCGGCATCTCGTAGCGGAACACCGGCGACCATGACGATTCGCGACCCGGCGGCGCCTGCAGGGCGTCGTCGAGCCATTCGCGACGCGCCTCGCGCTGCGCGGCCGTGCCGAACTGGTTGATATCGTGGATATGCAGGCCAACCACCGCGTCGAGCGACACGCCGAGCAACTCCAGATAGCGGCGGTTCGCCAGCACCACCTCGTGCCGCGCGTTGACGATCAGATAGGCTTCGGGCAGGCAATCGAAGGCGGCGGCCGCCGCGCTCAGGGCGGCGATGCCATGTGAAGGGCCGAGGGCGTCGGCGCGGAAATCGTTCATGGTCGTGCAGCCCGCCTCACGCCGCCACGGTGGCTGCGCGATGCGCACCGGCCAGGCCCACCAGGCGATCGAACGCATCGCTCGCGCCACGGCACGCATCGGCGATCTGGGCCGGCGTCGCGACTTCCGCGGCCAGGCTGCGCACGAACGCCTTCCAGCGCGCCGACAAGCCGTGGCGGCCGGTCGCGAGGAAGCCGAGCGGATGCGGCGCGAGCCGCTCGTGCAGGCGCTGGTACAGCACCGCGCCGCCCATCTGCGAACCCTCGATCACATAGCTGACGCCCCAGCGGTAGGCGCTGCTCGCGCCGGCCGGCCACCACGGCGCAACCGCGGCCGGGCCGGGTGGTACGACGTGGTGCGGCGCGGCGGCCAGATCGGCGTCGATCAGCGCGACGCGGCTCACGGGCGGCAAGGCCGCCGGATGCGCGGCGGCGCCGTCGCCGCACGCGGCGAGCCACGGTTCGAGCGGCGCGAGCCAGGCGCGCAACACCAGCAGATGCGCGAGGTAGTCGCGCAGGTCGGCCGATTGCGCCGACAGCGGCATCAGGTGGTGGAGTTGTTCGTGCTGCTCGCCGGTCGCGTCGCGCAGGCCGGCCAGCACGGGGGGGATGGCGGAAGCGGCGGAAGCGGCGGGTACAGCGGACGATGCGGAAGCACGACCGGCGGCTGACAGCGCGCGAGCGGTATCGGCGGCAGGCGCTGCCGCGCTCCCGGCCATGGCGGGGGACGGCGATGTCGCGGCGGCATCGGCCAATCGGGATTCGTCCGGCATCGGAATCGGTTCCTCGGTTGAACTCCGCCGCGAGCGGCATGAAACGCGGCGGATGAATCGGTCAGCGCACCTGGCGCGGCGCGCCGCCGACACCAGCGCGACTATCTCACGCTCATGCCGGCGGCGCACGTTTTAATCACCTGCGAAGCTCGCCCTTTGGCGGCGGCTCAACCTGCCCCATCCTCGCCGAGACGCCGCTTGATCATCGCGTGCAGCGTGTCGAACGCCAACGGCTTGCGCGCGTAGTCGATCGTCGGATTGTGGGCCATCGGGAAATCGAGCGCCGCGCTGCAGAAGATCACCGGGATCGCCTGCCAGCGCGGATCGCCCGCCAGCGCCGCGCACAGTTCGACGCCCGACATCACCGGCATCATGTAATCGGTGACGATCAGATCCGGCACGGTTTCGCGGATGCGGTCGAGCGCGATCGCACCGTTCGACGCCGTGACGACCGCGTAGCCGCATTGCTCCAGCAGCAGACGCCACACGGTCAGCATGTCGAACTCGTCGTCCACGACCAGGATGGTTTTCATCGCCGGCTAGCCATCCGTCATCGGCCGGTGCAGCATGGTCGTCAACCCTTGCGACGACAGCAGGCCCGACGCGCCGATCGCGTTCGGCGTGACGTCGAGGCCATCGGAGGTAATGATCAGTTCGCGCAGCGAGGTGTCGTGCGCGCTCTCGCGCTGCTTGACCACCGACACCATGCGGCGCAGGCGGCCGTCGGCCTCCACGTAGCGCAGCAGGATCAGGTTCTCGGTCAGCGCCGACAGCCGCATGCCCTTGCCGTGCGCCGGGTCCGCATAGAGCGGCAGTTCCTCGGTCAGCAGCGTGGTGATGCCCGAATCGCGCAGCGCGTGCGTGAACGCGTTCAGGAACAACCCGAAGCGCGCGGGCCGCAGCGCCGAATCGCGGAAACCTTCCATGCCGTCGATCACGAGCCGATCCGCGCCCGAGCTGCGGATCAGATCGAGCGTGGTGGCGGCCAGTTCGTCCACTTCGAGTTCGACGGCCGGCTGCCACTGCATGATCAGCCGCCCGTCCGCGAAGCCCTCGCGCAGCCGGATGCCGACCGTTTCGGCCTTGCCCACCAGCCGCTGCGGCGATTCGTAGAAGCCCAGGTACACCACCTTCTCCCCGCGTTCGACGCCGGCCTGCAGGAACTGCAGCGCGAGCAGCGTCTTGCCGACGCCGGCCGGGCCGATCAGCGTGGTGGTCGAGCCGCGCACGAAGCCGCCGCCGAGCAGGTGATCGAGGTGCGGCAGGCCGGTGCCGAGCCGTTGGCTCAGGTCGCGTTCGTCCTCGAGATTCGCGTAGCGCGCCTCCAGGCGCGGATACATCGCGTGGCCACGGCCGGTGATGCGGAAGAAATGCTTGCCGAGCATGTGATTGCGCGCGCGCATCTTGTGCACTTCGATCTCGCGCGCGCGGCGCATGCCGTCGCTGTAGCGGTTCAGTTCGATCAGGCCGTCCACCAGCGTGTGTTCGGGGTGCGGCTCGTTGCCGGACAGCGGCGCGAGCAGCAGCGTGGTGCAGCCCATGGCCGCCACCAGCGCGTTGAGCTCGTGGATGAACTTCGACAGCGACAGCTCGGTTTCGCTGAATTCGCGCGCGCTGCGGAAGCCGTCGATGATCAGCAGGCCCGGGCGGTAATGCGTGAGGCTGGACGCGATCAGCTTCAGGAAGCCGTCGAGGCCGTCCTTCATCAGCTCGTGATAGCCCGACACGAACATCATCTGTTGGGCGACGGCGGCCGGATCGAAGAACTCGAGCCCGTTCAGGTGGCCGAGCAGCTTGTCGTGCGATTCGGCGATCAGCGTCATGTAGAGCACCCGCTCGCCGCGCTTGACGCGGTGGAAACCGATCTGGCTCGACAGGATGGTCTTGCCCGCGCCGGCCATGCCTTCGATCAGGTAAAGGCCGCCACGCACCAGGCCGCCGCCGAGGATCTCGTCGAGCCCCGGCACGCCCGTCTCCACGTTCTCGGGCAGCCCCATGCCGCGCGGTGCGAGCGCCCCGGACGGCGTGCTCGATTGTGGGTCGGGCGCCGGATGTTGCGGCTCGGATTCGTCCTGGATCATGTTCAGTCGTTCAGATGTCGATGGCAGTCCCGGCGGGCCGGGCACATGCGCGCCCGATGATGGCGGCGGCGTTTGAGTCCCGCGATTCTAACGTGCGCGGTGCGGGCTGCTCGTCTTTAATCGCAGCAAAAGCCGCGCCCGGCGGCAACCGGGCGGGGGGACGGCGGGGTGGACGCAGGCGCTGGGCGGGTTGGCGGTGGGCAGTTCGGCGCTGGTGCTCGGTGCTCGGTGCTCGGTGCTCGGTGCTCGGTGCTCGGTACTCGGCTTTCGGTGCTCGGCTTTCGGTGCTCGGCTTTCGGTGCTCGGCTTTCGGCTTTCGGTGCTCAGTGCTTAACCCTCGACGGTTCGCCGCTCGACCACCCGCCACCACGCCCAGCCAAAGCCGGCACGATGGCCGGCACAACGCTCAGGCCGCCAGGCCCGTCATCAGGACGGATGCGACGGGCCGGTGGCTGACCATCTTGTTCCAGACCGGCGACGGCATCGCGTCGATCACCGTGGTGGCCACCACGCGCGCGGCGTCGATCGTCGGTTCGAGCACGCGGCGCAGGCCGCGGCCCGTTTCGATATCGGACACGGTGTAGCGCGGATGGCCGTCCGGCGCGAACAGCGGCGAGCGGTGGACCGCCCAGGTGCGGCCGCGGCATTCGAACGGCATGCCCACCGTTTCCAGCCAGCCGCCGTTCAGCGCGATATGGAATACCACGCCCTCGATCCGGCGCGGGGCGTCCGGTCGGGGGTACATCATCGATTTTGCGTTCATGGGGAACCTCGATTCGTCAAACCTGGATGTCTCGTCCACCGCTCGGCGGCGCGATTTTTTTCAATGCAATTGCAGAATTCGGTCTGTCACACGGGCCCGCGGGGATCGGCGAGCGCCCGGTGAACACGTAGTGGTGCAGCTCGGCCTGCGCATCGAGATAGCGCTGCGACGGCAGCGTGGCGAGCCGCGCGTCGAACGCCGTCATCAGGCGCTCCAGCTCGCGGCGCTCGTCGTCGCGCAGCAGCTCGGCCGCGCCGCCGCGCAGGCGGAGGTAGCACTGTTCGAGCGCGCGTTCCGCGCGGCGGTACGGCGCGGCTTCGTCGTCGATCTCGCACGCATCCCACCCATCGCCCGCCTCGTCGGCCTGCCGCGCGGCGGCCCGCGCCGCGCGCCCTGCTGCCGGCGAACGCAGCAGATAGGCGATCTGCACCGTGCTCAACAGCAGCGCCAGTTGCTCGGGCGCGGCTTGCGCGCCGCGCAGCAAGGCCAGCGCGAGGTGATGGCGCAGGCGCACGCGGCGCAAGGCTTCGGCCGGCAACGGCAGCAATTGCGAGCGGTTCAGCGGGCGTCGCTTCATGGCGGCTTCCGTGCTCAGGCCGCCGCGCGCAGAGCCGGCGTCACCGCCAGCGCCGCGATGCGCTCGGCAAGCGCGATCACCTCGTTGGCCGCGCCGGTCTCGAACGGCGTCAGGTGCAGCTTGTCGGCCTGCAACTCGCGGATCGCCACCAGCCCGTGCACGTTCACGTAGGCCGCCACCACCGCCCATATCTCGGTGTCCACCCAGGCGCTGGCCGGCAGGTTCAGGCCGATCCGGCCCGCCGCCACCAGCGCGCGGTAATCGCGGTCCTCGCGCAGCGGCGCGACCGACAGCGGCAGGTTCAATTCGAAGCCGGCGCGCGTAAGCGCCGTGAGGACGTCGTGGGCGGACTGCGTGGCGATCATCGGGAATCCTGTGAAGGGGCAGGCTCTGGGTGCGCGCTTCGGGCGCGCCAACCATTCGGGAAGCGGCACGCGGGCACCCGGCCCACCGTGCCGCCGCATTCACGCTCAGGCCGGCGGCCGCACGGTCAGGAAGCACCAGCCGAAGTAGCAACCGGTTACCCCGCCCGTCACCAGCAGCGTGGCCAGCGTCCACGACACCACCGACGACGCGAACCAGGCCTCGTAAGCGCCCCACGCAGACAGCACGTACAGCAGCGCCGCATACACCACCGCCCGCATCAGGCGGAACACCGTCTGGGTGCGACGCAGCGCGCCTTCCAGCGGGCTGCGCACAGCCACCCGGAGGGCATCCCACATCGACCAGCACACCATCGCGAACAGCCCGACGGCAATCAACCTCACTAACAGTGCTTCGTTCATTGGTCTCTTCCTTTTTGTAGAAATTACACCTCGGCTCGGTGCCGTAGTAATTCGGCACGCCGCCTAGCGACGACAAACGCCCGGCCCACAAGGTTTAGCGGGCGATTGGAGCTCGATGGGCGATACCTAAGGGCAAGAAACGGGCCAGCTTGAAACAGGGCGGGAGGACGGCAGAATGTCGAGGTGATTTCGGACAGACGTGCTTTTTTACGAACCGCGCAAACAAGGGAAAAGCGAGCCAGGGAATCGCACTCAAACGCGAGCCGAAATCGACCCGGGCCGGCCACACGCGCCATCGCCCCCAATCGTTCGCGCCCCATGAAAAACTGCTTGCGCCGCCCCGGCCGCATCTCATATGATGCACATCATATTACGATCATCATATGAACCCAGCGATGAAACCGTCCGCCGCCCGTACCCGCAAGGAAGCCACCCGCGAACGCATCCTCGATGTCGGCAGCCGCGCTGTGCGGCGCGCCGGGTTCCACGGCGTGGGCATTGCCGACGTGATGAAGGAAGCCGGCCTCACGCACGGCGGCTTCTATGCGCACTTCGCCTCGCGCGACGCGCTGCTGTGCGCCGCGCTCGACCAGGCGGCCGGCGACAGCATCGCCGTCATGGAGGCGCAGGCGGCGCGGCTGGTGGCGGCGGGCGTCGATCCGTTCCGCGCAATGATCGAAACCTATTTGTACGACGGCGTGATCGCCGACCGCGAGCAAGGCTGCGCGGTGGCGGCGCTGTCCTCGGAGATGCCGATCCAGTCCGAGGCCGTGGTCGGCGCCTCGCGGCAGGTCGTGCAATATCTCCACCGCCACGTGCAACGGGCGCTGCCGGACGGCCTCGCCGCCGACGCCGCCTGGGCGATCGTCAGCACGCTGCTCGGCGCGCTGCAACTGGCTCGCACGCTCGGCGACAACGACGCCGGCCGTGCCGTGCTGAGCGCCGCCAAGCAGGAACTGCTGCACCGCTACGCCCCCGCCTGATTCCGTTTTCCGCGCCGGCCGACGACGATCACGGCCGGCGCCCGGGTTCGCCCAAAAATATGATGATCGTCATATCAACACGACGCGCTCGGCGCGAAAGGATGCTTCTCATGAAACTCGAAGGTGCGGTGGTTTTCATCACGGGCGCGAATCGCGGCCTCGGCCTCGAACTCGCGAAACAGGCGCTGGCGCGCGGCGCGAAGAAGGTCTACGCGGCGGCGCGCGACCCGTCGACGGTGACGCTGCCCGGCGTGACGCCGATCCGGCTCGACGTGACCGATGCCGCGCAGGCCGAGGCGGCCGCGCGCGAGTGCGGCGACGTCACGGTGCTGATCAACAACGCGGGGATCGGCCGGATCGGCAGCCTGCTGTCGGACGAAGGCCCGGCGGTGCTGCACGAGCAACTGAATACCAACCTGATCGGCATGCTGAACGTGACGCGCGCGTTCGCCGGCATTCTCGGGCGCAACGGCGGCGGCGCGCTGCTGAACATGCTGTCGATCCTGAGCTGGGCCAACACGCCGATGATCGCGGGCTACGGCGTCAGCAAGGCGGCCGCGTGGGCGCTGACCAACGGCCTGCGCCACGAGCTGCGCGCGCAGGGCACGCTGGTGACGGGCTTCCACGCCGGCTATATCGATACCGACATGATTCGCGCGTTCGACGTGCCGAAGGCGCGCCCGGAGGACGTGATCCGCGTGGCGCTCGATGCGGTGGAAGCGGGCGAAGAGGAAGTGCTGGTGGACGAGCCGACGCGGCAGGTCAAGGCCGCGCTGTCGGGCGGGGTCTACCTGAAGGACGTGCTCGCCGGCTGAAGCTTGGCGATGGCGGGCGGCGCCACCCGATTGCCGCCCCGCCCACCACGCATTGGCGTTTCATTGACGTTTTCTTCACACCGGCCGCGCCATCATGCGCGCCGGGTCATCGAACCCCGCTCACGCCTCGTAGCCCACCTCGGCCACCAGCATGTAGCCCGCGTTGCGCACGGTGCGGATCAGCGTGGCCTGGCGGGCGTTGTCGTTGAGGGTCTGGCGCAGCCGGCTCACGCACACGTCGATCGAGCGGTCGAGCGGCGTGAGGCCCTTGTCGAACACGCGGTCGAGCAGGAATTCGCGCGACAGCGGCCGGTTCGGATGGTCGAGCAGCGTGCGCAGCGTGCGGTAGTCGGAGCCGCCCAGCGACACCACCAGGCCGTCCGGCGCGAGCAGTTGCTTCATGCGCGTATCGAGCCGCCAGCCGGCGAAGCGAATCCAGGCGCTGGCGTCGGCCGTACGCTCGCCGGGCATGGCGCGCGTGCGGCGCAGCACCACCTTGATCTTGGCGACCAGCTCGCGCGGATCGAACGGCTTGGGCAGGTAGTCGTCGGCGCCCATTTCGAGGCCGAGAATCCGGTCGAGCAGGCCGCCCCGCGCGGACAGGATGATGATCGGCACGCCGTGTTCGCGGCGCAGGTCGCGCGTGATGTCGAGGCCGTCCTCGCCGTCGAGCATCAGGTCGAGCACGATCAGGTCGATCGCGGTGCGCCGCAGGATTTGCTTCATCTGCGTGCCGTCGCTGGCTACCTGCACCTGGTAGCCCATTTCGCGCAGGTAATCCTGCAGCAATTGCCGGATATGGGGGTCGTCGTCAACGACCAGGATGTGATCCATCGTCATGTCTGGGGAAAGCGCGAGGGTCGCGCCAACGCAATCCATTACAAAAAGGCATGGCGCCAACACATCGCCATTACAAGCCGCCCTTAGAGTCTCGCGCTGTAAATAGAAATCGTTCGTGTTTCGGAATATAGCACGCCGTTTTGGCCGGTTTCACTGCTTGCAGCGAAACCGGCCAGGCCATTCCACGACACCGGACTTCTTGCGCCGCGACCCGCACCGGCCGGCGCCCGACCCTCGCTGTTCCTTTCCGACGACAGACATTCATGAAGCAGACGACCCTCGCCGTCGCCGCCTGTGCGGCCCTGATCACTTGCACGGCGCACGCCCAGAGCAGCGTGTCGCTGTACGGCATCATCGACGCCGGGCTCGTGTATACGAGCAACGCGGGCGGCAACAAGCAGTTCCAGGCGGCCAGCGGCTCGGTGACGGGCAGCCACTGGGGCTTCGCCGGGCGCGAGGACCTGGGCGGGGGCACCTCGGCGGTGTTCACGCTGGAGAACGGCTTCAGCGTGATGAACGGCTCGCTGCGCCAGGGCGGGCGGCTGTTCGGCTTTCAATCGTGGGCGGGCCTGGCGAACCGCGATCTCGGCACGCTGACGTTCGGCCGCCAGTACGACGCGCTGGTCGACTACCTCGCGCCGCTGAGCTTCACGGGCCATCACCCGGGCGGCAACAACCTGTCGGCGCACCCGTACGACAACGACAACCTGAACAACTCGTTCCGCGTGAACAACGCCGTCAAGTACGCCAGCCCCGATTTCCACGGCCTGACGTTCGGCACGCTCTACGCGTTCTCGAACGAGGCCGGCGGCTTCAGCGACAACCGCGTCTACAGCGCGGGCGCCGCGTATCACACCGGCCCGCTGACGGTGGCGGCCGGCTATCTGCAGGCCAACAACGGCGGCAGCGCCAACACCAATGGCGCGATCACGCTGACCGAGCGCACCTTCGTGGCGGCGCTGCAGCGCACCTACGGCGCGGGCGTCAATTATCGGCTCGGCCAGGCGCTGCTCGGCTTCGTCTGGACCCGCACGCAACTGGGCGGCCTCGCCACCATCAACGGCGCGAACGGCCTGAGCCTCGCGCAGAACGGCCAGGGCGCGAGCTTCAGCAACTACGAAGTCAATGCGCGCTACCTGCTGACGCCCGCGTTCAGCCTGAATGGTGAGTACACCTACACGCAGGGCGCGATCTCGAACACGACGGGCGGGCATCGCCCGCACTGGCACGAGGTGTCGATGCAGGCCGATTACCTGCTGTCGAAGACCACCGATCTGTATGCGCAGGTCAGTTACGAGCGCATCGCGCCGGATGGTTCGGGGCTTGGGGCCGATGTCAGCGGGCAGACGCCGTCTACTACCAATCAGCAGACGGTGGTGGGGATCGGGATGCGTCATAAGTTCTGACGGGGGTGTGCGGGGGGGGTGTGGTTGCGCCTCGCTGGGTTGTTTGCGGTTTGCGGTTGGCGGTTGGCGGTTGGCGGTTGGCGGTTGGCGGTTGGCGGTTGGCGGTTGGCGGTTGGCGCTGGGCGCTGGGCGCTGGGCGCTGGGCGCTGGGCGCTGGGCGCTGGGCCGCTCAAGCACTCAGGTGCTTGAGCGTTCAATCCTTCAAACCGCCGCGCCTTCGGCCACACGGAACCACGACACGGCCGCGTGCAGGCTCTCGCTCTGCCGCTCCAGCGAGGCCGAGGTGGCCGACGCCGTCTCCACCAACGCTGCGTTGTGGGCGGTGCTGGCCTCCATCTGCACCACCGACGCGTTGACCAGCTCGATGCCGGACGACTGCTCGCGCGACGCCAGGCTGATGTCGGCCATGATCGCGTTGACGCTGCGCACCGCCTGCAGGATTTCGTCCATGGTCGCGCCGGCGCGCATCACCAGCGCGCTGCCCTCGTCGACATTGGTGGAGGACGCCACGATCAATTCCTTGATCTCCTTGGCCGCCGACGCCGAGCGCTGCGCCAGCATGCGCACTTCCGACGCCACCACCGCGAAGCCGCGCCCCTGATCGCCCGCGCGCGCCGCCTCGACGGCCGCGTTCAGCGCCAGGATATTGGTCTGGAAGGCGATGGACTCGATCACGCCGACGATGCCGACGATGCGCGTCGAGCTGTCCGAGATCGAATCCATGGTGCGGATCACCTGCTTCACCACCTCGCCGCCGCGCGACGCGATGTCGGATGCGCGCGTCGCCAGTTCGCTGGCGTCGTGGGCGTTGTCGGCGTTCTGGCGGACCGTCGCCGTCAGTTGCTCCATGCTGGCCGCCGCCTGCTGCAACGACGAGGCCTGCTCGCCCGCGCGCGACGACAAATCGCGGTTGCCGCCTGCGATGTCGCGCGCGTCGAGCCGGATCGCATCGGTGCCCGCGCGCACCTCGCCCACCACCCCGGCCACGCGCTGGCGCATCGCGTCGAGCGCGGTCAGCAGGCGATCCATCTCGTTGCCACGGCCGGTGTCGATGCGCCCGGTCAGGTCGCCCGCCGCGATCTTCGCGAAATGCCCGACCGCCGCATCGATCGGTCGCACGATCGCGCGCGTCAGCCCGCGATGCGCGACGAATCCCGCCACCAGCGCCACCACCCCGGCGATGCCGAACGCCGTCAGCGCCATGCCGAAGCGGCTTGCCGCCTGCTCGTAGCGCGCGCGCTGGCGGTCGACCTGGAGCGCCTCCAGCGCCGTCAGCGCCTGCTGGTATTCGTCGAACCATGCCGCCGGCATGTCGCGCTGGGTGCCGAGGAAATCGACCAGGTTGTCGCTGTCGAGCTGCTTCAGCCCCTTCTCGAACGCTTGCGACAACAGCCGCTCGCGCTTGGCGAGCAGCGTGTCGAGCAGGGTCTTTTCGGCCGCGTCGGGCTGGTGCAGCGCGCGGTAGGCGGCCAGTTCGCGGTTGCTGTCGTCGAGCAGCGCATGCAGGCGGTGGATGTCGGCGGCGGCCGGCTTGCCCGCACTGATGATCTGTTCGACGTTGCCGAGGCCGACGCGCATCATCAGCATCCGTTCCGAGCTGGTCTTCAGATGCACCACCGAGGCGGTGTCGTCGCGGTACATCGCGTCGAGCGCGCCGTTGCTCTTGACGAGCGAGAACGCCGCCGCCGCGATCACCAGCATCAGCAGCGTCGTACAGCCGGCAATCGTGGCGGCGAGCCCGCCGCGGATCGTGAGGGTTCGAAACATGGTCGGCCAGGAAAGGCGCAGGCGCGGCGTGGCACGCACCGCCTGCGGGAATCGAAGGAATACGACCCGGGCGTCGCGCGCGGGAGCCGGCATGCGGACGCCGCATGCCTCATTGCGTGCTAACGGATGCGGGGATTTTTGACTTTTGCCGGGATGCGACGGCAAACCGTCGAATTGCGCCATGGGGCTTGGGGATCGACGTTTTCTTGATTCGCCGGTTTCTGGAATCGCCAGCGTATCGACTGAGTGGTGTCCTGATGGCGTGCTGTTGTTTGATGTGACTAGATAATCCAGCAGTTGGAATTTTGAAAGAAATTCGTCCTGGTAGCGAATTTTCAATTTATTTTCGGATTCGGGAGGCTGACCTGAGGGTGATTTCGGTGTGGCACAAACAAAAAGCCCCGCTTGAAGCGGGGCTTTAAATCGACCTATTGGCCTCGGTCGTCCTCTTCAAGTTCGAGCGGAACCGTATCTCCGAATCGAGGGTGAATACGGTTGAGCTTCGAGATGAAATCTGCGTAGTTCGACGACAGCTTCATGATGGTTGTCACGGACGCCAAATGCTCCCTCAATTTTGGGTGGCCGATATCCTGCGTCAGCCGACGATGTAGGTGAGCCTTGCGCTCACCTTTCTTAGCTAACGCTTTCAATTCGCTAAGAAGTCCCGGGGCGAGGCGCCCATACACCACATCATTTGTCAAAACGCCGAAATATTGGGGGCGGAAATTCGGATTCTCAGGGGGATAGTTCAATCCTCGAAGACGAAACATCTCTTCGTAATATTCGGGAGAAAAGGTACGCACATATGGTTGAAGCTCCTTAGCGACGAATTTCTCTAGGATTTGAGCAAGCGCGTCGCGCGCCCGATCCTTTTGGTAGCCGGTGGCTTCGTCGACCAGCGCGATAATTCCAACCCTAGCGAAACCTCGCACCAAAATCTCACATTGCGCCGCGATATGTTCTTGCTGTTTTTGCAGTGAGCCAGCGGCACGAGCCGCAAGCACGGCGTCGCAGATATCAGCCAACAAAGTGGCAGGGTACCCATTTGCGACGCCTCCGCCACCACTATGAGCGAATCTGATCGGGTGCTGGATCAGCGCCATCATTTCATTGTTTATAAAGGGAGAGATGGCTTTCCCGCCTGCAAATCCGGTCAGTCGATCAGCCCCGCCTTGCCCTGATCCATAGGTCATTCCCAGACCTGCCACCATGCCGCGCTGGGACAAAACGCGCGTCCCATCTTCCAGCACGTAGCAAGGGATTTCGACGTCCCCGATTTTCAGCGGATGATCTGCCGATCCATGCGTGGCCTTCGGGAGTGCCTTATTAGCCTCTCGCACTGCGACAGCATTCTTGGCACGTTCTGTCCGCTGTTCATCAGTCAGCTTTGCTGCCGCCGCCTTACCACCCTTCGCCTTTCCTTTTGCTTCAGTCATCTCAGGTTCTCTTCTTTTGGAAAGCCTGAATCTTATCTATCAATTATCAGTTTTGCAAGATTCATCTATCATTTTTACGAAAATTTAGATGTTTTTCGCCTCGCCCCTCTAACGCCCCAATGCCTCTCCACCCCGTCGCCGATACCGTGATTGCACATGCGCCGTCGATTTCCTCCGCACCTCGTCGCAAGAACTCCCGCACCTAACGCCATGATCGGCACCGCCCGATGACGCCCACCTGACACCACCGCCATCCCACATCCCCAATCGCCAACGCTCCACTCACCCCCCCAGGCACACCACTTGCCCTCCCCCACCCAATAAATCGCACCCCGAAATATCCCCCCACATATAGCGCCACCTCCCCCACCCCCATCTGGTTGTACACGAAACCATTTCCCCCGCGATTGATGAGTTTTCCTTCACACCTCTTGCAAAAAAACACGACTAGTCCCACCTCGCGCGAAGCGGTTTAATCAACATCGCGCGCGCACTGCCGCACTGCGACGCGCCTCCCCACCGATACCGCACAAACACCGGAAGCCCGCCGATGACCCTCGATCCGAAACCGCTCGCCCCCGAGGCTGGAGGCGGCAGCGGCGCCACCGCATCCGCCCACCAGGACCATCCCACCGCGTCCCGCCCCGCGCTGTCGCGCCGCCGCTTCCTGCAGGCAGGCGCCTCGGGCGTGGCCGCCGCCGGCACCGGCGGCTGGCTGCCCGGCGCGGCCGCCGCCGAACTCGACGCACCACCCGCCCCCGCCGCACCGCCCCCCGTCGCCGATGCCACCGATCCGAACCTGCACGTCACCGTCAACGGCGTCACGCATCAACTGCGCGTCGCGCCGAACGTGATCCTGCTCGACCTGCTGCGCGACACGCTGCAACTGACCGGCACCAAGAAAGGCTGCGACCACGGCCAATGCGGCGCGTGCACCGTGCACGTCAACGGCGTGGCCGTGAACTCGTGCCTGTCGCTCGCGCTGATGCACGACGGCGACGAAGTCACCACCGTCGAAGGGCTGGCCCGCAACGGTCACCTGCACCCGGTGCAGCAGGCGTTCTGGGATCACGACGCCTACCAGTGCGGCTACTGCACGGCCGGCCAGATGATGAGCGCGGTGGCCGTGCTGCGCGACGCACGCATCCCCGCCGACGACCACTCGGTGCGCGAAGCGATGAGCGGCAACATCTGCCGCTGCGGCGCGTATCGCAACATCGTCGCGGCGATCCAGGATGCGCGCGGCAAACTCGGCAACGGCGGGAGGGACGCCTGATGCGCAACTTCGATTACGTGCGCGCCGACAGCGTCGCCAACGCCCTGGCCGCCCGCGCGCAGGATCACACCGTATTCCTGGCGGGTGGCACCACGCTGCTCGATCTGATGAAGCTCGACGTGATGCGTCCGGCACGCGTGGTGGACATCCACAAGCTCAAGCTCGACGCCATCGAGCCGCTGCCCGACGGCCGCGTGCGGATCGGCGCGATGGTCAGCAACACCACGCTCGCGCGCGACGAGCGCATCCGCCGCGATTACCCGGTGCTGTCGCAAGCGCTGCTGTCGGGCGCGAGCACGCAACTGCGCAACAAGGCCACCACCGCCGGCAACCTGATGCAGCGCGTGCGCTGCGGCTATTTCCGCGATGGCGTCTCGCCGTGCAACAAGCGCGAACCGGGCTCGGGCTGCGCCGCGATCGGCGGCCTGAACCGCAACGTGCACGCGGTGCTCGGCGGCAGCGAGCATTGCATCGCCGCGCACCCATCCGACATGTGCGTGGCGATGGCGGCGATCGGCGCGCGCGTGCAGGTGCAAGGCCCGCACGGCGAGCGCGAGATCGATTTCCTCGATTTCCATCTGCTGCCGGGCAGCACGCCGTGGCGCGAGCACGCGCTCGACGAAGGCGAGATGGTCACGCACCTCGTGCTCGACGCGCCGCTGGCGGGCAGCCGCTCGGCCTACCTGAAACTGCGCGACCGCGCGTCCTACCAGTTCGCGCTGGCATCGAGCGCGGCCATCGTGGTGGTGCGCGGCGGCACGATCGAAACGGCGCGGCTCGCGCTCGGCGGCGTGGGCACCAAGCCGTGGCGCGCGCTGGCGGCCGAACGCGCGCTGACCGGTCAGCCCGCCACGCTCGACAGCTTCGCGCACGCCGCGGCGCTGGCGATGCAGGGCGCACACGACTACGGCCAGAACGGCTTCAAGATCGCACTCGGCCAGCAGGCCGTGGTGCGCAACCTGCAAACGATCACCGCCTGAGGCCCACGCCGATGACCCCTCTTTCCCCTACGACACCGCGGAGCCAAGCATGAGCGATACGATCGTCGGACAGCCGGTGAAACGCGTCGACGGCCGCCTGAAGGTGACGGGCGCCGCGCGCTACACGGCCGATCAGCATCCCGCCGGGATGGTCTACGCCTACGGCGTGTTCAGCACCATCGCAAGCGGCCGCATTACCCGGATCGACACGCGCGACGCGATGCGCGTGCCGGGCGTGATCGACATCCTTCATCACGAACACGTGCCGCGCCTGTACCGCCCCACCAAGAGCCCGATCTCGCTGCCCACCGTGCTGCGCGCGAGCATCACCGACGAGTCGCGCGTGCCGTTCGAGGACGCCACGGTCAACTACGCCGGGCAGTTCGTGGCGCTCGTGATCGCCGATACCTTCGAGCACGCGCGCGAGGCCGCCTGCCGGGTGGCCGTCAGCTACGCGTCGAACCCGGCGATCGCCACGCTCGACCAGGGCCTGGAAAAAAGCGGCACGCGCGACGGCGGCCGCGGCCACACGCGCGGCGAGCCCGAGCCGGCCTTCGACGGCGCGCCGTATCGCATCGACGTCACCTATCGCACGCCCGTCGAAACCCACAACCCGATGGAACTGCACGCCACCATGGCGAGCTGGGAGAACGGCCGGCTGCATGTCTATGAAGCGTCGCAGGGCGTGACCGTGCATCGCAACACGCTGGCCGGCGTGTTCGGCCTGACGCCCGAGCAGGTCACGGTGGAAGCGCCGTTCATCGGCTCGGGCTTCGGCAGCAAGCTGTTCATGTGGCCGCATTCGGTGGCGGCCAGCGCGGCGTCGCTGGCGGTCGGGCGGCCGGTTCAACTGCTGGTGCCGCGCGCGCAGATGTTCACCACCACCGGCCATCGCCCCGAAACCAAGCAGCGGCTGCGGCTGGCGGCCGACGCGAGCGGCAAGCTCACCTCGCTGCGGCACGAGTCGATCAACACCACGGCGATGACCGATTCGTTCACCGAGAATTGCGGCGGCGTCTCGCGCGTGCTGTATTCCTGCCCGAACGTGCTGGTCAGCCACCACACCACGCGCGTGAATCGCGGCTGCTCGACCTCGATGCGCGCGCCGGGCGCGGCGCCCGGCCTGTTCGCGCTGGAATCGGCGATCGACGAACTCGCGCTGGCCGCCGGGCAGGACCCGCTCGCGTTCCGCCTGAACAACCTCTCCACGCGCGACGAAACCGTCAACCTGCCGTGGTCGAGCAACCATCTGCCCGAGGCGATCCGCACCGCCGCCGAACGCTTCGGCTGGGCCGCGCGCAATCCGGCCACCGGCGCGATGCGCGACGGCCGCGAGCTGATCGGCTACGGCATGGCCGCCTGCAACTGGGACGCCTATCGCGCCCCGGCCGAAGCGCGCGTGCAACTGGGCAGCGATGGCGGCGCGCAGGTCAATTGCGCGATTCAGGACATCGGCACCGGCACGTACACGATCGCGGCGCAGATCGTCGCGAGCCTGACCGGCCTGCCGGTCGAGAAGATCAAGGTGAAGCTCGGCAGCTCGGATTACCCGCCCGCGCCGATGTCGGGCGGCTCGTGGGCCACCTCGAGCGTGTCGCCGGCGATCGCCGAGGCCACCCGCAACGCCATCACGCAACTGAAGACGCAGGCCACCGCCGACGGCGCGCCGTTCGCCGGCGCGAAGCCCGACGACCTGCGCGTCGACAACGGCCGCCTGACCGACGGCAAGCGCAGCGCCACGTTCGACGCGATCCTGAAGTCGCGCCGCATCGCCAACGCCGAAGGCTTCGCCAGCAGCCCGGCCGCGCCCACCGGCAAGGTCTCGTTCCGCTCGTTCGGCGTGCATTTCGTGGAGGTGCGCTGGGACCCGGGCATTTCGCATCTGCGCGTGGCGCGGGTGGTCAGCGCGATCGACGTGGGCCGCGTGATGAACCCGCTGACCGCCCGCAACCAGGTGGAAGGCGCGATCGTGATGGGCGTGGGCATGGCGCTGTTCGAGGCCACCGAGTACGATCCGCGCACCGGCCTGCCCGGCAACAACAACTACGCCGAGTACCCGGTGCCGGTGCACGCCGATCAGCCCGAGATCGAGGTGATCTTTCTCGATCATCCGGATTACGAACTGAACGAGTTCGGCGCGCGCGGCGTGGGCGAGATCGGCATCACGGGGCTGGCGGCGGCGGTGGCGAACGCCGTGCATCACGCCACCGGGCAGCGCATCCGCGAGCTGCCGATCACGCTCGACAAGCTGCTCGACCCGGCCGCGCCGGTGTTCGTCTGAGCGGCGTACCTTCGAACCGGGAGCCGATGTGGACAATCTCGATCTCGACGTACTCGCCACCCTCGCCGGCTGGCTGCACGACGGCCGCGGCGCGCTGCTCGCCACCGTGGTGCGAACCTGGGGCTCGGCGCCGCGCCAGGCTGGCTCGATGCTGGCCGTGCGCGACGACGGGCTGGCGGTGGGCTCGGTGTCGGGCGGCTGCATCGACGATGCGCTGATCGCCGACGTGCAGCGCGACGGCCTGCCGGCCGGCACGCCGTTCGCCACCACCTACGGGCTGGCCGCCGACGACGCGCACCGCTTCGGCCTGCCATGCGGCGGCACGCTCGAACTGGTGCTGGAGCCGCTGCCGGCCGGGCGGCACGCGGCGCAGTTCGCGGCGCTCGCGGCGCGGCTGCGCGACGGCGAACTGGTGGCGCGCACGCTCGATCTGGCCAGCGGCGCGGCCACGCTCGCGGCCGGCCACGCCGACCGCGGGCTGCGCTTCGACGGCCGGCGCCTCGTCACGCTGCACGGCCCGCGCTACCGGCTGCTGCTGATCGGCGCGGGGCAACTGGGGCGTTACGTGGCGAGCGGCGCGATGGGGCTCGGCTACGAGGTCAGCGTCTGCGACCCGCGCGTGGAGCACACCGGGCAGTGGGACGTGCCCGGCGCGCGGCTCGTCAGCGGCATGCCCGACGACGCGGTGATCGCGCTGCGGCCCGACGCGCGCACCGCCGTGATCGCGCTTACGCACGACCCGAAGCTCGACGACCTCGCGCTGCTGGAGGCGCTGACCACGCCCGCGTTCTACGTCGGCGCGATCGGCTCGCGGCGCAACAACGCGGCGCGGCGCGAGCGGCTCGCGCTGTTCGATCTCGATGCGGCGGCGATTGCGCGGCTGCGCGGGCCGATCGGGCTGTATATCGGCAGCCGCACGCCGCCCGAGATCGCGATCTCGATCCTGGCCGAGCTGACGGCGTGCCGCAACGGCGTGCCGATCGGCCGGCAGCCCAGCGACGTGGCGACGGGCAAGCAGGCCGAGCAGGAGGACGAGGCCGCAGATGCGATTGCGCGGGCGTGTGGGGTGGTGACGGCTTAGGGCGGGTTCACACGATCGGCGGCCCCGTCGACGAACGGCCGGCCGCTGGGGCTGCCTCCCGCGATCAAGCGGAAAATCCCACGCCGCGACCACGACCACGCCCTCGATGGAAGATCGCGGCCTTTCCCCGCCGCCCCCTCCGTGGCACATGGCGCTGCCCGTGTCCGCCACCTCGGTTGACATAGAAACCGATCAGTCCATATAATCCGCGCATCTTCCACGAGGTTCATCCATGGCAAACCCCGCTGGTCTTGGCCGTCCTCGCGAGTTCGAACTGGAGGACGCCGCGCGCGACGCGATGAACGTCTTCTGGGACCGAGGTTATGAAGGCGCATCCCTGCCCGATCTGATCGCGGGCACCGGGCTGTCGCGCGGCAGTCTCTACAAGGCGTTCGGCGACAAGAAGGGCTTGCTGCTGGCGGCGCTCGATCTGTATATGTCCAGTGGGCTCAAGGCGTCCGCCGACATCCTCTCGCAGCCCGGCGCCGTGAAGCCCGCCATTCGCGATTCGCTGCTGCGCTACGCCCGCCTTTCGATCGGCGATGCCGGGCGACGCGGGTGCCTCGTGGTGGCCATGGCCACGGAAATGGCGGCACACGATGCCGAGGTCGCGGAACGCACCGGCCGCATGTTCCGCCGCCTGCAGCAGCTTTATGCCGGCGCGATCGTGCGAGGCCAGGCAAGCGGCGAGATTGCAGAACGCGACGAACAGGTCCTGGCACGCTTCCTGGTCTGTCAGATCGAGGGAATGCGCGTGCTGGGCAAAACCGGCGTGCTCGAAGCGGACATGCTCGCGCTGGTCGACAGCGCAATGCGCATCCTCGATTGAAATTTTTTTGTCCATTTTGGAACCGAATGGTTCCGTATAAAGGCGCATTGATGCCACTGAACACGCTCTCTTCACCCGATCCGCGCCGCTGGGCCATGTTCCTGGTCCTGCTCGTCGGCGCTTTCCTGCCGCCTCTGGATTTCTTCATCGTCAATGTCGCGCTGCCTTCGATTCAGGGAGAGTTGGGCACCACGTCCTCGGCCGAACAGTTGGTCATTTCCTCGTACGCCACGTGCTACGCCGTGACGCTGATTACCGGCGGCCGACTGGGAGACCTGTTCGGCCGCGGCCGCATATTTTTCCTCGGCCTGATCGGCTTCGCGGCGGCATCCTTGCTGTGCGGCGTCGCCGGGTCGCCCTGGGCGCTCATCATCGGACGCGCCTTGCAGGGCGTGACGGCCGCCATCATGGCGCCGCAGGCACTCGCCTCGATCCAGGCGATCTTCCCGGAAGCGGAAAAGCCGCTCGCGTTGAGCCTCTATGGCGCCGTCTTCGGCCTGGCCTCGGTGATCGGGCAGGCGCTGGGCGGCATCCTGATTTCGCTGAACCTGTTCGGCATGGCATGGCGCACGATCTTCCTCGTCAACCTGCCGGTGGCGACACTGGTCGTGCTGTTCGGCATCCCCCTGTTGAAGGAAACGCGCGCGGAGCACGCCCGCAAGCTGGACCTGGTCGGCATGGCCCTGTCGATGGCGACGCTGGGCACGCTGATCCTGCCGCTGATCGAGGGGCGTGAAGCCGGTTGGCCGCTGTGGTCATGCCTCTGCCTGGGCGCGGCGCCGGTATCGGCATGGATCTTCTGGCGCTACGAAAGCCGGCTCGCCGGCCAGGGCGGCGCCCCGCTGCTCGATCCCGCCACCCTCCGGGCGCCGGGCCTGGGCCGCGCGTTGCTGGTCGCCCTGCTGTTCTATTCGATCGCCGCCTTCTTCCTGCTGTTCTCCGTCTACCTGCAAAATGCCCTGCATGTCGACGCCTTGAGCGCGGGCCTCGTGTTCCTGCCGTTCGGCGCGGGCTTCCTGCTGGGGCCGTTGTCGACGCCGCTCGCTGGGCGCCTGCTCGGCACCTATGTCAATGCGTTCGGCATGGGCCTGGAAGTGGTCGGCTTCGGCGGCCTGGCCTGCTTGATCGAGGCATCGCCGGCCGGCATGCCGCCCGCCTTCGCGCCGCTTGCCATCGCGCTGTTCACGATCGGCTTCGGACAAGGGCTCGCGCTGCCGACGCTGATGCGGATGGTGACCGGCCGCGTTGCGCCGGCCATGTCGGGCATGATCGCCGGCATCGCCAGTTCGACCTTGCAGGTCAGCACCGCGCTCAGCGTCGCGGTCATCGGCGGGATTTTCTACACCGTGCTCGGTTCGCGCCACGACCCGGCCTCCATTGCGCACGCCTTCGTGGTGGCGGCGCTCTGTATCGCCGCCTGCCTCGCCGTCGGCGCAACGCTGAGCCTCACCCTCGCCCGGAAACCCGCGATACGGCGTTCGGCGGTGGAGCGCTCCCGGATCTGAGGGCGCAGGGGCTTGATTGAAATAGGGGGGCGTCTTGTGCCTATCGGTCGGCCTGGTCATGACGTGGAAAGCATCGGTACCAGCCGTGGCACGTCGGCACGGCGACCTGATTTCGCTCATGCCGATGTACATACGCGTATTTACATCAAGCGTGACGCAGCCTACAGTACATCCACTGTACACACGCCAGGCGCCGCCATGCATACCACTCGCGTTTTCAAGAACGGCAATTCGCAAGCCGTTCGCATTCCTGCCGACCTGGCCTACGATCGCAGCGATGTCGAAGTCGAAATCGAGCGTATCGGCGATGAGATTCGTATCCGCCCGGCGCGTCGTCCGCTCGCGGGCGTGCTCAAGAAGTTCGCGAAATTCGGGCCGGATTTTATGGCCGACGGCCGCGGCGAACATGAGCAGGCCGAGCGCGAGTGGCTGTAATGCCGCGCTTCATGCTCGACACGAACATGTGTCTCTACCTGATGAAAAATCAGCCCGAAGAAGTCGCGAGGCGATTTGCGCAATGCTACGTCGGGGACGTCGTGATGTCGGCCATCACCTACGCCGAACTTGCCTACGGCGTTGCCGTTTCCACGAACCCCACTCGTGAGCGACGGAATCTTGCGGCGCTGATCGAAGATATTCCGGTTGCCCCATTCGACACGGCCGCAGCCACGGCATATGGGCCGGTTCGAAAAGCGACGCGCGAGCGCAAGCAGGATTCGCTCGACAAGCTGATCGCCGCGCATGCGATTGCGCTCGACGTGATTCTGGTGACCAACAACGAGCGCGACTTCACCAGTTATCCTGGCATCCGGCTCGAAAACTGGATCGAAACGCAGGAAAGTCAGGATCAATGCAACGATCTGCGCCGAGCGGTTCTTCTCAAATAGTCGTTGTTGATCGCCGGCCAAGCCGACGACCAACAACAATCACCCTGACATGAGATTTGGAGGGATTTGTGATTAGTTTCGAAAAGGCAATTCAAATCGCAACCGACAATGCAAAGTTGTTGGTGAAAAATGCGAGAAATATCGAACTTGAAGGGGTTGTTCTGTCCAGCGACAACAAGCTATACGAAGTATCGCTTAGCTATGACATGCAAGGAAAAGATCCTCTAAGTATCGACGACGGCATCGGCGGAGCTGGAGAGAGCAATATTCGCCGGCTTGCGAGAATAATGAGCTACCGAAGAGAATATAAAATTTTCTTGGTAGAAGTTAAAACCGGCATATTCAAAGGATTTAAAAACCAGAAGGATAGGTGATCTGGCATGGCGAAGAGATTAATCATCGACACCAATCTCCTTTTGCTTCTGGTCATCGGCGCGGTAGAGGAAGGAAGACACATTCGCAACTCCAAGAGATTGGGTGCATTTGGCTTAAGAGATTATGACAATGTACTGAAAATCATGCAGGAATACGATATGGTTTTCATAACACCCTATATAGCGACCGAAGTTTCAAATTTAATTGATCTGGACGATTCTGCGGGAAGGTTGGCGTATGACATCGCCAAAAATTTGTTTTCTATTTTTTCGAAAATAGAAGTCGACATAGACGAGGACTGCGGGTCAAATTTTTTCTCGACGTTTGGAATAACGGACAGCTCGTTGATCAAACTTTCCACGGACTATTTTGTGCTGACCAATGATCACCGGATGCTGAGTGTCTTATATCAAGCGAGCCCGGAAAAAATCCTACCTTACGTTGTTGTTGGAAAATGATGTAGTTTCATCGATCCGTTACACGCCCGCCCCCTTCCCCTGCGCCACCTCCGCCAACCCGATCACGAAATCGAGAAACACCCGCGTGCGCGCCGGCAGGTGCTGGCGCGACGGGTAATAGGCATAAAGCGGAAAACGCTCGTCCGACCAATCCGGGAACAGGTTCACGAGCTGCCCGGCGGCGATCATCGGCTCGGCCGCGATCGCCAGCATCTGCGCGACACCCAGGCCCGCGAGGCATGCATTCACCTGCGCCGACGGATCGTTGAGCGTGAGCCGCCCGCGCGTGGCCACCTGGAGATGGCGGCGCTTGCGATGAAACTCCCAGCGAAACGGCCGCCCCGTCATCGGATCGCGGAACTCCAGCACGCGATGCGCGCCGCCGCCGGCCAGATCCTCGGGCTTGACCGGGCGGCCATGACGCGCCAGATAAGCCGGCGCGGCCACCGTCACCACGGCCGTATCGAGCAGCTTGCGGGCGATCAGCGTCGAGGCCTTCGGCTCGCCGAACTGGATCGCCAGATCGAAGCCGTCGAGCACCAGATCGCCCACCGTGTCACGCGCGATGCATTCGAGATCGAGCTCGGGATGCGCATCCAGGAAGCGGCCGAGCGGCGCGCCGAGCACCAGCGCGTAACACACCGGATCGAGATTGACGCGCAGCCGGCCGCGCACCCCGGCCGCATCGCCCGCCGCGGTTGCGGCCGCTTCCTCCAGCCCCGCCAGATGCGGCAGCACGCGCTCGTGAAAGCGCCGCCCCTCGTCGGTCAGCGACACCGAACGCGTGGTGCGGTTGAACAGGCGAATGCCAAGGCGCTTTTCGAGCCGCGCGATCGCGCGGCTGACGCCGGGCGGCGTCATGCCGATCGCCTCCGAGGCGGCGGCGAAGGTGCCCGTCTCGACGACGGCCACGAACACGCCGATTCCACTGGACAGATTGTCGTGACGCGAGCGCATGGTAGGGGGCCGGACGGGGCGGCCAAGGCTGGAACAGTGGCGCACGGTATCACGCCCGGTGGCCGGCGCGGCAGTCCGGCGCGCGCACGATGCGCCGCGCCGCCCTGCCGTAATAAGCCACGTTTATCAAAATGATAATCGGCAGATAGTTTTCATTATGGCAAGGCTCCACTAGACTCAGTGAAAACCCTGATTCGTGCACCCGCCCTGGGCGGCCTCATGCACGAACCGCCATCTGACCGAGAGGCATACCGCATGACTGCTCTGTTTACCCCCTTCACCCTGAAAGACGCCAAGCTCCACAACCGCATCGCCGTGCCGCCGATGTGCCAGTACAGCGCCGTCGACGGCTTCGTTACCGATTGGCACCTGGCCCACTACATCGGCCTGGCGCGCGGCGGCGCGGGCCTCGTGATCGTCGAGGCCACCGCCGTGGCGCCGGAAGGCCGCATCACGCCGGGCTGCACCGGCCTGTGGGACGACGCGCAGATCGAAGGCCTCGCGCGCATCGCCGCCGCCATCAAGGCCGCCGGCGCCGTACCCGGCATCCAGATCGCGCACGCCGGCCGCAAGGCCAGCGCGAACCGCCCGTGGGAAGGCGACGACCACATCGCCAACGACGCCCCCGGCGGCTGGCAAACCATTTCGCCGTCGGCAAGCGCGTTCGGCAGGCATCTGCCGAAGGTGCCGCAGGCCATGACGCTCGACGACATCGCCCGCGTGCGCGGCGATTTCGCCGCCACCGCGCGCCGCGCGCTGGCCGCCGGCTTCGAATGGCTCGAACTGCACTTCGCGCACGGCTATCTGGCGCAGAGCTTCTTCTCGCGGCACGCCAACCAGCGCACCGACGAATACGGCGGCGACTGGGTCAAGCGCGGCCGCTTCCTCAACGAGACGCTGGCGGCCGTGCGCGAAGTCTGGCCCGAACGCCTGCCGCTGACGGCGCGTTTCGGCGTGCTCGAATACGACGACAACGATGCGGCCACGCTCGACGCGTCGATCCGCCTGGTCGGCGATTTCAAGCGCGGCGGCCTCGACATGTTGAGCGTGAGCATGGCCTTCTCGACGCCCGACACGCACATTCCCTGGGGGCCGGGCTTCCTCGCGCCGATCGCCGAGCGCGTCAGGCGCGAGACCGGCCTGCCCGTGTCGTCGGCCTGGGGCATCGACGATCCGGTGGTCGCGAACCGCGCCGTGGAGAACGGCCAGCTCGACCTGGTGATGGTGGGCCGCGCGCACCTGGCCGATCCGCACTACCCGTACTACGCGGCCAAGAAGCTCGGCGTCGAACGGCCGTCGTGGGTGCTGCCCCCGCCGTATGCGCACTGGCTGGAGCGGTATGCGCCGGCGATCCAGGCGGATGCTTGAGGCAGTGCGCAATGAACGGCCGCGAGCGTCATAACCGGCCGTAACCCGCAGCAAACGCCAGACGGCGGCACGACACGTGCCGCCGTTTTTTTTCGCTCGTTCTTCCACGTCCCATTCCTGCCGGGAATGGCTGTTATCGCCCCGCCCCGCCTTCTTCGCGCGCCGCCCGCCACGCATCATTCGCTCACCCCAACCCGTAACAGGAGCGAATCATGAACCCCTTCCAAGCCCACACGATCGACACCGCCCCGGCCGCCTCGAAGCCCCTGCTCGAAGGCGCCAAGCAGGCCTTCGGCTTCGTGCCGAACCTGCAATCGCACATGGCCGAATCGCCGGAACTGCTGGCCGGCTACTCGGCGCTCTGGGATTTGTTCGGCAAGAGCACGCTGACGCCGCACGAGCAGCAGGTGGTCTACCTCACCGCGAACTTCGAGAACGACTGCCACTACTGCATGGCGGGCCACAGCACGCTGGCGAAGATGATCGGCATGGCCCCGGAGACGATCGCCGCGTTGCGCGCCGGCACGCCGCTGCCCGAGCCGAAGCTCGAAGCGCTGCACCGCCTGACGACGATCGTGGTGCGCGAGCGCGGTTTCGTGCCGGAGGCCGATGTCGCGGCCTTCCTCGCCGCCGGCTACACGCGCCGCAACGTGCTCGAAGTGGTGCTCGGCGTCGCCACCAAGGTGATGAGCAACTACACGAACCACCTCGTTCATACGGAGTACGACGCGTTCATGAAGGGCAACGAGTGGACCAAGCCGGCCACTGCCTGACGACCTGACCCAGCGACCGGAGAACCTCATGTCACTGCAACAAGCCCTCGACGCCTTCAAGGCCGATTTCCGCGCCGGCAAGCCACCCTATCGCGCACCCGCCGAGATCCATCCGATCATGGAGCGCGCCACCGCCGAACTGGTCGCCAGCGGCCAGGCCGGCCGCGCCGTGAAGGCCGGCGATCGCGCGCCGTCGTTCACGCTGCCCGACCCGAACGGCAAGCCGGTGTCGTCGGCCGACCTGCTCGCGCAGGGGTCGCTCGTCGTCACGTTCTATCGCGGCGTGTGGTGCCCGTACTGCAACCTCGAATTGCAGGCGCTGAACGCGGCGCTGCCCCGGCTGCGGGAATACGGCGCGAACCTGGTGGCGATCTCGCCGCAAACGGCCGCGAACAGCCGCAAGTCGGTGCGCGAGAACCACCTCGATTTCCCCGTGCTCAGCGACACGCTCGGCGCGACGGCCGAGGCGTTCGGCCTGCGCTTCGCGTTGCCCGACTATCTGGTGGCGCTCTATCGGCAGTTGAAGAACGACCTGCCGGCGTTCAACGACGATCCGTCGTGGACGCTGCCGATGCCGGCCCGCTACGTGATCGGCAGCGACGGCACGGTGCTGTACTCGGAGGTTCATCCCGATTACACGCATCGCCCGGAGCCGGAGGACATGTTCCCGGTGCTGGCGCGCGCGGCCGCCTCGCGCTGAGGCATCGCACGCATCACACGCGAGGCACGCGGCGTGAGCCGCCGCGTGCCTCGAATCGACAAGGAGAACCCATGCAGCAACGTACGTTTCTCATCACCGGCGCGTCGAAAGGCATCGGCCTCGCGCTCGGTCAACGCCTCGCGCGCGCCGGCCATCGCGTGGTCGGGCTGGCGCGCGGCCCCGGTGATTTTCCGGGCGAACTGGTGAGTGTCGATCTGGCCGATCCGGCCGCCACCGATGCGGCACTGCGCGCGCTGGCCGCTCGCCACGCCTTCGACGGCGTGATCAACAACGTCGGCCTGGTGCGGCCGCAGAAGCTCGGCGAGGTCGATCTCGCCACCCTCGACGACGTGCTCGCCGTCAACCTGCATCCCGCCGTGCAGGCGGTGCAGACGCTGTTGCCCGGCATGCGCGAGCGCGGCTGGGGCCGGGTCGTCAACGTCTCCAGCCTGACGATCCTCGGCATCGCCGAGCGCACCGCGTACGCGGCGGCCAAGGCGGCGCTCGTCAGCTTCGCGCGCTCGTGGGCGCTCGAACTGGCCCGCACCGGCATCACCGTCAACGCGGTGGCGCCGGGGCCGACCGAAACCGAACTGTTCCGCGCCAACAACCCGCCCGGCAGCGAAGGCGAGCGCCGCTATCTGTCGGGCGTGCCGATGGGCCGCTTCGGCACGCCCGACGAGATCGCCGCGGCGATCGCGTTCCTGCTGTCGGACGACGCGGGTTTCATTACGGGACAGACGCTGTTCGTCGATGGCGGGGCTTCGATCGGCAGGCAGGCGTTTTAGGTCGTGGATGGCGCGCTTTGAGCGGCGGGCCGACGTTCTAGTTCGCCTGTGTCGCTCCTCGATCAGCAGGCAGCCGTTCGAGTCGGCCAATCACGCGCCCGGCTCGACCCGCGCGCACTCCAACCCGGCATCCAACACTCAGGCCAATTTCACTTGCGCCTCCGCCATCACCTCCTCGACAAAATCGACAAACGCGCGCGCCTTCGACGTCACCATCCGCCCGGCCGGAAACACCGCCCACAAATCGACGCCCGGCAGCGTCCAGTCGTTCAGCACCGCGCGCACCTCGCCGCGCGCCAGCTCGGGGCCGAACATCCATTCCGACGCGATCGCCAGCCCCATGTGCCCGAGCACCGCGGTGCGCATGCCCTCGGCGGCGCTGACCCGCACCCGGCCCGACACGGCAACGGCCACCTCCGCACCGTCGCGGCTGAACGACCAGGCTTCTCCGCCGCCGCGCTGCGAATAGACGATCACCTGGTGGCGGCTCAATTCGGCGGGCGTCGTCGGCGTGCCGGCCTCGGCCAGATAGGCCGGGGTGGCCACCACCCGCCGGCGGCTGCTGGCGATATGGCGCGCCGTCATCGACGAATCGTCGAGCGTCCCCATCCGCAGCGCCACGTCCACGCCTTCTTCCAACAGGTCGATCGAGCGATCGTCGAGGATGATGTCGAGCTGCAGGTCGGGATGGCGATCGACGAAGCGCTTGAGCATCGGCAGCACATGCAGGCGCGAAAAGGTGACGGCCGCACAGATCCGCAGCCGGCCCGACAAACCCCTCGACGAATCGCGCACCGCCTGCTCGGCCTGATCGGCTTCCGCGATCGACAGCCGCGCGTGTTCGTAGAAGCGCCGGCCCGCGTCGGTCGGCGTGAGGCCGCGCGTCGAGCGCAGCAGCAGCCGCGCGCCGAGATGCGCCTCCAGTTGGGCGATCGATTTCGATACGGCCGGCTGGCCCAGTTCCAGGCGGCGCGCGGCGGCCGAGAACGAGCCGGCGTCCACCACCGCGACAAAGGTTTCCATCGCTGCCATTCGGTCCATCGGATCGTCTCTCCCTGAGTCGGACGGGTTGCGGGTGCGCGCGAGCGTGCAGTCTAGCCCGCAACGGGCGAACCGACGAACGTACCAACGGACCAACGGAGACGGACGCAAGAAAAGAAACGCCCCGAGGCGCGGCGTCATGACGGGCGAAACCGCGTTCGCCAGGACGCCGCGCCTCGGGGCACGGTGGTGCTCTCAGGTTCGGAGGCTTTTTCAGCCTCTCGGATTATCGGCTCCGGAACGCAGGTTCCTCGGCTCGCTCGGAATGCGGGAGGACATGGCTCCCTGGCTATTGTTCGGTGATGAAATTCGGGGAAATCGGTTATGCGGAAATCGTCATCGCACACAATTCGGAATGCAGATTAACAATCCGACGCCCGATGAACAAGAAGAATTTCTCGAGTGTGTTCAGCATTTTTCAGGCAACTGACTATTCGGACAGGAAGCGCCGCAGCGCCATGCGTACCCGGCAAGACGCTCGCCCTTGCGGCACAAGGCCCGCCACGCAGCGAAGCCGCACCGCACTATCAAATCGCCAGCATCAATCGATTCGATTCACAACGAATCTCGTATGACGTTTCACCAACAATCATTAGTTTCGATATTAATCTGCGATCGCACGCCACTCGCCGCGATAATCGCCGTCACGATTTTTATTTCCCCCGGGCATTATCGGAACGCGCATACGCCGCCAGGCCTTCCGCGAGCGCCGTGAACGCGGCCATGCAACGCGCGCTGCGCCGCAAATCCTCGTGCATCGCCACCCATGTCTGCAGCGGCATCGACACCGCGCGGCGCAGCACCCGGCGCAACGCCGGGTCGCGCGCCGCCAAGCCCGCCTGACAGAAGCCGATGCCGAAGCCCGCACGAATCGCGGCCAGTTGTGCGAGATCGCTGTCAGCGCTGAACGCGAAATCGTCGCGGCCGAGCGGCGCGAAAATGCCGCCGACGGCGCGCGTGAAGGCCGTCTCGCGGTCGTAACCGATCACCGTGTGCCGCTTCAGCTCGGCCAGCGTGCGCGGCGTGCCGCAGCGCGCCAGGTAGCGCTCGTGCGCATGCAGGCCGATCTCGATGGTGCCCGCGCGGCGCGCCACCAGCGCCGCCTGCTCCGGCCGAAACATCCGCACGGCGATGTCGGCCTCGCGGTGCAGCAGGTCGTCCACGCGGTTCGACAGCACCAGCTCGATCGACAGCGCCGGATGCGCCTCGCGCAGCGCCACCAGGATCGGCGGCAGCACCTCCACGCCGATCACCTCGCTGGCGGTCAGCCGCACCGTGCCGCGCACGCCGTCGCCCTGCCCGCTCGCGGCGCGCCGCAGCGCCGCCGCCGAAGCGGCCACGCCGGCCGCGTGCGGGGCCAGCTCGCGTGCGGCATCGGTGGGCGCGTAGCCGTCCACCGAGCGCGTGAACAGCGTCAGCCCGAGCGCCGCCTCCAGCCCCTCGATATGCCGCCCGACAGTGGGCTGCGCGATGCCCATCGCGCGCCCCGCCGCCGACAGCGAGCCGGTGTCGAGCACCTGAAGGAAGGTCCGGTACCACTCCCAGTTCGGTTCCGCGTCGCGCATGGTATGCATTTCCGTATGGATGACCCACGATATTAGCCAATTTCCATGGGCCTCCCGCCTGCGCATACTGCCTGACATCGAACGCGGCAACCGGCCGCGTGTCTTCAGGAGTCCGCCATGTCGACCCTTGCCCTGTTCGGCGCCGCCGGCGCGATCGGCCGCAGCATCGCCCAAGCCCTGCGCGCCGAGCACCGCGCCTACCGCGTGGTGGGCCGCCGCGCCGACGTGCTGCGCGCCACCTTCGGCGACGATCCGCTCGCCGAGATCGCCACCTGGAACCCCGATTCGCCCGAGTCGATCCGCGCCGCGATGGCGGGCATCGATACGCTGGTCTATCTGGTCGGCGTCAATTATTGGCAGTTCGAACTGCATCCGCAGATCATGCAGCGCACGCTCGACGCGGCGATCGCGGCCGGCGTGCGCCGCATCGTGCTGATCGGCACCGTCTATCCGTACGGCCGCTCGCGCGGCAACCCGGTGCGCGAGGATCATCCGCGCGAGCCGCACACGTTCAAGGGCAAGATGCGCAAGGCGCAGGAAGACCTGCTGATGCAGGCGCACGCCGACGGCCGGATCGAGGCCACGGTGCTGCGGCTGCCCGATTTCTACGGGCCGGGCGTGGAGGCCAGCATGCTGCACGGCGCGATCCGCGCGGCCGTGCTGGGCGGCCCGGCCGATATGCTCGGCCCGCTCGAACGCGAGCACGAATTCGTATTCGTGCCCGACGTCGGGCCGGTGGTCGCACGACTGCTCGATACGCCGGCCGCCTACGGGCGAATCTGGCATCTGGCCGGCGCGGGCATCACGACGCAGCGCGCGCTGGTGGACGAGATCGAACGGCAGAGCGGGCGCACGCTGAAACTGCGGGTAGCCGGCAAGACGCTGCTGCGCGTCCTCGGCCTGTTCAAGCCGATGATGCGCGAGCTGGTGGAGATGAACTATCTGATCACGGAGCCGCTGATCATGGACGACAGCGCGTTGCAGCGCCTGCTCGGGCCGATCCGCAAGACACCCTACGCGGAGGGCATCCGGCAATCGCTGGCGGCCGTGCGGGAGCCGGTGCGGGCCTGAAATACAGGCCCAAGTTCAGCCCGCCGTATCGAAGCGCATCAGCTCGGCCAGGTCGCGCTCGACCGACAGGCAACCGCGCTCGCGCCACTGCGCCGCGCCGATCTCGCCCGTGACCGCGCCGACGAAGCGCGTGCCGGCCGCGGCCGCCGCCTGGGCATCCATCTCGTGATCGCCGACATAGGTGGCGTCGGCCGCCGCCACGCCGAGCAGGTCGAGCGCCTTGCGCAGCCCCTCCGGATGCGGCTTGTGCTGCGTCACGTCCTCGCCGCCGACGATCGCCGTCACGTAATGGCCGAGGTTGGCCTGCGCGAGGATCTGCTCGATCCGGTAGCGGAACTTGGTGGAGACGATCGCCACCGGGATGCCCTGCGCATGCAGCGTGAACAGCAGCGACGCCGCCTCGGGGTAGATGCGCGTCATGCGCACCATCGCTTCGTCGGCATGCGCGACGAAGCGCTTGGCATACACGGCCGCTTGCCCGGCATCGTCGAGGCCGGTCAGGAATGCGAAGGTTTGCGCGAGCGTCAGGCCGATCGAGGCGACGATACGCTCGCGCGGCGGCACCGGCAGGCCCATGTCGGCCAGCGCGCCGCCGGCGCAGAACACGATGGCGTCGCGCGAATCGGCGAGCGTCAGGTCGAAGTCGAACAGGTAGGCGCGGCTGGCTGGAAACATGGCGGGCGGAGAGGGAAAAGGCGGGAGCAAGGGGCGAAGCGACGATCATAACGGATGCGGCAGGCCGGCCGAAGTGCGTCGTAACGGAACACGGCTGCTCCGAATCGGAACAGCGGTGCAACACTCGCGGCGGGGGCTTGATCGACTTGATCGACTCAACCGGCTCCGTCAGCGCAATCGCCTCAACCGGATCAACCGCCCCAATCGACCCAATCAGCCCCAACCCGCTCAACCGCCCTCACCACCCCCGCCCTGCATCTTCCGATAGACCGTATTGCGCGAAACGCCCAACTCCCGCGCCGCCGCCGACACGTTGCCGCCATGCCGCGCCAGCGTGGCCACCACCACCGACGCCGTCACGTCCTGAAGCCGCCCGCCCTCCGCGCCAAAGCCGTCGCCGCGCCGGGCCGCCAGCCCCGCATCAACCGGTGAGCCCTTGCCCGGCAGGCTCGCCCGGCGCAGTTCGTCGAAGAAATCGTCGGGCAGGTGCGCGTGGCGAATCTCGCCATCGTCATCCACCATCGCGGCGGCGGTGCGCAGCAGGTTGCCGAGCTGGCGGAAGTTGCCGGGCCAGTCGCAGCGCTCGAACAGCGTCATGACGTCAGGCGCGACGCGCAGCGCCCGCGCGCGGCCGCTGGCCTGCGCTTCCTGCTCCAGCATCCGCGCCACCACCACGCGCAGGTCGCTGCGCTCGCGCAGCGCCGGCAGGCGCACCGTCAGCCCGTTCAGGCGGTAATACAGATCCTCGCGGAAGCGTTGCTGCGCCAGCATCTCGCGCAGGTCGCGGTGGGTCGCGCAGATGATCGTCACGTCGATCGGGATCGACTTCGACGAGCCGAGCGGGTTCACGTGCCGCTCCTGCAACACGCGCAGCAGCCGGGCCTGCAGCGGATACGGCATGTCGCCGATCTCGTCGAGAAACAGCGTGCCGCCGTTGGCCTGCAGCAGCTTGCCCGCCGCGCCGCGCCGCCTGGCGCCGGTGAACGCGCCTTCCTCATAGCCGAACAGCTCGGATTCGATCAGCGTCTCGGGGATCGACGCGCAGTTGACCGCCACGAACGGCGCATGGCCGCGCGGCGAATCGCCGTGGATCGCTTGCGCGAGCAGGTCCTTGCCCGCACCGGTCGGGCCGGTGATCAGCACCGGAATATCCTTGCCGATCACCTTGCGCACCTTCGCGATCACCGAGGCCACTTGCGCGTCGCCGGTGTCGAGCGCGGCCAGCAGCGAGCCGCGCGACGCGGCGGGCACCGCCGGGGCCGGCGTCATGGTCCGGACGGGCCGCGTCGCGTCGGCGCGCGGGCCGAGCCGCGTCTGCACGCGCGCGCAGGCCACGGTGCCGTTGCTGAGGTTCAGCATCAAGTGCGCGTCGTGGCTGGTGCGCTGCCAGTCGACGAGCTGCGCCCAGGTGGTCTGGAACAACGACGACAGCGTTTGCGCGCGCAGCGCCGGCAATTGCAGGCCGAGCTGGAATTGCGCGCTGCGATTCGCCGAGACGATCCGCCCGTCCTCGGTGAACGCCACGATGCCCTCCATCAGCGTGCCGAGGAATTCCGGCCGGCCGTGGAACGACACCTGCAGCATGTCCTGGAACGTGGTGGCGAACAGGTAGTTCTCGATCATCTGCACCGACATCTTCGCCAGCGCCATGGTGTGCTGGTGATAGCTGCGGTGGTCGCCCGTCACGTCGAGCACGCCGGCCATCTCGCCGTACGGATCGAGGATCGGCACGCTGGAGCAGGTCAGGAAGCGGTTCACCGACAGGTAGTGCTGCTCGCCGTGCACGACCACCGCACAGCGCTCGGCCAGCGCCGTGCCGATGCCGTTGGTGCCCTGGCGGTTCTCGGCCCAGTTCGCGCCGGGCATCAGCGCGACGCGTTCGGCGCGCTGCAGGAAATCGTCGTCGCCGACCGAATGCAGGATCAGGCCGTCCGCATTGGTCAGCACGATCATGCTGTGGGTGTTGGCGATCTGGTCGTGCAGCGTTTCCATCACCGGCATCGCGTGCGCGCACAGGATGCGGTTCTGCTCGCGCTTGAGCGCGAGTGCCGAGTCGGACAGGATTTCGTAGTCCGGCTGCACCGAGGCGTGCAGCCCGAACATCTCGGAGCGCTCGTGCGCCTTGCGGATCGCCGTGACCGGCCAGTTGCCGGATTGGCCCGCCTCGCGCAGGGCGGCGTGATCAAACCTGTCGTGCATCGTCTCCTCCAGAGCGGCCCGGTCGTGGGCCGGGCGATCGCCGGATGGAACGCAAGCTCCGTGCCACGAGGAGAGTCAGCCGACGCTGCGGTTAATCGCCGAAGCGCTCGGTCCGCTCCTCGGCGCCATCCGCGCTCCAATATCGCCAGAGCCCGGATTGCTCGCCACCGAGATACGCGCCTTCGGCCGCCAATTGGCCGTTTTCGTGAAAATCCCGCCACACGCCCTCTTCCTTGCCGTGGGCATAGTGCCCCTCGGAGGCGAGCGCGCCGTTTTCATGAAAGGCCGAGAAGAGTCCGTGCCGAACCCAGCGGGTTTTATCGGCAGACAACATCCGCGAGTAACGGAACTTGATGCCGCCGGATTCGAAGGGAATTTCGGCGATATGCAGATCGGCTTCGATGGACATGGTGTTCCTTTGATTTTGATGCGCCGGCATCCACGGCTCGTCGCGCGTCGCCGGTGACGTTTTCTTATTCGGGCAGGCCGTTTTCCACGGTTTTGGCGAGCCGTTCGTAATAGGCCGCCGAACGTGCATTGCCCGCTGCCTTGAAGCGCTTGGCCGTGGCATGCGCGGCGTGCCCCCCCAGTTGAAAGATCGGGTACATATCTCGACCTTCGGGTTCGCTCTGCGCTTTCAAGGCTTTGTCGAAATGGCTTGCCGTCATCCAGCCACCGCTGAGTTTCAGCAAGCCGCGCACGGGAAGCCCCGCCTTCATTTCGCCGAGAAAGAACTGATACGGCTCCGCGGTACCGATGCGCATCACGCCGAGCCCATCGGCCACGCCGCCAGGACAAGGCCCCTGCCAACGCGAAGGCCCTGCGTCGAAATCCGCCGGCGTCGCGGCACGACACGCAGCGCCATCGGCCTCCGCGGCGAAGCTGGTTGCGGCGCCCAGCGACATCGCCAAACCCGTGACGGTGATCCAGAAACGGCTCATATCAAGCTTCCCTTTATTGATGAGCTTGGTTGTTTCAGCTTTGAAATGACGAAGATTGCCTTGCGGCGCGAGTGCCCGCTTTAGCGGCGGGTATCGAATCGATCGGAACGCGGGACTTCCGGGGGCAGATGGTAATGCTTAATTCGATATTTCTCCAGATTATCGAACGGTATTCGCGCGCTCATCAGAAGCAGGTAATGGCGACCGATTATCCCAGCCGAACCACCACGATATTCCAGTAAATTTTTCTTTATCGAGCATTGGATAGCTGCGGGCGAACCTCCCTTATTGCCGGCGCTGCCCATTCAAAATACGGCTGCTTGATCCACTCGCCCCCCTCAATGCAACAACGGCCTGCCGGCAGGTCGCCGAACAGGCCGTCGTCACCGACGCAGCGCTACGCATGCGTCGTCCAACCAGGAACGGGATCGCCGTTCTTCAGAAGAAGCCGAGCGCGTCCGGCTGGTAATTGACCAACAAGCACTTCGTCTGCTGGTAATTCGACAACGCCATCTTGTGCGTCTCGCGGCCGATGCCCGATTGCTTGTAGCCGCCAAACGCCGCATGCGCCGGGTACAGGTGATAGCAGTTGGTCCACACGCGGCCGGCCTCGATCTCGCGGCCCATGCGATAGGCGCGCGTGCCGTCGCGCGTCCACACGCCGGCGCCGAGCCCGTAATACGTGTCGTTGGCGATCTCGATGGCTTCCTGCTCGTTCCTGAACGTCATCACCGAGGCCACCGGCCCGAAGATTTCCTCCTGGAACACGCGCATCTTGTTGTGGCCGAACAGCATCGTCGGCTTCACGTAGAAGCCGTCGCCGAGGCTCGCATCGAGGCTCGCGCGGCTGCCGCCCGTCAGGCACTGCGCGCCTTCCTCGCGGCCGATGTCGATGTACGACAGGATCTTGTCGAGCTGTTGTTGCGAGGCCTGCGCGCCGATCATCGTTTCGAGATCGAGCGGGTTGCCGCTCTTGATGCGCTCGACGCGCGCCACCGCCTTCTCGATGAAACGCTCGTAGATCGATTCCTGGATCAGCACGCGCGACGGGCAGGTGCAGATCTCGCCCTGGTTCAGCGCGAACATCGCGAGGCCTTCGAGCGCCTTGTCGAGGAACGCGTCGTCCTGGTCGAGCACGTCGGCGAAGAACACGTTCGGGCTCTTGCCGCCCAGCTCCACCGTGGACGGAATCAGGTTCTCGGCGGCGGCGTGCAGGATGCGCTTGCCGACCGGCGTCGAGCCGGTGAACGCGATCTTGGCGATGCGCGTGCTGGTGGCGAGCGCCTCGCCCGCTTCGCGGCCGAAGCCGCTGACCACGTTGATGGTGCCCGGCGGGAACAGGTCGCCGATCAGTTCCATCAGCACCAGGATCGACGCGGGCGTCTGCTCGGCCGGCTTCATCACCACGCAGCAGCCGGCGGCCAGCGCCGGCGCGAGCTTCCACGCCGCCATCAGCAGCGGGAAATTCCACGGGATGATCTGCCCGACCACGCCGAGCGGCTCGTGGAAGTGATACGCGACGGTGTTGTCGTCGATCTCGGAGATCCCGCCTTCCTGCGCGCGGATGCAGCCAGCGAAATAGCGGAAATGGTCGATCGCGAGCGGCAGGTCGGCCAGCATCGTTTCGCGCAGCGGCTTGCCGTTGTCGATGGTTTCGGCCACGGCCAGCACGCGCAGGTTCTTTTCCATGCGGTCGGCGGCGGCCAGCAGCAGGTTCGCGCGGTCGGCGGCCGAGGTCTTGCCCCACTTGCGGCGCGCGGCGTGCGCGGCGTCGATCGCCAGCTCGATGTCGGCGCCGGTCGAGCGCGGCACGCTGCAGAAGGTCTGGCCGTTGATCGGCGAGACGTTGTCGAAATAGTCGCCACCGACGGGCGCGACCCACTTGCCGCCGATGTAGTTCTCGTAACGCGCGCGATACGGATACTCGATGTCGATGCCGTGGCGCTTGAGGTCAAACGGATTCATGGTGCATTCCTGTTCTGCATGAGGATCGGGAGGCCCGCGCGTCACCTGTGTCACCTGTGTCACCTGTGTCACGTGTGCGACGCGGGCCCTTGCCCCCTCGCGGGCCAGGCCGGCGAGGGGCTGCGGCTTACATGGCCGCTTCGAAAATCGCGATGACCTGCGCCAGCGTGGCCCGGCGCGGGTTGGTCAGCATGCAGGCGTCCTTCTGCGCATTGACGCCCATCACTTCGTGATCCTCGGCTTTCACGCCGAGCCCGGCGAGGCCCGACGGAATGCCGACCGAGGCCGACAGGCGGCGGATCGCCGTCACCGCCGAGGCGGCTGCATCCACCGTGGAGAGGCCCGCCGTGTTCACGCCGAGCAGCGCGGCGATCTGCGCGAAGCGCTCCGGCGCGGCGATCAGGTTGAACTCCGAGACATGCGGCAGCAAGATCGCGTTGCACACGCCGTGCGGCAGGTTGTAGAAGCCGCCGAGCTGGTGGGCCATCGCGTGCACGTAGCCGAGCGATGCGTTGTTGAACGCCATGCCGGCCAGGTACTGCGCGTAGCACATGGCCGCGCGCGCTTCCATCGATTCGCCGTTGGCCACCGCCTTCGGCAGCCATTCGCCGATCAGCGCGATCGCCTTCTCGGCGCAGGCGTCGGTGATCGGCGTGGCGGCGGTCGAGACGAACGCCTCGACCGCGTGCGTCAGCGCATCCATGCCGGTGGCGGCCGTCAGCGCCGGCGGCATCGCCACCATCAGGCGCGGATCGTCGATCGCGATCAGCGGCGTGCAGCGCCAGTCGACGATCGCCATCTTCACGTGGTTGCTGGAGTTCGTGATGATGCAGAAGCGCGTCATTTCCGCGGCCGTGCCGGCCGTGGTGTTGATCGAGATGAGCGGGGTCATCGGCACGCTCGACTTGTCGACGCCTTCGTAATCGCGGATATGCCCGCCGCCCGCCGTGACCAGGCCGATGCCCTTCGCGCAGTCGTGCGAGGAACCGCCGCCCAGCGACACGATGAAATCGCAGCCTTCCTGCTGATACAGATTCACGCCGTCGTGCACGTTGACGTCGGTGGGGTTCGGCTCGGCGCCCGCGAAGATCACGGCCTGCAGGCCCGCCTCGCGGAGGGTGCTCGCGATCTGCTCCGACAGCCCCATCTTGTGCAGCCCGGCATCCGTCACGATCAGCGCTTTCTTCGCGCCCAGCGATTTGGCGCGCGTGCCGGTTTCCCGGGCGCAGCCGGGGCCGATCAGGGTGACGCAGGGGATGAAGAAGCTGTCGGTGCGATCTGCGATGCTGAGGTAGCTCATGTCGTCTCCAAAGTTTTGTGGGGGCATCCGGGTACCCACAGCGCTTTTCGCAGGAACCGTACCAATCGTGAAAAGCCTTGCCGAACAAGGGTTTCGCGAAATCGGCCGGGTGCCCGCGCTGTTGACGATCGCCACAGGTGTTGCGTTTCGAAGCAACGCCGCAACAGTGTTGCGAGCGGGCCGAACCGCGTCCGGCCCCGTTTTTATGGCGGTCGCACCGTTTCGATACGGTCAATTCCGGCCCCGAATCCTGCCGTTTGCGGGTGGGCGTTCCCCCGTATTGACCTGCCGCGCCAGTTAATGAAAATGGAAGCATTCATCCGCCGGGAGAGGCGATGCGTAGCGTATTCAGGTCCGATCACGCGAATCGCGCAGCAGGCACGCCGCCGGCGTCGAATGCGTCCGTGCGCGACCGCTCTCCCGCCGCACCGCAACAGCCCCGCTTCGGGGCGTCTGTCGCGCTGGTGCGCCGCAACCTCGGTTGTCCTGATCATTCCCGCGAGCCGCGCGCAGCCGGGTTCGCGCGCGATGCTGCAGCCGCACGCTGCACGGTTCCCGGTTCCCCTTCCCGCTTCTCGTTCCGGCACCTTGCCCGGAACGCGCACCCGGCCTCGTCGAATCGGGGCCGGCCATCCGGCGTGCCGCGCGGCGCGCCATCCGAGCTTCTCTCACGGCCGTTCCGAGCGGCCGACCATAACGATCCCTACTCACGGAGCCACCGACCATGACCGCGACCACCTTCGATTCGAAATCCGTCATTGACCAGGACGGCTGGCTGATCCGCTATTGCGAGCGCGGCCGCGTGTCCGACTCGGTGATTCGGGGCGGCATCAGCGCGCTGCTGTGGCAGAAGCTGCGCACCGAGCACGTCGACGACGACGTGGCCCGCATCGACGCGCTCAATACCTTCGTCGACGACCTGAACCGCAGCCCGATCGCCACCGATTCGCAAACCACCAGCCGCGAACTGCACGACATGCCGGCCGCGTTCTTCGAGGCGCATCTGGGGCCGCGCGTGAAGCAGTCGTGCTGCTATTTCCCGCAGGGCGAGGACACGCTCGCGCACGCCGAGGACGCCATGCTGGCGCTCTACGCCGAGCGCGCGGAGCTGGCCGACGGCCAGCGCGTGCTCGACCTCGGCTGCGGCTGGGGCGCGCAATCGCTGTGGCTGGCCGAGCGTTATCGGCAATCGCATATCGTGGGCCTGACCGTTTCGCAGCGGCAGCGCGAATTCGTCGAGCAACGCGCCAAGGCGCGCGGGCTGACCAACCTGACGATCGTGACCGGCGACATCGCCACCTACGAGTTCGCGCCCGGCGATGCCCACTTCGACCGCGTGCTGTCGATCGAGAACTTCGAGCACATGAAGAACTACCGCGCGCTGCTCGCCAAGCTCTCGCACTGGATGAGCGACGACGGCAAGCTGTTCGTGCATCTGTTCGCCCACCGGCTGGTGGCGTATCACTTCACGGCGCAGGACGGCAACGACTGGATGTCGCGCCATTTCTTCGGCGGCGGCACGATGCCGTCGGCGGACCTGCTGCTGCGGTTCCAGGATCATCTACGCGTGGAAAAGCAATGGTGGCTCGACGGCACGCATTACCAGCGCACGGCCAACCACTGGCTCGCGTCGCTCGACGCCGCGCACGAGCAGATCCTGCCGATGCTGCGCGAGACCTTTGGCGAAGACAACGCACCGATCGTGTTCCAGCGCTGGCGCATGTTCTACATGGCGGTGGCGGGGCTGTTCGGGTATCGCCACGGCAAGGAATGGGGCGTGGCGCATTATCTGTTCGACAAGCGCTCGGCGGCGGCGGTGGGGAACGCCTGAGCGGCGAGATTCGGGCCGGCGGTTCTCCACCGGCTCGATAGCGAAAAAGGCGCGTGCCGTCGAGGGCACGCGCCTTTTTTGTTGCGGGTTCCGCCGAGCGGCGCCGCTGCGTCAGGCGAGCTTGCGCACCTCGCTCAGTGCGCGTTCGATATCGGCCGGCGAATTGACGATGCCGGCCGAAAAACGCGCATACGACACGGCGTACGGGGTCGTGCTTGCGACCACGCCGCGTTCGCGAAGCCGGTCCACCGCGGCGGCCGGCGTCCAGCCCTTGACCTCGAAACAGACGAACCCGGCCGACAGATCGCGCCGACGCGGCGTGTGCAGCGTCACGTGCCGCATGCCGGCCAGCCCTTCCTTCAATTGCCCGTTGAGATCGAGAATCCGGTTGGCGATGCGCGTGCGCCCGATGCGCTGGTGAAACTGGAAGGCCTCCACCGTGGCCCATTGATTCTCGTACGCGAAGAAGCCGCCCGGGCTGACCCAGGCCGCCTGCGTCGGGCCGCGCGGGTCGCGGCCCTCGCGCCAGGCCGCGCTGGTCTCCGGCGACATCAGCGACGGAATCGTCGGCTGCACCAGCGCCCAACTCGCGGGGCGGCCCCAGACGATGCCGTTGCCGTGCGGCCCGAGAATCCACTTGTGCGTGCCGGCCGAGAAGAAATCGCTGCCTTGCCGCGCGACGTCCTCGTCGAGCACGCCGAAGCCGTGCACCCCGTCGACCACCAGCAACACGCGATCCGCCTCGGCACGCTGGGCGTTGATGGGCGCCAGCGCGGCCGACACCTCGCGGATCGGCAGTACCACGCCCGTGCCCGAATGCACCCAGGTCACGCCGAGCACGCGCGTATTCGGACGAATCGCGGCGATCAGCCGCCCGACCATCTGATCGGCGGAGGCCGTCGCGCTCTGTTCGTACAGCGCGATCTTGCGCATGCTGCCGCCCCATTTGTTGACGGCAAGGCGGATCGATTCGTGATGCGGATAGAAATCGTGCGTGGTGGTCAGGATTTCCTGGCCCGGCTTCAGCGACAGGCCGTTGTAGATCAGCGCGAGCCCGACCGTGGTGCTGCTGGTCAGCGCGATCTCGTCGGGTTGCCCGCCCACGTATTGCGCGGCGGCGGCGGCCACGTTGCGCCAGAGCATGTCCTCGGGCTTCGCGAACATGTGATCGTCGAGATAGGCATACGGGTTCTCGTCGAGCGCGCGGCGATGGCGATCGATCGCGGCGCGCACCGGCGCCGGATACGAGGCGAGGAAGAAGTTCGACAGATGCGCGAGGCGCGGGTCCAGATTGAACTGCGCGCGCACCGACGCCCAGTCGTACGGATCGAACGCAAGCGCGGGCGCATCGGCGGCGCGCGCGAGCGGCGCGACGCCGGCCCCCAGCGCCAGGCCGGCGGCGGCAGCACGAGAGCCGTGAGTCAGAAACTGGCGGCGATTGGTAGTCAACGAATGCTCCAGTAAAAGGTCGATTGCGCGGCGACGCGGCGCGCCCCGCGCGCCCTGCTCATGCGCTGGCGCGTCCCGCGAACAGCGCGCCGATCCGCTTCCCGTACAGGCCGATCGCCAGCCCCAGCACGATGAACAGCGTGGCGAGGATCTTCGGCAGGCCCACGTGCTCGCCGAAGATCGCCACCGAGCCCAGCATCCCGAAGATCGGCACCAACAGCGACAGCGGCGCGACCGTCGACACCGGGTATTTCTTCAGCAGCACGTTCCAGATCCAGTAGCCGAACAGCGTGGTGGGATAGGCCTGGAACAGGATCGAGAAGATCGCCTTGCCGTCGAAGTGGGCGAACGTCGCGGCGTAGCCGGCCGCGCCGTGCTGCAGCCAGGCGATCGCGAACAGCGGGATCGGCGCGAACAGGCTCGACCACACGAGGAACGCCAGCACGTCCTTGGTGCCCGATTTCTTGATGATGATGTTCGCCGTGCTCCAGGCGATCGCGCCGATGATCACCAGCGCCACGCCGAGCGGCGCCACGCTGCCGTCGGTGATCGTGATGATGCAGGCCAGCCCCAGCAGCGCGATGACGATGCCGGCGACCTGGTAGCGCGACAGGCTTTCCTTGAACACCACCGCGCCGAGCAGGATCGTGAAGAACGCGCTGAACTGCAGCACCAGCGATGCGATCCCGGCCGACAGGCCGGCCTGGATGCCGAGGTTGACGATGCCCCACAGGCCGATGCCGAAGATCAGGCCGTACGCGGCGAGATAGCGGAATTCGACCTTCGGCCGGCGGATCAGCAACACCGCCGGGAACGCGCTGAGCGTGAAGCGGATGCCCGCCAGGATGAACGGGTCGACCGATTGCAGCCCGAGCTTGATGACCGAGAAATTCAGGCCCCAGATGGCCGTGATGAACACGGCGAGCAGGATGTCGCGAAGCTTCATGATGATGTCCGATGGTGACGGAAGTGACGGAAGTGGCGGAAAGGGGAATGCGGCGCGCGTGGTTCGCACGCGCGCCGCGTTTCGGAATGGGCAGGATGGGCGAGCACGACGCTCAGGCCGCGTGCGCGACGGAGGCGGCGACCGAAGCGGCGACGGCCGGCGCGGTGCGGGCCGCGTCGAACAGCCCGCGCAGCCAGGCGTCGGTCTCGACCGCGTCGACGCACGCGACGATCCCCGCGAGCGGCGCCTCGTGCGCCGAGTAGGTGATCCGTTGCTGCAACGTCGTGCCGGGCGTCAGTTCGGCCCAGCGGCGCACCACCGGATCGCGCCGGAACGCGTCGATGCCGTCGATGCCGCGATAGGTGCCCGGGCCGCCGGCATGGCCGGGGAACACGAACCAGCCGTGCCATGCCGCTTGCGTCTGGGTATCGGGCAACGCGTGCGAGGGCGGTTCGCCGGTCAGGATTCGCAGTTCCTCGGACGGCAGATGCACGCCGGTCGCCAGCTCGAAAGTGGCCACCACGTCGGCGCCCCCCACCCGATTGCCGACTTCGAGGAACACCGGGCCGGCCGGCGTCTCGATCGCTTCCAGGTGGAAGCTGCCGTGGCGGATGCCCACCGCCGCGAGCGCGCGGCTCGTCCACTCGCGCAATGCGGGCGTGAGCGGGAAATGGCAGGAACCGAGCGGCTTGCCCTGGGCGAACCCGAGGCAGGTGCCGACATAGCGGCTGGCGGTGACGGTGGCGAGACGGCCATCGGCGATCAAGCCGTCGAAATGCAGCACGTCGCCGTCCACGAATTCCTCGACCTGATAGGCCTGCGCGTCGAGTTCGCCACGGTCGAGCCGCACCGCGCCCGAAGCGCGGGCCTGCACCGCGCGCAAGGCCGCCTGCGGGTCGGCGAACACCACCACGTCCTCGCTCGATGCGCCGCTGTGCGGCTTCAGCACGGTCCGGCCCGACCAGCGCGCGGCGCCCGGGTTGTCGAGCCACTCGGGAAGCCGCAGGTAGCGCGGCACACGCAGCCCGGCCTGCTCGGCCTTGTGCTTCATGCGGACCTTGTCGCGCACGCATTGCACCGCGTCCACCGACGGCCCCTCGACGCCGAGCCATTCCCGCAGGCGAGCGGCATCGAGCAGTTCGTACTCGGACAGCGACAGGATGCGGTCGAAGCGGCGCGGCTGCGCGCCGAGCCAGGCGCGCGCCTCGTCGTAGGCGCTGTGCTCGCCGGGCCGCACCACCGCTTCGTGGCGCAGGTCGGGCGGCAACGTATCGATGATCGGCTGGGTGCCGAAATACGTCACGTCGTGACGCGTGTGATCGATGCCGCGCGCGTAATCGATGCGGGCGTACGGCACCCGATGCAGGATCAGAATCTTCATGATCGGAATCTCCTCTCAGGCCGCGAGCGTAACCGATTGCGGAACATGGAAGCCAGCGCTGGCGAGCTGCGCGACCCAGGCCGCGCGCACCGCCTGCACCACCTCGCGGATGTCGGCGCGCGCGCCGTCCACGGCGAGGCAGGCCTGCGCCGCGAAGTCGCCGTTTTCACGCGCGACGGCGGGAATGAAACGCGTGTGCGGCGACAGCCAGCCCCACTCGATCAGGTGCAGCGCCGAAGCCGGCAGCCCGCAGCGCTCGGCCGCCTGCGCGAGCGTCGCGGCGAGCAGCGCCTCGCCCTGCGCCGTGGCCGGCGGCGTGAACTCGCCGTCCTCGGGCACGCCGAGCATCACGGTGGCGGCATGGGTGCTGCCCGCTTCGAGCCGGACGTCGCGCGGATGGCCGAACGCCGCATCCACCCAGAGCGCATAGAAATCGACCGCGTACACCGCCTGCGCGATGGTCCAGATCTTCATGCCGGCGGGGCGACGGTTGGGCTCCACCACGGCGGCGCGCGTGCCGTCGTCGCTCAGTTTGATTTCGTTGTGGAACGGGCCGTCGCGCTGCCCCACCAGCAGGTTCGCGATGCGGCCGGCCCGGCTCAGCGAAGCGCGCTCGGCCACGCTCAGGCGCGCCGGGAGAATTTGCGCCACCTCCACGGGGTACTGGCCGTCGGCGCTGACCTTCTCCGTGATGAAGGCCGTGTCGCCCACGCCGTCGAACGAGTATTCGCGACGGTACGGAATCAGCGCCTCGCAGATCGCGCCGTTCGCCAGATACGGCTCGACCAGCGCGAACGCCGCATCGAGCCGGTCGCCGGCACGCACCACCGCCACGCCGCGGTTGTTGCCCTCGCACGACGGCTTGATCACGAAGCCTGCCGGATGCGCCTGCGCAAACGCCTGCACGTCGGCCAGCGAGGCGATCGCCGCGCTGCGCGGCGCCATGATCCGCTGCGCATCGAGCAGCGTGCGCACCGCGTCCTCGGCCAGCCGGTAATCGCGCTTGCTGAACGCGCCGGCCGCCAGCGCGGCCGAATCGACCGGCAGGCCGAGCCGTTCGAGCAGGGCTGCGCCGCGCTGCACGGCGTTGTCGGAGAACACCAGGCCCGCGCGCAGGCGCGCCCGGTAGGGTGCCAGCGCGGCCTCGGCCGCCTCGACGAAATCGTCGGCCAGCGGATCGAGATCGATCACGTAGCGGCAGATTTCGCGATCGCGCGGGCCGGGCGCGGCGCGAATCAGCAGCGTGTCGACACGGTGATGCGCGTGGGCGACACGCACGAGATGCGCGACGTCGGCGATGCGCGTCAGGTTGTAATCGACGATCAGCAACAGCGGGCTCGTTTCGCTCATCACTCAGGCTCCTGCGGTGGTTTCGCTGGTTTGGTAGCGCACCGCGAGCGTATCGGCCGTGACGGCCAGCAAGCGCGGCAGTTCGGCGTCGCGCCGCTCGCGCGGCAGATGCCAGAGGATCTGCCCGAGAAACACCTCGCGCGCGGCCGGCTCGATCTCGTCGCCGGGTTTGAGCAGGATCTGGGTCAGCAGCGGCGGCGGATCGGTCGGCTCGACGTCGATGCGCTCGATGCGGCCCGGCTCGGCGAAGTAGACGCGGAAGAACGTGGCGCTGGTGCCCGGCGGCACGCCGTCAGCGCGATAGGACACGCTCGCCAGGGTGTCGAGATAGGCGGGCGACGGCACTTCGTCGGCCTGCGAGACGAGCAGGTCGAGCCAAAGCTCCAGCACGCTGGCCTGGCCGTTGAGCGCCTTCACGCTGCGCGAGATCAACGCGCCGCCCACCCGGGGGTTCACCTCGATCAAATCCCAGCGCGCACCGTCGAAGCGCGCCTCGATGTGAAAGCAGCCCCAATCGAGCGCCAGTTCGGCCAGCACCTCGCCGATCCAGGCGATGCCGGCCGCGTTCTGCGCATCCGACAGCGAATGCGGCGGGCTGGTGCAGCTATCCTCGAGCACCGTGCCGTCGCGCTCGGTCAGTTGGCACTTCTCATGAATGCCGACCACGTAGGGGCGGCCGTCGGCCACCAGCACCTCGAAGCTGAACTCCTTGCCGCTCACATAACCTTCGGCCAGGAACTCGATGGTTTCGCCAAGCACGGACGTATAGACCGTGTCGGCGCGCGCCTTGGCGGCGATCGCGTCGAGCGCTGCCCAGGTCGTGTCGCGCGCGAGCCGGAACGCACCGTAGGATGCGATGCCGCGCACCGGCTTGACGAAATACGGGTGGCCGCTGCGCTGCAGCTCGGCCAGCGTGGCGGGCGTCAGCTTGTGCGCACGCACCCGCGACAGCCCCGCATCGTGCAACTGCGTGCGCACCTTCAGCTTGTCGCGCAGTTGATCGGCACGCTGCCAGGGCAGGTCGCCCACGCCCTGCAACGCGTTGCCGTAGGCCATCAGCGCGCGATACCCTTCCCACACGCTGATGCAGCCCTTGATCGTATGGCCCTGCTCATGCAGGGCCGCGAGGGCGTTCTCGAGGTCACGGGTACCCAGTTCGTGAGCATCCGTGGCGAACACCGTCTCCGCCAGTTCGCGCAGCGAGGCGAGCCGGGCGTCGCCGTGCTCGGGAAGCGGCCGCGACGACAGCACCCATGCGGCGAGGCCGCGTGCATGACACGCCGCGATCAGATCCTCGGCGAAAGAGAAACCGCAGTGACTCAGAATGAGAACGCCATCGGTTTTCATCATCGCTCCCCGATCAGGCCGCGGCTTTCAGCGTGGCGGCGATCTTGTCTTCGTAGAGTTCCTTGAAGTAGAGCGCGAGCACCGTCTGATGTTCGTCGAGATAGCGCTTGAGCGCCTGGATGTCGTCGTCGCTGCGCAGCAGGTGACGGATCGCGGCCCACACTTCGCCCGGGTGGTCGTCGTTGATATCCGTATGCGAGTGCGAGATCTGGCCGCCGATGTTGCCTTCGCCCACCGAGCCCTTCAGCGCTTCGATCTTGCGCGGTTCGAGCTTCACGTTCACGTATTCGACCAGGTACGAATAGGCGACCACGCCCAGCGGCCCTTCGTGATCGAGCAGGTAGGAGAAATAGCCGGTCAGCAGCTTGGTCGACAGGTACGGCTCGGTGGCGAGGAATTGCTCGCGGCTCACGCCCGCCCGTTCGAGATCCTGAATGAACAGTTCGTCGTGCAGCATTTCCTCGCGCTCGTAGTTCGCCCAGATCTGCGCCGCTTCCGGGCTGCGCTTGGCGATTTCGACGAGCGCCTTCGATTCCGACACGCGCAGCAGGCGAATGCGCCATGCGGTTTCGATCAGGTGACGCTGGTAATAAGTCGAATCGATCGTCTTGCCTTCGAGGTGCGCGGCATACGGCACGGTTTCATACCATTTATCGATTTGACCGTCGATGATGGCATCGATTTCTGCGCGCAATTCAACCGATCGTGCAGCATTGATGAACGGAATGCGATTCTCGAAGCCGACGTTTTTAACGCGATTGCTCATGATTACCCTCGTCAATAGAAGTGGAGTTTTCAATAATCACGTGCGAGAGAAGCCGCACGAATTCGTACTTCGCCATTCAGCCGGCATTGGCACGCCAGCCTGAATTCATCGCCCGGATAACCGAGCGCGTCGAGGAATTCCGCTTCCGGGGCATCTCGGGTGCCCAGATGCGGCAAGCCTTCGACGACCTCGATCACGCACGCGCCGCACGCGCCGGATTTGCAACCGAACGGGATCGATTCCTGGTCGTACAGCTCGAATTCCAGTTCGGTCAGGCTGCTGCCCGGAGGCAGCCAGGCCTCGGCGTTCTGCGGCAGGATCACGATCTTGTGCACACGCATCCCTCCCGGCCTGCGCAGGGCAAGCCGCGATAACAGTTGATCAGTATTGCGAAACGTGAGTACCGAAGCGGATACCGCTTCAGTCGGGCGAACGGAACATACCGCCGTGGCAATTGCAGGGGTTCATTTATTTATCGGAATCAGGTGTTTTTTTCACGCGCCCCGATAATTATGTTTTCATCGGTGAGCGCGCGCTCTCAGGTGCGAAGCCATGCTCACATATCCGGTTGCTACTTGCAATCAGATTTTTTGCATATCCATTTCGCTCTACGGACTTTCAGGCTGTCATCATGACTACATCAAACATGATCCACATCCCGCCGCATCGCGCCACGAGTCGCCGCCCAAAACACCAGCGCGACGAAACTGATGCCCGCGCCCAGCGCGCACACGCCGAGCCACCCCGCGCGCGCATACACGGCCGTCGATGAAATCGCCCCCAGGCCGCTGCCCACCGAATAGAACAGCATGTAGCAACCCACCAGCCGCGCATGCGCCTCCGGCCGCGTGCTGAAGATCATGCTCTGATTGACCACGTGGATCGCCTGGCCGCCGATGTCGAGCAGGATGATGCCGGCGATCAGCAGCCAGATCGAGGTGGTCATGAACGTGATAGGCAGCCACGAAACCAGCAGCAGCGCCAGCGCGATGCCGGTCGTCACCTGGCCGAGGCCGCGATCGGTCAATTGCCCGGCCCGCGCGGCGGCCAGTGCGCCCAGTGCGCCCACCAGGCCGAACGCGCCGATCGTCGTGTGCGACATCGAGAACGGCGGAGCGCTGAGGGGCAGCACCAGCGCACTCCAGAACACGCTGAACGCGGCGAACATCAACAGGCCGAGCATGCCGCGCACCTGCAACACGCGCTCATGCCACAGCAGCGCCCCCATGGAGCGCAGCAGCGCGCCGTAGCTCAGTTGCGCACGCGGCGTGCGCGGCGCGGGCAACAGACGCGACAGCACGATCAACATCACCACCGCGAACAGGCCCGACACCAGATACACCGCGCGCCAGCCCGCGATGTCGGTCACCACCCCGGCCAGCGAACGCGCCATCAGCAAGCCGATCACCACCCCGCCCTGCGCCGCGCCCACCACCCGGCCGCGCTCGCCGTCACCCGCCAGCGTGGCCGAATAGGCGATCAGCCCTTGCGTCATCGCGGTGCCGAGCAGGCCGACGCCGACCATGCCGGCGAGCAGCGCCAGCGGCGAGGCCGAAATCGCGACGCCGACGCAAGCGAGGATCAGCAGCACCAGTTGCACGGCGATCAATCGCTTGCGGTTCAGCAGGTCGCCCAAGGGCACCACGAACAGCAGCGCCAGCGCGCAGCCGAGCTGGGTGGCGGTGATCACGCCGCCCACGTCGGCGTGCGAGATCTGGAAATCGTGCGCGATCGAATCGAGCAGCGGCTGCGCGTAATACACGTTCGCAACACTGGCCGCGCAGCACACGGCCAGCAGCGTGACGATGGCCGTGGGCAGCCGGCCAACCGCACCGCCCTTATTTTCTGCATCGCCAAGCCGGCCTTCCCTGGCGGAATTCGCGGGTGAATTCATCAGTACTCCCCTGGTAAAGTGGTTGCAATTTGAAACTGGATGCAGTGTAGGGAAGGATGTTTTAAAATGCAACGAGTTGTGCGCGGCACCCAAGCCCGCGCAGGCGCGTCGAGGAGGTCAGAATGGTCAAGCAGAAGAGCGCGGCGGATTCGCCGTGCCCGGTGGCGCGGGCAACCGATATCGTCGGCGACCGGTGGGCATTGCTGATCGTGCGCGATGCGTTCGACGGCGTGCGCCGCTTCGGCGATTTCCGCAGCAGCCTGGGGGTCGCCAGCAACATCCTGTCGGCGCGTTTGAAAATGCTGGTGGATGCCGGCATCTTCGAGATCGTGCCGGCGTCGGACGGCACCGCTTATCAGGAGTACGTGCTGACGAGCCGCGGCGAGGCGCTGTTCCCGGTGATCGTGATGCTGCGCCAGTGGGGCGAGGCGAACCTGTTCGAGCGCGGCGAGAAGCACTCGGTCATGGTCGAGCGCAAGAGCGGCCGCGCCGTCCGCAAGCAGGTGCTGCGCGACGCCGACGACAAGCCGCTGAAGGCCGCGCACACGATCGTCAGGAAAATCGAGGCGTCCTGAGCGCCCATGAAAAAACCGCGCACGAGGCGCGGTTTTTTTTGGTCCATCGGTGATCGGCGGCTTCAGCGCACCACGGCTGCCCGTGCGCTGTCCTGACGACGGCGATAGGCCGTGTCGCGCGTCGCCAGCCAGTAATACAGCGGCGAAGTCAGCAGCAACCCGACGATCCACGACAAATCCGCGCCATCCAGGTAGCCCGGCACCGGGCCGGCATACATCGGCGTGTTCATGAACGGGATCTGCACCGCGATGCCCACCGCGTAAGCAATCAGCGCCTGCGGGTTGAAGCGGCCGTAGATACCGCCATCCACGCGGAAGATCGACTCGATGTCGTAGTCGCCCTTGTGGATCACGTAGAAGTCGATCAGATTGATCGCCGTCCACGGCACCAGCACCACCAGCAGCGCCAGCACCAAGTCCACCAGGTGGCCGATGAAGTTGGTCGACACGCCGATCGCGCCGTAGCACGACGCCAGCAGGATCACGATCGAGAACACGGCACGGGCGCGCGCCGTCGGAATCCAGCGCCACACGAAGGTCTGGATCGAGGTGATGGCCGACAGCACGGCGCCATACAGGTTCAGCGCGTTGTGGCTGATCACGCTCAACAGGAACAGCACCAGCATCAGCGGACCGAACGGGCCGGTGGCCTGCTTGACGGCATCCATCGTATCGGCGCCCGGCGCAACCGCCAGCACGGCCACCGCACCGAACGAAAACGCCAGCGTCGAGCCGATCGCGCAGCCGAGGTAGGTGGCCCAGAACGTCGAGGACACCTTGACATTGGCCGGCAGGTAACGCGAGTAGTCCGATACATACGGGGCGAACGCGATCTGCCAGAGCGCCGACAGCGACACCGTGGCGAGCCAGCCGGCGAAGCTGAAGCCGCCGCGTGTCAGGAAGTCGGCCGTTTGCACGTGCGTGAAGATATAGCCGAAGCCCACCACGATGCCGAGGCCGAGCACCCAGGTGCCGATGCGGTTCAGGATGTGGATGAAGCGGTAGCCGATGATGCCGATCAGGCCCGAGCCCACCGCGCCGACCACGATGCCCACCGGCACCGGCACGGCCGAGGTAATGCCATGCAGCGACTTGCCGGCCAGCACGATGTTCGAGGCGAAGAACGCCACGTACATCACGCCCGCAATCAGCGTGACGAGCAGCGCGCCGAGCGAGCCGAACTGCGCGCGGCTCTGGATCATCTGCGGGATGCCCATCTGCGGGCCTTGCGCCGAGTGCAGCGCCATCAGCACGCCGCCGACCGCCTGGCCGACGATGATCGCGATGATGCCCCACACCAGGTTCAGGTGAAACACCTGCACGCCGAGCGCGCCGGTCACGATCGGCAGCGGCGCGATATTGCCGCCGAACCACAACGTAAACAGGTCGCGCACCTTGCCGTGGCGATCCTCGGGCGGCACATAGCCGATCGTATGCTTTTCAATCAATGGGGACGCGGTGCGCTCCGGGGTGGTCACGATGATGTCTCCTTGCGTGCGCGGCGGGCCGCGCTGAAGCGGTTGGGGCCAACCGGCGCCCCTCGTCAGGCATCAGCAGGCGCCCGGGCGAATCGCTCCCGCCCCGAATCCGTTCATATTTCGAAATCCGAACCAATTGCGAATGCGCGGCGAGCGTTGCGCCCGGTGCCACGGCCTGCCGATGAAAACCTGCTGGTCCGGCCGCGAAACCCCTGTTTCGCAACCGCCCGGCATACGCGCTTTCATCGGTAAACCGTTGATGTGAGCCAAAATTTAGCGAAGCCGATAACATTTGAGAATTATCGTTTTAGTGTGTCTTGCAAAGCTTTTTGCTATGTCCAGAGATGAACCATGTGGAGCACAAAATCGGTGCCAAAACGCACCAGAACGCACCAGAACGGGCCTCGGGCGGGCATCCTCGGCCGATCGCCGACAAGCTTTCACGTTGCAAGGCGGCCGCCCTTGCGCACGTGGCGAGGCACATTCGCGCGCCGGACCAAAAATAAAATTTATGCTCGCGTCATAAGATAAAAGTCGGCAGCAGGCCGCGCGCGGGTGCGCGGCCTGCGGTAAGGTGCTAGCCGATCCGACCGACACCCACGCGCGCGCGGGGCCGCCAGCCCCCTGCCTGCCCCACTCCGGCGCGCGAGCAGCAGAGGTTTCCGTGGCTTTCTATACATTGCGACAACTGAAGTATTTCGTGACGACGGTCGAGGCCGGCAGCGTGGCCGAGGCCTCGCGCCAGCTGTTCATCGCGCAGCCCTCCATTTCGAACGCGATCAAGGGGCTGGAGGAAAGCTTCGGCGTGAAGCTGTTCATCCGCCATCACGCGCAGGGCGTCTCGCTGACGCCGAGCGGCACGCGCTTCTACCGCAAGGCGCAGGAACTGCTGCGCATGGCGCACGAATTCGAGCAGAACGCGCTGGCCGACAACGACGTGGTAACCGGCCAGATCGATATCGGCTGCTTCGAGACGGTCGCCCCGCTCTATCTGCCGCAACTGATCGCGGGCTTTCGCGAGCTGTATCCGGGCGTCAACATCCGGATTCGCGACGGCGACCAGCAGGAACTCGTGCAGGGCCTGACGGCCGGCACGTTCGACGTGGCGTTCGTCTACGAGCACGAACTCGACGGCACCATCGAAACCGAACCGCTGATGCCGCCCCAGAAGCCCTACGTGCTGCTGCCCGAAAACCACCGCTTCGCCAGCCAGGCGCAGGTGTCGCTGCGCGACCTGTGCGTCGAACCGATGATCCTGCTCGACGTGCAGCCGAGCCGCACCTATTTCGTCAGCCTGTTCCATGCGCTCGGCCTCACGCCGAACATCGTGTTCGGCTCGCCGTCGATCGAGATGGTGCGCGGCATGGTCGGCCAGGGCTTCGGCTTTTCGCTGCTGGTCACGCGCCCGCACTCCGAATGCACCTACGACGGGAAGAAGGTCGTGACGATCGACATCGCCGAGCCGGTGGCGCGCTCGGGCCTCGTCAGCGCGCGCCTGAAGCGCGGCCAGTTGACCAAGCCCGCGCAACTGTTCGTGGATTTCTGCCGCGAGCGGCTCACGGCGTTGAGCGCCGCGCCGCGCGGCTGACGCCTCGCGCCAATGAAAAACGGCCCGCTCGAAAGCGGGCCGCCTACGTCAGTACGTCAGGATGACTGAGCAAGCCTCGATGGCTCAGGCCTCGCGTGACGTGAGATGCGTCACCAGCCGCGCCAGCATCGCATCGCAGCCGGCCAGTTGCTCGACGCTGACGAATTCGTCGGGCTTGTGCCCCTGATCCATGCTGCCGGGGCCGCACACCACGGTGGGCATGCCGGCCTGCTCGAACAGGCCGCCTTCGGTGCCGAACGCCACGGTGCCGAACTCGGTCGAGCCGGACAGCAGCGCCAGCAGTTGCGCGGCTTCGCTGTCGGGCGGCGTGGCCAGGCCCGGGTAGGCACTGAGCGGCTGGAAGCGGATGCCGGTGTCGGGCTTGACGGCCTGCATCTTCGGCAGCAGCTCGGCGTCGGCGTAGCGGTGCAGGTCGTCGGCCACTTCCTGCGCGTCGTAGCCGGGCAGCGCGCGCACCTCGAAATCGAATTCGCACTCGGCCGGCACGATGTTCAGCGCGCGGCCGCCGTGGATCACGCCCGTCTGCACGGTGGAGAACGGCGGGTCGAAACGTTCGTCGTGATGCTCGGGCGCCGCGAGCCGCGTGCCGATCTCGCCGAGATGGCCGATCAGCTTGGCCGCGTATTCGATCGCGTTGACGCCGTACGGCGCGTAGGCCGAGTGGCAGGCCGCGCCCTTCACGTGGCAACGCATCGCCAGCTTGCCCTTGTGGCCGAGCACCGGCTTCAGTTCGGTCGGCTCGCCGATCAGGCACAGGCGCGGGCGCACCGCGCGCCGCTCCAGTTCGGCCAGCATCGGCCGCACGCCGAGACAACCCACTTCCTCGTCGTACGAGAACGCCAGGTGCACGGGCAGCGCCAGCTCGCGCTCGCGCGCGACGAAGGCCGGCACGGCGGCCAGCACCGAGGCCAGGAAGCCCTTCATGTCGGCGGTGCCGCGCCCGTACAGCTTGCCGTCGCGCTCGGTCAGGCGGAACGGCTCGACCGTCCACGCCTGGCCATCCACCGGCACCACGTCGGTGTGGCCGGACAACACCACGCCGCCGCGATCGCGCGGGCCGATCGTCGCGAACAGGTTGGCCTTGGTGCGCGCGTCGTTGTAGAACAGCTCGCACTCGACGCCGTGCCCGGCCAGATAATCGCGGATGAACTCGATCAGCGCGAGGTTCGAATCGCGGCTGACGGTGGCAAAGCCGATCAGCCGTTCGAGCAGATCGCGGCTGGACAGCGCCACGCCCGCCTGGGTGAGGTGGGCGGACTCACTCATCGCCGGGCACCCCGTAGCTCGGCGCGGCGGTCGGGTTGATCGCGCGCGTCAGGTAATCGGCCATTTGCGGCTTGTAGGCATGCCACAGGCCGGCAAGCTGGCCGATCGGATCTTCGTCGGCCCAATCCACGCGCAGGTCGACGATCGGCCAGACCACGTCGCCGGCAATCTTCAGCGCGGCCGAGTGCACCGGGCCGGCCTCGCCGCCCGCTGCCAGCGCCGCCTGCATGGCGGCCAGCAGCCGGTCGGCCAGCGCGCCAGGCGCGTTCTCGAAGGCCGGCACCATCGCTTCGATCACGTTCAGGCCGGACAGCATGTTGCCGGCCGCGATGCACTGCTCGCCCGCCACCGCGTGATAAAGCCCGAGCGCTTCCTTGCCGCTGAAGAACGCCGAGCGGCCCTGGCCGTCGATCACCGTGACCTGCCGGTACTGGCTCCAGCCGTTCGCCGACAGCGCGCGGTCGAGCGCGGCGGCCGGATCGAGCTGGCCGGCCTCCAGCAGATCGAGGATCTCCGGGCCGAGCGCGGGCAGCGTGACGTTCTGCGTGGCCACCACGCCGACACCGGCGCGGACCCACGGGCAGCGCGCGCCCACAGCGATGCTCGACGAGCTGATCGCGATGCCGAGCTGGCCGGTTTCCTGACACCGGCCGACGATCGAGAAAGTCATGCGTGCCTCCTTAGGCCTGTTGCGGCGTCCAATTGTCCGGGATCACGGCGATCACGTCGATCTCCATCAGCCATTGCGGCTGGCCCAGCGCGGCGATCACCAGGCCGGTCGAGATCGGATACACGCCCTTCAGCCACTTGCCGACCACCTGATACACCGGCTCGCGATAGCGCGGATCGATGATGTAGGTGGTGGTCTTGACGATATGCGAGAGATCGCTGCCGGCTTCTTCCAGCAGTTGCTTGACGTTCTTCATCGCCTGCTCGGCTTGCGCGGCCGGGTCGCCGAGGCCCACCAGGTTGCCGTCGAAATCGGTGCCGATCTGGCCGCGCACGTACACGGTATTGCCGGCCTTCACGGCCTGGCACAGGTCGTTGTCGAGCGTCTGGTTCGGGTAGGTATCCTTCGTGTTGAACATCCGGATACGGGTATGCGTGGTCTGGCTCATGGGTTCAGTTCACCTAAAAATGGGGGATGGCGCTCAGGCGGCGGCGGGCGACGTCCAGCCGTCCGGCACCACCGCGATCACGTCGATCTCCATCAGCCATTGCGGCTGGCCCAGCGCCACCACCACGATCCCGGTCGAGATCGGATGCACGCCCTTGAGCCACTTGCCCACTTCCTGATACACCGGCTCGCGATAGCGCGGATCGATCAGGTAGGTGGTGGTCTTGACGACGTGCGAGAGGTCGCTGCCGGCTTCCTCCAGCAGTTGCTTGAGGTTCTTCATGGCCTGCTCGGCCTGCGCGCGCGGGTCGCCGAGGCCCACCAGGTTGCCGTCGAAATCGGTGCCGACCTGGCCGCGCACGTACACGGTATTGCCCGCCCGCACGGCCTGGCACAGGTCGTTGTCGAGCGTCTGGTTCGGATAGGTGTCCTTGGTGTTGAACATCCGGATACGGGTATGGGTGGGCATCAATTCACTCCGATTTCGCTGGTTTGGGCCGCTTGCGGCGCGGCTGCCACTGCGGCTGCGGCTGCGGCGGCTTCGCGCTGCGTGCTGTCGCGGTAGGTCTGGTACTGGCGCTGGATCGCGATGTGGTCGGCCACGTGCTTGGCGTCGTGCCAGACGCCCCAGATGAAGCTCGAACCGCGGCGCGACTGCCACGGCAGGCCCAGGAAATAGATGCCCGGTTCGACCGACACGCCGCGCTGGTGCTTCGGCTTGCCCTTGGCGTCGAACGCGTCCACCTGCAGCCAGCGGTAATCGGTGGCGTAGCCGGTCGCCCAGATGATCGACGTGACGCCGGCCTGGGCCAGATCCAGTTCCAGCAGCGGCTGCGTGAGGCAGGCCGGATCGGCCGGGATCTCGCGCGCCTGCGGCTCTTCCGGCAGGTCGAGGCCGTTGCGGGCGATGTAGGCGTCGGCTTCGTCGAGCAGCGACAGGTAGTTCTCGTCGCCGCGCGCGATGTTGGCGGCCAGGTCTTGCTGGAAGCGCACCACGTTGCCGTCGAACGATTCGGTCAGGCCGACCAGGTTCACGCCCTGATGCGCGAGGCGGCGGAAATCGACGGTATGGCCGCCGCGCGCGCCGCTGACGGCGATCGTCACGTGCTCGCGGCCCGGCATCGCCGCTTCGGCGTCCCACTTGCCGAGCACGCCGAGCCACCAGCAGAAATCGCGGTTGCGATAGGCGCGCGGCGGGCGGTCGTGCGGGCCGACCGACAGATAGACGTCGCGGCCCGCGCGCTGCAGTTCGTCGGCGATCTGCACGCCCGACGAGCCGGCGCCCACCACCAGCACGCCACCGGCCGGCAGTTGCTGCGGGTTGTAGTAGCTGGCCGAATGCAATTGCGTCAGCGCCGACGAGGACGGCGCGATCGGCGGGATCACCGGCGTCTGGAACGGGCCGGTGGCCACCACCACGCGGGTCGTCTCGATCGTGCCGTCGCTGGTTTCGACCGTGAAGCCGGGGCGGCCGACGTTGCGCACCACCTTGGTGACGTCCACGCCGGTGCGGATCGGTGCGTCGTACTTCTTGGCGTAGGCCTCGAAGTAATCGGCCACGCTGTCTTTCGAGGCGAACGCATCCGGGTCGAGCCCTTCGAATTCGAGGCCGGGGAAGCGGTCGTGCCAGGCCGGGCCGTTGGCGACCAGCGAATCCCAGCGGCCGGTGCGCCAGCGCTCGGCGATCCGGTCGCGTTCGAGCACCAGATGCGGCACGCCGAGGCGGCTCAGGTGTTCGCTCATCGCCACGCCGGCCTGGCCGGCGCCGACCACCAGCGTGTCTACGACTGTGTTCCCGACTGTCATCGCGCGTTCCTCTGAAAAGCGGTTCAACCCGGCGCGCCAACCGCGGCCGGGTTCGGTTTCTGGTTCGCGGCTTGGCGCGCCGCGAATGGCATGCCTGGAATTCTGTTCAGAGGTGGGGGTTAAGGAAATGATGTTTTTTGTGGTCGCTGGTTAGGAAAAAGTTGCGAGAGGGCGGGAAGCGTTACGGGGCGGGGGGTTGCGGGCTGGAACGGCCGCTGGGAAAGGGGTACGGGGGGGCGCGTGGGGAGCGGATTCGGCGGTTTTTTGGCGGGGGGAAATGGGAATTTTGGCGAGATTTTTGTGGGTAGCGGGTGGCTGGGCCGACCAAAAAGACGGGGAAGGACGCATGGGGCGCGGTGCGTACACCATACGGAGACTGCGTGAAGATCAAGCCCTTATACCCACGCCGGCTGCCAACCACTGCAACTCATTACTTAATGCAAATCACGAAATACAGGCCACAAATTAGATTATTCTCAAATCCAATTTTATTGATTATCAATTAAAATTCATCCAGCCATTACCAACCAACACCAGCAATTCAAGCGAGAATTTTATAAAATCAATCTTGCCCACCGAAATTCACCAATGATTAAAAAACACATTGCCTCGACATTATTTCTCATTGCAAGCGGTTCGACATACGCGCAAACCACGTGCGCCGACATTCATGGCACACCGATCCACCCGCCACTCAATATACAAAGCGGCACGATTTGTTTCGTTCAGGAAGCCTTATCGGACACCAAGACCGGCGCCCCCATCGGCGCCGATTCGATTGCCTTGTACTACATTGCCCTTGGCGGGGCCCCAACCAAGGCAACCGGACGAGGGATGCTCTACGACGACACCCCCGGCCAAATCGTCGACGCCTTTTCAATGAAAACTGGCGACGAAAAAATCGAAAGAATTTTCGTTATCCATGCGTTCGAAGTTCGGGCATCCCTGGCAGAACCGAATTCGTCAGGGAAATTCTACTCCGTCGATGTTTTTTATTTAAACCACACCACCCTGACACGCGACGATCGCGCGTCCAATTGGTTTGGATCGGACTACAGCTACTTGTCGGATCGCGCCCAAATAACCTACGAATTTCCCTTTCAATCGCGCGGCGACGTTCAACGGGCCATCGCCTCGCCGCTCTCCGTATTGATGGATCACAGTGGCAACGTGCCTGTCACGGTCAAATACAAAGCCCGTCTTTTCGACGGGCCGGATATCAAGAGCAAGACGAGAAAGTATTTGATCGCTGGCGACCAGGCTACCGTCGGGGATGTGACGGCCGGCTGGTGCCAGGTCAACTACGTCGGCGGCGCGAAGCCTTTGACGATGTGGATGCCATGCTCGGCGCTCAATCCCGGAATCCAACCAACCGACCAGAGGATTACCCGCTCCGGCCACTAACACCTCGAGCAATGCCGTCTCGGCAAAGCGCCGATTCGGCACACCACCACAGGCCGCCCCCCTCACCCCAAAAACCGCTCCACCAGCCGAACAAAATAACTCGCCCCCACCGGCAGCAACGCATCGTTGAAGTCATAACTCGCGTTATGCAGCAGGCAAGGCCCACCGCCATGCCCATGCACGCGATGGTCGCCGCTGCCATTGCCCAGGAATGCGTAACACCCCGGCTTCTCGCGCAGCATGAACGAGAAATCCTCGGCGGCCATGGTCGGGTCGGCCACCGCGTTCACGTGCGCGTCGCCCACCAGTTCGCGCATCACCTCGACGGCCAGCGCCGTCTGCGCCGCATCGTTGATGGTGGCCGGATACTGCCGCTCGAACCACACCTCGCACTCGCATTCGAACGCCGACGCGGTCGCCGCGGCCACGGCGCGCATGCGCGTCTCGATCAGGTCGAGCGTGGCGTCGGAGAACGTGCGCACGGTGCCGCCGAGCCACGCATCGGTCGGCACCACGTTGAGCGCCTCGCCGGCGTGGATCTGCGTGACCGACAGCACCGCGCCGTCGATCGGATTGCGGTTGCGCGTGACGATGCCCTGCAACGCGTTCAGCACCTGCCCGGCGGCGAACACCGGGTCGCGGCCCAGATGCGGCATGGCCGCGTGGCAGCCGGCACCGCGCAGCGTGATCTTGAACAGGCTGGTGGACGCCATCAGCGGCCCCGGGCGCACGGCGAAATCGCCGGCCGGAATGCCGGGCCAGTTGTGCAGGCCGAACACGGCATCCACCGGAAAACGCTCGAACAGGCCGTCCTCGATCATCGCGCGCGCGCCGCCGCCCGCTTCCTCGGCCGGCTGGAAGAACAACTGCACGGTGCCGTCGAAGCCGCCATGCAGCGCCAGATGGCGCGCCGCGCCGAGCAGCATCGCCGTGTGGCCGTCGTGGCCGCAGGCGTGCATCGCGCCGGGCACGGTCGAGCGGTGCGCGAAGGTGTTGACCTCCTGCACCGGCAGCGCGTCCATGTCGGCGCGCAGCCCGATCGCACGCGTGCCGCTGCCGCGCTTGAGCGTGCCGACCACGCCGGTCTGGCCCACGTTGCGCGTGACGGCGTAGCCCCAGGCTTCGAGCCGCTCGGCCACCAGCGCGGCGGTGCGGTTCACCTCGAAGCCGACTTCGGGATGCGCGTGGATATCGCGGCGAATCGTCTGCAGTTCGTCGGCGTGGGCGAGGATGGAATCGATCAGTGTCATGCGGGGAACGGTGGAAGCGATCGCCGGAGCCACGCTGGCGCGGCTCCGGCGATGCGGGTGAACGAGATCAGATATGGAACAGTTGCGCCACCAGCGTCGCGCCGATGAACGTGCCGGCATTGGCCACGAACGACACCAGCACGATGCGCCAGCCGAGGCGGCGGAACGCGGGGATGTCCTTGGCGATCGACAGCCCCGCGAACACCAGCATCGGGGTGGTCACGCCGAGAAAATCGTTGTGCGAACCGAAGGCGGCGATCTGCGTGGCCCACGGGCACCATGGCGAGGTCAGGAACATCGCCACCACCGACACCCAGCACACGGCCGGAATGCGCCGCCCGGTGACGCGCGCCAGCGCATCGCCCACGATGGTCGCGCCCACCATGATCGCGATGCCCGGCAGCCCGACCAGCGGCGCGGTGCCGTGTGCGATCCAATCGCACACCAGCGCCATCGCGGCCGTCACGATCCAGGCCGTGAGCTTGCCGCCGTAGCCGAGCGAGGGCGCTTCGGTCTGCACCTCGCCGAGCGCCGGGCTGGCGGTTTCGGGTTGCGCCGAGGCCTTGGTGGTGCGGCCGATGATCGGCTCCAGCACGCGGTAGCCGAACACCGCCAGCGGCAGCGAGATGAACAGCGTGAAGTAGGTGCCGATGGTGGTGGTGATCAGGTTGCTGGCCGCCGCGAACGCGAGCACCGATTTCGCGGTTTCCGGGTCCTGCTGCGCGGCGATCGCGCCGGAGGCGGCCGCCATCATGCTGCCCGAGCCAACGCCCGAGCCCATCGCCAGCGCGAGCGGATCGAAGATGCCGAGGCTCGACACGAAGCCGGCGAACACGGCGATGAACACCGCGCCGAACACGGTGCCGGTCAGGTACTCGGCCAGCACGCCGCGCCCTTCGGCGGAATCCATGCCGTACTTCTCGCCGATGATCGCGAGGCTCGGCTCGCGGCCCACCGAGAACGTCGCGCCGATCGCCTCGCGCTTGATGCCGAGCAGCAGCGCGAGCGGCAGGCCCAGCAGGATGGTGCCGACGAAGTGGCCGAACTCCTGGAACGCAAGCGCCCAGCCGGCCGCCGCGAGCTTGGGCAGCGCGCTGCCCACCATCAGCCCGAGCTTCGCGACGAACAGCAGCAGCGCGGGCTGCAGCACGGCCGCCGCGAAGAACTGGTTCGACACGTCGAGCCGCGCGCTGCTTTTCCAGCGCGCGCTGGCCAGGCCGAGCGCCGCGCCGAGCAGCAGCGCCCAGATCATCGGCAGCAGCACCACCTTGCCCGGCCCGATCTTGAACGTGAACGAGCCGATCCACTGCGCGATCAGCAGAATGCCGGCGGCATACAGCATGACCTTCGCCGCGCCCGCGCCGCCGAATTCGCGGCGTTCGATTCCCAGTGCGTGTTCCATCGCGACCTCCCCTTTTGAGTCCGGCTTCCGTCGTGCGCGGGCCGGTATTACAGATAACCGAAGGCGGTCGGCGGCGCTTCGGCCGTCTCGACCCACACGCTCTTGGTCTGCGTGTATTCGTACAGCGCCTCGACGCCGCTGGAGCGCCCGTAGCCGCTCATGCCGTAGCCGCCGAACGGCGACGCGACGTTGATGGTCTTGTAGCCGTTGACCCAGAACGTGCCGGCGTCGACCTGCGCGGCCACGCGGTGCGCGCGCGCCACGTCGGTGGTCCACACCGCGCCGGCCAGGCCGAAATCGGTGTCGTTGGCGATCGCGATCGCTTCGTCTTCCGAATCGAACGGAATCGCCGCCACCACCGGCCCGAAGATTTCGGTGCGGGCGACGTCCATCGCATTGGTCACGCCGGTCAGCACGGTGGGCGCCACGAAATAGCCGCCGTTGCCGAGTTCGGCCGAACCGGCCGCCAGCGTCGCGCCGGCCTCCACGCCGCTCGCGATCATCCGCACCACATGTTCGTACTGCTTGCGATTGTTGATCGGGCCGACTTCGGTGGCGTCGTCGAGCGGCGCGCCCACGCGGATCTTCTTCGCGCCGGCCGCCACCATCGCGACGAATTCGTCGTACACCGAACGTTGCACCAGCAGGCGCGAGCCGGCCACGCAGCTCTGGCCCGCGCCGGCGAAGATCGCGGCCTGGGCGGTGAGCGCGGCACGCTTGAGATCGGCGTCGGCGAACACGATGTTGGCCGACTTGCCGCCCAACTCCAGCACGCACGGCACCACGCGGCGCGCGGCGGCCTCGGCGATGCGCGCGCCGGTGGCCGGCGAGCCGACGAACACCACCTTGCTCACCACGCGATGCGCGATCGCAGCCTGCCCGACCGTGTGACCGAAGCCGGCCAGCACGTTGACGAGGCCGCGCGGCAGCCCGGCGCGCTCGCCGAGCCGGCCCACCACGATCGAGGTGAACGGCGTCAGTTCCGACGGCTTGAGCAGCACGCCGTTGCCCATCGCCACGGCCGGCGCGACCTGCCAGCCGCAGGTGAACACCGGCGCGTTCCAGGGGGTGATCTGCAGCACCACGCCGGCCGGCTCGCGGCGCGTGTAGTTCAGGTGCGAGGTGGGCACCGGGATCACGTTGCCGTAGAACTTGTCGGTCCAGCCGGCGTAGTACTCGAACATCTCGGCGACCTTCGCCACCTCGCCGCGACAATCGCGGATCGGCTTGCCCGAGCCGAGCGATTCGAGCCGCGCGATCGCCTCGGCCTCGCCGCGGATGGTGCGCGCCACCTCGTTCATCACGCGGCCGCGAGCGGCGTGCGTCAGCGCCCACCATTCGCGCTGCGCGCGGCGCGCGCTTTCGGCGGCGTGGGCCACCACGTCGGCGCCGGCGTCGCGGTAGGCGAGCGTCGCCTCGCCGGTGGCGGCGTCGTGGAGCTGGACCGTGTCGCCCTGGCCCGCGACGAGTTCGCCGTCGATATACGAGCCGATGGTGGTCGCGCCGGGGAAGAAGTGCGCGAAGGCGGCGAGCAACTGGTCTGCGTGCTGTGTCATGTCGGTATTCCGTGTCGGATTCGTCAGGCGAAAACTGAAAAGGCGCAGGAGACTCAGGCCGGATCGAGGAAATCGACGATGCGGTTGAAATCCTCGGCGTCGCCGAGGTGCTCCTCGCTGGCCGCCCACAACCGCGCGGCCTCGCGCGCCACCGGCGCGACGCTGTCGAACTGGTCGAGCAGGCCCAGCGCGAGACGCACGTCCTTGCGCATCAGCTTCATCGTGAAGCCCGAATCGAACTTGCCGTTGAAGATCCAGGTGGGGTAGTTGGTCAGCGTCGCGCTGTTGCGGCCCGAGCCGCCGTTCAGCGCCTCGACCAGCTTCTCGGGATCGACGCCGGCCGCGCGCGCGGTGCGCACCGCTTCGCTCGCCGCCAGCAGATGCACGCCCGTCAGCAGGTTGTTGAGCAGCTTGGTGACATGGCCCGCGCCCACCGGGCCGACGTGCACGCGCTTCGCGCTGATCACGGCGAGGATCGGCTCGACCGCCGCGATGTCGGCGTCGGCGCCGCCCAGCACCATCGTCATGGTCGCGGTGGCCGCGCCCTTCGGGCCGCCGCTGACGGGGCCGTCGACGAAACCGATGCCGCGCTCGGCCAGCGCCGCCGCCACCCGGCGCGTGCTGTCCGGGTCGGCCGTGGTGGTGTCCACCACGATCGTGCCGGGCTTGGCGTGCTCCAGCACGCCACCCGCGCCGAGCACCACCGCTTCCACCACCGCCGAGGTCGGCAGCGACAGCAGCAGCACGTCGGCGTCGCGGGCGATCTCCGCCACCGACGCGCGCGCCGCCACCACGTCCTGCGCCGCGAGGCCGTCCGCCACGCCCGGCGCGGCGTCGTAACCGAGCACGGCATAGTCGCCGCGCCGCAGCGAACCCGCCATGCCGCGCCCCATGTTGCCCAGACCGATCACGCCTACCGTTTTCATCCGACGAACTCCCGATTGCTGTTGGTGAAGGGCGGAACGCCGGCTTGCGGCCGCCCTGCAGTGACTCGATGGTGGTCCGGGCGAGCCGTATAATCAATCACCGCCAATATTGCTATTGTTCTAATTTTTAGAACGCTCGAATCGAGAGCCCCTAGCCATGACCGACACCCTGACCGACAGCCGGATCGTCTATTTCTACGAAGCGGTGCGCTGCGGCACGATCCGCGCGGCGGCCGACTGGCTCGACGTGGCGCCGTCGGCGGTGAGCCGCCAGATCGGCCTGCTGGAAAAGGAACTGGATGCCACCCTGGTCGAGCGGCACGCGCGCGGCGTCACGCCCACCGAGGCGGGGCGTTGCGTGATCGAGTATTTCCGCGAGCAACTGGCGCACCGCGACGACCTGATCTCGCGCCTGCAGGAGTTGCGCGGCCTGAAGACGGGCGAGGTCAGCCTGGTGCTGGGCGAGGGCTTCGTGTCGGACCTGCTGGCCGGGCCGATGCAGCAGTTCTGCCGGCAATACCCGGGCATCCACGTCAATCTCGACGTGGGCAGCACCAACGACGTGATCCGCAAGATCTCGAACGACGAGGGCGAGATCGGCCTCGTCTACAACCCGCCCGCCGAGCACAAGCTGGTGTCGCGCGCCTCGAAGCGGCAGCCGATGATGGCGATCGTCGGGCCGGATTTCCCGCGCCGTGCGCACAAGGTGCTGTCGGTCCAGCAACTGGCGACGTATCCGCTGGCGGCCACCCATCCGTCGTACGGCACGCGGCAGATGATGGAGGCCGTCGAATACGCCGAGCGCGTGCGGCTCGGGCCGATCGTCACCACCAATTCGTTCGCGATCCTCAAGGAATTCGTCAAGTCGGGGCTGGGCATCGCGGTGATGCCCGCGTTCGCCGTGGCGGCGGAACTGCAGGCGAAGGACCTGTTCGCGATCGACATCGCCCATCCGATCCTCGAAAACGCCGAAGCCCACATGGTCACGCGCGTGGGCCGCAAGCTGTCGGTGGCCGCCAACAAGATGCTGCAGATGATGACGGGGCAGATGCGCGCGTTCCGTTGAACGCCACGCCCCCCGCCACGACCGTATATCATCCGGTGCAGACAGCCGTCGATTCCGCGACCTCCTTTTTTCGCCAGCCGATGAACACACCCAACGAAGCCCCCGCCCCCCGCGCGCTACGCGCCCTGACCGCCCTCGAAGCCCGCATCGTCGGCGTGCTCAACGAGAAGCAGCACACCGTGCCCGATACCTACCCGCTCTCGCTCAACGCGCTGACGGCCGGCTGCAACCAGAAGACGGCGCGCGCCCCCGTGATGAACGTGAGCGAGGCCGAGGTGCTCAACGCCATCGAGGAATTGAAGGGCGTGAGCCTGGTGTTCGAGGGCAGCAGCAGCCGCGTGCCGCGCTTCGAGCACAACCTGAACCGCGTGCTCGGCATCCCGAGCCAGGCCGTCGCGCTGCTGACCGTGCTGCTGCTGCGCGGCGCGCAGACGGCCGCCGAGCTGCGCCTGAATTCGGCGCGGCTGCACGGCTTCGCCGATGTCTCGTCGGTCGAGAGCTTCCTGGAGGAACTGGCCGAGCGCTCGACGCCGCTGGTGGTCAAGCTGCCGCGCGCGCCGGGCGCGCGTGAAAACCGCTGGATGCATCTGCTGTGCGGCGAGGTCAACCTGGCCGCCTACGCGGTATCGAGCACCGACGAAGGCGGTGCGACTGGTGGAGCAAGCCCGGCCGAATTCGAGGCGCTGCGCGAGGATCACGACCGCCTGGCCGAGGAAGTCGCGCGGCTGCGGGCGCTGGTCGAGCGGATGGCCGGCGAACTCGGCATCGATGCCGGTTCCGGCAACGATTCGGATGCCGGTTCGGCCTCCTGACGAAACCGCGCGGGGTGCGCCTCAGTCGAGCGCGCCCCCCTTCATCTCCGGAATCAGCCACAGCGTCGCGACGATGTCGAGCACGTAGAGCGCGGCCAGCGCCGCGATCGCCACGGTGAACGAATAGCGCGCCGCCAGCGCACCCACCACCATCGGCCCGAAGCCGCCGATCGCGCGGCCGAGATTCCACAACACGTTCTGCGCGGTGGCGCGCGCGGCGGTCGGATAGGCTTCCGACATCAGCGTGCCGTAGCCGCCCACCATCCCGTTCACGAACATCCCCATCAGCGCGCCGGCCCACAGCAGCGCCGCCGGGTCGCTCAGTTGCGCGTAGACGATCACCATCGCCACCGCGCCCGCCTGATAGACGAGAAACGTCGGCTTGCGGCCGATGCGGTCGGCGAGCTGGCCGAACAACCAGACGCCGGCCATCATGCCGAGCACCGTCACCGCGGTCCACATGCCCGATTTCGTCAGTGAGAAGCCGAGCCGCTTCGCGAGGAAGGTCGGCAGCCAGATCATGATTCCGTAGTAGCCGAAGTTCTGCACCGCGCAGAGGATCACGATGCCGGTGCTGGTGCGGGCCGTGCGCGCGTCGGCGAACAGCATCCGGAAGCGCGCGCCGAGGCTCGGCATGGCCGCCTCGGGGTGGCGCGCAAGGACGAACGGCTCCGGTTCGTGCAGGCGGTTGCGCAATTGCCAGGCCACCAGCGCGGGCAGCATGCCGACCGCGAACATGCCGCGCCAGCCGATCCATTGCAGCAGCGTGGGCGTCAGCAGCGCGGCCAGCAACACGCCGCATTGCCAGCCGAGCGCCACGTAGGACGACACGCGCGCGCGTTTGGCCGCCGGCCACGCCTCGGCCGCCAGCGCCATGCCGATGCCGAACTCGCCACCCAGGCCGATGCCGGCCACGGTGCGATAGACGAGCAGGTCGGTGAAGCCCTGCGCGAGCGCGCACAGGCCGGTGAACACGGCGAACAGCGCGATCGTCCAGGTCAGCACGCGCACGCGGCCGTAGCGGTCGCTCAGTGCGCCGAAGATCAGGCCGCCGGCCACCGCGCCGATCAGCGTCCAGGTCACCAGCGCGCCGGCCTGCCCCGCATCGAGCTTCAGCGACACCGAGATGGCCGGCAGCATGAAGCCGAGGATCAGCAGATCGAAGCCGTCCATCGCATAGCCGATCGCGGCGCCGGCGAGCGCCTTCCAGGCGTAGCGCGTGACGGGTTCGGCGGCTGGGGAGGCGGCCTCGGCGGCGGCGGGAAACTTCGATGACATGGCGGTTCGGCGGTGGGTTCGGATCGGGTGCGCGGAGGCCAGGTGGCCGGTGCGCGACCGAAGGATACCGCGACAGAATCGAATCCACCGGCGACGCACGCTTCACGACGATTCGCGCCGATTCACATCGATTCGCATTCCCGAATTTTCATTCGGCAATTTTGAATCGAATTAAAAACATCGAGGCAATGATTACCGCCCGCGCGCTCCGCGCAAAAGCGCCAGCCCGCCTCGATTCCGGGAAACCGTCGATTCACCGCCCGGCATCATTTCGGAATCCATAAACATTCGATTTGTTTAGCTAAATCACCAAAAAATCAGGGATTTTTCCAAATAGCGGACCCGGCATTCCCCAGCGCACACTCGGGCTGACAACAAGCTTCCAGCCGTGGCCGCGCAGCGCGCCGCACCGGCATCGCGTTCGACAACACCTGGAGACAAGGATGCGGATGACCCTGAAGTGGGCCCTGGCGGGCGCGTGCCTCGCCGCCGTCGCCGCGCTCGGCGGCTGCAACGACGATGGCGGCGGCGCATCGCCGGCCTCGATCGCAAGCCAGATCGCCGGCGGCCTCGACAACACCCCGAACGCGGCGAACCGGCCCGGCCACGCGCCCGGCGGCCGCGTGGACATCGCGGGCCTGACGCAGCGCGTCAACGTATTCATCGGCACTGGCGCGCCCGACGCGGGCGGCCTGTTCCCCGGCAACCTGAACCCCGGCGCGCAAACGCCGTTCGGCATGGTCAGCTTCGGCCCCGACACGCCGGGCAGCGGCCAGCCCTGGGGCAATGGCTCGGGCGGCTATTACTACTCGGACAGCAGCATCGATTTCTTCAGCCTCACGCACCTGAGCGGCCCCGGCTGCCGAGGCCAGGGTGCGGTGGCGCTGATCCCCGGCGGCGGCGCGCTGACGTTCTCGCACGCCGACGAAAGCGCCTCGCCCGGCTACTATCGCGTGAAAACAGGCAACGGCGTGCTCAACGAATTCACCGCCACCACGCGCACCGGCATGGCTCGCCTCAGCTATCCGTCCGGCACCGCCTCGCCCGAACTGACGCTCGACGCCACGCGCAGCAACGGCATGAAAAGCGGCGTCGCGCCGGGCCTCGTGAACGTGTCGGTCGATACCGCCCGCAACGTGGTGACCGGCCAGACCGTGGTGGGTGCGTTCTGCGGCGGCACCTGGTACAAGCCGGTGTACTTCTCGATCGCGTTCGACACGCCGCTCGACGCGGCCAAGACAACGCTCGCCAACGGCGTGGCGAAGCTCGTGTTCCGCGCGAGCGCGCATCGCGGCGCGGTGGTGCAGATGAAGGCCGGGATGTCCTCGGTCAGCGTGGCCAACGCGCAACTGAACCTCGCGACGGAAAACCCGGGCTGGTCGTTCGAGCGGGTCAAGGCCGAACAGCAGGCGGTGTGGAACCACCGGCTCAACACGATCCAGCTCGACCTCGCGAAACCCGGCGCGCTCGCGCGCCTCGACGGCGCCACCGCGCAACGCGCGCGCAGCTACGTCACGCAGTTCTACACGGCGCTCTATCACGCGATGGCCGGCCCGACGGTGTACAGCGACGTGAACGGCGACTATCGCAGCATGCAGCAGACCGACCTCAACGCGGCGGCCAACACGGCCCCGGCGCGCGCCGTCGCCAATGTTTCGCAGTACGCAGTACCGGGCAACCCGCGCGCCTATCGCACGCATTACGCGGGGTTCTCGCTGTGGGATACCTACCGTTCGGAAACGCAGTTGCAGGCCCTGCTGTTCCCGTCCGAAACGAGCGACATGATGCAATCGCTGGTGGCCGATGCGCGGCAATGCGGCGCGTTCCCGCACTGGGTGGACGGCAGCGACGACACCAAGCCGATGGAAGGCGACCACGCGCCGAACGTGATCGCGGCGGCCTATGCGTTCGGCGCGCGCGGCTTCGATACCGGCGCGGCGCGCGGCGTCATGCTGCAATCGGCGTTCGGCACCGGCGGCCCCGGCAGCGCGTTCGTGGAAGGCGCCTGCAACAACATGCCGAGCGTGGACGACAGCGTGGGCGCCAGCCCGATCGCCGACGCCTATTTGAAATACGGCTACGTGACCACGGATTCGACCTCGAACCATCACCCCGGCTCGATGACGCTCGAACTCGGAACCACCGACGAATCGATCGGCAACTTCCTCGCCGCGCTCGGCCAGCCCGGCGATGTGCAGAGCGTCGCCACGCTGCACCAGCGCGCGCGGGCCTGGGCGCACCTGTTCAACGCGAATATCCCGGCCGCCCTGAACTACAACGGCGGCGAAACGAGCGGCCTGGTGCCGAAGGGCGCGAGCGGCCAATGGGTGTTCAGCGGCCCCGACAACGGCGGCTTCCACGAATCGAAGGAACCGAACTATCTGTGGACGATCGGCCATGACTACGCGTCGGTGATCGCCGCGCTGGGCGGCAACGCGGCGGCCGTCGCGCGCCTGAACACGCTGTTCGGGCTGAACCCGGGCGACCCGTTCGGCGGCCCGCTGCCGAGCGCGGCCACGCTCGACAGCGGCGAGAACGGCAACACGCTCTACATCGGCAACGAGCCGTCGCTGCAAACGCCGTGGGCCTACAACTGGGCCGGCAAGCCGCAGCTCGCGCAGCGCGTGATCCCGATCGTCATGAAGCAGACGTTCTTCGATACGCCGGGCGGGCTGCCGGGCAACGACGATGTCGGCGCGACCTCCACGTTCTATCTGTGGGCGAGCCTCGGGCTGTATCCGGTGGTGCCGTCGGCGCCGGGCCTGGCGATGTCCACGCCGCAGTTCAAGGGCATGACGGTGTGGCTCGACGACGGCCGCAAGAAGCTGCGCATCGAGGCCGACGACGAGGCGCTGCTCAACGACAAGCCCTATATCAAGTCGGTACAACTGAACGGTACGACGTACCGCGGCTCGTGGCTGCCGGTGGCCGCGATCGCCGGCGGCGGCACGCTGCGCTACACGCTGTCGGCCACGCCGACCGATTGGGCGACCGATCCGTCGCTCGCGCCGCCGTCGGGGCCGGCCGCCGACTATACGAAGGCGACCGCGCCGCCGTCGCCCTCGCCGTGAAGCCGAGGCGTTACAGGCGGAACAGCGCGCGCGGCGATTCCACAAGGATCGTGCGGCGCTGCGCGTCATCGGGCACCCAGCGCTGCAACGCGCGGGAGGCTGCTGCGTAATCAACGCGGTCGCGGTGCTCGGTGTGCGGCCAGTCGCTGCCCCACATCAGGCGCTGCGGCCCGAACGCGGCCAGCAGGTCGGCGGCCAGCGTCGCGCCGAGCGCCTCGCCGCCGCCTTCGCGCACGCTGCGATAGGCCGCCGACAGCTTGACCCACACGCGCCCGCTGTCCGCCCGCGTCAGCAGATCGCGAAAGCCCGGATCGGCCGCACCGGCCGCCAGGTCGGGCCGGCCGAAATGGTCGATCACGATCGCCCGGCACTGCGGCAGCAGCGCGTCGATCAATATGGGTAAGTCGGCCGCGCCGCGATGGATCTCGAGATGCCAGCCGAGCGCGTCGATGCGCGCGAGAAAGTGCGGCCAGGGCCCACTGCGCAGGTCGGGCAGCGGCAGGCCGATCAGGTTCAGCCGCGCACCGACGATGCCGCTCGCGGCCAGCGCCGCCAACTCCGCGTCGCCGATCTGCGGATCGACCACGGCCACACCGCGAAAGCGCTGCGGATAGCGGCATGTGACGCTCGCGAGCCAGCGGTTGTCGGTGCCGAGAAAGCTTGGCTGCACCAGCACGCCGTGCGACAGGCCGTGGCTGGCCAGATGCGCCACGTAGGCGTCCAGCGTCGCGTCGTAGTCGGGCGCGTGGCGGCGTTGCGCGGCCAGCGGCAGGCCGCGCACGAACAGGTGCGCGTGCGTATCGACACCGGCCAGCGGCGGCGCGGCGGCGGCGAGCCATGCGGCGCCGGCAGCCGACAGGCCGGCCTCGGCGCGCACGGCGAAATCGTCAGGCAGGGAAAGACTCATCGTCGACATGATCGGGAATGCGAAGGAAATCGAAACGGCACGCGATGCAATGGTGCAAACTCAGCGACGCGCCTCGGCCACCGCGCGCGCCGGCTCGGCGATGCGCCGGCCGCGCGTCTCGGGCAGCATCAGCGCGGCGATCACCACCAGCCCGTAGGCCACGCCGGCATCGATGCCGAGCGCCGAGCCAAGCGACATCGAGCTGCTCATGTGGCCGATCAGCACCGGAAAGCCGGCCGACACGATGCGGCCGAAGTTGTAGCAAAAGCCCACGCCGGTGCCGCGCACGCCTTGCGGATACAGCTCGTTGAACAGCGCGCCGAGCGTGGCCGGAATGCCGGCCGAGAACAGCCCGAGCGGGAAGCTCAACAACAGCATGGCGGTGTCGCCGATCGGCAGGAACACATAGATGTTGACCATCACGCCGCAGCACACCGCGAACAGGATCACGTTCCAGCGGCGGCCGATGCGATCCTGCAACCACGCGCTGACGAAGCAGCCGACGATGAACGCCACGATCACCACCGCCAGGTAGCCTCCCGTGCCGAGCACCGACAGATGACGCTCGGTCTTCAGGTAGGTGGGCAGCCAGGTGGTGATCGCGTAGTAGCCACCGTGCGCGCCGAGGCCGATCAGGGCGCCGACGGCCGTGGTGCGCAGCACCGCCGGCGAGAAGATGCCGGCCGCCGTCGCCAGCACGCCTTGGCGCTGGCCGTTCGCGTCGATCGGCAGCGGCTCGCGCGGCGGCTCCACCACGTTGCGGCGCAGGTAGAGCACCAGCATCGCGGGCACCAGGCCGATCGCGAACAGCAGCCGCCACGCCCACTCCTGCGAGACGAACGAGAAGATCGCGGTGTAGAGCAGCACCGCGCCGCCCCAGCCGAAACCCCAGGCGCTCTGCACGATGCCCATCGCCTTGCCGCGATGTTTGGCGTTGACGGTTTCGCTGAGGAGCACCGCGCCGGCCGTCCATTCGCCGCCGAAGCCGATGCCCTGCAGCGCCTTCAACGCCAGCAACTGGTCGAAGTTCTGCGCGAACGCGCTGAGGAACGTGAAGAAGGAAAACCAGATCACGGTGATCTGCAACGCGCGCACGCGCCCGACCCGGTCGGACAGCACGCCGGCCAGCAGCCCGCCGAGCGCGCCCGCCACCAGCGTCGCGCCGCCGATCAGGCCCGCCTGGCCCTTGCTGATGCCCCAGACGGTCAGCAGCGTCGGAATCACCAGCGAAAAGATCTGGGTATCGGCGGCGTCCACCGCCCAGCCGGCAAAGCAGCCCCACAAGGTTCGTTTCTCGGCGGGGGTGATGTCCCGATACCAGCGCATGACCGTCTCCTCGATGCGGGCGGCGCGGCGCGCCGGCCCGGCGGCCCGGTGGTTCCGGCGCCGCAATTGATTGATAGCCGGCATTCTGGCGCGCCTTGCATGCGTCGTACACTATGGAATCGTTGATCTTTCATTGCATGAGCGTATGGAATCGGCTCGCATCCTCAAATACTTCCTGGCCGTGGCCGACGCCGGCAGCGTGACCGGCGCGGCCGACCGGCTCGGCCTCGCGCAGCCCGCGCTGAGTCAGGCCATCACGCGGCTCGAACGCGAGCTGGGCGTGAAGCTGTTCTCGCGCACGCGCCGTGGCGCAACGCTGACGCCGGCCGGCGAGGCGATCGTCGACGACATCCGGCTCAGCGTCGCGCGCATCGAAGCCGCCGAGCGGCGCGTGCGCGATATCGGCGCGCAGCGCGGCGGGCGGCTCACGGTCGGCTTCGTGTCGGCAGCGCTGTTCGAGGTGCTGCCCAAGGCGATCGCCGCGCTGCGCGCCGCCGTGCCGAACGTCGAGCTGACGCTGCGCGAGATGAGCAACGCCGAGCAGGCCAGCGCGCTCGAATCGGGCGAGATCGACATCGGCCTGCTGCATACGCCGGTGGTGGTGCGCGGCCGCATGCACGAGCAACTGATCGCGCGCGAACGCCTGCAGGCCGTGGTGCACGACACGCATCCGCTCGGGCCGGACGGCCGCCTCGCGCTGGCCGACCTCGCGCGCATCGGGCTGGTGTGGTTTCCGCAAGGGCAGTTGCCGGTGGTGCGCGCGGGCATCCTCAGCGCGTTCCGCAAGGCCGGTTGCGAGGCCGAGATCGTGCAGGACGCGAACCGCTCGCTGACGGTGCTGGCCTGCGTGGCGGCCGGCTGCGGGGCGTCGTTGCTGCCCGCCTCGGTCAAGGCGTTGCAGTTCAGCGGCGTGCGCGTGTGCGAGATTCGCGACGGCGACGCGCTGCCGTTCTTCGAGCTGAGCGCCGTGTGGCCGAACCGCTCGCGCCCCACGCTGGCCGACCGCTTCGCCGCGCTGCTCGAACGCGATGCGGCCAGCGACGCAACGCATGATGCGCCGGCCGCCTCGCGCAAGAAGCCCCGTTAGCCGCGCCGCCATCGGCCCTGTCGGCACGCGCTTCGCGCCCGCCTGACGCCGGCGTCATTTCCGTAACACCCGTAATCGTCGTAACGCCGCGAAAAAATCCGGCAACACGGCCGCTGCCGTTCGACGGGATTTCTTTCGGCTTCCGAACGAATGGCCTTCGCCCCGCACCCACGTTCGACACGAAAGCGCGCATCGCCCTCATCGCGACACCGCCGCACGCCTTGTTGCGCCTTGTTGCGCCTCGTTCGCGCGCACCCCGCTCCGTCAGCCGCCGGAAAGAAACATGCAGTAAACACGAGGTAACCCGTCGCCGCGCGCCCGACGCGATACTCGCTTCCGTTTTCCCACCGGAGCGCGAACATGGCGCCGCCTCAGGCTTATTCGATCGATGCGCTGCACGGCTTCGAGCTGACCGAAGACGGCCAGTACCTGATGCTCAACAGCAACCAGCCCGATCGCCTCGCCCTGCATTGCTCGGTGATGCACGAGCTGCTCGCGGCGTTGTCGAATGCGATCGGCTCGTCGGAGCGCATCCGCCACAAGCAGCGCAGCGTCAAGTTCGTGATGCCGTGCGAGGCGTGGACCGTCGGCCGCGATGCGGGCGGCGCGCCGGATTTGATCCTGTCGTTCCGCCTGCCGGGCGGCGCCGAGCTGTCGTTCCAGGTCGAGCGCGCACTCGCGGGCCAGATGGCCGACGTGCTCGCGCTCGCCAGCGGCCCCGCTTCCGCCCTGCCCCGCGCGGCCGGCGCACTGCAATAAGCGCGCGCCGTCGTGCGCGTCCGCCTTCCCTCTCGCCCGCGGGTTCCCCGCCTTTCCGCCATCCGCATGAATGCATCTTCCCTGTCGTCCCGCCGCCTGCGGTTCCTGACGGTCGCCGGCCTCGGCGCGACCTCCGTGTCCGCCTGGGCCATCGATCCGTTTACCGTCTCGGACATCCGCGTCGAGGGCCTGCAGCGGATCGAGCCCAGTTCGGTGTTCGCCTATCTGCCGATCAAGCGGGGCGACACGTTCACGGATGATCTGGCATCCGAAACGATTCGCAAGCTCTACGCGACCGGCTTCTTCAACGACGTGCGGGTGGCGACGCAAGGCAGCGTGGTGGTGGTGCAGGTGCAGGAGCGCCCGGCGATCTCGGCGATCGATTTCGCGGGCATCAAGGAATTCGACAAGGACAACCTGACCAAGGCGCTGCGCGCCGTGGGCCTGTCGCAGGGCCGCTACTACGACAAATCGCTGGTGGACAAGGCCGAACAGGAACTGAAGCGCCAGTACCTGACGCGCGGCTATTACGCCGCCGAGGTCACCACCACCATCACGCCGGTCGATGCGAACCGCGTGTCGATCCTGTTCTCGGTGGCCGAAGGCCCGAGCGCGAAAATCCGCCAGATCAACTTCATCGGCAACAACACGTTCTCGTCGAGCACGCTGCTCGACGAGATGCAGCTTTCCACGCCGAACTGGTTCTCCTGGTACACGCGCAACGATCTCTATTCGAAGGACAAGCTGACGGGCGACCTCGAGAACGTGCGCTCGTACTACCTCGATCGCGGCTACCTCGAATTCAATGTCGATTCGACCCAGGTGTCGATCTCGCCCGACCGCAAGGACATGTACCTGACGGTCACGCTGCACGAGGGCCAGCCCTACACGCTGTCGAGCGTGAAGCTGGCCGGCAACCTGCTCGACCGCCAGGCCGAACTGCAGAAGCTGGTGAACATCAAGGCCGGCCAGCGCTTCTCGGCCTCGAAGCTGCAGGCCACCACCAAGGCGATCGTCGACAAGCTCGGCGAATACGGCTACGCGTTCGCCACCGTCAACGCGCAGCCCGAGATCGACCAGGCCACGCACAAGGTGGGCATCACGCTGATGGTCGATCCGAGCCATCGCGTATATGTTCGCCACATCAACATCTCGGGCAACGCGCGCACGCGCGACGAGGTGATCCGCCGCGAAATGCGCCAGATGGAAAGCGCGTGGTTCGATTCGAACCGGCTCGCGCTGTCGAAGGATCGCGTCAACCGGCTCGGCTATTTCACCGACGTGGACGTCTCGACCGAGCCGGTGGAAGGCACCACCGATCAGGTGGACGTCAACGTGAAGGTGACCGAGAAGCCCACCGGCTCGATCACGCTCGGCCTCGGCTACGGCTCGGGCGAAGGGCCGATCATCTCGGCCGGCATCTCGCAGGACAACGTGTTCGGCTCCGGCACCAGCCTGTCGGTCACGGTGAACACCGCCACCACCTATCGCACGCTGGCCGTCGAGCAGGTGGACCCGTATTTCACGATCGACGGCATCCGCCGCATCACCGACGTGTATTACCGCACCAGCCAGCCGCTCTATTACTCGAGCACGACCGACACCAGCTTCCGCGTGATCACCTACGGCGCGTCGACGAAGTTCGGCATCCCGTTCTCGGAAACGGACACGGTGTTCTTCGGCGCGGGCCTCGAACAGAACCGGCTCGACGTGGATTCGACCACGCCGCAAAGCTATATCGACTACGTGAATTCGTTCGGGCGGGTATCGAACAACGTGCCGGTCACGGTGGGCTGGTCGCGCGACAACCGCGACAGCACGCTGATCCCGAGCAAGGGCTACATGCTGCAGGCCAATGCCGAATACGGCACGCCGCTCGCCGCCACCACCTACGTCAAGAGCGACCTGCAAGCGCAGTACTACTACTCGTTCGCGCGCGGCTTCATTCTCGGCGTGAACTTTCAGGGCGGTTACGGCAAGGGCCTCGAAAACAAGCCCTATCCGATCTTCAAGAACTACTACGCGGGCGGCATCGGCTCGGTGCGCGGCTATGAATCGAGCTCGCTCGGCCCGCGCGACGCCACCACCGGCGACCCGATCGGCGGCTCGAAGATGCTGGTCGGCAACATCGAGCTGACCGTGCCGCTGCCCGGCACCGGCTACGACCGCACGCTGCGCGTGTTCACGTTCGTGGACGGCGGCAACGTGTGGGGCTCGGAAGGCAACAGCGTGGGCGCGAACGGGCTGCGCTACAGCTTCGGCGCGGGCCTGGAATGGATCTCGCCGATCGGGCCGCTCAAGCTCGACCTCGGCTTCCCGATCGTCAAGCACACGGGCGACCAGTACCAGAAGTTCCAATTCCAGATCGGCACGTCGTTCTGACGCGGCGGCCCCACATCCGTCTCCCGCAGCCGGGCGGCTTCGCGTAGGATAGCCGGCGGTCCGCGAGCGGACCCGCGGCGCCGGCCTGCGCCGCCTACCCCACGGAGACGTATGAACACTTCGACCAACCGGGCGTCGTGGCTCGGCGCCCTGCTGATCGCCGCCCTTTTCACCGCCGCCGCCCTGCCTTGCACCGCGCGGGCGGCCAGCTTCGATTGCGCCCAGGCGGCCACGCCGACCGAGAAGCGCATCTGCGCCGATCCGCAACTCTCCAGGCAGGACGAAACGCTGCGCGACCTCTACGCCCGCGCGCCGGCCACCCCCGACTGGCGCGCCGACCAGCGCGCCTGGCTCGCCACCCGCGACGCCTGCGCCGACGACGCCTGCCTGCGCAACGCCTACGCCGACCGCCTGGTCGTGCTGCGCCACGCCAACACGCCGTTCCACTGGGGCACGCGCTGGCAGCGCGTCGATTCGAGCGGCCAGCACGGCGCGTCGATCGACATCACGCACGTGAACGACCAGCATTTCCTGTTCAGCTTCGACGCGGCGGCCGGCGCGAACTCGGGCGCGCTGTCCGAAACCGCCACGTTCTCCGCGCCGGGCACGGCCCAGTACGTCGGCAACCAGAAGATGGATACCCAGGGCTGCGTGCTGACGTTCCGGCGCGTGCTGAACCGCCTGAGCGTGGACCAGAAGGGCGACCCGTTCGCCTGCGGCGCGGGCGTCGGGGTCTATTACAACGGCGATTACGTCGCCGCCGCGAAGGACCCGAACGCCGCGCCGAGCCTGCTGTCGCTCGGCATCGCGCGCAGCGTGGCCGAAGATGCCGCGCTGCACCAGTTGCTCGGCCACGACTACCAGACCATGGTCGGCACCGCCGGCGTGGTGGATACCAGCGCCGACAACCTCGACCACAACGGCGCGCGCGTGGCCGCGATGTTCGTGCAGGGCGTGGCATGCGACACGAAATCGGTGCTGATGAGCGACGACCGCGGCCACCTGTGGGCCGCCGTGTGGGATGCCGGCATGCCGCCCGCGCCCACATCGATGCGCTATTACACCAACGTGCCGGCCGATCGCGGCCGCTTGCCCAAGACCATCGCCGAAGCGAACACGCAAACCTGCCCCGGCGAAACCGTGGTGGTGAAGATGATGCCGTGAGGGTGTCGAGCGGCCCGGCGCGGGGTGATTGCGTCGGGTGCGTTCTTATTGCTTCATTTTGTTATTGCGGAATATCGACTAAACAAAAACCAGTCATTCAAACCCGTCAATTCCGACAGCATCCGACTGGAATAAAAATTCGATTCGATTATCCCGTTTGCTTATTGCATTGACCGGTTATTAGGCCGCCGCATCTCGCACTCGACCCGCAATCGTTTGCGCATAACCGGCCGCGTAAAATTTTAAACTTTCGTGGTTTTTTTCATTGCGTCGTGCGATTATCGCCGTCGCGATGCTACCTATGTGTCGCAAGGAAGTTTCGTCGGCCCGTATTCCGCCGAAATTATCCAGTGCCTTGACGATCCGCGCCGCCGGCGGCGCGGATCTTTTTACCGAGGCATTTTTTCTGAATTAGTGCCAATTCAAATTTCAGATATCTCGATCATGGCCGCCAATCGGCGCGATTCTTTGGAATAGGCGCTCGCCATTTGCCAGGGAAGCTGCAATCAAACACCGCCTTGTTCAGCGTCATGGTGCTGCGTCACGTTTTCCCTCATTGTTTCGAAGCCCCCTAGAACTTCGTTCAATGATGCATGGCCACATCACACGGCACCATCCGTAGGGCGCTTAAAGCCCTGCTGTTTATCGTTCTGTTTCTTTTGTCGTTCCGTTTTGTCCGCCCATACGACGATGAATGGACACAGTCCGAAATGCGCGCATGGATGCACGCGTCGGAAGTGCTGGGCATCCGTGACCCGGAAGACCTGTATATCGGTCTATGGATCACCGTTGAATTGATCGTGGCAGCGATTGCCTATGTGGCGATCATCAGGCTATGGCGGCGCTTTTCGGCATGACTGGCTGCGTAGGCACTGTTCGTTGTAAAACCCATGCCACGGCCCAATCGGCACCTCGGCCTCCGCGCGGCTGCGAAACCATTCCCGGTTCAGCAACGCGTCGCGAAGTTTTCCGTTAAAGCTTTCCAGCTTGTGTCAGCCACACTCAGCCGCGCCCCACAAACGGCATATTGCTCGCCATCACCGTCATGTTCAGCACATTGGCCGACAACGGCAGGTTCGCCATATAGCCCACCGCATCGGCCACATGCGCCACGTCGAACATCGGCTCGGTCGCCATCGTGCCGTTCGCCTGCAAAACCCCGCGCTGCATGCGCTCCGACAATTCCGTCAACGCATTGCCGATATCGATCTGGCTGCAGACGATGTCGAACGCGCGGCCGTCGAGCGCGATGCTGCGGGTCAGGCCGAGCACCGCGTGCTTGCTGGCCGTGTACGGCGAGGTGAACGGCCGAGGCGTGTGCGCCGAGATCGAGCCGTTGTTGATGATGCGCCCGCCGCGCGGCGACTGGCGGCGCATCAGCGCGAACGCGCCGCGCGCGCACAGGAACACGCCCGTCAGGTTGGTGTCGATCACGTCGCGCCAGCGCTCCACGCTCAGTTCGTCGATCGGCACGGCCGGCGCGTTGATGCCGGCGTTGTTGAACAGCAGATCGAGCCGGCCGTAGGTGCGCTCGATCTCGGCGTAGAGCGCATCGACGCTGCCCGCGTCGCGCACGTCCACGCTGACGGCCAGCGCCTCGCAGCCACGCGCCTTCGCCGCCTCGACGAATTCGGCCAGCGGCTCGGGCCGGCGGCCGGCCGCCACCACCGTGAAGCCGTCGTCCAGCAGGCGGTTGGCCGTGGCGCGCCCGATGCCGCTGCCGGCGCCGGTCACGAGTGCGATGCGCGGCGTGGCCGCGTGATTGGCGGTGGATTCCATCTGCGAGTCTCCTGGTCGTGGCGAAGGGAACGGGGTGCCGGCATGGCCGCGCCCGGGGGGAGCCGCCCGGCGCGCCGCATGCACGGCGAAGGTGCTAGCATGGCGCAACCCGAGGCATCGCGCTGCAGGGCGAGCACGTCGCCACGGGCTTTCGATACGCTTGCATACCGTAGGGAACCAGGAGGAGCTATGTCTTTCGAGCATCGTGGATTTCGCGTGACCACGGATACCTTGCCGGACGATACCGGCACGCAGTGGCAATGCATCGCGAAGATCCACGGCATCGACGACGCGCATCGCGACGTCGAACTGCCGAACGTCGAACTGACGATCTCGCGCCTGAAAATCGACGTGCTGATGGTCATCAGCATGATCGAGCAGCGCGCCAAGGATTCGATCGACGAGTGGCTCGCGGCCCACTGAGCCACGGCACGGCGACCGCACGTCACGGGCGCCAGCCCGGCGGCATGCGGTGGCCGTTTCACGGCGCGGCGGAAGTTCGTCGCGCCTGAGCGCTCGACCGGCTTCGGTCCCAATCCACCGCCTTCCGGCTTGCCCGCTTCAGCCTTCCCCGCCTTCCCGCTTCGTTACTCGCTCACCCGCTTGATCCGCTCAACCGCTTCGGCCTGCCGTCCCGATGGATCGCCTGCCCGGCCTCGCTCGCCTGGCAATGTGTCCCGCGCCTGCGGTCCCCAACAGCTTCGCGGCAATTACGGCATCCCGCGGATACGCTGCCCCGGCGCGCTGAAGATCCGCGCCGCGCACACGCCTGCCCCGCTCGTACACGCCACCGCTCATTTCACGCGCCCGGCGCGCTGCCGGCCAGCGCCGAATGCGCCACGCGGATCACGTCGCGGCCCGTTTGCCGGGCCTCGTACAGCGCGAGATCGGCGCGCACGTAAAGGCGCTCGAAGGTATCGCCATCCTCGGCCGCGGCAATGCCGCCGCTGACGGTGTAGACGCAATCGCCGCCCGGCGTCACGACGGTGCGTGACGCGGCGGCCGCGCGCAGCCGCTCGCCGGCCTGCCAGGCCGCGCGCGCCGCGGTGCCGGGCAACAGCACGCCGAACGTTTCACTGCCGATCCGGCCGACCAGCGTATCGGCACGCAGTTGCGCCCCGGCCAGTTGCGCGAAATCGCGCAGCACCGCATCGCCGCCGGCGCTGCCGACGGTGTCGTTGATGCGATCGAAGCGGTCGAGTTCGAGCACCAGCAACGCGACCGGGTGCACCGTGCGCGGGTCCGCCAGGCAGTCGCGCACCGCCGCCTCGAACTGCTTGCGCGACGGCAGGCCGGTCAGCGCGTCGCCGTCGGTGCTGTCGCTGGCGCGGCGCAGCAGCGTGTCGTGCACCAGCATCAGCGCCGCGAGCGGCAGCATCGCGGCCGCCACCTCGGCGATACAAAACAACATCGGCACCCTGACGTGCGCGGTGCACGCCGCTCCGTCGAACACCGCGCACAAGCCCATCAGCAACGCCAGCCCGGCCGTGACGCGACGCGGGCGCACGATGTCCGCCGTCGGCGCGGGACGCAGCAGACGCCACGCGATCGACGCGCCGAACACCACGGCAAACACGCTGTTCGCAAGCGCCATCGCGGGCTGCCCGCCTCCGGCCACCGCCACGCCGCCCAGCACCAGCCCAAGCGCGACCACCGCGCCGGCCAGCGCCGGCCGATTCGGCTGCACGCCTGCCAGCCGCTGGCAGCCGGCGTAAAAGCAGGCAAGCGACGCGGCGCCGGCCAGCCCGGCCAGCACCAATGCGAACGGCGCGGCCACCTGCCGATGCGGCAACGGCAGCAGCACCGAAACGCTGATCAGCGCGGCGCAGGCGGCCCATTCACGCACGCCGGGCAGCCGGGCGCGCCACAACGAGGCGTGCAGCACTAGCGCGACGATACCGATCGAGGCGGCGAAAACGAGGAAAGGCGGGACAGGATCTGACATTCGGGTAGCGGCGGATCAGGCGCGACGGGGCTGAGGCCGGCCGGCGGCTCGCGCTCGGCGAACCCGCTTTCGGCAAACGACATGCAATGGCTCTGACGCGCCCCGGACACCCATGTGATTCTCTCGGTCTGTTGTCTTGTGAATGGCTTCGGCCGGCCGGCGCGGTCGATACGCGCGGTCACGGCAATCGGATTCGATGCGCGTGCAACGGTGTGCGCATCCCGCCTGGTCGGAGCGAAACCCGGCATCGTCGGCACGATCGCAGACGACGCGACGTGATTGTAGGGGGGCTTGCGGGCCGGTGGACGCCATGCCAAGAACTTTAACAATCTTTCGCCGGCGGACATGGACGTACCGAAAGCGGCCCGCCCGCCGAGGATTACAAGGACATTTCACCCGGGTCGTGAACAGCGGCGCGGCGGCCGATTGCACGGCACCGCGAACCACGCTACCCTAACTCCGATTCAGAAAGTCGGAGTGGACATGGCACATATCAGTACAGGGGTCGAATACGGGCTGCATTGCCTGCTTTATCTGATCGAACCGGCGCCGGGCATGCGCGAGGCCAGCGTGCGCGATCTCGCGGAATTGCAGGGCGTGCCGGTGGATTTTCTCGCCAAGCTGTTCACCAAGCTGCACAAGGCCGGGCTGGTGATCGCCACCGAAGGCGCGAAAGGCGGCTTCGCGCTGGCGCGGCCGGCCGAGCAGATTTCCGTGCTCGACGTGGTCAGCGCGATCGACGGCGATAAAGCGCTGTTCGAATGCCGCGAGATTCGCGACCGCTGCGCCGTGTTCGAGGGCGCCAAGCCGGCGTGGGCGACGAGCGGCGTGTGCGCGATCCACTCGGTCATGCAGCAGGCGGAAAAGAAGATGCGCGAATCGCTGGCCTCGCAATCGCTGGCCGAAATCGCCGGGCGGGTGTCGTCGAAGGCGCCGCGCAGCTTCGGGCCGCAGGTCGTCAAGTGGTTCGAGGATCGCGCGAACTCGCGGCGGCGCGAGCGGAGCGGCGGTTCGCCGGCCTGAGCGGGGGCGCCGGGGCGGTGGCCGCGCGGCGCGATTCGGGTCGATACAACGAAGAACAAAGGGCGGCACATGATGTGTCGCCCTTTTTACTGGATGTCGGGTTGCTGCGCGGGCCGTGCTTTGGCCGGTGGTTCGCCTTCGCTCAGGCCCGCCCTTTCACGCCACCACAATCCGCTGCGGATCGGCCGCGGCCAGCGCCTCGGCGCGGTTCGCCGCCGGCGGGTAGATCCATTCCGAATTGATCTGCGTCTTCAGCGCCTTGGCCTGCGCGCCCTCCATCTTCACGACGCGATCCCAGCCCTCCGTATACACCGCGCCCCACGGGCCGAGATCGAGACACGTCACGTACTTCGGCTGGCTGTACGGCAGCGGCGCCTCGCCGAGCAGATCGGCGGCCGCGTTGTGGCCGGCCGAGCGGCCGAGGTTCATTGCGTGCTGGCACGACATGGCCGCGTGGTTGCCGACCTCGTCGGTGGCCGCGTAGGCGCAGTCGCCCGTTGCGTACACCGCCTCCACGCCCGTCACCTTCAAATCGCGATCGACATGCAGGCGGCCGAAACGGTCGTGCTCGCCCGGCACTTGCGCGGTCAGTGCGCTGGCGCGCGCACCGGCCGTCCAGACGACGGTTTGCGCGTCGATCCGCTCGCCGTTGGCCAACGTCACGCCCTGCGCATCGACGAACGCCACGCCCGAGCCGAGCTTCCAGCGCACGCCCAGTTCCGTCAGCGCGCGCGTGATGACCGGGCGCGGGCCGGGGCCGAGGTCCGGCCCGAGTTCGGCTTCGCGGTCCACCAGGATCACGTCGACGTCCGCCGCGTCGCCGAGGATCGCGCGCAGGCGCGCCGGCAGTTCGGCGGCCGTTTCGATGCCGGTGAAGCCCGCGCCCGCCACCACCACGGTGTTGCGCGACTTGGCCGCAGGCCGCCCGGCCAGCGCGTGCAGGTGCGCTTCGAGCGCGGCGGCGTCCTCGACCTGATCGACGTTGAACGCGTGCGACACGAGGCCCGGAATCTCCGGACGGAACAGCCGGCTGCCGGCCGCCAGCACGAGCCGGTCGTAGCCGAGGCGCAGGTGTTCCGCACTGGCTTCGACGCCGCTCACGCCGACTTCGCGCCGCGCGACGTCGATCGCCTCGACACGCCCCGCCACGAAGCGCACGCCCACCGCGTCGAACAACGGCTGCAACGGCGCGCGCATCGCACGCGGATTGCGCTCGTAGAGGCGCGGGCGCACATGCAGCTCGGCGGCCGGCGCGACCAGCGTGATCTCGATATCGGTGCGGGCGCGCAGATCGAGCAGGCGGGCCGCCGCCAGCGCGCTCCACATGCCGGCGAAGCCGGCGCCGATCACCAGAATGCGTTTCGACATGATGTTCTCCTGTTGGACGAGATGGGGCGGAATCGCGCCAACCGCGACCGCGCCTCGGTTTCGAATAACTCGGATTCTATTGATCGCAGTTCATGAGAGCAAGCGGCGATCGAAGAAGCAATCAACAAAAGATTGTTGCGGCTTCCACACCCTCATCGAAACACACTATTCCGACTTGATAAATCGTAGTTGCGCAGTCGCAGGAAATGTCGCCGCCGTGCGACAATCGCTGTCCATCGAGCCGGCCGGCTCGTCCACCGGGCATCCCGATGAGCCAACGCGACCTCAAACTCGACATCGACCGCCGCCTGCAACTGCCCGTTTATTTGCAGATCTGCGAGCGCTTCCGGCAGGCGATCGGCGCGGGCCATCTGCGCCCCGGCGATCGCGTGCCGGCCGTGCGCGGGCTCGCCACCGAGCTGAACACCGCGCGCGGCACGATCGAGATGGCGTATCGGATCCTCGTCGACGAAGGCTATTTCCAGGTGCGCGGCGCGGCCGGCACCTATGTGTCGCCGTCGCTGCCGGCGGCCGCGCTGCGCCAAGCGGCGCGCGGCGCAGCGGGTGCGGCGAGCACGCCAGGTGCGGCAGACATACCGGGCACATCGCGCGCGGCGGACAAGGCGCGTCCCGTCATCGCCCCCCAGTACGACCCGGCCGGCACCCACGGCGGCGAAGCCTTGCCGCTGCAGCCGGGCCTGCCCGCGCTCGACGCGTTCCCGCGCAAGGTCTGGAACCGGCTCGTCGCCTACCGGCTGCGGCGCGCCGATCCCGCTGCGCTCGGCTACCCGTCGCCGCTCGGCTTGCCCGTGCTGCGCGAGAAGATCGCGACCTACCTCGGCGTGTCGCGCGGCGTCGAATGCACGCCCGATCAGGTGTTCGTGACGAGCGGCTATCGCGCCACGCTCGAGCTCGTGCTGCGCGCGCTGGCCTCGCCCGGCGACCGCATGTGGTACGAGGACCCGGGCTACCTGCTGGCGCGGCGCTTTCTCGGCGACGCCGGCATGCGGCTCGTGCCGGTGCCGGTGGATGCGCAGGGCATCGACGTCGAACGCAGCGTGGCGCTCGCGCCCGATGCACGCTTCGCGGTGGTCACGCCGTCGCATCAAAGCCCGCTCGGCGTGACGCTCGCGCTGCCGCGCCGCATGGCGCTGCTCGATTGGGCCTCGCAGGCCGGAAGCTGGATCGTCGAGGACGACTACGACAGCGAATTCCGCTACGTCGGCCGCCCGCTGCCCGCGCTCAAGCGCCTCGATCGCCACGACCGCGTGATCTATTGCGGCACGTTCAGCAAGGTCATGGTGCCGGGGCTGCGGCTCGCCTATGTGGTCGCGCCCGAGCGCGCCGCCGCGCGGATGCGGCAGATCTACCAGGGCATGAACGCGGGGCCGCCCGCGCTGTTGCAGGCGGGCGTGGCCGACTTCATCGCGCAGGGCCATTTCGCGCGACACCTGAAGCGGATGCGCGCGCTCTACGCCGAGCGGCGCGTGTGGATGGCCGACGCGTTGCGCGAAGCCTTCGGCGCGCGGCTCGATTTCGAATTGCCGCCGGGCGGCATGCAATTGGCGGCGACGTTCGCCGGCCATGCGTCGGCTGACGACGTGGCGTTCGCGGCAGCCGCGCGCGAAGCGGGGCTGGGGCCGAGCGCGCTGTCGGCGTGGTACGCGAACGGCCGCGCGAAACACACGCCGCGCGGCTTCGTGATCGGCTTCGCGAACGTCGCGAGCCGCGAGCAGGCGCACGCGTATGCGCGCACGCTGCTGCAGGCGCTTGAGGCTCAATGCGCTTAGTCTGCTCGGTTCGCCCGGTTCGCCCGGTGCGCTCGGTGCGCCCGGCCGACCCAAATCGCTCAGTTCCCCGAACGATGAACCGAGCCGCGCCTCAGCGCGCCACCACCACCGGCTCGGCGAACGGCGCGTACCGCGCGAGCGCCGCACGCTCGCGCGCGAGTTCGGCCTGCACCGCCGCCTCGCCCATCACCAGCCCTTGCAGCGGGAAGAAGTGCACGTCGCGAATCCCGATCGAGCCGAGCGCGTAGCCCAGGTACGGCGTCAGGAAATCGGCCTGCCGCGCGTTCGGCCCGCTGTGCACGCCGCCCGAGCCGACGATCACGAAGCTCGGCCGGTCGCGCATCAGGCCGATCTTGCCGTCGGGCGTCGAGCGGAACGTGCGATGGATGCGCAACACGTAATCGATCCAGAGCTTCAACGCGGCCGGCACCGTGAAGTTGTGCATCGGCGTGTTGATGACGAGGCAATCGGTGGCCTCGATCTCGCCGATCAGTTGCTCCGACAGCGCGAACTGCGCCGGGTCCGGCTCGCGCGAGGTGATCGCCACGGCATAACCGGCATCGACGGGCGGCAGCGGCGCGCCGGCCAGATCGCGTTCGATCAGGCCGAACGGTCGGCCGACCGCCGTCTCGCGTTCGCGCAGCGCCGCGATCGCCTCGTGCGCAAGCCGGTAGCCGTGGCTGGCCGCGCCATGCGGGCTGGCGTTCAGAAACAGCAGCTTCATCGTGCGTCCTCCTGCGTGGCGTGCGCCGCGAGCGGCTCGACGAAATGCATGCCGCGCGCCAGCAAGCCGTTGCGGAAATAGAAGCGCTGCGCGTGCGCCATGTGCAGGCCCGTGTCGAGCACGAAGCGCGCGCAGCCGCCGTCGCGGGCGATCGCGCGCACCGCGTCGAGCAGTTGCGCGCCGATGCCGTGCCCCTGCGCTTGCGGATCGACGACCAGGTCGTCGACATACAGGAAGCGGCCGTAGATCAGGTTGGTCTGGTAGCGATAGCCGGCCAGGCCGAGCAGTTGGCCGCCACGGCTGGCGGCCAGCAGCCGGTAGCTTTCGGATTGCTGCCGCGCGAGTTGCGCGACGAAGGCCTTGGCGTCGTCCAGATGCGGACGCAGCACGCGCATCAGCGCGAACGCGCCGGCCTGCTCGGCCGGCGTATCGAGATGGCGGAATTCGACAGCGGGGTTCATGCACGCTCCATCGTTCAGTGACGAACCACACGATAGCGCCGCCACGTCATGGCCCATAGAGCCAGAAAACGATCAAAACGACCGGGACATCGGGGAGCGCGCGATCGACCGCCTGGGCCGAGCCCGCGCGAAGGCTACGCCCTCAAAACGGCGGCACCGGGTTATGCCCCGACGACAGCACATACTTGCCGCCGCGCAACTGGTACACGGCCGTCTGGTGAATCTGGCGCGAGCGCGTGCCGTCGTCGGTGTCGGTCGATTCCACGCCGTCGAAGCGGATCTGCATCTCGCTGCCGCCATTGCCGCCGGTCACCAGCGCGAGCTTGCCGCTGATGTCGAAGCAGGCGGGCGGGTTGCTCGCGTCGGTGCCGACCGCCACGTCGGTGTCGCTCGCGGCCGCGCCCTTCGCCGCGCCGGGTTGCTGCAGCGCCGTTTCGCAATCGCCGCTCGCGCCGAGGTTGTTGCCGTCCACCGGCACCGTGCTCGCGTAAGTCGCGATGCGGCCCGGCGCGACGCCGTACACCGACGCCCACGTCCCGCAAAAGCCCTGCCAGCATCCACCGCCAGTCAGGACCACGCCGAACTCGTCGGCGCCGATGCGTGCGACGCTGGTGTCGCCGTAGGTGCCGGCCACGCCGAGGTAATCCACGCCGTCCACGCGCTTGTCGAGCAACCAGCCGGTCGCGTCGCGGCGGAAGAAGTACGCGCCGAGCCACGCGCCCGAGGCGTAGCTGTCGTCGCGCACGCCGGTGTCGGCCACGCCCACGCCTTCGGTCAGCATCACCGCGTGCGTGTCGTCGAGGCGGATCACCTGGCGCGGCGCGATCTCGACGCGGGTGGTTTCGGTCTTCGGTGCGGCGGCATGGGGCAGGCGGCCGGAATCGTCGCGCACCGGCAGCTCGACTTCCACCACGCGCGCGTTCGCGTCGTTGGTATCGCGCCACGCCGGGAACACCACATGCATCAGATCGGCGCGCTTCAGGCCTTGCGAGAACGCGCCGCTGCCGGAGGCCGCGTCGGGCGACGAGGCCTGCGCGGCGTCGGCCGCCGAGGCGATCGATGCTGCCAGTGCCGCCGCCGACGATGCGGGCGACACCGCCGATGCCGCGCTGCCCGGCGCGGGCGCGGTGGCGCCGCTTGCGCCGTTCGCGTCGTGCTTGCCGCATGCGCCGAGCAACAGCGATGCGCCGAGCAGCAGGGCCGGCATCGCGCCGCGCATCGAGGCGGCGGATTCGGCAGCGCCGGAAGGGAACGAACGGGACGGGCTGGCAGGATTCATCGGCGGAACGGGTCGGGGATCGGGTCGATGCAGCAGGCAAAAATACGGCAAAAGCGCCGCAAAAAGCGGTTCGCACAGCGCGCGGATGTTACCAGATATTTCGGCCCAAAACGGGGCGCTGCCTGTCCGAAACGGGCCGAACCCGGCATCGCGCCCCATGCGCAAATCACTTGTCCATCAAGGGTTTAACCGACTTCGATGCGCCCACTCCGCACGTGTCGTTTGCCATCGAGCGGCCCGCCCCCGCCCCTGCTCCACCGCATTTCCTCATCCCCCCGCCCCAACCGCAGCGACGGATTTCCCGCCCCGCTCCGTTCAAGTCAATACGACGCCGCTGCCGCGCGTCGTTTTGATGTCGATGTCGATCCAGGGAGAAAACCATGAACCAAATAAAACGACTGTTCCATCCGGCCCGGCTTGCCGCCGCGCTCTGCTTTACGCTCGCCACCAGCGCCTTCGCCCAGGCCGTGATCATCGCGCCGATCGCGCCGCCCGCGCCGCGCTACGAAGTGGTGCCGGGGCCGCGCACCGGCTATGTCTGGGATCACGGCCGCTGGCGCTGGGAACACGGCGCCTACGTGTGGGCGCCGGGCCACTGGCAGCCGGTGCGTGTCGGCTACCACTGGGTGCCGGGCCATTGGGTCGCGCATGGCCCGAACTGGCATTGGGTGCCGGGCCACTGGGCCTGATCCGCGCCACATCGCCGTCCGTCCCGACATGCCAAGGAATCCCCAATGAAACTGATCGCCATTCTCGCGCTCGTCGCGGCCACCCTGTCCGCCTGCGTGGTGGTGCCCGTTCGGCCGGTTCATGTGCGCCCGGCCGCGGTCGTCGTATATTGATCGCGCGCGGAACGCGCCGCGCCGCAACGCGCGCCCGCGTTCCGCCGCCCGTTCGCCATGAGCGGACCGACTGCCGCCATGCTCGCGCCCGCCGCGCTGCCGCGCCGCCATCGTCAGCCATCCTTACGGTTGGCACGGGGCCGCGCGAGCGCAGCGCCGGCCGAGCTTGCGTCACCCGTCGACTTGCAGGGAGCCGATTGCCTTGAAGCCATCCCGGCGCGCCTCGCCGCGCGCCCTACCGCCGCCGCGCCCGTGCCCGCGCACGCCGCGCCGGATGCCATCCGCCCTGCCGGATCGGGAGCCGCGAACGTGAGCGAACGCGATCCCGACGCCGAACTCGTCGCGCGTGTCGGCCAGCGCGACCCGGGCGCCGTGCGCGCGCTGGTCGCGCGCAAGCTGCCGCGCCTGCTCGCGCTCGCGACGCGGCTGCTCGGCGACCGCATGGAAGCCGAGGATGTCGCGCAGGAAGCGTTCATCCGCATCTGGAAACAGGCGCCGCGCTGGAAGGACGGCGAGGCGCGCTTCGATACCTGGCTGCACCGCGTGGCGCTCAATCTCTGCTACGACCGGCTGCGCAGCCGGCGCGAGGAACCGCACGACGAGATGCCCGACGAACCGGACCCGCAGCCGCGCGCCGACGCACGGCTCGAAACGCTCGAACGCGACGCCCGCGTGCGCGCGGCGCTCGAGGCGCTGCCCGCCCGGCAACGTGAAGCGCTCGTGCTCCAGTACTATCAGGAACTGTCGAATATCGAAGCGGCCGGCCTGATGGGCATCACGGTGGACGCGCTGGAGAGCCTGCTCTCGCGCGCCCGGCGCAATCTGCGCGCGCAACTGGCCAACGACGGCCGCAGCGAGGAAATCTGATGACACCCGAACGATTCCGCATCATCGTCGAAGCCTACGGCGCGGATTCGCGCCGCTGGCCCGACGCCGAACGCGACGCCGCGCGCGCCTGGGCCGGCACACATCGCGAGCAGGCGGGCGCGCTGCTCGCCGAAGCCGCCGAGCTCGACGGCTGGCTGGTCGGCGACACCATCGCACCGGCCAGCTCGGCGCTGATCGAACGCATCGTCGGCACCGCGCCCGCCGCACGGCGGCCCTGGACACGCGGCCGGCTGTGGTGGTCGGGCGCGGCGGTGGTCGGCATCGGCGCGGCCGGCGCGCTGGCCGGCGCGCTCACGATGTCGGCCGCGCTGCTCACCAGCATGCAGTCGGCCAGCCACGAAAGCAGCTACCTGACCACCACCTTCGGCGGCTCGCCCGACGACTGGAGCGGCGAATGAACGGCCGCACCGGCACCGTGGTGCTCATCGTCTCGATCGTGCTGAACGTGTTCCTGCTCGGCGCGATCGCCGGCGGCGCCTATCAATGGTTCGCGCGCCACCCGGGCGGCATCGCGGCCGTCAAGCCGGGCGCGAAGATCGCGCTGCGCTTCGCGGCCGACGGGCTGCCGCCCGAGCGCGCCGAGCAATTCCGCGAGGCGCTCGCCTCGGCGCGCCACGAAAGCCGCATCTTCGTGCGCGAGGCGCGCGAGGGCCGGCGCGACGTGCTCGATCTGCTGGCCGCCCCGCAAGTCGATCGCCCGGCCGTGGACGAAGCGCTGGCCCGCACACGCCAGGCCGATTCGTACCTGCGCGCGCAGGTCGAAAGCAACGTGGTGGATTTCGCGCAATCGCTGTCGCCCGACGAACGGCAACGCTTCGTCGACGGCCTCCGACGCAGCGGCCAATGGCGCATGCCGGCCGCGCGCAACGGCAAGCCGTCGCCCGAATGACGCGGGCGGCCTCAGGCCCGTTCGAGCCGGTAGCCGTAGTTGTAGACGGATGAAATCACGAGCCCGTTCCTGGGCCGCAAGCCCAGGCGCCGGCGCAACGTGCTGATATAGGTAGACAGCGTGGCATCGTGCTTGCGATCGACCACGCCCCACACCTGCTTGATCATCGCGTCTTTCGACAGGACCTGGCCGGCGCTTTCGAACAGCATCAGCGCCAGATCGAATTCGCGCACCGACAATTCAACGGGCGCGCCCTCCACCGTCGCGAGCTGCGTGCCGGTATCGAGCGCAACCTTGCCGAACTCCACCACCCTCGCCCGCCGCGCCTGCCGATAGCACTTGCGCGCCTGCGCGCCCACTCTCGCAATCAGTTCGCGTTCGCGCAGCGGCTTCGCGAGGTAGTCATCCGCGCCGTTGTCGAGGCCGAACACGATGTCGTCCTCGCCATCGTGCTGCGTGATCATGATGATCGGCAGCGCGTCGGAAAACTCGGCACGCGCCCAGCGCATGACCTCGATGCCCGACATGCCCGGCACATCCCAGTCGAGCAGCAGCACATCCACCCGCGTCGACCGTACGAGCTCGACGAAGCGTTCACCATCGTGGCATATCACCGTCTGGTAGCCGGCCTTCTCCAGCCAGCGCGCCACGACGCACGCCTGCGCCACGATATCTTCCAGGATTGCGATTCTCATGTTTCGGACTCCTTCAATCGGCTGCCGAACGCGCTGGCAAATCGCCCGGCGCGCTCGGCAAAAAAACGAACCGCCACGCGCGATAGGTGTCCCGATCGGCGAACTGCGCATAGCGGGCGGGAAACCCGCGCCGCTTCAGTGGCCGGCCGGCCGCTTCGCTGACCACGCCCATGACCCCGCCATCCGGCGCCTTGATGATTCCCCACGCGGCCGTTGCGTCGAGCGGGTCGGGATAGAGGCGCCGCAGATACCGCCCCGCCGGCAAAGTCCGGCGATCGTCCAGCAGCGCGTCGAGCGACGCCGGATAGCGGGTCTGGCCCGCCGCGCTGTAATAGCGGCCGATCGCGGCGCGATACTGATCGCCGACGAACAGCAGCCGGGCTTCGCGATCGCGCTGCTGAACAGTGCGCCAGACACGGGCGGCCTGGGTCATCCCTAACCCGATCACGGCAACCAATATCAGCACACCGAAATAAATAATGCCGCGCTGCGTGCGTGGGCCGCGTGCGCATCGGCGCAGATTACCATGTCGCATAATGGCTTCCATCGAGCGCGCGCCCCGTGGCACCGCTCCTCACATCCGCCACGCCGCCCGTGTCGCCGGCCAGCACCCGCCAGGAATTGCGCTTTCCCGTGATCGGATCGAGCGGCACGTCGCGCAGGTAGTGCATGTCCACCAGCGTTTCGAGCGAGGCCGGGTTGTCACCCGTATCGGCCCGAAAATCGTCGATCGACTGACGCAGCGTATTCAGGTTGTGCCGCAGCACGGTTTCCCGGGCGCGGTCGCCCTGCTTCAGATAATTCGGCGCCACCAGCGCGGTCAAGGTAGCGATGATCGCCAGGACCACGAGCATCTCGATCAGCGTGAAGCCCGCCGCGCGGCGGGCGCGGCTACCATTGGTCATACGGGATGCCATTGAGGCCCTCCTTGCGACTGGCCGAGCGGACATCGAAGACATCATCACCCGAGGAAAAATCGGCAGGATCGCTCGCATAACTGCGTGTTTCCCACATCGCGTCGGCCGCCTTGCCGCTGCAGTCGCACATCGGATCGTCAGGAATCCTGCGCAGGAAAACCAGCCGCGCACCGCCGGCCGAACGCTTGTCCTCCACGCCATCCACGAGCGTGCGCAGATCGGGCGGATAACCGCTCTCGCCGACAGCGCGCTCGATCCGGCCTTCGTCCGACGCGGCCTTGTAGGCATCGAGCGCCGACCGGATCGTGATCAGCGCACGGTTCAGCGCCGCTTCGTCCTGGCGGCGCTTGACGATCTCGGCCAGCGGCAAGGCCACGGTGGCGAGCAAGGCCAGCAGCGTCAGCGCCACCATCATTTCGATCAGCGAGAAGCCGCGCGCACGTCGCCGGGCGGTCATGCGCGCGTGCGCATCATGCCGCCGCCCGGCTTCTCGCGGTCGTCCGGCGCCTCGCCGCGCATGCCGGGCTCGCTGCCCGGCTGAGAGTCGGACTTCGAAGGCGCGAACGGAGGGGCCGGTTCGATCGGCGTGTCGAGATCCGGGCCGCCCGGCACCGCGGCGCCGGATTCGTGTGTCAGGGCTTCGGTCGTGATGTGTGTTTCAGTGCCGGACAGGAACGGCGTCACGGCCGAGGCCGGCAGGTCGAGATTGCGCTCGATATGCGGCGTGATCAGCAGCACGATCTCCGTGCGCTCCTGATTGCGTCCGTGCGCACCGAACAGCCGGCCGATCAGCGGCAGCCGCGACAGCCCGGGCAAGCCCGTCACGCTCTCGATCTCATTGCGCTTGACGAGCCCGGCCAGAACCTGCGTTTCGCCATTGCGCGCCGTCATCAGGGTTTCCGCATTGCGCGTGCCGAGCGAATAGGCCACCAACCCGCTTTTGGTGGTCTCCTTCGACAGAATGCTGCTGACCTCCAGGTTGACCTTCACGCTCACTTCATCATCGAGGCTGATGCGCGGCTCGACCTTCACCATCAAGCCCACATCCTGGTAACTCACCGATTCCGTGACGACGCCGTTCGCATTCGTGGTCGTGACGATCGGCACGCGCTCGCCAATCCGGATGCTCGCCTTCTCCAGGTTGCGCACGCGGATTTTCGGATTGGCGAGCGTGCTGGTCTTGCCCTGCTTCTGCAGCATGTCGATCGCCAGCGACAGCGCACCGGATTCGCCCGACACGCCAATCCGATCACGGTTCAGGCGCAGCAGGTCGCCGAGCGTCGGCGCAACGCCCTCCGCAGCGGCCAGCGCGTCGAAGCGAATGCGGCCCGGATATTCGACACCGAGATCGAGGCTGTCGTTGACGTTGACTTCCAGCACCTCCACATCGAGCGTGACTTCGGACTGCGCAATATCGAGCGCCGCCACGATGCGTTCCGCCACCTCGATCGTCTCGGGCGTGTCGCGCAGGACGATCGCGTTCACGCGTTCGTCCACGTAGATGTCCTTCGGCTTGATCATCTGGCGCAGCGCGGTCATGACCGATTTCGCGTCGGCGTGGGACAGAAAGAACGTCCGGATCGCGAATTCGGTATAGGTGCGGATTTTCTCCGGCTGCGCCGGGTAGACGAGCAGCGTGTGCGCGTCGATGACGGTCTTTTCGAGCCGGTTCGTGCGCAGCAGCAGGTTGATGGCGTCTTCGGCCGTGGTGCGCTCGGCGAACAAGGTCGTGGGCTGCGTCGTGTCGACATCGCGATCGAACACGACGTTCACGCCGGACACGCGCGAGATCACGTCGAAGATCGCCGCGATCGGCTGCTGCCTGAAATTGAGCGAAACCGGCTTGCGCAACGCGTCGGATAGTTGCGGACGCAATGGATGGCTCGCCTGCGGCGTCCCGGGCGCTGCATGCCCCGTGAGGCCGGACGCGGCGCGTTGCGGCGACAGCAGCAGGTCGAGGCGCTCGGCGATCGTTGCGGGGGGTGCCCCGGCTGTCGTGAGCGGGGGGCTCGCGCACCCGGCCAGCGCAAGCGCGGAAATCAGGATCCCTAAACTGACAGTTGGTTTCATTACTGTGTGGCCAAAAAAGTTTCGCTGCGAAATTCAGGGCGTGGGCGAGGCCGGCGCAAGCTCGACCTTCACACCGTCACGGATCATCACGACCGGGCCGGTATCGTCCAGGGCCTTGAGCAAGTAACCATCGGCAATCTCGCCGCCCGGGAGCACCGCATCAGGAACGCCGCAGCCATGCCCGCACAGCAGGAAGGTCTTGCCGCCGCCCTCCAGCACGACGATGCGCTGCCCCGGCGCGCGCCATTCGCCGGCCACGCTGAACGGCATGACCTGCTGCTGCGGCGCGGAAGCCACGTCGATCGGGTCGGCCAGATCCGGTGGCGCCTCAACGGGCGGCGCCGCGCCGGCTTCCTCGGCGCCGAGCGATGCCCAACGCTGGGCGGGAAAGAGATCGACGGGGCGGGACGGATCGGCGCTCGCCTGCGCGAAGCCGGCGCTCGCGGCAGCGGCTGCCAGCCATCCGGCCGCCAGGCGAATCATGAGCGGGCGCGTCACGTGTCGGGCCCCAGCATGCTGACCTGCAGGGCGGCGTTGATGTCCGCGCTGTCGATGCCGTCACGTTCGATCGTCACGCTCTCGATGCGCACCATCGGCTGGCCGGCGATCGCCCGGATCGCTTCGCGCAGGCCGAGGTAACTGCCATGCAACGCGATATCTATCGTCAGGCGCCGCAGCTTTCCCTTGACCTCCGCTGCGCTGCGGTAGGTTGCGTTCTTCCGTTCGAGCCCGTTCTGCGCGAGGATTTCGAACAGTGCATAGGCCTGCGTCCCGCTCTGCAGTTGCTGCACTTGATCGAGCGTCATCCCGCCGGTGCCGGCTTTCGCGGCCGGCACCGGCAACGCCGCGAACTGTTTCGCCAGCCCGTCGCGCATCGCGGCGAGCCGCACATGCTCCGGTTGCAGGTAAAGCGCATGCAGGCCCAGCAGCGCGACGGCCGAGGCGGCGGCGAGCAGGCCGGGCACACCCAGTTTCCGGGTGGCCACATAGGCGCCCCAGCGCAGGCGCGCGGCAAGCAGCGTCACGTTCAACATGTCGGGGGGCGTCATGGATGTTCGAGGCTCAGGCTGAAATAGAAGACCGGTTTGCCGTTCTCCGTGGCGGCCCGGTGTTGGAGCAGGCCGGTCCTGCGGTCGGGATGACGGTCGTTCAGGCGATCGACAAACATGTAGATCTGCGCCAGATCCGCCGCGCCGCCTTCGATACGCGCCTGGCGGCCGGCCTTGTCCACCGTCAGCGATTTCAATGCGACATGCGGCGTCCAGGCGTGTTCGATCCAGTCGATCACCGGCAAGCCCGAGTTCGTCTGGTTCGATTGCTGCGCGGCAAGCAGGCTCGCGATGCGGCGCTGCTCGGGCGTCCGGGCTTTCGCCAGCCGCTGCTCGCGTTCGAGGCTGCGCTGTCGCACATCGATCCGCTGCGAGAGCCGATCGACGGCGTCACGCACGGTATCGACACGCGTCCATTCGCGCCCGACGATCGCCATCACCATCAGGGCACAGCACAGGGCAATGGCCGCCGATGGCGTGATCCGCGCGCGCGTCGCAACAAAGTTCAATCCAGTGGTCCGCTTCATGCCGGCGTCGCCGGCGAGCAATCCATCGGCTCGACCGCCGCGATGTCGGCACCCGGCAGCGCACCATCGAACTCGACCGCGCCGATATCTCCGCACGGCGGCAATCCGGCCATCAGGGCCGCTGCGGCAAACCAGTCACCGTCGCGCGGCAACGTGACGACATCGCGCCACTGCCCCCCGCGCCGGAACACGCACGTCGCCACCGTCTGCTGGCAAAGCGCGAACGCGAAATCATCGCGGTCCCGCCAGGCGGGGTGCGCATCGAGCGACGCCGACAATGCGTCACGCACGCTCGCGAGCCGCCAGCCGGCGGCGCGGCTGGTCTTTTCCATTTCCATGAGGAATCCTTCGCTTATTCCAGCGGCAAGACGTGTCCGCCCCCAGCGTTCGTGTTCGATCAGGATGCGCAACGCGCCGCGCTGCGCGTGCTCGGCGAACCGCATGCCGGCGTATGCGCGCCACGCGGCATCCGAGGTCAGACCATCCTGCCAGGGCAACACCACGCCGTGCGCCCACGGATGCCCGACGACGATCCGCAGCCGATTGCAGATCGACAGGCGCGCTTTCGGCAGGCCGGCCAGCGCACTCGACAGGGCCTCGGCCACATGGCCCGTGTGCGCGACGACGACATGCGCGGCCCCGAAGCTTCGCGGCCTCCGGCCGGCATGCAGCCAGAGGCTCAGCGTGCCGGCATCGATCAGCGCGGTGGCGTCAATCCAGGGTGATCGCACGCTGCACCTCCTGGCACGTCGTCATGCGTGCGCACACTGCCGCCAGTGCGGCCTGGCGCATCGACCGGAAATCGGTGCAGGCATCGAGCGCGCGCGTGCGTTTTTCGATCGAGCGCTCCAGCAGCGCCGCCTTCATGGGCGCATCGAGCATCAGCACCTCGGCCAGCCCGATCCGGCCGTGATAGCCGGTGCCGCGGCACCGCTCGCAGCCCGCACCCGGCGTCACCTCGCGCCGGAGCACCTCGAGCGCCGCGCCGGCCAGGTCAGCGCCGTCCGTGGCGGCGTCACCGCAGCCCGGGCAAATGCGTCGTACCAGCCGCTGCGAGACAACACCGTTGAGCGCTTCGAGAAAGGTCGAGGGCTCCACGCCCATGTAGATGAAGCGGTCGATCACGCTGAAGCCGTCGTTCGCGTGGACGGTGGACAGCACGCGGTGGCCGGTGAGCGCGGATTGCACGGCAATCGACGCGGTGTCCTCGTCGCGGATCTCGCCGACCATCACCGTGTCGGGATCGTGCCGCAGGATCGAACGCAGCCCGCGCGCAAACGTCAGCCCCTTGCGCTCGTTGACGGGAATCTGCACGACGCCGTTCAGCGGGTACTCGACCGGGTCCTCGATCGTGATGATCTTGTCCTCGCCGGTATTCAGCTCGGACAACACGGCATAGAGCGTGGTGGACTTGCCGCTGCCGGTCGGGCCGGTGATGAGCATGAGCCCGTGGGGACGATGCGCGAGCAAGCGCATGCGGCGCGCGGTGAGCGCATCGAACCCGAGCATGTCGAGGCTGATGCTGTCGCCGCGCTGCGACGTGTCGAGCACGCGCAGCACGGCGTTCTCACCGTGCGTGCCCGGCATGATCGACACGCGGAAATCGATATCGCGCCGTTGCATCATGACCTTGAAGCGGCCGTCCTGCGGCACGCGCCGTTCCGCGATGTCGAGCGCGGCCAGCACCTTGATCCGCGAGAGCGTCTGCGTCGCCGCGTCGATGCCCGGTACGCCGCGAACCGGCTGCAGCACACCGTCGATCCGGTAGCGGATCGCCAGCCCGTCCGCCGTCGATTCCAGATGGATATCGCTGGCGCGGCTCTGCAGGGCGTCGTACAGCGTCGAATTGACCAGCCGGATGATCGGGCTTTCGTCCCTGGCGATGCTCGCCAGCGAGATCGATTCGGGACGCTGAGCGTGGGTCTCGCCCGAGGCGGCATCGATCGTGATGCTGTCGATCGAGCGCTCGTTCGACTCGATCTGCGCCAGCCGCCGCTCGACTTCGCCGGGCAGGCTCATCGTGATGCGCACCGGCGCCGCGCCGAAACGGGCGAGCAATTCGTCACGCACGCTGCGCGACAGCGGATCGGCCAGGACCATGACCGGTGTGCCGTCACGCTCGACCGGCAGGACCCGCAGCGCCAGCGCCTCGTGCAGCGAGAGCAGATCGAAGCGCGTGGCGGCGGTGCGCAACGCATCCGCGTCGATCGGCTCGATGCCGCAGCACACGGCCACCTCGGCAAGCCGGCTCGGGTCGGCACCCAGCAGCGCGTCGGCATACGCCATGAAGTCGGCACCGGAGTGCATCGATTCGCACTGCCAATCCTGGATGATCTGTTGCGGTTTCACGTTGTCTTGTCCCGTTGGTCGGCGCGATCCGGCACGCATGCCGTGCCCGGCCGGATTGTCATCCGATGCTGCCGGCCAGCTCGAAGATCGGCATGTAAAGCAGCAGCACCACCGCGCCCACGGTCGCGCCGACGGCCAACATCAGCACCGGCTCGAGGACCTGGCTGATGAGATCGATCGCGCGGTCGAGCCCGCCGTCGTGAAACTGCGCGATGTGCTCGCACATCCCGCCCAGATCACCGCCCTGCTCGCCCACGCGCAACAGGCGCGCCGCGACGGATGTCGTCAGGGCGTGAGCCGCGAACACGGTCGACACCGGCCGGCCTGCACGAAGCTCGGCCAGCGCAGCCGCGAGGCGCGGCTGAAACAGGTCGGGCAGCACCTTGCCGGACAGTGCGAGGGCGTCGATCACGGGCGTGCCGCCTGCGATCAGCAACCCGGCGGTGCGGTAATAGCGCGTCAGCGTGAACAGCAGGCAAACGTCGCGCAGCTTTGGCGCGCGCCACATCAGCCGTTGCACCAGGCGCCTGGTGCATGACGCGCGTATTGCGAGCCCGCCGCCCAACCCCGCCGCGGCCAAGGCCACGCCCACCGCCGCGCCGTGTTCGCGCAGCAGCCTGGCCCACCCGAGCATCACGCGGGCGGCGGGCGGCAACACCGTCAGCGACTCGAACACCACCGCGAAACGCGGAATCACGAAGAACGCCATGAACAGCAGGATCGCGGCGCCCACGCCGATCACGACGGCCGGATAGATCAACGCGCCCACCGCGCGCTTGCGCATCTGCGCGATCCGCACTTCGTATTGCTGGTAGCGTTTCAGCACGGCAGGCAACTGGCCGCTCCCCTCCGCCGAGGCGATCGTCGCGACCAGCAGCTCGGGAAACACCCCGGGCTGCCGCGCGAGTGCCGCGGAAAGCGGCTTCCCCTCGACCATCACGGCGAGGATGCCGTCGATCACATGCTGCGATGCACGGCCGGCGTCGGTCCTGTCGCGCAATGCCTCGAGCGCTTCGACCAGCACCAGGCCCGCATCGAGCAAGGCCGACAGCTCCTGCAGAAACAACGCGAGCGCGAACCTCGGCGCCCGCTTGCGGCCACCGGGCCGCGCGCGGCGCAGCGCGATCACCACGCCGCCCTGAGCAGCAATCCGCGCCCGCGCCTCGGCCTCGCTCGCCGCCTCGATCGTCTGCCAGGCCAGCGTGCCGCCCGCCAGCACGCGGAGTCGAAACGCAGTCACGGCGAAGGCCGCCAGGCATCGAGCGCCACGAGGCTGGCGCGCCGGTCGCGGGTCAGCAACCGGTATGCGCGCCAGACGCGCGCCGCATACGTCTTGCGCGCCGGCGCACGCGCAACCGACGAACCCGCGTTATAGGCGCCCACGGCATTCCAGGTATAGCCGTGGCGTTCGATGAATCCGGCGAGGATCGACGCGCCGGTATCGACCGACGTGCAAGGCTCGTCGATCAGACGCTTGCGCGTGATCCCGGCCCTGACCAGCCGCGGCAGATGCGAGCTGTTGATCTGCATGAGCCCGATGTCCACGGTGCCGTTGGCGTTGTAGTGAATCGCGCGGGCATTCATCGCCGATTCGACCTTCGCGATCGCGACCAGCAGCAGCGGATCGATGCGGTGCCGCTCGCCCGCCGCCGTGAAGCAATTCGCCGCCGAGGCAGCGGGCGCGGCGGCGGCCAGCGACGCCGCCACGACGAGCCCACGCCCCGCGCGCTTACAGGCCATGGACGAGATCGGCATCGACGCCGCTCCCTCCCACGCGGCCGTCACGTCCGAGCGAGACGATCTCCGCTTCGCCGTCGCGGCCCGGCACATTCCACTGGTAGGGGCGGCCCCAGCCGTCTGTCGGCACGGCCTTCGCGAGGTAGGGGCCATTCCAGCCGGCCGCGTCCTGCGGCGGCGTGACCAGCGCATCGAGCCCCTCCTCGGCACTCGGATAGCGGCCCGTATCGAGCCGGAACTGCGTGGCGGCATCGCCGAGCGTCTTGAGCTGCGCTTCGGTCGTGCGCACCTTGGCCTTGTCGACCTGCGTGAAGAGCTTCGGCCCGACATACCCCGCCAGCAGCGCAATGATCAGCAAGACCACCAGCAATTCCAGCAAGGTAAATCCCCGCTGCCGCTGCGCTGTTTTCCCTCTTCGAATGCCTACGTTCACGTTGTCTGTCCTCGATTGACCTGCCGATGCACCGGGCGGGCGCTGCCCCCCCTTGCACGACGCCGTCATTGTCCGAGGCAGGTTCGGACACAACAACCTTCCTGAAGACATTCTCAAGTTCCAAGTTCAGCACTCCTTTCCTATTTCGAGATTCATTCAATTTGCATTCAGATTGATTGGCGCCGGCGGCCAAAGCCAAAACAATGCGCGCGTCTGCTCAGACACTCTTTCACATCATTAAGGATGACGATCAAATTGCGCTTCAATCAATCCCATGCCCGTCAATCGAGCATCGCGAGCCTGCCCGGCCGATCGCCCAGGCTGGCGTTTGCCACGATCGCCACGGCCAGCCTGCTTTGCTTCGCGCATTCGGCCAGCGCCGCGCCGGGCACGCCCAGTCTTCGGCAATACGAAATCACCTCGAAGCCGCACGGCTTCGTCGAGATCGATCTGCAACGGGCCGGCGCCGCGCCCTACAAGGATCTCGTCAAGCTCAACAAGAAGGTCGACGTGCCGTTGCCCTTCGATATCTGGAGCAATGGCACCGCGGTCAAGGCGGTGGCGGTGGTGGACGGCACGATCGACAGCGCCTCGGAAATCAAGCTGACACCCGGCGGCGCGCAACGCGGAACCGTGGTGGCCAACGTCAAGACAGCGGGCGTGAAAAAGTTTCAGGTTCGCGTGTTCGATGCGGACGGCGCCTCGGCCGACAGCGCACCGCTCGACGTGACCGTGTTCGATACGATCCCGGAGCTGGCCGATACGCTGCCGGACAACGCCAGCAAGACCAACAAGCCGTTTGCAAAAGACAAGGATTCGGTGGTGGCAGCCTACTTCGCGACCTGGTCGATCTACGACCGCAAGTTCAGTGTGGACAACGTGCCGGTCGAGAATCTGACGCACCTGCTGTACGCCTTCGTTCCGATCTGCGGTGGCGAAAACATCAACGGCTCGCTTGCGCACGACGGGCCGAATGCATTCCGCGCGCTGCAACAGACCTGCCGGGGATTGCCCGATTACAGCGTGGCGATTCATGACACATGGGGCGAAATCGGCGTGACGCTGCCGGGGCAGACGGCCAACTCGCCGCTCAAGGGCGTGCTCGGCCAGATGATGGCCGCGAAGAAGCGCAATCCGGATCTGAAGATCCTGCCGTCGATCGGCGGCTGGACGCTGTCCGACCCGTTCTTCCAGATGCACGATCCGGCCAAGCGCAAGGTGTTCATCGATTCGACCGAACAGTTGCTGCGTACCTGGAAATTCTTCGACGGCGTGGATATCGATTGGGAATTCCCCGGCGGCAAGGGCGCCAATCCCGCGCTCGGCAATCCGGCCACGGATGGCGCGCTTTACGTCACGCTGATCAAGGAACTGCGGCAGATGCTCGATCGCCTCTCGGCGGAAACCGGCAAGACCTACGAGCTGACATCGGCGATCGGCTCGGGCCGGGACAAGATCGGCGTGGTGAACTACAAGGAAGCGTCGAAGTACATGAACTATGTCTTCGACATGAGTTATGACTTCTACGGCGCATTCAGCCTGACGAATCTCGGCCATCAAACCGCGCTGTATGCGCCGGCATGGCGGCCCGACACGGACTACACGGCGGACAATTCCGTTGCAGCGCTGCTCGCGCAAGGGGTGGATTCGAAAAAACTCGTCCTCGGCGCGGCAATGTACGGCCGTGGCTGGACGGGCGTGTCGGGCTACAGCGACGGCAACCCGTTCTCGGGTACCGCCACCGGGCCGGTTCCGGGCAGTTGGGAGCCGGGTGTCGTCGATTACAAGGCGATTGCCTCGAAGATGGTGGGACCGAACAACGCCGGCATCAACGGCTACGAATACCATTACGACCAGACGGCGGAAGCCCCTTATGTCTTCAACAAGAGCACGGGCGAACTGGTGACGTTCGATGATGCGCGCTCGGTGCTCGCGAAGGGCGACTATGTGCGCAAGCATCAGTTGGGCGGCCTGTTCGCATGGGAAATCGATGCGGACAACGGCGACATCCTGAACGCGATGCACGAAGGCCTCGGTCACGATCAGGGCGGCACGCACAACCACGCGCCGATCGCAAACGCGGGAACGGACATGACGGTAACCGGCCCCGCTACCGTGACGCTCGATGCCTCGAAATCGCACGACCCGGACAAGGACGCCCTGTCGTACCGATGGGAGCAGACCGGCGGCGCACCGCTAACCATCAGTCATCCTGACGGTGTGAAGGCCACGGTGGCGATCCCGGCCGTGCAGCAGGACACGCGCTTCGTGTTCCGCGTCACGGTGACCGACACGGCGGGCCTGAAGAGCAGCGCGCAGATGGCCGTCACGGCGAAGGCCGACGCGTCGGTCAAGCCGCCCCCGGCCGAGAACCGCCCGCCGGTCGCGCGGCTCACGGGGCCGGCAGAGGCGAACGGCGGCCAGTCCGTCACGCTGTCGGCCGCGCAATCCACCGATCCGGACGGCGATCCGCTCACGTTCCAGTGGACGGTTCCGGCGGGCATCACCGCGCAGCCGTCCGGCGCAACGCTGAACTTCACCGCGCCGAAGCTGGCGAAGGACCAGTCGTTCACGTTCGCGGTGAAGGCCAGCGACGGCAAGCTGTCGTCTTCTGCCCAGCACACGATTCGCGTCAAGGCGGCAGATGCGGGTCACGGTGGGGCAGGCAATGGCGGCGAGTCCGGCGGGGGAAGCGGCGGTGCAGGCGGAAGCGGCAGCGCAGGCAGCGCAGGCGGTGCAGGCGGTGCAGGCGGTGACTATCCGGCCTATCAGTCCGGCTCGCAATACAAGGCGGGCGATGTGGTGTCGAACCTCGGCAAGCTGTTCCAGTGCAAGCCGTTCCCGTACAGCGGCTGGTGCTCGATGGCGCCGGCGGCCTATGAGCCGGGCAAGGGCTTCGCATGGAGCGACGCATGGACGTCGTTCGGCGGCGGCGCAGGCGGCAATGGCGGGAGCGGTGGCGCGGGCAACCCCGGCCACGAAGGCAGCACCGGCGGCTCGGGCGGCACCGGCAACCCCGGCCACGAAGGCAGCACCGGCGGCTCGGGCGGCACCGGCAACCCCGGCCACGAAGGCAGCACCGGCGGCTCGGGCGGCACCGGCAACCCCGGCCACGAAGGCGGCACCGGCGGCTCGGGCGGCGCGGGCAACCCTGGCAACGAAGCCGGCACGCATCCGCAATACAAGGAAGGCACCCGATACGCTGCCGGCGACATCGTATCGAACCGCGGCGCACTGTACCGATGCAAGCCGTTCCCGTACACCAACTGGTGTTCGATGGCGGCCTGGGCCTACGAACCCGGCAAGGGCTCCGCATGGGCCCAAGCCTGGGACAAGTACGCGGACTGACCTCCGCCCGTGACGCAGGGCCCGTGGCGCATGCAACCGCGCCACGGCGGCTCGCGCGTCGCTCGGCCGGCATCGATCGATGCCGGTCCGCCCCCGCCTGGCGCGGGGGCTTTTTCGTTGCATCCGCAACGACTCAACCGGGCTCGCGGCCCTCCGCCCCGGCAACCGGCAAGCACACGGTAAAGCGGCTGCCGCGCCCCGGCACCGAGGCCACGTCGATCGATCCGCCATGACGCTCCACCACGGCCTTGACAAACGGCAGCCCGAGCCCGACGCCCCGACTCGCGTCGCGCTCCGCCCCGCCCACCTGAAAGAACGGCTCGAACAGGCGCGGCATCGCCGCTTCGGGAATGCCGCAACCCGCGTCCACCACCACGATCGACACCCTGCCATCGCCTGCGTCGATCCAGACGTCGATGGTGGTCCCCGCCTCCGAATATTTGATCGCGTTATCGAGCAGATTGATCAGCGCCCGCAGCAGCATGTTGCGATTGCCGAACACGAAAACTTCGCCGTCTGCCTCATCCGGCCATTCCAGGCGAATCTGCTTCGCGTTCGCCGCATGCCAGACCTGATCGACGGCCTCCATCACCCAGTCGCCGACCGACACCGGCACATAGGCCCCCTTGTCGAGATGTTCGGCACGCGAGAGCTGCGTGAAATCCTCGGCCACGCGCAGGCTGTAATCGACCAGCTTGTGCAGATCCGCCAGGAACTCCGGGGTCGGCGCGGCGTCGGCGACACCGCGCTGTTCGAGCAGCGACAGCACCGTCGACAGCGGATTGCGCAGATCGTGCGCCATATGGCGCAGCGTGAGGCGGTCACTTTCAACCGCCGCCTTGATGGTGTGAATATCGACGAGGCAGATCATGCTGCCCGTCGAACGCCGAGGATCGCCGCCGCCGAACGGCGTCACCATCATCATGTGGATGCGCGCATTCATCGTCAGTTCAACCGAATGAATCCGGCCGGTGTCCCGCGCCGCCAGGATCGTGTCACGCGCGATGTCCAGCACCCGCCGGGCGGCCGTGTCGCGGTCCGCATCGAGGGTGCCGAGCATCGCGTGCCCGCACGCATTGCACATCCGCAGTGCGCCGTCCTGCTCGACGAAGACCGGATACGGCAGCGTATGAATCACATCGACGTAGGTCGACTGCCACGCTCGGATGCGCGACATCGCCTTCGCAACGTCGCTGTCGTGGCGGTAGGCGCCCGGCGCCGGATCGTCGGCGGCCGCCGTTTGCGCCAGACCCGTCACCGCGTGCCGGTGCGCCAGCCCGCGCAAGCCGCGGTATTCACGCATCAACGCGGCTCGCAGCCAGTCCGCCCGCCGCCAGCCGCATATCGAGAAGATCGTCACGCACACGGCCAGCGGCGGCCCGACCGGCGCCCAGCACGCGCCATACACCAGCGCCACCACCGCCCCGGCGACGAACAGGGCCAGCCACGCCAGCACGAATCCATACATGCGCCATCCCGGCACGAACAGGCAGATCAGCAACACGCCGGTTGCAACGGCCAGACCGGCCAAGCCCCGCAGCGCCGGCGGCATGCGTCGTATCAGGTGCCCGTCGAGCAGCGCTTCGGTTGCGAGCGCATCGACTTCCGCGCGCCGCAGTTTCTCCGCGCTGCCCGGCGAGAGATAGAACACGCCGGCCAGATCGGACATCCCGTCGCCGATGAACACGATCCGGTTGCGCCACGCCGCGTCCGGCACGCGGCCTTTCAGGACATCCACGAACGAATAGCGGTCGAGATCGAAACGCGGCGGCAGGAACAGCAGCACCGACTCCGCACCGTCACGCTCCGCCTGCGCGATCCGGTCGCCGGTTCGCGCAGGCGCGGCCAGGCCGGGATGCCGCGCCTGCGCCACGCGGATCGCCTGCAGGCTGACATGGGCGAACGCTTCACCGGCGCGGTACGGGATGAACGGCACGATGCCCTGCACCAGTTGGTTGCTGCTCACCGTGACACGACGCTGGCCAATCGCCGCGGCCGCTTCGCGCAGCGGTTTCGACGGCAGCATCACCGTATCGGCACGGCCGTCGAGCAGCGTCACGTGCGCCGGCAGCACCACATCGCCGCGCCGCGCGATCACGGCCGCGAGTCCGGCATCGTCACGGGTCGGCGAAATCATCATCATGTCGAGCACGACGCTCGATGCTCCGGCCACACGCTCGAGCACGCCGGCGAAATCGGCGCGCACGTAACGCCGGATATCGCCCAGTTCGGCGAACGTCTTCTTGTCGATCATGATCACGGCGACCTTGTCGCGCGGCCCGTGATCGGAACCCGAGAACGCGAGGTGCCAGTAACGCCGGTCGAGCGGCGCCATCAGCTCCTCGACGGCCGGGGCGCAACCGAGCACCGCGAGCAGGGCGGTGCCGGCCAGTTGCAGCCAGATGGACGAGCGGGCCGCACCCCGGCGCAGTGAGCCAAACTTCGAGCGGAAGATCCCGGACATGGTGTTGTCGTTCCGATGCCGGCATGCCGCGAAAACAGGTGCGCTTCCGGCATGCACGACGGCTTTCGCGTCGCGCGAGCATTTGATGGAGGTGCGACAGTCTATCCCTTTCCATCTCCCATCATTACTAACAATTACCTTTCACATGACGACAAAGCCGCGCCGGACTGGCCTCGCCCAGGCGCTCGCGCGCACACCCCGGCACCGCATCCGCAGCCCCCGACATCCCGCACGAAAACATTGAACACAACAGCGTTTCGTTGCGTCACGTTGCGCATCGTTTAGTAAATCCAAGAAAAATATTACAGATGTGTTTATTCGATTGACGACGCCGGATCGCGACTCCTAGTCTTGTTACCGCTGCAAAGATTCGGAAAGAAAATGAAGCAAAAGATTCACGACGAGCCGGCGGTTCGTTCGCACGAGTCGCCGAACACGCAAGAAGCAGAGAAGAACGGAGAGAGACGATCATGAATCGATTCACGACGCTCGCCGCCACCTTGGCCGTGGCGTGCGCGTTGAGCGGGTGTGGGGGTGACGACGGCGGCTCAGGGGCCACGTCGGTGCTGGCGGCGCGGCCTTCGGCCAACGCCGCCGATACGGTCAATCTCGACGACGGCCGCGCGCTGTCGTTGACGCAGTATGTCGATCCGCTGATCGGCACGCTCGCGAGCAATTCGCCGAACCCGGTTCCGGCCGGCCAGGCCGGCAGCGTGGTGCCGGCCGCCGGCCTGCCGTCGGGCATGGTGCAATGGGCGCCGGACACCAACACCACGCCCGCGCCGAACAACAGCAAGGAGCCGGGCTCGCCGGCCGGCTATTACTACGACATCAACTCGATCCAGGGCTTCAGCGTCACGCACATGCCCGGCGCGGGCTGCGGCGGCAACGACGGCGAATTCCCCGTCATGCCGACCACCGACGCCACCCAACTGGTGCCGACCTTCAGTCATGCGAATGAAATCGCCAAGCCCGGCTACTACTCGGTGCTGCTCGATTCGCAGATCAAGGTCGAACTGACGGCCACGCTGCGCACCGGCTTCGGTCAGTTCTCCTACCCGTCCGGCAAGCCGGCGCTGCTGGTGCTCGACGCCACCCGCACCAACACGCGCACCGCCACGGCCGGCGCGATCACGCAGGTATCCGACAGCGTGATTTCGGGCAGCACCACCGGCGGCGGCTTCTGCGGCAACTCGGTGGCGGTGCCGGTGTACTTCTACGCGATGTTCGATCGGCCGTTCGTGTCGGGCACGTCCGTCTCGCAGGGCGTGGCGCATCTCGCGTTCGCCTCGGGCAAGACGGTCAAGATGAAGATCGGCATCTCGTACGTCAGCGTGGCGAACGCCAAGGCGAACCTCGACGCGGAAAACCGCGGCTGGGATTTCGACGGCGTGCGCACCCAGGCCGACGCCACCTGGAACGACGCGCTGAACGCGATCCGCGTGGCGGGCGGCACGGCCGACGCGAAGACCAAGTTCTACACCGCGCTGTATCACGCGCTGTGGGCGCCGAGCATCTTCAGCGACGCCAACGGCCAATACATCGGCTTCGACAGCCAGGTGCACCAGGTCGCGAAGGGGCAGGGCGCGCAATACTCGTCGTTCTCGGGCTGGGACATCTACCGCTCGCTGATCCAGTTGAAGGCGATCCTGAACCCGTCCGACACCAGCGACATGATCCAGTCGCTCGTGAACGACGCGGATCAGTGCGGCGCGATTCCGCACTGGGTCAACGACAACGTCGAGGACGGCGTGATGCCGGGCGACGCCGGCTCGCTGATCGTGTCGAACGCCTACGCATTCGGCGCGCGCCGCTTCGACACGCAATCGGCGCTGCAGCACATGGTGAAGATGGCCAACATCCCCGGCACGGCCTGCAACGGCGCCACCACCAACGGCGGCCGCGCGAGCTATCTGCAAACGGGCTACATCACCAGCGGCGAATGGGGGCAGGCGTCGTCCACGCTCGAATACACCAGCAGCGATTTCGCGATCTCGCGCTTCGCCGCCGCGATGGGCGACACCGCCACGCAGCGCATGCTGCTGGGCCGCTCGGCGTACTGGCAGAACCTGCTGAACACCTCGCTCACGCCGCCGCTGATCGCCGCGCGCCAGTCGAACGGCGCGTGGATCGCCGAAACGCCGAGCAGCGGCGACAACTACGTGGAAGGCAATGCCGAGCAATACACGTGGATGGTGCCGTACAACCCGGCCGGCCTGTTCGCGCAGCTCGGCGGCAACACCGCCGTGACCTCGCGGCTCGACACCTTCTTCACGGTGCTCAACGCCGGCCTCAGCCTGCCGAACTTCTACATGGGCAACGAGCCGACGTTCGAGGTGCCCTGGCTCTACAACTGGGCCGGCTCGCCCTCGGGCACGCAGCGCACGGTGCAGCAGATCATGAGCACCGCCTTCGGCACCGGCCCCGACGGCCTGCCCGGCAACGACGACCTCGGCGCCGTGTCCGGCTGGTACGTGTGGGGCGCGCTCGGCCTGTATCCGGAGATCCCGGGCGTGGCGGGCCTGGCGATCGGCAGCCCGCAGTTCCCGCAGATCGACGTGCGGCTCGGCAACGGCCGCAGCCTGCGGATTCGCGCGTCGGGCGCGCCGGCGTCGAGCTACGTGCAGTCGCTGTCGATCGACGGCCGTGCCCAGCACAGCCCGTGGATCGCCTACGACGAGCTGGCGAACGGCGCGACCCTGCGCTTCGCGATGGGCGATGCGCCGACCCAGTGGGGCACCAACGTGCCGCCGCCGTCGTTCGGCGTGCCGGTGGCGCTCGACGCGGCCGACAGCTTCAACAATCGCGGCTTCAGCGCCGACGGCGCCAGCAACACCGACGGCCAGGGCGCGGATTTCGACGGCAGCCTGTTCAGCTACTCGCTGAGTGCGCTGGCGGCGGCCGGGGTGCAGCCGGGCAAGCCGTTCCCGGTGGCGGGCGCGAACGTGACGATCGGCGGCGGCCCGCTCACGCTCGACAACGCCGTCACCGTCGGCCAGACCGTGATGCTGACGCCGGTGCCGGGCGGCAAGGGCGTGGTGGTGCTCGGTTCGGCCAATAACGGGCCGAGCACGGGCGTGGCGCAGTTGAACTTCGCCGACGGCACCAGCCAGGCGGTCACGCTGGCGTTCGACGACTGGACGCTGAACGGCGGCGGCGCCAGCCCGGCCTCGGCGATCGCCGTGACGATGGCCTACCGCAACGGCGGCGACGGCCAGAAGGACGGCGTGAAGACCTACATCTTCGCGCAGACGATTCCCGTGCCCGCCGGCAAGATCGTGTCGAGCCTCACGCTGCCGCGCCAGGTCAGCGCCGGCAAGATGCACGTGTTCGGGGTGGGTATCGCCTCCTGACCATTCGACCGGGGTTGCAGCCTGACCCGGTCGCGTTTCGACTCACGCGCCGCGCAGTGCCGTTCCGGCTGTGCGGCGCGTTGCTTTTGGGGCGGCCGGCGTGCCTGTGCGTCCCGATCGTCATAAATGGCTTGCGCCCGGTAATCGGCTGTCATTAAATGCGTCGAATAATCAATGTCGATGGCAGGTATTCGTGAAATTGTGGTCAGAGCCTAGTAATATGGCGCCCTATCGACACTTGCCGCCCACCTATCGCCCCGCCGACCCACAATGAGCAATAACCTCAACGTTCTCGAAGAACAACTGCGCGAACTCGACCGCCAGATCGCGGACGCGAAGGCGGACGGCAAACGCGCCCTGCTCGCGACGCTGCAGGACCAGGTACAGGAATTCGGCATTACCGAAGACGAACTGCTGCGCGCAGCCGGCTTCCGCCAGACGCTCAAGCCGCGCAAGGCCACCCCCGCGAAATACTACGATCCGTCCTCGGGCCAATCCTGGTCCGGCCGCGGCCCGCGCCCGAAGTGGCTGCAGGGCAAGGAACCGGACGATTACCTGATCGATCGCGCCCCGAAGCCGTGGTGGCCGGGCGAGGAATAAGGTTTCGCGGTCCGGCGCACGCCTTGTGCGCCGGGAGTTTGCGGTTGAACCTGGCGGCGCGATTTCGCACTTTTTTCGGCTTTCTTTCGCGCTCTCCGGCTGTTTCGCTTCTCCGGCTTCCGACGCGTCCCCCGCCTGTTCTCGCTTCTTCGGCTTCTTCGGCTTCCCCCGCCTGTTCCGCCCGCCCCCCGCTCTTCCCAACTCCGCTTCCCCGAAATTTTTTCGCCTCACGCGACGGATTCCCGCGCCTGCGCCGTGTAACGCTTATCTTCCACGCCGGCAGGACTCCGTATGAACGTTCCGTCCCGCGCCCAGGCGGCGGCGATCGCGCTGAACCGCTTCGGCCTCGGCGCCCGCGCCGACGACACCGCGCCGCCCGACCCGAAAGCCTGGCTGCTCGATCAGTTCGCGCGCTATGAGCCGCGCCCGGCGGCATGGGCCGACCAGCCCGGCGCGGTGGCGCTGGCCACGCGGTTCGGCGACGAACGACGCAACTTGCGCGCCGAAGCCGGTCAAACGCAGGCCTCGCAGCCGATGCCCGCGCCCCTGCCGGCACCGGCGTCCACGCCCGCGGCCGCCGCATCGGCACCGGCCAATCCCGCGCAGGCCGCGCGGCAGGCCGTCAACCAGGCGATCCGCAAGGAGAGCGTCGGCGTCTATCGCGACGCCGTCGATGCGCGCGTCGCGAGCGCATTGGTCACGCCCGCGCCGTTCGTCGAGCGGCTCGTGCACTTCTGGGCCAACCATTTCGCGGTGTCGGTGGACAAGGGCCAGGTGGCCGGGCTGGCCGGCGCGTTCGAGCTGGAGGCGATCCGCCCGCACGTGCTGGGCCGCTTCGAGGACATGCTGGTGGCCGCCGAGCAGCACCCGGCCATGCAGTTGTTCCTCGACCAGACGCGCTCGGTCGGCCCCGACAGCCGCGCCGCCCTGCGCGCCGAGGCGCGCGACCCGGCCCGCAAGCGCGGCCTCAATGAAAACCTCGCGCGCGAGATCATGGAGCTGCACACGCTCGGCGCACGCAGCGGCTACACCCAGGCCGACGTGACCGAATTCGCCCGCGCGCTGACCGGCTGGAGCGTGGCCGGCGTTCGCGGCCCGCAGCCGAACGACGCGCCGCCCGGCGCATTCGTGTTCCGCCCCGCGCTGCACGAGCCGGGCGTGCGCACCGTTCTAGGGCGCCGCTACGATCAGGATGGCGAAGCTCAGGCGCGCGCCGTGCTGCAGGATCTCGCCCGCGCGCCGGCCACCGGCCGCCATCTCGCGTTCCAGTTGGCGCGCCACTTCGTGGCCGACGATCCGCCGCCGGCGCTGACCGAGCGCATCGCGCGCGCCTTCGAGCAGAGCGGCGGCGATCTGCCGACCGTCTATCGCACGCTGGTCGAATCGCCCGAGGCGTGGTCGAGCACGCATGCCAAGTTCAAGACGCCGTGGGACTGGACCGTCTCGTCGCTGCGCGGGCTCGGCTGGACCTCGCTCGGCAACCTGAAGGCCGCACCGTTGCTGACGCAACTGGGCCAGCCCGTCTGGCGGCCCGGCTCGCCGGCCGGCTACGACGACATCGCCGCCAGCTGGGCCGCGCCCGACGCGCTGGTGCGGCGCGTCGAGGTCGCGCAGCGGCTCGCGGCGCGCACCGGCGACCGCGTCGATCCGCGCGCGCTCGGCACCACCCTGTTCGCCGGCACGCTCGGCGATGCCACCTCCACCGCGGTATCGCGCGCCGAAAGCACCACCACCGCGCTCGCGCTGCTGCTCGTCTCGCCCGATTTCCAGCGGAGATAACCATGCCCGGTTCACGTCGCCGATTCCTCGGCACCCTCGCCGCCAGCGCCGGCGCCCTGCTGGTCGCGCCGCACATCGCGTTCGCCAGCGTGGCCACCGAGCGCCGCTTCGTGTTCGTGATCCAGCGTGGCGCGGCCGACGGCCTCACGATCCTGTCGCCGTACGCCGATCCCGATTACGCGCGGCTGCGCGGCGAACTGGCGGTCGATCCGTCCAGATCGACGCATCTGAACGGCACCTTCGCGCTGCATCCGTCGCTCGCGCAAACCGCGCGCATGTATCAGGACGGGCAAGCGCTGTTCGTGCACGCGATCGCCTCGCCCTATCGCGACCGCTCGCATTTCGACGGCCAGAACGTGCTGGAGACGGGCGGCCTCGCGCCGTATCAGGTCAAGGACGGCTGGCTCAACCGCCTCGTGGCGATGCTGCCGGCCACGCGCGAGAACGCCATCGCGCTCGCGCCCACCGTGCCGGCGGCGCTGCGCGGCGCGGCGCGCGTGACCTCGTACGCGCCGTCGGGCCTGCCCGGCGCGCCCGACGATCTGCTCACGCGCGTCTCGGCGCTCTACGAACGCGACGCGCAACTCGGGCCGCTGTGGGCCTCGGCGATGGAAGCGCGCGGCCTGGCTCACGACGCCGGCGCGCGGCAGGACCCGGCCAGCGTCGGCAAGCTGGCCGCGAGCTTCCTCGCGCGCGACGACGGCCCGCGCATCGCGATGATCGAAACCGGCGGATGGGATACGCACAGCGCGCAGAACGCGCGACTGTCGAACGTGCTGAAGGGCCTGGACGCGATGCTGGCCGCGCTGCGCGACGGCCTCGGGCCGGTGTGGAACGACACCACCGTGGTGGTCGCCACCGAGTTCGGCCGCACCGCCGCCGCCAACGGCACGGGCGGCACCGATCACGGCCAGGGCTCGGTCGCGATGCTGCTCGGCGGCGCCGTGCAGGGCGGGCGCGTGATCGCCGATTGGCCCGGCCTGCGCAGCGCCGATCTGTACGAAGGGCGCGACCTCAAGCCCACCGCCTCGCTCGACGCGCTGATCGCGGGCGCGGCGGCCGAAACGCTGCGGCTCGATCCGCAACGCACCGGCGCGACGCTGTTCGACCGCGCCGCGTCGCGACAACCGATGACGGGCCTCGTGCGCGCCTGACGCACAACCCGCAACCGCGCCGGCCGGAACGCCGGCATTTTCACCACGACATCGATAACAGTCCTTGGGAGGACAACACATGAACAACCGATCGACATCGCGCGCCGCCCTGGCCGCCTGCGCCTGCGCGGCGCTGCTTTCCGCCTGCGTGGTCGCCCCGGCGCGGCCACCGCGCCCCGCTCCGGTGGTCGAGGTGGTGCCGGTGGCACCCGCGCCGGGCTATCACTGGGTGAAGGGGCATTACCGTTGGGAAGGCAACCATTGGGCGTGGATTCCGGGGCACTGGGTGGCCGCTTACTGACGTCGCGACGCGGCACCGGGCGGCAGCGCGCCGCCCGCTGCCGGCCGGTTCGGTCAGCGCGCCACGCGCGCGTCGCGATCGGCCGGCCCGGCGGCCGCCTGCGCCGGCTGGCCGGCCGCCAGCGCACGAGCGCGTGCGGCCAGCGCGTCCATCTGCGCATAGCCGTTGTCCATGCCGCTGTAGGTACGCACGATCCCGGCGGTCGGCAGCCCCAGCATGCAATCCTCCACGATACGGTTGCCGATCCGGTAGGTCTGGTGATGCGAGCTGCCGGTGCCGTGCACCATCAATTGCTCGACCGGCAGGCCGGCCGCCTTCGCGGCCTCCACGTAGTGGACCTGCGAGCCGGCATCCACATCGGTGTCCGAACCATCCGTGGTCACGAACATCCGGAAGCCCGGCATCGGATGCACGCGCGACAACTGGTCGATCGGATCCCAGACCCCCGATAGCGGCGTGCCTGTCCAGTCGCTCGACCGTCCGGCCGCGCGGGCCCGGTACACCACCGCGGTCACGCCCGACGACGACACCGCGCAGCGCACGTCCCGCCGCTCGGCAATCAGCGAAGCCACCAGCCCGCCGCCACCCGACTGCCCCACCAGCCCGAACTCGGCGATGCCATAGCGCGCCTTGATACGATCCAGCGCGGCGTTCACCACCTCGGTTTCGTAGCGCGTGCGCCGGCGGTTCTGATTGCCGCTGCTGCCGTCCACGCCGGGGCGGGCGAGCGACAGGTACGGCGTGCCGCCGCGCTGCTGCTCCTGTTGCGCGGCTTCCAGCACGCGGCGCGGCGTCCACTTGCCGTAGTTCGCCGACGCGCCGCGCAGCGACAGCACATCGCCATCCATGAACACGATCGCGCGCGCCACCCGGCCGCTCGCGAACGCGCTCGACGGGAAATAGCGGATGCATTCGCCGAACTCGGGCCCTTCCACCCAGACGGCGTCGGTCGTGGCCGCGCACTGCTCCGGCGTGGATTGCGATCCCGTGCTGGCCTCGCCCGGCGAAAAATGATCGTCGAGGCCGTAATTCCGGACCGTCGACGCGCAGCCCGCGAGCAGTGCGATCGACAGCACGGCGGCCCCTCTCCCCAGCAGCTTCCCCGTTCTCATGGCTCTCCTTTTTGTTAGTGAGCGGCCGCTGGTGGCAGCGCCGCGCCGCCATGGTAACGGATGCCGATCGCGTTAACGATCCTCCGGCGCAACCGCCCGAATCGCCGCGCTGAAGCGCGCATGCGCGGCCGGATCGACCGGCCGGTGCTTGACCGTGCCGCTCGCCGGATCGTTGCCGAGGAAGTTGCCGCCCTTCCAGTCCCTCGCCGGCCGCACCGGCCGCTTCTCGAAGCCACCGCCACAATTCGGACAGACGTCGTGCAGCACCTGATCGACGCACGACACGCAGAACGTGCATTCGTAGCTGCAGATGCGGGCGTCGCGCGAATCGGGCGCGAGTGCGACGTTGCAGTGCTCGCAACTGGGGCGGATTTCAAGCATGGCGGGCTGCCTCGATCGAATGGAGTGAACGGTTTGCCGGCTGCGGAACAGCCACGGCGATGCGCCATCCTAACGAATCGGCCAGCACCGAAACAGCCCGAAACCTGACCGGCATGGAAAAAAGATGCCACCATGCCGGCATCGTTTCCCTGGCTCGTCATCCATCATGCAAAAGGCATCGCCCCCGAATCACGCCGGCTTGTCGCGCATCTTCCTGGTGCTGCCGCCGCGCGTCCATATCCTCGATCTGGCCGGCCCGTTGCAGGTGTTCGGCACGCTGCCGGAGCTGGGCATCGCGCCGGTGGAAGTGCGTTGCGTCGGGCCGCAGAGCGAGTTGAAGAGTTACCAGGGGCTCGCGCTGACAGCGATCGATCCGCTGCCCGCGCGCCTGCGGCGCGGCGATCTGGTGGTGGTGATCGGCGCGAAGTTCGCGTTCGAGGCGGCGCCCACGCCGGCCCAGCGGCAGATCGTCGACTGGCTGCGCGCCGAGGTGCAGCCCCGGCTCGGCGAGGTCGCGCTGGCCAGCGTCTGCACCGGCGCGTTCCTGCTGGGCGCGGCGGGCCTGCTCGACCATCGGCCGTGCACCACCCATCATCACCATCTCGACCGCCTCCAGCAGCGCCATCCGCTCGCACGCGTGCTGCCGAACCGGATGCTGGTCGATGCGGGCCACGTCTGCACCTCGGCGGGCGTGTCGGCCGGCATCGATCTGGCGCTGCATCTGATCGCGCGGCACTTCGGGGCCGCCGTGGCCGTGCGCGTGGCGCGCGAGAACGTGGTGCCGTTCCGCCGCATGAGCCGCGATCCGGCGCTCGACCCGCCGCTGCGCCATCGCGATCACGGCAACGCGCTGGTGCACGCCGTGCAGGATTTCCTGAGCGATCGCCCGGATTGCACGCTGCCCTACGACGAACTGGCTGCCCGCTTCGCGGTCAGCTACCGCCATCTCGCGCGAATTTTTCTTCAGGAGTGCGGCATGACGCTCAAGCAATATCAGCAGCAACTGCGGATCGCGCTCGCGCGCAGCTTGCTGAAGGGCGGCGATGCGCCGGTCGAGCGCATCGCCGAGCTGTGCGGCTTCGGCAGCGTGCAGGCGTTTCGCAGCGCATGGCGGCAGGAGGAAGCGCTGCCGCCCTCGCAATGGCGAGCCAACGCCGTTCGCAAGCCACACGCATTGCCGCTGCAGTGACACGGGCCGGCCGGTAGAATCGTCCGGCCCGGCGCAGGGCGGCAGGCTCGAACAGCCGCCGCCGCGCCTTACATGCGGCTTTCCCGGAGATGCCCATGCCTCGCCTTCGTCACACCCTCTGCGCCGTCGCACTCACGCTGCCGCTGTGCGGCCTGGCCCGCGCCGACGTCATCGAATCCTGGAGCACGATCGCCACGCCCGCGCCCCCCGTGCTCAAGCCGGTGAGCGTGACCGACCCCGCCCACACCGCGCTGCTGCTGCTCGATTTCGACGTCAGCACCTGCAACGCCCAGGAGCGCCCCGATTGCGTCGCCTCGCTGCCGGCCGTCGCCAGGCTGTTGACCGAGGCGCGCGCGGCGAAGCTGATGACGGTCTACAGCCTGACCAGCACCGGCTCGCTCGCGGGCGTGCCGCCGGTGATCGCAGCCAAGGGCGACGAAACGGTCGTGCGCTCCGGCGTCGACAAGTTCCTCAACACCGATCTCGAAGCGGCGCTGAAGGCCCGCGGGATTCGCACCGTGATCATCACCGGCACGGTGGCGCACGGCGCGGTGCTGTACACGGCGAGCGAGGCGGCGTTGCGCGGCTTCCAGGTGATCGTGCCCACCGACGGCATGTCGAGCAAGGAATCGTTCGGAGAACTGTCCGCCGCGTGGGTGCTCGCCAACGCGCCGGCCGGCGTCAGCAAGAACACCACGCTGACGCGGGCGGCCATGATCGGGTTTCCGAATCATTGAGTGCACTGACCTCTACGGCCACCCTCAGCCGTTGAGCATCCGGCCGCCGTCCACCACGATCTCCGTGCCGAGCGTCCACGCCGATTCGTCGGCGGCCAGATACACCACCGCCTGCGCCACTTCCTCGGGCGTGCCGAAGCGCCCGGCCGGAATCGAGCCGACGATCTGCTGATCGACCTGCGCGCGATACGCCTCGGGAATCCCGAGCTTGTCGTACAGCGGCGTATCCACCGGCCCCGGGCTGACCGCATTGACGCGCACGCCGCGCTCCAGCAGTTCGCTCGACAGCGTCTTCGACAAGTTAAGCAGCGCGGCCTTGGTGGCGGCGTACACCGACGAATTCGGCGCGCCCACGTGCGCATTGATCGACGTGTTGAGCACCACCGAGGCCGGCTTCGCGAACACCGGCAGCAGCGCCTGCATCAGAAAATACGGCCCGCGCACGTTGATGGCGAACGATGCGTCGAACTGCGCCGGCGTCCACGCATCGAGCGGCTGCCACACCGATACCCCGGCATTGAGAAACGCCACGTCGAGCTGGCCGTAATGCGCCTTCAGCGTTTCGGCGAGCCGGCGCTGCGCGGCCACATCGGCCGAATCGGCGCACAGCGCGAGCACCTCGTCGCCGAGTTGCGCGCGGGCCTCGGCAAGGCGGTCGGGATGGGTGCCGGTGATGACGACGCGCGCGCCTTCGGCGAGAAACCGCTTCGCGGTGGCCAGGCCGATGCCGGTGGTGCCACCGGTGATGAGTGTGCGTTTGCCTTGCAGACGGGACATGGTGCGACTCCTGATCGTGAGCGCCCGGCAGCGGATGCGCCGGGCCGAAACCGAAGCATGGACTCATGCTTGAATCACGATAAGACAGACTCTTTGCATATAATCCATGCTTCGATTGCATGAATGGAGAGGCACCACCCATGGACCGTTTCCTGTTGATGACCTGCTTCGCACGCGCCGTGGAAACGGGCAGCTTCTCGGCGGCCGCACGCGACCTGGGCCTCGGCCAGCCGAACGTGAGCCGCTACGTGGCGGCGCTGGAGGATCACCTGCAAACCCGCCTGCTGTCGCGCACCACGCGCCGGCTGGCGCTGACGCCCGAGGGCGAGCGCTATTACGCCGAGGCGCGCCGCATTCTCGATGCGGTAGCCGAATCGGAATCGTCGCTGCGCGACGAGACCGCGCCGGCCGGCTTGCTGCGGGTGGCCTGCCCCACCGCGCTGGCGCACGCGTTCGTGATGCCGCAGGTCGGCGCGTTCCTCGCGCGCTATCCGGCGCTGTCGCTCGACCTGCAGATCGGCGATCGTTACGTGAACCTCGTCGACGAAGGCGCCGAGCTGGCGATCCGCATCGGCCATCTCGAAGACAGCGCGTTGCGGGCGCGCCGCATCGGCCTGTTCGAGCGAATCTGCGTGGCCAGCCCCGCCTACCTGCGCAAGCACGGCACGCCGCGCGACCCGGCCGGCTTGAGCGAGCACGATTGCATCGTCTACACGCTGCTGGCCTCGGGCAGCACCTGGCACTTTCGGGATGCCGAAATAACGGTGAGCGGCCGGCTGCGGGTCAACTCGCCGCAAGCCGCGCAGGAGGCGGTGCTGGCCGGCATCGGCATCGCGCACGGGCCGGCCTGGCTGTTCGAGGAAGGCCTGGCGCGCGGCAAGCTCAAGCGCGTGCTGCGCGGCCACGAAGCGCCGCCGGTGCCGATCCAGATCCTCTACGCGGCCAACCGTTTGCTGCCCAAACGCGCGATCGTGTTCATGGATTTCATCGCCGAAACGTTCGCCCGAATCCCGGCGCTGAACGTCGCGGGCACCTGAGCCTGCACGCCGCCCCTCCCTTCGCCGCAGCCCTCGGGTTAACACCGCCTGCCGCGCGCGCCGCTTTTCTGCCATAAAGCTGCCGGCCAGCCCGTGAATTCCGGAGCGAACCTCGTCCGGACGCGCTGGCAACGAGACGACAGAAAGGAAAGAATCATGCGGCGGATGCCTTCGCTGATAGCGTTGCGTTTTTTCGAGGAGACCGCACATCACCTGAGCTTCAACCGCGCCGCGGCCTCCCTGTGCGTGACCCAGGGCGCCGTGAGCCGGCAGATTCGCCTGCTCGAGGAAAGCATCGGCGCGCAGTTGTTCGAGCGCGATCACAAGGGCGTCAAACTGAGCGCCGCCGGCCTGCTGCTGTTGCCGTTCATCGAGCAGGCGTTCGACACCATCGAGCGCGGCATCCTCGAAATCACCGCCGTGCAGCCGGGCCGCAAACGGCGGCTGACCGTCTCGCTGCCGCCGACGTTCGCCACCCAGTGGTTCTCGCCACGCCTCGGTACGTTGTCCGAAGCGCTGCCCGAAGTCGATCTGTCGATCCGCACCGAACCCACCGACGATTGCCACTGCCATATCCGCTTCGGCCGCGCCGCGCGCGCCGACCTGCAATCGGAACGCCTGATGCTGGAGCGCCACGCGCTGGTGGGCGCGCCGCGCTATGCGGGCATGCCGCTCGATGCGTTGTTCGGCAAGGTGCCCTCGCTGCACGTGCTGCACGAAGGCAAGCGCCTGACGCTGTGGGCCGACTGGTGCGCCAAGGCCGGCGTGCCGCTCGCGCGCATCGGCGACGGCATCGAGTTCTCGACGCTCGAACAGGCGATCCACGCCGCGCGCAAGGGCGCGGGGCTGGCGGTGGTCGATCTCGGCATGATCGAGGAGGAACTGGCCGAAGGCAGCCTCGTGCCGCTCTCGCCGGTGGAGGCGATCGGGCCGTTCGGCTATTGGCTCGACATCGCGCCGGCGCGGCTCGGCGACGAGCTGGTGGTGGCGTTCATCGCGTGGCTGCGCACGCAGGCGGCGCTGCATCATTGAACCTGCGTTGCGAATGCACGCACGAAACCCGCGCGGTGGATTCACATCCGCCGCGCGGGTTCGTCGGCTTGAACGCTACGGAGACCTGAACGGTTCCGTCACGTCCGCTCAGTGGCTGCCCGACGCCTCGTCGAGCGTCAGGTGCTTGGTTTCGGGCGCCCACGCGATCGACACGATCATGCCCACCAGCAGCACGCCGGCCAGCGCGAACATCGTCACGTGAAAGCCGAGCGTCGCGATCCCCACCGGCAGCAGGAACGTGCCGATCGCCGAGCCGAGCCGGCTGCACGCGATCGCCAGGCCCACGCCGCAGGCGCGCACCTCGGTCGGGAAGCACTCGGGCGGAAATACGCCCACCAGGTTGCTGAACGCCGACATGGTCAGCGTGAACACGCCGAACGCCACGATCATCCACAAGGCCGCCGAATGCGGCAGCACGGCCAGCGCCACCAGCGATGCGCAGCACACGGCGAACGAGCCGATCAGGAAGCCGCGCCGCGACATCTTGATCGTCAGCCAGATGCCGATCACCGCGCCGAGCACCAGGAAGCCGTTCAGCAGCAGATCCGCGCCGAAGCCCTCGGACAGGCCGATCGCCTTCAGGATGGTCGGCAGGAACGTGTAGATCGCGAAATACGGAATCACCAGGCAGACGAAGAACGCGCAGTTGAACAGCGTGCGGCGGATCATGTCCGGGCGGAACAGCCGCGCGTAGCCCTGGCTGGCGTGCGGCGCGTCGCTGCCGTCGAGCACGACGTGCGCGCCGAAGTGCTTGGCGACGATCGCGCGCGCCTCGCCGGCGCGGCCCTTGCCGAGCAGCCAGCGCGGCGATTCGGGCGTGCCGAGCCGGGCGATCAGCACCACGAACGCCGGCAGCGCCGCCGAGGCCAGCAGCCAGCGCCACGCGTCGGGCGAGGCGTTGCCGTAGTACAGGCCGAGCACGTTGGCCACCACGTAGCCCACCGTCCAGATCACGCTGAACGAGCCGAGCAGCGCGCCGCGATGCTTGCGCGGCGAGAATTCGGCGAGGATCGCGTGGCCCACGGTGAAATCGCCGCCCATGCCGATGCCGATCACGATGCGCAGCAGCGCCAGCTCGGCCGGCGAGGTCACGAAGAATTGCGCGGCCGACGCCAGCACGATGATCACGAAGCTGGTCAGGAAGATCTTCTGGCGGCCCATGCGGTCGGACAGCCAGCCGAAAATCAAACTGCCCAGGAAGATGCCGATCAGCGCCGAGCTGCCGATCACGCCCATCCAGAACGCATCGAGCGGCATCTGCTTGCCGAGCGCGGCGAGCGCGTAGCCGATGGTGCCGAGCGTGTAGCCTTCGGTGAAATGCGCACCGAACGTGAGCCCGGCGATCTTGATGTGGAAGCCGTTGAGCGGCACGTCGTCGAGCCGCACTTCCCGCTGCGGCGTGGCGGCGGCGCGCGCCAGCGGCGCCGCGCCGGGCACTGCGCCCGTTTGCACATTGAGTTGATTCAAGCTGCCTCCGACATTGTTGTGGTTGTGTGCTGCCTGCCCCGCCCGCTCGATGCGGAACGGGCGGCCGCGCCCGAAGGCACGGCCGCCCGCCGGCGGTTCATCGGCCGAGTCCGGCCATCATCAGATATTTCAATTCGACGTATTCATCCATGCCATATTTCGAGCCCTCGCGGCCGAGGCCCGATTGCTTGACGCCGCCGAACGGCGCCACCTCGGTCGAGATGATCCCGTCGTTGATGCCGACCATGCCGCTTTCGAGCGCGGCCGACACGCGCCAGGCGCGGCCCAGGTCGCGCGTGTAGAAATACGCGGACAGCCCGAACGGCGTGTCGTTGGCCGCGGCGATCGCTTCGTCCTCCGTAGCGAACCGGAAGCAGGCCGCCACCGGGCCGAAAGTTTCCTCCTCGGCGATCAGCGCGTCGGCGGCCACGTCGGCCAGCACCGTGGGCTCGTAGAACGTGCCGCCGAGCGCGTGGCGGCGGCCGCCCGTCAACGCCCGCGCGCCGTGGCCGGTGGCGTCGGCCACGTGGCGCTCGACCTTGTCGAGCGCGGCGGCGTTGATCAGCGGGCCTTGATCGACCTCGCCCGCCAGCGCGTTGCCCACCCGCAGCTTGCGCACCGCGTCGGCCAGCTTGGCGGTGAACGCGTCGTACACGCCGTCCTGCACCAGGAAGCGGTTCACGCACACGCAGGTCTGCCCGGTGTTGCGGAACTTCGACGCCATCGCGCCTTCCACGGCGGCATCGAGATCGGCGTCGTCGAACACGATGAACGGCGCATTGCCGCCCAGCTCCAGCGACAGCTTCTTGAGCGTATCGGCCGATTGTTGCGCGAGCAACTTGCCGACCCGCGTCGAGCCGGTAAACGACAGCTTGCGCACCACCGGCGAGGCCGTCAGCACGCCGCCGATCGCCACCGCGTCGCCCGACACCACGTTGAACACCCCGGCCGGGATGCCGGCGCGCTCGGCCAGCACCGCCAGCGCGAACGCCGACAGCGGCGTTTCCTCCGACGGCTTCAGCACCATCGTGCAGCCGGCCGCCAGCGCGGGGCCGGCCTTGCGGGTGATCATCGCGAGCGGGAAATTCCACGGCGTGATGGCGGCCACCACGCCCACCGGCTCCTTGGTCACGATGATCTGCGAGTTCGGCTTCGGGCTCGGGATCACGTCGCCGTACATGCGCTTCGCTTCCTCGGCGAACCATTCGAAGAAGCTGGCGGCGTAGCCCACCTCGCCCTTCGCCTCGGCCAGCGGCTTGCCCTGCTCGCGCGTGAGCAGCTCGGCCAGCGCATCGCGGTGTTGGAGCATCAGCTCGCCCCAGCGCTTGACGCGCGCGCCACGCTCCTTGGCGGTCAGCGCGCGCCAGGCCGGCCACGCGCGTTCGGCGGCGGCGATCGCCTGCCGTGTTTCGGCCTCGCCGCCGCGCGCCACCTGCACGATGGTCTCGCCGGTGGCGGGGTTCAGCACCGCGTAGGTGGCCTCGCCCGGCGCCGCTTCATGCCATTCGCCGCCAATGTAGTGGCCGCGCTTCAGAAATTCGCTCATTGTTCCGATTCCTTATGAATGGGCGCTGCGCCTCAGGCGGCTTCCGGCACCGACGAGAAATCGCCGGCGAATTCGCCTTGCGCCGGGCGCGATTCGCGCGCGATGCGGCGCCCCGCCGTGTAGTCGTTGATCAGGTCGCACGGCGTGTAGTTGCGCTCCAGCTCGTACAGTTCATCGGCATCGAGCCTGGTATCGAGCGCGGCCAGCGCGCTGTCGAACTGCGCCACCGAATCGGCGCCCACCAGCATGCTCGACACGCCGGGGCGGCCCAGCACCCAGGCCTGCGCGACCTGCGCCGGCGCGACGCCGCGGCGGCGCGCCACGGCGGCCACCGATTGCGCCACGGCCAGCGAGGCCGGGTCGCCGTACATCTGCGCCGTGAAGAAATCGGTCTGGTTGCGCGTGGATTGCGCATCACAGGTCAGCAGGCCGCGCGCGAGCGGGCTGAACACCGACACGCCCACGCCCTGGTCCTGGCAGAACGGCACCATCTCGCGCTCTTCCTCGCGATAGGCCAGGTTCAGTTGCAACTGCATGTTGATCGGCTTGGCCCAGCCGTTGCGCTCGCACACCTGCATGATCTTCGCGAACTGCCACGTGTACATGGTCGACACGCCGATATAGCGCGCCTTGCCCGCGCGCACGATGTCGTTCATCGCGCTCATGGTTTCCTCGACGGGCGTGTTCACGTCGAAGAAATGCAGCATGTAGATATCGAGGTAATCCATGTCGAGGCGCTTGAGCGAGCCGTCGATGCCGTCGAAGATGTGCTTGCGGGAATGGCCACCCGCGTTCGGGTAAGCGCCCATGTCGTAGCCCACCTTGGTGGTCACCACGATTTCCTCGCGGCGCGCCGTGCGCTTCAGGATGCGGCCCACCACTTCCTCGCCCACGCCGGTCGAATAGAAATCGGCCAGGTCGATGAAGTTCACGCCGGCATCCAGCGCGCGGCGCACGATCGGCTCGCTTTGGGCTTCGTCGAAAATCCACGGCTTCCATTGCGGTGTGCCCATGTTCATCGTGCCGAGGCACAGGCGGGAGACCTTCAGGCCGGACTGGCCGAGGCGGACGTATTCCATGTTTCCTCCAGGGGCGGCTCGGGTCGGCCGCGTGCTGTCTGTTTTCTTGATAAGGGATGCTGATAAGCGCGGCGTGGACTCAGCCCTGCTTCGGCGTGTAGAACGGGTTCGACACGGCGCGTGCGGCGGCGAACACCGTGTCGCGGTTCGGCAGGCCTTCCATCGCCGCGACGATCGCGTTGCGGCAGGCGCGGTAGTTGTTCTCGAACACGGCGTCGAGGTTGTCGGTTTGCGGGTTCACCCAGTTCGCCGTCACCACCACCCAGTCGTTTTCGGCTTCGGGCGGCAGCGTGCCCTGCTCCAGCGCCTCGGCCACGGCCTTGGCGATGCCGGCCTGCGACGCGCCCCAGGTGGCGTTGCCGTGGAAATCGCTGCCGATCTGCGCCTTGTTCACGTAGAGCGTGAGCGGCTTGGTCGGCACGCCCGGCTGCGCGATCACGACGAACGGCGCATGGCCCGCCGACGGCGTCGCCAGCGCGGTCGAGAACGCCTGGCCGGCCGGGCCTTCGCGCGGGCCGATCAGCACGTTGATGTGCGCCAGGTTCACGCCGGGGCCTTCGAAGCCTTCGCCGATATAGAGCGACTTGCGGGAGGGTGCGGTCATTGCGGTGTCTCGTCGATCAGTTTGAAGTGCGCCGATTATCGGCAGCGCCCTCGCCGTGCATGAAGCGATGTTTCCTGATCGGCGGCTATGAGTCGGCGTCATATCCGGGGGACTACCGATGGCCGGTGGTGGCGGCGGCGACGCGCCCGGAAAGCCGCTTCGGGTATAGTCCGGCTACATCAAACCCGCGCCGCGACGGCGGCTCACACGACCATGCGCACGATTGTCAGGCTTTGGAAAGCCAACAAGGGATTCATCGCCTTCCTGCTGTTGATGGTGGTTTTCCGCAGCGCGGTGGCCGACTGGAACGTGGTGCCGAGCGGCTCGATGCTGCCGACCATCCGGATCGGCGACCGCATCCTGGTCGACAAGCTCGCCTACGACGTGCGCGTGCCGTTCACGCATATCCGCCTCGCACACCTGCACGACCCGCAGCGCGGCGACATCGTCACGATCGATTCGGCCGCCGCGCACGAGTTGCTCGTCAAGCGCCTGATCGGCCTGCCCGGCGACACCATCGCGATGCGCGACAACGTGCTGATCATCAACGGCAAGCCCGCGAGCTACCGGCCGGTGGGCGCGAACCTGCTGCGCAGCGATGCCGGCTCGCCCGGCGAATACCTGGCCGAGAAGATCGGCGGCCCCGCGCACACGGTGCGGCTCTCGCCCGACGCGCCGAGCCCGCGCGATTCCTTCGCACCGATCGTGGTGCCACCCGGCCAGTACCTGATGCTCGGCGACAATCGCGACAACAGCGCCGATTCGCGCTACTTCGGCTTCTTCCCGCGCGACGAGATCATGGGCCGCGCGCGCCGCGTGGCGTTCTCGCTCGATCCGGAGCGCGACTATCTGCCGAGGCTCGACCGCTTCGGGCGCAAGCTCGATGCGCCGCTGGGTTGAATGGATTGGGGATGGGATGGCGGTGTGCGAGACGCAAGCGCTTATTCAAGCGCGCGCGGATTCGGCAATCGATCGAATCGAGCACACTGCCATCTAACGCAGGGGAATCGGCGCGAACGCCTGATTCGCTGATCGCATAAATCGCCATCACAAATCCGAGCTTGCGTGAGCACTCGGAAAGTCACTCATCTGTGCTGTCCAATATCGCGGCTGTCTTCAATATTTTGCTGCCGATATACGACCCGTTCGAATTCGAGCAAACCCGTCATAACCGTCAGTCAAACACCCTGTGTCCGTTCAACGCTGACTGCGCGCTCCGACGGCGAAAACAATCTCAAAATTACGCGCTTGACGATTACAGTCAGCTTGCTCGATAATCCGGCGCTCAAACTCTGGCACCGGCAATTCAACGCCCTCCCTTAAGCGGGGATCGAGTTCGGTGCCTGAAATAAGCATCGTCCGCGCCAACGATTCGACAAGCGATGCCGCGCGACAGCCAGGCATCCTGAAAGACAAAAACATTCTGAGGGGAAGGGCAAGCCATGGCCGTGTGGCATGACGCAATCATCGGGAAACGCGTATCGAACGATACGTTCCGATTCAGTCCGAAAAAATCCCATCGAACATAGCGCTACATCGAAATCGTTTTCAATTTCGATGCGTCCGCGCCGTTCATCTTCGATTCGCTTCGAATTTCCCGATTTTCTCCGATCCGGCATTGCCGGCCTTTTGTTCCGTCAACCGACCATTCAAGTCAAACCATGAATACTGAAAAGCGTCTGCTTCCCGCATTTCTGATGTGCCTGTTTCTCGGCAGCCTCGGCTTTCACCGTTTCTATGTCGGCAAGATCGGCACCGGCATCCTGATGCTGCTGACGCTCGGCGGCCTCGGCATCTGGACACTCATCGACCTGATCATCATGGCTTGCGGCAATTTCAAGGACAAGCAAGGCAACAAGATCACGCAGTGGACCTGATCGGCCTGGCGTGAGCCAAGACTGCCTCGCATCGGCGGCGCCCGCGTGATTGCACGCGGGCGCCGCTGTCACGTCACGACATGAACATCGCGCCGTCTGCATGTGTCGGCTAATGTGATGCCCGCAAATCGCACCACGAACACGCGCCCCCATCGAGCCATGAAACCGAGTCTGCCCATCGCCGTCGCCGCCATGCTGCTGGCAGGCACCACCGCCGCGTTCGCGGCCTGCGACGCGGCGCCCTCGCGCTGCGACGGCAATCCGCCCTTGCCCGCCGCCGTGCAGAAGCTGATTCCGGCCGGCTACACGACGCTCGACCACCTGGCCGGCGCGCTGACCGATGCGGGGCGCAAGGATTATCTGGTGGTGGTGCATCGCGATCCGGACACGCAGCAGCAGGCGTCGGTGCGGCCGCTGCTCGTGATCACGCAGAACGCCGACGGCACCTACACGCTGGCCGCGCGCAACGACAGCGTGGTCATGAAGGCGGACGACGGCGGCATGTCCGGCGATCCGTATCTCGATCTCGACACCAATGGCCTCGCGATCAAGAACCGCTATTTCTCGGTGCAGAACGGCGTGGCCGCCGGCCCGAACCATTGGAGCGACAACGTCACGTTCCATTACGATCCGGCGCGGCGCACGTGGCTGTTCCATCAGGAAATCGTTCACAACAGCGAGATGAACCCCGACCCCAGCCCGAATGCCGAGGCGCTGCTGCCGGACCAGGCCACCGTCACGCGCGCGGACCGCAACAAGCCGGTGTCGTTCGACGCCTGGCGGCCAAAGCACTGAATTTGCCACCCCGTATCGTCAGCCATCCGAAATAATCGAATCGGCGATTCGAAAGCGAATTTCTCACAGTGCGGCACACGCGTTGCCGCACTGCAAAAAACCAATCAGGACTTCCACACAACGGCTATTGTTTGGTGATATAAATCGCTACGCAATTCCGATCCCATGTGGCTGAATTGGTAAAAAATGAAAGATTCGAGAGACCTTCCCCTGCCCTCCCGCTGACTCCGTCTGCATCGCGGCACATCTGATTTCCCCCAGCTTCCCCTGACTCTTCGACGAGTACCGGTATGAGCGATCCTGTGTCCAAGCCGAGTTCGGCCGATTCAAGCAACGCGCCGATGGATCTGTCGGCCTATCTCAATCCCGCCAGCGATACGCCGGCCATGCCCGATCCGGCGGCCCCGCAGCCCGAGCCTTCGTTGCCCGCGCTGGTGCCGCCCGAGATGCTCGCGCCGATGGCGCCCGAGGCGCGGCTCGTCGATCTCGCCTCGCTGTCGCCCGAGCAGCAGGCGCTGGCCCGCGAACGCGCGAGCCAGATCCGCTTCGACGACACCACCTCCACGCTGCGCTTCGTCGATCAGGCCTTGCAGCCGCTCGCGACCTCGTCGCGTCGTTTGCTGTCCGAAACAACGGTCGGCGAGGCCGGCGAAATCGGCCGCATCGCGGCGGCCGTGATCGACGGCATCAAGATCCTGCGGATCGAGGAATTGCAGCAGGACGCGCACGACGCCGCGCCGAAGGCCACCGGCCTGCTGGCGCGCCTCGGGCGCATCGGCAAGGTGGCGCACGGCGCGGTGAAATCGTTCCAGGAAAACCGCAAGGCGTTCCTCGCGCTGATGGACGACGAGGTCGCGCGGGCGCGCCGCATCCAGGGCGACCTGATGGTCACGATCCAGCAGCTCGACCAGCAATCGCAGGCGGTGCGTCACGGCGTGTCCGAACTGTCGCTGTCGATCGCGGCCATGCAGATCGCGCTCGATCGCGGCGTGGACGAGGCCGAAGCCTTGCGCCAGGCCGCGCTGCGCACGCGCACCGCCGGCGACGCGGCCATCGCGATGGATTACCGCAACACGCTCGCGAACTTCCGCGGCCGCATCGCCGATTTGCGCGAGGCGATGATCTCGGCCGCCAGCCTGATCCCGCTGATCGCGTCGAACCGCAAGGCCGCCGAAACCCGCGCCAGCAAGCTCGGCACCGGCATCATGGTGACCATCCCGCGCCTGATGGCGGTGGCCGCGCAAGCCGTGGTGCAGGCGGACACGCGCCGCGCCGGCGAGGAAAGCGAAAAGCTCGACGCCGCCGCGCGCCAGATCACCGCGCTGGCCGTGCAGGGCAGCCACGAAGCGGCGGTGGAAGCGGCGCGCAGCCTCGGCGGCGACCCGCGCAACATCGAGGCGCTGGCCGCCGCGGCCGCGCAGTCGGTCGAAACGATGAAGGAAGTGCTGGCGATCGAGCAGCAGGTGCAGGCGCAGGATCGCGAGCGCGAACAGAAGCTGATCGCGGTGCGCAACCAGCTCGTGGCCGGCATGAGCGGCGTGCAGGCCGACGCACTGGCTCGCCCGCTGGAGCGCTGAAATGAGCGATGCCGAACGCGTCATGAGCGCGGGCGACACCGCCCCGCTCGCCAACTTCGATCTGGATACCGCGTGGCTGCGTCATGCGCAGGCCGATCGCGCGAGCTTCTTCGAGCGCTTCGTCGTCATCGTCTCGCAGGCGCTGCCGCATCACGCGCAGGTGCATACGGTGCGGCGCGGCCTGCTGCGCAAGACCGAGCACGTGGTCGGCATCTCGATCACGTTCGATACCGAAACCTTCGTCATGCGAATGAACGACGGCCACCACCTGAGCACCGAGGTCGAGAAGAAGGTGCGCGGCGTGGTGCTGTCGACGCGCAGCCTCGCGCCCGGCGCATGGATGCAGGCCGTGATGGCGCAGGTGCACGCCAGCACCGATCACGCGCGCACCATCTCCGAGCTGCTGGCCGGGCTCTGATTTCCAAGCCATTCTCACCACTTCGAGGAGCGCTCGATGGGTTGGTTGAAATCGCTGTTCGGCGGCACGGGGCCGGCTACGGCCGGCACCGCCACACCGCCGACGTCATCCCGTGCGCCGCTGCCTCGCGCCTTGCCGGACGGCCCGTTCTTCGACGAGGACGAGGTGCCGTACCTGGTGCGCCAGCGGCTCGCCGATTCGAAGCGCGGCGCGCTGCCGTGGGTCTCCACGCTGACCGTCGCGGAACTGTCGCTGGCGCGCAGCCACGGGCTGCGGATGATCGCGCCGATCGCGGCCACCTGCTGGATGCACTACGGCTATTCGTGGACGGAAGGGCACGCGCAGGGCTGGCACCGCGCGCTCGACCGCCTGCGCGCCGAAGCGGCCGCGCTCGGCGCGAACGCCGTGATCGACACGCGCATGGTCAGCCTCGATCTGGAAGCCGGCGACAGCATGGATTATTCGCTGATCGGCACCGCCGTGCGCATCGAGGGCATGCCGCCGAGCCGGCAACCGATCGTCTCGACGGTGCCCGCGCTCGAATTCATCCAGTTGCTCGAAGCCGGCATCGTGCCGGTGGGGATCGCCGTGGGCGCGCATTTCGCGTGGAGCACCACGCCGCTCGACGCGCAGCCCGGCGACACCTGGAGCGGCAACCGCCCGCTCAATAAAACGGCCCAGTTCTGGGAACGCCTGCGCCGCCGCGCGCACACCGACCTGCGGGTGGACGCGGGCCGCCAGGGCAACGGCGTGCTCGCGCCGCTGCACTTCGGCCAGTTGTTCTACGAAGCGGAAGAAGGCCTGGGCCGCCTGCTCGGCCGGCACATCGTGATCGGCACCGTGGTCGATTGCGACGACAGCACGCCGTTTCCGCATCCGGTCGAGTTCGTGCTCGACCTCAGCGAACGGCCCGACAACCTGCGCAGCACGGGTGAACATCACCGCGCCTACGACAACAGCCTCTGAATCCTTCCCAGCGAGAGACCGGAATGAGCGACACGACCACGCAGCAAGCCACCCCGCAGCTTCCCGCCACCGCGCGCGAGCGCCTGCAGGGGTTGCGCAGCAAGGCGCATCCCAGCGCCGTCTTCACGTCGGATTTGTCCGTCAACGAATTCCTGCTGGTGCGCAAGGCCGGCTTCGAGCCGATCGGCCTGTGCGTGGGCAGCAGCATTTATCACGTCGGCATCCAGTACGGTGCCTGGAATAAAAATCAGGAGCTCGAAGTGTTGTCGCAGGCGATGTACCACGCGCGCGAACTGGCCATGTCGCGCATGCGCGAGGAAGCGCGCGAGATGGGCGCGCACGGCATCGTGGGCGTGCGGCTCGAGATCAAGCACGTGGAGTGGGACGCAAACATCCTCGAATTCGTGGCGATCGGCACGGGCGTGGTGCATCACCACGAGCGCGAGGGCTTCCGCGCGCACGACGGAGGGCCGTTCACGTCGGATCTGTCCGGTCAGGATTTCTACACGCTGCTCAACGCCGGCTACCGGCCGATCGAACTCGTGATGGGCAGTTGCGTGTATCACGTCGCGCATCGCGGCCTGCTCAAGGCCTGGGGGCAGGCCGGGCGCAACGTCGAGCTGGAGGAATTCACGCAGGCCATTTACAGCGCGCGCGAACTGGCGATCGAGCGCATGCAGGTGGAGGCGCAGACGGCCAAGGCCGAGGGCGTGATCGGCACCATGATCCACGAGAAATCGTATCGCTGGGAAAGCCACGTGATCGAGTTCTTCGCGATCGGCACGGCGGTCACGCCGCTCAATACCGAGATCGAGGCGAAGGACATTCCGGCGCCGACGTTCGTGCTGTCGGTCAACGACTGACGCGGCACGCGCACGCCGGTCGACCCGGCGCGCGCGGCCGGTGCTCACGACATGAACATGCCGCCGTCCACGTTGATGGTCTGCCCGGTGATGTAGCCGGCGTCCTCCGACGCCAGGAACGCCACCAGCCCGGCCACGTCGCTGCCCTTGCCGGCGCGCTTCATCGGGATGTTGTCCACCCACTCCGCCATCAATTCGCCCGGCTTGTAGTCGCCGAGCAGCTTGCCCCAGGCCTCGTCGTTGTAGGCCCACATGTCGGTGGTAATGATGCCCGGGCAGAACGCGTTGACGGTGATGCCGGTGGGCGCCAGTTCCTTGGCGAGGCTTTGCGTGATGCCCAGTACCCCGAACTTGCTGGCCGCGTAGTGCGGCGTGTAGACGAAGCCCTGCCGCGCCTGCCCCGACGCGGTGTTGATCAGCCGGCCGCCCTTGCCCGCGCGCAGCATGCGCGTGGCCGCTTCCTGGCAGCACAGGAACACGCCCTTGGTGTTCACCGCCATCACCTTGTCCCACTCGGCTTCGGTCAGGTCGGGCAGCTTCGCGATGGTGATCACGCCGGCGTTCTGCACCGAGATATCCACCTCGCCGAGCCTGGCGGACACCTCGTCGTACAGCGCCACCACGTCGGCCTTGCTGGTCACGTCCGCTTCCACGGCGATCGCGTCGCAGCCCATCTCGCGCAGCCGCGCGGCCGCGTCGTGCACGCTCTTCTCGTTGGCCGACACGCACACCTTCGCGCCTTCCTGCGCGAAACGCTCGGCAATGCCCAGGCCGATGCCACGGCTGCCGCCCGTCACCACCGCCACCTTGTTCACGAACCGCTTTGCTTCATTCGCCACCTTGCGTTCTCCTGAATACGTCCAACCGGGATTGATTCGATGCCGCTTCAAACATGCCTCACAGACGCTCGATCCAGCGCAGCCACTGCGCGTGGTTGCGCGCCGCCACCTCCACGCCCGCGCCCGGCTCGACGCGCCGCGCGATCACGCGCTGCGCGCGCCATGCTTCCAGCGAGCCGATCAGGCCGGCCTCCAGCGCCGCCAGCGCGGCCGCGCCCGAGGCGGAGATCTCGCTGAGCACCAGCGTGCTGACGGGCCGGTTCAGCGTGTCGGCGAGCGTCTGGAGCAGGAACGGCCGCTGCACCAGCCCGCCGTCGAGGTTCAACTCGCTCAGGGGCACGCCGGCCGCTTGCTCCATCACCGTGATCACGTCCTTGATCTGATAGATGATCGATTCGTAGGCCGCGCGCGCCACCTGCTGCCATGAGGTCGAGAAATTGAGGCCGACGATTTGCGCGCCGCCCGGGTATTTCCAGTGCGGGCAGCCGATGCCCGAGAACGCCGGGATCACGTACACGCCGCCGTTGTCGTGCTCGGTGAACGCGCGTTCGGCATCGGCGAAATCGTCGAACAGGTTCAGCTTTTCCTTGAGGAAGGCCGGCGTGGAGCCGGCGCTGATCACGATGCCTTCGAGCGCGTAATCCACCCGCTCGCCGGCCGCGAAGCACAGCGTGGACACCAGCCCGTGCGCGGGCGCCTGCGGCGCGGCACCGACGTTCATCAGGATCGACGAGCCGGTGCCCATCGTGGCCTTCGCCACGCCCGGCATCAGGCAGCCCTCGCCCACCGCCGCTGCATGCGAATCGCCGATCATCGCGACGATCGGCACGGCCCGCGCCAGCAGGCCGTCGAAATCGGTCGCGCCGAACGGCGAGGCCGACGGGCGCGGCTCGGGCAGCTTCAGGCCGTTCAGCCCGAAGCGCTCGACCAGCTCGCGATCCCATTCGAGCGCGGCCAGATCGAACAGCAGCGTGCGCGACGCGTTGGTGTAATCGGTGCAATACGAGGCGCCGCGCGTGAGGCGATACAGCAGCCAGCTATCCACGTTGCCGAAATACGCCTCGCCCCGCGCGATGCGCTCGCGCACGCGCGGCTCGTTCTCGTTGAGCCAGATGAGCTTGCTGCCCGAGAAATACGGATCGATCAGCAAGCCGGTGCGTTCGAGGATCAGCGGCGCCAGGCCGTCGCGCTTGAGCCGCTCGCAGATCGGCAGCGAGCGCTGGCATTGCCAGGACACGGCCGGCACCAGCGGCCGCCCGGCTTCGTCCCACAGCACCACGGTTTCGCGCTGGTTCGAGATGCCGATGCCGGCGATGCCGTTCACGTCGCCGCGAAACGATGCCAGGCACTGCGCCACCGCCGTCAGCACCGAGCCGTACAACGCTTCGGGGTCCTGCTCGACGAAGCCGGTGCGCGGATGCGTGCACGGCACGGCCGCGAAGCCGCGCGCATGCACCTGGCCGTGCGCGTCGAAGATCAGCGCCTTGGTGCCGCTGGTGCCCTGGTCGATCGCCAGTATGGTTTGCATAAATGGTCCGCTCCGCGTGCGTGGCTCAGGCCGTCAGGGAAACCATGCGCGATTGCAGGCGCTGCTGGAGCTGGTCCACCACCACCGCGAAGATGATCACGAGGCCCTTGATCACCATCTGCCAGAAATCGCTGATGCCGCACATCACCATGCCGTCGCCGAGGATGCTGATCACGCACGCGCCCACCACCGAGCCGAACACGGTGCCGCGCCCGCCCATCAGCGCCGTGCCGCCGAGCACCACAGCCGCGATCGCGTTCAGTTCGTAGGTCTGGCCGGTCAGCGGGTGCGCCGTCTGCAACTGCGCCGTGATCACCAGGCCGACGATCGCCGCGCAGAAGCCCGAGAACATGTAGACGAACAGCTTGACGCGATGGGTGCGGATGCCCGAGAACTTCGCGGCCTGCTCGTTGCCGCCGATCGCGTAGATGCGCCGGCCGAGCGGCGTCTTGCGCGCGATGAAAATGGTCAGGATCGCCAACAGCACCATGATCCACACCGGCGTGGACAGGCCCATGATGGTGCCGTTGCCGATGAATTCGAAGCCGGTGTTGCCGAGCGCCGGGTTGCCTTCGAGGTCGGCGAACGTGCTGCCGTTGTTGACCAGCAGCGCCGCGCCGCGCACCACGTACAACATGCCGAGCGTGGCGATGAACGGCGCCACGTTCAGCGCGGTGATCAGGTAGCCGTTCACCGCGCCGATCAGCGCGCCGAGCACGCAGGCGATCACGGCCACCCCGAACGGCGTGAAGAACACCACGTGATGGCCCACGTGCACGCCTTCGAGCAACAGGTAGCCGGCCGCCATGCCGCTGATGCCGACGATCGAGCCGACCGACAGATCGATGCCGCCCGTCAGGATCACCAGCGTCATGCCGATCGACAGGATCGCGACGATCGTGACGTGCTTGGCCATGATCAGCAGGTTGCTGGTGGACAGGAAGTTGTCGGCCGTGAACGCGAACACGATGATGATCGCGAACAGCGCGATGAAGATGCGCAGCTTGAGCAGGCCCACCGCGATGCGCGCGGCCGCGTAGGCGCCCTGCCGGTTCGGCGTGGGGTGGACGGGGTGCAGCGGCGCGTTGCTGCTGTCGGAAGAATTCATGATGTCTGCCTCGTTGCCTCGTTGGCGTCAGATCACGGCGGTGACGGGCGTGGAAGCCCGCACGATGCGCTCGCTGTCGAATTGCGCGCGGTCCATCACGGCCGACAGCTTGCCGCTGGCCATCACGAACACGCGGTTGGAAACCGCCATCGCCTCGTCCAGCTCGGACGTGGCGTAGATGACGGCGATGCCGGCGCGGGCCAGCAGGCTGATGGTCTGGTAGACGTCGGCCTTCGCGCCCACGTCGATGCCGCGCGTGGGCTCGTCCATCAGCAGCACCTTCGGCTCGGTCAGCAGCGCCTTGCCGATCACCACCTTCTGCATGTTGCCGCCCGACAGCGAGGTGATCGGCGCGTCGACCGACGCCGCCTTGATGGCCAGCCGCTTGACGATGTCGTTGGCCGCCGCCACCTGCCGCTCGCGGCGCAGCGCGCCGAACGACAGCAGGTTCGCGAACTTGCCGAGGCTCGACAGCGTCATGTTTTCGAGGATCGACATCAGTTGCACCATGCCCTGCTTTTGGCGATCCTCGGGCACCAGCGCGATGCCGGCCTCGATCCGCTTCGGGATCGGCAAGCGCTCGATCGCGCGCCCGGCCAGCTCGATCTCGCCCACCGCCAGCGGCTGCGCGCCGAGCAGCGATTCGAGCAGCTCGGTGCGGCCCGCGCCCATCAGCCCGTAGATGCCGATCACCTCGCCGGCACGCACCGAGAACGACACGTGATCGACGGCGTAAATGCCGTTCGGGCGCTTCAGCGAAAGCGCATTGACCTTCAGCACCTCGTCGCCCAGCGCATGCTGCTCGAACGCGAAGCGTTTCTTGGCAGAACCAACCATCGCCTCGATGATCCACGGAATGTCGATGTTGGCGATCTCGTCCTGCGCCACCAGCCGGCCGTTGCGCAGCACGGTGATGCAGTCGCCGATCGCCATGATCTCTTCGAGGCGGTGCGAGATGTAGATCACCGTCACGCCTTCTTCCTTCAACTGCCGGATGATCTTGAACAGGATCTCGACCTCGGTGCGCGACAGCGCGGAGGTCGGCTCGTCCATGATCAGCACCTTGATGTGCTTGGACAGCGCCTTGGCGATCTCCACCAGTTGCTGCTGGCCGACGTACAGATCGCCGAGCCGCGTGCGCGGGTCGAGCGGGATCTGAAGCCGTTCGAGCAGCACGCGGGCCTGGTGATTCTCGGCCTTCGCGCGAATCACGCCGCCGCTCGTCAGTTCGTTGCCGGCGAAGATGTTCTCGGCCACCGTCATGTCCGGGAACAGGTTCAGCTCCTGGAAGATGATGCCCACGCCGTGCGCCTCGGCGCTGCGCACGTCGCTGATCTGCGCGATGCGGCCGTCGATCAGGATCTCGCCCGAGGTGGCCGTTTCCGCGCCGGCGAGCAGCTTCATCAGCGTGGATTTGCCCGCGCCGTTCTCGCCGATCAGCACGTTGACCTTGCCGCGCCGCACCTGGTAATCGACCTCCACCAGCGCGGCGGTGCCGGGGTAGAGCTTCGAGAGCTTGCGCGTCTCGATCACGTTGGCGCCGTTGGCGAGCCGCGCGTCGTCGGCATCCACGGCCGGGGCATGAACGGGCGCGGTCATTTCCAGGCCACCGGAATCGCGCGGATCTCGCCGGCCGGCTCGCTCCAGCTGCTGTACACGGCGGCCACGTCCACGCGCTCGCCCACCTTCAGCTTCGATTGCTCCGCACGCGCCACCACCAGCTTGTTGATGGCCTGACCGAACGCCGCGAAGCGGGTCTGGTCGTCGAAATCGCCGTATTTCACGCCGGGAAAACCGTCGCGCACGCCGGTGCCGATCAGCACCGGGCCGGTTTCGAGCGCCACCTGTACCGGCTCGCCGCCGCCGCTGGCCGGCGCCACGTCCACTACCGCCTTGCCCACGCGCGAGGCGGTGTCGATGCGCGACACCGTGCCCTGCACGCGAATCCAGAAATTGCACGGAAACGCCGAGCTTTGCCGGAAGCCGTACTGCTTGCACGCGTCGTCGAAATTCTGGTTCAGCGCGCCGATCACCTGCGCGGCCGGCTTCGCGTTCTTGTCGGCGTACGGGATCACCTGCTCGGTGAAGATCTTCTCGGGATCGGGGCCGTGATGCTGGCCTTGCGCGCGAATCGCCGCAAGCTCCTGATCGCTGACCACATGACAGCCCGCCAGCGAGGCCACGCCGATCAGCAACAGCAGGCGCGTCATCGCGCGGGACGATGCGCCGCGCGCCGCGTGAATGGATGGAACCATGACATCCTCATCTGAATACGACTTCGGCGCAGGCCGCCGCGCACCGTGCGCGCCGCCTGCGCCATGCACCGGAACCGCTTACTTGGTGTAGTAGAAATCGTTCACTTTCGCGGCATTGGCCTTGGTGATCAGGATGCCGCGGAACAGTTGACGCTCCGGCTCGCCGGTCTTGCCCGTCTTCAGGTACTTGTCGAGCAGGTCCACGCCGTGGCCGGCGATCGCCTGCGCCTGCAGCATCACGCTGGCCTTGAGCTTGCCGGCGAGGATCGAATCGCGTTCGTCGTTGCTGCCGTCGATGCCCATCACGATCACGTCCTTGCGGTTCGCGGAATCGAGCGAGGCGATCGCGCCCAGCGCGACCGGGCCGTTGCCGCTGATCACGCCCTTGATCTGCGGGTGTTCCTGCAGGATCGAATCCATCGCCTGCTTGGCCGGCAGCAGCGCGCCCTTGGCATCCTGGCGCGCCACCATCTTCAGATCGGGGTACTGATCAAGCACCTGATGGAAGGCCTGCGAGCGCGTCACGCAGTTCTTGTCGGCGAGGTTGCAGGTCAGCTCCACGTATTCGCCCTTCTCGCCGATCGCCTCGACGAAGCGCTGCGCCACTTCCGAGCCGGCCTGCAGGTTGTTGTGACTGAGCTGTGCGATCGCAATGCCGTCCTTCGGAATCTCGCGATTGATCAGCACCACCGGCACCTTCTTCTCCTGCGCGGTGCGCACCGTGGCGACGCTGCTGTTCGAATCGGCGTTGTCGAGGATGATGCCCTTCACGCCCTTGCCGATCACCAGATTGACCAGTTCGTTCTGCTTGTTGACGTCCTCGCCGTGCGACAACACGATCGTGTCGTAGCCGAGCTTCTTCGCTTCCTTGTCCGCGCCCTTGGCTTCCGCCGCGTAGTACGGGTTGTCGAGCGCGTTCACCAGGATCGCGATGGTGCCCTTGCCGGCCGCGTACGCGCTGACCGGCTGCACCGCCGCCACCATCGAGGCGGCTGCCGCCGCCGTGACTGCAAGCTTCTTCCACATGTCTGTCGTCTCCGAATCGATTTTCTGTTTTTCAGGGAAGCGGCCGTGATTCGAGCGGGGCCGCGCCGCTACCGCCACTTCAGCAAATCGTGTAGCCGCCGTCGATCATGATGTCCGCGCCGGTGATCATGTCCGCGCCGTTCGACAGCAGGAACAGGATCGCGGCGGCGATCTCGTCGGTGTAGGCGAAGCGGCCGACCGGAATCAGCTGCTTCATCTTCTCGCCCTTCTCGCCTTCCCACGCCGCCGCGCCCATCGGCGTCAGCACCACCGTGGGCGACACCGTGTTGACGGTGATGCCGCGCCCCGCCCATTCCTTGGCGAGCACCTTGGTCATGCCGATCAGGCCGGCCTTGGCCGAGGTGTAGGCGCAATGCCTGTCGATCGCGACGGTGGCCGCCTGCGAGGCGATGTTGACGATCTTGCCGCCATGCCCGCTCGACAATACATGGCGCGCGAAGTGCTTGGCGCACAGGAATGGGCCGGTCAGGTTCACGCCGATCTGCTGCTGCCATTCGTCGATGCCGATCTCCTCGGCCGGCGTCAGCGTGATGCAGCCGGCGGCGTTGACCAGCAGATGCAGGTCGCCGAAATGCGCCAGCGCGGCGGCCATCGCGCGCGCCACGTCGGCTTCGTCGGCCACGTCGCAGGCGAACGCGGCCGCGTTGGCGTGGCCGAGCGTGTCGAGCGCGGCCGGCACGCGCGCGGCCTCGAACGCCGGGTGCAGGATCGCGACGCGCGCGCCCTTGGCGATCAGCGCGGCGTTGGTCGCCATCGCGATGCCGCCGAGGCCGCCCGTCACCACCGCCACCTTGCCGTCCAGGCGGAATTCGAAATCGACGCCGTGGCGCAGCGACATGTCGTATTGGATGCTCACTCGCTTGTCTCCTGTTGTCCTGAATATCGGGCTGTCGGGTAGCGTGGGCTCAGTCGGCCGACAGCGCCAGCACCGCCTGCGCGATGCCTTCGGCGTCGATGCCGTAATGGCGGCGGATGCCCTGGCGCGTGCCGTAATGCGCGAATTCGCCCTCGGTCACGCCGAGCGTGGTCAGGCGGCGATGCAACTGGCGGCGCGCCATCAGCAGCGCCACGGTGGCGCCGATGCCGCCGTGCAGCGAATGCTCCTCGACCGTCACGACGGCCGCATGACGCCCGACGATCGCGGCCAGCGCGTCCTGGTCGAGCGGGCGCAGCGACGACAGATTCACCAGCGTCGGCCGCAGGCCGTCGCGTTGCAGCCGCTCGCAGGCGTCCAGCGCCTCGCCCACCACCGAGCCGAGCGCGATCACGGCCACGCCCGAGCCCTGGATCAGCACGTCGGGGCGGCCCGGCGCGAAGCGGTAGCCGTCGTCGTGCACCACCGGGAACTTGGCGTTGTCGAGACGGATATACACGGGGCCGTCGACCGACGCCGCGTAATCCACCACCTGCCCGACTTCCACGTCGTCGCACGGCGCGAAGATCTGCACGTTGCCGAAGCCGCTCATGATCGAGATGTCGTCGATCGCGTGATGGGTGGAGGCGAGCGGGCCGTAGGCGACGCCCGCGTTCAGGCCCAGCATCTTGACGTTGGTGGCGCTGTAGCAGATGTCGTTCTTGACCTGCTCGTTGGCGCGGCCCACCAGGAACGGCGCGGCGTTGGCGGTGAACACGATGTGGCCGCCGAGCGCCAGGCCGGCCGCCATGCCCACCATGTTCTGCTCGGCGATGCCCACGTTGATCACGCGCTCCGGGTAGCTTTCCTGGAACGGGCCGATCTTGGAGGTGGAGGTGGAGTCGGCCACCATCACCACGATGTCGCGGCCCGCCGCCGTCAGCCGGCTCAGTGCGCTCACCGCGCCGTCGCGCAAATCCGCCTGCTTACGCATGATCGAGTTCCTTCAGTGCCTGTTCGAGTTGCTGCTCGTCGGGGAATTTGTGATGCCAGGCCGGCACGTTCTCCATGAACGACACGCCGCGCCCCTTGATGGTGTGCGCGATCACGACCTTCGGCTTTCCATTTGTCACGTCGAGACTTTCGATTAGTTTCCAAATGGCATCGACATCGTTTCCGTTGACGTCGTGCACTTCGAAGCCGAACGCCCGGAATTTCTCGTCGAGCGGGTCGAGATCCATGATCTTGTGGGTGAAGTCGGCCAACTGGAGGCGGTTGCGGTCGACGATCACGACCAGGTTGTCGAGGCTGAAGTGGGCCGCCGCCATCGCCGCTTCCCAGTTCGAGCCTTCTTCCAGCTCGCCGTCGCCGGTCAGCACGAACACGCGGCCGGGCGCCTGGCCGTCGCGCGCCGCGTGGCGCTGCTTGGCCATCGCCAGGCCGGCCGCGATCGGCATGCCGTGGCCGAGGCCGCCGGTGTTGACGGTCACCCAGCTCGGCAGCTTCTGCCTGACCGGATGGCCCGGCAGGCGGGAATCGTCGCGCAGGTAGGTTTTCAGTTCCGGCTCGTCGAGCCAGCCGAGTTCGGCGAAGCAGGCGTACAGGCCGCCCACGCCGTGGCCCTTGCTGAGAATGAATTCGTCGCGCCAGTTCACGCTCGCATCGTCGTTCACGCGGTAGCGCAGCACATGGAAATACAGCGCGGCGAGGATGTCCGCCTCCGACATGTCGCCGCCCGTGTGCCCGCTTTTCGCGGCGGCGTTCATCACGCAGATCTTCTTGCGGATTTCCTGGGCGCGCCGGTGCAAGCTCTCGCCGGACTGCTTGTAAGGGTTTTCCATTCCTGCTCCCGCACTTCCTGTTTGCGTGAATCGAAGTTTCTGTTTCTTTCTTTAGAAAGTCAAAAGGAAAACGAACGAAACAGGGAAAACACCGAGCCACGCCCTGAGGGTCAGGCAAATCGGGCACAATACAGCCCGTAATGTCGATGCCCGCGCGCCGCGGCGCTTTGCGGGGAAAGCCAAATGGATCAACGGACCAGAACAGAAAAAATCTTCGAAAGGGTGCAGGCGGCCAAGCTGGTCAAGCTCTCGGAGCTATCCAGCGAGTTCGGCGTGTCGATGCCAACCATTCGAAAGGACATCGACGAGCTGCAGCGCCTGGGGCGCGTCGAGCGCGTGCACGGCAACGTGCGCCTGAAGCCCGCGCAGCCGGCCGATGCCCCGCGCGCGGCCGTGCTGGCCACCAGCGAGGAAAAGGCGCAGATCGGCCGCAAGGCGGCCAGCCTGATCGCCAACGGCGACGCCGTGATCCTCGATTGCGGAGCCACCACCACCGAGCTTGCCAGGAACCTCGTCGAGCGCCAGAACCTGCGGATCGTCACCAATGCGCTGAACATCGCGATCCTGCTCGGCGCGGAGCCGACCAACCGGCTGATGCTGACGGGCGGCGTGTTCAAGGCCGAGACGATCGCCGTGTCGGGCGAGAAGGCCTCGCAATTCTTCGAGGGGATGTTCGTCGACAAGCTGTTCCTGGCGGCGGGCGGCGTGTCGATCGAGGCCGGCATTTCGTACCCGGACTTCATCGATCTGCACGTCAAGCACGCGATGATCGGCGCGGCGAAAACCGTCTACCTGCTCGCCGATTCGAAGAAGTTCGGCAAGCGCGAGTTCGCCACGTTCGGCGCGATGGACCGGGTGGATTTCCTGATCACCGATGCGGGCTTGGCGCAGGAGTATGTGGACTGGGTGACGGGGTTGGGGATCGGAATTATTTATGCGTGAGGGGCAATGCGCGCGCAACGGCGCGGGTTGCGACGGGTTTTATCTGATATTCGGATAAAGTTGGAATAGCTGATATACAGATATCTTGTAAATATCGGAATATCGGATAAAATCCGAATATCTGAAATCCGGATATCTCGAATGGCCCTCATCCTGTCGCCCCAGAAGCTGATGTCCGATCTGCAGCTCGGTCAATTGCTGAAGACGGCCCGCAAGCGGCGCAAGCTCACGCAGGCGCAGGTCGGGACGCGGCTGGGCCTGAGCCAGAACCGCATCTCCCATCTCGAACAGCACCCTGACGAGCTGAGTTTCCGGCAGTTGTTGGGGTGGTGCGCCATCGTCGGCCTCGAATTACGGCTGGGCGAGCGCGACCCCGCGCCGCCGACCGACGAGCTGGAGTGGTAAGCGATGGGACGCCGCTCGCACAGCCAAACGCTCGCGCTCTGGGCCAACGGCGAGCCAGTCGGCCGCTGGACCCTCACCACGCGCGGCGAGATGGAATTGCGCTACGACGATGCGTGGTTCAGTTCCCCGAGAGGACGGCCGCTCTCGCTGTCGCTGCCCTTCAGCGCCGGCAACAGCCCGCTGCGCGGTGATGCGGTCGCGCATTATTTCGAAGGATTGCTGCCCGACAGCGACACCATCCGCAAACGCGTTGCGGCCCGCTTCCGGACGGGCTCCACCGATGCCTTCGACTTGCTGGGCGCGATTGGCCGCGATTGCGTGGGCGCGCTGCAACTGCTGCCCGAAAACGAAGTGCCTCACGGCGTCGATCGCATCGATGGCATTGCATTGAATGACGACGACATCGAGCGCCATCTGCTGGAAGTCGTGGCGCCCGACCGCTTCGCCAGCACACGCGATCCCGACGACGATTTCCGGATTTCGCTGGCCGGTGCGCAGGAGAAGGACGCGTTCCTCTGGTGGGACGGAAAGTGGATGAAACCGCGTGGGGCCACACCCACCACACACATCTTCAAGCTGCCGCTCGGCCTGATCGGCGGCCGGCGCGCCGACTTCACGACGTCGGTGGACAACGAATGGCTGTGCCTGCGGCTGTTCAAGGCCTATGGCCTGCCGACCGCCAACGCACGCATTGCCACGTTCGGCACGCAGCGCGTGCTCGTCGTCGAGCGCTTCGATCGGATCGTCTCATCGGACGGCACGCGCCTGCTTCGTCTCGTTCAGGAGGATTTCTGCCAGGCTACCGGCACCTCGCCGCTGATCAAGTACGAGAACGAAGGCGGCCCGGGTCTGACGCAGTTGTTCGCACTGGCGCATCAGTCCCTCGATGCCGAGCGCGATCTTCGCACCCTGATGGCGACGCAAATCCTGTTCTGGCTCCTGCAAGCGCCGGACGGTCATGCGAAGAACTTCAGCATCCAGTTGCAGGGCTCCGCCGCCTCCGGTTTTCGCCTGACGCCGATCTACGACGTGATGTCCGCCTACCCGGTGCTCGGCAATGGCGCGAACCAGTGGGCCGCACGGGACATCAAACTGGCGATGGCGTTGCTGGGCAAGCGCCGCCACTACCACGTGCATACGATTCAGCGCCGGCACTTCAACAGCACGGCCCGGAAACTCCGCTACGGCGGCGACGCCGAGCCGCTCATTCAAGAGCTGATCGCGCGCACGCCCGCAGTGATCGAGCAAGTGCAGGCGGATCTGCCGTCGGGCTTTTCACAGCGTGTCGCCGACAAGGTATTGGGTGGGCTGCGCAGTGCGGTCCAAGCACTTGAACGGATGCCGCCCGATTGAGGCTCGCTGCGAGGCGGGCACGAGCGTCATGAGATGCCGCCCGCCCCGACGGGAATCCCGGCTCCCCCGCCCCCCTGCTCCGCCATCCCCGTCACCCACCGCTCGAACGCCGCCACCGCCTCGTCCCCGGCCCGTTCGGCGTTCACCATCAGCGTGAAATCCGGCGCGAGCCACACCGGCCCCGCGATCGGGCACACCAGCCGGCCGGCCGCGAGGTCGCGCTCGATCAGCGGCAGCGACGCCAGCGCCACGCCCAACCCTTCCTGCGCGGCGGCCAGTTGCAGATAGACGTGATCGAATTCCACCTGCCGCGCCGGTTGCAGCCCGGCCGCGCCCGCCTCCTTGAGCCAGCGCGACCACGCCGTGCGCGTGCTCGACGAATGCAGCAGCGTGTGATGACGGAGATCGGCGACGCCCTGGATCGGCTTGTTGCGCAACAGCGCCGGGCTGCAGGCCGGAATGCGCGCGTCGGCCATCAGCACGCGCGAGCTCACGCCCGCGCCGGGCTCCGGCCCGGAGCGCACGCCGATATCGAACGCGTCGCCGATATAGCGCAGCTTGCGCGAGGTGGTGGTCACGCGCACGTCGATCTCGGGGTAGCGCGTGTGGAAATCGGCCAGGCGCGGCAGCAGCCAGCACAGCGCGAAGCTGGCCAGCACGTTGACGCGCACCACGCCGGACACGCGCCTCGGCACCTGATCGTGGCGCAGCCGCGCCGCGCCGAACGCGAGCCGCTCGAACGCGCCGCTGACGTCGCCGAGCAGGGCGGCGCCGTCGTCGGTCAGCACCACGCCGCGCGCGCGGCGCTCGAACAACGGCACGCCGAACCAGTCCTCCAGCAGGCGAATCTGCTTGCCGACCGCCCAGTGCGTGACATGCAGCGCGTCGGCCGCGGCGGCGAAGCTGCCGAGCCGCGCCACCGCCTCGAAATGGCGCAGCGCATTGAGCGGCGGCAGCGCATCGCGCTCCGCGCCGGGTCCAGGGCCGATCGGTGCATTCGTGCTCATGACGTGACTTTTATTCCCGTGAAGCCCGATATTACGTCAATTGAGCGACGCGCCGCCGCGCCCTAGAATTTCCCTCGGATCGCCGTATTCGCCGCAGGCCACGCTTGAATCGGCGTGCCGATCCGGCTCCTCGACCGCCTCACGTGCCCCAACCCAACCGCCCGTCACCCGCGAAACCGCTCATGCGCTCCAGACTGTCCGCCGTGCTGTCGTCGTTTTCCCCGGCCCGCTCGCCCGCGCCGCCGTCATCGTCGACGTCGCGCCGCCGCGTGCTGTGGCTGTCGTGCGTGGCGCACGCGCTGCACGACGGCTACACGGACATGATCTACGTGCTGCTGCCCGTCTGGCAGGCCGATTTCGGCCTCGGCTACGGCGCGCTGGCGATGCTGCGCGGCATCTACGCCGGCACCATGGCGAGCCTGCAACTGCCGGCCGGGCGCGTCGCGCAACGCTTCGGCGCGCGCGCCACGCTGGTGGGCGGCACGCTGCTGGCCTCGCTCGGCTATGCATGCGCCGGCCTGTCGGGCAGCCTGCTCGGCCTGTGCGTGACGCTGGCGATCTCGGGCAGCGGCTCCAGCACCCAGCATCCGCTCGCCTCGGGCGCGGTGTCGCGCGCCTACGGCCGCGACGCGCGCGGCCCGCTCAGCGTCTACAACTTCGCCGGCGACCTCGGCAAATCGGCGCTGCCAGCGGCCATCGCGCTGCTGATCACGCTGATGCCGTGGCGGCATGCGCTGTGGCTGATGTCGGTGCTCGGCGTGGCGGTGGCGCTCGGCCTCGCGATCTGGCTGCCGAACCTCGCGCGCACGGTGGTGGCGGCCGATGCCAAGGCATCCGAAACATCCGACTCGCCGGCCCAGGCGGCGCACGGCAAGCGCGCGTTGCGCTACGGCTTCTGGCTGCTGTTCTCGATCGGCGTGTTCGACACCGCCGTGCGGATGGGCGTGCTGACCTTCCTGCCGTTCCTGATGAAGGCCAAGGGCGCGTCGGGGCCGCAGGTCGGCACGGCGCTGGCGCTGGTGTTCATCGGCGGCGCGGCCGGCAAGTTCGCGTGCGGATGGATCGGCGAGCGGATGGGCGTGTGCGGCACGGTGCTGGCCACCGAAAGCGCAACGGCCGCCTGCATCGTCGCGCTGCTGTTCGCGCCGCTCGGCCCCACCTGGGTGCTGCTGCCGCTGCTCGGCACGATGCTGAACGGCACCTCGTCGGTGCTGTACGGCACGGTGCCGGAGCTGTCGCCGGCCGACGGCACCGAGCGCGCGTTCGCGCTGTTCTATACCGGCGCGATCGCGGCCGGGGCGATCGCGCCGGTGCTGTACGGCGTGCTGGGCGACCGGATCGGCGTGACGGGTGCGACGGTGGCCACGGCGTTGACGGCCGTGGCGATCCTGCCGATGGCGCTGTTCCTGCGTGGCTATCTAGCGCCGGACAAAACGTCGCAGGCCTGAGCGCGCGGCGCGTCTCCATTGCCTGCGCCGCATGCGGCGCTTTCCCTCCCGCCCCGCTCCCGACACCACGGTGCGCTCCCGCGCCGTGGCCCGCCCGCCAAGCTTCTCCCGCCGATTCGCAAATGACTGCGCCACTGCGACACTTCATGCAATCGCATGGCCCACACATCTTCCATCAGCAAACCTCATAGGTCGAATCAGCAATATTCGCTTTGTCGAAGATATTCGCTCCGGCATAGTCGGAACACGCAGGCGGCCCCGCCAGCCGGTTCGTGATCCTGACTAACCGGCGCAGCCACGCCGCCGTGCGCACCTTGCCGAATTTTCGGTTTCCGAACCTTCGACTCATTCGCCACGACCATGGATCATCCGCTCCGCGCGGCGCTCGCCGCCGAACTGCATGCCCGGCCATTCCTGCGCGTGACGAGGGCCGTCACGCTGACGCACTTCGCCGTCTACAGCGACGCAGATCCGGCCCTGCACGAAACCCTGCTCCACACGCTCTGCACGGCGGCCGGCCTGCCCGCGCCGCCCGACGGCGCGACCCATCACGCCGCCGACAGCGCGCTCGGCTGGCAACTGAAATGGGAACGGCACACCGAGTTCTCCACCTTCACGTTCCTCGCCCCGCGCGACGACACCCAGTATTTCGACGACCTCGCCACGCGCCGCATTCCCGATAGCTGGTTCGCCCAACTGAACGGCGTGCGCTTCGTCGCCGCGCGGCTCGAACTGCTGTCGGGCGACGCGGCGCAGGCCGCGCGCGCCTCGATGCGCGACTGGATCGATGGCCCGGTGCTGACCGGCAGCAACGTGCTCGGCAGCGGCAGCGTGTTCTGCGACTGGACGGTGCGCGACGACGGCTTCATGCGCTTCCTGGTGATCGACGACGATTTCCGCGAGGAGCAAGGCGGCCGGCTGCTGCAACGGCTCTACGAGATCGAGACCTACCGCATGATGGCGCTGCTCGCGTTCCCGGCCGCTCGCGCGCTGGGCCGCGAACTCGACGGCATCCACGCGTCGCTGCAGGCGCTGGTCGGCAGCATGGACGGCCGGCTCGCGGCCGGCGACGACGCCGATCTGCTGATGAAGCTGACCCACCTCGCCGCGCGCGTCGAGCATCTGGCCGAAGTCAGCGGGCGCTTCAGCGCATCGCGCGCCTACGAAAAGCTGGTGCTGGCGCGCATTCACGAACTGCGCGAGGAGCGCATCGAGGGCGTGCCGACCATCTCCGAATTCATGGAACGCCGCTTCGCGCCGGCCATGGAAACCTGCCGCAGCGTGTGGTCGCGCCACGAGCAGATCGCCGCACGCATCGCGCGCGCCGTGGACCTGCTGCGCACACGCGTGAATCTCGCGCAGGAACGCGACGTCACGCGCCTGCTCGAAGGCATGGAACGCACCTCGCGCAACCAGTTGCATCTGCAACATGCGGTGGAAGGGCTCTCGGTGGCGGCCATTTCGTACTACGTGCTGTCGCTGGCGGCCACGGCCTTCAAGGCGCTGCACGTGATGAACCTGCCGATCGACCCCGAACTCGCCGAAGGCCTGCTGATCGGCCCGGTGGTGCTCGCGGTGGTGATGATCACGCGGCGCACGCGAGCGCGCATTCGCGCCGCCGATGACGCCCACGGCGGCCACGACCCGCATGCCGCGCCGGGCGGGCAACGCCCCGCCGGCGGCAGGCGGCTGCACACCGTGCGGCAAGCCACGCCCAGCGCCTGATCCTCAGGATTCCGATCGACTTACTTTCCAGTTCGACTGAACCATCATGAACGCCACCACCCAAGCCGCCGCCATCGCCGCCCCGTCCACCATCGAACACACGCCGGCCCAAACCGTCACGCCATATCGCGCCGTGCTGCAACACCCCACCTCGGCGCTGGCCGGCCATGCGGGCGATCACCCCGAAGTCGCCACCAGCGCGATCCTCGGCTACAACTGATCGCATCGCGGGCGCGAGGCGGGCTTCAGCGGTGAAACAGCGGTAAAGCGGCAGTCGGGCAACGCGGCGGCGGATGCCGCCCGAACGCTCAATGCCCGAGCGATTCGATCTTCTCGCCGCCCGGCACGGCTTGCTGCGGACGCACGCTCTGCTTGACCAGCAGCGCGACGCACGACACCAGGCCGGCCACGGCGACGGTGGCGAACACGTTGGCGAAGCTGACGTGGCGCGCCGTCAGGTTGGCGACCAGGAACGAGCCGGCGATGCCGCCGAAGCGGCCGATGCCGAGCATCCAGGCCACGCCCGTGCCGCGCCCCGCGGTGGGATAGAACGCGGCGGCCAGCGCCGGCAGCGACGATTGCGCCGTGTTCATCAGCACGCCGGCCAGGAACACGATCACCACCAGCGCGCCCACGTTGCCCGCGGCCTGCCCGATGAAATAGACGCTGACGGCCGTCAGCGCGTAGCACACCGCCACCACGCGGTTGGCGTTGAAGCGATCCATCAGCACGCCGCTCAACACCGCGCCCACGCCGCCCAGCGGGAACAGCGCGGAGATCAGCGTGGCGGTTTTCGGCGCGAGGCCGGCATCCTTGAGCAGGATCGGCATCCAGTTGATCGACGCGTAGAAGATCACCAGGCCCATGAAGTAGGCGATCCAGAGCATCACCGAGCCGACGATGTACTGGCGCGACAGCACCACGGCCGCGCCCTTGCCCGGCGTTTGCGGGGCGGTTTCGGTCAGCACGAAGCCGCCGGCTTCCAGCGCCGCCGCCGACACGCGCGCCAGCGTCGCGCGAATCCGCTCGACCGGCTTGCGCGTGGCCACCATGAAGCGCACCGATTCCGGCATCTTGGTCATCAGCGCCACACTGAGCACCAGCGGCGCGATGCCGCCGAGCATCAGCACGCTGCGCCAGCCGAACTGCGGAATGATCCAGGCCGCCAGGAAGCCGCCGAGCGCCGCACCGAGCGGGAAGCCGCAGAACATCAGGTTGATCACGGTGGCACGGCGGCGGTCGGGGCAGAACTCGCCCATCATCGTGACCGCGTTCGGCATCGCCGCGCCCAGGCCCACGCCGGTGATGAAGCGCAGCGTGGTCAGCTCGCCGATGCTGGACGAAAACGCCGAGCCGAGGCAGGCCACGCCGAACAGCAGCACCGAGCCGGTCAGCAGCACGCGGCGGCCGAGGCGGTCGGACAGCGGCCCCGAGGCGAGCGCGCCACAGGCCAGGCCGAACAGCGCGGCGCTCAATACCGGCGCGAGATCGGGCTTGGTCAGGTGCCATTCGGACAGCAGCGACGGCGCGATGAAGCCGATCGCGGCCGTGTCGAAGCCGTCGAGCAGCACGATCACGAAGCACATCAGGAAGATCAGCCACTGGAAGGCGCCGAACGGCTGTTCGTTGATGAACGTCTGCACGTTCACGACGGGGCTACGACTCATCTCGGGTCTCCTGCGGCGGTGGGGCGGACTGCGCCGCCTCTATCACGTTGATCGGCTCGGGTGCGCTGAAAATTCGTATGCCGAACTTCAGTTCCGAAGTTGAACACTTTAGTGTTGCAACGCAAGATCGGTCAACGCGGGGTAGTACCAATGGCAATCGTCATGTGAAAGAAAGCTTGCCGTGGGGTTGAGGCTCAGGCAGCGCTCGGCAGCCGAGCGAATGTCGATTTTCAGTTTCGTATTCGTGATGCGGCGGCTACGCGACGCGTCTGTCGACCCTGGGGAAAACAACAACCTCACCCGATCAAGGTGCGGCCAGGAACGTCGTGACGGCCTCGTTCAACGAATCGGCGCATTCTTCCGGCAACCAATGGCCGCAGCCGGGAAGCACCTTGCCGGTGACGTGATCGGCGTAGCGGCTGACGACCTGCTGCTCGTATTCGCCCAGGCCGCCGTTGCCGCCACCGCCGATCGCCAACATCGGAGTCCTGATCTTTTCCCGCGAAAGCTGCTTGTTGTCGAGCACCCCCTGGTTCAACACACGGTAATACTCGAACGCGGCATGCAGGCTCTGCGGCTTCGCGTATGACTTGCCATAGAGATCGAGAAGCTGCGGCGTGAAAACCGCCGTATTGGCGGCATGCACCTTGATGAAGTGCTCGAAAAAGACCCGCTCCTTGCCGGTGATCAGCGTTTCCGCAAGCTGGTTGTCCGCATCGAAGAAGCTGAAATGCCAGACCAGCGATTCGCCCTTGGACGTAAAGGCGGGGAAGCCATAGATGCTGTCGTCCGGAATGGGCGCTTCCATGTAGACGGCGCGCCGAATCGTGCCCTGATGCTTGACCAGCATGGGGTAGGTGTTCCAGATGCCGATGTCGTGCGCCACCAGATCGAACTGCTGGCCGCCGCTGAATGTCTCCGCCAGTCGATACAGCAACGGCGCCACGTCGATCGCGCGATACGACGCGGGAACCGCCGATTGTCCGAGGCCCGGCAGATCGACCGCCACGACGGTGTGGTTCTTCGCCAGCACCGGCATCAATTGATGCCACTCGTACCATGACTGGCCGAAGCCATGCACCAGATACACCAGCGGCCCGCTGCCGCCTTTGACGTAATGCAGGCGAACGCCGTCGACCGTCTGGTAATCGCTGGAAAAGCCCGGCGGAACGGGGAATTCGTCGGCGGCGAACGTCGGCGCGGCGAGCAATGCAGCAGCCGAGACGGCAAGCGTTGAAAGCAGTTTCTTTAACACGGCAGGTTTCTCCAACTAAACGAGGGGGATGAGCTTCGGTGTCGGCCATCGGCCGACAAGGGAAATTTTTTCGACGGGTATTACGGGGCCGCGCCCGCTTTCACAAGGTGATCGGTCATGGCCTGGATGCCTCAGTGTCCGACGCCGCGCACATGACGCGATCCGGCCTTGAAGCCATGCGTTCGCGCCGCTGCCGCGATGACGAATCCGATCGCCAGCAGCACCACCAACGCGGGCGGAAACGACGACGCACCCCACGTATCCAGCAGCACACCACCCACCAGTCCGCCACCCGCGATGGCGCCGTTCCAGGCCACGACGTTCATCGACAGCGCCACGTCTGCGCCGTCGCCGGCGGTATCGGCCAACGCGGTTTGCAACAGCGTCGCCGCACCGCCGAACGTCAGCCCCCACACCGCCACGCCCACATAGATCGCCGCCGGCATGCGCGCCAGCCAGACGAACAGCAGCGAGACGGCGGCGAAGATCGCCAGGCTGGCCAACACCGCGACGCGCAGATGGTGATCGACCAGACGCCCCGCGATCCCGATGGCAAGCAGCGCAGCCGCGCCGAAGGTCAGCAGCACCACGTCCACATTCGCCGCCAGGCCGGCCTGCGCCACGAACGGCGCGATGTAGGTGTAGAGAATGTTGTGCGCCAGCATCCAGGCGATCACCACGCCGAGCACCGGGCGCACGCCCGGCGTCGTGAACACCCGTCGTAACGGCAAACGCTCGTGGCTGGCTTGACCCGGATAATCCGGCACCTTCGCGAGCACCCACCCGATCAACACCAGGGTCAGCGCCGACATGACGGCAAAGGCACTGCGCCAACCGATCACGGTGCCCAGCCAGGTGCCCAGGGGCACGCCGAGCGACAGCGCGATCGGCGTGCCGACCATCGCCACCGCCAATGCCTTGCCCTGTTGATGAACCGGCACCATGCGGCGGGCATACCCGGCCAACAGGCTCCAGGCCAGCCCCGCCGACACGCCGGCGAAGAACCTGGCCGCCAGCGTCAACCCGTAATTCGACGACACCGCCGTGATCGAATTGAAGACGAGGAAACCCACGATGGTCAGCAGCAGCACGTTGCGTCGCCGCCAACCCTGGGTGGCGATGGTCAGCGGAATGGCGGCCAACAACGAGCCCAGCGCATAGGCCGTAACCATCTGCCCCGCCAGCGAGGTCGAAATGCCGAGGTCCGCCGCCATCTGCGGCAACAGCCCGGCCGGGAGGGTCTCGGTGATGATGCAGATGAAGCCGGTCATGGCCAGCGCCAGGAGCGCAGCCAGTGGCAAGCGGTCGTCCTTGGCCACGGTTGAAGACAGTGTTGTCATGGAGTTCGCTGTCGGTGAAGGAGGGTTTCGGGGCCTCGAACCTGATCTGTCGGCTACGATATATATCGATCGGTACATATTTAGGCGAAAGATTCCCCTGGATGCGAGCCGATGCCGGCATCCGAGGCGGGAATCCACCTTGCCCCTGTGACAGGCAACGCGTCTAGATATGTATTGATCGATACATTACTTGTCCGTCAGCAAGCTTGTCAACGACTTATGTATCGTTTAGTATTTTAGTCATCCCTACTTTCTGGAGTTCGGCATGGCGACAATGGGACGCCCACGAACCTTCGACCGGGACAAGGCGGTCGAGCAAGCGATGGCCATCTTCTGGCAGAACGGCTATGAATCGACGTCGCTGACCCAGTTGAAGGCGGGTATGGCCAACGGCATTTCAGCGCCGAGCTTCTATGCGGCCTTCGGTTCCAAGGAGGCGCTGTTCCAGGAGTGCGTGCAACGCTACCTGTCCACTCACGCGCAGGTCACGGAATGTCTGTGGGATACGCACCTGGCGCCGCGCGATGCCATCGAAACGGCGCTGCGCAACTCGGCGAAGATGCAGTGCGAACGCGGGCACCCGAAAGGCTGCATGGTCGGGCTGGGGGTCATGAGCGCGCCGTCCGAGGAACATGCGGCCGTGACCGAGCCATTGACACGTTCGCGCACGCGAACGCGAACCGGCATCACGACCTGTGTCCAGCGCGGCATCGACAGCGGCGAACTGCGTGCCGATACCGATGCGCGGGCGCTGGCCACGGTGTTCGATGCATTCCTGCTGGGGCTTTCCACGCTGGCACGCGACGGGGTTCGTCACACCGTCATGGAAATGGCGATCGGGCAGGTCATGGCCGTGTGGGATGCAGCCTCTGCCCGTTGATGCTTGAAACAGGCCATCGATATCGAAGGCCGCCTTACAGCGTTGCCTCCCCCATCCGCACCCGGCCGCGCATGCGCTTGCGATACCAGAACGTCCACGCCATCAGGCCGCCGAACGTGATGTAGCTGAGGATCGGCGTGACGACCAGCGTGCGCTCGATCGGCCAGACCCACGCGCACCAGCTGCGCAGCGCGCATTCGATGGTCAGGCCCAGCCCCCACGCCAGCGTGATCAGCCGCAACGCGGTGCGCACCGAGGCGCTCTCGTCCCACAGCGCCTCGAAGCGCGGCACGCCGTGCTCGCCCTGGCGCGCCATGGTGGCACGCGTCAGGTAGTAGGTGATCGGCCGCCGGAACGCAAGCGACACCAGGAACACCACGCCGATCGTGCCGGACACGAACGATTCGCGCACCAGCAGCAGGCGTGGGCTGCCGCCCATCGCCATCAGCGCGATCGACAAGGCGATGCCGAGCAACGCGATGGCCGACAGCGCATCCACGCGGCGCGTTCGCGCGAATTCGACGATGCCCCACGCGAGCGGCGGCACGGCCGACGCGTACAGCGCGCCCGAATCGCCCCAGACCGGCAGCGCAAGCCGGTAGACGACCCAAGGCAGCACGAAATTGACGACCAGTTCGGCAACGAAGGCAGCGCGAATTTTCACGGCGGAGGGGCCGCGCGGGCAAGCCGGCACGGCGAGGCAATGAGGGACGGGCCAGTATAAAGGCGAACGGCCAGCGAAGTGGCCGTGCCGGTAGCGCGCCCGCCGGGTGGCGGGCGGCGGCCGAAGCCGCGTATGCCGGGTTACGTCGGAGTCACGTCGAGGCCGGCGCGCGGCCTTGGCGCGGCGCGCTCACGAGGCCGCTGCGCTCCACCAGCGCGCCGAACAGCAGGCCGAGCGTGGTCCACAGGATCGCCTGCATGCCGATCACGGCCACGCGAAACTTCCACAGCACCACGGCCGGGAATGCGGCCGGCACCTCGTTGATGGTGGGCAGCGCATATTGCACGGCCGCCACGATCGCGAGATAGATCAGCCCCGCGACGATCGACGCGTTCCACTGCCCCATGCGCGCCGCGAACGCACGCCGCAGGTTCAGCGAGAACACCGCGGCGGCGATCGAGATCGCGATCATCAGGAAGAACAGCCCGGTGCGATAGCCGATCGTGTCGGGGTCGCCCACCGACGGCGGGTTCGCCGGGTACTTGAGGTTCGGCACGATCACGAGCGAGACGAACGCGGCCAGCGCGAGGCAGGCCGACAGCGTGCGCGGGCGCGTGCTGCCGATCCGCCCGTACGAAAACGCGAACGTCAGCGCGAACAGCCCGCCGAGCGCCGCGCCGTACACCACCACGCCGGTGCCGAGGCCGAGCCCCGCTTGCGTAGGACGGCTGACGAGTTCGGGTTCGGGCGCCTCGCCCTTGGCGGCGTCGATCTTTTCCTCGAACGAGATCGCCTGATCGACTTGCGGCTCGCCGGCGATGCGGGCGAAACCGAACGTGAGCAGCCCCGCGGCGATGCCGGCGAGCATCCCGCGTACCAACAGTTTTCCGACCATGGAGGCCCCCGTCAGTGGCAGGGGAAGCCGAGCAGATGGCGGGCGTCGTGCACGAACTCGTGCACGTACATGCCCGGCACGATCGAGGTCGCGCCTTCTTCCGCGCCGACGAAATAGAGCGCGAGCAGCATCAGCAGGCCGCCGAACACGATCCACGGCATCAGCTCGCGGACGGGGATGGGCGCCGGTGCGGCGACCGGCTTCAGGGTGACTTCGGACATGAACGGTTCTCCAGGGATGACGCGCCCCGACTGGCCAACGAAGGCAGTCAACGGAATCAGGGGGTGAATCGCCAAGGCAGGTCTGGCTCGGGCATACGGGGTGCCGCTCACAGTGGCGCGACCGCGCCGGATTCTCACCGGCTTCCGCTCCTGGCAACGGCTGGATTCTACGCGTGATGGCGGTGGAGCGGAAATGGGGGTGCTGGGGTGGCGCTGAGTGGTCCTGATTAGCTCGGATTGGCCCCGGCTGTCTCGGCTGTCTCGGCTGTCTCGGCTGTCTCGGCTGTCTCGGCTGTCTCGGCTGTCTCGGCTGTCTCGGCTGTCTCGGCGATCCCCGGCTGGTCCCTGACCCGCTCCGGCTGTCTCGCCCATCCGGCCGGCCCCGGCTGCCCCAATTCCCCCGGGCGCAACGACTGGGCTATGCTGCAAAACCGATGCGGCCGCTCCCGCCGCGCCCCGCCACCGAAGCCAGATGACCGTCACCGTCCGCCTGATCTCGCACGCCGCCACCGCCGAACTGCGCGCCGGCGCCTTCCCCGCCGACGAAGCGCTCGACGCACGCGGCCTTGCCGACGCCGCGCGGGCCGCCGCGCAATGGCACTGGCCGCGCGACGTGCAGGCGCTGTCGTCGCCCGCGCTGCGCGCCCGGCAAACCGCCGAGGCGCTCGGCTTCGCCGCCGCCGGCATCGAGCCCGCGCTGGCCGATCTCGACGCCGGCCGCTGGCGCGGCGCGAAACTCGCCGCGATCGTGCAGGACGCCCGCGACGATCTCGCCGCGTGGATCGCCAACGCCGCCGCCGCCCCGCACGGCGGCGAATCGTTCGTGGCCGTGTTGCAGCGCGTCGGCGCCTGGCTCGACAGCCTACCCGCCACGGTGGACCTCGTCGCCGTCACGCATGCGGCCGTGCTGCGCGCCGCGATCGCACACGCGCTCGGCACGCCGCCCGACGCGATGCTGCGCCTCGACATCGCGCCGCTCACGCGCATCGAACTGAAGCGCACGCCGCGCGGCTGGGTGCTGCGCCTCGACGACGCCGGCCTCGCCTGATCCACGCTTCGTCCGCCTGAGCCATTCACCCCGTTTGCGGGAACCCGATGGAACGCCTATGCTGGCCGGGCAACGCGCTGCACAGCATGCTTCGCCACCGCCGCCCGGTGCGTGCTCGCGGGCGCTTATCCGCACCCACGGGCACGCACCGGGCGGCGCTCTTCCCTTCCTGATCGAGGCCTCACCATGGCGTATTCGAACTATCACAAGAAGGATCTGAACGGTCGCCCGCTGCACCCCGAAACGCAAATGATGTCGTACGGCTACGACCCCTTCCTCTCCGAAGGCGCGGTCAAGCCGCCCGTGTTCCTGACCTCCACGTTCGCGTTCCGGTCCGCCGAGGACGGCGCGGCGTTCTTCGACATCGTGTCGGGCCGCAAACCGCTGCCCGAGGGCGAGGCGGCCGGCCTCGTCTACAGCCGCTTCAATCACCCGAACCTGGAAATCGTCGAAGATCGGCTCGCGCTGCTCGACGGCTCCGAGGCGGCCGCCGTGACGTCGAGCGGCATGTCGGCGATCTCCACCGTGTTCCTCGCATTCCTGAAGCCCGGCGACCAGCTCGTGCAATCCGCGCCGCTGTACGGCGGCACCGAAACGCTGATCTCGAAGATCTTCCCCGACTGGGGCGTGGGTGCACATGCCATCGACAACGGGCTCGACGCGCAATCGATTCGCGACGCGCTGGAAGCCGCCGCGCAGGCCGGCCCGGTGCGCCTCGTGCATGTGGAAACGCCGGCCAACCCCACCAATTCGATGATCGATCTCGACGCGCTGGCCGCCGAGATCGACGCCTTCGAGCAGCGCCACGGCTATCGCCCGATTTCGGTGTGCGACAACACGCTGCTCGGGCCGATCTTCCAGAAGCCTGCGGCGCACCGCATCGACCTGTCGGTGTATTCGCTGACCAAATACGTCGGCGGCCACAGCGACCTGGTGGCGGGCGGCGTGACGGGCGGCAAGACGCTGATCGCGAAGGTGCGCTCGATTCGCGGCGCGTTCGGCTCGCAGCTCGATCCGCATTCGTCGTGGATGCTGCTGCGCTCGATGGAAACCGTGGTGCTGCGCATGACGCAGGCCACCCGCACGGCAAGCCAGGTCGCGCGCTGGCTGGTCGGGAATCCGTATCAATCGGTGAGCGTGTTTCATCCCGAGTGCATCGAGGATGCGGCGTATCAGGCCGTGTATCGGCGTCAATGCACGGGGGCCGGCTCGACGTTCGCGTTCGTGCTGAACGGCGGGCGCGCGCAGGCGTTCCGCTTCATCAACGCGCTGCGGCTGTTCAAGTCGGCCGTGAGCCTGGGCGGCTCGGAATCGCTTGTGTGTCATCCGGCCTCGACGACGCATTCGGGCGTGTCCGCCGTTGCGCGCGAGAAGGCTGGCGTGAGCGAAGGCCTGATCCGGATCTCGGTGGGGCTGGAGCACGGCGACGACCTGATCGCGGACCTGGAGCACGCGTTCCAGGTGTGTGCGGAAACACGCTAACTCACGGCCAGCAAGATCCACCCCGCCACGAGATCGGCCAGCAGCAACAACGAGGCCCCGCCCGCGATCATGCGGGCGGGGCCTCGCAGCTTGAAGGCGGCCCAGCCCAGTACCACGGCCAGCCCGAGCGTGACCGGCCAATAGAGGCAGCCGAACAGCGGCAGCAGAAGATAAAACGGAATATCGATGCTGATATCGCTCATGGTGATGTCGAAGTCCTAAACGGAACACGGTGTTTCGAACGCCACCCGTAAATACGGGCTCCTCAGCAAACTCGCCGGCGTCACCGTGTTGCGTTGCCACGGAATCCGGCCGAAATACCAGAACCGCCAGAACCTCAGCTTCGGATCGGGATTGCGCCGCAGCAGGCACGCGAAGCTTTCCACCTCGCCGATCAGCACCTGCGTCGCCTCGCCGATCACCTCGCGCACGAATCGCGAGCAGAACTGACGGCGCGAATCGAGATTGAAGCCGGTATCGTAGAACGCGCCCAAGCGTCGGCGCATCGCGCAAGCGGCCGCGATGCCCCGCGTCGAGCGACATCGTGAGCCGCGCCAGCGCATAGCGCCCGTGTTCCGAGCGGCCCAGGAAACGCGCCAGCGGCGTGACGCGCGCGAACGGAAACGTGCTCTCCGCCACCAGCGGGCCGTCATAGCCGAAATCGACGATCACGCCCACGTGGTTCGTCCATGAATCCGTAGCGCGCGACACCTCCAGAAACGGCCGCGCCGTCACGCGTATGAACACCAGGTCGCCGATCCGCCAATCGTGCTCTGCGCTCTCCACGCTCATTCCGCCCGCCCCGTGTTCGACCGACATGTCGGCCTCCTCTCGTTGTGATGTGCGGGGCAGTGTCGTGCAAGGTCGCGCTTTTCGATTTTATTTCGATGGAATCTGCATAAAATGATGCGCCGAGTATCGATTTCCAATACCTCATGACCGAAACCGCCCAGCTCATCGTCACCATCAAGCAGCGCCTCAAGGCGGCGGGGCTGACCTATCGCGACGCGGCGCATGCGCTCGGCCTTTCCGAGCCTAGCGTGAAGCGCCTGCTCACGGGCGGCCGCCTGACCGTCGAGCGGCTCGCTCAGTTCTGCGGCCTGCTCGGCTTGTCGATGGCAGAACTGCTGCAGGAAGCCGAAGCGGCCGCGCCTCGCCTGCACCAGCTTTCGCGCGAACAGGAGGCGAAGCTCGTCTCGAACGACAAGCTGCTGCTGGTGGCCGTGTGCGCGCTCAATCACTGGTCGCTGGAGGAAATGGTGGCCGTCTATCGGCTGTCGAAGGCCGAGTGCATCAAGCATCTGCTCGTGCTCGACCGGATGGGCCTGGCCAGCGTGAAGCCGGGCAACCGCATCCGCCTGCTCGTCGCGCGCGATTTCGACTGGCTGCCGGACGGCCCGATCCGCCAGTTCTTCGTGCATCAGGGCCTGCCCGATTTCATGCGCAGCCGCTTCAACGCGAGCGGCGAAACGCTCGATTTCGCGCACGGCATGTTGACGGCCGCCGCCTATGCGCAATTGCAGGGCGACATGCAGCGGCTGCGCAAGAAGCTGGCCGCGCTGCACGACGAATCGGCCAGCGCGCCGTTGGCCGAAAAACGCGGCACGGCGTTGCTGATGGCGATGCGGGTGTGGGAGCCGGAAGCGTTCCGCGCATTGAAGCGCGATGCAACGCTTAATTCTCCTGAACAGGTGCAATCGGCACGAAGTGCGCGCCAATCCCGATAGCCAAAACACGGCGCTTGCGGCACGATAGCGGCATTCCCCGCCTACCGAATCCGCTCACCCAATGGATGTCCGTCAACTCCGCTATTTCGTCGCCATCATCGATTCCGGCAGCATGTCGAAGGCAGCGGAGCGGCTGTTCGTGGCGCAACCGTCGCTGAGCCAGATGATGGTCACGCTCGAAGCCGAACTCGAAGCGCCGCTGTTGATTCGCAGTCCGCAAGGCGTGACGGCCACCGAGGCCGGCAAGGCGCTGTATCAACTGGCGCGCGACGTGCTGCGCCGCATGGACGAAATCCCGCAGCGGGTCAAATCGGGCGGCGGCAGCGTGTCGGGCACGGTGGCGATCGGCTTTCCGACCACCATCGCGTCGGTGCTCGCCACGCCGCTGTTCATCAGCGTCGCGCAAAAATACCCCGGCATTCGCCTGCAGATCTTCGAGAGCATGAGCGGCTATATCACCGAGCTGCTCGCGAACGGGCGGCTCGATCTGGCGATCCTGTTCCGCGACACCGAAAGCCTCGGCGTGTCGGTGCATCCGTTGTTCGACGAGGATCTCTACGTGGTCGGCGGCACCATCGAAGGGCTGCCCGACGACGCAAAAACCTGCCCGCTGAAGCGGCTCGCCAACGTGCCGATGGTCGCGCCGGGCCGCTCGAACGGGTTGCGGCTGCAGATCGAGCGCACGTTCTTTCAAGCCGATGTGGAATTGAACATCGTCGCCGACATCGATTCCCTGCCCACCATGCTGGAGATCGCGGAATCGGGCGCGGCCTGCACCGTGCTGCCCGCTTCGGCGCTGGCGCGCCGGCATTTCCAGAAGCCGCCGCGCATCGCGCGCATCGACGAGCCGACCATGACGCGCGCCGCCAGCCTGTGCTGGTCGAAGGCGGTGCCGATGATCGCGGCCACGCAGGCCGTGCGCAACACGATGATCGAGTTGATCGCCGAGTTGCAGCGTCAGGGGGTGTGGCAGGGCATCACGTTGCGCACGCCGGCGTAAGCGCCGCCCCCGTCGAAGCTCGCAGAATGCGCTCGGCTTTGCGCGCCACCGGCGCATCGATCATCTTGCCGTCAACCGTGGTAGCCGCCCCGCCGCTGCGTTCGAGCGCGTCGATCACGCGCCGCGCCCAGTCGATCTCGTCAGCGCCGTATGCGAACGCGGCATGCACCGGCGCGATCTGCTTCGGATGAATGCAGAGCTTCGCGCCGAAGCCGAGGTTGCGCGCTCGCGTCGTGTCGTCGTGAATCAGGCGCGCGTCGTCGAGCGATTCGGCGATGCCGTCCACCGGCGCATCGAGTCCGGCCAGCACCGATTCGTAAGTCAGCATCGAGCGGAACATCAGCAACTCGTCGCCGGTGCCGCGAATGCCGGTTTCCACCTGGAAATCGAGCGTGCCGAACAACAGCCGCGCCACGCGCGGCGCGCGGGCCAGTTCGCGCAGCGCATCGAAACCGGCGGCCGTCTCGATCAACGGCAACAACGCCGCGTTGCCCGGCAATTGCGCCGCCAGCGCACGCAGTTGCGCGCCGCTGGCGGCCTTCGGCACGACCAGCCCATCCGGTGAAGCGGTGCCCGGAGCTGTCAGGCAGCGCACGTCGTCCGCGTAATACGGCGTATCCGCCGCATTGATCCGCACCAGCACCGGCCCCCCGCCCGGCTTCCTCTGCGCGAGCCACGCGCACACGGCGTCACGTGCGGCCGCCTTGTCGGCCAGCCCGACCGCATCCTCCAAATCCAGGATCACCGCATCCGCGCCGCTCGCGCAGGCCTTGTCGAACCGCTCGGGCCGGTTGCCCGGCACGAACAGATAGCTGCGCTCATGCATCGGCATCACCCGTTGGTTGCATAGTCTTCCTTCTCCGAACGCGCGAAGCCCAGCTCGCGCAGGATTGCTTCGGTGTGCTCACCGAGCGCCGGAATCGGATCCATGCGCGGCATGAACGAGGCCGGTACGCCCGGCGGATACATCGCCGGAATCTTGCCGGCCGGGCTGTCCACGGTGGTCCAGCGCCCGCGCGCCTCGAGTTGCGGATGGCGCCACACGGCCTGCATGTCGTTGACGTTGGCGTTGGCGATGCCGGCCGCGTCGAGCCGCGCGATGACCTGCGCCGCGCTCGACGCCGCCAGCGTGGCCGTGATGATCGCGCGCAGTTCGCTCTTGTGCGTCAGGCGCTTGTGGTTCGCGTCGAAGCGCGGGTCAGCGGCCAGTTCGGGCCGTTGCAACACCTCGCGGCAGAACACGCCCCACTCGCGCTCGTTCTGCAAGCCGAGCATGACCACGTTGCCGTCGCCAGCCTCGAACGGCCCGTACGGAAAGATCGTGGCGTGCGACGCGCCCGAGCGCGGCGGCGGCGCCTGGTCGTCGATTGCGTAGTACAGCGGAAAGCTCATCCATTCCGCCATGCTTTCGAGCATCGATACATCAATGCGGCAGCCCTCGCCGGTTTTCTGGCGTTGCAGCAGCGCGGCCATCACGTTGGTGAACGCATACATGCCGGCCGCGATGTCGGCCACCGAGCAGCCGGCCTTGGCCACCTCGTCGTCGTCGCCCGTCACCGACAGGAAACCGGCCTCGCTCTGGATCAGCAGGTCGTAGGCCTTCTTGTCGCGATACGGGCCGTCCGGCCCGTAGCCGCTGATGTTGCACACGATCATGCGCGGGTAGCGCGCGTGCAGGCTGTCGTAGTCGAGGCCGAGCCGGTCGGCCGCGCCGGGCGCGAGGTTCTGCACCAGCACGTCGGCGTCGGCCAGCAGCGCGTGCAGGATCGCCTCGGCCTGCTCGCCCTTTAAATCGAGCGCGAGGCTTTCCTTCGAGCGGTTGGTCCACACGAAGTGCGAGGACAGCCCCCGCACGCGCTTGTCGTAGCCGCGCGCGAAGTCGCCCACCTCGGGGCGTTCGATCTTGATCACGCGCGCGCCGAGGTCGGCCAGTTGCCGGGTGCAGAACGGCGCCGCGATCGCGTGCTCCAGCGCGACAACCTTGATTCCGTCGAGCGGCCGCATGCTTTCTCCTGTAGGGGTTGGGTTCGGTGCGAGGCAGGCGCGCGCGGCGCCCGCCGTCAACGCACGAACCGGTTGACGTAGTCCGCGCCGAGGCCGATGCGCTCGTAATGCGCGCGGCAACTTTCGATCTTGGTGAACACGTCCTCGTAGCCGATCGCCTTGCCGGCCGCATCGAGATACACGTAGCCGCCCGTCGCATGGAACAGCGTGATCATCTCGGTCACGTCCTCCGGCACGAACAGCGTGTGGATCTCGCCCGGCGGCTCGAACGCGTAACCGCCGGCCTCGGCCACCCAATCGTGTTCGAGGTAGTACCAGCGGCCCTTGATCGGAAACGCGTGAACCGGCCCGGTGTGGTGATGCACCGACAGCACACCGGAGCGCCGCACGCGCAGCAGGTTGATGAAATAGCCCTGTGTGGCGTGCAGCATGATGGGCTTGAAGCTGACGCCTTCCGACTGCGGCACCCACAGGTGCTCGTCCTCTTCCACGCCGGAAATGGCGTTCGGCAGCACGAGCCCGTTGGCGATGTGGAATTCGCGCGGATGCGCGAAGGCGGCGGGTTCGGGTTTGCCGTTGTTGCGGTTCATGGCGCGATCGTTCATGTTCGTGGGTCCTTTTTCTCTATCGATTCGATGTTCGTGAATGGCCGGCCTGGCGCTGCGCGTCAGGTCATCAGCCAGCCGCCGGCCACGTCGACAACCTGGCCGGTGACGAATCCTGCTTCATGCCGCGAGGCGAGATACAGGCACAACGCGGCCACCTCGCGCGTCGTGCCGAGCCGCTTCAACGGGGTTTGCGCGACGTAGGCGGCGTTGGCGGCCTCGCCCGCGACCGCCACCATCTCGGTATCGATGCGCCCCGGCGCGATCGCGTTGACGTTGGTGCCGAACGGCCCGAGCTCGCCGGCGAGCTGCCGCGTCACGCCGATCACGGCCGCCTTGGTGGCCGCGTAGTGCAGCGCGCACACGTCGAGGTAGGCCTTGCCGGCCACCGACGACATCGACACGATGCGCCCGAAGCCGCGGCGCTTCATGCCCGGAACGGCGAGCTTGCAGAAATGGAACACGCCGTTCAGGTTCACGTCGACCACGCGCTGCCATTCGTCCAGCGGGATCTCGTCGACCGGCAGGCCGCGGCCGTCGGTCTTCGGCGAGATGCCGGCGTTGTTGATCAGCGTGTCGATCGGCCCGATCAGCGCTTCGGCGCGTTCGAACGCGGCCTGGCACGAGACGAAGCGGCCCACGTCGGCCGCCACGAAATGCGCGTTGGCGTGCTGCGTGCGCAGGCGGCTTTCGGCGTCGAGCCCGAGTGCCTCGTCGTGATCGATGAACACCACGCTCGCGCCGCCTTCGAGGAACGCGCGCACGATGCCCAGCCCGATCCCGCGCGCGCCGCCCGTCACCAGCACGTTGCGCGCCGAGAACGGCATGGCGTCGCGTTCGCTTGCATCGAGGCTCACAGCACCACCACCATCTTTTCGACATCCTGAGGATGTTCGATCGAGTAATCCATCATCGCCGGCAGCGTGTCGAGGCCATGCGAGATCGAGATGATCCGCTCGACCTTGCCGATGTTGCGCTGGAGCAGCGCCACCGCGTCGGCGAACACGTTCGAGCTGTTGCGCGAGCCGATGATGTCGATCTCCTTCGCCACCACGGTGCTGATCGGGATCGGCAGGTTCTTGCCCGACATGCCCACCAGCACGTAGCGGCCGGCCGCGCGCAGCGCGTCGACGCCGAGCTTGATCGCCGGCTCCACCGCCACCGCGTCGATCACGGCCGTCACGCCGCCGTCCGACCAGGTGCGGATCGATTGCAGGTCGTCGTGCGCGGGGTTGAAGACGAAATCGGCGCCGAGCGCGCGGGCCTTGTCGAGCCGCGACGCCATCACGTCGGAAATCGCCACCTTCGCGCCGAGATCCTTGCAGGCCAGCACGGTAGCCAGCCCGATCGGCCCCGCGCCGAGGATCAGCACAAGGTCGTCGGCCACGATGCGGCCGCGCTTCGCGGCCTGCACGGCGATCGACAGCGGCTCGGCGAAGGTCGCCACTTGCGGCAGCACGCCGTCCGCCGCGTGCATCAGGTATTCGGGCACCACCACGCGCTCCTGGAACGCGCCGGGCCGGTGCACGCCGAAGATCGCGAGGCTCTCGCAGCAGTTGTAGCGGCCTTGCTTGCACGCGTAGCAGGCGCCGCAACGCAGCAGCGGCTCGATCACCACCTGGCTGCCTTCGGGCAGGCTTCGTTGGCAGTCCGGACCATATTCCAGGATCGTGCCGCAGAACTCGTGCCCCTGCACCATCGGCAGCTTCGCGTACGGATGATGGCCCAGGTAGATGTGGTGATCCGAACCGCAGATGCCCACCGCGCGCACCTGGAGCAGCACCTGCCCCGGCCCGGCTTGCGGCTCGTCCACTTCCGTCAGGGTCAGTTGCCGGGGCTGTTCCGTCACATAAGCTTTCATGCGTGTCGTCTCGTGTCTGGATGAAGTCGGGGAAGGCCGCTTACTGCGCGTGCCGGTGGCCCAGCGATTCCGCGGCGGCCGCAGCAGCGGGCAACGGGGTGGGACGGAACGTGTAGTACAGCCCCTTCACGCCGATCGCCGAGGCCGCCACCGCGGCGGGAATCGCCAGCGCCATGAAGATCTCGTGCGCTTCCCAGCCGCGCGACATCAGGATGCCGCCCGTCGACGCGCCGAACACGCCGCCGAAGCGCCCGATCCCGAGCACCCAGCTCACGCCGGTGGCGCGGTATTGGGTGCGATAGAACTGCGTGGCGAGAATCACCGTCTGCACCTGGCTGCCCATCGCGAAGCCGGCGAGGAACACCAGGAATTCCTGCATCGGCACATCGTTGAGCGGATGGAACGCGATCGCAATCAGGCAAAGCGCGGAGGCCGCATAGGCGCAGGTGATCACGATGTAGCCGCTGATACGGTCCATCAGCCAGCCCATCACGATGTTGCCGGCGGTGCTGCCCGTCAGGAACATGCCGGTGACGATCGCGGCCTGCGCCACGCCCACGCCGGCATCCTTCATCATGGTCGGCAGCCAGCCCGTCACGGTGTAGACGATGATCAGGCCCATGAAGTAGGTCAGCCACAGCATCACGGTGCCCAGCCCGTTGTTGTGCCGGAACAGCGCCAGCACCGGCGACGACGCGCCCGCCTGCGGAACGAGGCTTTCGGGCAGCACGAAGCGGGCGTCGGCGAAATCGGTCTTCGCGGAAATCTTGCGCAGGATCGCGGCGATCCGCTCGGCCGGCGCGTTGCGCACCACCAGGAAGCGCACCGATTCCGGCAGGATCAGCACCAGGAACACCACGCACACCAGCGGCAGCACGCCGCCGATCACCAGCAGGCTGCGCCAGCCGTGCGACGGGATCACCGCCGAGGCCACGAAGCCGGCCGAGGCCGAGCCGATCGACAGGCCGCAGAACATCAGCGTCGAGAGCAGCGAGCGGCGGCGGTGCGGCACGTATTCGCTCATCAGCGTGACGGTGTTCGGCAGCGCCGCGCCGAGCCCGAGCCCGGTGACGAAACGAAACGCCGTGAGCGACCACAGCGACCACGCCATCGCGCTCGCCAGCGTCATCAGGCCGAACAGCAGCGCGGAAATGACGATCACCTTCTTGCGGCCGAAGCGGTCGGCCAGCGGGCCGGCCGTCAATGCGCCGAACGCCAGGCCGAGCAGCGCCGCGCTCATGACCGGCGCGAGCGCGGCCTTCGACACGTGCCATTGCGCGATCAGCGACGGCGCGATATAGCCCATCGCGGCCGTATCGAGGCCGTCGATCGACACGATCAGGAAGCAGAGGACGAGAATCGTCCACTGGAACGGGGAAAAACGGTTGTCGTCGAGAAACTGCTCGACGTCGATTATCTTTTTGCTCACCGGCTTGTCTCCTCAAATGTCTTGAGAAATCGTTTTTCGAATCCTGCTCTGGGTCGGTATTTCTTCTATTTGTTATGTGATCGAAATACTAGCGGAGCAGGTCGCGGGCGAGGAAAGACGAATTTTCCATACCGGCTATTGCCTGGGCCTATTGCCCGGGCGGGAGGGGGGAGCGAAAAACGGGAGGGGGAACCGGGAGGGGAACGACGGAGCAGCGGCGCGGCGGCCGCTGGCGAGGACGTGATGCCATTCGGCGAAGGCCGTCGCCAGCGGTTCACGCCCGCCGGCGAGGCCCACGCCGTTATCGCGTTACCGCGTTACACCAGTTCGCCGAGCGAAGCCGGCGCGAACCCGCGCAGTTCGCCCTCGCCCGAGCGCACCTTGTTGGCCCATTGCGCATCGGTCAGCAGCGCGCGGCCCACCGCGATCAGGTCGAACTCGTCGCGCGCCATGCGTTCGAGCAGCGATTGCAGCCCCACGCTCGTCGAGCTTTCGCCGCCGAACGCGCCCATGAAATCGCCCGACAGCCCGACCGAGCCGACGCTGATGGTGGCCGCGCCCGTCAGCTTCTTGGCCCAGCCCGCGAAATTGAGGCCGTGCTCGCCGTCGACCTCGGGGAACTCCGGCTCCCAGAAGCGGCGCTGCGAGCAATGCAGCACGTCCGCGCCGGCGGCCACCAGCGGTTCGAGCCACTGCGCCATCTCGTTCGGCGTGGGCGCGAGGCGCGCGGTGTAGTCCTGCTGCTTCCACTGGCTCAGGCGGATCACGATCGGGAAGCCCGCGCCCACTTCGGCGCGCACCGCCGCGATGATCTCGGCCGCGAAGCGCGCGCGCTCGCCGATGCTCGGGCCGCCGTAGGCGTCGGTGCGATGGTTGGTGCCGGCCCAGAAGAACTGATCGATCAGATAGCCGTGCGCGCCGTGCAGTTCGATCGTGTCGAAGCCGAGCCGCTTGGCCGCGCCGGCCGCCTTGGCGAACGCGGCGATGGTGTTGGCGATGTCGGCATCGCGCATCGCGACGCCGCGCTCCACGCCGGGCGCGTCGAGGCCCGACGGGCTTTCCACCGGCGCCTCGGGCACCCAGTCGGTCATGAAACTCTTGACCGCGCCGGTGTGCCACAACTGCGGCCCCATCTTGCCGCCCGCGCCGTGCACGGCGTCGATCACGCCCTGCCAACCGGCCAGCGCGCGCTCGCCGTGGAAGAACGGGATGCCCGCATCGTTGCGCGACGCGGGGCGATCCACCACCGTGCCCTCGGACAGAATCAGGCCCACGCCGCCCTCGGCGCGACGCTGGTAATAAGCGGCGTTCGACGGCCCGGGGATGCCCTCCGGTGCGAACGAGCGCGTCATCGGCGCCATCACGATGCGGTTCGGCAGCGTCAGCGAACCGACGGAAAACGGCTGGAACAGGACATCGGAAGTCGAAAGCGACATGTAAAGCTCCGTGAATGAACGAACCACGATGGTATATTCCGGAAACCTGGTGTCAATTACGCACTTTTGTTCGCCTAGGTATCTTCGAGGAAACCATGTCCATTACCTGCGAGCGCTACACGTTCTCCGTCGATTGCCCGAGCCGCATCCTGTTCGACCAGATCGCCGACAAGTGGTCGATGATGATCCTGACCGTGCTCGACGCCGGGCCGCTGCGCTTCAACGCGATCAAGCGGCATCTCGAAGGCGTCACGCAGAAGGCGCTGACGCAATGCCTGCGCCGGCTCGAACGCAACGGGCTGGTCTCGCGCACGGTGATCCCCAGCTCGCCGGTGGCGGTGGAATACGAGATCACGCCGCTCGGGCGCTCGCTGCAGGGGCCGTTCAAGGCGCTGTATTCGTGGACGCTTCAGCATCTCGATCAGGTCGATGCGGCGCGCGCGGCGTTCGATGCGCGCGCGGAGGCGCAGGTTTGAGTTGAGGGAGACGCTGCGGGGCGGCCGATTCACCGCGTGTCAATCGCCCGCCAACCACCCAAACTCACCGCTCAAGCCCCGCAACTCGCCGCCTCGGCCCTCGCCGGCCGCAACCCCACCCACGCGATCAGCAAGCCACCCAGCGTCAGCACGCCGGCCACGACGGCCGCCGCATGCAGGCCGCCGGTCAGGTCGCCGAGTTCCGGCCGCACCAGCGCGCCGAACACCCCGACGCCCACCACGCCGCCGATCTGGCGCGCCGTATTGAGCACGCCCGACGCCATGCCGATCCGCGACGCGCCGAACTGCATCAGCACGGCCGTATTGATCGACGGCACCACCAGCGCCGTGCCCACGCCCACCGCCAGCATCGGCAAGGCCACCGTCAGCGCGCCGCTGTCGGCGTGGATGCGCACCAGCATGAAGTAGCCGAGCGCGGCCAGCGCCTGCCCCGCCACCATCGGCACGCGATAGCCGAGCCGCGCGGTCAGCGCGCCCGAAGCCAGGTTCGCGACGGTCACCACGGCCGTCATCGGCAGGAATGCGAGGCCGGTATCGAGCGGCGAATCGTGGCGCACGCCCTGGAAAAACAGGCTCATCGCGAACATCAACCCGTAGTAGCCGAAGTTCGCGAACAGGCCGACGACCGCGCTGACCCGCATCGCGGCATGACCGAACAGCGACAGCGGCATCAACGGCTGCGCCTGTCGCGCCTCGACCGCCACGAACAGCGCGCCGCCCACCGCCGCCACGGCGAAGCCGGTCAGCACCGGCGCGCTGCGCCAGCCGAGCCGGCCGGTTTCGACCAGCGCGTAGGTCAGCGCGGCCAGCGCCACCACGGCCAGCGCCTGCCCCTCGAGATCGAGGTGGCGCGACGCGTGGCGCTCGGTGTCGGGCGCGTGCGCGAGCGTCAGCCAGATCCCGGCGATGCCCACCGGCACGTTGATCAGGAAGATCGCCGGCCAGCCGAAGCCCGCCACCAGCACGCCGCCCACCAGCGGCCCCGCGCCGAGCGCCAGCGCAGCGGTGCCGGCCCAGATGCTGACGGCCCGGGCGCGCGCCCGCGGCTCGGGAAACGCCGCGCCGAGCAGCGCCAGCGACGACGGCACGCACAGCGCCGCCCCCACGCCCTGCAACAACCGCGACGCGATCAGCATGACCGCGCCGCCCGACAGCCCGCAGCCGATCGACGCCAGCGTGAACACCGCGAAGCCGGCCACGAACACGCGCCGCGCGCCGAAGCGGTCGGCGAGCGCGCCGGTGGACAGCAGCAGGCTCGCGAACGCCAGCGTGTAGGCGTTGACCACCCATTCGAGCGCGCTCGAATCGAGGCCGAGGCCGTCGCGCATGCGGCCCAGCGCGACGTTCACCACGGTGACGTCGAGGCAGATCATCACGAAGCCGAGGCTGGTGGCGAACAGCGCCAGGCGGGGCCGGAACGCGCGGGCCGGCGCGCAAGCAGAAGCAGACATGGGGACACCGTGCGAAAGAAGGCAATGCCGCGAACTGTATTGCGCAAGTCAGACTTGATAAACCACCGCCGGATAACAACAGAACCCACTATTATTTGCGGAATGGACCTGCTCAAAGCGATGACCGTATTCGTGCGCGTGGTGGAAACCGGCAGCCTGACGGCGGCGGCGGTGGCCTGCGATCTCTCCCCGACGATGATCGGCAACCACCTCAACGCCCTGGAGGCGCGGCTCGGCGCGCGCCTGATCCACCGCACCACGCGCAAGCAGCAACCCAGCGCGTTCGGGCAGGCGTACTACGAGCGCTGCATCGAGATCCTCGGCCTGGTCGGCGATTCGGAGCGGCTCGCGCTCGATCATCTGGCCGTGCCGCGCGGGCGGCTGCGCGTGACCGCGCCGGTGGTGTTCAGCAACGAATCGCTGATGCCGGTGATCGCCGATTACTGCGCGCGCTATCCCGAGGTGAAGCTGGAGATCGTGGTGACCGATTCGCTGTCGGACCTGATCGACGACGGCTTCGAGGCGGCGATCCGCATCGGCACGCTCGGCAATCCCGATCTGGTGGCGCGGCCGTTGCGGCCTTACCGGCTGGTGCTGTGCGCGTCGCCGGCGTATCTGAAGACGCACGGCGCGCCGGCCGCGCCGGCCGATCTCGCCGCGCATCAGTGTTTGAGCTACGCGTATCCGCCGCGCTCGGAGTGGTACGCGGCGCAACCGGAATGGGTGCTGCACGCGCGCGACGGCGAGTCGGAGCGCATCAGCGTGCCCGTGGACGGCCGCCTGAAGATCGACAATTCGGAAGCGCTGCGGCGCGCGATCCTGCGCGGCCTCGGCATCGCAATGCTGCCCGAGATGCTGGTGGCCGAGGATCTGCGTGCGAAGCGGCTGGTGGAAGTGCTGCCGGGGTTCGCCGCGCCCGATCGCGCGCTGAACCTGCTGTATCTGCGCGAACGGCAGACCTCGCCGAAGCTGCGCAGCTTCATCGACTTCATGGTCGAGCGATTTGGGGTGGAGGGTGCGGGAAACGCTGGGGGCGCTGGGGGCGTGGAAAGCTCGGAAGGTGTGGAGCGTGCAGCCGGCGGGGGAAGCGCGGCGGGCGTGAAAAGCGCGGCGAACGAGGAAAGCGCAGCAGGCCTGGAAAGCGCAGCAGACTCGGAAAACGCAGCAGGCGTGAAAAGCGCAGAAAGCGCGGAATACGCAGAAAACAGCGAAAGCGCGAAAGGCAGGAAACACGCGGCCGCGCGTGGCGAGGAAACCAACGGCAACCCGCCGCCCGCTCCCCCGCCCCGCCGCCGCGTACGTCGCGATCAGCCCAGGTAATCGGCCTTGTTGGCGTCGAAGTACTGCGCCAGCGTCTGCGGTGCGCGGCCGATCAGCGTTTCCAGGTGATCGGTGACGATCGACAGATTGCCGGCCCGCGTCTCCGCATCGATCGACACCAGCATCGCGATCAGCCCGTCGGGCAGGCCCGCGCCCTTGAGCCCGGCCGCCAGTTGCGCATCGTCCACGCGCACCACGGCGAGCGGCTTGCCGGTGGCCTTCGAGGCCAGTTCGGCCACCTCGGCGGTGGTCAGCGCCTGCGGCCCGGTCAACGTGTAGATCCGGCTCTCCGCTACCGGCGTGTCGAGCCCCGCGGCGATCGCCTCGGCCATCTCCTCGCGCGCCGCGTAGGCGATCCGCCCGCCCTGCGCGGCCGAATACCACTGGCCGCCCTGCAGCGAATGCGGCAGCGACATGAGCAGGTTCTGCTGATACCAGTTGTTGCGGAAGATCAGGTGCGGCAGGCCCGTTTCGCGGATCGCGCGCTCGGTGCCGGCGTGATCCGGCGCGAACGTGATCAGCGAGCTTTCCGGGTTCGGCAGCGACGTGTAGGCGATCCGGCCCACACCGGCCGCCGCCGCTGCCGCCACCGCGTTGCGGTGCTGCTTCAGGCGCGTGCCGGCGCCGTCGAGCGCGTCGGTGGAGACGATCAGCACCGTGCCCACGCCCGCGAACGCCTCGGCCAGGCCGGCCGAATCCTCGAAATCGGCGCGGCGCACGGTCACGCCTTGTGCCGTCAGGTCGGCGAGCTTCTGCGGATCGCGCGAACCGGCGACGATGCGCGCCGGCGCCACGCCGCGCGCGAGCAGTTTCTGGATCACCAGCTTGCCGAGTTGCCCGGCCGCGCCGGTAACGAAAATCGTGTTGCTCATGAGACAGCCTCATTTCGAGAGTTGCTCTCAAATCGAGAGTGCATCGATAATCGGGCTTCGGCGGTGCGCCGTAAAGAAGGCAGTTTTTCAGGAGATAGTTACCTAATGGGAACCACCCCCAAATCGGCCAGCGCGTTGCAGGCCAAACTCGACGAGATGCGCGTCACGCTGGGGTCGATCTCCGATTGCCCGGTGCGCGACCTGCTGAACGTGATCGCCAGCCGCTGGAGCTCGCTGCTGATGATGGCGCTGGCCGAGCGCCCGTACCGCTTCGGCGAGCTGCGCCGGCTGGTGCCGGACATTTCCCAGCGCATGCTGACGCAGACATTGCAGGAACTGCAGCGCGACGGCTACGTGCACCGCGAGGTGTTCCCCACCAAGCCGCCCGGCGTCGAATACAGCCTGACCGAATTGGGCGAATCGATGTTCGGCGCGCTCCACGTGCTGCTGCGCTGGACCGAGGACAACCAGGAGAAGGTGATCGCGGCGCGCGCGGAATTCGACGGGGCGCGGGAATCGGCTTCGGCTTGAGGGGCTTGAAGGGCTTGGGCGGTTGAATCGGCCGGCGCATCCGCCCCGGCCCGCAACTCACCCCCTCACTGCACCACCGCCGGACGCGCATTCCAGTGCGCCGCATCGGCCGAGCCACCATCGGCACTCCCCTCTTCCAGCGAAACATTGCGCGTCTCGCGCCCGTTCACCATCCACAGCAGCGCGGCCAGCGGCCCCGGCAGCGCGAGCAGCAGCAGCCCGATCAGCGCCGCCGACGGCGTGCCGGTGAGCGCGTACACGTTGGTCAGCATCAGCGGCGCGACCATCGCGCCCACCCGGCCCACCGCCACCGATACGCCGAGGCCCGTGGCGCGAATCCGCGTCGGCAGCACTTCCGACGACACCACGTAGCCCGAGATATACGCCCAGGTCACGCCGAACTGGATCAGACAGTAGCCGAGCACCATGCCCGGCAGCGTGTGCATCAGGTAGATCAACACGATCGCGGCCGTCGTGAAGCTGTAGCTGACCAGCAGCGACACGCGCCGCCCCCACGCCTCCACCAGCACCGACGCGCACAGCCCGCCGAGCAGCGCGGCGACGTTGCCGTACACGTAGTACAGCGACATGTCGGCGGCCGGCACCTTCATGTACGGCAGGATCACCAGCGCCATCAGCGACAGCACGCCATACACCACCGCCGCCTGCGAGAAATTCAGCGCGCTGGCGAGGCCGCAGCGCAGCCGGTAGGTGCCGAACAGCTCGCGCACGTTGCGCCAGAACGCGGGCCGCGACGGCGTGTAGAGCGCCGGCTCGTAGCGTCGGCGCGCCTGATCGAGATCGGCGGCGGAGGTGCCGGCACGCTCGGCGCTGGCGGCGATCCGGCCGACGATCGCCTCGGCCTCGGCGGTGCGGCCCTGTTGCAGCAGCCAGCGCGGCGATTCGGGAATCACGCGGCGAATCCAGAAGAACAGCAGCGCCATGGTGGTGCCCAGCCCGAAACCCACGCGCCACGCCACATCGGCCGGCAGGTGGTTCAGCACGAAGTACGAGATCGCGGCCGACAGCAGCGCGCCCACCGGAAAGCCCGACAGGATCAGCGAATCGGTCTTGCCGCGATGGCCGCGCGGAATGAATTCGCCCATCGTCGCCGTGACCGCCGAATACTCGCCGCCCACCGCGAGCGCCGTCATGGCGCGGAAGAACAGGAACGATTCGTAGTTCCAGGAAAAGATCGTCAGCACGCTGAAGCACGCGTACCAGAGCAGCGTGGCGAGAAACAGCCGCTTGCGGCCGAAGCGGTCGGCCAGGTAGCCGAACGCGACCGCGCCCACCAGCATGCCGAACACCCAGATCGTCACGGCCAGCGAGCCTTGCGCCGAACTGAGGTGCCACTGGCCCTTGAGCATGCCGAACACGCTGCCGATGATGTTGGTCTCGAACGAATCGAGCGCCCAGCCCACCCCGAGCGCGGCCACCAGCAGCGTGTGGAAGCGGGTCCACGGCATGTTGTCGAGACGCGACAGCGCGTCGGTCCTGACGGATTGAGGCGTAGTCATGAAGTTCTCCTGACGATTCACGAGGCGAGCGCGGGCTGCGCCGCCTGCGTGAAATCGAATTGCGGGAAGCGCGCCGGCGCGCCGATGAAATTGCGGCCGCGCGCGCCGTCGAAGGCGTTCGCAACCAGGTCCTGCCATGCGTGGGCGTCGAGGCCGTAGGCGGCCGGGTGGCACGCCACGCCGAGCGCGTCGAGCCACGCTTCCAGCCGGGCCGGCGCGCCGTCGAGCGTGCCGAACACCTCGGCCAGCGCGCGGTCGCAAGCCGGATCGGCACCGAGCGCCGAGCGCATCACGGCCGGCAGGCAGAACGAGCAGGCCAGGCCGTGCGCCACGCCATGCCGCAGCGTGATCGCGTACGAGATGTTGTGGGCCAGCGCGGTGCGCGTGTTCGAGAACGCCAGGCCGGCGCGCAGCGCGCCGAGCGCCATCGCCGAGCGCGCCGCCAGATCGCCGGGCGCGGCCATCACGCGCGGCAGCGCCGCGAGGATCTCGCGGGCCGCCTCCACGGCCAGGCCGCGCGTAACCGGGTTCGCGTTGATGTTCCACAGGCTTTCGAGCGCGTGCGACAGCGCGTCGAGCCCGCTGGCCAGCGTCGGTTCGGGCGGCAGGCCCGCCACCAGGCGCGGATCGACCAGCACCGTTTCCGGATAGAGATCGTCGCGGGCGAGCGAGAGCTTGCGGTCGCGCGCCGGGTCCCACACCGTGGCCCACGACGTCACTTCGCTGCCGGTGCCGGACGTGGTGGGAATCGCCACGATCGGCAGCGCGCGCGAGGCGACGCGCGTGCGGCCATCCTCGATCCAGGCCAGCACCGGGTCGAGCCGGCCATGCTCGGCGGCCAGCACCTTGGCCGTGTCCATCACCGAGCCGCCGCCCAGCGCCACCAGCACGGCCGGCGCCTCGGGCAGCGCGGCGAGCCCGGACAACGCATCGCAGGCCGTGCGCAGCATCGTCACGGAAGGGTTGGCCTCGACGTTGTCGATGCGCAGCAGCGCCGGCCCGGCGAGCCGCTCGATCCGTTCGCACAGCGCGACGAACGGCTGGCCCGGGTACGTGACGATCGCGTAAGGACGGCCGGCCAGCACGCTGCCGATCGCGTCGAGCGTATCGACGCCGAAGCGCACCCGCACCGGGTTGTGGAATTGCCAGCTCATTACGCGTGTTCCCCGGCCGCGAGGCGTTCGCCGATCGCGTCGATCACCACCGGCAGGTCGGCGATGCTGTCGATCACGTAGTGCGCGCCCGTCTGCGCGAGGCGCTCGCGGGCCGGGCCGACGCGCGCGTCGCGGCCGGCGGCGTCGAGCGCCTGCCAGGCGTCGAGCGACAGGCCCACCTCGTTGCCGCTCGCGGCGATGCCCACCGTCCACATGCCGGCCGCGAGGCCCGATTCGAGGCCGGTGGGGCTGTCGTCCACCACCACGCAGCTGCGCACGTCGGGCGCGCCGAGCGCCAGCGCATTGGCCAGGCACATGTCCGGGTACGGGCGGCCGCGCGCCACGTCGCTGACGGTGCAGCAGTGGTCGGGGCGGTAGCCGTGGCGCTCGGCCAGCGGCTGCAGGTTGTTCATGACCTCGCGCGGGTAGCCGGTGGTGCTGCCGATGCGGATGCCGCGCGCGCGCAGCGTGGCGATGGTGTCGAGCGCGCCGGGGATCAGCGCGCTGTAGCGCTCGACGTTGCGCTCGTCGGCCAGCAGGAACGCGGCGTAGAGCCGGTCGATGTCGGCGTCGGTGGACGCCGCGCCGAACGCCGCGCGCCAGCGCGACTGCACGGCCGGATCCTCCAGGATCAGCTCGATGTGCTCACGCTTGGCCGCGCCCATCGGCGCGCGCGCTTGCGCCTCGCTGATCGGCACGCCCGCCGCCTCGAACACCTCGCGGAACGCATGCACGGGCGCGAGGCAGCCGAAATCGAGCACGGTGCCGGCCCAGTCGAAGATCGCGGTGGTGACGGGGCCGCGATAGGCGCGCTGGGCGCGATTCGCGGTGTGGCTATCGAGGCTGACGGATCGTTGCAGCATGCTCGGCTCCGGGGGAAGTGGATCACGGACGCCAGCATAGTTTTGCAACATGACTCGTCCATGATCGAAATACCCGGTTCAACCGAATCGATCCATCGGAAAAATCGTTGGATTCCAGTTCGTTGGCCGAACAGTCAGGCGGTGCAAGGGTTTCGGGCCGGTTTGGGTCCGATGCGCGATGCTTGCGGGACAATCCCTTGAAATAAGGGGTGGATCGAGAAAGATCGCCGAAATCGCCTGCGCCGTCCGTCCCTGTTTTCAATCCGACAGTCCGAACTTCCGTATCGATCGATGACCTTGACCCAGATTCGCGCTTTCCTCGCCGTGGTCCAGCACGGCGGCTTCACGGCGGCGGCCCGCGCGCTCGCCACCAGCCAGACCACCGTCACCTCGCAGGTGCAGGCGCTCGAACAGGAGCACGGCGTGCAGTTGTTCCATCGGCGGGGGCGGCGCGTGGAGCTGTCGGCGGTGGGGCTGGATTTCCTGCCGCTGGCGCGGCAGATCAACGGGCTGGAGAACGACGCGCGCTCGCTGCTGCACGACAGCGGCGAGCTCACGCGCGGCGTGCTGCGGATCGGCGCGGTCAGCCCGTTCCATGTGACCGAGATGATCGAGGCGTTCCACACCGCGCATCCGCGCATGCAACTGGCCGTCACGCTCGGCAATTCGGAGAGCGTGCTCAACGATCTCGACGATTACGCCTGCGACGTCGGCGTGATCGCGCGGCCGTTCAGCGACGAGCGCTACGAGATGACGCCGTATGCGAGCTACCCGGTGATCGCGTTCGTGGGCGTGGCGCATCCGTTCGCGGCGCGCGAGGCGATCACGCTGGCGGAACTGGCCGGCGCGCCGCTGCTGATGCGCGAGCCCGGCTCGACCACGCGGCGCGCGCTGGAGGATGCGCTGGCGCGTATCGGCGCGACACCGCGCATCGCGATGGAGATCGGCAGCCGCGAGGCGCTGCGCGAGGCCGTGGCGCGCGGGCTGGGGGTGGGCACGGTGTCGGTGTCCGAGTACGTGCCCGACGCGGCGCGACTGCGGCCGGTGCGCATCGAGGGCGATCCGGTCAGCACGCATATCCACGTGTGCTGCCTGCGCGAGCGGCGCGAGAGCCGGCTCGTCGCGGCGTTCTTCGAGGCGATGCAGCGGTGCCGGCCGGTGGGGTGAAGCGCGGTGGGCTTGGTGGGCGCGCCGTTACCCCGTCACGCCACGCAGCGACGCCGCCGCGCGAACACCCGGCGCGTCAGGTCGAACGCCACCAGGTTGCCGGCCACCACCAGCGCCAGCCCGAGCACCGCGAGCGGCGACCAGCGGTAGCCCTCGAAGATCGTCGAGACGGTCAGCGCCACGAACGGAAACAGCACCGTGCAATAGGCCGCCCGCTCCGGGCCGATCCGGCCCACCAGCATCAGATACGACGTGAAGCCGATCACCGAGCCCGGCACGGCCAGATAGGCCAGCGCGCCGAGGTAGCGCGGCGTCATCTCCGGCACGAACGACAGGCCGGCGACGGCCGAGCCGATCGTCAGCGCCGAAGCGCCGATCAGCATCGCCCAGCTGTTGGTCATCAGCGGATGCAGGCCGATCGCCTGCATCCGGCTCGACAGCAGGCTGCCGGTCGAGAAGCACAGCGTGCCGCCCAGCGCGATCGCGAGGCCGCGCCAAGTGGCCGCGTCGCCGAGGTGGCCGGCCATCTGCTGATAGAACAGGCAACCGATGCCGGCCAGCCCGAGCAGCGCCCCGGCGATCGCGGTGGGTTGCAGCGGGCGGCCCAGGAACAGCCGGCCGTTGATCGCGTTGAGCAGCGGCGCGATCGAGAACACCACCGCCACCAGCCCGCTCGGCACCACGCGCTCGGCGTAGTAGAAGCACAGGAAGTTCAGGCAGAACAGCGCCAGCCCCTGCGCCACCAAGTAGCGCCAGGCCTCGCGCGGCGGCATGATCGGCCGGCGCAGCGCGCGCAGCACCACGAACAGCACGGCGGCGGCGATCCAGAAGCGCCAGGCGATCGAGATCGGCGGCGGCACGCTGTCGAGCTGCCATTTGATCGCGATCCAGGTGGTGCCCCAGATCAGCACGGTGACGGCATAAAGCAGAAGATTCATGGCAAGGCGGCGTGAGGTTGGCTGGCGTTGCCGGGGGCCGGCCGAGCGCTTCGGCGCCGGATCGTCCCGGATGACCACTGTGCCGCCCGCCGGGCCGGGCCACTTGTCCGGAATTGCTGTCTTTGCGCGACAGCGTGCCGTGCACGCGCGCGCGCAACCCCGCGCGACCCTATACTGCGCCCATGAAGCCCGTCAGCCCGCCGATCCTCGCCGCCCCGCCCGCCTCCGCCGCCGAACTGGCCAGCGCGGCGGACTTGCCGTTCGGGCTGCAATCGGTGTGCCGCACGCTGGCCGACGCCGATGCGCGATTGCAGCGCTTTGCGTGGCTCGGCGATCACCTCGCCATCGCCGAATGGACGCGCGAGACCGAGGTGGCGGAAACGGCCTACGACAACCCCGGCCACCACACGCTGTCGTGCTACGTGGCGGGCGGCTACCGCACCGAGCGGCAGAAGCTGCCGGGCCGCTACGGCGCGCCGAGCCGGCTGTGCGCGCTGCCCGGCGACCACGAATCGCGCTGGTGGGTGCGCGGCCAGATGCATTTCATGCACCTGTACTTCCTGCCCGAGCACTTCACGCGCCGCGCGGTGCGCGAACTCGATCGCGAGCCGCGCGAGCTGGAGCTGGCCGATCGCACCTATTTCGAGGACCCGCGCATCGCCGAGCAATGCCGCTCGCTGCTCAACGAGCGCTGGGACGACGTGGACGGCCGCCTGCGCGTCAACGAAACCGCGCACGAGGTATTGAGCGGGCTGCTGCGCGGGCAAAGCGTGATGCGAACCGGCGTGATGCACACGGGCGGGCTGGCGCCGGCCGTGCGGCGACGCGTACGCGACTACATCGATGCGATGCTCGACCAGCCCGTCACGCTCGGCGAGCTGGCCGACCTAGCCGCGCTGTCCGAATACCATTTCGCGCGGATGTTCCGCGTCTCGTTCGGCGCGCCGCCGCACGCGTGGATCGCCGAGCAGCGGCTGGCCCGCGCGCGCACGCTGCTGCGCACAACCGTGCTGCCGCTCGCGCAGGTGGCCGCGCAATGCGGCTACGCGAACGCCGCGCACTTCAGCCACCGCTTCCGCGACGCGCACGGCGCCACGCCCACCGCGTTCCGCAAGGCGCTGCAGGGCAGCTGACGCGTCGCGCCGGTTGCGGTTTTCCGCGATCTGCCTATCATCGTGACCGTGCTCCGCTCCCGATCGACGATGACGCTGCTTCCTCCCTGCCGCCCCGCCCTTCCGCAGTCCCGCCAGCCGCGCCGCATCGTGCGCGCGCGCCGCGCATGAACGGCCACGTCGCCTATACGCTGCTGGACCTGACCGGCACCTTCGTGTTCGCCATCAGCGGCGCGGTGGCCGCGCGCCAGCGGCGGCTCGACCTGTTCGGCGTGGTGTTCGTCACGTTCATCGTGGCGTGCGGCGGCGGCATCGTACGCGACGTCTGCATCGGCGCGGTGCCGCCGGCCGGGCTGTCGAACTGGCGCTATCTGCTGGTGTCGATGGTGGCGGCCGCGCTGACGGTGGCCGCCTACCAGCGTGTAAAGAAGCTGCGCTACCCGGTGCTGCTGTTCGATGCGATCGGGCTGGGCCTGTTCGCCGTGGCCGGCGCGCAGAAGGCGCTGGCCTACAGCGAGAGCGCCGAGGTGGCGATCCTGCTCGGCATGTTCAGCGCGGTGGGCGGCGGCGTGATCCGCGACGTGCTGCTCTCGCGCGTGCCGGCGATCCTGCAGCGCGAGATCTACGCGCTGGCCGCGCTGTTCGGCGCGACCGTCGAGGTGGTGTCGCTGCGCACCAACTGGCTGCCCACGCTCGCGCCGTGGCTGGCGATCGGCTCGTGCGTGGCGATCCGGCTGTCGTCGCTGTATTTCGGCTGGCGGCTGCCGACATTCGGGAATCGGCAGCGGGATGGGCGGTAGGGGGAGAAGCGGGTGCCGCCTCCGCGCATTCGCCAGCCAAGCCGCCGCGCTGCGGCAAAGACGCCTGTCGCGCAACGGCGTTCGCTCCACGACGAAAAATCTCCGCGCCGCGCTCGCCTTGATCCACCTCCTGCCACGATCCGTCCAGCCTGGATAGAGTCCGGTAACGTCGATAACCGGCTCGGGCCAAGGGTTTCGACTTTCTAGGGAAATCAAGTGAGGAAGGTGTCGGTGTTTGTCCTGTTCACGGTGGCGGGTTGCGTGACCGCGATCGCGGTTTCGCGGATCTTGCTCGCCTTCGATCGCAACCCCGGATGCGGTTTCGATTGCCCCACCCCTGGTTTGACGATGGCTTTGTCCTGGGGGGCGGCAATCGCGCTGATCTTCCCGGTCGCCGGGTTGGCGTGCGCCCGTTTCGCTGGATCCGAACCACGCCGCATCGTTGCCGTCGCCACCGCGCTGATTGGCGCCGCGCTATTCGGCGCGGGCGCGCGGTACGTGGTCGAGTTGCATGAGCACTATCGAGAAGCCGAAGCCGCACGGCCCGTCATGGCGGATGTCGATTTCATGTACATGGCGATTGCGACACGCGACGTGCGCACCTACACGCGGGCCGAGGGCGGCGCGTTGCGGGCTGCCGGCGTCATTCCGCAATGGCAACGATGCGCGATTGACGGCGCATCGTGCGACGGTCGAAACAAGCAGGCGCACATGCGTTGCAAGAGCGGCATCGTGTATGTCGATGAGCCGGACTGGAACGCATTTTCCTTGATCCCGCGCGAGAACCTGCCGGGCGCAGTGGCGATGAAATCCATGAATCTCTGCGCGCCCGATAACATGCCGGACGAATAGCGAGGCTCCGCAGTCGCGAGCTTTTCGGGCCGGTCGACAAGAATGATCACGCGGACACGCCACGGAGCCGTAAAGCGAACGATCCATTGCCTGCCCGTCGTCGGCCCATAGCGCCCTCACCCCGCTCACACCGCTCCCTCGCGCCCAACCGCCACGATCACCGCCGCCAGCGTGCGCGCCGCCGCCTCCATGCGCGCGTCGTCGAAACCGCCGAAGCCGAGCACCAGCCCCGGCCGCGCCGTGCCGGGCGCATACATCGGCGAGACGGGCCGCACCGCCACGCCGGCCGCCAGCGCCTGCGCGGCCACCCGGCGATCGTCGAAACCAGCCGCCAGCCACAGCACCAGATGCATGCCCTGATCGCTCGGCTCGCGCCAGGCCAGCTCGGGCGGCAGCGCGGCGTCGAGTGTCTCGATCAGCCGCGCGCGCCGCGCCGCATACACGCCGCGCACGCGCCGGATATGGCGATCGAGATGCCCCTCGCCCATGAACGCGGCCAGCACATGCTGGTCGGCCTCGGGCGGATGGCGGTCCATCAGCACGCGCGCGCCGCGAAACGCCGCCACCAGATCGGGCGGCACGATCGCATAGCCGAGCCGCAGCGACGGAAACAGGATCTTGCTGAACGTGCCCAGATACACCACCCGCGCCGGGTCCAGCCCCTGCATCGCCGGGAACGGATGGCCGGCGTAGCGCAGTTCGCTGTCGTAGTCGTCCTCGACGATCCACGCGTCGTGCGTGCGCGCCCAGTCGAGCAACGCCTCGCGGCGGCCGACGCTCAACGGCATGCCGAGCGGATATTGATGCGACGGCGTGACGAACGCCGCGCGCGCGTGGGGCGCGAGGCGGCGGCCGGCGTCGACGTCGAGCCCTTCCGCATCCACCGGCACGCGCACGATCGCGTCGCGCCGTCCGGTGCTTTCGAGGATCGCCGTGATGCCGCGATACGCCGGGTTCTCGATCCAGGCGCGGTCGCTGGCGTCGAGCAGCACCTGGCAGGCCAGATACAGGCCCTGCTGGGTGCCGGTGGTGACGATCACCTGGGCGGCGTCGCAGCGCACCGAGCGCGAACGGCGCACGTAGTCGGCGATCGCCTCGCGCAGCGGGCCGACGCCGCGCGTGTCGCCATAGCCCGACGGCGCGGCCGCGCCGCGTGCGCGCAGGCGGTTGCCGAGCCGCCGCCAGGCCGCGTCGGGCAAGGTCGGGCCGCCCGGCACCGAGACGGCAAACGGGATCGGCAGCAGCGGTTCGAAATCGGCGGCGACGGCGGCGAAGATCGCGGCGGGCGCGGGCAAGCGGCGTGGCAGGAGGGCGCCGGGGGAGGCGGTGGGCACCGATGCGACGACGCTCGATTTGGTGTTTCCTGTGCTTAAAACCCCCAACGCCCCCTCCCCCGGCGTCGACAACGCCGGCGCCACCCACGTCCCCGTCCGCCCGCGCGCGACCAGAAACCCCTCCGCCACCAGTTGCTCGAACGCCTCGATCACCGTGCCGCGCGCCAGCCCGAGCGCGGCGGCAAGCTGGCGCGAGGCCGGCAGCGGCTCGCCGGGGCGCAGGTCGCCGCGCCGGATCGCGTCGCGCAGCGCCTGCGCCAGTTGGCGGCTCAACTGGCCGGCCGCCCGGTCGAGCGGGCCGAGCGAGGGGATATCGGGGGATTGCGCGGTGCGGGCCATCGTTTCTGGTCCAGAAAAATTGAATAAAACTGGCCCTTCATCATAGGCCAGCAACGGCGCAGAATCAGCCATTCGATCAATCACGCCCCACCGCCTTCCCGGAGCCGCCATGTACCTGCCCGCCCATTTCACCGAAGCGCGCCCCGACGCGCTGCACGCCCTGATCACCGCCCACCCGTTCGGCGCGCTGGTCACGCACGGCGACGGCGGCCTCGACGCCAACCACCTGCCGTTCGAACTCGATCCGGCCGGCGGCACGCTCGGCGTGCTGCACGCCCACGTGGCGCGCGCCAACCCGGTCTGGCAGCAGGTGGCGAACGGCGCGCCGGTGCTGGCGATCTTCCGCGCGATGGACGCCTACATCTCGCCGAACTGGTATCCGAGCAAGCACGAGGCACATCGCCAAGTGCCCACCTGGAACTACGCGGTGGTACACGCGCACGGCCGCATCACCGTGCGTGACGACGAACGCTACGTGCGCGGCGTGGTGGCCAGGCTCACGCGCCGTCACGAGGCGACGCAGCCGGTGCCGTGGAAGATGGGCGACGCGCCGGCCGATTTCGTCGATACGCTGATGAAGGCGATCGTCGGCATCGAGATTGAGATCACGCGCCTGGAAGGCAAGAGCAAATTGAGCCAGAACAAGGACGCCCGCGACGTGCAGGGTGCAGCCGACGGGCTGCGCGCGCAGGGCCGCCATGCGATCGCCGATGCGATGCTGGCGGGTGGGGTGGCGCCGGGGGGCAGCGGTAACGGCAGCAAGCAGGACTGAGACGCCGCGGACGCCGGTCCGATCGGCATCAAGCCCCGGCCGAGCCGCCCGGCACCCGTTCGCCGCGCCGCCCGCGCTCGGCGATCCGCTCGCGCATCGCCGCAAGCGCTCCGGAAATCGCCTCGCGATGCGCCGGATCGGCCGCGATCTGCGCCGCCGTGCGCGGTGGCCCGAGCAACGGCAGCGCGATCGAGGCCGGCGCCACGCAATGCGCCGACATGGTGGTCAGCACCAGCCGCAGCGCCGCCTGCGCATCGGACGCACGCGGCGACGCGTTGAACAGCGCCACCGCCATCCCCGGAAAGCCGTCGCTGGCCACCAGCCAGTCGAGCGCGTTCTTGAACGCGCCCGGAATGCCGCGCGCGTATTCGGGGCAGGCGATCAGCAGCCCGTCGGCCCGCGCAACCGCGTCGCGCAATGCCTGCACGGGCGACGGCGGGTCGTCCTGACGCTCGGGGTTGAAAGGCGGCAGCGTGTCGAGGCCACGCCAAGCCTGCACGATCACGCCCGGCACGCCGATCGCGGCGGCGGCATCGAGCAGGGCCGTGTTCGAGGCAGCGCGCGCAGGCTGCCCGACATCGAAAGCAATCGGATCATGATTCTCGAAACGGTGAAGCGCAGCCGGCCGCCGCAGCGCCCGAAGCGAGGCCGGTCCGCGCGAAAAAACCCGGTGCGAGTGTCCCACGTCCGGCCCGATCGCGCCGCCATGTGCCTGTGCACATCCACGCCCGTATCCAGGCCCACCGCCCGTGCACCCCGCCCCGAAGCCGGATGCCGCCGTTCGCGCCATCCGGGGCTTCCTTTACAATGCACGGCATTTCTGTCCGTCGACGTTCGACGCTTACCGTATTCAGGGGCTTTCATGATCATCAAACCGCGCGTGCGTGGCTTCATCTGCGTGACGACTCATCCTGTCGGCTGCGAAGCCAATGTCAAAGAACAGATCGATTACGTGGTCAAGCAAGGCCCGATCGCCAACGGCCCGAAGAAGGTGCTGGTGATCGGCGCGTCCACCGGCTACGGCCTGGCCGCACGCATCTCGGCCGCCTTCGGCTCGGGCGCGGACACGCTGGCCGTGTGCTTCGAGCGTCCGGGCAGCGAAACCAAGCCGGGCACCGCCGGCTGGTACAACACCGCCGCGTTCGAGAAGTTCGCCAAGGCCGAAGGCCGCTACGTCAAGACGATCAACGGCGACGCGTTCTCCGACGAAGTGAAGCGCGTCACGATCGACACCATCAAGGCCGATCTCGGCCAGGTCGATCTGGTGGTGTACAGCCTCGCCTCGCCGCGCCGCACGCACCCGAAAACGGGCGTGGTGCACAACTCCACGCTCAAGCCGATCGGCAAGAGCGTCACGTTCCGCGGCATCGACACCGACAAGGAAGTGATCAAGGACACGGTGCTGGAGCCGGCCTCGCAGGAAGAGATCGACAACACCGTGGCGGTGATGGGCGGCGAGGACTGGAAGTTCTGGATCGACGCGCTGAACGAAGCGGGCGTGCTGGCTCCCGGCGCGAAGACCACCGCGTTCACCTATCTCGGTGAGCAGATCACGCACGACATCTACTGGAACGGCTCGATCGGCGCGGCCAAGAAGGATCTCGACACCACCGTGATCGGCCTGCGCGACACGCTCGCGGCCCACGGCGGCGACGCGCGCGTGGCGGTGCTGAAGGCGGTGGTCACGCAAGCCAGCTCGGCGATCCCGATGATGCCGCTGTATCTGTCGCTGCTGTTCAAGGTGATGAAGGAAACCGGCACGCACGAGGGCTGCATCGAGCAGGTGTACGGCCTGCTGCACGACACGATGTACGGCGCCACGCCGCACATCGACGAAGACGGCCGCCTGCGCGCCGACTACAAGGAACTCGATCCGCAAGTGCAGGCCAAGGTGCAGGCGCTGTGGAGCCAGGTCACCAACGAGAATATCTACGAACTGACGGATTTCGCCGGCTACAAGCACGAATTCCTGCGCCTGTTCGGCTTCGAGATCGCCGGCGTGGATTACGACGCCGACGTCAATCCCGACGTGGCGATCCCGGGCCTGATTTCGGTCGGGTTGTAAGCGCGCACGCGCCGCGTCAGCGGCGCGTACCGCCAAGGCCGGATGCGGGGGCGATGCCCCGGCATCCGGCCTTTTTCATGGGCGCGGCGGCCGCATGCACCCGCGCGCCATGGCAAACCGCGCATTGTGACTATCCGTATATCAGGTTTGTCTGATTGACCCTCGATCCGCCGATCCATAGCGTATCGCTCAGTCCCCATTGAGCGCCGCGTGGCTCCCACCGGCGATGTGCGAGTCGATCGGAAGCATGAATAAAAATAACCATCGCCTGATATTCAGCCGTGTACGCGGCATGTTGATTGCCGTCGAGGAGACCGCCAGTGCGTCGGGTGGCGCCGGCCGAGGCGAAGGTGCGCGGCGAGTGTCGCCGGCCTTTGCTCGCTTCGCGTTGCGTCCCGTGACGTTCGCCGTGCTGATCGTGGCCGGTGCGATGCCCACGTGGTCGAACGCGCAGATCGTCGGCGGTGGCGCGCACGCTCCTTCGGTCATCCCCACGCAAAACGGCCTACCCCAGGTCAACATCAACAAGCCCGGCGGCGCGGGCGTCTCCGTCAATACCTATCACCAGTTCGACGTACAAAAACCCGGCGCAATCCTCAATAACTCGCCGACGATCGTCAACACGCAGCAAGCCGGCATGATCAACGGCAACCCGAATTTCGGGCCGAACGATGCCGCTCGGATCATCGTCAATCAGGTCAACAGCAACAACCCGTCCTCGATCCGGGGATTCGTCGAGATCGCTGGCCGCAAAGCCGAACTCATCCTGTCGAATCCTGCCGGTTTGCAGATCGATGGCGGCGGGTTCATCAATACCTCACGCGCCGTTTTGACAACCGGCGTGCCGCAATACGGCGCGGATGGCTCCGTGGCCGGGTTCAACGTGAATCGCGGCCTCGTCACGGTGGCGGGCGCCGGGCTGAATGTCGCGAACATCGATCAGGTCGACCTCATTGCCCGTGCCGTCAAGTTGAATGCTGCGATCTACGCAAGAAAACTGAACGTGATCGCGGGCGCGAATCACGTCGATCACGCCACGCTTGCTGCGGCCCCGACTCACGCCGACGATGCCACGTCTGGCGTGGCGATCGACGTGGCGCTGTTGGGTGGCATGTATGCGAACCGCATTTTCCTGGTCGGCAACGCGAACGGTGTCGGCGTGGCAAGCGCCGGGACGATTGCCGCCGAAGCGGGCGACCTCACGCTGCTGTCGGACGGCCGGCTCGTTCTGACAGGGAAAACCACCGCCAGCGGCAACCTCAGCGCGAACGCGAGCGATATTCAGAACACCGGAACGATGTACGCGCAACAGAACGCGAACCTCGCCGCCAATACCGTCGCGAACAGCGGCACGCTCGCCGCGCAACAGGACCTCGACATCAAGGCGGGAACGTTGGCATCGACCGGCGCGATCGGCGCAGGGGTGAACAGCGACGGTGCCGTCACGCAAGGCGGCAATCTGCACATCGCCACAACGGGCCGGTTGAATGCCACTGGACGAAATCTCGCGGGCGGCAATGCAACGCTCTCGGGCGGCAGCGTTGATCTTGCCGGCGGCCAGGCCGTGGCTCATGGCCGCCTGGAAATGAATGCCCATGCCGGCGATCTCGATGTATCGAACGCAACGACGAGCGCCAGTCGCTCGCTCGCCGCCACCGCGTCGGGCGCGCTGATCAATGACTACGGCAAGCTATCGAGCCAGGGCGGCGCAGCGTTGACGGCAGGCACCCTGTCGAACCAAGGCGGCACGGTGTCGGCACAAGGGCCGTTGTCGGTTCGCACGTCCGGCGCGATGTCGAATCGGGCCGGCACGATGGTGTCGCAGAACACCACCGACGTGGCTGGCGGCGCGATCGACAATCGGCAAGGCATCATCCAGAGCGCCGGCCACATGAAGGTGGTTGGCGCGTCGCTGCAGAATAGCGCCGGGCGCGTCACGTCCCTCAATGGCGATGGCCTGTCCGTCTCGACCAGCGGCCTGCTGACGAACACAACAGGCTCGACCGCGAACGGCGCGCAAGGCGGTGTGATCGGCGGTGATGGCGACGTCACGGTGCAAGCCGGCACCCTCGCCAACCAAGGATCGATCAGCGCTGCTGACGATTTGAACGTCGGCGGGCAGTCCATCGACAACGGTGGTGGGTCACTGACGGCTGGTCGGAACGCATCGATCGATGCCGGTTCGCACCTGGCCAACGTATCCGGCAGCATCGCTGCCGGCGCATCGGCACAGGTTCGCGCGACTGACCTGGACAACCATGCAGGTTCCATTCAGGGCAGCCGGTTGTCGCTGTCGGCAACCGATCTCGCGAACCGCTCCGGCACGATCACACAAACCGGCACGAACCGGGCCGACATCGCCGTGTCCGGCACGCTCGACAATCGTTCGGGCACGGTACAGACCAACAGCGCCGATCTGAGCCTCACGCCGGCCACGCTGATCAACGACCACGGCAAGATCCTGCATGCCGGCAGCGGTACGTTGACCCTCGGCACCGGCGTGTTGTCGAACCAGGGCGGCTCGATCGCGACCAACGGCGCGCTGGCGCTGATCGCCACCGCCGTGTCGAATCAAGCCGGTGCCCTCTCCGCGCAGCGGCAGGCCACGCTCGGCGTTCGGTCGCTCGATAACAGCGCGGGTGGTTACATCGGCGCCGATCACGTCACGATCCAATCTCAAGGCGCAATCAACAACACAAGCGGTGCGATCGAATCGAATCATGCCTTGACGATCGCGGCCGACAGCCTGTCGAACGACGGCGGTGCCGTCGAGGCGCTCGGCACGGATGCGCTGTCCGTGACGACTGCGAATGCCTTGACCAACACCGCAGGCGGCACGATCGGCGGCAACGGCGACGTATCGGTGTCGAGCGGCACGGTCGATAACACGAACGGCTCGTTACTGGCGGCTCGATCGCTGTCCGTGCAATCGAACGGCCGGCTCGCCAATGCGGCCGGCCTGATTCAAGCGAACGACAAGCTCAAGCTTGCGGCGCTCGGCGCCATGCTCAACAACGGCGGGCAAATCGAGGCGAACGGTTCGACGGCCACGCTTGAATTGTCCGGCGCGAGCCTGGATAACAGCGACGGGCGGATTGCCAATATCGGCACCGGCGCAACGCGGATCGACGGCGGCGCCGCGATCACCAACACCTATGCATCCGGCAAGGCCGGTGCAGGCACGATCGGCGGCAATGGCGATGTGACGCTCACCGCGCAAACGCTCACGAATGCGCATGGCGGTCAGACGCTGGCCGGCCACGACCTGACGTTGAATATCGCAAGCAATGCGAACAATGCCGGCGGTGTACTGTCGGCTGCGAACAACCTGACGTTCAACGGCGCAAACGCAGCGCTGTCGAACCGAGACGGATCGATGCGGGCCAACGGCGCACTGTCGTTGACGGCGGCATCGATCGACAACACGTCCGGGAGGATCGGCAACGACGCCGGCAGCGGCGGCAGCGTATTGATCCAGGCCGGTGCGCTGTCGAATCAGGGCGGCGCGATCGGTAGCGATCAAGACTTGACGCTGAACAGCGGCACATTACTCGGCGACGGCGCCCTCATCGCGGGCCGCGACGGTTCGATTACGCTCGCGAACGACTACACGCAGACGGCAACCAACCAGTTGCACGCCAACGGCGACCTGAATTTCACCACATCGGGCGCGCTGACGAACCAAGGCGTGATGGATGCCAACGGCAAACTCACGGTGAACGCGGCGAACGTCGACAACCAGCGCGGCGCGGATTTGAATTCCGCGAACACCACCATCAACGCGCACGGCGGCACGATCGATAACGCCGGCCGCATCGAAGGCGATTCGGTCACGACCCATAGCGCAACGCTGAACAACACCGGCACCGTGATCGGCGCCAACGTCACGGCGAACGCGGCAACCATCACGAACACGGGCGCCGCCGCCGTTTTCGCCGCCGCGAATCAATTGAGCCTGCACGCAACGAATCGGTTGTCGAATACGGAAGGTGCAAACCTGTTCAGCCTCGGCGATATCCATATCGCCGCCAACGACCAGCGCGACGCGAACGGCTTGTTCGCGAACCGCACGCAGAACGTGCTGAACGATCAATCCACGATCGAAGCGCAAGGCAATATCGAACTCGCAGCCGGCACGTTCACCAACAGCCGCCCTGCGCCGACGGTTGCGACCGAAACCACCGCAACGACTACCTCGCACCAGACCAAGCGCCAGAAATACATCGTGTGCGCCACGATGAACGCGGCCCCGAACGGCGGCTGCTCGCAGGCGATGTGGGTGAATGGCTACAAGACGCCGCTCACTTCGAACTATCTTGCTTCGCAGGTCGTATCGGAATCGGCCGGCCCAAATGCGACCGACAAGGTGCTGGTCGTCGACGTCGACGGCAAGCCGCAGACGATTTACTACAACACGCTGACGAAAAACGCGGACGGGTCGGTTACGGTCAACTATTGGGACGCATACGACCCGCACGTCAACTACGCTCCGGACACGGAATACACGACGCGCAGCGACGGCCATCACGGCTATCAGCGCGTTGAAATCTGGCGCGATACCACGTCCACCACTCGGCAGGACAAGGTAACGAGCCAGGCGCAGCAGGCCCAGCTCGTCGCGGGCGGCAGCATCACGATGGCGAACGTCGGCACGATCAATAACGATTACAGCGCGATTGCGGCGGGTCAGGCGATTCGGATCGGTGGCAGTTATGGCGACACCGTCGTGAACAACGTCGGGCGGACGCTGTATCAATATCAGACCGACGACATCGTCTCGATGTACGCATGGAACGAGAACACGACGCGCGATCGCGGCACGATCGTCGAGCCAACCGTTGTGCATACGCCGGTCGCAATCGGTGGAACCGGCGGCACGATCATCGCGAATCAGTCGGTGAAGATCGACGCGCGGGACGTCAACAACCAGAACGTTGCCGCGCACGATTCGTCAACTGGGGCGACAGGCGGCACGCTTGGAAACAATTCGGATAACCAAGGTATTTCGGGAAATCAACCGTCCAAGGTTGGCGCGGCAAGCGGCGCGACGACGGTTCCCGCACTGCAATCGGTTGCGAGCGCAACCGGTGCGTTGTCGATCACATTGCCGACCAGCGGCATGGTGTCGATTCATCCCGCGCCGGAACAACCGTATCTGATCGTCACCGATTCGAGGTTGACGAGCTATACGACATTCATTTCGAGCGACTACCTGCTCGGCCAGTTGAACCTGAACCCTGCGAGCATCGAGAAGCGCCTGGGCGACGGGATATATGAACAGCGGATGGTGCGCGATCAGATCACCCAGCTCACCGGGCGCACCTTCCTGCCAGGCTATACGAGCGCCGAAGACGAATATCGGGCGCTGATGACGAACGGCGCGAACTACGCGAAGTCATTCAGCTTGGTGCCCGGCGTGGCGCTGACCGCCGCGCAGATGGATGCGCTGACGAGCGATATCGTCTGGCTCGTCAATCAGACCGTCACGCTGCCTGATGGCAGCACGACGCATGTGTTGGCCCCGGTTGTGTACATGGCGAAAACGCATGCCAACGATCTTCAACCGACCGGTGCGTTGATCGCAGCCGACGATATCGAGATTCATACGGTTGGCAGTACGACCAATTCGGGCGTGATCAAGGGCGGCACGAAGACGGTACTCACCGCGACCGACATTCTGAATCGCGGCGGCACGATTTCGAGCGATCCCAAGAACGGCACGACGGTCGTATCGGCCAGCAATGACGTTGTGAACGCGTCGGGGATGATCACCGGCAATCGCGTTGCCGTCAGCGCGGGCCGCGATATCGTCAACACGACACTGGTTGATGCGGTGGGTGCGATCGGTGCGTCTGGCGCAAGCAAGGTCAATACGAGCGTGATCGGCCAGCAAGGCACGATCGCGGCGACGGGCGACCTGTCGGTTCAGGCTGGGCGTGATCTCACGCTTCACGGTGCGAATCTGTCGGCAGGCGGTGACGCACTTGTCACAGCGGGGCGCGATATCAACGTCGATACAGTTCAGTCCACGACGAACCAATCGATGCATCTGAACGATCGGCATCATTGGGAAGAATCGAAGACGACGAACGTGACGAGCGGCATCACCGCCGGCGGCAGTTTGGGAATGCAAAGCGGCAACGGTACGACGCTCAAGGGCACGACTGTTTCGGCCGGCAAGGATGTGTCGGTGGTCGCGGGCGGCAACCTGACGGCAACGACGGTGACCGATACCGCCAAGCTCGATAACGTCGCGGCGGACAGCAAGACGCGAAAGGAAGTCGATCACCATTACGACGAACACACCGTGGGTACGCAGTTCACGGCGGGCGGCAACGTGAATCTGGCTGCCGCCAGCGCTGATGCGTCGAAGGGCAACGTGACGCTCACGGGTTCGTCCGTCACAGCCGGCATGACGAACGGTGTCGACAACGGCGCCGGTGCGGCGAACATCGTTGCAACCGGCAACGTCATCATCGACGAAGCCCGCGAGGAACACGATGCGTATCAGTCGGTAAAGGTCGCTCGTGGCAGTTTCGTCAGCAGTACGAAGACCGATTCGATGCACAGCACGCAGGCGAACGTCGGTGTCGGCAGCACGGTGTCGGGCAGCACCGTCAATATTCAATCGGGCCACGATCTGGCCGTGCAAGGCAGCACGGTTGTCGGCACGAACAATGTGAATCTCGCGGCAGCGAACAACGTCACGATCACGACGTCCACGGATACGGTCGAGCAGGACAACAGTTACCACGAAACGCATTCGGGCCTCGGCACCAGCGGCCTGACCGTGAGCATCGGCACGCAGAAGAAAAGCGATACCGATCATGCCTCGTCCGTTACGAACAATGCGAGCACAGTCGGGTCGCTCGACGGCAACCTGACCATCCGGGCGGGCGACACCCTGCACGTGACCGGTAGCGATTTGGTCGCCGGAAAGAATCTGACCGGCAGCGCCGCCAACGTCGTGATCGATTCGGCAACAGATACCTACAACACGACGCATCGAGAAACCACCAGCAGCAGCGGCGTCACGCTCGGCCTGTCGGGGAGCATCGGCGATGCGATCAATGGTGCGTATCAGCAGGCGCAGGCGGCCCGGAGCGGTGCTGGCGATAGCCGTGCAACGGCCCTGCACGCGATCGCGGCGGCCGGCGATGTGGCGATCGGTGTCGCGGGCGTCACGGGGGGCGCGCTTGCCGGTAAGGGAGCACCGAGCATCGGTGTTCAAGTCAGCATTGGATCGAGCCATAGCCGGCTCGATACGTCGGAGAACCAAACAACACAGCGTGGATCGAGCGTTGCATCCGGCGGTGCCACGTCGCTGATTGCGACCGGCGACAACACGCCAGGTAGCGGCAATCTCACTGTGGCCGGGTCGAACGTGTCGGGTCGCGATGTATTGTTGGCCGCGAAAAATCGGATTGACCTGAAAAACACGACGGATACCGATTCGACGCGCAGTTCGAACTCGTCATCGAGCGCGAGCGTCGGCGTGTCGATCGGTTCGAATGGGATCGGGGTGTCGGCAGCGATGTCGCGTGCGCATGGCGATGGCAACAGCGATGCCGTGATGCAGAACAATTCGCATGTAGCGGGTGCGAACGGCGTGACGCTTGTTAGCGGTGGCGATACGAACGTGATCGGCTCGAATGTGAACGGCGGCACAGTCATCGCGAATGTGGGCGGCAACCTGAACGTCCACAGTGTGCAAGACACGACGTACAGCACTGCGCATCAAAGCAGCGTGGGCGGCGGTATCAGCGCCAGCACGATGGGTGGAAGCGCGAGTTTCAGCGCGCAGAACGGCCACGCAGATGGCATCTATGCGGGTGTGAACGAACAGGCCGGGATTCAAGCCGGCAGCGGTGGATTCGATGTCACGATCAAAGGCAACACCGATCTGAAAGGTGCATATATCGGCAGCACGGCCGATGCAGCGAAGAACACGTTGACGACGGGATCGTTGACCTACAGTGATATACAAAACCACTCGCATTACGCGGCCAACAGCAACGGGTTCGGAGCGGGCGTGGGAGTGAGCAGCACCGGCAAGGCGATCGGACCGGGATCGGTCAGCGGCGCGGGCGGTGTGACACCGATGATTTCGCAATCGGACAGCGGCGACGAGGACGCGACGACGCGTAGCGGTGTCGGCGCGGGCACGATCGACATCACGAATTCGGCGCGACAGACACAGGATCTGACGAACCTGAATCGCGATACGTCGGATCTAAACGGAACGGTATCGAAGACGCCAGACGTGCAGCATCTGCTGGATAAGCAAGCCGACGTGATGAATGCGGCGCAGGCTGCGGGGCAAGTGGTCGCGCAAGGCATCGGAGCGTATGCGGACACGAAGCAAAAGGAAGCGCAACGTGTGGCCGATGCTGCCGGGATCGCGGGTGATAAGACCGCGCAAGCGGCCAATCAAGCCGAAGCGGATTCATGGAATGAGGGTGGGACCAACCGACTTTACTTGCACATTGCAGGCGGTGCGCTCATCGGCGGCTTGGGCGGCGGTGGCATCGGCAGTGCGGCACAAGGTGCGGCGGGCGCAGGATTGGCAGCATTGCTAGCCGATCAGACAGCGCAAGCGGCAAAAGAGGCGGCGGTTGCGACGGATTCGACACTGGCCGGGAAGGTGTCGGGCAACTTGCTCATCGGTGCGCTGGGCTGGATGGTCGGTGGAACGACAGGCGCGGCCACGGCTTCGAATGCCAACCTGTACAACCAGTGGAACCACACGGATACTGATGCGCTTGAAGAGGCCAGTGGGCAAGGTCCGTCCCGGAAGAAAACGACGGCGCTTGATCTGGTATTGCAGGGGATCGCCAACGGATTGAATGCGGTTGTTGGCGTGGGCGGTGGAAAACCGCCGACGGCGAGTCCGGGGGCGGTGCTGGTCGGAGAGGCGGCGGGCGGGAAAGTCGTTAAACTCGGTTTTGCGGGGGATGTGCCCGACAACGCGACGCTTGCTAGCGGTGGTAACAATAATCGCCTTCCGATCCCCGAGGCCGTAACCGCAGACAACGGCTTACAAGTCGAATCGAATCCAAAGCATACCCCGGGCATGCCGGGCAATCGCCCCAACGCGGGGACCGAGCCCGGAAATTCGCTTGATCTGTTCAATACCTCGATTTCAGGTGGCGAAAAGACGAGGTACGCCATCGATTCGAATGGCAATATCAATCGATATTATTCAGATGGCAACGGGGTCTATCATTGGACAGGTTCTACTGGCGATACCAGATCACCCGTCGACGTTTCGACCATCCCCATTACTGTTAAACGATCCCTTGGATTTAAAGGAAAGTAAATGCTAGTCGGAAACCCTGATAATTTCGCGATCTGGTGTGACGCCGTCGATTTATGGTCCACTGATCACTTCAAGAACGGGTGCTTTGCCTATTTTGTAGGGGGGGAACTTCTTTGGTCACTAAAGTCAACGATCGCGGTTGACCTGAACTTGTTATCTGGGCTGAACTGCTTGAAGCACAGCGTTGAAGATGTACGACTGTTTAACTTACCCACTTCAAGCGCATACTCAGAACTCGTTGCGCGAGCATTTCCTCCAATGGATTCGGACGCGGCAGATAGCGATTACAGTCATCTGGTTTCGATTGGTAGCTTGCTTGATGACGACAACAATGTCTTTTTGGTGGAGTCCGGAGAACAGGCCAAACTCATATTCGGTCGCCGTAGCGAAATGCCAACCCCGCGCGAAGTCATCCTGACGCGTGGAGAATTTCAATCAGTAGTACACGATTTGATAGCAAAATCAAAGAATCCGTGAAGGAAAGGACTGTCTTAACAATCAAGTGCAACGTTTTTTTCACCGCGAGCGGCTACGTGAATCTGGCTTCAATCTGGCCACAATCTGACGGTACAAGGGAGTACCGTCGTCGGCACGAACGACGTGAATCTCGCGGCGGCGAACAACGTCACGAACAACGCAAGCACAGTCGGGGCGCTCGACGGCAACCTGACGATCAAGGCGGGCGACACCCTGCACGTGACGGGTAGCGATTTGATTGCCGGAAAGAACTTGACCGGCAGCGCCGCCAACGTCGTGATCGATTCCGCGACGGATACCTACAGCACGACGCATCGCGAAACCACCAGCAGCAGCGGCGTCACGCTCGGCCTGTCGGGCAGCATCGGCGATGCGATCAATGGCGCGTATCAGCAGACGCAGGCGGCCAAGAGCGGTGCTGGCGATAGCCGTGCTGACCTGAGACGAATTGTGTAGCCAAACGGCAAGTGAGTTCGCACCTGCAGCCGAATTTAGCAGCCACTCAAGCCACGAGTCGGTAGCCACGAGTCATCAAATTCCAACAAAAAACAGAGAAGCACGAGCAAAACCCGAGACCCGGAAAAAATCGAGCAAGCCGCCGCAACACCCAAGCGGCGGCCCCCGATCAAATCCATCTCAAACCCGCTATGTCGTCGTTCCGCTCCGCGCTTCCCTATCACTCAAGCCAACGTCCGCACCTTCGGCTCGCGATCATAAAACCGCTTCCCCGCCGCACCCACGAACCCCTTCCCGAGATCCGCCAACACACCCGCATCGGGCTGAATCCCCGCGCGATCGAGCAACGGCTGCGCGCCGGCCGTATGCCCGATCGCCTTCAAATGCGCGAACGCATCCAGCACGAACGACAGCGCCGCCGAATCCTGCGCGAGCTTGTGCGCCGCCTCCTCCGTCAACACCAGCGCCACCGCATCGAACAGCACCGACGGCGAACCCGCCAGTTGCCCCTCCGCCGCCAACGTCCCGCCCTTCACCGGCAGCCCGCCCACCTTCGGCGCGATCAGCATCGCCTTTCCGCCGTCCTGCTCGATGGCCTTCACCAGCGCCTCGATCTCGGCCTTGTCCGAACCTTCATCGAACAGCACGCCAACCTTGCGGCCCTTCAACGTATGCTTCGCATTCCCGACGATCGACAAAGCCGGCGACGCCTTCATGTCCACCGGCTCGCGCGCAGGCGGCGCGGCAGGCGGCAACGCCATCGCCAACCCATCGGCCACGCGCTGCGCGAGTGACTCATCGACATTGCGCAGCCGCGACAGCATGCGCGTGCGCACATGTTCGAGCGACACCTTCGACAGCTCGAACACGAACGCCGACGCCGTATGCGCCTGCTCGATCGGCTCCAGCGACCGGAACAGCATGCGCGCCTGGCTGTAGTGATCGGCGAACAGCTCCGAGCGCACACGCAGCTTTTCCGACGGATCATTGCGCTCGTCGTTGGCCTTGAACGTGCTGAAGCCTTCGGCCGGCGCCTCGCGCGGCCCGCCATCCTCGCCGGCATCGGCCAGCGAATTCGGCTCGTAATTGGCGCGCCCTTCCGGCACCTTGGTCTGCATCAGGCCGTCGCGCTGGAAGTTGTGGAACGGGCAGCGCGGCGCGTTAATCGGGATCTGATGAAAATTGGTGGTGCCGAGCCGCGACTTCTGCGTGTCGAGATAGCTGAACAAGCGGCCCTGCAGCAGCGGATCGTTGGTGAAATCGATGCCGGGCACCACGTTCGACGGCAAGAACGCCACCTGTTCCGTCTCCGCGAAGAAGTTCTTCGCGTTGGCGTTCAGCGTGAGCCGGCCGATGGTCTGCAGCGGGATCTCTTCCTCGGGAATCAGCTTGGTGGCGTCGAGCACGTCGTACGGCTGCTTCGCGGCCCAGGCTTCGTCGAACACCTGCACGCCGAGTTCCCATTCGGGGAAGTCGCCGGCGTCGATCGCCTCGAACAAATCGCGGCGATGGTAATCCGGGTCCGCGCCGGCAATCTTCACGGCCTCGTCCCAGCAGGTCGATTGCACGCCGAGCAAGGGCTTCCAGTGGAACTTCACGTACTTGCCCTCGCCCTTCGCGTTGACGAAGCGGAACGTGTGCACGCCGAAGCCCTGCATCATGCGCAGCGAGCGTGGAATCGCGCGGTCCGACATCGCCCACATCAGCATGTGCGTGCTTTCGGGCATCAGGCTCGCGAAATCCCAGAACGTGTCGTGCGCGGACGCGGCCTGCGGATAGCCGCGATCGGCCTCCATCTTCACGCTGTGAATCAGGTCCGGAAACTTGATCGCGTCCTGGATGAAGAACACCGGGATGTTGTTGCCAACCAGATCCCAATTGCCTTCCTGCGTGTAGAACTTCACGGCAAAACCACGCACGTCGCGCGGCGTATCCACCGAGCCCGCGCCGCCGGCCACCGTGGAAAAGCGCACGAACACCGGCACCTCGTCGCCGGCCTTCTGGAACAGGCTCGCGCGCGTCAGTTCGGGGATCGCCTTGGTGCAGGTGAACACGCCGTGCGCGCCACTGCCGCGCGCGTGCACGATGCGCTCGGGAATCCGCTCGTGATCGAAGTGGAAGATCTTCTCGCGCAGCACGAAATCTTCCAGCAGCGCCGGGCCGCGTTCGCCGGCCTTCAGGCTGTTCTGGTTGTCGGAAATGGGCACCGCGAAATTGGTGGTCAGCACCTCGGGATGCGCCTGCTTGCCCTTGGCGCTGCCGCTGCCGGTGTACTGCTGATGCGTTTCGCCGCCGTTGCCGGTTGCGTCGGCAGCCTGGGGCGTTTTCGATTTGGCCATGCGTTTTCTCCACTGCGGGTTGTAGGGCGGGGACGGTTCGGTGCGCAATCGCACACACCGCATTCGCGCGGCGTGGTGGACGAGGTCTGCAAAAACTACAAACCGCGACCGATTGGCAACGAGGTCGCGACACGGCGCAACGCCGGGCAGGCGGCCTGGCCGCGTGCGGCGCGCGCGGAACGTGTCGTCGTGGGAAGGTTGCGCAATATGCGGACCCGCCCGCAGGGAGGGAGAAATAAAGGGGAAACGGGGCGGCGCGCAGTGGGGTCCGTCACTCGCCCGGTCAAGCGTCAGCGGGCCAGATGCGCGTCGACGAGCGGCGCGAGCGCGGCCGCATGCACCTTGGCGAGATCGTGCCCGCCACCGGCCACCACGTGCAGTCGTGCGTCGGGCAGCGCGTCGCGCAGGCGCTCGCCCACCGCGACGGGGCTGATCGGGTCGGCATCGCCCCAGATCAGCAACGCCGGCTGGCGGATCTCGTGCAGACGTGCGCTGTAGTCCTCACGATTCGACAGGAACCAACCGGGCAAGTGCGGATGGCTCGCGGCGAAGCCGGTGCGCCAATCCTGCGCGCCCGCGTCGGCCATGTTCACGCCGCCCGAGGTCACGCTCAACACCAGGTGCGTGATCAGTTCGGGCCGTTCGAGCGCGGCGCGCACCGCGAGCAGGCCACCCATCGATTGCGCGATCAGGGCCGTGGGGCGATCGATGCGGGCCAGCAGGCGCGCAAGCAGATCGTCGATGCCGCCGATCGACGGGTCGGCCGGCTCGCCGCCGAAGCCCGGATACGCGACGATCTCGCGCTCGGCCGGATGCGCGAGGCGCTCGGCCAGCGGACGCCAGAAGCCGATGTCGCCCGACGCGCCGGGCAGGAACATCAAGGTGGAAGGGATGGCCATGGGTGTGCTCTCTACTCTCTATTGGAATCGTGATGGCGGACGCGATGCGCGACGCTCGGCCGACGACGCGATGGCCGCGGCTGCGCGGGTATCATCTGGCTTTACCCGCCGCCGCCATGCTCACGCTCAAGCTGACGCTCGTCCCGCTGTTCCTGCTGGTCGTCTCGATGTCGGGCGCATGGTGGGGGCCATCGATCGCGGGCTGGCTGGCGGGGCTGCCCGTGGTGGCCGGCCCGATCCTGTTCCTGCTGGTCCTCGAACACGGCCCCGCGTTCGGCGCGCACGCCGCGCTGCTCGCGCTGGCCGCCATTCTCGCATCCGAAGCCTTCAATTTCGCCTACGCGTGGACCTGCCGCGCGCGCGGCTGGCCCCTCCCGCTCGCCGCCGGGCTGGCCGCCTGGGCACTGGCCGCCACCGCGCTCGCGCACCTGCCCGCGCCGCTGGCCGCGTCGCCGTGGACCGCCGTGATCGCGGCGCTCGGCGCGGTGGCCTTCGGGCGCGCGTTCCTGCCGCGCAGCTCGGCCGGCGCGGCGAGCCTGCCGCTCGCGCGCCGCGACCTCGCCGCGCGGATGGCGGCGGGCGCGTTGCTCACGCTGGCCGTCACCGCCGTGTCGGGCCGCGCCGGCCCTGCCTGGAGCGGCGTGCTGGCCGTGTTTCCGCTGCTCGGCAGCGTGCTGGCGGTGTCGTCGCATCGCGCGCACGGCGCCGCGTTCGCGATCGCGCTGCTGCGCGGCATGGTGCTCGGGCGCTTCTCGTTCGTTGCGTTCTGCCTGGTGCTGGCGTTCGCGCTGCGCCATGCGACGGCGGAGACGGCGTGGCTCGGCTTCGTGGCGGCGTCGGCGGTGGCGATGGGCGTGCAGTGGGCGACGCGGCGGATGGCGCGGGCGCAAGGCGTGGCCGGCAAGGTTTCAGCCACTCGGGCCGCTGAAGCGGTTGAAGCCGCCGCCGCGCAAGACGCCGGCTGACCGCCGCTTTTCACCGCGCGGCACAAGCATCGCGCGGCTCCGCGCATAAGCAAACCGCAAATCGATGGTTTCAAGCGGGCAGCGAAGCCGATTAGATTGCAGCGAACCCGGCCGGCGCGACGCCGGCTTGTCAGACACCCGCGCAACCCGCCCAATCGGCTTCCGATCCATGTCCCAAGACCGCACCACCGCGCTGCCGCCCGATCTCGTCACGGGCGCGGCATGGGGCGAACCGCCCCGCGACACCTATCCCGGCCTGGTCGCGCCGTTCCGTCCGCTGTTCGCGCGCATCCGCGCCCAGGCCGTCGAGCGCGAGATCGCGCGCGCGTTGCCGTTCGACGCGATCGACTGGCTGCGCGACGCCGGCTTCACGGCCGTGCGCGTGCCGCGCGACTACGGCGGCCTCGGCCTCGATCTGCCCGCCTTCTTCGAACTCCTGATCGAATTGTCCGAGGCCGATTCGAACCTGACGCAGGCGCTGCGCGCGCATTTCGGCTTCGTCGAGCACGCGCTCGGCAGCCCCGCCGCGCGCCGCGACACCTGGCTCGCGCGACTCGCGAAAGGCGACATCGTGGGCGGCGCGTGGTCCGAAACCGGCGATGCGAAGCAGGCGCAATTCGCCACGCGCCTGACGCGCGGTGCGCAAGGCTGGCGGCTGAACGGCACCAAGTTCTACACCACCGGCTCGCTGTACGCGGACTGGATTCACGTCGGTGCGACCGACGCCGAGGATGCCTACGTCAGCGTCACGATCGACCGGCGCGCGAGCGGCGTGGAGGTGATCGACGATTGGGACGGCATGGGCCAGCGGCTCACCGCGAGCGGCACGAGCCACTTCCACGACGTGCCGGTGGACGAGCGCGAGATCGTCACCAGCGCGCCGTTCGACTATTCCGAAGCGTTCTACCAGCTCGTGCATCTGGCGACGCTGGCCGGCGTCGCGCGCGCGGCCGTCAACGACGCCGCCGCGCAGGTGGCCGCGCGCCGCCGCAGCTACAGCCACGCGCCGGCCGCGCGCCCTGCGGACGATGCTCAAGTGCTGCAAGTCCTCGGCCGCGCGCGTTCGAAGGCTTGGGCGGCGGGCGCGGCGGTGGCGCTGTCGGCGCGCGCGCTCGAACGCGCCACGCAGGCGGTTGGTCGCGACGACGCGCAGACAGCGATCGCCGAGGCCGAACTCGAAATCTGGCAGGCGCAGACGGTGGTGATCGAGCTGGCGCTCGACGCAACCGGCAGCGTGTTCGACGCGCTCGGCGCCTCGGCCACGCTGCGCAGCAACGGCCTCGACCGCTACTGGCGCAACGCGCGCACGCTGGCCTCGCATAACCCGCGCATCTATCGCGAGCGGATCGTTGGGGATTTTGCTGTCAACGGCAGGCTGCCGCAGGGGCAATGGCGGATCGGGATTGCTTGATGGTGGTGAACGGATGACAGAGTTGACGGGGCTGGCATCCCCAACAATTCCTGCTATTATGCGAAACAGCTACATTTCGTATATATAGGGCACCATGGGAATCATCAAGATATCGGAGTCGATGCACGACTCGCTGCGCCGCACGAGCGGCGCCCTCAGCCGCTCGATCAACGCGCAGGCCGAGCACTGGCTGCGCGTGGGCATGCTGGCCGAGCTCAATCCGACGCTGGCCTACGGCGAAATCTGCCAGATGTTGCTGCGCGCCGAAGCGCAGCAGGCGGAGGACGACGCCCCGCTGCCGCAGGTGGCATGATGGCGCGCGCTCCTCAAATCCCGCTCCGCTCGCAGGCGGAAATCGAGCAATCGCGCGTGGCCGGCCAACTGGCCGCCGACCTGTTGCGCATGATCGGCGAGTACGTGAAGCCCGGCGTCACCACCGACGAACTCGACACGATCTGCCGCGAATACATCGTCGACGTGCAAAAGGCCATCCCGGCCAACATCGGCTATCACGGCTTTCCGAAGACGATCTGCGCGTCGGTCAATCACGTGGTGTGCCACGGCATTCCGTCGGCGCACAAGCTCGAAGACGGCGACATCATCAACATCGACGTGGCCGTGATCAAGGACGGCTGGTTCGGCGACACGAGCCGCATGTACTTCGTCGGCGAGCCGGACCCGGTAGCCAAGCGCCTCGTGGATACCACCTACGACGCGATGCGCGCCGGCATCCTGGCCGTGAAGCCGGGCGCGACGCTCGGCGACGTGGGCTACGCGATCCAGAGCGTCGCGCATGCGGCCGGCTTCAGCGTCGTGCGCGAATACTGCGGGCATGGCATCGGCACCGTCTACCACGACGAGCCGCAGGTGCTGCACTACGGCCGGCCCGGCGTCGGCACGCGGCTGGTGCCCGGCATGATCTTCACGATCGAGCCGATGCTCAACGCGGGCAAGGCGGAAACCAAGCAACTGGCCGACGGCTGGACCGTGGTGACGCGCGACCGTTCGCTGTCGGCGCAGTGGGAGCACATGGTGGCCGTGACCGCCGATGGCTTCGATGTCCTGACGACCTGGCCCGAAGGCACGGGGCGTTATGCGCCGCTCGGTGCGCCGTCGGCTTCGGCTTCGGCGGCCTGATGCGCGTTCGCTGAAGGCATCGCTTCGGTCTGCGAAGCGGTTATCCCTGCGGGTTGTCACGCGCCGCGCGTCCTTCGGGATGCGCGGCGCGTTTCGTTTGCGCGCCTTGCCGGCTGCGGTTTCAGGCTGCCTCGGTGTCGCCGAGCCAGCGATACATCACGTGGCAATCGACCAGGCCGAGCGTGCGGTGGCGATAAGCGCGCGGCAACGTGCCGACGATCTCGAAGCCCATCTTCTGCCACAGCGCCACGGCCACCGTGTTGGTGGCCACCACCGAATTGAACTGCATCGCCAGGAAGCCCGCGTCGCGCGCCACCTGCAGCGAGTGCTCGCACATGCGCTGCGCCACGCCCTTGCCACGCGCGGCCGGCGCGACCATGTAGCCGCAGTTGCAGACGTGCCGGCCCGGGCCCACCGCGTTCGGCTTCAGGTAATACGAGCCGAGCAACTCCCCGTCCTCCTCCGCGACGAACGTGTGCAGCGGCAGGTCGATCCACAGCGCGCGCGCCGCTTCCTGCGTGATAGCCGGATCGAAGGCGTAGGTTTCCTGCGCCTCGACGATCGCCTGGAACGTCGGCCAGAAGCGGTCGAAATCGTCGGGGGTGAGGGGGCGGATCGTGATCATCGTCGGTGGGCCGGGGCTTGAGAAGAGGTCACGATTTTATCTGGATGCGCGGCGCCTATTCCTCGGCACGCTTCGCCGTATCGCGCAGCATCGACACCGCGACCAGCGACAGCACCACGCACACGGCCACATACGCCGCGGGCGCGAGCTTGTTGCCGGTCACGCGCACCAGCCACGTGGCGACCAGTTGCGCGGTGCCGCCGAAGATCGTGACGGCCAGCGCATAGGCGATCGAGATGCCGGTAGCGCGAATCCGGCGCGGGAATGATTCGCACATCAACGCGAACTCCGAAGCCGAGCCCATCGAGAAGCACAGCAACAGCAGCGCCGTGATCGGCATCACCACCGGCAAGGTCGGGAAGCGGTTCATCAGCATGAAGGCGGGGAACAACAACAGCACCAGCGCGCCGCGCCCGATGAAGATCGGCAGCTTGCGGCTGCCGATCCTGTCGGACAACCAACCAAATACCGGGCACATCACGAGGATCACGCAACTCGACGCCACGCCGACGAACATCGACAGCTTCATCGGCAGCCCAAGCGTATGGATCGCGTAGGTCGGCATGTAGAACGTCAGGATGTAGGTGGAAACCGTGCCACCCATCACCGTCAGCGTGATCAGCAGCACCGTGCGCGCGTGCTGCGTGAACAGCTCGCGCAGCACGCCGCGGTCGATCGCATGCGAGGAGCCGGCCGGTTCCTCGGCGAGGCGGCGGCGCAGCAGCATGCCGACCGGCGCGATCGCCAGGCCCACCACGAACGGCACGCGCCAACCCCAGCTTTCCAGCGCGCCCTTGCTCAATGCATTCGACAGCAGCGCCGCGAGGCCCGAGCCCATCAGCGCCGCGCCGCCCTGGGTGGCCAGTTGCCAACTGGCGCGAAAACCGCGCCGCGAGGCGTCGCCCTGCTCCAGCAGCGTGGTGGTGGCCGCGCCGAATTCGCCGCCCTGCGAGAAGCCTTGCAGCAGCCGCGCGAACACGATCAGCAACGGCGCGCCTACGCCGATCTGCGCGTAGGTGGGCGCGATCGCGATCAGGCCGGTGCCGGCCGCCATCAGCATGATCGTCAGGTTCAGCGCGGCCTTGCGCCCGCGCCGGTCGGCATAAACGCCCAGCACCACGCTGCCGAGCGGGCGCGTGAAGAAGCCCGCCGCGAAGGTCGCCACCGACAGCAGCAGCGAGGTGGTCGCGTCGCCGGCCGGAAAATACAGCTTGCCGATCAGGACAGCGAAGAATCCGTACACCGTGAAATCGAAGAATTCGAGCCAGTTGCCGATCACGGCCGCCACCACCGCACCGCGCGGCGACAGGCGGCCCGGCGCGGCGGCCGGGGGTTCTTCGAGGGGCAAAGCGAGCCGTTCGTCGTGCATGGGAATGTTCCTGATTGGGGCCGGCAAACCAGCGCTCACGCTGCCAGATAACGCTCGACCAGCCGCGTCCAGTAGGCCGCGCCGATCGGCAGGTTGTGATCGTTGAAGTCGTAGTGCGGGTTGTGGACCATGCAGCCGTCCTCGCCCACGCCGTTGCCGAGCCGCACGAACGAACCGGGGCGCTGTTGCAGCATGTAGGCGAAATCCTCGCTGCCCATCAATTGGCCGGTCTGCTCCACCACGTGGTCGTCGCCCACCAGCTCCTTCGCCACCTGCGCGGCGAAATCCGTTTCGGCATCCGAATTGACCACGACCGGATAGCCCTCGATGTAATCGACACGTGCCGTCGCGCCATAGCTGGCGGCCTGCCCTTGCGCGATCTCGGTGATGCGTTGCTTCAGTTGCGCCCGCACCGTTTCGCTGAACGAACGCACGCTCAGTTCGAGCCGCGCGTGCTGCGGAATCACGTTGCTGGCGGTGCCCGCGTGCATCGCGCCGATCGTGACCACGGCCGACTGCGACGGGTCCACGTTGCGCGCGACGATGGTCTGCAGCGCCATCACGATGCTGGCCGTGACCACCACCGTATCCACCGTCAGATGCGGGCGCGCCGCATGGCCGCCCACGCCCTCGATCTCGATCACGACGCGGTCGCCCGCCGCCATGAACGCGCCGCGCCGCATCAGGAACTGGCCCGGCTCCGCGCCCGGATGGTTGTGCATGCCGAACACGGCGTCGCACGGAAAGCGCTCGAACAGGCCGTCGGCGATCATGCGCTGCGCGCCGCTGTCCACGCCCTTTTCCTCGGCCGGCTGGAAATACAGGTGCACCGTGCCCGAGAAGTTGCGGGTGCGCGCAAGCTGGCGCGCCGCGCCGAGCAGCATGGTGGTGTGGCCGTCGTGGCCGCACGCGTGCATCTTGCCGTGCGTCTCGCTCGCATAAGGCAGGCCGGTGGCCTCGAGGATCGGCAGCGCATCCATGTCGGCGCGGATGCCGATGCGGCGCGTGCCCTCGCCCACCGTCAGCGTGCCGACCACGCCGGTTTCGCCCACGCCGCGCGTGACCTGCCAGCCCCAGCTTTCGAGCTTGTCGGCCACCAGCGCGGCCGTCGCCACTTCCTCGAAGGCCAGTTCGGGATGGCGGTGGATGTGATGGCGAATCGCGAGCAGGTCGGGGACGTCGTCGGCGAGGTCGGAGATTTCGGTGTAACGGTTCGCGGTGGGGGTGCTCATCGAGGCGGCTCCAGGGCGCCGCGCCGCCGAAGCGGCCTGCGCGGCAGGTGGGGGGATCTGGCGCGCACTATAGCCAGCCAAATCGCGCCGGATAAGATGCGGGAATTTTCACCGTGATAAACGGGGTTTATCACCGGGTTCGGATTCGCGGTGGGCCGCGACGCCGCCGGAAAAAAATTCCTCCCGCCGACATAATCGAGGCCAATTCAAAGGAAAATATTCCGAATCGGGTTATCGGAGATATAAGCCGATATTAAACGGCCGCGCGATTTGATAATGAAACGTGCGTACCGAATTTCATATCCGCAACATGAAATCGATTACTTGAATTTCACCGGCCTCGAATAAGACAAACACGGTCAAATCACCGCGACAGCCTTGCAAGGAGTTGGTAGGATTGCGCCCAAGCAACGCGTCGGGCTTGGTCTTTCTGATCGCTTAGGGGGCAAGCTGGTGAGGTCGTGGGGCCCAGGGAGGGAATGGCGAAGGCCATAGTCGTTCCCTCTCGCTTCGAATTTCATTTCATCTTCAGCGTGGCATGCCGCTTGGCGCTGCGATATTCCCCGCCCTTTCCGCCGTATGAATTTCATGCGGCCGCTTCAAGCGAAATAATCTCGAAGGCCCGCCGGCCCCAAAAAGGCAGGCCGCCGCGCATTAGGCGTAAACGTCTCTAAAATTGTCGTTTATGACCGTACCCTTCGGCATCGCCGCTCCCTACACTGGACTCCATCGCAAGTCGCGATCACCGCTCAACCAACGAACCGGAGTCCTCAATGAAAGTCCTCGCCATCGCCACCATCATCAAGCCGGTCACGCCCGAGCAACGCGCCGAGATCATGCCGCGCGAAGTGCCCGCCACGCTGAAGCTCTATCTGGACAGCAAGATCGAACAGTTCTGGGCTCGCCAGGACAAGCCGGGCGTGGTGTTCCTGCTGGACGCAGAATCGGTGGACGCCGCGCGCGCCACCATTGATTCGCTGCCGCTCGTCGCAGACGGCTACGCGCAGTACGACTTCATTCCGCTCGGCCCGCTCGCGCCGCTCGGCATGCTGATCCAGGGTCAGTAAGTTCTCCTGGTCAATCGCGCGGCCCGGCAAGCATGCCGGGCCGCTCGGCGTTTCAGGCCTTGCGCAGCACCGCTTGAATCAAGCCGGCACGGCCTTCGCGCAGGTTGCGCGCAAGGTTGCCCGTCATGTCGCGAAAGCCCGGCCCCATCACGAGATGCAGGCCCAGCGGCGGCGGGCTGGTCATCTGCGCCTGGCGCTTCGCGCGCTCCTCGAACCACGTCAGCGCCACCGCGCTCGAATCCACCCACGATTGCACGGCGAAGCCCTGCGCTTCGAGCACGCTGCGCATGCGCTCGGGCGTGACGAGGAAGCTCGACCCGGCATCGGTAGCCCACGGCACCGGGTAATGCAGCGGCGCGTCGGACGTGGCCACCACGTCGAAGATCGCCAACCGGCCGCCCGCGCGCAATACGCGATGCGCCTCGCGATAAAGCGTGTCGCGATCGGCGATGTTCATGGCGACGTGCTGGGTCCAGGCGATATCGAACGCGCCGTCCTCGAACGGCAGCGCCAGCGCATTGCCTTGCCGGTAATGCGTGCGATCGCCCAGCCCCGTTTGCGCCGCGAGATATTGCGCCGCATCGACATAGGACGGCGACAGATCGATACCTTCGACCTGGCAGCCGAACGTCGAGGCCAGATAGCGGGACGGCCCGCCCAGCCCCGAGCCGATGTCGAGCACGCGCTGGCTGCTGGCGATGTCGAGCAGGTCGGCCAGCTCGCGCGTGGCGTCGAGCCCGCGCGAATGGAATTGGTCGAGCGGCGCGAGATCGCCAGGCTGCGGTGGATGAGTAGCGTCGAAGCCGGCCGCCGCAAGCGCGGCGCGAAGGCGTTCGACGAGGCTGGGCGCAGCCTGTTCGTAATGCTGCGTGATGCGGGACGTTTCGGTCATGAGCGGCTCCAGTGCGCGGCAGGCCGCCTGACGCAGCCCGCCCGATGGCCTAGTCTAGCCGCGCCCGCGCGCCGGGCATACGGTCACCCCCGCCAACTTTGCAGCCGATCACGCCAATCTCGCCACCGCGCGTGAACGCCGAGGCGGATCGCATCCGGCCGGTTCAACATCGAATCGTCATGCTCATCTTGCCGATACGCTTGCACGCGCAACCATCTCAGGCATTGCGTTGCTTCGAGGCCGGCTCCACGCGTGCGCCGCCCGGCAGCGCGCCGAACATATGCTGGCTGCACTTCGCCTCGCGCCACGCGGCAGACAGGCGATGCCCGGACACCAGGCGCTTCACCAGCGGCAGGATCTGCTCCCCGGCCAGCATGCCGAGCAGGCCCAGCAACGCGATGATCGGCGGCGCGGGCGACTGCACGCCGATCGCGCCATACACGACGCCGGCCAACACACCGGCCAGCAAGGACAACACATAAGCCTTCATGGTTCGGCTCCCGTCGAGAGTGAGCCGGCGAGCGAATGCATCCGGCGAATTGCCCGCCAGCCTAACGGGTTTGCAAGAAGAACAAAAGCGCGCACCCGGTATTTAAGACGCTGTTTTTGGAATGGGTGCGATTCCATTTCTTGGATTTCTCGGCAACGCAATTGCGTGTCAAATAAATAGCGTTGGATCGCACGGCGGTCCGACGCAACCCGATGAAACCTTTTCGGTCGCGCCACATGGTGCGCCGCCCTGATCTACCCATCCAAGGACGACACGTCATGAGCGATTCGAAGCTCGAAGTTCTCACTCCGCACAACAGCCAGCTGATCATCATCGATCAGCAGCCGCAAATGGCGTTCGGCGTGCAATCGATCGACCGTCAGGCGCTGAAGAACAACGTGGTGGCGCTCGCGAAGGCCGCCAAGGTGTTCGACGTTCCCACCACCATCACCACGGTCGAATCGCAAAGCTTCTCCGGTTATACGTACCCCGAACTGCTCGACGTATTCCCCGATCACCCGGTGCTCGAACGCACCTCGATGAATTCGTGGGACGACCAGAAAGTGCGCGACGCGCTGGCCGCGAACGGCCGCAAGAAGGTGATCGTGTCGGGCCTGTGGACGGAAGTCTGCAACACCACGTTCGCGCTGTGCGCGATGCTCGAAGGCGGTTACGAGATCTACATGGTGGCCGACGCGTCGGGCGGCACCTCGCAGGATGCGCACGACTACGCGATGCAGCGAATGATCCAGGCCGGCGTGGTGCCGGTGACCTGGCAGCAGGTGATGCTCGAATGGCAACGCGATTGGGCCCATCGCGAAACCTACGATGCCGTGATGGCGATCGCCAAGGAACACTCGGGCGCTTACGGCCTCGGCGTCGATTACGCCTACACGATGGTCCACAAGGCCCGGCAACGCACGGCCGTGCAACACGAGATCCTCGCGCCGGTGCCGGCGAAGTAAACACGCAGGCCGCGCCGGGCAATCGGCGCGGCCTTCGTTAAACGGGTGAGGCTTCCGCCACCGCCCACGGCGCGTGCGCCAGGTGTTCCATCAGGAAATCGAGCAGCACCTTCACGCGCGCGGCGCGCAGCATGCCGGGCGGCGTGACCAGGTTGACGTTGATGTCGGCGATGCGCCAGTCGCACATGATGCGTTCGAGCGCGCCGCTCTTGAGCGCGTCCCACACCAGAAACTCGGGCTGCAACGCGATGCCTTGCCCGTCGAGCAGCGCCGGCAGGATCACGTCGGCGTTGTTGGTGCGCATGCGGCCATGCACCGGCACCGCGCACTCCTCGCCCGATTCGGCGTGACGAAAGCGCCAGAAGTCGGGCGAAGGCAGGTTCGTGTAGATCATGCTCAGGTGATGTTCGAGCTCGCGCGGATGCTCGGGGCGGCCGTGGCGTTCGAGGTAGGCCGGCGATGCGACGAGCGGCCGGCGCACCGCGCACAGGCGGCGCGCGCGCAGCGACGAATCGCTCAGGTCGGCGATGCGGATCGCGACGTCGCAGCCGCTCGACACGATATCGACGAGGTGGTCGGTCAGCACGAGATCGACGTCGACCTTCGGGTAGCGCTCCAGAAACACCGGCAGCACCGGCGCGAGATGGCGCAGCCCGAACGACATCGGTGCGTTCAGGCGCACCACGCCGTGCGGTTCGAGCGCATGCGAGGACGCTTCGTTCTCGATGCTCTCCGCGTCGGCCAGCAGTTGCAGCGCGCGGTCGCTGAGCAGTTCGCCGGTGGGCGTCAGCGAAAGCTTGCGCGAGGTGCGGTACAGCAGCATCGTGCCGAGCCGCTGTTCGAGGCGCGCGATGGCCTTCGACACGGTGGGCTGCGAAATGCCCAGCAGGTTCGCCGTCTTGGCGAACGAGCCGGTTTCGACGACGCGGGCGAAGATCGCCCAGGCTTCGAGATCGGGTAAGGCTGGCATGGTGAAGTCGGAGAAGGTGGAGATTCAGGCGCCGGATCTGACGCTAAGGAATAGTAATCAATTTTCAATCGCGGCAGCGGTAAGCCGCGATGCGGACCCGGGAGCAACGCCCGGATTCTAATTCGATCGGGAGGTCGAGCGCATGGAAACCTATCTCGTCTCGCTCGGTGCGGGCGCATTGATCGGCGTGATCTACAGCGCGATTCGCGTGCGCTCGCCGGCGCCGCCGCTGATCGCGCTGGTCGGCCTGCTCGGCATGGTGCTCGGCACGCAGGCGCTGCCCGCCGTGCGGCTCTGGCTCGGTGCATGAGCCCTCGCTCTCCTCGCTTCGCCCTCCCCGCTCCGTCGCTTCTTCGACAAGGAAACGCCCGTGAACACCATCACGAAGCAACCCGACCTGATCCTGCATAACGGCCGGATCACCACGCTGGACCGCGCGAACCCGATCGCGCGCGCCGTCGCCATCGCCGATGGCCGCTTCATCGCCGTGGGCGACGATGCCGAGATCGTGCCGCTGGCCGGCAGCGCCACGCGCGTGGTGGATCTGCAAGGCCGCCCCGTGCTGCCCGGCCTGATCGACAATCACCTGCACCTGATTCGCGGCGGCCTGAACTACAACATGGAGCTGCGCTGGGACGGCGTGCCGTCGCTCGCGCTGGCCATGGAGATGCTGCGCCGTCAGGTGGCCGTCACGCCGGCGCCGCAATGGGTGCGCGTGGTGGGCGGCTTCACCGAGCACCAGTTCGCCGAGAAGCGCCTGCCGACCCTCGACGAGCTGAACGCCGCCGCGCCCGACACGCCCGTGTTCATCCTCCACCTGTACGACCGCGCGCTGCTCAACGCCGCCGCGCTGCGCGTGGTGGGCTACACGAAGGAAACGCCCGAGCCGCCCGGCGGCACGATCCTGCGCGATGCGTCCGGCACCCCCACCGGCCTGCTGCTCGCCAACCCGAACGCCACCATCCTCTACGCGACGCTCGCCAAAGGCCCGAAACTGCCGATCGAGTATCAGTACAACTCGACGCGCCACTTCATGCGCGAGCTGAACCGGCTCGGCGTGACGGGCGCCATCGACGCGGGCGGCGGCTCGCAGAATTACCCTGATGATTACGAAGTGATGCGCAAGCTGCACGATGCGAACGAGATGACGGTGCGCATCGCCTACAACCTGTTCACGCAAAAGCCGAAGGCCGAGAAGGAGGACTTCGTGAACTGGACGCAGTCCGTCACCTATCACGACGGCAGCGATTATTTCCGCCACAACGGCGCGGGCGAAATGCTGGTGTTCTCGGCGGCCGACTTCGAGGATTTCCGCGTCGCGCGCCCCGAATTGCCGCCCGAAATGGAAGGCGAACTCGAAGGCGTGGTGCGCGTGCTCGCGCAGAACCGCTGGCCGTGGCGCCTGCACGCCACCTACGACGAAACCATCAGCCGCGCGCTCGACGTGTTCGAGAAGGTGAACGAGGAAATTCCGCTCGACGGCATCAACTGGTTCTTCGACCACGCCGAAACGATTTCCGAGCGCTCGATGGATCGCATCGCCGCGCTCGGCGGCGGCGTGGCCGTGCAGCACCGCATGGCCTACCAGGGCGAATACTTCGTCGAGCGCTACGGCGCGCAGGCAGCCGAAGCCACGCCCCCCGTCAAGCAGATGCTGGAGAAAGGCCTGAAGGTGTCGGCCGGCACCGACGCCACGCGCGTGGCCTCCTACAACCCGTGGGTATCGCTGTCGTGGCTCGTGACCGGCAAGACGATCGGCGGCCTGCGCCTCTATCCGCAACGCAGCCTGCTCGATCGCGAAACGGCGCTGCGCATGTGGACCGAATACGTGACCTGGTTCTCGAACGAGGAAGGCAAGAAAGGCCGCATCGTGGTGGGCCAGCTCGCCGACCTGATGGTGCCCGACCGCGATTTCTTCGCCTGCGCCGAGGACGACATCGCCGGCACCAGCGCGCTGCTGACCGTGGTGGGCGGGCGCATCGTATGGGGCGCGGGGCCGTTCTCGCAACACGACCTGCCGATCCCGCCGGCCATGCCCGACTGGTCGCCGGTGCGCGAATACGGCGGCTACGGCGGCTGGGGCGCCACGCAACGCACGGGCGCGCCGCTGCAGCGCGCGGCAGCCGCCGCCGCGCAATGCGGCTGCGCCACCGCCTGCACGCTGCACGGCCACGCCCACGCGAACGCATGGAGCCGCGACTTGCCGACCTCGGACGCCAAGTCGTTCTGGGGCGCGTTCGGCTGCGCCTGCTGGGCGATCTGAGATGCGCACGCCGCATCTCGCCGGCAACCCGCGCCGGGTGCGCGCGCTGCTGGCGTGGCCGTGGGCCGCGCCGCTGCTGCGCCTGGCGCTGGTATCCGCCTATCTGGTCGGCGGCATCGACAAGCTGCTGCATTTCCACGACGCCGTGGCCGAGCAGGCGCACTTCGGCCTGGAACCGGCCGCGCTGTGGGCCGCGCTCGCGATCGCGGTGGAGATCGGCGGCTCGCTGTGCATCGTCGTGCGCCGCTTCACCTGGCTCGGCGCGGGCGGCCTGGCGATGCTCACGCTGGTGGCAATGGCCGTGGCCAACGACTTCTGGAACCTGACGGGCGCCGCCCGCTTCATGGCCTTCAACAGTTTCTTCGAACATCTCGGGCTGATCGCGGCGCTGGCGCTCGCCACCCGGCTCGACGATCTCGACGGCGGGCCTGGCGCGTGACGCTTCGCCCCGCTCGTCTCGATACGGACTTCAAACCAACAGGATTACCGAACATGATCACGATTCGCTCCACCTTGCTGGCCCTGGCGATCGCCGCCGCCGCCACGGCCACCGCACCGGCCGCCTACGCCAAGGCGTCGTTGGGCGCCACGCCGGCCGCCGCCACGCTCGCCGTCGGCCCGCAATACGACACCACCCACGTCTACGTCGCGCCCGAGGATTTCGATCGCTTCACCGACAGCTTCGTGGCCACCTTCGGCGGCAGCAAGTCGAAACAGGGCGTGTTCCAGGTCACGCCCACGCCGAGCCAGACGATGTCGCAGCTCGTGTTCACGCCGGCCGGTTCGATCTCGGTGTTCGGCTTCAAGACGCCCGTGCCGCATCCGTTCGGCGCGGAGCGCACCGGCTACCTCGTGACCGACATGGACGCCGCCGTGAAATCGGCGCGCGCGCACGGCGCCGACGTGATCGTCGACACGTTCCCCGACCCGATCGGCCGCGATGCGGTGATCGCCTGGCCCGGCGGCGTGAACATGCAACTCTATTGGCACACCGAAGCACCGAACTACGCGCCGCTGCAAACCGTGCCGGAGAACCGCGTGTATGTATCGGCGCAAAGCGCAGGCAGGCTGGTACGCGATTTCGTGGCGTTCTCGCACGGCAAGGTGGTGTCCGACGTGCGCCACGCGCCCGGCGTCGAGATCGGCCGCCCCGGCGACACCTATCGCCGCATCCGCCTCGAATCGGGCTTCGGCAAGATGACCGTGCTCGTCACCGATGGCCACCTGCCCTACCCGTTCGGACATGACATGACCGGCTACGAAGTGGCCGACCTCGACGCGACGCTGCAAAAAGCCGAGGCCGCCGGCGTGAAGACGCTCGTGCCGCGCTTCTCGTCCGACGGCCGCGACGCGGCGATCGTGCAGTTCCCGGGCGGCTATATCGCCGAGATCCACGCCACTGCCGCGAAATGAAATCCGAGGACACGCTGCTGGCGGCAATCGCCGGTTTCGTCGATACGCTCAGTTTCGTGGCGCTGTACGGGCTGTTCACCGCGCACGTCACCGGCAACTTCGTGTTGATCGGCGCGGGCGCCGGCGGCTACGGGCAGGGCATCCTGCTGAAGCTGGCGGTGTTTCCCGCGTTCGTGGCCGGGGTGGCCGGCAGCAGCCTGCTGGTGCGCGTGCTGCCGCGCCATCACGCACGCCACGGCGCGCGGTTGCTGCATGCGGCGCAGGCCGTGCTGATGCTCGGCTTCTGCGTGGCGGGCGTGGCCGCGTCGCCGGTGGCCGCGCCCGACGATCTCGCCGCGGTGGTGGCCGGCATGCTCGGCGCGTTCGCGATGGGCGTGCAGAACGCGCACCCGCGTTTGATCGCGCGACCCGGCGTGCCGAATACCGTGATGACCGGCAACGTCACGCAGGCGATTCTCGATGGGGTCGACATGCTGTCGGCCGGCGCGTCCGAGGCCGTGCGTCACGCCGCGCGCGCCCGCTTCGCGAAGATGATGCCGGCCATCGTGGCGTTCGCGCTCGGCGCGGCGGCCGGCGCGCTCGGCTGGCGGCACGTCGGCTTCTGGGCGCTGCTGGCCCCGGCGCTCGCCCTGGCCACGCTCGCGTTCACCACCGGCGATGCGCCGTCCCCCGATTCGTCCCATGCCTGAGGCGGCCCGCGTGCCGCCCTCCATCGAGGAACCCACCATGATGCCGCCCCCGCCGCGTGCGCGTCGTATCGAGAAAGCCGCCGGCATCGTCGCGCTGGCCGGCGCGCTGCTGACCGGCGCGAACGCGGCCCGCGCCGACGCCACGGACACCGCCGACGAACCGCCCGCAGAAAGTTGCAGCGCGAAGCGGCCGATTCCGTCGTTCAACCGCTGGCAGGAAAACTGGGGCGCGCTGGCGAACCCGTGCCTGCCGCGCCGCCCGCTCGACGGGCTCAAAACCATCCCGCTCGGCGCCGATCCTTCGTGGTACGTATCGTTGGGCGCGAACCTGCGCGAGCGCTTCGAACTGAACAACACGCCGTTGTTCGGCCTCGGCGGCACGCATCAGGACAGTTGGCTGATCCAGCGCACGCAGGTGCATGCCGACGCGCGCTTCGGCGAGCATGTGCAGGCGTTCGTGCAACTGGAAGACGCGCGCGCGTTCGGCAAGAACACCGTGTCGCCCGTCGACAAGAACCCGCTCGACGTCGAACAGGCGTTCGTGGCCTATGTCGGGCAACTGGGGGCCGGCACCGTGAAGGCGCGCGTCGGCCGGCAGGAAATGGCGTTCGACTTGCAGCGCTTCATCGCCGCGCGCGACGGCCCGAACGTGCGCCAGGCCTTCGACGGACTGTGGGGCGATTACGAAGTCGGCCAGTGGCGCTTCATCGGCTATCTGACGCGCCCGGTGCAGTATCGCGACGTGGATACGTTCGACGACACGTCGAACCGGCATCTGAAGTTCAGCGGCCTGCGCGTGGAGCGCAGCGGGTTCGGCCCCGGCGATCTGTCGGCGTACTGGTCGCGTTACGAGCGCGACGGCGCGAGTTTCCTCGACGCCAAGGGCCACGAGCGGCGCGACGTGTTCGACGCCCGCTACGCCGGCAAGGTCGCGCCGTTCGATTGGGATATCGAAGCAATGGGGCAGACCGGGCAGGTGGGTGCGAGCACGGTCGGCGCCTGGGCGTTCGGCGCGTTGGGCGGCTATACGTTCTCGACGCTGCCGGGTACGCCGCGCCTCGGGCTGCAGATCGACGGCGCATCCGGCGATCATCATCCGGGCGACGGCCACGTCGGCACGTTCAACCCGCTGTTTCCGAACGGCTATTACTTCACGCTGGCGGGCTATACGGGCTACAGCAACGTCATCCACGTGAAGCCGTCGCTGACGTTCAAGGTCACGCCGAAGGTGACGTTGCTGACGGCGCTGGGCTTCCAGTGGCGCGACACCACGCAGGATGCCGTGTACGGCCAGGGCATGGCGATGGTGCCGGGCACGGCCGGCAAGGGCAGCTTATGGACGGGGATGTATGCCCAGGTTCGCGCCGACTGGCTGGTCAACGACAACGTGGCGCTGGCGCTGGAAGCGGTGCATTTCGAAATCGGCGATTCGCTTCGCGCGCTGGGGGCGCGCAATGCGGATTATGTGGGCGTCGAAGCCAAGTTCGGCTGGTAACGGCTGATGTCGATCGAAAGGGGATGAGCATGCCGCAGACCGAAATGGAACTGGCCCGCCTGCGCGCCGCCGCCCATGCCAATCTGGAAGACGCCCGCATCTGGCGCTGGTATGCGGATCTCATGGAAGACGAGCGCATCTGCTGCACGCACACGCGCGACGGCTGGCTCGTGACCATCGACGACCGATATACCGTGGAGGATGAATCGTTCGACCGGGCCGTGCGGCTGGCGGCCCGCCAATGGTTCGATATCCCGACCTTGTCCGTCACGCTGCGCCGTCGCCGCAAGCGTGGCGTCGTGTCGGCCCCAGGGCCGCTGCCGCAAGTCGTTTAGCGGCAACCCGCTACTTCAACACCACCGGCAAACACCGCACCCCGCGAAACGCGATACTGTTCGTGCGCTCCACGCGCGCCGTATCCACCTCGAAATCCGGATACCGCTGCGCCAGCGCCGTGAACACGATCTGCGCCTCGATCCGCGCCAGCACCGCGCCCAGGCAGGTGTGAATCCCGTGCCCGAACGACAGCACGCGCGAGCCGCTGCGCCCGATGTCGAGTTGATCCGGCTCGGCGAACTGGCGCTCGTCGCGATTGCCCGAACCGATCAGCACATGCAGATACGTGCCTTTCGGCACCCGCTGCTGCCCGATCAACATGTCCTCGCTCGCGGCGCGCCCGGTCACCTGCACGGGCGCATCGAAGCGCAGCAGTTCGTTGACGAGCGATGCGGCCAGCGCCGGCTCGTCGACGAAACGCTGCCATTGCTCGCGATCGTTCGCCAGCGCCAGCAAGCCGTTGCCGATCAAATGGCTGGTGGTGGCGTGCCCCGCCGCCAATAACAGAATCAGGTTCGAGATCAGTTCGGCCTCGGTGAGCCGGTCGCCCGCTTCCTCGGCGGCCACCAGATCACTGAGCATGTCGTCCTCGGGCACGGCGCGGCGCGCGGCGATCAGTTCAGCGAAATACCGGCGGAACTCGGCGATGCTGCGCTGCACGCTCGCCACCTCGTCGGCCATCATCGGCCGCCCGCTGATGATGCTGCCGAACGCGACCGACCACGCATGCAGTTGCTGGTGCGCCTCGCCCGGCACGCCAAGCACGAGCGCGATCGCCAGCACGGGCAGCGGCACGGCGAACTCGGCCACGAAATCGGCCGGCCGCCCCGCGCACGCGGCCAGGCCATCGTGCGTCAGCGCTTCGATGCGCGGCCGGAACGCGTCGAGCCGGCGCGGCGTGAACGCCTTCGCGAACAGCTTGCGCAGGCGCGTGTGGTCGGGCGGATCGAGGAACAGCATCTGGTTCGCCAGCGTCTTGCCGATATCGAGCGCGGCGGGATCGGTTTCATCGGCCAGGTTCAGGCGCGAGGCCGAAAAGCGCGAATCGTCGAGCACGGCCACGATGTCCTCGTAGCGCGACACGAGCAAGCTGCCCACGTGCTCGTCGCGGTGCACCGAGCCGACATCGCGCAGCCGGCGATACCACGGATACGGATCGACGCGCTGCGCCGGGTCCATCAGTTCGTACAGCGAAAAATGCCGATTCTCGGGATCGCGCATCGCGCCTCCTTGAGCTGGGAGTGGCGCCGGTCAGGGCCGGCGGCCGGGGCAGGCTGGGTGATAGGCATTCTGCTACGCACCGGCCGGCGGCGGCAAGCCGGCGCGGCGCGCCCGGCGACGCTCGGCCCGCGTGCGCAGGCGGTCCATGTACAGGTAGACGACCGGCGTGGTGTAGAGCGTCAGCATCTGCGACACGATCAGGCCGCCCACCAGCGTGATGCCGAGCGGCGCGCGCAGCTCCGCACCGTCGCCATGCCCGAAAATCAGCGGCAGCACGCCGAACAGCGCGGCCAGCGTGGTCATCAGGATCGGCCGGAACCGCAGCCGGCACGCCTCGTGAATCGCATCGAACGGCGTCTTGCCCTGCCGCACCGCCACGATCGCGTAGTCGATCATCATGATCGCGTTCTTCTTGACGATGCCGATCAGCAGGAAGATGCCGATCAGCCCGATGATGTCGAACTCGGTGCCGGACACCAGCAGCGCCAGCAGCGCGCCCACCCCGGCCGACGGCAAGGTCGAAAGAATCGTAATCGGGTGAACATAGCTTTCGTACAGGATGCCCAGCACGATGTAGATCGCGGCCAGCGCGGCAACGATCAGCAGCAGTTGGTCCGCCAGCGCCTTCTCGAACTCCTCGGCGGTGCCGGCGAACGCGCCGTTGATGCTGGCCGGCATGCCGATGTCGGCCATGGTCTGGTAGATCACGCGCCGCGCGTCGGACAGCGCCGCGCCGGGCGGCAGGTTGAACGAGATCGTCACGGCCACGAACGGGCCTTCGTGATTGATCGCGATCGGCGTGGTGCCCGGCCCGAAGCTGGCGATCGCCGACAGCGGGATCATGGTGGATTTCGAGGTGGACACCGCCTCGCCCGACGAGGTGCCGCCCGACTTGCCGGTGGCCGCGATGGCGTTGAGCGAGGCATTGCGCGCCGAATCGGTGGAAACGGCCGCCGCGCTCGACGCCGACGACGCGGTGGCCGCCGTCGCGCCCACCGACGCCGTGCCCGCGCCGCCCACGCTAGGCGCGACGAAGGTGCCGGCCGTGGCATTGGTCAGCGCCGAGCCGTTCGCCAGCCCGCCCGAGGTGCTGATGTACACCTGCTTCAGCATTTCGGGGTCCTGCCAATATTGCGGCGCGACCTCCATCACCACGTGGTACTGGTTCAGCGGGTTGTAGATGGTGGACACCTGGCGCTGGCCGAACGCGTCGTACAGCGTGTTGTCGATCTGCGCCGGCGTGATGCCGAAGCGCGCGGCGGTGGCGCGATCGATGGTGACCCTCGCCTCCAGGCCGCCTTGCTGCTGGTCCGAATTGACGTCCTTCAGTTGCGGCTTCTTCTTCAGCGCCTCGGTCAGCTTGTTGCCCCACGCGTAGAGGTCGGCCGTCGAATCGCCGTAGAGCGAGAACTGATATTGCGCGTTGGTCTGCTTGCCGCCGCTGCCGCCCAGATCCTGCGCGGCCTGCAGGAAGGTTTGCGCGCCGGCCACGCGCTCCAGTTGCGGACGCAAGCGTTCGATGATCTGGTCGGCACTGAGCTTGCGGTCGCGCTTGTCCTTCAGCGTCACGAACATGAAGCCGGAATTGGTGGTGCGCCCGCCGCGAAAGCCGGCGATGCTGAGCACGTCCGGGTCCGACTGGATCATGTGCATCATTTGGGCGAACTTCTTTTCCATCGCCTGGAACGAGGTGGACTGATCGACCTGAATGCCGCCGATCAGCACGCCCGTATCCTGCTGCGGAAAGAACCCCTTCGGCACGATCACGTACAGCGCCATGTTCAGCCCCACGGTCGCCACCAGCGACAGCAGCGTGATGCGCCGGTGCCGCAGCGCCCATTGCAGCGTGCGGTCGTAGCCGCCCTGCAGGCGCGCGAAGCCGCGTTCGAGCCAGCGCGCGAGCCGCCCCTCGCGGCGATGCTGGCCGGCCTCGGGCAGCAGGCGCGCGCACATCATCGGCGTCAATGTGAGCGACACGAACAGCGACACGACGATCGCCAGCGACAGCGTCATCGCGAACTCGCGGAACAGCCGGCCGATCAGCCCCGTCATCAGCAGGATCGGCAGGAACACCGCGATCAGCGACAAACTGATCGACAGCACCGTGAAGCCCACCTCGCGCGCGCCGTCGAGCGCGGCCTGCATGCGCGGCTTGCCGTTCTCGATATGCCGCATGATGTTTTCGAGCACCACCACGGCATCGTCCACCACGAAGCCGGTGGCCACGATCAGCGCCATCAGCGAGAGGTTGTCGAGCGAGAAGCCGAACAGGTACATCGCGCCGAACGTGCCCAGGATCGAGATCGGCACGGCCACGCTCGGAATCAGCGTGGCGCGCCAATTGCGCAGGAACAGGAACACCACCATCACCACCAGCGCCACGGCCATCAGCAGCGTGTGCTCGGTGTCGGCCAGCGACGAGCGGATCGTCACCGAGCGGTCGAGCACGGAATCGAGCGCGACGTCGGGCGGCAGCGCGGCGGCCAGCCTCGGCAGCGCAAGCTTGACGCGGTTCACCGCGTCGATGATGTTCGCGCCCGGCGAGCGATACAGGATCACCAGGATCGCGCGCTTGCCGTTGGCGCGGCCGAGGTTGCGCACGTCCTCCACCGAATCGAGCACCGCGCCCACGTCCTCCAGCCGCACGGCGGCGTGATTGCGGTACGCCACCACCAGGTCGCGGTATTGCGCCGCCTTCGAGGCCTGATCGTTGGTGTAGAGCTGGTAGTGGGTCGGGCCGAACTCGATCGCGCCCTTCGGGCTGTTGGCATTGGCCGAGGCCAGCGCCGCGCGGATATCCTCCAGGCCGATGCCGTAATGGAACAGCGCGTGCGGCTCCAGCTCGACGCGCACCGCCGGGTTCGCCGCGCCGAACACGTCCACCTCGCCGATCCCCTCGATCTGCGACAGCGCCTGCTGCAACACCGTGGACGCCGCGTCGTACACGCGCGCCGGCGAGGCGGTATCGGACGTGACCGACAGCACCATGATCGGCGAATCGGCCAGATTCACCTTCTGGAACGTGGGGTTGCTTCGGAGGCTGGTGGGCAGGTCGGCGCGCGCCGCGTTGATGGCGGCCTGCACGTCGCGCGCCGCGCCGTTCAGGTCGCGCTCCAGCACGAACTGCAGGCTGATCAGCGAATTGCCGAGCGAACTGGTGGAGTTCATCTTGGTGACGCCCGCGATCGCGCCGAGATGCCGTTCGAGCGGGCTGGTCACGCTGGTGGCCACCGTTTCCGGGCTGGCGCCGGGCAGGTTGGCGAACACCGAGATGGTGGGGAAATCGACGCGCGGCAGCGGCGACACCGGCAGCTTCATGAACGCGAACACGCCGGCCAGCGCGATGCCGATCGCGAGCAGCGTGGTGGCGACCGGACGCCGGATGAACAGGCCCGACAGATTCATGCGCGCGCGCCGCCGGCCGAAGCGCCAAGCCTGACGATGGCCAGAACGGCGACCCCGGCGCACCGGCCGGCCGACAACGGCGAAGCCCCCGCCCGGAGCCTGCGGGCGGTCGCGCTGCGCCACGGGCCGAACGCCCGGAAAGTGGATGTCTGCATGGTTGCCGCTTCGTTCTCGTTGCGTGCGCCGGCAGCGGGCACGCTCGCGCGCCGCCGTCTCTCAGGTCGATCGCGTCGCGCCTGCCGTCACCCACGGCCCGCGCGCGCCGACGAGCGCCTGCCGCCATCGCGGCGGATCGGGCATTCGACCGTCGCGGTGCATGGAAGATTCCCGGCGAGTCGGGAATCGCGCCCGGGGCTGGCGTCGTCGCCCGCTATTGTAATGATCTGGCGGGGCGGCGTACGGGTGGGTGCGGTGGCTGCAGCGGGAGCGGCGAGTTCGGCCCTGACGAGCGGCCTTACTGGGCCGTCTCGCGATAGTTCGCGAACTTCGACATCTGGCCGATGCCGGGATTGAAGCAGTTGCACGGATCGAGCTCGCGGTAGAACTCGGCCAGCGCCGGCTTCGCGCGATACAGGTGGCCGACGTTGTGCTCGGCAGGATATTCGGCGCCGCGCGCGTCGAGCAGCGTCCACATCCGGTGCTCGACCGCGAGGCAATCGTGGCCCTTGCGAACGATGTAGTCCTGATGAAACACGTGGCAGAGGAAATGGCCGTAGTAGAGCTTGATCGCGATGGTGTCCTCGATCGCCTTCGGCAAGGTTTCCACCCAGTCGCGATCGTTGCGCCGCAGCGCCACGTCGAGCGCCACGATGTCCTCCACCGCGTCGCTGTGGATCGCCCGGTAGCGCACCGCCGCGCCGGCCGCCGCGAAGCGCAGCAGGAACGCCTTGGCGCCCTCGTCGGGCGTGCATTCGAAGAAATCGCCGCCGGCCTTCGCGAAATACGCCGCGAGCCGCTCGCGCGTCGCCGCCACGCTGTCGGCCGACACCTTCAGCATCAGGTGATGCTCGAAACGCTCGCGAAACGCCTTCATGCGCGGCGGCAGATGGCTTGGGAACAGCCGGCTCACCGCCTGCAACACGCGGTCGCTCAGGTGTTTGGGCAGGAACCCGAAGCGATTGGCGATCGCGTCGAAACGGCTTTTCATGGCGAACAGCGCCGGCAGCCGCGCGGTGCCGAGGTGATGGATCGCCAGGAACGTGTCCTTGCCGTAGCGCTCGGCGATGTCGAACGCGTCGCGGTGCAGGTATTCGCCCGAGATCGGCAGTTGCGGCAGCTCGCGCAGCGCGATGCGGCGGATCTCCGTCAGTTCGTCGGGGGAATTCGTGCCGATGTAGAACACCTGGGTGCCCTGCTCGATCGGGAACGTATCGAGCCGCACCGCGAACACCATCAGCTTGCCGGCCGAGCCGGACGCCTCGTGCAGACGGCGCGGGTCGGCGTTGTAGCGGGCCGGGGTGTCGGCGTCGATCTCGCGCACTTCATCGGCGTAGTGGTGATCGGAGGCGGCGCCTGCGTCGTGGCGGATGTCGGCCTCGGAAAACGCGCGGCGCTCGATCCGGTCGAGGATCGCCTCCGGATCGTCGCCCAGCGTCACGCCCAGGTGGTTGACCAGGTGCAGGCGGCCGGCCTCGTCCACTCGGGCGAACACCGCCATCTCCGTGTAGGCGGGGCCGCGCCGCACCAGCGCGCCGCCCGAGTTGTTGCACACGCCGCCGAACACCGACGCGCCGATGCAACTCGACCCGATCACCGAATGCGGCTCGCGCCCGAGCGGCTTGAGCGCGCGTTCGAGCTGGTCGAGCGTCGCGCCGGGCAGGCAGATCACCTGCCGGCCCTCGTCGATCACGTGGATGGTGTTCATGCGCGTGGTGCTGACGATCACGATGTCGCGGTCGTAGGCGTCGCCGTCGGGCGTCGAGCCGCCCGTCAGGCCGGTGTTCGAGGCCTGCGTGATGACGATCGCGTTGGCCGCCACGCAGGCCTGCAGCACCTTCCACTGCTCGACGATCGAGCCGGGCCGCACCACCGCCAGCGCGCGGCCCGAGCCGAAGCGAAAGCCCGTGCGGTAGCGCCGCGTGGCCTCGTCGTCCACCAGCACCTCGTTCGCGCCGACGATGCCGCGCAAGTCCGCCAGCAGCGCCGCGCCGTCGGTGCGCCCCGCCTGGTTCGATCCGCTCGATCCGCTCGATCCGCCCGCTGCCTCGTGCCCTGCCGTCATCGTGTTCTCCGTGCGTGATTGGCTCGCCGCGCGACGATCCGCGCAGCCGATACCGGAAAGCATAGAATCGCGGCAATCATTAGTCCAATATCTCAATACTGCGATTTGAAGACGAAAACGATATGGAATTCCGTCAACTCCGCTATTTCCTGGCCGTCGCCGAGCATCTGCACTTCACCGAGGCGGCGGCCTCGCTCGGCATCGCCCAGCCGCCGCTCAGTCAGCAGATCCTCAAGCTCGAGCGCGAGATCGGCGCGCGGCTGTTCGTGCGCCACCCGCGCCGCGTCGAGCTGACCGAGGCCGGGCGGACGCTGGCCGAGCGCGCGCGGCGCATCGTCGACGACGCGCAGCAGGCGCTGGTGGAGGCGCGCAACGCCGGGCGCGGCGAAACCGGCCGCCTGTCGCTCGGCTTCGCCGGCTCGACCGTATTCCATCCCGCCATCGCGCTGACCATGCAGCAGTTTCGCCACGACTACCCGCGCGTGGCGATCGGCTGCGAGGAGAGCAACAGCGTGACGCTGCTGGAGAAGGTGGGCGGCGGCCAGATCGACGCCGCCATGGTGCGCATGCCGCTGCATTGCGGAGAACTGATCGTCGAGCCGCTGACCGACGAAGCCATGATCGCCGTGCTGCCGCGCGGTCACCGGCTCGGCCGCCGCAAGCGCGTCGATCTGGCCGATCTGGCGAACGAGGCGTTCATTCTGTTTCCGCGCGGGATCGGGCCGAATCTCTACGATTCGATCATCGGCGCGTGTCATGCGGCCGGGTTTTCGCCGACGATCGGGATGGAATCACCGCAGATTTCGTCGGCGGGCAACCTGGTGTCGGCGGGGTTCGGCGTGGCGATCGTGCCGGCGTCGATGCGGCAGGTGCAGGTGGACGGGGTGAGCTTTCACGAATTGCAGGGCAGCCCGCTCGGCACGGGGATCGCGCTCGTGCATCGGCCGCGCGAGGCGTCGCCTACGGTGCGGAATTTCGTGCGGGTGGTGAGGGGGAGGCGGAGCGAGGCGGAGAAAGCTTCATCGAGGTTGGACCTCGCCTGACGCGGGCCTTGTCAATCGACGTTTCGGCGTACAGTGGAGCGCGCTCGTTGAAGTCGGATCGATCTTTCGCGAGGCACGGGTTTCATACTTTCTCGGAGGAATGCATGAAAGGATATTGGGTGGTGCTGGGTGGCGATGTCACGGATCAAGAAGCGCAAAAGCAATACGCCGCGCTGTGGGCGCCGATTGCCGAGCAGTATCAAGCCAGACTCAAGGTGCTCGATTCGAGCACGGTATTGGCCGAAGCCGGCCAGACCAAGCGCGTGCTGCTCGTCGAGTTTCCGTCTCTCGATGCGGCCAGGGCGTGCTACGCCGACAGCGCCTACCAGGAAGCCAAGGTGTTCGCGCTCAAGGCCTATCAACGCGAGTTGCTGATCGTCGAGGGCGACTTCGCTTAACCGCGCGTGCGCCGGCTGGGCCGGCCGCCCCGCACGCGCGGCCCAGCCGGAGCGTCACGCCGCTGCCTCGATAGCTCAGAAGGCAGCCCAGCCGAGCGCCGTCACGTAAAGCCCCAACCCGAACACCACATGGCTCGCCAACTGCAACGCGCAGGCCTTGGCCGGCGTCGGGGTATTGGCATTGGCGACGCCCGCTCCCATGCCCGGCGCCATCACGAACCACCCGGCCAGCACCGTCACGACGCCGACGATCAGCGCCGGCAACAGCGTCGGTGCATCGGCCCACGTCATCCCCCAGATGCCGAGCAAGGCGGCGGCATAGACGATGCCGATGAAATAGTGGCCCGACCAGCCCAGCAGCCGCTCGCCCGGAAACGGCGGCGTGGCGCCGATGTTCCGATGGTGGAACTGGAATCTCGTCAGGTATCCGAACCAGCGGCCACCCAACACCCAATTCGCTCGCGGCGCGCCCATGACCTCGGACATGAACACTTTCCAGAGATCGAATATCGCGGTCGCGCCGCAACCGATGACGATGCTCGACGCGATGAAGCTTGCTGTGCCTGAGGCGCTCACAATCACTGACTCCGTTAATGGGTTTTCCGCGCCGATCTCCGGCGCGACAGGACGCTAAGGATAGGGCAAAAACCACGACCGGCGTGCGCGCGGCGAGTGGAGAACAACGCTTTGTAATACGCAATTGCCTGAGCGCCGGGCATCGAGCGCCTCACCCCGGCCGCCCCCTGCGCGCCGCCGCAGCGGCGCGACCCGCCCGCGCCGCCAGAATCCCGCCGATCGCGCCGCCCACGTGGCTCTGCCACGAGATGCCCTGCGTGAACGGCAACGCCCCGATCAGCATGCTGAACCCATACACGCCCACCACCACCAGCGCCACGACGACCGACACCGCATCGCGCACGTACAAACCGCGCGCCACCAGATACGCCGCATAGCCGAACACCAGCCCGCTTGCGCCGATATGCACCGAATACGGCGCACCGAGCAGCCACGCGCACAAGCCCGCGCCCAGCATCGCGCCGATCGTGGCGTCCCAGAAGTTCGCGATGCGCGGCCACATGCACAGCCAGCCCAATACGAGCAGGCCCGAGGTGTTCGCCACGATATGCGCGAGGTTCGCGTGCAGCCAAGGCGCGAACAGGATTCCCTGCAAGCCGCCGAACGTGCGCGGCACCACGCCGTGGTTGTCGAGGTGCAGCCACGGAAACAGCGCGGACACGAAAAACACCGCCCACATCGAGCCGACGAAGCCGGCCAGCAACGTGACGCGCGCCTTCAATTGCGCGCCGAGTTCGTGAATTTTTCGCATGTCGGGAAACGGAAAGGGCCATGACGATCGAGCGCCGTCATCTTAGCTCGAACGACCGCCATTCAGGGCCTGAACTCCGCGCATGCGCCGAGGCGCGGCGGCCGGGTATCAACGGCCCGGGGGACTTCCCGCTACCGTGGCCCCGCCAGCCGGCACCTCGCGCCGCAAGCCGTCGAGAAACACCTTCAGCCCTTCGAACAGCGGCGTGATCGCCTGCCACAGCGCCTCGTCGTGCAGCAGCTTGTATGCGCCGGTCACGCCGGGCGCGGTGTCGTGATGCGCGGCCGGCTGCCAGGCGGCCACGTGCTGGATCGCATCCGACGCGGCGAACGCGGCCTTCTCCAGGTGATCGGGCGGAATGCGCGACAAGGCGTTCAGCAGTACGACGAGATTCTGGATGCCGTTCTGCGCGGCGGGCTGGCCGAGGCCGCCGAGCACGTCGGCGATCTGGCTGTTGGCATCGACGAAATTGTGCGCGACGCGCAGGAAGCCGTTCTGATGCAGGCTGTCGAGCAAGTGGCCGAGCGCGTCGTGCGCCGCGGGGTGGGGTTGCGACCGCGCCGGGTCGGTGTCGAAAGAATCGGCCATCGTGGTTTCTCCGGTGGTTGCCGCGTCGAGCGACGGGCGAAACGGATCAACGGCGGCGCGGAAGAGAGGGAGCCCGGCCGCGCCGATGAGCGACGGATCGTGGCACAGGTCGCACGTCGCGCGCAGCACATGCTCACCGCCGATTGACAGCCGCCGCGCACACGGACCGCACGCCGATTGCGCCGGCAGGCGGCCGGCACGAACGATGCACACGCAACCATCGGCGTGCCGAGCATCACACGTGCCCGCCGCGCCGCGATCTCGCCGTCAACCGGCTTTCCAACGCCTGACAATCAATCGGCCACGCGCGGGAACGTCAGCACGAAGCGCGTGCCCTGCGCATCGCTTTCGGCATGCGCGGCGCCGCCATGCAATTCCATCACCGAGCGCACGATCGCGAGGCCGAGGCCGGCCACGCCGCCGTCGGCTCCGGCGATCTGCCGGCTGCGGGCCGGATCGCCGCGATAGAAGCGGTCGAAGATCCGGTCGAGCAGCTCGGCCGCGATCGGCTCGCCCTGGTTCGCCACGGTGACGGTCAGCGCCGCGGGCGTGTCGTGCGCGATCAGCCGGATCGCGCCGCCGCGCGGCGTGTAGCGCAGCGCGTTCGCGAGCAGGTTGCCGATCGCGCGCCGGAACAGTTCGAGATCGGCCGTCAACTGGCCGTTGCCCTCCACGCTCAACGCGGAGCCAGCCTCCTCGACCAGCCCCTCGAAATACCCTGCAATCCTCAGCAATTCCTCGCGCACCTCGAAGCTGCGCCGATGCGTGACGAAGCCCGGATGTTCGGCGCGCGCCAGGAACAGCACGTTCTCGATCATCCGCGATAACCGCTCGTATTCCTCCAGATTCGATTCGAGCAAGGTCTCGTATTCGCCGGTGCCGCGCGGGCGGCTCAACGCCACCTCGGTCGCGCCGCGCATGTTGTTGAGCGGCGTGCGCAGGTCGTGCGCGAGATCGGCGCTGAATTGAGACAGTTGACGAAAGCCGCGTTGCAGGCGCGTGAGCATGGCGTTGACGGCATCCACCAGCGGCGCGAGTTCCTGCGGCACGCCGCGCCCGTCGAGCCGCGCATCGAGGCGGTCCACCGTGATGCGGCCGGCATCGGCCACCACGCCGCGCAGCGGCCGCAGCGACAGACGAATCAACGCATAGCCGATCAGCACCGAGAGCGCCGCGCCGGCGCCGCCCGCCAGCCACAGCGTGTCGCGGTAGCGATCGAGCAGCGCGGCGCCGTCGTGCAGGTTGCGGGCGACCACCAGCGCGATCACGCTGCCGTCGCGCAGCCGCGCATCGGTGACGATGCCGTGCACCGGCATGCCATCGCGTGCAGTCCAGGCGACGATTTGCGTGTCGACGATGCGCGCCTGCGAATCGACGTGCGGCGTGCCGCGCGGCACGATGGCCGCGAGCCGATCGGCCGGCGGTGCGGAATCGGGTGCATCGCCGGGATCGGGATCGGGGTCGGCGAATGCGGCTGAGGCCGCAGCGGAGGCCGCGCGGGCCGGCCTGGCTTCGTTGGCGTCGCCGCGGCTCATGTCGCCGGCCTGCGCGGGCCGGGCGCGCGCGCCGGGCTGGCCGGGCAGCGTCACGGCCAGGTTGCGCGACGCGACGATGCGCCCGTCCGCCGTGGCGGCCGCGAACGACAGCGCGCTGTTGCCGAACACCACGCTGGTCAGGCGCTCGGCGTGCGTGCCGACCTCGGCGGGCGTGGCCAGTTCCTCGGCGAGCCGCCGCGCGTGGCGCGCGGCCAGCACCACGTCGAGATCGCTCTGCTGGCTGACCTGGCGGTCCAGCCCGAGATAGACATAGGTGCCCACCAGCGCGAACACCGCCAGCGTCATCACGCCGAACGCCACCGCCAGCGCGACCGTCAGCGAGCGCGCGCGCATCAGCCGGCTTCCTTCAGTTCGAGCACGTAGCCCACGCCGCGCACGGTGTGGATCAGCTTGGCGGGGAAATCGTCGTCCATCTTGACGCGCAGGCGCCGGATCGCCACGTCCACCACGTTGGTGTCGCTGTCGAAATTCATGTCCCAGACATAGGAGGCGATCTGCGTGCGGCTCAGGACTTCGCCCTGGCGACGCGCCAGCAGGTGCAGCAGCGAGAATTCGCGCGGCGTCAGGTCGATGCGGGCCGCGCCGCGCCGCACGCGGCGGCGCATCACGTCGATTTCGAGGTCGCCGATCCCAATCCATTCGGTTTCGCGCGGCGGGCCGCGCCGCGCCAGCGTGCGCACCCGCGCCAGCAATTCGACGAAGGCGAACGGCTTGACCAGATAATCGTCGGCGCCGAGTTCGAGGCCGCGCACGCGGTCTTCCACGTCGTCGCGCGCGGTCAGGAACAGCACCGGCGTGGATTTGCTGGCGCGCAGGCGCTTGAGCACGTCCCAGCCGTCGAGCACGGGCAGCATGATGTCGAGCACGATCACGTCGTACTGCTCTTCCTCGGCCAGCAGCAGGCCATCGGCGCCGTCGGTCGCCAGATCGACGCTCATGCCCGATTCCTCCAGCCCCTTCTTCAGATAGGCGCCGGTTTTCGGTTCGTCTTCGACTACGAGGATTCGCACCGCGCGCTCCTGTCCCATGAATACGCGTCGATGGTACCGGGATTCGAGGGTGCCGGGCGACCCGGCGGGGCGGATGACAAAAATGTAATACGGAGCCCTGACGGACGGGCCGCCCGGCGCGGAACGGGAGCGGGTGCATGACAGGGTTGTCATGCGGCGCAGCGCGCCTCGATGGCGCCAACGCTCGGGGCCAAGGACGCAAGCCGTACGGTCGCAAGCCGCGAAGCCCCTCGGGGCCGGACTCGCCACCACCGCCCGCTCAATCCCCCCGAAACGCGCCCACCGCCTCGGTCAACTGCCGCCCCTGCCCGTCCAGCGCATTCGATGCAGCCGCCGCCTGCTCGACCAGCGCCGCGTTGTGCTGGGTGACGTCGTCCATCTGCGTGATGGCGATGCCGATCTGCTCGATGCCCTGGCGCTGCTCGGCCGACGCGGTGGCGATCTCGCCCACGATGGCCTGCACGCGCGCCACGGCCTGCGTCACGTCGCCCATGATCCGCCCCGCCTCGCCGGCCAGCCGCGAGCCGTCCTCGACCTTGCGCGACGAATCGCCGATCAACCCGTGGATCTCCTTGGCCGCCGACGAAGCACGTTGCGCGAGCGAACGCACCTCGCCCGCCACCACCGCGAAGCCGCGCCCGTGATCGCCGGCCCGCGCCGCCTCCACGGCGGCGTTCAGCGCGAGGATGTTGGTCTGAAACGCGATGCCCTCGATCATGCCGGTGATGTCGGCGATGCGCCGCGCGCTGTCGCTGATCTCGCCGATGGTGCCCACCACCTGCCCGACCGACGCGCTGCCGCGCCGCGCGATCTCGGCGGCGTCGAGCGCGAGCGCGCTGGCCTCGTCGGCCGATTCGGCGTTGCGCCGCACGGCCGCCGTCATCTGCTCCATGCTGGCGGCCGTTTCCTGCAGCGACGCGGCCTGCTGCTCGGTGCGCGCCGACAGATCGGCATTGCCCGAGGCGATCTGCGCCGCGCCGGTGGCAATGCCCTCGGCCGAGGCGCGCACGGTGCCGAGCAGCGCGATCAGCCCGGCGCGCATGCGCGCCAGCGAGGCCAGCATGCTGCCGGCCGGCGCGCGCTCCGCACCGTCCAGCGCGGACAAATCGCCTTCGGCGAAGCGCGCGATCGCGCCGGACAACACGGCCGGCTCCGCGCCGAGCGTGCGCAGGATGCTGCGCGAGGCGGCCAGCGTCAGCAGCGTGACGATCGCGCCGAGCACGGCCAGCGCCGCCAGCGAGCGCCCGAGCATCCGGTAGTAGGCCTGACGAATATCGTCCTGGTAGGCGCCCGCGATGAAATCCCAGCCCCACGGCGCGAAGCGCTGCGCGTAACCGAGCTTCGGGCTGGGCTCGGTCTCGCCCGGCTTGGGCCACCAGTATTCGAGGAAGCCGCCGCCCTCGGGCGACGCACCGGCCGCCGCGATGCCCTGGTACAGCGCGTAGCCGTGCGCGTCGTGCCAGTTCGACATGTCCTTGCCGTTCAGCGCGGGCGAGGTGGGATGCATGACCATCACCGAGTTCGCGCCGATGATCGTCACGTAGCCGTTGCCCGCGTAGCGCAGGTCGGCGATGCGCGCGATCGCCTCGCGGCGCGCGGCGTCCATGTCGAGCTTGCCCGCGCGCGCCTCGCGCTCCAGCCCCTGCGCCACCGAGGCGGCCATCAGCACGATGTTGCGCAGGTCCGCGCGCCGTTCGCCCAATTGCAAGTCACGCGCCTGCCAGGCGCTCCACACGGCCAGCACCACCAGCCCCACCCAGGCCAGTGCGAGCGGCAGCCACAATTTCTTGCGCAGCGTCATCCCGTTCATCAGGAATCCGTCCGAAAAAAAGCGCGCGCCGCCTGGCCCTCCGGCCCGCAACGCGCGCGTCAACAGCGGCAACCGCCGGGCCGACCCGGCCGCCGCCGCACTCGCTCACCCAAGCGCTCACTCAACCAGCTTCGCGCCGGCTCAGAACACCGTGCGCAGGCTCAGGCTCGCCCCGAAGTTGTTGGCCTTGCCGGCGAACGTCAGCGGGCCGTTCGGATCGTTGACCGACGCGCCCGACAGATGGCTGTGGTCCACTTCGAGGTACACGTCGGTTCGCTTGCTCAGGATGTAGTCGGCAATGCCGTAGACGGTCTGGATCGAGCCGCTGCGGCCCGGCGACACGTTGTTCGCATGATCGTAGGCGTACGAAGCAATGAAGCGCCACTGCGGCGACAGCGCGTAGGTCGCGCCGACGCGCAGGAACGCATCGTTGCGCGCGCTGGTTTGCGCGCTGCCGGCGGCCGTGGTGACGTTGCTGATGATGCTGGTGTTCGACAGCGGGCCGCCGGAGTTGGCGGCGGCCACGTTGAAGCCGGCGTCGCGGCGCGCGTCGATGCCGTACAGGAACATGCCGAGCGGCCCCCACGCATAGGTGCCGCCGAACGAGCCGACCACCAGCTTGTGGCCGCCGCCGTCCTTCGATTCCGCGCCGGCGATGCCGACCTTGCCGCCGTTGAAGTTGTAGATCAGCGAAGCGGTGGTGGTGCTGCCCGATGCGCCGCTGCCCGGCTGGCCGCCGAACGCGTGCTGCACCTGCAAGCCAACCGGGCCGAACGATTTCTCGTACTGCACGGTGTTGTCGAAGCGGATGCCGACCAGGAACAGCGACCAATCGGTGGCGTTGATGTTGCCGCCGCCGATCGGATCGAAGTTGAACGCGTAGAAGTTGTAGATCCCGCCGTATTGGCGGCCGAGCTTGACGGTGCCGAAGCGGTCGCTCTGCAGGCCCACCCAGGCGAAGCGGCCGAACAACTGGCCTTGCTGGTCCGACTTGCCGTTGGCAATGTTGAAGCCCGATTCGAGCTGGAAGATCGCGCGGTTGCCGCCGCCCAAATCTTCCACGCCCTTCAGGCCCCAGCGGTTGCCGTTGACGGCGCCTTCGTTGACGCCGGTGGTGTTGCCGGCCGCCGAAGTCTGAAACCGCACGGCTTCGTCGATCAAGCCGTACAACGTGACGCTCGATTGTGCGTGCGCCACGCCGCAGGCGAGCGCGATCCCCATTCCGCCGATGATCTTTTTCATTCGAATTCCTGATTGATTCGTTCTGGCCGCGTTGTTCGAAAGTGCAGCGCGGCATCCGCCCGGCCGGCGATGTGTCGTCCATCCCACCGCAGGCCACCCCTGCTCCGCATCCCGCGCGGCCGGTCTTGGCCGGTTCGTGCGGGACGTTTCCCTGAGCACGGTTGATTCTGTTGCAGCGTCGCGGGCAGGTCGAACTTGAAAATTAAATCGCGCGCATAAGGAATTCGAATACCGGAATACGTCGGGCGCGCACGCACGAACGCCGCCGGGCGCGAATGCGCCGGGCGGCCGAATCGGAATGGAAAGGCGCAACGGAACGCCGCGAACGCGGCGCCGAAAAACAACAGGAATGCGAACGAGCGCCTACACCATGACGCGCGCCGCGCCTTCTCCGAGGCGCGCCGCGTAGGCGCGCACGGTGTCGACGGCGATCTCGACGAGCCGCTCGGTCAGGTCCGAGCCGGTGCGCCACGCGATCACGAACGGCAGCGGCGGCGGCACCTCCAGCCCTTCGAGCTGGCGCAGCGTGCCCTTTTCGAGCGGCAGCGTGACGAGCGCGGGCGGCATCGCCGCCACGCCGAAGCCGGCCTGGGTCAACTGGATCATCGCGGCCACCGAGTTCACGCAGCTCACGCGCGCCTCGCCGATGCCGAACGATTGCATCAGCCGCAGCAGGTCCTGGTGCGGGCGCGAATGGCGCGAGTAGGTGATCAGCCGCTCGTTGCCGAGCCGGCGCAGCGCGGCCGTTTCGGTTTCGTCAGCTTGCAGGCCGCTCACGCGCGAATTGGCGGCCGCGATCCACACCACCGCCAGTTCGAGCACCTCCACGCTGCGGATCGTTTCGTCGCGCAGCATGTCGGTCTGAATCACCATGTCGAGCATGCCGCGCCGCAACTGCTCGTTCAGGTTGAGCGCGGTGTCGGAGGTCACTTCGATGTCGAGGTTCGGATAATGGGCCATCACGTCGGCCACGAAATCGACGAACCACGAGTGGATCGCGCTGTCCATCGCGCCGATCCGGATCGTGCCGTAGGCGAATTTCTCGCCCTGCAGCGATTCGTAGAGCTGCGTCATCGACTGGCTGACCTGCTCGGCGTGGCGCAGCACGCGCTCGCCCTCGCGGGTAAGCGTCACGCCCTTCGGCTCGCGCTTGAACAGCTTCGCGCCCAGCTCCTGCTCCAGCACCGAAATGCGGCTGGAAATGGCCGCCTGCGTCGAATGCAGCTTTTCCGCCGCCAGGCTGAAACTGCGCAGCTTGGCGACCCAGATGAACGTTTCGAGGAACTTCAGATTCACGCCGCGCCTCCTTGCGCCTCCGGACGGCAAAAGCCGGATTGCGCTGGCAACCCGGCTTTCGCGTCCTGCCGGCGGCGCTGGGGCGCGCCGCCGGACCTGCACCAGCTATACAGCAGAATGATTTTGACGGCTACCTCGCGCCCGAAGGCGCTCCCACCGCGCCACACCGCCTACATCATCACGTACAGCAGCACGATATTGACGGCCAGCAGCGCGAACGCGGTCGGCACCTGGGCGCGGATCACGCCGTACTTGTCGCGCAATTCGAGCAGCGCGGCCGGCACGATGTTGTAGTTCGCGGCCATCGGCGTGAGCAGCGTGCCGCAATAGCCGGAGAACATGCCGATCGCGGCCAGCGGCGCGGGGTTCGCATGGAACATGCCGATCAGCACCGGCACGCCGATGCCGCCCGTCATCACCGGGAACGCGGCGAAGCCGTTGCCCATGATCACCGTGAACAGCGCCATGCCGATGCAGTACACGGCCACCGCCACCAGCTTGACGTCGAGGTTCACGTAGGCGGTGGTCACATGCGCCACGGCCTTGCCCACGCCCGCATCGGCGAACACCAGGCCGAGCATGCCGAGCATCTGCGGCAGCACCACCGCCCACGACAGCACGTCCACCAGCCGGCGCGCTTCCAGCACGCCCTGCTGCGGCCGGTCGCGCGTCATCGCGCAGGCGAATGCGAACGCCACCACGCAACCGATGCCGAACGAGGCCAGCGTGGCGTTCTTCGGATCGATCAGCGCCGTGCCGCCAAACACCAGATGCGGCGCGAGCAGCGTGCCGATCACCGTAACCAGCGGGATCGTCAGCGCGGGCAGGAACAGCCGGTTGCCGAGCCGCAGCGCGCTGTCGCGGCGCGCTTCGTCGCTCGGCACCTTCGGCTTGCCGCCGACCACGCCACCGAAGCCGGCCACCAGCGCCATCGCCACCACCAGCACGCCGACCACGTCGGCCGGCAGCTTGTCGCCGGCCAGGAACACGATGCCGTAGACGATCCAGAACGCACCGGCCAGGAAGCGCTTCGGATGCGCGCGATCGCTGACGATCACGCCGCCGATCACGATCAGCAGGATGCCGAGCAGCCAGAAAAATACGTTGAGCGAAACGATCATGCCTGTTCTCCTGGTGCGCGATCGAGATGCGGCGCGGCGGCCTTGCCGTCCGGGGCGGCCACCTGGCGCGCCACCCAGCCGTCGAGCCGGTAGAGCCGGAAGCCGTGAATGGCGAAGGCCGCCACGGCGGTCGGGATGCCGTACACCGCAACGTGCATCGGCTCGACCACCACGCCCGATTCCTTCAGGAACGTGACCATCAGCACGATCGCGCCGAACGCCACGAACACGTCCTCGCCGAAGAACAGCCCGACGTTGTCGGCCGACGCCGAGAACGCGCGCAGCCGCTCGCGCACCGCGTCGCCGAGCTTGCCGAAGCGCGCCTCGGCGGCGCCTTCGGCCATCGGCGCGACCAGCGGCCGGACCATCTGCGGATGCCCGCCGAGGCCGGTCAGGCCGACCGCCGCGGTCAGCTCGCGCACCAGCAGATAGGCCAGCAGCAGGCGGCCCGGGGTGGCGGCGCGAATCCCGCCGATCCAGATCTGCGCGCGCTCGCGCAGCCCGTGCCGTTCGAGCAGGCCGATCACCGCGAGCGGCAGCAGGATGATCAGGCTGATCACACGGGTCTTGATGAAGCCCGCGCCCATTGCGGCGAGCACGTGATCGAGCGGGAAATGCGCCGCGAGGCCGGTCACGACGGCCGCGGCCACCACGATCAGCAGCGGGTTGAAGCGCAACGCGAAGCCGGCGACGATCAGCGCGACGCCGACAAGCGGGTACAGATTCACGGTTGACTGCATCGAAGGATCTCCTGGTGCTACGGGGTGTGTGGGCTTCGCCTGGCGGGCAGGCGAAGCGGCCATCTCGGTGCGCGTGCGCCGCCTGAGCCGCGGCTGCCGCGCACCTGTTCTGTTGCTTATTCCGCGTGGCCGTAACCGCCGCCGCCCGGCGTCTCGATCACGAACACGTCGCCCGGCTGCACGGTGGTGGTGTGGGTGGCGCCGAAGTGCTCCACCGCGCCGCCCGCGCGCTCGATCCAGTTGCGCCCGACGCTGCCCGCCGCGCCGCCCGCCAGCCCGAACGGCGGCACGCGGCGTCGGTTGGCGAGGATGTTGGCGGTCATCGTCTGGGTGAAGCGGATGCGCCGCACCGCGCCGTCGCCGCCGGCCTGCCGGCCCGCGCCGCCGCTGCCCGCGCGGATCGCGTGCTGCTCGACGATCACCGGAAAGCGCCATTCGATCACCTCGGGGTCGGTCATCCGCGAGTTGGTCATGTGGGTCTGCACGGCCGAGGTGCCGGCGTGGCCGCCGCCCGCGCCCGAGCCGCCCGCGATCGTTTCGTAGTACTGGCGGGCCTCGTCGCCGAACGTGAAGTTGTTCATGGTGCCCTGCGAGCCGGCCAGCACGCCGAGCGCGCCATACAGCGCGTCGGTGATCGATTGGGACACCTCGACGTTACCCGCCACTACCGCGGCCGGATACACCGGGTTCAGCATCGAGCCCTGCGGAATCACGATCTCGATCGGCCGCAGCACGCCTTCGTTCATCGGCATGTCGTCGTTCAGCAGCGTGCGGAACACGTACAGCACGGCGGCCTTGCACACCGAGCCGGGCGCGTTGAAATTGCTGGCGCGCTGCGCGCTGGTGCCGGTGAAATCGATGCGCGCCGAACCCTGCTCGCGATCCACCGTGACGCGCACGCGGATCGCCGCGCCGTCGTCCATCTCGTAGGCGAATTCGCCGTCCGACAGCGTGGCGATCGCGCGGCGCACCGCTTCCTCGGCGTTGGCCTGCACGTGGCCCATGTAGGCGGTCACGACCTCCGCGCCGTACCGGCCCACCACGCGCAGCAGCTCGGTCGCGCCGCATTCGCAGGCGGCCACCTGGGCCGTCAGGTCGGCGATGTTCTGGTCGATGTTGCGGCTCGGATACGGGCCTTCGGCGAAGCGCGCGCGCACGTCGGTTTCGAGGAAGCGGCCGGCCGCGACGATCGGCACGTTGTCGAGCAGCACGCCTTCTTCCTCGATGGTGGTGCTGTTCGGCGGCATCGAGCCGGGCGTGATGCCGCCCACGTCGCCGTGGTGGCCGCGCGCCGCCACGTAGAACAGGCGCTCGCCGCCATCGCCGTCGCTGCCGTCGCTGCCGTACACCGGCATCACCACCGTGATGTCGGGCAGGTGCGTGCCGCCGTTGTACGGCACGTTCTGCATGAACACGTCGCCGCGCCGCATGGTTTCGCCATGCTTGCGAATCACGCTCTGCACGCTGTCGCTCATCGAGCCGAGGTGCACCGGGATATGCGGCGCGTTGGCGATCAGGCCGCCGTCGCGGTCGAAGATCGCGCACGAGAAATCGAGGCGCTCCTTCATGTTGACCGAGTACGAGGTCTTCTCCAGCGTCACGCCCATCTGCTGCGCGATCGACATGAACAGGTTGTTGAAGATCTCCAGATGCACCGGATGGCGCGCGGTGGTGATGGCGTGCGCGGCGCCGGCCGCCTGGTCGCGATCGAGGCGCAGCGTGCCGTCGTCGAGCACGGTGGCGGACCAGCCGGCGGCCAGCACGATCGTCGAGATTTCCTCGGTGATCAGCGCGGGGCCGTCGAGACGCGCGCCCACCGCGAGGTCGCGGCGCGCCTGCAGCGGCACCGTGGCGGCGCGGCCGTTTGCGTACAGCGCGGCGCTCGCGCCTTCGACGGCGGCGGCGTTGGCCTTGCGCGGCGCCGCGCCGTGCAGCATCGGCGGCTCGGTCAGGCCCACCGCCTCCACCACCACCGATTCGATCACCAGCGGCTTGTCGTTCATCGCGAAGCCGAAGCGCTTGCGGTGCAGCGTCTCGAACGCGAGCGCCATGTCGGCGGCGTCGCCGAACGGCACTTCGAGCGTCGAATCGGTATCGCGATACTTGAGGCGCGCGGCGCGTGCAGCTTCCACGCGTTCGCGCGGCACATGCTGCGCGAGGATCGCGGCCACGGCTTCGTCCTCCAGCGCGGCGAACGAGGCGTCGAGCGCACTGACGGCCGCCGCATCGAGCAGCGCCTCCACGGCGCGCTCGCGCAACACGCGCAGGTCGGCGAGGCCCATGCCGTACGCCGACAGCACGCCCGCGAACGGGTGCAGCACGATGCGGCGCATGCCGAGCGCATCGGCCACCGCACAGGCGTGCTGGCCGCCCGCGCCGCCGAACGCGCACAGCGCGTAATCGCTGACGTCGTGGCCGCGCTCCACCGAGATCGTCTTGATCGCCTGCGCCATGTTGTCGACAGCGACCGCGAGGAAGCCTTCGGCCACCGCTTCGCCGCTCATCGCGCGGCCGGTGTCGCGCGCCACCTGGGCGGCCAGTTCGGCGAACTTCGTGCGCACCACGGCGACGTCGAGCGGCAGGTCGCCGTTCGAGCCGAACACGTGCGGGAAGTGATCGGGCTGCACGCGGCCGAGCATCACGTTGCAGTCGGTCACGGTCAGCGGGCCGCCGTTGCGGTAGCTGGCCGGGCCGGGATACGCACCGGCCGATTCGGGGCCGACCTTGAAGCGGCCGTTCTCGAAGCTGCAGATCGAGCCGCCGCCGGCCGCCACGGTGTGGATGTCCATCATCGGCGCGCGCACGCGCACGCCGGCCACCTGCGTTTCGAACACGCGTTCGTAGGCGCCGTCGTAGTGCGCGACGTCGGTGGACGTGCCGCCCATGTCGAAGCCGATCACGCGACGCTCGCCGGCTTCCTCGCTGGTGCGCACCGCGCCGACGATGCCGCCGGCCGGGCCGGACAGGATCGCGTCCTTGCCCTGGAAGCGGCCCGCGTCCACCAGCCCGCCGCTCGATTGCATGAACATCAGCCGCACCGCGCCGGTGTGCTCCGTGACGCGGCTCACGTAATCGCGCAGCACCGGCGAGAGGTAGGCGTCCACCACGGTGGTGTCGCCGCGGCCGACCAGCTTCATCAGCGGGCTGACCTGATGGCTCACGGACACCTGCCGGAAGCCGCATTCGCGCGCCAGCTCGGCCACGCGCAGCTCGTGCGCCGGGAAGCGGTAGCCGTGCATCAGCACGATCGCGATCGATTCGATGCCGGCCTCTCGAGCCTCGGCCAATGCACGGCGGGCCGAGGCCTCGTCGAGGCCGCGCAGCACTTCGCCTTGCGCATCGACGCGTTCGTCGATCTCCACCACGCGCTCGTACATCTGCGCGGGCAGTTCGATGTGGCGCGCGAAGATGTCCGGGCGCTCCTGATAGCCGATCCGCAACTGGTCGGCGAAGCCGCGCGTGATGGCCAGCAGCGTGCGGGCGCCCTTGCGTTCAAGCAGCGCGTTGGTGGCGACCGTGGTGCCCATCTTGATGACTTCGATGCGCTCCTGCGGCAGCGGCGCGGGTGCGTCCACGCCGATCAGGTCGCGGATGCCCTGCACCACCGCGTCGCGGTAGCGCTCGGGGTTCTCCGACAGCAGCTTGTGGGTGACGAGGCGCCCGTCCGGGCGGCGCGCGACGATATCGGTGAACGTACCCCCGCGATCGACCCAGAACTGCCAAAGGCCGTCGTCGGCCGGGTCGTGCGATTGAGGAAACTGTGCGTCTTGCTGCGTGACATTCATGCCGTCATCTCCGGGGCTTGCCGGCCGCCGTGCCGTAATGCCGGGGCGCGGACCAAACCGTGTTGTGATGGGCGGATTGTCGGGGCGGGCCCGGAAGGCGTCGATGAAGAAAAATAAATCCGCCGCATAACGAAATGCTATTCGGCGGGCGGATGCGAGAAAGCCCCGGCTGGCGGGGCTTTCGGGGGAAAGTGGAGGGGGCGAAGGTGCCCGGATCGGGCCGCGTGCAGACCGGTCCGACCAGATCTGGGCCGGGGGCCGGGGGCCGGGGGCCGGGGGCCGGGGGCCGGGGGCCGGGGGCCGGGGGCCGGGGGCCGGGGGCCGGGGGCCGGGGGCCGGGGGCCGGGGGCCGGGGGCCGGGGGCCGGGGGCCGGGGGCCGGGCAGCCGACGGGCGGGTCGGGCGCGCCGCGCAGGACGCGCGAACGCTCAGGCGCTCGCCGCGTGCGGACGCTTGCGCAGGTCGACCACCGCCCAGTGATGCACCAGCAAGCCGGCGATCGCCAGCAGGCCGCCCACCCAGCCGGTGGACGACCAGCCCATGCCGGCCTCGATCGCCACGCCGCCGAGCCACGCGCCGAGCGCGTTCGCGATGTTGAACGCCGAGTGATTGAGCGCGGCGGCGAGCGTCTGCGCGTCGCCGGCCACGTCCATCAGGCGCGTTTGCAGGATCGCGCCGAGCGCCATCACCGTGCCCACCAGCAGCACGTTGATCGAACCGGCCACCGCGTAGTGCGCGGTAAAGCTGAACGCGACCGTGACCACCGCCGTCCAGATCAGCACGTAGCGCGCGGTGCGGTCCAGCCCGCGATCGGCGAAACGCGCGCCGAGCAGGTTGCCGGCCACGCAGCCGATGCCGAACAGCGCGAGCACCACGGGAATCGCCGCCGCGGACATATGCGCGAGTTCCGTCATGGTCGGCTTCACGTAGCTGAACACCGAGAACAGCCCGCCGAAGCCGATCGCGCCCGTCGCCAGCGTCAACAGCACCTGCTTGCGGCGCAGCGCGCCGAGTTCGCGCAGCGGGTTGGCCTTCGGATCGCCGGGCAGGTGCGGCACCCACAGGCGGATCAGCACCACGGTCAGCGCGTTGATCACGCCGACCACCGCGAACGCCGCGCGCCAGCCGAGCCATTCGCCGATCGCGGCCACCAGCGGCACGCCGAACAGCGTGGCCAGCGTCAGGCCGAGGAACACGTTCGCCACCGCCTGCGCGCGCTTCTCGCGCGGCACCAGGCTGGCCGCCACCAGCGCCGCCACGCCGAAATAGGTGCCGTGCGGCAGGCCGCTGATCAGTCGCGCCACGGCCACGCCCGCGAAGCCCGGCACGATCGCGCTGGCCAGGTTGCCGAGCGTGAAGAACAGCATCAGCGCGATCAGCAGCGCGCGGCGCGGCCACTTCGCGCCGAGCACGGCGAACACCGGCGCGCCGATCACCACGCCGAGCGCGTAGATGCTGATCAGGTGGCCGGCGGTCGGGATCGAGATGCCGAGGTCCTGCGCCGCGTTCGGCAGCAGGCCCATGATCACGAACTCGCCGGTACCGATGCCGAAGCCGCCCACGCCGAGCGCGAACAGCGCGCGGCGCGTTTGCGCGGCGGATAGCTCGACCGATACGGGAATGACGTCTTCCGCGACGTCCGAACTGACAGACATGTGAATTCCAATCCAGTGTGGTTGACAACGGGCGCGCGCGACGGCGGCCGGTTCGAGCGATCGCTTTATCGGAGTGATGGCGATCGGTTTGTGACATGCAAAAAACATGCGGGATGTCATGCGCGAGGACGGCACTCTACACGAGCGTCGTTGAGTTCGCGTGTCAGGCGGCGCGTGGCTCGCACCTCCGTGGTGCGGTGCCGGCACGGGCAAGCTCGCAGGCTTTACTGTGCCAGCGTCGGGGGCTGGAAAAAAATGCTTTTTATCGATCGGGCGATCGATGGGGGCGATGAATGGGGCATCGGCTCATGGCTGTAGGTCGCGTGTTCGCGTAGCCGATGCGGCCGGCGCCATGCTTTTCCAACATTCGACCGTGTCGAATTAAGCGACTTGGTAAACGGTTCCGGCGACGGCTTTCGGCCATTTTGAGACGTTCGACGTTATGCTCCGGATCAGCGACAATCGCTGCTCAAAGTGTCGAGAAAAGGCGCGGCATGGAACACAAACAAAATAAGTTGAAAACCGAGATGGCGACGAAGCTAAGAGACGCGCTAGAGCAAGTTTCCGATGAGCGCTCTTTCGTGGAATTTTTGGCGCATCTCGCGACTGACTGGTTCACTGAAGCAGAGATCGAAGCGACCATTCAGTCATCATCCTATTCAAGTGGCGCACTGGGCTGGGAAAATGGTTCCATCGGCGCATTCCTGGAGGCCTCGAGCGCATGGGCAAATGCGTCCGCGACCGGATTGAAATATTACACACCGTCGGAAAATCCTTGGCGTCGCGCCGCTGACATTTTGATGGCAGGCAAGATCTATGAGTAAGCTACCCGTCTGATCTGTAGTGGCGCGGCTTCGCGTGGTCAGGCGGTGTCAATTGCTTGAGTGAACGACCGCTGTCCAGAAAGACGCACGACCGTTGTGGGTCGATCTGCGACTTTCGAGCGTTGCAGAACGGCGACCGACCGTGTTCGGCGAAGAGCAGACTTTTGGTGAAACGACTAGGCTCTCAATGCCGGATCAACTTATGCTGGATGGCGTAGTGCTTGCCCTTATTTTCAAGCTTAAGGTATTGTTGACTCGAGCTGGACCAAACAATAAGCCCTTGATCCATTGCCTCGCTGATATAGATATCCAACATGATCCGCGACATTGGCGCTTGCCTGACGATGGAATCATAGGAAATGAGGCTAGATGAATCTGACTCAAACAAGGCCACGATTATTTTCATCACTTCTAAGACACCGTCACCGATCTTCTCGGCAGGAGTGTCGGCCACTGGCACGAAAGGATTGTTAGATACAGGTGGCGCCACATATAGCGGAGCGCCATGAATGGCGCGCACCAGATCATCGAAAGCGAGTTCCATCTGATCCTGACGTGAGAAATCCAAGTACAACTTCGATTGTAGAAAGGTTGGCACAGCGTGAGTGCCCGATTGCCGGATCAGCGGGATGATCTTGTTCGAGTCAATGCTCCTGAGAAGATCAGCAGTGACGATCATCTTTTCGTAACCAACACCGCCAGCGCCAGTGTTAGCTTTTTGGACGTAGTTTTCGGTGCAGATCATGAGTACGCGGTCAGCGATAGCGAGGTTTCGCTCCATGAAATGGGGTAAATCATCCCCCGGTCCCAGCGACCATTGGTCAATGATCGACTCCACGCCGTTACTACGAAGCCGGGTTGCGAGGTCAAGGACCCATTTTTTATGGTCCAGTGAATCGTGCGAATAGGAAAGAAATGCTTTCGGTATCTTGTTGGTGGTCAAATTCTCACTCCAATTGTTGTAGGGAATTTAGATCAGCGCCACATCAGAGGCTGTGCTCCAGAGCATCTAGCCAGACTCGCCGACGACTGCATAACCTGCGGATCAAGTGCGTCGTTGACTCATTACCTTTCGCTGCAGTGACTGTATGTTAATCGTACGCAACGGGTCGCCTACAGCCAATCACGTGCAACAAAACGCCACGACTTTGGCCCCCGTAGAGGAGTGTCAGAAATTCCGTGTTCGAAGCGAGTTGAACATCACACAGATAGCCGAGCAAAATGTTCTTCGTAGAGGATAGCGAACTGATTCATAGCCGCCTGCCAGTCATGGGCGGCGTGTCCCCACTCCACCGCCCTTGGCGCGGCTACCCGCAAATCGCTAATTCCCCGCGCCCACGATCGGACCGGAGACGCCCCGCCCCCTACTGCGCCCGCGCATGCTCCGCCAACCCGATCGCCTTGTAGTCATAGGTCGGATAAAACTCCGTGCGATACGCCCCCCAGGCCGTATCCTCAAGCACCCGATTCACCTCCCTTACCCGCGACGCCGGCAGCCTCAGCACGATCACCTGCCCGATCCCCATCGTCACCGTCCAGCTCACCACTTCGACACCGGGCGGCGGAAACGCCTTGTAGAAGCCTTGCTTATCCAGTTGCGCATTAAGCTCGCGCAGCGGACGCGATTGATCGTGCTTGAGAAACACCGTCAGCAGCACAGCGTTATCGGGCGTCGCCACGGCATTACCCGCCGGCGGCGCACCCGAAGGCTGAGCCTGCGCGGCCAACGGCACGGCCATCGAAGCCGTCACAGCAGCCACCACGGCAACCCAGCGCACACAGCTACGAAATCCACAGATCACAGGCATGTTTTCGCTCCCGGTTGGAAACGGGCCGCGCGGAATGCCCGGCCCGTGCAAACGCCCGGCGAGCGTACACCGGATCGCGCCGACGCATCGCCCCCGCGCGGCTCGCGAAAGCCCGTCGCAAGCCATCCACAGCCATGACGAAACGGCACAATTTCTTGTTGCATCGCCCAACGGGCACGGCATAGAATCCGCCCTGTCTCGAACCGAATCATCCTGACCACTCAGAATCATGGAATCCATGTCTAGTAGCGACAGTTGCTCGCCGGCCTTGCCCGGCGACCCCCTGACCCGTACGCGCTAGCAGCCACAGTTCCCTGTCGCCGCTGCCCGTACCAACGGCGCAGCGCGCATCTTCCGGCCCGGTCCCGCACCGCTCGGGCCACGATCAAGACCGCCTGCCTACCTCGATGTCCGATGCGAATCGTTCGCACCGGCAATGGACACCCGTGTCCGGACCCGCCCCAGCGGAGATCGCGATGTACGTGCAAAAATTCATGTTTGTTTCGCATTCCTACTTTAGCCTGCGCGACGATGCGCTGGCCGGCCTGCTGCCGCCCACGCATCCGCATGCGTATGCCGCAGGCCCCATCGATCCCGGCATCGATGCACGACCGGAACCGGCCCACGATCCACAACAGACGGATCAGCCCGGCCAGATCGCGGCGCCCATCCGCATCTGAGCCCGGCGACGCGCGCGCAAGGGCCTCGCCCATGCGACGCGCGATCGCCTCGTCGACGACAATACCCCCACAAGAAAATCCGATGAAGACACTCGCCCGCTCCCTTCTCGCCGCCCGCCAGCCTTGCGCCAGCCACGCGGCCCCCGCCCCGCTCCGCCGGCTCGCCCGCCGCGCGGCGCTGGCCTCGGCGTTCGCCACCGCCGCCACGCTCGCCGCCACGGCCCAGGCGCAGGAAGCGGCCACGCCGCCGGCCACCGCCGCCGACGACGCCTCGGCCGCCACCGGCCTCTGGCAACGCGCCACGTTGTTCGGCAACCTCGGCGGCCTGCGCCCCGCGCTCGATCAGCACGGCGTGACGCTGACATTGCAGGAAACCAGCGAATACTTCGGCAACCTGTCGGGCGGCACGCGCCGCCTCGGCGCCTACGATGGCGTGACGCAAGCGGCAGTCAGCGTGGATACCAGCAAGCTGTTCGGCCTCGCGGGCGGCACGTTCAACGTCAGCGCGCTGCAGATTCACGGCACCAACCTGACGACCCGCTCGCTCGCCGCGCAACAGGCGATCAGCGGCGTCGAGGCACGCCCGGGCACGCGGCTGTGGGAGCTGTGGTACGGCCAGCAACTGGCGGGCGGCGCGGTGGACCTTCGCGTCGGCCAGCAAAGTCTCGATCAGGAATTCATGGTCAGCCAGTACGCCAGCAGCTTCGCCAATTCGACGTTCGGCTGGCCGGTGCTGCCGTCGGTCGACATGCCGGGCGGCGGCCCCGCCTACCCGCTGTCGGCGCTCGGCGCACGGCTCAAGGTGCAGGCCACGCCCGCGCTAACGGTGCTGGCCGGCGTGTTCGACGGCTACCCGGGCGGCAACCCGCAGGACGACGCGCAACAAACCAACCCGCACGGCACGCGCTTCAACCTGCACGACGGCGCGTTGTGGATCGGCGAACTGCAATACGCCGTCAACAAGCCGAGCGACGCAGCCGCCGGCGATGCCGATGCCGCGAAACACGTGGGCCTGCCCGGCCTCTACCGGCTCGGCCTCTGGTACGTGTCGGGGCATTTCAACGATCTGCGCGACGACAGCAACGGCGTGCCGCTGACCTCGCCCGCCTCGAACGGCATCGCGCAGACGCATCGCGGCACCTACGGCGCCTACGCGATCGGCGATCAGATGGTGTGGCGCTCATCGAGCTACGCGGCGCGCTCGCTCGGCGTGTTCGCGCGCGTGATGGGCGCGCCCGGCGATCGCAATTCGGTGAGCGTGTCCGCGCAGGCGGGCGTCACGCTGAAGGCGCCGTTCGCGGGCCGCGACAACGACACGGCCGGGCTCGCCGTGGGCTATACGAACGCGATGCTGAACGTGGACGCCGCAGCGGGCGCGGCCTACGGCATCGGCGGCGCGACGCGCATTCACGAGACGGTGATCGAGGCGACCTATCTGTATCAGGTCGCGCCGTGGTGGACGCTGCAAGGCGATCTGCAATACATCATGCGGCCGAGCGGCGGCTACGCCGTGCAATCGGACGGCGCGGTGCGCGCGATCCGCAACGAAGTGGTGGCCGGCCTGCGCACCGTCGTGATGTTCTGAAGCGGCAGTGCGGCGAGCGGCCTCAAGCGCCGAACGCCCCGCCCACCGCGAACGCCCGCGCCGCGAAACGCTCGGCGATCCGGCGATGCGCCGCGCCGTCGGGATGCAGCCGATCCGGCAACGGCAGTTCCGCCTCGTCGGCCGCGCCGTACAGCGCGAGGCCGTCGAGGTAATGCAGATGCGGATCGTCCGCCGCGCGCTGCGCCACGATGCGCTGCAATTCACGGCGCACCACGCTCAACGTCAGCTTGCCGGCCGCGCGCTCGGCCGGGTCGCCGGTCGCGCGGAACGCCACCTTGCCCTGCGCGAGCGCCTCGGTATCGAACGCGCCGGGGCCGGGCGTTTCCTCGTGAATCGCGCAATGGATCGGCGAGATCACGAGCAGCGGCGTGTCGGGATGGCCGTCGCGGATCGTGTCGAGAAAGCCGTGCACCGCCGGACCGAACGCACGCAGCCGCATCAGGTCCGCGTTCACGAGGTTGATGCCGAGCTTCACGCTGATCAGGTCCGCGCGCATGTCGCGCATCGCGCGTGCCACGAACGGATCGAGCAGCGCGCTGCCGCCGAAACCCAGGTTGCGCAATGCCACGCCGCCCGCCGCTGCCGCCAGCGCGGGCCAGATGCCGGTGGGGCTGGCCGCGTTCGAGCCCTGGCTGATCGAGCTGCCGTGATGCAGCCAGATGCGCTGCCCGGCCAGCTCGGCCGCATCGAGCGGCACGAGCGGCGCATCGCTGCGCAGCGCGGCCAGCAGCACCGTTTCGTTATGCGGCAGCCAGATCTCCACGCGCTTGTCGGCGGCAGCCAAGCCGTCGAAGCGCAGCGTGGCCGGCGTGCCCGTTTCGTGTGTCACGACGCCGGTGCCGAGCGAGATCGTCACGGCATCGCCGCCGTCGGCGCTGGCCTGCGCCACGCGTTGCCCATCCACCATCAGGTCGAACACGCCGGGCGGCCGCGCGGGCGCGCCGGCATAGCGGTAGCGCGTCGGCAACACGTCGAGTTCGAGCGCGGTGGCCTGCGTACGGAATGCGAGACGCACGCCCGAGGGCTGCGCCTCGACCATCGCGAATTGCGGATCGATGTTCTGCGTGCGCGCGCGGGCAGGCAGGCGATGCATGCGCACGCCGCGCGGCGTGATTTCAAGTTCGCTCGCGCCGTGCACGAGCGCGTCGTCGATCGGCGTGGCGATCGCCAGGTGGCGGGGTTGCGTCATGGTGTCGGTCTCGGAATGCGGCCGGACGCCGCCAAAAGAAAACGGCCGATCGCGAGGATCGGCCGTCTTGTCTTGCGGTGCGGGCCTGTTCTTGGCCCGGCACATGATACGCCGGCAGGCGCTTAGTTCTTGACGTCGTAGCGGTCGGCGTTCATCACCTTGGTCCACGCGGCCACGAAGTCACGCACGAACTTCTGCTGCGAATCCTCGCTGCCATACACCTCCGACAGCGCACGCAGTTGCGCATGCGAACCGAACACCAGATCGACGCGGGTGGCCGTCCACTTCACTTCGCCCGATGCGCGGTCGCGGCCTTCGTACGTGTCGTTCGCGTCCGAGGTGGGCTTCCACTCCGTGCCCATGTCGAGCAGGTTGACGAAGAAGTCGTTGGTCAGCGCTTCCGGACGGTTGGTGAACACACCGTGCTTCGAGTCGCCCACGTTGGTGCCGAGCACGCGCAGGCCGCCCACCAGCACCGTCATTTCCGGCGCCGTCAGCGTCAGCAACTGCGCCTTGTCGACCAGCAGCTTCTCGGCCGGCACCGTGTACTTGGCCTTCTCGTAGTTGCGGAAGCCATCGGCGATCGGCTCCAGCACGTCGAACGATTCGACGTCGGTCTGCTCGGCGCTCGCGTCGCCGCGACCGGCGATGAACGGCACCGTGATCTTGAAGCCGGCCGTGGTGGCGGCCTGCTCGACACCCGCGTTACCGGCGATCACGATCAGATCGGCCAGCGACACCTGCTTGCCGTCCGCCGCCGAGGCGTTGAAATCGCCCTGGATCTTGGTCAGCACGTCGAGCACCTTGGCGAGTTGCGCCGGCTGGTTGACGTCCCAATCCTTCTGCGGTGCCAGGCGAACGCGTGCGCCGTTGGCGCCGCCGCGCTTGTCGGAGCCGCGGAACGTCGAGGCCGAGGCCCATGCCGCCGATACCAACTCCGACACCGACAGGCCCGAGGCCAGCACCTTCGCCTTCAGCGCACTCACGTCCTGCTCGTCGACCAGTGCATGCTCGACAGCCGGAATCGGGTCTTGCCACAGCAGCTCCTCGCTCGGCACTTCCGGCCCGAGGTAGCGGGCGCGCGGGCCCATGTCGCGGTGGGTCAGCTTGTACCAGGCGCGGGCGAACGCGTCGGCGAACTGATCCGGGTTCTCGTAGAAGCGGCGCGAGATTTTCTCGTAGGCCGGATCGGCGCGCAGCGCGATGTCCGAGGTCAGCATGGCCGGCGCGCGGCGCTTTTCCTTGTCGAACGGGTCCGGCACGCTGTTCGCGCCCATCCCGCCCTTCGGCTGCCATTGATGCGCGCCGGCCGGGCTCTTGGTCAGTTCCCATTCGTAGCCGAACAGGTTCCAGAAGAAGTTGTTGCTCCACTTGGTCGGCGTCGACGTCCAGATCACTTCGAGGCCGCTGGAGATCGCATCGGCGCCCGAGCCCGAACCGAACGAGCTCTTCCAGCCGAGGCCCATCTGTTCGAGCGGGGCCGCTTCCGGCTCCACGCCGACGTGCGAGGCATCGCCCGCGCCGTGCGTCTTGCCGAACGTGTGGCCGCCTGCGATCAGCGCGACGGTTTCCTCGTCGTTCATCGCCATGCGGGCAAACGTGTCGCGGATGTCGCGCGCGGAGGCCAGCGGATCGGGGTTGCCGTTCGGGCCTTCCGGGTTCACGTAGATCAGGCCCATCTGCACGGCGGCCAGCGGGTTTTCGAGGTTGCGGTCGCCGGTGTAGCGCTTGTCGCCGAGCCAGGTGGTTTCCATGCCCCAGTAAACATCCTCGTCCGGTTCCCACGTATCGGCACGGCCGCCGGCGAAACCAAACGTCTTGAAGCCCATCGATTCGAGTGCGACGTTGCCGGTCAGGACGATCAGGTCGGCCCACGAAATCTTGCGGCCGTACTTTTGCTTGACCGGCCAGATCAGCCGGCGAGCCTTGTCGAGGCTGACGTTATCGGGCCAGCTGTTCAGCGGTGCGAAACGCTGTTGGCCGCCACCCGCGCCGCCACGGCCGTCGGCCGTGCGGTAGGTGCCGGCGCTGTGCCAGGCCATGCGGATGAAGAACGGGCCGTAGTGGCCGAAGTCGGCGGGCCACCACGGTTGCGACACGGTCATCAGCGCGCGCAGGTCCTGCTTGACTGCGTTCAGGTCGAGGCTGTTGAACGCTTCGGTGTAGTCGAAGCCGTCGTCCATCGGATCGGACAGGTTCGAGTGCTGATGGAGGATCTTCAGGCTCAACTGGTTCGGCCACCAGTCGCGGTTCGTGGTACCACCGCCGGCCGTGTGATTGAACGGGCACTTCGACTCATTCGACATGTGTATTCTCCTTGATCGGAACGCTCGTCGACCCGGCTCGTGGGGAAAGAGGAACCGGGTACTGCTTAGGGTCTGTGAATACTAACGGCTCGGTTTCGCGAGCGGAAATTGGATTATTTGATCGCGGCGCATCGAAAAAACTAACGGCCGCCGATTTGCGATGCATTGTGTGACGCGCGTTCGCTCGCGGCCCGCACCGGGTGCGAGCCAGCCTAGCGAGGCTCCGTGTCGAAACGATGTCCCGCGACGACACGGTTTTTGCGCAGCGCATCAACTCCGGCACGCCATTGCGCCAACCACCCTCGCATCGATGCGACCGCAACCGAATGCGGAGCCGGCGCAATGCCCGGCGGCGGCCCGGCCAGGATTTGATACCGTTGCGATTGTGGCGCAATACACGTTTTCTTGCGCATAAGCTTTTTTGCTTCCGCTGTCGCTTCTTCCGGACCTTCGATGACCCGTATCCGCAACCCCATGAACCTTGCGCAACTGCAAGCCTTCGTCGCCGCCGCGCACCACCGCAGCCTGCGCGCCGCCGCGCGCGAACTCGGCGTCACGCAGCCGGCGATCACGCACACGATCCGCGAGATCGAGCAGGCGCTCAACGCGGAACTGCTGGTGCGCAGCGTGCGCGGCGTGGAGCTGACCGCCTGCGGCCAGGCGCTGCTGCCGCGCGCCGAGCAACTGCTCGGCGACATGCGGCGCGCGGTGGAAGCGGTCGAGCAGGTGAAGGGCGAACTGTCGGGCCGCGTGGCGGTGGGCACCATGCCGTCGATCGCGCTGACCGCGCTGCCGCGCGCCGTGCAGAAGTTCCGCGCGACGATGCCGAACGTGCATCTGCATCTGACCGAGGTGACGGTGCCGAACGCGCTGACGCAACTCGGCAACGGCACGCTCGACATCGCCGCGATCCATCACCTGCCCGCGCTCGATCGCGAGTTCGTGCAGACGCCGCTGCTGTCCACCGAGTTCGTGGTGGTGATGCGCGCCGGGCATCCGCTCGCGAAGGCGCGCAGCCTGGCCGACCTGCTCGACGCGGAATGGATCGTCACGGTCGATGCCGAGGATTTCCCGCACAGCGTGATGATGTCGATGTTCACCACCCACGGGCTGCCGTTGCCGCGCAGCCTGCTGCGCGCGCCGTCGTCGTTCTCGGTCACGCTCGGGCTGGTGTCGCGCTCGGACGTGATCGGCTGCTTCACCAAGCCGCTCGCCGACATGGTCGCGCCGCTCGGCATCCGCACCGCCGTGCTCGAGGAAACGCTGCCGGCCTACGAGTTGTCGATCCTGTCGCGCCGCGACCTGCTGCCGACGCCGGCCGTCACGCAGTTCATCGCCTGCCTGAAGCAGGCGGCGGCCGACACGCTCGGTTGAGCGCCCGGGCATCGGCGCGCGCCGATTGCCATCATTTTTCGCAGCAACCACAGAAAGCTTCCTTACGTTATTGCGGAAATCTCAATAAAGATCGGACCATGGCGGAGGCCCCCCGCTATTCGGGCTTTTACTAACAACCCGCGACGTTTTTTGTCTTGATAATGTTTACCGAACGCTCGTCCACATCGGCCGGGCGTTTTATCCAGTCAGCCCGGCGGCAGCCATGCCGGGCGGAGCGCAAACGCGGCACGACCGCGCGCAAACCCACGTATAACGAGGAGTCATAGTGAAAAAAGTTCTGGCGGCCCTGACCATCTCGCTGCTTGCCGTTTCGGCCGGCAGCGCCTACGCAAAAGACTGGTCGACGGTCCGCTTCGGCGTCGACGCCAGCTACGCGCCGTTCGAATCGAAGGGCGCCGACGGCAAGTTGGTGGGCTTCGACATCGATCTGGGCAACGAAATCTGCCGCCGCATCGCCGCCAAGTGCGTGTGGGTCGAAAACGATTTCGACGGCATGATCCCGGCCCTGAAGGCCCGCAAGTTCGACGGCGTGCTGTCGTCGATGTCGATGACGCCGCAACGCGCCGAACAGATCGCCTTCTCGGCCAAGCTGTTCAACACGCCGACGCGCCTGGTCGCCAAGCAGGGCAGCACGCTGCTGCCGACGGCCGATTCGCTGAAGGGCAAGTCGGTGGGCGTCGAGCAGGGCACGATTCAGGAAACGTACGCCAAGACGTACTGGGCGCCGAAGGGCGTGACGATCGTTCCTTACCAGAACCAGGACCAGGTCTACGCCGATCTGATCTCGGGCCGCCTCGATGCGACGCTGCAAGATGCCGTGCAAGCTGAAATCGGCTTCCTGAAGACGCCGCGCGGCAAGGGCTTCGTGTTCGCCGGCAAGGACATCGACGATCCGAAGACGCTCGGCGAAGGCGCCGGCATCGGCCTGCGCAAGGAAGATACCGACCTGAAGACGAAGATCGACGGCGCGATCGTCGCGATGCGCAAGGACGGCACGTACGACAAGCTGGCGAAGAAGTACTTCGACTTCGACGTCTACGGCAAGTAATCCCCGCCGCCATGCGGCATCCGACAGGCCCTGCGGGGCCTGTCGTGCTTTGTGGCGGGCGGTTTGGCGTGGTGCCTCGCCGGGCAATCGCGCCGCGCCGATTCTTCGTCGATCCCCCGCCGATTTCGGGGCCTCCCCGGGCTTTTTTCGCGCGCCACGTACAATCGTCGTTTCCTCGCTCCGGACCAACCCGCGCGGCGGCTCCCGGCCGCCCGCCCCCGATCATGCAAACGCTGACCCATCCGCTGATTTCCCCCACGCTCGGCACCGAGCGCCACATCACCAGCTTCCATTACGGTCCGCGCAGCGGGAAGAAGGTCTACATCCAGTCGTCGCTGCACGCCGACGAGCTGCCCGGCATGCTGGTCGCCACGGTGCTGCGGCGCCATTTCGCCGCGCTGGAGGCGGCCGGCAAGCTGCGCGACGAGATCGTCGTGGTGCCGGTGCCGAACCCGATCGGCCTGTCCCAGCACGTGTTCGGCGACCATCTCGGCCGCTTCGAACTGAACACGATGCAGAACTTCAACCGCAATTTCCACGATCTCGCGGCGCTCGTGATGCCGCGCATCGAGGGCCGGCTGACGGCCGACGCGGCGCGGAACCTGGCCGCCGTGCGCGCCGCCACAGGCGAGGCGCTGGCCGAGCAGAAACCGCGCACCGAGCTGGAATCGCAGCGGCTGGCGCTGCAGCGGCTGTCCTACGACGCCGACGTGGTGCTCGACCTGCACTGCGACAACGACGCCGTCATGCACCTGTATACCAACCCGGATCTGTGGCCCGACGTCGAGCCGCTCGCGCGCTACCTCGGCTCGCAGGCCTCGCTGCTCGCGCTGAATTCGGTCGGCAACCCGTTCGACGAGGTGCACAGCTTCTGCTGGTCGGAACTGCGCGAACGCTTCGGCAACCGCTTCCCGATCCCGAACGGGGCGATTTCGGTGACGGTCGAGCTGCGCAGCGAGCGCGAGGTGTCGTGGGAACTGGCCGAGCGCGACGCGCAGGCCATCGTCGATTACCTGACGCAGCGCGGCACCATCGACGGCACGCCCGCGCCGCTGCCGCCGCTGGCGCATCCGGCAACGCCGCTGGCCGGCGTCGAACCGCTGGTCGCGCCGGTGTCGGGCGTGCTGGTGTTCCGCACGCCAGTGGGCATCGTGGTGGAGCCGGGCCAGGAGATCGCCGACATCGTCGATCCGCTGACCGAGCGCGTCGTCACGCTGAAGGCCAGCGTGCGCGGCGTGCTGTATGCGCGCCAGGTGGTGCGCTTCGCCACAGCCGGCATGGAAGTGGCCCGCGTGGCCGGCACCACGCCGTTCCGCACCGGATCGCTGCTGTCGGCCTGAGGCCGCGCGGTTCGAGTTCGCGTCAATGAAAACGGCCGGAAGGCGCGCGTGGCGCCTTCCGGCCGTTTTTGCATCTTGCCGCCTCGCGGCGAATGCCGTTCAGAACGCCGGCACGATCGCGCCGGCAAACTTCGCGTCGATGAACTTGCGCACGTCGTCCGACTCGTAGGCCGCCACCAGCTTCTTCACCCACGGCTTGTCGCGATCCTGAGCGCGCACGGCGATCAGGTTCGCGTACGGCCCCTTCAGATCCTCGATCGCGATCGCATCCTTGGTGGGCGTCAGCCCGGCCTTGACGGCGTAATCGGTGTTGATCGACGCCGCGTCGAGATCGGGCAGCGCGCGCGGCAGTTGCGCCGAATCGAGTTCCACCAGCTTGATGTGCTTCGGATTCGCCACCACGTCGAGCGGCGTGGCGTTCACGCCGTTGACGCCCGCGCCCGGCTTGAGCTTGATGACGCCGTACTTCTGCAACAGCAGCAGCGCGCGATTGCCGTTCGACGGATCGTTCTGGATGCCCACCTTGGCGCCGTCGGGCAGGTCCTTCAGCGATTTGAGCTTCTTCGAATAGAAGCCCATCGGCGCGGTGTAGGTCAGCCCGACACTGACGATCTTGTAGCCGCGCTGCTTGATCTGGCTGTCGAGAAACGGCTGATGCTGGAAGCCGTTGGCATCGAGATCGCCCGAATCGAGCGCCGCGTTCGGCTGCACGTAATCGTTGAATTCGATCACCTTGATCTGCAGGCCGTCGTGGCCGGCCACCTTCGCCACCTCGTTCCAGATCTGCGCATCCGGCCCGCTCATGGTGCCGATTTTCAGCGGCGCGCCGTCGGCCCAGGCCACCGATGCGGCCGCGAACATCAGCGTGCCGCCGATCGTGGCAAGCCTCGCGAACTGCGCGAATCCGTTGGTCAAACGCGGCATGGCATCCCCTTTTTCGTGTTGATTTGCATTGAATTACGCTGAATTAGCAGCGCATCGTCGCATTTGGGGGGCCGGCCTCCAACCAAGCGTTCGTCATCTGCATCGATGACGAACCGCGAAAAGCAAAAGCCAATTCGTCATATCGGTTGCAGGTGCAACGAGCCATTCGTCTGCTGTGGTGCGGGCGCTACAAAAGTGAATTATGACAATCGCTGTCACATTCCTTGCGCCGCCCGCATGTAAAGTCCGGTCCGTTCCTTCCAAACGCCTTCAAGAGCCCCGGAACCGCACACACCTAATTTCGCTCGGAGATTGTCTTGAACAAGAAACTGTTGACCACCGCCGTCCTGGCAGCCACGGCCACCGCTGCTCACGCTCAAAGCAGCGTCACGCTCTACGGCGTGATCGATGCAGGTATCAGCTACGTTAACCACAGCTCGGTTACCGGCGGCTCGGCCAAGAATTTCAAGTATGACGACGGCGTTGCACAAGGCAGCCGTTGGGGCATCCGCGGCACGGAAGACCTGGGCAGCGGCCTGAAGGCAATCTTCGTGCTCGAAAACGGCTTCAACAGCGGCAACGGCACGCTGGGCCAAGGCGGCGCGATGTTCGGCCGTCAAGCCTACGTCGGCCTGTCGAAGAACGACATGGGCACGGTCACGTTCGGCCGTCAGTACTCCTTCTCGACCGACATCCTCGGTTCGAACTACTCGACGGGTGGCAACACGGTCGTCGGTAACTACGCTTACCACGTCAACGACATCGACCAACTGACCTCGAGCCGCATCAACAACTCGGTCAAGTTCCAGAGCGCCAACTACTACGGCCTGACGTTCGGCGCGTTGTACGGCTTCTCGAACCAGGCTGGCGCCTTCGCAGGCTCGCCGACGGTCGGCACGACGACGGGTTCGTCGCGCGCATACAGCTTCGGCGCGAACTACGCGAACGGCCCGTTCTCGGTCGGCGCGGCTTACACGGACATCCGCTTCCCGGCACTGTCGACCCCGGCATTCTCGACCGCCATCGCCAACATCTCGACGGGCACGGTCAAGGATCTGCGTACGTTCGGCGTGGGTGGCCGTTACGTCTGGGGCCCGGCAACGGCATGGCTGCTGTGGACGAACACGCAATTCAGCGCGATCAACTCGAACGGCACGAAGTACAACGCCTACGAAGCTGGCGCAAAGTACGCTCTGACGCCGGCTCTGTCGGGCGCAGTGGGCTACACGTACACCAGCGCGTCGCAAGGCAACGCTTCGTACCACTGGAACCAAGTGAACGGTACGGTCGACTACGCACTGTCGAAGCGTACGGACGTCTACGCACTGGCCGTGTACCAACAAGCTTCGGGCCGTGGCGTGCAAGCGCAGATCGGTTCGTCGACGAGCTACTTCGGTACGTCGGGCACGGGTTCGAAGAACCAGATCGCTGCTCGCGTCGGTATCCGCCACAAGTTCTAAGCATTCGCTTTACCCGCGAAGTACTACGGCAGAAACGTCCCGCTCCGGCGGGACGTTTTTTTTGGCCGCTTTTAAGTTTCATTTAATTCTGGATTGAGAGGATCCTCTCACCCCCCTGTTGGCCGCCTGAGCATCGGCGGCTTTTTTTTGCCCGCGTGCCCGGCGACCGTCGCCAACGGGGAAGACAGGACCGGAGGAAACGATGATCGAAGATATTGTTTTCAGCAATCTGCCCACGATACTGACGCGCGAACACGCGTTTCCGGTTCAGAGCTGCCGTGTTTCGGTAACCATGCAGCGCCCATGGGGCCGGCCGTACCGGCTCGTCGAATGGACCATGCACCTCGACGCGCCGGCTCGCCGCCGCATCGTCCCCGCCGAAAGTACCGATGTGCAGATCGCCGAGGCGGTCGCTTCGCACATTCCGGGGCGCCTGTTCGAAGATGGCGCCTCGCTGATCTGAACGCCGTTCGGCTCGTTCTCGTCGGTCAGGTTCTCTGATCGTCGTCATCCCGTCGCGCCCCGAATTCGGGCAAGCGCGACGGGAATTCTGCTACGCTCCCCGTTTTCCGCTCGGTATTTCACACTATGGAAAACCCATTCAACGAACGCGGTGTCACCGTCACGCGCAACGGGCTGTCGAGTGCGGGGCTGGTCTTTGCGCTGCGCGACATCCGCGACGTCAGCGTCGTGACCGTCAACAAGGATCGCATCGTGCCGATCGGCATTTCGCTGATCGGCGTGGCTGGCGTGATTGCCGGGGCGCTGTATGGATCGAGCGCCGGGCTGGTGATCGGCGTGATGCTGGCCGTGGTCGGCTACCTGGCCTGGATCTCCCAGGACGTCACCTACCGGTTGATCGTCGATACGGCCGAGGGCAAGCGCGAGGCCGTGGTCAGCGTCGAGCGCGCGTTCATCGAGCGCGTCGCGCAGGTCGTGCAGCAGGCGAAAGCGGCGCAGGTCGCGGCCGCGGCGGTCGCTGCGAAGTAGGCACTCACCTTTTCGCGTTCTGGCGACTGGCTTGAATGTCGCTGGATAGCTTGATGATGTGGCCCGGTGTTCCGGGCCACATGCCGTTTACGCGGCGGTTTGCCGGGAGTTCGTTCGAAGCGATTTGTCGGGTTTGACCGTTAGTTGCGATAAGGATTTGTCGTTGATGTTGTACTGATAATCATTCTCATTTAATATTTCGGCTTTCATGACTGTCTTTCGCCGGTTCCGACACCGGCGACACGCAAGCCAGGTGGGTCCGCCACCGAGCCAGCCACGCTCGACGCCTCGACCGGAGATCCCCCTCATGCCTCGCCATCCGCTATTCCGCCGGCTGCGCCGCACCGCGCCCGCCGGCGCATTCGATCTTCAGCCCAGCGCCGATCCCCATCGCGACCCGCAGGACGGCAGCGCCGATTCAGCCGCGACCTCGGCCACCGCCGCGCATCGCGACGATGCCGCCTCGCCCGCCCATCTCCCCGCCGCCAAGCCGGCCGCCTGATGCCGCCCGGCTCGACCACCTTGACGAGCGCCGGCACCGGCCCGCGCGCCGAAGCGGGCGCCTCCGACGCGATCGCGCGCCGCCGTACCACCGCGCGGCTCGTGCTGGCCGGCGCGTTCGCCGCGCTGCTGCTCGCGATGCTGGCCGCCTGCTGCATCGGCGCATACCAGTTAACACCCGCCCAGTTCGCCGCCGCGCTGTTCGCGCCGGACGCCGCGTCGCAACAGGCGCGCGCCGTCCTGCTGGAGATTCGCGCGCCGCGCGTGGTGCTCGCGGCGCTGGTCGGCATCGGCTTCGGCGCGTCGGGCGCGGCAATGCAGGCGCTGTTCCGCAACCCGCTGGCCGATCCGGGGCTGGTGGGCGTGTCGAGCGGCGCGGCGCTCGGCGCGGCCGCGCTGATCGTGCTCGGCCCGATGCTTGCGTCCGCAACCGTTCCGGCCGCGTGGCTGCCGGTCGCCGCGTTCGCCGGGGCGCTCGCGGTGGCCGCACTGGTCTACCGGCTCGCCGCCACGCAGGGCCGCCTCGCGCTGCCGTTGCTGCTGCTCGCCGGCATCGCGATCAACGCGCTGGCGGGCGCGGCGATCGGCCTGCTGACCTATGTGGCCAGCGACGCGCAACTGCGCTCGCTGACGTTCTGGAGCCTCGGCAGCGTGGGCGGTGCGCAATGGTCGACGATCGCCGTGGTCGCCCCGTTCGCGCTCGCGGGCACGGCCTGGCTGATGCGCGAACGCGATGCGCTGAACGCGCTGCAGCTCGGCGAGGCGGAAGCGCTGCATCTCGGCGTGCCGGTGCAGCGCGTCAAGCGCGGCGTGCTGATCGCCACGGCGCTCGGCATTGGCGCGCTGGTGTCGTGCACGGGCGTGATCGGTTTCATCGGCCTGGTCGCGCCGCATTGCGTGCGGCTCGTGTGCGGCCCGGACCAGCGCGTCGTGATGCCGGGCGCGGCCCTGCTCGGCGCCTTGCTGGTAGTGGCCGCCGACCTGGCCGCGCGCACCGTGGTGGCGCCGGTCGAGATCCCGCTCGGCATCCTGACCGCGCTGATCGGCGCGCCGTTCTTTCTCGCGTTGCTGCGCAACAGTCGCGGCGCGCTCGGCGGCTGATGCCGCGCCCTCGCCTTCCCTCATGCTGATCGCCGAACGACTTTCCCTCGCCCGCGGCCGCCGCGACATTCTGCGCGGGCTCTCGCTGCGCATCGCACCCGGCTCGGTCACCGCGCTGCTGGGTCGCAACGGTGCGGGCAAAAGCACGCTGCTGAAAGCGCTGGCGGGCGATTTCCACACAAGCGGCAGCGGCCTCGGCCGACAGGTTCGCATCGACGGCCACGTCACGCTCAATGGCACACCGCTCGATCGGCTCGGCGCGGTGCAGCTCGCACGGCTACGCGCCGTGCTGCCGCAAGCGGCGCAGCCCGCGTTTCCGTTTCTGGCAGAGGAACTGGTGCTGCTCGGCCGTTACCCGCACGCGAAGCAAACGGGCGCGCTCGGCACGCGCGATCATGCGATCGCGAGGCAAGCGCTCACCCTGGCCGATGCGGGCACGCTGACCGGCCGCGACGTGACGACGCTGTCGGGCGGCGAGCTGGCGCGCGTGCAGTTCGCGCGCGTGCTCGCGCAGCTTTGGCCCGACGACGACACGCGCCATCCCGCCGACGCCCCGCGCTATCTGCTGCTCGACGAGCCGACCGCCGCGCTCGACCTCGCGCACCAGCATCATCTGCTGGCCACGGTGCGCCAACTGGCGCGCGACTGGCGGCTCGGCGTGCTGACGATCGTTCACGACCCGAACCTGGCCGCGCGTCATGCCGACCGCATCGCGTTGCTCGCCGACGGCGACGTGTTTGCCGAAGGCCCGCCGGCCGAACTGATGCGGCCCGAAGCGATCGAGCGCTGCTACGGCTTCGCGGTGAAAATGCTCGATGCCGGCGACGACGCGCCGCCGGTGATGGTGCCGGCCTGAACGGCGCGGCGGAAAGAAAAAGCGGCCGCGCGTCCGGCGGCCGCCGTGCAGCCAACTCGCCACTACATACGACGACGGTGCACGCTCAAGCGCGGCGCGCCTGCGCGAAGAACGCGCCCACCGCCGCCACGAACGTATCGATGTCCTCGCCCGACACGTCGCGATGCGTGACGAAGCGCGACGCGTACAGCATCTGCGTCAGAATCCCGCGCGCCTTCAGCCAGGCTTCGAGCGCCACGCAATCGGCTTCGGGGAACTGCGCGAACACCATATTGGTAGCCTGCGACAGCACCTTGACCTCGCCGATCTGCGCGAGACCCGCGGCCAGCCGCTCGGCGTTGGCGTGATCGTCGGCGAGGCGCTCGACGTGATGATCGAGCGCGTAGAGGCACGCGGCCGCGAGCACGCCCGACTGGCGCATCCCGCCGCCGAGCACCTTGCGCCAGCGGCTCGCCGTGTCGATCAGCTCGCGGCTGCCGACCAGCACCGAGCCGACCGGCGCGCCCAGGCCCTTCGAGAAGCAGATCGACACGCTGTCGAACGGCGCGCACAGCGCTTCGAGCGGCGCGCCGCTCGCCACCGCCGCGTTGCACACGCGCGCGCCGTCGAGATGCGTCGCCAGCCCACGGCTGCGCGCGAGCGCCGTCGCTTCGTCAACATAGCCGGCCGGCAGCACCTTGCCGCCGATCGTGTTTTCGAGCGCGAGCAGGCGCGTGCGCGCGAAGTGGTGATCGATGGGCTTGATCGCGGCGGCGATCCGCTCGAGCGGCAGCGAGCCGTCGGGCGCGTTGTCGAGCGGCTGCGGCTGGATGCTGCCGAGCACGGCCGCGCCGCCGCCTTCGTATTTGTAGGTGTGCGCCTGCTGACCGACCAGGTATTCGTCGCCGCGCCCGCAATGGGCCATCAACGCCGCCAGGTTGCTCTGCGTCCCGCTCGGGAAGAACAGGCCGGCTGCCTTGCCGGCGCGCTCGGCCGTGACGGCCTGCAGCCGCGCGACCGTCGGATCGTCACCCCAGACATCGTCGCCCACTTCGGCGGCAGTCATGGCGGCCAGCATCGGCTGGCTCGGGCGCGTCACGGTATCGCTGCGTAAATCGATCATCAGGGGCGTCCTCGGAATGGCGCCGGCGAGCCCGGCGCAATGGATAGGAAGAATCCGAGTGTACGCACTTCGCTGCCCGGTTGGCGGGGTTCGTCCCGGTCAACGAGCAGCGAAGCGAGAGAAAGGGGCGGAACCGCCCCTTCGAACCCGCATCAGATCGCGCCTTCGACCTCGCAACACAGGTTCAGCTCGCGCGGCAGGCCATCGCCGTGCGTGGCGCGTTCGAGGTTGGCGTTGACGCGGCCCAACAGGCTGGCGAGCTGACGGCATTCCTCGTCGCTCAAGCCGTCGAGCCCGACGCGGCCGGCCTCTTCGAGCACCGCACGGCCGTCCGGCAGCTTCCGGGCAGCATCGTCGGTCAGGGAAATGAGGCGGCTGCGCTTGTCTTCCGGATCAGGCACGCGGCAGACGAGGCCGTCGCGCTCCATCCGGTTCAGCAGTTGCGCCATGCTGGGCTGCTCGACCTGCATGCGACGCGCAAGCTCGGCTTGCGACAGCGCGCCTGCTGCTTTCAGCAGGCCGAGAACGGGAACCTGGCTCAGCGCGAAACCGAGGTCGCGCAGGGGCCTGTCGACGACACGCGTAAACAGCCGCGTGGTCAGGCCAGCCAGCTTCAATGGATGTATTGATGAATCTTCCATTTAGCGAAGGATCTCTCGGAAAAATTTCAATTAAAAAATAGTAATCGATCGTTCAAGATTTTCCCATACCTGATTGCGAATAACGTGCAGCGCAATTGCGAAGGAACCTGAAAGTCGATTTCCCCCCGTATCCAAAAAATGGCGAGCGAAATAAGTCAGGCCGTCGGGATTCTTCATATCTATCGCTCGCCACCCACAGCGTGAAATTCTGATTTCCGGAATGAAGCCGGACGCCGGGAGTGACTTCGACGCGGTACGAACTCAAGTCGCCGCACGTGATGTGCCTGCGCGCGGATACCCTCAATATCGACGCCCGCGTGGCGCGTTATAGCGCACTATTCGTTCACAATTTGAGCATGATCAAGGTCTGTGTTCAGACAACAAGAAGGGGGCTGAGCAAATACCTAGTTTTGGTGAGCAATTTTTCGCTTGTCGGAAAAATTTCCCGATGTCTGTCCGCGGGCGCAGATGCCGCTCGAGCGAGTGGCGACTAGTTGCACATACATTTATTTTCGAGTTGCGCCGGGAATTTGAAAAAAGACATGATCCATACAAAATGTTCTCGCGAAGCAATGCCGACTTGATACTGTATATCGCTTGCATTGCTTGAAATTTATTCTCCTGCCTCGCACTGCACAAAATTCCGTAATGAGAAAAGAATTACGTGAAACGATTGCGCACATCCGGAAGGGTCGAAACCGGTCCGTAGTCGCTGCTTAATTTCATAACTATCGGCTCGAACAAAAACGGCGCAATGCCCGTTTCAGGTGCATTGCGCCGTTCTGGATGGGTTGCGCCCGGGCGGTCAGTCCGGGTCAGTCCGGTGGCGGCATGTCGGGCGGCGGCGGCGGCGTGTAGCCGCGATTGGCGCCGTACGCGCCGCCGTAACCGCCATTGCCGTAACCATCGGGCGGCGGGGCGCCGCGCACCCGGCCCGGCACCGGCACGCGGTCGCCGGCCGCGTACATGCACTGCATGTAGGCGTAGTCGTAGCGGCGCTGCACGTCGTAGGCCGAGCCTTGCGCCGCACCCGCGCCCACCGCGCTGCCGGCCAGCAGCCCGACGCCCGCGCCAACCGCCGCACCGGCCCCGCCATTGAATGCCGCCCCGGCGGCGGCGCCGAGCGCGGTGCCGATCGCCGCGCTGCCCACCGCGCTGGCGGTGGCGGCCTGATTGGCCGACACGCCGCCCACCTGGTTCATCGCGTACTGGCGGCAGTTGCCGTCGTCCACCTGGAACTGGTTGAAGGTCTTGCCCGTGCCGGGCAGCGCCATCACGCTCGGCCCGGGGGGCACCACCGCGCAGGCGCTCAACAGGCCCGCGCCTGCCGCCACGAGCGCCCAGCGCCCGCAAGTTCGAATCTCGAATGTCATGGGGGCCTCGTCAGGGTTGCGGCGGGCGGGCCGGCACTTCACGCCAGCCGGACGCGCAGGTCTTGGCATACGGGTAGTAATGCTTCGACGCGGTGCAGTAGTACCAATAGCCGGGTTGCAGCGGCGGCGCGCCGGCATCCTGCTCGGGCTGCACCGGGCCGGCCGGCTGGCCCTGCTCGACGTATTCGGGCGGCGGCCCCGGGTCCATCGGCACCGCCACCAGCGGCGGCGCGTAATAGACGGGCGGTGGATACCAGTAAGGCCCCGGCCCCCAGCCCGGGCCGCCGATATACACCCCCACCCGCGCCGCATGCGCGGCACTCGTGGCGGTCACGGCGGCAAGCGCCGCGACGCCGAGCACGATTTTCAATTTGCTCACTTCACGCTCCGGAAAACGCGGGCCGTACCGCCCGCGGTTGTCGATGTCCGAGACGCTACTCGTGCGCACCACCGCTTCAATTACGAGTGTGCGCAGGGTTCTTGCCGGTCGTTACATTCGTGACCGGCCGATGGCAAAACCGTGTCGCGCGGTCCGGCCTCGATTACCCGGTAACGCGAAGAAATATTCGGACAGCCGGCGAAGGAAAAGCGCGCGCCGGACGTGAAGGGCAATTGCAAAAGGCGCGTCGGCCAATCGAAACGCCATGGCCAGTTCGATGCCGCGCCATTCCGGTTTCCCGTGCCGACCATCGTCGACATGCGCAGCCATGAACGCGAAGCGGACGCCACGCGCTTCTCAGCGGTCGATTGCCGCAGGTGCGACGCACTACCGCATCTCGATCACGCCGCCTGCGATTTCAAAAATTTGATGCTTATCAATGCTTTATCTAAATGTTGATCAATAACAAGAATTTGGCGCGATCAAAGTGCGACTAGTTGGCACATTTCACAGCCCAGGCGCGATCACGATACTGCGTCCATCCCCGGCGTCGCAGCGTATCGCGCGACGACGGGAGGGCCGCCCGGCACCCGCCCGCGGCCGTCGCACGCATCGGTCATACGCTCATGGAAACCGCTCTTTCTGCACTGGATCTGGCCCGCCTGCAGTTCGCCTTCACCGTCTCGTTCCACATCGTCTTTCCCGCGCTGAGCATCGGCCTCGCGAGCTTCATCGCCGTGCTCGAATACCGCTGGCTCAGAACCGGCCAGGCGCACTACAAAACCCTCTGTCACTACTGGTCGAAGATCTTCGCCGTCGCGTTCGGCATGGGCGTCGTGTCCGGCGTCGTGATGAGCTACGAGTTCGGCACCAACTGGGGCGGCTTCTCCAGCTTCGCCGGCTCGGTCACCGGCCCGCTGCTGATGTACGAGGTCATGACCGCGTTCTTCCTCGAAGCGGGCTTCCTCGGCATCATGCTGTTCGGCTGGAACCGCGTCAGCCCGCGCGCGCACTTCGGCGCGACGCTGATGGTGGCGGTCGGCACGCTGATCTCCACGTTCTGGATCCTCGCCTCCAACAGCTGGATGCAAACGCCGCAGGGCTTCGCGATCGAAGGCGGCCGCATCGTGCCGACCGACTGGTTCAAGATCATCTTCAACCCGTCGTTCCCGTACCGCCTCGCGCACATGGCGATCGCCGCGTTCATCGTGGCCGCGCTGGTGGTGGCCGCCACGGGCGCCTGGCATCTGCTCAAGGGCCGCCGCGACAAGACCGTCACGACGATGTTCTCGATGGCGCTCGGCCTGCTGCTGATCCTCGCGCCGATCCAGGCGGTGGTGGGCGACCAGCACGGCATCAACACGCTCAAGTACCAACCGGCCAAGATCGCCGCGATCGAAGGACTGTGGGACACCGAGAAAGGCGGCACCGCGCTGAACCTGTTCGGCATCCCCGACATGCAGGCCGAAACCACGCACTACGCGCTGAAGGTGCCGCACCTCGGCAGCCTGATCCTCACGCACACCTGGGACGGCGAGATTCGCGGCCTCAAGAGCTTCGCGCCCGAGGATCGTCCGAATTCCACGCTGATCTTCTGGACCTTCCGCATCATGGTGGGCCTCGGCTTCGCGATGATCGGCCTGGCGCTCGCGGGCTGGGTGCTGCGCCGCCGCGGCCGGCTCTATGAGGCGCGCTGGTTCCACAAGCTCGCGCTGGTGATGGGACCGACCGGCTTCATCACGCTGCTGGCAGGCTGGATCACGACCGAAGCCGGCCGCCAGCCGTGGGTGGTGTACGGCGTGATGCGCACCGCGAACGCGGTTTCGCCGCTGACCACGCAGCAGGTCGGGCTGTCGCTGCTGACCTTCGTGTGCGTCTACTTCCTGGTGTTCGGCACCGGCATCTACTACCTGCTGAAGCTGATCAACGCCGGACCGGCGCTGCCCGACGCGCCGCACGGCGGCCACGACGGACATGGCGATCACTCCGGCCGCCGCCCGCTGTCCGCGCCGGATCAGTTGATCGACGCGGCCTGAGCCGCGCCGCCCCGACAGAACACGCACAAGGAACCATCATGGACGTCACCGTCATCTGGGCTGCGATCATCGCGCTCGGCCTTTTCATGTATGTGGTGCTCGACGGCTTCGACCTCGGCATCGGCATCGTCTTCCCGTTCTTCCCCGACGAGAAGGAACGCGACCTGATGATGAACACCGTCGCGCCCGTCTGGGACGGCAACGAAACCTGGCTCGTGCTCGGCGGCGCGGGGCTGTTCGCGGCATTCCCGATGGTCTATTCGACGGTGCTCTCGGGGCTCTACCTGCCGCTGATCTTCATGCTGGTGTGCCTGATCTTCCGCGGCGTGTCGTTCGAGCTGCGCGCCAAGGCGCGCCGCACCAAGCACCTGTGGGATCTCGCGTTCATCGGCGGCTCGACCGGCGCGACGTTTTTCCAGGGCATCGCGCTCGGCGCCTACCTGCAGGGCATTCCGGTGCAGAACGGCCAGTTCGCCGGCGACCCGTTCGGCTGGCTCACGCCGTTCTCGGTGCTGACCGGGCTCGGCCTGATCGCCACCTACGCGCTGCTCGGCTGCTGCTGGCTGGTCGCGAAGACGGAAGGCGACCTGCAACGCCGCCTGCATCGCGTGGTGTTGCCGCTGACGATCGTGCTGCTCGGCATGATCGGCGTGGTCAGCATCTGGACGCCGCTGCAGGAGCCGGCCGTCGCGCAGCGCTGGTTCGGTTCGGGGCTGTTCGTGTACCTGATGCCGGTGCCGTTCCTGGTGGTGGCCTGCGGCGTGTGGATGGTTCGGGCGATCCGTGCGCGCCGTGATACGCTGCCCTTCGTGCTCGCGCTCGCACTCGTCGCACTCGGCTACATCGGCCTGCTGGTCAGCCTGTTCCCGTATGCGATCCCGCGCAGCGTCACGATCTGGGAAGCGGCCGCGCCGCATTCGAGCCAGATGTTCACGCTGGTGGGCGCGGCGGTGATCATCCCGATCATCATCGCCTACACGACGCTCGGCTACTGGGTATTCCGGGGCAAGATCCGCCATGAAGACAACCACTACTACCACCACTGAAACCGGCGCGGGCCGACCGCGCCGCCTGCCGGGCTGGGTGTGGTTCATCCTGCTCTGGGCGGGCGGCGTGAGCGGCGCGGTCGCGCTCGGCTACGCGTTCAAGATCTTCATGAACCTGACGCTGTTCGCCGTCACGAAGTAGGCGGCGTTCGCGTTCAGCGCAGGAACGGCGCGATCTCGCCGGCCGCCTCGTCGAAGCGCTGCGTCAGGAAATCGAGCAGCGCACGCACGCGCGGCGCCATGTACTGGCTGCGCTGGAACAGCGCGTGCACCGGCAGGTCCGGGCAGCGCCACTCGGGCAGCAGCAGCACGAGCCGCCCGGCGCGCAGGTCGGCGCCCACGTCCCAGATCGACTTCATCACCGCGCCGCGCCCCTCCACGGCCCATTCGCGGGCCAGCGCGCCGTCGTTGGTCTGGCGCGCGCGCTCGGGCGGCGCCGTGAACGACACCGTCTCGCCGTCGCGCGAGAACGTCCACTGGTTGGCCAGGCCGGCCGACGAACCCAACAGGATGAAATCGTGCGCCGCCAGCGCGTCGGGATGCTCGGGCGTGCCGCGCGCGGCGAGATAGGCCGGCGACGCGCACAGCACGCGGCGGTTGTCGGCCAGCCGGCGCGCGATCATCGCGCTGTCGGCCGGCACGCCGAAGCGGATCGCCAGATCGATGTCGTCGTGCAGCAGGTTCGACAGCGAATCGGCCAGCACCAGCGTGAGCGCCACTTGCGGGTGACGATCGTTGAATTCGTCGAGCCAGCGGCGCAGCACCACGCGCCCGAAATCGGAGGTGGCGGACACGCGCAGCGCGCCGCCGATCGAGGCGCGGCCCAGTTGCAGGGCGGCGCGTGCGTCGTCGAGCGTCTGCAACGCGTGCCGGCAGTGCGTGAGGTAGAGCCGCCCCTCGTCGGTCAGGCGCAGCTTGCGCGTCGAGCGCTCGAACAACTGCGTGCTCAGCGTGCCTTCGAGTTTCAGGAGCCGTGCGCTGGCCGCGGCCGGCGACAGGCCGAGCTTGCGGCCAGCCGCCGACAGGCTGCCGAGATGCGCGGCTTCCACGAAGAGACGGATGTCGCCGAGGTTGTCCATGAGGGTGGCGGTGAGGGTCGGGAATGGGGTGGCGTGGGCGTGCGCTGCTTGCGCACGACGCGCGCGCGGCCGGTGCCGCTGATGCCGCGAGCGGCGATGCGGATCGCGTGGCACCCGGCATGGTAACGCGGTGAGGTGCGGCTTGGCGCGGCGCGGCGCGGCTTGGCTTGGCTTGGCTTGGTGCGGCTCGGCTCAGCTCGGCTCAGCTCGGCTCGGCTCGGCTCGGTGCGGCTCGGTGCGGCTCGGTGCGGCTCGGTGCGGCTCGGCTCGGAGCGGTGCGGTACAGCTCGGCACGACGGCGAACGACGCGTGCCCGGTTCATCGGACACGGCCGACGCGCAGCGCGCCGCCGATCGAGGCGCGGCCCGGTTGCAGGGCGGCGCGCGCGTCGTCGACGGCGAGCGCCAACGGTTCGCCGCGCCCCCTTTCGCTCAGGCGATCGCGCCGCCGCCGTCGATCAGCACGGTGGAGCCGGTCGCATACGGCGTGGACGCCAGATAGACGATCGCATTCGCGACGTCCTCCGGCTGGCCGACGCGCCGCGCCGGCAGCCGTCCGGCCGCGCCCTGATAGAGCTTCTCGCGCGCTGCCTCGTCGAACTTCGACCACAGCGGCGTGGCGATCAGCCCCGGCGACACGGTGTTCACGCGCACCGGCGCGAGTTCGAGCGCCAGCCCGCGCGCCAGCGCTTCGAGCGCGGCGTTGATCGCGCCTTGCAGCACCGACGCGCCGCTCGGCCGCACGCTCAGGAAACCCGACACGAACGTCAGCGAGCCGCCCTCGCGAATCTGCACGGCGCGCGCGACGCGGTAGGCGCCCCAGAACTTGCTGTCCATCGCCGCCTGCGCGTCCTTCAGGTCGAGCCCGCGCACCGGGCCGGTGGCCGTCTGCGCGGCCGACACCACCACGTGATCGAACGCGCCCGCCGCGTCGAGCCAGGCGCGCACGCCGTCGTCGTCGGTGATGTCGAGCGCGGCGGTGCGCACGCCGTGGCCGATGCGCGACGCGCTCTCGGCCAGCTTCTGCGCGTTGCGCGAGACGATCGTCACGGTCGCGCCGCGCTCTGCGAACGCGCGTGCCGCCGCCTCGCCGATGCCGGAGCTGCCGCCCACCACGAGTACCTGCTTGCCGTCGAATGTCATCGGAAATGCCTCCATCAAGGTTGGTTCACGGGAATGCGGGCGCTTACCGCGCCGCTTCGGCCTCGCGCGCGAGCGCGGGGTAATCGGTGTAGCCGCGCGCATCGCCGCCGAACAGCGTGGCGCCGTCCGGCTCGGCCAGCGGCAGGCCGTGTTCGAGCCGGTACGGCAGATCGGGGTTCGCGATGAACGGCCGACCAAACGCGACGAAATCGGCGTAGCCGTGCCCGAGCACCCAGTTCGCGCGCTCGACGTCGTAGTTGCCGGCCACGATGATCGGTTGTACGAAACGTTCGCGGATCTCGCGGCGGAACGTCTCGGTGAATTGCGGCGCGTCGTCCCAATCGGCCTCGACCAGATGCAGATAGGCAATGCCGCGCGCCTGCAGGAACACGGCCGCCTCCAGAATGGTCGGCAAAATGTCGGGGCAGGCCATGCCGCGTGCGGTCAGGAACGGCGCGAGGCGGATTGCGGTGCGTTCGGCGCCGATCTCGTCGGCGATCGCGTCCACCACTTCCTTCAGGAAGCGCAGACGGTTCTCGCGCGAACCGCCGTATTCGTCGGTGCGCTGGTTCGACAACGTGCGCAGGAACTGATCGACCAGATAACCATTCGCGCCATGCACCTCGACGCCATCGAAGCCGGCTTCGATCGCATTGCGCGCCGCTTGCCGGTAGTCCTGAACGATTTGTCGGATCTCGTCGATATGCAACGCGCGTGGCGTGGGGCAATCGACCATCGCGCCCTGGCCGGTGGCCGGATCGACCTTCCAGATCTGCGCGTCGAACGGCACCGCCGACGGCGCCACCGGCAGCGCGCCGTCGTGGAAATCCGGGTGCGACATGCGCCCGACGTGCCACAGCTGCAGGAACACGCGGCCACCCTCGGCATGGATCGCATCGGTCACGCCACGCCAGCCCGCGATCTGCGCGTCGCTATGGATGCCGGGCGTAAACGAATAGCCCTTGCCCTGCGGCGAGATCTGCGTGGCCTCGGTCACGATCAGCGCCGCCGAGGCGCGCTGCGCGTAGTAGCACGCGTTCGTCGCGTTCGGCACGTCGCCGGGCTGCGTGCTGCGGGCGCGCGTCATCGGCGCCATCACGATGCGATGGGCGGTATCGCGGCCCGCCAGCGTGGCGGGGCTGAAAAGATCTGGATTACTGATGATCGTCATGGTCGATGTCACTCGTTGCGGATGAAGGAGGTGTGATGGCGCACGGGGCCGGTTCTTCCTGCATCGCCATGACGAACTCGATCGTCACGCCGGGGGCGAGCGGCACGAACAATTGCAGTTCGCCCGACAGCGGCACGCGGTTCACCTGATGGCGCAGCCCGTGCTGCTGCACGCGCGCGATCAGGGCGGCCCATGCATCGCTGTCGTCGACGCGCAGCGCCACGTGATCGATGCGCGGCACGCCGCGGCCGGCCATCGCCGGCTGCGTCGCGCGCACCACGTGGATCACCGCACGGCCGTCAGCGTAGAACCAGCCGCCGTCCACCGCGAACGGCGGGCGCGGGCCGCGTGTCAGGGCGGCCACCTCGGCGAAGAAGCGGCATACGCCGTCGAGGTCATCGGTGACGATCGTCGCGTGATCGAGTCGCATGAGTCAGCCTGGGCAAGAAGAACTGAAGCCCATTCTGAAACCGGCGCTCAATATTGAGAATTGGGCCGACTATTGAAGGATTTTCAAATAAAACGGAAAGATGTGAAGGCGGGGCGTGGGTGGGGAAGTTGGGTTGCGTTTGGCGGGGGGGTGGCTTCGGCGACCACGGGCGCGGTGGGCGCGGTGGGCGCGGTGGGCGCGGTGGGCGCAGTAGCTCCGGTGGTCGAGCGGTGGCCGAGGCTGGCCAACCAATGCCCGTGGGACCTATCCGCGATTTCGTGGGCGGGGCATATCATGAGGAGTCGATTTCATGGATATGTCGATGAAAAAGAAGCGGACGGCGGCGTCTCAGGCAGCGGCCCGTGGGCCGCTGCCTGAACTGCCTGATGAGTTGATGGACCAACTGGTCAAAGGGCCGATGTCGCCTGGCGAAGTTCAGGACCTGATGCTGGCGTTCAATAAGGCCATCATCGAACGGGCGATGGGTGCCGAGATGAATCTGCATCTGGGCTACCCGTCAGGCCAGCTCAAGCCGCTCGGTCAGGCCAACGAGCGCAACGGCGCCAGTGGCAAGACCGTCATCACCGACCGCGGCCCGGTTCGTGTCGAGATTCCACGCGACCGGGACGGCAGCTTCGAGCCGATCCTTATTCCCAAGCACGAGCGCCGTTTTACCGGCTTCGACGAGCGCATCATCGCAATGTACGCGCGTGGCATGAGTGTGCGCGAGATCAAGGCGTTTCTGGCCGAAAGCTACGGAACCGAGGTCTCCCCCGATTTCATCAGCTCGGTGACCGACGAAGTCATGGCCGAAGCCTTCGCCTGGCAAAGTCGTCCGCTGGAGACGATGTATCCGGTGGTGTTCTTCGATGCGCTGCGGATCAAGATTCGCGACGACGGCATGGTCAGCAACAAGGCCGTCTACTTGGCGTTGGGCGTCCAGGCTGACGGCCAGCGCGACGTGCTGGGCTTGTGGATCGAGCAGACTGAAGGCGCCAAGTTCTGGCTCAAGGTATTCAACGAACTCAAGACGCGCGGCTGTCAGGACATCCTGATCGCCGTGGTGGACGGTCTGAAGGGCCTGCCCGAGGCGATCGCTGCGGTTTATCCCCGCACCACCGTGCAGACCTGCATCGTGCATCTGATCCGCAATAGCCTGGAATTTGCGAGCTATGCGGACCGCAAAAAGCTCGCCCAGGCGTTGAGGCCGATCTATGCTGCCGCCAGCGCGGAGGCCGCAGAGCAAGCGTTACGGGACTTTGCCGAAGGGCCGTGGGGCGCCAAATACCCGATGATCGTCCAATGCTGGCAGCGGGCCTGGGAGCACGTCACACCGTTCTTTGTGTTTCCGCCGGACATTCGACGGGTGGTTTATACGACCAACGCCATTGAGAGCTTGAACATGCAACTGCGCAAGATCATCAAGACGCGAGGCCATTTCCCGAACAACGAGGCGGCCGTCAAACTGCTCTGGCTCGCACTGCGCAACGTCCTGGCGAAATCGGTACGGAACACTTTCGATTGGAAATCTGCGATGAACCAGTTTGCTATTCTGTTCGGTGAACGATTTACGCAGGCCCGTTGAGCACGAGGGTTTTTAACCGCCTCGCCCACAAAAATGCGGACAGGTCCTGCCCATGCGGTGGTCAAACGGCAGCCCAGTGGCAGCCGACCGGTATCAAGCCACAGCCGAGCAGTGCTCAAGCGCCAAACCCAACCACCACCGCCGTCAGTGCGCAGCCCGTTACGCGTCGAGCGCTCGCTCGATATCGCCGAGCAACCCGTCGAACCAGCGGCGCAGGCTGCGGTTCGACAGCGAACGCGGAATCGACCACGCAATCAGCTTGTAAACATCGTTGCGGCGCACCTTCGAGGCGCGGCCCGGCGCGAGCCATGCGTCGTTCTCCACCAGCAAGCGCATCGTCTGCAGGCCGATCACGATCGGCCAGATGCAGGCGAGGCGCAGCCGCATCGCCGTGGGCGGAATCGCGAACGTGTAATCGACGGCCGCGCGGAAATGGCCGAGCGACACGCGCACCAGATCGAGCATCACCGGCCGCGCAAGCTGCGAAGCGTCCTCGCGAAGCAGATCGGCCGGCGCAATGCCCGCGCGCGACAGCCGGTCGAGCGGCAGATAGCAGCGGCCGATCCGCACGTCCTTGGCTGCGTCGCGCAGCACATTGGTCAGTTGCAGCGCCTTGCCGAAACGAATGCCGAGCGCCTTCATCTCGTCGCCGTCGCGCAACAGCTTGCCGGGCTGATGAACCAGCGTCATGGTCGTCCAGAATTCCCCGACGCAGCCGGCCACCATATAGGTATAGCGATCGAGCGCCGCGTCGTCGGGGAGCGCGGCGAGCTGCCCCGAGGTTTCGTCGGGGAACGTGACGAGGTCGAACTCCATGCCCTGGCTCAACGTCGTGACGATACCGCGCACGGCCGCGCGATCCGTATCGTCGAGCTGCGCGAGGATCGCGAGCGCCGGCCCGAGCGATTCGAGCAGCACCTTCTCGTCGGATGCGGTTTGCTGGCTCGCCACCTCGGCCGCAATGGTGCGCAACGCCGCCTCGTCGGGCCGGCCATTGGTCTGCTCGCGCAGCGACAGCAGCCATTCGAGACGCCGCGCGGGCGGCAGCAGCGAGGTATCGGCGATCGTGTCCGCCGCTCGCGCAAGCAGGTAAGCGAGGCCGATCGGATCGCGCATGCCGGCGGGCAGCACGGCGAGCGTCAGGTAGAACGAGCGCGACACCCCTTTCAGCAAGGGGCCGAGCAAGTACGCGCGGGAGGCTTGGGTCATGCGGTGTTCGTGTGGGTCGTGGTTCCGGGCTGCCGCATTGTAGCCGCCATCCCCTGGCCGCCGCGCCATGCGCGCCGGAATCGCACCACCCCGCACGGTTTATGCGCAAAAAGATTTATTTTTTTGAATTGCCCCGCGCCATCAAGAGCGCCCGCAGCGCCCCGCCGATGCGTACAATCGCACCCATTTGAACGAAAGAGTGTGGTGCCGACGATGGCAATGAAGAAGACGGATCTAGAAAAGAACAAGGCATTGAAGCTGACCAACCCGCTGAAGCAGACGGGTTCCTCGCCCTTCGGCAAGAGTGCGGTCGATTCGGCAGCGCTCGACCGGCGCGAACGCCGCCGCATCGAACAGGCGCAGGGCCTCGTGCCGTTCGCCTGCAAGCTCAACGTGGAACTGGTGGCGGACCTGCAAAAACGCGCAGCCGAGCATCCGGAAGGCATGACGGGCCTGCTGACCGAACTGATCCAGGCCGGCCTCGCGCAACGCGGGCAGTAAGCCGCCGGCCGATCGACAAACCGAAAAGTAAGCGGTCACTAACGGGCCGGAGCACGGTGGACAAGACGTCCACGTGCCCCGGCCCGTTTCATTTGCTGCGCGGCATCAAGCTTCGATCGGTGCGGCGGCCGGGTAATCGAGCGTCGTGTCGTTGCTGCGGTTCACGAGGTTCGTGAACGTGATCGCGGCGATCGCCAGGCTCACCTCGATCACCTGCCGCTCGGTGAAGCCGGCCGCGATGAAGGCGTCGAACGCGTCGGCGGGCACCGTGCCGCGCGTCGTCACGAGCGTGCGCACGAAGCGAACCAGCGCGTCGCGGCGGTCGTCACCGGTTGGTTGGCCGGCGCGCACCTGCCGCATCGTGTCGGGCGACAAGCCCGCGTACTTGCCGGCCAGCGTGTGCGCGGCGAGACAGTAATCACAGCCGGCGTTTTCGCTGACGGCCAGCTTGACTGCTTCGATCTCGGCCTTCGTCAGCGTGCCGCCCGCGAGGAGCGCGTCAATACCCAGCATGGCGGACAGCGCTTCCGGGTGATGGGTACCGATCGTCGCGTAGGCGTTCGGCACCTTGCCGACAGCCTTGCGGATCTTCGTGAACACTTCGGCGGTGGTGCCGGTGGCATCGGCGGGGGCGATCGTGGACAGACGGGACATGGTGGCTTCTCCTGCTTCGGGTTTCGGTTTGAGCGGTTCGTCACGGCTGTGACGGTGAAGCCAGTTTAGGCGCCCAGACAGAGTTATTTAATACTCAATTTTCGCTTAATCATGCTCATTCGTCTCACCACAACACCCCCTCTGCAACAGCGTCGTCAACGCCCGGTCGCGCCAAGCCACGCGCATGCCAGGCCGGCACGTGCAAACGACGCGATCGATCTCCAGACTTAAATTCAGTACATCTGAACATTACGGCGCCACATGAAATCGACGTCGTCTCGACTCGACATCACAGCGCCATTAAAGCCGATGTATATGCATCGACCATCTTTCCGGCGAACGCGGCCGGGCCGCCTGATTCGACAGAAAGACATCGGCATCAAACGACTAAGAAACAACGAAGGAACGATGAAGAAAGCTTAAAGCGGTACAACGACGAGGGAATGGAACACCGACGCGAACGGCCAGTGCAAGGAACGCAGCGAAGGCGTTCCGGCTTCCCGCCGCGCCAAGCGGCGCGGGGAAGCCTCGCGCATCGTTCAATGATGCGCAGGCCATGCTTTTAAACGGCTTATTTCGCGATCAGGAAGCGGTCGCGATTCTTTGCATCGCGAATCCACAGCGGTGCGCGGCCACGGCCCGACCAGGTTTCACCGGTCTTCGGATTATGGTATTTCGCTTCAACCGTGCTGGCCGGCTTGGCGGCCTTGTTCGATTTCGACGCGCGCTTGCGGCCGTAAATCTGATCTTCGGTAATGCCGAACTCGGCAACCAGGCCACGGATTTGCGCGATCACGGCGTCCAGTTCGGTAACGCGTGCGGCTTCGGTGCGCTCCTGGAGTGCGTCGAGTTGCGCTTTCAGTGCCTTGTAATTTTCTGCCATTTTATGACTCCCATTTTTTCGTGCAATTGATACGATTGAGCAATCCCGTCATCGCTCGTCGGCAGTATAACCCTTGATAAACGCCATACGCCAACATCCGGTGCATTGGTGCGGTGCGCGATGCGCCACATTGGCTCGTGATCCTTGGCATGAATCGCCCGGCAATCGAATCCGGCATCGCCAATTTTCATTCGGATTCGGATGAAAATTGGCGATGCCGGCGCAATGTTTTCGAGGTAGAAAGCGTTTTAAAGGAATCCGTAACACCGGATCAACCACATTGAATCGCCGTTCAATCAATCCTATGCAGAAAAGACCACGGCAGCCATGCCGTCCATCTGGGTAAAGCTGCGAACGAAGCGGTAAGGCTGATCGCCAATTCGAATGTCATTGCCGCCCGACGAAGTCAAACCGAGCATATCGTCGGCAAGTGAGACGGCAATCGTGCCGATCTTTTTCAATTCTTCACGCGGTTCGGCGGGATCGCCCAGATACACGGTGCAGACGTCCGGCGCGTGACGCATCATCACGACGCTGGTGGCCTTGTCGAGCGCGCGCTCCAGGTATTCGGCCAGCGCCTGCAATGATTCGGGTGCGCCGGTGCGGCCGCCATAGGCAGCCTGATCGTTTTCCATGATGTTGACCTCCCGGTGGGAATCGGTTGCCGAATTTGAATACGGCTCAACGCGACAAGCCGGTGCACATAGTATGGCCTGTGTTTGTCGCCGCGAAGGCAAGGCGGGAAACGATCGGTGATGACGACCGGTGCGGTAGGGGAAAAAGCAGCGGAATACGGCCGATACGGAGCGGCGGCCGCTAGAACTCAGCTTGCCATGGATATCGATTCCATAACAAAAAGTAAAAAGTCCTTGTACCTGACATTGGATAACATCCATCACAGACATGAATCGTCGCGCGATAGAATCGTCCATCACGCAGAAACGCATACGTTTCCTCCGCCCCGTTGCAGAGCGTGGGTCGATTCCGACCTGCTGTCTTGACCGTGGCAAGCGGGTCGCCGCGCAGCCAGAACCGCCGCGCCCAACCCGTTCGCAGTCCGCAGTATGCCGAATGCGCCGACACCATACATATCCAGACAGGAATCCTTAATATGCAGACCAAGCCGTTCATCGCCCTTGAAGACGCGACCCGGGTTCTCGCCGCCGCCCGCGCGGAAGCCGAAGCCAACAAGTGGGCCGTGTCGATCGCCGTCGTCGATGACGGCGGCCACCTGCTCGGCATGGTGCGCCTCGACGGCTGCGCGCCGATCGGCGCGGAAATCTCGATCGGCAAGGCGCGCACCTCGGCGCTGGGCCGCCGCGAATCGAAGGGCTACGAAGACATGGTCAACGGTGGCCGCACGGCATTCGTCACCGCGCCGATCCTGACCACGCTCGAAGGCGGCGTGCCGCTGATCGTGGACGGCCACGTGGTGGGCGCCGTCGGCGTGTCGGGCGTGAAGCCGGCCGAAGATTCGCAGATCGCAAAGGCCGGCGCCGCCGCCCTCGCCTGAGCGGGCCCCGCCCCAAGCCCTGGCCCGACTCGCCCCGAGACGCATCGCCGCCGCTTCCCACCGACCGACCGCGGCGCCCCAACCGATTTTTCTTTCAGGAGCAGACCATGACGGACATGACCCAGCGCGACAGCCTTCGCGTTGCCGAGAATCTCGCGCAATTCATCGAAACCGAAGCCCTGCCCGGCACCGGTATCGCGGCGGATAATTTCTGGCGCGGCTTTGCGGCCCTCGTGCATGAACTGGCGCCGAAAAACCGCGCACTGCTCGCCGAGCGCGACCGCCTCCAGGTGGAACTCGATACGTGGCACCGCGAGCATCCCGGCCCGGTGTCGGACCTGAACGCCTACCGCAGCTTCCTCGAAAGCATCGGCTACATCGTGCCGGCGCCGGCCAGCTCGAAGGCCACCACGGCGAACGTGGATATCGAGATCGCCGAACAGGCCGGCCCGCAACTCGTGGTGCCGCTGTCGAACCAGCGCTATGCGCTGAACGCCGCCAACGCACGCTGGGGCAGCCTGTACGACGCACTGTACGGCACCGACGCGATCCCCGATTCCAACGGCGCCGAGCGCTCCGCCCAATACAACCCGAAGCGCGGCGCGCAGGTCATCGCCTTCGCTCGCCGCTTCCTCGATCAGGCCGCGCCGCTCGCGCACGGCACGCACGCCGATTCCACCAGCTATCGCATCGAGAACGGCAAACTGTTCGTTGAACTGAACGGCAGCACCACCGGCCTGAAAGACCCGGCCCAGTTGATCGGCTTCCAGGGCGACGCCGCCGCGCCGTCGGCCATCCTGCTCAAGCACCACGGCCTGCATTTCGAAATCCAGATCGACGCCAACGATTCGATCGGCAAGACCGATTCCGCCCACGTGAAGGACGTGCTGATGGAAGCGGCCGTCAGCACCATCATCGACTGCGAGGATTCGGTCGCGGCGGTGGACGCCGACGACAAGGTCCAGCTCTATCGCAACTGGCTCGGCCTGATGGCGGGCAATCTCACGGAAGAAGTGTCGAAGGGCGGCAAGACGTTCACGCGCCGCCTCAACGCCGACCGGCAGTACACCGGAACGAACGGCGACACCGTCACGCTGCATGGCCGCTCGCTGCTGTTCATCCGCAACGTCGGCCACCTGATGACGAACCCGGCCGTGGTCGATCAGGAAGGCCACGAGATCCCGGAAGGCATTCTCGACGGCGTCGTCACCACGCTGTGCGCGCTGCATGACCGCACCCACAAGCTCAACTCGCGCACCGGCTCGATCTACATCGTCAAGCCGAAGATGCACGGCCCGGCCGAAGTGGCGTTCGCCAGCGAGCTGTTCGGGCGCATCGAGAGCCTGCTCGGCCTGCCGCGCAACACCATCAAGATGGGCATCATGGACGAGGAGCGCCGCACCAGCGTGAACCTCGAAGCGTGTATCGCGCAGGCGTCGGAACGCGTTGCGTTCATCAACACGGGCTTCCTCGATCGCACCGGCGACGAAATGCACACCTCGATGGAAGCCGGCCCGATGATGCGCAAGGGCGACATCAAGTCGAGCAAGTGGATTGCCGCCTACGAGCGCAGCAACGTGCTGGCAGGCCTCGCGGCCGGGCTGCGTGGCCGCGCGCAGATCGGCAAGGGCATGTGGGCGATGCCGGACCTGATGCACGCGATGCTCGAACAGAAGATCGCCCATCCGAAGGCCGGCGCGAACACCGCCTGGGTGCCGTCGCCGACCGCCGCCACGCTGCACGCACTGCACTATCACGAGATCGACGTGCAGGCGGTGCAGAAGGAACTGGAAAAGACCGACCTTGCAAGCCTGCGCGACGAACTGCTGAGCGGCCTGCTGACGATTCCGGTCGTCGCGAAGGCCGAATGGAGCGAGGACGAAATCCGCAGCGAAGTCGAGAACAACGCGCAGGGCATTCTCGGTTACGTGGTGCGCTGGGTCGATCAGGGCATCGGCTGCTCGAAGGTGCCCGACATCCATAACGTCGGCCTGATGGAAGACCGCGCGACGTTGCGCATTTCGAGCCAGCACATCGCGAACTGGCTGCGCCACGGCGTGGTGTCGCCGGAGATGGTGCGCGAAACGCTGGAGCGCATGGCAAGCGTGGTCGACAAGCAGAACGCCGGCGACCCGAGCTATCAGCCGATGGCGCCCGACTTCGACAAGTCGCTCGCGTTCAAGGCCGCCACCGCGCTCGTGTTCGAAGGCCGCGAGCAGCCGAGCGGTTATACCGAGCCGCTGCTGCACGCGTTCCGCCTGCAAAAGAAAGCCTGAGCGCGCGGCGCCGATAAGCGGCTGAATCGCGGCCGCTGATGTCATCTGCACCCCGAAGCGTCGGACGCGAGTCCGGCCTTCGGGGTGTTGTCATTGGTGGCGCGCGGCGATCACCCCGCCATCTGCGCGAGATGCCATGCCTCCGTTTCATCGTTCGCCGGAAACATGCTCTCGATGCGCAACTCCTGCGCGGCGATGCTCTGCGGCGTGCCGACGGTGGCCACCATCGAGAAGTATTCGACCACGCGGCCATCGACCTCGAAACCGATCGGAATCACCGGCACGGCCGCCGACTGCGCGGGCGCGCTGCGCAGCCGCCAATCTGCAGGCACGCCGGGATACGCGAGCAAGGCATCGAGCAATTGCCGCGTGCCGTCGTCGACGACGTTCCCTACCGCCTCGCGCTGCACGCGTTGCAGCATCGCGCAGGCCACCTGCGGCCAGTCGTGCACGAAGGGCCGCAAGCCCTGCGGATCGAACAGCAGATGCAACAGGTTGCGCGGGCTCGGGCGCGCCGCCAGATCGACGAAGCGCCCGAACAGGCGCGGCGCGGCGGCGTTGGTGCTCAATACGTTCCAGTAGCGGTCCATCGCGATGGCGGGAAACGGCTCGTGCTGCCGCAGCATCCGGTCGACGGCGCGCGCGACGGCCTGCATCTCCTGCGCATTCCACGCCGTCTCGGGAAACAGCGGCGCATAGCCGGCCGCCAGCAGCAGGCCGTTGCGCTCGCGCAGCGGCACGTCCAGCGTTTGCGCGAGATCGAGCAGCGTCTGCCGCCCCGGCACGCTGCGGCCGCTCTCGATGAAGCTGATCTGCCGCTGCGACACGCCGGCCTCGTACGACAGATCGAGCTGGCTCACGCCGCGCACGTCGCGCCAATGGCGCAGCAAGTCGCCGAGCTCGGTCGGCGGGCGTTTCTTGGGTGCGGAGGCGATGAAATCCATATCGATCAGTCCTGCGAAGCGATGCCCGCACGATACCGGCTTACGCCGGGGCGTGCCAGCGATGGGCGTCGAACGGCGCATCGAGCGGCGGCTGCGCGACGCTGCCCGTGTAGTTGGTGACGGTCGAGGCGGCCACCACGGCGATCGTTTCGAGCACTTGGGCTGGCGCGAAACCGGCGTCGAGAAAGCGTTGCAGCTCGGCGTGCTCGATGCGGCCGCGCGTCTCGATCAGCCGCCGCGCAAACGTCGAGAGCGCGTGAGCCCGTGCATCGCCGGATGCGCCGCCCGCGCGGATCGCATCGACATCGACCTGCGGCACGCCCTGTTGCAGCGCCAGCGCGCTATGGAACGCCACCGCCCATTCGCAACGGTTGGCGACGGCGTTGGTCAGCAGCAGCGTCTGGATTTCGGCTTCCGAAAAGCTGCCCGCATGCACGCTGGCGAACAGGCCGACGAAGCCGTTGAGCAACACGGGCGAGCCCGCCATTGCGCCAGCGATCGCGGGAATCGTGCCGAACGCGGCATGCAGTTGTTCGAGGGCGGCCACCGAAGCGGGCGGCGCCGAGGCAAGCGTATGAACGGGAAAGTGGGACATGGTGACTCCTGGGTTCGCCGCGCGGCGGGCTGCCGCGCGATGAACCCAGCTTAGGGTCGCGGGCACGGCCGGCCAATTACATGCGAGGTAATCGGCAGGCCGCGCCGGGCGCCTAGGCGGCCGTGGTGTGCGGCTCGGCCGCGCGCCGCACCCGGCCCGGCGGCAGCGTCGATTGCCGGTAGATGCGCTTGGCCATCTCCAGGAACGCCGTCATCGCACTCGATACATAGGTATCCTCACGGCGCACGAACATGGTTTCGACGTGCGCCAGCTCGCGCGGCAAGCGGTGGAGCGCCACGTCGCCCGAGGTGGCCGCGTCGGCCACCACGCCCTTCGGCAGCAGCGTGATGCCCACGCCGGCCGACACGCAGTTGACGATCGCGTCGAGCGAGCCGAATTCGAGCGGCTTCGCCACCACCACGCCGATCCCGGTCAGGAACGCGTCGAGCCGCTGCCGGTACGAGCAACCGGCCTGGAACACCACCGTCTTCAGGTCGCGCTGGCCGGCCAGTTCCTTCAGCGAACGGATCGCGGGGCTGGTGACGAGCACCAGCTCTTCCGCGAACACCGGCTCGACATACAGCGCCGGATGCTTGACCGGGCCGGCCACGAACGCGCCGTCGAGCCGGTAGTCGATCACGTCCTGCATGAGCCCTGCGGTGGTGCCCGAACTGACGACCAGCCGCACATCGGGCCAGGTGCGTGCGAATTCGGTCAGCAGCGGCGAAAGGCGCAGCGCCATGGTGGTTTCGAGCGTGCCGAGCGTGAGCGTGCCGGACGGCTCGCCGGTGTCGGTGGCCGCCGAGCGCGCCTCGGACACCAACTGCGCGATCTTGCCGACGAACGGCAGCATCCGCTGCGCGGCCGGTGTGACGGTCACGCCGCGCGCATGGCGCTGGAACAGCGTCACGCCGAGTTCGTCTTCCAGCGAGCGGATGCGCGCGGTGACGTTCGACTGCACGGTGTGCAGTTCGGCCGCCGCCTTGTTCATGCTGCCGTGGCGGGCAACGGCTTCGAGAGTCTTGAGATCGGCCAGGTCCATGATCGATGACGGCCATGCCGCCGCAAAGGATGATCGACGCCACGATTGTAGCGACGCGCCCGGCGCGCCGGGAAACGAGAATTCAGCATAACAGCTATCTGAATTGAAGATAGCGCCTATCTCGACAATTCAGTTCTGTGGATTGGTGATGGCGCGTAACCTCCCGCTATCGAATCGAGTGAAGGAACCCCTGCCATGCATCGCGCCGCCGACTCCTCCGCTCACGCCACGCGCGCGGCGCGCGGCGTGAGCGTCGCCCGGGCCACCCTGTCCGGCTTTTGCGCCAGCCTGATCGGCATCGGGCTGGCGCGCTTCGCGTACACGCCGCTGCTGCCGGCGATCGTCGATGCGCACTGGTTCGCGCCCGCGCTCGCCGCCTATCTGGGCGCCGCCAACCTGGCCGGTTATCTGGCCGGCGCATTGGCGGGCCGCCAGGCCGCCGCGAAATTCGGCGTGACCACCACGCTGCGCGCGATGATGCTGCTGGCGACGCTCGCGTTCGCGGCCTGCGCGTTTCCGGTGTCGTTCGGCTGGTTCTTCGCGTGGCGCTTCCTGGCCGGGGTGGCCGGCGGCGCGCTGATGGTGCTGGCCGCGCCCACCGTGCTCCAGCATGTGCCGGCGGCGCGACGCGGGCTGGCGGGCGGCGTGATCTTCATGGGCGTGGGCGTCGGCGTGATCGCCTCGGGCACCGTGGTGCCGCTGCTGCTGCAACGCAGCCTGCAGGATGCGTGGCTCGGCCTCGGCGTGCTGTCGCTGGCGCTGACCGCGATCGGCTGGACCGGCTGGCCGCGCGACGCCGCGCAGCACGCCAGGCCGGTGCAGCATCGCCCGGTCAAGGCCACGCGCACGCTGCGCGCGCTCTACGCCGAATACGCGCTGAACGCGGCCGGCTGGGTGCCGCACATGATCTTCCTGGTCGATTACGTGACGCGCGGGCTCGGCCAGAGCCTGCAGGTCGGCGCGCAATATTGGGTGCTGTTCGGCATCGGCGCGACGCTCGGGCCGGTGCTGGCCGGCGCGCTCGCCGACCGGATCGGCTTCGGCAACGCGCTGCGGCTCGCCTTCGTGCTCGAAATCGGCGGCGTGGCAATCCCGGCGCTCGGCCTGGGCGCCGTATGGCTGATGCTGTCGAGCGTGGTGGTGGGGGCGTTCGTGACCGGCACCGTGCCGCTGATGCTCGGCCGCCTGCACGAGCTGCTCGCCCATCATCCCGCGCAGCAGGACCCGGCATGGCGCACCGCCACGGTCGGCTTCGCGCTGTGCCAGGCGCTGGCCGCCTACGGCTTGTCGTTCGTGTTCTCGCACAGCGGCGGCGACTACCGCGTGCTGTTCGTGATCGGTGCCGCCGCAATGATCCTGGCGCTGGCGATCGATATCGTCGCCGCCGCCACCGCGCGCCGCGACTGATTCGCCGCCTACCGTCATTCCATCGTCCGACCGGCCCTGGAGATCCGCCCCCATGTCCCGCCCCGCCGCCACGCCCGCACCTCGCCCCGAACCGACCGCCGCGCCCGCCGGCGCGAGCGCGGGCGGCTATGCCGAGCGCAACGCGCGCTACTGGAAACGCAATCTCGCCGTCTGCGTGTTCGGCTCGTTCACCACGCTGGTCAGCCTCAGCATGTTGCTGCCGTTCCTGCCGCTGTACGTCGAGCAGCTCGGCGTGGCGTCGCCGGCCGCCGTGGTGCAATGGTCGGGCGTGGCGTTCGGCGCGACCTTCTTCGGCACGGCGATCACCGCGCCGCTGTGGGGCCGGCTCGCCGACCGCTACGGCCGCAAGCCGATGCTGATCCGCGCCGCGATCGGCATGGCGGTGGTGATGTCGCTGATCGGCGTGGCCCACAGCATCACGCAGCTCGTGGCGCTGCGGCTCGCGGCCGGGCTGATCGGCGGTTATGCATCGGCGTCGATCGTGATGGTCGGCACCCAGGCACCGCGCGAGCGCGCCGGCTGGGCGCTCGGCGTGCTGTCCACCGGTGCGCTGGCCGGCAACCTGATCGGGCCACTGGTGGGCGGCTTCCTGCCGGCGCTGGTCGGCATTCGCGGCACGTTCTTCGTGGGCGGCGCGGTGATCGCGGTGGCCGCCGCCGCGACGATCCTGCTGGTGCGCGAGGATTTCGACCGCAGCCGCGACGTGCGCCCCAAGGCGTCGCGCGGCGCAAATGCGGGCGCCCAGGCCGACACCGGCCGCCGCGCCGCGCTCGGCGTGCTGCTGCTCACGGCGATGATGGTGTTGCTGGCGAACATGTCGATCGAGCCGATCATCACCGTGTATATCGGCCAGCTCGGCGTGCCGCACGGCGAGCTGGCGCGTACCGCCGGCATCGTGATGGCCGCCTCGGCGTTCGGCAGCATGCTGACCGCGCCACGGCTCGGCGGGCTGGCCGACCGGGTGGGCGGCTGGCCGGTCATCATCGGCTGCCTGCTCGTGACCGGCCTCGTGATGCTGCCGCAGGCGTTCGTCACGCACTGGTGGCAACTGGCGCTGTTGCGCGGCGCGATGGGCATGTCGCTGGCGGGGCTGCTGCCGTCGATCGCCAAGCTGGTGCGGCACGCCGTGGACGAGCATGCGTCGGGCAGCGTGCTCGGCTACCTGCAATCGGCGCAATTTTCGGGTCAGGTCGTCGGGCCGCTGCTCGGTGGCCAGATCGGCGCGCACGTGGGCCTGCACACGGTGTTTTTCGTGACCAGTGCGCTGCTGGTGCTGTGCGCCGGGCTGAACGGCTGGGTCCTCGCGCGCGGCAAGGCGGCCGGCAAGCTGTTGCGCTGAGGCACGCTGCGGCACGCATTCGCCCCCCTATGCCTCAGACAATTTTTTTTCGGCTTGGCGAACGACTATTGACGTGCGATAACAGGGTTATCCCTGACTTCACCGGAGCCCGACGATGGCCACGCTAGAGGCGTTCCGCTCCGTGCTCGACGACACGCGCACGCCGGAAATCATCCGCAATCACATCATCGATTCGCTGCAATACACGCTGCGCAATCACGGCCAGATCTTCACCGCGAAGGAGATCGAATGGCTGAGTACCTGGGACGACCCGCGCATTCCGCTCGCCGCGCGCAAGGAACTCGCCAAGCGCGAGCCGGCCTCGGCCGACGCGCATTGAACGGTGTTCGTGCCACGGTAGCGGCAGTTGCCGCCGCCGAGCCGCCGCAATAGACAACGCCCGCGCATGCGCGGGCGTTTTTCATGGCGAGCCGGTTTTTCTTCCGGCCCCGTATCAACCGGCCGGCCGCCCGCGCTCGCGATGCAGGCCGCCGTGCTTACTGCAGGCCGAAATCCACACGTGTGGTCGCGCCTTTGTCTTCGATGCCCTTCGCATCGAGCTTCGGCGCGACGATGAACATGCGGCCCGGATCGACCTTGCCATCCAGATACTGCCGCACGGCCTGGGCGCGCTGCTGGGCGAGGGCGCGCAAGCCGGCGTCGTCGGCCGGCGCGTGCGCTTCGAGCGCCTGCTTCATGTCGGCCTCGGGCAGCGTCTTCTGCATGCCGATCAGGTTGCGCGGCTTCTTGAAATCGGCCGCCTTGTAGGCTTCGGTCAGGTATTTGAGGTATTCGTCCGGCGCGACCTTGACTGTCATCGGATCGACGCTCTCGCCCTGCCCCACTACACCCTTCAGCTTCTGCTGACGCACCAGCCGTTCGACATAGGCCTCGCGCAGGCCCGGCAGGTCGCGCGCGGGATCGACGCGGCCGGTCAGATCGAGCCGGACCGACTGCTTCTGGGCCAGCAGTTTGGAGATCGTGTCGAGCTTCTGCTTCGAGGCATCCGTCAGCGTGGCAAGGCCCGGCGCGAATTCGACGTAGCCGAGTTCCTCGCCGTTGCCGCCAAACGCGCTGGCCAGCAGCGAGAACGGCGAGGTGATGGCCTTCTTCAGCAGGTTCAGCACCGCATGCCAGATCAGCCCGCTCACGCTGAACTCGGGGCTCGACAGCGACCCCGACACCGGAATGTTCACATCGATCTCGCCGCGCGAATTCTTCAGCAGCGAAATCGCGAGCCGCACCGGCAAGCGCGTGGCCGTGTCGTTGTCGATGTGATCGCCGAACGTAAGCTGGTCGATGAAGATGTGGTTGTTCGCGCTCAGTTGGTCGTTCGCCAGTTGGTAATGCAGATCGACGTTGAGCTTGCCCTTCGTGATCGGATAACCCGCGTACTTGGTCGAATACGGCGTGAGGTTGGTCAGCTCGATGCCGTGCGCCGAGGCCGTCAGGTCCAGCGCCGGCTTCGCGATCAATGGATTCACCGAGCCCTTGATCGAGATCGGGCCGTTGCCCTCAAGACCGGCCGCGATGTCCACCGGCGCGCTGTCGCGCGATTCGGTGCCGAACGCCCCCACCGTGCCCTGAATGTCGACCAGATCGGCCGTGTAGTTCGGCTTGATGAAGTTGTCGGTGTAGGTCACCCGGCCGCCTTGCAGCACCAGCTCGCCGAAGCGCATCCGCACCGGCTGGCTCGGCGGCTCGGCCGCCTTGACCACGACCGGCACCGAGGCGGGCAGCGGCGCGCTGGCGGCGTTCGCTGCGGCGGCGGTAACCGCCGCTTTCGACGCAGCCCCCGACGCCGGCTGCGCGCTCGCCGCCGCGACGGCCGATGCCGTAGCTGACGCCGCACTCGCTGCCCCGGGCGACAGCGGCACCGGCTCCGCGCCGCTCGCGTCGCGGGTCAGCGATTGCGCCGGGCCGGTTTGCTTGGCCACCACGTCGCTGAGATTCAGGCGCCCCTGCGCATCGAGCAGCACGCGGCCGTAGAAGTTTGCGAACGTCACCCGCGCGGCATCGACATCCACGCCCTGCGCGCTGTCGTAGTTCGCCTTCAGGTTCGACAACCCCAGCAAGCGCCAGCCCGCGAACGGATCGGAGGTGGCCTTGTCGAGCATCCGCACATCGACCAGCGCCACGTCGCCGCGATACGCCGCCTTCGTCGCCGCCTTGTTTTGCGACACCGCCAGGTTGCCCTTCGCATTGAGCAGCGCGCTCGCGACCGTGGCATTCAGCGCGCCGCCGAAATACGGTTCGAAGGCCGCCGCGTCGAGCCGGTTGCCGTCGATGCGCAGATGCGCGTCGAGCGGTGTGGCCGTGATGTCGCCCGTGACCGCGAACGTGCCCTTGCGATTCAGCGTGGTGCGCAGCGAGAGCGGCAGCGGCTTCGACAGGTCGTCGGTGATCGGCCCGATCTTCGCCTGCAGCGGCGCGAGCGCCAGCTTGACCGGGCGCGGCGTGGACAGATCGGTAAAGCCGGCCTTCGAATCGGTCAGGTTCAGTTCGCCGATGCGGTAATGCCACGGCTCGGAGGCGGTGGCATTACCGCCCTTGGCGTTCGCGGCCGACCGTGCGGGCTTGGCGGGAGCGGCCAGTGAGGCCAGGTCGATATCGCCGTTCTTGAGCCGCGCCGCATCCACGGCGAGGCCGTTCACGTCGACGCTGGCGATGTCAGCATTGCGCGCCGCGACGTCGATGCGCTGCACGTTCACCGTCGCCTTCTGCAACGTCAGCACCGGGGCCTTCGCATACGGCGCGCCGACCTTCAGCGCGCTCAGCGTCAGCGTGCTCGGTCCGACATTCGCCGCGAACGGCGCCTTCGACCAATCGGCGAACGCATCGACCGACGCACCGAGCTTGCCGTCGATCAATTTGGCCGAGGTCGCGCCCGACAGATACGGCACGAGCGCCGGCAGCGCCAGCGCGTCGAGCGTCAGATGGCCGCCCGCCTGCTGCTGCGCGAGGCTGAAGGCACCGGCCGCGCTGAACGCGCCGCCCTGTGCCAGCGTGGTCGACACCCAGAACTTCGCCGGCTGACGGCCCTGCAGCGTGAAACCGGACAACGTGGTCTTGAGGTTCGCCAGCGTGAGCGCGGCGGCGGGCGCGACCGACGCATCGCTGACGCGGATCGTGCCGTCGTCGATCGCGAGGCGCGCCACCGTGAGGTCGAGCGGCTGGGGTTTGGCCGCCTGTTTCGTCGCGGCGGCTGCGCTGGCCGCACCGGCCGACGCCGCCACCGGCTTGTCGGCCACGCTGCCCGGCTGCGACGCCGCCAGCTTCTGCACGTTCAACACGCCCGCCGCATCACGCGACAACGTGACGACCGGCTTCACGACACGGATGTCGCTGAAATGCAGCACGTTGCGCAGCGGTTCGAGCGACGCGGCGTCCAGATGCAATTGCTGCGCCGCGAACAACGGCCGGCCAGCCGGATCGCTCACGTTCGCATCGGCCAGATCGACGGTGCCCGACACGCGCAGCGCGGGCGCCTCGCCGTCGATCGAGAAGCGCACGGCCAGATCGCTCGACAGCCGGCCCGACGTCACCTCCACCGGCAGCTTCGCCGGCGCGTAGGACAGCAGCTTCGGCACATCGAGGCCGTCGAACTTCAGGTTGATTTCCGACTCGCGCGACTGCGCGAACGGCTTGGTCTTCCCGTCGATCGCGATCGGGCTGCCATCGAGGCGCAACTTCAGCGTGGGCTGCACGAAGATGTTCGTCTTGGACGGCAGCGTGGCGATGAACGGCACGCCGAGCGACCATTGATCGATCGTGTGCGCGGCGCCGAGCAGACGGTCGTCGAAATCGATGCGCCCGTTCGTCACCTGGATATTCGACACCGAGAAGCGCGCCGGCCCCGACGACGACGGCGTGGAGGAGGGCTTCGAGAACTTGTCGACGATATCGCTGAAATTGAAGCGTTGCGCGTCGTAGCGAACGATATGGAAGCGCGGGGAATCGATGCGCACTTCGTCGACGATCGGCGCGCCGCGCAGCAGCGACGACCACGCCGCGCGCACGGTGAGCTTGCCGATCTCGACGAACGAACCCTGGCCGCTGCGCTCGCCGAGGTGCACGCCGTCGGCCTCGAGCCGCAGCGTGTAGGGGTTCAGCGAGATGCGCGCGATGCTGGCCGGGCGGTCGAGCTGGCGGCTCAGTTGCTGTTCGGCGAGATGGCGGATCAGCGGCGGCGCGGCGAAGAAACCGAGCAGGCCGAACACGGCCAGGAACGCGACGATACCGAGCGCCACACGCTTCGTGCGACGCGAGCGGGCCACGCCGCCGAGCCGCTGCGCGACGGAGGAACGGGATGTTTCAGGCGGGTTTTTCCGAATGCTGGACATGCTGAGTACCGTTGTGACGACGGCAGAATGCCGTCTGCAAAATCGGGACGGGAAGCCCGGCTTCCGGAAGTATAGGCGGTCGGCGGGGCGCGGCGGTGTCGAGGGGGAACGGAGGTGGAGGGAGATCAAGGGGCGGGAGCGGGGGCGCATCTACTCCTACTGGCTGTCTGCCCCACCGATTAGCCAAGCGCGTCGCGCTGGAGTTCGTGGGTCCGGCACTCGGCGCATTAAGCGCGTAGCGGTTGGCTTGCATCACTTAGATGCCTGTTATGCACATTCAAAAATACTGGGCAGCGCGAGCGAGCATCAGCGAGACAAAGACGACGAAGTGCAAACCAGCCAGAGTTTCAGGCAGACGCTCGCAGTCACGCGCCAGCCTGCGAAAGCAATTGAGCCAGCCGAAGCTACGTTCGACCACCCAGCGTCGCGGCAAAAGCACAAAGCCTTTCTTCGCCTCGGGTAGTTTGACCACCTGCAACTCGATGCCTTCGACTCTCGCGGCCGCTGCCGCATCCTTGCCGGTGTAGCCCTGATCTGCGAAAGCGAGTTTCACCGTTTTTCCCGTGGCTTGCTGGACTTGTTGCGCTAGTTCCTGGACCTGAGCGCGCTCTTGCTCGTCGGCTGGCGTGATGTACACGGCCAACAAATGTCCCAATGTGTCGACAGCAATATGCGTTTTGCTGCCATGCTTGCGTTTGCAACAGTCGTATCCTGCGCGCGGACCGCTCTTGCATGTGGATTGAAGCGTGCGCCCATCGAGAATGACAGCGCTGGGTTGGCCCTGGCGCGCCTGCGCGACGCGAATGATCGAGCGTAGATCGTCGGTCATCGGTCATCGCTTCAAAACACCCGGCGCGAAGCCATCGTTGTGTCTGCTGATAAACAGCTTCCCACGGTGGAAAATTGGTCGGCAGTAATCGCCACGGCGCTCCCGCGCGCGCCAGCCAGCGCAATGCGTTGTACAGCTCTCGCAGTTCATATTGTCGCTGCGGTGCGTCCTCTTTCATCAAGGTCAGATAGGGCGCCACGAAGTCCCATTCTTCATCCGTTACATCGCTTGGGTAGCGTGGCATTTTTTCCATCCCTCCTCGACCGATATAAGCTAGAAAAGTGCATAACACGCTCTAACCAATGGCACTTTTCCTGCCGCCTAGTTCACCTATCGCGCTGTTGAGCGTCAGTTGCCTCAAGATACCGAATTGCTCTATACCCAGTGTTTCTTTTAGGAGACTCATCATCGTCGCCACGGCAATTTCTTTGTTAGCCTCTTCGCCGTTCCAATTCCCCATCGCCAACAAATCTGAAAAAGCTTTGTACATGCGATTGATAAGTTCCGCTCGATTCGGAACGCTCGCCGCTAGCTCCGAAGCCGATAGCTGCGCATCGGCTCCCATCTGCCTTAGTACTTTCTCGAATTTTTCTAGAAGAGCATTAATGTCGTCCGGAACCCAGAGCGACCAGCGCGTACGAAGGCGCAAAAGTTCGGCCGAATAGGTGAGCGCATTCTTGTGTGGACCTGTTTGAATTATTCCCGCTAACACCTCACGGAATTGTGTTGTGTACTCTTCGCAAAATTGCATGTACCTGTCAAATGCCACAATTGCCATATGTGATCCCGCTGTATCGAACGCACGACTGATAGCATCCCTACGCGTTGCGTCAGCGCGATTCCTATGAGCGATCACCAATGCGACACCTTGGGCAATTGCCGCACCTAAAACAGTCCCGATAAACCCAATCAGGGCCACGTAAATACCACCAGTTGCTATCGTCGAAACACCGCTGACAGCCACGGCACTCGAAGCGACAACCGCCGAAGCCGACATTCCTATCCCCTCCTCATTTTCAGTTGCGTGGATGCTGTGCGAATTCGCGCCGTCAGAGTCATTAATCGACAAACCCTCAGCCGAGGTTCATAAGCTATGCACCGCCGGCTGTCGGGAGTCTTTGCAGGTTCCCTACCCTCACGAGAAGATGCCTCATCAAGGTCCGCCTAGCTGGCATTTCCCATTTACCCATTCGCGCCACGATTCACTTGATCAACCGCATCCCCGCGACCTTCGAGGCCGTCACGTCAAACGTAGCCGTGTACTCACACGCCGCAACATGCCCCGACCGCTCGATCAGGCAGTCCGCGAAATCCGCCTTCTGCGACGCGACGAAAACGCGAAGTGCCTTTCGCACCGTGTCCGCACCTTCGACCACCAGTTCTTTGGTGGCGATCATCGAGTCGATGATATTTTTCATCTGTTCGCGCTCGACGCCGTAGCAACGCCCCAGGACCCACACGACCTCGACCAGCGCGATTTGCGAAATGTACCCCGGCCGCTCGGCCGACAGCGACTCCATCAGCATGGTCGCCTTCTTCGACTGCGCGGCATCGTCCTGGGCGAAGTAGCGGACCAGCACGTTCGTATCCAGTCCGATCATCGCGCAGATGCTCCCTGCTGCGCGACGGCCATGTTCATGTCCTCGATCGACACCGGTTTTGCGGGCTTCTTCACGATACCCTTGAGCGACGCCAGCGATTGCGTGGCGGGATAGACCTCATACCGGCCGGTCGCCTCGTTGAAGCTGAATTCGATCCGGTCGCCGGACTCCAGACCAAGCTGATTGCGCACGTCCACCGGGATCGTGACCTGGCCCTTTGAAGTCATCGTTGCTGTTGTCATGGCGACACCTCCTTTACTCCTTACTTTATGGTAAGGAATTTGGAAAAGCAAGCGTGTCCCAAGCGCGCCGCACCACTAAAAACACCCATGTTGACTCACGTCACTCGCCGAGCCCCTCGCGCCACCCGCCCCGCCGCCAAGTCCCACGCCCCGCTCCCCACCGTCTTCAACACCACCGCCCCGCCCTTTTCCACACCGTCGCGCACCGCCGCGCCGATCGTGCGCACCTGCGACCAATCCGCGCCGGACTGAATCAGGTCACCGGCCTCGGCGCGCGCCGCCTGCCGGTCGTCGACGAACACGCGGCTCGCGCGAATCGTCTGCGCCCCGATCTCCGCCGCATCGGGCGTGAACGTGCCCACGCCGATCACGAGCCGGTTCTCCCTGGCAGCCTCGGTATACACAGGCACTTTGCTGGTCGTCGCCATGACGACCGTATCGACCTCGTCCGGTATCGCGCCACCGCCCGCCGCCGCGCCAGCCAACCCCGCCACGATCACGCCCTGCTGCGCGAGCCGCGCGCAAAACGCCGCCTCCGTTTCCGCACTGCGCCCCCGCACCCAAAGCCGCGCCGCCGGATACAGGCTGTGCATCGCCAGCGCGTGCGCGTGCGCCTGCTGCCCGGTGCCGACGATCAACATCGCCTTTGGCTGCGACGCATGCAGCACGCGCACGCCGAGCATCGACAACGCCGCCGTGCGACGCGCGGTGACGGTCGGCCCATCGAGGATGAACTCGGGGCGGCCCGTCTCGCCGTCGCACACGGTCACGGCGCCGAAGATCGTCGGCAGGCCGCGCTGCGCGTTGCCGGGCGCGACGCTCACCAGCTTGTGGATCGCCACGTCGCGCGCGCTGGCCGGCATCGACAGCAGCACGCCATCCGCGCCGAGCGGCACGCCGACGCGCACGGGCGAATGAATCTCGCCGGCCTCGTGCTGCACGCTGGCTTCGGCCAGCGCATCCACGAGCGTCTTGAAATCGAGCAGCGCCGCCGTCGCCGCGGCGTCGAACACGGGAATCGAACTCATCGAGGTTGCCTTGATCGCGTGGAAGAAGAAGAAGAAGAACGGCTCGCGCCGGCGATGACCGCCATCAGAAGCGGCCGGCGCGGAACGGCGTCAGATCGACGGCAGGCGTTTCGCCGGCCATCCGCTGCGCGATCAGCTCGCCGGTCAGCGGGCCGAGCGTCAGGCCCAGATGCTGGTGCCCGGTGGCGACGAACACGTTCCGCACCACCGGCAATGCGTCGATCATCGGCAGATAATCGGGCAGCGTCGGGCGGTCGCCGAACCAGCGCGTCGCGATCTCGGGCCGCGGCTCGGACGGGAACAGCGCGCCGAACTGCCTCGCGAGCATCTCCGCGCGGCGCCAGTCCGGCGCCTCGGGCGGCCCAAGCTCGACGGTGCCGGCCAGCCGGATGCCGTCCTGCATCGGATTGCATGTAAAACCGCGCTCGACGAAGCTGACCGGCACCGAAATCGCCGCGCCCGACGGTTGCGCAAGCTGGACGTGATAACCGCGCTCTCGCGTGATCGGAATCCGGAAGCCGAGTGTTTGCGCGAGCACCGCGCTGCTTGCGCCCGCCGCAATCAGCAGCTTGCCGAACTGCCGCGTGTCGCCGCCGATGCGTACGCTGACGCGACCATCGCCCAACGGGCGAATCTCGCTGACGGGCGCCTGCACGAACCGCGCGCCGGCCGCGATGGCGGCATCGACAATCCGCATCACGGCCAGCCTCGGGTTCGTGATCGACGCCATGCCGGGGAAATACCGCGCGTGGCTGATCCGCTCGGTCAGCGTCGGCAGGTAGTCGCGGCGAACCTGCGCCGCGTCGAGGTTGCGATAGGCCACGCCATGGCGATCGAGCAGGCGCAGATGCCGGCGCTCCTGCCCGGCGTCGGCCGGCCTCTCGAACACGTAGAGCGAACCGATGTCGCGATACAGGTCGTTCAGGATCGGCTGCGCGAGCAAACGCCGCCAGGCGGCGGCGGCCATCGTCACGATGCTGGCCAGCGATTCGGTATTGCGTCGGAAATTCGCCGGCAGCGATTGCCGGGCGAACGCGGCCATCCACGGCGCCATCTTCGGGATGCCACGCTTGTGCAGCTTCAGCGGGCTGTCGGCCTGCAGCAGCATGCGCGGCATGCCCGCGAGCGTGTCGGGGCTCGCCAGCGGCGCGACGTGATCGACGGCGATGATGCCGGCATTGCCGAACGAACACCCGCGCCCCGGCTCGCCGGCGTCCGCGAGGTGAACGCGAAAGCCCCTTGCCGTCAGGTTCAGCGCAGCGTTCGCGCCGATGATCCCTGCGCCCACCACCAGAATGTCTTCCATGGCCTGCCGCGACGAGTCATAACGATTCGCCCGATCCTAGCCGAACAATTTCCGATAAGAAACAAAATATCCGATCGGGACATCCCGAATCTCGCAGGCCCGGTCAGCCGCTCACGGCGTTGTACGCGCCGGCCTGCTCCAGCAGCCAGCCCCGGAACGTCTCCAGCGGCCGGCCGTGGCTCAACTCGGTCGGATAGACGAGGTAGTAGGAAAACTGCACGGGAAACGTCGCATCGAACGGAATCACCACGCCGAGCTGCTCCAGCTTGCCCTCGACGAAGAACTTCGGCACCAGCGCCACGCCCAGCCCGGCCGCCGCGCCCGCGATCAGCATGGTGTGCAACTCGTAGCGCACGCCCTGCATCGTCAAGGAATCCTTGATATCGAAGTTCTCGAACCAGCGCGGCCACGCATCGGGGCGCGTGGTGGAATGCAGCAGCGGGTAGTTGAACAACTCGTGCGGCTTCCTGACGGGCTTGCTCAACAGCGCGGGCGAGCACACCGGCACCACTTCCTCGCCGAACAGGTAATCGGACGTGGTGCCCGGCCAGCTCGGCTTGCCGTAATGGATCGCCGCCTCGAAGTGGGTTTCCTCGAACGGAAACATCTCGGTGCGCACGCCCATGTTGACGCGCACGTCGGGCGCGCGATCGTTGAAATCCTTCATGCGCGGAATCAGCCATTGCGACGCGAAGGTGGGCAGCACGGCCAGTTCGAGATACCCGCCGCCGCTGCCGTGCGCGATGATCGACAGCGTGTCGCGGTCGAGCGTCTCCAGCGAACGCCGCACCTGCGTGGCGTACAGCCGCCCGGCCCGCGTCAGCACCACGCGCTGCTTCGAGCGCACGAACAGGCGCACGCCGATCTGCGATTCGAGCGTGGCCACCTGGCGCGAGATGGCGCTTTCCGTCAGGAACAGCTCCTTCGCCGCATAGGTGAAGCTCTCATGCCGCGCCGCCGCTTCGAAGGCCATCAACGCGCTGAGGTTGGGGATCTTGAATTTGCGCATGGTTGTTCATAAAAGTCATCAACTGGCAATTTAATCTCGCTTTACGAGGCATGCAAGCGCCTCAATAATGCTGATCACGCAAGATTCGGCCTGCATCGGCGGGCCGCCCCTTCCCCTCGATCCCCTCGCCGAAAGGCGGAACGGCACTGTGAGATACGCGATGCGCAATGCGAATGTAGAGCGGCTTCTGGCCCGGCTGCTCGGCCAGGACAAGACCGACGCCCTGTTCTCCACCCTCAACGCCCCGGCGCTGCTGGCCGATTGGGAAGACGGCACGGTCACGCGCGCGGAGCTGGCGCAGGCCATGAACATGGCGCTGTTCGAGGATCTGCTGCAACGCTCGGAAAACGGCCGCATCTACACGCGCGAAACGATCGCCAACGGCGGCTCGGTGTTCTTCGATCACGGCGCGCTGCGCACGGTGCGCTGGGCGCAAAACGGCGCGCTGCCGCCGGGCGAGGCGGCGTTCACGCGCATCCTGCGCCCGCTCGGCTTCAAGCTGAACGGCCGCTACCCGCTCGACAAGCTCAAGATGACGGGCCGCGCCTACGCGCACGAAGATGCACCGGACGAAATCGCGCAGTTCTTCGTCAGCGAATTGCATCCGGAGCGCTTCTCGGCCGAATTCCAGCAGGCGGTCACCCGCATCGTCAGTACCTCGAAAGATCCGCTGACGCCGCTCGCGGTGTCGCAACTGTCGGAACTGGAGCGCGACGGCGCGCTGCCGATCGAGGCGGCCGAAGCGCTGCTGCCGGTGATCGTCGGCGCGTTCGCGCGCCAGCACGACGTGCCGTCAGAATCGGACTACGAAACGATCCTGCTCGAATCGGCCGAAATGGCCTGGATCTCCACTGAAGGCAACGCCTTCAATCACGCGACCGACCGCGTGGCCGACGTGTTCCGGCTGTCCGACGACGAGAAGGCCAAAGGCCGGCCGATGAAGCCCGAGGTGGAACGCTCGCGCTCGGGCCGCGTGTTCCAGACGGCCTACCGCGCCGACACCGTGGAGCGCCCGTTCCGTGCCGCCAACGGCGAGCTGGTCACGCGCAAGGTGCCGGGCTCGTTCTACGAATTCATCACGCGCAAGCGCAGCTTCGAGCGCGAGACGCGCCGCTGGGAAACGGACCTGCGCTTCGATGCGGGCAATGCCACCGGCATCTTCAAGATGACGGCGAACGCTGCGCAGGAAGCGGCCGGCGGGAGGTAAGGAAAGAAGGTGCGCGGCCGGCGTCGCTCAGGCGCGCGGCTTGCCACGCGAGGCCGGCGATTTGACTTCCGCGCTGTACGGCGCGGTGTCGCCGCCTTCGTTGATCAGCCACAGCACTTCGGCGTCCTGCTTGCTGGTGGACACGGCGGCGTGGCCGGTGCGGCTGTCGAAATAGATGCTGTCTCCCGCTTCGAGCACGGTCGGCGAATACAGTTCGGAATACAGACAAACCTGCCCGCTCAACACGAACAGGAATTCCTCGCCTTCATGCCGGCCCCATTCGGCGAACGCGTCGAGCGAGTGCGCCGTGATGCGGATCCGGAACGGATACATCGACTTCTGCGCCAATTCGGTGGCCAGCAACTCCATCTCGTAGCAACCGGCCGAATGCGGCTGGCCCTCGCCCTTGCGCGTGACCGCGCGGCGGCCGCTCGCGCGCGGCTTCGGCGTCGAGCCGAACAGTTCGCCGAGATCGATTTGCAAGCCGTGGACGATCTTCTGCAACACGTCGAAGGTGGGCGACATCGCGCCGTTCTCGATCTTCGACAACGTGGAGCGCGACACGCCGCACACGCGGCTGGCGGCTTCGAGCGTGTAGTCGAGATGCTGGCGGGCGGCCTTGACGCGCTTGCCCAGTGCGGAGGACGCGCTCTCTACGGGCTTCAGGGCAGGGGTGTCCATGCGGGGAAACGAAGATAGGTGAAATTCGGGGCTGTTTCCAATACTACCATTGCGCCAGCACCGTCTTGCCTGACCGAGCCCGCCCCGTTTCCCATCCGAAACAGCGGCCCGTGAACGCGCGGCTCGTCGCGATCGTCGACAGGCTGGCCTGGTACTGCGCATCGAACATCGCGTCGAGCCGACGCCGGTTCGACGGCATGCGCGGGTCCGTCGCCAGGACCACCGAGATATCGTGCGCCAGCGTTTGCAGCAGCAGGCGCAGCATTCGGCAGCGCCGCAACGTCGAGGCGAAGCTGTAGGCCTCGCGAAACAGGCGCATGCGCACGGCGCGGCTTTCCACGCCAAGCTCGCGCGATACCTCGCTCAAGGCCCACGCGTGGCCGGGCCACAGAAACATCTGCTGCGCGAGCGTCCTGCCGAACGGAATGCAGGACGCGTTGCGGGATGCGCTGTCCGCTGCCGCGAACGCCTCGCGCAATGCACCCCAATCGGGGCCACCGAGCAGCGCGCCGGCCGGGCAGGATTCCAGAGTTAATGTGCCAGACGCACAACCGTCCTCGCCCGGCGTCAACGAAACCGTGAACAGCGTCTCGGCCGGAATGCGCCAGCCCGGCCCGTGCGCGCGCTTCGCGAGTACCGCTTCGGCCTCCACTGCGTGCACCCCGGCGTGCTGCGCCCAGTCGATCGGGAACGGGCAGCGCAGGTGATGCAGGCGCAGCGGTCTCGCTAGCGAAAAGCTCAATTTCATGGGGTCGGGCGGCGGATTGAGTGCGCGCGGCGCAGCGAAGAACGAACCGGCGAGGCAGCGGAATCGTACCGGAGATCGGTGCGCGAAAACATTGATTTGAACGCCGAGGCTGCTCGCACGACAGGCCCCGCATGCGGGTATGTCCCGAACCCGCAAAATCGCGGCGAACGTGCCCCGCTCAGGCCCGATATACCAGGGTTGATGATCAAACCGCATCATGTATCGAATAGATATCGTTTGATCGCACGGTTTTGGTTTTGGAGAATCGCCTCAACTTCTTCGCCGGGGAACGGGCTGGCGCAGCGGAAAGCCCGGGAGCGGCGCTCCCGATCATCGACTCTCAGCATCAGGAACGCTTCCATGCCCTTCTGTTTTTGCACTCGTCGCCGCGCGCTCGCCATTGCCCTGTCCGGTCTGTTCGTCGCGGCCGCGGCCCAGGCGCAGGAAGCCGTCATCAAGATCGGCGTGGCGGCGCCGCTCACCGGCGGCGCGGCGGCGTACGGCAAGGACATCGAGAACGGCGTGCGGCTCGCGGTGGACGAGGCCAACGCCCGCCACCCGCAGGTCGCCGGCAAGCCCGTGAAATACGTGGTGGCCCCGCAGGACGACCAGGGCGACCCGCGCATCGGCGTGCAGGCCGCGCAGCAACTGGTGGACGACAACGTGGCGGTGGTCATCGGCCACTTCAATTCCGGCACGACGCTGCCGGCCTCGCGCATCTACGCCAAGGCCGGCATTCCGATGATCACGCCGGCCGCCACCAATCCCGCCATCACGCAGAGCGGCCTGAACTCGGTGTATCGCGTGATCGCCACCGACACGCAGAACGCCGGAAACGCCGGCCACTACGCGGCCACGGTCACCCAGGCCAAACGCATCGCGATCATCGACGACCGCACCGCGTTCGGCCAGGGCGAAGCCGACGAGTTCGAGAAGGCCGTGAAGGCCGCGGGCGGCACGATCGTCGCGCGCGATTTCACCAACGACAAGGCCGTGGATTTCAGCGCGCAACTGACCAAGATGAAGGGCGCGAACGCCGACCTGGTGTTCTTCGGCGGCCTCGACACGCAGGCCGCGATGCTCGTCAAGCGCATGCGCCAGCTCGGCATGAAGGCGCAGTTCCTGGCTGGCGGCGGCGTGATGGACGCGAACTTCCTGAAGATCGCCGGCGACGCGGCCGAAGGCGCGGCCGTGTGGGAATACGGCCAGCCGCTCGCCACGCGCCCGAAAGGCAAGGCGTTCGAAACAAAGTTCAGGCAGAAATTCGGCATGGACATGCTGGCCTACGCGCCGTTCGCCTACGACGCCACCTACATCGCGATCGCGTCGATCGAGAAGGCGAACTCGGCCAAGCCGGCCGACCTGAACGCCGCGCTGAAATCGACCGATTTCAACGGCATCACCGGCACCATTGGCTTCACGGCCGGCGGCGACCTCAAGAACCCCAGCTCGACGCTCTATCAGGTCAAGAACGGCGCCTGGGCGCCCGTGACCACCCGAGCGGCGAACTGATGCACGGCACCTGCATTTTTTTGTTACCGATGCGAAGCAATCGGGTGTGCGAAGCCGCGTTTTATGGCGCGTTGTCGCGCCCGGAACGCGCGTGTATAGTTTCCAAGCTTACTCATTTCTCCTATCGGAAACACAAGGATTGATACCGTGACGCCTTCGACCATTCTTTCCAAGCTGGACATTGCCCATCTCGCGGAAGCGGGCGACATCGCCGTGCATTCGCCGATCAACGGCGAACTCGTCGGCCGCGTCGCGAGCCAATCGGTGGCCGACGTGGACGCCGCGCTCGCCAAGGCGCACGAAGCGTTCAAGGCCTGGCGCGAGGTGCCGGCCCCGCGCCGCGGCGAACTGGTGCGCATCCTCGGCAACAAGCTGCGCGAGCAGAAGCAGGCGCTCGGCAGCATCATCACGCTCGAAACCGGCAAGATCCTGCAGGAAGGCCTGGGCGAAGTGCAGGAAATGATCGATATCTGCGATTTCGCGGTGGGCCTGTCGCGCCAGCTCTACGGCCTGACCATCTCGTCGGAGCGCCCGGGCCACCGCATGGCGGAAACCTGGCACCCGATCGGCGTCTGCACGGTCATCTCGGCGTTCAACTTCCCGGCCGCCGTGTGGTCGTGGAACGCCGCGCTCGCGCTGGTGTGCGGCAACGCGGTGCTCTGGAAGCCGTCGGAAAAGGCCCCGCTGACCGCGCTGGCCGTCGACCGCATCCTGCAGGATGCGCTCAAGGAATTCGGCGACGCGCCGGCCGGCCTCACCGCCGTCATCAACGGCGGCCGCGACGTCGGCGCGAAGCTGGTGTCCGACCCGCGTTCGAGCATCGTCAGCGCCACCGGCAGCACCGAAATGGGCCGCGCGGTGGGCGTGGAAGTGGCGCGCCGCTTCGGCCGCTCGATCCTCGAACTGGGCGGCAACAACGCCGGCATCGTCACCGGCACGGCCGATCTCGAACTCGCGCTGCGCGGCATCGTGTTCTCGGCGGTCGGCACCGCCGGCCAGCGCTGCACCTCGCTGCGCCGCCTGTTCGTGCACGAGAGCGTGTACGACACGGCGGTCGAGCGCCTCAAGACGTTCTACGGCAAGGTCGTGATCGGCAACCCGCTCGAACAGGGCGTGCTGATGGGGCCGCTGATCGACGAAGCCTCGTTCAACCGCATGCAGGCCGCCCTCGAAAAAGCCAAGAGCCAGGGCGGCAAGGTGTTCGGCGGCGAACGTCACACGGTGGCCGGCAACGAGAAGGGCTTCTACGTGCGCCCGGCGATCGTCGAAATGCCGTCGCAAACCGATATCGTGCTGACCGAAACCTTCGCGCCGATCCTCTACGTGCTGAAGTACAGCACGTTCAACGACGCCATCGACGCGAACAACGCCGCGCACCACGGCCTGTCGTCGTGCGTGTTCACCACCGACCTGCGCGAAAGCGAGCGCTTCCTGTCCGATTCGGGCAGCGATTGCGGCATCGCCAACGTCAACATCGGCCCGAGCGGCGCGGAAATCGGCGGTGCGTTCGGCGGCGAGAAGGAAACCGGCGGCGGCCGCGAATCGGGTTCGGATGCGTGGAAGGGCTACATGCGCCGCGCGACCAACACGGTCAACTATTCGTCGGCGCTGCCGCTCGCGCAAGGCATCGACTTCAACCTCGACTAAACAGCCGCGCCGGGTCGACAGCCCGGCTGGAGGGGGACGCCGCACGCCCCCTCCAACCCCATCCGCTCCATCGCCATTCAGCATTTTGATCGATCGATCCGGATGCAATCATCAGTCATCCTGAATTCTCCAATGTGGAGCCAGACGTGAGTTCTCAAGTCGTTATCGTTGGCGGCGGCGTGATCGGCAGTTCCATCGCTTATTTCCTGCGTGCGTCGGACCCGACGGTGTCCGTTACCGTGATCGAGCGCGACCCGAGCTATGCGCGCTCGTCGTCGGCGCTGTCGGCCGCGTCGATCCGGCAGCAGTTCTCCACGCCGCTGTCGATCCAGATGTCGCTGTACGGCATCGCGTTCCTGCGCGAGATCGGCGGGCTGCTCGAAGTGGACGGCCACCGCCCGCAGATCGAACTGCACGAAGGCGGCTACCTGTTCCTCGCCACGCCGGCCGGCGAAGCCATCCTGCGCGAGAACCACGCGCTCCAGCAAAGCCTCGGCGCGGACATCGACCTGATGCACGCCGACGCGCTGAAGGCCAAATTCCCCTGGCTCAACGTGGACGACCTCGCCGCCGGCGCCTACGGCCGCAGCGGCGAAGGCTGGTTCGACGGCTACGGGCTGGTGCAGGCGCTGCGCAAGAAGGCGCAGGCGCTCGGCGCGCGCTACGTGGCCACCGACGTGACGGGCCTCGTGCTCGACGGCCGCAAGGTCACGCACGTGGTGGACGCCAAGGGCGAACGCTACGCGTGCGACACGCTGGTCAACGCGGCCGGCGCCTGGGCGCGCAAGATCGCCACCCTGATGGGCATCGAGATTCCCGTGCATGCGCGCCGCCGCAGCATCTTCAACGTGTCGTCGCCGGCGCGCCTGGCGCACAGCCCGCTGCTGATCGACCCGACTGGCGTGTACTTCCGCCCCGAGGGCAACACCTACATCACCGGCACCTCGCCGTCGCCGGACAACGATCCGGACGACCTGCCGCTCGACGAGGTCGATCACGCGCTGTTCGACGACGTGATCTGGCCGACGCTCGCGCATCGCGTGCCGGAATTCGAGGCGCTGCGCGTGGAGAATTGCTGGTCCGGCTACTACGAATACAACGTGTTCGATCACAACGCGATCATCGGCTACCACCCCGACATCGACAACTGCGTGTTCGCCAACGGCTACAGCGGGCACGGCCTGCAGCAGGGGCCGGCCACCGGGCGCGGCGTCAGCGAGCTGATCCTGTCGGGCCGCTACGGCTCGCTCGACCTGTCGTCGCTCAGTTGGGCGCGCGTGCTCGAAAACCGCCCGATCGTGGAGCGCAACGTCGTCTAGCCTTCCCCACCCGCCTTCCTGATCGACCGACATGTACGCATTCACCGCGCCGTTCCAACACCCCACGGGCTCGCCGATCCGGGAGCTGTTCAAATACCTGAGCGTGCCCGGCATGATTTCCTTCGCGGGCGGCTACCCGGCCAGCGACCTGTTCGACGTGGAGGGACTCGGCGAGGCGTCGGCGCGCGCGTTTCGCACACCGGTGCGCTGCCTGCAATACGGCCCGACCGACGGCCTGCCCGAGTTGAAGCAGCAGTTGCTCAAGCTGATGGCACAGCGCGGCGCGGCCTGCGCGCCCGAGGAATTGCTCGTCACCACCGGCTCGCAGCAGGGCCTCGACCTGCTGCTGCGCGTGCTGGTCAGCCCCGGCGACGTGGTACTCACCGAGCAGCCGGCCTATCCGGCCACGCTGCAGGCGCTGCGCTTGCAGCAGGCGCGAATCGTGACCGTGCCGGTGGACGGCGACGGCCTCGACGTGGCTGCGCTGGCCACCCTGCTCGATTCGGGCGCGGTAGCGGCGCCGCGCCTGCTCTATACGGTGCCGACCTTCGCCAACCCGACCGGCGCCACGCTGTCGCGCGCGCGTCGCATCGCACTCCTGAAGCTTGCCGCGCAACACCGCTTCGTGATCGTCGAGGACGACCCCTACGGCGACCTGCGTTTTTCGGGCGAGGCGTTGCCGTCGATGCTTGCGCTCAGTGCCGAGGTGCCCGGCTCGCGCGACTGGATCGTGCATTTCGCGAGCCTTTCGAAGATCGTCGCGCCGGGCTTGCGGGTGGGCTGGAGCGTCGCGCCGGCCGAGATCACGCGCCGCTGCGTGGTGGCCAAGCAGACGGTGGACCTGTGCAGCGCGCCGTGGCCGCAGGCCACCGCCGCCGAATATCTGGCCGACGGCGCGCTCGATCGCCACCTGCCGCGCATCACGGCCGCCTATCGGCGCAAGAGCGAGGCGCTGTGCGGCGCGTTGCGCGCGCAGCTCGGCGAGGCCGTGGCGTTCCACGAACCGCAGGGTGGCATGTTCGTGTGGGCGCGCATGGCCGACGTGGCCGCCGACGCGCTGCTGGCCCGCGCGATCGAGAACAAGGTGCTGTTCGTGCCGGGCAAGGCGTTCTATGCGGACCAGGTCGATCCGCATGCGCTGCGCTTCTCGTTCGCCGCGCCAGGGGTGGAGGAAATTCAGGAAGGAGCGGGCCGGCTCAGGCGGGCTTACGAGGAAGCGCGTTCGGCCGGTTGAGCTTTGCAAGCCGAGAGCGACCGCGATCGGCACGTGCTTCGTCGTTCTATCGCACTTGTGCGCGATGCCCCGTAGCGCCGTTTTGCGCCGCCGCGCGCGGCTTGCCGCGCTGAAGCAGATAGACCCCCGCGAAGATCCCCACCATCGCCGCCAGATCGAGCACCTGCGCCGTCTCGTGCCCGATCGACACGCCCAGCACCAGCGCCACGACTGGCGGGATGTAGGTCACGCCCGACGCGGCCACCGCGCCGAGCCGCCCGACGATGAAGTAATACAGGATGTAGGCCACGCCCGTGCCGGTCAGCCCGAGGCCCAGCACCAGCCCGAGCGCGGCGCGCGTGTCGTGCTCGATGGCCGAGATGCCGTGGAAATCGGTCACGCCGCTCAGTACCGCCAGCGCGAAGCCGATCTGCCAGGTCGACAGCGCCAGCGGCGACAGGTCGAGGCCCGACAAATACCGGCGCGCATAAACGAACGAACAGCCCACGCTGAACGAGCCGGCCACCATATACGCCACGCCGGCCAGGTTCACGCCCGCACCGTGCGCCCGCCACGGCTGCGCGATCATCAGGACCCCTGCGAAACCGCAGGCGATGCCGATCAACATCCGCGCCGTGGGGCGTTCCTGCCGCAGCAACGCCCACGCGGCGATGAACGCGAACACCGGAATCGCCCCGCTCAACATGCCGGCCACGCTCGAAGGCAACAGCGCCGCGCCCTTCGCGAACGCATAGTAGTAGATCACCGTGGCCAGCAGCGACATCACGAGGAAATGATGCGCGTGGCGCAGGTGTCGCCATTTCAGATCGCCCCGGATCAGTGCCGCGACCAGGATCGGCAGGAATCCGAACAATGTGCGGAGGAACACGATCTGCATGGTGGAGATATCCACGCTCGCCCACTTCATGAACAGGAAGTTGGTGCCCCAGATGAGGCCGAGCGCGACGAAGGCGAGATAAGCGGGATTCATGGCGGCGGGTTCGAAGGATTGTCGTGCTCCGGATTGTCGGGATTGCGCCGATGCGGTACAAACCATATAAATTCCGCCATGACATAGAAAAACTTCATCATGAAACCCGTTCCGCCGATGAAAGCCTTGGTAGCCATGGAAGCCGCGATGCGCCTGGGCAGTTTTACTCTTGCCGCGCAGGAGTTGAGCGTGACGCCGGGGGCGGTCGGCCAGCAGATCCAGAAGCTGGAGGACTGGCTCGGCATCGCGCTGTTCGTGCGGCAGATCCGCCAGGTCACGCCCACCGCCGAGGGGCGCGCCTATTTCGCGCGCATCCAGCCCGCGCTCGCGGAAATCGTCCAGGCGAGCCGGCGCGTGCGCGAGCGACGCAACCACAGCCTGCGGATTTCCATGCCGCCGAGCTTCGCCGCCAAGTGGTTCGCGCCGCGCATGGCCGACCTGTTGCAGGCGCATCCAGGCATCGCATTGAGCCTGTCCACGTCGGTCGCGATCGTCGATTTCGAACTCGATGGCGTCGATCTGGCCGTGCGTCACTTCGATGGCATCGACGCCAATCTGGCGGTCGAGCGGCTCTGCGCCGATGCGGCGCACGCCTATTGCAGCCCCGCCTATGCGAAGCGCCTGAAGCTCAAGCGCCCCGGCGACCTCGTTACCGCCACGTTGCTGCACAACACGCTGCATCCGCACTGGCACGCGTGGCTGGCGCGCTTCGGCCCGCTCGACGACGCTGGAATCGACGCCATCGCCGGCATCCAGTTCGATCAATCGCTGATGGCGATCGAGGCGGCCGTGCGCGCGCAAGGCGTGGTGCTGACGAGCCCGGTGCTGGTGGAAGCGGAGTTGGCGGCAGGCACGCTGGTCGAGCCGTTCGACGCCGCGCTGCCGTTGCCGAACGGCTATTACCTCGTGCATCCGCGCACGGAAGCGCTGCCGCCGAGCGCGGCGGCGCTGAAGGCGTGGATGATCGCGAGCATGGCGGCGGGCGCGGGCAATTAATGCGCGGCCATCGAGATCACGGCCGCAGCAAGGGCCCGGCCTTGCGCTCCAGCAGCGCGATCAGCTCGGGCTGCATGTACGCGTAGTTGTCCGGAATATCGAGGCAGACCACACGCTTGCCGCGCAAGTGCGCGGCGAACGCCTTCGACAACTTTGCCTTGTGCGAACGTTCCATCACGAACACGATCTCGGCCCACGCGAGATGCTCGGGCGACACGGGTGTGTCGGCATCGGGCGCCAGGCCGGCCGAATCGGTTTCGACGCCGGGCCATCCGGCGAACACGGCTTCGGCGGTGGGGCTGCGCAGCCGGTTGCGGCTGCAGATGAAGAGGGCGCGGGTCAAGATGCGGGGCTTGGGCTGGCGTGCGGCGCGTCGCTCGCCCGCAGGCTGGCGGTTGCCTTCGGTTGCAGCAGGACACGCCCGAGCATCGTGGCGCCGCCCTGCCTGCCCCGCAGCGTATGGACATAGCGATGGTCTCCAGCGAGACCATGCAGTCGATCCACGCACGACGGACCGGGCAACATCCGGCGAGCCCTTCGCGGCCTCGAGGCGAATTGATTTCTCCTCGTGCGCGGAACGGCACCCCTCAACGCTTGATCACCGCCGGCGGCTGCCACGTTCCATCGGTCGCTTCCGGCTTCGGCGCATACAGCCGCAACGCGAGCCGGAAATCGGCGCGCGGCGCGGGCAGCCAGTTCGCCGCATGCGCGCGGCCCGGCGAAGCGGCCGACACGACGATGTCGACCGAGCCGTCACGGTTGCGCTGCAGCCGGTCGTAACCGCCGATCGAGCGGCGCGCCTTGCCGACGTCGGGCAACGCGCCCTCGGCCGTGTACGGCGTCAGCGACCAGAACGCGCGCACCGGCGGCAGGTCGCGCGACGCGAAATGCAGCACGTAGCGGTTCGCGCCGTTCAGCGTGTTGCCGTCGTTGTCGGCGGCTACCACCGCCACCGTTTCGTCGTCGCGCGTGCCCGTGCCGAAGCCGGTGGCCGCCGCGTAGGCGCGCAACGCGTAATCCTGGCCGTAATGGCCGGCGTCGCCGCCGAGCCAGTGCCAGCCGTCGGCCGACAGCACGTTCGCCGGCGGCGCGGTCAACCGCGTGCGCGCATCCTCCACGCCGCGCGTGGCCGCCGCCAGCTTTTCGCCGCTCCAGTCCACCGGCGTGCCGGGCTGCAAGCCGATCTCGTCGAGCACCTGCGCGACGTGCGGGTCCGCTTGCGGCGGCGGATTGTCGTGCAGCGCGGCCGCGAAGCGCGAGAAGAACGCCTTCGCGTCGAGCGCGGCGACGCGATCGGCCGCGGTAGCCGCCGTGGCGGCATCGGCCGGCGTATCCGCAAGCTTGGCGGCATCCTTCGCGGCCTTCGCCTCGGCGCGCGACGGCCGCGCCGAATAGGCCGACAGCGGCGTCACGCGCACCGCGTGCTGGCGCCGCCGCGCTTCGGCCAGATCGCGGCCACCACCGGTGCGCACCTGCACGCCGATCCACGCGTACTGCGACGGCAGGTCCACGCGCCGCACGTTGGCCGGCAGCGTGCCGTGGAAATCGGGGCCGACGAAGGCAATCGTTTGCCCTCGCCCGACCGTATCCGCGCCCGACGACCACGCCACGTTGGTCCACATGTCGAGCACGCGCACGTCGAGATAACGGCCGCGCGCGTCGGGCAGCGACACGATCGCCGGCTCGGCGCTCACGTCGAGCCAGCCGCTCGCATCGAGCGTATCGACGCCCGGCAGCGGCGGATTGATCGCGCCGGGCGCGGGCAGCGCGGCGTCGTAGCGCAGCGTGTTGTAGGGCGTCGCGCCCCCGCCGGACGTGGCGGCCTCCCGCGCGACATCCATCATCACGAGCGGGTAGGCATACACATAGGAATCGGCGACTTCGCTGCGCATCCAGCCCGTCTTGCTGGCGACGACGTCAGGCTGTTGCTGCCGCTGCGAAGCGCAGCCGGCCAGCAACACGAGAACGGCAGCCGCGCCGGCGCTGAGCCGGGCGGCAAAAATTTGGCGAGAGATTGTCATTGGTTTGGGCGCACGGCGCAGCCTGTTCCGGCTGCACATGTTGACCGGCAGCCGATACGCGCGGGTCTTCCTCGTAGCGTGTGGCGGGCTGCATTCGACGCGTCGAACGGCGTGCATCGTACCGCGCGCATTGCAACAAAAACAGTGTGAATGCACACCTTATCCGGGGTCGAAGCGCATTGCATCCTAAAAACACGACAATCCGATGAAAACGATACCGATTGATGAAATAAGCACACGCATGCTCGAAGCAGCGCGCGACGGCCGCGGCCGCTGGGCGCCGGAAGGAAGCCATCGGCGAAATCGCGCACAATGAGCGTTCGCTTCCTTCTCCCAATCCGCTCATGACTCTTCTCGATCCCGCCGGCATCACGAGCTGGCACGCGCATATCTACTTCGACGCCGCGAGCCGCGACGCCGCCTGGGCCTTGCGCGAGACGATCGGCGAACAACTCGGCCAGCGCGTGCAGATCGGCCGCTTTCACGAGCGCCCGGTCGGCCCGCATCCGATGTGGTCGTATCAACTGGCGTTCGAAGGCGCCGAGCTGACGCCCGTACTCGGCTGGCTGGCGCTGAACCACGGCGCGCTCGACGTGTTCGTCCACCCGAACACCGGCGACGCGCTGCGCGACCATCGCGATTCGGCCGTCTGGATCGGCCGTTCGCACAGCTTGCGGCTCGAGGCCTTGTTAGGCTGAATCGAGCTTGTCGGCATTTCCATCCCTTGTCAGGAGTTCACACGATGTCATCCGAAATTCAATTGGTCGCCGTTCTGCAGGGTGCCCCGGGCACCGGCGATGCGCTCGCCGAAGCCGCCCAACGCGTCGCCGGCCCGAGCCGCGAGGAAGCCGGCTGCCTCGCCTACATCCCCTACCGCGACACCGATCGCGCCGACCGGATCGTCTTCATCGAACGCTGGCGCGACCGCGACGCGATCGCCCAGCACGAGCGCACGCCGCATTTCCAGGCGTTCGCGGCAACCGTGAAACCGCTGCTGGCGGAGCCGCTGCATATCTCGCTCCTCAGCGAACTGGGCGACTGAGGGGCGTCGGCCCCGGTTTGTCGATTCGTCGGTTTGCCGATTCGTCGATAAAACGCTTGACCTTCCCATCATGGGAAGCTTGATACTTCGGTCATTGTCGGCTTCGGCCGCGCTTGACCGGATTTCACGATGAACGATCTGTCCCATCCCGCTGCCTTCGACACCACCGAGCTGGGCGTCGAAGGCATGACCTGCGGCGGCTGCGCGCGCCGCGTCGAAAAAGCGCTGGCCGAGGTGCCGGGCGTGCATGCCGCGCAAGTCGATCTGGCGGGCCATTCCGCCACGGTCAGCGCGTCCCCGGATGTCGATGCGGGGCAGTTGGTCGAGGCGGTGGCGGCGGCCGGATATCGGGCGGAGGTGCGGGAGCGGGTGGCGGCTGCGACGCCCGCTGCGCCTGTGACACCTCCGGTCACGCTCAACGTGAGCGGCATGACCTGTGGCGGCTGTGCCCGCCGTGTCGAGAAGGCACTCGCGCAAGTACCGGGTGTGGCTCAGGCGACAGTCGATCTGGCCGCCTCGCAAGCCACGGTCGAACTGGCTCCCGGTGCTGAAACCGATATCCAAGCGCTGATCGATGCTGCAACCACGGCCGGCTATCCGGCGGAACGAATCGCGCCCGCTCCGTTGACGCTTCACGTCAGCGGAATGACTTGCGGCGGCTGTGCCCGCCGTGTCGAGAAGGCACTCGCGCAAGTGCCGGGTGTGGCTCAGGCGACGGTCGATCTGGCCGCCTCGCAAGCCACGGTCGAACTGGCTCCCGGTGCTGAAACCGATATCCAAGCGCTGATCGATGCTGCAACCACGGCCGGCTATCCGGCGGAACGAATCGCGCCCGCTCCGTTGACGCTTCACGTCAGCGGAATGACTTGCGGCGGCTGTGCCCGCCGTGTCGAGAAGGCACTCGCGCAAGTACCGGGTGTGGCTCAGGCGACAGTCGATCTGGCTGCCTCGCAAGCCACGGTCGAACTGGCTCCCGGTGCTGAAACCGATATCCAAGCGCTGATCGACGCCGCAACCGCGGCCGGCTATCCGGCTGAACGAATCGACGCGGTCGGCGCGATCAAGGCAACGTCCGCCATCGAAGCCGAACCACCAAAGCCCGAACCCGCACCGGTTGCCGTCACGTTTGTACCGATGCCGAAACCGCGTCCGAAGAAGGTCGCGAACGTCGCACCGGAAGCCGAAGCACCTTCCACGAAGACAATCGAACTCGATATCGGCGGCATGACCTGCGCGTCCTGCTCCAGCCGCGTCGAGAAGGCGCTCGCGCAAGTACCCGGCGTGTCCCGCGCCTCGGTCAACCTCGCCACCGAACGCGCCAGCATCAGCGGCAACGCGTCGCTGTCGGCCGCGCAACTGGTCGCCGCCGTTGAAAAGGCCGGCTATCGCGCCACGCCCGACGAAACCGCCGAAGCGGCCCCAGGCACCGCCGCTGCACCTCAACCGATCGAACTCGATATCGGCGGCATGACCTGCGCGTCCTGCTCCAGCCGCGTCGAAAAGGCGCTCGCGCAAGTGCCCGGCGTGTCCCGCGCCTCGGTCAACCTCGCTACCGAACGCGCCAGCATCAGCGGCAACGCGTCGCTGTCGGCCGCGCAACTGATCGCCGCCGTCGAACAGGCCGGCTACCGCGCCACCGCGACGGCCGCCACCACGCCAGCCGACGCCCAGCCGTCGTCCGCGCCCCGCCCGAGTGGCGAAACACGCAAGGCCGCCGAGGCCCGCCGCGACCTGCTCCTGCTGATCGGCTCGGCCGTGCTGACCGCGCCGCTCGTCGCGCCGATGGTCGCGGCGCTGCTCGGCGCATCGCTGATGCTGCCCGCGCCGCTCGAATTCGCGCTCGCGGCGGTGGTGCAGTTCGGCTTCGGCGCGCGCTTCTACCGGGCCGCGTGGCACGCCGTGCGCGTCCGCGCCGGCAACATGGATTTGCTCGTCGCGCTCGGCACCTCGGCCGCGTTCGGCCTCAGCGTCTGGCAGCTCCTGCGCGCGCCGGGTCACGCCGAACATCTGTATTTCGAGGCGGCAGCGGTGATCGTCACGCTGGTGCGCTTCGGCAAATGGCTCGAAGCACGCGCGAAGCGCCAGACCACCGACGCGATCCGCGCCCTGAACGCGCTGCGCCCCGAGCGAGCACGGCTCGTCGAGCACGGCACGGAACGCGAGGTGCCGCTGGCCGCGCTGCGCGTCGGCTCGCGCGTCGCGGTGCGGCCCGGCGAGCGCTTCCCGGTGGACGGCACGATCGTCGAAGGCGCGTCACACGTGGACGAATCGCTGATCACGGGTGAAAGCCTGCCGGTCGCCAAATCGGCCGGCGACCGCGTGACGGCCGGCGCGATCAACGCCGAAGGCGCGCTGACGGTCGAAACCACGGCCGTGGGCGCGGAAACCACGCTGTCGCGCATCATCCGGCTGGTCGAATCGGCGCAGGCCGAAAAGGCGCCGATCCAGCGCCTGGTGGATCGCGTCAGCGCCGTGTTCGTGCCGACCATCCTCGCGCTCGCGCTGCTGACGTTCGCCGGCTGGCTGCTGGCCGGCGCGCCGGCCGAAACGGCGATCCTCAACGCCGTGGCGGTGCTGGTGATCGCCTGCCCGTGCGCGCTCGGGCTCGCCACGCCGGCCGCGATCATGGCCGGCACCGGCGTGGCCGCGAAGCACGGCGTGCTGATCCAGGACGCGCTCGCGCTCGAACTCGCGCAACGCATCGAGGTGGTGGCGTTCGACAAGACCGGCACACTGACCGAAGGCAAGCCGTCGGTCACCGCCTTCGAGGCGATCGGCACGGCGCGCGGCGACGCGCTCGCGATCGCCGCGGCGATCCAGCGGCGCAGCGATCATCCGCTGGCGCAAGCGCTGGTCGCGGCGTTCGACGCCGAAACGGCAACCGATCGCATCGACAACGCCGGCCACGTCAGCGACGCCAAAGCCGTGGCCGGACGCGGCGTCGAAGCCCGCGTCGACGGCACGCGCTACGCGATCGGCAGCGCACGCTGGCTGGCGGAACTGGAGATCGACGTGGCGGGCGCGGCCGGCGCACGCGCCGCCGAACTCGAAGCGGCCGGCAACACGGTGTCGTGGCTGATGCGGCTCGACGCGCCGCGCGCGGCGCTCGCGCTGATCGGTTTCGGCGACACGGTGAAGCCCGGCGCACGCGACGCGATCGCGCAGCTCCAGGCGCTCGGCATCCGCACGGTGCTGGTGACGGGCGACAACCGCGGCAGCGCGGCGGCCGTCGCGCGCGAACTCGGCATCGACGAAGTGCACAGCCAGGTGCTGCCGGACGACAAGGCGCGCGTGATCGGCGAACTGAAGGCCGCCACGCAGGGCGGCGTGGTGGCGATGGTGGGCGACGGCATCAACGACGCGCCGGCGCTGGCCGCCGCCGACATCGGCATCGCGATGGCCACCGGCACCGACGTGGCGATGAACACGGCCGGCATCACGCTGATGCGCGGCGATCCGGCGCTGGTGGCGGCCGCGATCGACATCTCGCGCCGCACCTATCGCAAGATCCGTCAGAACCTGTTCTGGGCGTTCGTCTACAACCTGGTGGGTGTGCCGCTCGCGGCGGCCGGGCTGCTGAACCCGATGATCGCGGGCGCGGCGATGGCGTTCTCGAGCGTGAGCGTGGTCACGAACGCGTTGCTGCTGAAGATGTGGAAGGGCGAAGCACGCTGAAACCGGCGCGCCGCCTGGCGCGCACCCATGCCAAGAAGCTCGCGCACCGTCATGCGGCGCGCGAGCTTCTTGGTTTTTCAGCGGGACGAATCGTGACGAATCGGGGACACGAATCGAACGTACGGCAGCAGGAATGCGGCGGAAATCAGCGGCGCAGCAGGCCGAAACGCGAGATGTGCGACTTGCGCTGACGCTCGGCTTCCGCGTGGCGGGCAGCGTACGAGTAGTCGCGATCGAGCGGCAGATGCGGCGAAACGAACAGATCGTCGATCTTTTGAAGCAGGGCGAAGATGAGGGTCATGTGCGGCTCCCGGCTGGGCAGTGGTGATCAGGGTTTTCCCTAGGAACGAATATTAAGGGTTTTCCCCAATCAAATCTAGTGCGCCGCAGCATTCTGTGCGGTAAACGCGACGCGACATGCCGACGCACAGCATGCCGCCCCGAATAAAAAAGCCGGCGCGTCGCAAGACGGCCGGCTTGATCATTTCAGGGTCGAAGCCCGTTGTACCTAGCGAGGACGGCGTTCGCGGCGGGCCGGTTGCGGGCGCAGAGCCACGGCGCTGCGATTGGTCAGGCGTTGCACCTGCACGCCGAGTTCGTCGGCACGCTGTTGCATCGCAGCAAGATTGGCCTGCTGGGTTTCCTGCGAGGAAGTCAGGCGATCGACCCGGCGTTGCAGTGCGTCGGCGTCGCGATGCGCGCTCGACAGCGCCGTCGTCTGCAGGCCCAGCGCCACGATCGCGATCAGCACCACCGCCGCGAGCGCGAGCAGCAGGCGGTTCACGCGACGCATCTCGCGGTCGGCCGCGCGGCGCAGGTCGACGGTTTCGAGCTGCAGCATGCGCAGGCGATCGGACAGCGGATTCAGTTGCGCGTCGAGATCGATAACAGGGGCCGCCTCGGCGGGCGTGGGCGCGGCTTCGGCGGCGAGGCTCGGGCTTGGATTCACGGCCGATGCCGGCTTGCGAATGGCCTCGGTGACCGGCGCGGGCGTCGCCGCGTTCGCGTCCACCGCCACGGCCGGCGCGGCCTTGCGCTTCGCCGCGCCCGATTCGGCGCGTCGGCCACCACCGCGCTTGCCGGCACCTGCCTTGGCTTGCGTGGCGGTGGCGTCGGGGGCCGAAGCGTCGGGGGCCGAAGCGCCCGAAGCCGCAACCACGTCGGCAGCCGCCAAACCCGCCACCGCCTCCTGCACCGCCGCGACCACTTCGGTCACATCGACGGCAGGTTCCGCTTCGTGCGCCATCGCCTCGGCAACGGCATCCGTATTCGCGATGGCTTGCGCGAGTGCGTCGCTCGCCGTCGACGAGGCGGTTGACGAAGCCGGCACAGCAACCGGAGCCGCCTGCCCCTCCACCGTCGCGGCTTCGGCAGGCAGATCGAAGCCATCGAAGCTGCCTTGCTGCGAACTCTGCGCCAAGGCCTCAACAGCCTCCATGGCGGCCTCGTGCTCGGCGGCCCCCGCCACCGCACTCCGCGCCTGCCCGTCGTGCCCACCGGCCGGCACTTCACCGAACAAGTCGATCGCGTGCTCGCTTTGCGCATCCGTCACCGCCGCCACCACCGTTTCATCCACCGCAGCAGACACGGAAGCCGGCACCGCCACGCCGTCACCCTCGACACGCAAGGTCGCGCGCGCGGGCGAATCGCCGCTCGCAGCCGCGGCGGCGCTGCGCCGGCGAGCCGGCTTCGTCGCACGGGAAGAGCGGGGGGAACGGGGACGGGATGGCACTCGGGATTCGATCATGGAGCAAGGGCCGCGGACATCGCGATCCGCGCCGCCCCGTCAGGCGCGACCACTCGATGTCGATCGCCTGCGAGCCGGCCCGGATGCCCGGCAACCAGCAGCCTCGGGGACGGAAAGGCCGCATTGTCGCACGGCCGCCCGCTCGTCCCGCGCGAAGTGCGGCGCGCCCGCAACGCGCCTTTGTTTCGCCTCATTCCGCGCCGGCCAAACCCTCCTGTTCCTTGAACAACTGCACGCCCGGCAGCTTGCGCAATTGCGTAGCGATCCGCTCGTATTCGAGCGACGAGACGCGCGCCAGCGAGATCGTCACGTCGTCGCATTCGGGCTGCTCCTCGCTCTGCTGCACGATGAATTGCTTGACGCGCGCGCTGTCGGTGCCGAGCGCCGCGTGCAGCGTCGAAAAGGTCAGCGAGCCGCGCTCGACCAGCAGCGCCATGTGCCGGCGCTGGCGCACGGTGATGTAGCGCTTTTCGAGCGGCTTGATGCCGGCCAGGATCACCAGCACGATCACGGTAGCCGCGATCGCGGCCACGTAGAGCCCGCCGCCCACTGCCAGCCCGACCGCCGCCACCGACCACAGGCTCGCGGCCGTGGTCAGGCCGCGCACGATCTCGCCGCGCATCAGGATCGAGCCCGCGCCGAGAAAGCCGATGCCCGACACGACCTGCGCGGCGATCCGCGACGGATCGAGCACGATCTGCGGCTTGCCGAGCACGTCGGCGAAACCGAACGCGGACACGATCATGATCAGCGCCGAGCCGACGCACACCAGCATGTGGGTGCGCAGGCCGGCGGCCCACGACAGCCGTTCGCGTTCGAAACCGACCACGCTGCCGAGTACGGCCGCGAGAACGAGCCGCATGATGAGTTCGAAGTTGTTGAGCATGCGTTCTCTCCTTCCTGTTATTGTGTCGGCGCAATGACGCCGGCCACGGGCGCTTCGCCCGGCCGCCGGCGCGCCGCCGCACCTTGATAGACCAACGAGTTTTGATGATGTCCGCTACCCGCCCCGCCATCGACCAGGCCGCCGACTTGCGCCGGCATTTCGCGGAAATCGTGCTGCCGCTGTGGCGCGGGCCAGGGTTCGACCCGTCGATGGGGCTTCCGTTCGAGGCCGTTGCGCCCGATACCCACGCCCCGCTGCCCGTCACGCGGTTCCGCGCGATGGCCTGCGCGCGCCAGTTGTTCGTGTTTGCGAACGCGGGCGACCTGGCTCATGCGGATACCCTGTTCGACGGATTGTGCCGGAACTTCCTCGATCGGCAACATGGCGGCTGGTACTACAGCGTCGATGCGCAAGGCGCGCCGCTCGACCGCAGCAAGGATCTCTACACCCACGCGTTCATCGTGTTCGCCTGCGCGGCGTATTTCGCCGCCACCGGCAATCGCGACGCGCGCCAGCGTGCCGAACACACCGCCGCGCTGATCGAGGATCGTTTCGCGCCTGCCCCCGGCGACGCCTGCCTCGACGCCGCGCGCGCCGAAAATTTCGCGCGACTCGACGGCCCGCCGCTGCAAAACCCGCTGATGCACCTGACCGAAGCATGGCTCGCGGCCGCCAGCGCGTTCGGCGACGCCGCCTTCGACGCGGCCCTGCTGCGCACGGCGCAGGCGGTCGAGCGGCGCTTCGTCGATCCGGGCACCGGCTGCGTCGCGGAACTGCCGCTGGGCAGCGCAGGCAACCGCTTCGAGCCGGGCCACCAGTTCGAATGGTTCTATCTGGTGCACGAGGCCGGCGCGCGGCTGGCCCCGACCGGGCTGGCCGACGCGCTCGAACGCGCGTACCGGTTCGCGGAGCGGCATGGCGTGGATACCGTCACGGGCGGCGTGTGCGCGGCCACCGACGCGCACGGCGCCTGCCTCGACGCCACCCAGCGGATCTGGGCGCAAACCGAATACCTGCGCGCGCTCGCCACGCGCGGCGCGCAACCCGGCTCGCCCGATCTGGCCGTGCAGACCGAACGCTTCGCGGCGCGCTTCCTGCATCCGCGCGGCTGGTTCGAATGCAAGACGGCCGACGGCGCGGTCGCGCGCGCCGACCTGCCGTCCACCACGCCCTACCACCTCGTCACCGCCTACGCGGCGCTGCCCGGCGCGCGTTGAGCGCGGGGCGCGCGTTGAGCGCGGGGCGCCCGTCAAGCAAGCCGCGTGCCGCGCGTGCGGTGCGGATAAGCGGCCATCGCGCCGCGAATCTCCTTGCGTATCGGCCGGGCGCTTCCTAGAGTGAAGCGCAAGCGCCGGCCCCCTGTCGGTTGCACGGGGCACGGCCCCGCCCACTGCCAAGGAAGGTCGATGACGGACATCGTGGATCACGCGCGCGGCGCGCTTCTCGCCCAGCCGTTCAGCATGCTGCTCGGTACGGAATTGATGACCATCGGCGGAGACGAAGTCGCGCTCAGCCTGTCGATCCGGGACGAGCTCAGGCAGCAGCACGGCTTCGTGCACGGCGGCGTGATCAGCTATCTGGCCGACAACGCCCTGACCTTCGCGGGCGCGCTCGCGCTCGGCCCGCGCGTGGTCACCGGCGAATACAAGATCAACTATCTGCGCCCGGCCACCAGCGGCCGCCTGCTGGCACGCGCGAAGCTGCTGCACGGCGGCCGCAATCAGGCCACCTGCCAATGTCATGTATTCGTGGTGAACGGCAAGGAGGAGCGGCTGGTGGCGGTGGCGCAGGGCACCATCAACCGGCTCGGGGACGACCGCGCCGAACTGGCGCAGGAAACGGCGGCCTGACACGCGGGCCGCACCGGATTCGGGCGGGGCGGGCAGCGCGCCCCGCGCCGTTCAAACATCGATCGACACCACTCAGAACACATCCCCCGGCACGCGCACCATGCCTTCCATCAGCACCCGCGCGCTGCGGCTCATGATCGCCTTGGTGACCACCCACTCGCCGCCATTCTGACTGGCCTGCGCGCCCACCCGCAGCGTGCCCGACGGATGCCCGAAGCGCACCGCCTCGCGCTCGCCGCCGCCGGCCGCCAGATTGACGAGCGTGCCCGGAATCGCGGCGGCGGTGCCGATCGCCACCGCCGCCGTGCCCATCATCGCGTGGTGCAGCTTGCCCATCGACATCGCGCGCACCAGCAGGTCCACATCCTTCGCGCCGACCGCCTTGCCGCTCGACGCCACGTAATCGGCCGGCGGCGCGACGAACGCGATCTTCGGCGTGTGCTGGCGTTGCGCGATCTCGTCGAGCGAGCGGATCAGGCCCATGCGCAGCGCGCCGTAGGCGCGGATCGTCTCGAAGCGCTGGAGCGCGGCGTCGTCGCCGTTGATCGCGCCCTGCAGTTCGGTGCCGGTGTAGCCGATCGCCTCGGCGTTGACGAAGATGGTCGGAATGCCGGCGTTGATCATGGTGGCCTTCAGCGTGCCGATGCCGGGCACCTCCAGGTCGTCCACCAGATGCCCGGTCGGGAACATCGCGCCGCCCGCGCCGTCTTCGTCGGCGGCCGGGTCCATGAATTCGAGCTGCACTTCGGCGGCCGGGAACGTCACGCCGTCGAGTTCGAAATCGCCGGTTTCCTGCACCTCGCCGTTCGTGATCGGCACATGCGCAACGATGGTCTTGCCGATGTTGGCCTGCCAGATGCGCACCACGGCCACGCCGTTTTCCGGCACCCGCGACGCCTCGACCAGCCCGCCGGAAATCGCGAACGGCCCGACCGCCGCCGACAGGTTGCCGCAGTTGCCGCTCCAGTCGATGAACGCCTTGTCGATCGCGACCTGGCCGAACAGGTAATCCACATCGTGACCGGGCCGCGTGCTGCGCGACACGATCACCGTCTTGCTGGTGCTGGAGGTGGCGCCGCCCATGCCGTCGGTCTGCTTGCCGTACGGGTCGGGGCTGCCGATCACGCGCAGCAGCAGCGCGTCGCGCGCCGCGCCGGGCGTGCGGGCGGCTTCCGGCAGGTCGTCCAGCCGGAAGAACACGCCCTTGCTGGTGCCGCCGCGCAAATAGGTGGCGGGAATCCGGATTTGGGGAACGTGGGCCATGGTGATGCTTCCTGAAATGACGAGGGCGGCGTGCGGGCCGCCCGAACGCGGAGCGGCCGCAGCCGCTCCGCCCGATGCAATGGGCCGACGCACGCGCCGGCCGCGACGCTCACGCCGCCTGCGACGATTCGAGGAAATCCTGCGCGAAGCGTTGCAGCACGCCGCCCGCCTCGTAGATCGACACTTCCTCGGCCGTGTCGAGCCGGCACGTGACCGGCACCTCCACGCGTGTGCCGTTGGCGCGGTGGATCACCAACGTCAGGTCGGCGCGCGGCTTGCGCTCGCCGATCACGTCGAAGGTTTCGGTGCCGTCGATGCCGAGCGTCAGGCGGTTCGCGTCGGGCTTGAATTCGAGCGGCAGCACGCCCATCCCGATCAGGTTGGTGCGGTGGATCCGCTCGAAGCCTTCCGCGACGATCGCCTCCACGCCCGCGAGCCGCACGCCCTTGGCCGCCCAGTCGCGCGACGAGCCCTGGCCGTAATCCGCGCCCGCCACCACGATCAGCGGCTGCTTGCGCGCCATGTAGGTTTCGATCGCCTCCCACATCCGCACCACTTTGCCTTCCGGCTCGATGCGCGCGAGCGAACCCTTCTTCACGGCGCCGTCCACCACCGCCATCTCGTTGACGAGCGTGGGGTTGGCGAACGTGGCGCGCTGCGCGGTCAGGTGATCGCCGCGATGGGTGGCGTAGGAATTGAAATCCTCCTCGGGCACGCCCATCTTCGCGAGATATTCGCCGGCCGCGCTATTGGCCATGATCGCGTTCGACGGCGACAGGTGATCGGTGGTGATGTTGTCGCCGAGCACGGCCAGCGCGCGCATCCCGGCCAGCGTGCGCTCGCCCGCCAGCGCGCCTTCCCAGTACGGCGGGCGGCGGATGTAGGTGCTTTGCGGCCGCCAGTCGTAGAGCGGCGCGACGCTGGCGCCCGCCTGCTCGGTGCGCGCGAACATCGGCTCGTACACCAGCCGGAACTGCTCGGGCTTGACGCTCGCGGCGACGATCGCGTCGATCTCGGCGTCGTCGGGCCAGATATCGGCGAGCTTGACCGGCTGGCCGCCGGCATCCTCGCCGAGCACGTCGTTCTCGATGTCGAAGCGGATCGTGCCGGCGATCGCGTAGGCCACCACCAGCGGCGGCGAGGCCAGGAACGCCTGCTTCGCGTACGGGTGGATGCGGCCGTCGAAGTTGCGGTTGCCGGACAGCACCGCCGTGGCGTACAGGTCGCGCGCGACGATTTCCTGCTGGATATCGGCGTCGAGCGCGCCCGACATGCCGTTGCAGGTGGTGCAGGCGAACGCGACGATGCCGAAACCGAGCGCTTCGAGATCGGCCAGCAGCCCCGCTTCCTTCAGGTAAAGCTCGACCGTTTTCGAGCCGGGCGCGAGCGAGCTTTTCACCCACGGCTTGCGGGCCAGGCCGCGCGCACGCGCGTTGCGCGCCAGCAGGCCGGCCGCGATCACGTTGCGCGGGTTGCTGGTGTTGGTGCAGCTCGTGATGGCGGCGATGATCACCGCGCCGTCGGGCATCTGCCCGGCGATGTCCTCGTGCGGCGCGGCGATGCCGCGCTCGGCCAGCTCGCGCGTCGGCAGCCGCTTGTGCGGGTTCGACGGGCCGGCCATGTTGCGCACCACCGTCGACAGGTCGAACGCGAGCGTGCGTTCGTACTGCGCGTTCGCGAGGCTGTCGGCCCACAGGCCGGCCGTCTTCGCGTAGGTTTCGACCAGCGCGACCTGCTCGTCGCTGCGGCCGGTCAGGCGCAGATAGTCGAGCGTGCGGCCATCGATGAAGAACATCGCGGCGGTGGCGCCGTATTCGGGCGCCATGTTCGAGATCGTCGCGCGGTCGCCGAGCGTCAGGCTGGCCGCGCCGGCGCCGCGGAATTCGAGGTACGCGCCCACCACCTTCTGCTGGCGCAGGAATTCCGTCAGCGCGAGCACGATGTCGGTGGCCGTGATGCCGGGCTGGCGCTCGCCGGTCAGCTCCACGCCGACGATGTCGGGCAGCCGCATCCACGACGCGCGGCCGAGCATCACGTTCTCGGCTTCGAGGCCGCCCACGCCGATCGCGATCACGCCGAGCGCATCCACGTGCGGCGTGTGGCTGTCGGTGCCGACGCAGGTATCGGGATAGGCCACGCCGTCCTGCGTGCCGATCACGGGCGACATCTTCTCCAGGTTGATCTGATGCATGATGCCGTTGCCGGGCGGGATCACGTCCACGTTCTCGAAGGCCGTCTTGGTCCAGTCGATGAAGTGGAAGCGATCCTCGTTGCGGCGATCCTCGATCGCGCGATTCTTGGCGAACGCATCGGGATCGAAGCCGCCGCATTCCACGGCCAGCGAGTGATCGACGATCAGTTGCACCGGCACCACCGGATTGACCTTGGCCGGATCGCCGCCGCCCGCCGCGATCGCGTCGCGCAGGCCGGCGAGATCGACCAGCGCGGTCTGGCCGAGGATGTCGTGGCAGACGACGCGCGCCGGGTACCACGGGAAGTCGCTGTCGCGGCGGCGTTCGATCAACTGGCGCAGCGCGTCGTCGAGCCGCGCGGGCTCGCAACGGCGCACCAGGTTCTCGGCCAGCACGCGCGAGGTGTAGGGCAGCGTGTCCCACGCGCCGGGCGCGAGGGCCTCGACGGCGGCGCGCGCGTCGAAATAATCCAGCCCGGTGCCGGGCAGCGGTTTGCGATTGGCGGTATTCATGTTCTGGGCTTGCGGGGAGTTCAACGAAGGGCGGCCCGTGGGCCGCCCAGGGCACGATCAGCGTTGCTCGATCGGCACGAACTTCAGGTCTTCCGGCCCGGTGTAGTTGGCGCTCGGTCGGATGATCTTGTTGTCGACGCGCTGCTCGATGATGTGCGCGCTCCAGCCGGAGGTGCGCGCGATCACGAACAGCGGCGTGAACATCGCGGTCGGCACGCCCATCTGGCGGTACGACACGGCGCTGAACCAGTCGAGGTTCGGGAACATCTTCTTGGCGTCCCACATGACCGATTCGAGCCGCTCGGCAATCTCGTACAGCCGCGTGTCGCCGGCCTCCTTCGACAGCTTGCGCGCCACTTCCTTGATGACCTTGTTGCGCGGGTCCGAGATCGTGTAGACCGGATGGCCGAAGCCGATCACGACTTCCTTGTTCTCGACGCGGCGGCGGATGTCGGCCTCGGCGTCGTCGGCGTCGCGGTAACGGCTCTGGATTTCGTACGCCACCTCGTTCGCGCCGCCGTGCTTCGGGCCGCGCAGCGCGCCGATCCCGCCGGTGATGGCCGAATAGATGTCGGAGCCGGTGCCCGCGATCACGCGCGCCGTGAACGTGGACGCGTTGAATTCGTGCTCGGCGTAGAGGATCAGCGAGATGTGCATCGCGTCGACCCACGCCTTCGACGGCGTCTTGCCGTGCAGCAGGTGCAGGAAGTGGCCGCCGATCGAATCGTCGTCGGTTTCGGTTTCGATGCGGCGGCCGTTGTGCGACCAGTGATACCAGTACAGCAGCATCGAGCCGAGCGAGGCCATCAGGCGGTCGGCGATGTCGCGCGCGCCGGGCAGGTTGTGATCGTCCTTCTCGGGCAGCACGGTGCCGAGCACCGACACGCCGGTGCGCATCACGTCCATCGGGTGCGCCGAGGCGGGAATCGCCTCCAGCGCCGTTTTCAGCGCGGACGGCAGGCCGCGCATCGCGCGCAGCTTGCTCTTGTAGGCGGCCAGTTCGGCCAGCGACGGCAGCTTTTCGTGCACCAGCAGGTAGGCGATTTCCTCGAACTCGCAGGTTTCGGCCACGTCGAGGATGTCGTAACCGCGATAGTGCAGATCGTTGCCGGTGCGGCCGACCGTGCACAGCGCGGTGTTGCCGGCGGTCACGCCCGACAGCGCCACCGATTTCTTCGGCTTGAAGCCGCCCGCTGCGGCCGGGGCCGCGTCTTTCGTCTCGCTCATCTGATGTACTCCTGATCCGGGTGGAGGGTCCGTTCTTGGTTTGCGTTGCCTGGCAACAGGCGGCTCGGGCGGCTCAGTGCCGGCCCTGGCTGAACAGTTCGTCGAGCTTGTCTTCGTAGGCGTGGTAGCCGAGGAAGTCGTACAGCTCCGCGCGCGTCTGCATGGTCGGGACGGCGGCCTTCTGGGTGCCGTCGCGGCGCACGGTCTCGTAGAAGTTCAACGCCGCCTTGTTCATCGCACGATACGCGCCGCAGCAGTAAAGCGCGATATCGACGTTCACGCCGCGCAGCTCGTCGAGCGTGAACATCGGCGTGGAGCCGAATTCCGTGAGGTTCGCGAGGATCGGCACCTGAACCGCCGCCTTGACGCGACGGTAATCGTCGAGCGTCTTCATCGCCTCGGGGAAGATCATGTCCGCGCCGGCCTCGACATAGGCCTGCGCGCGCTCGATCGCCGCGTCCAGCCCCTCGACGGCGGCCACATCGGTGCGGGCCATGATGACGAACTGCTCGTCGGTGCGCGCGTCGACCGCCGCCTTGATACGGTCGACCATCTCGGCGGTCGGCACGCATTCCTTGCCGGGCCGGTGGCCGCAGCGCTTCTGGCCGACCTGGTCTTCCAGGTGCACGGCCGCCACGCCGGCCTTGATGAACGAGCGGATGGTGCGCGCGATATTGAAGGCGCCGCCCCAGCCGGTGTCGATATCGACCAGCAGCGGCAGATCGGTGGCGTTGGTGATGCGGTTCGCGTCGATCAGCACGTCGTCCATGGTGCTGATGCCGAGATCGGGCATGCCGAGCGAATTGGCGGCCACGCCGCCGCCCGACAGGTAGACGGCCTTGAAGCCGCTGGCCTCGGCCATCTTGGCGGCGTAGGCGGTAATCGCGCCCACCACCTGCAGCGGCGATTCGGCGGCGACGGCGGCGCGGAATCTCGCGCCGGCGCTGGAAAGCGGGGAACTGCCCATCGAGTGTCTCCTGACATGTGTCGTTGCCGCTGGATAGTGCAAGACCCGGGCCAGCCTCGATGTTCGGCGCTAAGTGGCTGATTCGCAATCGAAATGCGATTCGGCACGGCAGAAATCGAGTTCATTATGGAAACCCGCGATTTCAAATTTGAAATGCAACGGCGATAATGCACGCCCGCCTCCGTCGATCGCCATCGATCCCAGCCGCCATGACGCCCGATCCCGCCCCGCCCCTTCGCCCGCGCATCTGGGCGGTCGGCATCAGCCGGCTGCGCGCGCTGTTTCGCGACCTGGCCGACGAATACGCCGCGCGCGCCGATCTGCGGATCGTGGTGAGCGGCTACGACGAGGCGATCGCCGCGCTGGCGACGGCCGGCACGGAGCGGCCCGACGCGATCGTCGCGGCCGGCTCGAACGGCATGTACCTGAAAACCCATGTGGACGTGCCGGTGGTGCTGGTCAGCCCCACCGGCCACGACCTGCTGCATGCGCTGGCGCGCGCCCGGCGCGACGCCGCCGCGCCCGTCGCGCTGGTCAGCTACGGCGACACGCCGGCCGACCTGCGCCGCTTCGCCGCCGCGTTCGGGCTGGACATCGTGTTCGCCAGCTACCAGTCGCGCCCGGAAGCCGAGGCGCGCGTGCGCGAACTGCAGGCGCGCGGCATCGATACCGTGGTCGGCCCCGGCCTCGTGACCGATCTCGCCAGCGCGGCCGGCATGAACACCGTGTTCCTCTATTCGCACGCGGCGGTGCGCGCGGCCGTGGATACCGCGCTCGAAGTGGCGCACGCCACGCACGCCGAGGGGCTGCGCCGCCAGCGCCTCGACAACCTGCTCCAGCACTTGCGCGACGGCGTGGTGGCGCTCGATGCGCGCGGCCGCGTGGAGGCCATCAACGCGCGGTTGGCGCTGGCGCTCGGCGTCGATCCGCAAGCGGCCGTGGGCCGCGTGCTCGACGACCTGACGCCCGAGCTGGCCGCGCTGCGCGGTGCCGACGGCGACACGCTGGCGACCGTGCGCGGCGTGCGCTACGTGGTGCATCGCGGTCCGCTGGCGGCCAGCGGCGCGGCCACCGGCAGCGTGCTGACGTTCCAGGAATCGCGCGCGGTGGAGCGGCTCGACCGCACGCTGCGTTCGCAGCCGCACGCGCAGCGCTTTTCGGCGCGCTACCGGCTCGACGACGTGATCGGCGAATCCGCGCCGATGGCGCGCGTGCGCGAGCTGGCGCGCCGCTATGCCAAATCGGACGCCACCGTGCTGGTCCTCGGCGAAAGCGGCACCGGCAAGGAAATGATCGCGCAGAGCCTGCACGCCCTGAGCGCGCGCCGCGCGTTCCCGTTCGTGGCGATGAATTGCGGCGCGTTTCCCGAGGCGCTGCTAGAAAGCGAGCTGTTCGGCTATGACGAGGGCGCGTTCACCGGCGCGCGGCGCGGCGGCAAGGCGGGCCTGTTCGAAGCCGCGCATCGCGGCACGCTGTTTCTCGACGAAATCGGCGAAATGCCGCTGTCGCTGCAAAGCCGGCTGCTGCGCGTGTTGCAGGAGCGCGAGGTGGTGCGGCTCGGCTCGACCGAACCGATCCGCATCGACGTGCGGATCGTGGCCGCCACGCACCGCACGCTGCTCGACGCGGTGGAGGCCGGCAGCTTCCGCGCCGATCTCTATTACCGGCTCAACATCCTCAACATCGCGCTGCCGCCGCTGCGCGAGCGGCCCGCCGATATCGCCGCGCTGGCCACCGAGCTGCTCGCGCAGGCGGCGCGGCGCGAGCCGCGGCTCGCCACGCGCGTGCGCGACGCCGGGGATGCGGCGCGCATCGTCGCGCCGGTGGCGGGCGCGCTGGCGCGGCACCGCTGGCCGGGCAACGTGCGCGAGTTGCAGAACGTGATCGAGCGGGTCGCGGTGGAATTGGCGGAAGACGAGAGCGAGAGCGGCGAGCATGGCGATGACGGCAGCGCGCCGTTGTCGCTCGATGCGCTGTACGCGATCGCGCCGGAGCTGTTCGTGCCGGGCGAGAGCGTCGGCACGGAGGCGCTCGCCGCACCGCAGGACGCCGCGCCGACACTCCACGAACGCCGCCGCCGCGTCGAAGCCGACGAAATCCGCGCCGTGCTCGACGCCTGCGATGGCGACCGCGAGCGCGCCTGCGCCGTGCTCGGCATCAGCAAGACGACGCTGTGGCGCAAGCTGGCCGCCACCGCCGCAGGCACCGGCACCCACGCCGTCAAGCCGAAACGCCCCCGCTGAGGCGGCGCGTCGGGCGGCCTCAGCGCCGCACCGGCTCCCCCGAAATCCCCGCAAAGGCCGCCCGGCGGGGCTTTCAAGCACGCCCCCGCCTTTGCCTGCCCCGCCTGTTGTCACATTCCGACATGAGAATTACTTTGAAGATGACAATGATTCGCATTTAATTTATAGTCGCGTCTCAATAAAAAGTGCCGTCCCGCTTCGTCCAAGCCTCGCAGGACCGATTGACGGAATGGCCGGCCCGCCCGGATTCCGAACGACGCCCTGGGACGGAGATTTCATCAATCCGTTAGTGCGTCCTATGTCATCCAGCCACCCTTCGCCCGCCTGGGCTCTTTCGCCGATCTCCTGGGCCTGCCTGTCGCTTGCGGCAGCCTGCGCCTTCCCTGCCGCCGCTTCGGCGCAAACCAGCACCGCCGCACCGGCCACCCCGGCCAGCACGTCCGCCGCGAGCGCCTCCGCCTCGCTGCCGACCGTCGCCGTCAAGGGCAAGGTCGAGGAGCTGCCCGGCGACCTGTCGCCGACCTTCGGCGGCGGCCAGGTGGCGCGCGGCACGGATTACGGCGTGCTCGGCAAGCAGCGCAACATCAACGTGCCGTTCAGCATGACCACCTACACGTCGAAGCTGATCGAAGACCAGCAGGCGCGTACGCTGGCGGACGTGCTCGATAACGATCCGGCGGTGCGCACCGCGTTCGGCTTCGGCAACTTCTCGCAGACCTTCGTGATTCGCGGCTTCACGCTGGCCGGCGACGACATCTCGATGAACGGCCTGTACGGCGTCACGCCGCGCCAGCTCGTGGCGACCGACGCGGTCGAGCGCATCGACGTGCTGAAGGGCGCCAACGCGTTCCTGAGCGGTGCGTCGCCGACCGGCTCGGCCGTGGGCGGCGGCATCAACATCCAGCTGAAGCGCGCCGACGACAAGCCGCTCACGCGCGTCACGCTCGACGGCAGCACCGGCGGCCAGGTGGGCGAGCACATCGACATCGGCCGCCGCTTCGGCAGCGAAGGCCAGTTCGGCATCCGCGCCAACCAGGCCACCAGCGGCGGCTCGACCGACATCGACGACGCCCACCACCGCGCCACCACGCAAGCGCTCGCGCTCGACTATCGCGGCGACAAGCTGCGCCTGTACGCCGATTTCCTGCATCAACGCGTGCGCGACGACGAAGGCCGCAACGTGGTGTACATCAGCGGCACGGGCGCACTGCCCGCGCCGCCGTCGGCCACCGGCAACTACTCGCAGCCGTGGGCGTTCAGCGATCTGGAAGACACCGTCGGCCAGTTGCGCGCCGAATACGATTTCGCGCCGGGCTGGACGGCCTACGTGGCGGGCGGCGCGCGTCACACCGACGAGCACGGCGAATACACCTCGCCCACCTACAACGCCGCCACCGGCGCGGTCACCATGAGCCGCCTCGGCGTGCCGCACAAGGAAGACGCGCAATCGGCCGAAGCCGGCGTGCGCGGCCACTTCACGACCGGCCCCGTCTCGCACATGGTGTCGTTCGGCGCCGCCTACACGCGCCTGAACTCGCAGTCGGCCTACACGTTCGCGAATTCGTTCTCGTCGTCGCTGGTCAACCCGGCGGCGGTGCCGTATCCGGCCACGGTCGGCTCCGGCGGCGATCTGTCCGATCCGGGCACCACCGCCATGACCTGGACGCGGTCCGTCGCCGTGTCGGACACGCTCGGCTTCCTGAACGACCGCGTGCTGTTCACGCTCGGCGCCCGCACCCAGTCGATCGCCACCACCAACTACGGTTACACGGGCTCGGTCAGCAGCGTCTACAACAAGTCGGTCACCTCGCCGGTGTTCGGCCTGGTGTTCAAGCCGACCAACGACTGGGCGATCTACGCGAACCGCAGCGAAGCGCTGACGGCCGGCGACGCCGCGCCGCAGAACGCGCGCAACTTCGGCGAAGTGCTCGCCCCGTACCGCTCGAAGCAGTATGAAGTCGGCACCAAGTACGACGCGGGCAGCTTCGGCGCCGCGTTCGCGCTGTTCCAGATCGAAAAGCCGATGTCGTACACCGACCTGACCACCGGGATCTTCTCGGCGAACGGCACGGAACGTCACCGCGGCGTGGAATTCTCGGTCAACGGCGAGCCGATGAAGGGCCTGCGCCTGATCGGCGGCGCCAGCTACCTGAACGCCACGCTGCAGGACACGGCCGGCGGCGCCACCGACGGCAACCGTCCGATCGGCGTGCCGAAGTTCACGTTCACCGCGAACGTCGAATACGACCTGCCGATGCTGCCGGGCGCAACGCTGACCGCACGCTGGATCCACACCAGTTCGGAATACGTCGACACGGCCAACACCATGACGATCCCGTCCTGGAACCGCTTCGATCTCGGCGCGCGCTACAAGACGCAACTGTTCAAGAAGGACACGACGTTCCGCATCACGGTGCGCAACGTGGCGAACAAGTCGTACTGGGCGGCGGCATCGAGCGGCGGTTACCTGACGCAAGGCGAACCGCGTTCGATCTGGCTGTCGATGACGACCGACTTCTGATGATGTGAAACCGGGCCGGTTCGCCGGCCCGGGCTGCGGTTCCCATTTGCGGTGCCGATCGTTGTATTTCTCGTTGTTCACGGCTTGCGGCGCGCGCCGGCCTCGATTGCGGGTCTCCTCCTCTCCTCGCATCGGGCCGGCGTTGCGCGCCGCTCTTCACGCCACACCTTTCCGCTGGGTCCAACGCGCCGCCCGGCCTCAGCCTGCCTCGAACGACGGGCCGCCCGTCTCGGCATTCGCCGGCTCGGCCAGCACGCGCCGGATCGCGTCGATCTCCACGAAATCGAGGCCGGAGACGGCCGCGAGAATCCGTTCGGGCGCGGTCGGGCGCCCCACCGCGTAACCCTGCACGTAATCCACGCCGATCGAGCGCAGCGCCTCGAAAGTCTTCACGTCCTCCACCCATTCGGCGATGGTGCGCATGCCGAGGTTCTTGGCGAGGTTGACGATGGATTCGACGATCGCGATGTCGGCCGGATGCTCGCACATGGTCTTCACGAACTCGCCGTCGATCTTCAGCGCATCGGCCGACAGCGCCTTCAAGTACTTGAACGACGTGTGCCCCGCGCCGAAATCGTCGAGCGCGATGCGGATGCCCATGTCGTGCGCGCGCGCGATGAAATGCTGGCTCGTCTTGAGGTCGTGCAGCGCCACCGTCTCGGTGATCTCCAGGCACAGGAAATGGACGATCGACGCATGCGCCTCGAGCCGCCGGAAGATCTCGGCCACCACGCGCTCGTCGTTCAGCGACGCGCCGCTCAAATTCACGCAGATGAAGCGCGTCTTGACCAGCGTGTGCCGGTTGGCCTCGATCCAGTCGAGCACCATCGACAGCACCCACAAATCGATCGCGCCGATCGTGCCGGAGCGCTCGAACGCATCGATGAAATCGACCGCGCTCAGGACCGTGCCGTCCTCGCGACGCAGCCGCAGCAGCACCTCGAAATCGAGCGCCTCGCTCGCATGCGTGACCGACACGATCGGCTGCATCGCCAGCAGCAGCCCGTCGGGGATGGTGTCTTCCTTGAGCGTGCCGATCAGCGCGATATCGCGCGAGCGGCGCTCGACGTCGAGCGCGTCGCTGCGGTAGACGATCACCTTGCCGTTGCCGTCGCGCTTCGATTCGCGGCAGGCGAGATCCGCGTGCGCCACCACGTCCTGCACCGACATGTTCGGCATGCACTCGACCACGCCGATCGAGGCTCGCACGCGGAACGCGCGGCTGCCGATCGGGTAGGGCAAGCCGCTGACCGCGCTTTCGAGGCGCAGGCACAGCGCGGCGGCCTCGTCGACGCTGGTGTTGGCGAATACGCAAACGAATTCGTCGCCGCCGATCCGGCCAATGACGCCGCGCCCGTCGAGGCAGGATTTCATGCGCACCACGAGCTGGCGCAGCACCTCGTCGCCGGAGGCGTGGCCGAACATGTCGTTGATCAGCTTGAAGCGGTCGAGATCGACATAGGCAACCGACCAGGGGGTGCGCGCCGCCAGCAGGCCTTCCATCACATGCTCGATGCCGCGCCGGTTCAGCGCGCGCGTCAGCGAATCGTGCTCGGCCAGGTAATGCAGCCGCGCGACGGCCTCGGCGCGCTCGGTGACTTCCTCCAGCGAGCCTTCGTAGGCGTTCTCGGAGAAGATCGCGCGCAGCGAGTAGCGGTGGTTCATGGTGTGCGCGTCGTGCGCACCGTTGATTTCGATCGCGCTCGCGCCGCCCCGCATGGCCAGCTCGCGCAGTTGGGTCCACGAGCCCTTGTCGAAGAAGTCGAGCCAGAGCCGCTGGCGGTAGGTATCGCGATCGAGGCCGAGCATCGACAGCAGCGCCGGGTTCGCGCGCGCGAAGCGGCCGTCGGGATCGAGCGTGAACAGGCCGATCGGCGTCAGTTCGTAGGTATTGCGCAGTTCGGTTTCGGATTTCTGGCGGCGGGCGCGGTCGGCGCGCATCTGCTCGGCGATCGCGAACGCGGCCATCATGCTCGACGCCAGCGAGGTAGCCACCGGGTTCAGCACGCCGAACAGCAGGCGCGTGCCGAGCGCGGCCGCGAACACTTCGGACAGGATCGAGAACAGCACCACCGACAGCGACGCCACGTACCAGATCACGGTGCGCGTGCGGGCGCGCAGCAGCATCTGCGCGAGCACGAACAGCAGCATCAGCATGCCGATGCCGGCCAGCGCCCACAGCGCGGGGATATACAGCCGGTACGGCAGCACCACGGCCAGCAGCAGCATCAGGCCGCCGCCCACCTGGACGATCTTCAGCAGCCACAGCAGCGACACCTGGCCGATCTCGCGGCGGAACAGCCGCCCGAACAGCGAGACCGTCACGATGTAATACACCGAGAACGTCAGTTGCCGGACGAAGTCGATCCAGTTCGGCGGGATCGTGTGGTCGAGCCAGATGTTGTCGAAGCCGAGCGCGTTGGCGGCCAGGCGCTGGTTGCCGACCAGCCACACCGCGAACACCACGTAGGTCCACTCGCGATTGATCACGGCCGTGACGAAGATGAAGATCGCCAGCGTCAGCAGGCCGCCGCAGATCAGCGAGGCGCTGCGCTCGAACTGCAGGCGCGTGGCCGACAGCGCGCGCCCGGTCAGGCGGCTCGCCGTGACGTAGGCCGGGCCGCTGTAGAAGCCGCGGCAGAGGATCGCCGCACCGTCGTTGGCCGCGTCGATACGCAGCGCGAAGCCGGCGGCGGCCGTCTGCATCGCGCCTTGCGTCGTGATGCGGTCGGCGCTGCCGATCAGCGCGAGCGTGTCGGCGTTCCAGCACGACAGCGATTTGGCATGCCGCGACGCGAAGGCGACGTAATTGTGGGTATCGGGTTGCGCGGCGGCCGGCTGGCCGTCGAGCCGCATCCAGACCGGATACTCCGACAGATGGGTGCCGAAGCGCAGGGTGAGCGGCGCGGCGTTCAGTTCGCGCGCGGCGTCGGCCCGCGAGGCCTGGCCGGTGCGATCGATATAGGCATGAAAGCCGAGCGGGACGGTGTCGATCGCCACATTTCCCGACGGCGACACGGAGAAGAACAGCGCCGTGGCAACGGCGAGCAGCGCGGGGACGAGATAGATGGAGAACAGATCGAAGCCGCGGTCGAAAAATCGCCCGCTGGTCAGCTGTCTGAATTCTGAAACCCACTCGGACAGCCGCATAACCCCTCTCCTCCTGTCGCACCCCGAAACGTTCCCGATTCTAATCGGCCTTCATGCAATCCGCTGCCTTTAAATGTGAAGGATGATGACCGAAAACGGCCCATGCGCCCGGCCCGAAGGCCGGGCGTGCCGGGCATCGCGAAACGCTGCGGCCCGGCCCGTGCATCAGGCCCGGCGCGGCGTCACGTCGATGTCCGGATGGTGCGTCTCGAACACATAGCCATACAGAGGATGCTGTACTTCCGCCCAGCGGCGCTGCGCCGCCGCAACCGGCTTGGCCAGCACCCGGTGCGGCATGCCGCCGACGTGCGCCATCGGGAAGAACTCGTTCGCGCCGAACACATCGTCGAACAACATCGACTGGTAATCACGATCGAGCGGCGAGCGTGCCGTGATCACCATCCAGTCGATTGCCGCTTCACGGCAGTACGTGAACAAGGCCTTGCATAGCGCGACTTTCACCGCGCGGCCGATCATGCCGCCGCGCACCGCCAGCCGGGTTGCTTCGGCGAGCCGGCAATCGGTCAGCCAATCGGGCAGCGCCACCGACGCTTGAAGCGGCAACGGCCCATGCGCGTTGGTCTGAATCCGCATGGTGCCGACCGGCTCGCGATCGAGACGCGATTCGGCCAGCAGCACGACCGTGTCGTGACGGCGGTCGATCGCCTCGACCGCCATCGTGTCGGCGAATTCCGGCGTGTGACGGCCATAGGCCGAGCGGCGCATGGCCACCACGCGCTCGAGATCCGCTTCGTCGTAGACGGCGCGGATCGTAAACGGCAGACGTTCGCTGCGCAGCGGCAGATCGACGGGCGGGATGATCGGGTCGACAAGCAGCGAACCGGTGGCGAGAAGGGAAGGATTAACGCGATCCATGGTGAGCTCCGTAGCATTTCGTGGAAAAGACGTCGTGCGATGCGCCCGCCATTCGGGCAAACCGCGACGCGAATCGAGATTCGCACGAAACAACTATCTGAAACGTCACGAAAGACCGCTTACCTACCTGGAATAATTGATGAATTTCCATTCCCGATTCATTGATAAGAATTGGGGGTCGGGAAACGGATCGGACAAGTCGCCCGGCATCGTGCCCGCCGATGCCGAATGGCACTTTGGAAAGCCTTGCCGGCGCTGGCTTTTCAGCAATTTCCCGGCAATTTACGGGGTTGGACTAATCGAGGTGCAACCCGGTTTCGAGGTGATTTCCTGAATAGCGCAACGATGATTTTTACGGGAGTTCTCCGGCTCTGTAATAAATCAGCGACCGCTGAAAAGGACGCGGGTGGCGAATTGAATCGGGGGCGGCCACGGCGCCCGATGCGGCGAAGCGCGGGAGAAGGTGCTGAAAAGCGCGGGGCGCACTTATTAGGTGCGCAAGCAACCATCCGTCGGCAGCAATGATTTCCGTGCGAATGCGCGGCCTGCTGCCACGCATTCGCACGAAGCGCCGATGGCGAATGTTTCGGCGTACTGCGGCGTGTTGCCGGATCTTTCCGGAGCCGACTCGGGGCCGCTGAACGGCTCGCCCGGTTCAGACAGCAGCGCGCGTCGTCTGACGTTGCTCGCCGAGGCCGGCGATCCCGAGACGCACCGTCTGGCCCGGCTTCAGATAGACGGGCGACGGCTTCACGCCCATCCCCACGCCGGGCGGCGTGCCGGTCGAGATCACGTCGCCGGGTTGCAGGCTCATGCAGCGCGACAGGTAGGCGATCACCTTTGCGACGCTGAAGATCATGGTGCGCGTGTTGCCGTTCTGGTAGCGATGGCCATCCACTTCGAGCCACAGGTCGAGCTGCTGCGGATCGGCCACCTCGTCGCGCGTGACGAGCCACGGGCCGATCGGGCCGAACGTGTCGAACCCCTTGCCCTTGTCCCATTGGCCGCCACGCTCGATCTGCCATTCGCGCTCGGACACATCGTTGATCACGCAGTAGCCGGCCACGTAGTCGAGCGCATCGGCTTCATCGACGTTCTTGCAGGCGCGCCCGATCACCACCCCCAGTTCCACTTCCCAATCGGTCTTGACCGAATCGCGCGGAATCTCGATGCCGTCGTCCGGCCCGCACACCGCGCTGGTCCATTTCGCGAACACCACTGGTTCGGTGGGCACGGCCAGCCCCGATTCCGCCGCGTGATCGGCATAGTTCAGACCAATGCAGACGAACTTGCCGATCTGGCCAACACACGCGCCGATGCGCGGCGCGCCGGGCACGAGCGGCAGCGCACCGACGTCGAGCGCACGCAGCCGCTCGAACGACACATCCGACAGCGCGTCGCCGGCGAGATCGGGGATCACCGCCGACAGATCGCGGATCTGGCCTTGCGCGTCGAGCAGACCGGGCTTTTCCTGGCCCACCGGGCCGTAACGCAACAGTTTCATGACGAGCTTCCTCCGGTTGAACCGCCGGACCGGCGGCGACGACCGATTGTGCCTGCGTTGCCACCCGCGCGCGGCGGCCGGAAATCTGCCGTTGCGCGTGCAGGCGCGTGCGATAAACGGACACGCGGCTGACGTAATGCTTAGTGAAATACGACGATTATCGGGTCACGATCGCATCGGATGTTGTCACATGACAACACGTTGACAACGCTCGGACACGACCACCACCACGAAGCGGCGGGCCTCTCGCCCGATCGAGGAAATTCGGCTCGAACCCCACCACTAAATTCGCTCGCCAACCGGGCGATATCATGCCTACGATCCATTCCTTTTCGTTTACCTCTTCTCGATAAACAGCGTCATCGATTCCCCCGCTCCTGGCGTTCGCTCGATGGCGGCGTAGCGCGTTCACTGCCAGACGCACTGTGCCGACTGCAATTCCTGTAAGCCCCGGCCGGGCACGCTCGCCGCTTCGTCGGCTCACGGGCGCCCGGCCATGCAATGACGAATCACCATGCCGATCACACCTGCAGCTTTCTCGAAACCCGCCACGCCCCCCTGCACCCTCGAGGAAGTCGAGCGTTACCGCGCACCGGCGCTCGACAAGGGGCTCGATATCCTCGAACTGCTTGCGGAGCAGAAAGAAGGCCTGACCCGCACCGAAATCACCAAGCAACTGAGCCGCAATGCGAGCGAGATCTACCGGATGCTCGAACGCCTGGTGGCACGCCAGTACGTCACGCGTTCGTCGGGAGGCGACCGCTACACGCTGAGCCTCAAGCTGTTCGCGCTCGCCCATCGCCATCCGCCGATGAGCCGCCTGATCGACGAGGCGCTGCCGCTGATGCAGCGTTTCGCCGACACGGCCGGCCAGTCCTGCCACTTGTCCGTCTACGATCGCGGCAGCCTGCTCGTGATCGCGCAGGTGGACGACCCGGGCGCGTGGGGCATCACCGTGCGCCTCGGCTCGCGCGTCGGCCTGGCCGACACCGCCTGCGGGCAATTGATGCTGGCGTTCCAGACCCGAGGCCAGCGCGAGCACATGGCCGGCCAACACGCGAAGCTGGCCGGCGCGGCGCCGTTCGACGCCGCCGCATTCGAAGCCACCGCCACGACCCTGCGCACCGACGGCTGTCTCCGCCAGGAATCGCGTCGCGCCTACGGCGTCACCGATCTGGCGTTCCCGGTGCTCGGGCCGTCGGGCCATGCCATCGCGGTACTGACCTGCCCGTACGTGCAGCGGATCGACGCGGCCGGCGGCCCGTCGCTCGACGACGTCACCGAACTGCTGCGCCGCACCGCAGGCGGGCTGTCGATGAGCGACCTGCACGCGGCTTGAGCCGGGCTTGAGCCGAGCCTGAGGCACGAGCGGGGCCGCGAGCGGACATCGAGCGGTGTTTCGCCCAGCGAATCCCTCGTGCGGCGCAACGGCGCGCAAGCCGCGAGAGGCCCGCCGGTGCTCGCTTGCACCGGCTCGCGACCGCCGCGCGAACCGGAAACGGCAAGCGCGTGCTGGATCGCATCGCCGCACGACGCTAAAATGGCGGCCCCTTCCGCAAACGACGCCCGCTTACCGAGCGGCGCGCTCACGATGACCCTCATGGCCAAACTTCTGACCGATCTCGAATTCCAGCGTTTCTCCGAACTTCAGCAGAAGCAGGCAAGCTTCACGATCACGCCCGAAGAGGCGGATGAACTGCGCGATATCGTTGCCCGCGCGCAGAAAAAGCGCGACGACCGCGCGGCCGCCATGCAGGCGATCGAGTCGTACATCACGCAATTCGATATCTCGCCCGACGAACTGTTTTCGCCCGAACAGATCGGCGACGCGGCTCGCACCTACGGCCTGATCTCGGCCAGCAAGAAGGAGCGCGTGCTGCCGCCGTCCATCACGTTCAACGGCAAGCCCTACCAGTGGACCAAGACGCTGCCCGACGACGTGCGCGCCGCCCTGTTCGACGCCTTCACGGGCGGCGAATCGGTGAAGCGCTTCATCGCCATGCCGAAGGACACGGCGCGCTCGGCCCTGACCATCGCCCGCCTCGAACGCGAAACCGGCACCGTCTATACCGAACCGCTGCTCGACGAGCTCGCGCTGTCGCGTGCACTGATCGACGACGCTGCCACCAAGCTCGCCGCGTAAATCGCGTGCGGCGCGGGCTTCGTGCCCGCCTGCGCCGGGGCTATGCTGCAGCAGCAACCGCATCGCGCGTCGCTGTATTGCCCCGGCGCCTCTTCCTGTAAAGCCTCACCTTCTCCCTCCCGAATCCCCTCACCTTCGTCGCATCTCCGGCAACGCGCTCACGCCTGCAGTTTCATGCGGAATGCAACCACACTCGGCTCCTCGCCCGACGACACCGTGAATCCCGCTGCCCGTGCAAGGCCGATCATCGCGCTGTTCTCGCGCAAGGCCTCGCCGATCAACCACCGGGTGCCGCGCGAACGCGCGTAATCAATGATCTGCGCCATCAGCAAACGGCCCAGGCCATTGCCCTTCTGATCGGGACGAATCGCGATCGCAAACTCGGCAGTTTCGTTATCGGGATCGGCCACGGCGCGCACCACGCCGAGCGTCTGCCGCTGCCCGCCCGCTACCTCGGCCGTGGCGATCAGCGCCATCTCGCGGTCGTAGTCGATCTGCGTCATTCGCGCGACCTGCGAGTGATCGAAGCTGCGGATCGAACCGAAGAAGCGCATGCGCAGATCGTCGGGCGTCATCGCGCCGAGCAACGCCGTATGCGCAGCCTCGTCCTCGGGGCGAATCGGCCTCACCGTCATCGTGGTGCCGCGCCAGTCGACGCGCTGCTCCAGCCGGCGCGGATACGGCATGATCGCCAGCCGCCCGCGCCCGGTGGCGAACCGCAGATGCACGTCGCCAATCTCGACGCGTTGCGTCAACACGCGCAACGCCAGCGACAGCCCGACCAACTCCCGCACCTCGCACACCGCCTGCGACAGCGCCATCAGGGCTTCGAGCAACGGCTCCGGCGCGGCCCGCTGCGCGTACGGCGAACGGCGCACCACCGCGCGCGCCAGCACGGTGTTGAACGGCGGCAAGGCATACACGACGAACGGTGAGGAAGCGCCATCGGCCGACGGCACCGAATAGCGGAACACCGGGCCGAAGTTCTGATCGTCCATCATCTCGACACCCACCGTGACGATCAGCGAATCGGCATCGGGCGCATCGTCGCGCGCGGCCCGCAAGCCGAAGTGCGCGAGCCAGTTCGCCGCCTCCTCGCCGCTCGACTCGACGGGGCCGCGCGCGGCGGCAGCGCGCGCTTCTTCCTGCGCCTGTGCGACCGAGGCCGGGGTTTCGGGCGGCAAGCCCTCCGGCGTCTGCATCAGCAATTCGCGGCCGAGACGGTAATCGACGAGGCGTGCATAAGCACGCGCCAACCGTTGCGGTGTGGTGTGCACGGGAATGCCGTTCGCGTGCAGCGCATCGCGCACGGCCGCATCGACACCGCCGAAAAAGCACGCGACGATACCGCGCGGAGCCATGCGCTGCGCCTCGATCAGCTCGCGTGCCACGGCATCCACGGGCGCGCTGTGAGAAGTTGCATGTACAACGAACAGCGTGCCGGCATGACCTTGTGCGCCGAGCGCACGTACCGCCGCGCCGAACGCCTCGGGCCGCGCATCGTCGCCGAGCAGCAGCGGGTTGCCGGCCTCGATCCCCCGCGGCATCGGCATCACGGCCGCCAATGCGGCCGTGGCGGCGGGCGACCACGGCGCGAGCGTCAGGTCGCCCGCTGCGCCGAGTGCATCCACGGCGAGCTTCGCCACGCCCGCATCGCTCGTGATCACGGTGGCCGCGTTGCTGGTGGCGATGCGGCCGATGCCGAGCGTTTCGATCTCGTCGAGCAGATCGTCGAGCGCCTCCACGCGCACCATGCCGGCACGCTGGAATGCCGCCGTATAGAGCGCATCGCCGGGATCGGCGCGGCCGGTACGCAAGGCCAGCACCGGCTTGTTGCGCGCGGCGGCGCGGGCGGCCGACATGAACTTGCGCGCCGATTTCACGCTGTCGAGTTCGAGCAGGATCGCTTTGGTGGACGGATCGCTCGCGAGGTAATCGAGCACGTCGCCCGCATCGACATCGGCCTCGTCGCCCAGCGCGACCGCGTGCGAGAAACCGAGCCCGCGCGCATGCGCCCAGCCGAGCGCGGCATTGGTGAGCGCGTTCGACTGCGATACCCAGGCCACGCCACCCGCCGTGGCGCGATAGGCCGGTGCGCCGAAATGCGCGTTCAGGCGCGGCGTGACGATGCCGAGGCTGCCGGGGCCGACGATGCGCAACAAGTACGGCTTCGCCGCTTCGAGCGCACGCTCGACCGAAGCGCGCTCGCCCGCCGTGCGAGCTTCGCCGACCAGAATCGCACCGCGCGCGCCCAGCGCGCCGAGCTGCTTGACGATGCCGGGCCAGGTGGCGGGCGGCGTGCAGACCACCGCCATCGACGGCGGCGCCGGCAACTGCGAGACACGCGCATACACGCGCAAGTCGCTCAGTTCGTCGTACTTGGGATTGACGGGCCACACCGGCCCGCCGAAGTCGCCATCGAGCACGCGGCGCCAGACGATCGCACCAATACTGCCTTCGCGGCGCGACGCGCCCACCACGGCGACTGACTTCGGCTGGAACAACGCATCGAGATTGCGAACGGTCACGGTGCCTCCTTCTCGGGTTGCCGCGTGAGACGCGACGGTGAGCCGTAGCATAGGCGAAGGCCCCGGGGCTGCCTATATGCCGAACGGCCGACTACCGCGGCGCGCCAATCCACATCACGATGTCTCTCGATCGCACGACGCGATGGCAGGCGGCAGGCCGGCATCCGTCATGCAAAGGTGAGCCAATGCGGGAGGCAAGGTGAGAACGTTCGGGATCGAGGGTGAGGAGATTCGGGAGTGCCTTCCAGGTGCGTGCCGCACGGCGCCGAGCGGCGCGTGGCGGCGAACCCGGTTCAACGTGCCAATGCGCGATGCCGATGCGCAAAATAGCCGAAATCACCGGTCATTATTGGTATTTAACCGGCAATCCACGCATCATTGCGTTGGATTGATTTCGGGAAACACAATTTCCGAATTGTTTCACACGAGCGTGAAACCGCAAAAACAAAACGGCGCGAACGACCTGCGGTCGATTCGCACCGTTGGAGAAAGCGCCAAAGGTGAGGTTTTTCGGGAATCACTCCTTGATCAGGAAGCGGTTCCGATTCTTGCCGAGCCAGGCCGGCGCGCGCCCGCGCCCGCTCCAGGTGTCGCCCGTCTTCACGTTCAGGTATTTGGCAGGGAGCGGCTTCTTCGGTTTGGCGGCAGTGGCAGCGTCGCGGAAACCAAGCTCTTCAGGCGTGATGTCGTATTCCGCGATTTTCGCCTTGATATCGGCAATCGCGTCGGTGGTGGCCTTTTCGCGTTCCTTGTCGATTTTCTGCTGCAGCTTCTCGAGCTGCACGGTCAGTTGCCTATAAGTCGCCATATCGGATCGCACTCCGTGTTTGGTTATTTGGACAGTATAGAAATCAAATTACGCGGGGTTGATATTTTTTCGTATTGCGTCCCGGCTGACCGACGAGACGCCACCGCTCAATTGGTGCTTTTGGCTTTACATGCGAACAGCAGCGTGCGGCTGCCGTTATCGACGGATTGCTGGATCGTATCGACATCGCCGCCGCAAATGCCGCGCGCATTCTCGAAACAGGTATCCCACGGGCCGCCGGCGGGGCAGGAAACCTGCGTCGTCGCGCGCCCATCGGAAGTAAATAACGGTGCACCGCCGCCGCAGCCTGCGAGGCTGGCGAACAGGGCAAATGCCAGGAAAAGTCGTGCGGTCGGCTTGCGTGCCGAGGGCACCGTCGCCAATCGATGTGTCATGGAGGGTTCCGGTCTGTGTGCTTTCGAGACGACGCGAGTATGCCATGCCATATGGCGTGGCAGTCGATTCGGCCGACCAGAAAACACGTCATTTTTGAGGCAAACGGTTCAACGGACAAACCCGTCGACCCAATGCGCGAGCCGGGTGCGGCATCCTCGTTTCGAAACAGGATAGGGAGCGGCTTTGCACCGCACGAAAGCACCAGCGGCAACATCAACCCGGCGCGGCGATTGCTGCGCGAACCACGGCTTACCGGCTGCCTGGCAGGACCTGACAAGTTCACGGCGACGGGCAGCATTCAGCCGTTAAACGCAAGCCGTGCGATCGCGCCGTATCGCCGACTTCGCATACCGAAGCCATATTCAAGGCCATACATCAGATTTATCTTGTTGAAACATGCTGAATATTCTTAAACATTCGATATACCGCCCGGTATATTCAGCCGTCGCCCGGTTTCGCAATCGTCACGCCGAAACGCACTCGGCGGCACGATTACGGAACTTGAAAAATAAACGCGATCGGGCCGCATCGGCCGATGCGGCGGTTTCAGGCCTCGATACCGAGCGCGGCGATCTTCTTGTAAAAGGTTGCGCGCCCGATGCCGATGCGGGCGGCGGCTTCGACAACGCGGCCGCCGCTCGCCGCCAGCGCTTCGTTGAGGAAGCGTCGTTCCCATTCGGCAAACGCCTCGGCGTAGGCGACGGTTGCCGCCGCAACGGTTTCGGGGGCGGCATCGGGCTCGGCGGCAGCCGGCGTCGCCTCCCGCACGATATCCGTCGCACGCGAGCCCATCGCGCCCGCCGCCGTGCCCGCGCCCACGAACGGCGCCAGCACCTCGGCGTCGATCAGCGCGCTGTCCGACAACATCAACGCGCGTTCGAGCGTGTTGCGCAGCTCGCGCACGTTGCCGGGCCAGGTTTGCGCGGCGAGCAGGCGCAAGGCGTCGGCGGTCAGGGTGCAGTGCGCGGCGTGCCCGTGCTGCGCGGCCAGTTCTTCCAGCGTCGCGTAAACAAGCGCCTCGATATCCGAGGCGCGCTCCCGCAACGGCGGCAAGTTCAGCGTCAGCACGTTGAGCCGGTAATAGAGATCGGCGCGAAAGCGGCCGGTTGCGACCAGCGCCGGCAGATCGGCCGAGGTCGCCGCGATGATCCGCACGTCGGCGCGCACGATCCGGTTCGAGCCCACCGGCTCGAACTCCTTGTCCTGCAGCACGCGCAGCAGCTTGCCCTGCAGCGGCAGCGGCATGTCGCCGATCTCGTCGAGCAGCAGCGTGCCGCCATCGGCCAGCTCGAACTTGCCGATACGGCCCTTGCGGTCCGCGCCGGTATAGGCGCCCGGCGCCGCGCCGAAGAATTCGGTTTCGAGCAGGGCATCGGGAATCGCCGCCACGTTGACGGTCACGAGCGGCTTCGAGGCGCGCGCGGACGCCGCGTGGATCGCATGCGCGAGCAGTTCCTTGCCGGTGCCGGTTTCGCCGAGCAGCAGCACCGGTGCATCCACGAGCGCGGCACGGCGCGCTTGCCGCTTGGTTTCCAGGCTCGCCGCGCTGGTGCCGACGAAGCTCGCGAACGTGTATTTCGGCCGGCGCGCCTGCGCCAGCGAACGCTGCGCGGCAAGCAACTCCTGCTGCACCTGCATATAGCGCGCGAACAGCGGCGTGAGCGTCTTCAGTTCGTCGAACAGGGCGAAGCCGATCGCGCCAACCGTCTCGCCGGCCTCGTCGAGCAGCGGCAGCCGCGTGACAACGAGCGGCTCGCGGCCGGTTTCCATGATGTCGAGCAGAGTGGGCCTCCCGGTCGCCACCACCTCGCGCATCAGGCTGTGCGGGATCACCGCCTCGCAATCGAGCCCGATTGCCCGCTGCGGATCGGCGAAGCCGAAGCGCGCCGCATAACGGGAATTGATCCACACCACGCGCGCATCGCGGTCGACGATCAGCGTACCGGCGCTCGAATGCTCGAAGGTGCGGAACAGCGATTCGGCGGCCCGCGCCAGCACATCGCCGTAGCCTGCCGGCAGGTTCGACCAGTCGTTCATCATGGTGTCGTCGTCTCCGTTTATCGTCGGAGCATGCGTGTCGTCTCCGAATCGGGACGGATTATCTCATTGCGTAGACACACGCCCAAAACCGGCTTGGCCTTGCCCGGACGACGTTCGATGTCGTTTTCCGGCACCACGCAACAGGCTTTGTCCTGGAATCGGGACAGCTTCGGTAGAATCGATCGCGACAATCGCACCGCACGCGGCAAAATCCCGAACAAATCGCCATGTATCGGCCGAGAGCCGAGGCAGCAAGCGCGCTGGCATGGAACCTGCGTTACAGCGTCGTTCTGCAAATCGGGCAGCACACGCCCGGGCAGCACGTGTGGACGGGCACACACCGGCCACATCGAAAGAATCAATAAATAGGAGACTCACTTGTCATTCATCATCGTCCTTGCTGCGCTGGCGTTCCTGATGTTCGCCGCCTACCGCGGCTACAGCGTGATCCTGTTCGCGCCGATCGCCGCACTGGGCGCCGTGCTGCTCACCGATCCCGCTGCCGTCGCCCCCGTCTTCTCGGGCATCTTCATGGAGAAGATGGTCGGCTTCGTCAAACTGTACTTCCCCGTGTTCCTGCTCGGCGCCGTGTTCGGCAAGGTGATCGAGCTGTCCGGCTTCTCCGAGTCGATCGTCGCCGCCGCGATCCGCTATATCGGGCGCTCGCGCGCCAATGCGGTGATCGTCGCGGTCTGCGCGCTGCTGACCTACGGCGGCGTGTCGCTGTTCGTGGTGGTGTTCGCCGTCTATCCGTTCGCGGCCGAACTCTATCGCCAGAGCAACATTCCGAAGCGGCTGATGCCGGGCGCGATCGCCCTCGGCGCGTTCTCGTTCACGATGGATTCGCTGCCGGGCACGCCGCAGATCCAGAACATCATCCCGTCCACGTTCTTCAAGACCACCGCATGGGCCGCGCCCGTGCTCGGCACGATCGGCTCGGTGTTCATCATCATCGTGGGCCTGACCTACCTCGAATGGCGTCGCCGCGCCGCGATGGCCAAGGGCGAGGGCTACGGCACGTCGCTGGTCAACGAGCCGGAACGCGTCGAAACCAGCTCGCTGCCGAACCCGATACTCGCCGTTGCGCCGCTGGTGCTGGTGGGCGTGGCGAACTTCCTGCTGACCAAGTGGATCCCGCAGTGGTACAGCGGCGCGAGCTACACGGTGCCCCCCGAAGTGCTGCCGGGCCTGCACGCGCCGGTCACCACGCCGATCAAGACGGTGGTGGCGATCTGGTCGGTGGAGGCCGCGCTGCTGCTCGGCATCCTGCTGGTGGTGATCACGGCGTTCCCGCGCGTCAGCGCGCGTTTCGCGACGGGCACCAAGACGGCCGTCGGCGGTGCGTTGCTGGCCGCCATGAACACCGCGTCGGAATACGGTTTCGGTGGGGTGATCGCCGCGCTGCCGGGCTTCCTGGTGGTGAGCGACGCGCTCAAGAGCATCCCGAATCCGCTCGTCAACGCGGCCGTGTCGGTCAGCTCGCTGGCCGGCATCACCGGCTCCGCCTCGGGCGGCATGAGCATCGCGCTCGCCGCCATGTCGGATACCTTCATCAAGGGCGCGGAAGCCGCGCACATTCCGATGGAAGTCCTGCACCGCGTGGTGGCGATGGCCAGCGGCGGCATGGATACGTTGCCGCACAACGGCGCGGTGATCACGCTGCTGGCCGTGACCGGCCTCACACACCGCGAGTCGTATCGCGACATCTTCGCGGTCACCGTGATCAAGACGCTCGCCGTGTTCTTCGTGATCGCCTTCTACTACGCAACCGGCCTGGTCTGACGGATCGCGCGGCGCGCCGGCCGACATGGCGGCGCGCGCAACACCTTGGTGCATGGCGGCGTGGCGCCACGCCGCGCAGCCCGTTCGCTGCCCAGGCCGCCGCATCCCCTCTTCTCCAAATCAAAAAAGCCGTACCGCCGGCCGCCCCGATCGGCATCGATTTTCCGCGTCGCCGCGCCACCTTGGCCGGCCGTTCCGGGCCGTCCCAATGGTCAATTCGATGAACGCGATATGTCAGACCAGCCGTCCGTTTTGCGGCGTCTCGAATCTCGAAATTGTCGTTGCAACTGACCGGTTCGCGTTACACTGCGCTGGAGCAGTTCGCAAGACAACATCTTCCATTGACACGATACGAGGACTTGTTCGATGCGCACGACCGGTGCTTCCGGGGCGATGGCCCTCCTGAGCGAACTGGATTCGGCCGATGGCCGCGAGCTGCGCTCGCTGCGGCTCGAAGCCACCGACGACGGTAAAAGCGTGTTGCTGATCGAGGTCGACGAGCGCAAGCCCGGCATCCATCGCGAAGTGCGCTACGAAATCACGCCGGCCGAGCTGATCGCCGCGATCCGTTCTCATGGCGCGGAGCTGCCCGGCGAATCGCACGTTGCCGCCACCTTCTCCCGCACGCCCTCCTGATTCCCTGTCGTTACGGTGAGCAAGCGCCGCTCGCTTCGCTCACCGCTTCATCCGGTCGCCCGACCTACGCTCAGTTGACTTGAAAAAGGCCGATAATCGGTCCATCTGCGTTGCTTCCACTCATCGCCTCTTTTTCGCGCCACGTTCGCCATGCTGCATGATCTCGTCGTCCGCTACGGACCGCTCATCGTGTTCGTCAATGTGCTGGCAGCCGCGCTCGGCCTGCCCGTGCCCGCGATGCCGACGCTCATCCTGTTCGGCGCGATGGCCACCCTGCACCCCGACATGATCGGCATGCAATTGCTGCCGGTGCTGCTGCTCGCCGTGGCGGCTGCGGTGCTCGGCGATTCCGCCTGGTATCTGGCCGGGCGCCGTTTCGGCGGCCGCACGCTCAAGACGCTCTGCCGGCTGTCGCTGTCACGCGACAGTTGCGTGAAAAAAACCGAGCAGTTCTTCGGTCGCTGGGGGGTGCGCGTGCTGGCGATCGCGCGCTTCGTGCCGGGCCTCTCGCTGGTTTCGGTGCCGATGGCCGGCGCGCTCGGCACGCCTTACCGCACGTTCCTCGGCTACGACGCGCTTGGCGCGTTGTTGTGGGCCGCGGTCGGCCTGCTGGTCGGGTTGCTGTTCGCCGAGCAGATCGACTGGCTGTTTACCGGTGCGAGCCAGTTCGGCCAGGCGGCGCTGGTGCTGATCGGCCTGCTGCTCCTGCTGTATGCGAGCGTGCGCTGGTCGCGTCGCCGCGCGCTGCTGCGTACGCTCGCCAATGCGCGCATCGACGTGGCCGAACTCGAACGGATGATGCTCGCCGACCCGTCGGCGCTGCCGGTGGTGGTGGACGTGCGCTCGCCCGAACATCGCCGCCTCGATCCGTTCTCGATTCCGGGCGCGGTGTTCGCCGACGAACGCAACGTGCGCGAATTCTCGCTGCGCTATCCGCTCGGGCAGAAGTTCGTCGTGTATTGCTCGTGTCCGAACGAGGTGTCGGCCGCGTTGATGGCCAAGCGCCTGTCGGACGCCGGCTTCACCGACGCCCTCACGCTGCGCGGCGGCCTCGACGCGTGGCGCGACACGGGCCACACCTTGGCCGGCATCGCCGGCATCGAACCGGCCGGCATCGCGCCCGCACCGAAAACGGCCTGACGCGGGCAGCAGCCGCTCAGAACACCGACACCGGCAGGTTCACAACCAATCGGTATTCCTGATTGGTGCTGTCCGAGTAGTGCGCCGAGCCGACGTGCCACATCGCGATGAAGGTGATCTTCGTATCCTTGAGGCGGCCGCTCTGGATCGTGTACGAAGGGATGAAACCGAACTCGTGGTGGCGGCCCTGCACCGGCAGGCCGTCCTTCCAGTAGATGCCGGCGTGCGTCGGATCGTTCGCGGCGCCCGCCGAACCGTCCGCGCCCCAGCCCGTCAACCCCCACACCATTGCCTTGAAGCCGGGCAGCCCGGCATCCTTGCCGTAGAACGTGTAGCGCAACTGCAGCGATTTTTCGTGCGGCGCGTTGTAGTCCACGTCCATCGAATCGACCAGGAAGATGCCGTTGGTTTCGTTCAGGTAATCGAAGTATTGATCGCCGAGCACTTGCTGAAACCCGAGCAGCAATTCATGCGGGCCATGCTGCGCGGCGAGCGACAGGCTGTACGCGTTGTTGTCGATCTTGCCTTGCCGCGCGTCGCCCGTATCGTGTGTCGAATAGACGTTGCCGAAGCCCGTCCACTTCACGCCGCTCGGCGCGCCGTAGCTCTGCCGCACCGACGCGTAATACTGGTTCCACACGTTCTCGGCCTGGTTCGCGTAGAGCGCGACGGAGCCGGTGGGCGAGTAATCCCAGGTGCCGCCCGCATACGTGAGCCGATCGATCCGCGTGCCGCCGTATTGCGAGGTCAGATCGACCAAGGTCGAACGGCCGCGTGCATCGGTCTTCGTGAAGCTGCCCGCTTCGAGCATCACGTTGCGGAATTCGTTGCTGACGATGGTTGCGCCGAGAAAGGTCGGCGGCAGTGCACGATTGTCGTGCGGCTCCATGAACGGGTTGTCGACGATCTGCAGACCGTACTTGATCACCGTGTTCGAGATTCGCGCCTTCACGTCGTACACGCCGGGGTAGGCCCAGCCGAGCTGATTCGACCCACCGCCGCCCTTCGCGACGTGCACCATGTTGCCGCCGCCCGCGCCGCCGTCGAGCTTCAATGCTGCGTACACCGAAGCATCCACGCCGAAGCCGATCAGCCCGCCGGTATAGCCCGACTCGAAATTCGCCATCACCGCCTGAATCCACGCATGACGATGCGGGCCGCCCTTCGCGTCGAGCGCGTCCGAGTAGTTGCGGAACATCAATTCGAGGTGGCTGTCCTGCACGAAGCCACGCGATTTCGATTGCGCGGAAGCGTCGATGCTCGGCACGGGCGACGGCGCCTGGTTCGCTTCGGCATCGATCACGGCATTCGGCGTGGTGGCTTGTGCCAGCGAAGGCGCGGCGGATGCGGCAGGCGCGTCGTCGGCATGCGCAGGTGCGGCGGCGATCCCGGCCAGCACGGGAAGCATCCAGGCGAGGCGCGACGCACGGCGCGTACGCCGCGGGGTGGCGGTTCGATTCATCGTTATGGTGTCTCTCAGGTTTGGCCTGCACCGCCGCGCGAGCGCATCGTCAAGGCGCACGCTTGCCACCGGCCGCAAACGTCGAACACGGCAGGCGCGCGCGAGCGCTGCCCTCGCGGCCTTGGCAACGGCGCGATAGGCATGACGATGAAAAGCGGAAAAGCCGACGGCGCAGCGAACGGTGGGCGCTGCGTGTTTTTGATGTGGCTAGGAGAAGCGCGGGGGGCTGTGCGACGTGACGATCATGTCGTTATCCTGATTATCTCCGAAGGGCCACCCCGTTCGGAGGAACGGCAGATGACCCGGTTTTTAGAAGAGTCGCGGCGTACCGACCCAGACCACCACCGACTCCTGCTTCGCGGTGTTGACCCAGCTATGCGGCACGGTCGACAGGTAATGCGCGCTGTCGCCGGCCTGCACGACAAACGTCTTGCCTTCCAGCGTCAACGATACTTCGCCCTCGATCACGTACAGGAATTCCTCCCCTGCATGCGTCGTGACTTCCGAGCGCTTCTGCCCCGGCGGCATGCGCACGAGAATCGCTTCAAGCTGCCGGCCGGCCGACACGTTCGTCAGTCGTCCGAACAGATTGGTCGAGTCGGCGAAGCTGAAAAAGCGCAATTGCTCGCCACGGCACACCGAGCGTTCCTCGCTCGGCGTCTCGACGAAATACTGCACGTTCACGCCGAGCGCCTGCGCAATGCCGGCCAACGAGGTGATGGACGGCGAAGCCAGGCCACGCTCGACCTGGGACAAAAACGGCTTTGAAATACCTGCGGCAGTGGCCGTATCGTCAAGCGTGCGCTTCAGGCGCTGCCTGAGCGCACGAATCTTTCCGCCCAGCTCCAGCGCCGCACTTCGGGGCTGCGTATTTTCAGTGGAAGCAACCATAGCAGGCCGAAATCCGATCGTCAAAAAAAGTTTGATGGAAAGTAACGAAGTTTGATCGATATGGCTTAATCTTCGTCTTCATGACCGTGTCAACGAGACGGCCTGCGCCTTGGCGCACCCCGCGCAACGCTGCTGCGAGGCGTCATCTTGCCAGATCGCTCGTGCAATTCGTGCTCGATTCGCAGCATTCCTGATGGAAGAGTTTGCGCAGCGTGCCATCGCGGTCACGGAAAAACGGGTTGTCGCCGCATCGGTCGCGGGATTTCCCGAAGTGACGGACGGCAACCGCGTCATGACAATCGCGGCCGCACCGAAGCGCGACCACCTCGCGTCCGGCCCATCGTCATGGCCGGCACCAGCCCACCGGCTGCCTGCCGCCCCGTTTTACGCGCCCCTATCCGGTCGCCCCGAGGTTCATCCAACATGAATGCCGTTCCAAACCCCGCGCACGCAATGCGTGCCCACGCCGCCGCAACCCCTCGCGCCGCACGGCCGCGATGCAAACGTTGTCGTCATCACGCGAGCACCGCCCCACCCGCCTGAGCATCGCCCCTCTTGCCGACGCGCCGCCTTCCGGCGCCGCGACATTCCGAATCCGCAGCATCCGTCACGCACGATGCCGCGCTAAAAACGATATTCGAGGACAACGATGCCCGTCTCAACACCTGTTTCCAAAACGCGATCATTCGCAACGGTCTTTCTGATCGAAATGTGGGAGCGCTTCGGCTATTACGGCATGGTCGCGCTGATGGTGCTGTTCATGGTCGAGAAGCTCGGCTTCGACGACAGCAACGCGAACCTGATCTGGGGCGCCTTCGTGGCGCTGATCTACGCGGCGCCGTCGGTTGGCGGCTGGATCGGCGATCACGTGCTCGGCACGCGCCGCACGATGCTGATCGGCGCCGCCGTGCTCGGCCTCGGCTACCTGATGCTCGCGATGCCGAACGACAATCTTCAGTTCCTCTACGCATCGCTCGGCGTGATGGTGGTGGGCAACGGCCTGTTCAAGGCCAATGCCGCGAACCTCGTGCGGCGCATCTACGAAGGTGACGACGCGCGCCTCGACAGCGCGTTCACGATCTACTACATGGCGGTCAATATCGGCTCGACCATCTCGATGCTGGTCACGCCGTGGATCAAGGATCGCTGGGGCTGGCATCCGGCCTTCGCGGTGTGCTGCGCCGGGATGCTGGTGGGCCTCGTCAACTACACGCTGATGCAGCGCACGCTCAGGCATGTCGGCTCGCAGCCCGACGACGCGCCGATTCGCTGGGGCCGCGCGGCGGCCGTGGCGGGCGGCGGCGTGGTGCTCGCGCTGGTCACCACGTTCCTGCTCGGCCACAAGGCGCTGGCGGTCGCGGCCGTCTGGACCGCCGCGTTCGTGGTGCTGGCGATCTTCGTCTACATGATCGCGAAGGCCAACCGCTCGGAGCGCTCGGGCCTGATCGCCGCGCTGGTGCTGATCGCGCAGGTGATCCTGTTCTTCATCTTCTATCAGCAAATGTCCACCTCGCTGACCTTGTTCGCATTCCGTAACGTCGACCCGGGTTTCACGCTGTTCGGCACCACGCTGTTCACCTGGAGCGCTGGCCAGTTCCAGGCGCTCAATCCGATCTGGATCATGCTGTTGAGCCCGGTGCTCGTGTGGATCTACAACTCGCTGGCGAACCGTGGCGTGAACGTGCCGGTGGCGCTCAAGTACATGCTCGGCTTCGCCGTGGTGGCGGCCGGCTTCTTCGTGTTCGCGGCGAGCGGGCGCTTCGCGGTGGACGGCCGCGTGTCGTCGTGGTTCATGGTTGGCGGCTACGGCCTCTACTCGCTCGGCGAGCTGCTCGTCAGCGGCCTCGGCCTCGCGATGATCGCGCGCTACGTGCCGGCGCGCATGGGCGGCTTCATGATGGGCGCGTACTTCGTCGCCACCGGCATTTCGCAGTATCTGGGCAGCGTGGTCGCGAACCTCGCGAAGATGCCGTCGCACGACCTGCCCGCCACGGCGTCGCTGCCGCTGTACGTGCACCTGTTCTCGACGCTCGGCTGGGTGGCGGTGGGCGGCACGCTCGTGTCGTGCCTGCTGCTGCCGCTGATGGCGAAGCTTTCGCGCGCGCATCAGAGCCACGCGCAGGCGCGCGAGCAAGAGAGCGCCGCCCTGCACGCAAACGGCGCGGCCACTCAGTAATATCCCTCGGCGCGCGGCTCGCGCGCCACAGTCGGCCGGCGAAGCGCGCCACGGCGTCCTACACTGAAAGCAGCCCGCACCCGGGCCTGCTGGAGAGTGAGATGAACAAAAGGACGATGCGGATCGTGCGCACGCTGGCCGACATCCGTCGTGCGCAACGCTGCACCGCGCTGCGCGCCGCGCGGGCGGCGGCCGAAGCGGATGCCGAACTGGCTCGCGCCGCCGAACCGTCGGACACCGCCGACGAAGCCGACAGCGACGACGCCGCCACCCCTGAATCCGCCTCCCGTATTCGCTCACCTTCGCGGTGAGCGAAGCGGGCCGGAACGAAAAAAGCGCCGAAACCCGGCGCTTTACCTCGTTGCTCGATCGCGTTGCGCCCTACGCGGGCGCACGCCGCATGCGCTGCCACCAGCCGCCCGAACTCGCGAGCGTCAACAGGCAACCGAGCGCGATCGTGTCGGCCGCCAGACCCACGCCGAACGGCGAGAAGCGCGGGCTCATCGCCGCGTGGTGCATCAGCGAATCGAGCGTGAGCGAGATCGCGGTGCCCACCACATAGCACACCAGCCCACGCTGCCCCACGGCCACCACCGGCTGCACCGCACGCGCGAGCTTGCCCACCCAGCCCGAACGCACGAGGTCGGCCATCAACCACGCTACCGCCAGGAAACTGAGCACGCGCGGCCACGCCAGGTCGCGCTTCATCAAGCCTTCGGGCAACGGCAGCCCCGAGAACAGCTTGTAGTACGCGCACACCAGCACGATGCCGAGCGCCACGCCGGTCAGCACCGCGCCGTAGCGCCCGGCCGCGAGGCCGCGATAGATCGGCTGGCAGCGCACCAGCGCGCCGAGCACGAACATCAGTTGCCACGCAAATGGGTTGAAGCTCCACTTGAACGAGGGCGTATCGAGCAGTTGCGTGCCGAGCCACCCTGACGCGAGCCACGCGGCGAAACTGCCGGCGAACAACCACACCGGCCAGCGGCGTGCGAGCGGCACGATGGCCGGCACGGCCAGCGCGAACAGCACGTACATCGGCAGCACCGACGCCAGATACGGCTGGCGCTGGAACGTCAGCACTTCGATCAGGCCGGTCAGCGGCGTGGCCAGCATCACGCTGACATCGTCGAGGGCGAGGTTCGGCGATTCGATGCCGTAATGATCGAGCACGGCGGACACCACCAGCATCAACGTGGTGGTGGCCAGGAACGCGCGATAGATCTGCACCGCGCGCCGCATGAAGCGCCGGCGCGCGACATCGGCGCCATAGCGCTCCGACATCGAGACGAACGCGCTCGCCGCCGCGAAACCGCCGAGGAACACGAACACCTCGGCCGCATCGCACAGCGCGAACGAATGCAGCGTGAACTTCGACACGATGCTGCCGCCGATATGGTCGACGACGATCATCAACAGCACGATGCCGCGAAAGAAGTCGATTTCGATCACGCGGCCCGAGCGCGCCGGCGCGGCCGCGTTGCGCGCGTCGGTCACTGCCATGACGCACGCTCGGAACAAAGCGGCGCGCGAGCGGAAGCCCGACCGGGCATCGAGAGCAAAGCGAAGGACTGCGTAGCGAGGAGCGACGACAAGCGCGCGGCGAGACACGTATGCCTGACTCGCGTGCGCCGGAGCGCCGAGGCGAAGACTGGACCGTTCATCGGAAAGGGACCGCATACGGAAGTGGGACGGTCCAGAAAGTCTATACGTCGCTACGGGCATACCCTAAGTAACAAAATGCAACCAATTCTTCCGATCCGTGACTGTCAGCCTTGCCAGACAAGCGTCAGCGATCCGTCATCGATTTTTGCCAGTTTTGATCGCAGAACGAAACAATCGAAATGACACGCCTGGAATTCACTGCGTGATCCGAAAGAAAATGCGGGAAGGGGCGCGGCGCGCACAGGCGAGGTGCAAGCAGCCTAGCGGGGTCAGTGCGCCTGCACGCGCCGCATGATCAGATAGCTGTGCCAGGCCGTCAGGGCGACGGCGATCCAGATCGGGCCGTAGGTGCCGAGTTGCTGCGCGCTCAGCGATTCGCCGAGCAGCAGCACGGCGGCCGCGACGATCAACACCGGCTCCACGTAGCCGAGGATGCCGAATAGCGCCATCGGCAACATCCGGCTCGATTTCAGATAACAGCCGAGCGCGAGCGTCGACAGCACCCCGAGGCCCGGCAGCCACACCGACAGCAGCATCGCATGGCCGCCGACCGGCGTGCCGATCGTGACGAGCGTGAGCACCGCCACCGGCAGCAGCGCGAGCATTTCGACGGCGAACAGCGTGAGCGGCTCGACATCCATGCGCCGGCGCAGCATGAAGTACGGCGGATAACCGATCGCCACCACCAGCGTCGGCCACGCGAACGCGCCCGTCACCCACAGCTCGTGCAACACGCCGAGCGCCGCGAACGCGATCGCGCACCATTGCAGCAGCGACAGCGATTCGCGATAGACGAAGCGCCCCACCAGCACCATCGTCAGCGGCAGCAGGAAATAGCCGAGCGACACTTCGAGCATGCGCCCGTGCAGCGGCGCCCACAGAAACAGCCACAGCTGCATGCCGAGCAACGCCGCGCCGCCGATCACGGCCAGCGCGACGCGACGGCTGCCGAGCATGCGCCGCAGCAGCGCGGCGAGTTCGCCGAAGCGGCCTCGCAACGCCACCAGCGCGAGCGCGCCGGGCAAGGTCCAGACGATGCGCCACGCGAAGATGTCGAGGCCCGTCAGGGGCGCGAGCAGCTTCGCATAAACCGACATCAGCGCGAACAGCGCCGACGCGGCCACCGACAGCGCGAGGCCGCGCCGTGCTTCCGGAAATTCCTGAATCATCGCTCCCGCCGGCCCCGATCAGTTTTGCTGGAACCGCTCGAAGCGCTTGTCGGTCTGGCGTTCCTCGAACTCCACCTCGCTCACGCGCGCGGCGGGCGGGCCGTGACGCAGCCAGGCGAGCATCCGGTCGATGTCGGCGGCCGGGCCCTGGATCATCGCCTCGACCGAGCCGTCCTCGAGATTGGAGACCCAGCCGCGCAGCCTCAGCGCATGGGCCTCGCGCACGGTGGCATGACGAAAGCCGACACCCTGCACCACGCCGCGCACGCGCACGTAGAGGGTTTCCACCCGTTCGTCGAGATCCTTGCCGCTCATGTCGCTCCTCATCCGTTTGCATCAAAGCCCCGCATTGTAGTCGCGCCGCATGGCGCGCGCCGGACGCCCGCGCCATGCGCAGCACGTACAATCGCGCATCACGCATAACCGCCGCGCACCGCGTTCGAACCGCGCGACATCAAGGAATGGCATGACTGATACACAACGCGATCTCGTACTCGTGACCGGTGCGTCCGGCTTCGTCGGCTCGTCGGTGGCGCGCATCGCGCAGGCCCAGGGCTATCGGGTGCGCGTGCTGGTGCGCGCCTCCAGCCCGCGCACCAACGTCGCCGGGCTCGACGCCGAAATCGTCACCGGCGACATGCGCGACGAGGCCTCGATGCGCCAGGCGCTGCGCGGCGTGCGCTACCTGCTGCACGTGGCCGCCGATTACCGGCTGTGGGCGCCCGATCCGCTCGAGATCGAGCGCGCCAACCTCGAAGGTGCCGTCGCGACGATGCGCGCGGCGCTGGCCGAAGGCGTCGAGCGCATCGTCTATACCAGCAGCGTGGCCACGTTGAAGGTGACCAGCTCGGGCCAGTCCACCGACGAAACCTCGCCGCTCACGCCCGAGCAGGCGATCGGCGTCTACAAGCGCAGCAAGGTGCTGGCCGAGCGCGCCGTCGAACGGATGATCGCCGAGGACGGGCTGCCGGCCGTGATCGTCAACCCGTCCACGCCGATCGGCCCGCGCGACGTGAAGCCCACGCCGACCGGCCGCATCATCGTCGAGGCGGCCACCGGCAAGATCCCGGCCTTCGTCGATACGGGGCTGAACCTGGTTCATGTGGACGACGTCGCGCACGGCCACTTCCTCGCGCTCGAGAAAGGCCGCATCGGCGAGCGCTACATCCTGGGTGGCGAGAACCTGCCGCTGCAACAGATGCTGGCCGACATCGCCCAGATGGTCGGCCGCAAGCCGCCGACCATCGCGCTGCCGCGCGGGCCGCTCTACCCGATCGCGTACGCCGCCGAGGTGGTCGCGAAGTTCACCAAGCGCGAGCCGTTCGTGACCGTCGACGGGCTGAAGATGTCGAAGAACAAGATGTATTTCACGTCGGCCAAGGCCGAACGCGAACTCGGCTATCGCGCACGGCCCTACCGCGAAGGTCTCGCCGACGCGCTCGGCTGGTTCCGCGGGGCGGGCTATTTGACGCGCTAGCGCGTCAGCGCCGCGCGGCGGGCGTGCATCGCCGCCCTACCAGCACTTTGTTACACGTCAAGGTCGAACCGGGGGCGATGCACCGGTTAAAATCGCGGGTCCTACGTAGAGAAGGCACGCATGAACCTGAACGACCAGATCGAAGCGCTCGGTGCGGGCATCGATCAGCTCATCCACACCGCGCAAACGGTCGCGGGCGCCGCGAAGGCCGCGATCGAATCCGCGGCTGCCGATCGGGCTGCCGCCCAAGCCGCCGGTGAGGAAGCGAGCGCCGCACGCGCCAGCGCCGAACAGTTTTCCGCCGGGCAAGCGGCGGCCCACCTCGCCGCCAAGCAGGCCAGCGCCGATCGCGCGGCCACCGAAGCCCTCCATGAACAGATGCGCGCCGTGCAGGCCGCCGCCGAAGCGGCTGCCGCACAGGCCGTCACCGACAAAACCTCGGCCGAAGCGCTGGCCGCGCGCGTCGGGATCGATCGCGAAGCGGCCGATGCCGCGCTCACGCAGGCCACCGCGCAGCGCGAAGCTGCGGAAGCCGCAACCAAGCGAGCCGCACATGAGCGAGACAACGCAGAACGCGCAATAAGGCAGGCGCAGACGGAACGCGAAGCGGCCGACCTCGCCATCAAGCAGGCCACCACCGAACGCGACGCCGCCGAGCTGGCCACTCAGCAGGCCGCCAGCGAATGCGCCACGGCCAAGGCCGCGATTTCGCAGGCGCTGGCCGAGCGCGAAGCCGCGCATGCCGTGGCCCGGCAAGCCGCCGAGGATCACGAAGCCGCGCAAGCGGCCGCGAAACAGGCGGCCGAGGATCGCGCCGCCGCCGAGGCGATCAGGCAGCAAGCCGCGGCCGACCGCGCGGCTGCCGAAGCGGCGGCCGCGCAGGCGGCAGCCGATCGCGACGCGGCACACGCCGCGCGCCGCGAGGCCGAGAACACGCAAGCGGCGAGCGCCGCCGTGGCCGTCGCGTCTGCGCAAGCCATCGGCGATACCGCCGCCACCAACCTCGCCACCCAGCAAGCCGCAGGCGACCGTGAAGCCGCCGATGCGCTGATGCAGCAGGCCGCCGCCGATCTCGACGCGGCCGAAGCCGCCCATCGTCAGGCCCGCGCCGAGCGCGACGCCGCGCAGGAAGCCGCAACGCAAGCCGCGCGCGACCGCGAAGCGGCCGATACGCTCGCCGCGCAAACGCGCGCGGAACGCGCCGCGCTGGCCGACGCCTCCGCGCAGTTCGAAGCGGAGCGCGCGGCCGCGCAGGCCACGGCCGCACTCGCCTCGGCCGACAAGGCCGCCGCCGAATTGCTCGCCGCCCAAGCCGCCTCCGACAAGGCAGTGGCCGAAGCGGCGCTGCGCGAAGCCACGGCGAAGGAAGCCGCGCTCGAACAGGCCGTTGCGGCCGCCGAAACAACGGCCACCGAAACCGCCAGCGCACCGGCGCCGCAGGCCGTCGAAACCGGCGCCGACGCAAAACTCGTCGTCGCCCGCCCGTCGCTGGACGCCGTGACGCTCGCGATCGGCACGAACCAGGTGCCGTTCCCGCCGTCGCAATTGAGCCAGTTGATCGAGGAACTCGCACACGCGCGCGCCTCGATGACGACCGAGCAGCCCAAGGGGCTGCCGGCCGGCTGGCGCTTCGTGTCGACCCGCAATCCGATGATGGCGGTGCAGAAGCAGTCGAACGGCGATCGCCTGCTGGTCGCGCGTCACACCGGCTACGGGTGGGTGCCGTTCACGTTCTCGCCGGACACGGTGATCCAGATGTACATGCTGCTGACGCAGTAAGGGCGGCAGGCCGGAACGGCCTCAAAGGCAAAACGGCACACGATCGCGAGATCGATGTGCCGTTTTCCATTGAAGCATGCGCGATGCAAGACGCGGAGGATTGTCAGACTTGAGCACGCCGATGGACCCCGCCACGTGCGAATTCGTCTGGGCCGTCATGTCCGAATTTTTCGTCGACAACGAGATCGACTACGACGCCGAAGCGGCCAGACTCGCGCGCTTTCCGTTCGACGCACTGCGCACGATCTTCTTCGAGGATGTCGCGCCCGTCTGCGGCCCCAACCTGCTGACGCCGGTTCCGCCGGTCTGGCTCGGCTTCGACACGAGCACGCTGGTGGCCGAAATCCGCGCGCGGCGAGCCAGACGTGAGCGCTCGCTCACGCACCGGCTGCGCCACCGGGCGGCGGTGCTGTATTACCGGCTCGCGCTCGCCGACACCTGGAAGACGGTGGCCGCGGCGCTCGAGCGGGCGCAAGCGCTGCCGCCGTCCGCGCCTTAACGCTCTTAACGCTCCACCGGCGCCTGCACCCGCGCCTTCCACTGCCCGCCCTTGCCCCGCCAGTAACGCCACGCCGACGCGAACGTCGCGCCGTTGTAGAACAGCGCGACCAGCGGCAACGCGGGCGCCCACAGCAGCGAACGCCGGTAATAGGCCAGCATCGGCGCGTAGGAGGCGCTCATCGCCGCCCACGCGAGCCAGGCCGGCCAGGCCTGCGCACCGTACGCGAGCGCCGCGACGGGCGGCAGCAGATAGATGATCGACATGCCGAGCAGCGTGCCGGCCAGCAGCAACGGCGAGTAGCGCAACTGCGTGAACGCGGTGCGCGCGATCATGTTCCAGATGTCGCGCCAGCTGTCGTACGGGCGCAGCGATACGCTGCGATCGGCCAGGTCGAGCCGGATCGGATGATGCCGGCCGCCGCGGTGCTTGATCTGCGCGGCGAGGCTGCAGTCGTCGATCAGCGCGCCGCGAATCGATTCGATGCCGCCCGCTTCCTCCAGCGCCGCGCGCCGCACCAGCATGCAGCCACCGGCCGCGCCGGCCGTCTTGCGGCGCGTGTCGTTGATCCACGAGAACGGGTAGAGCTTGGCGAAGAAGAACACGAACGCCGGAATCAGCGCCTTTTCCCAGAACGAATCGCAGCGCAGGCGCACCATCAGCGAGACCAGATCGCGGCCCTCGGCCTGCGCGCGCGTCACCAGTTGGGCCACGGCGTCGGCCGGATGGCCGATGTCGGCATCGGTCAGCAACAGGTAATCGGCCGGCAAGCCGAGCGTGCGGACCGCCGCGATGCCCTGCGATTGCGCCCAGACCTTGCCCGACCACCCGGCCGGCAACGGCTGCGCGGCGAGCACCGTGAGGCGATCGGCGTGCCGGGCAGCCAGTGCGGCCGCGCGCGCGGCGTCGGCGGTGCCGTCGGTGCTGTGGTCGTCGACCACGATCACGTGGAAGGCGCCCGGATAATCCTGCCGCACCAGCGACGTGACGGCCTCGCCGATCACGTCCACTTCGTTGCGCGCCGGCACCACCACGGCCACTGCCGGCCATTCGCCGGCCGCGCGCGCCGGGGCAGGCAGCGGCGCAGGCGGGTTGGCACGCCAGAAACCGCCGCGCGCGAACAACAGCACGCACCAGATAATCAGGGACAGACAAGACAGGCCAAAAACGATCTGGAGCGTCATACCCCGCCCTCCGCCGCACCGTTTTCCGACCACCCGCGCACGCGCTGCAGCAGCGCCAGATACGGGGACACACCCTTGAGTTGGACTTCCATCCGGATCGCCTGTGAGGCCCGCGCGGCCAAGCTCCGCCGCAGGGCGCATTCAAAACCGCGTAGTTTATCCGGGTTCGGCGGCCCGGGTTGCGACGGCGAATTCGGTTGCGCCGCAACACCTTCGAGCTCATACAAAGCACGACCGGGCCGATAGCGTTAAAATGCGCGATTAATCTGGCGGTCGGTGCATGCGAACCGGTCGCCATAACATCGAGTTGGGGCGATCGGGCCGGCCTGCCGGCCGTCTCAAACCCCGCGTAGTCGTCGGAGTTCGCCCTTTATGCGTGTCATTCTTGCCCAACCCCGGGGCTTCTGTGCCGGTGTAGTCCGCGCGATCGAGATCGTCGATCGTGCGCTGCTCCAGCACGGCGCGCCTGTCTACGTCCGGCACGAAATCGTTCACAACCGCCACGTCGTCGACAACCTGCGCAACAAAGGGGCGAAGTTCGTCGAGGAACTCGACGAGGTGCCGCACGGCGCCGTCGCGATCTTCAGCGCCCATGGCGTGGCGCAAACGGTCGAGAAGGATGCCGAGGCGCGCGGGCTGGATGTGCTCGACGCCACCTGCCCGCTCGTCACGAAAGTGCACGTGCAGGGCCGCCAGTATGTCGCGGGCGGCCGCCGCCTGATCCTGATCGGGCATGCCGGCCACCCGGAAGTCGAAGGCACGATCGGCCAGATTCCCGGCGAAGTCACCCTCGTGCAGAGCGAAGCCGAGGTTGCCACGCTGTCCCTGCCGGTCGATACGCCGGTTGCCTACGTGACGCAGACCACGCTGTCCGTCGACGACACGCGCGGCATCATCGAAGCACTGACGCGCAGGTTCACCGACATCGTCGGCCCGGACACGCGCGACATCTGTTATGCAACACAAAACCGCCAGGCCGCCGTGCGCGAGCTGAGCAGCCAGGTGGACGTACTGATCGTCGTCGGCGCGACGAACAGTTCGAACTCGAACCGTCTGCGCGAGATCGGCACCGAAAGCGGTGTGCCGAGCTATCTCGTGGCCGATGGTTCGGAAGTGCGCGCCGAATGGCTCGCGAACGCGCAAACCATCGGCCTCACGGCCGGTGCGTCGGCGCCCGAGGAAATGGTCGAGGACGTGATTGCCGCGCTGCGTGCGCTGGGCCCCGTCGACGTCGTCACCATGACCGGCCGCGAGGAAAAAGTCGAATTCAAGTTGCCGGCGAAGCTTCTGCAAGCTGTCGCCCGCGAAGTCTAAGGAGGACATCAATTGTCTATTCCGCTGCTCCAGCAAGTCCGGGTCGGCGCATACATCATGCGCAACCACCTGTCCGGCAACAAACGCTACCCGCTCGCGCTGATGCTCGAGCCACTGTTCCGCTGCAACCTGGCCTGTAATGGCTGCGGCAAGATCGACTATCCGGATCCGATCCTGAACCAGCGTCTTTCCGTCGAGGAATGCCTGGGCGCGGTCGATGAAGCCGGCGCGCCGATCGTCTCGATCGCGGGCGGCGAGCCGCTGCTGCACCGCGACATGCCGGAAATCGTCAAGGGCATCATGAAGCGCAAGAAGTTCGTGTACCTGTGCACGAACGCGCTGCTGATGGAAAAGAAGATGGACGACTACGAGCCGAGCCCGTATTTCGTCTGGTCGGTCCACCTCGACGGCGATCGCGAAGCGCACGATCATTCCGTGTCGCAGGAAGGCACGTACGACAAGGCCGTGGCCGCGATCAAGGAAGCCAAGCGTCGCGGCTTCCGCGTCAACATCAACTGCACGCTGTTCAATGATGCGATCCCCGAGCGCGTGGCGAAGTTCTTCGACACGCTCGAGCCGATGGGCGTCGACGGCATCACCGTGTCGCCGGGCTACGCCTACGAGCGCGCGCCGGATCAGCAGCACTTCCTGAACCGCGACAAGACCAAGACCCTGTTCCGCGAGATCTTCAAGCGCGGCGAGGGCGGCAAGCGCTGGTCGTTCAGCCAGTCGTCGCTGTTCCTCGACTTCCTGGCCGGCAACCAGACCTACAAGTGCACGCCGTGGGGCAACCCGGCGCGTACCGTGTTCGGCTGGCAGAAGCCGTGCTATCTGGTCGGCGAAGGCTACGTGAAGACCTTCAAGGAACTGATGGAAACGACGGAGTGGGACAACTACGGCGTCGGCAACTACGAGAAGTGCGCGGACTGCATGGTCCACTGCGGCTTCGAAGCCACGGCCGTGGTCGACACCATCACGCATCCGCTGAAGGCGTTCGCACTGAGCCGCAAGGGCATCAAGACCGACGGCGCGTTCGCACCGGATATCCCGATCGACAAGCAACGTCCGGCCGAGTACGTGTTCTCGCGCCACGTCGAGATCAAGCTCGAGGAAATCACGATCGCCGGCAAGGGCAAGCTGCAGAAGCCGGCCAAGGCCGCCAGCGCGGTTTGAGGTTGACGGCCGGCTAGTTCGTAGCCCGGCCTGCGACGATCGAAACAAGGGCGCCCCGGAGTCGATCCGGGGCGCCCTTGTGTTTTGGCGCGGCCCGACTCCCGCTAGTAGGCCAGCAGAAACCACGCCATGAATTCGATCGGCGGCAGCACCATCACCAGACACAACACGATCAACGTCCGATGCGTTCGATCGCGAACCGCCAGCCCGGCGGCAATCAAGATCGTCAGGCACCACCCGGCCAGACAGTATCCCGACGCAAGCAGGCCGGGCGATATCCGGCTCGATATTTCCGGGTAATCGATCTCCGCCCAGTGCAGCCGGCGCAGCAGCGCCGACACGGCAATCAGCAACGCCTGGCCGCAACCGAGCGCGACATAGCCGAGCTTCGACACGTTATCGCTCCCTGGGATAGGAATGGGTCATAGCCAGGCGCTTCGATTTTCTCAGGACGCTCAATAGCTCGCGATGGCAACCATCTCGGGTCATGTTCGAACCCAATTGCCGCGCTCGCCATCACCATGCCACCGGTGGCTGTCGAATCGCCGTCCCGTATTACCGTCTTCGCCATGGAGTCTTCCGCCATTTCAATGTTCGAATTGGCGTCGACACTATCTCTGGCGGCATTGCACCGCCATGCGATTATTCCGAAACTGGCTGCGATATTTCGACAGACTTGGACACGCCCTCATGACCGCCCCCACCCTCGCCTGCCTCCAAACCGCCCGCGCCCTCGTCGATCGAGCCTGGGCCAACCAGGCCGCCTACGACGACACGCTGCGCGAAGCCGCCGCGCTGCTCGATGCGGAACGCCTGCGCCACCCGCACGACGTGGCCGTGCTGACCTGTCTCGGCGCGGTTCTGTGCGATCTCCAGCAGCACGCCCAGGCGCGCGAGTATCTCGAACAGGCCGTCGCCGAATGCGCAACGGACCGCAACACGCACTTCAACCTGTTCGTCGCCCTGCTCGGCTGCGCGGCGCAGGCCAAGGCGCAGGCCGCGCTGAAACGGGTGGAAGGGCTCGAAGCGAACCCCGCCACCTGGCAGGCCTACTTCGACCCGCACGCGCGATGACGATGCGGCGCGGCTCATGCCCGACGCACACCTACCGCCCCTCGCTCACCGCATTCCCGGCCTCACCGCGCGCCGCCGACTGCCGGCTCAACACCACCGTCAACACCGCCGACAACGCCAGGCTCGCGCCCACCACATACAAGCCCGCCGCATAACTGCCCGTCACGCCCTTGAGCCAGCCGATCGCGAACGGCCCGACGAAGCCGCCCAGGTTGCCGATCGAGTTGATCATCGCGATCCCGGCCGCCGCGCCGGAGCCGGACAGGAACAGGCTCGGCATGGCCCACAGCGGCGCCTTCGCGGCGCTGATGCCGATGTTGACGATCACCAGCGCGGCAATCACCCCGACGATGGTGCTCGCGCCGCCCGCGAACACGAAGCCGACGCACGCCAGCGCGCACGGAATCACCACGTGCCAGGTGCGCTCGCCGCTGCGATCGGAATGCCGCGCCCAGAGGATCATCGCCACCACCGCGAGCACGCTCGGAATCGCGTTGAGCAGGCCCGTCTGCAAGGCGTCGAAGCCGTACTGCCGGATGATCAGCGGCGCCCACAGCCCGAGCGTATACAGCCCGGCCGAGGTGCCGAAATAGATCAGCGCGAGCGCCAGCACACGCATGTCGCGCAGCGCGGCGATCGGCCCGATGGTGTGGCCGACGCGCGCGTGCCGCGCCTCGGCTTCCGATTTCAGCTTGGCGATCAGCCAGTCGCGCTCGTCGGCGGCAAGCCAGCGTGCGTCGGCCGGCTTGTCGGTCAGCGCACGCAGCACCACGAAGCCGAGAATCACGGCCGGCACGGCCTCGATCACGTAGAGCATCTGCCAGTCGCGCAAGCCGAACACCGACGGCAACTGCATGATCGCGCCGGACATCGGCGAGCCGATCGCGGTCGAGATCGGCGCGGCGGCCATGAACCACGCGGCGGCCACGGCGCGCTGGCGCGTCGGGAACCACTGCGCGAGGTAATAGATGATGCCGGGGAAGAAACCGGCCTCGGCCACGCCGAGCAGGAAGCGCACCGAATAGAAGCTGGCCGGCCCGGTGACGAGCGCCGCGGCGGCCGAGACGATGCCCCACGAGATCATCACGCGCGCGATCCAGATGCGCGCGCCGACCTTGCTGAGGATCAGGTTCGACGGCACCTCGAACAGGAAGTAGCCGATGAAGAACAACCCGCCGCCGAAGCCGAACGCGGTGGGCGTGAGGCCCAGATCGGCGTTCATGGTCAGCGCGGCGAAGCCCACGTTGACGCGGTCGAGAAAGCTGACGAAGTAAAGCAGCATCACGAACGGAATGATCCGCCACATGAGCTTGCGCGTGACGCGGCGCTCGAGATCGGTGTGCATGCGTGTCTCCTGCGGCCTCCCGGCGCGATGCCGCGCGACGAAGCCGAATATCGTGATCGACGGGCTTCTACGGCCCCGTTCGATGGCGCGCCGCCCGAATGACGCGCGGCGCAACGTGATGCATGTCGTACAGAACAACCCGCGGCGGCGGGCTCGCGGCCCGCGCGCCGCCGCACCTCAGGCCGCGACGGCCGCGCGCTGCGCCAGCCGCTCGCACACCGCCGCCGTGACCTGCTCGGTGGTGGCGTTGCCGCCGAGGTCGCCGGTGTGCAGCGCCGGGTTCGCCGTGGCCGCTTCCACGGCCTGCATGACGCGCGCGGCGGCCTCGTGCTCGCCCAGGTGTTCGAGCAGCATCACCACCGACCAGAACGTGCCGATCGGGTTTGCGACGCCCTTGCCCATGATGTCGAACGCCGAGCCGTGGATCGGCTCGAACATCGACGGGTAGCGGCGCTCGGGATCGATGTTGCCGGTCGGCGCGATGCCGAGGCTGCCGGCCAGCGCGGCGGCCAGGTCGCTGAGGATGTCGGCGTGCAGGTTGGTGGCGACGATCGTGTCGAGCGAGGCCGGCCGGTTGATCATGCGCGCGGTGGAGGCGTCGACCAGTTCCTTGTCCCACTTCACGTCCGGGAATTCCTTGGCGATCTGGTTGGCGATCTCGTCCCACATCACCATCGCGTGACGCTGCGCGTTGCTCTTGGTGATCACCGTCAGCAGCTTGCGCGGGCGCGACTGCGCCAGCCGGAACGCGAAGCGCATGATCCGCTCGACGCCGGCACGCGTCATCATCGACACGTCGGTGGCGGCCTCGATCGGATGGCCCTGATGCACGCGGCCGCCCACGCCCGCGTATTCGCCCTCGGAGTTCTCGCGCACGATCACCCAATCCATGTCCTTCGGGCCGCAGCGCTTGAGCGGCGCGTCGATGCCGGGCAGGATGCGGGTCGGGCGCACGTTCGCGTATTGATCGAAGCCCTGGCAGATCTTCAGGCGCAGGCCCCACAGCGTGATGTGGTCGGGCACGTCGGGGTCGCCGGCCGAGCCGAACAGGATCGCGTCCTTGTCGCGCAGCGCGTCCAGCCCGTCGGCCGGCATCATCACGCCGTGCTGGCGGTAGTAATCGGCGCCCCAGTCGAAATCCTCGAAATCGAACCCGAAGCCCGCGCCCGAAGCGGCCAGCGTTTCGAGCACGCGGCGGCCGGCCGGGATCACTTCCTTGCCGATGCCGTCGCCGGGAATGGTGGCGATGCGATAGGTCTTCATGCAGTTGTCTCCGTTTGGCTGTCTGTCAGTGCAATGACGGTAACGCGGCAGCCGGTATAAAAACCGGTGCTAGACTCAAAGCATCTTTAACTTTGATTCACAAGTGGCCGTCATGACCGATGCCGTGCAGCCCGCCGACCTGGCATTCTTCTCGACGCTCGCCGCCTCGGGCAGCCTCAGCGCCGCCGCACGCGAGCTGGGCCTCACGCCGGCCGCGGTCAGCAAGCGGCTTGCGCAGATGGAGCAGCGCGCGGGCGTGGCGCTCGTCAACCGCACCACGCGCCGGATGGCGCTGACGCCCGAGGGCGATGTCTACCTGGAGCGCGCGCGGAAGATCCTCGACGAGATCCAGCAACTGGGCGATCTGCTGTCGAACGCCAACGGCCAGCCGCGCGGCCTGCTGCGCGTGAACGCCACGCTCGGCTTCGGCCGCAGCGCGGTCGGCCCGGCCATCTCGCGCTATGCGCGCCGCTATCCCGAGGTGGACGTGCAGTTGCAGTTGTCGGTCACGCCGCCGCCGTTGACCGACGACAGCTTCGACATCTGCATCCGCTTCGGCGAGCCGCCCGACACGCGCGTGGTGGCGCGCCAGCTCGCGTCGAACCGTCGGCTGCTGTGCGCGTCGCCGGCCTATCTGGCCGAGCGTGGCATGCCGCGCAAGCCGGCCGACCTGGCACGCCACAACTGCATCGGCATCCGCCAGGGCGACGAAGCCTATGGCGTCTGGAGGCTCACGCACGGCCGCGGCAGCGCGCGCGCCACCGAGGCGGTGCGGATCGGCGGCAGCCTGACCACCAACGACGGCGAGATCGCCGTCAAATGGGCGCTCGACGGGCACGGCATCCTGATGCGCGCGGAATGGGACGTGCTCGACTATCTGGCCGACGGGCGGCTGGTGCTGGTGCTGCCCGATTGCGAGACGCCGGCTGCGGACATTTATGCCGTGTATCCGCGTCGGCTGCAGATGTCGGCGCGCGTGCGCAGCTTCGTCGATTTCATCGCGGCGGAGTTCGCGCAGCCGCGGGTGGGGGCCGGCGGGTCGGTGGGAAGTGCGGTCGGAAGCACTGTCGGAAGCGCTGCGCCACCACCGGCGGCCGAAACCGCGCCGGCCAATCGGCGGGCGAAGCGCGGGCGTTGATTGCGTTTCGACGCGGGTCGATGCGAACCGGCGCGAACCGATGCAGTCGCATGCTTATCGACAGCTCCACGCCGCCCTGCCCGCCCGTAACCCGCCGTAACGCGCGCCACCTGGCTCCACGCGCACGAAACCGCGCCACCCGCGCCCGTGCGGATTGCGGCTGCGCGCGCCGCAGTGCTATCGTCGCCCGGTGCGGCGCCGGAGACAGCCGCGCCCCCGTCACGCTCCGAACCCCGATGACACCCACCACCCCCGACTCGAAACGGCCCACCACGGCCGGCCTGTTCCTGATCTTTTCGCGCATCGGCCTGACCAGCTTCGGCGGCGGCCTGAGCGGCTGGTTCATGCGCGAATTCGTCGAAACGCGCGGCTGGCTGACCGAGGAGGAATTCCTCGACGGCCTCGCGCTGTCGCAGGCGCTGCCCGGCGTCAACGTCAAGAACCTGGCGATCTGGATCGGCTACCGGCTGTGCGGCTGGCCCGGCGTGTTCGCGGGCTTTTGCGGGATCATCTTTCCGCCCGCCGTGGTGATCGTGCTGCTCGGCTTGCTGTTCGCCGAGATCACGCGCTTCCCCATAGCGCACATCGCGCTGGCCGGTGCGGCGGCGGCGGCGATCGGCTTGTCGCTGTCGATGGCGATCACGGCCGCGCGGCGGCTGCCGCGCCGCGTGGTGCCCTACGGCGTGTTCGCGGCCACCTTCGTGGCGGTCGCGGTGTTCAAGGTGCCGGTGCTGTGGACGGTGCTGACGGCCGGCGTGCTCAACGTCGCCTACGAATACTGGCTGCTCACGCGCGGCCGCCGCACCTGAGGCCCCGCCATGTCACGCACGCTCGTCGCCCTGTTCGCGCTGTTTGCGCCGCTGTCCGTGGCCACCGTCGGCGGCGGCCAGACCATCATTGCCGACATGCAGCGGCAGGTGGTGGACGTCCACCACTGGATGACGCACGCGCAATTCGTCAACGATTTCGCGGTCGCGCGGCTCGCGCCCGGCCCCGGCTCGCTGCTCGCCACGCTGGTCGGCTTCCAGGTGGGCGGCCTCGCCGGCGCGCTGGTGGCCACGCTCTCGCTGTTCGGCCCGACCGCGTTCGTGATGGTCGCCGTCACGCACCTGACGGCCCGCCATCGCGACGCGCCCTGGCAGCTCGCGCTGCAATCGGGGCTGCGGCCGGTGGCGGCGGGGCTGATCCTCGCGGCGGTCTATACGCTGCTGCAGGGCCTCGATGGCGGCTGGATCGCGATCGCCACGGCGCTCGTCTCCACCGCGCTCGTGATGCGCACGCGCATCAACGCGCTGGTGCTGATCGCGGGCGGTGCGGCGCTGTTCGCGATGCTGCATGCGATCGGCGTGCTGTGAAGCGGCGGCATGCCGGCGTGACGAGTCCCGACGACGACGACGCATCGAAGCCGATACCCCAAAGCCACCGCAGGCCAACACGACACGCCGCGACGCGCATCCGACATGTTGCCGGCATGCGCCTAAAAATAAGACTTGGCCGATATCCAAACCGGAGCCGATCGGACAGAATGGGTTCGTTGGGCGTCGCACCTGGGCGTCCAACCTAGAGAGTTGAGACGATTGGCCGCTCCTTGAGAGCGGTCTTTTTTTGTGTGCCGCGTTCACAATTTTCCCGCTGCCTTTCGTCGCCCTCCGCATGCCCCCTCCGTCACGTTACGCACACGTAACATCCCGGGTCACATCACCCCTCGCGCAATACCTGAACCCTTGATTTCATGGGAGTTTTCACGCTGGCAAGCTTATTGCTGAGATACCTGCAACCCATCTCAACCCCACGCTCGTGGAGCTTCACATGGATATCGCAGGCGTCGCACACTCGCTGCTGGACATCAACGAATTCGACGTGATCGACGGCGACACGCTGATCCGCGAATCGCGCAACGCATCGCCGGTTCGCAGCAGCGGCCCCTCGGTCATCGACGCGCCGCCGCTGACGCTGTACGGCGCTTATCGCCAGGGCGTGGCCGACTATTTCGCGCGCCGCCCGAACCCGTACCGCAACGGCAGCCGGCTCTCGGACGTCTGGCACGAAGGCCGTCTCGAAGCAGCCACGCGCACCGCGCGCAAGGCCCACTGAACACGGCGCGCGCGGCGCGCATTCACCCCGCCTCGCGTGCTTACAACACGCCGCCGCGCGCCCTGCCCGGCAGTCAACGCATTCAATCCGGCATCGACCAATCGAACAGCGCCGCCTTCAGGCGCGTCACCGCATCGTCCGTCATCGTCTCGTTGGCCACGTGATGGAGCCAGGCCGGCGACGCGTCGCTTTGCTCGCCCACGCCGCGCACGATGCCCGTCAACGTCAGTGCCTCGACATGGCCGGTTTCGGTGGCTACCGGCAGCGCGACGGCAAGCGTTTCGCCAACGGCGGCCAGCGCACGGTCGGCCGCGATCGAAAAGCCGCTCGGGCTGACGTCGAGCACCAGCCCCACACCTTGCGCATCGCCGGCCGTGTAGCGCGCGGCGAGCCGCACCGGCACGCGCGCATCGCGACGTTCGCGCACGCGCTTCAGGTTGGCCGGCGTCGACAGGATCAGATACGGCGCCGGCTCGTACGCCACCGCCTCCACCACCGACGTGAACCAGTAGACGGCCGACTGACCGATCGCCATCGCATCGACCTGATCGTTCGGCGCGAAATCCACGGCGCGCGGCTGCAGCGGCCGCACGAACAGCGGGCCGGACGGATGGGTGCCGAGCAGGCGGAAGCGGTTCAACTGGCGCATCGTCGAGCCGCGGCGGCGCAGGCCGATCATCGCGTCGGCAGGCAGCGCCAGACGCGGCGCCGCCGACGCGGACGCTGCCGATTGCAGCGCCGCCGCATTCGCTTCGGCGTCGGCCAGTTGCGCATCGGACACGCAGTCGGCCTGGGCGCTGTCGCGTTCGACACGGCGCACCGGCGCGAAACGCGCGAACAGGAAGGCGATGGCGTCGGCGTCGAGCGTTGCGCCGGCCGGCATCAGCGGCGCGCCGCCGGCGTCGAACAGCGGCCAGGGCAGCGGCGCATCGGCCGTCAGATCGGTGGCGACAACGGGCAGGACGGGACGGGTTTCGGTCATCGGGCTCACTTTGGGCGTAGAGATCTTGATTCGTATGACGGCGGCATACGTAAAAACCTGAGCACGCAGTGATACCTCAAAACGCGGCTGCCCGCATCCATCACGGGATTTTTGTATTGCCTCGATGAATGCGTCGACATGAAAATCGTCGGGTTCGGATTCGGCGCCGAGCGGCGCCCATGAAAAAAGCGCGGGCCGACCAGGCCCGCGCTTCGTTTGTGCTTCCACACCGCTTACCGGCTCAACAGCACTTCCCCGCCCCGCTGCCGTAGCGCGCGTTCTGCCGCTCGCGGAAAAACGCCTCGTACGTCATCGGCTCGCGATCGGGATGCGTCGCGCGCATGTGCGCGACGTAGGTTTCATAGTCGGGCACGCCGACCATCAGCCGCAGCGCCTGGCCCAGATAGCGGCCCGCGCTGCGCAGGTCGTCGCCGAGATCGGTGAACATGGTGCGCCCCCCGTGCCGTTCAGCGCCCGCTGCCGAGCGCCTGCCCGGCGGGCAGCGGCTCGAACGGCGTCTCGTTCGAAGTGGGCCTGGCCGCGCGGCGCGCGCGCAGCACGGCGATCACGCCATACACCGCGATGCTGACCACCACGAACATGAACAGCCCCGCCAGCACCGCGTCGATGTAGTCGTTGACGATGATCCGCTGCATCTGCGCGATCGACTTGGCCGGCGCGAGCACGGTGCCCGCATCCACCGCGGCCTGCAGCTTCGCCGCATGCGCGAGGAAGCTGACCTTCGGGCTGGCGTCGAACAGCTTCTGCCAGCCGGCCGTCAGCGTGCACATCAGCAGCCACACGGTCGGCACGATCGTGACCCACGCGAAGCGCTCGCGCTTCATCTTGAACAGCACGACGGTGCCGAGGATCAATGCGATCGCCGCGAGCATCTGGTTCGAGATGCCGAACAGCGGCCACAGCGTGTTGATGCCGCCGAGCGGATCGACCACGCCCTGATACAGGAAGTAGCCCCACGCGGCCACGCACAGCGCGGTGGCGACGAGGTTGGCCGGCAGCGATTCGGTGCGCTTGAACGCCGGGTGGAACGTGCCGAGCAGGTCCTGCAGCATGAAGCGGCCCGCGCGCGTGCCGGCATCCACGGCCGTCAGGATGAACAGCGCCTCGAACAGGATCGCGAAGTGATACCAGAACGCCATCATCGCCTGGCCGCCGATCACTTGATGGAGGATCTGCGCCATGCCCACCGCCAGCGTGGGCGCGCCGCCGGCCCGCGCGACGATGGTGGTTTCGCCCACCGCCTGCGCGGTTTGCGCGAGCATCTCGGGCGTCAGCACGAAGCCCCATTGGCTGACGGTTTGCGCGACGGCTTCGGGCGTCGTGCCGAGCACGGCGGCCGGCGCGTTCATCGCGAAATAGATGCCCGGCTCGATCACGCTGGCGGCCACCAGCGCCATGATCGCCACGAACGATTCCATCAGCATCGCGCCGTAGCCGATGAAGCGCAGGTTCGCTTCGTTGTCGACCAGCTTCGGCGTGGTGCCCGAGGCGATCAGCGCGTGGAAGCCCGACACCGCGCCGCACGCGATCGTGATGAACAGGAACGGGAACAGATGGCCCGACCACACCGGGCCGCTGCCGTCGACGAACTTCGTCAACGCGGGCATCTTCAGCTCCGGCGCGACGAACAGGATGCCGATCGCGAGGCCGAGGATCGTGCCGATCTTCAGGAACGTCGAGAGGTAATCGCGCGGTGCGAGCAGCAGCCACACCGGCAGCACCGAGGCGATGAAACCGTAGCCGATCAGGATCCACGTCAGTTGCGTGCCCGAGAACGTGAACAGCGCGGCGAGCACCGGCGAATCGTGCACGTGCTGGCCGAACGCGATCGAGGCCATCAGCAGCACGAAGCCGATGATCGACACCTCGCCGATCCGGCCCGGGCGGATATAGCGCGTGTAGATGCCCATGAAGATCGCGATCGGGATCGTCGCGGCCACCGTGAAGGTGCCCCACGGCGAATTGGTCAGCGCCTTCACGACGATCAGGGCGAGCACCGCGAGGATGATCACCATGATCAGGAACGCACCGAACAGCGCGATCACGCCGGGCACGGTGCCCAGTTCCATCTTCACGAGATCGCCGAGCGAGCGGCCGTTGCGGCGCGTCGAGATGAACAGCACGATGAAATCCTGCACCGCACCCGCGAACACCACGCCGGCCAGCAGCCACAGCATGCCGGGCAGGTAGCCCATCTGTGCGGCCAGCACCGGCCCGACCAGCGGCCCGGCGCCCGCGATGGCGGCGAAGTGATGGCCGAACAGCACGTACTTGTTGGTCGGGACGTAATCGAGGCCGTCGTTGAACTTGACGGCCGGCGTCATGCGCAGGCCGTCGAGCTGCACCACGCGAGTGGCGATGAAACGGCTGTAGAAGCGGTAGGCGATCAGGTAGACGCAGATCGCCGCGATCACGATCCACAGCGCACTGATGCGCTCGCCATGGGCGAGTGCGATGGTTCCGAACGAGAACGCGCCGAGCAGCGCGACTGCAATCCAGAGCAGGGTTCCGGAAGCCCGATTCATGGTGTCTCCTGGCTATTTTTCGACATCGTCGCGCCGCAAGACAGCGCGAACTGGCGGACGCGCGAGGCCCGTTTCGACGGGCCCGGCGCTGCCGCGTATTGTTCGCGTTCGGGGTTCCGCTCACAAGCGGACAACTACGTAAGCCCGCTACGTAGCAATGCGTACGGGTAAGTCAGGGGAGCACCGGCGGACGCCGGCGCGGCGGGGGTCAGCCGTGAGGTTCAGCCATGAGCCACGTCGCGCACCGAGATGGCGGCCACGTCCACGCGCGACGGCAGGATCGCATCGCGTTGCGCGCGATCGGCCACGCGTTGCAGCACGGCGATATCGTCGGAGGTCACGGCGCGCTGCGCGATCGACGCACGGCCCGTGATGTCGGCGGCGGCATCGGGCGGCAGGCGCGTCAGCGACGCATACACCTTCGCGTAATCGGTCGGATGCGCGAGCGCCCAGCGGCCGGCCTGTTCGAGCCGCGTCAGCACGTCGGCCAGCGCGGCGCGCTTGGCGCGATCGGCCAGCGTGGGCGCGGGCGAGGTCAGGAAGCCGAGGCCCGAGTTGATGCCGCTGCCGTCGCGCACGATGCGCGCGCCGCGCCGCACCACGTGGCCGTAGTACGGATCGAACGTGGCCCAGATGTCGATGCGCTTCGATTCGAACGCCGCGAACGCATCCACCGGCAACACGAAGCGCACCTCCACGTCGTGCCGCGACAGCCCGCGCTCTTCCAGCGCGCCATACAGTTGGTACTGCGAAATGCTGCCGCGCGCCGACGACACGATCACCGTCTTGCCCTTCAGGTCGGCCACGCTGCGCACCGCCGAATCGGGCTGCACCACGATGCCGAGCGCGGCGGCCGACCCGGCGCGCGTCGCGACGATCCGCAGGTCGGGATCGCCGAGCGCCGCCGTCAGCACCGGCAGGTCGCCCGCGGGCGCCAGGTCGATCGCGCCGGCGCGCTGCGCCTCGAACAACGGCGCGGCGCCCTGGAAATTGGCCCAGCGGAATTGGTAGCGCGTGCCGTCGAGCACGCGCGCGGCCTCGGCCAGCGCGCGCAGGCCGCCGGCCTGGTCGCCGAGCACGAGCGTGACGTTCGAGACATCGATGTCGCCCTGCGCGGCGTGCGCGAGTGGCGGCGCGACGGCGAAACCGGCGAGCGCCGCGCCGGACAGCCCGGCGAGATCGGCAAGTCGGCGCAACGCGCGGCGACGGGCGGGCGACAGTGCGGGCAACAGCGGCTGGGAGGATTCACGACGCATCGATGGTGGCCCCGAATGGCGCCGCGCCCCGGTGGCGCGGCAGGCCGCCAAGATTAAGGAAGCGCGCCGCCGCGACCAACCATCGAAATGCGAAATGCTTATCAGCGGCGGCGGGCCGCTTCAGGCAAGCCTCAGGAACGCAGCGAACGGATGAAGCCCACCGCCAGCACGGCATAGAAGCCGCCGCAGAACAGGCCGAAGGCCTTGCGCGTGCGCGCGAAGAACGGCCCGGCCGCGCGCGCCGAAAACGCCAGCGCATAGCCCATGAAGATGCCGGTGCCGAGCAGCGCGCAGAAGCCCACCAGCACGAAGCTCGTCCAAGCCGGTGCGTGCGGCGACAGCCCGAGCGAGGTCACGGTCAGCCAGGTCAGGATCGCCTTCGGGTTGGTCAGGTGGATGCCGAGGCCTTGCAGATAGAAGCGCGTGAGCCGACGGCCGTGCGCCGGCGCGGCCACGGCCAGCGGGTCCTGCGGCGACAGCGCGCCGCGCACCGCCTTGTACGCCAGCCAGAACAGATACAGCGCGCCCAGCACCTTGAGGGCGATCAGCCATTGCCGGTACGACATCAACAGCGCGGACATGCCGGCCGCCGCCGTCACGCCCCAGCACAGCGAGCCGCTGATCACGCCGGCCGCCATCGCGAACGCCGGCTTGCGGCCGTGATGGAGCGCCGTGTTCGCGATCGACAGATTGGCGGGGCCGGGCGACAGCGTGCCCACCAGATAGACGGCGAACGCGACGCCGAGATTGGAAACCACTTCGACGGACATCGTGACGATCCTTGGGGGCGGTGGCGAAGCACGGAGGGCGACGCGGGCGCATCGGCACGCGTCGGGGTCGGCCGATTATGCGCCGCGCCACGGCGCGCGACAGAGACGCCTGCCACGGCGCACGGCCGGAACTGTCACGTCGTTTCGAGCGGACACTTGGCGGCGAGCGGGAAGAAAGCGAACCATGAAATGGCGATGCACGCGATGGCGCAAGATGAATCGGCAATTCGAATTCCGATTAAAAATCGAAATTCATTATTGCGATTATTGGAGTGTCGCGCATAAAAAAGAGCGGCCGAAGCCGCTCAAGCGTGACTCGTCTGTCTACCCACAGAAAGTGGAAACGAGTGCGCGAACACTAACACCGATCACATCACGCTATTGATCCGATTTAGTTAATTAATCATTGCAGAATCACAAGGAATCAAGCACCGCGGCCTTGCTGCTCAATCCTTGGGCAGAATTGTTTCCAATTCAGACGAAAGTGCGCGGAACAAGCCAGATGATTCGGCTTCATTTTTTCATTTAAAAGAATAATACGGAAAATCTAACAAATCTTTCTGTGTAATCCGTCCGTATTGTTTTCGATACAACACTGAATTTCATTTTTCCGAATTAAATCTGTCTGGTTAGTCTCACGTCACTCCAAAACCACCACACGCAACCCAACTGCCAATAGGAGCTGACACACATGAAACGCATCGCCCTGACGCTCGTTTCGCTCGCATCCATCGCAGCGATGAGCAGCGCCCACGCCCAATCGAGCGTGACGCTGTACGGCCTGATCGACACGTCGCTGACGTACGTGAACCACGCCCAAGGTTCGAAGAATTCCTGGCTGCTGGGCAACAGCAGTAACGGCAACCTGTCGGGCACGCGCTGGGGCATCAAGGGCAGCGAAGATCTCGGCAGCGGCCTGAAGGCGATCTTCCAGTTGGAAGACGGCTTCAACCCGAGCACGGGCGGCCTGGGCCAAGGCGGCCGCATGTTCGGCCGTCAGGCGTTCGTGGGCCTGTCCAGCGACCACTTCGGTACGGTCACGCTGGGCCGCCAGTACGATCCGCTGATCGACCTGATCCAGCCGATCACGGCCGACAACTACTTCGGCAGCGCGTTCGCCACGGCAGGCGACGTCGACAACTACGACAACAGCTTCCGCGTCGACAATGCCGTCAAGTACACCTCACCGCTGATCTCGGGCGTGCAGTTCGAAACGATGTACTCGTTCGGCGGCATCGCCGGTTCGACGAGCTCGAAGCAATCGTACTCGGCCGCCGTGTCGTACAACGGCGGCCCGGTGGCCCTGGCTGCCGGCTACTACTACGCAGCGAACACGGCCGGCAACGCAGGCCAGCGCGCAGGCTGGTCGAGCACCTCGGACGGCACGTTCGACGGCCCGATCAACGGCGGCTACCAGACGGCGCACTCGCTCGGCATCGCACGCGTGGCCGGCCAGTACACGTTCGGCGCATTCACGGCCGGCGCGAGCTACAGCAACGCGCAATACAGCCGCGACGGCGCCTCGACGTTCGCCAAGGCCGAGCGCTACAACACGGGCCAGGGCTTCCTGAACTACCAACTGAACCCGTCGCTGCTGCTGGGCGTGGGCTACAGCTACACGAAGGCCACCGGCGACACGTCGGCAACCTATCACCAGGCATCGCTGGGCGCGGACTACACGCTGTCGAAGCGCACCGACATCTACATGACGGCCGCCTACCAGCACGCCAGCGGCACGACGCGCGACTCGGTCACGGGTCAGACCGTCGCCGCGCAAGCGTCGATCGGCTCGTACGGCTACGCCGGCACGAACTCGCAAACGCTGGTCAACCTCGGCCTGCGTCACCGCTTCTAAGCATCGGGGCAACGGCGCGGGCGGTTCGCTTCGAATCGCCCGCGGCACCCGCGCAAACGAATGGCCGCCCTCGGGCGGCCATTTTCATTGCAGCGACGACAGCGGCAGCGCGTTACAGCGCGCCGTCGAGAATGCGCCGGTAGAACGCGTGCTCGGCGTCGAGCGCGTGCGCCTGGTTCGCGGCCTGGCGGAAGCCGTGCCGCTCGTCGGCGTAGTAATGCACCTCGTTCGGCACGCCGTTCGCGTCGAGCGCGGCGGCCATCGAGCGCGTCTGGTCGGGCGTGACCACCGCGTCCAGCTCGCCCTGGAAGAACACCACCGGCACGCGGATCGCATCGGCGTGCACGAGCGGCGTGCGCGCCAGATAGCGCTCGCGGTCGGCCACCGGATCACCGATCAGCCAGCGCAGGTAGCGCGCCTCGAACTTGTGCGTGTGCGCGTCGAGTTGCAGCGGATCGCTGACGCCGTACAGGCTCGCGCCGCCGCGAAACACCTCGCGGAACGCCAGCGCGCACAGCGCCGTGTAGCCGCCCGCGCTGCCGCCGCGCACGAACGCGCGTTCGGCATCCACCAGGCCTTGTTCGGCCAAGTGCGCGATGGCGGCGCAGGCGTCGTCGACGTCGGCCACGCCCCAGGTCAGGTGCAGCGCCTGCCGGAACGCGCGGCCGTAGCCGGTGCTGCCGCGATAGTTCAGCAACACGATCGCGAAGCCGCGCTGCACCCAGTATTCGAGGCGCGGGCTGTACACGGCATAGTTCGCGGCGGTCGGGCCGCCGTGAGCGAACACCACGACGGGCGGGGCGGTGCTTGCGGTCGCGTTGGCGTTGGCGTTGGCGTTGGCGTTGGCGTTGGCGTTGGCGTTGGCGTTGGCGTTGGCGTTGGCGTTGGCGTTGGCTGCGGCTGCGGCTGCGGCTGCGGCTGCGGCTGCGGCTGCGTCGGCATCATCGGCCGCCTCGGGCAGGTACAGATAACCGTAAGCCTCGCCGTCGCCGCTCGGAAAGCGCAGCGCGCGCGGCAGCGTGATCCGCTCGATCGGCATCGACGGCGTGACCGCGCGCAACACCTCGACGCGATGGTCGCGGCGATCGATCGCGAGAATCGCGGCCGGGCAGGTGGGCGACGCGGCGATGCAGTACAGATGCGTCGCGTCGGCCGCCAGGTGATGGAACTGGCTGTAGTCGAGCGCGAGCGGCGTCAGCGTGCCGTCGGCGTCGCGCACGCCGAGCCGGCCCCAGCCGGATTCGAACCAGGTCGAGAAACTGCCTCCGCCGTCGAGCGGCAGCCAACTGCATGCGCCGAGCTGCCACGGCGCGGCGGCGTGGTCGCCGGCCTCGGCCGGCAGCGGTGCGAGCGCGGCCGTGTTTTCCTGACCGGCGCCGTCGCCATCGAGCCGCCACGGCTGCCAGAAATTCGCGCGATCGGTCAGGCACACGAGCCGCCCCTCGGCGTCGAACGCGGGCTGCTGTACGGCCTCGTCGTCGGCCGCGCCGGCGATCGTGCGCGCGGCTTCGCCGCCGTCGCGCAGCATCAGGCGCGTGGCTGTCCACGGTTGATGCGGATGCTGCCATTCGATCCAGGCAAGCCGCGCGCCGTCGGCGCTGCGCACCGGCGCGGCGTAGAAATCCGCGCCCTCGGCCAGCACCTCGCGCGCACCGTCGAGCAGGCCGATCGACACCAGCCGGTGCGTCTCGCCATCCTGCTCGACGGCGAGAATCCGGCCATGCGCGTGGCGCAGGTCACCGTAGCGCAACCCTTCGGGCGTCAACGGCTGCGGCTCGGCCAGGCTGTCCGGCGCGAAGCGGTAGATGCGCTGGTCGCGCTCGTTGACGAACGCCAGGTGCTCGCCCGCCACGCAGAACGCGCCGCCGCCGTATTCATAGACGCGCCCGCGTGCGCTGAAGCCGTCGGGGCACACGCACTCGATCGCGCCGTTGCGCGCGCGCCAGATCCGGCACATCGCGTCGGCCGGATCGTATTCGGTCCAGTAGACGCCGGACGCGCCGGCCGTCAGTTCGACGAAATCGCGGCCGGCGGCCACGGCTTCGGCGGCCGTCAGCGGGGCGGCGCGCTCACGGGTTGAGTCGTTTGGATTCCTTGGCATTTCGGAAGATCAGCGGGTGCGTGGTAGTGGGCCGGGGCTGCACGGCTTCATCGCGCGCGCGCAGGATCACCGGGTGATGGGGCGACTTGCCGCAAACCGGGTCGGCATTGGCCGCGTCGCCGGTCAGCATGTAGGCCTGGCAGCGGCAGCCACCGAAATCCTTCTGCTTCTCGTCGCACGAGCGGCACGGCTCGGGCATCCACGCATCGCCGCGAAAGCGGTTGAAGCCGAACGAGTCGTGCCAGATATGCCGCAGGTCGTGATCGCGCACGTTCGGGAACGCGATCGGCAATTGCCGCGCGCCGTGGCACGGCAAGGCGGTGCCGTCGGGCGTGACGGTCAGGAAGATGCTGCCCCAGCCGTTCATGCAGGCCTTCGGCCGCTCCTCGTAATAATCGGGCGTCACGAAGATCAGCTTGCACGGGTGATTCTGCGCGGCGAGCTTCTCGCGATAGTCGTTGGTGATGCGCTCGGCGCGCTCCAGTTGCGCGCGCGTGGGCAACAGCGCCTCGCGGTTCAGGTAGGCCCAGCCGTAGAACTGGCAGGTCGCCAGCTCCACGAAATCGGCATCGAGCGCAATGCACAGCTCGATGATGCGATCGATGTGATCGATGTTGTAGCGGTGCGTGACGAAGTTCAGCACCATCGGATAGCCGTGCGCCTTCACCGCGCGCGCCATCTCGAGCTTGTGCGCGAACGCCTTGTCGGAGCCGGCCAGCATGTTGTTGACCTGCTCGTCGCTCGACTGGAAGCTGATCTGGATGTGATCGAGGCCGGCGCGCTCGAACGCGTCGAGCTTGGCCTCGTCCAGGCCGATGCCCGAGGTGATCAGGTTGGTGTAATAGCCGAGCCGGCGCGCCTCGGCGATCAGCTCGGGCAGGTCGGGCCGCACCAGCGGCTCGCCGCCCGAGAAGCCGATCTGCGCGGCGCCCATCGCGCGCGCCTCGCCCATCACGCGCACCCAGTCGGCGGTCGTCAGTTCCTCGCCCTGTCGCGCGAAATCGAGCGGATTCGAACAGTACGGGCATTGCAGCGGACAGCGGTAGGTGACTTCCGCGAGCAGCCACAGCGGCAGACCGACCGGCACGGCCGGTGCGGCGGCGGAAGCGGGCGCAGAAACGGAAGCGGCGGTGGCGAGGGCGTCCGTCATTCGCGCAGTTCGATCCAGTGCTTGTCGAGCGCCACCAGCATGAACTGTTCGACATCCTCACCGAGTTCGGGCACGCCCGGAAACTGCGCGTCGAGTTCGGCGACGATGGCGGCCACGCTGCGCTGGCCGTCGATCAGCCCGCCGATCGCGGCCGCGCTCTCGTTCAGCTTGATCATCCCTTCGGGGTACAGCAGCACGTGCGCGTCCTGCGCCGGCTCGAACTGGAAGCGGTAGCCGCGCCGCCAGACCGGGGTGCGTGATCGATCGAAACTCATGGTGCGATTCCCTTGTGCCAGGCACGCTCGGCGGTGACGGTGTGATATGGCGGTCGGTTCAGCTCGTAGGCCATCGACATCGCGTCGAGCATGGTCCACAGAATGTCGAGCTTGAACTGGAGGATTTCGAGCATACGCTGCTGCGCGTCGTGGCTCGTGTAGTGCTGCAACGTGATCTGCAGCCCGTGCTCCACGTCGCGACGCGCCTGGCCGAGCCGCGAGCGGAAGTAGTCGTAGCCGGCCGGGTCGATCCACGGGTAATGGCGCGGCCAGGTGTCGAGCCGCGACTGGTGAATCTGCGGCGCGAACAATTCGGTTAACGAACTGCTGGCCGCTTCCTGCCAGCTCGCGCGGCGCGCGAAGTTGACGTAGGCGTCGACAGCAAAGCGCACGCCCGGCAGCACCAGCTCCTGCGAGCGCAGTTGATCGGGATCGAGGCCCACGGCCTGGCCGAGACGCAGCCACGCCTCGATGCCGCCGTCCTCGCCCGGTGCGCCGTCGTGATCGAGCAGGCGCTGGATCCACAGCCGGCGCACCTCGCGATCGGGGCAATTGGCGAGGATCGCCGCATCCTTCATCGGGATGTTGACCTGATAGTAGAAGCGGTTCGCGACCCATCCCTGGATCTGCTCGCGCGTGGCGCGCCCTTCGTACATGGCGACGTGATACGGGTGATGAATATGGTAGAGCGCGCCTTTGGCGCGCAAGGCCTGCTCGAACTGTTCGGCGCTCAGGGCGGTCTGGCTCATGGTTCCTTCCATTCCTTCCAGTGGTTCGGATGTTGCGGGGCGGGCCGAGGCCCGCGAAACGGCGCGGCCTGCGTTCAGAGGTCGATCCGCATGCCGTCGAACGCCACCTCGATGTGCCGCCGCGCGAGTTCCGCGCGTTCCGGCGACGCTTCGTCGAGGATCGGATTGGTGTTGTTGATGTGCGTGAGGATCTTGCGCGGCGCCGGGAAGCGTTCGAGCACCTCGATCATGCCGCCGGGGCCGCTCTGCGCGAGATGGCCCATCTGGCGGCCGGTGCGCGTGCCCACGCCGCGGCGCTGCATCTCGTCGTCGTGCCAGAGCGTGCCGTCCACGAGCAGGCAATCGGCTTGCGCCATGCGGGCGGCCAGCGCGTCGTCCACCACGCCGAGGCCCGGCGCGTAGTACAGCGTGCCGCCGGTGCGCAGGTCTTCCACCATCAGGCCGATGTTGTCGCCCGGATGCGGATCGTGACGATGCGGCGAATACGGCGGCGCGGCGCTTTCCAGCACGAACGGCAGGAAGCGCAGGTTCGGGCAGGCCGGCACGGTGAACGCGCGCTCCGGCTCGACCGGGTTCCAGCGCAGGCCGCCGTTCCAGTGGCGCAGCATGGTGAACAGCGGAAAGCCGGTGCTGAGGTCCTCATGAACCATGTCCGTGCACCACACGTCGAGCGGGCAACCCTCGCGCAGGCTCAACAGCCCGGTGGTGTGATCGATCTGGCTGTCCATCAGCACGATCGCGGCGATGCCGGTGTCGCGCAGCGCGCGGCCCGGCTGCATCGGCGCGAACTGCTGCAACTGGGCGCGGATGTCGGGCGAGGCGTTGCAGAGCACCCACGACACGCCGTCGTCGGAGATCGCGATCGACGATTGCGTGCGGGCGCGGGCGTCGACGCTGCCGTCGCGAAACCCGGCGCAGTTCGCGCAATTGCAGTTCCATTGCGGAAAGCCGCCGCCGGCGGCGGAGCCGAGGATCTGGATATGCATGCGTGTGATCGGTGAGGGGCCGACGCCGGCACGAACGCCGGGGCCGGCCACAAGAAAAATAGCCTCGGCGAACCGAGGCTAGGCATGGCCTTGGGAGCGGCGTCGAATCAACGATTCGAGATGTACATCGTGATTTCGAAACCGAGGCGCAGGTCGGTGTAGGCAGGCTTGATCCACTTGGACATGGCAATTCTCCATTCGGGCGATACGGGCAGCCCGGCGTGACGCCGGGCACGAGACGACCGTGAAACGCCAACGCAAACGCGCGGCAGGAGCCGCGCGACTGGTTTTTGTTTCGGAAAGGTCTGCGGGCATCCTATCACTTTGTCCGATCCGGTGAATTCCGGCGCCAGCAAGCGATCGTGCCCCGTGACCGTGGCAAAGCCGCTGCGCTAAGATGCCTGCTCCTCTCCCTCTCGCCCCCGCCGCCCGCCATGAGCATCGAATTGACGAAGGAAGCCCGCGCCGACGCCATTGCGTCGCTGCAGCGCTATTTCGAAAGCAACATGGACGAGCCGATCGGCAATGTCGCTGCGGGCGCGCTGCTCGGCTTCTTCCTGGAAGAAATCGCCCCGACCGTCTACAACCAGGGCGTCGCCGACGCGCAGACGCACCTCCAGGAGCGGCTCGCGGAACTCGACTACACGGTGCACGAGGACGAATTCACGTACTGGTCGCGCCAGGCGCCGAAGGCCAAGAGCCGCAGCAAGTAACGGGCCTCGCGGCGGCGGCTTTTGCCGCTTTTGCCGCAGTGGGCACTGATACCGTGGATACGTTATCCGGCCGCGCCGTTTCGTTCGACGCGGCCCGCCTCGCTCAACGGCGCGGCACGTTCTGGTCGAGGAAGCGGTGGATCACCGGCGCGATCTCGGCCACGTTGGTTTCCAGCGCGAAGTGGCCCGCGTCGAAGAACTGCACCTGCGCCTTCGGCACGTCGCGCTTGAACGCTTCCGCGCCCGGCGGCAGGAAGAACGGATCGTTCTTGCCCCACACGGCCAGGATCGGCGGCTGGTACTTGCGGAAATATTCCTGGAACGTCGGATACAGCGCCACGTTGCTCGCGTAGTCGCGGAACAGGTCGAGCTGGATCTCGTCGTTGCCGGGGCGCGCGACGAACGCCGCGTCGAGCGTATAAGCCTCGGGGGCGACCTGTTCCGGGTCCTTCGCGCCGTGCGTGTATTGCCACTTGATCGCATCGGGCTTCAGGAACGCGCGCAGCGCGTCGCGATTGGCCTGCGACGGGTCCTTCCAGTACTTCTGGATCGGGTTCCAGCCGTCGCTCAGGCCTTCCACATAGGCATTGCCGTTCTGCGACACGATCGCCGTCACGCGCTCCGGATGCGCCGCCGCGAGCCGCCAGCCCACCGGCGCGCCGTAGTCGAACACTTCCAGCGCGTACGTGTCGAGATGCAGGGTTTCGGTGAAATGATCGATCGTCTGCGCCAGATGATCGAACGTGTAGGCGTAGTGGCTGCGATCGGGGCTTTCGGTGAAGCCGAAGCCCGGCAGATCGGGCGCGATCACGTGATAGCGGTCGGCCAGACGCGGCATCAGATCGCGATACATGAACGACGAAGTCGGGAAGCCGTGCAGCAGCAGCACGGTGGGCGCCGACGGGTTGCCGGCCTCGCGGTAGAACACCTTCACGTCGTCCACCTGCACGTAATGGTGACTGATCACGGGCGCAGCGGCGGCGCGCACATCGGGCGACGCCGCGTGCGCCTCGGCACCGCCCGCAAGCCCGCCGACCACGCCGACCGTCATCAGCGCACCCATCAGCAACGTATTGATCTTCATGGCAAAACCTCAGATTGAAATGTGACCCGGAAACCCGCACGGTTGCCGTCTAGCGTCATGTAACTGGCAACAACGTTTTTTCAGGTTACGGATGCTCAACGTAACCTGTCAACAGGTTTTTTATGAGTTACAATCCGTCCATCGATTTTCCGGGGGTTCAGGATGAGCACCGCAAGCACGGCCGAGGGCGCGACGGCGCTGTTCGTCGGCGACGATCTCGCGCTCGATTTCATCAACACGAAGTACGGCGTGGACGACGGCCGGCGCGACCTGCTCACGAGCGACGCGGCCGTGGTCGACTGGCTCATGCAGGCCGGCGTGCTGCCAGCCACGGATCGCGGCACCGCGCCGGCCGGCCTGCTGGACGCGGCGCTGGCGCTGCGCACGAGCGCACGCACGCTGGTCGAGCGGCGTCAGGCCGGCCAATGGGCGGACCCGACCACGCTCAACGCGGTGCTGGCGTCGGGCCGCCATCATCTGGAATTGCAGTGGACGCAAGCGGGCGAGCCGGCGCTGGTGTCGCGGCGCACGGACCTCGGCGCGGCGGCGGTGCTGCTGCCGGTGGCCGAGGCGCTGGCGCGGCTGCTGGCCGAGGCCGATTTCGGCCTGGTGCGCAAATGCGAGTGCGACGAGTGCACGCTGCTGTTCCACGACCGCACCAAATCGCATCGGCGGCGCTGGTGCAGCATGGCGATGTGCGGCAACCGGATGAAGGTCGCAGCGTATCGGGCCCGGCAGAAGGGATGAGCGAAGGGGGAGGCGCGGGGATCGGGGCGGTGGAGCGCCCGCGTAGGCGGTGGAAAGGCAGGACAAGCCGTGAAGCGCGATCGCGGTGCGGCGGCGGTTTGAGCCGCTGCCGCGCCGCGATCGGTCGGGATCAAGGATTCGTGCCGTTGCCGCCCGTGGAGGGCGCGTCGGGCGTGGGCGTCGGCGAATCCGAAGGCGGCTCCGACGGGAAGCCATTGCCTGCGCCTCCGCCGTTCGCTCCGGCGTTGCCGGGGTTGTAGGCACCGTTTCCGGTACCGCCGTCACCCCCGCTCGCGCCATTGCGTCCACGATTGCCCGCAGCCGGCGCGGGCTGCTGCAACACCGGCGGCGCGGACGCGCTGAACGTATCCACCCCCGACGCCGCCCGCGCACCCGCCGCGCCGCGATTCAGGAACGCGCCGAGCGGGTCCGAACCACCATCGGCCGCCGCCGCCGTGCTGGCAGCGCTAGCGGCACTGGCCGCGCTCGCCGCCTGCTGCTGCGCCTCGTCAGGCACCGGTGCAGGCGCCGGCGTCGCACGCGGCTTCGCCGGCGCGGCCGTCTTCTCCGGCTTCGACGGGAACAGATACGTCATCCAGTCGGTCAGCTTGACGCGCAGCGTATCGAAGAAGCCCGGCGGCGATTCGGTGTCGAACTTCGCACGCGCATCGATCAGCCTGGCGCGCAACGCACGCTGGTAGAAATCGCCGACCATCGGCAACGCGCTGCGCGCGCCTTGCCCCCAGTTGTCGCCGAGCGTGACGCGACCATCGTCGAAGCCCACCCACGCGCCCGCCACGAGCTGCGGCTGCATCAGGATGAACCAGCCGTCGGTATTGCCCTGCGTGGTGCCGGTCTTGCCCGCCACGTCGCCGCGAATCCCGAAGCGCGAGCGGATCGCCGCGCCGGTGCCGCGATTGATCACGCCGCGCAGCGCATCGACCAGCGTGCGCGAGGCCGACGCCGACAGCGTGCGCTCCGGCGGCGCGGGCGCGAATTCGGCCAGCACGTTGCCGTTGCGATCCTCGACCTGCGTGACCATGCGCGGCTCGACGTAGCTGCCGAGGTTCGCGATGGTCGCGTAGCCGGACACCATTTCCTTCAGCGTGACCGGGCTGGTGCCGAGCGCCAGCGACGGCACCGCTTCCAGCGTGCTGTCGCGCACGCCCATCTCGCGCGCGAGCCGCGCCACCTTGACCGGGCCGACCTGCTGCATCAGTTGCGCGGTGATGCGATTGCGCGAATAGGCGAGCGCGTCGGCCAGCGTCATCGGCTTGCCGGTGGGCGGCTCGGCGTCGTCGGGGCGCCAGATCTCGCCGCCCTTGAGCGGGATTTCGACGGGCTGGTCGATGAACGTGTCGGACGGCTTCATGCCGTCGGCAAACGCCGCGCCGTACACAAACGCCTTGAACGTCGAACCCGGCTGGCGACGCGCCTGCTGCACATGGTCGAACGGCTCGTTGGTGAAATCGCGGCTGCCCACCCATGCGCGGATCGCGCCGTCGCGCGGGTCGATCGCCATGAAGCCGGCCTGCACGTCGGCCTTCGCCTTGCACAGATTGCGCAGAAAATCGCGATCCTTGTCGAGCGTCTTGAGTGCGGCCGCGTCGTCCGCGCCGCCGTCGCGCGCGGTATGGTATTCGGGCGTCTCGCGGATGAAGGTCTGGAACAGCGGGCTGCCCGCCGCGCAGCCGCTGCCCGAATTCCACATGCCGTTCGCGACGCCCTGCAACTGGTTGGCCTGCAGGCGCAGCGCCTGCGTCGCCATCGCCTGCAGCCGCGAATCGATCGTGGTCCTGACGATCAGCCCATCCGAATAGACGTTGTAGTCGTTGCGGTCGGCCCAGCCGATCAGCCATTTCTTCAGTTGCTGCGCGAAGTGCGGCGCGGGGCCGGGCGGCTCCTTCTGGCGCTCGAAATCGATGCGCAGCGGCTTCTTCTGCAACACCGCGAACTGCGCCGGCGTGAGCTTGCCGAACTTGACCATCTGCCCGAGCACCGTGTTGCGCCGTTGCAGCGCGCGCTCGGGGTTGATCACCGGGTTGTAGTAGCTGTTGCCCTTGAGCATGCCCACCAGCGTGGCGCTGTCGAGGATGTCGAGCTGATCGGCGGATTTGTCGAAATAGGTGCGCGCGGCCATCTCCACGCCGTAGGCGTTGTAGAGGAACGGCACCGTGTTCAGGTAGGTTTCGAGGATCTGCGGCTTGCTGTAGACGGCCTCGATCTTCAGCGCCGTGATCGCTTCCTTGAGCTTGCGCGTGAGCGTGGGGGCGCGCCCGATCTCGTCGGGATACAGGTTGCGCGCGAGCTGCTGCGTGATGGTCGAGCCGCCCTGACGGTCGCCCGAGAAGGTGTGCAGTGCCGCGCCCGCGGTGCGCTTCCAGTCGAGGCCGTGATGCTCGTAGAAGCGGTGATCCTCGGTCGCGATCAGCGCATCGACCATGTGCGGCGAGATGTCGGACAGCGCCACCCATTCGCGGTTGGACGGCTTGAACTCGGCCAGCAGCTTGCCGTCGGACGACATCACCTGGGCCGGCGCATCGACGCGCGCCTTGCGGATATCGCCGATGCTCGGCGTGAACGGAATCAGGATCACCACGTACAGCGCCAGCAACGCCGGCAGCGCGGCCACCGCGATCAGCACGCCGCGGCGCGTAGGGTGCCGGACATGCCCGAGCGCACGCGAAACATACGGCCGGGCGTGTTCGACGGCGGCGGCCACCCGGGGCCGGGCGGCGTCCCGCCAGGCGGCGAGGCGGGACAACAGACGAGTCAGGAAACGACGGCTCACGCGAAACACCCGGAAAGGCGAAAGCGTGCATCGTATCAAAGCCGCCGTCCGCGTCTCCCGACCGTTACGGCAAGGCCGGCATCGACGACGCCAGCAAGGCCCGCGTATAGGCGTGCGACGGCGCATGCAGCACGTCGAGCGCGTCGCCCGCCTCCACCACGCGCCCGCCCTGCATGACGATCACGCGGTGCGCCATGGCCCGCATCACGGCCAGGTCGTGCGTGATGAACAGGTAGCTCAGGCGGTATTTCTTCTGCAGATTCGTCAGCAGATTGAGCACCTGTTTCTGGATCGACACGTCGAGCGCGCTGGTCGGCTCGTCGAGCACCAGCAGCTCCGGCTCGACGGCCAGCGCGCGCGCGATGGCGATGCGCTGGCGCTGGCCGCCCGAGAACTCGTGCGGATAGCGCAGCATCGATTCGCCCGCCAGGCCCACCTCCTCCAGCAGCGCGGCGATTCGCGCGCGCCGCGCAGGCGGCGTCAGGTCGGGCCGATGCAGCGCCAGCCCCTCGCCGACGATCTGCTCGACCGTCATGCGCGGCGAGAGCGAACCGAACGGATCCTGGAACACCACCTGCATGCGCTTGTACAGCTCGCGCTTGCCACGCGCGCCGCGCACCTCGGCGAGCGGCAGCCCGTCGATCTCGATGGCGCCGGCCGCCGGGCGTTGCAGGCCCAGCACGGTGGCGGCGAGCGTCGATTTGCCGGAGCCGGATTCGCCCACGATGCCGATCGTCTCGCCGCGCCGCAGCGTCAACGCCACCTCGTGCACGGCGCGAAACGCGGTCTTGCCGACCAGCGGGCGCCAGCCCTTGGCGGCCACGCGGTAATCCACCGCCACCTGCCGCACGTCGAGGATCACCGGCGCGTCGGGCGCCACAGGTTCGACGGCGCGCATCGGCTCGCTGTCGAGCAGCCGCTGCGTGTACGGATGCTGCGGATGCGCGAACAGCTCGGCGGTGGCGTTGGTTTCCACCAGCACGCCCTTTTCCATCACGGCCACGCGCTGCGCGAAGCGCCGCACGAGGTTCAGGTCGTGGGTGATCAGCAGCACCGCCATGCCGCGCTCGGCCGCCTCCTGCTCCTGCAACGCAATCAGCAGATCGACGATCTGCTGACGCACCGTCACGTCGAGCGCCGTGGTGGGTTCGTCGGCCAGCAGCAGGCGCGGCCGGCACGCGAGCGCCATCGCGATCATCGCGCGCTGGCGCTGGCCGCCCGAAAGCTGGTGCGGGAAGCTGTCGATGCGGCGCTCCGGCTCTGGAATGCCGGTGCGGCGCAGCAGCTCGATGCCGCGCCGCCGCGCCGCGCCGGGCCGCAAGCCCTCGTGCAGACGCAGGCTTTCGGCGATCTGCTTGCCCACGGTGTAGAGCGGATTGAGCGCCGTCATCGGCTCCTGGAACACCATTGCGATGTCCGCGCCGCGAATCCCGCGCATCTGCTGCTCGGTCTTGCGCAGCAGATCCTCGCCGTCGAGCAGCATGCGGCCCGACAGATGCGCGTCGCGCACCAGCCGCAGCAGCGACAGCGCCGTCACGCTCTTGCCGGAGCCCGATTCGCCGACCAGCGCGACGCGCTCGCCGCGCTCGATCGCCAGCGTCAGGTTCTGCACGGCGGCGCGCCCGCCGAAGCTCGCGGAAAAATTCTCGATGCTCAACAACGGCCGTGCGTCGTGGTTCGCCATCACTTGCCTCCGCCGAATGCCGAGCCGCGCGCGCGCGTGTCGAGCGCGTTGCGCAGCGCATCGCCCATGAACGTCAGCAGCAGCAGCGTGACCACCAGCGCGGCGAACGCCGAGATCGAGATCCACCACGCGTCGAGGTTGTTCTTGCCCTCCTGCAACAGCTCGCCCAGGCTCGGCGTGGGCGGCGGCACGCCGAGGCCCAGGAAATCGAGGCTGGTCAGCGACAGGATGGCCGCGCTCATGCGGAACGGCAGGAACGTGATGACGGGCGTGAGGCTGTTGGGCAACACGTGCCGCCAGATGATCTGCAGGTTCGTCAGGCCGAGCGTGCGTGCGGCCTTCACGTAATCGAGCGCGCGGTTGCGCAGGAATTCGGCGCGCACGTAATCGGACAGCACGAGCCAGCCGAACATCGACAGCAGCACGAACAGCAGCCACAGCGACGGGTTGAAGATCGACGCGAAGATGATCAGCAGGTACAGGTCGGGCATCGAGCTCCAGATCTCGATCAGGCGCTGGCCGATCAGGTCGGTGCGCCCGCCGTAGAAGCCCTGCGCCGCTCCCACCGCCACCCCGATCGCCACGCCCGACAGCGTCAGCGCGAACGCCATCAGCACCGACAGCCGGAAGCCGTACAGCAACCGCGCGAGCACGTCGCGGCCGAACTGGTCGGTGCCGAGCCAGTTGCTGGCCGACGGCCGGGCCGGATACGGATTCTTCGCGAAGTAGTCGATCGTGTCGTAGCGGTAGCGGCTCGGCGGATAGACCGCGAAATTGCCGTGCGCTTCGAGGCGGTCGCGAATATACGGATCGAGATAATTGGTCTTGGCCGGGAAATCGCCGCCGAACAGCGTTTCGGGGTAATCCTTCATGATCGGGAAGTAGTAGTGCCCGTCGTAGCGGACCACCAGCGGCCGGTCGTTCGACAGCACGTCGGCGAACAGGCTGGTCACGAACAGCGTGGCGAAGATCACGAAGCTCCAGTAGCCGAGCCGCTGGCGGCGAAACCGCCGCCAGGTGCGCCGCCATGGCGACAGCGACGCTTGCAGGCCGGCCACCGGGTCAGTGGTCCAGGCGGGAGAATTGGATGCGCGGGTCGACGAGGACATAGCAGACGTCAGCGATGAGTTTGGTGATCAGACCGATCAGCGTGAACAGGAACAGCGAACCGAGCACGACCGGATAGTCGCGGCGGATCACCGAGTCGTAGGACAGTTGCCCCATGCCGTCGAGCGAGAACAGCGTCTCGATCAGCAGGTTGCCGTTCAGGAACGCGCCCACGAACGCGGCGGGCAGCCCCGTGACGAGCGGAATCGCGGCGTTGCGCAGCACGTGCTTCCAGAGCACGTCGCGCTCGGGCGCGCCCTTGGCGCGCGCGGTCAGCACGTATTGCCGGCCGATCTCCTCCAGGAACGTGTTCTTGGTCAGGATCGTGACGATCGCGAAGTTGCCGATCACGGCCGCCGTGACGGGCAGCACGATGTGCCACAGGTAATCGAGCAGCTTGCCCATCGCGCTCAGGTCGTCGAAGTTGTCGGACGTGATGCCGCGCATCGGGAACACCTGCCAGAACGTGCCGCCGCCGAACAGCATCAGCAGCAGCACGCCGAGCACGAAGCCCGGGATCGCATAGCCGCTCAGCACCATCACGCTCGTCACGGCGTCGAAGCGCGAGCCGTTGCGCACCGCCTTCGCGATGCCGAGCGGCACCGAGATCAGGTAGGTCAGCAGCACCGTCCACAGCCCCAGCGTGATCGACACCGGCAGCTTCGAGCGGATCACGTCCCACACGCTGCGGTGCGCGAAATACGACTGGCCGAGATCGAAGCGCGCGTAGTTCCGCAGCATCATGAAATAGCGCGTGAGCGGCGGCTTGTCGAAGCCGAACTGCTTCTTGATCTGCTCGATCTGCTGCGGATCGACGCCCTGGCTGCCGTGATAGCCGCCGGCCCCGCCGCCCTCGCCGCCGCGCGATGCGCCGTGGCGCAACTGCATCAGCACCTGTTCGACCGGGCCGCCCGGCACGAACTGGGTGACGGCGAACGTGATCGTCACCACCCCGATCAGCGTCGGGATCATCAGCAGCAAACGTCTCAGTATGTAGGCGAGCATTGCGTCACTCCTTGCCGCCGGCAGGCGGCCGCTTGCGGTACCAGTAATCGATGATCCAGTCCTCGTACACATAGGACTGCGGAATGGTTTTCGGGAAGCCGAGCGTGGTCTTGTAGCCGATCCGCGCGTTGGGTAGGTAGTACTGCGGCACCAGGACGTAGAGGTTGATCAGCACGCGGTCGAGCGCGCGGGTGGCGGTTTCGAGTTCGTCGAGCGTGTTGGCCGACTGCACGGCGCGAATCAGCGCATCGACCGCCTTCGACTTCACGCCCGGATAGTTCTCCGAACCGACCTGCGAGGCCGCCGCGCTGCCGAAGCGGCGCGTCAGTTCGGCCCCGGGGATCGTCACGGGCGGATAGATGAAGGTGGTCATGTCGTACTGGAAGTTGTCGAGCCGCTTCTGGAACAGCGCGCTGTCCAGCTCGTGCAGCCAGGCGTGGATGCCGAGCAGCGCCAGCGCCTGCGTGTACGGCAGGATCAGGCGGTCCATGCCGGGCTGGTCGTCCATGATCTCGATCGTCATCGGGTTGCCGGCGGCGTCACGCAGCGCGCCGTCGCGGTAATGCCAGCCGGCCTGCTCCAGCAGCGCGCGCGCTTCCTTGAGGTTGTCGCGCTGCGAGCTGGGCGGCAGCGTGCTCGGCTGGCGCACCATCGGGCCGAACACTTCGGGCGGCAACGTGCCGCGAAATGGTTCGAGCAGCGCCAGCTCCTTCTCGCTCGGCATGCCGGTGGCGCCGAACGGGCTGGCGTCCCAGAAGCTGTTGGTGCGCCGGTACTGGCCGTAGAACATCATCCGGTTCATCCAGTCGTAGTCGAACGCGAGCGCCAGCGCGTGACGCACGCGCACGTCGCGGAACATCGGGCTGCGCAGGTTCATGATGAAGCCCTGCATCTGCGGCGGGCCGTCGGGGAATTCGCCCTTCTTCAGCAAGCCGCTGTCGAAGTTCTTGCCGACGTAGCGGCGCGCCCATTGCGTCGAGCTGTATTCCATTCGCGCGTCGATGTCGCCGGCCTTGAACGCTTCCAGCATCGAATACTGATCGACGAACAGCTTGAAATCGATGCGGGCGAAACGGAACATGCCGCGCCGCGACGGCAGGTTCGCGGCCCAGTAATCGGCGTTGCGCGCGTAGACGATCGAGCGGTCGTTCCGGCGCGCGACGATCCGGTACGCGCCGCTCGCGATCGGCGGCACGTCGACGATCTGGTCGAACGGCGGACGCGTGCCGTCGGGGCGCATGCCCCACTTCGGCGAGAACACCGGCAGGTCGCCCGCGATCAGCGGCGCGGAACGCTCGGGGCGTTTGAAATCGAAACGCACGGTGTGGGCGTCGATCGCCACGGCGCGGCGGATCACCTCGAACTGCGCGTTGAACAGCGGCGAGGCCTGCGGGCTGGCCAGCGTGTCGTAGGAGTACTTGACGTCGGCGGCCGTGACCGGATCGCCGTTCGAGAAGCGCGCGGCCGGGTTCAGGTGGAAGGTCGCCGAGGCGTGGTCCGGCGCGATCTCCACGTCGTCGGCAATCAGCGGATATTCGGAGGCGAGTTCGTCCCAACTGCGCTGCATCAGCGTGTCGAACATCAGGTTCTGGATGTCGGGCGCGGGCGAGCCGCGCACCAGGAACGGATTCAGCGAATCGTAGCTCTGCGCCTCGTTGTAGTTGTTGAAGCTGAGCGTGCCGTCGGCCGGCGCGTTCGGATCCGCGTAATCGAAATGCGTGAAGTCGGGCGGGTATTTCGGCGCGTCGTACTGGGCGATCGCGGGCACCGCGAACGCCGCGCCCGGCACGGCGCACACGGCCGCCGAGGCGGCCCATGCGAAGGCGGCCGCGCGCGCGAGCCTACGCCACATGGCTGGTTTCATCGTCATCCTGCTGGGGCGCCGCGCCGCACGCCGCCGGCGCGCCCCGGTGAAGAGGTGGATCGAACACAAGCCCGGCGCGGCGCGAGCGGCTGGCCGCCGCTCGCCGCGCCGAGTCGCGTCAGAACTTGTACGTCGCGCCGATCTGCGCAAAACGACCGATATACGTGTAGATCGACTGATCGTAGCCGGTCTGGCTCAGCGTGCCGTTCGCGAAGATCGGGTCGTACGGCGGCGTGCGGTTGAAGATGTTGTCGATGCCGCCGTAGATCGTCCAGTTCTTGAAGCCCGTGTAGGTCACCATCAGGTTGAACTGGCTGTACGAGCCGACCTTGGCCGGCGCGGGCGCCGGCAGCAGGTTCTGCGCGTACGGGCCGGTGAACAGCCAGGTCAGCGCCGCATCCCAGCGATGGTAGGTCCAGTCCAGCGTGGTGTTGCCACGCCAGCGCGGGAAGCTGCCGCCGAACGGCTGGGTCAGCGTGAAGTTGTTGCCCGCGCCGTCCACCGGGGCCGCGCCCGGCTGGCCGATCTTGAAGTTCTTCACGTAGGCCCAGTCGCCCGACAGCGTGATGGTGCCGAGGCCCTTGAGCGGCACGGCCTGGCGGAACGTCGATTCGAAGCCGTTGGTGTCGAGGTAGCCGAGGTTCTGGTACGGCGTGATCTTGTACAGCAGCGCGCCGGTGCTCGGGTCGGTCACCGTGCTGGTGGGGTCGCCCTGCCCGATCACGTTGTCGACGCGGATCTTGTACCAGTCGAGGCTGAAATCGGTGTAGCGGCTCGGCGAGAGCTGGAAGCCGATGTTCAGGTTGCGCGTGCGCTCCGGCGCGATGTTCGGGTTGCCGACCGTGATCGAGGTGTAGTTCTGGCCGGTGGCCGAATCGACCTGGCTGCCGATGGTGCGCGATGAGCTGTCTTCCACGAAGGTCGGCGCGCGGAAGCCGCGGCTGTACGACGTGTACAGCGTGAGCTGCTGGGCCGGCTGGTAGCGCAGCGCGAAGCGCGGCGAGAACGCGCCGCCCACATCGGAGTAGTGATCGTAGCGGCCCGACTGGCTGAACGTCAGGTTCTTCAGGATCGGCACGTTGACCTGGTAATAGACGGCGGCCACGTTGCGCTGGCCGTTCACCGTCTGCAGGTTCGGCGACACCACCTGCCCGCTCAGGAATTCCGAGCCGGGCGACAGGAATTCGCTCTGGTGCGTGAACTGCGCGCCGAGGCCGAGGCCCACATCGCCGGTAGGCAGATGGAACAGCGTGGGCGTGGACAGCGTGGCGTCGATCGTGTCGAGCTTCGAGATGCCGAACGTGCTGGCATCCTGATACAGCCCGTTCAGGCCGTTCGGCGTGGCCGACGGGTTGGCGAAGTTCAGCGTGCCGTTCTGGTAGATATTGTTCAGCGCGTTGACGTTGAGTTCGTTCGAGAACGAGTTCGACACCGTGCTCTGCGAATGGCTCAGCGAGGTCGCCCAATCCCATTCGCCGCCCACCGGCAGCCCCACCGAGCCCTTGATGCCGGTGGCCGCGCGCCAGAACGTGGAGTTGGTTTTCTCGGCGAGCGCGTTCGGGAACGTGTAGGTCAGCGCGGACGGCACGCCCGTGGTGTTGTACGGGTTGCTGACCGGCACCACGGTGTTGAACGGCGAAAGCTGCTGCGTCGCCGGGTTCCAGACCAGCGCCGGGCCTTGCGGGTTGCCCACCGGCCGCACGCCCTGGTTCGAGGTGGACGAGATGCTGCTGATCATGAAATCGCCGAACGCGGTGGTCTTGTCGTCCACCTTGAAATCGCCGTGCAGCTTGGCGTTCAGGCGCTCGGTCATCGGCAGGATCGACATGCTCTGCGCGGTGTTGACGCCGCACACGGTGCCGCCCAGGCCGTTGGTGGCCGCCAGCGAGTTGGTGCCGGCCGGGCGCACGCTGCCGCCGGGGCAACCGGCCAGCGCCTGTGCGTTGCCGCCGGGCAGGTTCCAGTACGACGGCGAGAGCACGGATAGCCCGCCGGGCAGGCCGGTGAAATCCTGGCTGCGGGTCGAATCGCGGTCGGCCAGCGTGAAGCCGTTCGACTTGTAATAGCTGGCCGCGGCGGTGATGTTGAAGCGGTCGGCGTTCAGGTCGCCGAAGCCGCCGAGCACGCCGAACTTGGCGGTGCCGTCGCCGTTGCCGCTGTTGAACGCCGAGCCGAGGCTGCCGTCGAGTTGCAGGCCTCGAAAATCGTGCTTGGTGATGATGTTGACCACGCCGCCGATCGCGTCCGAACCGTATTGCGACACCGCGCCGGTCTTGACGATCTCGATCCGCTCGATCGCGTTGAGCGGGATGGTGTTCAGGTCGAAGAACGAATCGTCGGCGTTCGAGAAGAACGCGAACGGCGCGACGCGCTGGCCGTCCACCAGCACCAGCGTGTATTTCTCGGGCAGGCCGCGCAGCGCGATGCCGGCCGCGCCGGCCGCGAAGCTGCTGCTCTGCCCTTCGCTCCAGCTATTGGCCGAGTTGGCGGCGGTGTTGCGCAGGAAGTCGGCCACGGTCGTGGCGCCGCTGCTGGTGATGTCCTTCTGGGAGATCGTCTGCACCTGGTTGAAGCCGACCTTGTCCGAGCTGCGGATCAGCGAGCCGGTCACTTCGAAGCGCTTGATCTGCGCCACCTTCGGCTTGGTTGCCGCCGCGCCCGACGCGCCGGTCGGCGCCGCCGCCGCTTCCGGCGCGGCATCGGCCTGCGCGACCGTCACGGCCGGCCCGGCCGCCAATGCATCGGCCACCGCCACCGGCCCGGCGGCCGGCTGGCTCTGCGCGAACGCCGGTACCGCCAGCGTCGCCGCGAATGCGATTTCCGCCCAGACGATCTGCCTGACCGCCAACGCCAATACGCTCTGTTTCATCTTGCCCCTCTCGCTGAACAAATAGACCCCACCCGTTGCGCGCCGGAATCTCGTGAAATCCGTTGACCGCTCATGCGGCATCGCGTTTCGGTTCCGTGAACAAACCCTGTATTGCCGATTCACTGCCCGTTGCCAGACTGCTTTTTTTCACTGCTCGTCAACGCGTGGTTCGCACCGCATTCCGAAACCCGCATTTTTATTAGTCCTGCGAACTATCTTTCATGAGCGACAGCACGTTTTCCCGCGTTCTCCGCCGAGCCCTTCAAAACAGGCGTGGCGTCCCCACCCAGACGACCCAGGCCTCCTCGGCCGACGCATTGCGCCAGGCACAGGCCACCGTCGCCTCGTAATGCACCGAATCGCCCGGCTTCAGCGTGAAGCTGCGGCCGTCGAGCGTCAGCGCAATCTCGCCGCGCATCACATACACGAACTGCTCGCCGGTGGGCGACGCCGTGGCGGTACGCGCCTGATGGGCCGGCATCTTCACCAGCACCGCGTCGAGCTGCCTGCCGTCCGCCTGGCCCGTCAGCCGTGCGAACGAGGTCGTCGAATCGGCGAAGCTGAAGAACTGCAGCGACTCGGCGCGGCGCACCGATTTCGCCTCGCTCGGCGCCTCCACGAAGTACTGCATCGTCACGCCCAGCGCCCGCGCGATGCCGGCCAGCGATTGCAGCGACGGCGTCGCGCGCCCGCGCTCCACCTGCGACAGAAACGGCTTCGACAGCCCCGCCATCGCCGCCACCTCGCTGAGCGTCAGGCTCAACCGCTGCCGCAGCACGCGGATCCGGCCGCCGATCGCCGCCGACGCGGACATCGTTTCCTCACTGAACGGAGCCATGGTCGGCCGCCGTTCATTTCGCGGCGACGAGGCCCCACAGCCCCGCCAGTTCTGCCGTTCCGTCATGCCCGCCGTGGCTCAGCGCGCGGAATGCCTGCTGCGCGCGAGCCTTGTCGCCGGCGACGTAATACGCCTCGCCGAGCCGCAGTTGCGCGAGATCGGGATGCGCGAGGCCGCCCTTGGCGATCGCCTGGCGGATCTGCGCGAGGCCGTCGGCCGGCTTGCCCGCGAACACGAGGTTCAGCCCGGCATCGACCGGATCGACAGGGTTGGCCGGATCGGGCGGCGCCAGCAATCGCTTGGCGGCCAGCGCCTGCAGCCGCTTCTCGCGATCGGCCTGCGCATCGTGACCGAGCGCGCCCGACACAAAGCCCTGATCGATCACCTGCTTGCCCTCGGCCGTGGAGCCGGCCACGATCGCGAGCTGCGTCATCTCCATGTAGTCGCCCGCGCTGCTCAGGCTCCCGGTGGCGCGGCGCAGGCGGTAGATGTCGAGATCGAGCGAGGACAGATAGCCGGGCCGGGAGCGAATCGCATCGAACAATTGGCTCTGATACGCCGGGTTCGGGTAGCGCACGGCCAACGATTCGAGCGCGCTCAAATAGGTCGCGCCGTCGTTGGCGCGCTGCGCACAGGTGGCCAGCATCTGCAGCGACGCCTCGTCGGTCGCCCGGCCCGCACGCGCGTCGGCCTCCACGACCGGCTTCAGCGTGGCGATCACCGGCGTGCAATCGTTCGACAGGTAGTAGGACTGCAACAGCAGCGTGCGCATCTCGGGATCCGCTCCGCCCGCCTTCTGGTAGCGCTGCGCGGTGCGGATCGCCTGCGGATAGCGCTTCGACTGGAAATACAGCCCGGCCAGCGCGGCGGCCGTGCGCTGCTCGTCGGCCGCCCCCGCATGGTCCGACGCCAGCACCGCCTCGTAGGCCTGCTCGGCCGTGGCGGCGTCGCCGGCCGCCATCGCCGCCGCGCCGCGCATCTCGTCGACGGTCAGCGCCTCGTATGGCGTCTTGTTCGGCACGGCCTGCGCCAGCGCGATCTTGCCGAGCGCATCGCGATACTTGTGTGCGCGGTACAGATCCTGCGCGGCCGACAGCGGCCGGGCCACGTCGGGCCGCAGCGTGTCGGCAGCGTGCGACGCGCCCGGTGCGCAGGCGACAAGCATCCCCAGCGCGGCCGCCTGCGCGGCGCGCTTCATCCGTTGATCGATCATCGCGGTGTCCGGTTCGTTACTGCATGTACTGTTCGTTGCCGATCAGGCCGATCTTGGTCGCACCCACGCGTTGCGCGGCCGCCAGCACGCCGGCCACGTCGCGATACGGCACCAGCTTGTTCGGACGCAGGTGGATTTCCGGCTGCACCGGCTCGGCCGCTGCGGCCGAGAGCTTCTGTTCGAGCGCCGCCCGGTTCGGCACCGGCGCGCCGTTCCAGGTGGTGGTGCCGTCGAAGTCGATATCGATCTGCACGATCTCGGGCGGCTTGGGCGGCGGCGGCGGGGTGCCCACCGGCAGGTCCATCTTCACCGAGTGCATCTGGATCGGAATCGTGATGATCAGCATGATCAGCAGCACCAGCATCACGTCGATCAGCGGCGTGGTGTTGATGTCGACCATCACCTCCGGCTCACCGCCGCCACGCGAGGACACGTTCATTCCCATCGTCTGCTCCTAGCCCCCGCGCGCGGGCGGCTCCGTTATGAAGGACACCTTGGCGATGCCGGCCCGTTCGCAATCGGTGATCAGGCGGCCGATGAATTCGTAGCGCGTGTCCTGATCGCCGCGCACGTGCACGTCGGGCTGCGGGTTCATCTGCGAGATATCCTTCAGCTTCGCGAGCAGCGTCGGGCCGTCGATCAGCTTCTCGCCCCAGAAATACTGCCCTTCGCGATTGACGGCGATCTCGATGCTCTTCGGCGTGGTCTGCAACGGCTGCACGGTTTCCTTCGGCAATTGCAGCGGGATCGTGTGCGTGACGACCGGAATCGTGATCAGGAAGATGATCAGCAGCACCAGCATCACGTCGACCAGCGGCGTGGTGTTGATGGCCGAGATCACCTCGTCGTTGTCGTCCTGCCCGACGCTCATGGCCATGATTCGCCTCCTTAGCGGCCGAGCGAGGCCGCAGGCGCACGCACCGCGCGGCGACCGCCGCCGGCCAGCACCACGGTGTGCAGTTGCGCGCCGAAGTTGCGCACGCGCTCCATCACCGTCTTGTTGCGTCGAACCAGGAAGTTGTAGCCGAGCACCGCCGGCACCGCCACGGCCAGGCCGATCGCGGTCATGATCAGCGCCTCGCCCACCGGGCCGGCCACCTTGTCGATCGAGGCCTGACCCGCGATGCCGATCGCCGTCAGCGCGTGATAGATGCCCCACACGGTGCCGAACAGGCCGACGAACGGCGCGGTGGAGCCGACCGTGCCAAGGAACGCCAGGCCGTCCTGCAGGCGGTTCGACACGTTGGTGATACCGCGCTCGACGGAGGCGTCGATCCACGTATTGCGATCGACGGCTTCGAGCAGCACTTCCTGATGATGCTCGCCGGCCTCGATGGCGGTTTCGGTCAGGAAGCGGAACGGCGAGGCTTCGTCGAGCAGCTTGACGCCGTCGGCCAGCGTCGGCGCGCTCCAGAGCTGCGCGTCGGCGTGCGTGGCGCGGCGGTTGGCGCGCAATTGTTCGAGGAACTTGGTGACCATGATGTACCAGCTCCCCATCGACATGATCACGAGCAGCACCAGCACGAAACGCGCGACGAAATCGCCTCCCTTCCACAACGCGCCGAGGCCGTACGGATTGCTGACCGCCTCGGTGGCGGCCGGCTCGGGCGGCGGCGCATCGGCGGGCGCGGCTTGTGCCGGCGCGGCCTGCACGGCGGCGCTGGCCGACGCCGCGGCCGCATCGCTCGACTGCGCATACGCCGCCTGCGGCGCGAACAGCACGGCCGGCGTGACCAGCCCGGTGGCGGAAATCATCATGCTTGCCGCAAGCGCGGCGATCGAACGCTTTGCCATACCCACTCCTGTTTTTTCGGTGTACTGACGAATACGCGACGGTCTTCGCCATCCGGCGCCGACCTCGCGGCCAGCGCCCGTTTCGGATTGATGGACTCAGTTCAGATTGAACGAGAACGGAACCTGCACGCGCACCGGCTGACCCTGGCCGACGCACTTGAACTGCCTGACCGCGTCGAACGCGGCGCGATCGAGATCGGAATCGGCGGACTGCGCCACACGCTCGTTGGCGATCTTGCCGTCGGCGGTGACGGTGAATTCGATCAGCACCTCGCCCGTGATGTTGTTTTCCTGCGCGGCCTGCGGGTAGCGGATCGAGCCGCGGATCTGATCCGAATTCGGGCAGACCACGCCGACCTCATGGCTGACGGGCTTCGGCGCGGGCACCGGCGGGGCCACCACCGGCGGCGCGGCGACCGGCGCGGACACTACGGGCGCGGCCTGGTGAACGATCGGCGCGGGCGTCGGCGGCGCCTGCACGGGCACCTCGGGCGGCGGCACGAACGGCGGTGGCGGTGGCGCGAATTTGGGCGGCGGCAGCTTGACGGTCGGCATCGGCGGAGGCGGCGGTGGCTTGACCGGCTCGATGATGCGGGTTTCGATAGGATGCTGGATAACCTGCACGACCTTGGTGGCCAGGCCGTTGAGCAGGGCGTAGATCAGCACGACGTGCAGCAGCAGCACGATGGCGATGCCCGCGTAGCGGCGCACCGGTTGCTTGCGCGCGGCGTCGTATTGGCGGGGACGGCCGAGCTGCGCCAACCCGCGATTCGACGCGGCGAGGCCCTCATCAATTTTCATTGTCAAATCAATCCCCCGGACGGGATGCGCCCGGCAACATGACCGCGCCTGGATCGGGCGCGGCCGGCGTCTCGTAACCGGCGCGACGGCACACGGCGCCCATATCGTTCGGATTCCGAATCGATAGCGCCGGACCTTTCCGCCCGGATGATAAAACTGCCAGACCTGCGTTGTCGTTTCGCCCGCCGCGCATCGGAATCGACACCCTGACGGCATCGCGCTCCTTCACTTCACGACGACCCGCACGGCGGTGATCGACCGTCCGACGGTTCGCCGCCGGTTTGCGGCGTGACTTGGGAGCAGAAGATAGCGCATAAAAAAAACGGTCGTCAAACTTTATTTGATGACTACACACTAAATTTGGAGGGTTTATTCGAATCACTGCCAAACATCCTTGAAAACCATGCTCAGCAAGGGTTTACGCGGTTTTCATTAATGCTTTTGTAAACCGATTTGTTAATCTATTTTAGATAAATGCTTATGCACGATTTACGTGCATTGCACCAAATTAAGCAAACCTGCACCATTGCAATTCACGCGCATCGGAAAAACAAAATGGCGATTTCCACAAGCGCCCGGCGGCCGAATGCGAGCTTGGCGTATCGAAAATCGATCGCCGTGAACGGGCTGCGACGGCGCTCGTGAAGCCCGCTTTTCGCCCTTGATCGACGAGTTCATTTTTCCCAAATATTTCGCATTCCGAATATTCAATACTGCGAATTCATCGGCGTATCGCGAGATCGAAAAACTGCCCTCGCGACGCCGTGAAACCCACCGGTGTCCGTCCGCCCATGCCGCCATTTCCCACCGTCATCCCGCCGCCCCGGCCCGATGGCATAATCGTCCGGCCCTCACTCCGTCGCTGCGTGCCGCGCGCCGGCACCTCCCCACGATGACCGATTCGATCACGCTTCCCGCTCCCGACAACCCGCTGCGCGTGCTCGTCGTCGACGACATCGCCGCGAGCCGCACGGAAACCGCCTCGCAAGTGCGCGCGGCCGGCCACCGCGTGATCGAGGCCGACAGCGGCGCGACCGCGCTGCGCATCGTCGAGGGCACCGACGTGGATCTCGTGCTGCTCGACCTGCTGATGCCCGACATGGATGGCTTCGAGGCCACGCGCCGCCTGCGCGCGCTGCACGAGCGCGCCTGGCTGCCGATCGTCGTGATGTCGTCGCTGAGCGGCGCCGAACATTTCGTGCGCGCGGTGGAAGAAGGCGCCGACGATTACCTCGTGAAGCCGGTGGACGGCGCGCTGCTCGCCGCCAAGATCCGCAACATCGGCCACGTGCTCGAGCTGCAATCGCGCGTGTCGCACCTCGCCGCGCACAACCGCGAACTGTTCGATCACGTGGGCGACGCGGTGCTGACCATCGAGGACGGCGTGCGCATCTGCGACGCGAACGAGGCCGGCTATGCGCTGCTCGGCCTGGCCGCGTTGCCCGATGACGGCGTGCCGCTCGATTCGCTGCTGCCCGCCGAGCTGGCCGAACGGCTGCGCACCGATACGCCGCCGGCTTCGTGCCAGGCCCACGTGCGCGGCCCCGCGGGCGACGCGTTCCCGGCCGACATCCGCATCAGCCGCTGGCGCAACAGCACGCGCCCGCGCGTCTCGCTGGTGATCCGCGATCTGACCGAACAGCGCCGGCTCGACCGCCTCAAGGACGATTTCCTCAGCACCGTCAGCCACGAGCTGCGCACGCCGCTCACCTCGGTGAAGGGCGCCATCGATCTGCTCGCGGGCGGTGCGGCAGGCGCCTTGCCCGCGCCCGCGCAGAAGCTGGTGGATATCGCGCGCCGCAACGGCGAACGGCTCGGCCGCCTGATCGACGACGTGCTCGACGTCGCCAAGCTCGAAGCCGACCGCATGGCGCTGCAACGCCGCGCCTGCGCGCTCGATACGCTGCTCGACGAGGCGCTGGCCGCCAACCTCGACTACGCGCGCCGCGCGGGCGTGGTGCTCACGCGCGTCGGCAAGCCGTTCGGCTGCGAGGTGTGGGTCGATCCCGACCGCTTCCTGCAGGTAATGGCGAACCTGCTGTCGAACGCGATCAAGAATTCGCCGGTCGGCGGCGCCGTGGAAATCCGCGGCCACGCCGACGGCGCGCGCGCCCGGATCGCGGTGCGCGATCACGGCGGCGGCATCCCCGAAGCGTTCCGCGCGCGCATCTTCGAGAAATTCTCGCAGGCCGACGAGCGCGACCGCCGCGTCGGCACCGGCACCGGGCTCGGGCTGCATATCACGCAGGTGCTGGTCGAGCGCATGCACGGCCGGGTCGGGCTGGTATCCACGCCGGGCCACGGCGCCGAATTCCACGTGGACCTGCCGCTCGGCGACGCCTCGGCCACGCTGCCGCCGGCACGCCCGGTGGCGTTCGTGATCGACGCCGATGCGCTCGCCCGCGCCCGCACGGCCGCCGCGCTCGCGCCCCGATTCGACACGATCGAGGCCGCCGCGCCCGACGCGCTGGGTGACGCCGCCGTGATCGCGCCGGCGCTGCTGGTCGCCGATCCCGCGCCGGACAGCACCGAAGCGGCGCACCTCGCGCGCCGCCTGCGAGAAATCGCCGGCCCCGCGCCGATCCTGCTCTACACTGACGACGTTCCGGCCGCCGCTTCGGCACTCGCGGCCGACCGGTTGCCCAAACGCGGCACCGACGACGATGCGCTGCTGCGTGCCGCGCGGCGCATCGCCCACCCCGACGGAGGTTCCCATCGATGAGCGCGACGCTCCACAAGGTGCTCTGCGCGGAGGACGACCCGGATATCCGGGCGATCCTCGAATTCAGCCTCGGCGCGGTTGGCGGCTATGAAGTCCGGCTGTGCCCGGACGGCGCCGACGCACTGGCCGAGGCCGACGCATTCCAGCCCGACCTGATCCTGCTCGACGTGATGATGCCGACGCTGAGCGGCCCCGACACCATGCGCGCGCTGCGCGAAAGGCCGGCGTTGCGCGACACGCCGATCGTGCTGATGTCGGCGCGCGCGCTGCCCGACGAAATCGAGGCGCTGCTCGAACACGGCGCCACCGGCGTGATCGTCAAGCCGTTCGATCCGATGACGCTGCCCGAACATCTGAAGATCTACTGGGATTACGCCCGTGATAAACGCGCCGGACACGCCTCCTGAATTCGAGCGCCAGCTCGCGTTGCTGCGCGCGCGCTTCACCTCCGGGCTCGGCGCACGCCGCGACGAACTGACGGCCGCCTGGCACGAATGGAACGCCCTGGCGGGCACACCCGATGCCGACCGGCCGCGCGCGGTGCTCGCGATCGCGCTGCACCGCCTGGCCGGCGCGGCGCTGTCCTACGGCTTCGAGGCGATCGGCCAGGCTGCGCGCGCGCTGGAAGGGCGCATCACCGCCGACGGCGCGCAGCCGGACAGTCAGAGCGCGCCGTTTGCGGCGCTCGTGGCCGGTATCGACGAGGCGTACGCCGGCGCATCGCGCACCGCCCCCGACACGCCGCCCACGGCCCAATAGCGTCCCCGTGCCGCCGCCCGCCGGGCCGCGGCCAGCCCCAAGAGGATCATCGAGATGGAATTGCAGACCACCCACGCGCCGTCCGGCCCGCTGCTCGTACGCTCGGCCGACCCGCATCTCGACGCCGGCAACGTTCAGGCGTTCAAGGATGCGATCGCACCGCTGCTCGCCCAGGAAGCGCGCATCGTGTTCGACATGTCGTCCCTGAGCTTCGTCGACAGTTCCGGCCTCGGCGCGCTGATCGCGTGCCTGCGCGAGACGCATCGGCGCGGCGGCGATTTCAAGCTGTGCGCGATGACCAAGCCGGTCAACGCGCTGTTCGAGCTGATGCGGATGCATCGCGTGTTCAGCGTGCACGCGAGTGCCGACGACGCGCTCGCCGCGTTCGCGTGAACCCGGGCCGCCCGGCGCACTGATGCCGAAGCGGTCCGTCACGATCGCGCCACACTTTCCGTCCCCACCCATGCTGCAATGCACGCCCGACGGCCCAGCCAGCCCCGGCCGGGCAGCCCACCGATGCGCGCGGAACGCGCAAGGAACGACACGATGGCCCGCTGGCCCGACCTGCGCACTCTGACGAAACGGCTGCCGCGCCGCCCGCCGGCCCGCGCCTCGGCCCATGCTTCGGCCGCACTGCTGTGCGCCGCGCTCGCGAGCGCCGGCAGCGACGCCGTCGCCGGCAGCGTGCTCGATCGCATCCACGCCACGCGCACGCTGCGCGTGTGCCTCTCGCAAAGCGACGCCGGCATCAACTACCGCGACCCGCGCACCGGCCAGCCACGCGGGCTCGACGTCGATCTGGCGGCCGCGTTCGCCACCGATCTCGGCACCCAGCTCGTGATGATCGACACCCGTTTCGACACCTTCGCCGACGACCTGCTGGCCGAGCGCTGCGACATCGCCATGCTGGCGATCGCCGCCACGGCATCGCGCCATGCCACGCTGCGCTTCAGCAAGCCCTACCTGGAAGGCGGCATCGTCGGGGTCGCATCGCGCGGCAGCGAGGTGGTGCGCAGCTGGGCCGATATCGACCGGCCCGGCGTGCGGGTGGGCGTGCAGCGCGGCTCGCAGGTCGAACCGCGCCTGCGCGAGACGCTCGGGCACGCGACCATCGTGGTGCTCGACCCGCAACGCAACCGCGAGGACGAGCTGCAATCGGGCCGCATCGACGTGCTGATCGGCGGGCTTCCGTATGCGCACCGGCTGCTGGAGAATGCCGAGTGGGCGCGGCTCGTCGCGCCGCCGCAGCCGTTCGATCCGATGCCGTACGCGTATGCGGTGCGCCCCGGCGACGATGCCTGGCTGCACACCGTCGACGCCTTCATCACGCGCATCCAGCACGACGGCCGGCTCGCCGCCGCGGCGCGCCGCCATCACCTGACCGAGGTCATGCTGCTCCAGTGAAACGAATCGAAGCGATCATCCGGCATCACACCGCGCACCTTCCGGCCTGGCTCACCAGCCGCTCGGTGCTGATCGGCGGCACGCTGGCCGGCGCGCTGCTGATCGGCGCGGCCGGCGCGTTCGCCTGGTGGGAGCATCGCGGCGCGATCAACGACGAACGCAACGCCGCCGTGATGCTGGCGCGCGCGCTCGACGACGAAAGCGGGCGCGCGATCGGTACCGCCAATTCGATCGTGCGATCGATCGACAGCATGCTCCAATCGCCCGACCGGGCGGGCGCCGGGCTGGCCGACGCGCTGCTCGCGCGCACCATCACCGGCACGCCGGCGATCCGCAGCGTCTCGCTGGTCGACAGCGAGGGCGAGGTGATCGCCAGCTCGTACGAGCCGAACGTGGGCATCCGCATCGATCAATCGCGGCTGCCGGGGCCGCGCGTGCCGAACGCCGACGGCAATCTCACGATCGGCCGGCCGCTCGCGGGCCGCGACCTGGCCGATTCGCTGCTGGTGCGCGGCGCGCGGCCCGCGCCGCCCAATGGGCTGCCGCTGCGCTTCATCCCGCTCGCGCGCACCAGCGTGACGCCGAGCGGCGACGTGGTCCGCATCGTCGTCTCGCTGAACCCCGATTACCTGAAGAGCACGTTCCAGATGCTGCTGGCCGACGCGCCGCGTTCGGCCGCGCTGGTCATGCTCGACGGCACGCCGGTGATATCCACCGGGGCGCCGCTCGACAAGGACGACAACCTGGCCGGCTCGCCGCTGTTCCGCACGCGGCTGCCGCATGCCGAAGCCGGCGCGTTCTCCGCGCTCGACCTCGACGGCGTGAGCAGCATCGGCGCCTATCGAACCGCGCGGCGCTGGCCGCTCGTCACCATCGTCGCCACCCCGGCCGATCGGGCGCTGGCCGGCTGGCGCGCGCTCGCGTGCTGGGTGGCGTTCGGCGCCGGCGCGGTGCTGGTGCTGTGGGGCGTGGTGTGCACGGCGGCCGCGCGCAGCCTGCGCCAGAACGCGCTGACCATCGCCGCGCTCGGCCAGTTGATGCGCGAGATCGCGAGCAGCGAGGCGCGCAACACGGCGGTGCTGACCAGCGCGATGGACGGCATGGTCACGCTCGACGCGCTCGGCCACGTGGTCGAGTTCAACCGCGAGGCCGAACGCATCTTCGGCTACCGCGCCGAAAACCTGATCGGCCAGCCCGGCGAGGCGCTGCTGCCCGACGAGATCCACGAACTGATGCGCGAACGCGCCGCCGGCGAGGACGATCGCTCGAACGCGCCGCGCAGCCGGCTCGAACTGAACGCGCGGCGCGCCAACGGCCGCGTGTTTCCGGCCGAGATCTCGGTCGCGCCGGTGGACGTGGACGGCGAGCTGTTCTACTTCTGCACGGTGCGCGACCTGTCGGAAGCCAAGCGCGTCGCGCAGGAGCGCGCCCAGTTGCTGGCCAAGTACCGCGATTCGTCGTCCGACCTGCGCGGCCTGAAGAACGCGCTCGACGAGCACGCGATCGTCAGCATCGTCGCACCCGACGGCACATTCCTCTACGCGAACTCGATGCTGGCGTCGGTCAGCGGCTATCCGAGCGACGAGCTGATCGGCCAGTCGTTCCGCCTGCTGCGCCCCGACGACGCCGCCGAACAGGCCGTGGACCGCCTGCCCGAACTGATCCGCGAAGGCGCGCCGTGGAGCGGCCAGCTCGTGCACCGCCGCCGCGACGGCTCGCTGTTCTGGACCGCCTCCACGCTGGTGCCGATCATGAACACGTCGCAGAACACCAAGCACGCGTTCCTGATCCAGACCGACATCAGCCAGCAGGTGGCCGGCGAACACGCGCTGCAGGCCGCGCAGCGCGCCGAACTGGAACTCGGCGCGGGCATCCAGCGCGGCCTGCTGATCGGCGACCTGCCGCCGGCCGTGCACGGCTGCCTGATCGCCAGCTTCAACGTGGCCTCGCGCGGCATCAACGGCGATTTCTTCGATTGGTTCGAATTCGACGAAGGCTGCTTCGACCTGCTGGTCGGCGACGCGATGGGCAAGGGCGTGCCGGCCGCGCTGCTCGGCGCGGCGCTGAAGATGCAGTTCTCGCGCTCGATCGCCGAGCTGATCGCGCACGGCGTGCCCGGCGCACCGCGGCCGTCGCCCGCGCGCATCGTGGCGCACGCGCAGCACGCCATGCACGCGCGGCTGCAGGCGCTCGACAGCTTCGTCACGCTTTGCTACCTGCGCATCGACCGCGCGCGCGGCACCGCCACCTGGGTGGGCTGCGGGCACGAGGAAACCATGGTGTTTCGCGGCAAGGCGCCGCCCGAATTCCTGCGCAATCAGCATCCGCCGCTCGGCGTGATCGAGGAGGACGAGGTGTTCGAGGATACGGTGCGGCTCGGCGCGGGCGACACCGTGGTGCTCTATTCGGACGGCCTGACCGACGCGGTCGATCGTGCCGGCGAGCGATTCGGCCTGAATCGTTTGTCGTCCACGCTGCGCGGGCTGCTGCCGAGCCACCGCCGTCCCGGCACGATCGTGCGCGGCATGCGCGCGGCGGTCGAGGCCTTCACGCACAGCGCGCGGATTCCCGACGACATGACGATGCTCGTGCTGCAACTGCCGGACGGCGAGGCGGGCGCGCGCCGCGCGCGACTCGACCTGCCGCGCACGCTGTCGCAGTTGCAGTTGCTGCGCGGCTTCGTCATGACGCACGCGGCGGCCGGCATCGGCGAGGACGCCGCCGCCGCGCTCGCGCTGGCCGCCGTCGAACTGGCCAGCAACGTGATGCGCCACGATTCGCAGCCGGGCGACGGGCCGATCGAGGTGGTCTGCACGGCCAATCACGGCGTCGCCACGCTCGAATTCGTCTACGACGGCCGGCCGTTCACGCCGCCGGCCGAGCTGGCGCCCGACTTCTCGGGCGAATCGGAAGGCGGCTTCGGGCTGTTCATCATTCGGGAAAGCTGCGACGAGGTCAGCCACGCGCACCTCAACGGCATCAATCGCGTGCTGCTGACCAAGCGGCACCCTACGGTGTCGATCTGACACCACTGCCGTGGCGGCCGCCCAGGCCGCCACGGCAGGAGCCGTTTTCTCCTCAAATCCCTCGAACGTCAGGCATCCGGCCCTTTATAGGTACCTACGTTTGCAGTTTCGTCACGATTCCTCGGCCGATTCGCGTTGAAATACGCCCATCCACGCAGCAGAGGCTACGCGATGATCGCAATTTCTTTGGACGCGCAACAACGTTGCAGCCGCCAGTCGGGCTGCAGGCAGGACGACGTTCGCCTGCAGCCGGGACGGATGCGTCATCTGCCGCAATCGGCCCGCGAATGGCGCCGGCTGCGCGCGAACGCCGCGCCGCTGCGCCGTCAGCCCGCGCCGTGCTGGGTCGGCAGCGCATTCCGCGCGCCGATGGAGGAAGAATTTTGAACGCGCCGCGCATCGCCGTGGTGGTGACGGGGCGCGATCGCGGCGGCGCGCTGTCGCGCTGCCTGCGCAGCGTGCACGGCGCCGATTGGCATGATCTGCCGGTCGAGGTGATCTACGCGACCGATGCGCCGCTCGGCCGGGACGCCGCGCTGGCCGCCCTGAAAGGCGCCCGCGTGGTGCGAGCCGAATCGCTGTCGGCCCACCATCCGGTCACGCGCGGCGCGATGCGCAACGCCGGCTGGCGCGCGACCAAAGCCGACACGGTGCTGTTTCTCGCCGCCGATACGCTGCTCGACCGTCAATTTCCGCGCAAGGCGCTCGCCCAACTCGAACGGCACGGCTACGCCGCCGTGCGCGGCCAATGCCGCGAAGCGCTGCCGCATCAGTCCGGCTACGCGGCCGTGGTCGACCTGGACGGTCTGATGCCGGCCGGCGACGCGCTCGATTGCGCCGGCGATGCGCTGTACCGCCGCGAAGCACTCGATGAAGCCGGCGGCTTCGACCCCTATTACATCGACGGCGAAGCGGCCGACCTGTGCCACCGCCTCAACGCGCAACGCTGGCAGATCGCCGAACTGGACCTGCCGATGGCGCGCCACGACGACGCGCTGGCGCGCTTTGGCGACTACTGGCGCCGCGCGGTGCGGATCGGCGAATCCTATGCGGCCGCCGATGCGCGCGCCGAAGGCCGCGCCGCGTTTCCGCATGGCCATGCGCCGCAACGCAACCTGGCCTGGAGCGCCGCGCTCGGCGTGGCGCTGCTGACCTTTTCCGTGCTGCTCGCCGTGCTGCCGCAGATCGCGTGGAGCATCGCCGCGCTGTTCGCCGCCGCGCTGCTGCACACCACGCTGAACGCCCGCTCGAATGCCGGCGATTGGCGTCTTGCCACGCTCTATGCGCTGCATGCGCATCTGCAACAACTGCCGATTCTCTATGGCCAACTCGCCTATCGCAGCCGTTACGCCGCCGCACGTGCGCGACGCGCGGCTCGCCACCAGCCTGGCGAAGCGCAATGACGAGGCCGGCCGCGCGCCAGCGCCGGAATCCACCGTGATCCGGCTCTATGGCACCCGGCAGGCCGCGCCGTCCGACACCCGCCCGTCCCCGCACAAGCACGTGCTGGCCCGACGGGCGTTGTCGATCCTGATCGTCGCGCACAACGCCGCCGATCGGATCGACACGCAACTCGAGATGCTGGCGGTGGCCGCGCGCTATCGCGACTGGCAGGTAATCGTGATCGACAACGCCTCGACCGACGGCACCGCCGAGCGCATCGAGGCGCGCTTCGACTGGGTGCGGCTGATCCGCTCGCCGGTCAATCTCGGCTATGCGGCCGCCTGCAACCTGGCCGCGCAGGAAGCGCTCGGCGCGCTGCTGCTGTTCCTGCATCCCGGCGCTCACGCGCAGCCCGCGATGATCGCGCGCGCCGCCGCGCGCATGCTCGTCAATCCGCAGGTGGGCATCGCGGGCGGGCGGCTGGTCGATCGGCAGGGCTACGACGTGCCGACCTCGCACCGGTTCCCGACCACCCTCGGCGACGCGTTCGCGTGGCGCGGGCCGGCCGCGCATGGCGAGCAGTCGCGCCATCCGGCGCTCGATCCCGACCTGCTGCCGCGTCCGCCGGCGCGGCGCGTCGATTGGGTGTCCGACGCGTTCGCGATCGTGCGGCACGACGTGTTCCGCTATCTCGACGGCTTCGATACGCGCTTCTTCATGTATTGCGAGGACATCGATTTCTGCCGGCGCGTGGGCGAGGCCGGTTTCGAGGTGATGGTGTGGCCGGACGTGCGGGCGCGGTTCGTGGCGCGCACCCATGCCGATGCCTGGTTCGAACCGCAGGCGGCGGCCCAGCGCGAACGCTGGCGGCTGCGCAGCCGCCTGCTCTATCTCGGCAAGCATCGCGGCACGACCAGCGCGTGGCTCGCGAACCGCGTCGAATCGGCGTGGCTCACGCTGGCGGGATGGGGGTATCGCTGCGGCGGCGGGTTGTCGTCGAGCGGGCAGGGGCATCGCCATGCGCTGGCGCGACGCGCGCAGGTGGAAGACGCCTGGCGCGCCACCGACGGCGGCCGAAACGCGCCGCCCGGCCCGTGGCAATGACGCCCGCCGGTACGACGATCGAAACAATCGCAGGGAATGAAACGAAAACGCCGCAGCGCGTCGCGATGCACGACGCGCTGCGGCGTTGACCGCCTTGTGAACGCCGCCTTGTGACCCGGCCGCCCGGCTTTACTCCGGCGCGTCGAGCCGCACGCAGCGGTAGCCGTAGCCGTAGATCGGGATCACCTTCCAGCCGTTCGAGCCGTCGAGTTGCAGCTTCTTGCGCAGGCGGCTCACGTGGGTGTCGACGGTGCGCGTGTCCACGTCGGCATGCACGCCCCACACGCGGTTCAACAGGTGATCGCGCGACAGCAACTGGCCCGGGCTCTGGAACATGTAGACAGCCAGATCGAATTCCTTCTGGGTCAGATCGACCGCCGTGCCGTTCACGGAGATCCGCACGCGCTGGATGTCGATCTCGTAGGCGCCGAGCGTGAGCGGCGCCTTGCCGCCCAGCCCGTAGCGGCGCGCCACGGCCGCGATCCGCGCCAGCATCTCGGCCGAACGGGCCGGCTTGACGAGGTAATCGTCGGCGCCGGCGCGCAGCGCGGTCAGCACGGTCTGCTCGTCGTCGCGCGCGGTCAGCACGATCACCGGCACGTTCCAGCCGAGGTTGTCGCGCACCCACTGGATCATCGCGTCGCCCGTGGTGTCGGGCAGCATCCAGTCGATCACGAGCAACTGGTAGCGGTCGTTCTTCAGCGCCTCGGTGAATGCGGCGCCCGTTGCGAAACCCTGTGCGCGATGCCCGCCATGTTCGAGCCACAACATGATCAGGTCGCGTTGGTCGGCATCGTCTTCCAGCACGGCGGTCAGCATTGCGGGTACTCCATCCAGAAAATGGCCCCATCTTACTCACCCCGTGGGCGATTGGGAAATCGACTTCTCACATCGCCGCGCGCACGAAGCCGGCAAGCGTGCACGGCCGGCCGCGCTGCGGCGCGGCGAAATCGCGGACAATAGCGCCGGCGCCCGCCCCACGGCGGGCCGTGTTTCCCCGTCGACCGAACATGAAACTCAAGGCGAAGATCCTCCTGCTCGCGATCGTGCCGTTCCTGGCCGCGATCGCCGCGATCGGCTTCGGCGTGCGCCAGCAGGCCACGTCGCTGGCGCGCGCGCAGCACGAGACGATCGAATCGGCCTATCTGGCCAGCAAGGAACTCGAACTCAAGCATTACGTCGAGCTGGCGACCAGCGCGATCGCGCCGCTGTACGCCGCCTCGCGCGACGGCGCGGCCGGCGAGGACACGCGGCGCGCCCAGGCGCTCGAAATCTTGCGCAAGATGGATTTCGGCCCCGACGGCTACTTCTTCGTCTACGACCTGCAGGGCAATTCGCTGATGCATCCGCGCGAGCCCGAGCGCGTGGGTCGCAACTTCTGGGCGATGCGCGACGCATTGGGCGCGCCCACCATCCAGCAGTTGGTGGATGCGGCCTCGCACGGCGGCGGCTACGTGCGCTACCAATGGCAGCGGCCGTCCACCGGGCGCATCGAGGGCAAGCTCGGCTACGTGGTGGCGCTCGAACGCTGGGGCTGGATGCTCGGCACCGGCATCTATCTCGACGACGTCGACCGCGCGCTGGCCAACATCGACGCGCGCGCCTCGGCCGAAATCGACAGCACCATGAAAGGGCTGGCCGCGATCGCGCTAGCCGGCGCGGCCGTGATCGCGTTGTGCGCGCTGGTGCTCAACGTCAGCGAATCGCGCCACGCCGATGCGCGCCTGAAAGCGCTCGCGCAGCGCGTGGTGGAATCGCAGGAAGACGAACGCGCGCGGCTCTCGCGCGAGCTGCACGACGGCATCAGCCAGATGATGGTGTCGGTCAAGCTGATGCTCGAATCGGTGCTGGAACGGCTCGAACGCGGCCCGGCGCGCGATGCGTCGGCCGAAGGCGCGCTGGCCAAGAGCGCCACGCGGCTCGGCGACGTGCTGCGCGAGGTGCGCCGCATCTCGCATGCGCTGCGGCCCGCGATGCTCGACGATCTCGGCCTGGCCGCCGCGCTCGATCAGTTGATCCGCGAATTGCAGGGGCAGGGCGAGAGCGGCGTCGAGATCGGCTACACGCAGGTCGCCCATTCGGGCGCGCCGCCGCTGCCGGCCGCCGTCAATACCGCGCTGTTCCGGATCGCCCAGGAAGCGCTGACCAACCTGCTGCGCCATGCGCAGGCCACGCGCGGCGCGGTGTCGCTCGACATCGGCGCGCATTCGGTGGCCCTCAGCGTGGCCGACAACGGCCGCGGCTTCGACGTCGAACGCACCCAGGCCGATCCGCACCGCGGCGTCGGGCTGCGCAACATGCGCGAGCGCATCGCGGCGCTCGGCGGCATCCTCACGATCCGGTCGCAGCCGGGCCACACGGTGATCAGCGCGCGCGTGCCGCTGCGCGCCACTGCGCCCGCCGCCGCCCGACCCACCGACACGGAATCACGATGACGGCTTTCTCTCCCGACGCTTCGGCGCCCACCGCCCGGCTGTTGCTGGTCGACGATCACCCGCTGGTGCGCGACGGCCTCAAGATGCGGCTCGAAGCCGTGCCGGGCCTGGTGGTGGCCGGCGAGGCCGGCAATGCGGCCGACGCGCTCGCGCTGGCCGCATCGCTCGAACCCGATCTCGCGCTGATGGATGTCGGCATGCAGGGCATGAACGGCATCGCGCTGGCCGGCGTGTTCCACGAGCGCTTTCCGGCGATCCGGGTGGTGATGCTGTCGATGCACGACAACGTCGAATACGTGACGCAGGCCGTGCGGGCCGGCGCGAGCGGCTATCTGCTGAAGGATTCGCCTGCCAGCGAGATCGTGCGCGGCATCGGCGCGGTGCTGGCCGGGCAGACCTTCTTCAGCGAGGGGCTGGCCGCGCGGATGATCCACGCCAGCGCGGGGGCCGGGCCGGTGGAGCGGCTCACGCCGCGCGAGCGCGACATTCTGGATGCGCTGGCCGAGGGGCTGTCGAGCAAGCAGATCGCGCAGCAGAACGGGTTATCCGTGCGCACCGTCGAGACGCACCGGCTCAACCTCAAGCGCAAGCTCGGCATCGAGGGGCAGGCGGAATTGATCAAGTTCGCGGTGGAACAGCGCCGCCGTTAAGCGGTGGGCGGCGAGCCGCGGGCCTCAGCGCGCGAGGCGCGCGACGGCTTCGGCGTGCTGCGGGAACTGGCGCGCGAGCGCCTGCGGGTCGGCCAGCTCGAATTCGGCGAACTCGAAGCCCGGCGCGACCGTGCAGCCCACCAGCGCGAACCCGGCCGAGTCGGCGCAGGCCGCGCCGAACCAGCGCCCGGCCGGCACCACGGCCTGGCTCACGGCACCGGGATGCAGCAGCGGATTGCCGAGACGGTGGATCACGAGGCCGTCGGCATCGTCGAGCAGGTAGACGTCGAGCGGATCGCCCGCGTAGAAATGCCAGACCTCGTCGGAGCGGATTCGATGCCAGGCGGAATACGCGCCGTCGCACAACAGGTAATAGATCGCCGTGGAGGCGCTGCGCGACGCGCCGTCGGCCTCGCGCGCCACGCGCAGCGGCGCGCGGTAGGTTTCGCGGAAATAGCCGCCTTCGGGGTGCGGCAGCAGCGCGAAACGCTCGATCAGTTCGGCGGCGGCGGGGTGGGCGGAAGCGGGCGCGGCGGTAGGCGGCATCGGAAGCACCTGGGAGCGGAGGGGGCGGCGCGGGCGCGCCAGGGCAGCAAGGCATGTGCCCGGACCGACGGCGAAACCGGAGCGGGCGGCCTGCAGATCAGGCCGGCCGGGGCGCATCGGCTGACGGGCCCCGGCCGCATCACGTCAGTTGACGCGCGCGTTGTGCTTCTGCAGGAACGCGATCAGGCCGTCGATGCCGCCCGCGGCGAGCTGCGCCTTGAACTGGCCTTGATAGACCTGGATCAGCCACGCACCGGACATGTCGATGTCGTAGATCTTCCAGTCGTTGCCGTCCTTGCCGAGCCGGTAGCCGACGTTCTGCGTGTCGCCCGGCGTGGTCACGGTGGACTGCACCAACGCATCGCTGCCGTTCGCGCCGCCCGCCTTGAACGAGAACTTCGCGTCCTGGCCGCCGAGCTGGGCCAGCGAGGCCGCATAGGTGCGCGTCATCAGGAGCCGAAATTGCTTGTACAGCTCCTGTTGCTGGGCCGGGCTGGCCTTGCCCCAGTCGGCCCCGACGGCGATCCGCGTGGTGCGCTCGAAGTTGGTGACGGGCAGAAAACGCGTCTCGACGACCTGCGTGATCTTGCCCATGTCGCCGCCGCGCGCGCCCGGATCGGTCTTCATGGCGTTGACCGTGCCTTCGACGGCGTTACGAACCACGTCCACGGGGGCGCTTTGCGCGAAAGCCGACACGGAGACGGCCGCCGCAGCGACGAATGCAATCAGATGACGTTTCATACGGTGTTCGTGCTCGCTAAAAAAGAAGCCGGCGCCAATAGGCTCCGGATCGAAACAGTATAGCGGCCCGAGCCCGGCGCAGCGCCGTCGAACCCGCTGCGGAGCGCGCCGTTACGTTTCGCTTACGTTTGTCACGGACTACTGACATGATGTGGCCGGCGGCGCGCCGCATCCGGCCACCCGATGCCGGTCGGGTCGGACGCTTTTTCCGCCGGTCGCCCCGGCCAGCACCACTGCGTGGGGAAACAGCCCCGAAATCGTGGCGCCGGTATACTTGAGCACTTTGTCCGAAGGACGTCCCGCCAGCCCGCCCCATGCTGACAACCCTACTCGTCCGACTCGTCGCCTGGTCGGTGCGGCGCCCGTTGCTGGTCGTCGCGCTATCGCTCGTGATCGCCGCGTTCAGCGGCGTCTATACCGTCCAGCATTTCAAGATCAACACCGACATCAGCAAGCTGATCGACAACGCGCCGCAATGGGCCGCGCTCGGCAAGGCCGTGGACGACGCGTTCCCGCAGCGCAGCCAGACCCTCCTCGCGGTGGTGGAAGCGCCCGCGCCCGAATTCGCCTCGGCCGCCGCCAACGCGCTGGCCGCCGCGCTGGAGAAGGACACCCAGGCCGGCAAGATCGGCCAGGTGTCGCTGCCGGCAGGCGGCCCGCTGTTCGAGCGCGACGCGCTGCTGTTCCTCACGCCCGACGACGTCAAGCGCACCACCGCGAAGCTCGCCGACGCCCGCCCGCTGGTCAACACGCTGGCGCAGGACCCGAGCGTGCGCGGCCTCGCCACCACGCTGTCCACCACGCTCGGCCAGCCGCTGCTGACCGGCCAGGTCACGCTGCCGGGCATGAAGACGCTGCTCGCCCGCGCCGCCGCCACCGTCGACGATGTGCTGGCCGGCAAGCCCGCCGCGTTCTCGTGGCGCGCACTGGTCGATAGCGATTCGGCGAAACAGCCGGCGTTCGCGTTCGTGACGGTCGAGCCGATGGTCAACTACGGCGCACTGAAGGCCGGCGAGCAAACCTCCCAGACCATCCGCGCCACCGCCGCCTCGCTCGGCCTCGACAAGCGCTTCGGCGCCGTGGTGCGCCTGACCGGCGAGCAGCCGCTGGCCGACGAGGAATTCGCGTCGGTGCAAGACGGCGCCGCCGTCAACGGCATCGGCACGCTGATCGTCGTCCTGATCATTCTGTGGCTCGCGCTGCGCTCGAAGCGGATGATCGGCGCGGTGCTGATCACGCTGGTGGTGGGCCTGGTCGTGACGGCCGCGCTCGGCCTCGCGATGGTCGGCTCGCTGAACATGATCTCGGTGGCGTTCATGGTGCTGTTCGTCGGGCTGGGCGTGGATTTCGCGATCCAGTACGGCGTGAAATACCGCGAGGAGCGCCACCGCGATCCGAACCTCGATCACGCGCTGCTCGGCGCGGCGCATGCGATGGGCATGCCGCTCTCGCTGGCCACGGCGGCCGTGGCGGCCAGCTTCTTCTCGTTCCTGCCCACCGCCTATCGCGGCGTGTCGGAGCTGGGCCTGATCGCCGGGGTGGGCATGTTCGTGGCATTCCTGACCACCATGACCCTGCTGCCCGCGCTGCTCAAGCTCATGCACCCGCCGGGCGAGGCCAAGGCGCCGGGCTTCCCGCGCCTCGCGCCAGTGGACGATTACCTCGACCGGCACCGCAAGCCGATCCTGATCGGCACGCTGGCGGTGGTGATCTGCGCGCTGCCGCTGCTCACGCGCCTGCATTTCGACTTCAACCCGCTGCACCTGAAGGATCCGCACACCGAATCGATGGCCACGCTGATCGCGCTGAAGGATTCGCCGGAAGCGGGTGTCAACGACGTGCACATGCTCGCGCCCACGCTGGCCGACGCCGACGCGGCCGCCGCGCGCCTCGCGAAGCTGCCGGAAGTGGGCCGCACCACCACGCTCACGTCGTTCCTGCCGCCCGACCAGCCCGAGAAGCTCGCCACCATCAAGACGGCCGCCGACACGCTGTTGCCCGCGCTGACGCAACCGGCCGCGCCGCCCGCCGCCGACGCGCAACGCGTGGCCGCGCTCAAGCGCGCTTCGGCGCTGCTCGAATACGCGTCGGAAGATCACCCCGGCGCGGGCGCGGCGGAGGCCAAGCATCTGTCGCAATCGCTCGCCAAGCTGGCCGCCGCCGATGCCGCCGCGCGCGACCGCGCCGAGGTGGCGTTCTCGAACACGCTGACCCTCGCGCTCGGCCAGCTCGCCTCGCTGCTGCAGCCGTACGAGATCACGCGCGCGAACCTGCCGCCGCAGATGGTGCGCGATTGGGTGGCGCCCGACGGAAGCGCGCTGGTGCAGATTTCCCCGAAGGTGCCGCCGGGCGTCGACCCCGGCGACGACACCATGCTGCGCCATTTCGCGCAGGCCGTGAAACGCGCCGAGCCGGCCACCATCGGCGGCCCGATCTCGATCCTGCATTCGGCCGACACCATCATCAAGGCGTTCCTGCAAGCCGCCGCGCTGTCGCTCGTGTCGATCACGATCCTGCTGTGGATCACGCTGCGCCGCTTCGGCGACGTGCTGCGCACGCTGATCCCGCTGCTGGTGTCGGGCGTGGTCACGCTCGAGCTGTGCGTGGTGTTCGGCATGCCGCTGAACTTCGCCAACATCATCGCGCTGCCGCTGATGCTCGGCGTGGGCGTGGCGTTCAAGGTGTACTTCGTGATGGCATGGCGCGCGGGCCAGACCGGCCTGCTGCATTCGAGCCTCACGCACGCGGTGCTGTTCAGCGCCGCGACCACGGCCACCGCGTTCGGCAGCCTGTGGTTATCGCATCACCCGGGCACGGCGAGCATGGGCAAGCTGCTCGCGCTCGCACTATCCTGCACGCTGATCGGCGCCGTGGTGTTCCAACCCGTGCTGATGGGCAAACCGCGCGTGCCACGCGCGCCCCAATCTCCCGACATCAATGAATAAACTGCGAATCCTGGCCGCGAGCCTGACCGCCGGCGCACTCCTGAGCGGTTGCGCGACCGGCCCCAACCGTACCCCGGGCGACCCGCTCGAACCGATGAATCGCGTGATCTTCTCCGTCAACGATACGGTCGACACGCATTTCGCCGCGCCGATCGCGCGGGGCTACCAGAAGGTCACGCCCACGCCGCTGCGCACCGCGATCAGCAGCTTCTTCTCGAACATCAGCGACATCGGCAACGTCGCCAACAACCTGCTGCAATTGCGCGTGACCGATGCCACCGAGGACGTGATGCGGGTGGTGATCAATACGGTGTTCGGCGTGGGCGGGCTGTTCGACGTGGCGACGGTGGCCGGGCTGCCGAAGCACCATCAGGATTTCGGCCTGACGCTCGCGCGTTGGGGCGTGCCGGCCGGCCCGTACCTGGTGCTGCCGCTGTTCGGGCCGAGCTCGTTCCGCGACGGCGTGGGCCGCACGGTGGACGTGCGCTTCAACCTGCTGAACTACATCGAGCCGGCCGTGCGAAACCCGATGTACATCGGGCAATTCATCAGCGGGCGTTCCGACCTGCTCGGTGCGTCGGACCTGCTGCAGCAGGCTGCGCTCGACAAGTATTCGTTCGTGCGCGACGCCTACACGCAGCAACGCCAGTCGCAGACGTATCACGGCTCGCTGCTGCGCACGTCGGGTGCGGCCGGCACGCTGCCGGGCGGGCTGCCGAATTACGACGATCCGGGCGCGAGCACCGGCGCGGGTGGCGCGAACGGCGAGCCGACCGGCCTGCCGAACTACGCCGATCCGGGCGCGGATGCAGCAGCGTCGGGCGCCAGCACGCCGGCGGCGGCTTCCGGCGCCGCGGCCACGGCCGCGCCGTCCTCGCCACTGGCACCGTCGATCCCGGTGCCGCCGGCGGCTCCGGCTTCGCAAGCCACGCCAGCCAGCGCCCCCGCCGCGCCCTGAGCGGGGCGCCTCGCACACGCCCCGTCGCGGCCCGGCGGCGCCTCGCTTGCGAAGGCGCCGCCGGGCCGCGATCCGTTTACCGCTTGTCTTCCGCTCCAGCCTCCGACTCCGCGAACGGCAGCGTCTGCTGCCCGTTCGCGCGCATCCCGAACACGTTCAGCGTCATCGCCACCAGCGCGTAGTAGCCGAGCAAACCCACCAGATTGATGACCACCACCTCACCGAAGCGCGCTGCCGCTGCGTCATAGGTCGCGTCGGACACGCGCTGCGTCTCGTAAAGCTCGGTCGAAAAACGATGGATCAGCGCGTCGTCGGCATCGTCGAACACGGGCGTGTCGCCGCGCTGGATCGCTTCGGCCACCGCCTCCGGCACGCCGGCCTGCAGCGCGATCGGCAGATGGATATACCACTCGGCCTGCGAGCGCCAGCGCGCGGCCGTGACGAGAATCGCCAGTTCGGACAGGCGCAGCGGCAAGCCGGTTTCGTAGCGGCAGAACGCACCGAGCCGCTGTGCGTGCTGCGCGAGTTCGGGGCTGTGGATCCAGCCGAGGAACGGGCCGTTCAGGTTGCCGCGCGGGCCGGCGAGGATTTCGTCGAGCACCGCGCGTTGCGCGTCGGTGGCCTGGGCGGTGTCGAACGGGGGAAGGCGGTTGGTCATGTCGGTTCCAGTGTCGAAAATCGGTAGGGGAGCGAGCGCGCTTATCGTAACGCGCCGCTCGACGCGAGCGCCGCATCGAGCGCATCGGCCAGCCGCTCGACGATCGTCTCGATCTGCGCGGCGGTGCTGATGAACGGCGGCGCGAGCAGCACGTGATCGCCTTGCCGCCCGTCGATCGTGCCGCCCATCGGATACACCATCAGCCCGCGCGCCATCGCCTCGCGCCTGAGCGCGGCGTGCAGCTTCAACGCGGGATCGAACGGCGCCTTGCTGTCGCGGTCGGCCACGAACTCGACGCCGACGAACAGGCCGCGCCCGCGTACGTCGCCCACCGCGGCATGATCGGCGAAGCGTTCGCGTAGTCGCGCGCGCAACTGTTCGCCGCGCGCCAGCACGTTGTCGAGCAGGCGCTCCTCGGCGATCACGCGCTGCACTTCGAGCGCGGCCGCGCAGGCGATGGCATGGCCGAGATACGTATGGCCGTGTTGAAAGAAGCCGGTGCCGCCGACGATCGCGTCGTAGATGCGATCGCACACGAGCGTCGCGCCGATCGGCTGATAGCCGGCGCCCAGCCCCTTGGCGATGGTCAGGATGTCGGGCGAGATGCCGTCTTCCTCGCAGGCGAACAGGTAGCCGGTGCGGCCCATGCCCGACATGATTTCGTCGAGGATCAGCAGCACGCCGTACTTGTCGCAGACGGCGCGGATCTTGCGGAAATACTCGCGCACCGGGGGCACCGCGCCGGCCGTGGCGCCCACCACCGTTTCCGCCACGAACGCGGCCACGTTCTCCGGGCCGAGTTCGAGGAACGTGGCCTCGAGTTCGTCGGCCAGGCGCTGCGCGAACGCATCGGCGCTTTCCTCGGCGCGCTGCTCGCGATACGCGTAGCAGGGGCTGACGTGATGCGCGTCGATCAGCAGCGGCAGGAACGGCTCACGCCGCCACAGGTTGCCGCCGATCGCGAGCGCGCCCAGCGTGTTGCCGTGATAGCTCTGCCGGCGCGCAACGATATGGCGGCGCGCGGGCTGGCCGATCTCGACGAAATACTGGCGCGCGAGCTTCAGCGCGGCCTCGATCGCCTCCGAGCCGCCGGACACGAAATACACGTGACCGAGCCCGGCCGGCGCGGCCGCGACGAGCCGGTCGGCCAGTTCCTCGGCCACCTCGGTCGTGAAGAACGACGTGTGCGCGTAGGGCAGGCGATCGGCCTGGCGCTTGATCGCCTCGATCACGCGCGCGTTGCTGTGACCAAGGCACGAGACGGCCGCGCCGCCGCACGCGTCGATATAGCGCTTGCCGTTCGCATCGATGATCTCAATGCCGTCGCCCGCCACCGCGACGGGCAGCGAGGCGCGCGGGGCGCGGTGAAATACGGTAGTCATGCTGGGCTCCTGGGGCTGGAATGCCGGTCGATACGCAATGGGGAAGAAAAGGGGAGGCCATCGCCTCAGCCTGCGTCGCGTGTCACGCGCAGCGCGAAACCGGTCACGCCGCCACGGCGCACCGTGACATCGACGCCGCTCGCGTCGATGTCGAACGCTGCCGTAGCGAGCGTGTTCTCGTCGTCGGGGTCGGCCGGATCGTCGCGGAAGATCGGCAGGCCGGGGCCGCCGCGATCGGCAAGCAGGCCGGTCAGCGCGTCGATGGAAGGGGCATGCGTGGCGTTCGACGTAGGCAACGCCGGCAGCAACACCGCGAGCCGCGCCTGCCGATCGCGCGACGATGCGGTGACGATCTGCGCATCGGCGTCCGCGTTCGGCCCGGCGTGCACGAGGTGGTTGGCGTGGCCGTACACGCCCTCGACGGCCAGCACCGAGGTGCGCGCCGCGCTGGCCTCGACGCTGAACACGCGCACGTCGCCCGCGCAGCCGAGCAGGTGGTGAAAGCCGCTCGCGCGCGGCATCTCGCGCAGGATCGCGAGCGCCGCATCGAGCGAACCGGCATCGAGCACCGCGCGCGCCAGCACCATGCGTGGCACGCCGGCCGCGGGCGCGGTGATGCGCACGTTGTTGATGGTCTGCACGAGGCCGGCGCGGTTCACGGCGAACGTATGGCCCGGTAGCGAACCGGGGTAGTAAAAGCTGATGAAGCCCGGCCCGCGTTGCGGCCGCACGTCCACCAGCCGGCAGCGGTCGAGCAGGAACGGATCGCCGTCCTCGTTATGCGCGATGCGCCGCGCGCCGGGCGTGCAGGCCGCGACCGTCGTGCAGCCGTCGCCGGTGCGGTTCAGCAGCTCGCCTCGGCAATTCCATGCGAACACGAGATCGGCGGGCAGGCCGAGGCCGGCCGCGATGCCGTCGATCTCGGCGACCGCCACCGGAAACGCCGCCTCGGCCGCGCGCCGCAGCACCGGAAGCAGCGGATCGCCAAGCCGTGCCGCAACGGCCTGCCAGGCGGCGCTGCGGGCGCGATATGCATCCATCTCGGGGCGCGCCAGTTCGCCGAGCTGCCGGCCGATCTCGTACGGCGTGCCGGCAATGACGACGGGGTGAAGTGCTTTCATTGATGACCTTGCGGATACAAAAACGGAAATCGGTTGTGCCGCTGCCGGGCGGGGTCGCATCGGCATTCGACAACATACGATTCACAAATTGTATATCCCAACAACAAATGTTGTCACGCAGGACGACATGACATCGCCGCTGTTGCGGCACGCATCGGAGAAGGGAAACGAGCGGCCTGGAAGCCGCTCAGGTGGCGACGCCGCGATCGCTGCCGGGCGGCGTCAGCAGGCGGTCGTCATGCAATCGCGCGCGGCAGGCATCGGCGAATTGCCGTGCCAGTTCCGGCTCGGCGAGGAAGCGTTGCGCCTGCGTGTCGGTGATGCCGTAGTGTTCTTCGTAGTCGACCAGACGGTTCGATACCGGGATCGACAGATAGCGGCGGCCCGACGGGGATTCCGTGCCGATCGCGTAGCGGCCGGCACGGGATACGAAGGTATCGAGGAAGGGCATGGCGGCCGGCCCGGGCTTACAGTCCGCGCCAGGCGCCTTCGCGTTCGAAGGCGTGACGCGCCTGGATCAACGCCGTCTTGGCCGCGCGCGCGTCGCCGGCCAGCTTCAGCAGCGCGCCGAGTTGCGACGGCTGCTTCGCGAGTTCACGCAGGATCGGCACGATCGCGGTGGTGCCGTCGTCGCGCAGGCCCGCGGTGGCCGCGGGTGGCAGCGTGCGCCACGCCGGATCGACGATCGCACGGCACACCGCGAACGGCACGCCGCGCGCCGCCGCGAACGCGCCGGCGATATGCGATTCCATGTCGACGGCCAGCGCACCGTGACGGGCGTGCAGCAGGGCTTTCTGCTGCGCGTCGATCACGGGCGCGCCCACCGCCGCCATCCGCCCGCGCCGCAGCGTGAGCGCGACCGGCGTGCCGCGCAACGCGGCAACGAGCCGCCGGTTCCAGGCGGCGTCGGTCACCATTTCGCCGAACGGGCCGTCGATCGCATCGGCAATCACCAGCGCGCCCGGTTGAAGATCGGGCGCGAGGCCGCCCGCCGTGCCGAAGCTGATGATGCCGGCGCAGCCGCGCGCCACGGCTTCGGACAGCACGCGTTCGAGCCGGTCCGCGCGCGCCGCGAAGACCGTCTCCACGCCATCGCCGCGCGCAATTTTTGCCTCGAAGGCCATGCCGGTGACGGCGATGACCGGTGCCTGGGTCGTGAGCGTCGCCATCCGTTTACATGCCCACCGTGACGCGCGTCGTGCCGGCTCGCGTCAAGGCCCGGAAACGCGCCACCGCCCACAGCGGGAAGAACTTGCGATAGCCGTGATAGCGCAGATAGAACACGCGCGGGAAGCCGGTGGCCGTGAAGCGCGCTTCGTCCCACAGGCCGTGCGCCTTCTGCTCGGCGATCAGCCAGGCGATGCCGCGCGCGACGGCCGGATGCGCCACTTCACCGGCCGCCATCAGGCCGAGCAGCGCCCAGGCCGTTTGCGACGCGGTGCTGGTGGCGGCTTCGTAGCCGCGATAGTCGAGCTTGTAGCTGTCGCCGTCCTCGCCCCAGCCGCCGTCGGCGTTCTGGATCGACAGCAGCCATTGCGCGCCGCGCTGCACGCGCGGGTCGTCGTGCGCGAGGCCGGCCGCATTCAGCGCGCCGAGCGCGCTCCAGGTGCCGTAGATGTAGTTCATGCCCCAGCGGCCGTACCAGCTGCCGTCCGGCTCCTGCTCGGCGAGCAGGTAGTCGAGCGCGCGCTGCGCGGGCTGGCTGTTCGCCGTGGTTTCGCCGAGCTGGGCCAGCATCGACAGGCAACGGCCCGACACGTCGACGGTCGGCGGATCGAGCAGCGCGCCGTGATCGGAGAACGGGATGTTGTTCAGGTAGTGATGGGTGTTCTCGGGCTCGAACGCGCCCCAACCGCCGTCGCTGCTCTGCATGCCGACCACCCATTCGCGAGCGCGCGCGATGGCGTCGCGGTCCACGTCGGATTGCGTGAGGCCGGCCGCGCGGTCCATCGCCAGCGCCACCACGGCGGTGTCGTCCACGTCGGGGTAATGCGGGTTCGCGTACTGGAACGCCCAGCCGCCCGGACGCACGTTCGGACGGCGCGAGATCCAGTCGCCGCGCACGTCGAGGATCTGCAGCGGGCGCAGCCATGCGAGGCCGCGCAGCACCGCCTGCTCGGCGCGCGGCTCGCCGGTTTCGAGCAAGGCGTGCGCCGCGAGCGAGGTGTCCCAGACGGGCGACAGGCAGGGCTGGCAATACGCCTCGCCGTCCTCGTCGTCGTCGATCACGAGCAGCTTCTCAAGCGAGCGGCGCGCCGTGGCGCGGTTCGGATGATCCTCGGGGTAGCCGAGCGCGGCGTACATCATCACCGAGTTCGCCATCGCCGGATAGATCGCGCCGAGGCCATCCTCGCCGTTCAGGCGCTCGTCGACGAACTGCACGGCCTGACGGATCGCGCGTTCGCGCGAGTAGCGCGGGAACAGGCCGTCGACCAGGCGCAGCAGGCCGTCCACGCCACGGAAAAACGTGAACCAGCCGGGGCTTTGGTGGCCCTGGCGCGGCAGCAGGCCGGCGTTGACGGGCGGATTGACGAACAGCTCGTCGACGCGCACGCCGAGCGGGTTCTTCGCCAGCGGGCGTTTGGCGCTCAGCACGAGCAGCGGCACGGTGACCGTGCGCGCCCAGTACGACACCTTCGACAGATGGAACGGGAACCACTGCGGCAGCAGCATGATCTCGACCGGCATCATCGGCACCGCGTACCACGGCACCACGCCGAACAGCGCGAGCTGGATGCGCGTGAAGACGTTCGACATCTCCGCGCCGCCCATCGCGTGGATCGCGTTGCGCGCGCGGACCATGTGCTCGGCATCGACATCGTCGCCGATCAGCTTCAGCGCGAAGTAGGCCTTCACGCTGGCGCTGACGTCGGGGCGGCCTTCGGCGAACAGCGGCCAGCCGCCGTCGGGCAACTGGATGCGGCGCAGGTAACGGCCGATCTTGCGTTCGAGCGCGGGATTCGGCGTCTCGCCGAGGTAATGCACGAGCAGCACGTATTCGGCCGGGATCGTCGCGTCCGCTTCGAGCTCGTAGACCCAGTGGCCGTCGGGCCGCTGGTCGGCCAGCAGCGTATCGATGGCGCGGGTGATCGCGGTGTCGAGTTCGGCGGTGTCGAGTTCGGCGGTGTCGAGTTCGGCGGGGGCGGGGGCGGTGACGGCGGGCGGCGCCTCGGCGGCCGGGGTGGGCGCGGCGAGCGTGGCGGGGGCGGTGACGGCGGTTGCCGCAGCTACATCGGCGGGGGCAGCGGGCGTCACCGGCACGGCTTCAACAGACGGCGTGGCCGGCACGGCCCGCGCAACGGCGGTCGCTGCCACATCGCCAGGCGCGGCAGGCGCGACCGGCGTGGCGGTTGCTCCCGCAGCCGTTTCAACTGCCGGATTCGCGTGCAGATCCCCGGTGGCGGGCCGTGCGGCGCGGTTCGGTTGCGCGTCGTCCGGTGTGGTCGAGTCGGTGAGATCGTTCATCGGTCCCTCTTTATCATGCGGTGCGTGCGGTACGGCTCGGCGGCACGCGCCGTCGATCGACGCGGGCAGGGCGGCGGTGCCGTCGCCCGCGAACAGCGAATCCGGCCCGCGCAAGCGCAGGGCCGGGCGTTTCAGGTTCAGCCGAAACCCCGGATGTGCGCCCAACGCAGGAGCAGCGCAATATTCCGGCGAAGCGGGTACTCACATTGAGACATACCGCCGAAGCGTCGAACCGACGACCCTGCGATGCGGCGGACGAGCCGCCGATCGCCCGGTGGCGGCATGCCATCGGATCAGAAAAGCGCGTAGCGCAGCAGGATCAACAGCATCCGCAGACGCGGCTTGCGCACCGGTGCGCGTGGCGCGGCAAAGCCCCGCGCGAGCGCGGCCTCGAGGATGCAGCGATAGGCGCCCGACATGATGCGCGGCGCGCGAACCTGCACGCGAGGCGTGCCGTCCATGACCCGGTCGGCATGCGCGAAATGCGCGGCGGCGCGCTCGGCCAGCGTCGCGCACACGCGCGGCAGCGCCGGATGCGCGGCGATCGTCTTCGGATCGGTGACGGGAATGCCTTCGCGTTCGAGCAGCTCGCGCGGCAGGTAGCAGCGGTCGATGTCGGCGTCTTCGTCGATGTCGCGCAGGATGTTGGTCAACTGCAGCGCGCGACCGAGATGGTGCGCCAGCTCGATGCCCGGCGCTTCCTGCATCCCGAAAATTCTCACCGACAGGCGGCCGGCCGAACTCGCGACGCGATCGCAATACAGATCGAGCGTGGCTTCGTCGGGCGCGCAGATATCTTCGGCGGCATCCATCGCCATGCCGTCGATCATGTCGTGAAAATCCTCGCGCTTCAGGCCGAACTTGCCGATTTCGCGCGTCAGCGGCACGAGCGAGGCGCGCGGCGTGCCGGCGAAGCAGGCGTCGATATCGGCGCGCCAGCGGTCGAGGTCGGCCGCGCGGACGTCGCGCGGGCCGCCCTCATCGGCAATATCATCGACAGCGCGGCAGAACGCATAGACCTGGAACATCGCCTCGCGCTGCGCCGCCGGCAGGATTCGCATCGCGCGATAGAAGGAGCTGCCCGATGAAACGGCAGCGGCGTCGGTTTGGGTTTCGTCCACGGCTAGATTGCTAACGGCCAAGACAGGCTCCGCTAAAACGCCCTCGCGGGCGATGGAAGTAGCCACGCCCGATGGGGATGGAGTTGCGTGCTAGATGCGCGAACGATGCGCGCAGACAGGCTTGATTGACCGGCGGATGGCCGGAAATGGCGGGAAGTATAGCAATGTTTGACACCCGCTGCCGCTTGTCGGGCGCGGGCTCGGCCGCTTACGCGAACACCATGTCGCGTTGCAGATCGAGGGCGATCAAGCCCATCGCGCGCGCCAGTTGCAGCACCTGCCGGCGATCGAGGCGCGAACCGATGAAGCTCGTGACCTGACCGTCGAGATCGGCGGTGAACTGGAAGGTCGCGCCGCCTTCGCCGAACCAGGCGCCGGGCACGGCATCCGACTCGCGCCAGGCCAGGCCGTTGATCACCAGCCCGATTCCATCGCGAATCGCATCGACCGCCGCGATCGACGGCGCAATGTCACCGAGATCGTCGAGCGAATACGGACCGGGCGTTTCGGGGCGGCGATAAAAGAAGTAGTCGGTATTCATGACGCGGCTTCATGAAGGGGGACTCCGAAAATTAGCGCGAGATGCGGTAGGAATGGAATAGGCACGTTGTCATTCTGTGGTGTGGTGGAAACAGCTTCACGAAAATGAAAGCTTTTTGTCATGTTGATGCCCGAAATTCACCGATTTTCGAGATAGAGCGCGGTATCGCCCGCCGTCTCGCGGCGGGTTTGATTGATGTTAGTGGACATTCACATCGAAGCCGGATTTGCTGGCGGGAACCGGCAATCGCGCCGACAATCGCGTCTCGATCCCACGTAGCGGCCGCCCCATCCAACGAGAGGAGACACCCCTTTGAACGGTTCCGATCCGCACCGCGCACCTCGTGACGAAGCCCGTCTGCCATTCGTGCTGGTGCACGGCGCCTGGCATGGCGCATGGGCCTATGAACGGGTCGCCGCGGCGCTCGCGGCGCACGGCCATGCGAGCCTCGCGCGCGACCTGCCCGCTCATGGAGTGAGTGCCGGCTATCCGGATTCATTCGGCGGGACGGACCTCGACGCGTTCGCGCAGGAGCCCTCGCCGGTCGCGGCCGTCACGCTCGACGCCTACGCCGACCACGTTCTCGATTCCATCGAGCGCGCCTGCGCGCTCGGCCACGAACGCGTCGTGCTAGTGGGTCACAGCATGGGCGGGCTGGCGATCACGGCGGCGGCCGAGCGGGCGCCCGAGCGCATCGCGGCCATCGTTTACCTGAGCGCCTTCATGCCGGCCTCGGGCGTGGACGGCCTCGATTACGTACGCGCGCCCGAAAACCGTGGCGAGATGCTGGCCTCGCTGATGTGCGCCAGCCCGCGCGCGGTCGGCGCGTTGCGCATCGATCCGGCCAGCCGCGACCCGGCTTACCAGGCCCGCCTCAAGGAAGCGCTGTTTGCCGATGTCGACGACGCCACGTGCCGCGCAGCGGTGCGCCTGCTGTCGTGCGACGTGCCGGCCGCGCCGTTCGCCACCCCGATCGTCACCACGCCGGCGCGCTGGGGCGCGATCGCGCGGCACTACATCGCCTGCTCGCAAGACCGCGTGATCCTGCCGGCGCTCCAGCAGCGCTTCATCGCCGAAGCCGACGCGTTCACGCCCGCCCGACCGACCCGCGTTCACCGGTTCGACAGCAGCCACTCGCCGTTCCTGTCGCAACCGCAGGCGCTGGCCGACCGGCTGGCGGCCATTGCGCGCGAAGCGGCCGCCTGACGCCCGACACGCGCACGCCGCGCGCATCGCACGGGAATGCCCGGAATCGCCGGGGGCCGCCCGCGAGTCGTTTATGATGGCGATCATTCGATACAGGCCATCCCACGCTGCGGTTCCCATCATCATGACGCCCGACCGGCACGACGCCACACGCTCATCATCCGCCGCCGATTGGCAGGACGAGGAGGCGTCGTTTTCGAGCGGCGCGCCCGAGCAGGATTTCGCGGTACGCCGCATCACGCTGATCATCCTGCTCGCCGCGGCGATCGTGCTGCCGTGCGTCTACGTCGCCGTGATGGCGTACAACGACCTGCGCGCGCGAGAAGCCACCGCGCGCGACGTGACGATGCGCACGGTGCGCGTCGCCGAGGAACACGCGCTGAAGGTGTTCGACCTGACCGAAACGCTCGACGCGCGCATCGTCGATCTCGTGCAGGACCTCGACGACCCGGCCATCCGCAACGCCGAAGCCGACATCCACGACACGCTCAACACGATCGGCGGCGGCTACCCGCAGGTGGCGGCCGTGTCGATTTTCGGCGCGAGCGGCATGCTGCTCGCCAACAGCCTCTATTACCCGGCGCCGCACGCGTCGATCGCGAACCGCGACGATTTCATCGGCGTTCGCGACGGCAAGGTCATCGAGCACATCTCGCGGCCGATGCACGGGCCGCTGCGCTCGACCACGCCGAGCCTCGTCTTCAACACCGGCGTGCCGCGCCTTCACAGCGACGGCAGCTTTGCCGGCATGGTGTCGATCGCGCTGAAATCCTCGTACTTCAACGCGTTCTACCGCGACCTGCTCGGCGGCGACAAATCGCCGATGTCGATGGCGCTCACGCGCAGCGACGGCTCGGTGCTCGCCTCGTATCCGCCGCCGCCCGACACCGGCGACGAAAAGCTCGACGAGCACGACGCGCCGTTCGTCAACGCCGACGCCCGCAATCCGCGCTCGGGCATCATCCACGTCGAGCACGAGAACGGCTCGAACGAGATCGTCGCGTATCGGCAGGTGGGCTCCTATCCCGTCTACGTGACCTGCGCGTATCGCACCTCGGCGATCTGGGGCGCGTGGTACGAGCACCTGAGCGTGCTGTTCATCTCGATGTTCGCGCCGTCGCTGGCGTTGTGGTGCGTGATCTGGCTGTCGCTGAAGCGGCTGCGCGTCGAGGAAGCAGCGTGGGATCGTTGGCAGGCCGAAGCATCGATGCGGCGCTCGATCGAATCCGCCTACCGCCAGTCGCGCAAGATGGAAGCGCTCGGCAACCTGGTGGGCAGCGTCGCGCACGATTTCAACAATCTGTTGATGATCATCTCGAGCAACATCCAGATCGTCCGGTTGCGCGGCACGGCCCTGATCGATACGGAATTGACCGCCATCGAGCGCGCGTTGAAGAACGGCCAGTCGCTGACGCGGCAGTTGCTCGGCGTCGCACGCAAGCAGCCGCTGCGCAGCGAGACGATCGACGTGCCGCAATGGCTCGGCTCGTCGTGCCGCGAACTGCTGAAAACCTCGCTCGGTTCGAAATCGGCGCTGATCATCGAGATGCCGCCCGGGATCTGGCCGATTCGCGTCGACATCGCCGAACTCGAACTCGCGGTGATCAACCTCTCGGTCAACGCGCGCGACGCGATGCCGAGCGGCGGGCGCTTCACGATCGACGCGCAGAACATCACGTTTCGCCGCGAGGATCGCTTTCCGCTGACTGGCGATTTCGTGCGGATCTCGCTGTCGGACACCGGCAACGGCATGGCGTCCGAGGTGCTCGCGCATGCATTCGAGCCGTTGTTCACGACCAAGCCGAAGGGCATGGGCACCGGGCTCGGGTTGCCGCAGGTGTTCGCGTTCTGCGAGCGTTCGGGCGGCATCGCGACGATCGACAGCGAGGTGGGGAAGGGCACGACCGTGCGGCTGTATCTGCCGCGTGCCGGCGAAAGCAAAAGCGACGGCGTATTGGCGGCCGCGCCGTTGGTGCTCGAAGCCGCTGCGCCCGACGCCGAAGCGCCGAACGAAGGCCTGCGAATTCTGCTCGTCGAGGACAACGGCGATGTGGCGGCCGGCACCGAAGCGCTGTTGAGCCTGCTCGGCCACCGCATCACCTACGCGGCGAACGCCGACGATGCGCTCGTGCTGATCGACGCACCCGCCGATCCCGACGACGACGCGCGCCCGTTCGAACTCGTGATCTCCGACATTCACATGCCGGGCAAGCTCAACGGCATCGATCTCGCCGAAGCGATCGAGAGCCGCCCGGGCGCGCTGCCCGTGATCCTCGTGACCGGCTATGCGGAAGAATTGGACCGCACACGGCGCGTCAGCGCGCGTGTGCTGTCCAAACCGTTCGATATCGGTTTGCTCGATGAATTGCTGCGCGAGATCCGGCAGGCGCGCGATGCGCGGAAGGCTGCGGCCAGGGCCTGAGTGGGGGCGTGGTTCGTTGCGTTCGTGGCGCAGCGCGCGGACGCTGAAGCGGGTTTGCCGTCAACGCCCGCCGCGCACGAACCCGGGTCAGGTCAGACGCTCGCGTGACGGCGCACCCAGGCCACGTAGCGATCGACGAACGCCTGCAGGAATTTTCGCGTGTCGTCGTTGACGATCTTCCCATCCGCATCGATGCGGCTCGTATCGTGCTTGATGAACATCTCGGGCTGGCCGAGCGTCGCGATATCGAGGTAGGCCAGCACATTGCGCAGATGCTGCTGCGCCAGCGCCGTGCCGGCCGCGCCCGGCGACGTGCCGAGTATCGCCCCCGGCTTGCCACTCCACGAATTGTGTCCCCACGGACGCGAACCCCAATCGAGCGCGTTCTTCAGCACGCCCGGAATCGAGCGATTGTATTCGGGCGTGACGAACAGCAAACCCTGCGCCGCTTCGATCTGCTGCTTGAACGCGGTGGCCTCGGCGGGAAACGCCGAGTCGTAATCCTGGCTATAGAGGGCAAGCGCACCGATGTCGGCGAACTCGAACGAGAAGTCGTCGGGGGCCAGCGAGATCACGGCCTTCGCGAGCGCCCGGTTGAACGATTCGCGTCGCAGGCTTCCGACAACCACGGCAATTCGATAAGTCATCACGTTCTCCTTCCGTTCATTTGAGAATCCGGCCGGATTCGTTCGCGAATGCGCCGTAGCGGCCCATTTACAGGCAAACCAGCGCAAGTCCTGACCCGCGGGCGATCGGGGCCGGCTTTCCACAAGGTTTTCCACAGAAACTGTGGATAACTTTTCGGCTGCGCATGCCAGGAAATCGGTATTGCCCCGGCGATCGTGGCAGCAGCCCCCTGCGCCGGGACAGCATAGCGCACAAGTTTGACGATGAAATGCGGTGGGAAATCAGGTCGAAAATGGGGGAAGAAAACGGATGAGAAAGCTGCGACGGGCGATTTCGGACCGACGCAGCAGTTTTTTAAAAACTATAAGAATTATTCGAACAAGGCAGCGACGGATTCCGGGGGACGGCCAATCGCGGCCTTGCCGCCGCGCACGACGATCGGGCGCTGCAACAGGATCGGGTTGGCGGCGATTGCCTCATAAATCGCGGCATCACTGACGCCTTCAGCGCCGAGCCCGAAATCCTTGAACGGAGCTTCATTGTCGCGAACCATGTCGATCAGCGGGCGCCCGAGTTGATCGTGGAGCACCTTCAACTCGGCGACGGTCGGTGGCGTCTTCAGATACTCGACGACCCGCACGGCTTCGCCAGCCTTGTTCAAGGTATCGAGCAGCGCCAGCGTTTCGCGGGACTTCGAACAACGTGGGTTGTGGTAGATCGTGATCATTCAGGTGGGCTCGCCAAGGAAAACAGGATGGGCGCCTATTGTAGCGATGCGGCAGGGGAGGGCAGTTTATGCGCATAAACCGATCCATTTTCCACCATCGATACAGCGAGCCAACTGCCGACAGGCGCCAAGCCAGCCATCTTTATGCGCATAAACCTCCCCCGAATGGCTAAATCTTGAGCCGACACACACTTAAAGATTGAAATAAGAAATTCATCGGGTAAAATTTCGACGACCAAAACAGGAGTGAAAATTGGCAGCCGAAATCATTGCGGTCACTCAGCAGAAGGGTGGTGTGGGCAAAAGTACTATCGCCATGCACCTCGGCGCGGCATTTCATGAGAAAGGTAAGCGCGTCCTCGTCGTCGATGCCGACGGCCAAAACACACTCATCCACTGGTCGAGCGCGGCAGGGGAGAGCGACAACGGTATCCCGTTTCCGGTCGTCAACCTCGCTGAAGCCGGTGGGCAGATCCACCGTGAGATCAAGAAGTTCATCAACGACTACGACATCATCGTCGTAGATTGCCCTCCGTCGATCACCGAAAAGGTCTCGGGTGTCGTGCTGCTGGCAGCCACGGTTGCCGTGATTCCGACGTCGTCGTCGCCGGCCGATTACTGGTCGAGCGTTGGCCTGGTGAAACTGATCCAGCAAGCGCAGGTCATGAATGAAGACCTGCGCGCGGTATTCCTGCTGAACAAGACCGAAGAGAAACGCATGCTGACGCGAGAGCTGAAGCGTGCGATTGAAGAACTTGGCTTCCCGCTGCTGAAGACCCAAATCCCGACGCGCGAAGCTTACAAGCAGGCGATGGCGCTGGGGCAGACCGTCCTGCAGATGAACGATCGTGGCGCACGACTTGCCGCAGCAGAAGTTCGCGCATGTGCCGACGAAATCGTCGCCATGCTGCCCTGAGTTTATGCGCATAAAGGACCCTGAATGAAACCCTCCCAATTTGCCAAAGGCTTCCAGGCGCGCCCCGATACCACCACCAGTGAGAAGCGCACGGCGCTCGATCGGCTCAATGCGATCGACGGATTGGTGAAATCGGACACGTCCACACCGGCAAAAGCACCGAAGAAGGACATCCCCGTCACGATCGTCGCAACGCCCGCGACCGAGGAGTCGGCCGACGAATCCGCGCAATATCGCGCGTGGCGCAGCGAGAACCACTATCAGTCAGGCCAGATCATCGAGCTGCCGCTGAAGGCGATCAAGTCCAGCCCGTTCAATCCGCGCCACTTCTATCTGAAGTCGTCGATCGCCGAACTGGCCGTCAATTTGGCAAAGCAGGGGCAGCAGCAGGCGATCCACGTGATCCCCGACTATGAAAACCCCGGCATGTTCTTCGTCAGCGACGGCGGCCGCCGCGTTCGCGCATTGAAGGAAGCGAACAAGGATTCGGTGAAGGCGATCGTGATCGACATCCCGATCGGCATCGAAAGCTACAAGCTTGGCTACGACCTGAACGTCCAACGCGATTCACAGACGGTGTTCGATAACGCAGTCGTCTGGCGACGCTTCATCGAAGAAAGCCATTTCCAGAGCCAGAAGGAACTGGCCGAGCACCTCGGCATCGACGAATCGACCATTGCCGTCGCGCTCTCGATCGGCAAATTGCCGGAAGCCGTGATGCAGGAGATGGTCGCGCGCACCGACCGTTTCGGTTCGAATATGGCGTATCAAGTCGGCCGGTATCACACCGCGCGCGGTACCGATGCCACGCTGCGGTTGATCAGCAAAATCCTGGCCGACGACCTGAGCACACGCCAGGTGGCCGACATCGTGAAGGGCAGGGCGAACGCGCAGGAGAATACGAAACCGGCCGGCCGGCAACGTTACGCGCAACGCCACGAGATCAAGATGAACGGTTCGACGGTCGGGGATCTGAAGTCCTACGGCGACGACCGGCTCGAGCTGCGTCTGCGTGGGCTGTCGCGGGAAAAGCGCGACGAAATCTTGCAGCAACTCGAAAAGATGCTGCTCAACTGAGCGAGCACGGCGCCTGATAACTGGCGCCGGCTCCGCCAACACCCCGAAGTCCGATCGGACCTCGGGGTGTTTTTCTTTGTGGTGTAAAGAAGGGGAGCGGACCCGCCGCACAACGTTGACAGCACGGCACCGCAAAAAGCACAAAGGCCGAGCCTGCCATTCGCAGGGTTCGGCCTCCGGATATTTCGCTACGCGTTTCGGCGCCATCGATCGGCAAGGTGCCGATTCAGCGGCTCGTGAAATCAGGCCGCGCGCGAGTGGGTCAACGTGAATGCCAGCAGATCGCCGTCGGTCGGTTCGCCCCAGGTCTTGAGCGCAAGCCAATCGAAGAATGACGTTTCGACGAGCTTCGATTCGAGACCACGTCGGCGCCAGTCGTCGCGCAGATGCGAGCCGAGCGCCGGCAGCACATCGGTCTCGAACGAGTTGCGCGCGAGATCGCGCGCATCGTCGCCTTGTTCCTCGTACAGCGCCTTGGCTTCCTTGCGGCGGTACGCATCGTATTCGCCACGCAGGCGCGCCTTCGGATCGTCGGCCGCGCCCGACGCCATCGACGTGAGCTTGCCCGCGGCCGTACCCGGCAGCGCATCGGGATCGGCCACCGGCGGGGCATAGCCTTTCTTCAGTGCGTCCTTGAACAGGGCACCGGCGCTGCGCACCGGCGGCAACGTCGTGCTGCGCATGCGTTGCTCGGTCATCTGCAAGGCCGCGCGAATCCGGTTTTCCTCGCTGTCGGCGTAGAGCGTTTGCGCTTCCTTCAACGGGATACCGAGCTTGACCATGCGGTCGACGAGCGTGCTGTCGAACACGTTCGGATGCTCGTCGAGCGCCAGCATCGGCTGCTTGCGCTCGGACACGCGAAACTGGATTTCAGCCACGCGCCGGCCTTCGCGATGTTCGATCAACTCGACGAAGATGTTCGTGACCGCGTTGACTTCGGCGATCGCCGGGCGCAAGTAATCACGCTTGAAATACTTGTACTCGCGCTTTGCCTCGTCGCCGGCTTCCGTATCGGGCGTGCCCGACAGGATCGGGCGCCACCATTCCCACGGCTCGCGCATCGTCAGATGGCTCGGGTTCGTCAGATAGCGCACGCAGATTTCATAGAGCGCCAGGCCGGCGCTGCTGCGCAACTGGCTCTGGAACTGAAGGCTCAGGCGAGCGTACTGCACCGGGTCGAGCAACTTCTTCTTGATCTTCGGCGCGAACGAGAATTCCACCCAGACCCGGCGCGTAGCCGGATCTTCGAGAATTTCCGCATCGGCGATCAACGTGGAAATGCCCCACTTGCGACCGGGCTTCTGGCTCGACGTGCCGGTGCTCCACTCGACCTGGACCGACACCATGCGACGCAGGTGCTCCTTGACGAGCGCGGTGTCGTTGGAATCGAAGGCGGAGTTCGCGACGATATCGGACAGCAAGGCCCGATACGTGTCGCCGGAATCGTCGGCTTGCTGGGCAACGGCGAGCAGCACGTTGAACAGCTTGCGCGTCAGCAGGGTGATCTTGCCGCTCTTGGGCTGGATGGCGATCGCCTCGACCGCCTTTCGCAACTCGGCGGAGCTGGCGTTCACCACATCGACATCGGTTTTCTTCGCGCGCTTGGTGGTCGTGGCCATGCTTCGGATCGGACAGGGTAAGTTTCCCGCAAGGATAGCGACTGTGGTGATACGCGTCTATACACGCCAACTCACCTTGGGGGGTGAAGTCGGGCGATTCGCATCGCCTCACCCCAAGCGAATTCCTGCAAAAGCTCACCGGTGGAAAAGCCGACCGTGCGCGCCTCACCTTTGCTGTCGCGGGTGACGCGGACGCGCATGATAGCCGCACCGATCCGAAGCCGTCGAGACCTCTCCCGGATTTCCTCACCTTAAAAATTTTCTCGTGGACATCCGGGGAAAATTCTGCACAGGAAATCAGGGCAGTGGCGGGATAAATGAGCGCAATCGGAGGGCTGTGTCCGCTATCCGAGGAAGCGCGCTGTGCTGTGGGCACAGGATCGCGGCGCCGGCCGTGCGCGCGGCGGGCTACCGAGGTGATGCAAGCATCACCGACGCAATCGGGAACGCTCGAACCACCAGATCGCCACTCGCGCCGTGGCCCGACACAGGTGACGGTGCCCTGGCGGCGTCACGGCAAGCTCACCCTCAAGCCGTTGCACGCTGCTCCCGCTCCACAGGGCGCAAGTCGCACCGATGCAAGCGAACCGGTTCCCGACCGAGGCTTGTCCCGCTCACCGTTCCTGTGAGAGATCACGAGTGTGTCTTCGCTCTCGCACGGCGCCCTCGGTCGGCCTCTGCAAGCCTGCGGCAATGCCAGGGCCTTCGCCTTGTCTCACCAGCCCGTCATACGGCCCCATAGCGCTCCTCGAACGTAACGGAACCAGGCACGCCCTCACAGGGCTCTCCCCGGGGAGTTCACAGTGCCCCATCGGCCTCACCGTTGGGCGGCCCCTCAGCCCTGGAGTGAGCACGCGCCTCACTCTCGACACCAATCTGCTCCACCGCCTCTCGTTCGGCCGCGATTCGCTCTCCTTGCACAGCCCCGCGCGACAGCCCCGTCCCATCCTCCCAAACCCGCCAAACGCCCTGCCAGCAAGGGTTGTCCACAGCCTCACGGCTTCTCGAAACAACCCATCGCCACCACATCCGCACAACAGCTCCCGAAAAATCTCACCTTTCGCGAATCACAGGTGACCCGGGGCATCCAGGCGAAAGCACCGACATACGGGGCCTCACAGCGCCATCGATCCCGAAAAGCCTCACCTTTGCCACAAACAGCCGATCACCGAAGCGCGTTCCGAACGTCCCGAAAAATCTCACCTTGGCAAGGAGAGGCGATAAAATCATCAATAATTTCATACACTTAACCCGTATCAGGCAATGCAGCAGCCATTTCTCGAAGATCCCGGAAATGCTCACCTCAACGCCAAGCGTCGAGATCCTGGCCACCCCCAATGCCCCCGAAAAATCTCACCTGTCACGAAATTTGCGGCGAAAAGCACAGCGTAAATCCCTGTATCGGCGCGGGTTTACGGCTAAGTGGACGCCCACTGCTCCCGAAAAGCCTCACCTTATGCATTTTTTGGCCTGTGAAACGGTCCCGAAAAGTCTCACCTCAGCCTATTTTTGGCGACTTCCGCACGACTCCCGAAATCCCTCACCTCTGGCCGAGCTGGCGCTGAAATTGCAGGCATCGGCTCCTGAAAAACCTCACCTCAAGCCTGTGCCGGGCCTCAAGACGCCCAAATACGGTACTTTTTCCCGTAAAAGCTCACGTCACCTGGCCGCCGGGTCCCGAGAAACCTCACCTATGCCCAATAAATGGGCAAATCGGCGCTGGAATTCGGCCTCGACCCGCCCCCCGCAAAGCCTCACCTATGGGTTTACGTCACAGAACCGTTCGATTCAGGCACCATGCGGGATCGCCCCGGCAAGGCCTCCCGAAAAGCTTCACCTTTCATACCAGGCCAAAAATGCTGTGCTCCTGAATCCGCTCACGATCTTTCCCGCAAGCCCTCACGCTCGCCCCCGAACTCCATCACTTCGCGTCCCGGAAAAGATCACCATGCATCCCGTAAAGCTTCACCTGATCGGCGGGAATCCCTTGTCCAGTAAGGCTGTGCGGTGGCGTTAACGTTTTTAACAAGGGTTTCAAGGGTGTTTACTTCTATTACTCTCTACTAGGCGCCCCGCGAGTCGTCTGAAACATCTTCCTTCTTCCACCTCCGCTGTGTGAAACATCCCCAAATATTTGGAAAGCACAGCTTAGGTCTATAGAAACAATGGCTTAGCCTCGATTCTTCGTTTTGTTTCACGGATTTTCATGAGGTAGATGGATCCACCGCGACTGTGGAACGCAAGAAGCCAGGCTGTACAGCACCACTGTGGTATTTCGAACGGATCAGTATCAATTGATACGTGTTTCGTTATGATTGACACATTCGTGTTTTCCTACGGCTTCCCTCATGACCCTCGACGACATTCGCCAATCGATACGCGACGAGCTCGATGCCCTGCGCAACAGCGGTGCGCGCCGGCAAGATCTCTCGCTGCACGCCTGCAAGCGCCTCTTTTTCGATCTCGGCATCCGACCGTCGGCCGCCAATGTGCGTGACCTGACCCAAACAGGCAGCGCCAGCGACATTCCGAAAGACATCGATTTTTTCTGGGAGCGAATCCGTTCGGCATCGAAGGTGCGCCTCGACGGCAGCGCCTTACCGAAATCGCTCGAAGGAAAAGCCGGAGAATTGCTCGGTGCACTCTATGAAGCCGCGTTGAGCGAAGCGCGGGTGGCACTTGAAGGCGAACGACAAGCCGCAACCGACGAAATCGCGGCCGCTGCGCAGCAGGTTCGCGACGCACATATTCGCCACGAAACGCTCGAAGCCGCACTGGCGCGAAGCGAGAACCGTGCGGAACAATTGCAGGCGAAACTCACCGAAGCCGAAATCGAGCGCGCCACGGCCTCGACCCACGGCGCCGCGCATCAGGATTCGCTGCAAGCGCTGACCCGACGGCTCGAGAACGAAAACGAATTGCTGAACAAGCGTTTCGAAGCCGAACAGCAACAAAATGCGTCTTTAAGGGAAAGAATTGACGCTTTGCACGTCGAATCTCGCCAAAACACCGAACATTACGCGCAGCAAATCAAGGATGCGGTGGCCGAGGCCGAACGCCGCGTCAAACCGATGCTTGTCGAGCTCGATTCGCTGCGCAGCATGGCTGGCACGTATCAGGCGGGGTTGCGTGACGTGAACCGCAAGGAATTCGAATTCCTGCAGCAATTGAGCGCGACAAAATCGCGGGCAGATCGGCTTGACGAACAACTGCGCAGCCAAGGTGACGAACTGAGCGCCGCCACGCGAGAAATCGAAACCTTGCGCGCGGCACAGGGCATACCGCCCGAAATCGCGGCGCTGTTGCAGCGCCTGGCCGTCGCCGGTCAGCTCGACACAGCGGCGTTTGCCGCAATCGGCGTGTCGGTGGACGCCCATATCGGCGTGCCGGCGCATTGCCCGAAGTGCGAAGAAGGCGAACCGGAACTCTCGAGCACGTCCGACGGCTTCGAATTACTGTGCCCCGAGTGCGACCACACGTCGGGCGACTGTGCTTCGCGCTTCGAAGCCGTCGCACAGTTCAATAGACGGGCCGGTTGATATGCGCTGTGGCGCGAAAGGTGAGGAAAAACGGGAGGCCAAAGGTGAGGTCTTGCAGGACCTGATCGATCACGGATTCAGGCCAGACGCAGGCTTTCGGCCGGCAACGCTACCGATTCGTCCGTGCGGTTCGACACTTTTTCGAGATTTTCCCGCCAGGTTCGCCAGGCGCGATGCAGGCGATTGGCCGACACCGGTTGCATGAAGCCGAGCCAATGGCCGACGCGCTCCGGCTCCACGCCGTTTTCGAACAATTCGGCCGCGAACGTGTTGCGCAGGGTTTGCGGGCTGGCGCGCTCGACGCGCGACGCGGCGATGTCGGCCGCCTCGATGATGGCATCGACGGCGCGCAGCATCGTGGCCTTGTGCATCGGCCCGCCGGCGAGCGAAGACGGAAACACCAATTCGCCGGGAATATTGCAGCGGCGGCGTTCGGCCAGCCAGGCATCGAACAGCGCGATCGCGAACGAGGACAGATGCGTTTCGCGCTCGAAATCCGGATGGGCGGACGGAATCCGCACAGTCGGCTCGCCGGTTTGAATGCAACTAATGGTAATGACGCGTGCTTCGCCGGTTTTCAATCCGCCGCCCAGGAATGCGGCAATCAGCGCCCGGTCGCGGCGCTCTTTCCATTGCGACATGCCGGCCGCCGGCAATGGCGAAAACAGATAGGCGAGCAAGGCCGCGCGTTCGGACGGCAACAGGAAACTGGTGGGCTCGTTATCGCGTGCGCGGCGCCACGTTGCTTCGCCATCCTGAGCGATGAAGCGTGCCGGGTTGGTCGAGCCGAATTCGTTGCGCCGCACGTGATCGAGCACGCGCTCGATCAACCGTAAATAACGGACCCGTTGCGTTTTCTTGATCGGCAGCTCGCCGACGAAACGGGCGATCGCCTGCGTGTCGACAGTGGCCAGCGTTTGCTGCCGTTCGCCGAGCCAGGTCAGAAACGCACCCCACTGCGCACGATAGACGTCGGCCGACGAACGGCGGAAATCCTGCGTGGCGAGCCAGGCGTCGAACGACGCATCCGGTTGGGCGACCCAGTCCGCTTCGCTGCCGTCGAACAGATCGCGTTCGGCGCTCGCGTGCGTTCCGGCAGGGGAAGGTGTTGGGTGAGACATGAGTGTTAATCCGTTAGTTGCTAAATGAGCGTAGTGCATCGCGCCGTGAATATCCAGGGGCACTCGCTCCGACCGCGCGGTTTCAGCCGCCCCAGATCCGCACGCGCCGCGGGCGCGAGGTCGGCACCGGATCGGCTGGGCCGAGCAGCGGTTGCCGCAGCGAGGCCTCGAACGCCGCCACGGCGTACGACAACACCGCCGGCAAGGCATTCGATTGCGCGACGTCGATGGGATCGTCGGTTTCGGGAAATTCGAAATCCACCGGCCGTTCGAACAGGCAGCGGATGAATGGGTCGTGCCGCGCGGCAAAACCGAGATCGGCCAGCGCTTCGGCCTCGATGGCGTGCAGCAGCCGCCAGGTCAGCGGCACTTCCAGCCGGATGTAGCGCGTGGCGATTGCGCGGACGATCGTCTCCATATCTTGCGCCGCAGCCTTGAAGCTGAGCGCGGCCAGGTCCTGTTCGGTCATAGCGGCTCCCTCGTGAGCATGTACTGTACAAACATACAGTACATTGCGCAACTGCCGGATACGACAGGACGGGCGCGGGATCTCAGCGATGGATCACGATCAGCAGGGCCTTGGCCTCGCCGCGGCCGGCGTTGCGGATGGCGTGCGGCGCGTCGGCCGCGTAGCGCGCGGTTTCGCCCGTCTTGAGCCGGCGCGCGTGGCTGCCGGCCTCGATTTCGACCGAGCCGGCCAGGACCGTCAAGTGCTCGCGCGTGCCCGGCTCGTGCGCGTTGGACACCAACGCGCCGCCGGCCGGCAGCGTCAATTCGTACCACTCGAAGCGGCCGGCCAGCTCGATCGGCCCCCACACGCGCAACTGATATTGGCTGTCGTGGCCGGCCAGCGTCGGAATGTCGTGCTGCCCATCCACGCGGATCGTTTCCGGCGATTTCGGCGGTGCGAACAGCTCGTCGAGGCTGATGCCGAGCGCGTTGGTCAGGCGCCAGGCCACGGCGATGGTCGGATTGGCCTTGTCGCGTTCGATCTCCGAGAGCATCGATTTCGACACGCCGGCCGCACGCGACAGGTCGTCGAGCGTGAGCTTGCGTTCGTTGCGCAACCGCTGGATCGTCTCGCCCACGCGCGGTGGCGTGGTGGCGGCGTCGGCCGGGGGCAGCGACGCGCGGCGCGTGCCGGAAGAACTTGCCATTTAGATTCCGTTCGCTTAGAGTCCGTTCGATATCTCGAACTCGTGTTCGAAATACAGGAAAAATACGATAAACCCAACGGGCGACTATAACAGTAGCAGGCCGCGCGGCCGCCGCCACGAGCGCAAGCGCCGCGCGCCACGACCCATTCAGGAGCGAACAGATGCGTGATGCCTTCCTCGCCCACGTGCGCGGGACAATCGACCAGATCCGCGCGGACGGTTTCTACAAGACCGAGCGCGAGATCGCCAGCCCGCAGGCCGCCGACGTGACGCTGGCCGGCGGCGCCGGTGTGCTGAATTTTTGCGCCAACAACTATCTCGGCCTCGCCAACGACCCGCGCCTGGTTGCGGCCGCACGCACCGGCCTCGAGCGCGACGGCTTCGGAATGGCCTCGGTGCGCTTCATCTGCGGCACGCAGACGGTGCACAAGCAACTGGAAGCCGCGCTGTCCGCATTCCTCGGCACCGACGACACGATCCTCTATTCGAGCTGCTTCGACGCGAACGGCGGCCTGTTCGAGACGCTGCTCGGCGAGGAAGACGCGATCATCAGCGACGAGCTGAATCACGCCAGCATCATCGACGGCGTGCGCCTGTCGAAAGCCAAGCGTTTCCGCTACAAGAACAACGATCTTCAGGATCTCGAAGCAAAGCTGATGGAGGCCGATGCGGCCGGCGCGCGCTTCAAGCTGATCGCGACCGACGGCGTGTTTTCGATGGACGGCATCATCGCCGACCTGAAGGGCGTGTGCGACCTGGCCGACCGCTACGGCGCGCTGGTGATGGTCGACGATTCGCACGCGGTGGGCTTCATCGGCGCACAGGGGCGCGGCACGCCCGAGCATTGCGGCGTGGCCGATCGCGTCGACATCATCACCGGCACGCTCGGCAAGGCGCTGGGCGGCGCATCGGGCGGCTACGTGGCGGCACGCAGGGAAATCGTCGAATTGCTGCGTCAACGCTCGCGCCCGTATCTGTTCTCGAACTCGCTCGCACCGAGCATCGCCGAGGCGTCGCTGGCCGTGCTCGAACTGCTCGCCAGCGGCGAAGGTGCGCGGCTGCGCACGCGCGTGCGCGAAAACGGCGCGCATTTCCGCCAGCGCATGAGCGAGGCGGGCTTCACGCTGGTGCCGGGCGAACACCCGATCATCCCCGTGATGCTCGGCGACGCGCAGGTCGCCACACGCATGGCCGATGCGCTGCTGGCCGAAGGCATCTACGTGGTCGGGTTCTCGTTCCCGGTGGTGCCGCGTGGCCGCGCCCGAATTCGCACGCAGATGAGCGCGGCGCATTCGCTGGAGCAAATCGACTGCGCCGTCGATGCGTTCGTGCGCGTCGGCAAGACGCTCGGCGTGATCTGAGGAGAACGAAGCATGAAAGCGCTGGCGAAACTCGAACGCGGGCCGGGCCTGCGGATGACCGACGTGAAGAAGCCCGAGGTGGGCCACAACGACGTGCTGATCAAGATCCGTCGCACGGCGATCTGCGGCACCGACATTCATATCTGGAAGTGGGACGACTGGGCGCAGAAGACGATCCCCGTGCCGATGCACGTCGGTCACGAATACGTGGGCGAGATCGTCGAGATGGGGCAGGAGGTGCGCGGCTTCGAGATCGGCGATCGCGTGTCGGGCGAAGGGCACATCACCTGCGGCTTTTGCCGCAATTGCCGCGCGGGGCGGCGGCACTTGTGCCGCAACACGGTGGGCGTGGGCGTGAACCGCGAAGGCGCGTTCGCCGAATACCTGGCGATCCCGGCGTTCAATGCGTTCAAGATCCCGCCCGAGATTTCCGACGATCTGGCCGCGATCTTCGACCCGTTCGGCAACGCCACGCACACCGCGCTGTCGTTCAACCTGGTGGGCGAGGACGTGCTGATCACGGGCGCGGGGCCGATCGGCATCATGGCCGTGGCGATCGCCAGGCATGTGGGCGCGCGCAACGTGGTGATCACCGACGTCAACGATTACCGGCTCGGCCTCGCGCGCAAGATGGGCGCGACGCGTGCCGTGAACGTGTCGCGCGAATCGCTGCGCGACGTGATGCACGAACTGCACATGACGGAAGGCTTCGATGTCGGCCTGGAAATGTCGGGCGTGCCGAGCGCGTTCACGAGCCTGCTCGATGCGATGAACCACGGCGGCAAGGTGGCGTTGCTCGGCATTCCGCCCGCGCAGACGGCGATCGACTGGAACCAGGTGATCTTCAAGGGCCTGGAAATCAAGGGCATCTACGGGCGCGAGATGTTCGAGACCTGGTACAAGATGGTCGCGATGCTGCAAAGCGGGCTGGATCTGTCGCCGATCCTCACCCACCGCTACGCCGTGGACGATTACGAAGCCGCCTTCGCGGCGATGCTGTCGGGCGAGAGCGGCAAGGTGATTCTCGACTGGACGGTGTGATCGGCGCGTGGCTTGCCGTTGACGAAAAATGCCGGTGCATCGCTGCACCGGCATTTTTCATTGAAGCGCGGCGTTTTGCGATGCGTTCAGCCGCGCCGCTTGCACGACGACACGGTCACGACGCGCGGCCCCGTGTCCTGCAGCGCGATCGGCAGCGCCGTGGGCCGGCACAGCAGTGCGCTGTCGTAGCCGCGCCCGGCGAAGCGGACGATGTCGGCGATCTCGAAACCAAGACTGCGGTAGAACGCGATCAGGTGCGAGGCCGGATGCGGCGTGTCGAGCGCGAGCCGCGCATGGCCGCGCGAGGCGGCCCAGCGCAGCGCGAACGCCACCAGCGCACGGCCCACGCCGCGCCCCTGCCACACCGGATCGACGCCGAACTGGCGCAGGCTCGCCACGTCGCGGCATCGGTAGACATCGTTGGTGGCGGCGGCGTCATGGTCGTGCAGCGTCATCGTCGCGACGATATGGCCGCGGCAGATCGCGACGAAGCAGGTGCCCGCCAGCGCGCGCTGGCGCGTGGCCGAGGCGGGCTGATCGATGCATGGGCAGTTCAGCCCCATCGCGCCGAGCCGCGCGAACGCGCGATGCAGCAGGTCGGTCAGCGTGTCGTAACCGTCGAGCGCGGGATCGAAGCGCCGCAGCACGATGCGATCGTGCGGGGTCGGCACGTAGCCGGCGGGCCGGGCGGTGGACGGAACGGGGGCGAGGCGGGGCGTCGACATGGCGTTTCCTGAACCGGGATCGATGGTTCGCAGTGTAGGAACGCGCGGCCGCGGTGATCAAGAAAAAATGTCGTAAACGCGGCGGCGTGAAAAGCCCCGCCGCCGCGCCCGCAAGCCTTACTGGGCGGCGCTTGTCGCGCTGCTTTCGGCTTCCGGCGGCAGGCTTTCGAATTCGCCCTCGATTCGCACGCGCACGTCGTCGCCGACGGCCGGATACCAGGTCGGGATGCCGAACGCCGCGCGGCTGAAGCTGCCGCTCGCCGAGAAGCCGAGCGTGGGCGCCTTGGTCAGCGGATTGCGGCCGTAGCCGTTGAAGGTGGCGTCGAGCGTGACGGGTTGCGTCGTGCCGCGGATCGTCAGGTTGCCGCTCAGTTTGCCGGTGTGGTCGCCGGTCGGCGTCCAGCCGGTGCTCTCGAAGCGGATCACCGGATAGCGCGCGACGTCGAGCGCATCGCCGCCCTTCACGATGGTGTCGAGCGCCGGCACGTTGGTGTCGAGGCTGGCGGCGTCGATGCTGGCCGACACCTGGCTGGCGGCCAGGCCGCCGGCGCGCCAGTCGAGCACGGCGCTGGCCTTGTCGAAGCGCATCGTGAAGCGCGAATAGCCGAAGTGCGAGACGTCGAAGCTGACGCTCCAGTGGTGCGGATCGAGCGTGTAGCGGCCGGCCGGCACGTTCGCCACGTCGGTCGACACATGATGCGTGAGCACCGCCACCGGCGTGCAAGCCGCCGCCAGCGCCATCGCGCCGGCCAAAACGCCCTTCAGCGCAAGCCTGCGCGTGTCGGAATACCAAGCCATGCCGTCTCCTTGAAGTGTCTGCGCACCATAGCGCGAGCCGCACGGCTTGACAAAGGAGAATGATCGTTCTACCTTGTGCGGCATGAACGATACGACACGACGATCCTCAGCGCTTTCTCAAGGCGCCGACGCGCCATCGGGCGGCGCGCGCGAGCGACTGCTGGAGGCGGCCGAGCAACTGGTGTACGCGGGCGGCATTCATGCCACCGGCGTCGACGCGATCGTCAAGCGCTCGGGCGCGGCGCGCAAGAGCTTCTACGCGCATTTCGAATCGAAGGAAGCGCTGGTGGAAGCGGCGCTGTTGCGACGCGACGATCGCTGGATGGCCTGGTTCATCGGCGGCACGCAGCAGCGCGGCGCGACGCCGCGCGCGCAGTTGCTGGCGATGTTCGACGTACTGCACGAATGGTTCGAGCAGCCGAATTTTCACGGCTGCGCGTTTCTCAACGCGGCCGGCGAGATCGGCGACGTCGAGGACCCGATTCGCGGCGTGGCGCGTTATCACAAGGAGCGCCTGCTGGCGTTCGTGCTGGAAACGTGCGAGGCCTATGCCGACGTGCACGGCGTGGCGGCGAGCGAAGCAGCACCGTTGGCGCGCCAATGGCTCGTGCTGATCGACGGCGCGATCGGCGTGGCGCTCGTCAGCGGCGAGGCCGCGGCGTCGCGCGACGCGCTCGCGGCCGGCGAGGTGCTGCTCGACGCGTTCGAGGCGCGCGCGGCACGGGCCGCCTGACGGTTTGATGCAGAGGCCTTGCCGCGCTGGATACCGGTGGCAAGGCAGGAATATCTGCCGGCGGTTGCGCGGCAGTCTATTTGGTAATCCTTACTAAAAACGCAGTCCCACGAAACCAGGAGCAAGCGATGTCCGAAGTCAGCGAAGTCCGTCCGCCGGTGCCGCCGTTCACGCGCGAAACCGCCATCCAGAAAGTCCGTGCCGCCGAAGACGGCTGGAACTCGCGCGATCCGCAGCGCGTGTCGCTCGCCTATACGCGCGACAGCAAGTGGCGCAACCGCGCCGAATTCGTGACGGGCCGCGAAGAGATCGTCGGCTTGCTCACGCGCAAGTGGGCGCGCGAGATCGACTATCGCCTGATCAAGGAGCTGTGGGCGTTCGAAGGCAACCGCATCGCGGTGCGTTTCGCCTACGAATGGCACGACGATGCGGGCAACTGGTTCCGCTCGTACGGCAACGAAAATTGGGAGTTCGACGAGAACGGCCTGATGGCGCATCGCCACGCCAGCATCAACGATCTGCCGATCCGCGCGCAGGACCGGCTGTTCCACTGGCCGCTCGGCCGTCGCCCCGACGATCACGCAAGCCTGTCCGATCTCGGTTTGTAAGGTGCGCGGGCGTGTTGCCGGCGGCTCACCCGAGCGAGTTTCGCGGCAACACGTTCAGCGCAACTAACGACTTGCCTATCGATGCGCGCGCAAGCATTGTCGGTGCGCGTTGCATGACGATGCCACTTCACCTTTCGCAGTGCGCGCATCGTTATCCGTTAGCAATTCACGCTGACGCAGCTCACCTTGAATCGCGCCAACACCGCGTCGTGTCGTTTAAAGGTGAGGGAATTCGGGAGTCGGCCTCGGTTGAGGTGAGGTTTTTCGGGATATGGTAAGCGGTGCGTGATAAACAGCGTTGCACGTCACCGCTCGCATTTGCGCACCGTGCGGCACAGAAAAAGGGCGAATCGTTGCAAAACGATTCGCCCTTTTTGCTGCGCGTGAAACATGAAACGTGAAACGCGTCAGGCTCTCATCGCTTCATGCGATCACGCCAGCAATTGCGCGACCACCGCCTCGCCCACTTCCTGCGTGCTGGCCTTGCCGCCCAGGTCGCCCGTGCGCGGGCCGTGCTTGAGCACATGCTCGATCGCCGCGAGGATCGCGTCGTGCGCCTCGCGTTCGACGCCGGCGCCGTGGCCGAGGAAGTCGATCATCATCGCCGCCGACCAGATCATCGCGATCGGGTTGGCGATGTAGCGGCCCGCGATGTCGGGCGCCGAGCCGTGCACCGGCTCGAACAGCGACGGGAAATCGCGGTCCGGGTTCAGGTTCGCCGACGGTGCGATGCCGATCGTGCCCGTGCAGGCCGGGCCCAGGTCGGACAGGATGTCGCCGAACAGGTTCGACGCCACCACCACGTCGAAGCGGTCCGGGTTCAGCACGAAGCGCGCGCAGAGGATGTCGATGTGCTGCTTGTCGACCTTGATGTCGGGATACTGCTGCGCCATTTCGGCCGCGCGCGCGTCCCACCACGGCATGCTGATCGCGATGCCGTTGCTCTTGGTCGCGACCGTGAGCTGCTTGGCGCGCGTTTGCGCCAGGTCGAAGGCGAACTTCATGACGCGTTCGGTGCCGATGCGCGTAAACACCGCCTGCTGCACGACGAATTCGCGCTCGGTGCCTTCGAACATGGTGCCGCCCACCGCCGAATATTCGCCCTCGGTGTTCTCGCGCACGATCATGAAATCGATGTCGCCGGGCTTGCGGTTCGCGAGCGGGCTGGGCACGCCCTCGAACAGGCGCGCCGGGCGCAGGTTCACGTATTGGTCGAATTCGCGGCGGAACTTCAGCAGCGAGCCCCACAGCGAGATGTGGTCGGGCACGGTGTCGGGCCAGCCCACCGCGCCGAACAGCAGCGCATCCATGCCCGACAACTGGGCCTTCCAGTCGTCCGGCATCATCTGGCCGTGCTGCGCGTAGTAATCGCAACTGGCCCAATCGATATGGGTGGCCTCGAAACGAATCCCGAACCGCTTGGTGACCGCATCCAGCGCGCGGATGCCTTCCGGCATGACTTCGCGGCCGATGCCGTCGCCCGGAATCACCGCAATCTTGTAGACCTTCTCGCTCATCGCCAGCGCTCCTCGTCCTGATGGTTCGCAGCCCGATGCCATCGGGCGAAAAGTGCGCGGCAACTGGCCGTGTCGCGCACCGCATGACTGCATTCTATTGATTCCGTTACGGATTAGAATCGAGTTCCGGTTAAACGACCTTACACACTTCGTGAATAATCCCGTGACCAAGGCGCCCAATCTCGACGACCTGCGCGTGTTCAGCGTGGTCGTGCGCTTCGCCAGCTTCAGCGCGGCGGCCGAGCAATTGGGCGTGTCGCCCGCCTATGTCAGCAAGCGCATCGCGCTGCTCGAAACCCAGCTCGGCACGCGGCTGCTGCACCGCTCCACGCGGCGCGTGGCCGTAACCGATTCGGGCGAGCGCGTGGTGGCCTGGGCCGAGAAGATTCTCGACGATGTCGATCATCTGGTCGAGGACGTCTCGATCACGCGCACGGTGCCGCGCGGCACGCTGCGCATGTCGAGCAGCTTCGGTTTCGGGCGGCACGTGCTCGCGCCGGCGCTGCTCGATTTCAGCGAACGCTATCCGCAGATCAATGTGCGGCTCGATCTGTTCGACCGGCTCGTCGATGTGGCCGCCGAGCGTTTCGATCTCGACGTGCGGATCGGCGACGAGATCGCCGAGCACCTGATCGCCAAGCGGCTCGCGTCGAACTACCGCGTGCTGTGCGCGTCGCCCGCGTACCTCGCGCGGCACGGCGCGCCGCGCCAGATCGCCGATCTCGGCGCGCATCAGTGCCTCGCGATCAAGGAGCGCGATCACCCGTTCGGCGTATGGCGGCTCACGCAGCGCGGCGAGACGAGTTCCGTGAAGGTGGGCGGCGCGCTGTCGACCAATCACGGCGAGGTGGCCGTGCAGTGGGCGGTGGCCGGGCGCGGCATCGTGCTGCGCTCGATCTGGGAAGCGGGGCCGCTGCTCGATAGCGGCGCGCTGAAGCGCGTGCTGCCCGACGTCACGCAGCCCGCCAATGTGTGGGCGGTGTATCCGGCGCGGCTGGCGACCTCGGCGAAGGTGCGCGTGTGCGTCGATTTTCTGACGGAAGCGTTCGCGAGCTGGAGCGCGCAGGCCTGAGGCCACGCGTGGGGCGCGACGAACGCGGTTCGCTGGCGAGGCGCGCGGTGAAGAAACCCTTGGCAAACACGTCACCATCGCGCTTCACCGCAGTGTGAGGCGAGCGGGTTTCGCGCCGTGCCACGCGCGAATTCGCTTGCCGACCCACAGGCGATGATTGCCACCGGCCCCAGCGTGCGCATGCGTCATCCGCTGTCTGCGGGCGCAAAGGTGATACTTTTCGGGACCCCATCGGCATTGCCGTCGTGGAGTGCGTCAGGATGCGCACGCCGGCTCACCGCAACGTTTCGGGATGCGCCCGCACGACGAGGCAATCTGCCTGCCAAGGCCGTCTGGCGGGCGTTAGCGCCGACTGTTGCACAGCAGGCCGTGCGATGCGTGCCGGGAACAGGGTGAGCGCACTCACCGTTGCGCGCGCACGCAAATCGCCGCGCGGGCGCGAAAGGTGAGGTTTTTCGGGAGCTTGAAACGCTGTGCTTTCAGGCGTCGGGATGGCTCGTGTCGTGCGCCTGTTGCAGGCGTTCGCGGCTCTTGCTCAGGTGCACGCGCATGGCCGCGCGCGCATCGTCCGGGTCCTGCCGCTCGATCGCGTGATAGATCCAGCGGTGCTCGTCGAGCACGCTGCGCAGCCGGTCGATCTGATCGAGTTCGGCGATTTCCGCGCTGCCGAGCCGCGTGCGCGGGCTGACCGAACGGCCAAGCTGGCTCAACACGTCGACGAAATAGCGGTTGCCGCTCGCCTGTGCGATATGCAGATGGAATTCGATGTCGTGCGCGAGCGTGTCGGTGCTGCCGCGTTCGAGCTCGGCCGCGAAGCGTTCGAGTGCGAGCTGCATCTGCCGCAGGTTCTGATCGGTGCGCCGCTTCGCTGCGTGCGCCGCCGACGCCGCTTCCACGTCCATCCGGAATTCGATCACGGCCATCGCGTCGAGCATGTTCGACAGATCGGCCACGGGCAGCCGCATGGGCGCGTCGTTTTGCGGCGCGAGCACGAAGGTGCCCACGCCGTGCCGCGTCTCGACCACGCGCGCGGCCTGCAGGCGCGAGATCGCCTCGCGGATCACCGAGCGGCTCACCGACAGCTGTTTCATCATCGCGACTTCGGTCGGCAGCCGGTCGCCCGGCCGCAACGCGCCGCGGCGGATTTCTTCGGACAGGGAGGTGACGACCTTCTCGGACAGGCTGCTCATGGACGGGTGTGGGCGGAAGCGGTGTTGAAACGGATTGAGGAAAACGGGACGGACCGCAATGTCATCGGATGTCCCGAATCCCGGCATCATAGCCGCAAACCCTGGCAATGAGGCCGTTGCAGGCCGATTCGACGGCAGATATGGGGAAATCACGGACAGATCGCTGCCGTTCAAGCGCCGGCCACATCATGCGATCTCATCGGACAACATCTCGCCTTCGTTGTCAGACGAGATCATACGAGCTATCGGTAATTCGATGTTGTCTGATGTCCTAGCAGGGCAATGGGTGAACCCCTGTCAACGCCCTGAAAGCGTCCTGTCATACCCTTCAGCGTTGAATCGAACGATTTCAGGGTTAACGCTGCTAACGAGCGAGAAGGTTGTCCGACTACAATGTTGTCAGACGACGTATCACAGAAAATCGCCAGCGTGCGACTCACGGTGTTGCGTCCTGTCGTTCAGGCCGGTCACGGCCGATTCAGGAGACATCGTTGACAGCAGCTCTCGGTACGGCAGCGGCCCCGCTCGATTCGGCGGTCGCGAAGGTAATGCGGCATGTCATGCCGCTGTTTCTGATCATGTTCATCGCGAACTACATCGATCGCGTGAACATCGGCTTCGTCAATTCGCACATGCATGCCGATCTCGGCATCGGCGCGGCGGCCTACGGGTTCGGCAGCGGCTTGTTCTTCGTCGGCTATGCGCTGTTCGAGGTGCCGTCGAACCTGCTGATGCAGAAGTTCGGCGCGCGGGCGTGGCTCACGCGGATCATGGGCACCTGGGGCATCGTCGCCGCGGCGATGGCGTTCGTGCAGAACGAACAATCGTTCTACGTGCTGCGCTTCCTGCTGGGCGTGGCCGAGGCCGGCTTCTTCCCCGGCGTGGTGTACTACTTCACGCAGTGGCTGCCGCAATCGTCGCGCGGCAAGGCCGTGGCGATCTTCCTCGGCGGCTCGGCGTTTGCGTCGGTGCTGTCCGGCCCGATCACGGGCAGCCTGCTGTCGATCAGCGGCTTCGGGCTGAAGGGCTGGCAGTGGATGTTCCTGATCGAAGGCGGCTTCTCGATCCTGCTGTGCGGCGTGAGCTGGATGATGCTGAAGTCGCGCATCGACGACGCGCCCTGGCTGACGGGCGACGAAAAGCAGGTGCTGCGCACCACCATCGCGGCCGAGCAGACGGCGCGCGACGCACGCGGCAACGCGCACGTGCCCACCCTGAAGCTGCTGCGCGATCCGCAGATCCTCCTGTTCTGCTTCCTGTATTTCGCGATCCAGTTGACGATCTACGCGGCCACGTTCTGGCTGCCGACCATCATCCGCAAGATCGGCGGGCTGTCCGATTTCCAGGTCGGGCTGCTCAATGCGATTCCGTGGCTGATCGCGATGGTGGCGATGTACGGTTTCGCGATGGCGTCGGCACGCTGGCGCCACCAGCGCGCGTGGATGGCCACCGCGCTGGTGATCGCCGCGTGCGGGCTGTTCGCGTCGACCACCAGCGATCCGACGCTGTCGTTCGTGGCGATCTGCTTCGCGGCGATCGGCTTCAAGGCGGCCTCGTCGCTGTTCTGGCCGATTCCGCAGGGCTATCTCGATGCCCGCGTGGCGGCCGGCGTGATCGCGCTGATCAACTCGCTCGGCAACCTCGGCGGCTTCTTCGCGCCGGCCGCGTTCGGGTATCTGCAGCAGCACACCGGCTCGATCAAGGGCGGCCTGTACGGGCTGGCGGTCGCCTCGCTGATCGCGGCGGTGGCGGGCTTCTTCGCCCGCAGCCGGCCGGCCGATTCGACGCAGGGCGGCGGCACGCTGCAAAGCCGCTCGCAGTAACGCCCGGCTCATGCATTCATGAACGAGTGGCGGCGCGCGAGCCGCGCCGCCGATTTTCAAACCGTTTTTCCAGCGCCGATGCCGGCGCCTTTTTCAGGTAACGCACCATGTCATCGAATTCCGTCCAAGCGAACGCCACCCCTGTCGTGACCGAGCTGCGCGTCGTGCCGGTAGCCGGCCGCGACAGCATGCTGATGAACCTGAGCGGCGCGCACGGCCCGTTCTTCACGCGCAACATCGTGATCCTGCGCGACAGCAGCGGCCACACCGGCATCGGCGAAGTGCCGGGCGGCGAGGCGATCCGCAAGACCATCGACGATGCCCGCGAGATCGTGGTCGGCCAGTCGATCGGCAACCTGCAGGCCGTGCTGAACCGCGTGCGCTCGACGTTTGCCGATCGCGATGCCGGCGGCCGCGGCCTCCAGACGTTCGACCTGCGCACCACGATCCACGCCGTCACCGCGCTCGAGGCCGCGCTGCTCGACCTGCTCGGCCAGCACCTGAACGTGCCGGTGGCGGCCCTGCTCGGCGAAGGCCAGCAGCGCGACGAAGTGGAAATGCTCGGCTACCTGTTCTACATCGGCGATCGCAACAAGACCGACCTGCCCTACGAGAACGGCGCCGCCGGCCGCGACGATTGGGAACGCCTGCGCACCGAAGTCGCGCTGACGCCGGACGCCGTGGTGCGCCTGGCCGAAGCCGCGCAAGCCCGTTACGGCTTCAACGATTTCAAGCTCAAGGGCGGCGTGCTGTCCGGCGACGAGGAAATCGAGGCGGTGACGGCGCTGGCCGAGCGCTTCCCGAACGCGCGCGTGACGCTCGACCCGAACGGCGCGTGGTCGCTGGCCGAAGCCGTGCGCCTGTGCCGCGACATGCACGGCGTGCTGGCCTACGCGGAAGATCCGTGCGGCGCGGAAAACGGCTACTCGGGCCGCGAGGTGATGGCCGAGTTCCGCCGCGCCACCGGCCTGCCGACGGCCACCAACATGATCGCCACCGACTGGCGCCAGATGGGCCACGCGATCCAGTTGCAATCGGTCGACATTCCGCTGGCCGATCCGCACTTCTGGACCATGCAGGGCTCGGTGCGCGTCGCGCAGATGTGCAACGACTGGGGCCTGACCTGGGGTTCGCATTCGAACAACCACTTCGACGTGTCGCTGGCGATGTTCACGCACGTGGCCGCCGCGGCACCGGGCAAGATCACGGCGATCGACACGCACTGGATCTGGCAGGACGGCCAGTTCCTGACGCAGGACCCGCTGCAGATCGTCGGCGGCAAGGTCAAGGTGCCGGCCAAGCCGGGCCTCGGCATCGAGCTGGACATGGATGCGCTCGAACGCGCCAACGCGCTGTACGAACAGCACGGCCTCGGCGCGCGCGACGACGGCATCGCCATGCAGTACCTGATCCCCAACTGGAAGTTCGACAACAAGCGCCCGTGCCTGGTGCGCTGAGCGCCGCCCACGACCGTTCGAATTTGCCCATCACTCTCGACTTTGAAGCAGGCAACGCCATGACCACGCCGCAAGAACTGAAGCAGATCATCTCCGAAGGGCTGCTGTCCTTCCCCGTTACCGATTTCGACGCGCAAGGCAATTTCCGCGCCGATACGTTCATTGAACGCCTCGAATGGCTTGCCCCGTACGGCGCCTCGGCACTGTTCGTGGCCGGCGGCACGGGTGAATTCTTCTCGCTGACGCAAGCCGACTATTCGAATGTGGTTCGCACTGCCACGGAAACCTGCAAGGGCAAGGTGCCGATCCTGGCTGGCGCCGGCGGCCCGACGCGCGTGGCGATCGAGTACGCGAAGGAAGCGCAGCGCCTCGGCGCGAACGGCATCCTGCTGATGCCGCATTACCTGACCGAAGCGTCGCAGGACGGCATCGCGCTGCACGCGGAAGAAGTGTGCAAGGCCGTGCCCGATATCGGCGTGATCATCTACAACCGCGCGAATTCGAAGCTCAACGCCGACATGCTCGAGCGCCTGGCCGAGCGTTGCCCGAACCTGATCGGCTTCAAGGACGGCGTGGGCGAGATCGAACCGATGGTCACGATCCGCCGCCGCCTCGGCGAGCGCTTCGCCTACCTCGGCGGCCTGCCGACCGCGGAAGTGTACGCAGCGGCCTACAAGGCGCTGGGCGTGCCGGTGTACTCGTCGGCCGTGTTCAACTTCATCCCGAAGACGGCGATGGATTTCTACCGCGCGATCGCCGCGGACGATCATGAAACGGTCGGCAAGCTGATCGACGATTTCTTCCTGCCGTACCTGAAGATCCGCAACCGCCGTGCAGGCTACGCGGTCAGCATCGTCAAGGCCGGCGCGAAGCTGGTCGGCCATGACGCCGGCCCGGTGCGCGCACCGCTGACGGACCTGACCGAAGAAGAAGTGGCCGAACTCGACGTGCTGATCAAGAAGCTCGGCGCGCAGTAAGCCAGGCATTCGACGCCGACGTCACGGGACGCCCGGCCGCCGCTGCGCGTCATGCAGCGTGCGGGCCGGGCGTCCCGTTTTTCATTGGCGGTGCGCTGGCTGGCAGAGCGGCAGGGGCTACAGCTTGCCGGCCTTCGCCAGCGTGATCACGCGCGCCCAGCGCTTCGCCTCGCGCTCGCTCGGCATCGGCAGCGCCCACGCCGGATGTTGTGTATCGCGCAGGTCGATCGCGAGCTGCCAGCGCTCGCCGTCGGGATGCGCGCGGCAGCCGGCCACGTCGGTGAGCGTGTAGGTGCCGGTGGCGCCATCCTGCGACAGCGCCAACAGCCCCTGCGTCGACGACAGCTTCAGTTCCACCGCGCCGTGACGCACCGCATGGGTCCAGCCGCCTTCCTTGGTGTTCGATGCGATCTCGCGCCGACTGCGCAGCCAGGCCGCGACGGCCAGTGCGAGCAGCACCGCCGCCACGCACGACACGCCGATCGCCACGCCCGCGCCGAATTGCGCGGCCAGGGCATGAAACGCGGCAATCGCACCCCAGACGAGCGCGGCGAACACGATAAGAACGATCAGGATCGGCATGGCGAGAGGCGGCGAAACGAAAGCAGGGAGAAGGAGAGACATCGCATGGCCGACGAAGCCGCCGGCCATGCGATGTGAGGGCAGGCCGCGCGCGGGGCGCGGCTTGCCTGAACGGCTTCAGCGCGGACGGTGGATGTCGTGCGTGACGAACCCGGCGTCGTTGGTCGGCAGTTCGAGCGCATCGGGCACGCCGAGCGTGTTGCGGATATCGACGAGGCCCGCCGACCAGTGGTCGCGCATCGTCGAGGTGCCGAACTGATAGTCCTTGTAATCGTGCTCGTAGGACTTCTGCTGATAGATCAGATGCTGGACGTTGTAGCGCTTGCCGGTGGACAGCACGTCGGCCTGCTGGCACCACGGATCGCTGTTGCGCACGTCGTCCGGCACCAGGTCGAGCACGCGGCGCAACACGTTGCGGAAGCGCTGTTCGCGTTGCAGCGTGTCGGTCACCAAACGCGTGCGGCTCGAATACTGCACGTCCTTGGTTCGCTCGGCGACATCGGCGAGCGTGCCCGGCAGCGGCCCGCGCGCATTCCACAGGTCAACCTGGAACGCGAGCGTGTCGCGGCGCGGCGAGGCGCGCAGCACTTCCATCAGCGGCGTGTTCGACACGATGCCGCCATCCCAGTAGTACTGACCATCGATCTCGACGGGCGGGAAGGCCGGCGGCAACGCGCCCGAGGCCATGAAATGCTCGGGGCGCAGCGTGATCTTCGTGTTGTCGAAGTAGGTGAAGTTGCCGGTGGCCACGTTCACCGCGCCCACCGACACGCGGATATTGCCCGAGTTGATCAGATCGAAATCGCAGAACTCGAGCAGCGTTTCGCGCAGCGCCGACGTGTCGTAATAGCTGACGCGGGTCGGATCGTCGTCGCGCACGCCGGGCAGCGGCGGCGGGAAGCGCGGCACGAAGAAGCCGCGCTGCCCCTGCAGCATCGCGCTGGCCGCCTGCGAGGCGGTGAACGCCTGCCGGATCGACTCGATGCTGTTGAACAGCGCGAATTCGATCGCAGGCGGCAGCGCCGGGAAGAACGCCGGCTGGCAGATCGTGTTCCAGAACTCGCGCAGCCGCTCGACCTGCCGCTCGGGCGGATTGCCGGCGATCAGCGCGGTGTTCAGCGCGCCGATCGAAATGCCGGCGATCCAGTTGAGCGGAATGCCCGCTTCGTGCAAGCCTTCGAACACGCCCGCCTGATACGAGCCGAGCGCACCGCCGCCTTGCAGCACGAGCGCGACGGTTTCGTACGGCAGCGTGCGCGCGACCGGCTTGCCGGCTTCGTGACGGAGGTCGGGGTCGCTCGCTTGTTTCTCGGTACGGGCGTGGGGCTTCATTGCATGAACCAGCCGTGGCTGACGACGAACGACTGGCCCGTGAGCGCGGCGCTCGGGAATGCCGACAGGAACAGCACCGTTTGCGCGACGTCCTGCACCGTGGTGAACACGCCGTCCACCGTATCGCCCAGCATCACGTTCTTGACGACTTCTTCCTCGGTGATGCCCAGTTCCTTCGCTTGTTCCGGGATCTGCTTGTCGACCAGCGGCGTGCGCACGAAGCCCGGGCAGACCACATGCGAGCGCACGTTGTGCTTCGCGCCTTCCTTGGCGAGCACGCGGGCCAGACCCAGCAGGCCGTGCTTGGCCGTGACATAGGCCGACTTCAGCGGCGACGCTTCGTGCGAGTGCACCGAGCCCATGTAGATCACCACGCCGCCGCGATCGCCCTTGTACATGTGCTTGAGCGCGGCCTTCGTCGTCAGGAACGCGCCGTCGACGTGAATCGCCTGCATCTTCTTCCAGTCGGAGAACGAATAGTTCTCGATCGGGTTGACGATCTGGATGCCGGCGTTCGACACCAGGATGTCGACCGAGCCGAATTCGGCGGCCACCTTGTCGATGCCGGCGTTCACGGCGTCTTCGTTGGTGACGTCCATCGCCACGCCGATCGCCTTGCCGCCCGCTGCCTTGATCTGTTCGGCGACGGCGTTCGCGCCGTCCTGGTTCAGGTCGGCGATCGCCACCGCCGCGCCGGCCTTGGCCAGCTCCAGTGCGATTTCCTTGCCGATGCCGCTTGCGGCGCCCGTCACGACAGCGGTCTTGCCTTTCAGATTGCTCATGATCGTTTTCCTGATGAGTGGTTGGAGGAGTTCAGGTGAGGCGATGCGTTACTTCGCGAGGTAATCGTGGACGACTTCGCCGAGGCCCAGCGTCAGGTCCGCCATGATGTGGCGGGCCTCGACGATTTCGAGCACCGGCAGGTCGGCCACCGGCGCGAGCGCGTGCGGCGCGAGATGCAGCGAGGCCGGGCCGGTCCACGCGCCCTTCATCTTGATGTCCTGCAGGTAGTAGCGAACCAGTTCGCAGATGCGCGGGCTGCCGTCGACGTGCGGAATGATCTTCAGCAGATAGTTCGCGCCGGCCAGGCGCTGCTGCTGTTCGACGAGATCGAGTTCCTTGTGCTTGTAGCCCATCGTGCCGGTGGCCACGCGCACCGGGCCGTAGTCGAGCGTGCCGAGCAGCGTGTCGATGTGGGTTTCCAGCGTGGGCTGTGCGAGTTTCTTCGGGAATCCCCACAATTCGCGGCCGCCGGCGATCGGCGGGTGATCGTTGAGGTACATCGCGAGCGTGTAGCTGCCGGGCTTGCCGTCGAACTCGACCGGGATCACCTGGCCGCTTTCGGTGTAATCGCCGAAACCCGTCGAGTCAGGCATGCGAATGAATTCGTAATGCACGAACGGCTGCGTGACCTTGAGCGGTTCGGGGACGATTTCGCGCAGCCGGTCCAGATCGGTGCGATACGTGATGATCAGAAACTCACGATTGATGAAGCGGTACGGCCCCATCGGAAAAGCCGGACTCGTGAGCGGCATCGCGAACGCATTGGACAGGACTTGACTCGGATTCATGCGGGCTCCTTGTGGATCGCTGCTGATGGATGAGTGTCGCTATCCTATGCCGTTGCAGATCGATTGTGCGCCGCCGCAAGCGGAAAAGATTATTGCTTAATTCGTAGCGTTTCGGCAGGAAAACGCAAAATCGATTTAAAAATTCGATGGAATCAAACGACTTAACTCGCATCTTCCGGTGTGCCGATGACGTTCTTGTGAGCGCCGACGGTGAGCCTTTGCGGGATATGAGGTGAGAGGATACGGGATCGCGAGGCAATCTGCATCGACGCGTGCATCGAATGTTTGATGAACTTTTTGCAGTGCGCAATAGGCGAAGCGCCATGCCTCGGCATGGCATTTCGAAATGCTTTCGTTTCGGCTTTCAAATGCGACGCAATGCGGCGGTGCAATGCGCGTGCGAGGCGGCAGCAATCAGCCCGGCGATTTCGCGGCGGCGGATTCGGGCGCCACGTCCGGCGAGCTGCCGGTGCCGCTGTGCAATTCGGGGGTGTCGGTGGCCGAGCCGCGGGCGATTTCGCGGTCGAGTTCGCCGTCGTGCAGGATCGCGCACATCGCCACGAACAGCGCGAGCACGATGGCGGCGAGCACGCCGTAGCCGAGGATTCGAAGCGACCGGGCGAGCGTAGCGTGCATGGTGTGATCCGTGTTCATGGTCGTGCGCCGAAGCGATGAACGCGTGTTCGCGAAGGCGAACACCGGTTGTCGTTCGCAGCGATCGCGGCCGGCCCACGTGCCGTCGCGCCCTGCGTACCGGCTGCGCCGTGGCCCACATCGGCCCGAGCGGCGAGCAATCCGACGATATATACCACGGCGGCGGGGCCGGCAGAGGGCGGCAAGCCGGCTGCGATGCCGATTTATCACACGCCGTTTCAGATCTCCACAAGCTTTCCATGCGAAAGCCGGCCCGAGCGGCCGGCTCGATCACGCTCGCCGTGGCGTCAGTCGTCGAGCGATTCGTGGACGCCTTCGGCGCCGCGCTTCCAGTACGCCGAGGCGCGGATGCGCGACTTGTGCACGCCGCGGTCGTCGCACAGGTGCTGGCGCACCGCGCGCATCGCGGCGGCTTCGCCGGCCGCCCACACGTAGCCGTCGCCTTGCGGCAGCGGCAGGTCGCGCAGGGCCTCGACCAGTTGCGCGCCGGCCGCGCCGTTGCCGGCCGCCGGGTTGTCGCGATAGCGCCAGATCGCGTAGACCTCCGCCTGCGTCGCGAATTCGAGCTGCGCCGAGGCATCGGCCACTTCCACCACCACGGCGGCGCGCGTGCCGGCCGGCAACTCTTCGAGGCGGCGCGCGATGGCCGGCAGCGCGGTGTCGTCGCCGATCAGCAGATGCCAGTCGAAATCCGTCGGGACAACGAACGACCCGCGCGGCCCGCCGATCGCGAGCGGCTGGCCGACGGCGGCCAGCGCGGCCCATTGCGAGGCCGGGCCCGGGTGATGCAGCACGAATTCGAGGTCGAGCTCGCGCGCCGCGCGATCGTAACGGCGGGGTGTGAAGTCGCGCATGATCGGCTTCGGCGCGCCTTCGGGCAGCACCAGGCCGTTCGGGCCGAGTTCGGGCAGCGGCGCGCCGGCGTCGCCCGGCGCGGGGAAGAACACCTTGACGTGATCGTCGAACGACGCGCTGACGAAGTCGTCGAGATCGTCGCCGGTCAGCGTCACGCGCAGCAGGTGCGGGGTCACGTGCGTGACCTGCTTGACGGTCAGTGCGCGGCGTTTGAGGGTATGGCGTACGCGCGTCACGGCGCGTTCAGTCGGGTTCTGCATGGTTCGATTCTCCGGGTTGGGTCGGGCCGCGCTCAGGCTTCGGGCGTGCCGTCGATGTCCGCTGCCGCGCGGCGCAGGATCGCGGCGATGCGTTGCTGTTCGTCGGCGGCCACGGCGCTCTTGCGGAACAGCGCCGCCTTGAGCGCCATGCGTGCCTCGACGAATTCGGGCAGCCAGCCGCCGTCGGGCGTGCCGTCCGCCGCGTCCGTCTGGCCGGCCATCGCGCGGCGCATGAATTCCATCTTGCGGCCGAGGTGTTCGAGCTTCGCGAACAGCAGGTTCACGCGCTCGCGTTCCGTATCGAGTTGCGCGCGGCCGGCTTCGGCGAGCGCGTAACGCTTGCGGTTGCCGTCCACTTCCACGGTGACGTAGCCGACTTCCTCGAGATAGGTCAGCGCCGGATAGACCATGCCGGGGCTCGGCACGTAGAAGCCTTGCGAGCGCGTGTCGAGCGCCTTGATCAGCTCGTAGCCGTGGCTCGGCTGCGCGGCGAGCAGCGACAGCAGCATCAGTTGCAGATCGTCGGAATTGAACTGACGGCCGCGCGGCATGCGCGGATCGTCGAAGCCGCCAGGGCCGCCGAAGCCTTCGGGAAAGCCGCCGCCGAAGCCGTGACGGCCGCCGCCGCGCCGGCCGCCGGCCATCGCCCAGAGCTTGTGCAGGGCGTGGCGGTGGCCGTGGTGATGGCCGTGGCCGTGATGGGGGTGCTCATGGCCGTGGGCATGGCGGGTGTCGCCGTCGAAGGCCTCGTGGCTCGGGTGGTGGTGGGAACGACGCATGGTGTTCTCCTTCGTACATGTCTAAAGATGTATCGAAAGATATATATCGAAAGATATACGGTCAAGAGGAAAAATGAGGGAGCGAGCGGGGGAGGGAAATGAGGCGGCGATGATTGCCGCCTGGAGAGAACGTCGGCCGGGAGGTCGGCCAGCGGGAAATCGCGCGCCGAGGGCCGGCGCGCGGGCGACACATCCGTCAGCGAGAAGCCGCCAACCCCGCCGCCTGCTCCGCCACCCCTCGCAGAATCGCCGCGAATTCCTCCGGCGCTTCCGCACAGCTCGTATGCCCCGTCTGCAACACATGCAGCGTCGCACCGGGAATCGCCGCGGCCAGTTCCTCGGCGTGGGCGAGCGTGCGCGCGACGTCGAACTGCCCGTGCACCACCGCCACCGGAACCGGCGGCAGGCCCGGCAGCAGCGGCAGCAGGTCCGTCTCGATCTGGCTGCGGATCGCCTGCGCCACCGCCTCGCCGCGCAATTGCTTGGGATAACCGACGATCTCGTCGAGCAGCGGCGGCGCGGGCAGCGTTTGGAAGCAGCGCGTGGCGAACGCCTGCCACATCGGCTCGCCCCATTCCGCCTCGATGCGCCGCACGATGCCCGACGCGTCGCCGTGCCCCCTGGTGTTCGCGCCGCTGTTGGCGAGCACGAGGCCGCGAATGCGCACGTCCGCGCGCCGGTGCGCGGCGAGCGCGCTCAGGACGGCCAGCGGCGTGCCGAGCGAATGTCCGACCAGCACCAGATCCCGCCCGGCCGGAACGGCATCGACGATGCGCCGCGCGATCGAATCGAGATCGAACGCGCCGTCGTCCTCCATCCATGCCAAGGCGGCGGCATTCAGCCCCGACAGCCGCGCGGCATCCGCGTAGACGAGCGGGCTGCACATCGCGCCGGGCAGGCAGATCAGGGTGGGCAGGGCGGCGGAGGACTGGGCCAGCGGAACGATGCGCATGGGAGCGGTGGAAGACGGCGACGCACGAGCTTACTGCACACCGGCGCCCGGCGCGCCCCGCTTGTTAGAATGGCGACCTTTTCCTGGGAGAAAACCATGTCCTGGTTCATCTACGAAGTGCCCGAGTATCACGAAGACGGGGCGCGGATCGAGCCCTTCACCGATCTGCGCAACCGTGTTCTGAAAGTCAGCGGCCAAGGCATGGCCGACGAGCTGGAAAGCGTGCGCGAGAACGCGGCGGCCACGGCGAACACGCCCGAGCATCCGCTGCGCAACGCGGACAACCCGCACGTGTTCCCGATCCCCTATGCCGATTCGATGATCCTGGTCGGCTTCATCTTCGAGACGAAGCGCGATGGGCAGCAACTGGTGGTGTCGCCGGTGGACATGCCCTGGCTCGACGACGCCGACACCGACGCATAAGCGATGACGTCGGCAATCACGCGAGCGAAACACCCCGCATGAAATCGTTCGACGGCAAGCTCGCCGTCATCACCGGCGCGGGCTCGGGCATCGGCCGCAGCCTCGCCCGCGCGCTGGCGAATGCCGGCTGCCGTCTGGCGCTGTCGGATCTCGATCCGGCCAGCCTGGCCGACACGGCCGCGCTGTGCGCCAAGGCCGGTGTCGCCGTCTCGCAGCACTGCGTGGACGTGGGCGACCGCGACGCCATGATGGCCTGGGCGCGCGACGTCAAGGCGCGCCACGGCGCGATCCATCTGGTCTTCAACAATGCCGGCGTGTCGCTCACGGCGCTGGCGGCCACGATGTCGATCGACGATTTCGAATGGCTGATGCGCGTGAATTTCTGGGGCGTGGTGAACGGCACCCAGGCGTTCCTGCCGTACCTGATCGAATCGGGCGACGGCCACATCGTCAACCTCTCCAGCATCTTCGGGCTGGTGGCCGCACCGACGCAAAGCGCCTACAACGCGAGCAAGTTCGCGGTGCGCGGCTATACGGAATCCTTGCGAATGGAACTGGAGCTGATGCGCGTGCCGGTCAGCGCGACCTGCGTGCATCCGGGCGGCGTGGCGACCAATATCGTCAACGCGTCGCGCATCGACCCGCGCGTGGCCGAACTGACCGGTCGCGACGTGGCGATGCATCGCCAGAGCGGCAACCAGACCATCAATGTCACGTCGCCCGACGCGGTGGCCGAGCGCATCCTGCGCGGCGTGCGCCGCAACGCGCGGCGCGTGGTGATCGGGCGCGATGCGCGCCTCGTCTACTGGCTCAGTGCGTGCCTCGGAGCGGCGTATCAGCGGATCTTCGTGAAGGCGTATCGGCGCGGTTCGATGGCCGGCGGGCGCGACGCCTGATGCCGCGCGGCCTCACTTCCCGGGATCGAGCAGATTCGACGTGAAATCGCATGACTGCGCCGCGAGCTTCGCCACGGCGGCGCTCAGCGTATGCGGCTCGTCGCCGCGATGCATGGCGAGATAGCGGATCGGCGGCAAGGCCGGCGTGGTGGCCACCTCGACCAGCGCGCCCTGTTCGAGCATGCGCGAGAGGCAGGCGCGCGGCAGGTAGGTGATGCCGAGCCCCGACAGCGCCAGCCCGATCTGCGCGATCAGGCTGCTGCTGGCCAGCGTCTTCTGCAAGGCCACGCCCTGCGTTTCGAGGAAACGGCTGTAGACATGGCCGGTGCCGGACAGGCCGCCCTGCAGGATCAACTGGAACTGCGCGATGTCGGCCAGCGCGATGCGCCGCTTGCGCGGCGCGAGGTGGGCCGCGCACATCCACGCGTTCTCCACGTGGCCGACGAGCGTGGCCGAGAACGCCTCGACCTCGTGCGTCTGCGGCACGATGATCACGTCCACCGTGCCCGCCGCGAGCCGCTCGCGCAGCGTGGCGTTCAGGTCCACCTCCGCTTCCACCGTGACCTTCGGATATTCGGCCTGGATCGCCGCGATCAGGCGCGGCAGCCAGGTCAACGCGGTCAGCTCCGTCACGCCGATGCGGATCTGGCGCACCAGCGACGTTTTCGAGCTGATGCGCTCGACCACCCGGTCGCGCTGTTCGAGCAGCGCCTGCGCGTAATCGAAGAATTCGCTGCCCTTTTCGGTCAGCCGCGCGCTGCGGTTCGCCCGGTCGAACACGGCGATGTCGAACGCGCGCTCCAGCTCCTGCACGCGCTTCGAGATCGCCGATTGCGTGGTGTTCAGCCGCGCGGCGGCGGCCTCGAACGAACCGAGCTTGACGATCCAGTACAGCGCTTCCATTTGCTTGAAAGTCAGCATGGCGAACACATGGATGAATTAAAGCGATAGTTTCCCATAACTAAATATCGCTTTTTTCGTTTCTTTTGGCTGCTTATGTTTGGCCCATCGCATGCCGCATGCATGCCAACCGCCAGCCTCTGGAGACACCATGGACTCCGTCATCGACACCCCTCACTCCGCCCGGGCCGAGCGCAAGCCGCGCATCAGCCTCGCCTGGCAAATCCTGATCGGCCTGGTGGCCGGCATTGCGGTGGGGGTGGTGCTGAACCACATGCCGCAACTGCGCGCCCAGGCGATCGACGGCCTGCTGCAACCGGCCGGCGACATCTTCATCCGCCTGATCAAGATGGTGGTGGTGCCGATCGTGTTCACCAGCATGGTGGTGGGCATCGCGGGCGTGGGCGACGGGCGCTCGCTCGGCCGCATCGGCCTGAAGACGCTGATCTACTTCGAGATCGTCACGACGCTCGCGATCGTGATCGGCCTGGTGCTCGGCAACCTGCTGCATCCGGGCGTGGGCACCGACCTGTCGCCACTCTCGCACACCGATATCGCGCGCTTCCAGCAGACCTCGCAACAGACGCAGGGCCATCACGGCTTCATGGCGCTGTTGCTCGGCATCATTCCCGACAACATCGTGATGTCGATGGGGCGCGGCGACCTGCTGCCGGTGATCTTCTTCTCGGTGCTGTTCGGGCTCGGCCTGCAGACGGTGCCGGCCGAATATCGCGCGCCGGTGCTGGCCACCTTCAAGGGCATCGGCGACACCATGTTCAAGGTGACCGGCATGGTGATGCGCTACGCGCCGATCGGCGTGTGCGCGCTGATCGCGATCACGGTGGCGAACTTCGGTTTCGGCTCGCTGCTGCCGCTGATCAAGCTGGTGGCCGTGACCTATCTGGCGATCGTGCTGTTTGCCGTCTGCGTGCTCGGTGTAACGGCCCGTTTGTTCGGATTCCGTATCTTCACGCTGCTGCGCGTGATCAAGGACGAACTGATCATCGCGTTCTCTACCTGCAGTTCGGCCTCGGTGCTGCCGCAACTGATGAAGAAGATGGAGGACTACGGCGTGCCCAAGAGCATCACCGCGTTCGTGGTGCCCACCGGCTACACGTTCAACCTCGACGGCGCATCGATCTATCTCGGCATCGGCACGCTGTTCGTCGCGCAGCTCTACGGCGTGCACTTGGGCCTGCAGGAGCAGCTCGTGCTGGTGCTCACGATGGTCGTGACGTCGAAGGGCGCGGCCGGCGTGCCGGGCTTCATGTTCGTGATCCTGCTGACCACGCTCGCCAGCGCCGGCCTGCCGCTCGAAGGGCTGGCGTTCATCGCCGGCGTCGATCGCATCATGGACATGGGCCGCACCGCGCTGAACGTGGTCGGCAACGCGCTGGCCCCGCTCGTGATCGCGAAATGGGAGCGCCAGTACGACGCCGAAAAGGGTCGGGCCTACCTCGCGTCGCTGGACGCCTGAGGCGCGCCGCCCGCGCTTCGTGCCGACTTCGTTTTTACCGGATTCACTTTCAGGAACCACTCAGATGAACAGCCAGGGACACCTGTTTTCCGATTCCCTCATGGAGCAGATCAAGCAGCGCTTTCATTACGTCGATCGCGATATCGACGGCAGCGAGCGGCTGTTTTTCGACAACGCCGGCGGCTCGTTCCGCCTGAAGGCGGCCTCCGAGGCGTTCGCGCGCATCGACGCGCTGCCGGATTGCCCCGAACGCATCCATGCGCGCGCGCGGTTCCTGCAGGACGTGCAGGCGAAGGGCGAGGCCGACGTGCGCCATATCTTCAACGCGCGCGGCGGCAGCGTGTACCTGTCGCTGACGGCGTCGGCCGCGATGTTCGAGATGGTGCGCGCGGTCATGGAGAACGTGCCCGGCAACAACGCCGTGACCACGATCCTGGAGCATCCGTCGTCGTTCGACGCGATGCAGCGCTACTGCGAACGCACCGGCAAGGCGCTGCGCGTCGCGCCGAGCAACCCCGAAACAGGCGGCGTGGATGCGGACGCGATCGTCTCGCTGATCGACGACGACACCACGCTGTTGAGCGTGATGTATGCGTCGAACATCTCGGGCGCGAAGCTCGACATCGCGGCAATCGTCGAGCGCGCCCGCGCGCGCAAGCCGGACTTGTTCATCATCGTGGACGCCGTGCAGCACGCGCCGCACGCCGCGATCGACCTGCAGAAGACGCCGGTGGACGGCATCAACTTCGCGCCGTACAAGTTCTTCGGCTGCCGGGGCGCGGGCGTGACCTGGCTGTCGGAGCGGCTCGCGACGCTGCCGCATCACCGGCTCGACGCGAAGGCGCCCGACGTGTGGGAACTCGGCAGCCCGACGCCGGCGCATTTCGAGGTGGTCAGTGCGATCGTCGATTACGTGGCGTGGATCGGCGCCCAATTCAGCGATGCGCACGAGCGCCGCGAGCAATTCGTGCAGGGCATGCAGCGCATCGAGGCGCACGAGCGCGCGTTGCTCGTGCTGCTGCTCGACGGCACGCCGGTGCAGCGCGGGCTGCGCGCGATTGACGGCGTGTCGGTGTTCTGGGATCACGACGACCTGACGCGCCGCGACCTGATCGCCGGCATCGGCTTCAAGGGGCTGGACCCGACGGCCGCCGTGCGCGAATACGCGAAGCGTGGCGTGATTGTCTACGAGCGGATCGGCACGAGCCTTTACTCGGGCCGCATGCTGCGGTCGTTCGGCCTGGAAGGGGCGGTGCGCATCTCGCCGCTGCACTGCCACGCGCCGCGCGACATCGAACGCTTCCTGGCCGTGACGGCCGAGATCGCCGCCGCGATCTGAACCTGCCTCACCCCCGCGGCCCCGCCGTGGACCCCCGCACCACCAACCACGGCGCCGACGTCACGCGCGTGCGCGCCGGCCCGGCCTGCGGATCGGCGCCGTTGGCTTCGGCCTCGATCAGTTCGCCGAGCAGTTCCACCGCCAGCGCGGCCGCCTCGGCCGTGGGCACGGCCACCGTGGTCAGCGCGGGCCGCGATTCGCGCGCGAGCTGGATGTCGGTGATGCCGACCACCGACAACTGCGCCGGCACCGCCAGCCCCGCATCGGCGGCGGCGTGCATCGCGCCGAGCGCGGGCAGGTCGTTGGTGGTGAACAGCGCGGTCAGCTCCGGGTGCGCGTCGAGCAGCGCGCGCGCGGCCTCGTAGCCGCCCTGGATCGTGTCCGGCCCGTAGCGCAGCGGCGCGGCCGCGCCGTCGAGGCCGGCCGCCGCCAGCGCGTCGAGAAAGCCCTCGTAGCGCGCCGCATGGATGCCCGTCACCTTGCTGCCGACGATCGCGCCGATCCGGCGATGCCCGAGTTCGAGCAGATGCCGCGCGGCCAGCTCGCCCGCGCGCCGGAAATCCACCGCCACGCTCGGCAGCGCCGGCGCGGCCTCGGGGCGCTCCCACATGCACAACACCACCGGCGTGCCGCGCTCCATGGTGCGGTGCAGGTCGTCGAGATCGAGGTTGGCGTTCATCACCAGCACGCCCTCGGACAGCGTGCCGGCGATCTGCTGCAGATACGCGCGCCCGATGTCGGGATCGTTCTCGGTGTTGCAGATGATCAGGAACCGCCCGCTGCGGCGCAGCGCGTGCTCCACGGCGAGCGCGAACTCCGGGTAGAACGGGTTCGCGATGCTCGACACCATCAGCGCGAGGGTGGGCGCGCGCCCTTCGGCCAGCGCGCGCGCGGCCAGGTGCGGGCGGTAGCCGAGCGCCTCGACGGCGGCCAGCACGCGCTCGCGGGTCTTCGCGCCCACCCGGCCGCGGTTGCGCAATACGTTGGAGACGGTCGCGGGCGTGACGCCCGCCGCCTGGGCGACTTCGTTCAGCGTGGTCATCGAGGTGTTTAGTATCTGGGACGGCGTGTTCAGTATTTGCATGGCAATGCGGCGCCGTTGCATCATGGCCCGGCAATCAGAACGCATGACAAGCAATACGGAGACGAAACAACCGATCGGCCACAGGTCGGTTTTTTCGATTGCAAGTGATTAAGCGCTTAACCAAGATGAGCGCGATTACATCATGGAGACGCAGCAATGGCGAGCATTTCGTTGGCCGGCGTGCAAAAAGCCTACGGGCACGGCGCGCCCGTCATCCACGGGATCGACCTGGAGATCGGCGCGCACGAGTTCTGCGTGTTCCTCGGCCCGTCGGGCTGCGGCAAATCCACCTTGCTGCGGATGATCGCGGGGCTGGAGGACGTGACCGAGGGCGACGTGCATATCGACGGGCGGCGCGTGAACGACGTGCCGGCCGCGCAACGCGGCGTGGCGATGGTGTTCCAGAGCTACGCGCTGTTTCCGCACATGACCGTCTACGAGAACATCGCGTTCGGCCTGCGCCTGGCGAAGACGCCGAAGGCCGAGATCGACACGCGGGTGCGCGACGCGGCCCGCATCCTGCAACTCGACGCGCTGCTCGAGCGCTATCCGAAGGCGCTGTCGGGCGGCCAGCGCCAGCGCGTCGCGATCGGCCGCGCGATCGTGCGCGAGCCGGGCGTGTTCCTGTTCGACGAGCCGCTGTCGAATCTCGACGCGACGCTGCGCGGCCAGACCCGCATCGAAATCGGCCGCCTGCACCGGCAGTTCAAGGGCGCGAGCGTGGTCTACGTGACGCACGACCAGATCGAGGCGATGACGCTGGCCGACAAGATCGTGCTGCTGCAGGCCGGCGCGGACGCCGAGCGCCACGGCAGCATCGCGCAGGTGGGCGCGCCGCTGGCCTTGTATCACCGGCCGGCGAGCCTGTTCGTGGCGGGCTTCATCGGCTCGCCGCGCATGAACTTCCTGCGCGCGACGGTGGAAGCGTCGGCGCCCGGCGCGGTGACCGTGCGGCTCGACGCGAGCGGCGAGACGGTGGCGTTGCCGGTGGATGCGGCGCGCGTCGCGCCCGGCGACGCCGTGACGTTCGGCGTGCGCCCGGAACATCTCGAATTCGACGGCGCGGCGGCGCGCCCGCACGCCGCGCCGGGCCTCGCGCTGACGCGCCGCGTGGCCCTCGTCGAAGCGCTCGGCGAGCACAGCTACGTGCACCTGGAGCAGCACGACGGCGGCACGCTGATCGCCAAGGCCCCGGGCGAATGGCGCGTCGCGCCGGGCGACACCGTCACGGTGCGCGCGCCCGCTACCGCCTGCCACCTGTTTGCTGCCGACGGGTTCGTCGTTGCGCCGCTGGCGGCGCGCGCGCTCGAACCGCTTCCCATCATCTGACGCTCACCAACGAGGATCGACCGATGCGCCTTGGCGTTTGCTATTACCCGGAGCACTGGCCCGAAGCCATGTGGAAAGACGATGCCGCGCGCATGAAGGCGCTCGGCATCGAGCAGGTACGAATCGCGGAATTCGCGTGGAGCCGGATCGAGCCGTCGCCCGGCGAATTCGACTGGGGCTGGCTCGACCGTGCGATCGACACGCTCGGCGCGGCGGGCCTGCAGGTGGTGATGTGCACGCCCACCGCGACGCCGCCGAAATGGCTGATCGACCGCCATCCCGAGATCCTGCCGGTGGGCGCGGACGGCCGGCGGCGCGCGTTCGGCTCGCGGCGTCACTACGATTTTTCGTCGCCCGATTACTTCGAGGCGTCGCAGCGGATTTGCGAGGCGGTGGCGCAGCGCTACGGGCAGCATCCGGCCGTCGCCTACTGGCAGACCGATAACGAATACGGCTGCCACCACACCGTGCTCAGTTATTCGCCGGCCGCGGTGGCGCGCTTCCGGCTCTGGCTGCGCGAGCGTTACGGCAGCGTCGATGCGCTGAATCAGGCCTGGGGCACGGTGTTCTGGAGCATGGAATACCGCAGCTTCGACGAGATCGACGCGCCCGTCGGCACGGTGACCGAGGCGCAGCCGTCGCACCGGCTCGACTACCGCCGCTTCGCTTCCGACGAAGTGCGCCGCTACAACCGCATGCAGGTGGACATCATTCGCGCGCACTCGCCGCAGCGGCCGGTGGCGCACAACTTCATGCAGTTGTTCACGGAGTTCGATCACTACCCGGTGGCCGCCGATCTCGACGTGGCGAGCTGGGACAGTTACCCGCTCGGCGCGCTGGAGGAGCAGTGGTACGCGCCCGAGGTCAAGGCGCGCTACCTGCGCACCGGGCATCCCGATTTCGCGTCGTTCAATCACGACCTGTATCGCGGCATGTCGAAGCTGCCGTTCTGGGTGATGGAGCAGCAGCCGGGGCCGGTGAACTGGGCGCAATGGAACCCCGCGCCGCTGCCCGGCATGGTGCGGCTCTGGAGCTGGGAGGCGTTCGCGCACGGTGCGGGCTGCGTGTCCTATTTCCGCTGGCGGCAGGCGCCGTTCGCGCAGGAGCAGATGCACGCGGGGCTGAACACGCCCGACAACCGGCTCGACGTGGGCGGCAGCGAGGCCGCGCAGGTGGCCGACGAGTTGCGCGCGCTGCTGGCCGAACACGGCGGCGATGCCACGGCGGCGGTGCCGGCGCGCGTTGCGCTGCTGTTCGATTACCCGGCCAAATGGCTGTTCGAGATCCACCCGCAGGGCGCCGATTTCCACTATCCGCGTTTCGCCGTGGAGTATTACTCGGCGCTGCGCTCGCTCGGCTTCGATGTGGACGTGGTGCCGGTCGACGCACCGCTCGACGGCTATTCGATGATCGTCGTGCCGCCGCTGCCGATCGTGTCCGACGCGCTGGCGCAGCGGCTCGCGGCCAGCGGCGCGCAGGTGGTGCTCGGGCCGCGCACCGGCTCCAAGACGCCGAGCCTGCAGATCCCCGCCAACCTGCCGCCCGGCGCGCTTGCCGCTGGCCCGCTGCCGATCCGCGTATGGCGCGTCGAATCGCTGCGGCCGAACGTCGAAGAGCCGGTGCGGATCGCAGCGGCCACCGACGACGCGGCGTTCGACGGCCGCGTGCGCCACTGGCGTGACCTGCTTGAGGCAGGCGACGCTGCCACCGAAACCCGCGCGCAGTTCGGCGACGGCCATCCGGCCTACGTGCGTCACGGCGCGTTCCACTACCTGGCGAGCCTGTTCGACGACGCCACCACCGCGCGGCTGTTCGCGCGCATCGCACGCGAAGCGGGCCTCGCGCCGGCGGCGCTCGGCGACGCGGTGCGCGTGAGCCGGCGCGGCGCGCTGACCTGGGTGTTCAACTACGGCCCGGCCGCGCACGAACTCGACGCGGCGGTGCCCGACGCGGCGATTCTGATCGGCACGCGGCGCATCGAGGCGGCCGGCGTGGCCGTCTACCGTTCGCCCGACGCCGCCTCGGCCCGATGATCTTTCGCGGCACCCACAACAACCGAAACAGGAGACAACCGATGAAAACCCAGCTTCGCTTGCGTACCACCGTCGCGGCGCTCGCCGTGGCGGCCCTGGCCGGCGCCTGGACGGCGAGCGCCGCGGCCGGCACGCTGACGATCAATATCGCGTTCAAGGGCGCGAGCCAGCGCACCGTGTGGACGCAGGTGATCGAGCAGTTCCGCAAGGCGCACCCCGGCACCGAGGTGAAGACCGCGTTCGTCGACGAGGAAGCCTACAAGGCGCAGTTGCCGAACTGGCTGATGACCGCGCCGCCCGACATCGTCACCTGGCACGACGGCGAGCGCATGGCCTACTACGCCAAGCGCGGCCTGTTCGAGGATCTGTCGGCCGACTGGCAGGCCAATCATTGGGACGGCATGTACGCGTCCACCAAGGAGGCCTCGTCGTACAACGGCAAGCCGTACGCGGCGCCCACCGTGTATTACGCGTGGGGCATGTTCTATCGCAAGAACCTGTTCAAGAAGGTCGGGATTGCGAACGAACCGGCCACCTGGGCGGAATTCCTCGACGATTGCAAGAAGCTGAAGGCGGCCGGCATCACGCCGATCGCCGTGGCCGGGCGCGATGCGTGGACGCTGGCCGGCTGGTTCGACTATCTCGACCTGCGCCTGAACGGCAACGCGTTCCACCAGCAACTGATGGCGGGCACCATCCCCTACACCGACGCGCGCGTGAAGAAGGTTTACACGGCGTGGCGGCAACTGATCGACGCGGGCTACTTCATCGACAACGCACTGTCCTACGATCTGGACGCCGCGCAGCCGTTCCTGTTCCAGGACAAGGCCGCGATGATGTTGATGGGCACCTTCATCACCGGCGGCTTCACGCCGGCGGTGCGCCAGGACATGGGCTTCTTCCGCTTCCCGGTGATCGACCCGAAGGTGCCGACCGCCGAGGATGGCCCGGTGGAATCGCTGCACATTCCGTCGAAGGCGAAGAACAAGGCCGACGCGCACGCGTTCCTCGCGTTCACGCAAACACCCGCGATCAGCGCGCAACTGGCCAAGGGGCTCGGCTCGCTGCCGGCCAACAGCCAGTCGCCGGAGCCGGACGATCCGATCTCGAAGATCGGCTTCCATATCCTGTCGAGCACGACGGGCGGCATCGCGCAGTTCTACGATCGCGACATGACCAAGGAGATGGCCGACGAGGGCATGAAGGGCATGCAGCAGTTCCTCGCCGATCCGTCGAAGATCGACGCGATCCTGGCCCAGCTCGAAGCCACGCGCCAGCGCATCTACAAAAAGTAAGCCGCACCGGCCGGGCGCGCGCCCGGCCGCCCAGGAGGTGATTCGTGACCCGTTCCGTGCTTCATACCCACGCCGACACCCGCGCCCCGGTGCAGGCCGGGCCGCGCAGCGACGGCGCCCGGCCCGAGCGTCCGGCCGCGCCCCACGTGGCGCGGCCTCGTCGCCGCCGTGCGTCGCCCACCGAGCGCCGCCAGCGCCTGACCGCCGCGCTGTTCCTCGCGCCCGCCTGCGTGATGTTCGCGTGCTACGTGGTGTGGCCCGTGCTGTCGACCCTTCGCCTGTCGTTCTTCCAGTGGGACGGCATGAGCGATCCGGCGTTCGTGGGCCTGGCGAACTACGTCGAGCTGCTGCACGCCGACACGTTCTACACGGCGCTCAGGAACAACCTGATCTGGCTCGTGCTGTTCCTGCTCGCGCCGCCGTTCGGGCTGGCCGCCGCGCTGTATCTGAACCAGGCCGTGCGCGGCATGCGGCTCGTCAAATCGCTGTTCTTCGCGCCGTTCGTGCTGTCGGGCGTGGTGGTCGGGCTGATCTATTCGTGGTTCTACGATCCGACCTTCGGCCTGCTGCGGCTGATTTTCGGGCACGGCATTCCGGTGCTCGGCGACCCGCGCTACGCCACCTTGGGCGTGATCTTCGCGGCGCTGTGGCCGCAATCGGCCTACTGCATGATCCTTTACCTGACCGGGCTGACCACCCTGAGCAGCGAGCAGATCGAGGCGGCGCGCATGGAAGGCGCGAAGGGCTGGACGCTGCTGTGGCACGTGATCCTGCCGCAACTGCGGCCCACCACCTTCATGGCGATCGTGGTGACCGTGATCGGCGCGCTGCGCAGCTTCGACCTGATCTCGGTGATGACCTCGGGCGGCCCGTTCGACAGCTCCACCGTGCTGGCCTATTACATGTACGACCAGGCGATCAAGTATTTCCGCTTCGGCTATGCCTCCGCGATCGCCGTGGTGCTGTTCGCGATCATGCTGCTCTACATCGTCTATCACCTGCGCCATCTGCTGCGCAGCGAACACTGACCGTTGCCGGGAGACGCCCATGTATCCGTTGCCGATCGACCGCTGGAAACCGGCCACGCGCCGCCTCTACCGCCTGTCGCTGCCGCTCGCGCTGCTGCTGTGGCTGCTGCCGCTGATCGCGGTGCTGGTGACCTCGGTGCGCTCGTCCGAGGAGCTGGCCGCCGGCCATTACTGGGATTGGCCGCACCGCTTCGCGCTGGTCGAGAACTACCGCGAGGCGCTGACCGCCTCGCCGATGCTCCATTACTTCTGGAACAGCATCCTGATCACGCTGCCCTCGGTGGCCGGCGCGATCGTGCTGGCGGCGATGGCCGGCTTCGCGCTGGCGATCTACCGCTTTCCCGGCAACGCGGCGCTGTTCGGCACGTTCGTGGCGGGCAACTTCGTGCCGATCCAGGTGCTGATGATCCCGGTGCGCGACCTGACGCTGAAGCTCGGCCTCTACAACTCGGTGGGCGGGCTGATCCTGTTCCATCTGTCGTTCCAGACCGGCTTCTGCGCGCTGTTCCTGCGCAACTTCATCAAGCAACTGCCGTTCGAGCTGGTCGAGGCGGCGCGCATCGAGGGCGCGAGCGAGTGGACGGTGTTCTTCCGCATCATCCTGCCGCTGATCCGCCCGGCGCTCGCGGCGCTGGCGATCCTGGTGTTCACGTTCGTCTGGAACGATTACTTCTGGGCGCTGTGCCTGACGCAAGGCGACGACGCCGCGCCGATCACGGTGGGCGTGGCCGCGCTGCGCGGGCAATGGACCACCTCGTGGAACCTGGTGTCGGCCGGCTCGGTGCTGGCGGCGCTGCCCTCGGTGGCGATGTTCTTCGCGATGCAGAAGCATTTCGTGGCGGGGCTGACGTTCGGGGCGACCAAGGGCTGACGGGGTGGTGACGGGGTGGTGACGGGGTGGTGACGGCGGGGCGGTCCGCAGCGGCGGCGGCACCCACCGCTGCACTGCCGCAAAAAGCCGATGCCGGTAAGTCCGCGGTAAGTCGTCCGTTTCTACAGTCACGGTGTTTCTTCCACCCTTGGGCGCGATACCGTGACATTCCCTTTCCTTCGTACTGCTTGCCTGCGTGCCGGCGCGATCTGCCTGACCTGGTCCGCCACCGTTTCCCTCGCTTCGGCGCAATCGCTGTCGGCTCCGCCGCAGGACGCCGACGCCGACGGCTTCACGATCCTCGGCAACGCCACCAACGTCACGCATTGGGGGCTGGGCGCGGGCGTGGGCGTCGAGGCTTCGCCGTATCGCGGCGACGGCGCGAAGGTCTCGCCGATCCCGCTGCTCTATTTCGACGACAAATGGGTGCACGTGCTCGGCACCACGCTCGACCTGAAGGTGGGCCAGTGGAGCGGCCTGAGCGTCGCGCTGCGCGCGCGCTTCGGCCTGTTCGACGGCTACAGCGGCTCCGACGCGCCGATCCTGAACGGCATGCAGGACCGCAAGGGCGCGCTCTGGTATGGTCCTGCGCTGGCGTGGCGCAACGCGTTCGGCACGTTGTCGGGCGATTTCCTGCTGGGCGGCAACAAGGGCGAGCAGGCCAAGCTCGAGTTCTCGCGCACGTTCCACGCGGGGCGGTTCTCGATCGAGCCGCACGTGGGCGCGCAATGGCTCGACCATAGCTACACCGATTACTACTACGGCGTGATGCCGTCCGAGGCCCGTGCGTGGCGGCCCGCCTACACGGCCGGCTCGACCTGGCAATATTCGCTCGGGTCGCAGTTCACCTACGCGCTCGATGCGCATCAGCGCGTGCTGCTCGACGTGGGCGTGACGCGGCTGGGCGGCAGCGTGGCCGACAGCCCGCTGGTCGGGCGGCGCTACGTGCCCGATGCGCGCATCGGTTATCTGTATCAGTTCAAGTGAGTCGTCCGAAATATGTCGAGAGTCGCGATCGTTGAGGATCATGAACGGCTGGCCGGGATGGTGCGCCAGGCGCTGGCCGCCGCCGGGATCGAGGCCGACCTGTTCGGCAGCGTGTCGGAGGCGCGCTACGGCGTGAATCGCGCCGATTACACGGTCGTGATCGTCGATCGCGGCCTGCCCGACGGCGACGGCCTGAGCCTGGTGCGCGACCTGCGCCGGGCCGGCACCATGACGCCGTGCCTGATGCTGACCGCGCGCGACGCGCTGCACGACCGCGTGGAAGGCCTGGAAAGCGGCGCCGACGACTATCTGACCAAGCCGTTCGCGATGAGCGAACTGGTGGCGCGGGTGCGCTCGCTGATGCGTCGCCCGGCGGTGCTGGCCGACCTGACCGCCGGGTTCGGCGACCTGGGCGTCGATCCGCAGCAGCAGACGATGCGCTGCGGCGAGCGCGCCGTGCAGCTCGGGCCGGCCGAGCTGCAGGTGATGCTGTGCCTGATGCGCGCGGGCGGTCGCACGGTGCGGCACGCCACGCTCGAACATGCGGCGTGGGGGCTGGGCGAGAGCGTCACGCCGAATGCGCTGGAGGTCACGCTGCACCGGCTGCGCCGGAAGCTGCAGGCGATGGCGTCGCGCACGCGGCTGGAAAACGTGCGCGGCGCGGGCTTCGTGCTGCGCACCGACGCTCCGGGCGCGGCCGATTCCGCCACGCCGAGCGACGCCCCGGAGGATCGCGCATGAACACCTCGAATCGACCCGCCGGCCGGCGGCTGCGCACGCTGTCGGCGCGGCTCTGGCTGACCAACGTGATGGCGCTGGCGTTGAGCCTGGGCGTGCTGGCGAGCGTGGTGCTATGGGCCTGCGACCGCAATCCCCAGCACGTGCTCGGCCGCGCCGAGCAGATGGATGCCGTCAACGACATCGTGCACGGGCTGCGCTTCGACGCGACCGGCGCGCCGGTCGGTGTGCAACTGTCGGAACGGCAGACCTGGCTGTTTCGAGTCGCGCCGACCGAGGTACGCTACCGCGTGCTCGACGCGCATGGCGCGGTGGTGGCCGCATCGGGCACCGGCGCGGCCGACGCGGCGTGGCTGCCGGGGCCGCCGAGCGAGGTGCCCGACGGCTACCGGCGCACCGTGATCGACGGCCGGCCGTTCATCGTCGCGATGCGGCGCGTGCCGTGCGGCGCGGCCACCTGCTTCGTGCAGACGGCCACCAGCGTGCAGTTCCTCGACGCGCTCGCGAGCCTCAAGATCAAGCCGATTCCGCGCGTGGTGGCGGTGATCGTCGTGATCGCGACGATCGTGTTCGGCCTGACGCTGCCGCTGACGATCCGCCACGTGTTGCGGCCGTTGCGCGACGTGTCGGCGGCGGCGGCCGCGATCACCCCGCAGAACCTGCGCGCGCGGCTGCCGGTGGCCGACGTGCCGGGCGAGATCCGCCCGCTGATCGACGGCTTCAACGACGCGCTGGCCCGCCTCGAAGCAGGCTTCACGGCGCAGCAGCACTTCCTCGCGTCGGCCGCGCACGAGTTGCAGACGCCGCTCACGCTGCTGCGCGGCCAGATCGAGTTGCAGCCCGAGATCGCCGACAAGGCGCTGCTGTTTCGCGAGATCGATCTGATGGCGCGCCAGGTGCGACAACTGCTGCATCTCGCGGAAGTGCGCGAGTCGCAAAACTTCAGCTTCGAGCCGGTGAATATCGGCGACGTGTTCCATGACGTGCAGGCCTATCTGACGCGCAAGGCCGACGCGAAGCGGGTGACGCTCGGCATCGACGAGCATGGCGCGGGCGCGTCGATCCGCGCCGACCGCAGCGCGCTGTTCATCCTGCTCAAGAACCTGGTCGAGAACGCGATCAACGTCTCGTCCGATGGCGCGATCGTGCTGATCCGCTGCACCGACGACGGCCTGCACGTGATCGACGAAGGGCCGGGCATCGACGCCGCGCATCTGCCGAAGCTGTTCGAGCGCTACTGGCGCGCGCCCGGCGCCGGTTACGACGGCGCGGGGCTGGGCCTGGCGATCTGCCAGGAGATCGCGCTCGCCCACGGCTGGACGATCGGAGTGCGCAGCTCGCCGATGGGCACGCGGTTCTCGGTCGCGCTGCGACCGGCCCCGCTGGTGGTGGGGCGGGATGCAGGCCGCGATGCGCGCGATGCCGCCCGCGCCGACGAGGCACACGGCGCCACGCCGGGCAGGTCGGCCGCGATTCCAACCTGATGGCGTTCTGACAAAACGCCGCACCGCCTTGGCGGCCGTCACGCCCGCCGCACTTTCAGACACATTTCCGAGTCGCTTCGGAATCGGCCCGCACCGAATTTCAGATGCGGCTGATTGTGCGCGCTCGGGCCGCACGCAGACAATGGCGTTCATCGAGATGCCCTGCCTGCAGGGCGCTTCGAGTTCTCTCACCCGGGATCCACACCGCGTATGCACGCCCCGCTCGGGGCGCCGTGTGTCACGCATGCCGCGGCACGAAGCGGTACGGGCGGGTCGACAGCGATGAGTGCCCTGCGGCGGCCGGTGGGCGCGGTCGCACGGCTGTTCTCCGTGAAGTTGATTGTCGGAATCACGCTGCCATATGCGAACGCAGGGCACTCATCGCTGTCCGCCCGCTGTCCGATCCCCCATCAAGGACACGCTCATGAACACCCGCACCCTCGCTTCGGTGGCGCTCGCCTGCGCGGCCGCCACTTCCACCCTGTCCATCGCTTCCGCTACCACGGTGCCCGCTCCCATGCCCCTGTCACCCCACATCAACCACACGCCGATCACCAGTTCCGCGCCCACGCGGCTGCCGCCGAATGTGGCCGCGATCGTCAACCATGTGCCGATTTCGCAGCACCGCCTCGACGAGGCCGTCAAGGCCAGCGGCCAGGCCGATACGCCGGTGCTGCGCGAGCGCCTCAAGCGCCAGATGGTGGTCGGCCAGCTCGTCGAGCAGGCCGCCGAGCACGACGGCTACGACACGCGGCCGGAAGTGCTGGCCGTGGCGGCCCGCGCGCGTTCGCAGGCCGCCGCCGATCTCTATTTGAGGGAGCATGCGCGGCCCGAGCAGGTCACGGCCGAGCAGGTGATGGCCAGCTACCAACGACTGGTGGCCAGCGCCGGGCAGTTCGAATATCACCCGCTCGTGATCGCCGTGGGCGATGCCGCCACGGTGCAGGCCGCGCAAGCGGAACTGCGCGGCGGCGCCGATTTCATGGCGGTGGCGCAGAAGTACAACACCGCCGCGAACGGCGGCGTGACCACGCCGCTGTGGCTGAAGACGCCGCTCGTCGACGGCCACACCGGCGGCTTGCCGCTCGCGCTGGCGCAGCAGATCGTCTCGATGGACAGCGGTGCCGTCAGTGCGCCGATCGCGCTCGGTGGCGCCTATGTGATAGTCCGCCTCGACGACAAGCAGCCGACCGTGGTGCCGACCTTCGAGCAAGCCTCCCCGGTGCTGCGTCGCAACCTCGAAGTGGCCGCGCAGACGCACGCTTCGAGCGCGTTGATCGAGCGGCTGATCGCGCAGGCCACGATCGAGCAGTAAGCCCCCGCGCGCGGCGCGTTCTGCGCCGCGCCATTCGAATCGTTCCTGTCAGCACGCGTCAAACTGGCAATACCGCCGCTTCGGCGGCCAGTGCGGCCTGCACCGCATCGCGTTGACCGACGCGCGCCATGAAGCGCGCAAGCGCCGGCCATCGTGCGATGTCGATCGAGAACGCCGGCAGCCACGTCAGCACCGTGTACAGGTAGGCGTCGGCCACGCCGAAGGTTTCCATCAGGTAATCCCGTTCCGCCAGCGTGGCGGCCAGCAGATCGAGGCGCTTGAACAAGCGCGCCTCGATCTGCGTTGTCACGCGCTCGGGCAGTTCGCGGTCGAACAGCGGGCTGCAACCGGCGTGGATTTCGGTGCTGATGAAGTTCAGCGTTTCCTGGAGCCGCACGCGCGCCCAACTGCCGTTCGGCGGTGCGAGTCCGGCCTCGGGCTTCAGGTCGGCCAGATACTGGACGATCGCCGGGCCTTCGGTCAGCACCTCGCCGTTGTCGAGCGTCAGCGCGGCCACATAGCCCTTCGGATTCACGTCGAGAAAGCTGCCGCCTTCGGCGGTACGCTTGCTGCGGTTGTCGACGCGGACGAGTTCGAACGGCAAGCCCAGTTCCCGCAACACGATGTGCGGCGACAGCGAGCAGGCGTGCGGAGCGAAGTAGAGTTTCATGGCGCGGCATCCTTCATTTGACGGGGTATCGGCGTGCATCCGGCGTACAGGATCGCAACGATTCGACGGCCCGGCAAACGACATCTCGCGTGCTAGGATATGAAAAATTCTCATGCCGGCCCGCCCGGCGCCGCTTTCTTCCCTCTCCCTCCGCACGCACGTCATGGCAGGCAAGCTTCCTTCGCTGAACGGCCTGAAGGCCTTCGAATGCGCGGCGCGCCATATGAGTTTCACGCGGGCCGCCGCCGAACTGAACGTGACGCAAACCGCGGTCAGCCACCAGATCAAACGTCTCGAAGATGAACTCGGCGTGCGGCTGTTTCTGCGCCTCAAGGAACGGCTCGAACTGACCGTGCCGGGGCAGGCCTACCTGCAAGGCGTGAGCCTCGCGTTCGCGCAACTGCGCTTCTCGACCGATCAACTGCGCGCCGGCACCGATGCGCCCACGCTGACGCTGTCCACGCTCGCGAGCTTCGCCTCGAAGTGGCTGCTGCCGCGCCTCGGTGCGTTTCGCGCGGCGCATCCGGGGATCGATCTTCGCGTCGGCGCGTCGACCGATCTCGTCGATTTCGCGGCGGGCGGTGCGGACGCGGCGATTCGCTACGGCAGCGGCGACTGGCCGGGCCTGCGCTGCGACCGCCTGATGGACGACGAGATTTTCCCGGTGTGCAGCCCGGCCTTGCTGGCCGGTCGCGATCCGCTTACCGAGCCGGGCCGGCTTGCGCGGCACACGCTGTTGCAGGTGGGCGGCATGACGCACGACGATTGGCCCGTCTGGCTCGCGGCGGCGGGTTTGCCGACCGATCTCGCGGGCCGCTCGTGCGAGCGGCTCGATTTCGATCTCGCGCTGCTGGCCGTGCAGGCGGCCGTGGATGGCCTCGGCGTCTGCATCGGGCGGCGTGCCTACGTGGAAGACGATCTGCGGGCGGGGCGCCTGGTCGCGCCGTTCGACACGCGCGTGGCGACCGGGCGCGGTTTTTATCTCGTGTCGCCGCCCGAGCGGGCCGACAGCCGCGCGGTGGCGGCGTTGCGTGAATGGCTGATCGACGTGGCGGCGGCGTGACCCGCTAAACCGGCCACACCCCCGAACTGCCGCGCCGGTGACTCTCGACCAGATGCGTATCGACGATGCCGATCGCCTCCATCAACGCGAACATCGTGGTCGGGCCGACGAAGCGGAAGCCGAGCTTGCGCAACTGCTTGCTCAACGCGGTGGATTGCTCGGAGACGGTCGGCACCTCGGCCATGGTGCGCGGCGTGGGCGTGAGCTCCGGCTTGAACGACCAGACCAGCTTCGCGAGGCCGCCCTGGTCGCGCAGCGCGAGCGTGGCGGCGGCGTTGCCGATGGTGGCGAGGATCTTGGCGCGATTGCGGATGATGCCGGCGTCGGCCATCAGGCGTTCGACGTCGGCATCGGTGAAGCGCGCGACGCGCTCGGGATCGAACCGCGCGAACGCCGCGCGGAACGCCTCGCGCTTGCGCAGGATGATCGCCCACGACAGGCCCGACTGAAACCCTTCCAGGCTGATCCGCTCGAACAGCCCCTGTTCGTCGCGCACGGGCATGCCCCATTCGGTGTCGTAGTAGGCGCGCAGCATCGGATCGCTGACGGCCCAGGGCGGGCGCATCAGGCCATCTTCGCAGCGCACGGCATCGGTGGGTTTGTCCTTGCCGGGGGGGCCGGCGGGGGCGGTGGCGCGTTTCGCATCCATGGCGGGGAGGGGCGGGCATTGATCGAAGCGGCCAAGCCTAGCATGGCCTTCGCCGCCCCGGATTGCGGACTTATGGGTGGATGGATTGGCGCTCGGGCAGGAACCAGTTCATCAGCAGCGCGCACAGGCCGCCGGTGGCGACACCCGAGGCCAGCACGTTGCGCAGCGCTTGCGGCAGGCTGGTCAGGATCTCCGGCACCTGCGCGACGCCGAGCCCGAGCGCCAGCGACACGGCGATGATCAGCAGCGCGCGGCGGTCGAGCGCGACGCCGGCCAGGATGTTGATGCCCGAGGCGGCCACCGCGCCGAACATGACCATCGCCGCGCCGCCGAGCACCGGCTCCGGCACGGCCTGCAGCACGCCGGCCACGGACGGGAACAGCCCCAGCACCACCAGCATCGCCGCGATCCAGATGCCCACGTGGCGGCTTGCGATGCCGGTCAGCTGGATCACGCCGTTGTTCTGCGCGAACACCGAGCTGGGGAACGTGTTGAACACCCCCGCGATCAGCGAATTGACGCCGTTCACGAGCACGCCGCCCTTGATCCGCTGCATCCACAGCGGCCCTTCCACCGGCTCGCGCGACACCTTGCTGGTGGCCGTCACGTCGCCGATCGCTTCGAGCGAGGTGACCACGTAGATGATCAGCATCGGCACGAACAGCGACCACGAGAAGCCGAGCCCGAAATGCAGCGGCGCGGGGATCTGGAACAGCGCGGCCTCGCGCGCGCCGGTGAAATCGAGGCGGCCCATCGCGGCGGCGGCCAGATAGCCGATCGCCAGCGCGATCACCAGCGCCGTGCTGCGCACCCACGCCACCGGCACGCGGTTCAGCACGACGATGGTGCCGAGCACGAGGCACGACAGCGTCAGGTTCTGCACGCTCGCGAACGTGCCCTTGGCCATCGCGCCGTAGCCGCCGCCCATGCTGATCAGGCCGACCTTGATCAGCGTCAGGCCGATCAGCAGCACCACGATGCCGGTCACGAGCGGCGTGATCAGCCGCTTGATGAACGGCAGGATGCGCGACACCGCCATCTCGACGAACGAGCCGGCGATCACCACGCCGAAGATCGCCGCCATCACCGTTTCGACCGGCGTGCCCTGCTTGACCATCAGGCTGCCGCCCGCGATCAGCGGCCCGACGAAGTTGAAGCTGGTGCCCTGCACGATCAGCAGCCCCGCGCCGAGCGGGCCGAGGCGGCGGCATTGCAGGAACGTGGCGATGCCCGAGATCACCAGCGACATCGACACGATCAGCGTGGTGTCGCGGGTCGGCACGTTCAGCGCCTGGCAGATCAGCAGGCCCGGCGTGACGATCGGCACCAGGATCGCGAGCAGATGCTGGAGCGCGGCGACGAACGCGACGGCCGGCGAGGGGCGATCGTTCGGGCCGTAGACGAGATCGTGGGCAGGGGCGGGGGCGTTTGCGCCGGAATGTGCGGGTTGCATCGCTCGGAAGGCCGCTCGAAAGAAGGAAAGTGCGCGATTTTAACGGTTCCGGCGCGGGCGATCGATCACCCGCGCCGCCGCGCCGTGCCGTGCCGTGCCTTTCCGGATGCAACGTCAATCCTCGTCGCGGTGGCCCGGCTTCAGGTGGTCGGGCACCACCAGCAGCAGCGCCTGCATGTCGACGCCTTGCAGCGGGCCGCCCGGCTTCATCATGTCCAACGCCTTGCCGACCGTGTCGGTGATGAACGCGCCTTCCTCCGGCGGCAGCTTGCCGGCCTCCTGCATCAGCTCGTGCACCAGCGGCTGCCAATGGCTCGGCGGGGTGTTCGCCATCATGTCGGGCATCCAGCCGGCCATCGTGTCGAGCACGATGGCCGTTTCGTGGGGCGTGCGCATGTCGGGCGGCACGTGCGCGAGATGGTTCATCACGGCGCGCATGTTGGCGGCGGCATCCTGGCCGGCGCCGGGCGAGTCGGCGAATTCCGGGTGGAACGCGTTCAGGGCCAGGCCGTTCAGCACCTGCATGCGGTCTTGCGGCGGCAGCAGGTGGACCTGATCGCTGATCGCGCGGAATGCCGACTGGTGCGCGCCGCGCGAATCGACCTTGTTCAGCATCTTGGCCAGATCGCCGAGCAGCACCGCGCGCTGGGCCAGCGGCGTGACGTGCTGCGCGGCCGCGATCGCGCCGTGCACGTCGCGCGCCTTGAGCGTGTTGGGGGGCATCGATGCGATCGTCTTGCAGAGCGTCTGCACGGCTTGCTCGGCCACGGCGGCCCGTTGCGCCGGGGGCAGGTCGGGCAGGCTCACGTGGCCCGCGTTGGCCTCGCTGATCGGACGGCTGCCCATCAGCTGCAGCAGGTCGTCGATGTGGGCGGCCGGGTCCGGCGCGTAATTGCTCATCACGTTGAGCTGGCCCGCCCACAGGTGGGCGTTCTGCACCGGGTCTTGCGGCAGCGCCGTGTAGGCCGGCGGCGCGTCGCCGGCGGGCGCCAGATCCTCCTGGAGCAGCGCGGCGAGGTCGTTGTCGGGGCGTGGTTGAGCGGCCGCCGGTGGCGCGCCTTGCGGACGCGTGGCGTGCGGAATCGGCGGCGGCGCGCTTTGCGGGCGCGTGGCGTGCGGGATCGGCGGCGGTGCGCCTTGCGGGCGCGTCGCGTTAGGAATTGGCGGCGGCGCGCCTTGCGGACGCGTGGCGTGCGGGATGGGCGGCGGTGCGCCTTGCGGACGCGTGGCGTTTGGAATCGGGGGCGGTGCGCCTTGCGGACGTGTGGCGTTGGGAATCGGGGGCGGCGTGCCTTGCGGACGCGTCGCGTTGGGAATGGGCGGCGGCGTGCCCGACGGACGCGGACGTGCGGGAAGCGGGGGCGGTGTGCCGGGCGGACGCGATGAGGCCGATGGCGGGCGCGGCGGCGAACCGGGGCGCGGCGGCACGGCCGGTGCGGCCGATTGCGATGCCGTGGGGCTCGCCGACGCGGTGGCGGCGGCCGATTCCGGGCGCTGCTGCATGGCCGGTGCCGAATCCTGCGAATCCGGCTTGGATTCTGCCTCCTGCTTGGGCGGCGTCGGCGTGGCGGTCGTTTTGTCTTCCGCGCCCGCCTTGCCTTCCGAACCTGCCAGCAGCGCGGCCATGTTCGCCGGCATCGACAGTTGCGCGTGATCGCCCGATGACGACGCTTCCTCACGCGCCTCGCTGCCCGCCTTCGCCTGCCCCGCGCCGGACGTCTTGGCACGCTGGGGCCGCCGCACCGCGCCGAGCCGTTGCAGCGTGACCGAACCGGATGCCTGCTGGCTTGCCGCGCCGGTGGGCGTTGGCGTCGGCGCGCCGGCATGCCCGTTGCCCGGGCCGGTCGTCGGCGTGGACGGCCGGTCGATTCTGGACGAATTGTTCAGCGAGTTGAGGGGCATCGGGCGTGATTCCGGTAAAGAGCCGGGTGGCGCGGTCTCGCCCGGCCGATGCGTTCGATGCAATCGAGGCGGGGCGCGGCAGTCCGGCGTCTTGCGGCGAGACAAGTTCGGTGACTTAACACGTTTAACCCGGCCGCGCGCCTCGCGCCGGCCGAAAGCCGAACCCCGATCCCGAAACCCGAAGTTTCCCGGCAGCCAGGCTCGACCCGCCGACCGCCGACCGCCGACCGCCGACCGCCAACCGCCAACCGCCAACCGCCAACCGCCAACCGCCAACCGCCAACCGCCAACCGCCGACCACCGACCCGCCAACCCGCCAACCCGCCAACCCGCCAGAATCGCGCCCCCGAAACCCCTCAGACCACCCCAGTCGTCATCGGCAGCGCCTTCACCCCACGCAGCGTGTTGCGATGACGCCATTCGAGCGCGTCGAGGTTCACCGGCTGCAAGTTCGGGAAGCGCGCGAGCAGCGCGCCGATCGCGATCTCCATTTCCATCTGCGCGAGCCGCGCACCGAGGCAGTAATGGATGCCGCCCGCGAACACCGGCGCGGCCTTCGCATTCGCGCGCCGGATATCGAACCGGTCCGGCTCGGGGAACACGGCCGGATCGCGGTTGGCCGAACCGATCAGCATGAACACCATCGTGCCGCGCGGCAGGATCTGGCCGGCCACCTCGATATCGTCGAAGCTGGCGCGCACCGTCAGTTGCACCGAGCTGTCGTAGCGCAGGCATTCGGCGATCGTCGACGGCAGCAACGCCGGGTCGCCGCGCAGCTCGGCCAGGCTGTCGGGGTGGCGGAACAGCGCGATCATCGCGTTGCCGAGCGCGTTCGAGGTGGTTTCGTGGCCGGCGATGAACAGCAGCATGACGTTGGCGATCACTTCCTTTTCGACGAAGGTCTCGCCTTCGTCCTCCACGCTCAACAGCGCCGAGATCAGGTCGTCGCCGGGCTGGCCGCGCCGCGCCGCGATCACGCCCTCGAAATAGCGTTCGAGCGCGAGCGCGCCTTCGTTGGCCTCGTTCAGCATGACCGCATCGAGCGGCGCCAGCTCGAACGCGGCGGCCATGCAACTGGCCGCGTGGCCGAGCCGCGTGCCGTCGTCGAACGGGATGTCGAGCAGGCGGCAGATGATGTTCAGCGGCAGCGGCTGCGCGTATTCGGCCACGAAGTCGAACGCGGGCTTGGCGGCGATCGCGTCGAGCAGCTCGTGCGTCGAGACCTCGACGATCTCGCGCAGGCTTTCGACCTGCCGCGCGTTGAACGCCTTCATCAGCAGCGTGCGCAGGCGTGTATGGCTCGGCGGATTCATCATCAGGAACATCCGGCTCAACATCTGGAACACCGGCATGTCGACCTTGTCGTCGCCGTAGCGCACGCGCACGCTCTCCAGATAGGTGCGGCCGGCGCGGCGCTCGCGCAGCAGCGTGTCGATCACGGCGTAGTCGCCGGTCACGCGCGCGTTCGGCGCGATTTCGAGCAGGGGGCCCTTGGCGCGCAACTGCGCGTAGAGCGGATACGGATCGGCGAAGAACGCCGGCGACGAAAACATCGAAAAATTCATGGAATGGGCAGGCGCGGAGGGGGACGGTGACCTCTATAACACCAAGCCGGGCCGATTTATTCCATCGTCACATCAATTTTCGTATGGCAGGCCGGCGCTTCGCATGGCGTGCGTATCCCGCATCGCGGAACCGCGCCACGCACCCCGCCATTTCCGCCGTGCCCGACGACATCCCCGCTTGTAAAAACCGCCCGCGCGGATTCCGCCGCGAATCCGGAGCAGTGCAGCATGCGTCGCAAACCTTTGCCGGACAAGGCTCGCCGGCTGTCGCCCGAGCGGGCCTGCGATTTGCTGCGCAGCCCCCATGCCGCCTCGCGCACGACCGTGCGAGGCGATCCTGCCCTGGAGTGCCGTGCGATGTCCGAAGTCATCCTGTTTCCGTTGCCGCCCGATCCGGCCGCTGCCGCGCGCCGCATGCTGGCGTGGCTGGCCGCCCTCGTCATGCCGCGCACCACGAACCGCGACGACGAGGCCGACGGCCGCCCGGCCCCGCCCGGCGGCGCGCGCGCTCACGATGCGAACGACGGCCCCGGGCGCGAGGCCGAGGCGCACGACGGGGGCGGAGGCGGCCGCCGCGACGGGCCGCGCGACGGCGACGACCGCCGCCACACCGGCGGCGATGGCGATGGAAATGGCGGCGGAAATGGCGATGGCGGCCGCGACAGCGGCAAGGCCCGCGACGGCGATGGAAAAGGCAACGACGGCAACGGCAACGGCGACGACAACGACGACGCCCCCAAACGCAAACGCCCCGGCAAGAAGCCGCTGATCATTCTCGCGATCGTGGTGGTGGTGCTCGCGATCGGCGCGCTGGTCTGGTGGTTCCTGACGCGCAACGAGGTCAGCACCGACGACGCCTATACCGACGGCAACGCGATCACGATCGCGCCGCATGTGTCCGGCTACGTGACGCGCCTGAACGTCGACGACAACCGCTTCGTGCATCGCGGCGACGTGCTGGTGCAGATCGATCCGCGCGATTACCGCGCCCAGCTCGAATCGGCCGACGCGCAACTGGGGCTGGCGAAGGCGCAACTCGATTCGGCGCGCGTGCAGCTCGACATCGCGCGCGTGCAGTACCCGGCGCAGTACGCCCAGGCGCGCGCGCAGATCGAATCGGCCGATGCGGCCTACAAGCAGGCGCAGGCCGCGCAGCAACGCCAGCACGCGGTGGACGCCCGCGCCACCTCGAAGCAGCAGGTGGACGCGGCCGACGCGCAACGCGCCAGCGCCGATGCGAACGTGGCGATGGCGCGCGCGCAGGCCCGCACCGCCGCGCTGGTGCCGCAGCAGTTGCGCCAGGTGGAGAGCACCATCGAGGAGCGCCGCCAGCAGGTGCTGCAAGCACAGGCGCAGCGCGATCAGGCCGAGTTGAACCTGTCCTATTGCGAGATCCGTGCGCCGTCCGACGGCTGGGTCACGCGCCGCAACGTGCAGCTCGGCGCGTTCCTGCAAACGGGGGCGTCGCTGTTCTCGCTGGTCACGCCGCGCGTGTGGATCACGGCCAATTTCAAGGAATCGCAGCTCGAACGGATGCGCATCGGCGACAAGGTGGACGTGTCGATCGATGCCTATCCGAGCCTCGACCTGCACGGCCACGTGGACAGCATCCAGCTCGGCAGCGGCTCGCGCTTCTCGGCGTTCCCGGCCGAGAACGCCACCGGCAACTTCGTGAAGATCGTGCAGCGCGTGCCGGTGAAGATCGTGCTCGACGGCACGCCGCCGAACAATCCGCCGCTCGGCCTCGGCCTGTCGGTGACGCCGACCGTGCATCTGCCGTGAGCGCCGCCATGCCGCTGTCTTCCCTGTCTTTCCTGCCGTTTCTGCCATTGCGTCGCGAGGATTGCCGATGAGCACCGCCCACCCCGCCGCCAACGAGCGCGCCTGGCGGCCCGCCGCGAACCCCTGGCTGATCGCGATCGCCGTCACGCTGGCGGCGTTCATGGAGGTGCTCGACACCACCATCGTCAACGTCGCGCTGCCGCACATCGCGGGCACCATGTCGGCCAGCTACGACGAGGCCACCTGGACGCTGACCTCGTACCTCGTCGCCAACGGCATCGTGCTGCCGATTTCCGGCTTCCTGGGCCGGCTGCTCGGGCGCAAGCGCTACTTCGTAATCTGCATCGCCGCGTTCACGGTGTGCTCGTTCCTGTGCGGGATCGCCACCAACCTCGGCCAGCTGATCGTGTTCCGCATCCTGCAGGGCCTGTTCGGCGGCGGTCTGCAGCCGAACCAGCAATCGATCATCCTCGACACGTTCCCGCCCGAGCAGCGCAATCGCGCGTTTTCGATTTCGGCCATCGCGATCGTGGTCGCGCCGGTGCTCGGGCCGACGCTCGGCGGCTGGATCACCGATACGTTCTCGTGGCGCTGGGTGTTCCTGCTCAACGTGCCGGTGGGGATCCTGACGGTGCTGGCCGTGATGCAACTGGTGGAGGACCCGCCGTGGCGGCGCGACGGCGAGCGCGGCATCCGCATCGACTACATCGGCATCGGCCTGATCGCGATCGGGCTGGGCTGCCTGCAGGTGATGCTCGACCGCGGCGAGGACGAGGACTGGTTCGGCTCGAACTTCATCCGGATCTTCGCGGTGCTGGCGGCGGCGGGGATCACCGGCGCGATCCTCTGGCTGCGCTACGCGAAAAAACCGGTGGTCGATCTCGCCTGCCTGCGCGACCGCAATTTCACGCTCGGCTGCGTCACCATCGCGATGTTCGCGGCCGTGCTGTACGGCAGCGCCGTGATCGTGCCGCAGCTCGCGCAGCAGCAGCTCGGCTACACGGCCACGCTGGCCGGGCTGGTGCTGTCGCCCGGCGCGATCCTGATCACGATGGAGATCCCGATCGTCAGCAAGCTGATGCCGCACGTGCAGACGCGCTACCTGGTGGCCACCGGCTTCGTGCTGCTGGCCGCGTCGCTCGCCTATTCGCGCATCCTGGTGCCCGACATCGACTACCGGCACCTGATGTTGATCCGCTGCGCGCAATCGATGGCGATCGGCTTCCTGTTCGTGCCGATCACCACGCTCGCCTACCTGACGATCCCGCCGCGCCTGAACGACGACGCCTCGGCGCTGTTTACCATGTTCCGCAACGTGGCCGGCTCGATCGGCATTTCGGTGTCCACGGCGATGATCCGCGAGCGTGCGCAGGCGCGCATGGCGCACCTGTCCGAGCACATGTCGCCGTTCTCGCAGAACTTCCAGGACGCCTTGCAGCGCAACGCGCAGCAAATCACCGCGCTGACCGGCGCGTCGCCTTCGGCGGCGTTGCAGACGGCGAACGGGCGGCTCTACGAAACCTTTGTCTCGCAGGCCACGATCCTCGCGTATATCGACGTGTTCGCGATTCTCGCGATCTTCTGCGCGGCCTGCATTCCACTGACATTCCTGTTCACGCCGGCGAAGGCGGCGGGCGGACCGGGAGGACATTGACGATGAGGCACGGCATGAACCTGCGCGCGATCGCCGCCGCCGCTACTGCGGCCATGGCCGGATGCGCCCTGCTGGGGGCCTGCACGGTAGGGCCGGATTTCAAACCGCCGCACGCCAACGCGCCGGCGCAGTGGCACGACCTGGGCGTGGCGAGTGGCGCGGAACCGAACGCGGGAGCATCGGCTTCCGCTTCGGCACCGGCTTCGGCACCCACCTCGACCACCAACGTCGCCTCCACCCCCGTGGTCGATGCCGATCCGGACCCGCGCTGGTGGCGCGCGTTCCACGATCCGCTGCTCGACCAGTTGATCGAGCGCGCCGCGCACGACAACCTCGACGTGCGCACGGCCGTGACGCGCATCGCCGAGGCCCGCGAGCAACTGCATCAGGCGGCGGCGCAGGGCCTGCCGAACGTGCGTGCGACGGCCAGCTACCAGCGCGAGCAACTCGGCGTGAAGGGGATTCTGGAGGACGAGGGCATCAACGACCGGATCGACAGCCTCAGCGCGCCCGGCTCGGCGCTGGCCGGCGCGGTGCCGGGCGGCGGCGCGGCGGTGCGGCAGGGTGCGCAGAGCGCGCTCGATTCGATCTCGTCGCCAACCAATCTCTGGCAGGCCGGCTTCGATGCGTCGTGGGAACTCGACCTGTTCGGCCGCGTGCGGCGTTCGGTGGAGGCGGCCGGCGCGCAGGCGCAGGCCGCGGTGGCCGGCCGCGACGACGCGCTGCTCTCGCTGGAGGCCGAGGTGGCGCAGACCTACCTCCAGTATCGCGGCGCGCAGGCGTTGCGCGCGCTGACACTGTCGCTGGCCGATTCGCAGCAGCAGTTCCTCGACCTGACGCGCGAGCGCGCCGCGCACGGGCTGACCAGCCAGCTCGACGTGCGCAGCGCCGACGCGCGGCTCGCGCAGATTCGCGCGCAACTGCCGCAATACGAGCAGCAACTGGCGACCTTGCGCAACGGCCTGGCCTATCTGGTGGGCGGCGCGCCGGGGGCGCTCGACGACGTGCTCGACGCGTCGGGCGCATTGCCCGCGCTGCCGCCCACGGTGCCGGTCGGCATGCCGTCGACGCTGGCGCGCCGGCGGCCCGACGTGCGCCGCGCCGAACTCGACCTGCACGCGGCCACCGCCGAGGTCGGCGTGGCGGTCGCGCAGTTCTATCCGGATATCTCGCTGACCGGGCAGATCGGCCTGCGCTCCACGCACGCGCGCGAGCTGGCGCAGTGGTCGCATCTGTTCTACTCGGCCGGGCCGGCGATTTCGTTGCCGATTTTCCAGGGCGGCGCGCTGATCTCGAACCTGCGGCTGTCGAAGGCGCAGCAGAAGGAGGCGGCGCTGGCCTACCGGCGCGCGGTGCTGGTGGCGCTGCGCGACGTGGACAACGCGCTGGCCGTCTATCGCACCGATCAAGGCCGGCGTGCCGCGCTCGACGACGCGGCGCAAGCCGAGCGCGGCGCGCTCGATCTCGCGAACGACAGCTATCGCAAGGGGATCGTCACGTATCTCGACGTGCTCGACGCCGAACGTCAGTGGTCCGAATCGCGCCAGCAGGCGGTGCAGGGCGAATTGCAGGCCACCACCGATCTGGTCGCGCTGTACAAGGCGCTCGGCGGCGGCTGGCGCACCGGCGACACGCGCGAGGTGGCGACGGGCGGCACGCCGCCCGAGGCGGCCGGAAGCGGGAGCGGAGACGGAAGCGGGACCGGGGGCGATGCGGCGGCGCATTGACCGTCAGGCGCCAGGCCGCTCGTTCGAAGCGGAGGCCCGGCGGATGGCCCGCGCCCGCTTCTGCCCGTTACTCCTTGACCGACCAGCTCGCGCCGCCGTGGCTGTCGCGCACGAAGGCGTCGATGGCATTTTCCACGGGATCGGGGCCGTTGCCGGCGCGCGCGGTCCAGGCCAGTTCGAAGCGGCGGCAGATCGCGCCGGTGGCGGCGTGGCATTGCGTGCCGGTCAGCCGGATGCGGCAGCGCAGGCCGCCGAGCCGATCCAGCATGATCGTGGTGCGCGGCGTGTCGCCCGCGTCGCCGCGCGTCTCGTCGATCGACAGCCACGCGTGACGCCGGTGCGGCAGGTGCAGTTCGAGCCGCTTCAGGCCGACCAGCACCGCCAGCCCCAGCGCCGTGCCGAGCCCGGCCAGCACCAGTTGGCCGCCGCCCGCGCACAGGCCGATCATCGTCACGAACCAGAGCGTGGCGGCGGTGGTGATGCCCTTCACCAGCCCGTCGCGGCGCAGGATCGCGCCCGCGCCGATGAAGCCCATGCCCGACAGGATGCCCAGCGGCAGGCGCATCAGGTCGAGCACGGCGAACGACTGCGCGCCCTTGCCCGATTGCATGAGCAGCGCGTTGACCTCCAGCATCGCCAGGCACGCGGTCAGACACACCAGCATGGTGGTGCGCAGGCCGGCGGCCTTGCCCGATTCCCCGCGATTCAGGCCGATCAACAGGCCCGCGACGAGACAGACGGCAAGCCGGGCGGCGATATCGGCGAAATCGAGGACGAGCGGCATCGGATGCATGGGCGAGAACCTGTTGCGAAGAGATAGCGTTGTTCGCGCAAGGGGCATGCCCATCGTGGCTTCGCCCCGAAGCTTGCCGGCACGGCAGCCGCCCACGAAAAAAGGGCGCCGCGCAAGACGACGCCCATCGAACGCCTCGCTGTCGACACGAGGCGGCAGCGGCGCCGGAGCGCCGCCTGAGAGACTAGTTCGGCCCGCGCGGGTTGCGCACCGGCGAGCGCAGGCCCAGCTCCTCGGCGAAGCTGCGCGCGCGCGAGGCGGGGGGCGCGTTCAGGCCTTCGTAGTGGCGCACCACCTGCGCCTCCCACACGGCATCGGCGGAACTGAGCCAGCCGTTCAGGTCGAGTTGCGGCGCGCTGCGCACGGTGGCGGCCGGCGCCGCGATCATCAGCGTGGCCGCCTCGGTGTCGAGCGTCACGTAATCCCACGGCACGGCCGCGAGCTGGCGCACGTGCGCCAGTTCGGACGTCGGCGCGAGCGCCACCAGCGCGTAGGCGATGCGGCCGGTGCGCAGGTCGAGGATCGCGTCGCTGACATGGCCGATCGCCTCGCCATCCGAGGTGCGCGCGATGGTGCCGTCGAGCAGATGGGCCAGCGCGGAGCCGCGGTGGGCGTAGCGCGCGTCGGGATGCACGGCGTCGCGTTCGGGTTCGGGACCAAGGGGAATCATGCGGGCCTCCTGTTCAAATCAACGATGACGGGATGAAGTTGCCTCGGGCGCGGCCGCATCAGCGCGGCTGCGAGACGTAATCGAGTGTTTCGCCGATCGCGCTGCGCGCCGACACGTCGCAACGCGTGGCCACATCGCCGATCGACACCATGCCGACCAGCCGCAGGTCGGGAGAGATCACCGGCATGCGGCGCATTTGCGTGGACGCCATGCGTTGCAGCACGACATCGACGGCTTCGTGTTCGCGGCAGGTCGCGATCGGCACCGAGGCCACTTCGCGTACGCTCGCGCCGCCGTCCTTGCCCGAGGCCAGCGCGCGCGTGACGAGGTCGCGGTCGGTCACCATGCCGACCACGCGCGGGCCGTCGCACACGGGCAGCGCGCCCACGTCGTGTTTCGCCATCAGTTGCGCGGCGTGATGAATCGTGTCGTTCGGCGCGACGTGCACGATGTCCTGCGACATGATCTGGCGGATGCGTTGCATCGCGGTCTCCGTTGTCGGGCTGGTGAACAACAGGACTATGCAAGGGCCGTGCCGGGCGGTGAAATGCTTCGAAACGCCCTGCATTGCGTTGAAAAACCGTCAGCCGCCGCGCTGAGAGGCACAACGGCACGAACGATTTACAAGCGATGGTAAGGATTGCGTGGTACCGCCGGATACGGGGGCGGATTATTTCGGATGCCGCATGATGGGAAATCGGCCAGGACACCGATAAGTTTTCGTGCGATGCTTGGCATCCCGAAACGCGCGGAAATCGCCGCCGGGTGATCGGGTACTGTCGCGAAATGATGTGCTGCGCGCGGCTTCGATCGTTTTGCCGGCCGGCACGATCATGTAAAGATGCCGATCGGGAATTGATTTTTACAATGTGTTCGCGCTACCCAAATAGAAATAACTGATCGCAAGCCGCGGCGCGATCTGCTTTCCTTTAGGCTGTGCTTGTTCTTTCACCGATTGCGCCTTCCGGCGCGATGCCCATTTGTCCGTGTCGCCTGTTCCACTGGCTTCCCCGAGCGTTCGTGCCTGCCGCGTCGTCGTGCGGGCCGGCCGTCATGCATCGGACAAGGAGATCTCATGCCCCGTCTGCTCATCGTCGATGACGATGCCGACACCCGTGAAATGCTCGTCGCGCTCGCGCAGACGCGCGACTTGCCGTGCGACGCCGCCGCTTCGCTCGGCGAGGCGCGCTCGCGCATGCTGACCCAGCGCTACGACCTCGTGCTTTGCGACCTCGTGCTGCCCGACGGCAACGGCATCGAACTGTTCGACGATTTCCCCAAGCAGGACAAGCCGTTCGAGCTGGTGTTCGCCACCGGCCACGCCACGCTCGACACCGCGATCAACGCGATGCGCCAGGGCGCGTCCGATTACCTGATCAAGCCGTTCAACATGGCGCGCCTCGATACGCTGTTCAAGCGCGTCGCGCACGTGGAGGCGCGGCTCGACGAAGTGCAGGCGATGCGCGCCGAACTGGAGCGCGCCGGCCGTTTCGGCCGCCTGATCGGCAATTCGCCGGTAATGCGCACCATGTACGACGCGCTGGCGCGCGTGGCCGCCACCGAGGCCTCGGTGCTGCTGACCGGCGAATCGGGCACCGGCAAGGAAGTGGCCGCGCAGACCATCCACGAACTGAGCTACCGCAGCCGCAGCCCGTTCGTGGCCGTCAACTGCGGCGCGATTCCGGCCAACCTGGTCGAGAGCGAGCTGTTCGGCCATGACCGCGGCAGCTTCACGGGCGCCGACCGCCAGCACAAGGGCTTCTTCGAGCGTGCCCACGGCGGCACGCTGTTCCTCGACGAAATCACCGAAATGCCGGTGGAATTGCAGGTCAAGCTGCTGCGCGTGCTCGAAACGGGGCAGGTGATGCGGCTCGGCTCGTCGCGCGAAACGCCGGTGGACGTGCGCATCGTGGCCGCCACCAATCGCGATCCGTCGGGGGCCGTCGAGGCCGGCACGCTGCGCGCCGATCTCTATCACCGCATCAACGTGTTCCCGCTGGCGATGCCGCCGCTGCGCGAGCGCGGCGACGACATCGTGTTGCTGGCCGATACGTTTCTCACCAAGCTCAACCTCGATAGCGGGCGCGAGATGGCGTTCAGCGCCGGCGCGAAGGCCGCGTTGAGGCAGTACGCGTGGCCCGGCAACGTGCGCGAGCTGCGCAATTTCGTGCAGCGCGCCTGCATCTTCAGCGACGGCGCGCAGATCGACGTGCTGCCGCCGCCCGTCATGAACGCAGGCGGAAAGCACGAGCACGACGGCACGGTCAAGGCGCAGGCCGAGGAGATTCTCGGCGAGGGCCTGCGCACCGTGCAGGACGGCATGGCCGCGGCGCATCGCGGCGGCGGCGAGCGCGACTGAGCGTTGCCGCGCCGCCTTCGTCGGCATTTGTCGGCATCCGTCGGGATGCGAGCGGCGCGCCCGCGCCGCGCGCGTTCAAGGCTGCGCCGGCGTGTCTTCGTGGGCGCGCGCCAGATATGCGTTGACGATCTCGGGCAGGTGCTGTTCGAGCCAGTGCGCCATCGCGATTTCTTCCGGCAGGATTCGTTCGCACACGGTCAGCGTGGCCGTGTCGCCGGCCGTGCGCGCGGTGGAGATCAGCGTGCGATACGCGGCGATCTGAAAGTTCTCGAAGGCGAAGCACGAGATCGCGTTCTTGATCGGCTCGTCCGCCGAGAACATCGCCGTGAAGGCCTGCAGCGCGGCCAGGCTGCGCGCGCCGAAATCCTTGATTGCCGAGACGTCGCTGCCGCGCCGCCCCACGCATTCGCGAATCAAACGAGCGTGTTCCTGCGTTTCGCGCAGATGCTGCTCGAGGCGCGCTCTCAACGCCGGATAGTGTTCGAGCCGCCGCGCCATGGCGGCCAGCATCGTGCCGGCCTGTTCTTCCATCGCGTGCGCGTCACGCAGCCATTCGTCCAGATGCTCGTCGACCGAGCGCTTCGTTTGGGCCATGTCGGACTCCTGTCGATTGAGGTTCGGGCCGGCGAGCGGCGCCGGCAAGCGCGGCGGGGCGGGATCGGCCGGTCGTGCGCAACGGGATCGGACACGCCGGCTCCTCCGGGAAAGCGCCAAGCGCGCCACGCGTGAGAGGACGCAAGCGGCGGGCCCGACTACGGCACGCGGTGAGCGCGCGATCGGGCCGGCGCTTTTTGCAATCGCTTGTCAAAGTCTCCCGGCGGGGCCGGCATGCGCGGGGCCTGCGGGCCGGGCATGGCCTATGCGGCCCGGCAGGATGGCCGCGTGCGGATGAAGGCGTCCGCCTGCATGCCGACGATGGTGGATGGCCGCCGCGCGCGCCGGCTCGTGATGGCCGCCTGCGTCGCGCGAATCGCCTGACCGCCATCCCCGATCCCGTTTACGCACAGGAGCATCGATGACCGCCAACCCGTTGCCGTTGGGCCGCCGCCTGCACAGCCCCGAACCCGGCATTCCCGAGATTCCCGAAACCGATCCCGAGCCGTCGCCCGATCCCGGCCAGCAGCCCGACGAGGTGCCGCCGCCGTATCGCGAGCCGGACGGCGACCCGGTGCCGCCGGTGCGAGGCGCGACCACGCCGTAACGTCGTGACGCCACGCCGGGTGGCTGTCGAGCGCGCCTTTCGATGCTCTCGCGCGTCTTGCGTCGCGCTCGGCATGGCCCCGTTTGTTCCGACAAAACCCTCAGGGTCGCCAGCCGTTCGTTCTGCGTAGTTTTTGCACGGCACACGGATTACCGCCGCCGCGTCGCTGCATTGCCGTTTGCGCAGCAAAAACTGCCGGGCGGAATTGCCGCCCGCCGTCTCCTTCTTCTCTCGCCTGCCGGTCACTTCGACCGTTTCCCGCTCAAACCGAAAACGCACGCCCGGCGCGGCATCCGGAGCTTCCCTTACGTCCGCTTATTTTGGATTTTTTTATATTTTTTTCTCCCGATCATGTCGTCCGATAGAAAGCTTCTTTGCAGAAGGCCATCGTTTTCCTTTCGAGCGGATGTGCATGATGAGTCTCTCCCATCTCAAAGTTTCAATCTGCATTCCTACCTACCGGCGTGCCCATCTGATCGGCCAGTGTCTCGATTCCTGCCTGGCGCAGACCCATCGCAACCTCGAGATCGTGATCGGCGACGATTCCCCCGACGACCATACGGAACGCCTGATTCGCCGCCGCTACGGCGAGGACCCGCGCATTCGCTACACACGCAACCAGCCGGGGCTCGGCCAGGCGCACAACGTCACGAACCTGTTCCGGCGCGCGACCGGCGACAAGATCCTGCTGATCCACGACGACGATTTCCTGCTCGATTTCGGTGTGGAGCGGCTGCTTGCGGAATGGACGCGCCATCCCGATCTCGACGCCGCGTTCGGCAACCAGTACGTGGTCGATCACGACGGCCGCATCAACCGCGCGGCCACGCGCCGGCTCAACCAGATGTTCCATCGCTCGCGCGCCACGGCCGGCTTGCAGGCGCCGCCGGGCCGAGTGGGCCTGGTGCAGATGTTCCCGAACAACGGCTGGCTCGCCAATGCCGAGCTGGTCAAGCGGATCGGTTATGAGGATACCTACGGGTCCTGTTGCGATTACGTGTTCAATACACGGCTGTGTCTGGCCGCGCGGCGCATCAGCTTCGTCGATGCGTTCGTGTCGTGCTATCGCGAAACCGATGCGTCGATCTCGCAGGCCACGCGCCACACGATGCGCTCGGCCTCGCTGATGGCCTGGCACTTCGTCACGGAACTGGATCTGCCGCCCGATCTCGAACCGGCGCGGCGGCTGGCGTTGCGGCGGCTGGTGCCGATCGTGGTGTCGCTGTACGCGCGCAATCACGAGCCGCGCACGAGCCTGGAGATCGCGCTGGGCAACCTCGATGCGTATCGCTTCGGCTTCAGCCCGCGCCTCTATTACCACTTGCTGATGATGTGGCGCGGGCGGCATGGGCCGGTGGCGGCAAGCCTGCCCTGACGACGGCGCGCGGCGCGCGCAAAAAAAACGCCGACCCGAAGGTCGGCGGCGTGGCCGGTGGAGGCGCGCAAAGGCCCGCGATGCGTCAGGCGAGGCGCATCTTCCGCCGTTATTTCGGCCAGCGCCAGGCCGGTTCGCTCAGATGTTCGGCGAAGTAGTCGGACAGCGCGCCGACCTTGGCCGGCCGCGCGCGCGCCGACGGCGTGACGAAGTACAGGCCGCCCTTGGTGAGCGACCAATCGGTGAGCACCGCTTCGAGCCGGCCGTCGGCCAGATATTCGCCCGCGATGAATTCGGGCAGCTCGGCGAGCGCCATGCCGTCGAGCAGCATCGGCAGCAGCGCATCCGCGTTCGTCACGCGCAGCGGGCCGTTCGGCATCACCGGCTCTTCTTCGCCGGCCTCGTTGGTGAAGCGCCAGACATCGCTGCGCGCGCGATACGCGTACGACATGCAGGGCCGTTCGGCCAGATCGCGCGGATGCGCGGGCCGCCCCTCGCGTTCCAGATAGGCCGGCGACGCCACCACGTATTGGGTGACCGCGCACAACCGCCGTGCCACCAGCGACGAATCGGGCAGCGCCGCAATGCGCAGCGCCGCGTCGAAACCGTCGGCCACCAGGTCGACGGTCGAATCGGCCAGATGCAGATCTACCGATACTTCGGGGAACTGACGAAAGAAGCCCGGCATCAGCGGCGCGACCCAGCGCAGCCCGAACGACATCGGCACCGCGAGCCGCACCAGGCCGCGCGGCTGCACCGACAACTCGCGCGCCGCGCCCTCGGCCGCCTCGGCCAGCCGATAGATGTCGCCGGCGCGCTCGCACAGCGTGCGGCCGAACTCCGTCAGCGCGAGCTGGCGCGACGTGCGATTGAACACGCGCGCGCCGAGCCGGTCCTCCAGGCGCGCCACGCCGCGCGACACCGTGGCCACCGAGACGCCCATCGCCCGCGCGGCGGCGGCGAACGAACCTTCCTCCGCCACCTTGGCGAACATCGCGAGTCCTTCGAAATCAGGCAGTTTCGACATGGGCATTCATCATTTCAATTTTGCAACGTTGGTTTGCGATCCATTCTATTTCGGAAGTTCAGGGGCGTCGATAAGCTTCATCCATCGCAGCACACAAGCCGCCGCGAACGCCGCCAACCGGTGGCGTCAACCGATTCGACCGAACTCAGGAGAAACATCATGGCACGCAAGCTCGACAACAAAATCGCCCTCGTCACCGGCGGCACCAGCGGCATCGGCCTGGCCACCGCGCAACGTTTCGCCGCCGAAGGCGCGCACGTCTACCTGACCGGCCGCCGCCAGGCCGAACTCGATGCGGCGGTTGCCTCGATCCGCGAAGCGGGCGGCGCGGCCACCGGCCTGCGCGTCGATTCCACCCGGCTCGACCAGCTCGACGCGCTGTATGCGCAGATTCGCGAAGCGCACGGCCGCCTCGACGTGCTGTTCGCCAACGCCGGCGGCGGTTCGATGCTGCCGCTCGGCGAGATCACCGAAGCGCACTTCGACGACACGTTCGACCGCAACGTCAAGGCCGTGCTGTTCACGGTGCAGAAGGCGCTGCCGCTGCTGGCCGACGGCGCGTCGGTGATCCTGACCGGCTCGACGGCCGGCAGCGCGGGCACCGCGGCGTTCAGCGTGTACTCGGCCTCGAAGGCAGCGGTGCGTGCGTTCGCCCGTAGCTGGATTCTCGACCTGAAGCCGCGCCATATCCGCGTCAACACCCTCAGCCCCGGCGCGACGCGCACCCCCGGCCTGCTCGATCTGGCCGGCGACGACGCCGCGCAACGCCAGGGCCTGGCCGATTACCTCGCGGCGCAGATCCCGTTGGAACGCCTCGGCGAGCCGGAGGAAATCGCCAGCGCGGCGTTGTTCCTGGCCTCCGACGACGCCAGCTTCGTGAACGGCGCGGAACTGTTCGTCGATGGCGGCCAGCAGCAGATCTGACGGCCGGGGCCGGGCATGCACCACGCGTTGCCCGGCTCTTCAGGAGTGCGACACATCATGATCGAACATCGTCCCTTTATCGAACATCGTCCGTTTACCGCGCTTGGCGCGATCTCGCGCGACTGGCTCGCCGCGCGGCTGCATTTTCGCCACGGCGAGATCGGGCGGCCCGAGCACGGGCCGCTCGGCCCGCTGCATGTCTGGAACGACGACGAATTCGCGCCGCATGCGGGCTTCGGCCTGCATGCGCATCGCAACGTCGAAATCGTGACCTGGGTGCGTTCGGGCGCGATCACGCACGAGGACGACGCGGGCAATCGCGCGCGCATCGTGGCGGGTTGCGTGCAGGCGATGAGCGCGGGTGCGGGCGTGCATCACGCCGAACGCAACGAGGAGGACGTGCCGGCGCGGCTGTTCCAGATCTGGCTGCACCCGCGCACGAGGGGCGGGGCGGCGCGCTGGGCGAGCTGCTGCTGCGCGCCGGCGCGGCGCGAGGGCCGCTTCGTGACGCTGGCCAGCGGCTGCCCCGACGACGTGAAGGCGGGCGCGCTGGCCGTCAATGCCGACGCGCGTGTGCGGATCGCCACGCTGCGCGAAGGTGCGAGCCTGCCGTATGAAGTGCCGCCGGGCGGCGCGGCCTATCTGGTGACCGATCACGGGCCGCTCGAACTGGGCGGCGTGCGGCTCGCGGCGCGCGACGGCGCGGCGATTCGCGGTGGCCCGGCGCTCGTGCTGACGGCGCGGGCCGATACCGATCTGCTGATCGTCGAGTGGCGGCCGTCGGTTTGACTGCGTTGTTCCCGCCGGGGCCGTCCGCCGCTGTGCGGTCACGACGGCAGCGTCAGATCCTCCAGCCCCATCTGCTTGAGGAAGGCGGCCTGCTTCTCGTGATACACGGCGTCGATCGCCTCGGTGCCCTTGCGCTGGCCGTCGATCGTCACGCGCAATGGCCGCTGCCCGCGCGGCATCGCCAGTACCTCGACGGCGGCTTCGCCGACCGCGGATACGTCGAGCGGCCCGCCGTGGGCCGCGTCGATCGCCTCGAGCCGCGCGCCGAGCGTGGCGGCGCGGCTGGGCAGCGTGCCGTATTGCTGCTCGATGGCGGTGTAGGCGGGCGGGTTCGCGTCGGCGAAATGTTCGGTTCCCGAAGTAAAGGCGCCGGGCACGAGGATCGTGCTGTCGATGCCCGAGGGCTGCACTTCCATCGCCATCACCTCGGCCAGTGCGTCGCCGGCCGCCTTGCTGGCGATGTACGGGCCGAGGAACGGCTCGTGCAGGCGCGCCGTGGTGCTGCCGACATACATCAGCAGCCCATGCCCCTGCCGCCGCATCGCGGGCAGCGCCGCGCGATTGACGCGCAGCCACGACAGCGCGTTGGTATCGACGATGCGCGCCACCTGTTCCACCGAGAACGCTTCGGTCAGGCCCGTCATCAACATGCCGGCGTTGTTGACTACCGCGTCGAGGCGCCCGTGCGTCGCGACGATCCGGTCGACGGCCGCGCGGCAGCCTGTCTCGCACAGCACGTCCAGTTCGAGCACATGCAGCGCGAGCCGTTGCGCCTCGGCGATCCGCAGCAGCGCATCGCTGCGCGCCCGGTTCTTGCCGAGCGGATCGCGCATGCTGGCGTGCACGCAGTGCCCGGCCCGCGCCAGCGACAGGGCGATCGCGCGGCCGATGCCGGAACCGGCACCCGTCACCAGCACGACCTGTTGCGTATCGTGTGTCATGGTGCGTGCCTCGCTCAGGGCCGCGTGCGGATCAGCACCTTGCCGCGCGCGTGGCCGGTGGCCAGCTTTTCGAGCGCGGCGCGGGTGTCGTCCAGCGGGAAGATCGAATCGGTCACGATCTGCAATTGCCCCGCCGAGAATTGGCGCGCGGCTTCCGCGAGGAACGGCGTGGCGCTCGCGAAGAACACGGCTTCGCCCGTCAGGTCGCCCCGCGATTCGATGCCGAACGCCACCAGCGTCACGATCCGGCCGCCCGCGCGCAGCACCTGCCATGACCGAGCCAGCGTGTCGCCGCCGTGCATGTCCAGCACGAGGTCGATGTCGCGCAGCGCCGATACATCCTGCGTGCGGTAGTCGATCACTTCGTCCGCGCCGAGGCTCCCGACCAGCTCGACATTGCGCGCCGACGCCGTGGCGATCACGTACGCGCCGGCCAGATGCGCCTGCTGCACGGCCATGCTGCCCACGCCGCCCGCGCCGGCATGAATCAGCACGCGCTGCCCGCGTTGCAGGCGGCCGCTGTCGAACAGCGCCTGACGCGCGGTGCCGAACGCGGTGGGCATCGCGGCGGCCTGCTCGAAGCTCATGCTGGCCGGAATCGCGTGCACATCCGCCGCCGCGATCGTGATGCGCTGGGCGAATGCGCCGCCGGCAGTGGGCGCGCTGCGGCCGAATACGCGCTCGCCCACTTGCAGGCCGGTGACCTGCCGGCCCACCGATTCGACCACGCCGCTGAAATCGCTGCCCGGCACGTACGGGAATGCGATCGGAAACACGGTTTGCAGCGTGCCGGCCAGGATCTTCAGGTCCAGCGGGTTCGCGGCGGCGGCCTCGATGCGCACGACTACCTCGTCGTGGCCCGGCTCGCGCTGCGCGGTGTTGCCGATGACGACCCCGTCCGGGCCGCCGAAGGCGGTGACGATGGCTGCTTTCATGGTGCGCTCCTCGTTATGCCGATCGATCAGGACTGCTGCGGAAACTGGCCAAGCTGAAGGAACAGGCCGAACCAGTCCTCCATGTGCCAGGTGGTGGTCACGCGCTGGCCGTCCAGCTCGTGGAATTCGTGCAGGCGGAAGCTGACGTGCTTGCCGCTGGCCGGAATGCCGAACAGCTCGCCCTGGTGCGTGCCGGTGATTTCGGCGCGCACGCCGATCCTGCCGGGCACCTGGATCAGGTCGTGAATCACGATCTTCACGTCCGGGAACGCTGCGCCGAAGCTGCGGATGATCGGCTTGATGCCTTCGGGGCCGGCGCCCTGGCCCGGGGCCAGCGGGATGTCGTCCCAGTCGGGGGCCAGCACGGCGTCGACGAGGTCGGGGTTCTTGTCGCCGAACGCGCGGTACAGCGTTTCCACGGCGTGGCGCTCGGCGCTCAGGCGGTCGGAGTCGGACAAGGCGAGTTCATGGGAGGTGGCCGTCATGGTGGGTCTCGTTTCGCTTCAGGGTGGGAGTGACTGAAGTGTGCTGGCGGCTGTAAAATCCGTCCAACAAATGAACGATATAAATGATTATTTGAATCATGGATTTTCATGGCATCGACCTGAACCTGCTGGCGGCCTTCGACGCCCTGATTAACGAGCGCAACGTCACGCGCGCCGCGACCCAGGTTGGCGTGAGCCAGCCGGCCATGAGCGCGGCGCTGGCGCGGCTGCGCCGGCTGTTCGACGACCCGCTGTTCCTGCGCAGCGCGGGCGGCCTGCTGCCCACGCCGCGCGCCCGTGACCTGGCCGAGCCGATTTCGCAGGCGCTGCGCCAGATCGAGGCCACGCTGGTGAGGAAGCCCGCGTTCGAGCCGGGCCACGCCGCGCTGCGCTTCAACCTCGGGCTGGCCGATTACCCGGCGTTCGTATTGCTGCCCGCGCTGTTGCAGGCGCTCGGCGAGCAGGCGCCCGGCATCGCGGTGGACGTGCACGCGTTCAACGATCGCGATCACGCCGTCGACCTGCTCGATGCGGGCGCGATCGACGCGGCCATCGGCGTGTCGCCCACGCGCGCCGATGGCCGGATCATGGTGCGGCCGATCCTGCGCGACGCGTTCGTCACGATCGTCGCGCGCGATCACCCCGCTGCGCGGCGGGGCATGGACATGAACACGTATCTGGCGTTGCCGCATGTGCTCGCGTCGCCCGAGGGCGAGCGGCACGGGCTGGTGGATCAGGTGCTGGCGCAGCAGGGCAGGCAGCGCACGCTCGCGCTGACGCTGCCGCAGATGTTCGCGGTGCCGCTGGTGGTGGCGCGCTCGCGCATGACGGCCACCGTCATGAAGCGCGTGGCGCTCAGTTCGCCGGCCGGGCGGGAACTGGTGCTGTTCCCGCCGCCGGTGGCGCTGCCGGAGATCGTGATCCATCTGATCTGGCATCGCCGCAGCGATGCCAGCCCGGCCCAGCAGTGGCTGCGCGCACTGATCGAATCGATCGCCGCGCAACTGTGAGGCGCGTGGCGGGTCAGCCGAGCGTCACGAGCGCCTTGCCGGAGAACGCGCGCTGACGCAGCGCGTCGAGGTGCGCCGGCAGCGCGTCGAACTCGACGGCCACCTGCGCCTCGGTGGCGAGGCGGCCCGCCGCGATCTGCTGCAGGATCGCCTCGCCGGCCTTGACGACGCGTGCCCAGTCGTCGTCGCTGCCGTGCGGATGCAGCGCGGCGAGCGCGACTTCGTGCATCGACAGCGCCTGGCCGAACGGCGGATTCGGCCAGGTCGCGGTGCGCCCCTGAATGCACACCAGATGGCCGTTCGCGCCGAGCACGGGCGCGAGCTGCGCCGCGTGCTCGTCGTTCACGCTGTCGATCACGGCGAAGTAGCGGCCGGCGTGGGCGTCGGGCCAGCGGCTGCTTGCGTCGAGCGGGCCGTCGAAGCGGCGTTGCGCGCCGAGCGCGCGCAAGCGCGCTTCATGGCGCGGGTGGCACATCACGTCCACCTGAAAGCCGAGCGCCACGGCGAACTGCACCGCATACAGCCCCACCGCGCCACCGGCGCCGCTGATCAGCACGCGGCCCTGCTCGCGCAGCGGCAGCTTGTCGAGCGCGAGCCAGGCCGTCAGCGCCGGGCAGGGCATGCCGGCGGCCGTCGCCAGATCCACGCCGTCCGGCACGCGCAACACCGCGCGCGCCGCGACCGGCGTGTATTCGGCGAAGCTGCCGGGCGTGGCCAGATCGGTGTGATAGGCCACGCGCGTGCCGATCCAGTCGGCCGGCACGTCGTCGGCCACCGCCACCACGGTGCCCGCGCCATCGACGCCGGGCACCTTGCCGGGCGCCCAGTCGACCAGATCGCCGCCGAGCACCTTCCAGTCCACCGGGTTCAGGCCGATCGCGGCGTTGCGCACCAGCATCCGGCCGGGCGCGAGCGGCTCGGCCGCCACGTCGGCCAGACGCAGCGCGAGGGGATCGGCGCTGCCGGCCCAGGTCCAGGCGCGCCAGGTCGCGGGGGCCGCTGCGGTTGCGATTGGGGTTGGGGTCGTCATCGTCGTGGTCATCTCAGCAGTAGGCCCCGGCCGAAGAGGTCGGCTTCTCGGTGTGGAACGTGACGGCGGCGTCGACGCTGGTGACTGGCAGGCCGATATGCGAGAACGAACGGCGGGAGGTGACGGACATCCTGGGCTTTCCTTGCGAGAGAGAAGGCGTCAAGGGTAGGGCGCGGCGAGCCATAAGGAAACGCAGGTTTCATGATCGATTCGATGAATTTTGCTTATCGGTGGGCGCCCCGAATCGATGAAAAGTTGTCTCCCAGGCAACCACAGTGTCGTGGAGATTAATTTTGACGCGAATTTTCCACGTGTACCATGGCGACACTTTTGTTGCTCCCGGATACGTACACCGCATGCCCCGCAAACCCGTCACCGCCGATACGCCCAGCCTGCCCGACGAGCCGTCCGCCGCCATCGACGCCGCGCGCCGGCCCGCCGGCCCGCTGCGCCCCGTGCGCGAGGAGATCAACCTCGGCGAACGGCTGCGGGCGCTGCGCAAGGCGCGCGGGCTGTCGATCGAGCAGGTGGCGAACAGCGTCGGCGTGACCAAGTCGTTCCTGAGCCGCTTCGAGCGCGACGCCGTGTCGGCCTCGGTGGCCACGCTGCTGAAGGTGTGCGACGCGATCGGCGTGCGGCCCGGCACGCTGTTCGATCCGCCGGCCACCAACCTCGTGCGCGCCGGCGAAGGCCGCCCGATCAGCCTCGGCGGCGAGGGCATGCACGAATACCTGATCGCGGGCGTCGGCAACGAGCACCTGATGGCGCTGCTGTCGGTGATCGAGCCGGGCGGCGGTTCGGGGCCGGAGCCGTACAAGCTCAACGCGGCCGTCGATTTCGTCCACCTGAAGGAAGGCGAACTCGACATGGTGGTGGACGGCGAAACCTATTCGATGAAGGCCGGCGACACGCTGACCTTCCCGCCCACGCTCGCGCACACGTGGCGCAACCCGTCGGCGACGCAGCCGGCCATCGCGATCTGGGTGATCGCGCCGCCGATCTGAGCGAGCCCGCCATGACGCGCCTTCATGCCGGCCCGGCCGGCGCACCGAGCCTCGACCGGATCGATCACGCGATTCTCGACGTGCTGCGCCGCGATGGACGGATCACCTACCAGCGCCTGTCGGAGTTGGTGAACCTGACGCCGCGCCCGTGCCTCGAACGCGTGCGCAAGCTCGAAAAGCTCGGCGTGATTTCGGGCTACGGCGCGCTGATCGACATGAAGCGCGTGGCGCCGAACCTCACGCTGTTCGTGCAGGTGGCCCTGTCGAACCAGAGCGGGCGCGCGGCGCAGAAGGCATTCGAGACGGCGCTTGCCGGCGCGGCCTGGGTGCTCGACGTGTATCTGGTCAGCGGCCAGTTCGATTATCTGATTCGCATGGAGTGCCGCGACATGAGCCATTACCGCGAACTGACCGAAACCTGGCTGGCCGACGCGCGCTTCCATATCGACAAGATCGCGAGCAGCCCCGAGCTGGCCGCGCTCAAGCGCACGCTCGCGTACTGAGGCGACGATGCGACAAGGTTCATCGTGCCTCGTGAAAATAGATTCGTTCTGCGAATCATTTGATCGACGGAATCGGCTGGACTGCGCCGAAATTGCGACAGAAAACGGCGGCGCGCCGCGCCGATTTCGACAGATCCGGCGCTTTTTTCGATCCAATAATGTTCGCCCGCAGCCGGCCTCCGGCGCAGTGGCGCACCGACTGCCCAACCACCCTGCCCTGACCTCGTGAGATGACCATGAAACGCCTTGCCCGCACCCTGCTGATTGCCGCCGCCTTCTGTTCCACCTTCGCGCAGGCGAAGGAGTGGACGCAGGTCAACGTCGCCACCGACGCCACCTTCCCGCCGTTCGAATCGGCCGCGCCGGACGGCAGCCTGACCGGCTATGACATCGACCTGATCCACGCGCTGTGCGATCGCGCGCAACTGAAGTGCAACGTGATCAACGCGGCCTGGAGCGGCATGTTCCCGGGCCTGCTCGGCAAGAAGTACGACGCGCTGATCTCGTCGCTGAACATCACCGAGGAACGCAAGCGCGTGATGGCGTTCACCGACGTGTACGAATTCCCGGTCTACCGGTTCGTCGGCCCGAAGGCCGAGCATCTGCAGATCACGCCGGAAGGGCTGAAGGGCAAGACGATCGCCGTGCAGACGGGCACGCCGATGGACAACTTCATCACGCAGCGCTTCGGCAGCGTCGCCACGATCAAGCGCTACGAATCGGGCAGCGAGCCGTACCTGGACCTGGCCGCCGGCCGCGCGGATCTGCACTTCTCGTATCAGGCGCAGATCGACGCGAGCTTCCTGTCGAAGGCCGACAACGCGAAGCGCTTCGAGCTGATCGGGCCGTCGTATACGGGCAAGGACAGCAAGGCGCTCGGCGAAGGCGTGGCGATCGCGGTGCGCAAGCAGGACGACGACCTGCGCATGAAGTTCAACGCGGCGCTCGCGCAGCTTCGCAAGAGCGGCGATCTGAAGAAGATCAACGACAAGTGGTTCGGCGCCGGCTCGAACGTCACGCAATAAATCGCAGTCCTTACGCTTACCGGCCGCCTCGCGCGGCCTTATCGGCATCGACCATGATTCAGGAATACTTCCGCACCGTCCTCGCGGCCGGCACCGTCACGCTGGCGCTGGCCTTCGTGTCGATCGCGCTGGCCACGGCCTTCGGCCTGCTCGGCGCGATCTGCAAGCTTTCGCCCGACCGCCGCGTGGTCTGGCTCGCCACGATGTACACCACGGTGGTGCGCGGCATTCCCGATCTGGTCATCATGTTCATGGTGTTCTACAGCCTGCCGGGCCTCGTCAACCAGGTGCTGACGGCGCTCGGCAGCGACGCGAGCTTCGAGCTGAACCCGTTCGTGGCCGGCTCGCTGACGCTCGGGCTGATCTTCGGCGCCTACATGACCGAAACGTTTCGCGGCGCGCTGTTGCGCATTCCGCGCGGGCAGGCCGAGGCGGGCTACGCATACGGCATGACCGCGCCGCAGGTGTACCGGCGCATCCTGCTGCCGCAGATGGTGCGGCTCGCGATTCCCGGCTTCACCAACAACTGGCTGGTGCTCGTGAAGGGCACCGCGCTGGTGTCGCTGATCGGCCTGCACGATTTGATGTTCCGCGCGCGCGGCGCCGCCGAGGCGACCCGCGAGCCGTTCACGTTCTACGTGTTGGCCGGTGCGTTCTATCTGGCCGTCACGATCGTCTCGCTGGCGGCGCTGCACTGGATCGGCCGCCGCTTTTCGGCCGGCACGCGCGAGGTGCGGGGATGAACTGGGACCTGATCTGGGATAACGCCCCGATGTATGCGCAGGGGCTGCTGGAAACGCTGTGGCTGATGTGCGCCTCGGTGGCGATCAGCTTTGCGATCGCGGTGCCGCTGTCGATCGCGCGCGCCTCGCACCAGCGCTGGATCGCGTGGCCCGTGGCCGGCTACACGCTGGTGATGCGCGGCACGCCGTTGCTCGTGCAACTATTTATCGTCTATTACGGCTTCGCGCAGTTCGACTGGATGCGCGAATCGTTCGTATGGCCGTGGTTTTCGAACGCGAGCTTCTGCGCGATCCTGGCGTTCGTGCTGAACACCACCGCCTACAGCACCGAGATTTTCGCCGGCGCGATCCGCACCGTGCCGCGCGGCGAGGTGGAGGCGGCGCTGAGTGTCGGCATGAGCCGGCCGCTGCTGATGCGCCGCATCGTGTTGCCGTCGATGCTGCGCGCCTCGATCTCGCAATACGGCAACGAAGTGATCATGATGCTGCAGGCCACCTCGGTGGCGAGCACGGTGACGCTGCTCGACCTGACGGGCGTTGCGCGCTACGTCAGCATGAACTACTACATCTCGTTCGAACCGTACGTGACGGCCGGCGCGCTCTATCTCGCGCTGACGTTGCTGCTCACGCGCCTGTTCCGGTTCGCCGAGGCGCGCTGGCTGCGCCATCTCGCGCCGCGCGCGCACTGAGGTCCCGCCGATGCGTGCACCGCTTCATCTCGACCGGGTCGGCAATTGCATCGGTGCGCATGCCGTGTCGAGCGCGCCGCGCCGCGAGCGCCCGCGTCAGTTTCCGAGCGGCGCGCTGACGTAGCGTGCCGTCGCGCGGCCCGGCACGCCGGCCGCATTTCCTCACCGATTTATCAAGGAGTCCTGCCATGTCTTCCGTTCCGTTCACTCAATGCGACTTGTGGGGCGTGCCGTTCGACGGCGAATCCTCGCTCGGCTACCCGGGCTCGCGCTACGCGCCGGAGCGCGTGCGCAACGCCGCGCGCTGGATCAACATGCGGATTCAGGACGGCAAGGTTTACTGCCTGGAAACCGACGGTTTCTTCGAGGTGGGATCGAGCCTGCTTGTCGATCGCGGCGACGTGACGGTGTCGAACGACACGCTGGCGACGTTCGCGGCCACCGAGACGGCGGTGCGCGAATCCTTGGCGAACCGGCGCATGCCGATCGTGATCGGCGGCGACGACAGCCTGCTGTTCCCGGTCGCCAAGGGCGTGCATGACGCGCTGCCCGGCAAGATCGCGATCGTCCACTTTGATGCGCACCTGGACCTGATGGATTCGAGCGAGGCGCAAGGCCGCTTCAGTCAGTCGAGCGGGATGCGCCGCGCGCTCGAACTCGATCGCGTGGATTCGGATCACTGCATTCAGGTGTGCGAACGTCATTTCAACTTCCCGGCATCGGGCCGCTTCAAGCACGACACCGGCCTCGTGCATCTGTCCGCGCGCGAAGTGCTGCGCCTGGGGCCGGCGGCCACCGTGGCGAAGATCCTCGAACGCACGAAAGGCGCCGATCACATTTTCCTGTCGTTCGACATCGATGCGATCGACCCCGCGTACGCACCGGGCGCCGGCGCGCACGAGCCGGGCGGCATCAGCTCGGCCGAGGCGCTGGAGATGGTCGAGATGCTCGCGCCGCATTGCGTGGCGATGGCGATCACCGAAGTCAACCCGACCACCGACGTGGGCGACATGACCTCGACGCTCGCGGCCTATCTGGCGTTCTCGTTCGCGGTGTACGGGAGCCAGCGCGGCGCCTGATTCCGGCGCAGCGCAATCGGCTGCGCAAGCCGCTTGCAACAGCGGTTTCAGGCAGGGCGGAGCGGGGAAAACGCCACGAAACGCGAGTGGGGATCTGCAAGAATGACCGGTATCGATCGCACGGATAAAGCGCATGAATCGATCAGTCATCCCAATCAGTTTTCGCTCCGCCATGTCCCGACAAACCACCGATACCGTGCTGATGGTGCGCCCCGCGCGCTTCGCGTTCAATCCGCAAACGGCGCAGGACAACGCGTTCCAGCACGACGAACCGGCGCACGAACACGTGCATCGCGCCGCGCTCGCCGAATTCGACGGCTATGTCGATGCGCTGCGCGTGCGCGGGGTGGAGGTGATCGTCGTCGACGACACGCCCGAGCCGCCCACGCCCGATTCGATCTTCCCGAACAACTGGTGGTCGTCGCACGACGACGGCACGCTCGTGCTGTATCCGATGCGCGCGCCGAACCGGCGACAGGAGCGCGACGGCCCGGTGCTCGGCGCGCTGGCGAACCGCGTGGCGTGGCCGCGCACGTTCGACCTCAGCGCCTACGAGCGCGAGAATCGCTTTCTCGAAGGCACCGGCAGCGTGGTGTTCGATCGCGACGCGCGGCTCTGCTATGCGTGCCGCTCGCCGCGCACCGATGCCGGCCTGCTCGACGCACTGGCGCGCCGGCTCGGTTATCAGGCGTTCGCGTTCGATGCGGCCGACCGGCACGGCACGCCGATCTATCACACCAACGTCATGATGTGGGTGGGCACGACGCTGGCCGGCGTGTGCACCGAGGCGATCGTCGACGACACCGATCGGCGCGCCGTGCTCGGCGGCTTGCGCGCGGCCGGCAAGGTGGTGATCGAACTGAGCCTCGCGCAGCTCGGTGCGTTCGCCGGCAACATGCTGGAGGTGCGCGGCCGCGATGGGGCGCCGCTGGTGGCCGCATCGCGCACCGCTTGGGCGGCGCTCGACGGCGCGCAGCGCGACACCCTCGCCCGTCATGCCACGCCGATAGTGGTGGCAATCGACACGATCGAGCGGGTGGGCGGCGGCAGCGCGCGCTGCATGCTGGCCGAGGTGTTCGCGCCGGCCGGCCGCATGCAAGGGGCGCCGCGATCATGATGACGGTGCGCATGGCGCGGCCCGGCGATGCCGGCGCATTGCTCGCGCTGGCTCGAACCACGGGCGTCGGCATGACCTCGTTCATGCCCGATGCGGCGCTGATCGAGGCGCGCATCGCGCGCAGCGTGGCGACCCTGGCCGGCAGCTTGCCGCCCGCGCAGCAGGGCTACCTGTTCGTGCTGGAAGACACCTGCAACGGTTGCGTGGCCGGCGTGTCCGGCATCGAGGCGGCCGTCGGGCTCGACGCGCCCTGGTACAACTACCGGATCGGCCGCTTCATTCATGCGTCGAAGGAGACGGGCGTCAGCAGCGATGCCTCGGCGCTGTTCCTGTCGAACGACCACACCGGCCACAGCGAGCTGTGCACGCTGTTTCTCGCGCCCGATTACCGGCGCGACGGCAACGGCGCGCTGCTCTCGAAAGCCCGCTTCATGTTCATCGCCGCGTTCCGCGAGCGCTTCGCACGCTCGCTGGTGGCCGAGATGCGCGGCGTGACCGACGCGGCGGGTCGTTCGCCGTTCTGGGACGCCGTGTGCCGGCCGTTCTTCCAGATGGAGTTCCCCGCGGCGGATCGATGGGTAGGACTCGGCCGCAAGTCGATCATCGCCGAACTGATGCCGAAGCATCCGCTGTATCTGGCGCTGCTGCCGGCCGAGGCGCGCGCCGTGATCGGCGCGGTGCATCCGCACACGGCCCCGGCGCGGGCCTTGCTGGAATCGGAAGGACTCCGATTCAGTCAATACGTCGACATCTTCGACGGCGGCGCCACGCTGCAGGGCGAGATCGACCGGTTGCGGATCGTGGCCGACAGCACGCACCGACCGCTCGACGCCGCGCTGAGTGTGCGACACGGCCCGCAATTGCTGGCCAACGACGCGTTGCACGGGTTCCGGGTGGTGATCGGCAGCGCCGATGGCGATCCGGCGCGGCTTGGCGATGCGCTGCAATGCGAGCGCCATGCGCCGGTGCGATGCGCGGCGCTGCGCGCCACGCCCTCGAACGGTGCGGGCCGCGCACCGGCGCGGCGTGCGGCCTGAGTGTGTGCGGCGGCCCGCCTTGCCGGGCGGGGCCGCCGCCTTTGGTTCGATTCTTGCGTAACAAAAAGGCGCGGCAGCCGCTTCGGCCGGCCCGATCCAAACCGGGAGGACTCCGATGTATCGATCGCCCCAACTCACGCCCGAGCTGTTGCTGCTCCAGCACGCGTCGAACGGCGGCGCGCCCGTCGAGCGCGCGCTGTTCGTCCGCCTGTTGCAACTGATCGGGCTGCGCCGCGCGGGGCAAGCCGCCTGAGCGGGGCCGCTCGCGCTTTCACTGCGTGCGCCGGAAGCGCCGATCGAGCCGTTGCGACGCGCGATCGACAGCGCGAGCGAGAACTGAATAAGGGAAACCACTCGTCAGCGTTTCTACCAGGTGTGAATCAAGTCTGATCATTTGGGGCCGTAATAACGACGTGCGCCGGAGAATGGGAACAACCATTCGTATATCGAACCATTTCACGGACCAAGAATGAGAACCGCACGGGTCCGGCGTCCGGGTTTCGTTCGACCAATCGATCCATTCACATGCTTAAAAACCTGTCGATTCGCCATTGTGTGAACGCGATCATCGGCCTGTTCGGCCTTGCATTGATCGTCGGTGCGTTGCTCGGTGTGGTGTCACTGAACGCGGCGAATCACGACCTGAAGCAGATGTACACGGTCGATACGCCGGCCGTGGCCAACCTCGAAGGCAGCTCGGGCCAGTTGCTGCGCCTGCGCCTGTCGCTCGCCACCTACGACTCGCTGACGAACATCGGCGACGCGGCCGGCGCCGATTCGGCGTTCAAGCGTTCGGACCAATACATCAAGCTGTCGAACGAGCGTTTCGCGGCGTATCGGGCGCAGGTCGGCGACGATCCGGGCGCGCGCGGCCTGATCGACGACATGCAGAAGCGCCGCGACGACTTCATCCATCTGGGCATCGAGCCGGCGATGGCCGCGCTGAAGGCCGGCGACAAGGCCGCGTTCGGCGAGATCCAGGGCCACAAGCTGTCGCCGCTGTATTCCGCGTACGAAAAGGCGATGCTCGCGCTGGAGAAGCATCAGGTCGATATCGGCGAGGCGCGCTACGAGGCCGCGCAGCGGCAATTCTCGATGGTCATCGTGGCGGTGGCGGTGGGCCTGGTGCTGGCGCTCGCGCTGTCGCTGTTCGTGCGGATCTGGCTCGTCAAGGCGATCGTCAAGCCGGTGGATGCCGCCGTCGAGAGCTTCGGCCGCATCGCCGACGGCGATCTGACCGGCAAGGTCGAGGTCACGGGCCGTAACGAAATGGGCAAGCTCAGCGAGGCGCTGCGCAATATGCAGGACTCCCTGACATCCACGGTGGGCGCGGTGCGCAGCAGCACCGAATCGATCAACGTGGGCGTGGGCGAGATCGCGGCGGGCAACACCAACCTGTCGCAGCGCACCGAGGAACAGGCCGCCTCGCTGGAGGAAACCGCCGCCAGCATCGAGCAACTGACCTCCACCGTGAAGCAGACCGCCGACAACGTGCGCCAGGCCAGTTCGCTGGCCGAGGGCGCATCGGGCCTGGCCGCCGAGGGCGGGCAGCTCGCGCGCGACGTGGTGGGCACCATGCAGGAGATCGTCGGCGATTCGCGCCGGATCGGCGACATCGTCGGCGTGATCGAGGGCATCGCGTTCCAGACCAACATCCTCGCGCTCAATGCCGCCGTGGAAGCGGCCCGCGCCGGCGAGCAGGGCCGCGGCTTCGCGGTGGTCGCCAGCGAGGTGCGCTCGCTCGCGCAGCGCAGCGCCACCGCCGCCAAGGAGATCAAGGGCTTGATCGTCGAATCGACGCAGCGCGTGCAGACGGGCGCCGATCTCGTGGAGCGCTCGGGCACCACGATGAACGAGATCGTCACCGCGATCGGCCGCGTGAGCGGCATCATGAACGAGATCGCCGTGGCGTCGAGCGAGCAGAGCGACGGCATCGATCAGATCAATATCGCCGTGTCGCAGATGGACGAGGTCACGCAGCAGAACGCCGCGCTCGTCGAGCAGGCGGCGGCGGCCGCCGCTTCGCTGGTCGATCAGGCGCAGCGCCTGGGCGATGCGGTGTCGGTGTTCCGGATCGAGCAGCAGGCCGGCGCGGCGTCGTTCGCGCAGGGTGGGGCGGCGGTGCGAGGCGGGATGCGGGCGGGCGTGCCGCAGTTCGCCTGAGCACGAGCGGCGTATCGAAAGCGGCGGCAAAAGAACGATAAAAGCGAGGAACGATAAAAGCGAGTTTTTCTTGCGAATCGCGTGCCGCTTTCGCTCAAAAATTGATCGGCCGGGCTTTTAACATGAGCGTCGTGAATCGCCGGGTTGCCGGCGATGCCGACTCATCGTGAAGGAGCCTCACCATGCTGGTTGTGAACGCGCGCGCCGAACGGCGCGCCTACCCGGACGCGCTGAAGGCGCTCATGTCGGTCGAACGCGCCGAGGAGAGCCGCAACTGGATCGCCAACTGGAGCGGCGTGTCGCGCCACGCGACGCCCTTGTACGACCTGCCCGATCTGGCCGCGCGCATCGGCGTGGCGCAGGTGTGGGTCAAGGACGAATCGGTCCGCTCCGGCCTCGGCAGCTTCAAGGCGCTCGGCGCGCCCATCGCGCTGGTCAGGCTCGTCATGCGGCTGAACACCGATGCGCAGCTCGATCCGGCCGGCTTGTTTCGGGGTGCTTATCGCAGCCGGCTCGACGGCCTCACGGTGGTGAGCGCGACCGACGGCAATCACGGCAAGGGCCTGGCCGCGGCGGCGCGCAGCATCGGCTGCCGGTGCGTGATCGTGCTGCATGCGAACGTCAGCGTCGAGCGTGAAGCGGCGATCGCGGAGCAGGGCGCACGGATCGTCCGCATCGCGGGCAACTACGATGCCTCCGTGGCGGAAGCGGCGCGGCTGGCCGGAGCGAACGGCTGGCACGTCGTGTCCGACACGTCGTACCCCGGCTACGAGATCATTCCGCGCGACGTGATGCAGGGCTATGGCGCGGTGGCGGCGGAAGTCGTCGAGGCCACGCGCGCGCCGCAGGGCGGCGGCGCGCCCGCGTTCAGCCACGTGTTCCTGCAGGGCGGCGTGGGGGGCCTGGCCGCCGGCATCTCCAGCTACTTCTGGGAAGTGTTCGGCGAGCAGCGGCCCACGGTGGTGATCGTCGAGCCGGAGCAGGCCGATTGCCTTTACCAGAGCGCCCTCACCGGCGTGGCGGAGAAGGCAACCGGCTCGGTCGATTCGATCATGGCGGGCCTGGCGTGCGGGGAGACCTCGCCGCTGGCGTGGCGCTTCCTGGCGACCGGCGCGGATTACTTCATGACGATTCGGGATGCCGACGCCATCGCCGCGATGCAGGTGCTGGCGGCCGGCTCGGGACGCGATATCCCGATCGTGTCCGGCGAATCGGGGGCGGCCGGGCTGGCCGGGCTGTGCGCGCTGGCGGCGGACGGTGCGCTGGCGAAGGTGGGTGTCGGCCGCGCGTCGCGGGTTCTCGTCATCAACACCGAGGGGGCGACGGCGCCGACGGTGTTCAGAGATCTGGTGGGGGAGCGGGCGGAGGATGTGTTGGGGCGGCAGGGGGCTTGGGCGAGAGCGCGGGTGGCTTGAGGCTGAGGCACCCGCTGCGGCGACCGCTGATCGAACCGGGCCGGCTAGGCGTTGCCGTGCGGCCTTTCTGCCGTTGCAATGAGATGCCACGGCAGCGACTCGTAATACTGGCGCACTGTCGTGAACGCGACGTCGAAGGGCGGAAGCTCACCTTCGATCGTGGGTGCGAGATCCGCATACTCCCGTTGCGAGCGCTCGCGGATCGCCGGAGCGGCCATCGACTGGCGATCGATGCGAAGCCCGCGCGATTCCGCCTTTTCGATCAGCAACCGCAGCACCCGCTCGATACGTTCGCGATCGGCACCCCAGTGAGTCAGAAAATAGTGCAGGTCGTAGATATCCTGACGCCGGGATCGTTGCCGTTCTTCCTGTTGCAGGATTGCGCGGAGCTTCTCGGCGAGCAGTGTGGTTTCGCTATATGTCTGGATTTCGAGCTCGCCATCGACTCCGAGGAAATCGACGTCGCCGATGATTTCATTGAAGCTGTAGTCGATCTGGACAATTTGCGGAGACTGCCGATCTGCCAGACGCTTCATCGCGCTTGCGTTGCCTTTGGGCGCGTAGCCGATACGAATTCTCAGCGTTTGAAAATTGCCTTCGGCGCGTGGTTGCAGGTCGGTGCTCTGGATACCGCAGGCGATGCCGTAGTTCAGCGCCTCCGCAGCTTGCCGGATGGCGGCGTTCAGGCGTTCGATGAAGGCGTCCTGGCCAGCGGCGAACTCGCGGTAGTGGGCTTGCGTCGAGAAGTCGACGTCGGTCGTGTGGCGCCCCGTGGCGTAGCGGATCGCCATCAATACGCCGCCTTTCATCACCATCACCGGTTTCAATTCGTGCGATGCGCCGATCGCGGAAAGCACGATGTGGACGACGTTGCGAAAGGCTTGTTCGCGCGCGTCGGCGGCGCCGGTTACCCAATCTTCTACAGTGGTCATCAACGGCTCACGTTAAGGGAAATCATCCATTTTTCCGAGAACGCTGGCCAGTACGCTTCAGCGGGATCGAGTTTGCGCGAGCCGCCACGTTGAGCGAACTGCGTCCAGGCCTCGATGCGCGGATTGCCTCGGATTTCGCATCGATCCTCCAAGATATATCCGCCGCGGACTTTTTCGATCGGTTCGCCGTGCCGATCTAACTCATCGATGATCAAGGGCAAATAAGCGCGTGCATGTTCGACAAACGTGTCGATTACATGATGAATGCCGCCGCACAGATCGGGGCGCCGCAGCATGTCGAGAAAGGTCCGGCCGACGCTGGCGACGCGTACCGGGCGATCGCGAAGCGAGATGAATGAGCCGGCTGCCTTGCTGGCAAACAGGTTGAGCTTGCGCTTGCCTGCCGTATCGAACGCAAGCCTTTGCAGGGGGGGCATGCGGGCCGCCTGGTAATCGGCCAGGCTGTCGCCCAGGTCCGCAGTCATTCGATCGGCTGCCTGTTTGCGCCACTCGGTTGCCGGGGAGGTGGTCGCGAAAATCAGCCGGGGTACCAGCTCGGTCAGGCCGTGATATTCCATGGCCGACAGATGGGAGAGATAGCTGAATGGATCCAGTCCACACAGGATGTCGGCGGGGTCCTTGAACGGCGACAAGGTCATGAGCCACGTGTCCTCGGGCAGGTCGTTGCGGTGTTCGAGGACACCGTTTTCGATCAGATCGTCACGGCATTTGAACAGGCTCGAACGGCTCGGTCGCGAGCTGCGTGGATTCTTGATGCGGTGCCCGGCATGCTCGCGCGTGGCATGAAGCTGCCAGAGCATCGCGCCAAGATCGTAGAGCGTCACGACACCGGAGCGATGCGCCTTGCCGAGCCGCAACGTGAGTGCACCGACGACTGAGAGAGTGGGTTCCATGAGAATGGGATGTAAAAAAGCACTGCTTGTCCTAAGGACAAGCAATGCTTTAATAGCATTGATTTCGCAAATCGTCAAGAAAATAACTAAATGAGACGTTAAAAACAGAGAGAAATTTGTTGATTTATTTAACCACGGCGTTTACGATGCGTCCTTAGGACGCATCGTAAACGCCGTGATAGAAAAAAATTGGTCCTGACCGTAACTGGACCCGTATTCGGCGGCGTCAAAGGCCGCTCGCAACTGCCGGGCACGGTGGAGGACGCGCTGCCCGGCAAGATCGAACTCGCGCCGTTCGTCACCCCTCCTTGCCGCTGTCGGACATCAACGCGGCCTTCGTGCTGATGCACGAAGGCCGCGTTGATCCGCACCGTCGTCAGTCTCGCGGCATGAACGCCGCGCTCACACCATCTCGTCGCCGGTCGGCTCCGCTGCGGGGCCGCGATGGCGCGACCGCGCGAGCCGGCTGACCGCCTCGGTGCCGCTCGCTACCGCCTGGCCGACCAGGCGCGCACCGGCGCCCGGCGCGCGCACCACGCCGTCGACGGCCATCGCCGTGGCGTTGGCGGTCGGCTTGACCACATAGGTGCCGGCCGCCGCCGCGCCCGCCAGCATCGCTCGGCCGGCCGGCGTGAGCACCGGCGCGAGCGCCTCGCCCGTCTTCTGCGCCGTCCACGCGATGCCCTGCCCCACGGGCTTCAGCGCATGTTCGTAGGCCGCGCCCGGCAGCGCCTGCACGCCCTGGCCGACCGCGCCGGCGTAATGCATGCCGTATTCCGCGCTTTTCTCGACCAGCCCCATCGCGCTGCCCAGTGCCACCGTGACGGCGTAGCCGAGTTGCGCGTTGCGCTCGCCGTACGGCCGCGCGATATGGTCGAGGTCGGCCAGCGATGTCTGGTCCGATTTCGCGATCTGGCCGAGCATGCCGCTTTGCTTGGCGGCGTCGGTGGTGATGCGCGCATCTTCCTGGCTCGAATCCGCGCCCACCCATTTTTCGGCTGCCATCGTCGACACCATGCTGATGACTTCGGTCGGCGTGGAGTACATCAGCGTGATCAACTGCTCGACCGTGCCCGGCAGCACGCCCGCGTGCGACAGCAGTGACAGCATCAGGCCGAGCGTCGCGGCGATCTCGCCGCCGGTGGCCATCGAGCGGATCGCCGAGCCGGTGCCGCGCCCGGCGCGCAACGTGGCGAGCGCTTCGTCGCTGACGTGCTTGAGCACGTCGTCCACTTGCGGGCGCGGCAGGGTGCCGGCCTCGATCATCGCCATCTTCTGCTCGACCAGCGCCTGGTGATCCTCCATCACTTCGAGCGGCACCATCGCGCCGGAGGTCCAGGTGGCGAGCAGGTTGGTGACCTGCTTGGCCACCAGCAGGCCGACCGCCAGCTTGTCGTGGCCGCTTTCCTTTGCGGCCTTCGCCAGCTCGCGCACGAAGTTGTTCGGCAGCGAGCCAACCGCCGCGATCGAGCCGGAGAACGCCGCGCCCTTGAGGTCGCCGAGCGCTTCGGACAACTGAGCGGGCATGAAGCTGCCGCCCTTCATCACTTCCATGAGCCGCTTGATGACCATCGAGTCGAAGGTTTCGGCGAACAGCGGCGTGAGCGAATCGAGCAGCGGGCCGTATTTGGCGGCGGCGGCCGGCCCGATCGCCGTCTTCACGCTGGCCCAAATGCCGTAGTCGAACGTCGCGCCGATCGCGCCGGTGCCGACCAGGCTCGCGCCGAGGCCGTAGGCCAGCTCCTTGTTGAAATCCTTGTTGGTGGCGAGCGACAGCATCGACATCGCGCCGAAATCGCCCCGGAATTTCGCGAGCCGTGCCTGCTTGGCCGGATCGTTCGGCTGGTGCGTGAGTGCGGCCTGCAGGCGCGCGCTTGCGCCGTGGTCGGGCGTCACGCGGATCTGGATGCCAACCTCGCGCAGGAAGGCGCTCGGATGCTGATCGGTGCCCGGCATGCGCGCCTCGGGCGTGAACGCGTTGTCGCCCTTGGCGATCGCGTCGCGCAGCAGATCGGTGGCCACCAGCATGTTGCCGCCGCAAAGCTTGCGGAAGCTGCCCATCTTCTCCATCAACTGCGCATCCCACTCGACATGAATCTGCGCGCCGGGCGCGATGTTCAGATGCTTGAGCGCTTCGGGATCGAGTTCACCGATCAGGTTCAGCACGCTCTGCACGCCGTGATCTTCCTTGCAGACGGGTGTGCCGTCGCTGCCGACGGTCAGTGCGCCGCCGCACGGCGACGGCAGCTTCAGCGTGATTTCGTCATCCTCATCGTCGCTCGATGCGATGCTCGGCGCCGCGCTGGCATGCGTGCCGGCCGCCGAGTGCGTGCGCGACAGGCGCGCCAGTTCGATCGATGGGTTGTCGCCGTGCGCGCGCGAGCTGGTCGGCGAGCCGGGGCGGTGCGGCGGCAGTGCGCCCTTGCGCAGACGCGAGGCGGTCTTGCTTGCGGTGGAGGCGGCATCGGAGCCGGCGCTTTCGCTCGGGCGGCGCGATTTCAGGGCCGAGAACTGGGCCGATGCGGCTTCCGCGTGCTTGCCCGTGGGGCGGCCGGCATCGGGCGTGGACGCGGTGTCGGGCGAGGGGGCATCGGTTTGGGCGGCGTGGGTGGACGGGGCGGGAGAGCCGGAACGAATCGAGGAGGGCATGGTGAATGCGCGTTGAGCGAAGGACGAACGTGGCCCGAACACTACGCGCGCCTCGCCGCGGTGCGCGGCGAGGGGGCGAAACGAGAGGTGGGTTTGCGAAGTGTTGAGGATTGGTCAGGATCGAGCGGGCAGGTGCCTCATCCCTGATCGTTGCGCAGTGAAAATATGAAAGGAATACTGACTTTTTCCCGCATCGCCCGGCCGTTCACGAGATACGGCTTGCAGGTCATGGCCAGCACGGCCTGGCGCGCGGCCTCGTCGAGGTCGTCGTGCTGGCTGCTCTGCACGATCGAGACGGATTCCGGCAGGCCCTGGGGCGACAGCACCGCGCGAATCACCACGCGGCCGCTCAGGCCGTGGCGGCGCGCGGAGGCCGGATACTCGGGCGCCGGAACGTGGCAGTCGGGGCGGTTCAGCGCGGCGGCGGCGGGCAGGTCGATCACGCTCGATGCGCCAGCCGGCGAGGCGCGGCTCGTGAGGGTGTTCGCGGTGTCCGTCGCGGCCGGATGCAGCAACAGCATGTCGAGCTTCTGCGTGGGCTGCGTCACATTCGATGTGTCGAGGCGTGCGGGCCGGTGAGCGTTGGCATCGGGCTTGAACGACGCGTAGCCGAGATTGAACGAGACGAAGGCGGTCAGCATCCAGAGCACGATGAAGGTCAGCAGGGTCACCCCGAGGCGCAGCCGCATCGAGGTGACGGGGCGATGCCAACCGCTGCGTACCCGATACCGGTAGGGGCGGCCGGCCAGCCATTTGGCGCGGAGTTCGGCGGCGTGCGCGGTCGAGCCGTGCGCGAGCGCATACGTCACGCTGATGGCCGCCACGATGGGCCACGCGAACAGCACGCCGAATTCGACGGGAACCAGCATGTTCAACGGAATCAGCGCCGCGAACAGCAACCACTGCTTGCGGGGCCGGCCCCACTCGACGATGGAGATGCTGGTCAGCGCGGCCGCCACGAGGAGCGGCAGGGCGAACGGCGCGGCGGCGTGAACCACCGCAGCCATGCCGAGCATCGATGCGGCCGCGCCCAGCAGCCCGGCCACGATCCACCACGCTGCCGCCGCCAGTTTCATGGTGTGGCGGTTCGTCCTGAGCGCGAGGGACAGCGAGGTTTGCACCGGCAGGAGCGCGAGGATCAACGGGCCGTTGATCAGGCTCCAGAGCAGGCTGCGCGCGCCGAACACCTCTGCATGAAAGGCCTGCGTGCCCAGCACCGGCGCCAGCATCAGGCTGCAGACGAGCGACATCGAATAGAGCGAAGCGGGCACGGCGGCCATCGCCCAACCGAGCGCGGCGATCAGGCCGAACAGGCCGCCAAGCTGGATGCCCTGCAGGTCGTGCAGCCGTCCTTCCATGAGCGTGATCGAGGCGATCGTCCAGAGTCCTATCCATCCATAGCGGAACGGCGGGCGATCCTCGACGCGCCGATACCATCGACGGGCACGGTCGGGCCAGAACAGCAGGGCGAGAGCCGGCACCAAGAGCGCCGTGGCGGCGAAAATCGGCAGCGCGGCGAAGGTCACCCAGGGCGGCGCCCACATCAGCAGCCGGAACGGGCCGGCGGCCACCCACACGATCGCCGCAAACCAGCCGGCCAATACGACGCCGGCCTGCCAGGCGGGTGCCTTCAGGCGCGAGTCGTATTGCGCTTCCCAGAACGCGAGCGTGGCCAAGTCGAAGCGATGCACCACGACATGCCGCGGATGGCCGCGCAGTGCCGCGAGTGCCTTGTTCAACTGGGTGGCGCGTCGGCTCGACAGCAGCATGAGCCGGGCGCGTTGCGGCGACACGGGCGCGTTGCTCAGGAGTGCGAATGCCTTGGGCAGATCGTGTTCGATGCGGCGGGACAGGCGATCGGCCTGCACGCGCGCCATCGCGAGGTGACCGACAGTCTGCAGCGCGCGCAGGATGAAGCTCGAATCGCGCTCCCATTGCATGATGTCGGCGATTTCGATGCGCAGCGCGGGGTCGGCGTTGTCGCGGGCGCAATACTGCGCGCACAACAGTTCGAACGCGTCGCGGGCCGCCAGATGGGTCAGCGCGTCGTCGCGGAGCATGGCGGCCAGCGCGATGGGTTGCGCTGGCGGGCCGCGTCGCGAGGCGATGAAGCGCTGCCACGCGGCCGTGGCGATCTCGTTGGGGGAGACCGGGGGCGTGGGTGGCGGCTCTGGCGGCTCGAACCGGGGTGGCGAGGGTGGGCTCGGGTCGGCCGGGATGGCGGGCGTCGTGGGCGGTGGAACGACTGCCGGCACCACCGGTGCCGCAGGCGGCTGAATTGCCTCCGGGATGACCGGTGCCGCAGGCGGTTGAATCGCTTCGGGCACGACCGGAGTCGCAGGCGGCTGAATTGCCTCCGGGATGACCAGAGCCGCAGGCGGTTGAATCGCTTCTGGAGCGACCGATGCCACAGGCGGCTGAACCGCCTCCGGCACGATCGGAGCCACCGGCGGCCGAGTCGCTTCGGGATCGTCCGCCACGTCAGGCGCTTGAACCTCATCCGTGCCTACCGGCCGTACCGGCTCCGCAGCCGCCCGAACCTCGACGTCATCCCTACGCGGTTCATCACGCGCTTCCCGTGCCGCCCGCGCCTGCGCGATCTGCCGCGCCCGCTCGTAGGCTTCGCGCAGTGCCTGGAACGCCACCGGATCGTCGTCGGGCCGCGTGGTCTTGAGCCGTTGGGCGTAGGCGCGCCGGATATCGGTTTCGGTCGCGTGGGCGGGCACGCCGAGCGTGTCCCAGATCGATGGTACGGAAGAATTCATGCGCGCCGGGTCAGAAGATCTGGCGGGTTTCGAAGTGCTCCAGCACCCGCTTCAGCGCGGCCTGCGCCTGGACGATCGTTTCGGGGTCCTGGGTTTCGAGCACGGACTGGAACGTCACGATCTGCTGCCCGATGAAATGGCGCGGATCGCCCAGCAATTCCTGGAACAGGCGATCGGCGCGCGCCAGCAGCGTGCGGTTCTCGGTGGTCTCGCGCGGATGGATCTTCATCTTGTTCAACGCCTGCAAGCGCGCGGCGATCTCGTCCGGGCTCAACACGCCCGGGTTTTCCTCGATCACCAGCGTGTGCGCCTGGCCGTCGGGCAGTTGCCGGGCGATTACTTCGAGCAGCCCGTTGACGTCGTACGTGAAGCGCACCTCGATCTTCACCGAGCCCGCCGGGGCGGCCGGCACATCGATCGGCAGGCGGCCCAGCAGGATGTTGTCGGCCACCGCGTGCGATTCGCCCTGATACACCTTCAGGTTCACGCGCGTCTGGTTGTCGTGCATCGTGTAGACCGTCTTCGCGCGGCTCGCCGGCACGGTGGTGTTGCGCTCGATGAGCGGCAGGAAGCTGCCTTCGCTGACGTGATTCGGCGTGACCTGCGTGGCGACCTCGACGCCGAGGCTGTACGGCGCGACGTCGGTCATCACGATTTCCTCCAGCGCCGCGTCGCGTTGCTTGAGCCCGGCCTGGACCGCCGCGCCCAGCGCCACGGCCTCGTCCGGATTCAGCGAACCCGCCGGCAGCCGGCCGAACAGCAGGCTCGCCATGCGCCGCACCACCGGCATGCGCGTGGCGCCGCCCACCAGGATCACGTCGTTGAGTTCGGCCAGCGGAATCCGGGCGTCGCGCAGGGCGCGCGTTACCGGTTGGCGCAGCCGGTCGAGCAGCGACGTGCACAGCGTTTCGAATTCGGCCGACGTGACGGCCATCTCGTAGGCGGTGCCGTCGAGCGTCGCGCGCATCTGCGCGCTGCCGCCCGCCGTGAGCGCGCGCTTGGCGCTTTCGGCTTCGTGCAGCAGGCGTTGCAGTTCGACGGGGTGCGTGCGCAGCCGTTCCGCGTCGAGCCGGTGCCGCGCGAGGAACGCGTCCACCAGCACGCCGGTGAAATCCTCGCCGCCGAGCATGTTGTCGCCGGCACTGGCGCGGATCTCCATCACGCCTTCGAAGATGTCGATGATCGAGACGTCGAACGTGCCGCCGCCCAGGTCGAAGATCAGGAATTTGCGCTCGGCGTCGCGCTCGTGCACGCCGTAGGCCAGCGCGGCGGCGGTCGGCTCGTTGATGAGCCGCGCGACGTTCAGGCCGGCCAGGTCGCCGGCCGCGCGCGTGGCCTTGCGCTGGGTGTCGTTGAAATAGGCCGGCACGGTGATCACGGCCTGCTCGACGGGGTGGCCGAGATACGCCTGCGCGTCGGCCTTCAGCGCGCGCAGCACGAATGAGGACAATTCCTCGGGCCGATAGCTGGCCTGCCCGAGCCGCAGCTTGCGGGCCGTGCCCATGTAGCGCTTGAAGTTGGCGGCGGTCAGATCGGGGTGCGTATGCAGCCGGTGCAAGGCGGCGCGGCCGACCAGCACGCTGCCGTCGTCGTCGATGCCGACGCAGGACGGAGTGAGAAACTCGCCGAGCGCATTGGGAATCAGAACCGGCGCGCCGTCTTTCCATACGGCGGCCAAACTATGCGTCGTACCGAGATCGATACCGATAATCGTATTCACCCCATTCCCTCGCACGATGTTCTCTCATTCACGGCATGGCCTGTGGCGGCACGCGCGTATTCGGCCTGACGCGCGAGGCTACCATGGAACGCGAAAGGCTTAATCTTCAATTTGATCGATTGTTTCGCGATTCAAACAAGGTTGAAGCCATTTGTAAAAATATTCTCTGCCTGTCATTAAGACGAAGCGTGTCGCGCGTCATGCCGGTCATTTATAGTCGAACGCGCGCGGGCCGACGTTGCGCCGTCTACGGGGATGCACCGACGGCCGTCACGGCGGCTCCGCGTATCGGCAGGCTGGACACATGCGCGCCGTGGGCCGGGGCGCATCGATCGTCGTTGGCCTGATTCGATGGGATTTTATTCGATCGTTATAAAACAGAACGTAAAAGGAAACGAATCATGTCGGAAACCGTTCATTTTGGCTGCGCATGCTGCAGCCCGCATATCATGCCGTCGTTCGATCACGCCTCACCGGAATGGAAAACGCATATCGCCGGTTTGCCGCCATTGCGTGATGGCGATGGCCGGGAGCCGGTTATCTTTTACGGCGGCGCCATTTATCCGGACCCCGAGCGGCCGGAATGGCGTGTCGAGGCGATCGGTATCGCCGACCGCAAGGTCATCGCCGTCGACAGCCTCGAGGCGGTGCGTGCGCAGATGCACGACCAGCAGTTCGCCGAGCCGGTGACCGAGTACGCACTCGCCGCCGGCCAGGCCTTGCTGCCGGGCCTGATCGATCCGCACGCGCACCTGATGACGAGTGCGCTCGTCAAATCGTGGACCGACCTGAGCCCGTTCAAGGGCCAGGAACTGCTGCACCCGTACAACAAGGACGTGATCGGCACGCGGCTTGTCGATGCGGTGAAGGCCGCGAAGGAGGTGACCCCGCCGGCCAATGTCCAGCGCTGGGTGTGCGGCTTCGGCGTGGACCCGTCGCTGATGCAGACGTGGGAGGAGCCCGATGCCGAATGGCTCGACGGCTTCGCGCCGGATACCGGTTTGCCCGACGATGTCGGCATCTTCCTGCTCAACGCGTCCGGCCACATCAGCTATGTCAACACGGTCGCGCTGAAGCGGGCGGGCATCGACAAGATCTATCCGACAGGTGTCCTGACCGAAGAGCATTCCAAGCTCGTGTCGAATCTGCTGCCGGTCGATCCGAAGCTCATGTTGGCGAACCTGCTGAAGGTGTTCGCGGAGGCCAACGAGCGCGGCATCACCACGATCTTCGACGCGGGCCTCGGCATGTTGAGCGGGCCTGCCGAGGTCGATACGATGCGCGCCCTGGCCAGCACGACCGCGTTGACGGTGCGGGTGGGCGCCGCGTTGTACGGCAACGATCCCGACGCGCTGGGCGGGTGGCTCGCGTTTTACCGGCCGGAACTCGACAGTCATCCAGAGGTGTTGTTCAGCCTGCGTGCGATCAAGCTGATCGCCGACGGGTCGAATCAGGGTTTGACGGGCCTGCAGAGCGCCCCGTATCGATGCTGCAACGAGCATGCGGTGCCGGGCGTCGGCAAGTACGGCCTGTTCAATTTCACGCCCATGCGGGGCCTGGCGAAACAGATGGCACGGGCGGCCGATGCGGGATGGCCGATCCTCACCCACGCCAACGGCGACGACGGGATCGTCAATGTGCTGGCCGCCTATCAACTGGCGCTCGACAAGGTGCCGCCGCCGGGCGCCGATCGCGACCCGGCGCCCATCAAGGCGCGCCACCGGATCGAACATGCCTCGCTGCTGCACGACAACGCGTTGCAGACCATGAAGCGCATGTCGATTTCGCCGAGCTTCCTGATCGGCCACGTCGGTTATTGGGGCAAGGCGTTCTGCGACACGATCCTGGGCTACGAGCGCGCGCAATTGCTGGATCGCTGCGCGTCCGCGCTGGCGGCCGGCATGCGCATCAGCCTGCACAGCGATCACTTCGTCTCGCCGTTCGGGCCGCTGCGATACATGGAGCAGGCGGTCGGCCGCGTGATGGAAGCCACGCGCGTGCCGCCCACGGGCGACGCCGCGACCGGGCCGGTGGAAGTGCTGAACCCGTCGGAGCGCCTGAGCATCGCGCAGGCGCTGCGCGCCGTGACGATCGACGCCGCCTGGCAATGTCACCTCGACACGCAGATCGGTTCGCTGCTGCCGGGCAAGCAGGCCGACCTGGTGATCCTCGACCAGGACCCGCTGACATGGCAGGCGCTCGACGCGGCAGGCATGCGCGACATCGTGGTGCGGGAAACCTGGGTGAGCGGGCGGCGCGTGTATCCGGCCGCGCAGTAAGCGCGCCGGCGGCCGCCGATCGAACGAGCGGCCGGCGCGGCGTGCGAAATGCGCCGGGCCGGCCGCATCGCATCGGGTCGCACCGCATCGCAGCGGGCGCGTCCGGCCGAAGCCCCGCTATACTCGCGTCGTCGCGCGCTGTGAGGCACCGTGCCTCGGCCCGCCGGAACCAACAATCGAAAGCGATGTGGAATCTTACTGTCGTCAGGCGGCTCGCCGGGGCCGCCGCCTTGGTCGTATCGGGCGTGGCGGCCGCGCACCCGCATGTGTGGATTCGCTATGCGGCGCGCGTGCAGATGCAGGGCACGGCCGTCACCGCCATTGCCGAAAGCTGGCGCTTCTCGGAAGGGTTCCCGGTGCAGATCGTCGGCATCGATTCCCTGCCCGAGAACGGGCCGCTCGATGCCAGGCAAACTGAAATCTTCCGTAAGCAGGCGTTTTCCTCGCTCGCGGGCGCGCAATATTTCAGTCACCTTTACGTCAATGGCGAAGCGCAACCGTTCGGCGAGCCGACCGGGTTCCGCGTGTCGATCGATCACGGCAAGCTGGTCTACACCTTCATGCTGCCGCTCAAGGCGCCGGTGGATGCCGGCAGTGCGCGCAAGGTGTCGCTCGGCATCTGGGACGAATCGTTCTTCGTGGACTACGAACCGAATGGCGCGACGCCCGTGACGCTCGAAGGCCATCCCGCCGCCGCCTGCACCGCGAAGGCGTTCCAGGATCGCACGCACCCCATCTTCAACGGCCTCTATCTGCCGCAGGCATTTGCTTTGTCATGCTGAGATTCTCACGGCCCGCGATGGCCTTTTTTTTCGCGTGTTGCGTGGCGTTGGCGGGCTTCGGCTTGGCCGTGCCGTGTTACGCCGCCGCGCCGACCGTCGATGTATTCGGCCAGCCGATCCGGCCGGCGTCGTCGGCGCCCTCCACGCAAGCTGCCGCGCCCGTACCGGTTCCCGAACCGCGGCACACGGTGGTGTTGCCGGAATTCGCGCGCACGCTGCTGGTCACCACGCTGATCTGGCAGGGCAAGCTCAATGCGCATATCGCCGACGTCGCCGCGCAATTGCGGCGCGACGCGTCGCCGTTGGCCTGGCTGACGCTGCTCGCCGTGTCGTTCGCCTACGGCATGCTGCATGCGGTCGGGCCGGGACACGGCAAGCTCGTGGCCGGCGCTTACCTGGGCTCGCGGCGCACGCGGGTGGCGCAGGCCATCGGCCTGGCAAGCTGGGGCGCGGCCGTGCAGGCGATGAGCGCCATCGTGCTGGTGTTCGGTGCGGCGTGGTTCGCGCAGGCGGGCATGTCGAACGTGCTGTCCAACGCGGCCTCGCTCGATGTCGTCAGCTACCTGCTGCTGTGCGTGGCCGGCATCTTCACGCTTTACAACACGCTGACGCGCCGCGATTGCTGCGTGGACCCGGTCGCGATCAAGCTGGTGCCCGACGCGCGCGACACCCCGGACGACGCGCCCGCCTATCTCGGCGCGAAGCTGCGGGTGCATGCCCGTTCGTCGCGCCGCGCGATGGTGGCCAACCCGTCGAGGTGGACGGTGACACTGCAGATCCTCGCGACCGGTTTCGCATCGGGCGTGCGGCCCTGCGTCGGCTCGATCTTCGTGTTGATCGCGTCGGTGGCGGCGCGCGCGCCGTGGATCGGCATCGCGGCCGCGTTCGCGATTGCCGCGGGCGTGGCCGTGACGGTGACGCTGTTCGGCCTCGGCGCGATCGGCGCGAACCGCTTCATCATGGGGCGCGGCATCCGCCTGCGGGCGCGGTTGCAGACGGCGCAGCGCGTGGTGGGGATTGCGGGGGCGGCGGCGATCGTGTTGTTCGGGGCGGTGCAGGCGGCGTTGATTTTGACGGGTTATGTGCAACCCGAGTTGACCTGAATTTTTTACGATTGCGCGCCATCGCGAATCATCACGGCCGTTTCTTCCCACCGCTACAAAGCCGCACCGAAGCTCGGTGCGACTAGAACTCGAGCGCGATCGCACGCGCCTCTTCGATTGCACCGATTCGATCGGCCTTCCCTTCCGCGCCGAGCAACGTGCGCTCGACGACAATCCCGACGACGTCCTCCACCCCCACGAACTTGAGCCAGGTTTCCATGTAGGGCCGCTGGAGGTCGAACTCGCTGGCCGGCGTGAATGAACCGGGAGACGTAAAGTTGAGCCCGCGCGCGTAGACGACCGCCGCCTTTTTCCCACGCAACATGCCGGTAAAACCCGAGCTGTCGAACGAGAACAGCACGTCCTTCTGCGAGATGGCATCGATCAGATGTTTCAGCTTGTAGGGAATGCTGAAGTTCCACAGAGGCACCCCGAACAGCAGCTTGTCCGCCGCGAGAAAGGGGGCGGCGAGTTCCTTGATGCCTTGCCATGCCTCGGCTTGTGCCGGCGTCAGGGTCACCCCGTTCAGGCCGGCGTATTTAGCGGCCAAGGCGTCGGCGTCGAACTCAGGAATCCTCAGATTCCAGATGTCGAGCTTTTCTATTACATGTTCTGGATGCGCCAGCCGGTACGCATCCAGAAAGGCATTGCACACTTCGATCGACGCCGAATGGGCCTTGTTGGGTGAACCTTCGATATAGAGCACGCGAGTCATGTAACCGGTCCTTGTCAGGGGGCGGCGACGGGCGGAATGCGCGGTCGCTCACCGTGATTCGCAGCGTACCGGGCGACGATATAATTTGGAAACGCTATTAATTTGTCGAATTAACCTGATTTGGTGATCAATGAGCCATCCGCTCGATACCGCGCTCCTCCACACGTTCGTCGCCGTTGCGGAGGCTCGGAGCTTTACCGGGGCCGGTCGTCGGCTGCATCTGAGTCAGTCGGCGGTCAGTGCCCAGGTGGTTCGGCTGGAACAGCAAATCGCGCGCACGCTTTTCGTCCGCAACACGCGCAGCGTCGCGCTCACCGAGCATGGCCAGACGCTGCTCGGATACGCGCGCGCCATGCTCAATCTCAGCGAGGAGGCCAGAGCGCGATTGGGAACGGGCAATATCTACAGCGGCAAGCTTCGGATCGCCGCTTCGGAGGACATTGCCGGGGATTGGCTGCCTGACGCGATGCGCCGCTTTCGCGCCGCGCGCCGTGGCTTGCAACTGGATCTGACGGTCGACATCGGCGACAGCTTGTTTCGACGACACGCCAAGGGCGATTTCGATCTCGTGATCGGCAGCCGGTGTTCCGCCTCGAACAAGGGCGCGACCTTGTGGCGAGAACCGCTCGCCTGGGCGTTTGCGCGTCATGAGCCGCTCCCCGAAGGCGAGCTGGCGTTGGCGTGTTTTCCGGACCCGTGCCCGTTTCGAGAGGCTGCCGTCAAGGCGCTCGCGTTGGCCGACACACCCTATCGAATTGCGTGCGAAAGCCCGAGTGTCACGGGTATCAGGGCGTTCGCGCGAGCCGGCATTGCCGTGGCGCCCGTGCCGCGCAGCGCGATCGACGGCGAGCTGCGCGAACTCGGCCCGGCAGACGGCTTGCCGGTGCTCCCGGATATCGAATTCGTCATGATGTACGACGCCGAGATTCCGGCTGCGGTGGAATTCGCCGAGACGATTTTCGACGAAATCGCACGCCGCACGGGCAGCGTCAAACGCTGAACGCTGCTCGATCAGCCGATAGAGAGATTCGCGCTTCCGCGCGCCACGGTAATCAGGACTGCCGGATACATTCCAGCAACGAAACTCCGCCGACCAACACAAGGCTCGACGCCCACACGGCATCCAGATTGAACCAACTGCGCGCGACGAAGCGCAGCCCGAGATAGCGGTAGACGAGCCACGCCAACAGGCCACCGGCGCCGATCATCGCGAGCGCATGCACCAGCGACACCAGCAGCGCCATCCGCAAATCGAAGCCGATCAGGGTTTGCGCCGCCCGATGCGCGGTGTCCATGGGCGTGGCGCGGCACAGGCCCAGATAGATCGGCAGCAGCATCAGCGCGGCGCCATGGCCCAGTGCGACCAGACACGACCACAACGCAAGCCGCGCAGGCGGAATGCGCGCAAGCACGCGCAGATGACGGCGCCGGATCAACAGCATCGCGCCAAACGCCATCACCAGCAGGCTCGCCCCGATCTGGATGCGGGTTTGCCAGCCGGCCAGCATCGTCAACAACGCGAACGGCACCATCACCATCAGCATCGCCGAAAGATGCCCCGCTGCAAGATACGCCAGCGCCGAAAGCAAGGCACGCGGCCGTCGCGCCATCAGCCCGTTCGACACCGCAAGCGGCCAGCCCATCGCCGGATTGATGCCGTGATAGACGCCGCTTGCGAGCACTGCCAGCCACAGGCCGTCCTGCACGCTCACCGGCAGCATCAGGCTGCCGATGGATAGCAGAACGAATCGGTCGAGCAGTCGCCGCCTTCGAGGCGGATCTGATGCGCGCGATAACCGTCGGGAAACTCGACGAAATAGTCGCTCGCAAGCCTCAGGCCGCCATCGGCGCCGGCGTACGCCATGACTTGTGCGCCGGGCACGCCGTCCGGGTAGAACTGATCGTCCCACGTGGAATACAGGGAGTTGGTCCAATACACGCGCTTGCCATCGCGGCTGATCTCGACCATTTGCGGGCCGCCCGCGAACGGCTTGCCGTTCGGATGGCCTTTGCGTTCGACAATGCCGCCGATTCGCACGGACCCGGCCAGCCGAGGCTTGCGCGGGTCGCTGACGTCGTATTGGCGCATTTCGCCGGTGCCCCAACACGCAACGTAGAGAAAGCGGTCGTCGAGTGACAGGTCGATGTCGGTGACGAGCGGCGGCACCGCGCCGAACGCTTTCAGTATCGGCGGCAATTGATCTGCCGCGGCGGGCTCCGCGGGGATCGTGATGGTCTTTTCGATGTGGAAGCGGCCGCCTTCGCGCCACCAGGTCCAGATCGACCCTTCGAGGTTCGTGGTGTCGACGACCACGCCGACGAACCCGTACTCGCGCACGGGATCATGCGCGGGCCGCACTTCGAGCGCCATTTGATGCCGGGGGCCGAGGTCGATCGTCTGCACGTTGCGGCGTGCGCGCAGATCCCAGAAATGCAGCTTGTGCCCGTATCGGTTCGCCAGCAGCTCTTCCGGCACGATGCCGTTCTCGTACTGCGGCGGCAGCGCCCACTCGCTCGACACCATGTAGTTGCGCGGCAGATTCCACCAGAAATCGTAGTGCTTCTCCTGCGCGCCGCGTTCCATCTCCCAACGGCCGAGCACCTCGAACGTTTCGCAATCGATGATGAAGATGCCCGGCGGGCCGTCGGTGCCGTCCTTGCCGCCGCCTCCGAGCGTGCTCACGTAAATGCCCTCCGGCCCGCAGTGCACCGTGTGCGGACGCGAATAGCCCGTTTTGGCGAATACCTCTTTCGGCTCGATGATCTTGTGAATGCGCGCCTGCGTCGGCTCGGGCTTCGTATCGATGATGTAGATGCGGGACGAACGCAGGCCGGGGATGATCAGGAAACGCCGCTCGAGAAACGCGTGCCCCGAGAGCGGCGACAACGACGACGAACAGGCATTCCAGCCGAAGTGATGAAATTCGTCGCCGGCTTCGGGCATGGTGACCGTGTGCACGACCTGGCCGTAGGTGGGCGATTCAGGCTTCACGTCGACCACGGCGAGCGCGTCGGGCTTCGAAAAATCCGGACTGAGCAACAGCGTGTACGCAAAGTTCTCCGTCGGCGCCTCCATCGCGAGTTTTGGCGATGCGTGAAAAGTGGGGTCTGGACGCATACCCATGGTGCATTCTCCTTGGTCATGACGTTGATCACGCGGCTCGACGACGAGCCAGCGCACCGTGGGCAAGCGGCAATTGCGGCCGTAGCCATGCCTGCATTCCGTGCCTGCAACAGTACGGATCGACCGGGTATGTGTCCAGTCGTGCGGGTGGTTCCGGCCGTGTCATCGAGTCGCAAAACCGGGTGGCTCGTCGCACGGACTTCGTCGCGCTGCTGGCCTGAGGCGAATCGTGTCGTGAATCGACAAATGAGTTTTCGTATTGGCGCATGCTTGCACAAACTCGGAAACATCACGGCCATGCCTGCGCGTGTCCAGGCACGGAGAGCGGGTCAGCGGGGGCCGGCTCGTGGTATGAGCCGGCATGCTCCTCGATAGGACGAGCGCGCCCGATCAGAACGAATGGCGCATCCCGACCATCAGGCCCAGTTGTCCCATGCCGGGCGCGGGCGTGGTGCCGCCGCCGCCCTGGCTGATCGTGTAGGCCGCATGCGCGCTGTTGAACAGATAGCCGCCCTGCAGGTAGACGGCGGTCTGCTTCGACAGCGCGTAGGTGGTGCGCCCCATCACGATGGTGCCGCGCGTGTCGTGCGCGGCATTGACGATGCGGTACACGCCACCGTCGAAGGAGAGGTCGGGCAGCAGCGAGTACGAGGCGGTCAGATAGAACAGGTTCGAGCGCACCGTCGACGGCGCCGGCCCCTGGAATTCGACGTGTCGTCCGAGCCAGCCGCCGCCCACTTTCACCGGGCCGAGATTGGCATAGCCGGTCAGTTGCGCGCGCGCATCCACATCGCCGGGCGCGGTGAGCGCGGCCGGCGCGACGCCGTCGAAGAAGTTCGCAGCCGCACCGGTGCCGCCGTGCTGCTCGTCGTAGGAGGCCGCCACGCCGAATCCGTTGGCGTCGTAACGGAGCATCGCCGACCACTGGCGGCATGGCTCGAAGCTGCCGGCCACCTGGCCGGCGCAGGTGCCTTGCCCCGGCGAGTTGCCGGTGCCGCCGGAATCGCGCCCGAACGAATAGGTCGCGCCGGCCGTCACGCCGCGATACGTGCCTTTCCAGGCGACGGTGTTGTCGCTGCGCGCGTTGGGAATGTAGAGGTCCAACGAACTGAGGCCGCCGTAGATGTCGGGGCCGAGCAGATCGGAATCCTGTATCGCCCAGAGCGTCATGGTGTATTGCCGACCGAAGCTCAGGGTGCCGAACGGCCCCTTGATGCCGACCCAGGCCTGCCGGCCGAACAGGCGTCCGCCCTGGTTCGAGGAACCCGAGGCGACGTTGAAGCCGCTCTCGAGATCGAATACCGCGGACAGGCCGCCACCGAGCCCTTCCTCGCCGCGTACGCCCCACCGCGAGGGCAGCTCGCCGGTGATCGACGGCATCCGCACCACGCGGTCGCCGTTCTTGTCGGCATGCGTGACGAGTTCGACGCCGGTATCGAGAATGCCGTATAGCGTGACGCTGCTTTGCGCGACGGCCGCCGAGCAGCCGGCCATGCCGATCAAGGCGCCCGTCAGGGCGTGTTTTGCTTTCATCGTCTCCTCCTGGGTTGTCGTTGTGGGTTGGGGCGTGCATCGCCCCGCTCTGGCGGCGGGTGCGACGCGCCCCACGCCGCGAGCGCTCGCGGCGTGCGTGCAAGGCGAAAGGGGGTTCAGGCCGAGCGTGTCGCCGGCGTGTCGGCCACTGGCGAGCCGCCGCGCAGGCGCGGATGCCGTGACAGGGCGAAGCTGCCCGCAGCCGCGATGGCGAGGCACAGCGCCATCAGGCCGAACATCGCGCCGCTGGGCCAGTGCCCGGCCAGCATGTAGCCGCCGGACATCGAGCCCACCACCGACCCGACGCGGCCGACGCCGAGCGCCCAGCTCATGCCGGTGGAACGGCTGGCGGTGTCGTAGAAGCTGGTGGTCACCACATGCGCGCCGGTCTGTGCGCCGCCCGTACCGATGCCGATCAGCACCAGCACGGGCACCCACGCTGCGCTGGCGGCGCCGATCGAATCGATGCCGAGCAGGGCGAGCGCCCCCGCGAGAAAGGCGGCTGTCAGCACCAGGCAGGCGCGGTAGCGGTCCATCAGGTAGCCGAGTGCGATCGCGCCGAACGTGCCGCCGAGCTGGAACGTGGCGGCCAGCATCGAGGCCTTGGCCAACGGCACGCCCATGCCGAGCAGCAGCGTCGGCAGCCAACTGTTGAGGAACAGCAGCACCAGCAGGCTGGACACATAGACCACCCAGATCAGCAGCGTGCCGCCGCGCATATCGGGGGCGAGCAGACGTTTCAGGGTCGGGCGCGCAGCGGGTGCGGGATCACGCGACGGCAGCCGCAACGAAGCGAGATCCGCCGCCGGCGCGATGCGCGCCAGGATCGCCGCGATCGCGGCGTGCCGGCCGGGCTGCAGGGCCAGGAAACGCACCGATTCGGGCAGGTACGCGAGCATCGCCACGACCAGCGCGAGCGGCAGCACGCCGCCCGCCACCAGCACCGCCCGCCAGCCGAAGTCGCCGATCAGCCAGGCGGCCAGCATGCCGCTGATCGCGGCACCGCCGGTGAAGCCGCAGAACATCGCGGTCACCACGATCGCGCGATGCCGGCGCGGGCAGTATTCGGCGGTCAGCGTGATGGCGCCCGGCATCGCCGCGCCGAGCCCGAGCCCGGCCAGCAGACGCAGCACGATCAGCACCGGCAGCGACGGCGCGGCGGCCGAAACCAGCGTCAACAAGCCGAACGCGGCCACGCTCGCCACCAGCACGGTTTTGCGGCCATGGCGGTCGGCCAGCGGTCCGATCGCCAGCGCGCCGATCATCAGGCCCACCACGCCGGAGCCGAACAGCGGCGCCAGTTGCGCGGGCGACAACTGCCATGCCGCGCGAATCGACGGCGCGATGAAGCCGACCAGGATCGAGTCGAAGCCGTCGAGCAGCACGGCCAGGAAACACAGCACGGCAATCAGCAACTGCCTGGCCGATAGCGGACGCGCGTCGATGAATTCTTCCAACGAGGGGCCGGGGTGTTCGCTCACGATGTCTCCTGATGTCGTTGTCGTTGTCGTTTGGTGTGTCGCGGTGGCACGTCACGTGAGGCGCGAGCGTTCCGCCTCGCGCTTCCACAGGCTCCAGGCTTTTTCGATCACGCCGATATTGGTCTGGTCGGCGAGCCGTCCTTCGCCTTCGTCGAGATAGGTCACGGTGCCGCCCAACTGGATCGCTTTCTGCTGCGAGGCCGCATTGAGATCGGTATAGATCGCGCGATAGACCGCCACCGCCAGCGTCTCGCCGGTGGTCACGAAGCCGTGCCCGCGCATCAGCGCGACCGCGGCCTGGCCGAGCGAGGCCGCCAGCGCCTTGCCCTGCTCGCCGTTGCGCACCAGCATGTCGGTGCAGCCGAAGCAGGTTCGGATATCGAATACCGGCGCGCCCTTCGAGAGAAAACCGGCCATGTGATAAACGGGTGCGAGCGCAACCGTTGAGGCCGCGAACGGAATCACGGACGGCGCATGGCTGTGCACGATCGCCATCACGTCGGGGCGCGCGCGATAGATCTCGGCGTGGATCGGCGCTTCGAGATAGGGTGTTCCCCGATATCCGTCCATCAGCCTTGCGTCAAGATTCATGGCCACGATGTCGTCGGGTTCGACCAGCTCCGCGGCGCGCGAGCGAGAGATCAGGAACTGCTCGGGCCGTGCCGGGTCCCGCACGCTGACGTGGCCGAACGCATCGAGTACGCCGCGTTGCGCGAGGATGCGGTTCGCCATGACCAGCTCGTGCCGCAATTCGGGCGAGGGGGCAGGGGAAGGAGTGAGATCGGTCACGGGGCTGCCGGGTCGGGTTGCAGGGTGAGCGAAGCCTATCGATGCGCGTTGCCGGCGTCACGCGAGAAATCCTTGCCGACCCGACAAGAATTTCTCGTGTGCCGCGTCGATGTTTTTATGTTGTCCTGACGAACCGCCATGCCAAACTACCTGCCACCGCTGAATGCCCTGAGAACCTTCGAATCGGCGGCTCGCCACCTGAGTTTCCGGCAAGCCGCCGAGGAGCTGAATGTCACGCCGGCCGCCGTCAGTCACCAGGTGCATGTGCTCGAGGAATTCCTCGGCATCGAGTTGTTCGAGCGCACCCGCAAGGGGCTGACGCTGACGCCGGCGGCGCGCGCCTGCCTGCCCAAGCTGCGCGAAAGTTTCGAGGCGATGCGCGAGTCGATGCTGCAACTGAGCCACTATCGCGACAAGGAGACGCTGACCATCAGCAGCCCGCCCTCGTTCGCCAACCGCTGGCTGATGCCGCGCCTGCATCGCTTCCTGGTGCATCGTCCCGATCTCGATGTGCATCTCATCTCGCGGATGCATGGCTTCGGGCATTCATGGACGAGCAGCGAAAGCGAGCGCGACAGCGTCTACCAATGGGCCGAGGAAGTGGACGTGGTCATGATGCTTGGCGACGGCCGTTACCCCGGCCTGGAAGCGGCCGCCGTGATGCCACTGAGTGTTACGCCGATGTTGAGCCCGGCCTTGTGTTCGGCGGACTTGCTGGCCGAGCCGCAGCGGCTGTTCGGCCTGCCCTTGCTGCACGACGATCGCGGCCTGTTGCATGGCGGCGAATCGTTCTGGCAACGCTGGGCCGATAGCCGCGGCCTGGCGCTGCCGCCCGATGCCGACGGGCGGCATTTCTCGCACGCGATGTTCGCGATCGAAGCCGCTTCGGATGGGCTCGGCGTGGTGGCGAGTTCCCCGGCGCTCGCGCTGGCCGCGCTGGAGAGCGGCCGGCTGCTCGCGCCGTTCGCGCCGGCCGAGGCGCTGGGCGTGGCCTATCACGCGGTCGTGGCCGAACGCGCGGCCGGACGTGAAAGCATTCGAGCATTTCTTGATTGGGTGCGCCGCGAGGCGGACCTGACCGCGCAGGCCCTGGGCGCGTTGTTGCCGATCGGCCCGCGTATTCCCTGAATCGAGGCGGTTGGGTGGTCCGGGCGCCGGCAATCGACAGGAAATCCTGACGAGCCCCTCGGGCGATCATCCATTGAATCGATCTTGGTCGTCTGGCGGCTCATTCTTTGCTCATTCTTCTCGCCCAAAATACGGTCCATCAGTCCAACTGATCGAACGATGCATGCACCGAATCAGTCCACTGCCTGGCACGCGCGCTCTGGCGCCGATTCTTCATTATTCAAATTTTTTTGAGCCTTCTTTCTCACCAATCCAGACAATTTTATTTATTGCAGGAAATTAATTGAAAATTAAAAAATTCCCCCTGCGCGTCGTGCAGATGGCGGCTCTCGTTATGCTTCCGGTGTTTGCACATGCGGACCAATCAGTTGCTGCAGTTTATAACTCGACATCTCAAACCCTGCGCTTCCCGGCGGAGCATAACCTGTCGATGCGCGAAGAGCTCGCCTTCGCCCACGGCGCAGAGCCGAAATCTGCCGACACGTTCCCAATTATTTTCCCACTCAAGCTGCGCAACAAGGCTCAATTTGATGAGCTGATAAATGCGTTAACTTCTGATTCTGGATATGGCAAGCCTCGTCATCTCAGTGTCGAAGAATTTCGCTCAATTTATGCACCAAGCGACGATCAAGTGCGGCGTGTTGTGGATTATCTGAATCGTCACGGATTTACGCGCATCGAAGTCGCGCCAAACAGGCTGTTTGTTTCCGCCCGAGGAAATTCCTCCAGCATTCAAAGCGCCTTTCAGACTGGAATGCATGTGTTCGCCATGGATGATGGGCGCTCCGTCCATGCGAATACGTCGGCAGCACTGCTTCCGCCCTCGATCTCGTCCATCGTCGACGGCGTGATCGGGCTGGACAATGTCACGTTGCTGCACACAAACGGTCGGCGATCGCCCAACCCCATCAATGATTCGGTGCCGTCACCAGCGGAACTGCGCCGGTCGGCCGAGACAGCGGGGGCTATTCCTTCCGTGACCGGCCATTGGCCGAGCGACTTCGTCGGTATCTATCACGCCGGCAAGCTGCCAAGCGGTGCGGATACGACAGTTGGCGTGATTTGCGCTGGCGACAACATCCAACAGGTCGTCAGCGACTTGAGTGCCTACACGAACTTGAGCGATCTTCCCCCGTCAACACGAAGATCATCCAGACCGGCTCGTTTCGGTCGGACTATGACGGCAACAACGATCTCGATGAATACGCCATGGACAGCCAAACCATTGTCGGCGTCTCCGGCGGTGTGAGTAACCTGTTGCTCTATGACGCCCCTTCATTGACCCCGCAAGATCTCTCGGTCGCGCTCAACCGTGCGGTCTCGGACAACACTGCAAAGATCATCAGCATGTCGATCGGCGGCAACGAACTTACTTTTGGCGTGGCCGCGAAGCAGTTGATGGACGAAATCTTCCAGGAAGGCATTGCACAGGGCCAAACTTTCGTGATTTCTTCCGGTGACAATGGTGTCTATTCGCGTACAAATGCCAACAAACTGTTCCATCAAGATCCAGGCGAGCAGCCGATACTCGACACCAACGTCGAAACGGCCCAACTCGCCAACTACAGCGTCCAGTACCCGGCAAGCTCGCCTTATGTGATTTCGGTGGGGGCCACTACGCTCTATACACGTTTTAACAGCCAGTATGTGGAAGAAGTGCCGATGAACTGGTGGTACAACTACACGTACTTGGGCCGCAATACGGCGCCCCGATTGCAGAGGAATGAAAGCAGCCAGATTTGGGATACGGTATGGGCAAGCGGTGGTGGTATCAGCCACTTAGAGAACGCGCCCGCGTGGCAACAGTGTGTTAATGGCGGTTCTCGTATGCGAACGGTACCCGATGTCTCGCTCGATGGTGATCCGCAGTCGGGTGTGTTCGTAATCGAGCAAGGCAAGCGGATACAATACGGCGGCACCAGCCTGTCTGCACCGATCCTCGCAGGGTTTCTCGCACGCTTGCAGACTCAGAACAAAAATCGGCTCGGTTTCCCCGCGCGTGGGCTTTATACGGCGTTCTCAGGGCTCGACCGGTTCGCGCTGCTTAACGAGGTAAAGCCTGCCGGAGCAAACGGCACTGGTAACGGTGTGACTTGGAACGGCGTTAACTACGGCTACCCCTTGACGACGGGCTTTAATTCCGTCTCCGGCTTGGGCAGCATCAATGTGGGCAATTTGGCGAACTATATCAACGCCAATCCAGCCTTATTCAAGTAAGTCGGTAATTCCCCGAGGTTACTCATTGAGGTGGCCTCGGGGTGGGCCGCGCAGGGAATGCTGAACGCCGCTGATCGATGATTGGTCGATGTGCCGCTTCTTCGTCGAGTTCTCCTTGGTCGATAGGAGAAGAGAACTCACTTGCAGTTTGGCTGCACGATTCGACTCAGGTCATATCCTCGAAGGTCGCTAAGCTCTGGCGCCGGCGGTCCACGATCAGCCGCGTGACATCGGGGCGTGCATAATGCCCAGCCAGATCGAAGTTCTGCCTTTCACGCCGTACCGCGCGATGATCCAGCGTGGCGACGATCAGCTCCTCTCGTCCCTGGACGGGCTCCACCACCCAGGCGCCGTCCGGTCCCGCGATGCACGACCCGCCATTGGCCGGCATTTCGGGGCAATGCTCGTTGTTCAGCATGGCCGCCACGGGGCTGTCCAACGGCACATCCTCGCGCCTGAGCAGACCGCTTACGGCAAGCACGTAGCTGCGTCCTTCTCGCGCCAGAAAGCGTGTCGTGCTCTCCGTATTGCGCACATTGCCTGGCCAGAGGGCAACGTGCAGATCCTCGCCTTGCGCGTAGAGCGCCGCACGCGAGAGCGGCATCCAATTCTCGAAGCAATTCAGGCCGCCCACCATGAACGGCCCGACCGGGTGGGTTTGCAGCCCGTGGCCGTCACCCGGCGCCCAGCTCAAGCGTTCTTCGTAAGTCGGCAACAATTTTCGATGCACCGAGGCGATCCGGCCATCGGCGCCGATATGCACGCGCGAGCAATAAACACTGTGGCCGCCCCGGTCCAAGGGGCGTTCGATCACGCCGAGCATGACGGCAATCTTATGCCGCGCGGCGGCGGCGCAGACACCGGCTAAATGTCCTGCCTCCACTTGAACGGCCTGGTCCAGATAGTGCGCATGAATTTCCTTCTGAAGCGGCGACTCGAAGCGCGCGCCATCCGTGTGTTCGATCCAAAAAGGATAGCCGGGCGCCAAGGCTTCACCGAAGGCCACGAAGCCGCAGCCCGCCTGCGCTGCGCGGCCGATCCAATCCTCCACCTTGGCCAGGGTGGCCTCGCGCTGGAGCCAAATCGGCGCGATCTGCGCCAAGCCGACGGTCAAGCCATCTCTATCCGACATCGCAATTTCCCTCCTTTGACTTATGCACGTTTTGACTGATTTGCATTGTCATCATCGATTCGTATCGCGATAATCCCCCGGGCCGGAACAGGATTTATGTTTGAAATGCACAAATGAGCCCCCATGACACGGCCGCCTACCGATGACCCCAAGTGAGCTGCATTCTCTGTTGCCCGATCTGGCCACCTTCGCTTCCGTGGTCGAGGCCGGCAATTTCTCGTCGGCCGCGCGGCTGCTGGGTACCACGCCCTCGACAGTAAGCCGCCAAATGCAGCGGCTCGAGCGGGCGCTCGGCGTCAAGCTGCTGGAACGCTCGACGCGCAGCCTCCGCCTGACCGAATCCGGTACGCAGGTTTATCACTACTGCCACAACATGGTTCACTCGGCCGCCGATGCGGTCGATACCGCCGGGCATCTCAGCGCCGAGGCACACGGCCGGGTCAGTGTCAGCGCGCCGATTGCCTACGCCAAGAGCGTGGTGCATCCGTTGATCGATGGGTTTCTGCGCGTACACCCCCGGGTTCAAGTCCAGTTGTTTTTCGAGGATCGCGAGGTCGATCCGGTGCGCGATCCGATCGATCTCGTGCTTCGGCCCACACCCACGCCGCCGCCGGGTTTAATCGCGCGCCAGCTCGGCACCGTACGTTGGCTGCTCTGCGCATCGCCTGCTTACTTGCATGAGCGAGGGATACCGGAAGAACCCGAGGCGCTGCGTCAGCACGATTGCTTGCAGCTTGGCGATCACGCCAACGACGGCAAATGGATTTTTCGGCGCGGCACGCAAATGCATACCGTGGAAGTTCACGGGCGCTACATCGTCAACGACGTGAGCGCGCGAACCGACGCCACCTTGTCGGGCTGGGGCATCGCCAGCCTGCCGGATTATGCCGTCAAGGATTTCCTGCGTGAGGGCTCGTTGCGGCAAGTGCTGTCCGACTGGTCGTTCGAACCGCGCGTCTACAGCGGTCCGGTCTGGCTGCTGTATCCGCGTAACCGCTTCCTGCCGCTGAAGGTGCGGGCCATGATCGATTGGTTGACGGAAAGGCTATCGGGTTCGTAAGTTCGGCAAGCGACGGGTGAGACGGTGAAACTCGCTTTCGCAGTATCCAGGTGCACAACTGTGTGGCCAGTCGCACATACTCTGTCACCCTATGTGTGGCTCCCCCAAAAAAATTTCCAACACCCCCTTGACCATCTACCTTCCAGTAGATATATTACGACCCATGGAAACGAAAACACCCGTCCGAGACCAACTGCTGGAGCACGCGATCGAGCTGATCATGCTGCGCGGCTTCAACGGTTTCAGCTACCGCGATCTGTCCGAGCGGGTGGGTGTGAAGACGTCGAGCATCCACTACTACTTCCCCGCGAAGGACGACCTGGTGCTCGAAGCGGTGCAGCAGTACAGCGAGCGTGTGATGGCCGGCATCGATACGATCGATGCTTCGCTGGCCGCGGACGCAAAGCTGAGCCGCTACACCAGGCTGTTCGGCAAGACGCTCGGCGATGGCAACCTCATCTGCCTGTGCGGCATGCTGGCAGCCGACATCGAATCCTTGCCGGAAACGGTGCGGCACGCCGTGCAGGCCTTCTTCAGCGCGAACGAGCGCTGGTTGGCGGCACTGCTGGCGCAAGGGGCGAAGGAAGGCACGCTGGCATTCAGCGGCAAGCCGGAGCACGCGGCCCGCACGCTGTACGCGGCCTATCAGGGCGCGGTGCTGGCAAGCCGGTTGTTCCAGCAGAAGGCACGGCTGGATGAAGTCGAAAAGGCGTGGAAAGCACGCGCCTGACGGCGGAGGTCACACAAGAAGACACAAGGCGGTCCACCGCCTTTTTATTGAAGCCGGTTATCTATCTATGAGTAGATAAAATTGGCGGGCAACACCAGCAGGACACGTCGTTCGCAACACCCAGCGCAGGCCACCCGGTCTGCATTTTTTGAGCTGTTATGTCTACCTTGTAGTAGATAGATTTAAAAACCGTTCACTTACTCATCAGGAATCAGGAGCCCATCATGTCGATCGAAAACGTTCTCTACCGTGCCCACGCTCACGCAACCGGCGGCCGCGACGGCCGTGCCGTGGTGCCCGAAGGCAAGCTCGATTTCAAGCTGGTCACGCCGCGCGAGCTCGGCGGCGCGGGCGGCGAAGGCGCGAACCCGGAACAACTGTTCGCCGCCGGCTACAGCGCATGTTTCCTCGGCGCGATGAAGTTTGTCGCGGCGCGCGACAAGATCAAGATCCCGGCCGACGTGGCGATCGACGGCAGCGTGGGTATCGGCGCGATCCCGAACGGCTTCGGCATCGAGGTGGAACTGAAGATCGCGTTGCCGGGCATGGAGCGCGAAGCCGCCCAGGCGCTGATCGAGAAGGCGCACATCGTCTGCCCGTACTCGAACGCCACGCGCGGCAACATCGACGTCACGCTCACGCTGGTCTGAGCGCCGTCCGCACACGCTGTTCACCATTACGCCATCGCCATCGTCACCCATATTGCTGAGGAATCCATCATGAAGATCGTCAAATTCGCCCTGATCGCCACCGCGATCGCCGCCGCCACCTCCGCCTTCGCCGCCGGCCCGGCCAACCCGGCCGTGCCGGCCAATCAACCGGATGCGGTCACGAGCCGCTTCCTCGCGGCACTGAACGGCTCGAAAGGGCCGGGCCTCGAAACGCTGTCGCCCGAAAAGGCGCGGCAGGTGCTGGTGGGTGCGCAGAACAGCGTGAAGGTGGATCTGTCGGGCATCGAGGTGACGAACCGCACGATCGAGCAGGACGGCCTCAGCGTGCCGGTCACGATCGTGCGTCCGGAAGGCGTGAAGGGCACGCTGCCGGTGTTCATGTTCTTCCACGGCGGCGGCTGGATTCTCGGCGACTTCCCGACGCATGAACGCCTGGTGCGTGACCTCGTGGTGCAATCGGGTGCGGTGGCGGTGTTCGTCAACTACACGCCGTCGCCGGAAGCGCGCTATCCGGTGGCGATCAATCAGGCGTACGCAGCAACGAAGTGGGTGGCCGCGCACGGCGATGAAATCGGCGTGGACGGCAGCCGCCTGGCGGTGGTGGGCAATAGCGTGGGCGGCAACATGGCGACGGTGGTGGCGTTGATGGCAAAGGACAAGAGCGGCCCGGCGATCCGCTTCCAGGGCCTGCTCTGGCCGGTGACGGATCACAACTTCAACGACGGCTCGTATCTCGCGTATCAGAAGGATCACTTCCTGACGCGGCCGATGATGAAGTGGTTCTGGGATGCCTATACGAAGCAGGAAGCCCAGCGCAACGAAATCTACGCCTCGCCGCTGCGCGCCTCGACGGATGAGCTCAAGGGCCTGCCGCCGGCGCTGATCGAAGTCGCGCAATTCGACGTGCTGCGCGACGAAGGCGAAGCCTACGGCCGCAAGCTCGATGCGGCCGGCGTGGAAGCGACCACCACCCGCTACAACGGCACGATCCATGATTTCGGATTGCTGAACGCCCTGGCCGAAGACCCGGCGACCCGCTCGGCGATGAAGGCGATGGCGGACCAGTTGAAGGCGCGCCTGAACTGAGCGGTATCGCATTGCCCCCTGCACCTTGACGCAGGGGCCGCGCGACAGGCTATCCTTGGCGGTTTCGAATCTCACGGATGCCCGCCATGAAATCAACGCCTGAATCGCGCGGCGCCGGCCCCGACGCCGCCGCGCCTGCAGAGGCCGGCGGCGAGCGCACGGAATCGGTTGCGGCGGTCGGCAAGGTCTTCACGATCCTGTCGGCCGTCGGTGCGCGCGGCGCGTGCGACGCGGCCGAGCTGTCGCTGCAACTGGGCATGTCGCGCACGGCCGTGCAGCGGCTGCTGCACACGCTCGACACGCTCGGTTACGTGGTGCGCGAGGCCGGCACCGAACGTTACCGCCTCGGCATCCGCCTGTTCGAACTCGGCGCAAAGGCGCTGGAGAGCGTGGATCTGGTGCGCGAGGCCGATCTGGAGATGCGGCGCATCGCGGCCACCACGCGCGAGGCGATCCATCTGGGCGCGCTCGACGAGGACGCCATCATCTACATCCACAAGATCGACGCCGATTACGGCCTGCGCATGCAATCGCGCGTGGGGCGCCGCAATCCGCTGCACAGCACCGCGATCGGCAAGGTGCTGCTGGCCTGGATGCCCGAGGACGAACAACGCGAAACGCTCGCGCGCGTGGAGTTCAAGCTGTCCACGCCGCGCACGCTGGCCTCGGCCGAGGCCTTGCTGGCGGTGCTGCCGCAGGTGCGCCGGCAAGGCTATGGTGAGGATGACGAAGAACAGGAGGAGGGGCTGCGCTGCCTCGCGGCGCCGATCTTCAACCGCTTCGGCAATGCGGTGGCGGGCTTGTCGATTTCGTTTCCGACGATCCGCTGCGGCGCGAACACCACCACGCATTACGTCGCGCTGCTGCGCGAGGCGGGGCAGGCGATTTCGGCGCGGATCGGCTATCGCGGCGAGTGGCCGGGGCCGAAGCCGGGCGCGCCGCGCTGAACGCGCGCGTCGTCAGGCCGCTGTTTTACGCAGCGCACCGCGCATGAACGACACGAAGCGCGCCGTCACGGCATCGTGACGCGCCTCGGGCCAGCCGAGGCCCACGCGCCATTTCGCATCGCGATCACGTAGCTCCTGCACGGTGGCGTCGCGCAGCAAATGCCGCGCGCCCGACGGGATGAACGCCACGCCGGCTCCCGCGGCCACCGACGCCAACACCGATTGCACATCCTCCGCCTGCTGGCTCACGTTCGGCACGAAGCCGCGCGCGCGGCACCAGCGGTCCACCTGCGCCGCGAGGCCCGCGCCGCGCGAGCGCTGCAGCATCACGAAACCGAGATCGTTGAGCGCGTCGAGTTGCGCGGGCACCTTCACTTGCTGCCATTGCGGCGGCAAGGCCAGCGCGAGCCGTTCGTCCAGGACACCGAACGAAGCCAGGCCCGGCGCCGACGGCAGCCGCAGGAACCCCGCCTCCAGCTTGCCGGCCAGCATGCGCCGCGTCTGCTCCGCCGACGACAGATCGCTGAGCGTGATCGACACCAGCGGATGTTGGCGCCGGAATTCGGCGATCAGCGGCGGCACCAGCGTCAGCACCGACAAACAGATGCCGATGCGCAGATGCCCGCGCTTGCCGCCGCTGGTTTCGCGGGCGCGCGCGAGGATCTCGTCGGCATCGCGCACCAGCGATTGCGCGTCGGTCACGAAGGTTTCGCCGAACGTCGTCAGCTCCGCGCCGTGGCGGCCGCGCTCGAACAGCCGGCCGCCCACGCTCGTTTCGAGCGCGCCGATCTGCTTGCTCAGTGCCGGCTGGCTCAGGTGCAACGCGTCGGCGGCGCGCCCGAAATGGCGCAGTTCGGCGACGGTCAGAAAGGCACGCAGTAGTTTCAGTTCCATTCCGCTGGGTTATCGGATCGATCGAAACATTCATTTTACGGATCGATGGCGAACGCGTTCAATGACATCTCTTTCGATGCCGGCATGCCGGAAAGGAACCGCGATGCGTGCCCGACGCCCGAACCCCTGTTGCCCCGCCGACGAAGCGATGCCGGATGCGCTGCCGGTGCAGCCTGCATCGCCGGCCGGCAAGCGTGCGCGAGGGCGATTCGCGACGGTCGAGAGCGAGGCATCGCAGCCGGCGGCAAGCGGCTCGATCGCCGTGAGTTTCGCGATCGTCTCGTTCCGCAACTGGCCTCGGCGCGGCCTGTAAGGTCCGAGCTCGCTCAGGCCGTGCCGGTTTTGCGATCCAGCCCTGCCAATGGCGCGCCGGCCAGTTCGCCGAGCAGGCGCCGCGCGCAGGTCTGGCCGGTCGGCGCACTGATCCGCCAGCAGCATCGCGGATGCCTGCCTGACGTGCCGGTATCGCCGCTGGTCGGCCAGGGGAGGTTGTAGGCTGTAGAAAAATTGTCGACGAGATTGCCGATTCAGCACGAATTGGCAGGATTAAAAATCGGAAAGACAGTAGAAAATCTACTGAATCGACGCAGATTTGATGATTCGACACGCGCGCCGTGCCGTCCTACAGTGCCGATTGCACGAGGCGGCCGTATCGGCCGCCTCCCATTCATTCGGAATCTCGGGAGAAATCATGTCTGCACAGAAAGTTGCGCTCGTCACGGCCGCCGGCAAGGGCATGGGGGCCGAAATCGCCCGCGAACTGGCCGCGCAAGGCTATCGCGTGGCATTGATGTCGCCGTCGGGCAGCGCCGTGCGTCTGGCCGAGGAACTGGGCGGCTTCGGGCTGGCCGGCTCGGTGACCGAGGACGCCGACATCGAGCGGCTGGTCACAGGCACGTTGGCGAAGTACGGCCGCATCGACGCCGTGGTCAACAACACCGGCCATCCGCCCAAGGGCGACCTGCTGGCCGTCGAGGATGCGCAGTGGCATCTCGGCCTCGATCTGATCGTGCTGAACGTGGCGCGCGTGCTGCGCCGCGTGACGCCGGTGTTCCAGAAGCAGGGCGGCGGCGCGGTGGTCAACATTTCGAGCTTCGCGGCCGACGCGCCCGAGCAGTCGATGCCGGTGTCGTCGGCGCTGCGCGCCGCGCTCAGTTCGTTCACCAAGCTCTACGCAGACCGCTACGCCAGCGAGAACATCCGCATCAACTCGGTGCTGCCGGGCTTCATCGACAGTTGGCCGGAAACGCCGGAAATCGTTGCGCGGATTCCGGCCGGCCGCTTCGGCAAGACGCAGGAAATCGCGAAGACGGTGGCGTTCCTGCTGTCGGACGGCGCCGGTTACATCACCGGGCAGAACATTCGCGTGGATGGCGGGATCGTCCGCTCGCAATAAACCAGCTCGTGTCGCATTGACCACGCCGGCGGCGCCTCGTGCGCGCGCCGGCGTTGTCGTTTGGGGCTGCGTACGTGGCGCCGCAAGAGAACATCAACGCAACTGCACGGCCGCCAGGCACAGCACCATCCCGCCGATCGCGCCGTCGAGCAGGCGCCACGCGATCGCCTTCTTGAACCACGGCGCCAGCAGGCGCGCACCGTAGCCCAGGCCGACGAACCACACCAGGCTGACCACCATCGCGCCCACCGCGAAGGCCGAGCGCGTGCCTTCGGCTTCGCGCGCGCCGGCCGTGCCGATCAGCAGGAACGTGTCGAGATAGACGTGCGGATTGAGCCAGGTCAGCGCGAGCGTCGCGACGATCACCGTCCATGCGCTTTGCGGCGGCGGCGCGACGCCGCCGGCCGCGCCGGTGTCGAGCGTGGCATGGCCGGGCTTCAGCGCGCGCCGCAGCGCGCTCAGGCCGAACCACGCCAGATAGGCGAGCCCGGCGTAGAGCACGCCGTGGATGAAGGTCGGGTAACGCACCACCAGCGCCGAGGCGCCGCCGACGCCGGCCGCGATCAGCAGCATGTCGGAGAGCGTGCAGAGCACGACGATCTTGCCGACGTGCGCGCGCTGAATACCCTGGCGCAAGACATAGGCGTTCTGCGCACCGATGGTGACGATCAGCGAGGCGCACAGCGCCACGCCGTGGGAGAAGGCGATCCAGTTCATATAGATAAGGGACAGTAGACTTGGGCTTCGGATGGCGCTAGTCTGCGGCTTCGGTATGGCTAAGAAAAGCTAATTTCCCTAATGTGGATGAAGGAAAACTCATGCTCGACTATGCGTTGCTCGACGCGCTGGCGGCGGTGATCCGGCACGGATCGTTCGAACGCGCGGCGAAGGACCTGAATGTGTCGCCGTCGGCCGTCTCGCAGCGCATCAAGCTGCTGGAGGAGCGCGTCGGCGCAGTGTTGGTCAAGCGCGGGCAGCCGTGCGTGGCGACCACCTCGGGCGCGCTGCTGTGCCGCCATACCGAGCGCGTGCAGTTGCTGGAGGCGGAGCTGTCGGGCCAGGCGCCCGAGTTGCCGGGCATCGGCGGCGCGTGGCCGACCTTGCGGATCGCGGTGAACGACGACAGCGTGGCGACCTGGTTCATCGATGCGGTCGGCCCGTTCTGCTCGCAAAGCGGCACGCTGCTCGATCTGGTGATCGACGATCAGGATTACACGGCCGAGCGGATTCGCGACGGCAGCGTGCAGGGCGCCGTGACCGCGCAGGCCGAGCCGATTCAGGGCTGCCGCTCGACGCGGCTCGGCAGCATCCGCTATCACGCGGTTTGCTCGCCCGAATTCCATGCGCGCTATTTCTCGGACGGCCTCACGCGCGATGCGCTGCGCCGCGCGCCGTGCGTGACGTTCAGCCCGAAGGACAGCCTGCAATCGCGCTTCATCCGCCGCGCCACGCGCGCCGATCTCGATCCGCCGAAGCACTGGATTCCGCACGTGGCCGGTTATTTGCGCGCGTGCGAGACGGGGCTGGGCTGGGGCATGTGCCCTGATCGGATGATCGAGCGGCAGGTGGCGGCGGGCGAGATGATCGATTTGTCGGCAGGACGCAGCATCGACGTGGAGCTTTACTGGCAAAGCTGGCGGCTGTCGATCGGCTGGCTCGACGAATTCAGTCGGGCCTTGAAGACCGAGGCGGCGCGCTGGCTCGATTGATATCGATCGATGCGCGCGACGGCGGTGATGCAACGACACGGCGCCCCGAAGGGCGCCGCGCGGTATTGCTGAGGACAACCGATGAAGCCGTGATGCACGGCCGCTTTCAGACGGCGCGCAGCCCGTCGAAATCGAGCACGCGCACGATGCGGCCTTGCATCGACAGCAGGCCGGCGCGCTGGAACTTCGACAGCGTGCGGCTGACCGTTTCGAGCGTGATGCCGAGGTAGCTGCCGATTTCCTCGCGCGTCATGCGCAGGTTGAATTCGGACGACGAGTAGCCGCGCAGCCGATAGCGCGAGGAGATGTCGATCAGGAAGGCCGCCACGCGTTCGTCGGCATTCAGCGAGCCGAGCAGCACGGATTGGGACGTTTCGCGCACGATCTGTTCGCTCATCAGCTTGAGCACGCGCGCCTGCAGCGTGCTGGCTTCGGTGCACAACGAACGCAACGGCGAGTAGGGGATCACGCACACGGTGCTGTCTTCCAGCGCGACGGCAGTGCGCGGATGCTGATCGCCGGCGATGCCGTCGAAGCCGAGCGCCTCACCGGCGAGGTGCAGGCCGGCCACCTGCTCGCGGCCATCCTGGCGCGTGGCGACGGTTTTCAGTGCACCGGAGCGCACCGCATAGAGGCTGTCGAACATATCGCCTTCACGGAACAGCGTTTCGCCACGGCGCACCGGACGCGCGGCGCCGATGACCGATTCGAGGCGCTCGACCGCCTCGTTGCTGAGGCCCTGTGGCATGCAGAGATGGCGCATCGAACAGGTCGAGCAATGGGCGGCCTGGTGAGGTGCCCAGGAGGTGGTGGAGCGGGGGCGGGCGGGTTGCCGCGTGATGGGGGTCAGCATGGTGGTGCTCGCTCAAGAAATCACAACCGAAACATTTTCCCACCGGGGTTTCCCCGAACTGAGCGGCAAAACGCCGCGACGCAGCGTGCATTCCCGTTGCGCCACGGCAAAGCAATCAATTTTCCGAATTGTCTTATGCGTCGTCCTGATGCGCGGCGGCCGTCGGGATCAGCAAAACCGGCAACGTGGCCTGCCGGATGCATTGCTCGGCGATGCTGCCGAGCACCAGCCGCTTGAAGCCGCGACGGCCGTGCGTGCCGAGCACCAGCAGGTCGGCGCCGTATTCCTTGGTGGCGTCGAGGATCAGCGACGCGACGTCGGCCAGTGTGGTGGCCTCGCCGGTGATCACGTCGCCCTGCACGCCGGCCGCGGCGATCAGGCGCGCGAATTCCTGGGTCAGGTCGCCGCCCTGCGCGATCAGTTGCTGGCGCAGCACCGACGGGTCGTAGCCCGGCACGTTGTAATAGAGCGCGGCGTTTTCGATCGCGTAGAACGCGCGCAGCGTGGCGCGTTCGGAGCGCGCGAGCGCAAGCGCGGAATCGAATGCATGACGCGAGGTTTCACTGCCGTCGACGGCGACGAAGATGCGCTGATACATGATGGCTCCGGGGTGCGGTAAGGGAATCGTCCGGCCTGCGCCGGACGTGTCGTGCAGGCGCTGACCGTCTGGAGGATAACCGAGCGCATCGGCGCTTGCATCGGCCCGCGACCGCGACATTTTCACGATGTGGAGATGCCGGCGCGACGGCGCGGTTGGGCCGTGTTGCGTGCCGACGGCGCAACATCGCGCTGCCCGATCGGGATAAACCCGCGCTGCGGCGCCGCAATGCTTGGCTGTAGCGGCATGTGCGCCGCCGGCCGATCCGAACGCTTTTATTTCGGTTGGATGACGCCGGAGCGACCGAGTATGATGCTTTTTCGAGATGGCGCGGTGAGATCGCGCCGGCCGTGCGAATCCTGCCCGCAACGGGCGCCGCGGCACCCTAACGACGTGTAGTGAAGAAGAACGCAAGGGACCTAAGGTGGGGCAGCTCATGCACTCGACGACAACGGCATTCACGCATCGCGGTTACCTGTTGAACTGCGCGCCGGCGCGGATCAGCGACGGCTTGTTCCAGCCCTATGTGGTGATCTCCCGATCGAGCGATGGTGAATTGGTCGCGAATCGTTTTTTCCCTTCGGATCTCCATTTCGGCGACGAAAGCGACGCCATCGCGCATGCGCGCGACTGGGCCGTGCGCTGGATCGACGCGAGCAACAAGACCGTCTAGCCGGGTGGCGTGGATACGCATCGGCTCGCCCGTGCTGGCCGGGTTTCGCGGGCGCAGGCGAAACGCGGTAATCTTGTCGGTCCTGCCATCCCTCTTATTTCACCAGCGCGGCTGTCCCCGGCCCCTCGCGCGCCGGGCACGGCTGTCTGTGTCATGTGCCATGTCGAATTCGTCTGCTGTCCGTACCTGGGATCTCGAACAGATCGTTGCCGAACTGCGCGAATCGCGCGAAACGCTGCACCGCACGCGGCATCCGCGCGGCATTCGCGAGCTGCCTTCGCGCGACGCGATCTGCCAGATCGTCACCGGCCTGCGCGCCTCGCTGTTTCCGACGCACTACGGCGCGCCGGACCTGACCGACGAGAGCGTCGATTTCTATGTCGGCCACACGCTCGAGAAGACGCTGCGCGTGCTGCACGAGCAGATCCGCCGCGTGTTGCCGTTTCTGCCCGAATACGCCGATGCGCCCGCCGCGCAACTCGACGAACGTTCGTTCGAGATCGCCCACACGCTCGGCCGCCAGTTGCCGTCGATCCGCGCGCTGCTGGTCAGCGACATCCATGCCGCCTACGCGGGCGACCCGGCCGCGCAGCACATCACCGAAATCCTGCTCTGCTACCCGGGCGTGCTGGCGATGATGCATCACCGCCTCGCGCACGCGCTGCACCGGCTCGGCGTGCCGCTGCTGGCACGCTTCGTCAACGAGATCGCGCACTCGGCCACCGGCATCGACATCCACCCCGGCGCGACCATCGGCCCGAGCTTCTTCATCGACCACGGCACGGGCGTGGTGATCGGCGAGACGGCGATCATCGGCGAGCGCGTGCGTGTTTATCAGGCGGTGACGCTCGGCGCGAAGAGCTTCCCGTCGGACGGCGACGGCACGCTCGTGAAGGGCAACGCGCGCCATCCGATCGTCGAGGACGACGTGGTGATCTATGCCGGCGCAACCATCCTCGGGCGCGTCACGATCGGGCGCGGCTCGGTGATCGGCGGCAACGTGTGGCTCACGCACAGCGTGCCGCCGGGCAGCAGCGTCGCGCAGGGCAAGGTGCGCGAAGGCGGCCGGACCGAGAACAACGGGCAGGACTGACCGCGGCGCGGCGCCCGAAGGTGAGCGTTTTCGGGAGCTGCGCCGTGGCCGGTGCCCGGCATCGAATCGTTGGGATTCCGCATCGATCGATGCGGTCAGGGGCTCAGTGCTCGCGCACCGGCGAGCGATGCTTGTACAGCACGTCCTGATCCACGCGGATCAGGTTCTGCCCCGCATCCACCACGAAATCCACGCCGTTGTAGGCGCTGCCCGTGAGCAGCAGGATCGCGTTCGCCACGTCGTCGGGGCCGGCGATGCGCGCGAGCGGCGTGGAGGCGCGGCTCGCGTGCGCGAAATCGGCCGCGGTCTGGTCGTCGCTCGGCAGCATCAGGCCCGGGAACACGGCATTCACGCGCAGCACCGGCGCGGCCGACATCGCCAGCATCTGCGTGAGGTTGCCGAGCGCGGCCTTCGCGACCGTGTAGCTGAAGTGGTCGCGGTGGAAGTTTTCCTTGATCTTCTGGTCGATCACGTTGATCACCACGCCCTGCTGGCCGAGCACCTTGGCGCGCGCGTAGAACGTGCGCGCGAGCAGGATCGGCGCGCGGCAGTTGATCGTCCACGCGCTGTCGAGCGCGGCCAGGTCGAAGCCGGGGAAGTGATCCTGCCAGAACACCGAGGCGTTGTTGACGAGCACGTCGAGCCGCCCGAAGCGCGTGTACACGGCGTCGATCAGCGCGGCGCAGGCGTTCGCGTCGGCAAGGTCGGCCTGCAACGCCACCGCCTCGCCGCCGGCCGCGCCGATTTCATCGGCGGCGTCGGCGGCCGCGTCGGCCGAGCGGTCGTAGTGGATCGCGACGCGATAGCCGTGCGCGCCGAAGTGCCGGGCGAACGCGCGGCCGGCGCGGCGCGCCGCACCCGTCACGAGCACGACCGGGGTGTCCGGCCCATCCGGCGTGGGCGCTGGCGCGGCCATCACGTATTGGCGAGGTTGATCGCCGACGAATTCGACACGATCGAGAGGAATTCGCGACGCGTCGCCGGATCGGTGCGGAACGTGCCGAGCATCCGCGACGTGACCATCTCCACGCCGGGCTTGTGGATGCCGCGCGTGGAGATGCACTGGTGCGCCGCTTCGAGGATCACGCCGACGCCCTTGGGTTGCAGCACCTCGAACAGCGTGTCGGCGATCTGCACCGTCATCTTTTCCTGGATCTGCAGGCGCTTGGCGAACGCGTCGACCAGGCGCGCCAGCTTCGAGATGCCGACCACGCGGGAGTTCGGCAGATAGGCCACGTGCGCGCGGCCGATGATCGGCACCATGTGGTGCTCGCAATAGCTCTCGAAGCGGATGTCCTTCAGCACGATCATCTCGTCGTAGCCTTCGACTTCGCTGAAGGTGCGCGCGAGGATGTCGCGCGGTTCGAGCTGGTAGCCCGCGAAGAATTCCTCGTAGGCGCGCGCCACGCGCGCCGGCGTATCGAGCAGGCCTTCGCGTGCGGGATCGTCGCCGGCCCAGCGCAGCAGGACGCGCACGGCATCTTCGGCTTCGGCGCGGCTCGGGCGCGTGACGGGTTCGGCGGCCGCGACGGCCACCGGCTCGGCTGCCGCCTTGCTGGCGGTCTTGCGTTTGGACATGCTGAAAGGCTCCGGTTGGCGCCGCTTGGCGCGGCTGACCGGGCATTGTTTCATGGATTCGATGCGTTCGCCGGCCGGCGCATCGGCCGCGAGCAGGCGAAATCGGACGCCGGGCCGCTCATTTCGGCCATTCGTCGAGCGCGTCGTTGAACAGCCCGGCCACCACGCCGCGCAGCCACGCGGCGCGCGCGTCGTTGTGATATTTGCGATGCCAGTGCTGGCGCAGATCGAAACGCGGCAGCGGCAGCGGCGGCTCCACCAGCGTGATCGACGCATGCTCGGCCGCATAGGCATAGCCGATCGCGTGCGGCACGGTGGCGATCAGGTCGGTGCGGCCGAGGATGAACGGCAGGCTCATGAAGTGCGGCGTTTCGAGCACCGCGCGCCGTTGCAGCCGCGCCTTCGCGAGGTATTGCTCCAGCACTTCTTGGCTGCGCCCCTCGGCGCGCACCACGGCGTGGCCGCACGCGAGGTACTGCTCGACCGTCAGCGGCATGCCGGCCAGCGGATGCTCGCGGCGCATCAGGCAGATGAACCGATGCGTGAACAGACGCTGCTGGAAGAAGTTGCTGCCGTCGAGATCGGGGAAATAGCCCACCGCCAGATCGACCGCGCCGGCCTCCAGCCCGCGCTCCACCTCCGCGTGCGGCAGCGACACCGAACGCAAGTTCGCATGCGGCGCGAGGCGCGCCAGCGCCTGCAGCAAGCGCGGCAGGAACACGATCTCGCCGACGTCGGACAGCGCGATCGAGAACGTGCCGGTCGTGGTGGCCGCATCGAAATCGTGCGGCGTGTCGAGGCCGCGGCGGATTTGCGCGAGCGCGTCGCGCGCGGCCGGCACCAGCGCCAGCGCGCGCGGCGTGGGCTCCATGCCGCGCGAGGTGCGCACGAACAGCGGATCGCCGAAGTGCTCGCGCAGCCGGCCGAGCGCGGCGCTCACGCGCGGCTGGCTCACGCCGAGTAGGTCGCCCGCACGGCTCACGTTGCGCGCGTCGTCGAGCGCGACGAGGTAGGGAATCAGGTTCAGATCGAGTTCGGACACGGGGGCGCACTATCGGAAATCGATATGAAACATATCTCCAAAATGGGATTGCCGCATAGTCGGTGAAGCCCGAACATCCGATTCATTACTCGAATCAATGTTCAGGAGACGAACAATGCGTACCCAAGTCGCGATTGTCGGCGCCGGTCCCGCCGGGCTGCTGCTGTCCCATCTGCTTCGCCTGCAAGGCATCGACGCGGTGCTGATCGAAGCGCGCTCACGCGAATACTGCGAGAACCGGATTCGCGCCGGCGTGCTGGAGCAGGGCACCGTCGATACGTTGAACGAGGCGGGCCTCGGCGAGCGGATGCGCCGCCAGGGGCTGGTCCACCACGGCATCGAGCTGCTGTTCTCGGGCGAGCGGCACCGCATCGACCTGTCGGCGCTGACGGGCGGCCGCGCGATCACCGTCTACAGCCAGCACGAGGTGGTGCGCGACCTGATCGCGGCCGGCGTCGAACACGGCCACGCGATGCATTTCGAGGTCAGCGACGTGGCGCTGCACGACGTGACGGGCGAGCGCCCGGCCGTCACGTTCACGCGCCAGGATGGCCGCGCCGAGCGCATCGATTGCGATTTCATCGCCGGTTGCGACGGCTTCCACGGCCTCGCGCGGCAAACCATCCCGGAAACGCTGCAACGCTGCTTCGAGCGCGTGTATCCGTACGCGTGGCTCGGCATCCTGGCCGACGCCGCGCCGTCGCTCGACGAACTGGTGTACGCGCACCACGACAACGGCTTCGCGCTGTTCTCGATGCGCTCGCCGAGCGTGACGCGCCTGTATCTGCAATGCCGTCCCGACGAGGATCTGGCCGACTGGTCCGACGCGCGGATCTGGGACGAACTGCACACGCGCTTCGCGAACCGCAGCGGCTGGACGCCCACCGAGGGCACGATCACGCAGAAGAGCGTCACGCCGATGCGCAGCTTCGTGTGCGAGACGATGCGCCACGGCCGCCTGTTCCTGGCCGGCGACGCCGCGCACATCGTGCCGCCGACCGGCGCGAAGGGCATGAACCTGGCCGTGGCCGACGTGCGCGCGCTGTCGCGGGCGCTGGCGGCCCACTACGCCGGCGACGACGCGCCGATCGACGCCTATTCGGCCACCTGCCTGGAGCGCGTCTGGCGCGCCGAGCATTTCTCGTACTTCATGACCAACATGCTGCATCCGTCGGCCGAGGACACGCCGTTCGTCAACCGCCTCAAGCTGGCCGAGCTCAAATACGTGACGCGCTCGCCCGCCGCCGCGCAGGCGCTGGCCGAAAACTACGTGGGCTTGCCGTTCGACGACGCCCGCGTCTCGGTAGCCCCCCGCCTTGACAACGCATTGAGCGAGATTCTATGATCGCCGCATCGTTCGCTAATCGAATCTGAGTTCGAATAACGAACAAAACCGGATCGGGAGACGATCCGGTGCGGCGCGGCCCGAGCACAATCCGGCGCGCTGTCCGGCCGTCGCATGCTGCGACGCGGATTCCCCCAGGATGAGCCATGGTCAACAAGATTTTCGAATCCCTCCAGTCGGCGGTTGCCGACATCCACGACGGCGCGACGGTCATGATCGGCGGCTTCGGCACGGCAGGCATGCCGTCCGAGCTGATCGACGCTTTGATCGAACACGGCGCGCGTGATCTCACGATCGTCAACAACAACGCCGGCAACGGCGAAACCGGCCTGGCCGCGCTGCTGAAGGCCAAGCGCGTGCGCAAGATCATCTGCTCGTTCCCGCGCCAGGCCGATTCGCAGGTGTTCGACGCGCTCTACCGCGCCGGCGAGATCGAGCTGGAACTGGTGCCGCAGGGCAACCTGGCCGAGCGCATTCGCGCGGCGGGCGCCGGCATCGGCGGCTTCTTCACGCGCACCGGCTACGGCACCAAGCTGGCCGAAGGCAAGGAAACGCGCGAGATCGACGGCAAGCACTATGTGTTCGAAACGCCGATCCACGCCGATTTCGCGCTGATCAAGGCGTTCAAGGGCGACCGCTGGGGCAACCTGGTCTATCGCAAGACGGCCCGCAACTTCGGGCCGGTGATGGCCAGCGCGGCCAAGACCAGCATCGTCCAGGTGTCGCAGGTCGTCGAGCTGGGCGGCCTCGATCCCGAACATATCGTGACGCCGGGCATTTTCGTGCAGCGCGTCGTCGAAGTGCCGCAAGCCGTGCATGCGGCCGAACTCGCCGCGCAAGCCGCCTGACCCCGGAGAACACCAAGATGAAACGACTGACCCGCGATGAAATGGCCCAGCGCGTCGCGCAGGATATTCCCGACGGCGCGTACGTGAACCTCGGCATCGGCGTGCCGACGCTGGTGGCGAACCACCTCGACGCCAACAAGGAAGTGTTCCTGCACAGCGAGAACGGCGTGCTCGGCATGGGCCCCGCGCCCGAGGCCGGCCATGAGGACGACGAACTGATCAACGCCGGCAAGCAGCACGTCACGCTGCTGACGGGCGGCGCGTATTTCCATCACGCCGATTCGTTCGCGATGATGCGCGGCGGCCATCTCGACTACTGCGTGCTCGGCGCGTTCCAGGTGTCCGCCAAGGGCGACCTGGCGAACTGGCACACCGGCGCGCCCGACGCGATTCCGGCCGTGGGCGGCGCGATGGATCTGGCGATCGGCGCGAAGCAGGTGTTCGTGATGATGGATCACCTGACCAAGCAGGGCGAAAGCAAGATCGCCGCCGAATGCTCGTACCCCGTCACCGGGATCGGCTGCGTGACGCGCATCTACACCGATCTGGCCGTGCTCGACGTGACGCGCGATGGCCTGGCCGTGCGCGAGATCTTCACCGACCTGTCGTTCGACGAACTGCAGACGCTCACCGGCGTCCCGCTGATCGACGCGACCGAACGCGCGACCGCGTAAGCGCGCGCGACCTTCCTGCCGCGATGGCCGCCGCGCGAGGCATCCGCCGTTCCACGCGCGGCGCCCGCGCCGGCGGGCGCGCACACCGCCGCGCTTCGGTGGACAATACGCGCTCCCGGCCCCTCCCGATCTGCTGATCATTCCATGTTCGAAGACAGTGCCCGATTGACCGCCCTCATCGGCGGCGACGCCTCGCTCATCCGGATCTGGTCGCCCACCGCGACGCTGCAACGGATGCTCGACGTCGAGGCCGCGCTCACGCGCGCGCTGGCCGCCAATGGCGTGATTCCCGACTCGGCCGTTGCGCCGATCGTGGCCGCCTGCCGCGCCGAACGGCTCGACGCCGACGCGCTGGCGCGCGACGCCGCGCTCGGCGGCAACCTCGCGATTCCGCTCGTCAAGCAACTGACCGCCCGTGTGAAGGACGACGACGCCGACGCGGCCAAGTTCGTCCATTGGGGCGCGACGAGCCAGGACATCATCGATTCCGGCCTGATGCTGCAACTGCGCGACAGCTTCGACGCGATCGCGCCGCTGCTCGACCGCGTGTGCGCCGCGCTGGCCGAACTGGCGCGCGCGCATCGCGCCACGCCGATGATCGGCCGCACCTGGCTGCAACAGGCGCTGCCGATCACGCTCGGCCTGAAATTCGCGCAATGGCTCGACGCGCTCGGCCGCCATCGCCAGCGGCTCGACGCGCTGCGCCGCGACGTGCCGGTGCTGCAATTCGGCGGCGCGGCCGGCACGCTGGCGAGCCTGCGCGAGGCCGCGCCGCGCGTGGCCGCGTCGCTGGCCGACGAGCTGCAACTGACGCTGCCCGACGTGCCGTGGCACACCCAGCGCGATCGCATCGCCGAAACGGCCGCGTTCTTCGCGATGCTGATCGGCACGCTCGGCAAGATCGCGCGCGACATCTCGCTGCAGATGCAGACCGAAGTGGGCGAGCTGGCCGAACCAGCCGCGGCCGGCAAGGGCGGTTCTTCCACCATGCCGCACAAGCGCAACCCGGTCGGCTGCGCCGCGGTGCTGACCGCCGCCGTGCGCGCGCCGGGCCTGCTGGCCACCGTGTTCGCCGGGATGGTGCAGGAGCACGAGCGCGCGCTCGGCGGCTGGCAAGCCGAATGGGACGCGCTGCCCGAACTCGCGCGCATGGCCGGCGGCGCGCTGGCCACGCTCGCGCCGATCGCCGAAGGGCTGAACGTGGACACCGCGCGGCTGGCCGCGAACCTCGGCGCCACGCGCGGCCTGGTGCTCGGCGAGGCCGTGATGCTGGCGCTCGGCGACAAGATCGGCCGGCTCGACGCGCATCACCTGGTCGAAGCCGCCTCGAAGGAAGCGGTGCGCTCGAACCGCACGCTGCACGAGGTGCTGGCCGCCGACCCGGCCGTCACCCATCATCTCGCACCCGAGGCGCTCGCGCGCCTGCTGGACCCTGCTCAATACGTCGGCGAGGCTGCAGCCTTCGTCGATGCCGTGCTCGCGCGCTACGCGAGCGGCCATTAAGGAGAACTCTCGATGCCTTTTGCGACCGTCAATGGTGTGAAGCTGCATTACCGGATCGACCGTGCCGCCAGCGCCGATGCGCCCTGGCTGGTGTTTTCGAATTCGCTCGGCGCCGATCTGTCGATGTGGGCCGCGCAGCGCGATGCGCTCGGCGCGCACTTCAACCTGCTGCGCTACGACACGCGCGGCCACGGCCATTCCGAGACGCCGGCCGGCTCGTACACCGTCGAGCAACTGGCCGGCGACGTGATCGGCCTGCTCGATCACCTGAACATCGCGCGTGCGAACTTCTGCGGCATCTCGATGGGCGGCCTGACCGGCGCGGCCCTGGCCGCACGCTTCCCGCAACGCATCGTGCGCGCCGTGCTGGCCAACACGGGCGCCAAGATCGGCTCGTCCGAAGTGTGGGGGCCGCGTGCCGCGAAGGCGCGCGACGAAGGCATGGCCGCGCTGGTCGACGTCGTGCTGCAACGCTGGTTCAAGAAGGAATTCTTCGCCGCCGAGCCGCGCCTGATCGACGCCGTGCGCGACACGTTCGTGCATCACGACGCCCATGGCTACGCCGCGAACTGCGACGCGCTGAACGCCGCCGACCTGCGCGAGGAAGTGAAGGGCATCGCGCTGCCGGTGCTGGTGGTAACGGGCGCGCACGACACGTCCACGCCGCCCGATCTGGGCCGCGCGCTGGCCGCCGCGATTCCGGGCGCGAAGCATGTCGAATTCGACGCCGCGCACATCTCCAATATCGAATGCGCTGAGGGCTTCAATCGCGCGCTGATCGAATTCCTGACCGCCTGACGGAGCCGCAGATGGACGACAAGCAACGTTACGAAGGCGGCCTGAGCGTGCGCCGCGCCGTGCTCGGCGAGGCCCACGTGGATCGCTCGCTCGCGAACCGCAGCGAACTGACCACCGAGTTCCAGGACCTGATCACGCGCTATGCGTGGGGCGAGATCTGGACCCGCGAGGGCCTGCCGCGCCATACGCGCAGCCTGCTGACGATCTCGATGATGGTGGCGCTGAACCGCAGCGAGGAACTCGCGCTGCACTTGCGCGCGGCCAAGAACAACGGCGTGACGCGCGACGAGATCAAGGAAGTGCTGATGCAGACGGCGATCTATTGCGGCGTGCCGGCGGCGAATTCGGCATTCCACCTGGCCGACAAGATCTTCAAGGACGAGGATGCGGCAGCGGCTACGGCTGCTGCTGCGGAGTAGGGCGCTGCGGCGTGCATGAAAAGGAAGGCGGTGCACGATGCGCCGCCTTCGCTGCTTTGATTCGACGACGGCCCTTGCGGCCGTCGTGTCGTTTACGGCGATGCTCCGCCGTCACTCCGCCGCGTCGTGCGTCTTCGCGAACTGCCGCAAATACGCGCGCAGCGCCGCCTCGATGCAGCGCCGGTCGGCGCAGGTGGCCGCGCGCAGCGTGTGCTCGTCGCCGAACAGCGTGCGCGGCGCGATGTAGGTGCCGACCTCGCTGTGCTCGCGCATCACGCGGATGTGATGCGTGTTCGGATGATATTCGGCGAGCCAGTGCAGGCCTTCGATGCGGTCGCCGGCCTTCATGATGGTGTTCATCGGATCCCTCCCGCCCGGGCGGGCGCGCCCTCGACGCGCCAGCGTCCGGAGCGCTCAGGCTACGCCGCGCCGAAGCGGCCCGCAAGCGCGCATCGATGCGAAATGCGGGGCCGGGTCGGGCCGCCGCGCGCCGTCGTGCGAGGTGCGCGCTTTACAGTTCGAGCGTCGGGGCGGAGGTCGGGCGGCTGCAGCACAGCGTGACGAACGGAAGCGAGATGGGAAATGCGGCAGGGCGAACGTTCAGGTTTCCTGCGCTTTGCTGTCGTAGTCGAGCTGCGCATCCTCGATCCGGCCGCCGTGCCGGCCGGCCCACGAGATCAGCGCCACGAACGGTTCCCGCAAGGTGAGGCCGAGCGGCGTGATCGAATATTCCACGGCCACCGGCGACGATGCGATCACGCGCCGGTTGACGAGGCCGTTGCGTTCGAGCCGTCGCAACGCCTCGGTGAGCGCCTTGTGCGTGATCGGATCGAGCCGCCGCTTGATCGCGTTGAAGCGCGACGGTTCGGTGCAAAGCACCGCCAGAATCAACACCGACCACTTGTTGGCGATCTGTTCGAGCACGATCCGCGTCGCGTTGATTTCGGCGAACGGATCGCTCGCTTTTGCATCCATGTCGGTATCCCTTCGTATATCTGCGCTATGGGTGGTGCGTAATTGACAGCAAATATACACCGTATATCTTGTCGGACACTCAACCCATTCGACGAGGTGGCAAGTGTTGAAACTCGAAGGCAAGACCGCGCTGGTGACGGGCGGCAACAGCGGCATCGGCCTGGCGATCGCGCGGAAGCTGGCCGAGGCCGGCGCGCAGGTGTTCATCGCGGGGCGCCGGCAGGCGCAACTTGATGAGGCATGCGAACAAATCGGCGGGCGTGTGGAAGCGGTACAGGCCGATGTCACGCGCGCCGAGGATCTGGCCCGGCTGTTCGGGGTGATCGAGGCCAAGGCGGGCGGCCTCGACATTCTGGTGACCTCGTCGGGCGTGGCGGGGCAGACGACGCTGGAGGCCACCACCGAGGCGCATTTCGATCAGGTGTTCGATCTGAACGTGCGCGGCCTGTTCTTCACGGTGCAGCGCGCCGTGCCGCTGATGCGCGAAGGCGGCAGCATCGTGCTGGTCGGCTCGATCGCGGGCTCGGTCGGCAATGCGGGCTTCGGCACCTATTCGGCCTCGAAGGCGGCGGTCAGGTCGTACGCGCGCACCTGGGCGAAGGAGCTGGCCGGGCGCGGCATTCGCGTGAACACGTTGAGCCCGGGGCCGATCGATACGCCGATGATGGCCAGCGCCGGTGAAGAGGTGACGCGCATGCTGGCCGGCATGATCCCGCTGGGCCGTATCGGCCGGCCCGACGAGGCGGCCGCCGCGGCGCTGTTCCTCGCCGGCGACGACAGCTCGTTTGTTTCGGGTGCCGAACTGGTGGTGGACGGCGGAATGATCGCGTAGGCGCGTTCAGTGGCGGGCGGGGTGATCCTTCGCGTACAGCAGCAGCGCGTCGTCCTGCGCCCGCGCCGCATCGTTGCTGAACGGCCGGTTCGGCTTCATCGCGAAACTGAGCAGGATTCCGCAGGCCATCACGCCGATCGACAGGATGAACGTCAGATCCCAGTTGTGCAGGCGGTCGGCGATCAGCCCCGCGATCACCGGGCTGACGATCGCCGCGATGAAGCCGTTGCCGCTCATGATGCCGCTGGCCGTGCCCGCGCGGTCGTAGGCCACGTCCATCGGGATCGCCCACATCGGGCCGATGTTCATCTCGTTGAAGAACATCGCCGCGCCGAGGAAGATCAGCGAATACACCGGGTCGTGCAGCAGCACCACCGGCACCAGCGAGAGGCCGGTCAGCGCCATGCAGGTCGCCACCAGGTAACTGCGGGCGCGCTTCAGGTTGCCGGTGCGGCGCAGCAGCCGGTCGCTGACCATGCCGCCCGCCAGGTCGCCGATCACGCCCGCGATGAACACGCCCGACGTGAAGATCACCGCCTTCTTGATGTTCAGGTGGAACGTGTGCATGAAGTACAGCGGCATCCAGTCGAGCATCAGCCAGAGGATCCAGTTGTAGCAGAAGTAGACGGCCGAGATCGGCGCCATGCGCTTGTAGAGGCGCCACCAGGTGCCGGGCGGATCGACCGGATGCGTTTTCGGCGGCGGCAGGATGTCGAGTTCGGCGCGCGTGATGCGCGGATGGTCGGCCGGCTTCTCGGTGTAGGTCAGATGCCAGACCACCAGCCACACCGCGCTCAAGCCGCCCAGCAAGTAGAACGAAAAGCGCCAGTCGAAGGTGGTCATCAGCGCGAGCACCAGCATCGGGGCGATGGCGTTGCCCAGCCGCGCCGACGAATGCGTGATGCCCTGCGCCATGCCGCGCTTGTCGCGGGCGATCCACGAGGCCATCGCGCTGGTCGAGGCGGGGAACGTGGCGCCCTCGCCGAGGCCGAGCAGCAGGCGCGCCGCGATCAGCGAGACGAAGCCGCCGGCCATGCCGGTCAGCGCGGTGGCGACGGTCCAGATCGCCGCGCAGGCCAGCAGCGTGCGGCGCGCGCCGAAGCGGTCGCTGACCCAGCCGCCGATGAACTGGAAGATCACGTACGGATACGCGAACGCCGAGAACACGATGCCGAGTTCGGTGTTCGACAGCCCCAGTTGCGTCTTGAACTGGCCGGCCGCCGTGCTGATGTTCACGCGGTCCACGTAGGTGATGAAGTACATCAGGCAGAGCATCACCAGGACGGTGGTGCTGGCCTTGAGCGTTACGCGCTTCATGTCGTCTCCTGATCGTTGCTTTTTTTCGTCGTGTGGCTATTTCGCGGGCGAGCCGAACGCCGCCACCGCGTCGCGAAAGCGCTGGCTGCCGTATACGTGCTCGACCAGATCGTCGTCGTCGAAGCGATGCTCGACCACCAGCCGCCGCAGGCTTTCCTTCACGGCGTGCTGCGTGACCGGCGACAGCGCGGCGAGCCGTTGCGCCAGGGCCGTTGCGGACGCATCGATGTGCTCCTTCGTCACCACCTCGTAGGCATAGCCGCAATGCTTGGCTTCGGCCGCGTCGATGAAATCGGCCAGCAGCAGCATCTTCTTGACGCGCGGCACGCCGAATGCGGCCGCGAGGCGGGCCAGGTTGCGCGCGGCGAGCGTGTTCGACAGCGTCTTCGCGATCGGCGCGCCGAAGCGCGATCCTTCGGTGCAGACGCGGAAGTCGCAGGCCGTGGCGATCGCGAGGCCGCCGCCCACGGCCCAGCCGTCCACGACTGCCACCGTGGGCGCCTCGATGCGCTCGATCGCGTCGATCACGCGCTCGACCTGCGCCTCGTAGGCCACGCCCTGCCGGCCGTCGTGGAAATCGTGGAAGTAATCGATGTCGGTGCCCGATACGAACGATTTGCCGCCCGCGCCGCGCAACAGCACGCAGCGCACGCTGCGGTCCTCGCGCACCTGCCCGATCAGGTCGAGCAGCGTGGCGTACATCGGCATCGACATCGCGTTGTGGCGTTGCGGCCGATCGATCACGATCGTGGCCAGCGCCGGTTCGGGCCGTTCGAGCCGGACGAGTTCGCTCATTGTTCGGCTCCGGCGCGCGCCTGGCGCAGGGCAGCCAGTTCGGCGCGCAATTCTTCGTTGTGCTCACCGAGCAGCGGGGGATGGCGTCGCACGCGCTGCGGCGTGCCGAGCAGCTTGACGGGGAAGCCGATGTTCTTGACCTTGCCCTCGTTCGGGTGATCGATTTCCATGCACATGCCGCGGTGCTGCGCGTGCTCGCTACCGAATGCTTCGGGGTACGACAGGATCGGGCCGGCCGGGATGCCCACATCGAGCATGGTGGCGATCCAGTCCTCGCAATCGCGCGTGCCGAACGAGGTTTCCAGCGATTCGATCAGCGCCTCGCGGTGCTTCAGGCGCAGCGACACCGTTTCGAACTGCGGATGCTCGAACAGGTCGGGGCGGTCGAGCAGTTCGCATAAGCGCGCCCACAGCTTCTGGTTCGTCGCGCCCATCACGAAGTAACCGTCGCGCGCCTTGACCGCCTGATACGGCGCGCTCATCTTGTTGCTGGTGCCGAGCGGTTGCGGCTCGACGCCGGTTCCCCAGTAGTCCGACATATCCCAGATCGAGAACGCCATCGCCGCATCGAACAGCGACGCGTCGATATGCTGGCCCTCGCCCGACTTCTGCGCGCCGATGTAGGCCGACAGCACGCCATACACCGCGAACAGCGCGCAGCCGATATCGGCCACCGGCACGCCGGCCTTGACCGGCTTGCCGCCCTTGTAGCCTGTCACGCTCATCACGCCCGACATCGCCTGCGCCATCAGGTCGAAGCCCGGCCGCGCCGACCACGGGCCGCTCTGCCCGAACCCGGAAATGCTCGCGTAGACGATCTTCGGATTGATCGCGCGGATGGTGTCGTAATCGATGCGCAGCCGCTGCACCACGCCCGGCCGGTAGTTCTCGACGATCACGTCGGCGCTTTTGGCCAGTTCGTAGAAGAACTCGCGGCCTTCGTCCGTCTTCAAATCGAGCGCCACCGAGCGCTTGTTCCGGTTCATGTTCAGGAATCCCATGCTGTCCGGGCCTTTCATCTTGAAGCCCATCGCGCCGCGCGTCTGGTCGCCTTCGAGCGGCTCCACCTTGATCACGTCGGCGCCGAGGTCGGCCAGCATCATGCAGGCGAACGGCCCGGCCATGACCTGGCTGACGTCGAGCACGCGAATGCCGTCGAGGGGAAGGGCGGGGGATTGCGTCATGAGTGTCTCCGTGCGGGTGTCTCGGGGCCGCGCGGCGGGGGGATCGCCGGCGGTCGTGCTGTCAGGAGACTGTCGCGCACGGGGATGGCAGCGGCAAGCCTGTAACGGTCATGGCTGGTTTCGCGGATCGCGAAGGCTGCGCGAGGGCGGCAAGAGGGTGGCGCGCGCTGCGCTGCGGGTTTACGCCGCTGCGTTGCCCACCAGCGCCTGCACGATGTTGGCGAGCGTTTGCGCCTGCGCGTGGCCTTCGACGAACGACAGCACGTAGCTGCGCTGCGGCCAGTCGCCTTCGAGTTCGGCCGTGACGATCTCGGGCTCGGGATGGAAGCTTCGCAGTACGGAAGGCGGCATCAGGCCCACGCCGAGGCCGTGACGCACCACGGCCAGCATCGAATCGAAGCCCGTGACCGAGTAATCGTTGTCGAAGCGCCGGCCGCTGCTGCGGAACGCGCGCTGCACCGCCGTGAGCACCGCCGAGCCCTTGCCGAGGCTGACGATCGGCACGTCGAACAGGGCGTCGAGCGGCACCGGCGTGGTGGCGAACGTGAAATGCGAGCGGTGGTAAACGAGCACGAGGCGATCCTCGCGATAGCGGATCGGCGGCAGATCGAGAAAGCCGCTCTTCCTTTCGTAGATGCCGATGTCGATCACGCGGTCGCGCAGCATCTGCTGGACGATCTTGCTGTTCTCCTCGACGATCTTCAGCGAGATGCCCGGGTAGGCGCGCTGGATCGCGGCGATGTCGGCCGCCAGGAATTCGATCACCACCGCCTTCGGCGCACCGATGATGATGCGGCCGCTGAGGCCGCCGACCAGCGTGCGCGCGTCGCCGGCCAGGCGCTCGACGAGGTTGTCGATCTGCTGCAGGTAGCCCACCAGCTTGTGGCCGGTTTCGGTCAGCTCCACGCCGTGCGCGACGCGCCGGAACAGGCGCGCGTCGAGCTGCGTTTCGAGATCCGTCACGCGCCGCGAGGCCGCCGCCACCGCCAGCCCGAGCCGGTTGGCGGCGCGCGAGATGCTGCCTTCTTCGACCATCGCGACGATCAGGCGGACGGTGGTGGTATCGACTTTCATCGGCGGGAGGGCCGGGGCCGCGGCCTCGCAGGGGGAGGACGGCCATACTAACCCGGCGCGCCGGGGCGCCTGCTCGCGGCGGCCCGGAACGGACAGGATGCCGAACGATCGAGCGGCGCGTGCCCGGAGCGTGCCCCGTTCAGGCCGCGACGAGCTTCGCCACGAGCGGGTAGAGCGAGGCCACCAGCAGCACGGCCATCGTCACGTTGAACATCCGCAGGCGGCGCGGGTTCGACAGGAAGCCGCGCATGCCCTGGCCGAACGCGGCCCACACGCTGATGCACGGAAAGCCCACCAAGATGAACACCACCGCCATGCCGATCGCGCTCGCGCCGTAGCCTTGCGAGAGCTGAACGGTGGTGGCGGCCGTCAGCACCATCATCCAGGCCTTCGGGTTGACGAGCTGGAACAGCGCGGCCTCGACGAACGTCATCGGGCGTGACTTGCCGTTGTTGGCGTTTACTTCGCCCGACGTGCCGATGCGCCAGGCCAGATACAGCAGGTAGGCGATGCTTGCGACCTCCAGCACCGTGTAGAGCACCGGCAACCGCGCGAACGCTTCGCCGAGGCCGAAGCCCACCGCCACCATCATGAGCGCGACGCCGGTGCTGATGCCGACCATGTGCGGCAGCGTGCGGCGGAAGCCGAAATTGACGCCCGATGCGAGCAGCATGGTGTTGTTCGGGCCGGGCGTGATCGACGTGACGAGGGCGAACAGCATGCCGGCGGGAAGGGCGCTCAGGGTCAGGAAATTCATGGTGGTGCCTCTTGAGACTGTTGCGGGAATCGAGTCGGTGAGGAGGCAGTGTAGCGACAGTTGTCTGTACGGTACCGGTACAGTTTGGCGGGAAGGAGCCGGTACGAGGTGGGTGGGGATTCATTCATTTCGGGGGGAGGTCAGAAAGGAAACACCCTGCAGCGTAGTCCGCTTGCAGCGGTGGGAGTGACCATCTCATTACTCCACATGCAGTTCGTCGATGCTCGGCGTCGCTCACCGGCTGAGGCCGGTAATACGCACTCGATCTGGCGATACCGATCAGTCGGACTTGCCGCGACACCGGCAACGCTTGGCTACGGTCGATCATCGCTTTGCGCTCGGCCATCCCGTCTTGGTGAGCGCGCTGCTTGAAAAATCATTTTCCAGAGACAACTGCCCAATCTTGGCGTGCAGGGTCTTCACGTCTACCGGTGGCTCGCTCGAAACGGTGCCCGCGGTGCCGAACACGTCGGCTGCACGCTCTGCAGCTGTCGTCTCCATTCGGTGATCGGGTTCGGATGCACATCGAACTGCTGCGCCAGTTCGGCCAGCGTGCGCTCGCCCTTGACTGCCGCCAGCGCCACTTTCGCTTTGAACGCCGCTGAGTGCGTGCGTCGGGTTTTCTTCGTCATCTTTTCGGTTCATTTGCCGGCATTGTCGCTGGCTCAGGCCCCGGCCGTTCCGCTTACCCGAATATCCGAATTTGCGCGGCCACCTCTGACGAACCGGCGAGCCTGGTCTGCGCCGCCGGTTCGTGGCTCAATCGGCCTGCGACGCTGTACCCGGTAGGGCGTCGGGCACCGCGCGCGTCAGTTCGTCGAGCCACGCGCGCGCCACCGAGTCGCTCGGCGCGCGCCAGTCGCCGCGCGGCGACAGCGAGCTGCCGGTGGCCACCTTCGGGCCGTTGGGCAGCGCGGAGCGCTTGAACTGGCTGCCCTCGAAGAAACGCTTCACGAACACGCCGAGCCAGCGTTTGATGGCGGCCAGATCGTAGGCGGGACGCGCGTCCATCAGCGGCGGCCAGTCGCCGGCCTCGGCGTCGTGCCAAGCATGCCATGCGAGGAACGCGATCTTCGCGGGGCCGAAGCCATAGCGCGTCACGTAGTAGAGGTTGAAATCCTGCAACGCGTAGGGGCCAATCGCCTGCTCGGTCGACTGGCTCGGTTGGCTCGTGTTGCCTGGCACGAGCTCCGGCGAGATCTCGGTCTCGACGATACGCCGCAGGATACCCGCAGTATCGGCGCCGAAGCGCCGCCGGTCCGCCAGCCAGCGCACCATGTGCTGGATCAGCGTCTTCGGCACGGAGCCGTTCACGTTGTAATGCGACATCTGATCGCCGACGCCATAGGTGCACCAGCCGAGCGCCAGCTCGGACAGGTCGCCAGTGCCTATCACGATGGCGCGATTCGCGTTCGCGAGCCGAAACAGATAGGCGCTGCGGGCGCCGGCCTGGACGTTCTCGTAGGTCACGTCGTAGCGCGCCTCGCCCTGTGCGGCCGGATGGCCGATGTCTGCCAGCGTGCGGTCCGATACCGGCTTCATGTCGATCTCGCGCGCGCTCACGCCGAGCGCATGCATCAGCGCCCAGGCATTGTCGAGCGTGTGCCGGCTGGTGGCGTAGCCGGGCAGCGTGTAGGCGAGGATGTTGCGGCGGTCCAGGCCGAGCCGGTCCATGGTCAGGGCGCAGACCAGCAGCGCATAGGTGGAGTCGAGCCCGCCCGACACGCCGATTACGACCTGCTCGAGCCCGGTCGCGCGCAGCCGCTTGGCGAGCCCGTGGCTCTGGATCATGATGGTTTCCTCGCAGTTCGCATCGAGCATCGCCACGTCGGCCGGCACGAACGGAAAGCGGTCGAGGCGGCGCTGCAGCGGCCCGCTCGGGCCGCCCGGCGGAGCGAGCTCGAAGCCGACGTTGCGGAACGCGCTGCCGCCGAGCGCGCGCGCGCAATCGTCGAAGGTCTGCACGCGCAGGCGCTCCTGCATGATGCGCTGCAGGTCGAGATCGGCCACCAGCAGTTGGGCGGTGTCGGCAAAGCGCTCGGTTTCGGCCAGGATCTCGCCGCTTTCGCAGACGAGTGCGTGGCCGTCCCAGGCCAGGTCGGTGGTGGATTCGCCGCAGCCGGCCGCCGAATAGAGGTAGGCGGCCTGGCAGCGCGCGCTGTGCGAGCGCACGTGCAGCCGGCGATACTCGGACTTGCCGACGGTGATGTTGCTGGCCGACAGGTTCGCGATCACGGTCGCGCCCGCATGCGCCGCGTAGGTGGACGGCGGCACCGGCGCCCAGAGGTCCTCGCAGATCTCCACGCCGAGCACGAGCTCCGGATAGTCGTCGGCGCGAAACAGCAGGTCGGTGCCGAACGGCACCTCGGCGCCGTCCAGACGCAGCGCGCCGCCCGTCACGCCGAGTCCGGAAGCGAAGTAGCGCTTCTCGTAGAACTCCCCATAGTTCGGCAGGTAGCTTTTCGGTACCACGCCGAGGATCCGGCCGCGGTGCAGCACCACTGCGGCGTTGTAGAGGCGGCCGCTCCATTCGAGCGGCGCGCCCGCCACGATCAGTCCGGGGAGCTCGGCCGAGGCGGCGCGCAGCTCGCCGATCGCCCGCTTCACGCCGTCGAGCAGCGCGCGCTGGAAGAACAGCTCGTCGTTGGTGTAGGCCGACAGGCCGAGTTCGGGCAGGATCGTCACCAGCGCGCCACGCCCGGCGGCGTTGCGCGCGAGGCGCAGCGTCGCCTGGAGGTTGGCGGCCGGATCGGCGACGACCACGGGGGGGATGGCGACGGCCACACGCAGGAAGCCGTGGCGGTACATCGAGAAGAAATCGTTCATGGGCGAGGGCGGACGGGTTGGGCGGGCGGGGTGCGACGGGGGGCGTCGGCCGCGCTGGCGGCGAAGGTAACCGATGCGGCCCTCGCGCGTAATTCGCAGCGCGTGACCGTGGCGGCCTGCACCTGCGCGGTCTCGAACGCGAAGTGGCTGGCCGGCGTGCCGAGCGGCGGCGGCGGCCGGCCGTCGCTCCACGCGGTGCCGGGCCGGCTGCGCTGCGCCTGCGGCAGCACGCTATGCACGAGCGGGCGTCCGCCGTCGAACACGATGCTGGCGAGCCAGGTGGTGCCGAAGTTCACGGCATAGCCGTGCGGCGCGAGGCCGGTGGGCAGCGGCACGCGCCCGCGCACGAACTGGGCGAGCCGCTCGCGGGGCGTGAGCGCGCCGACCTGGCTGACGTTGAGCGCGCCGGTCAGGTTCGGGCCGCCGTCAAGCGGTGCGCGCGTGCCGTCGGCGCGCAGCCGGAACTGGAGGTCGCGCAGCGTGGCGTTGGGCGGGAAGCCGGCCGCCGCGAGCTGCTCGACGGCCGTGGCCAGCGCGACGAGCGCCGGCGCCGGGCCGCTGCCCCGCCAGTACGGCAGGCCACGCGGCGTGTCGAGCGGCGCGGCGGGATCGAAGTCGTGCGCGTAGCCGTGCGCGCCCGCGAGCCATGCCTGCGCGAATTCGCGAAACAGCGGTGCGCCAGGCGCGTCGAGCGCGTCCTCGCGACACCACGCGCGCAAGATCGCGAGCGCGGGCGCGAGATCGACCCGCGTGCCGCCGCTCGTGGCCACCGGCTCGCGACAGGCCGCGCCGAGCGTGAGCAGGTCGTCGAGCAGCAGGTCGCTTATCGGCACGTGGTTGTCGAGTGTCAGGCGCGCGAGCGCGGCGACCCCGATCGGCCGCACGAGTTCGCGCGTGAGCCGCAGGCCATGCCGCGCGCGCGGCGTGAGCGGCGCGTCGAACGCACCGAACAGCGGATGGTGAGCGGGCAACGCGGCGTCGCAATCGATGCGCTGGTACGGGTTGTTGAAGTTGGCGAGCACGCCGCGCGTGCGACGCGCCGGGCGCTGCCCTACGGCACGCGGGCGGCGCGGCGAGAGCGCATGGCGCGGATCGTCGCCGGGCAGCACGACGAGGCCGTGGCGCCTGCGCGCTTGCGCGAGCGGGTGGTCGCCCGCCAGCGCCGCGAGCGTCGCCGCGTCGAGTTCGGGCACGTTGCTGCCGTCGACGTAGCAGGCCTGCCCGGCTGCGTCGATCGCGAGCAGGTTCACCCAGCTCGTGCCGGCCCACTGCGCGAAGCTCTGCTCCAGTTCGTCGAGCGAGCGCGCGGCGCCGATCGCGAGCCAGTGGTCGAGCACATCGGCGTTGCCGGCGTTCGCATTGCCTAGGCAGAACACCCACTCGGCATTCCATTCGGCGAGTCCCGGCACGCTGAGCAGCGGACCGTGGCGCGTCTGCCAGAGATCGCGCTCGTGGGGCCGTGCCTCGCCGCGGATCTCGATCGCGACGCGGCGCTGTTGCATCGGCTCGGGCCGGCCGTCCCAGAAGTAGACGGTCGGGTCGCCCGGCACGAGCCGCAGCCGCTGCAGCACGAATCTCTCGGCGGACGACACCGTGTGCGTCCAGGCCAGCGACGCGTTGAAGCCGAGATTGACGGTTGGGCAGCCGAGGATCGATACGCCGGCCACGTCGAGCGCGCCGGGGATCGTCAGATGCACCTGGTAGAGGCGCAAGCCGTCGTTGAAGCCGAAGTGCGGATTGGCGAGCAGCACGCTCGCACCGCCGGCTGCAGCCTCGTCGCCGATGGCCCAGGCGTTGCTGCCGAGCGGCAGATCGGTGTGGGCCGACCAGGACGGGTCGGCGCGGCTGGCGTCGTCGGCGCCGGCCGCGGCCTTGCCATGCGCGTCGGGCGCCGCAGTCCGCGCCGGTGGTTGCGCCAGCGCGAGCGCCTGCACGAAGCGCCGGCCGCTCGCCTCGTCGGCCAGCGCGAGCAGCAGCGCGGCGATGTCGTTTCGCTGCAGCACGCGCGGCGTGCCGGGAGGCACCAGCGCGAGCGGTTCGCCGGCCTCGACGAGTTCGCTCACGCGCCGGTTGAAGCCGGCCGCGAAGCCGTCGATCAGCGCGTTGGCGTGGCGCGACATTCTCGCCAGGGCGCCGGCGGCCTGGCCGCCGTAGTCGAGCGCGCGGTAGCCGAGGTCGCTGTCGAGGTTGGCGTTGTCGCCGGGTGTTTCGTCGCGGCCATAGTGGCGGCTGCGCTCGCCCAGCAGCGTGACGAGGTGCGCGAGCAGCACGGCCGCGTGATCGTCGGCCACCACGTAGCCGTGGCCGTAGCCAAGCGACTCGAAGTCGTGCGCGTGGATATGCGGCGTGCCGTCGGTGGTACGCGCGATCTCCACCACGATTTCCGCCGGCGCATAGGCCGGCACGGCGGCGAACGACGGGTGCTCGGGAAGATGCGCCAGCGGCGGCGCGGCGGGCGGGGGCGGCATGGGCGGGATCGACGACATGGGCCGCGGCGTCAGGCCAGCTTCAGCGCGTGCGCGCTGTGGTTGGCGACGAAGGCGTCCACGCGCTCCTGCGCGATCGCGTAGTGGCCGCAGTGCAGCGGCGCGGCGTCGAAACCGTCGTCGCAGAGTCCACGGTAGTGTGCGAGCGCGTCGGCCAGTTTCACGTCGCCGCGCGTGGACGGATACTGTCGCGCCGCCGAGAGCAGGCTCGACAGCACGCAGCCGGTGATGCGCCGCTCGGTGCCCGGCGTGGTGTCCACCGGCAGTTGCCGCGCGAATTCGGTCGGGATGTAGGCGAGGTGCTCGAACGGCGCCGGCGCGGCCAGCGCGCCGCCTTCCGAGAACAGGATGTCGCCGTGCGCCTCGAGCCGCGCGATCGCCTGCTCTGGGTTGAAGCAGTGGGGGTCCGAATCGTCGACGATCAGCGTGCCGGGCCGCAGCCGGCTCACCTCGACGACGTCGGGCGCGTTGGTGGCGCCGACGATCAGCGTGGCCTCGTAGGCTTGCGGCGCCACGCCCCGGCTTTCGTGGTGGAACGACAGCTCGCCGCGAAAGCCCAGCTCGTCGCGCACTTCCTGCATCAGCCGCTCGACGTATTCGCGCTTCTGGTAGATGTCGCAGAGGATCAGCCGGCGCGGGTGGGGCAGCACGCTCAGCAGCAGGCGCAGCGTCGACGAGCCGATCGAGCCCAGGCCGATGAAGGCCAGCGTCTCGTCCTCGAGGCGGCGGCCGGCGGTGGCCAGCAGCCGCCGCACCGACAGCACCACGGCCGAGGTGGTGGTGGCGTGGCCGGTGGTGACGGGGGGCAGCGTGTCGTCCTCGGGCACCGCGCGGCCATAGTCGGTGGCCGACGGGATCAGCCCGGTCAGCGATACCATGCGCGCGCCGAGTACCTTCGCGAGCGACTGGCACTGGCGAACCAGACGGACGATGTCGGACTGATCGAGATAGATCTGCGAGTAGAAGCGCGGCAGGATCACCGAGGCGATGCGCCCGGCCGCGAGCGTGCGCACGTTCGCGAAGATCGGCAGGTCGTGGCAGAGCGCGTGCGTGAAGTGGTGCGTGTCGAGCTGCGGATTCTGCCGCAGCAGGCGGTCCGACAGGCAGCCGACGGCCACCGCGTCCACCGGTTCGAGTTCGCCCGCCGCGTAGAGCGACAGCAGCGGGCGGCGGTCGACCGACAGGTGGGGCGTGACGGCCTCGCGCAGCGCGGCCGGGGCGGCGGCCGTCTCGCGTTTCATGGCGGTCAGGCGTTGCAGCAGCAGGGCTTTCTTCTCGGCGGACAAATCGGCGAATCGGTCAGTGTTCATGTTCGGGAGCGGGTACGGGTTGACGGGGGGCGCGCTGGGCGGGTGCGGCTCGGGGCGCGCTCAGGCGACCGGCGCAGCGGCGGCCGGCGATGCCTGCGCCTGCGCGTCGGCGAATTCGCGGCGCAGCGCGGCAAGCTTGCGCAAGCCGGCCATCACGGTGTCGGCGGACAGGCCGAAGTCGACCAGACAGGCCACCTCGTCCACGCCGGCCTCGGTGAGCTGGTTCAGCATCTCGATGCACTTGGCGCGATCGCCGAGCAGCGAGCTGAAATTGAAGTAGCGCTCGAACGCGAAATCGAGGATCGACTCCTTCGCGCCCTCCAGCCGCGCGACTTCCTCTGCCGGCATCAGGCTGCGGAACTGGCGCACGTAATCTTCCAGATAGTCGGTCAGCGGCGCGCGCACCTGCCGCTTGACCGCGGCCAGATCGTCGTCGATGAAGGTGTGCAGCGTCACGGTGATCTTGCCGCCGGCCGGGTCGAACCCGGCCGCGAGCCGCTCCTCGCGGTACAGCTTGATCTTCTCGCGCAGGTCGGCCAGCGATGGCCCCATCAGGCACAGCACGTTGGCGCCGAGCCGCGCGGCGCGGCTCCAGGTCTCGCGCGAGGCGCCCGTGAGCCAGAACGAGAAGGCCGGCTGGACCGGGCGCGGGAACGTGCGGATCTCGGTGGACTTGCCGCCCACGCCGGCCAGCGTGAGGGGTTCGCCGGCCCACAGCCGGCGGATGGTGTCGATCGCGGGCTCCAGCGTCTCGCGCCGCGTCTCGAACGCGTCGGGACGGAATGCGAAATCGTCGCGGTGCCAGCCACTCGCGAACGACAACGCCACGCGCCCGCCCGACAGGTTGTCGACGATCGCCCATTCCTCGGCCACGCGTACCGGATCGTGCAGCGGCACCACCACGCTGCCGGCGCGCAACTGGATGCGGCGCGTGACCATGGCGAGCGCGGCGGCCAGCACGGCCGGGTTGGGATAGAGCCCGCCGAAGGTCTGGAAATGGCGCTCGGGCGTCCAGATCGCGCTGAAGCCCTCGGCGTCGGCAAGCCGCGCCGCGTCCATCAGCAGGTCGTATTTTCCGGCCGTCCCGCCGGAGCCGTCGGACGAAAAAAACAGCAGGCCGAAGCCGAGCGGACGGCCGGCCGGCCGGATCGTTCGCTTCTGTTCGAGCCGCGCCTGCAGCGCGGCTTTCTGCGCATCGCTCAACTGATTGATGCGTTCGTGCAGGTTGGTCATGGCAGGGTTCCTCGCTCGGGCCACGGGTCGCGCGGCCTTCGGTTCGCGGTCATGGGGCCGTTCAAGTCTGCTTCAGCAGTTCGCGCACGTCGTCGTCCGACAGTTGCGACATCTCGTTGAGCAGCGCGTCCAGATCGGCGTCGTCGGTCTTGCCGAGCAGCTTGCCGGTGATCACGTCGGACAGCTCCGCGACGGTGGGCCGCCTCAGCATGTCGGACGGGTTGATCGCCACGCCGAACGACTGATTGATGCGGCCGACGACCTGCAGCGCCAGCAGCGAGTTTCCGCCGAGGTCGAAGAAGCTGTCGTCGGGCCCGATCGGGCGATCGCCGAGCGCGTCGCGCCAGATCGCGGTCAGTTGTTCGTGCAGCGCGGCGGTGCCGTCTTCTTCTGGAGAGGCCATGGGCAGTCCTTCATCGGTGGGTTGAACGGAAGCGGGAACGGGCTCGGCCGCGTCGGCCGGGGCCGGCGTAGCGGCTGCGGCCGGGGTGAGCGGGCCGGACGGCGCGAGCGGTGCCGCCGTGGCAGGCGCGGCGGCCGGCACGACACGCTCGATCCAGGCGCGCCGGCGCGTGAACGGCATGGTCGGCAGCGGCGCGAGCGGGGCGCTGGCGGCGGCGTCGAGCACGCGCCAGTCGAGCCGGACGTCGAGGCACCAGAGTTGCCCGAACGCCTGCAGAAGGGCGCGTGCCTCGTCGTCGGGCGCGCCGCCGAGACTCGGCAGCACCGTATGGCGTGCTTCGACGAAGCCGCGCGCGGCGCTCGTCAGGGTGCGGCTGGGGCCGAGTTCGAGCACCACGGCGGCCGCGCCGGCCAGATCCGCGAGCGCGGCCTGCAAAGCCTGCTGGTAGCGCACCGGCGCGCGCAACTGGCCGACCCAGTAGGCCGGGTCGATCGCCTCGGCGTCGGTCAGCCGGCGGCCGGTGACGGTCGAATGGATCGGCAGCGCCGGCGCGCGCAGCGCGATGCCGTCGAAGGCTGCGCGGAAGCGTTCGAGCACCGGTTCCATCAGCGGCGAATGGAACGCGTGCGAGGTGTCGAGCCGCTTGTGGACGACGCGTTGCGCGGTCAGTTGCGCCTCGAGCGCGGCAATGCCGGCGAGGCTGCCCGACACCGCGCAGGCGGCCGGGCCGTTGACGGCGGAGATCACGCAGGTCTTCGCCTCGGCAGGGCTGGCGGCCAGCAGCGTGGCGAGCGCGGTCTCGCCGAGCGGCACGGCCAGCATCGCGCCGGCCGGCGCCTGCTGCATCGCTGCCCCGCGCGCCACCACGAGCCGCAGCGCGTCGCGCAGGCTCGTCACGTTGGCGAGCGTGGCGGCCACCAGCTCGCCGAGGCTGTGGCCCACCAGCGCGGCCGGCACGATGCCTGCGTCGAGCCAGAAGCGGCCGAGTGCCCATTCGAGCGCGAACAGCGCGGGCTGGGCGCCGGCGGTGGCGTCCAGGCGCAGGCCCGAGCGCGGGTCGTGGCCGTCGGCGACGAGCGCGGCCAGCTCGATGCCGTGGTCCTCGCGCAGCCAGCGCGCGGCCTCGTCGAGCCGGGCCGCGAGGTGCGGCTGCCGGCTCGCCGCCAGCATGCCCATGCCGCGTTTCTGCGCGCCCTGGCCGGTGAATTGCAGTACCACCGGCGGCGCGCCGGACGCGGGCCGGCGGGCGCCTTCGGCCGGCACCGCCGGCGCGGCGCGGGCGGCCAGCCGCTCGAACTCGCGCACCGCCTCGGCGGCGTCGGCGGCCACCACGAAGCCGCGATGGCGCCGCGCGCGGCGCTGGTGCTGCAGCGTGCGCGCCGCGGCGTCGAGCGAGGGCGGCGCCGTGGCGCGCCAGACCTCGGCCAGGCGCCGCGCATAGTCGGCGAGGCCCGCCTCCGAGGTCGCGCTGAACGGCAGCAGGCGCGCGCGCGGCGTGCCGGCGTCGGCCTGCGGTGCCGCGGCGGCGTCCGGTGCCTGTTCGAGGATCAGGTGCGCGTTGGTGCCGCCGATGCCGAACGAACTGACGCTGGCGCGGCGCGGCAGCCGGTCCGCGGGCCACGGGCACGCGTCGCGGATCACGTAGAACGGGCTGTCGGCGAGCCGCAGCTCCGGGTTGGGTGCCTCGAAGTTCAGGCTTGGCGGCAGCACGCCGTGGCGCACCGCCTGCACGGCCTTGATGAGCCCGGCGATGCCGGCGGCCGCGCCGACATGGCCGATATTGCTCTTCAGCGAGGAGATGCCGCAGAAGCCGATGCGATCGGTGTCGAGCCGGAACGCCCGGGTCAGCGCGGCGATCTCGATTGGGTCGCCGAGCGGCGTGGCGGTGCCGTGCGTCTCGACGTAGCCGATCGTTTCGGCGCCGACGCCGGCGGTGGCCATCGCCTCGGCGATCACGCGTGCCTGGCCGTCCACGCTCGGCGCCGTGTAGCCGATCTTGATCGCGCCGTCGTTGTTCACCGAGGTGCCGCGGATCACGGCCAGCACCGGCACGCCGCGTTCGACGGCATCCTCGAGTCGCATCAGCGCGACCACGCCCACCCCGGCGCCGTCGAGCGTGCCCTTCGCGGCCTGGTCGAACGGCCGGCAGTGGCCGTCCGGCGAGAGGATGCCGCCCGGCGTGTGCAGATAGCCCTCTGGATCGAACGCGGGTATCGCCGCCGAGCCGGCCAGCACCATGTCGCATTCATGGTTCAGCAGCGCACCGCAGCCGAGATGCACGGCCACCAGCCCGGTCGAGCAGGCCGTGTTGAGACTGATGCTCGGGCCGGTCAGGTCGAGCCGGTATGACAGCAGCGTGGCGGCCGAGTCCTTGCGGTTGATCATCTGCAGCGACTCGATGCCGACCGAGCGGACCACGTCGGGGTTCGGCAGCAGGTGCTCCTCGAGGTAGCGGCTCAGCCGCACGCCGGCGTAGACGCCCACCGTGAGGTCTCCGCCGGGCACGTGGCCGGCCTGTTCGAGCGCCTCGTGCGCACACTCCATCAGCAGGCGCAGCTGCGGGTCGGTGATCTCGGCCTCGCGCGTCGTCATCCCGAAGCACTCGGCGTCGAAGCCCTTCACGTCGTCGATCAGCGGCCGTGCCTTCACATAGTGCGGCGCGTCGCTCGACTCGCGCGGCACGCCGGCCGCCGCGAGTTCCTCGTCGGAGAAGCGCCGGATCGATTCGCGCCCCGCCACCACGTTGTGCCAGAGCGCGTCCGCGTCGGCCGCGCCGGGAAAGCGCCCGGCGATGCCGACCACCGCGATGCCCTCGAGTTCATGATTCATGTTCGTTTCTCCCCTGTCGGCGCGCGGTGGCGCCGGTGTTGCGGTGTTTGCGCTGTTCGATTCGGCGGCGCGCGGCGGCCGACAGCAACGGTTCGCGTGCGCCGTGATCGGCGCCGCCTGGCTGGCCGCCGGGCGGGGCGATGCCGCCGCCCGCGTCGAGGAAGGCGGCCAGCAGCTCGACGGTCGGATGGCGGAACAGGTCGACGATCGGCAGCTCGCGGCCGAAGCGTGCGAGCAGTGCCGCTTGTACCGAGATCAACTGCATCGAGTTGCCGCCCAGCTCGAAGAAGCTGGTCCGGGTATCGATTTCGTGATGGCCGAGCGCATGTGCCCAGATCTGCGCGATGCCCGCCTCGGTGGTGCTGGCCGGCAGATGCCGGACCTCGCGGGAGCCGGTCCGTACCACGGGCTCGGGCAGCCGGCGGCGGTCGATCTTGCCGGTGATGGTGGTCGGCATCGCGTCGATCACCTGCAGCGAGACCGGCACCATGTAGGACGGCAGCTCGCGTTCGAGATGGCGGCGCAGCGCGCGCTCCGGGTCGTCCGGCGCCGTGCCCAGCACCACGTAGGCGGCTAGTTGCGGCAGGCCGTCGGCGTCCTCGAACACCTTGACGGCCGCGTGCTCGACGCCGCTCATGCGCCCCAGCGCGGCCTCGATCTCGCCGGGCTCGACGCGGTTGCCGCGGATCTTCACCTGCGCGTCGGTGCGGCCCATCAGGTCGATGCTGCCGTCGTCGAGCCGGCGGCCGATGTCGCCGGTGCGGTAGAGGATCGGGCCGTGAGCATCGGCGCTCGCCGCGAACGGGTTCGGGATGAATGCCTCGGCGGTGCGCCCGGTGTCGTTCGCATAGCCGCGCGTGATGCCGATGCCGTCGATATGAACCTCGCCGAACGTGCCGATCGGCACCTCGCGCCGATGCGCGTCGAGCACCCGCACCTGCGTGTTCGGATTCGGCAGCCCGACCGGCAGGCGCGGCTGCCGCAGGTCGCCGCGGGTCACGAGGTGGTTGGCCGAGGTCATGGTGGCCTCGGTCGGCCCGTACTGGTTGACGATGCGCAGGTCATCGCCGAACACGGCCCAGGCGCGCGTGCAGTCCTCGGCACTCAGCCGCTCGCCGCACGGCATCAGCGTATCGAGCCGCAGTTCGCCGGGCGCGCCGCGCGTCTCGGCGACCGTCAGGATCGAGCGCAGCAGGGTGGGCGTGATGCTGAACACCTTGCTGATGCGCTCGCGCGCGAGCCGCGTCAGCAACGCGGCCGGATCGCGCGCGACCTCGGGCGGCAGCAGCACGGCGGCGGCGCCGGCGGCCCAGGCGCCGAACAGGTCGCGCACCGACGGATCGAAGTTGAAGTTCGTGATCTGCAGCACGCGATCCTCGGGCCGCACCTCGCGCGACTCGACCAGGAACACGAGGTCGTGGGCGACACCGCGGTGCGGCACCATCACGCTCTTGGGCGTGCCGGTCGAGCCCGAGGTGGTGATGACGTAGGCCAGATCGCCGGGAGCCGGATCGCGGCGCGCGCCCATCGCGCCCGGCGCGGGCCGCGAGGCCGCGCACGGGTCGATCACGGTGCCCGCGAAGCCGAGCGCCGCGGCGCGTTGGCCGGCCTCGGCCAGCAGTACCGTGATGCCGACCGAGTGCAGGATCTGGCGAATCCGCTCGTCAGGCCATTCGGGATCGAGGGGCACGTAGGCGCAGCCGGCCACGAGCGTGCCGAGCAGCGCCACCGCGCGGGTCATCGAGCGTCCCATCAGCACGCCGACCGGGGCCTCGCGCGGTACGTTCTCGGCCAGCAGCGCGCCAGCCAGCCGTTCGGCCGCCTCGAGCAGGCCGGCGTAGGGTAGCGAGGCGTCGCCGTCGATCACGGCAGCCCGGTCTGGCCAGCGCGCCGCGCTGGCCCGCACCAGCTCGACGATGGTGGCTTCGCGCGGCGCGCGCGAGACGCGCGCCGGCAGTGCGGAGAGTTCGTCGGCGAGCGCTGGCGAGAGCAGCGCGAGCTCGTGCAGCGGGCTGTGCGGGGCGGCGGTGACCTGTTCCAGCACGAAGCGGTACATCTCGATCAGGCGCCGGATGGTGGACGGCGCGAACAGCGCCGTGTCGTATTCGACATAGCCGGACAGCCGGCCGTCGCGCTCGAGCAGGTGCATGTTCAGGTCGTACTTGGCCGAGCCGGGCAGCGCATCGATCCGCTCGACGGCGAGCTCGGGCATGTCGAGCCCGTCGAGCGCGCCGGTGTCCATCACGAACAGGATCTGGAACAGCGGTGCGTAGGCCAGGTGGCGAGCCGGCTTCAGTTGCTCGACGAGTCGCTCGAACGGCATGTCCTGGTGCGCGTAGGCATCGAGCAGCGTGCGTCGCGTGGCATTGAGCAACGCATTGAACGGCTGCGTGTCGTCGACCTGCTGGCGAATCACCAGCGTGTTGACGAACAGCCCCACCAGATCCTCGAGTTCGGGGCGAAGCCGGTTCGCCACCGGCGTGCCCACCACCACCTCGGCGCGTTGCGTGAGCCGTGCGACGAGCGCCTGGAACGCGGCCAGCGCGAGCATGAAGGGCGACGCGCCGTGCTCGCGCGCGACCTCGGCGAGCTTGGCCGAAAGCGCGTCGGGCAGCACGAACGGCTCGGTTCGCCCCGCGTGCAGCGCGACCTCGGGGCGCCGGTAGTCGGTGGGCAGCGTCGAGAGTTCGGGCAGCCCGGCGAGCTGGCTGGTCCAGTAGGCATCGAGCCGCGCGAGCCGCTCGCCGGACAGCCAGTCGCGGTGCCATTGCGCGTAGTCGAAGTAGCTGACGGGCAGCGGCGGCAGCGCGGCGTCCGTGCCCGCGCGTGCCGCCGCGTAGAGCGGGCCCAGCTCGTCTCGCACGATGCCGGCCGACCAGCCGTCGCAGACGATGTGATGCATCGACAGCACCAGCACGTGCTGGTCCGCGCCCGTGGCGAGCAGATGGGCGCGCAGCGTGGTGTCGCGCGCCAGGTCGAACGGCCGGTTCGCCAGTTCGCGAACCGTGGCGGCGAGCGCGTCCGGCGCCACCGGCACCGCGGCCAGCGCGGCGAACCCGGGTGCGCACGGCGTCTGGACGGTGCGTTCGCCGTCCGCCGAGAACGCGACCGACAGCACCGGGTGGCGCGTTACCAGCGCGTCGAGCGCGCGCCCGAGCGCGGCCACGTCGAGCGGCCCCACGAGCTTCAGCGCGATCGACATGTTGTAGGTCGAGGCGCTGCCCTCGACGCGCGCGAGGAACGCCATGCGCTGCTGCGCGGGCGAGAGCGGATACGGGGCCGCCGCGTCGCGGCGCGCGATCGGCGCGCCGTCGAATCGGCCGGCGGCTTCCGCGGTCACCTCGCCGGCCACCTCGCGGCCGGCGTCCGGCACCGCGACGCCGCGCGCCGCGAGCCGTTCGGCCAGCTCGCGCACGGTCGGTGCCTCGAATACGTCGCCGATGTCGAGCGCGAGGCCGTGATGGTTCACGAGCCGGGTCACGGCCCGGGTGGCGAGCAGCGAGTGGCCGCCGAGTGCGAAGAAGCTGTCGTGACGCCCCACGCGCGCGAGGCCGAGCAGCTCGCGCCAGACCTCGGCGATGCGGGCCTCCAGCGCGCCCTGCGGCGCCTCGTGGGGCGGCGCGTCGGCCGTGGGCAGGGTGCCGGCGTCGAGCGCGGCCAGCGCGCGCCGGTCGAGCTTGCCGCTCGGGGTGAGCGGCAGCGCCGCGAGCGGCACGATCGCCTGCGGCACCGCGAAGGCCGGCAGCCGGCCGCGCACGGCGCCGAGCAGGCGCGCGGCGTCCAGGCCGGTAGCGGCGCCCGGCTCGGCGACGACGAACGCGAGCAGCCGCTCGTCGCCGGCCTCGCCGCGCCTCACGCTGGCGGCGGCGCGCGCCACGCCAGGCTGTGCCTCGAGCACGGCCTCGATCTCGCCCAGCTCGATGCGAAAGCCGCGCAGCTTGGTCTGCAGGTCGCGGCGGCCGAGGAACACGAAATCGCCGTCGGGGCGCCGCCGCACCCGGTCGCCGGTGCGATAGAAGCGCTCGCCGGGCGCGGCGAACGCGGGCACGAAGAAGCGCTCGGCGTTCAGCTCGGGGCGGCCCACGTAGCCGTCGCCGACGCCGATGCCGCCCACCAGCAGCTCGCCCGCCATGCCGTCGGGCACCGGCCGGTCGTGTTCGTCGACGGCCACCAGCTTGAAGCCGGGCAGGGCCGCGCCGATCGGCACCACGGCCGGCCAGTGGTCGAGCGACGTGGGCAGGCGCTTGTAGGCGCAGACGTCCGAGCATTCCGTCGGCCCGTAGGTGTTGACAATCTCGGTGCGCTGCGGCGCCTCGCGCAGCCAGTCGTCGAGCGGCCCGAGCGAGATCGGCTCGCCGCCGAGGAACGCGTGGCGCAGGGTCTCGATGCCACGCCAGCCGTTGGCCGCGTCCGCCTCGACGATCGCGTAGAACATGCTCGGCGTGCAGTTGACCACGCTCACGCGCTGCCGCGCGATGTCGGCCACCACGCTCGGCGCATCGAAATCGGCGCGGCTCTTGATGATGAGCGTGCCGCCGTGCAGCAGCGGCGCGAACAGGTTCTTCTGGGTCAGGTCGAAGCTGAGCGCGCTCAGCAGCAGCACGCGGGTGTACGCGTGGAAGCCGAAGGTGTCGGCGTACCAGTGCAGCAGGTTGACGAAGTTGCGTTGTGTGACGACGGCGCCCTTGGGGCGGCCGGTCGAGCCCGAGGTGAAGATTACGTAGAGCGGCAGCGCCATCGGGTCGGCACCGGGCGCGAGCGCGAGTTCGGGCGCGTGCGCCGGCTGCGCGGCCGCCTGCGCGTGCAGCTGCTCGAGCGCGAGCACGGTGGTGCCGCCGAGCACCGGCGCGGGCGGCTCGACGATCGCGAGCGTGGGTCGCGCGTCGTCGATCATCGCCTGCAGGCGGTCGGCCGGGTAGGCCGGGTCCATCGGAATGTAGGCGGCGCCTGCCATGCCGATCGCGAGCACCACGGCGACCAGGCGTGCCGAGGGCGGCAGGCAGACGCCCACGCGGTCGCCCGGTGCCACGCCGGCGGCTATCAGCGCATGCGCGTAGCGGTTCGCGAGCGCGTCGAGTTCGCCGTAGCGCAGGCTGCCGCCGGGCGCGACGATCGCCAGCGCCTGCGGCGTGCGCGCGGCGGCGGCGGCGACCAGCGCGTGGACCGGCACGGGCGGCCGCTCGACCGTGTTGTCGCGCCATCCGCGCGAGAGGCGCGCGAAGTCGGCGGCCTCGCTCGGATCGAGCTGGCCGAGCGGCCGTTCGGGCGATGCCGAGGCATCGGCCACGAGTCGCTCCAGCAGCAGCAGGTAGCGGCGCGCGAGGTCGGCGATCCAGCCGCCGTCGAAGCGGTCGGCACGGTATTCGAAGGCCAGTTCGGCGTCGTCGCCGTCATCCTCCACCAGCAGCGTCAGGTCGAACTTGGTCTGCGACGGCGCGAGCGGCAGCGCGGCGACCGTCAGCGCGTCGAGCGCGAACGAGGCGGCCGAGGCCGGCTGCATCGCGAACATCGCCTGGAACAACGGCGCGCCGGCCGGCCGGTCGATCGCGCGCAGCACCTGTTCGAACGGCAGCTCGGCGTGGATCAGCGCATCGCGCACGGTGCTCGACGCCGCCTCCAGGAACTGGCCGATCGGCCGGTCGAGCGCGCAGTCGAAGCGCAGCGCCACGGTGTTGGCGACGAAGCCGACGAGGGCCTGCCATTCGGCGTGGGTGCGGTTCGCGATCGGCGTGCCGATCACCACGTCCTCCTCGCCGGCGTAGCGGCTGAGCAGCGCGGCGAAGCCCGCCACCAGCAGCGTGAAGCGCGTGAGCCGGTGTTGCCGCGCATGTGCGTCGAGCGTCTCGCGCAGCGCGGCCGGCAGCGCCAGGCGCAGCGTGGCGGCCGGCTGTTCGGCCGAGCCGGGCCGGTCGGCCGGCAGCGCGAGCGCGGGCGCGGGCCGCGCGAAGCGCTCGCGCCAGTAGTCGCGCGCCGCGCGCTGCTCGCGCGAGCCGAGGCGCCGCTGCTGCCAGCGCACGAAATCGGCGAAGCGGCGGGCCGGCGCCGAGCCCCGGCCCGTGCCGTCGCCATGGCTGCCGTGGTTGCCGGTTCGGGCGGACAGGCCGGACGTAACGGACGTAACGGACGTAACGGCCTTCGCGCGGGCCGCCGCGTAACCGGCGGCGATCTCCTGCATCAGCAGGCCCACCGAGACGCCGTCGCAGCAGACGTGATGCAGCACGATTACCAGCAGATGGCGCGCGTGGCCGGTGCGCAGCAGGCGCACCCGGCACGGCCATTCGGCGGCCAGATCGAAGCGGCGGTCGGCCTCGCCGCGCGCGAAGGCGAGCGCGTCCAGCTCGCTCATGCGCGTCACCGGCAGCGAGAACGCGTCCGCCGCGTCGACGCGCGCCAGCCATTGCCCATCCACCTCGACGAAGCGCGTGCGCAGCGCCTCGTGGTGCCGCAGCACGGCCGCGAAGGCGTGCGCGAGCGCGTCCGTGTCGAGCGCGCCGTCGATCGCGAACAGGGCCGGCAGGTGGTAGGCCGCGTGGTGGGCGAGCCGGCTGGCCAGCACCATCTGCTGCTGGCCGTCCGACAGCGGGCCGTCGCCGGCCGTGTCGCCGCCATCACCGCCATCGGCTGCCGCCTCGGGCGGGGCGACGTCGCGCGCGCGGGCCGCCTGCGCGTCGAGCGAGTCGAGCAGGTCGAGGATCTCGGCCTTGCGGTCGCGGATCTGCTCGATCAGGCCCGCCGTCAGCATGCCGGGTGCGGCGTCGGCCGCCAGCTGGCCGGCCTTCGCGTAGAGGCGGATGCCGCGCTGCTGCAGATCGGCCACGAAGCTCACGGTACTCACAACAGCACCTCCTCCCGGGCGCCGCCGGGCTCATCGGCGGCGCCGGAGCGCGCCGCCAGTAACGTGATGTAGGCGGCCAGGTCGGCCACCGTGGTGCGCTCCAGCACCTCGCGCAGGGGAATCTCGACGCCGAAGTGCTCGCTGCAGCGCGTGAGGATCCGGATCGCCTGCAGCGAATGGCCGCCGAGTTCGAACAGGTCGGCATGAATGCCGAAGCCCTGTAAGCCGAGCACCGCCTCCCAGATCGCCAGCACCGCGCGCTGCGCGTCGCTGGCCGGCGCGGCGGCGGCGTCATGCGCGACCGGGTCGAAGCGCGGCAGCGCGGCGCGGTCCACCTTGCCGCTCGCGTTGCGCGGCAGCGCCTCGAGCAGCACATAGCCGGCGGGACGCATGTAGCTCGGCAACGAGGCGGCCGCGAACTCGCGCACCGCGTCGATGCCGCCGGCCTCGCCCGGCACGTCGCCGCTGGCCAGGTAGGCGACCAGCAGCGCGTCCTGGCCGTCGCCGCCGTCACCGGCCGGCGCGGTGTGACGCGTCTGCACCACCACGGCATCGCGCACCGCCGGGTGCCGCAGCAGCACGGCCTCGATCTCGCCGAGTTCGACGCGGTGGCCGCGGACCTTCACCTGGTGGTCGCGCCGGCCCGACAGCACGATGCGGCCGTCGGCCAGCTGGCGGCCGATGTCGCCGGTGCGGTAGAGCCGTGGTTCGAGGTCGGCCAGCGCCGGCACCGGGACGAACGCGTGTTCGGTCAGGTCGGGCCGGTGGCGGTAGCCGCGCGCCTGGCCGTCGCCGGCCAGGTACAGCTCGCCCGCCACGCCCACCGGCACCGGCTCGCCCTGCGCGTCGAGCAGGTAGACGCGCTTGCCCGGCAGCGGCGTGCCGATGGTGTCGAAGCCGCCCGGCTCGCGCAGCACCGCAGTCGAATAGACGGTGTCCTCGGTCGGCCCGTAGAGGTCGTAGACCTTGCCGATCGTGCCGCGCGCGTACAGCGCGTCCACCAGCGACTGGCGCAGCGGTTCGCCGGCAAGGTTGACGGTCACCACGCTGGCCGGCAGCCTGCCCGTCTCCAGCAGTGCCGCCGCCGCCGACGGCACGGTGTTGATCAGCGACACCGGGGTGGCGGGCGGCGTGGCCGGGTTCTCGCCGATCACCACGCAGCCGCCGTGCGCGAGCGGGCCGAACAGCTCGAACACCGAGATGTCGAACGCGATCGAGGTGCCCGCGAACACGGCGGCCAGCTCGTCGGCCGAGTAGCTGGCGGCGATCCACGCGAGCAGCGACAGCACGTTGCGATGCTCGATCTCCACGCCCTTCGGGCGCCCGGTCGAGCCGGACGTGAACAGCACGTAGGCAAGGCTGTCGCGGCCGGCGCCAGCGTCGGGCGCGACCGGCGAGGCGGCCGCCGGCGCATCCGCCGCGAGCGCCTCGGGCGTGACCCAGGTGCAGCCGTCGTCGCAGAGCGCGCTCTGCAGCGCGGCGGGCGCGACGATCAGCGTGGCCTGCGCGTCGTCCAGCATCTGGCGCACGCGTTCGGCCGGCACGCCGAGGTCGATCGGCAGATAGGCGGCACCGGCCTTCCAGATCGCCAGCAGTATCACCGGCAGGCGTACGTCGCGCGGCAGGCCCACGCCCACCACGTCGCCGTGGCGCACGCCGCGCGCGTGCAGCGCGGCGGCCAGCGCGTCGGAGTCGTGCCGCAGCCGCGCATAGTCCAGGTGCTCGGTGTCGGTGCGCACGGCGATGCGCTCGGGCACGCGACGCGCCATTGCGTCGATCATCGCGTGGACCGTGGTGTGCTCCGCCGCCACGTTCGTGCCGGCCGGCGCGGCCGGCAGCGGCCGGTGGTTCCACGTCACGAATTGCCGCTCGCGTTCCGTCGCCTCCAGCAGCGCGGCCCGCGCGACCGGCTGGTCCGGCCGGGCGATCAGCGCGCCGAGCAGCGTGAGGAAATGCGCGGCCATGCGCTCGACCGCGGCGCGCGAGGCGAGCGTGGCGTCGTACTCGAAACGCAGCACGAGCCGCTCGCCGGCCTGGATCGCGACCAGCGTGAGGTCGGTTTGCGCGGCCGGGGTGGGCACCGGGAAGCTTTCGAGCGCGAGCGTGCCGACCGTGAGCGGCTGGCCCGCCGCGCCCGCCAGCAGGTCGGCGGCCTGCGGCAGGCGGTTCAGGTTGTGATAAGCGAACAGGATGCGCGAGAACGGATGGCGCACGTCGGCGTCACGCCGCGCGAAGCGCCGCGCCAGGTCGATGAACGGCGTGGCGCGGTGGGCGAGCGCGCCGGCCACGGTCTGCTTCATCGCGGCGAGCAGCGCGGTGAACGGCAGCTCGCCGTCCACCGCCTCGCGGATCACCAGCAGGTTCACGCCGTAGCCGACCCAGTCGTCGAACTCGCCGCCGGGCCGCACGGCCGCCGGCGTGACCACCGCCAGGTCGCGCTGCGCCGTGTAGCGGTGCAGGAACGCGAAGAACGCCGCCAGCAGCGCCATGTTGCGCGTCACGCGCTGGCCGGCGCAGAGCGTGTCGAGCGCGCCCGTCAGCGCGGCGTCGAGGTCGATGTCCACGCTCATGCCCGCGCCGGCCACGTGACCCGCCGGGGTTTCGCCGGGCAGTGCCAGCGGCAGCGTCAGCGGTTCGATCGGGGTGGCGAGGCGCGCGGCCCAGTATTGCCGGTCGGCCTGGGCCCGCGGTTCGTGCAGCAGCGCGGCGAGCCGGGCGCGATAGTCGGGCACGGCGGCCGCCGCGGTGGCGCGCGCCGGCAGCGGACGGCCCTCGGCGAGGCACGCGTGGAATTCGGCGAAGTCGGCTAGCACCGTCTGCAGCGAGCCGAGATCGGCAACCAGGTGATGGGCGATCAGCACCAGCACATGATCGTCGGGCGCGCGGCTCAGCAGTTCGGCGCGGAACACGGGGCCGCCGAACAGGTCGAGCGGCACGCCGGTGGAGGCGACAATGCGCGCGCGCAGCGCATCGTCGGACTGCCCGGCGCAGTTGATCACGTCGAGCAGCCCGGCCGACGCCGTTGCCGGCTGCTGCCGCACCTCGCCGTTGCCGTCCTCGACGAAGCGGCTTGCGAGGTTCGGATGCGCGACCGTCAGCGCCGCGAGCGCCTCGCGCACCTGCGTGGCCGAGAGCGGCATCCGGATTCGCAGCGGCAGCACCAGGTTGAAGCAGGGCGAGGACGGGTCCCACAGCTGCGCCGTCCAGATCGCTTCCTGGTAGGGCGTCAGGGCGGTGGGGTCGACGGCGGGCGGCGGGGGCGCGGCCGCCTCGCCGCCGGTTGCGCCATCGGTCGCGCCCCCGCCGTCGAGCGCACGTGCGGCCAGCTCGCGCGCGAGTTCCGCCACGGGCCGGTCGTCCATCAGTTCGTCGAGTGCCACTGCCACGCCGAACTCGCGCGCCAGGCGGGTCTGCAGATCGACGAGCGCGAGGGAATCGAGGCCGAGCGCGAGCGCGGAGGCGGCCCGTACCTCGGGGCGCGCCGCGCCCGCCGCGCCGAGCATCGCGGCGATCACGCGCTCGCTCAATGCCTCGACGCTGTCGACCGGCACGAGCGGCGCGGCCGGCATCGCCGCCGCGGGGGCCTCGGCGCCCGCCCCCGGCCGCGCGCGCGCGAGCACCGGCAGCTCGCCGTTCAGGTAGTGCTGGCGCACCAGCGTGCGCTGGTTCTTGCCGCTTGACGTCTTGGGCACCACGCCGGCCTGCACCAGCACCAACTCGTGAAGCGGGATGCCGTGCGCGGCCGCCACCGCGGCGGCGGCACGCCGCCCGGCCTCCTCGGCGTCGAGCGATTTGCGCACGGCGCGCTGGATCTCCTGCACCACCACCAGGCGCTCGCCGTCCTCGCCGTCGATCGCGAATGCCGCGCCGCAGCCGGCGCGGAAGTCGGCGCTGCTCTGCTCGACGGTCTGCTCGATGTCGGTCGGATAGTGGTTGCGCCCGCGGATGATGATCAGCTCCTTGAGCCGGCCCGTCACGTAGAGTTCGCCGCCGTCGAGCAGGCCGAGATCGCCGGTGCGCAGGAACGGTGGCGAGTCCTCCCCGGCGATGCGGGCGTCGAACTGGGCGCGCGTGTCGTCCTCGCGGTTCCAGTAGCCGTCGGCGACGCTGCCGCCGCGCACCCAGATCTCGCCGATCTCCCCGGGGCCGCTCACGCGCAGGCCGTGCGGATCGACGATGCGCACCTGCTGGTCGCCGCCCACGCGCCCCGAACTCACCAGCTCGGCGGCAGGCTGCCCGTCGACCGCGTCGATGCAGCGCCCGGCCTGCAGCGCGAGCGCGTCGACGCGGCGCGTGAGCGCGCCGGCACCGGGCACGGCGCCCGACACGAACAGCGTGGTCTCGGCCATCCCGTAGCACGGGAACATCGCGCCCGCATCGAAGCCGTAGTCGGCGAACGCCGTCGCGAACTTGTCGAGCGTCGAGGCGCGGATCGGTTCGGCGCCGTTGAACGCGACGCGCCACGAGGACAGATCGAGCCCGGCCTTGTCGGCCTCGGCGATGCGCGTCGCGCAGAGTTCGTAGGCGAAGTTCGGGCCGCCGCTGGTGGTGGCCCCGTAGGTCGAGATCGCGCGCAGCCACTTGAGCGGCTGCTGCAGGAACTCGAGCGGCGACATCAGCACCGACGGGATGCCGAGATAGACGGGCTGCAGCACGTTGCCGATCAGGCCCATGTCGTGATACAGCGGGCACCAGCCGACGAACACCGTGTCCGGACCGTGGCGGAAGCCCTCGCGGATCGCGCGCTCGTTGGCGAGCAGGTTGCGGTGCGTGACGCGCACGCCCTTGGGGCGGCCGGTGGAGCCCGAGGTGTATTGCAGGAACGCCAGATGGCTGGCGGGCAGCAAGGCCCCTTCGGCGTCGGATACCTCGCCCGGCGCGGCCAGCAGCGCGTCGGTGCCGATCACGCTCGCGCGCGACGGCAGGTCGGCCTGCGCGATCTCTTCGCTGATCGCCTCGACCAGATCGTCGCTGGTCAGGATCGCGCCAGCGCCGCAATCGGCGATGATCGCCGTGAGCCGGTTGCGTCGCGTGGCGCGACCCGACGGCGGATAAGCCGGCACAGCCGCGCAGCCCGCGTAGAGGCAGCCGAAGAACGCGGCGATGAAGTCGAGCCCGGGCCGATAGAGCAGCAGCACGGGCCCGCCGCTCGGGCATTCGCGCGCGAGGCGGGCGGCGATCGCGGTGGCGCGCCGGTCGAGTTCGGCGAAGCTTAGTTGCGGTGCCTCGACGACACCGTCGGTCAGGAACCGGAACGCGGTGTCGTACGGCTTGACGGCTGCCCAGTGACGCAGGCATTGGCCAAAGTTGTGAAGATGATCGAACCGACTCATTGTGGCTTCAAAGGCATTCATCGTCGCGCTCCGGTGCGGCATCGAGGTAATTCGCTTGAGAAGGAAAGGGCGTTCTCGGGCCGCTTGCGCGGACCCGATGTCACGGCGTGTCGGACGGGAGTCGGCCTCGGCGCGCGCGCTCGTCAGACGGTGCCATCGGACTGCCGCGAGAAGGCCGGATGCCGGCGCCGCGCGGCCCAGCCGAGCGCCACGCAGGCGGCCAGCGAGAGGGCCGCGTAGCCGCTCCAGTAGAGCGACTTGCTCGCGAGCCGCGCATAGTATTCGCCGCCGAGCGTGCCACCCAGCAGCGAGCCGAGCAGCGCGGTCAGGCCAAGCATGCCGAACACGGTGCCGGCGTACTGGCGCGGGATCGAACGGTTGGCCGTCACATCGATGGTCGGGTCGATGATCATCTCGCCGATCGTATAGACGGCGATCATCAGGCCGAACCACAGCGGCCCACGCAGGCCGGCGAAGCCGGCGAAACTCGCGCCCACGATCGCGAAGCCCGCCGCCAGCATCGCGTGCGCGGACCAGCGCCGCGCGAGCCACTGAGTGAGCGGCAACTGCAGCGCGATGATGACCACTGCGTTGATCGTGAAGATCAGGCCCGAGGCGGCCGTCCCGTACTGCTGGTTCGCGTGCAGCGGCAGCGTCAGCTCGAGCTGCATGTAGATCGCGTAGAACACCACGTTGACCAGCGACATCGCGAGAAAGCCGCGGCTTCGCAGGATCTCGCGCACCGCCGCGCCGAACGAATACGTCGGCGCGGCCGGCCGTGACCGGGCCGATTCCGGCCGCGAACGCGTCGCGCCGCGCGCCGCGACGACGAAAAACGTCAGCACCATCGCCTGGATCGCCGCCGCGGCGAGGAAGATCATCGTCGGCGAGAGGCGCATCAGCACGCCGCCGAGGATGCCGCCGGCCGCCACGCCGAGATTGTTGAAGACGTTGCGCGTGGCATAGGCGAAGTGGAGCTGGTCGTCGGTCACGACCTTGGCCAGTACCGATTTCGAGGCCGGGATGAAGAGCGCGGCACTGCCGCCCAGCAGTGCCGCGCTGACCAGCAGCCCGACGTCGTGCGTGAACAGCGCGAGCCCGAGATAGGACGCGATCCGCAACACGTTGCCGAGCACGATTGCGACGAATTCGCCGTGGCGGTCGGCCAGGTAGCCGCCATAGAGGATCAGCCCGCGCTGGCAGGCCGATTTGACGGTCAGCACGATGCCGGCGAACGCGACGCTCAGGCCAATGTCCTTGACCACATAGACGGCCAGGTACGGGATCACCATGAAGCTGCCGGCATTGATCAGCAGTTGGAATAACAAGATCAGCCGCGCGACGGGCGGCAGCGCGAGGATCCGGGACAGCGTGGACATGGAAGGACTCCGGGATTCGAGGGCTAGGCGGCCGGGCTCGCAGCCATCAGCGTCAGGCGGTGGATTTGCCCACGCACGTGAAACACCTCCGGACCACGCTGCATCGACAGGCTGCGTGCCGCGCGCTCGACCAGCGTGTCGTCGACGCGGTCGGGTGCGGGCCAGTGCAGCACCAGGCGATTCACGCCGGGCACCAGCGCATCGGCGGGAATCATCGTTTCGGCACGGCTCCAGGCGGTGCTGACGGCAAGCGTGCCGACCGTGCGTCCGTTGACGCTGACCAGGCAGCGGGCCGGCCCGTACAAGCCGCGCGGGGCCCGGATCACGGAGCGCAGCACGGCGCCGGCACGGCCGTCCGAGATCACGGCGAAGTCCGATTCGCCGCCAACGGCCTGGTAGTAGCCCGGGTTCTCGTGAAACGGGCGAAGCGCCGCGTGGTGCCGTGCCGCGTGCTGCGGCTGCAACAGGTCCTGCGTGGTGCCGGGCCGCAGATAGGCGTCGAACAGCTGCGCATGCCAGGCTTCGCGCACGCCGGTCTCGCCGTGGCGCGCCAGCGCCTGAACCATCGCCGACTTCAACTCGTGGTCAGCCAGGTGCGGGTTGAGCTTGAAGCCCATGTAGCGCTCCACTTGCGCGATGTCGAGATCGTCGAATGCCTGGTGCGTCCAGCGCGGCTGCAGGCAAGTCTCGAACGCGAGGAACGAGCGGTACCAGCGCCTGACGTCGTCGGGCGCCGTGTCGATCGCCGAGTCGACCCAGTGCGCGACGATCTCGCCCGATTGCCCCCAGTTCGCGTTGTGGATCGCCGCGAGAAACATGGCGCTGGCCCGGGCGCGCGCCGACAGCGCATAGGCCGGCTTGTCGTCGGCCTTGTCGGCGCCAGGCTTGCCGCAGCCGAGCGCGGCCACCACGGCCGCCGCCGCATGCCGCGCGAGCGTATCGATACCGAGTTCGGTCAGGTGGCAGTAATCGAGGAAGTGCTCGCGGCCCGGCAGCGCCCCCTCTTCGGCGATGCGCTGTGGCAGATCCACGACGGCGATGCCGGCCGCAGCGGCGTGCCGGCGCAGGGCGTCGATCGAGCGCGTGTGCATGCCGGGCGCCTGCGGCACGGGCAGGATCGCCGCCATGTCGCGTGCCTTTTCGAGCCAGGGCCGCGCGGCCGGCGCGCCCTGTGCGTGCAGCAGCGCCTGTGCCTTCAGCCACAGGCTGTGCGAGGCATGGCCGCCGTCGAGCCCAAGCATTGCGTCGGCCGCGCGTTCGAGGCGCGTATCGTCGCCGGCCTCGCGGGCCGCCTCGGCCTCGGCGCGCAGCGCCTCCCATTGCGCGAGCGCCGGCCCCGACAACAGGGGCGGCGCCTGCGTGAAGCCGGGCTTCCAGTCGCGCAGGTTGAATTCGGGGATCGCGAGCACCAGCTTCGCGCCGGTACTCGTGCCGATCCGCGCGAGCGTGCCGACGAGCCGGGCGGCGAAGCCTTCCAGCGCTTGCTCGAGCGTCGCGACGAGGCCCGCGATCCCGTCGGCGCGCAGCGCTGACGACAGGCCCACCAGATCGACGTAGCCGAAGATGTCGCCGGCCGACAGCCAGTTGTTACCGGCGAACAGCACCAGTGCGTCGGGCTGCAGCAGCTCGGCGGAGAGCGTCGAGATCTCGACGCTCTCCGTGAAGCTCATGTTGGTGCGCGCCAGGTCGAGCACCTGCACCGAGGATGCGGAGAGTCGCTCCAGGTGCTTGTGCAGCACGCCGGCGGGCGTCAGGTAGGGGTCGTAGAGGAAGCCGCGTCCGGCCGACTCGCCGACGAACACCACGCGCCGCGCCGCGCCGTCCAACTCGAAGTGCTCCAGGTCCGCCCAGGTGCGCCAGTTGCCCTGCGCGTCCTTGATGCGCTCGAAACGCTGCGGATGATCGGCGACGCGCCGCCAGCAGCCGATCGTGTCGCCGGCCTCGGCCGGCTTCGATACGGCAAGCCCGGCGGGCGGCTTCGTCGTGGTGGCAGCCGGAAGGGCAGTGGCTTCGCCGAGCACCAGCGACTTGACGAGGTCGATGATCTCGGGTGCGTCTCGATTATCACCAATTAGTTGTGCCAAACGAATTAGGGTGGGAGATGTCATCGGCTACTCGCCTCCTAGATGAAACTGTAGACGTTGTGGGCGATGCCCGACGAGACCAGCGGGGCGGTGTCGCCGAAGCGCTTCAGCCAGATTTCGGGCACTTCGTCGCGATCGATCAGCGCGTCCTCCACCACCAGGCAGTCGATCGCCGAGCGCAGGAAGCAGATCAGCGCGTCCTCGACGGTGCGCACGATTGGCTCGTCCTTCAGGTTGAACGAGGTGTTGAGCAGCAGCGGGCAGCCGGTGCGCTGGTGAAACGCCTCGATCAGCCGCGCGTAACGCGGGCTGACCGCCTCGTCCACGGTCTGCACGCGTGCAGAGCCGTCGACGTGCGTGATCGAGGGCAGCTCGAGCGGCGAGCGCGTCTGGCAGGTCTCCAGCATGAATGGCGACGGATAGGCCAGATCGAAGTGGCTCGACGCGTGCGCCTTCAGCACCGACGGCGCGAACGGGCGGAAGCCCTCGCGCTTCTTGACGGCCCGGTTGATTCGCTCCCGCATGTCGGGTACGCGCGGATCGGCGAGGATCGAGCGCGCGCCTAGCGCACGCGGGCCGAACTCCATCGCGCCCTGCACCCACCCGATCACCTTGCCCGCAGCGAGCCGTTCGGCGACGGCATCGACCAGCGCGGCCTCGTCACCGGTGAATGATTGCCAGCGTGCGGGCGAGTTCTCCAGCAGACGGCTCACCTCGGCGCTCTCGTTGGCGCTGCCGAGATAGACGTGACGCAGCTCTCCCAGGCCCGGCGCCTCGCCCGTCAGCAGCACGTGCCCGAGCGCGGCCGCACCGAATGCGCAGCCGGAATCGTTGGAGGCCGGTTGCACGAACAGGTTGCGGAACGGCCCCTCGCGGTGGATCCGCCCGTTGGCGACGCAGTTGAGCGCCACGCCGCCCGCCATGCAGAGGTTCTCGGACGGCACCAGCGCGTGCAGATAACGGACCTTCTCGAGCAGCAGTTCCTCCAGCACCAGTTGCAGGCTGCGCGCCACGTCGTAGTGGAAGCTGTCGAGCGTCGCGCCGCGCTGGCGCGCCGGGCGGCCGAACAACGCCTCCAGCGCGGGGCTGTACATCACATCCTCGCCGATGAAGGCGAAATATTGCAGGTTGAGCTCGAAGCTGCCGCCCTCGCTGCACCTCACCAACTGCCGCATCGGCTCGGTCAGCGTCGGCTTGCCGTACGGGGCGAGGCCCATCACCTTGTATTCGCCCTCGTTGACCTCGAAGCCGAGATAGGCGGTGATGGTGCTGTAGAGCAGGCCGATCGAATGCGGAAAATCGACTTGCCCCAGCAGATCGAGACGGCTGCCTCGACCCTGCGCGAACGACATCGTGTTCCACTCGCCGACGCCGTCGACGGTCAGCACCGCCGCGTCGTCGAAGCCGGCGTAGTAATAACTGCTGGCCGCGTGCGAGCGGTGGTGTTCGAAGCACTCGACGCGGCCCTCGAAGCCGAGCACCTCGCGAATGTCGCGCATGACGATGGCCGGATCGACCTGGCGGCGAAACGACAGGTTCGGCCGCGCGTGCAGATGCGGCAGGCTCATCGCCAGTTGCCGTTCGAGCTTGCGGTGCGGGTTCTCGTAATAGGCGATGCAGTCGATATCGACGATATCGAGGCCGGCGGCATCGAGGCAGTGGCGCAGCGCGTGCCGCGGGATCGACGGATCGTGCTTGAGTCGCGTGAAGCGCTCTTCCTCGGCCGCGGCGACGAGCTTGCCGTCGACCAGCAGACAACAGGCCGCGTCGTGATAGTGAGCCGATATGCCGATAACGTTCATCTAGCGTTCCTGGTGAAGGCGGGCGTGAGCGCGGCTCATTCCGCGCGCGGCTCGGTGGCGAGCACGCCGAGCTGGATGAACAGCTCGCGTACCGTGTAGATGGAACTGATCGCGTACGGGTAGCCGGCGAACAGCGAGTTCTGTTCCAGCGCGGCGAAGATCTCATCGGGCGTCCAGCCCACCTCGAGCGCGGCCTTCGCATGGAACTGGATCAGCCCCGAATACGCGTTGATCGCCGCCAGCGTGGTCAACGTGATCAGCGTGCGCAGCTTGATCGATAGCCGCTCGTCGCCGAAGTAGTCGCCGTAGGACTCGACGTTGATGTCGTGATAACGCGGCGACACCTCGCGCAGCTTGTTCAGCACGAGGTCACCATTGTCGGGTTCCAGGGCCTTGATGGCAGCCAACCCCAACTTGTACCGCTCACTCCACGCCGATCTGTCAATCATGAATCACTCCCGTTGGTTGTCGATTGAGACTCGATTTCAAGGTGTCACGAATAGCCGGATTCGAGGTTCGGCACCTGCGTTCCGAAGGCCGTCAGGGTTCTCGCCACCTCCTTGCGCAGCACGTTGAGCAAGGTCAGCTTCGAGATCTGGACGGCGAGCCAGAGCACGATCACGCCGAGCAGATAGCTGAGCGGAATCGACACGAACGGGTTCGGGAAGCGCTCGCGCATGCTGAGCGCGACGATCGCGATCAGTGGCGTGGCCAGCAGCACGATCAGCAGCAGCTGGTAGAACAGGATCTTGCCGTGCATCGCCTTCTTCATCGAGTAATGCCAGACCCGATGCTTCTCGTCGGCCGTGCAGGCGCGTAATTCAGGTATCGAACGGTAGTTGAAGTAAATCATGCTCGCATTTTGAATTTCAGCGTGAAATAAATCGGGTGAATTGAAGCAAATTTTGCTCCAATTGGAGCTGGCAATTGCACTTCTTAAATGCCAAGGTTGCGATGAAGGTTAATCGATTGCTTACGAATCAATTAAATCGGCTCAATATCACAAAATGCGAACTGGCCGCGATCATGGCACAGCGTGGACCAGTAGCGGCTTCGTAAGCGACGCTACCCGCGAGCCACCGCTGGTGGTGGAGCACCGCCGTCCAGACGCCGAATTCGCGGAGACCCTCCGGCGGCTTCGGCAGGCATGCGACGCGGATACAACTGAGCACTCGCGCGTCGTCGGTCGTCAGCACCCAACCGCACTGCAATGGTGCGCCGGATGCTTAATCAGGTAATGCTGAACTGTTTATTGATCTTCAGCCGCTTTTCAAAACTATATTCACCAAGATTGTGCATTAATTGACTGAGATTAGTTTAGCAGCAAATTCCGATAGGCGTAAATGCAAAATTAAACGGTTGGTATAAATTTATGGATTTAAGCCGATACCAGTAAATATCAAAATGAAACGCCGCACCGGCACGCGAGAGCCGGTGTGGCGCCGAGGCGAAGGGGGCGGGAGGTTCGGCAGAGGAGCACACGCCGCGAGACCGCGGCGTGCGCATGAAGGCGTTCAGTTCGCGGCCAGATCGAGATGGAAGAAACGGTTGAAGCCCGTGGAGGTGTAGTCGCCGAAGCGTTCGCCCTTGATGAAGCCGTGGCGCTGGTACAGCGTCACGGCGGCCTCGAACGCATCGCCTGAACCGGTCTCCAGGCTCACACGCGTATAGCCGCGCTCGCGTGCAAGATCGAGTAGGTGCGTGAGCAGTCGGGAGGCCACGCCGCGGCGCAGGTGCGCCGGATAGGTGCGCATGGACTTGATTTCACCGCGGGTGGGCGAGAGTTCGCGCAGTGCGCCGCAGCCGAGCAAGGTGTCGTCCTCCCAGGCGGTGAAGAACGCGATGTCCGGCCGCTTGAGGCCGGATAGGTCGAGCGCGAACACGCTGTCCGGCGGAGAGTTCGCATGCATGCCCTGCAGGTGCAGACGCAGAAGATCCTTGACCTGCGGATGTTGGAAGTCGGCTGGTTTGATGATCATGGAAAGAGTCCCGTCGTCTTTCGGCAGTAGAGGGGCGCCGCGCAGAGGATGCCGCGCGGCGGGCAGATGTACGGTGCGTATCGGAGCTCGGGCGCGGCGTCAGTATCGCATTCACCAAAATGGCTGGGCAGCCATGGTCATTCTGTTTTCGCGCCGGCCATTGCGCGTCGGTTCGATTCATTTTCCTCGGTAAGGATGCTTGACCTGAGCTGAATCGTGTAGCCAAACGGCACGTGAGTTTCCGTGCTGCTTTCTGCTGCGGACAACTTTTCTGATAACCCACACGTACAAAGGTACAGTGCTGCATGGTCAAGAAAACATCTCCCGAACAGCGGCGCGAACTGGGCGCCTTTCTCACCAGCCGGCGTGCGCGACTGCAGCCGAAGGACTTCGGCCTCCCGGATGGCCCGCGCCGCACGCCCGGCTTGAGGCGGGAGGAAGTCGCCGTCCTGGCCGGCGTCAGTGTCAGTTGGTACACCTGGCTGGAGCAGGGGCGCGATATTCAGCCGTCGGTCGATGCGCTGGAGCGCATCGCCAAGGTCATGAAACTCGATCGCGTGGAGTCGTCCCACCTGTTCGCGCTGTCGACGCGGGAGGCGCCGACCGCCGCGTCGTCCGGCGAGACGGAAGTGAGCGCCGGGCTCGAACAGCTGGTGCGCGCCATCAATCCGATCCCCGCCTATGTCCGAAACGCGCGCCTCGACATCCTCGCGTGGAACGACGCGATTGCCGACTTGTTCGTCGATTACGGCTCGTTGAAGCCGCACGAGCGCAACACCTTGCGCTTGCTCTTTCTCTATCGGCCGTATCGCACCTTGATTCTCGACTGGGAGCAGATGGCGCGCGGCATGATTTCGGCGTTCCGAGCCGCGCGTGCCCGTGCCACGGACAAGGCCCCGTTCGACGAACTCGTCGAGGAACTGTCCGTCGAGAGCGCGGAGTTTCAGGATTGGTGGAAGGACATCGACGTGAAGGGCTTCGACGAAGGCAGCAAACGGCTTCAGCATCCGACCGCCGGGCATATTTCGTTCACCTACGTCGCCTTGACGCCGGAGGGGCGGCCGGACCTCTCGCTGGTGACGTATATCCCCAAGATCGCTGCCTATGACCGGCAGTCATAGGATTACAGGACGCCTTCTTCGCTGAATCGAGACTCCCTACACTGACCTTCATCGCAGCACTGAACGCTGCTCAATCAAAGGTCATGGAGGTCGTCGATGTCAGTCCCCGCCACGCTGTCGAACCCGCAAGCAGCCGCTGTCGCCGTTTCCCGCAATCCCGCCACCGGCGAATGGATTGAAAGCTACCCGTTCCAGACGCCGAGCGACGTCGAACGCATTCTCGACGAGAGCGCGGCAGCGTTTCGCCTCTGGCGTGCCACCCCGATGCGCGAACGCGTGGCCGCCTACGGCCGTCTGGCGGCCGAGTTGCGAGGCAGGACCGACACGCTCGCCGCCCTGATCACGGCCGAGATGGGCAAGACGCTCGCCGCCGCCCACGCGGAAATCGAAAAGTGTGCGAGCACCCTCGACTGGATCGCCCAGAACGGCCCGGCGATCCTCGCGGACGAACCGGTCGACGTCGATGGCGACGATCAGGTCCACGTGTCCTATCTGCCGGTCGGCACGATCCTGGCCGTGATGCCCTGGAACTTCCCGTTCTGGCAGGTGATTCGCGCATCGGGGCCGATCATGCTGTCCGGCAACGGCTTCCTGCTCAAGCACGCGCCGAACGTGATGGGCTGCGCGTATGCGCTCCAGGCGGCATACGAGGCGGCCGGCTTCCCGAAAGGCCTGTTCGCCAACCTGAACACCGACAACGACACGGTGGCCCGCGCAATCCGGGACGACCGGATCGCGGCCGTCACGCTGACCGGCAGCATGCGCGCCGGCGCCGCCGTGGCCGCCACCGCGGGGCAGGCCCTGAAGAAGAGCCTGCTCGAACTGGGCGGCTCGGACGCGTTCATCGTGTTGGCCGACGCGAACCTCGACCTGGCCGTGAAGGCCGCCATCGAGGCCCGCTTCCAGAACGCCGGGCAAGTGTGTCTGGCGGCCAAGCGCTTCATCCTTGAAAAGCCGATTGCCGAGGCATTCACGCGCAAGTTCGTGGAGGCCGCGAAGCGATTGATCGTCGGCGATCCGCTCAACCCGGACAGCGCGATCGGCCCGATGGCCCGCGCGGATCTCCGCGACGAACTGCATGGCCAGGTCGAGCGGACGATCGCCGCCGGCGCGACGCTCCTGCTCGGCGGCACCAAGCTGGACGGTGCCGGCAACTTCTACGCGCCCACCGTGCTGGCGAACGTGATGCCCGGGATGGCCGCGTTCGACGAGGAGACGTTCGGCCCCGTGGCTGCCATCACCGTGGCCGAGAACGTGGAGCACGCGATCGAGCTGGCCAATACGAGCGACTACGGGCTGGGCGGCAACCTGTGGACGCAGGACGTCGCACGCGCCCAGCGCATCGCGCGTCGTCTGGAAACGGGCGGGGTGTTCATCAACGGCTTCTCCGCGTCGAACGCCCGGATTCCGGTCGGCGGCGTGAAGAAGAGCGGGTATGGCCGCGAGCTGTCGCATTTCGGCCTGCGCGAGTTCACCAATGCCCAGGCCGTCTGGGCCAAGACCGTGAACTGAGCGCATCGCTCGACAACCCAACCCTGAACCTTGAAACCGAAGAGAGCCCACATCATGTCCCATTCCACCACCAGCCCCGTCTTGCAACCGGTGACGATCGGCGGCCTGTCGCTCAAGAACCGCATCGTGATGGCGCCGATGACACGCAGCCGCTCGGACGACGCGGGCGTGCCGCCCGACTATGCCGCCGACTACTACGCGCAACGCGCCAATGCCGGTTTGATCATCACCGAAGCGACCAATATCTCGGCGCAGGCGCGCGGCTATCCGCGCACCCCCGGCATCTGGACGGAACCCCAGATTGCCGGCTGGAAGCGCGTGACCGATGCCGTGCATCGCCAGGACGGGAAAATCTTCCTGCAGCTGTGGCACACGGGGCGCATGTCCCACCCCGACATGCACGATGGCGGCCTGCCGGTGGCGCCGTCGGCCATCAAGCCGGCGGGCCAGATCCGCGTGCATGACGGCATGAAGGATTTCGTGACGCCGCGCGCGCTCGAAACGAGCGAGATTGCGCCGATCGTGGACGATTACCGGCGCGCCGCGGAAAACGCCAAGCGGGCGGGCTTCGACGGCGTGGAAGTGCATGCGGCGAACAACTATCTGCTGGAGCAGTTCATTCGAGACAGCACCAATCACCGCACCGACGCGTACGGCGGCTCGCTCGAAAACCGCCTGCGCTTTCCGCTCGACGTGGTGCGCGCCGTGGTCGACGTATGGGGCGCGGAACGGGTTGGCATCCGCATCTCGCCCGTCACGACCGCGCCCGGCGATACGCCGCTCGACAGCAACTCGGCCGACACCTTCGGGGCCTTCGTCGATGCCCTGTCGCAGCTTGGTTTGCTCTACATCCACGATATCGAAGGCGTCACGCAACTGAGCCGCGAGGCCTCCGACGGCATGAGCTTCACCGCGTTGCGCAAGCGCTTCAAGGGCGCCTACATCGCCAACAACCAGTACACGCTGAACCTGGCGGAAACCACGCTGGCAGCGGGCGATGCGGATCTGTTCAGCATCGGCCGGCCGTTCATCGCGAATCCGGATCTGGTTGGCCGGCTTGCCAGTGGGGCGCCGCTCGCGGAAGCACCGAAGCAGTACTGGTATGGCGGCGACGCGACCGGCTATTCGGACTGGCCCGCGATGAAGGCTTGAACGCGATACCGAACACTTTTTTACCTCGTAGTGACTTTTCCTTAAGGAGTCTGAATCATGTTTTCGATGAACCGATTTGCATCCGGTGTTGCACTCGCGGCCGCGTTGACGGCAAGCCACGCGGCTGTCGCGGAACCCGTCAAGAACGTCGTGCTCGTTCACGGCTTCTTCGCCGATGGTTCCGGCTGGCAGGGCGTCGCGGATATCCTGACGCGCGACGGCTTCAAGGTCTCGGTCGTGCAGCAGCCGGAAACCTCGTTCGAGGACGACGTGAAGGCGGCCCGCAATGCGATCGACGCGACGGATGGGCCGAGCATCGTGGTGGGGCACAGCTATGGCGGCATGGTGATCACGCAGGCGGGGGACGATCCGAAGGTCGCGGGGCTGGTGTACGTGGCCGCGTTCGAACCGGACGTCGGCGAAACCTTGCGCGACCTCGCCGAGAAGATGCCGCCTGCCACCAAGGGCATCAAGCTCACGAAGGACGGCCATCTGTACTTCGACCAAGCCAGCTTTGCGGCCGATTTCGCGGCCGGCGTTCCGCCCGCGGCCGCCAGCTTCATGGCGATCTCGCAGGTCCTTCCCGCGGTGCAGACCGCCAATGCCCCGGTGACGCAAGCCGCGTGGAAGTCGAAGCCGAGCTGGGCCGTGGTCTCCAAGGAGGACCGGACGGTCAATCCCGACCTGGAGCGATTCATGGCGCAGCGCGCGGGCAGCACGGTGACGGAAATCCATGGCGGTCACGTGGCGTTTATCGCGCATCCCGCGCAAGTCGCGAACGTCATCGAGCAGGCGGCGCGCGACGCGGGTCGCGCACGGTAAGCCGAGGAAAACCGGTCGGCGTCGTTCGAGAAAGTTGTAGACGACTGGTCTAATCGTGGCTATAGTGGCCGACATGGAACACCCACGGTTGGCTTGTGAAGCGATCGTGCACGTGCGTCGTTGCTTGTGCCGGCACGGCAGGAACAGCGAGCACGCTTTTTTTTACATTGAAACTAGACGACTGGTCTACTTAATGACGCAGTCGTTTTTGACAGGAGCAGCGAAATGAAAGTGCTGATGGTTTTGACCTCTCACGACGAACTGGGCAACACCGGCAAGAAGACGGGCTTCTGGCTCGAGGAACTGGCCGCGCCTTACTACGCATTCAAGGACGCCGGCGCGGAAATCGTCCTGGCGTCGCCGAAGGGCGGTCAGCCTCCGCTGGACCCGAAAAGCAATGAGCCGGCCTTTCAAACCGAGCTGACCCATCGCTTCGAGGCCGATGCCACCGCCAACGCGCAACTCGCCGCCACCGTGCGTCTGAGCAGCGTGTCCGAGTCGGACTTCGACACGGTGTTTTATCCCGGCGGCCACGGCCCGCTGTGGGACCTCGCCGAGGACGCCCATTCCATCGCATTGATCGAGGCGTTCCTCGCCGCCAACAAACCGGTGGCGCTGGTCTGCCATGCGCCGGGTGTGCTGCGTGACGTCAAGTCGCCGGACGGACGCCCCGTCGTCGCAGGCCTGCAGGTGACGGGCTTCACCAACACCGAGGAAGACGGCGTCGGGCTGACCGATGTGGTGCCGTTCCTGGTGGAAGACATGTTGAAGGCCAACGGCGGCGTGTATTCGAAGGGCGCGGATTGGGGCTCGTACGTGGTGGCGGACGGCCTGCTGATTACCGGCCAGAACCCTGCGTCGTCCGCCGAGGCCGCCGCTCGCCTGATGGCGGAACTCGCGCGCTGAACGCAGGCGCAAGCCAACCCAACCGAAACCCGGAGAACCCCATGTCCACCACCACGCAAGTCAATCGGTCCCACGCCATGTTCGATGGCCCCTACACCCTGAGCATCGCAGGCAGGCAGGTTGCCGCGACCTCGTTTTTCGATGTCATGAATCCCGCCACCGGCGCGGTCCTGGCGCGAGCGCCGGCTGCCACGCCGGAGCACATGGAAGAGGCCATCGCCGCAGCGAAAACCGCTTTCAAGACGTGGTCCGCCTTGCGCTACGAGGAGCGGCAGGCTTACCTGAACGCGTATGCCGACGCGCTGGAGGCGCATCGCGACGAGCTGGCGCGCCTGCTCACGCAGGAACAGGGCAAGCCGCTCGCGACGATGGCCGAACCCGAGGTCGATCAGTCGATTTCGTGGATTCGCCAGATCGCGGCGCGCCGGATTCCGGTCGAGATCGTCGAGGAGACCGATACGCACGTCGTCGAACTCCATCACACGCCGCTTGGCGTGATCGGCGCGATCACGCCGTGGAATTTCCCGGTCCTGCTGGCGTTGTGGAAGGTGGCGCCGGCACTGATCACGGGCAACACGATGGTGATCAAGCCGTCGCCGTTCACGCCGCTGTCGACGCTGCGTTTCGGCGAGATCGCGCAGACGGTATTGCCGGCCGGCGTGCTCTCCGTCGTGTCCGGCGGCAACGAGCTGGGGCCGCAACTGACGGGCCACGCCGACATCGCGAAAATCAGCTTCACCGGATCGACGGAAACCGGCAAGCACGTGCTGCGTTCCGCCGCCGGCACCATCAAGCGCGTGACGCTGGAGCTGGGCGGCAACGACGCGGCCATCGTGCTGCCCGATGCCGACTATCGCTCGATCATCCCGCAACTGTTCTGGGGCGCCGTCGGCAATTCCGGCCAGTGGTGCGTCGGCATCAAGCGGCTCTACGTCCACAGTTCGTTCCATGCCGATTTCGTCGCGGCGTTCGTCGAGTATGCGAAGCAGCAGAAGATGGGCGACGGGCTCGATCCCGCCGTGACGGTCGGCCCGGTTCAAAACAAGATGCAGTTCGACAAGGTGAAGACCTTCCTCGACGACATCAAGGCCAACGGCCAGAAGGTGGTGCTCGGCGGCGAAGTCGATGCGTCGCGGCCCGGCTACTTCATCCCCGTGACGGTGGTCGACAACCCGCCTGAAACCTCGCGCATCGTTCAGGAGGAGCAATTCGGGCCGATCGTGCCGATCATCGCCTACGACGACGTGGACGACGTGGTCGAGCGCGCCAACAACAGCCCGTATGGGCTCGGCGGATCGGTCTGGGGGCGCGACACCCGCGCGGCCGCGGCGGTGGCCCATCGCCTCGAGACCGGCATGGTGTGGGTCAACGAAATTCACACGCAGGGCGTCGACATTCCGTTCGGTGGGCAGAAGCAGTCGGGCCTGGGCACGGAACACGGCAGCGAAGGGCGTTTGCTGTTCACGAATCCGAAAACCGTCCTGATTCGCAAGTGAGGGCCGCCATGAGCGCTTGCGTCGTGATGATCCGGGAGCGAGTGAACGACCCCGGTGCCGCGTAAGCCGAGCCGCGATTGAACCGCATGAAGCAGTGGTCGCGACCCGGGGCGGGCCGCGACCGATCACGATGATCGATTGAATTTGAGAGGTGATTCCATGAGCAACAACATCGAAGGCAAGGTGGTCCTGATTACGGGCGGCAGCACGGGCATCGGCGAGGAAACGGCGCGCCACCTGGCCGCACTCGGGGCGAAAGTGGCGATCGCGGCGCGACGCAAGGACAAGCTGGACGCGATCGCCGCCGAGATCGGCGCGGCCGGACATGCCGTGCGCGCCTATGCGCTCGACGTGACGGACAAGCAGCAGGTGGAAGCGGTGGTGGCCGGCGTCGTCGCCGATTTCGGTCGCCTCGACGTCCTGATCAACAACGCCGGCATCATGCCCATTCGACCGATGTCCGAGGTCAACACCGACGAATGGGATGCGATGATCGATGTCAATGTGAAGGGCACGCTGTATGGCATCGCGTCGGTATTGCCGCGATTCATCGCGCAGCAGGGCGGGCACATCATCAATTTGAGTTCGGTGGCCGGCATCAAGGTGTTCGCGCCGGGGGGCACCGTCTATTCGGGGACCAAGTTCGCCGTGCGCGCCATCTCGGAGGGTTTACGCCAGGAGGTTGGCGAACATATCCGCGTGACATCGATCGAGCCGGGCGCCGTTGACAGCGAACTGAAGCACAGCACCTCGGGTGGCGCACGCGATACCGTGCTCGATTTCTATCGGCAGGCGATTCCCGCCTCATCGGTGGCGCGGGCCATCGCGTTTGCGATCGAGCAACCGAACGACGTCGATATCAACGAGATCGTGTTGCGCCCGACTAAACAGGAATTCTAGTTCCGGAGGGGGCGGGGGAGGTCAAAGTCGCAAACCCGTTGCTCGACAAGGGCCAGGGCCCGGTGGAGGCGGGCCGCCCGGTCTGCGCGGCAGACGGTGCTGCGCGAGTCAGTGGCGGGTAAGTCGAGGTTCGTTATCGTGGCCGTGCTGGCTTCGCCGACTATCCAGGATTAAGGTTTCCTAATTTTCCGAGGCCGATCGGAGGTGCATCGCGAACATCTGACGAATCCGCCGATGCCCGCGGAGCAAAAAGTCACAATGTAGATACGTATCGCGCACACAAGACCTATATGATGCGGATCGAGCGTTCCGTGTCGCAGGGTTCGTCATGATCAGTAATGCTCAGTAATGTGGTGGGGAAAGCCATCGATGTATCTTCCGGCGGTGGCGATGTCCTGTTTTACCAAGCCGCCTTGACAACCTGCGGCGCTTCGAGGCGAGACGCCCGACCCCTCCAAAAACGGAAGTCCATCATGAATGCTTTGGGGTACTGGCTGATGCTCGGCCTGCTGCGGCTCCTGTCCGTCCTTCCGTATGCGTTGGTCGCGAGAATCGGCAGCGGGCTCGGTACCGTGCTTTATCGCATTCCGAGCCGGCGCAGACACGTCGTGCGGGTCAACCTGCTCCTCTGCTTTCCGCTGAAGACCGACGAAGAGCGCGAACTGCTGGCGCGCATGCATTTCGAGCATGTCGTGCGCAGTTACCTGGAGCGCGGATTCCAATGGTTCGGCAGCGCGCGATCGATCCAGCGCCTGGTCGTGTTGGACAGCCATATCGATCTCCATGACCCGAATGCGCCGCCCACGATTTTCATGGGCTTCCACTTCGTCGGCATCGAGGTGGGTTGCATGCTTTATTCGTCGTCGCTGCCTGTTGCGGCGCTTTACACGCGCATGTCGAACCGTCGCGTGTGCGATCTCGCCAAACGTCAGCGCGGACGCTTCGGCGCCGAGATGATCGAACGCAGCGTCAGCGCGAAACAGCTCGTCAAACTGCTGCGTGCCGGAACGCCGGTGATGCTCGCGGCGGATATGGACCACGGCATCGCCGGCTCGGTGTTTGCGCCGCTATTCGGCGTTCAGGCTTGCACCTTGACGTCGGTGTCGCGCCTGGCGAAGTTGAGCGGCGCACGCGTCGTTCCGTTCGTCACGGAAGTGCTGCCGGATTTTCGCGGCTACAAGCTGACGATCTTCGAAGCGCTGGAGGGCTATCCGACCGATAACGCGTTGATCGACGCGCGGCAGATGAATGCCTTTCTCGAAGCGCAGATCGTGCGGTTTCCGGATCAATACTATTGGGTGCATCGACGGTTCAAGAATCGTCCGGCGGGTGAGCCCGGCGTGTATTGACGACGCCGGTCGCATCGGACGATCGCCGAATTCCCGATGGCAAGGCAGGGGATCTGGCGCTGCCCGCGTCACGCTGAATCCATCGAGCATCGAAGCTTGACCCGACGGTGACCTTTCCTCCGTGACGACGCAGCGGCCGAGGCGCCGCATGCGCATCACCCGAACCATGCGCTTTGCATTCAGCCGCGCCTGTGTTCCCCCTGCACGCCGAAAACTCCACACAACAGTTTTACGGGTCGTCCTCCGGCAGCGAGGCCGAAACGGTGTTGCAGCAGGGCTACCCCACTCGAGCAAGCCGGCCCAACAGCCGCATCGTCTATTTGTACGATGTGTGACATCTGTTTACCTGAATATTAGTGTGTGTTACGTTTCTGTCCGAATAGAAGCGTCGATCGCCATTGTCAATTAGAGATTGTGCGGATGCTTCCCATCGTCGATACCAGAAATTTTCCTCACATGTCATCAGACGTCGCGATCTCTAGACGCAAATTCCTGCTAGGCGCCGTGCTGGCGTTGCCCACGCTGGGCGTGCTCGTCAATACGCTGAGTGCTGCGGATGCCGCCGACATGGCAGCCCCCGATCTCGCCGCCTATCGCCCCGAGTTTCTCTCTGCCGACGAGTGGTCTTTCCTGCTCTCGGCGTGCGACCGGCTGATCCCCGCGGATGGGCGTGGCCCCGGCGCGCTCGAAACCAATGTGCCGATCTTTATCGATCAGCAACTGCACGGCGACCTGGGCGCAGAAATCTATCTGCAAGGGCCGTTCAACACGCACGCCCCCAAGGAGCTCGGTTATCAGTTGCCATATACGCCGCAGGAGATCTACCGGCGCGGCATCGCCCTGACCGACAGCTATTGCCGCCGAACCTTGCACAAGCGCTTCCACGAGCTCGACACGGCCGCTCAGGACACCGTGATGGCGGCCTTGGCCGCCTCGCAGGTGGCATTTTCCGACGACGGCGAACCCGCGCTCACGGCCGGGCAATTCTTCGGGCAGATGCTTGCGGATTCAAAGAACGGTTACCTGTCCGATCCGATGTACGGCGGCAACAAGGGCATGAAGGCATGGATTGCCATCGGTTTTCCCGGCGCACGCGCCAGCTTTCTCGAATGGGTGTCGCAGCACAACGTCAAGTATCCGCTCGGGCCGGTGAGTCTGAACGGCCAGCGGGCTTGAGCGGCACTTTTGATACGGCGCAGCGATGCGCCATCGACGCAGAATTCAACGAGGAACACCGTGGCAAAGATCACTAATGATGCCGTCGACGTTGTCGTCGTCGGGCTCGGCTGGGCCGGCTCGCTCATGAGCATCGAGCTTGCCCAGGCGGGGCTGAAGGTCCGGGCGCTGGAGCGCGGAGAAGATCGCAGTAACGCGGATTTTGCCTACCCCAAGCCGGCGGACCAGTATGCCTATGGCGTGCGAAACAAGATCATGGTGACGCCGCGAGACGGCGCCCTGACCGTGCGCCACAGCACCAACGACACCGCATTGCCCACCCGCAAGTGGGGCGCCTTCGTGCCGGGAACGGGCGTGGGCGGTTCGGGCCTGCACTGGACCGGTGTGCTGATTCGCCCGACACCCACCGACCTCAAGCTCAAGACGTATGCCGACCAGGCGTACAAGAAAGGCCAGCTCGAAGACGGCATGCAGGTGCAGGATTTCCCGTTTTCCTGGGACGAGATCGAGCCGCACTACGACTTCTTCGAAAAGGTGTGCGGCATGTCGGGCGTCACCGGCAACCTTCGCGGCAAGCTTCAGGAAGGCGGCGATCCGTTCGAGGGGCCGCGCTCCAACCCGGTGCCGCTGCCGCCGCTCGAAGATACGCTGAACAACACGATGTTCTCTGACGCCGCGCGCAAGCTCGGTTATCACCCGTTCTCGAACCCGTCCGCCAATGTCTCGCGCGCGTGGACCAACCCGTACGGCAACCAGATCGCACCGTGCAACTACTGCGGTTATTGCAGCAAGTACCCGTGCCTCAACTTCTCCAAGGCATCGCCGCAAACGGCCGTGCTCGATGCGCTCAAGCGCATGCCGAACTTCTCCTACCGCGTGAATGCGAACGTGCTGCGCGTGGAGCTGCATGCGGATGGCAAGACCGCCAAGGGCGTGACCTATGCCGACGCCCACGGCAACGAAGTGTTCCAGCCGGCGAAGATCGTCGTGTTGGCCGGCTTCCAGTTCGTCAACGTTCGTCTCATGCTGCTTTCCGGGATCGGCAAGCCCTATGACCCGGTCAGTGGCAAAGGCGTCGTCGGGCGTAACTACGCATTCCTCAGCAACGGGGGAGCCAGCCTGTTCTTCAAGGACAAGCATTTCAATCCGTTCGCGACCGCCGGTGCGACGGGGCAACTGTTCAACGACATTTCGCCCGGCAACTTCGACGGCCCGTCGCTCGGCATTTTGGGTGGCGCGAAGATCCAGAGCGCGCAATCGACGGGCGCGCCCATCGGCACCGCGCTGCCGCATGGCACGCCATCGTGGGGCAAGGGCTGGAAGGAAGGGATGCAGGACTGGTATGGCCACTCGATGCGAATCAGCATCACGACGAGCTGCATGTCGTACCGCGATCACTACGTCGATCTCGACCCGACGTACAAGGACCCCTGGGGGCAGCCGCTGCTTCGCATCACGTTCGACTGGAAGCAGAACGAACTGAAGCTTCAGCAGTATCTGCGCAAGATCGTCCTGAACCTCACCCAAGAGCTGAATCCCGACAGCTACAGCGAGAGCTTCCTGGCGATGGATTCGCATTGGGACATCACCAAATACGTGTCGACGCACAACGTGGGCGGCGCGGTGATGGGCGATTCGCCGGAAACCAGCGCGCTGAACCGCTACCTGCAAAGCTGGGACGTGCACAACGTGTTCGTGCCGGGCGGCAATGCGTTCCCGCAAAACTTCCAGGCGAATCCGACCGCGACGATCGGGGCGATCACGTTGTTTGCCGCGCGTGCGATCAAGGAGCAGTACCTCAAGAATCCGGGCCCGCTCGTCCAAGCATGAACGCCATGACCTCATTCAAGACTTTCATTGCGGCGGCGCTGGCTGCCGCCGCATTCGGCGCCACCTCGGCGCAGGCGCAGCCGGCCGGTTCCGCCGATGCGGACCTGATCAAGCAAGGTGCATATCTGGCGCGTGCCGGCGATTGCATGGCCTGTCATACCGTCAAGGGCCGCGCGCCGTATTCGGGCGGGTTGCCGATTCTGAGCGACCTCGGCACGATCTATTCGACCAACATCACCCCCAGCAAGAAGAGCGGGATCGGCGACTACACCGAGCAGCAATTTGCCACGGCGTTGCGTCATGGCATTCGCGCCGACGGCTCGCATCTGTATCCCGCGATGCCGTATCCGTCCTACGCGAAAATCACGGACAGCGACGTTCATGCGCTCTACGCGTACTTCATGCACGGTGTGGCACCGAGTGATGATGCCGCGCCCATCACCCGCTTGAGCTTCCCGTTCAACCAGCGCTGGGGTATGGCGCTCTGGAACTGGGCATTCACCTCCGACAAGCCGTTCACCGCGCCGGATGGAGCGAGCGAGCAGGTGCGACACGGCGCTTATCTCGTGGAAAGCCTGGGACACTGCGGCAGTTGCCACACGCCGCGTGGCGTGGCGATGAACGAGAAAGCCTTCGACGGCAGCGACGCCCGCTTTCTGTCCGGTGGCAAGCTCAACGGCTGGAACGTGCCGTCGCTGCGCGGCATGCCCCAGTGGAGCCAGCAGGATGTGGTCGACTATCTTCAGACCGGACGCAATGCCCGCGCGGCCGTGGCGGGCGAGATGACCTCGGTGGTGGAGAACAGCACGTCGCATCTGAGCGACGCGGACCTCTCCGATATCGCGGCCTATCTCAAGACGCTGCAGGCAAAGGATGGCGCCGGGGTTCAAGGTGCGGCGATCGGCGCGAGCGGCGCCGACGCGACGACCGCGAAGTTGACCGCGGCGCAAAATCTGACGCTCGGCGAGCGCCTGTATATCGACAACTGCAGCGCCTGTCACTTCGTAAACGGCCGGGGCGCGCCACGCGTGTTCCCTCATCTCGACGGTGCGACCGTGGTCAATGCAGCGGACCCGACCGGCCTGATCCACGTGATCCTGGCCGGCGCGAGCACCCCTTCCACGCAGAAGGCGCCGTCGGTCCTGCCGATGCCGGGCTTCGCCGCTCGCCTGAGCGACGACGAGGCGGCGCAACTCGCGAGCTTCGTGCGTGGTGCGTGGTCCAATCATGCGGGTGCCGTCAGCGCGCAGGATGTCGAGAAGGTTCGGCGCACGTTGGGGCCGGTGGCTGCTGCCGGGCGGTGAGTCGTAGGGGGGCTTGGATCGCATCGTCACGATGCCGATGAAGCACATCGCTCGTTGTCGAACCGACATCCCCCCGACTGTCATGCCCAGCCCGTCATGACAGTCGGCCAACCCAACGCGTCACTGGCGTGATCCGCGGGAACGCACGGCATTAAGCTGCCTTTCCCGTCGCCGCGTGTCGCGGCGGCATTCCGGATCGCGCCACGCGGGCATGCCGCCGTGCGTGCGCGGGTCCGCTTTCTGCGAGCCCCAACATGACCACGCTCACGCCGCCCGTCACGGACGACAGCTTCGCGCAAGCCGTCCTTCAATCGCCGATTCCGGTGCTCGTCGACTTCTGGGCCGACTGGTGCGGCCCCTGCAAGATGCTCGCCCCGGTGCTCGCGGAACTGGCCTCCGCCTATGCGGGCCGCCTCGCTGTCGTCAAGATCAATGCCGACGAAAACAAGCAGACCATGAGCGAGCATTCGGTGCGCGGCCTGCCCTCGCTGCTGCTGTTCGCGAACGGCCGTGAGCTCGCGCGCGTGGTCGGTGTGCAATCGCGCACTCGCCTCGAAGTGTTTGTCGACGCGCACCTCGAAGCGCTGGAGGGTGCACGATGATGCGCGCCTATCACGACGACGCGGCGCTGAAGGCTGTTGCGCTCGAACGCCTCGCGGCCGGTGCCGAGTCCGGCGCTTTGCGTCCCGGCCCGTTCGCCTGGCACGGCGATGGTGGCAGCGCCGCCGGCTGCGTATTGTGCGATGCCGACCTCGACGCGTACCCGCGCGTGCTTGGCCTGCCGGCCTGGCTCGCGCTGGCGATCGATCACCTGAGCGCCATGCAGGCTTCGCGCGAAGCCGCCGTCGATATCGCCAAAACGCTGTTCGAGGCGGTGCCGGTGGGTGCCGATCTGAGTGCGCTGGGCAGCGAAATGATGGGCGCATTGTTGGCCCGGCTGGTTGAAGCGTTACCGGCCGGACAGGCCCCGCGCCTGGCGCACTTGCTCGGCGAGGTCGCCGCCGCGCACGCGGCCCGGGCAAACGGCGACACGGTTTCGCCGGCCGCGTGGAAAGCGCTGCGGCGCGCGGCGGTCGAATTGACCGACGCGACGCCGGGCGACGGCTTCGTCGCGGCGATCGCGGCTGGCGTGGAAGCCGCTGGCTGGGACCCGGAGGCCTCGCCGGCGGCGCTGATCGATACCTTGCGGGCCTTGACCGGCGTGTGCGACCTGCAGGCCTTGCGCGCGTTCGGTTGGACCGAGGACGACGACACCCGTGTGAAGGCCGCGCTCGACGACATTTATCAACGCCATCTGGCCGACAAGCCGGACGACACGCGCACCGTATTTGAAATCTACGCGATCGAGGCGCCGGCGGACGAGGCGCGCCTGCGCGAGCGCATGAAGGTGGGGCGCAGCGGCGTGCGCGAGGCCACCCGCTGGGCAGTCGAGCGCCTGCTGGCGCTGCTCGCGCGCTACGCCGCGCCGGCCAATGCCTGAGCGAGCGCGCGCCACGCCTGAACGTCGCCGGCGGAGGCGACGTTGAAGCGCATGAAGGCGGCCGCCTCGCGCTGATGCGAGAACATCGCGCCCGGCGCGCACAGATGCCCCTGCGCCAGCAGCGCGGTGGCAATCTGGCTGGCGTCGGGCGCGGCGCCGGGCAGCCGTCCCCACAGATACATGCCCTGCTCCGCGCGATGCGCGACCTCGATGCCGAGCGCGTCGAGCGCCTGCCGCAGCAACGGCCGCGCCGCATCCAGCCGGGCCCGCAATTGCTCGCAATGATGGCGATACGCGCCTTCCGACAGCAGCCGATAGACGATCCGCTCCGACAGGCTGCCGTTCGAGGCGCGGCTGACCGACTTGTAGCGCGACAGCCAGGCGATGCGTTCGGCATCCGCCGCGATATAGCCGACTCGCAGCCCGGCGCCGAGCGTCTTCGAGAAGCTGCCCACATAGATCACGCGCCGCAACTGATCGAGTGCCGCCAGCCGCGTCTGCGGCAGCGGGCCGATGGCAGGCAGCAGGTCGGCGTAGCAGTCGTCCTCCACCACCGTGAGGTCGTACCGTTCGGCGAGCTGCAACACACGGAACGCGCGGTGCGTCGACAGCCCGCCCGAGGTCGGGTTGTGCAGGCCGGTGTTGCAGATGTACATGCGTGCACCGGTGCGCTCGCAGGCGTCGCGCAGGGCCTCCGGGTCGGGGCCGTCGGTGTCGCGCGGCACCGGCACGGCATTCAGGCCGGACGCCATCAGGCGGTCCAGCAGCAGATACGATGCGGGGTCGTCCACCAGCACCGGCTCTCCCGGCGTGCGCAGATAGGCCATCACGATCAGGTTCAGCGCGTCGGTGGCGCCCACCGTGGTGGCGATCCGGGCCGGCGTCGTGCCGATGCCGAGCGCATCGAGCCGCAGCGCGATCTGCGCGCGTAGCGGCAGGTAACCCTGCGGCTCGCCGTGATCGTGAACCCAGTCGAGGTTGCCGCGCGCCACGCCGCGAAACGCGTCCGCCACGGCCGGCGTATTGATCCAGGCGGCCGGCAGCTCGCCGGCACCGAGCCGGCTCGCGAGCGGCACTTGCGGGTCGAGCAGGCGTTGCCGCCAGTCGATCGAGGCGGGCAGCGGCAGGCCGCGCCGAATGGCGGCAGCGGGGGGCGCGCGTTGCGAACCCGGCGCTTCTGCGCCGCTCGTGCCTGCCGCGTTGCCGGCGCCCGCGCGCACGTAGAAGCCCGCGCCGCGCCGCGTGGTCAGGTAGCCGTGCGCGACCAGCCGGTCGTAGGCGCGCGCGGCCGTGTCGCGGCTGACGCCGCAATTTGCCGCCACCTCGCGCAGCGACGGCAGGCGCGCGCCTTCGGCGAGCTGCCGGGCGCGGATCGCGCGCTGCACTGCCGCGAAGATCTGTTCCACCAGCCCTGGCTTCGACGCATCGGGCAGCGCCGCCAGCGCGGCGCGGTCCAGCACGAAGCCGGCTCCAGCCCGGCGCGCGCCGACGGCGACGAGAGGAGGCGGGTTCACGCTTCGCGGATCAGCACGAGGTAGTCGCCGTACATGTCGATGCGCAGCGGCAGCGCTTCGGCCAATTGGCGCAGTACGCCGTCGGGATCGCGCAGGTTGAACACGCCGCTCACGCGCCGTCGCGCAGCCGCCTCGCTGGCGCGAATCACACCGGTGCGGTAGCGACGCAACACGCTGAGCACGTCGCCCACCGCCTGGTCGGAGGCCATCAGCATCGAGCCGGTCCAGGCCAGTGCCATTGCCACCGATTCGCGCGCCTCGCGCAGCCGCTCGCCGGAGAAGCGCAGCGTCTGCCCCGCGCGCAGCACATGTCGGCTGCCATCGCGCAGCGCAAGTGTGCCTTCGCCTTGCGCCACCGCCAGCATCGAGTGATCGTCGAACACGCCGAGGCTGTAGCGGCCGCGCCGCAGCGCGAACGAACCATGTGCGGTGGCGGTGACCAGCGTGGCGTCGTCGGCCCGCAAGGCCGCGTCCACCAGCACGCAGCCGGCGTCGAGCCGCCAGGCGTCGCCGGCCGAGGCGCCGACGCGATACAGCGAACTGCCGGCGTCGAGCCGCGCGTTGGCATCCGGCCCGAGCGCGATGGTGCGCTGTTCGCCGATGCCGGTGCGGAAGGTTGCGTCGTAGCCGAGCGAATGCAGCGAGCGATAGCCGAACGCGCCGAGCAAGGTCAGGCCGAGGCCCGTCTTCAGGCCGGTCTTCAATGCGCGCCGGCGCGGCAGGTCCGCATGCAGCAGCGCATCGCGGCTCGCGTGCGCACCGCCGTCCGCCAGTTGCCGGAACGGCCCGAGCTTGCGCTGCAGCGATTGCCACGCCGATTCGTTGGCAGCGCTGGCCTGACGCCAGCTGTCGAAATGCGCGCGTTCGGTGGCGGTGGCTTCGCCGGAGCGCAACAGCACTTCCCAGGCAATGGCGGACTTGACGGGATCGTTCAAGGGGGCGGGTTGATCGTGTCGTTATGGAATGCGAATCAGTTGCTTCAGGCGGCCAGGATGCACGCCAGCGCCTGCGCGATGTACTTGCGCACCATGCTGGCGGACACGCCGAGCAGCTCGGCGATCTCGCGGTAGGTCAGCCCGTCCAACTGGCTGTACAGGAACGCCTGGCGTGCCTTGCGCGACAGGCCGCGCAGCAGGCGATCGACGTTGACGAGGGTCTGCACCACCTCGAGCACCGATTCGGGCGAGGGCGTGCTGGGTTCGTCGGCGGCGGCCAGTGCGGCCAGATAGGCGGTTTCCAGATCGCGGCGCCGCCACATGTCGAACACCAGGCGTCGCGAGATGGTGGTGAGCAGCGCACGCGGGTCGCGCACCGCGCGCACATCGGGCAGCGTGGCCAATTCGACGAAGGCCGACGAGGCCACGTCCTCGGCTTCCGAGGGGCAGCGCACCTGGCGGCGCAGCGTCTGCTTGAGCCAGCGATAGCTGTGCGCGAACTCGGCGGCGAGAAACTGGTTGCGGTACGCGAGATCGCCGGCTTCGGCGGCGCTGGCGTTTCGAGGCTCGTCCGCGCTCGCGCAGGGCGCCTGCAGTGCTACCGCGTCTGAGACTATCGCGTCCATACCGTAACCGTTCCGATCCTGCAGTTCGTCATTACTTTACCGTGAGCAAAAAAATACACGGCAAGTCGTTGCGCAATTTCGTGACGGCGTTGCGTGCGTCGCACGCCGCCGATCCGCGCGACGACGCAGTATAAGGACGCCGGCTCGCCTGTCGAAATAAGGATTCCTGCGTTCGTTATCAGTCTGCGGATTCATCGCGCATCTCCACTCGGGGATCGTCGGGACGCCTGGCCGGACGCATCGTGCGACGGCCGCCCGTGGCCTGACGATGCGAGCCGATCTTAGCGCGCCGTATTTTTGACGGGCCGGTTGCTGTGCGGCTTTGCGCGATTCGCGCGTCGTCAAGATATGGCATGCCCTTTTTGCCGGCAAATCGTTGCTTGTCGAGCATGAAATTCCATTGCTCGCGCATTGGCCGTTGCGTATTTGCCGCAAGCGGCGCGTCTGCATGCGCCGCGCGGGCCGATTCGCGGAATTTTTTTTCGTCTGACGGTATCACTTTGGTTCGCCTCGTTCGACATACCCGGTGAAGGCGCGCCGCGATCCCCGCGCGCCCATCCCGGAGCCGCGCGCGGCGGAGGACATCGTGATAGACCGAACCGATCGACACATACTGGAAATCCTGCAGGAAGACGGCACCTGTTCGGTGGCCGAGATCGCGGAGCGCGTGAGCCTGTCGACCACGCCATGCTGGCGGCGCATCCAGCGCCTCGAGCAGGACGGCGTGATCCGCCGCCGCGTGGTGCTGCTCGACGCGGCCAAGCTCAACCTGGCCGTGACGGTGATCGTGCTGATTCGCACCGCGCATCACGGCACCGCCTGGCTCAAGGCGTTTCGCGACGCAGTGGTGGAGATTCCGGAAGTGGTGGAGGTGCACCGCATGAGCGGGCAGGTCGATTACCTGCTCAAGGTGGTGGTGCCGAACATCGCGGCCTACGATGCCGTCTACAAACGGCTGATCGGCATCGTCGAACTGCACGACGTCAGTTCGAGCTTCTCGATGGAAACCATCAAATCCACCACGGCGTTGCCGCTGGTATACAGCAGCGGGGTGCCGGCATGACGCTGGCCACTTCGCCTCGCCAGGCCGGGCGCGCCATCCCGCGCGCGCTGCCGAGGCCGAAGCCGCGCGACGCGGTGATCGCGTTGGTGATCGCCGCGCATGGGCTGCTGATCTGGCTGCTGGTGCACCACACCCGCATCGAGCTCGAATCGTCGGCGTCGGCCGCGAGCGGCGGCCGGTCGATCGCGGTGCAACTGGTCAGCCGCCCGGCCGCCGCTGCACCGGTATCGCCCGCACCGCCAGCGCCGGTGCCCGTGCCACGTCCGGTGGCGACGCCGCGCAAGGCACCGGCGCACACCAAGGCGCCGCCGGTGCTGAACACCGAGGCGCCGTCCACGCGCGAGGTGGCGCGCCGCGCGCCGCCTGCCGCTGCGGCTCCGCCGCCATCGGTCACCACGTCCGCAACGGTGCAGCCCGCTGCATCGGCCACCCCGGCCGCCGCCGCGACACCCTCGAACGACGCGACGCATCCGCCCGCGCCGGGCGCCAGCCGCCCGAGCCTCGACACCAAGCAGATCAGCAGCGGCGACATGGCCCGACTCGGTTGCCGGATTCCGCCGCCGGTCTATCCGGCCAAGGCCAGGCGGCTGGGCCAGGCCGGCGTGGTGACGCTGCGCGTGACGGTGGCCGCCGACGGCCATGTCGCCCGCGCGCTGGTGAGCCGTTCCAGCGGCTACCCCGCGCTCGACGATGCCGCGGTCGAAGCGCTGCAGGCCGGCCGCTGCCAGCCCTATCTCGAGAACGGCATGCCGCGTCAGGTCGAAGCGAGCCAGCCGATCGCCTTTCATCTGGATGACTGAACGTCGTCCGCCTTCTGGAGTCGCACATGGAACATTACGGGCTTGCCAACGTCTGGCAACAGGGTGATCTGATCACCCGCTTCATTCTGATCTTTCTCGGCGGCATGTCGGTGGTGTCGTGGGCGGTGATGATCGTGAAGGGGCTGGCGAACCGGCGCCTCGCGCGCCTGGGCCTGGCCGCGCACACGCGCTTCTGGGCCGCGCGCTCGATCGACGAGGGCATCGAGACGCTGGAGCGCAGCACGCACGACAATCCGTACCGCCAGCTCGCGCTGGCCGCGCGCGAGGCCAGCGAGCAGAAGCATCAGCCGCTGCTGGAGGACGGCCTGGGCGGCGGCGAGTGGATTGCCTACTGCGTGCGCAACGCGCTCGACGAACAGGTGGCGCACCTGCAAAGCGGCCTGGCGGTGCTCGCCTCGATCGGCAGCACCTCGCCGTTCGTGGGGCTGTTCGGCACCGTGTGGGGCATCTATCACGCGCTGGTGGCGATCGGTGCCTCCGGGCAGGCCAGCCTCGACCATGTGGCCGGGCCGGTGGGCGAGGCGCTGATCACCACGGCGGTCGGCCTGTTCGTGGCGATTCCCTCGGTGCTCGGCTACAACTTCGTGGCGCGCGGCAACAAGAACGTCGGGCAGAAGCTGCTGCGTTTCTCGCACCAGCTCAACGTGTTCTACGTCACGGGGCACCGCAAGCAGCAGGACCGCCTCGATAGCCGGGCCGCCCGGCTCGGTGCCTGAGGCGCGGCCATGTCGATCCTCAACGATCCCTCCGCTTCGGGTGCCGACGACGGCTTCGTCAACGACATCAACATGACGCCGCTGATCGATGTGATGCTGGTGCTGCTGATCGTGTTCATCATCACGCTGCCGGTAATGAACCAGGCCGTGAAGGTGGCGTTGCCGAAGGCCACCGCGCAGGCCGCCGACCCCTCGCCAAAGGACATCGACGTGTCGATCACGGCAGACGGCACGGTGCTGTGGAACCGCACGCCGGTGGATGCTGCCGATCTGGCCGCACGGATCGCCGCCGCAGCGGCCGGCGCCACCGGTGCGGGCGGTGCGCCGCCGCCGGCCGTCAACGTCTACGCCGACGAAGCCGTGCCCTACGGGCGCGTAGCCAAGCTGCTGGCGAGCGTGCAGGCCGGCGGCCTGTCGCGCATCAACTTCGTGACCGATCCGCCGGCTGCCCCGGCCACGTCCTCGCCGGCCGCCGCGTCGCACTGATTTTCCCGCATTGCCCGACGGCTCCGCCTTGCGCTCCCGCGCCTTCGCGCGCCGGAGCGGGCCTTCGTGCGCGCACGCCGTGCCGGCCGTTCGCGGCCCGGCGTGCTCCCTTATATCGTTCGTACTCCGGAGCTTCCGTATGTCAGACCATGCCCCGCCCGACACTGTGGCCGCCCAGGCCACGGTGCCACCCGAACACGCCGCCGAACATGTGCTCGCGCTCGCCCTGACGGCCGGCGCGAGCGCGGCCGAAGTGCGTGTCAACGACAGCGAATCGCTGTCCGTCACCATACGCGGCGGCAAGCCCGACGAGCGTGCGTTCCGTCATGCGCACGGCATCTCGGTCACGCTGTATCGCGGCCAGCGTTGCGCCACCGTGGCGTCGTCGGACCTGTCCGGCCCGGCGCTGCAGGCGCTGATCGCGCGTGGCCTGGAGATCGCGGCGATCACCGCCGAGGACGCTTGCGTCGGCCTACCGTCGAGTGCCGATGTCGCCGCGCCGTCGAGCGCCGACGCGCTCGATCTCGATCACCCCTGGGATTTGAGCCTGCACGATGCGGTGACGCTGGCCTCGCGCATCGAAGCCGCGGCGCTGGCAGTGGACCCGCGCGTGCCGCAAACCGAGGGCGCTTCGGTGTCGAGCGCGCGTACCCGCCACTGGTTGGCCAACAGCGACGGGTTGGCGCTGGCCGGCAGCTCGACCTCGCATTCGCTGGCCTGTTCGCCGGTGGCGATCCACGACGGCCAGAAGCAGGTGGACGGGTGGTGGGACACCTGCCGCCGCGCGACCGATCTGAGCGATCCGGAAGCGCTCGGCCGCCATGCCGCCAAGCGCGCGCTGGCCCGGCTCGGCGCGAAGCCGGTGCCGACCCGGACCTGCCCGGTGCTGTTCGATCCATCGAGCGCGATCGGGCTGCTGGGCGATTACCTGTCGGCCGCGACGGCGGGGCGGCTGTACCTGCACCGCTCGTTCCTCGGCGGCGCGCTCGGCAAGCCGTTGTTCGCGCCGCACGTGCGCCTCGACGACGATCCGTTCGTGGTGCGTGGCATCGGGAGCCGTGCCTGGGATGGCGCCGGCCTCGCCACGCGTGCACGCACGGTGGTGCGCGACGGCGTGCTCGACGCCTATTTCGTCGATCTGTACGGCAGCCGCCGGCTCGGCGTGGCGCTCGCCGACCACTGCATCGGCCCGACCAACCTGCGTCTGTCCAGCAGCCTGACCCGCGCCGGGGACGACTGGCCGGCGATGCTCGCGCGGCTCGGCACGGGGCTGGTGGTGGGCGGCATGACGGGGCAGGGCGTCAATCCGCTGACGGGCGATTTCTCACGCGCGGTGCATGGCTTCTGGGTCGAGGGCGGCGAGATCCGCCATCCGGTGGCGGGCGTCACGGTGGCCTCGAATCTGCTGGAGATGGCGTGTGGCCTGGTGGCGGTCGGCGCCGATGCCCTGACGCGCGGCAACGTCACCACCGGCTCCTGGTTGATCGACGCCATGCGCGTGGGCGGTGCCTGACATGACCTTCTCCTCACTTTCCTCCTCCGAACCCATCACCATGCCCGATACCGTTGCTTCTTCCCGCACGGCCCCCGTGACCCCCGAGGCGGCCGCCCATGCCCTGCTGGCCGCGCAGGGCCTCGATCTCGGTGGCCTGTTCGGCTGCGTGTCGCAGGCGATGGGCGCGCATGCCGACTTCGCCGACCTGTTCGTGCAAGCGTCGGTGTCCGAACACTGGGCGCTCGAAAAGAGCGCCGTCAAGCGCGGCGTCTATCACGCCGAAACCGGCTTCGGCCTGCGCGCGGTGCATGGCGAGCAAGCGGTGCTGTCCACCTCGCAGCGCGTCGATGCCGAAGCGCTGCGCCGCGCGGCCGGCATCGTCTCCGGCGCCACCGCGCAGGGCGGCGCGCCGGCTCGCGCGATTGCGGTGGCGAACCGCGCCGAGCCGACACGCTATTACCCGGCGGACGATCCGCTCGGCACGCTCGATTCGGCGGCCAAGATCGCACTGCTCGAACGCGTGGACCGCCACGCGCGCGCTTGCGATCCGAGCGTGGCCGAGGTCGAGGCGAGCCTGTCGGCCACCCACCAACTGGTGGTGATCGCGCGCAGCGACGGCCGCCACGCGGTGGACGTGCGGCCCCTGGTGCGGCTCGACATCAACGTGCAGGTGCTGCGCGGTGGCGCGCGCGAAAGCGCTTCGCGCACGCTGGGCGGCCGGGCCGGCTACGCGATGTTCACCGACCCGGCGATCCGCGCGGCCGCGCGCGAGGCGGTGGAGGCTGCGCTGGGCAAGCTCGACGCGCGCGCCGCGCCGGCCGGCGTGATGAGCGTGGTGATCGGCCCGGGCTGGAACGGCGTGTTGCTGCACGAAGCGGTGGGCCACGGCCTCGAAGGCGATTTCAACCGGCGCGGCGCCTCGGCGTTCGCGGGGCGGATCGGCGAGCGGGTGGCCGCGCCCGGCGTCACCATCGTGGACGACGGCACCGTGCCCGGCAGCCGCGGCTCGGTGTCGGTGGACGACGAGGGCACGCCGGGGCGCTGCACCACCTTGATCGAGGACGGCATCCTGCGCGCCTATATCCACGACGAGACCAATGCGCGCCTGATGGGCACCACCTCCACCGGCAACGGTCGCCGCGAGTCGTATCAGTCGCTGCCGATGCCGCGCATGACCAATACCTACATGCGCGCGGGCGAGCGCGACCCCGAGGAGATCGTGCGCTCGGTCAAGCGTGGCATCTACGTGGCGCATCTCGGCGGCGGCTCGGTGGACATCACCAGCGGGCGCTTCGTGTTCTCCGCTTCGGAAGCCTTCCTGATCGAGGATGGGCGGCTCGGTGCGCCGATACGTGGCGCTACCGTGCTCGGCAACGGGCCGGAATCGTTGAAGCAGGTGCGGCTGATCGGCAACGACCTCGCGCTCGACACTGCGATGGGCGTGTGCGGCAAGGCCGGCCAGAGCGTGCCGGTGGGCGTCGGTCAGCCCACGCTGCGGATCGACGAGATGACGGTGGGCGGCACGGCCTGAGCATCCTGAGCCTCGCGTCGACGAAAACGGCCCCGCGCGATTCAGGTCGCGGGGGGCCGTTGTGTCGTGTGCAGCGGCTCGTGCGATCTCTCGGCTGCGAGCACGCGGCGATCAGCCTTCGTCGATCGTCTCGCGTTTCGTCGCGGCGTGCACGCCGAGTTCGATCACATGCTCGTGGAAGGCCGCGACGCCGGGCCGATGCGCGACGCTGATCACGGTTGCGTGCGGCAGCGCGTCGAGCACGGTGCGGTACAGCGTGCGCTCGGAGGCCTCGTCGAGCGCACTGGTGGCTTCGTCGAGGAACAGATAGGCCGGCCGCTGGAGCAGGATGCGAGCGAACGCAAGCCGCTGCTGCTCGCCGCCCGACAGGCGGTGCGCCCAGCGGTCCACCACGTCGAGCGAATCGGCATAGTGCGCCAGCCCGCAACGGCGCAGCACCGCGTCGGCGCGCGCCGCATCGAGCGTGTCGCCGGTCAGCGGATAGGCCAGCGCGTCGCGCAACGAACCGATGGCGATATAGCTGCGCTGCGGCACGAACATCAGCGCCTCGCGCGGCGGCATCGACAGTTGCCCCTCGCCGTACGGCCAGATTCCCGCCATCGCCCGCAGCAGGGTGCTTTTGCCGCTGCCGGAACGGCCGCGAATCAGATGATGGCTGCCGGCGGCAATCGCGAATGCCGGCGTGCCGGCCAGCGTCGCGCCGTGCTGATCGGTCAGGCGCAGCGCGCCGACCGCGATGCCGGGGCCGTCGTGACGGCGCAGCGTGAGCCGCGGCGCGGTTGCTTCACCGGGCGCGGCCGGCGAAGCGGGCAGTGAAGTGGTCTGTGAAGCGGGCAGTGAAGCGGCCTGCGCATGAGTCGCGTCGAGCAGGGTCAGCAGCCGGCGCGTGACCGCGCGCAACGTGGCGAACTCCTGGTAGCACTGCGGGAAAAAGGCCAGCGTGCCCGCCACCGAACCGAACGCCGACGACACGCGCATCAGCCAACCCACCGTCAGCCCGTGCGCGGCCATTTGCGGCAGCGCGAGCAGGGCGGGCAGGATGCTGCTGATCTGTCCCGGCACCTGGGTCGAGAACATCACCATCGAGGTCACGCGGATGATGTCGAGCGCATTGCCGCGCACCAGCGCGAAGCTGCGCTTGAGCCGGGTGGCCTCGGTGGCCGCGCCGTCATAGAACGCCACCTGCTCGGCGCCGTCGCGAATCTGCAGCATCATGGCGCGGAAGTCGGCCTCGACGCGTTGCTGGTGCGCGTTCAGGAACATCAGCCTGCGCCCGGTCACATGCGTGATCAGCAGCGTGGCGCCGGTATAGGCGAACACCGCGAACACCATGTAGCCGGGAATCGACAGCGTGGTGCCGCCCGCATGCAGCGTGTACGTGCCGGTCAGCCGCCACAGCACCACGCTGAACGTGAACGCCGACACCGGCACGCTGATGATCGAGAAACTCAGCCGCAGGGTGGTGGAGACGAACAGGCGCACGTCCTCGGCGATCCGCTGGTCGGCGTTGTCGAACAGCTTGTCGCGTTCGATGCGGAAATAGCTGTCGCGGGCTGTCCAGGCGTCGATCAGATGGCGCGTGAGCCAGGTGCGCCAGCGCAGCACCAGCAGTTCGTGCAGCACGTACCCGATCAGCACCAGCGTGGCGGCCACCAGCACCACGCCGAGAAAGCTCAACAGCAGGTGCGGGATGGTGGCGAAGCGGGCCGCGCCGATCGCATCGTAGAAGCGGCCCGACCACTGATTGCTCCAGACGCCGATATAGACGCCGGTAAAGCTCAGGCCGATGATGACGGCCGCCATCGCGGCGGACAGCGGCGCCTCGGACGAGCGCCAGTAGGGCGAGACGAGTTCGCTCACGCGGGATTGCGGGCGGCTGCCGCGCGTTTCGGATTCGCGGTAGTCGAGATCGGTGGGGGGCAGGGCGGACATGGGTTCGGCTGGGGGGCAAGACGGGGAGGAACGGCGCGCCGCCGGCATCGCGACGTGGCGCGCCGGCGGCGGGGGAGACTCAGAAGTCGTAGGTGCCGGTCAGCAACACGGTGCGCGACGGTCCCATCGGGATGAAGCTTGCGCTCGTGCTGCTGTAGTACAGGTTGCGGTTGAACACGTTCTTGATCGACAGGTTCAGGCCGTAATGCTTCTTGCGGTAGAACAGGCCGACATCGGTCTCGATCTGGCTGGGCAGGTGGTAGGCCGGCACGGCGGTGTAGCCGGCGTCCTGGCCGCTGGCGTAGTACAGCCCCACGCCGAAACCCACGCCTTGCAGCGTCGCGTTCTGGAAGTTGTAGGTGGTCCACAGGCTGGCGGTGTGTTTCGGGAAATTCACCCGCAGCGTGGGGTTGTAGCTCTGCTGGTAGTTGTTGTAGGTGTACTGGCCAATCACGTTGAGGCCCTTGGCCACCTGCCCCTGGAATTCCAGTTCGAAGCCGCGGCTCACCGAACCGGTGGTGCCGAGCGAATAGCCCGAGTGCACCGGATCGGTGACCGGCTGGTTGGTGTACGAGGCGCGGTAGGCCGCCATCGTCACGGCGAGCTTGTCGTCGAGCAGGTTCATCTTCACGCCGATTTCGGCCTGGTCGCTGCGCTCGGGCGGCAACAGCGCGCCGGAAAACGTGATGGCCGTGGCGGGCACGAAGCTGCGGTTGTAGCTCGCATAGGCGGCAAGCTCGTCGGTCAGTTGATACATCAGGCCGAGGCTGGGGCTGTAGGCGGACTGATGCGTGCCGGCGTTCTGCCGGCTGTTGCCGATGATGTCGAGCGTCGAGAGGTAGTTGTCGCGACGAATCGAGCCCAGCGCGTGGAATCGGCCGATATTCAACTGCTCCTGCAGGTACAGGCCGCTGCGGGTGGTCGCGTAATTCAGGCTCGGTTGCAGGTCCGCCGAGAGCGGCGGCACCGAATAGCCTCCCCAGATGTTGGGGATATTGAAGATGTTGAAGTTGTTTTCGTCGAACTGCGACACGCGGCTGTAGCCATAATCGAAGCCGATCAAGGTGGTGGACTTCACCGAGCCGTAGTCATACTTGATGCGCGCATAGCTCTGCGTGCTCAGCGTGTAGTAGATCGAGGATGAATTGAAACCGATCAGCGTGAGCGAATTGCCGGGGCCGATTGTGGAGCCGGTGCCCCAGCCGAGCTGGTGTTGGTACGATCGCAGGTAGTTCGCGCGGTTCACGAAGCTCAGATGATCATTGATCTTCTGTTCCCACTTGCCCTCCACCTCGTCGGAACGCGTTGTGAAGGCATCCTCACGATTGCCGAGCGCCTGACGAAAATAGCTGTTGTAAAAGCCGCCGCTCGCGTAGCCGACCGTGAACTGCGGGAACGGATCGCGCGTGACGATGTGCGTGTAGCCCAGTTGCAGATCGGTGTGGGCGTCCTTCCATTCGATGGTGGGTGCGAAGTAGACATGCCGGCCGCCGTCGTAGCCCATGGCGGATTCGGTCGATTTGTCGCCGGACAGCACGAAGCGGTACAGCAGCTTGCCGTCCTGGGTCAGCGCGCCGGTGCTGTCGAACGCGAGCTGCTTGTAGCCGTACATGCCGATTCCCATCTGGATCTCATGGAACGGTTCGGCCTGCGGCTGCTTCTTCGTGATGTTGATCACACCGCCCGGCGGCGAGTCGCCGGCCAGGATCGCCGACGGCCCTTTCACCACTTCCACGCTGGCAATCGCAATCGAGGGGATCAACGAGGTGGCGGCCGGGTTGGTCGAATTCGCGCCGGCCATCGACATGCCGTCGAGCATCACCGGCGCGCCGGTAAAGCCGCGTATCGAGAAATCGGGCACGCCATAAGGGCCCGGCCGGGTGATCACGCCCGAGGCATTGCGCAGGATGTCGGCCAGGGTCGTGTCGTTCTGACTCTGAATCACCGCTGCGTTGATTTCGGTGATCGACTTCGGCGTTTCGCTCAACGGGGTGTCGGTGCGCGTGAACGTGCTGGACGACTCGGTCAGAAAGCCGGTGCCGCCCGAGTCGCGGGTTGCGGCCACGCTGATCAACGGCAACTCCGCCGAGGCTTCCTCGGCCTGGGTGGCCGCGGCTTGCGGGGCGGGCGCGGAGACGGGCGCCTTGGCCGGCGATGTGGCGCGCCGCAACGTCAGATGATTGCTGTCGGTGACGACCAGTTCCACGCCGGTGCCCGCGAGCGCCTGACGAATCGCCTCGATCGGCGCGAGCCGGCCCTCGACCGGCGCCGAGCGCGCCGAACCGACCAGCGCCGGATCGAACGAGAGCGGCAGGCCCGTGCGCCCGGCGATCTGGATCAGCACCTGGTTGAGCGGACCGCTGGGCAGGTGGTAATCCTGCGCGGCGGCGACAGTCTTGCCGGCCGTCTGGGCGTGCGCGCCTGCCGCCGCGAGACATTGAGCGGACGCGATCGCCAGGGCAATGGCGCGGGGGCGGAGCAGCCTGCGGGGACGAGAAGTCACGTTCATCATGTGCGGTTCTGATCGAGTGATGTTATCTGTCGGGCGTCACGCGCAAGCACCGGGCTGGTCTCTCGCGCGACCGCCTGGCGGCAGTCACACGTCGCGTTTTCATCAGTTATGTCGAACGACGCAAGTGAAAGTGATACCGTCCCGAAGAAATTTTTTAGGCCACCTGTCGTGACCGATGCGTGACCGATTTCGGCCGCCTGATTGGCGGATTCGGGCTGGGTGACAGGGATGGCAGGCCGACGCTCGGCCTGCGCGTTGGTGGGGTGTCGATACGGATGGCCCGCCGGAATGCGTGCTTTGCTGCACACGACGTGTCTGCAGCGAAAGGTGTGCAATAGCGCCCGCCGGTCCGGCGGCCATGCATCGAGCCCTGGCATGAAGGCCCGATTTGTCCGATCGATACCCCTACTTCAACCAGCCATCCACCGTGCTCCGGTTGGCATCGACCCACTTCATCACGCCTTTCTGCGGATCCGATTCGCCGCCGTCGCGAATCGCCTGCATCAGCGAGCCGAGCGTGTGGTCGTCCATCTTCCACGTGTTCATCCAGCGCGCGATATCGGGGTGGCGGCCGCCAAAGCCTTTGGTCGCGATCGCATAGATCGCGTCGGGCTGCCCGTACACCTGCTTCGGATCCTTCAGGTAGTGCATCGGGTATTTCGCCCACACCCAGTGCGGATTCCACAGCGTGACGACGATCGGCTCGTGGCGCTTCTCGGCGCGATCCAGCGCCAGCAACATGGCCGCCTCCGACGAGGGCAGCACCGCGGCGTCGAGCCCGTATTCCGTGCGCGCCTTGGCCGTCAGCTTCATCAGGCCGCTGCCCGGTTCGATGCCGAAAATGGTGGGCTTGCCGTCGTGCTGGAATTGCGCGGCGTTGGCGTTCAACTGATCGATGCTGTCGATCTTCACGTAGTCGGGCACCGCAAGCCCGAGCGCCGCACGCGGAAACCACGGCCCGATCTTCTCGACGCGCGACTGCACGGACGCATAGGGCGCGCCATCGGCCGAGGGCAGCCAGACCTCGAAGGTCAGGTCGAGCTTGCCCTGCGCCACACCGCTGTAAATGATCGCCTTGTCGCCGGGCTGCAGCGTGACGTGATAGCCCTTCTGCGTCAGCAGCGCCTGCCACAGATTCGCCACGGCAATGTTCTCGGCCCAGTTGTTCACGCCGATCACGATGTTGTGCTCGTCGGCGTGGGCGAACGCGGCCGGCGACAGCAGGCAGGCGAGCAACAGCCGCTGCAGGCTGCGCCGGAAAGCGCGAATGAAAGGCGGCAAGCAGACGTGGAAGCGGGAAAGCAGCGGCGGGAGCAGGCTCATGGCGGCACTCGGACGAAGTGGGTAGGGTGAGGGCGGCGAGCAGGAGGCGATCGTCTCAAGGACGTGCCACGGGGTGCTCGCTCGACGACATCTTCACGACGCCAATTTGGTTTTGACAGCGAGGAATTCCGATGAAGCCCATCGGAGAAGCCGATCGATCGGCCGCGCGCCGCGCCCGCTGCCGCACGCTCAGACCGGCACGGGCTCGCTGCGGGTGCGCCGCCGCTCTTCCACCATGGCTTCGATCAGCGAAGCCAGATCATCGGTGGCGGGGTTGCGGCTTTGCGGCGACCGAAGCAGTTCGAGATCGGCCGGCGGCAACGGCGGCAGGCCGTGTTCCGCGCCGAGCACGCGCCAGTGCGCCGGCAAGGTGCAACGGTCGATGATGGTGACGGCCGCGCCGTGGTTGACGGCGACCTTGATGCCGGTCGGGCTCTGGCTCGTATAGATCACGTGATACGGCCGCCCTGTCGCCGCCAGCGCGGCCAGCCCGCGCTGGCGGTAGCAGCAGGTTTCCGGAAACAGCGCGAGCGGCACCGGCGCGCCCTCGGCCAGCGTGAAGCCCTGGTGTGCGGCCCACACCACTTCCTCGCGGCCCAGGTGCCGCCCGTCCGACTGCGCGCCGTGCCGCACCACGAGCGCCAGATCCAGTTCGCCCGCCTCCAGCCGCTCGATCAGCTCCAGCGACATCCGGCAATCGATATGCGGCCGCGCGCCGGGGCGCAGCCGGTAGAACTTCTCCAGCAGGTCGGGCAGCCACAGCTCGGCGTAATCCTCAGGCAGTCCGAAACGAATCACGGTTTGGGTGCTGCTGTGCTTCAGCGCGGTGATCGCCTCGTTCTGCACCTGAATGATGCGGCGGGCGTGAATCAGGAAGTTCTCGCCGTCGCGCGACAGGGCGAGGCGGCGGCTGTCGCGCAGGAACAGGTGCGTGTCGAGCCGCTCCTCGAGGGTGCGGATTCGCAGGCTGATGGTGGATTGCGTGCGGTGCATCTGCTTGGCGGCCGCGGTCACGCCGCCGCTGTCGACCACGGCGATGAACGCGCGCACCAGCTCGCCGTCGAGCGAGCGGAGTTGAGACCAATCGGGTTCGCTGATGGTGGTCATCGGAATTACTCGCTTTCCAAACGAAATTGTCGGTCGAATCATGCGGACGTCGCTGGGCCGATTGTTGTCGAAAACAATTCCGGCCACAAACCCGCCCACTTTTTTTCGAAACCGGAGCCCGCCGTGTCAGTTAGCCTGCCTCTCGCCGACGCAGAATGCATCGATCTGAGCGATATCGTCGATACCGACCGTTACCCCCTGCATGACCCCGATCACCCGCGCATGCGTGAGCTGCTCGCGAATTGCCGCGCGGAACTGGCCGGCAACGGCAGCGCCGTGCTGCACGGCTTTCTGCGCCCCGAGGCGCTGGCGCAAGCCGGCGCGCAAGGGCGCGAATTCGCGAAGAAAACCTACTTTTCGCACCGCAAGGTCAACGCCTATTTCACGGCGGACGACCCGGCGCTGCCGCCGGGCGACCCGCGCCGTGTCTTCATGGATCGCACCAGCGGCTTCGTCACGCGTGACGTGATCCCGGCCGATGCGGTGGTCCATCGGATCTACGTGGCGCAGGCGATGAAGCGTTTCGTGGCGGCCTGCCTCGGCGAAGCGCGGATCTGGGAATACGCCGACCCGTATGCCGGCCTGGTGCAGAACGTCATGCCGCCGGGCACCGAGCAGCCTTGGCACTACGACACCAACGAATTCATCGTCTCGATGATGACGCAGCAGCCCGAAGCGGGCGGGGATTTCGAGTACTGCCCGAACATTCGCTCGCCGGAAGGCGAGAACTACGGCGGGGTGGGCGAGGTGGTGCGCGGCGAGACGCGCGCGCCGATCAGCGTGATTACGCTGCAGCCCGGCGATCTGCAACTGTTCAAGGGCCGCTTCTCGCTGCACCGCGTGACGCGTGTGGCCGGTGCGATCGACCGGCACACCGCGATCTTCGCCTACTCGAAGCGGCCCGGCGTGGTGGGGCGGCTGGAGCGCACGCGCCAGCTCTACGGGCGCGTGTCGGAAATGCATCTGGAAGCCGAACGCAACCTGGTGCGGGCAGACAGCCTGGTCGACTGAGCCGATCCTGACGCCACGCCTCGAAGCCCGTTTCATTATTCGTTGTACTGATCGATAACCATTACCCCCACTATCATGACGATCCTCCGCCCGACCCGCCGTCCCGAAGATTGCGAACCCACCGCCGACGAGATCGCGCAGATCCAGCGCGACCGGCTTGCCGCGGTGCGCCGCGAATTGAAGAAGCGCGATCTGAGCGCGGCCATCCTGTTCGATCCCACCCACATGCGCTATGCCACCGGCTCGCGCAACATGCAGGTGTATTCGATGCGCAACCCGGCGCGCTACGTGTTCGTGCCGGCCGAAGGCAAGGTGGTGCTGTTCGAATATGCCGGCTGCGAATTCCTGGCGGCGGGGCTCGACACCGTCGACGAAATTCGCCCGGCCACGGCGATTTCCTATTACTTCTGCGACGACATGCTGCGCCAGGTGACGGAGCGTTGGGCCGACGAGATCGACGATCTGGTGCGCGCCAACGGCGGCGGCAAGCGGATCGCGATCGAGAGCGCCACCTCGGCGGCCGCGTTCGCGCTGCAGGCGCGGGGCTACGAGATTTCCGACGCGCAGGAGCCGCTCGAACGGGCACGCGCGATCAAGGTGAAGAACGAGATCAAGATGATCCGCGCCTCGCTGCGTGCCGCCGAGGAGGGCGTGCGCAAGCTCGAGGCGGCGCTGGTGCCGGGCATCAGCGAGAACGAACTGTGGTCGCATCTGCATCAGCACGTGATCGCCAGCGACGGCGACTATGTGGAGACACGCCTGATCAGCTCGGGGCCGCGCACCAACCCGTGGTTCCAGGAAAGCAGCCCGCGCAAGATTCAGGCTGGCGAACTGGTGGGACTGGACACCGACGTGGTGGGCCGCTTCGGCTACTACGCCGATTTTTCGCGCACGTTCCTGTGCGGCGACGGCCCGGCCACGGACGCGCAGAAGACGCTGTACCGGCTCGCCTACGACCAGGTGCACGCCAACATGGAGAACGTGCGGGTGGGCACCACGTTCCAGGAGTTCATCGCGCGCGCCTGGCAGATTCCGCAGCCGTACCGGGCGCGGCGCTATTTCGCGCTGGCGCACGGAGTGGGCATGACCGGCGAATATCCGTACATCTGCCATCGTGAGGACAACGATGCAAAAGGCTATGACGGCGTGATCGAGCCGGGCATGACGCTGTGCATCGAGAGCTACATCGGGCACGAAGCCGGCGGCGAGGGCGTCAAGCTGGAGGAGCAGGTGTATGTGCGCGACGACGGGCAGCTCGAACTGCTGTCCGATTACCCGTTCGAGGCGCGCTTGCTGGCCTGAGCCTGCACGAGCGTTGCGCAGCGCCGCCGGGCGGCCTGCGCAGGCCGACGATCCATTCGTCGCAATTGGCAGTAGACGACTGGTCTAATCACTGCTACAGTGCGCTCCATGAACTCAGCCGCCGTCCGCGAAACCGCTTCCGATACCCGTGAGGGCATCCTCTCCGTTGGCCAGACCTTGATGGCGAGCCGGGGGTTTTCGGCCGTCGGGTTGAACGAGATCCTGGCCGCCGCGGGCGTGCCGAAGGGCTCGTTCTACCACTACTTCGGCTCGAAGGACGCGTTCGGCGAAGCCTTGCTGAACCGCTATTTCGAAGACTATCTGGCCGATCTGGACATCACGCTGGCCGCGCCGAAGCAAACCTCGGCGCAGCGCCTGATGACCTACTGGCAGCAATGGCGCACGAATCAGGGGTCGTTCGATTGCCAGGGCAAGTGCCTGGCGGTCAAGCTGGCGGCCGAGGTGGTGGACCTGTCCGAAACCATGCGCGCCGCGCTCGATCGCGGCACCTCGGGCATCGTGGCCAGGCTGACGGGCGCGATCGAGGCCGGGCGCGACGACGGCTCGCTGTCGTTCGACGGCGAGCCGGCGCAGGTTGCGCAAAGCCTCTACGAGTTGTGGCTGGGCGCGAGCATTCTGGTCAAGATCGTCCGCAGCATGCAGCCGTTCGAAACGGCGCTCTCGACCACCCGCAAGATCCTGGGCATCGCCGGCTGACCTGTATGCCCGCAACAGCACTTCTCGCGAAGTGCTTTTTTTGACGCTGAAACTAGACGACTGGTCTAATTCAAAGGCGCCGTTTATCTCGATGGAGCGATACACCATGAAAATCCTGATGGTTCTCACCTCGCATGACCAACTGGGCAATACCGGGCTCAAGACCGGCTTCTGGCTGGAAGAGCTGGCGGCGCCGTACTACGTGTTCAAGGACGCGGGCGCGGAGATCGTCCTGACCTCGCCGCAGGGCGGCCAGCCGCCGCTCGACCCGAAGAGCAACGAGCCGATGTTCCAGACCGAGCACACGCACCGCTTCGAGGCCGATGCGGCCGCCACCCGGCAACTGGCCGCCACGCTGCCGCTGGCGGGCATCGATCCGGCCGGTTTCGACGCGGTGTTCTATCCGGGCGGCCACGGCCCGCTGTGGGATCTGGCGGAAGACACGCATTCGATCGCGCTGATCGAGGCGTTCATCGGGGCCGGCAAGCCGGCGGCGCTGGTGTGTCACGCGCCCGGCGTGCTGCGCCACGTGAAGGCGGCCGACGGCCGCCCGCTGGTGGACGGCAAGCAGGTCACCGGCTTCACGAACACCGAGGAAGACGCGGTGCAGCTGACCAACGTGGTGCCGTTCCTGGTGGAAGACGAACTGAAGAAGCACGGCGGCCGCTTCTCGCGCGGCGACGATTGGGCCTCCTACGTGGTGCAGGACGGCTTGCTGATCACCGGGCAAAACCCCGGCTCGTCGGCCGAAGCCGCCGCGCGGCTGCTCGCGCACCTCGCGCCGGGCAGCCAGGCCTGAGCCGGTCCGCCCGCCATCCGGCGGGCGCGGGCGGCACGCCGCGCCCATCCGCCTTAATTGTTTCGTCATCCGAATCGAAATCATCATGCAACGACACGCACTCTTCGAACCGGTCGCGCTCGGCCCGTTCACGCTCAAGAACCGCATCGTGTTGCCGCCGCTGACGCGGCAGCGCGCGAGCCGCCACGGCGACGTGGCCACCGACCTGATGGCCCGCTATTACCGGCAGCGCGCTGGCGCCGGGCTCGTGATCAGCGAAGGCACGCAGATCGAGCCGCGAGGCCAGGGCTATGCCTGGACGCCCGGCATCTACAGCGATGCACAGATCGCCGGCTGGCGGCAAGTGACCGAGGCCGTGCACGACGCGGGCGGCCTGATGTTCGCGCAGCTCTGGCACGTGGGCCGCGTGTCGCATCACGCGCTGCAGCCGGGCGGCCAGGCGCCCGTCGCGCCGTCCCCGATCCAGGCCGCCAAGGTGCGCGCGTTCATTGCCACCGGCCCCGACACGGGCACGCTGGTCGAGCCGCCCGAACCGCGTGCGCTCGAACGGCAGGAGGTTCGCGAACTGGTGGCGATGTACGCGCAGGCCGCGCGCAACGCGATGGCGGCCGGCTTCGACGGCGTCGAGATCCACGCGGCCAATGGCTATCTCGTGAACCAGTTCATCTCCGAGCATGCGAACCATCGCGACGACGAATACGGCGGCTCGCTCGAGAACCGGCTGCGCTTCCTGCGCGAGATCGTCGAGGCGGTGGCGGCGGAAGTCGGCGCGGAGCGGATGGGCGTGCGCTTCACGCCGCTGTTCGAGAGCACCGATCAGGATCGCGTCTATATCGGGCTGGTCGAGGCCGATCCGCACGCAACCTATATCGAGGCGATCAAGGTGCTCGAAGCGGCCGGAGTGGCCTACGTGTCGATCGCGGAAGCCGATTGGGACAACGCGCCCGATCTGCCCGACGGTTTCCGTCGCGAGGTGCGGCGCGTGTTCTCGGGGCGGATTCTGTATGCGGGCCGCTATACGGCCGAGCGCGCGGAGCGGCTCGTTCAGTCGGGGCTGGCGGATCTGGTCGGCTTCGGGCGCCCGTTCATCGCGAACCCCGACCTGCCCGAGCGGATCGCCAACGGCTGGCCGCTCAATGCGCTCGATGCGCCGACGCTGTATGGCGGCAGCGAGAAGGGCTATGTCGATTACCCGGCGCATGAAGCGGCGGAGTGCACGATCGGATCGGAATCCTGACTATCGCGCGCGCTCACGGCACCGCGCTCGGAAGGTGATCGTGAAACAGCGTGTAGACCAGCGCGCGCAGCCACCGGTGGCCCTCGTCGCGCTGGTAGCGCTCGTGCCAGAACTGGGCGATGTCCACCGGCGCGATGTCGAACGGCAGCGCCACGGCGCGCACATCCTGGCGGCTCGTCAGCACGCGCGCGAGACGGCTCGGAATGCAGGCCACCAGGTCGCTGGCCGAGACGATGTGATCGAGTCCGAACGAATGCGCGACCTGCAATGACACGCGCCGCGCTCCGCCGCGATGCGGCGAGCGCGCGTTCAGTTCGGCCTCGAAATGCGCGTGGCTGCCGGCGGTGGGCGTGTAGATCACCTGATCGGCCGCGAAGAACTGCTCGGCCGACAGCGTGTCGCCGATCGTGGGGTGGCCGTTGCGCACCAGCACCACGTAGGTTTCGTGGAACAGCCGCTGCTGATGAAAATCGGCGTGCAGCCCGGCGAACATGCCGAGCGCGAGATCGATCTGGCCGAGCTTCATCATCTGCTGCGCGGCGTCGAGCGGCGGATCGATCGTGACGATGCGGATGCCCGGCGCCACTCTGCGCAAGTGCGCGACGAGCGGCGGGATGAAGATGGCCTGCCCGAGATCGCTGACGTACAGGTGGAACGTGCGCGTTTCCGAAGCCGGATCGAACGGGCGCCCGGCCTGCAGCGCGAGCCGCAGCGAGGCGAGGCCGCCGTCGACCAGCGCCGCGATGTCGTCGGCGCGCGGCGTGGGCTGCATGCCGTCGGGCGTCTTCACGAACAGCACGTCGTCGAACAGCGTGCGCAGCCGCTTGAGCGCATTGCTGACCGAGGGCTGCGTCAGATGCAGCGCCTGCGCCGCGCGCGTGGTGCTGCGCGTGCGATACAGCACGTCGAACACCAGCAGCAGGTTGAGGTCGATGTTGCGCAGCAACGTGTCGGGAGTGGTGGGCATGCGAGCGGGGAGCTAGGGTAATCCTGGGGCATTCATGCGCTGAATACCGGCATTCAGTCGATCAATTTAACAGAGGTCCGGGCCGTCCCTATGCTGGGGTTCGACGCAGCCGCAACGATGCGATGCGGTTGCCTTCGCTAACCCAACAACATTCGGGACACCTCAATGGACAACAAGATTGCACTCGAGGAACACTTTGCCTCGCCGGATACGATCGGCGATTCCGAACGCTTCTTCACCCACGACCTGTGGCAGGTGCGCCGCCGGCAGTTGCTCGACATCCAGGACGAGCGGATCGAGCGGATGGATGCCTGCGGGATCGGCTACGCGATTCTCTCGCTGAACGCGCCGGCCGTGCAGGCGATCACCGACCGGCAGCGTGCGATCGACGTTGCGCGCCGCGCCAACGACCTGCTGGCCGAGCACGTCGCGCGTCGCCCGGACCGCTTCGGCGCGTTCGCGGCGCTGCCGCTGCAGGACCCGGAGGCGGCGGCGCGCGAACTCGAACGCTGCGTGAAGGAGTTCGGTTTCAAGGGCGCGCTCGTGAACGGCTTCTCGCAGATCGGCAGCGAGGACGATTCGACCTACTACGATCTGCCGCAATACTGGCCGTTCTGGGCCGAGGTCGCCAAGCTCGACGTGCCGTTCTACCTGCATCCGCGCAACCCGTTGCCGAGCCAGCAGCGCTCGATCGAGGGGCACCCCTGGCTGATGGGGCCGGCCTGGGCGTTTTCGCCCGAAACCGGCGTGCACGCGCTGCGCCTGATCGGCAGTGGCCTGTTCGATGCCTATCCGAACCTGCAGATCGTGCTCGGCCATCTCGGCGAACTCGTGCAGAACAATATCTGGCGCACCTCGCACTGGGCCTCGGCCGATGGCAAGAACCCGCTCGGCGTCAAGGCGAAGCGGCCGTTCATCGATTACTTCCGCGAGAACTTCCACGTCACGACCAGCGGCAACTTCCGCACCATCGCGATGCGCAACGCGATGGAGGAAATCGGCAGCGACCGCGTGCTGTTCTCGGCGGACTACCCGTTCGAGGCGATGGAGGAGGCCGGCACCTGGTTCGACCGCGCCGAGATCGGCGAGAACGACCGGATCAAGATCGGCCGCGACAACGCGCGACGCCTGTTCCGGCTCGACTGAGCGGCCCGCCGTGACCGCCGCCCGCGCGTCGCCCGACAGAGGCGGCCCGGGCGGCGTCGGCCGCTTTCCACGAATAAAAACCGATAACGGAGACACCTCTTGCAACCCGCTCACGCATTCGACGTGCCGCGCTGGATCGACGCGCAGCCGTTTTCCCGCTTCCAGTTCTCGATTGCCGCGCTCTGCTTCGCGGTGGTCGCGCTCGACGGTCTCGACACCGCGCTGATCGGCTTCGTCGTGCCCGCGCTGCGCGCCGATTGGCATCCCGGCACCACCGCCGTCACGCTGCTGGTGGCGTCCGGCCTCGCCGGCCTCGCGCTCGGCGCGTTTTTCGCCGGGCCGCTCGGCGACCGGATCGGGCGCCGCCGCCTGCTGCTGGCCTCGGTGTTCGGCTTCGGTCTGTTCAGCCTGCTCAGTGCGCTTGCGCCTGACATCCGCGTGCTGACGCTGTGCCGTCTGCTGACCGGCGTCGGCCTCGGCGCGGCGATGCCGAACGCGATCACCATGACGTCCGAGTACAGCCCGCGAACGCGCCGCGCGCTGATCGTCACGACCATGTTCTGCGGCTTCACGTTCGGCTCGGCGGCGGCCGGCTTCGTGGCCGCGAAGGTGATCCCGCTGTACGGCTGGCATGCGATGTTCGTGATCGGCGGCCTGCTGCCGCTCGCGCTCGGCGCGTTGATGCTGGCGGCGCTGCCGGAGTCGATCCGCTTCCTGATCCATCGCGGTGCGCCGGCCGACACGATCGCGGCGCTGCTCGCGCGGATCTCGCCCGGCGCGCCCGGTGCCGATCATCGCTTCGTGGTGGACGAGCCGGCCGTGGAGGCGGCGCGCTCGCCCGTGGCGCAACTGTTCGCGCCGACGCTGCGGTTCGGCACCGTCGCGCTCTGGTGCGTGAGCTGGATGAACCTGCTGGTCGTGTATCTGGTCACCAACTGGATGCCGAGCCTGTTTCGCGAGGCCGGTTTCGATCTGTCGCAGGCGGCGGTGGTCACGGCGATGTTCCAGGTCGGCGGCACGGTCGGCTCGATCCTGATCGGGCGGGCGATGGACCGCCGCAACGCCTATGTGGTGCTCGCGCTCGCCTACTGCGCCGGCATGTTGTGCGTGCTGCTGGTGGCCTGGCGCTACGACGATCTGCTGCTGCTGTGCGCCGGCATCTTCGGCATCGGCTTTGCCGTCGCCGGTTCGCAGACAGGCGCGAATGCGCTGTCGGCCGGCTTCTATCCCACCGCGAGCCGCGTGACGGGCGTGAGCTGGTCGCTCGGCGTCGGCCGGCTCGGCGCGATCTCGGGCTCGTTCGTCGGGGCGCTGCTGCTGGGCAGCGCGGTGGGGCTGTCCGGCGTATTCCTGCTGCTGCTCGTGCCGGTCGCCTGCGCGTGCCTCGCGATCGGCGCGATGGGCCTGCACTATTCGCGCGGCCACCGCGTCGCACCGGCTGTCGAATCCGTCGAATGACGGCGCGCGGCGGCCCGATCCGCCGCGCTTTCCCGCCGCGCTTTTCCGCTTCGTATCACCCCATAACAAATTTCAGGAGATCTTCCGATGCCTTCGTCCATCGGCCGCCGCGGCGCGGCCTCATCATTCGCATTACTGAGCATTATGACGGCCCATGGCGCGGCCGCGCAAAGCAGCGTCACGCTGTACGGCAGCGTGGATGCCGGCATCGCCTACGTCAACAATCGAGCGGGCAGCCCGCAGGTGGCGATGCTGCAAGGCGTGGCGCAGCCCGACCGTTTCGGGCTGCTCGGCACGGAGGCGCTGGGCGGTGGCTGGCAATCGGTATTCCGGCTCGAAAGCGGGTTCGCGACCAACACCGGCGCGTTGTCGCGCGCGAACACGCTGTTCGGCCGGCAGGCCTATGTCGGGCTGTCGTCGGCGCGTTTCGGCACGCTCACGCTCGGCGAGCAAAGTTCGTTCAACTACGATTGGGTCGCGCCGCTCGGCAACAACTTCCAGGGCGGCAATCTGCTGTCCGCGCACCCGGGCAATCTCGACGGCCTGGTCGAAACCAGCGCGGCGCAGGAGGCGAACGTGATCAAGTACCGCTCGCCGGTGCTGAACGGCTTCGCGTTCGGCATGTTGCTGGGGCTGGGTGGCGTGGCCGGCAATTTCTCGGCGGGACGGATCGCCGGCGCGGGGCTCAGTTATACGCACGGGCCGCTGGCGCTGACGGCGGCCTACGAGAACGAACACAATCGCGCGATCGGCGCGCAGCTTGGCGACACCACGGCCGGGCTCGGTTTGACGACGTTCCAGGGGCAGCCGGCGCTGGCCTATGTGGCCGACAAGGTGGAGAACGCCGCGTTCGGTGCGCGCTACGATATCGGCCCGGTGCGGCTGCATGCCGTGTATACGTATGTGAAGCTGGCGGCGGGCGGCCAGTCCAATTCGTATCGCACGGCGGAAACGGGCTTGAACTGGCTGACCACGCCGGCCAATTCGATCGGCGCCGGCATCGCGTCGACGAGCTTCATCGGCCGGCGTTACCTGACGGCCACGCTCGGCGACGTGTATTCGCTATCGAAAGCCACCCAGCTTTATCTGCACGTGATCGCGCAGCAGGCCACCGGCACCGGCGATGCGCGCGCGGCGATCTTCTCGGTGGGGGCGTCGGGCACGAATCGGCAGATGGCGGTGGTCACCGGCATCCATCATTTGTTTTGAGGCCGGCGGCGCGCTCGCTCACAACCGGCGGCGAGACAGCACGAACTTCTCGAGTTCGGCGCAGGCGTGATCGATGTGCTTCTTCAGCAGCGCCGCCGCGCCGCGCACGTCACCGATCTTGCAGAGGCGCACGAGTTCGCCGTGCTCCTCTTCGGCGCGGCGGCAGCTTTCGGCACTCAGCGACAGTTGCAGCCGCGTATAGCGGTCGGTTTGCTGCAGCAGGCTGGTGACGATCGCCAGCGTGCGCGGCTGCTCGGCGCGCGACATCAGCACGTCGTGCAGCTTGCTGTTCAGTTCTCCCCAGCGATTCGAATGCTGGGCGTCGAGTTCGTGCTTGTATTCGGCGAGGATCGCGTCGAGTTCGAGAAAATCGGCAGGCGTGAGCCGGGGCGCGGATTTCTTCAGCAGCAGCGGTTCGAGCAGCCCGCGCAGCATGAACAGTTCGCTGATCTCGTCGATCGACAGTTCGGATACCACAGCGCCCTTGTGCGGCACGATCCGCACCAGCCCTTCGCCTTCGAGCTGCACCAGCGCCTCGCGCACGGGGATGCGGCTGATGCCCAGCTCGGCCGCGAGCGCATCCTGCCGAAGCTGGAAGCCCTCGGGCAACTCGCCCGACATGATCTTGCGGCGAAGCTCGTCGGCCGCCCGTTCCGCGACGGTGGTGGCCGAAAACCGGGGGGCGGTAGCTGTGGAATTCATTGCGGAAGATCGTCCGTATCGTAGGGCCGGGGCAGGCGTGCGCCAAAGGCGCCGCCATGCGAAGCGCATATTGTATAAAAACGCGGCCGCCGCCCGCGAGCGGCCCGGGCGGCAAAGCAAAACGGCCAGCTTGCGCTGGCCGTCGGGAAGGGCACGAGGCGGTGCGGCGGCCTCGATCCTTATGCGCTGACTTCCTTCGACCAGCCCGCGTACCACGTGCGGAACAGCGTGTACTGCGCTTCGGCGTAGCGGCGCTGGGCTTCGCTCAGCACGTCCGTTTCGTTGAAGTGCAGCGTGTATTCCGTGTCGCCGTTCAGGACCATCAGGTACTTGTAATAGAGGACCAGGTCAGTGCCTTCGTCGAACGAGGACAGCACGGCCAGCGCGGCTTCCAGCTCGCGCGCCTGGCGGCGGGCGACCACGTCGCCCTTGGCGGCCTTGCCGCACAGGTCCACCAGTTGCAGCACTTCGCGCGGCAGCGCGTTGCCGATGCCGGTGATCGCGCCGGTGGCGCCGCAATTGACGAAGCCATGGAACACCTGGGTGTCGACGCCGGCCATCAGCGTGACGCTGTCGTCCTGGCTCGTGATGTGCTCGGCCGCGTAGCGCATGTCGGCGGCGCCGCCGAATTCCTTGAAGCCGATCAGGTTCGGGTATTTCGCGCGCAGTTCGAAGAACAGGTCGGCGCGCGTGGCGAAGCCGTAGTACGGGCTGTTGTAGATCACGGCCGGCAGGGCCGGCGCGGCTTCGAGGATCGCCGAGAAGTGCGCCTTCTGCGCCGTGGCCGACGAGCCGCGCGACAGCACGCGCGGAATCACCATCAGGCCGCCCGCGCCGACCTTGGCGGCGTGCGCGGCGTGCGAGACGGCTTCCTTCGAGTTGACCGCGCCGGTGCCGACGATCGTCGGGATGCCGGCGCCCACCAGGCGCGCGACGCCTTCCTGGCGCTGCGCTTCGCTCAACAGCGGCCAGTCGCCCATCGAACCGCAATAGACCACGGCGCTCATGCCGGCGTCGATCAGCTTGCGGCCCGTTGCGACCAGCGCGTCGTAGTCGGGCTGGCGATCGGCGGTGCAGGGCGTCATGAGGGCGGGAATGGTGCCCTTGAAGATGTTGTCGCTCATGGTGTTTCCTTCGGCATTCGTTAGAGGATTCGGCTGCTGCGGCAAGAGGCAATCGGTCTGCCCCGGTTGGCTCGGTGGGGCATGCGTTGCACGTCGTGATCCCACGCCGGGATAGTAGCGTACGTGGATATTTTATACAAAATATTTGTGATGGCGGGATCGCAGGGTGGCGTGAATCCTTTTCATGTAGTTGATTATTATGGATTTGTTGTGCTTGCTCGATGATCGTCGTCGGCGAGATTCTAAGAATATTTTATGCAACATGATGCGGCGAGCCATTCGGATCGCAGGCAATCCGGGTTTGCCGGTATGATCCGCGGCCGGCCACGTTCACGGCTGCCGGCATGCCTTCCCCCTCACATTCAACGCACCCCGATGGTTCGATGACGGATAGCTTTGCCAAACGAAAGCGCGCGATCGCGCTGCTGATTCTGCTGCTGTTGGTGTTGGCCGCCACGACGGCCTACTTGCTGAGCCCGCGCTACACCCCGGCCGAGCGCGATTACTACACCGCACTGTTCTGTCATGTCGTGACGACCGGCGGCAGCCACGATGCAGACAAGACCATGCGTGCCATCGTCGAAAACGGCAACGCCGATTACGCCTTGAGCAAGATCGAATACAACGCGGCGGCGGCACAGGATGTGATCTCGCGTTTCGCGAAGCTCGATGCCGGGCAACAACACCAGGCGCAGCAAAACAGCGCCGATTGCGAGCGTCTGCTGGGCTTGGCGGCCCGCTGAAACGGGCGGCATCGAAACCTGCGCGAAAGCCTCGTTTATGCTCGATGGGGAATTAATAGCATCCTCTCGTTCAGCATTGCCAATCGTTGGTTTTGAGCTGATCAATCGGCTTCGCGCGATCGCGCAGGTTGGCCTCAAGTCCTCCCTTTCCGCGCCGTTATGCGTGAGGTGCGGTGGTGCTCTGTCGATGCACCGGCCGCGAACGACGCGCTGCCTTCGGCATTCGACATGCCACGGCCACCGCGTCCCGCTCCACTTTTGACGACCCGACATGCGTTGCAGATCCACGGCCTGGCCGCTCGCTTCGGCGGCTTTCGCCGCCCTTGCCATTCACGCTCCGGCGGCTCTTGCCGACGAGCCCGACTTCCTGACGCCACGGCTGACTTCCGGCAAGCTGCTGCTGACCGGCGGCGTGTCGCAGATCGAGGGCTCGGCGGGCGGCGGCCTGGCGCCGTGGGCGGTGATCGGCGGCTACGGCACCGCTTCGCAGGTCGGCGCCAACGTGCATGCCACCTATGTGCGCACCCAGGATTTCGCGCTGACGACGTACGGCGCGATGGTCGGCATCGGCAATCGCGTCGAGCTGTCGGTGGCGCGCCAGGAGTTCAACACGCGTCAGGCCGGCGCGCAGCTCGGGATCGGCTCGGGGTTCAAGTTCAGGATGGACACCATCGGCGTGAAGGTGCGCCTGTTCGGCGAGGCGATTCTCGATCAGGACACCTGGGTGCCGCAGGTCTCGGTGGGCGTGCAGTTCAAGCACAACGAACAGGGCAACCTGGTGAAGGCCTTGGGCGCGACCAGCGATTCCGGCACGGATTTCTACTTGTCGGCCACCAAGCTGCTGCTCGCGCAGAGCCTGCTGCTGAACGGCACGCTGCGCTTCACGAAGGCCAATCAGTTCGGCCTGCTCGGTTTCGGCGGCGACAAGTCGAACAACTATCACCCCGAATTCGAAGCATCGGCCGCGTACCTGTTCTCGCGCTACTTCGCGCTCGGCGCCGAATACCGCACCAAGCCGAACAACCTCGGCTTCGCGCGCGAGCAGAACGCCTACGATGCGTTCATCGCCTGGGCGCCGAACAAGCTGGTTTCGCTTACGCTGGCTTACGTCATGCTCGGTGATATCGCGACGTTCCAGAGCCAGCGCGGCCCGTATGCCTCGGTGCAGTTGGGGTTCTGATCATGACGCTGACGACACTGAACCGTTTCGCCGCCTGCGCCTCGATCGCGCTGGGCCTGATGTTTTCGCCCGCGGTGCACGCCGACGACGCGCTGTACCAGCAGTTCGGCGGCCAGCCGGGCCTCGTGAAGATCATCGACGATTTCTACGACCTGCTGCTGGTCGATCCGCGTACCAAGGCCTACTTCGACGGCGCGCCGATCAAGCGCATCAAGCAAAAGCTCGCCGAGCAGTTCTGCGTGCTGCTGGGCGGCCCTTGTGTCTACACGGGCCGCACCATGAAGCGCTCGCATGAAGGCCAGAACATCGATCGCGCCGCGTTCGATGCGCTGGTGGAGGATCTGCAGACGTCGATGGACAAGCACGGCGTGCCGTTCCGCGCGCAGAACAAGCTGCTGGCGAAGCTCGCGCCGATGTATCGCGATATACAGGATCGCGAATGAACGCTCCGACGCGCGCATGCCGGCCGTTGCCTGCACAACCTATTTCGTTTTTCACCGGCACCATGGCAAAGCATTCTGACAATCGGCGGTTCTTCGGGCGCGGCGCGATCGGCGCGGCGGCCTGCTGGCTCGCGCTGCACGCGGCGGCGGCCAGCGCCGCGAGCATCGAGGTGAGCGTGGTCGATCAAAGCGGCGCGCCACTGGCCGACGCGATCGTCTATGCCACGCCGTCGAGCGGCAAGCTGCCGCCGCCCAAGCCGGCCAACGCCGTGATCGACCAGTACAAGCGGCAGTTCGTGCCGCTGGTGTCGGTGGTGCAATCGGGCACGTCGGTCAAGTTTCCGAACAAGGACAACTTCGAGCACGACGTGTATTCGTTCTCGCCGGCCAAGAAGTTCGAACTGCATCTGTATCACAGCACGCCGTCCAGCCCCGTGGTGTTCGACAAGCCGGGCCTGGTCGTGATGGGCTGCAACATTCACGATTCGATGGTGGGCTACCTGATGGTGGTCGACACGCCGTGGTTCGCCAAGACCGATGCCGCCGGCCACGCCACCATCGACAAGCTGCCGGCCGACGACTACACGGTCACGGCCTGGCACTATCGCCTCGCCGATACCAAGACGCTGCCCGTGCAGAAGCTGCCGGCCGGCGCCACCACGGCGTCGTTCAAGCTGAACCTGTCGGCCCAATAGGCGCTTCATGCAATTTCAAAGCCTGCGCGCTCAGATCGCAATCGTTGTCGTGGTGCTGATGCTGGTGGCCCAGCTCGCGGCATTCGGCGTGATCAGCACGGTCATTCGCGAGAATGCGCGCAGCAACGTGAATCAGCAGCTGGTGCTGGCGGAACGGGTGTTCCATCAGGTGCTGCGCTCGAACGGCGAAAAGCTGACGCAGGCCGCCAGCGTGGTGGCCGCCGATTTCGGCTTCCGCGAGGCGGTGGCCACGCACGACGAGAACACCGTGGTGTCGGCCTTGTACAACCACGGCGCGCGGATCGATGCCGACGTCGTCATGCTGGCCGATCTCGACGGCAAGCTGATCGCCGACAGCCGCGGCGACACGCAGGCGAGCGTGCGGTTTCCGCTGAGCAGCCTGATCCAGGCGGCGCGTGCGCAACACGATGCCTCGTCGATCGTCGCGGTCGACGGCAAGCTGTATCAGGTGGTGGCCGTGCCGGTCAAGGCGCCGATCACGATCGCCTGGGTGGCGATGGGCTTCGTGATCGACGATGCGATCGCGAAGGAAACGGCCACGCTCACGTCGCTCGACGTGTCGTTCCTCGACCGCCGCCCCGATGGCCTCTGGAACCTGCTGGCCACCTCGCTGCACGACAAGGAGCACGTTCACGCCGGCATTGCCAATACGGGCGACCGCGATTACGCCACGCGGCTCGTGATGCTGCAGTCGAGCGGCGAACCGGTGGCGGTGATGCTGCAGCGCTCGCTGCACGACGTGATGGCGCCGTATCTGCGTTTGCAGACGGCGCTGCTGGTGATCACCGCGCTGGGCGTGATCGTGTCGGTGGTCGGCAGCATGCTGACCGCGCGCAGCGTGACGCGACCGCTGACGATGCTGGCGCACCTGGCGAGCCGGGTCGGACAAGGCGAGTACAACGAACCGATCGAGGTGAAGCGCCACGACGAGGTCGGCAAGCTGGCGACCGCCTTCAATCGCATGCAGGCCGCGATTTCCGAGCGCGAGCGGCATATCGTCGAGTTGGCCTATACGGATCAACTGACCGGGCTGGCGAATCGCGCGCGGTTCAACGATCGCCTGCAGGAAGCCATCGACCTGACGGACCGGGGCCGCGAGGCGTCCGAACACGTGTTCAGCGTGATGATGATGGACCTCGACCGCTTCAAGCTGGTCAACGACACGCTCGGCCATCCGATCGGCGATCGTCTGCTGTGCGAAGTGGCGGTGCGCCTGCGGGCCGCGCTGCGCAGGATCGATCTGGTCGCGCGCTTCGGCGGCGACGAGTTCGCCGTGCTGCTGCCCGGTTATTCGAGCGCCGACGCGGAGCGCGTGGCCACCGGCTTGCTGAAGACGCTCGAACAGCCGATCACGATCGAGGGGCAACTGGTGGACGTGGGGGCGAGCATCGGCATCGTTGCCTACCCGCAGCACGGCACCGACATGAACGCGCTGATGAGTCGCGCGGATATCGCGATGTATGTCGCGAAGCGCGCCAACACCGGCTACGCGTTGTACGACAAGAAGCACGATCAGAACAACGCGGAACGGCTGTCGCTGATGAGCGAGCTGCGCCAGGCCGTCGAACACGATCAACTGACGCTGTTCTATCAGCCGAAGCTCGACCTCGCGACCGGCACGGTGAAGTACGTCGAGGCGCTGGTGCGCTGGGAGCACCCGACGCGCGGCTTCATCGCGCCGGACCAGTTCATTCCGTTTGCCGAACAAACCGGCTACATCAAGGTGATTTCGCAATGGGTGGCCGACAAGGCGATCGGCCAGATCGCCGCGTGGCAGGCGGCGGGCATGCCGCTGGCCGTGTCGGTCAACGTGTCGGCGCGCGAACTGATTCTGTCCACGCTGCCCGACACCTTCTCCGCGCTGCTGAAAAAGCATTCGGTTTCGCCGGACATGCTGTGGATCGAGATCACCGAAAGCGCGATCATGGACGATCCGAATCACGCGATCGAAACGCTCGACCGCCTGCACGCGCTCGGCATTCATCTGGCGGTGGACGATTTCGGCACCGGGTATTCGTCGTTGTCCTATCTGAAGCGCATGCCGATCGACGAACTGAAGATCGACAAATCGTTCGTGATCGGCATGGCAGACCATAAGGATGACGAAACCATCGTGCGTTCCACCATCGACCTTGCGCACAACATGGGGCTGAAGGTGGTGGCCGAAGGCGTGGAGAGCGAGGCGGTGCTGACGCGCCTGCGCGAATTGCGCTGCGACCTGGTGCAGGGGTATTACCTGACGCGCCCGCTGCCGCCGGTGAAGCTCGAGGCCTGGCTCGAGGATTGGGCGATTGCTTGACGCCCGGCGCGTGACGATCAAAGGCTTCGACAAGCCTTTGATCTGCTTGCGATTGAATTCGAATTCCGGCGATTGTTAATCTGTTGGAAAGACAATCGCTTTCATCTGTAGGAAACCTCAACGATTTAGCAACATCCCTCAAACAACGCTTCTTTTTACAAAAAGATACGTTATATCATTTCGCGCCATTACCCGCTCATTACCCGATCCGGCGCGTGTGATCTGTCCTGCATGCCGCCGAGGTCGCTGCCGAACCTACCGTTACCGCGCGCCTTCGACCATGAAAACACCTGCTCCCAACCCTCGCGCCATCCTGCTGGCCGTGGCGGCCCTCGTTTCGCAGTACGCTCACGCGGCCTCGCCGGCCGCTGCGTTGGGCGGCGTCGTCGTGGATACGGCCGGTGCGCCGGTCGATGCGGCCAACGTCGTGCTGAAGGATGCCGGCGGCCACGACATCGCGCATCTGGCCACCGATGCGTCGGGCCGGTTTTCGCTGGCGGCCGTGCCGCCGGGCACGTACACGCTGGAGGTGTCGTCGTCGGGCTACGACTCGGTCAAGCGCACGGTCAGCCCGTCGGATGCGCACCCGGCCGATATTTCGGTCACCTTGCCGTTCGATGCCGCGCTGGTCGACATGAAGGCGGTGCAGGTCACGGCGAAGCGGCTCGACGCCGCGCGCAACGGCCTGCTGCCCGAAACGGGCAGCAGCATCTACCGCATTTCGAGCGACGACATCGACGCGATGCCGCAAGGCGCCGATACCCCGCTGAACCGCGTGCTGCTGCAGGCGCCGGGCGTGGCCAACGATTCCTACGGACAACTGCACGTTCGCGGCGATCACGCCGATCTGCAATACCGGATCAACGGCATCCTGATTCCCGAGCCGATCAGCGGCTTCGGCCAATCGCTCGACACGCGCATCATCGATCACGTCAACCTGCTGACGGGCGCGCTGCCGGCCGAATACGGCTACCGCACGGCGGGCATCGTCGACATCCACACCAAGTCGGGCGAGGAGCTGGGCGATGGCGGCTCGGTCGACGTGTTCGGCGGCAGCCACCAGACGCTGAAGACCAGCGCCGACGTGTACGGCAACCAGGGCAAGCTCAGCTATTACTTCTCCGGCTCGCTCGGCGTCAACAACCTCGGCATCGAGGCGCCCACCTCGTCGCCGAGCCCGCTGCACGATCACACGCGCCAGGGCGACGCGTTCGGCTACCTGTCGTACGTGCTGAACCCGCAGACGCGCGTGAGCTTCATGTTCGGCACCACCTCGAATCAGTTCGAGATCCCGAATACGCCGGGCCTCACGCCGAACTTCTCGCTGGCCGGCACGCCGAGCTTCGATTCGGCCAACCTGAACGAAACGCAGTCCGAACTGAACAACTTCGCGGTGGTGGCGCTGCAAGGCACCAACGGCGCGGCGCTCGATTATCAGGTGGCGTTCTTCACGCGCTACACGCGCACCCAGTTCAACCCCGATCCGGTTGGCGACCTGATCTACAACGGCGTGGCCTCGCAGGATTTCCACAGCGACACCGCCAACGGCATCCAGGCCGACACGACCTATCGCCTGAACGAGCATCACACGCTGCGCGCCGGCTTGTTCCTGCAACAGGAGCACGCCGAGTTTCGCGACAACGTGTCGGTGTTCCCGACCGACGCGGACGGCAACCAGAGTTCCGACGTGCCGTTCTCGATCCCCAGCGCGGACAGCAAGACGGGCTACCTGTACAGCGCCTATCTGCAGGACGAGTGGAAGATCAATTCGCGGCTGACGATCAACTACGGCGTGCGCTACGACGGCATGGACCAGTACGTGACGGCGAACCAGTTGAGCCCGCGCATCGGGCTGGTGTTCAAGGCGGCCGAAGGCACGACGCTGCACGCCGGCTATTCGCGCTACTTCACGCCGCCGTCGTTCGAGCTGGTGTCGAGTTCGACGATCGGGCGCTATGCGGGCACCACCAACGCCAGCGCGATCACGCAGAACGATGCGGTGCAGCCCGAGCGTGATGACTACTTCGATATCGGCGTGATCCAGCAAGTGGGTTCGGACCTGACGCTCGGCATCGACGGCTATTACAAGAAGGCGCACAACCTGCTCGATCTCGGCCAGTTCGGCAGCGCGCTGATCTACACGCCGTTCAATTACCAGTACGGCAAGGTGGCCGGCCTCGAACTGACGGCGAACTACAAGCACCGCAACCTGTCGGCCTATCTGAACGTGGCGTTCAGCCATGCGATGGGCAAGAACGTCGATTCGGCGCAGTTCAATTTCGATCCCGACGAGCTGGCCTATATTTCGAACCACTGGGTCAACCTCGATCACGATCAGCGCGTGACGATTTCGTTCGGTGGCGCCTACACGTATCGCCAGACGACGTTCTCGTTCGACGGCATCGTCGGCAGCGGGCTGCGCGAGGGCTTCGCGAACACGGGCAAGCTGCCGTGGTACGAGCAGGTGGATGTGTCGGTGGTGCAGCGTCTCGACCTGCCGTGGATCGGCAAGGTGGATGGCCGGCTGGTGCTCGTCAACGCGTTCGGCGATTCGTACGCGCTGCGCGACGGTTCGGGCATCGGCGTGTTCGCGCCGCAATACGGCCCGTATCGCGCCGTGTATGCGGGTGTAACGAAGTACTTCTAAGCAACATGGCTTGCGGCGCGACGGCCTGTAGCCGCGCCGCGTGCGCTTTCAGGCCGTCGTGGAGCCTGGCGAGCAAGGTGTCGAGCCGGACGACAGGCGGCGTCGGCATCATCGCCGTGCGCTGTGGTTCGTGCCATCACGGTGCCGTGGAGGGACGTGTGAACGACGACGGCCGGCCCGACATGGCGTCGGGCCGGCCGGTGTGGCTGGAGCCGTGGCCGGTCAGTGCTTCGGCGGGCGGCCCGTCTTCACCGTATCGACGGCGCCGATGGCGGCCACCAGTGCTTCGGTCGATGCGGCTTCGAGCAGCAACAGGCCGGCGCGCAGCAGTTCGCTCTTCGATACCGATACGCCCGCTTCGAGCGACTTGCTCTTGAGCACGTCGATCTTCGCGTAGTCGGACTTCGGCATCGTGAAGCTGTCGCGGATCACCTTCTCGCGCTTCGCGGGCTTGGTCGGGGCTTCCACCGGCGCCTTCTTGTCGGTTTTCGCGCCGGCCTTGGCTTTTGCCTCGGCCTTCGCGTTGGTTTTCGCCGCGGCCTTGTCGTCGGGCTTGGTTTCCGCCTTGGCTTCGGGCTTCACGTCGGCTTTTTCTTCGACCTTCGCGACGGCCTTTTCTGCCGCCTTCGCCTTCTCGTTGCTCTTCACGTCGACCTTCGCTGCGGCCTTGCCGGCCTTCTTCGCGGGTTTCTCCGCAACCGGTGCTGCCGGTGCGGCGGCTGCCTTGCTGCTCTTCTTGGTGGTTTTCTTCGCGGACTTGTCCACCTTGGCGGTGGCTTTCTTCGGCGCGGCGGCGACGGTGTCGGCTTGCGCGGCGTCGGTTTGCGGGGTGGCGGCGTCGGGCGTGGTCGGCGTGTTCATGGAGGCTCCAGTCGGATTAACAATATAAACAGTATATATCGTTTATATTGTTGCGCTGCCCTAGGTGCGGACCCTTGGGTCGTCGACTGCGTCGCTTTGCAGGGCGCCCCTTCCATGCAAGCCACGCTCATCCCGCGCACGCCGATGCGCGAAGGCCGGCCAACCTTGGATGAACGGCGATCGGCCCGGATGCGTGCCCGAACATCGAACCTAGGCGGAATCGGGTTGACTCACTCGGTGCCGACGATGTCAGCGCGCAAAACGGCGCGAGCCTTGCTTCCACACAGGCTCATCCTCGCTCGGGGGGGGCGCTGAAAACTCGTCCACCCAGGCTCTTCGTGATACACAACGCCAATTCGGAATCGTTTGATTGCGATTCGACTCCCGAGTCAGTTAGATTCCGGCGGGGTATCGCGCCACGGCCTGGCAGGGAGGAATCGTGTGGCATCGAAACCAGCCGTTTTTAATTCGTCCGCACATGCGGGCGCGAATATTCATCAGTTCTACCGCCTGGATATACCGCAAGCCGCGAAGCGCGGCGCTCGCGGATATTTATGCGTTCGAAGGCTCACGCGGCATGGGCGAGTCGGACGAAATACACGATTCGGTTTACCCATCTGCTGCCCGATCTGTCGTGCGCCGAATACCTGAACAAGCGCGCCGCGTTCGTGATTCAACCTCCCCCGCGCGATCGCTGGAGCGAACCGGAACGTGCGCGTCGCGTGCACGGCGTCGTGACTTGCTTTGCTTTAGTACTACAGTCGTAGATATAGAAAATCGGGAGGTACGCAGCCGCGTCGTCGATAATGGCGTTGCTGGGCGCGATACTGGTGCCGTCTACGCTATATGAACCACGCCAGCACGTACTCGACCGAGTAAGCGCCTCGCCACATCAGCCTGCGTATCTCTTGCACGCTCAGCGGTACCGAACCTTCAGGTGTTTTTTTGCCGCGTACCCTCAGGACCACGAGCACGGCATGGGCCAGCAAAGAGAGCGTGATGTGGCGATACCCGCCATGCCATCGGCGTACCTCGTATTGATCAAGCCCGCATTCGCCTTTGGTCGCCTCGAAGCCGGTTTCGATTTCCCATCTGCGACCCGCGACGTTGGTCAAGGTTTGCCGTGTCGCCTTGCTGCGCGGCGCGTACACGACGTAATACGCATGTTCGCGTTTCTCATCAAGGCTGCGCCGCACCAACAATTAATGCCCGAAGCGGCGCTCTTCGACGATGATCCGCAAACGCGATAGTGGGGTTAGTGCCCAGTCATACAGGTGCTCCTTGGCACCAGCGCCCGCTGACAGGCGTCGCCACGCCCGTGCCGACAGGGATTTAGCGATCTGGTCAGCGCGTACGTAGTCGGGATCCTGCCACCACAGCGGTTCGTTCTTAGCGACGGCCAGCACAAACGACTGGCCGCGCGATTCGAGCCACAACTTCAGGTGACGATCACCGCCGTAAACTTCATCTCCCGTGACCCAGCCACACGGCACGCCTGCGTCCGGCGCACGTTCAAGCATGCTGCGCGCGAGCTGCGGCTTCGTTGCAAACTCCACCGATTCGGGAATGCCAGCTGCTTCGCAGCGCACACGGTCATCGGTCCACGTCTTTGGCACATACAGTTCGTGGTCGATAAACGCGCTACCGCCACGACCGGCATAGCAAAGAAACACGCCGATCTGACTGTTCTCGATACGGCCTGCGGTGCCACTGTACTGGCGTTGAACACCAACTGAGTGCTGCCCCTTCTACGAAACCGGTTTCATCCACGATCAGTACCGCGTCACGTTCACCCAGTTGCTCAACAACATACTCTCGCAATACATCGCGTGCACCATGGGCATACCATTGCGCCCGCTCAAGCTTCTCAAGTCTCAGCTGGTCCGAAAATCGGTAGGCAGGTCAGTCGGACTATCTACGAACGGCTGACCGGTCCATTCATTCAATTTTCCGGCATAGAGAGTTGCTCCATCGATTTTCTTTACAAACAAGAATGTCTCATTTCTTCTTCCCTGTCGAAACCAAGCAAAATAATTGTTCGATTTCGATAAAATTTCATAAATTTGATGCTTGTAAGAATAAATTGATCCAATCGGCAATATCAAGTCCAAGATGCAGGGAGTGTCGCCCTCATTCCAATCCGATGGATGCAATACAGACGCTACACTTGACAGACTACTTAATGAGCGGTTTGTCAATAGCCCCCATGCAACGTATCCGACTGGCTCATCATTTCTAAAAAAAATTTCCACTTGATCAAGATCTATGGCCGGCTTCAGTTTGAGCAGCGCATGCTCAACAGTCCGCACCCTCGCCACCTTATTTGAGCCAATGATTTTAATCAAGCATCCCAATTTCTCAATGGCAATTTTTTGCTCTTCATTTTTAAATTTCATTTGAAAGAAACCCAAACTTTCCCATTAATTTTCCGATATTGACAGCAGCGTCGGATAAAATATCGAAGCAACATACGATATTCCCATCTATTTTTTTTATTAAGATATTCTCCCTCCAACGCAACTCCACCACGCCATCGTCTTGCTCGACAATTAGACTCGACATTGAGACGATATCGAGTCTAAATTTTTTTTCGATTTCGGCCCCTTTTTTATCAACGCCATCTCGAATAAATTCGATGCTTTTTTTATAATTTTCTTCACAATCATCAATAAGTTTAGAAAAAAACTCACTTAATGAATCAAAATCCAATCTGCCTTTATTGCCGGCACGTAGAATTGCATTTATGGAAATTGCGATTCTCAGCGCCTCTTTGCTTACCCCCATTTCCCCTGCTCTTTCAGTTGTAATTGCAAGTATTTGAGAAAACAGAGAGGATAGTCGCCCGACGACATGCCTTCCGATGTTCCCGTTCCTGACCCAAGGTTCATTAAACTCCCTGGCAAAAGTGTAGTGAAATAAATTCAAACACTGCGAACCGGAAGAGTCCCCCCTTGATTTTATGTAACCGCGATTAATGACGTGACTCCCAAGAGAGTCGCGCATGTGTTTTGAAACCCCCTTTGCCCATTCTTGGCAAACATCAAATCCACACATCACATCAGCCAGAAACATTGGAAGCCCTGCAAATGCGAGCATATACCTCGTCAGTTCGATTGAAAAAATATTTTGCGAGGAAATCATTGTTCTCTCAAAAATTCCACCGCTAATTTTCTCTCCGCGGAATAGATATTTATCCGCTTGAATGCAGACTCCTAGTATTCCCCGATAAATGGGTGACATTTGCCATTGCAATGCACTCCATGCGATATCGAAGTTTTCTTCGGAATATCCTTTATCAGGATGAAGCGAGACAGTTGAACCAAGATCTAACCATCGTGCGTCGAGAGCAATATTTGACGGCGAACTATTATGTAACAACAGATTTGCACCGGCATACGCCCCCTGAATGCAGGCTCGACGAGCAAATTCTTGCAGCCCAGACTCAAGTTTCTCACGGGAATCCAATGTTTTCCATTCATCAATAGAGACAGATTCCTGCCGCGGCAGAAGTTCAGGAAGCAAATTAATCATCTGCTCAACCCGGCGCACATCTGAAAATCGATGCGCATCTCTATCGTGCGAGGGGCGAAAATATGTTGCCCTATCAAAGTGCGCCAGCCTAAGAGCCGGCTCTCGCAGAATCAATGCTCGATCATTCGATTTAAGAGTTAGACGTGAGTTCGCGGAATGGAAGTTTACTGCTAAAACAGCCAGACAACAAACGGTACCAAATGGAAGAACCTTCTCTAACCCCTTGCTCCAAGCAAATTCAGAAAGAGCGGACTTGAGACTGCAACGGCCATTTCGATGGTGCGGATCTGCCGAAGGGCTCGTTAAAGGATTTACGCCGATGCCTTTTATTTGAATTTCTCCATCATACCCACACCGAGCCCCTCCCCCATGAAAAGAAATCCCATCACCGCCATAACGCTCCGCATAAAATATCTTTTCAGGTTTGTGTTTTTTATTAACTCCATCTGAAACGTACGAGTAATTTTCTTTTATCTCGGAATCTGAAATATAAAGCTTGGGGTGCTTTGCGATAATATCTGAATTCTCGCTTGGTTTAGCGGAAAACGGCACCATGAGGTAATCGCAGTTGAATTTCAGAAAATCGTTTTTTATCATAACTCCCTCGAGCACATCCATCTATTTTAAATTTTCACAAACATTGGTCCAATAGTTGATTTCTAGACCTCTTCTCTCAGTGAAAATTAGTGGCTGAAATGGTGGTGATATTGTCAAAAAATGGGCAACACGATGCAAAGCAAGGTGTAAAAAAGATGGAGATAATGGTCAGACTTGCTATTATGTCGAACTTGTATACTTGCCGGACCTGGTCTTTGGCGAGGCATATTCCATCTCCGTACATACAGCTTGCCTTTTCCCGTCAGGCTCTGCAGGCACCCTCCAGGGGGGCGCCAAAAAAGGTCTCCGGTATTTACTTGGTTGGTCCGGTTGAGTTTCATGCCGGCCAGATCTGAGCCTCGCATTGTGGCGGCTTGTATCAGGCTTGCAGTACAGCGGCTCCATGCCCACGTGCGTCTCAGCATGCGACTCGCGGCGCGGCCAACTTCATCGCCCTCCTGACGCAACAGGCGCGCCAGCATCCATGCCTCGGCAAACGGAAACGCTAGATACAGCTCATCGATTTGCTGCATCAGCAATAGATCGGTTTCGCTGACTGGCTGCGTCTGGTAACACGCGCTTCGATCTCGCGATGCCGACGAGTTTTGCTTGCTGTTATATCAGCAAAGTACGGCTACGATCGATCATCGTTTTGTGCCCAGCAAGCCCGCCTTGGTGAGCGCACTGCTTTAATAAGCATATTCCGGGTTAAGCTTGCCGATCTTGGCATACAGGGCCTTCACGTCTACAGGTAATTTTCTCGACCCAGGACCAGCGGTACCGAACACGTCGGCCGCGCGCTCCTGCAATTGCCGTTTCCACTCTGTGATCTGATTCGGGTGCACATCTACTGCTGCGCCAGTTCGACCAGCGTACGCTCGCATTTGACAGCCGTTAGAGTCGCTTTTTCGCTTTAAACGATGCCGAGTGCGCGCGTCGGGTTCGTTTTCGCAATTTACTCGGTTCCTTGACCAGCATTATCGCTGTCTCAGGCCCCGGCAACTCCAATTATCCCGTTATCCGATTTTGCACCGCCATCTCTCTCACTCTTGGCCTCATAAATTCATCTCGCCTACTAGTTATACTTATAATTGCGCAGCCAATTTTCGGATTTCTCTCGCTCGTTCAATTACGTTAATTAAATATCAGTGACCACAGAGACAAATCCCTGCGGCCATTAAATTTACTTGATTTAGATGTTACGAAAGTTGATTTGCAATAAATCCGCCTTGAAGTCCATCGCCTACAGCGACGCCCCCATAAAAACTAGCAAGCGCCGCTCCGGCAGCACCCACCCAGCCGACTGGCGTGCCAGCAACACCTACACCAAGAGCAATCGCACCGAGTCCTGCACCGACCTCCCCCCAATCAACGCCTGCTCCGGAAATCATATCAATTTGCTCATCACTCAACACACAGATATTGGATCTCATTGAATATCACCCTTTAGTGAATTTTGCTTAATATGGTAGCGGTGATACATCCAAATGCCGCAGCCAACATGAAAAAAATAATACCGATTTTGTTTTTCCGAATCGACTCCCCCGATGAGACAATCTTCGATTTGGTCAGGACTGCGACAACAATCGCAGCGCCAACCCCAAAAAAAACGAGAAAAGCAATTAATCGCTCGTTCATAACGGTTGCTTCGTTTGAGGATGAAACTTAGTCATATGAGTCGCTTAATTGCCATTCTGACTCACCACTTTTTATTTTTCTCGCGAAATTAGCTAAGGCGCGAATTTGGATCTTCCGATTCGCTCACCCTGCGCAAGGATTTGCCAATTTTAATTGCCCCACGATCTTCCCTCTGTTCACGAATAGATGCTTCGAAGTCAATCATAGATACTTCGAAGTCAATCGGCATCGATTTGAGAAAAATAAAACAATTTTTATTGAGCGAGAGCAATGCAAGTTATTTTGCAATAATGCTTTTTTTCTAAGCAAGCAAGCTGTAAATTATTACAGGTTTGCGCGCGATGTTCATCTCAGATGACCATCCATCTCAACCGACCGTTATCCAATGATGCCAAACTTGAGGCCGATGCGCCGACCTGCTAGGATCGGCCTTCTATGCGCATCGTCGCTTTTTCTCGTGTAGGTACTTCAAGAAAATTAATAACTTCCAATTGACTTTTCCATTAAATTGCACGACTTTCTTTGTCGATTTCAATTAAATAAACGTGATTGGAAGTACACAACAATGACTCGCACTTCCCTTTATCGGCTGATGACGCAGCTTGTCTTGTCGATTCTTTCGGCGTCAAGTCTGACTGTACATGCCGCCGAATACCGTGCCAATTCGACCGTCCTGTCCCACGACATCATCTACGACGTACACGCCGACGGCAGCTATACCAAGGACGTCATCGAACTCGACCGCATCGACACCGAGCAGGGCGTGCGCGAGGGCGGCGAATCCTCGCTGGGCTACAGCACCTCGCTGCAGGCTCTCGAGATTGTCGAGGCTTATACGCTGACCAAGGATGGCCGTCGCATCGACATAACCCCAGATCAGATCCGCGAGCAGCAGAGCCCGGCCAGCGCACGCGCGCCGATGTTCGTCGACCAGCGCCTCAAGGTGGTGGTGTTCCCGGCGGTGGAGGTCGGCGCGAAACTGATGCTGCATTACCGCCTCACGCAGAAGACGCCGCTGTTCCCGGGGCAGTTCTCGGCGCTTGAGCAATTCAGCGACAATGTGCCGCGCGAATCGATGCATCTGACGGTGCGCGCGCCAATGGCGATGCCACTGCAGGCCGACGCGGTCGATCTCCCGGGCGGCCGCCAACCTGGTGGCGAGGCCGACACTCAGGTTTGGCGCTGGTCGCTGTCGAAGCAGCCGGCGCGCACGCCAGAACTGTATTCCACTGCCAGCCTCGACCGCAGCCCGCGCGTGGCGATCACCAGCTTCGCCGACTATGCCGCGATCGGCGCAGCATACCAACAGCGCGCGATGCCGAAGGCGGCCGTCACGCCGAACGTGCAGGCCCTGGCCGATTCGCTGACGGCAGGCGTGAGCAACCGGCGTCATCAGGCCGAGATTATCTACAACTGGGTCAGCACACATATCCGCTATGTGGCGCTTTATCTCGGCCTGGGTGGGGTGGTGCCGCGCGACGCCGATGCGGTCGTGGCTACTGCCTACGGCGATTGCAAGGATCACGTGAGCCTGCTCGAGGCCCTGCTGGCCGCCAAGGGAATCGCCAGCCAGCCAGTGCTAGTCAACAGCGACAACATCTACTGGGTGCCAAAGGTCGCGCTGCCGCTTGGCGTATTCAATCACGCGATCACCTATATCCCCGAGTTCGACTTGTATGTCGATTCGACCGCCATGCTGGCGCGCTTCGGCGTGCTACCGTCGTCCGAACTCGGCAAGCGTGGCCTGGTGGCCGGCGCCGACAAGCGGGCGGGCGGTCTGCGCACGCTGCCGCTCGGCGATCCGGCCCGCGACATGGTGCGCGTGACCCGGCGTATCGGGATGGAGGCTGACGGCACGCTACAGGGCAGTAGCCAGATCGACAGCGAAGGCGTGTTCGACCTCAAGGCGCGCAGTGTATTCGCCTCGCTGCCGCCGGGCATGGAGACTCAGGTCGCGGAGCGCATACTCGCCCTGACAGGGCAGGACGGCACCGGCACTTATCATTACACCGCCGTGCGAGATCTCACCAAGCCCTTCGTCTATAGCTCGGAGTTCCGCCTGCCCGAGTACGCGCTGCTACCGGGGCCGGGCGCGATCCCGGTTCCGGCAGGCCTTGGCAGCTTCAATGACATCTCTGCGACGTTTGAATCCGCCGGCCCGGAGTCGCGGCAGTTCCCGATCGCGGTGCCGGCAAGACACGTGATCGAGACCACCGTCCTCACCTTGCCGGCCGGTGTACGGGTTCCGCGCCTACCGACGGCGGTCTCTCTGAACTCGCCGCTGGGAAGTTACAAGGCCAGCTATCGTGCCGACCGCGATGTCGTGACCGTCACGCGCGAACTGCTGTTGCAGCCTTCGGGCCCACTGATCGAGCCTGTCGATTACCCGGCGTTCCGCAAGTTCGCGCTGCTGGTCAAGCGCGACTTGCGAACGCAAATCGTCTATTGAAAATAGGGGGTTACAGTGAGTTCCCGTTTTGCACGGCCCCCTTTCATGATGACAATTGAATCTTTTTTGTTGACAAGAAATATTCAACACATCGTCCAACATGGCGCATTGACTTAATCATCGGCAAGCGCCGGAAACCTTTGCCGCAAGGCGCTCAGGCGCACGAACTTGGTCTTTAGTCAGGGCTCTCGTAGGTGCGCCATAACGCTGCCGTTGAGGGCGAGGTCGCCATGCGCATACACGTTAAATCGATCGGACTAGGCCACCACCGTGACGCTATTTCGCGAAGAAGCCCGGAAAACGCAGCAGGCTCCAATGATCGGCAAGATCGTATTGATCCGGCCCATGTCATTCGGCATACTGACCACTTTTCCACGTGCTCGACTATCGCTCTTGTCGCATTCTTTACATGGGGAAGCTACACGCGTCGTACAACGGTTGACGGTGTAGTCACCCCGAGCACCGGGTTGGTTAAGGTATGGATGCGCAACATGCTGGAAGATGAGTTCTACCGTCAGTTGCAACGTTCAAAAACAAGCCTATGAGCGGGTGCGGTGCGATTGTGCATCATGCCGGTCGCATCGCACGCATCGCTCTCCTCAGAACCGCGTACGCAGCCCGACAGTCGCCACCACCTGCGTGGCCGAACCCGATGCGCCACCCGCCGTATCGATCAACGCCACGTAATGGTGCCCGCTCACACGCTGATAAATCCCTTCGAGATACACGTCGGTGCGCCGCGACAGCGAATAGACCAACTGCGTGTCGATCTGCTGCCATTTCGGCGAACTGCCGTAGGACGCCGAGCGTGTCACGTGCCCGGCCGTGAACACATAGGCCAGCCCCAGATCGAGATGGTGCGCGAGCCGGTAGCGGCCGTTCAACTCGTAGTTGTCGAAACTGACCTGGCCGTTCGAGGAACCGAACGCCTGGCTGCCTTCGAACTGGCTGTGCGAATAGACGAACGCAACGGAACCGGCGCCGGCCTGATAGCGCGCCGCGCCCGCCACCACGCGCTGCACGCGCGCGGCGAGCTGGAAGCCGGCCACGCCGTTCGCGCTCGATTCGGCGGTGTCCAACGCGCCGGCCGTGTTCGTGCTGTTGGTGCCGTCCATCTGCAAATAGCCGGCCGCCAGCGAGAGCGGCCCGTTCGCATAGCGCGCGCCCGCGCTCCACGCGCGGTTCGCGCTGAAGCCGGTGCTGTTCGAAAACGCATAGAGGCCGCCGAACTGCAGCCCCGAGAAATTCGGGCTGGTGTATTTGACGGCGTTGCTGAAGCGTAGCAAGTCGGCCATGTTGTCGTTGTCGTACGGGTGCGCGAAGCTCGATTTGCCGAACGAGCCCGATTCTGCCGACAGCGGCGCCACGTAATCCACCACCGAATCGTATTGACGGCCAAGCGCGGCGAAGCCTGCGTTCGGCGTGCGAATGCCGACATAGGCTTCGCGGCCGAACAGGCGATTGTCCTGGCCGAGCTTGCCGTTCTGGAGGTTGAAGCCGTTTTCCAGCACGAACACGGCGCGGTAGCCGTTGCCGAGATCCTCGCTGCCGCGCACGCCGAAGCGGCTGCCGTTGATGTTGCCGCTGGTGGCTTGCAGCAGCGCGCCGTGTTGCCCGCTCTTGGCAACGTTGTTGGTGTACATGAGGCCCGCATCGATCAGGCCGTAGAGCGTGACCGAGCTTTGTGCATGCGCGAATGGCGAGACGAAGCCCGCGAGGAGCACCCCGGTCTGAATGATTTTTTTGAACATCTGGATGAATTGTCGCTTTAGCGTGTGAGGTGAAAACGGATGCTAAAGACGTGAAATTCGATTCCCAACGTCAGGCTTCGGGAGTCCAAATGAATGAAGTTCGGGTATGGATTGCAGGATGGAATGGATAAGGATATGCGCTCGCGTGATATGGAAATCAGGTGCGAGAGGTGCTGAAAATATCCTTGTCATTCAAATGGATCTGCGAGTTTCAAGCTGTGAATTGCAGGCCGGCGAGACGCGATCGCTTTTAAAGCGCGCTACGTCATTCAGCTAATTGCAATTCTCAATTCCAGATGGCGTGTGGCTGAAATTCGTCACGTTAATGCCATTCAGGCGATACCCAGCGCCTGCAATATCGGCACATGCATGTCGGCGAAGCGTTGCGCTTTCTCTTGCAGTGCCTGACTGCTCTCCTGCCCATCGAGCGCCGCTTCGGCAAACGCGGCCCATTGCGTCGGTTCGCTGAAACCGCGCTGCCGCGCCAGCAGGAACAATTGCGCCACGCGCGGCACCCGCACGCCCGACCCGGACACCGGGCTGACCAGGAACTGCACGTCGCCGCGTTGCGGCGCCTGTTCGCAGATGGCGGCGTTCAGTTGGGCCGATGTGCTCCGCGCGGCGGCAATTCGTGCGTCATCCTGAACGTTCAGCAACACGCCGCTGCCTACCAGCAACGTGACGGCCTTGACCACACCATCGAACGTCAGCCCGTGCGCGTGCCGTTCGATCTCGGCGAGGCTCGTGGGGCGATGGCCGGCCAACGCATCGAGGATCGGCCCGTAAGTGGCTACTGGCAATGCAGCCTCGCCGAGCGCGCCGCGCACCTTCAACTGCACGGCTTCGCGCGGCAGTGCCAGCATCACGCGTTGCGCGCGCAGCGCGGCCTCGCGTGCTTCCGCGCCGAGCGCCGGCGCGCCCTTGATCCAGTAATCGCGACGCATCGAGCGCAGCGTGCAGAAATCGCGCGTCGTCTCGCGCACGACGGGGTCGTCGATCTCCGTCAGCAACGCGCGTTGCGCGGGCGTCAGGTTGATCTCGTCGACGTGATCGCGATAATCGGCCGAGCCCGCATAACGCAGGCCGCACGCACCGAACGTGGCGGCCACTTGCGAGAACGTCAGCGGCTGCCAGTCGCGATTGAAATACTCGTGGGCAAGGTAGTGCGCATCGTCGTCGGACAGCGCATCGATGCGCGCGGCCAGTTGCGGGTTCGCTTGCGCATAGCCGGGTTGCGCGGCCATCACGCGCTGGAGGAACGCCACCGATTGGGCGACCTGCGACAACGCGCGTGTTTCGTCCGACGCCTCGCCGGGCGATGCATGTTGCGCTCCGGCGTGAAAATGGCTGCGCAGCAATTCGCGCACCGGCAGCATCGCGGCCCAGCCCGGCTCGGTGTTGTAGCTGACGTACACCACGCCACCGTGGTTGAGCTTGCGTTCGATGAACTCGGCGAGGCAGGCGCGATGCTCGTCGGCCACCCAGCTCCAGATGCCGTGCAGGCCGATGAAGTCGAAGTTCGGCAGATCGTCGCGCGCGCAGAACGCCGCGAAGCTGTCGGCGCACAACGTGGCCTGCGAGCCGGCCTGCTGCGCGAGTTGCTGCGCGAAGCGCGCGTGCGCGGCGTTGAAATCGGTGCCGAACCAGCGGCTGTCGGAGCCGGCCGCGTGCAGGTTGACGCTGACGCCGTGGCCATAGCCCAGTTCGCAGGCGGTGCGCACCGTGGGCGGCGCGAAGCCCGATTGCAGCAACGGCAGGGGCAGGCGCAGCGGATTCAGTTCATCGCAATAGCCGTAGGTGTAGGCAATCCCGTCGATGTTGCCGGCTGTCCAATCGCTCACGATCCGTTCCGCTTCCCTGAAGGCGCACCCGGCGCCAGGGCCGGGCCGGCGTGAGCCGAAGCCTCTCACGGCGCGGGGCGGCTTGTCCATCGGCGTTGCGAGGGTGTGGATTTCCGCGCGAATCCGCGCCATGGCGGTGGGCCTTCAGCTTGTCATAAGGCGGGCGCGTCTATACACGCAATTCACGCCGAACGAGCGGCGCTTCTTCGAGCAGATCCTGCGGCCGCAGGTGGAGGCGGGGCGGATGGTGTCGGCGGAACGCGTCGCTTACCTGACGGCCGTGAAGCCGGGCGGCCGAGGTGGCTGGCCGAGGCGTGCGCCGCGTTCAACGCAGCGCGATCTGCGCCGCGTCCGCGGCGAGCGCCGCCTCGAACAGCGGCTTGCCCGGCCCGGCCAGCCACGCGTCGAAGTCGAGCAGCGGGCCGAACTCCTGTTCGAGCGCGGGGATATCGGCGCGCCCGGCCAGCCGCCCGTCGTCGAACAATTCGGCGAGGCGGCCCAGGAACGGGTTCTGGGCGAGCAGGCTGTCGGGAAAGCGCGCGTAGCGGATCGGCCGCCCGGCGGCGCGGCTCAGGCTCGCCTGCAGGCTTTCGGCCGTCAGCTGGTCGCCGGCGATTTCGAGCGTGCGGCCCGCGAAGCGCGCCGGCGCGGCGAAGATCTTCGCGACGATCCGGCCGATGTCCTGCGCGGCGATCGTCTGACCGGCCTGGCCCGGCCGCAGGAAAAACGTGTAGGCATCCTGATCGAGACCCATGCCGGGCAGCATCAGCAGTTCCATGAAACCGGCCGGGCGCACGATCGTGCTGGTCAGCGCGAGGCCGCGAATGTGCGCCTCGATGGCCGACTTGCTGTCGAAGTGCCCCATGCCGGTTTTCTCGGGGCCGGCCGCGTTGACCGAGGTGTAGACGAGGTGCTGCACGCCCGCTTCCACGGCGAGATCGGCGATGGTCGTGCCGTAGCGCACTTCCTGCTCGTCGCTCACGTTATAGGCCGCGCCTTGCCCCGAACTCGGCTGCACGCTGAACACGCCGTACGCGCCCTGCATGGCAGTCCTGATCGATTCGAGATCGGCGAAATCGCCGCGCACCAGCTCGATGCCGCGCGCAGCCAGCGCACGCGCCTTGTCCGCCTGCGGATCGCGCACGAACGCGCGCACCGCCCAACCCTGTTCCTTCAGCGCGGCGGCCACCGCGCCGCCTTGCTGCCCCGTCGCGCCGAATACCAGCACGACGCCGTGCGTGCGTTCCCGATCGATTGCCATCTTCGTATTCCTCAGTGTCAGAGGTCGTTGATGGTATACATTTGATACCTGAACGCAATTACGCACCTGAAGGCTACCTGGTAGCCCGGAGTATCCCGCCCATGGCCTCGCTGTCCCCGGAAGACCTCGAACTGAACCGCCTCGTGCTGGAGGAGATCACCAGCAAATGGACGCTGCTGGTGCTCGGCTGCCTGTGCGCCGGGCCGATGCGTTTCAACGCGCTGCGCCGCGCCAACGAGGGCATCACGCAGAAGGCGCTGACGCAGTGCCTGCGCCGTTTGGAAGCGAACGGCTTCATCACGCGCACGGTGGTCAGCACGGCGCCTGTTGCGGTGTCCTATGCAATCTCGCCGCTCGGGCGCTCGCTGGAGCCGCATCTGCAGGCGATCCTCGGCTGGACGGTGGCGCACCGCGAGGCGGTGATGGCGGCGCGGCAGGCGTTCGCCGCGCAAGGGGGCGGGTAGGCGGCCGGGCGCCCGGTTGCGGGCGTATGATCCCCGGGGCCGTCATGGCGCCTTCAACATCCGGACGATCGAGTGCGATGGTCCGGATCTCGCGAGCACGATCTCTGTCATGGATTTGTCCGTTTCCTCCCGCGATGCCACGCCCGCCGTCGAGGCCGGCCCGCGTGCCGGCAAGTGTCGGTTTGCCTTCGTTCTGCTGAACGATTTCACGCTCGTCGCGTTCGCGGCGTTCGTCGACGTGCTGCGCCTCGTCAGCGATTCGGGCGACCGCAGCGGCCGGGTGCGCTGCGACTGGACCTTGCTGACCGAGCAGGCCGGCCCGGTGCGCGCCAGTTGCGGTGCGCAGATCGTGCCCGACGGCGGGTTCGGCGAGCAACCCGATTACGACTACGTGGTGGTGGTGGGCGGCCTGCTCGGCGGGCGCAATCGCGCCTCGCGCGCCACGCTGGCGTTTCTCGCGCGCTGCGCCGGGCGCGGCGCGACCGTGGTGGGGCTGTGCACCGGCAGCTTCGCGATGCTCGAAGCCGGGCTGCTCGACGGGCGAAAGATCTGCGTGAGCTGGTTTCACGCGCAGGATCTGCTCGAAGCGTTTCCGTCGCTCGATCCGCAGCAGATCGTGTCGGACCGCCTGTTCGTGGCCGACGGCAATCGCATCACCTGCGCGGGCGGGCGCGCGTCGGCCGACGTGGCCGCGACGATCCTGCGCCGGCATGTGGACGCGTTCGTGGTGGACAAGGCGCTGCGCATCCTGCAGATCGCGCACCCCGACGACGGCAACGCGCCGCAGGCGCCCGGCGGCCGCTTGCCGGAGCGTTGCCATCCGAAGGTCCGGCGCGCCGCGCTGATCATCGAGCAGCACATCGCCACCGGCATTTCGCCGGCGCAACTGGCCGAGCGGCTCGACCTGTCGGTGCGCCATCTCGAACGGCTGTTCAAGGAATCCACCGGCATGGGGCCGCGCGCCTACTGCAAGCAGATGCGCCTGCAGTTCGCCGCGTGGCTGCTGGCGCGTACCGACAAGCCGGTCGCCGACATCGCGGTGCGTTGCGGCTTCCCGAGCGGCTCGCACCTGAGCCGCGAATTCCGCGCGCATTTCGGGCTGCCGCCGGTGCGCTACCGTGCGCAGGGCACGCAACGGGCGCGGGACGCCGGGGATGCGCCGGCCGCGCACGACTGGCGCGATGTCTATCCGGATCGGATCGAATTCTATTGAGCGCGGCTCGGTGCGTGCCCCCGCTGCCTTCTATCGCGACGGCGCGGACCACGCCACCGCGTCGTGCGGATGCAGGCTTTCCAGATGCCGGACCTGCACACGCGCATCGTCCTGGTCGTGCAACGCGGCCTGGATCCGGCGCGCGGCATCTTCCACGAACATCAGGTTGCCGCCGTTGAGCGCCGCGAAGGCCTGCTCGTCGGCGCGCTTCACGGCCGTCTGCACCGGCGTGCCGACGGCCGCCTCGATGCGCTCGATCAGCGCGAGCAGGCCGAGCTTGGGCGCATCGCGGTCGGTGCCGACCGAGACGCGGGCCTCGCTGCGCTGGCTGTGCGGCGTGGCGAGCGTCGCGTGGCGGCGCAGCCAGGCACTCACGGTGGCGGGGTCCACCGTCGCCTGCCCTTCGAACGCCTGCTGGAAGCCCTGTTCGATCAGTTGCCGCGACAGCGCGGCCGAGCACGGGCAGGTCGACGAATAGCCCACCGTCACTTCGCTTCGCAATGCGAAGCGTCCACCGGCCAGTTCCGCATCGATGCGCACCGGATACGATTTCCAGCCCGACAGCCCTTCGGTGACGAGCGCCGGGCGGCGCGTCAGCAATTCGGCATGCAGGCGCAGCCGCGCGTTGCGTGTTTCGCAGTCCCGATGGCTGTCGATCATCGCCTCGAGCAGCCGCCGCAGGCCGGCCGGCGAGAGCGGGCCGGCCTCGGCGTGTTCGTCGAGCAGCCGGTACAGGCGCGACATGTGGATGCCCTTCACGTGCGGGGCGGGCAGATCGACCTGCAGATCGGCGCGCGCATGCAGCGTGCGCCGGTAACCGGGTTCGTCGAGCGTGACGGGCACATCGATGCCGCGCATGCCCACCCAGTCGAGCGGGCCGAGGTTGGGGGCGAGGTCGGTCAGGGAGACGTCGGGAAGCGCTTCGTTCATACGGAGAACCAAAGGGTGGGGCGGCCCCACCGGCTCACGGCATGGGGCGCGCGTTCAAGTCAGGGCCAATCGGAAAACGGGCTGGGCCAGGCGGCCCAGGCTTGCGGGCCTTGCGCCATTTCCGCGTCGGTCAGCAGGCAGGCGTCGAAGCGGGCGCGCAGCGCGGCCTCGTCCATCTCCATGCCGATCAGCACGATTTCCTGGCGCGCGTCGCCCACGCGGTCGTCCCATTTCGCGCGGATCAGCGCGACGGCTTCGGGGTCGTCCGGCCAGCGTTCGTCGGGCACGGCGGCCCACCAGTAGCCGGCCGGGCCATGACGCGCCACCGCGCCGGCCTGCGACCAGTTGCCGGCCAGCGTCGGATGGCTGGCCAGCCAGAAGAAGCCCTTCGAGCGCACCACACCGGGCCATTCGCTTTCCACCAGCGCGTGGAAGCGCTGCGGATGGAACGGGCGGCGCGCGCGGTAGACGAAGCTGCCGATGCCGTATTCGTCGGTTTCGGGGCGGTGCATGCCGCGCATTTCCTGCAGCCAGCCGGGCGCCTTCGACGCCTCGTCGAAATCGAACAGCCCGGTGCCGAGCACGCGGTCGAGCGGCACCTTGCCGAACTCGGCCGCCTCGATGCGCGCGCGCGGGTTGAGGCCGCGCAGGATCGCCGTCAGCCGTTCGCGGTCGTCGCCTTCGAGCAGGTCGATCTTGTTCAGCACGATCACGTCGCAGAACTCGATCTGCTCGATCAGCAGGTCGACCACCGTGCGGCGGTCTTCCTCGCCGAGCGATTCGCCGCGCGACTGCAGGCTGTCGCGCGAGCTGTAGTCGCGCAGGAAGTTGTAGCCGTCCACCACCGTCACCATCGTGTCGAGCTGGGCGCTTTCGTTGAGACAGCGGCCGTCCTCGCCCTCGAACGTGAACGTTTCGGCCACCGGCAGCGGCTCGGAGATGCCCGTCGATTCGATCACGATCTGGTCGAAGCGGCCTTCCTGCGCGAGACGGTCCACCTCTTGCAGCAAATCCTCGCGCAGCGTGCAGCAGATGCAGCCGTTGCTCATCTCGACCAGTTTCTCGTCGGTGCGCGACAGCTCGGCGCCGCCTTCGCGCACCAACGCCGCGTCGATGTTGACCTCCGACATGTCGTTGACGATCACCGCGACGCGCCGGCCTTCGCGGTTGTTGAGGATGTGGTTCAGCAGCGTGGTCTTGCCCGCGCCCAGAAAGCCGGACAGGATCGTGACCGGCAGCCGGGCGGGCGGGGAGGACGTGAGGGTGTCTTGACTCATCGTGGTATCTCGGGGAAAGGCGCGATGCGGCGGGCCGGGTTGCCGGTCACGGGACGATCCGGCGCCGGGTGATCGAAATGATACGTTATATCATCTCGGTGCGTGCGCGGAGTTTCGACGAGGGGGAATGGCGGGGGCGGGTGGCGGCGGGAGCCGGGCGGGCAACGGTGAATGCCGTTTGTCGCTGGTTCGCCGCGCCTGCGCGCGAGCGGTTCGACCCGGTAGGGATGCGCCGGCGGCCCGCGCGATGTTCGATCCGATCACATATCGAGCGACGCACGCGGCGGCGCGCCGTCAGCCGCCGTCAGCCGTCAGGCCGCGCGCACCAGCCGGTTGCCGCCGAGCGACTTGGCCGTGTAGAGCGCCGCGTCGGCGGCGGCCAGCATGTCGACGAGCGGCGGCACGTCGTGCTCGTAGCGCGCCAGGCCCACGCTGACCGTCGCCTGGATCGGCGTGCCGTCGCGATTGACGGTGACCTCGGCGGCGAAGCGTTGCGCGATGAAATCGCCGAGATCGTGGGCGCGCCGGGCATCGTAGCCCGACAACAGCACCGCGAACTCCTCGCCGCCGATCCGCGCCAGGATCGTGTCCGGCCCGAGCACCGCGCGGGCGACCGCGGCGAACGACTTCAGGACGTCGTCGCCGGCCTTGTGGCCGAAGCGGTCATTGATGCTCTTGAATTGGTCGAGATCGAGCGCCAGCACGGCGAACGGCTGCTTGCCCTCCGCCTTGCGGATCGCCAGCGCGCCTTCCTCGAAGAACCAGCGGCGGTTGCCGAGGCGGGTCAGGTAATCGGTTTGGGCCTCGCGCAGCAGGCGGCTGTGGGTTTCCTCGCGCACCAGCCGCAGCAGCGTCATCGGCAGGATTACCGAATAGAGCACGCCTTCGTACATCGTGATCTGGCTGGCCAGCAGCACCAGCGGCGAGCCGTAGCGTTCGGCCAGCATCGGCAGCAGGAGCATGCGGGCCGCGTACAGCAGCGCGTGCAGGCTCGTGACCACGATCGCGATGCGGCGCGTCTGGAATGCCTTCAGGCTGGCGCTGCGCAGCAGTTCGCGCGCGGTCAGCGCGCTGGCCAGGGCGATCGGGCCGGCGCTGATGTAGAACCACATCGCCTGCGGCCAGTGCGCGCCGACGATCAGCCAGGCCAGCGCGTCGAGCAGCAGCAGGCCGACCGAGAGCCGCAGCACCTTGCGCCCGCTCAGGGCCGCCACGCCACCCAGGATCAGCAGATAGCCGCCGAGCAGGATGAGATTGCTGATGGCCGCCCCCAGCACGCCCGGCAGCGCGGTGCGCGCGAGCACGATCACACATCCCGCGCCGAGCGTCGCGTACCCCGCTGCCAGGATCCGCAATGCCTTGCTGCGCTTGGGGTGTGACGCGTGTTCCCAGAACGTCAGGCCGGCACTGGCGAATAACGTTCCGATCGCGAGGAAATATAGGGTAAGAAGGTCGACGTGCATGACTGACGTGTAGGCCCGGGGCGGTGCTTCGCTGGGGCGAGGCGGCATTTTACGCCTAACGTCGGACAACTCGGAGAACGTCAAATTTGTTCAATTCGGGGCCGGCGCGGCGAGCGCCGCGGCCGGCCGCTGGCGGTCAGGGGAGCATCGGCGGCATGCCCTGCATGGTTTTCGCCCAGTCCTGCTTTTGCTTGGCGAGCCTGGCGATGTCGGCGGCTTTCTGGTCGTCTTTCTTGCGTTGCTCGTCTTCGGCTTTTTTGTCGGTTGAACCGAAGGTGTCGGTGTCGCGGGTGCGGAAGTAGAGCGTGTCGGCCAGAACGTGATCCTGCCAACTGGTCAGCAGGGTGTCGTGAACGAGCATGTCGAACATCGCCATGACGTCGGCGGGGAGGGGGTGCTTGCCGCCGATCCCTTCCTTCCAGGCGTCGACGAGCGCCATCTCGTCATCGGACAACAAGCCATATTCGAGCACGGACGCCGCGATTTGCGCGCCCCCCAAGCCGTAGGGGTCGGGAGGGGCGCTACGGAGTGATTCAGCCGTTTTCTTGCGCTGATCCTGCTTGCCGGCCTTCGCCACGAGCCGGTCGGCGTCGTTCTGCAAGCGCGTCCAGACGCTGGTGAAATCGCGCGGCGCGGTGCCGACGAGATTCTCGAAATGCGTTTCAGCGGCGTCGCGCTCGGCCTTCAGTTTGAGCAAGGTGGCCTGATCCTCCGGCGGGCGCGTCGAGATCATGCTCATGATGACGCCCTGGCGCTGCATTTCGGCGTCGAGTTTGCTCTTGGTGAGCTTGCGCTGATAATCGGCCGCCGCGTAATCGCTGCGCCATTTTTCCACCGGGTCCGAAATCGTCTTGCGGAACTCCGGGTCCTGATAGCGCACGGCGATCCAGCGCAGAAAGATCTTTTCGTGATCGAGGATATTGAGCCCGGCCTTGCGTGGGACGAGCGCCTGGTAGGCGTCGACCAGGTGGCGGATGCGGTATTGCTTGCCTTCGCAGGTGATGGGCGTGGCGATGGAGAACTTGTCGAACGTCAACGCTTTGCCGGCCGCCATTTCCTCCATCGAACTGATCGCCGTGCCGGCTTTCATGGCTTCCAGCAGCATGTCGCGCAGCGGGATGCGCATCAATTCGGCGTTGAAGCCGAGCGATCCCTTGACCGCGCCGCCGACCACATCGCAACTGGTGCCCGGATAGAGGAACTGTTCGCCGCGCGTCTTTTCGAGGCTGTCGAGGCGTTGGTAGCAGCGCTTTTCGTGCGCCGCCGCGAAGTGCACGCAGCGCTCCACGCTGGGGGGCACGTCCAGCGCGCGATCCTTGTAGTCCGTCTTGATCACGTTGATGAACGGCACCAGCCCGACCACCTGGCTCGCTTCTTCCGACATGACGGACGACACCGCGTCGAGCAGGCCAAGGAATTTGATCTTGATCTTGACGCCGTCGATGGCCAGATCGAGGTCGTCGGTCTGCTTGTATTGTGTTGCCAGTGCATTGACGAAGGTGCGTGCGAGCACACAGCCTCGATCGGCGCCGAACACCGACACTTCGATCACGCCGACATGAGGCATTTGTGCCCGCACGGCGTTGTAGGCCGCCTTGAACTGGTCCATCGCGGCGAGCAGGCGGGTATCGATGCCGGTGCCGAAGTACATCGCCATGAAGGCGTTGTCGCGGACGATCGGCACGTTCTCCATGATGATGCCCGCGAACAGGCTGCGCGCGACGGTGCCGAGCGCCTTGAGCGGATTCTTCTTGAGGGCGCCGATCGTATCGTCCTTGGCTCCCTTCAGCACGAGGCTGCCGGCCGCCTTCGAGCGCTGGAGCAGGCGTTCAGAGGATGAAGTCAGCACGTTGGTGATGCGTCGGGCGTCCGCTGGAATTCCCTTGATCTCCTTCTTGATATCCTCGAACGCCTTTTCGAGCGGGCGGAACGAGAATTCCTTGGCGGATTCCTTGAGCGCCTTTTCGGCACGGGATTTCACATCGGCTTTTTCGAGCGGATCCTTGACGCGGAAAAAGGACTTGCCCACCGATTCGGCAGTGGATTTGACAGTGCTGACTACCTTGGCGGTGGCCATCTTGGTTGCCGCGGCGGTCGCATTCTTGATGGCGCTGGCGTCGGAGTCCTCATTGAGCGGCGTGCCGAGGCCCGAGTAGTAGAAGGCGTACCAGAATTGATTGGCAGGACGTAGCGCTTCGTTGTTTTTGCGATGGGCTTCCCACAATCGACAAATGTTGGAGTATTGCGAACTTTCGGGGTCGTCGATATCGCGGTTTCTGCCGAATGCATCGAAGAAAAATCCCATGCGGATCACGGCTCCGCAGGGCAAGCATGTGGCCGCAGGATAGTTGGCGGCATTCTGCTTTGAAACTTGCAGTAAGACGGAAACCGGCGTTGCGTCGTCTGGATCGAGTTTGGATTGACCACCCATGCTATTTCTCCTGCGAGAGAGGAGGCGGAAGCAAGCCGTCCGGAATGGAGGGGACAGCTACAGGCGTGAATTTTCCGCTGGACAATTGCGATTTGACCTTGGGCGGCAATGTTTGAATGGCCTTGGCAAATGCACCGGGCTTGTCCTTGTTCGATTGCAGAATTTTCTGCACATCTGACTGCGTATCGAATCGATCGTTGACGAGCAGATTGAAGTAGGCGTACTGCTCCAGATCTTTCTGATCCGTCAGCCGATATTTGAGCCACGCTGCCGCGACCGCACGCGCCACATGACGGAATTGCTGATATTCATCTTCGCCGTTTCGCTTATTGACCTGGGCCTCGTATTGCCTCATCCATCTCATGACATCGACCATCGGCAGACGGGAAGCGTCATTCAACCCACCGGGAAACTGAAGCTCGACGTGATGATCCGGAAAGAAATGCACCTCCAACAGTCTTTCTCCGATGTGGTCTGGTGATTTTGTGGGCGGCAATGATGCTTTGGCTTCGGCGGAGAAGCGTTTCTTGTCGCCGGTGTGCCACTGATCGACATCGTAGTATTGCCACGTCACCGTAAATTCAGTGCCCTTCAACGAATAGCAACATGTGACGCCCCCACCACCGCCACCCGGCGGATCATCGCCGCCGCCCGTCGCCTTGTTGCCATAGGCATCCGTCACCGTGAAGCGGATCATGTTATAGGGCAGGTAGTTCTGGCCCATGACCGAAATGCCGCTATAAGTCGGCTCCGATTTCCCGCAAGCGGACAACGAGATCATCATCGCGCCAGCGACAAATGCTCGGGCCGACCAGTTCAATATTTTCCTTACATCACGCATTTGAATCGTCCTTCCGATAGATGTTCTGTCCGATGGCGCTCGACTTGATTCGAGCGCGCTCCGGCGTGCTGCCGCTGACGGTTTCGGTGCGTGGTTGAGGCAGCAAGCCATCGGCAATCTCCGGTACCGCAACAGGCACGAACTTGTCGTGCTTCAACTCGGCCATCACGTTCGGCGCCAGCGACCGAATCGCCTTCGCGAACGCCCCAGGCGTGCCCTTGCTCGCCTGCAGCATCCGTTGCACATCCGCTTGCGCGTCGAACCGCTCATTCACCAGCAGACTGAAGTAAGCGTACTGCTCCAGGTCCTGCAGATCCGTCAGCCGATACTTGAGCCACGCCGCAGCAACGACGCGCCCAACATGACGGAACTGCTGATACTCCTCTTCGCCGCTTTGCTTCTTGATTTGCGACTCATACTGCCTCATCCATCTCATGACATCGACCATCGGAATTCGAGACGCGTCGTTCAATCCTCCAGGAAACTGAAGCTCGACGTGGTGATCCGGGAAGAAGTGCACTTCCAGAAGTCTTTCTCCGATGTGGTCCGGCGCTTTCGTGGGGGACATCGATGCTTTGGCTTCGGCGGAAAAGCGTTTTTTGTCTCCTGCGATCCATTGATCGGCATCGTAGTATTGCCACGTCACCGTGAATTCGATGCCTTTCAGTTTGTAGCAACAGGCGACCCGGCCACCACCCTCACCCGGAGGATCATCGCCACCGCCACTTGCCTTATTGCCGTAGGCGTCCGTGACCGTGAAGCGGATCAGGTTGAAGGGCAGATAATTCTGCCCCATGACCGAAATACCACCGTACGTCGGCTCCGACTTCCCGCAAGCCCCCAGCGCCACGACCATCACCGCCGCCGCCACAACCCGGCCAACCACCGCCCCCGCCCTCAACCCGCACCACCCAACCGCGTCAACTCCATCGCATCCCGAATCGCATCCCACTGCGCGTCGCCAATCCCCGCCAGCGCCGCATCGACATCCATCTCCCCACGCTTGACCGCCGCGAGACACGCCTGCACATCGGGATGCTCATCGAACCTTGGCGACACATGCACACCGATCGTCACATACGACAGCACCTGCGCGGCGTCCTCGATCCCATAACCGGCCGCCCGTTCGAGCAACAACACAATCGCTTCGTACAACTCGACATCCGACAGATGATCGACCGACATCGCCATCGTTTCGCGAAACTGCAGCGCAAGCTTGTCGGGATACCCGAGCGCGATCAATCTCGCATGCTGCGTGTCGTCCAGATCAACGAGGCTGTCGCTGCCGATCACGCCGCCATCAGCGCCAACCGCCGCCTCGTTGCGCCACACCACTTCCTTGCGCCATCGATCGCGATACCGCAACGCGACGAACGGCGCGAGAAACCGCTGCGCCTGCGCATCGGACCACACCAGCCGCAGCCGCGCCAGCACATGGTTGTCGAAGAAGAACAGGAAGAACCGGCGCCCGCCCGGCAGTGTGTAGACGACATACTGCCGGCAATGCGCGTCGAGCCGGTCGAACGGCAGCGGCGACCACGCCCACGTCACGGCGTGCAGATCGACCAGGCGTGTCCACAGCTCGTGAAGCAGACGATGCTGCTCGCTGCCGGTGGCCAGCGCCTGCCGGTCGAAGGCGATCAGATGCGGGGCAATGTCGGGATACGCGTCGAGATTCGTCTCGCGCCACAGCGAGGCATGACGCACGCCGTGCGCGGCCGCGAGCCGCGCATCCAGGCCCGGATAACCGCGCGAATCGACGAACGCATACAACTGCAAGGGCAGGCCCTGCGCGGAGCGCTCGGCAAACCCGCCATGCAGGCTTTCCAGGAACGCGGGCCAGTCGTCGAGCCGCGCGGGCGATTCCTCAACGACATCCATCACCTCGGCCGCATCGGTTGCGTCCGCAACCTCGACGCCGTCCTCCTGCATCGCCGCCCCGGTTTCGTTCTGCTCGCTCATCAATCCGCCTCGACCATCGATTCGCGTCCGCTGTGCGCATTCAGCAAGCACTCCTTGCACGTGCCGCCCGGCAGCGCCGGCAGCGGATACGGCATGCTGGCCGGCCCGGCGAACGTGTGCTGCGCGCCCTTCACGTCGATGGTGCCGGGTGCGTGGATCTCGATGTTGCCGCCGCTGATGCGGATATAGGCACCGCCGGACGTCAGCAGCACGTCCTGCTTGGCGGCCACGTCGATGGTGGCGGTGGCGCTCACCAGCTTCAGCGTTTTCTGCGCGGTCAGCTCGATATTGTCGGAATGCGCCTGCACCTCGACCTTGCCCTTGCCGGCGAACAGCTTGATGCCGGCGTTCTGCACGAACAGGCTGAGGGTCTTGCGCACGCTGGCCACGAGCGATTTGCCGACGGCCAGCACCGTGCTCTGGCCGCTGACGAGGTTGATCTGCTCGGTGCCGGCCAGATGCACCGATTGCTGGCTCGACAGCGCGATGCCGGCCGGGCTGCCGAGCAGCATCACCGGCTCCTTGAACGCGTTCGCGCTGCCGGTGCCGCCGCCCGCGGTGTTGCCGCCGGAAGCGGAGCCGGCCACGCTGTTTTGCGTCGCGTCGGTGAACGCCTTCATGGCGTCGTGGCCCTCGGCGAGCGTCTCGGCCTGGTGCGTCTCGCTGACCTGCGACAGCGATTCGATCAGGCTCTCGGCATTGACGAGCTGCTGCTGCGATTCGCGCACGTCGAGCGGCTGGCTGTTCGCGGCCTTCGGATGGGTGGTGAGATACAGCCCCTGCGTGGCGCGCACGGCGCCGTAATCGTCGGTGCGCAGGTCGAAGCCGCTGCCGAGATAGCCGCCGCGCGTGTTGCCGTTCTGGTCGATCAGGTAGCCGAGATGCAGCAGCGAATTGGCGCTGCTGCTGGCGAGGCGCATGCGGTTCTGGCCGGTGGCGTCGTCGAGCACCATTTCGTTGTAGCCGCTGCCGGCGTATTCCTTCGAGCGGTGGCCGGACAGAATGCCGTTGCTGTGCCATTGCGGCTTCACCGCGCCGTTGTACACGCGATGCAGGCAGATCGGCCGGTCGCAATCGCCGCCGAGATAGCCGATCAGCACTTCCTCGCCGACGCGCGGCATATGCACGCCGCCATAGCCGCCGCCGGTGTCCGATTGCGCGACGCGCACCCAGCACGAGGCGCGCTCGTCGCCGTCGTTGAGGCGATCCCACACGAAGCGGATCTTGATGCGGTTCAGCGCATCGGTGTACACCTCCTCGCCCTGCGGCCCGACGACGATGGCGGTTTCGAGCCGCATCTCGGGCTTGGCGTGCGCGAACGGGCTGCGGTACGGCACGGCGGTGCGCTGCGCCTCGACTTCCACGCGATAGAAGCCGGTCGAGCCGTCGTCGTGCGTCACGGCGAACCCGCCGTCGCCGCTGTCGGCGCGCGCCTGCGCCAGTTGCGGCTGCAGGCTGTGCGGAAAATTCGCGTCGTGGTCGGACAGCGGCAGGTTGTTCTCGATGAACCCCTGCACGCGGATCGCGGCGAATTCGCGTTGCGAATCGGCGTCGCGATCGTGCTCGGGATGGCCGGTCAGCGTGAAGCGCCGGCCGGCATCGATGCCGCGCACGCCGCCCGCGCCCGTGAACCGCTTGGCGCGCGATTCCCATTCCTCCAGCCGGATGTTCGACAGCGCCTCGCCGCGATCCTGCGCGGCGAACGTGTAGGCCCCGGTGTATTCGTAGACTTCGGTTTGCTGCGGCAGGCTGCCCTGGTTGTCGCGCGTGGGCAGCGTGGTGCCCTTGGGGTTGGTGGCGGCGGCCGGCGATTTGTAGTCGAACGTGCGGGTGGTATGCGCGCTGCTTTGCAGCGTGCGCGAGCCGGCCCATTGCGTGAACGCGTCGGCTTCGCTGCCGGTGGCGATGCGCGCGAACGTGACGGCGGCCGGGGAAAGGGCGTCGAGCGAATGGATGTCGTCGGTGATCACGAACGTGTGCGACGCGCCGCCCGCATCGTGCCGCCAGAAGCCGAACAGGCCTTCCTGTTCCATCAGGCGGTGCACGAACTGCCAGTCGCTCTCGCTCTGGCGGCAATACGAGCGGCTCGGCAGCGGCTTCGACAGCGCGAACCGATAGCGGCCCTGCGCCTGCGGATGCGCGTCGAACACGGCGGCGAGGATGGCGTCGGTGCCTTGATCCTGCCAATAGCGCATGTCGCTGCGAAAGCGCAGGAAATGCAGCCACGATGCGACCGTCAATTGATAGCCCGACAGGCTGCCGTCCGAACCGAGCCGGCGCGCGGTATGGATAAAGCCATTGACGGGCCGGTACGACATGTCCGCCTGCTGAATCCACAGCGTGATTGACTGCGCGATCAGCGATTTCAGTTCGACATCGGGCGCGGCGGACACCATGTCGAGCGTCATGCTGAAATCGCGGCCCAATTCGGCGTGCGTGACAGCCCGGCGCGGAATCAGGGTGTTATCGGGCAGGCAGGGAATATCCGTCTTCAGCAGACGCCCCTGTTGAATCAGGCCGCCACGAATGGCCTGAGCCAAATCGGTCATGTCCATGCATTTCCCATCGTTTTATCGGTGGCGGGCGCGAGCTTCCCGCACACGTTCGGAGGTAGCGCTCCGAATGGCAAAGCGGCATTTTAGCGGGATTACGAAGGCCTGACGATGGCTGTCGATTCAATAAATGTCAAAACGCCATTTGAATCCGATCAAATGGCGTTTTGAATGGCGGCGAGCGCGAGATAACCTGTCGAATCGAACAGGCGAGTTGAAAACGATTTCGGCCGATATCGAGCGATTCAACGATGAAAATCGAATTCGGATTAAATTACCGATTAGCGGCATTCGATTAAAAAAATCGGTAATAAAGCCCGTCCGGCATTAATCCGCCCGCTTTGCAAACACCTCCTTGAACACCGGCATCGCCGAAAACACGTTCGGCCAGCCCGCGTAGTACGCCAGTTGCGTCAGCATTTCGGCGGCTTCGTCGCGGGTCAGGCCGTTATCCATCGCGCGGTTCAGGTGATACGGGATCTGCGCGACCTGGCCGTTCGCCACCAGCGCGGCGACTGTCACGAGGCTGCGGTCGCGCGGCGCGAGGCCGGGGCGCAGCCAGAGGTCGTTGAACAGCACGTCGGTGGTGGCCTGCACCACACCCGGCGCGGTCGTGCCGAAATTCTCGCCGACGGTGTGCGCGCGTTGGCGTTCGGCCGCCTCGTCGAGCGGCAGTGGCGGCGTATCGACGGGCGACAGTTGGGCCGCGCCGATGCCGCGTTCGCGGCATGTGTCGGCCAGCGCGCCGGCCGCGGCCGTGGCGTTGCCCCAGCCGCCGTAGAACGCCAGATGCGCGACGATCTCGGACAACTCGGCCGGCGTCACGCCGCGATCGAGCGCGAGCGGCGCCTGGCCCCGCAACTCGGCGGCCTGGTTGCGCGCGATCAGCACGGCAACGGTGACGATGCCGCGATCGCGCGGCGCAAGGCCGGGGCGTCGCCACACCTCGTCGAGCACGGTGGCGGTGTAGTGCGCGAGGGCGGGGGAGGCCGCGCCGAGGTCGGCGGGCGTGGGGGTGTCGTGCATGGCGTGAATCCTGGTGGGGGTGGCGCAGGCGCTCAGGGCCAGCGCCGTGCCGGCCGCCGCAAGATGCGCGGCAAAGCGCGCGGCGAGCCGGGGCGGGCGGCGTTCACTCGCCGAGATACTGCGCATCGCTGACCTGGTCGAGCCAGTCGACGTTGCGGCCGTCGAGCGCTTCCTGGATCGCCACGTGCGTCATGGCGGTGGTGGCGGTCGCGCCGTGCCAGTGCTTGTGGCCGGGCGGGCACCAGATCACGTCGCCGGCGCGAATCTCCACGCGCGGCTCGCCTTCGCATTGGGTCCAGCCGCAGCCGGCGGTCACCAGCAGCGTCTGGCCGAGCGGGTGCGTGTGCCAGGCGGTGCGCGCGCCCGGCTCGAACGTGACGCTGGCGCACGAGACGCGCGAGGGCGGCGGCGCGACGTTGAGCGGGTCGATCCGGACGGTGCCGGTGAACCAGTCGTCGGGGCCGCGCATCGAGGGCTGCGAACCGGCGCGCATCAGTTTCATGGGGCTTCCTTGCGAGTCATGGGATGCCGGCCAATGTACCGAGCCCGCGATCATGCGACTAGATGGCAAAATCGGCATGATCCTATGCGTGGGAGCATCAATTGAAAGAGAACCTCAACGACCTGCTGGCGTTCATGGCGGTGGCGCGCGAGCGCAACTTCACGCGCGCGGCGGCGCAGCTCGGCGTGTCGCAATCGGCGCTGAGCCGCACCGTGCGCCTGCTGGAGACGCGCATGGGCATGCCGCTGCTGGCGCGCACCACGCGCAGCGTGTCGCTCACGGCGGCCGGCGAGCGGCTGCTGGCGGTGGTCGGGCCGCATCTGCAGGAAATCGGCGTGGAGCTGGAGGCGTTGCGCGCGATGACCGACCGCCCCGGCGGCATGGTGCGCATCACCACCACGGATTACGCCGCCAACGCCTATGTCTGGCCGCGCGTGCAGCCCTTGCTGCGGCTGTATCCGGAGCTGGAGATCGAGCTGGTGAACGACTACGGGCTGACCGATATCGTGGCGGACCGCTACGACATCGGCGTGCGGCTCGGCGATCAGGTCGAGAAGGACATGATCGCGCAGCGCATCGCGCCGGACATGACGATGTCGATCGTCGGCGCGCCGGGCTACCTGGCATCGTGCCCCGCGCCGGCCACGCCGCAGGATCTGACGCAGCACAACTGCATCAACCTGCGGCTGCCGACGCGCGACTCGCTGCTGGCGTGGGAACTGGTCAAGGGGCGGCGCGCGTTGCAGGTGCGCGTGGCCGGGCAACTGACGTTCAACAACGTCTACCAGATGCTCGACGCGGCGCTGGCCGGCTTCGGGCTGGCCTACGTGCCGCACGATCTGGCCGAGCCGCTGGTGCAGGCCGGGCGGCTGGCCTGGGTGCTGGAGGAGTGGTATCCGACCTTCGTCGGCCACCATGTGTATTACCCGAGCCGCCGCAAGTCGTCGCGCGCGGTGGAACTGGTGGTGGAGGCGCTGCGCGAGGGCTACCGGCCCGAACGCGCCGAAACGCGGCGCGGCGGCGGCAAGGCGCGGCGTTGAGGCCCCGGTGAGGAACCGGCTCGCTCAGGCGTTCATTCCCCGATCAGATGCACGACGACATCGCGCTGATGCGCGATGCGCCGGTGCTCGAACAGGTAGATGCCCTGCCAGGTGCCCAGCACCATGCGCCCCTGCTCGACCGGGATCGACAACTGCACCTGCGTGAGCACCGTGCGCAGGTGCGCGGGCATGTCGTCGGGGCCTTCGGTGTCGTGTTCGTAGCGCGCCGGATCCTCGGGCGCGATCTCCTCGAAGTAGCGTTCGATATCGCGCTGCACCGACGCGTCGGCGTTTTCCTGGATCAGCAGCGAGGCCGACGTGTGGCGGCAGAACACCGTCAGCAGGCCGGTGCGGATCGATTGCTGCTCGACGAACGCGCGCACCTGCCGCGTGAAATCGATCAGGCCGCGCCCGCGCGTGGCCACGCCGATATGCTGGATTGCCTGTTTCATCGTGATGGCTCCGGTGGCGTTCAGCCGAGCGCGGCGAAGCCGTTCGCCTCGATCTGCGCGGCGGCGGTGGGGCGCACCACGCGCGCCACTTCCGCGCCATCGCGCAGGAACACCAGCGTCGGCCACAGCTTGATGCCGAACGAGCGGCCGAGCGGCCGGCCGGGGCCGTCCTCGATCTTCAGGTGGCGCACCTCGGGGTGCGCGGCGAACGCCTCGCGGATCGCCGGCTGCGCGCCGGCGCAGATCCCGCACCAGTTCGCGCCGAACTCGATCACGGTGGCGCCGGCCAGTGCGTCGACGGCGGCGCGGGCGGGGGCATCGGGCGTATAGGGCTGGATGGCGGTCATGTAGGCTCCTTGGAGAAAAACGCAATGCAATGCGGCCGCGTGGGGGCGCGGCCGCAAGCTTCCACTCTAGCGGAAACGGGCCGATGCCGTCGCAGGGCCGCCGGGCCGGCCCGCTCGCGCCGTGCATTTTGCCGGGGACGGGTTCGAAAAAAGTTATCGATGGTTTTCCGTATCGAACCAAAAGGCCTAGCACTGACAAGGCTTTGCTGCGCCGCATCCATTCGAAATAGACGATTGATGCGTGTCGGGGCGGATTGACGCCCGGGCCGCCATCCGCTTTGATACGCCTATTCGCGCCGCGGCGGCCGTTTCGTCCGCGCGCCTCACCACTGGAGCCGCGCATGGCCCGAATCATTGGCGGCATCGCCGCCTCCCACACGCCGACGATCGGTTTCGCGTTCGACAAGAACAAGCGCGACGATCCCGTCTGGGCGCCGATCTTCAAGAACTTCGCACCGCTGGCCGACTGGCTCGAACAGAAGCGCCCCGACGTGCTGCTGATGATCTACAACGATCACGTCACGTCGTTCTTCTTCGATCATTACTCGGCGTTCTCGCTGGGCGTCGGCCCGCAATGGACGGTGGCCGACGAGGGCGGCGGCGCGCGCGACCTGCCGCCGATCGACGGCCACCCGGCGTTCGCCGCGCACGTCGGCCGCTCGCTGATGGCCGACGAGTTCGACATGTCGTTCTTCCAGAACAAGGCGCTCGACCACGGCTGCTTCTCGCCGCTGTCGATGCTGTGCCCGCACGATCCGGCCTGGCCGGTGAAGCTGGTGCCGCTGCAGATGGGCGTGCTGCAACTGCCGATGCCGAGCGCGCGCCGCTTCTACAAGCTCGGCCAGGCGCTGCGCCGCGCGATCGAAAGCTATCCCGAGGATTTGCGCGTGGCGATCGTGGCCACCGGCGGCCTGTCGCACCAGGTGCACGGCGAGCGCGCCGGCTTCAACAACACGGCGTGGGACGCGCGCTTCCTCGACCTGTTCGAGCACGATCCCGAGCGGCTGGCCGGCATGACGATCGCCGATTTCGCGACGCTCGGCGGCTACGAAGGCGCGGAAGTGGTGATGTGGCTGACGATGCGCGGCGCGCTGCCCGCCAACGTGAGCTGCAAGCACCGCAGCTATTACCTGCCGTCGATGGCCGGCATCGCCACGGCGATCTACGAGGGCGCGGAAGACGACGCGCCCGACGCCGCGCAGGCCGAGCGCCAGCGCGCGCGCATCGCGGCCGAGCTGGCCGGCATCGAGAAGCTCGAAGGCACCTACCCGTTCTCGACCGAGACGGCGGTGCGCGCCTGGGGCATCAACGCGTTCCTGCACCGCATGGTGGAGCCGGCGCATCGCGAGGCGTTCCTGGCCGATGCCGAAGCCAGCTTCGAGGCGGCCGGCCTCAGCGAGACCGAGCGCGACCTGATCCGCCGCCGCGATTGGCGCGGCCTGCTGCATTACGGCGTGATCTTCTTCCTGCTCGAAAAGCTCGGCGCGGTGACGGGCGTCTCGAACCTGCATATCTACGCGGCGATGCGGGGCGAAACGCTCGAAGCGTTCCAGGCCACCCGCAACGCGCCCGGCGCGCTGTATTCGGTGGCCGGCAAGAGCGCCGGCGCGCTGGCGTGGGATCAAGCCAAGCCGGGCGACACAACGAAGCGAGACTGAGCGGCTCGCCGCGCAACGGTGCGCGGCGCCGCAATCCATTGATTAAGGAATCCGCATGATCATCGATATTCACGGCCACTACACCACGGCCCCGAAGGCGCTCGAAGCCTGGCGCAACCGCCAGATCGCCGCGTTCAACGACGGCACGCCGATGCCGGCCGCCTCGGAACTGCAGATCAGCGACGACGAGCTGCGCGAATCGATCGAATCAAACCAGCTCGCCAAGATGCGCGAGCGGGGCATCGACCTGACGATCTTCAGCCCGCGCGCCAGCTTCATGGCGCATCACATCGGCGATTTCGCGGTGTCGAGCGCGTGGGCCGCGATCTGCAACGAGCTGTGCTACCGCGTGAGTCAACTGTTCCCCGAGCACTTCGTGCCGGCCGCGATGCTGCCGCAAAGCCCGGGCGTGGATATCGCCACCTGCATCCCCGAACTCGTGAAGTGCGTCGAGCAATACGGCAACGTGGCGATCAACCTGAACCCCGATCCGTCGGGCGGCCACTGGACCAGCCCGCCGCTGTCCGACCGCTACTGGTATCCGATCTACGAGAAGATGGTCGAGTACGACATCCCGGCGATGATCCACGTCAGCACGAGTTGCAACGCCTGCTTCCACACCACCGGCGCGCACTACCTGAACGCCGACACCACCGCGTTCATGCAGTGCCTGACCTCGGACCTGTTCCGCGATTTCCCGACGCTGAAGTTCGTGATTCCGCACGGCGGCGGCGCGGCGCCCTACCATTGGGGCCGTTTCCGCGGGCTGGCGCAGGAACTGAAGAAGCCGCCGCTCGGCGAGCATCTGCTGAACAACGTGTTCTTCGATACCTGCGTCTATCACCAGCCGGGCATCGACCTGCTGACCAACGTGATCCCGGTCGCCAACATCCTGTTCGCCAGCGAGATGATCGGCGCGGTGCGCGGCATCGACCCGGAAACCGGCCATGCCTACGACGACACCAAGCGCTATATCGAAGCGGCCAGCATCAGCGAAGGCGAGCGTTTCAGCATCTACGAGGGCAACGCGCGGCGCGTGTATTCCCGTCTCGACACGGCATTGAAGAACAAGGGGCTTTGATCATGTACGAACTCGGCGTGGTGTATCGCAATGTCGAGCGCGCGGATGCGGACGTGGCGCGCAAGCTCGGCGAACTCGGCTCGGCCACCGTCCACGAGGCGATGGGGCGCGTGGGCCTGCTGCAACCCTATATGCGGCCGATTTACCCGCATGCGCGCGCGGCCGGCACGGCCGTCACCGTGCTGCTGCAACCGGGCGACAACTGGATGATGCATGTGGCGGCCGAGCAGATCCGGCCCGGCGACATCGTGATCGCGGCCGTCACGGCCGCCTGCACGGATGGCTATTTCGGCGATTTGCTGGCCACCAGCTTCCAGGCGCAGGGCGCCGTGGGCCTGGTGATCGACGGCGGCGTGCGCGACGTGGCCACGCTGGAAGAGATGAAGTTCCCGGTGTGGAGCAAGGCGATTTCGTCGAAGGGCACCATCAAGGCGACGCTCGGCTCGGTCAACGTGCCGGTGGTGTGCGCGGGCGCCTACGTCACGCCGGGCGACGTGGTGGTGGCCGACATCGACGGCGTGGTGTGCGTGCCGAAGGCGATCGCCGCCGAGGTGCTCGACAAGGCGCTGGCGCGCGAGGCCAACGAGGGCGCCAAGCGCGAGAAGCTGGCTTCGGGCGTGCTCGGGCTCGACATGTACAGCATGCGCGAGCCGCTGGCGAAGGCCGGCCTGCGCTATGTCGATTGAGCGCGTTGGGTCCGCGCCGCTGACGCTGATTTCGTCGATGGCGACGCGCCAGTTGCTGGCGCGGCTCGCCGCTGCCTATGCGGCCGACACGGGCCGCGAGGTGGCGATCGAATCGGTGGGCGGCGTGGAGGCGGCGCGGCGCGTGAGCGAAGGCGAGGCGTTCGACGTGGTGGTGCTGGCCGGCGACGCGCTGGCGCGGCTTGCCGAGGCCGGGCAGGTGGACGGCGGCAGCCGCGTGGCGATCGCGCGCTCGGGCATCGCGGTGGCGGTACGCAGCGGCGCGCCGTTGCCGGCGATCGATTCCGAGGCGGCGCTGCGCGAGGCCGTGATGCAGGCTCGCACGATCGGCTATTCGACCGGGCCGAGCGGCACGCATCTGGAAGCGTTGTTCGCGAGGTGGGGCGTGGCCGATGCGCTCGCGCCGCGCCTGGTGCGGGCGCGGCCCGGCGTGCCGGTCGCGTCGTTGGTGGCGGCGGGTGAGGTTGAGCTGGGTTTTCAGCAGCGCAGCGAACTGCTCGATCAGCCCGGCATCGCGATCGTCGGTGCGCTGCCCGATGCGGCGCAGGCCGTGACGACCTTCACCGGCGCGATCGGCGCGCGTTGCGCGCGGCGCGATGAAGCGGCGGCGTGGCTCGCGTTCCTGGCTGCGCCGGCGGCGGTCGATATCAAGCAATCCTGCGGAATGGACGCGGCGGCCTGAGCCGGGTTGCTCGGTCGCGCGTCACATCGCGGATCGTTTGGAACAGCGAGGCGGCAGGCGGCGAGAGCCTACCCGCCCGCGTGTTCAGTCGCGTGTCGCATCGCTCGCGGCGTTCAACCCGCCACGCCGCTCGCGTGTCACATCGTGGATCGTGTCGAACAGCGCGGCGGCCGGCGGCGAGAGCCTGTCCGCTCGCGCGTTCATTCGCGCGGCGCATCGCTCGCAGCGTTCACCGCGCCGTGCTGCTCGCGCGCCACATCGTGGATCGTGTCAAACAGCGCTGCGGCGGGCGGCGAGAGCCTACCCGCCCGCGCGTTCATTCGCGCGGCGCATCGCGCGCAGCGTTCACCGCGCCGTGCTGCTCGCGCGCCACATCGTGGATCGTGTCAAACAGCGCTGCGGCGGGCGGCGAGAGCCTGTCCGCCGGCGCGTTCATTCGCGCGGCGCATCGCTCGCGGCGTTCAACCCGCCGCGCTGCTCGCGCGCCACGTCGCGGATCGTATCGAACAGCGCGGCGGCCGGCGGCGAGGCCAGCACGCCCGCGCGCCGGATGATGCCGATCGGCCGCACCGTGCCGGCCAGTTCGATCGGCAGCGCCTTCACTTCGCCATCCTTCAGATCGGCGTCCATCTGCCCCTGCGACACCACCGCCAGCATGGTCGAGCGGGCCAGCAGCCCGCGCACGATCATCGAATCGCCGGTTTCCACGGCCGGCGTCGGCTCGGCCTGCCCGGCCAGCTCGAACGCGGCGGCCAGCAGTGCGCGCGAGGGCGTGTCGCGGCGCGGCAGGATCCATTGATAACCGGCCAGCGCGGCCAGCGACACGCGCCGTTTCGCGGCCAGCGGATGATGCGCGCCGACAATGATCGCGAGCGGTTCCGCGAACAGTTCGTGCACTTCGAGATCGGTGGAGTAGCGCGCCTCGCGCAGCGCGCCGACGATGAAATCGAGGCTGCCGGCGCGCAGCGCCGCGCACAGATCGTCGAACGGGCTTTCGATGGTGCTGACCTGCACGCCGTGCGCGCGAGCGACGAGCCGCGCGATCGCCTCGGGCAGCAGCGAGGCGCGCGACAGCGGCAACGCGCCCACCACCACCTCGCCCGCCAGCGTGCCGTGCGCGGCGGCGATGTCGCTGGCGAGCCGCGCGAGATCGTTCAGCGCGTGGCGGGTGGTCTGGCCGAGCGCGATGGCGCGCGCGGTGGGCGTGAGGCCGCGCGCGGTGCGCAGGAACAGCTTGTCCTGCGCGCATTCCTCCAGCAGCGAGATCGCGGCGCTGACGGCCGGCTGGCTTACGCCCATCTGGCTGGCGACGGTCGGCATGTGGCGCGAGCGCAGCAGGCGGCAGAAGATTTCGAGGCGCTTGTTGTTGAGCGCGGCGGCCGGCACGGCGCGATAGAGATCGCCGGCGAGCGGCTCGGCGGCCTTGCGGCGGTTCCAGACGGACAGGTCGCGCATCACCGAGCGCACGCGCGGCAGGATCGCCTCGGCCGGCGGCGTCGGCACCACGCCGGCCGGCGTGCGCTGGAACAGCGGCGCGCCGACGCTGCCTTCCAGTTCCGCGATCGCGCGCGTGACCGCCGACTGCACGCGGAACAACTGCCGCGATGCACCCGCGAGGCTGCCCGTGTCGATCACGGCGAGGAAGGTTCTGAGGTGTCCGAGGTTCGGCTGCATGGTGCCGCCATGCTACACGAGCACGGCGGCGCGGCAGCGGGGTGGCGGGGCGTCCTGGCAGGTGTTGGGATGACGGTCGCGGCTCGCCGGGCGAGACGCGCTTTCGTGTGTCAGTTCGACCGTGCGCTGGCGGCTGTGGCCGGTCAGGTTCGCCGCGGTTTGCGCGTCAGGCAGACCGCGCGCCGACGGCCGTGGAGTTCGGTTCGATTGGTCGCCGCTCGCGTGTCAGCTAGACCGTGCGCCAGCGACTCTGGCTGGTTTGGTTCGCCGCCGTCCGCCTGCAAACCGGCGGCCGTGGCCGGTCCGATGTGCCACCGTTCGCGCGTCCGCACGTCCGCACGTCCGCACGTCAGCCAGTCCGCACGTCCGGCGGCCGTGACCGGCCCGATTCACCACCGTTCACGCATCAACTCGACCGCGCCCCCGCCGCTCCGGCCGACCGCTCTCCACCATTCGCAGGCCGACGTGCAGCCGCCGCCCCGCTGCGCGGCCCGCCCAGTTCGTTGAGCGGCGTGCGGTAGGTTTCGCGAGCCGTCCAGGCCGACAGCGCGGCCAGCGCCGTGATGATCAGCGTGGCGGTGCCGATCAGCATCGGAATGTCGTGCGTGCCCGGCGGCGCGATGGCCGCGAACAGCGACGGCAGCAGCGCCGTGATCGCCATGCCGATGTTCTGGCCGATCGACATCGCCGACACGCGCGTGCGGGTCGGGAACAGCTCCGGCATGAAGCTCGGGAACACCGCGTTGAAGCCCTGGTAGATCACGCCCCACATCAGCACCGAGGTGACGATCGCCAGCGGCGCGTTCTTGACGCTGATCGCGTACAGATACGCATACGACAGCAGCCCCGCGCCGAGCGAGCCGACCACCACCGGGATGCGCCGGCCGATCCGGTCCGACAGCTTGCCCACGTACGGAATCACCAGCACCGCCACGATGTTGCCGATCAGCGGGATTGCCAGATAGGTGTTCGGATGAAAGCCGATGCCGTACGACGGCTGCACCGCGTAGGCCGCGCCGAAGATGGTCGCCACCATCGCGATCACGGCGGCCGTCGCCATCACGGCGATGCGGATCATGTCGCGCCAGCTTTCGCGGAACGCCACCGCGATCGGCGAGGCCGGGATGCCGCCGTTGTTGTCCTCGTCGACGAACGCGGGCGATTCCTGCACCTTGCGGCGAATCACGAAGCCGGCCGCCAGCACCAGCGCACTGAGCAGGAACGGAATGCGCCAGCCCCAGGCGACGAACGTGTCGTTCGGCATCCAGTAGGCAAGCGGCATGAAGATCGCCGCCGCGAAGATCTGCCCGGCCTGCGTGCCTTGCAGCGCGAAGCTCGCGTAATAGCCGCGCCGGCCTTCGGGCGCCTGTTCGAGAATCATCGAGCTGGCGCCGGATATTTCGCCCGCCACCGCGAAGCCCTGCACGAGACGCAGCAGCACCAGCATGACGGGTGCGGCGATGCCGATCTGGCCGTAGGTCGGCAGCAGGCCCACCGCGAACGTCGACGCGCCCATCAGGAACATGCAGAGCAGCAGCAGGTGCTTGCGGCCGTGCGTGTCGCCGCGCCGGCCCAGCAGGAAGCCGCCGATCGGGCGCGCCACGTAGCCCACGCCGTAGGTCGCCAGCGACGCCACGATCGCCAGCTTCGGGTTGCCGTGCGGGAAGAACAACTGCGGAAAGACCATCGCCGCGGCCTGCGCGTAGATGAAGAAATCGTAGTATTCGAGCGCCGAGCCGATCCAGCCGCTCGCCGTGGCGCGCGTGGTCTGCTTCGCGCGCTCCTGAGGTGTCATGTGTCCGTCGTTCATCGATCGGGTCTCCTGAATAATATTGGAATGCCATCCTCGCGGATGGTGCGGCAGCCGGGCTGCCTGGCGTGCGCTTGCGTGCGCGCTCAGACCTCCAGCGGCGTGACGTTCATGAAGGCGCCCAGGTTGCCGAACTGCGCGAGCGCCATGTCCGCGCCGGTCTGGATTCGGCAGCCGAGGCCGCGCGCGATCTCCAGGAAGCGCGTGATGTCGGGCGAAGTCACCACGTCGGCCACCAGCGCGCCGGGGCGCAGCGTGGCCAGCACCGTTTCGGCCAGCGGCAGCGGCGCGTAGCCTTCCATGCCGGCCGGCGACGCGTTGACCACCAGATCGAACGGCGCGAGCGAATCGAAATGCGGCTCGATGAAGCTGCCCGGGTGATGTTTTGCGAGCAGCGCGCGCAGCCGCTGCGCGCGCGCCGCGTCGGGATCGACCACCGTGACCGAGGCCACGCCGTGCTCGCACAGCGCCCAGCCGATCGCGCTGCCCACGCCGCCCGCGCCGAGCACCAGCGCCTTCGCGCCGGCCGGCTCGAAGCCGTGACCGCGCGCCGCGTTCAGGAAGCCGTCGCCGTCGACGATGTCGCCGACCAGCCGGCCGTCGCATTCGCGGCGGATCACGTTGACGCAGCCCAGCGCCTCGGCGCGGCGGCTCAACGCGTCGAGGCGCGGCGCGATCTGCTGCTTGTAGGGCACGGTGACCACACAGCCGCGCAGGTTGCGCCAGGCACGCAGCGCGCCGATGAACGGCTCGATCGAGCCGCCGTCGAGGTCGATCGGGATCATCGACACATCCTTGTCGTGCCGCGCGAACCAGTCGTTGAAGTTCTGCGGCGATTTCACCTGCGCGATGGGGGAGCCGACGATGGCTACCAGTTCGGTCGTACCGCGAATCATTGAGGCGTCCGGAATTCGTTAGGAACACGACGCTATGGTGCGACCGCCTCGCCCGGCCCGACAACGCCGAAAAATCGAAAATATTGCGATAAGCGGATCGGGATTGCGATAATCGCAGCGTCGTGCCGGTTTCCGGTTCGCTTCGTTTCTCCCGAATCCTCAGATGAAAACACCCGTCATTCACGAACGCGACCTGATCGCCGGCCTGCAGAAAGGCCTCGCGCTGATCCTGCTGTTCAACGACCAGACACCCCGCCTGACCGTGCCCGAGGCCGCGCAGCGCTCCGGCCTGACCAGCAGCGCCGTGCGGCGCTTCCTGCTGACGCTGGTGCACGACGGCTATGCGGAAACGGACGGCCGCTACTACTGGCTGACCGCGAAGAACCTGCGGATCGGCCAGGCCTATGTGGAATCGGCGCGGCTGCCGCGCATGATGCGGCCGATCGTCGAGAAGGTCGCGGCCGAGACGCGCGAGCATGTGTCGGTGGCGGTGCGCGATGGCGACGAGGTCGTGCATATCGTGCGCAGCCGCGTGATGAACGTGTCGTCGCTGTCGATGCGGCAGGGCTGGCGGCTGCCGATGTACTGCACCGGCAGCGGGCGGCTGTGGCTGGCCTCGCTGCCCGATGCCGAGGTGGAGGCGTATCTGGCGCGCGTCGACCGGCAGGCGCTGACGCCCTACACGCGCACCGGCGTGGCCGAGATCCAGGCGATCGTCGGGCAGATCCGCGAGCAGGGCTATGCCGAACTCGATCAGGAATACGAAGTGGGGATGCGGATTCTCGGCGTGCCGCTGACCGACCGCCACGGCCAGATGCGCGCTAGCCTGACGATCACGACGCAGGTGTCGCCGCTGTCGCTCGCGGAGATTCGCGAGCGCTACCTGCGCTATCTGTACGAAGGGCAGGCGCTGCTGCGGCCGATCATGGACACCTGAGCGGGCGCGGCAGCGCGGGGGTGCTTCAGTTTCAGTTTCCGTTGCCGCGCGCGAACAGGTCGTTCATCAGGCTGCCGGGCGGCGTGTCGGGCAGGCCGTCGAAGCGGCCTTCGGCCAGCGATTGCGCCGCTGCCAGGAAGCCGCCCCAGGCCGCGCGCGCCAGTGCGCCGCCCACGCTCACGCGGCGCACGCCCATCGCGGCCACGTCGGCCAGCGAGAATTCCGAAGCGGAACCGATCAACAGGTTGACCGGCTTCGGTGCGACCGCCATCACCACGGCCTCGATCTGGCCGCGCGTGCGGATGCCGGGCGCATAGAGGCAATCCGCGCCGGCTTCCGCGTAGGCGCGCAGCCGGGCGATGGCGTCGTCGAGATCGGGCACCCCGGCGACGAAATTCTCGGCGCGGCCCACCAGCAGCGTGTCGCCGCCACGTTCGTCGATCGCGCGCCGCGCGGCGGCGATGCGCGCCACCGCCACCTCGATCGGCAGCAGCGGCGCGTGCGCGTCGCCCGTCGAATCCTCCACCGACAAGCCGGCCACGCCCGTTTCCACGGCCAGCGCCACGCTCTGCCCGACTTCCTCGGGTGTGGCGCCGAAGCCGTTTTCGAAATCGGCGTTGACGGGCAGATCGGTGGCCTCGACCAGCGCGCGCAGATGCGCGAGCACCGCCTCGCGCGACACGGTGTTGTCGGCGCGGCCCGCCGACCAGGCGAAGCCCGAACTGGTGGTGGCGAGCGCCCGGAAGCCGGCCGCCGCGAGGTAGCGCGCGCTGCCCGCATCCCACGGGTTCGGCAACAGGAAACAACCGCTCGCGTGCAACTCGCGGAAGGCGGCGCGTCGTTCGGCAATCGTGCGTGGCATGGGCATCCTCGGAATCGTGATGGGGCGGGGCCCGTCTGGCATGGGGGTGGCGGGCATCGAATTTGCGCTGCGGGCAGGCCTTGCACGCAATGTGTATTGGCGGCCCGAACGCCAGTCTGCTGCATTTTTGCCGAACGCGTCCGGGCGACGTGTCAGGGCGGCGTGAAATGTCGGTGTCCTGAACCTGCGGCGGCGCGGCGCCCGGCAAAACGCGCTTCAACCCTCATACGACTAGAATCGACGGCACGCCGCATCCGCATTCGCCACCGTCCGCCATGAGAGGAGCCGCCATCCGATGAGCACGTCCTTCCCGTATTCGAACCGCCGCCTGTGCAGCCGCCCAGCCCTGAAAACCGCCGCCGCCGGCGCGTTGGTCGCCGCCAGCCTCGCGGTCGCGCCGCTCGCTCAGGCCGCCACGTTCAGCCAGGCGCCGTACGGCACCACGCGCGACGGTCAGGCCGTCAGCCAATACACGCTGAAGAACGCGCACGGCACCACGGTCAGGTTCATCAGCTACGGCGGCGTGATCACCGCGATCGACGTGCCCGACCGCCACGGCAAGTTCGCCAACATCGTGCTCGGCTTCGCGTCGCTGAAGGATTACGAGGCCTATAACGGCAACATCCATTTCGGTGCGCTGATCGGCCGCTACGCCAACCGCATCGCGAACGGCCAGTTCCAGCTCGACGGCCAGACCTACAAGCTGCCGATCAACAACGCGCCGAACACGTTGCACGGCGGCCCGGACAGTTTCGATTCGAAGGTGTGGAGCGTGAAGCCGCTGCCCGGCAACGGCGCGGGCCCGGACGGCGCGGGCGCCGAGCTGACCTACGTGAGCCCCGACGGCGAAAACGGCTTTCCCGGCACGCTGACCGTGCACGTTACCTACCGGCTGACCGACGACAACGCGCTGCATATCCGCTACGAGGCGACCACCGACAAGCACACGGTGGTGAACCTGACCAATCACACGTATTTCAACCTGGCCGGCGAGGGCAGCGGCAGCGTGGAGGATCAGGAGATCCGCATCGCGGCCTCGCGCTACACGCCCACCGACCGCAATTCGATCCCCACCGGCGAGCTGGCCACGGTGGAGGGCACGCCGCTCGACCTGCGCCGCGCCACGCCGATCGGCCGCCATCTGCGTTCGAGTTTCGAGCAGATGGTGTATGCACGCGGCTACGACCACAACTGGGTGCTCGACCATGGCGGCGAGCGCACGCCGGCGTTTGCCGCCAGCGTTCATGACCCGCACAGCGGCCGTGTGCTGACTGTCGACACCACGCAGCCGGGCCTGCAGTTCTACACGGCCAATTCGCTCGACGGCAGCGCGGTCGGTTCGTCGGGGCACGCGTATCGGCAAACGGATGCGTTCGCGCTCGAAGCCGAGCACTTCCCCGATTCGCCGAATCATCCGGCGTTCCCCACCACGGAATTGAAGCCGGGTGAAACGCTGCACGAGGAGACGGTGCTGCGCTTTTCGGTGCGCTGAAGCCGCTGGATTCAGCGGGCGTCAAAAACGCTGCCCGCTTTGTTCGCGCAGGCCGAATTGAGATTTCAGCGGCAGCCGCTGTTCAGCCGGGGCGGCAGCCGTTACGCTGTCGTCAACCCTCTACTCCTCCCGTTGTTACCCCCGGGGGCCAGGGGCGCAGGCCACGTCGTGGCGGCGCCCCGACTCTTTTTCCCCCATTTCCCCCATTCGCAGAAAGGTTGTGTGAGCAACCAGTTCGGCATCCGCGTCATTTCCCCTTTGCTTCCCGCTTCGCCTCTTCAACCGGGAAATAACTGCCCCTGTCCGGAAATCACCGCCTCGAAATCGTCCTTCAGGAACGGCAGGATCGCGTCGGCCACCGGCTGCAACTGGCGGCTCAGGTAGAACGCGTAGTCGATCGGCGAGCGTATCGTTTCCAGCGGCTCGGGGCCGGCGGTGGTCATCACGTAGCTGATCCAGCCGCCGCGCTGATATTGCAGCGGGCGGCCCTGTTCGCGGTTGTATTCGTCGGCGGTGCGCGCGGCGCGTACGTGCGGCGGCACGTTGCGCTGATACTCGGCCAGCGGCCGGCGCAGGCGCTTGCGATAGACCAGTTGATCGTCGAGTTCGCCGGCCAGCATGCGCCGCACCGTGTCGCGGATCAGGTCGAGGTACGGCTCGCGGCGAAACACGCGCGTGTACAGCTCGCGCTGGAACTGCTGCGCGAGCGGCGTCCAGTCGGTGCGCACCGTTTCCAGCCCCTTGAACACCACGTCCTCGCCGCCGTCGGCGGTTAGCGCCAGGCCCGCGTAGCGCTTCTTGCTGCCTTCCTCCGCGCCGCGCACGGTGGGCATCAGGAAGCGCAGGTAATGGCGCTCGTATTGCAGTTCGAGCGCGCTGTCGAGGCCGAAGCGTTCGCGCAGATGCTCGCGCCACCACGCGTTGACGTGCGCGACGATCGCGCGGCCCTTGACGGCGGCCGACGCGTCGTCGTGCGCCTCGCGCAGCCAGACGAAGGTGGAATCGGTGTCGCCGTAGATCACTTCGTAGCCCTGCGCTTCGATCAGCTCGCGCGTGCGATGCATGATCTCGTGGCCGCGCATGGTGATGGATGACGCCAGCCGCGGATCGAAGAAGCGGCAGCCCGACGAGCCGAGCACGCCGTAGAACGCATTCATGATGATCTTCAGCGCCTGCGAGAGCGGCGCGTTGCGTTGCCGCTTGGCCTGCTCGCGGCTCTCCCACACGCGCTTGACGATCTCGGGCAGGCAATGCCGGCTGCGTGAGAAGCGCGCGCCGAGGAAGCCCGGCACCGAATCGGCGTCGCCGGGCTGCGCGAGGCCTTCCACCAGCCCGAGCGGATCGATCAGGAAGGTGCGGATGATCGACGGATACAGGCTCTTGTAATCGAGCACCAGCACCGAATCGTAGAGGCCGGGGCGCGAATCCATCACGAAGCCGCCGGGGCTGTTCTGGCCGGTCACGTCGCCCAGGTTCGGCGCGACGTAGCCGAGCCGGTGCATGCGCGGCAGGTACAGATTCGTGAACGCGGCCACCGAGCCGCCGGTGCGGTCGGCCGCCAGCCCGGTGACGGTGGCGCGTTCGAGCATGAACGACAGCAGGTCCGCCTTGGCGAAGATCCGCGTGACCAGTTCGCAATCCTTGAGGTTGTAGCGCGCCAGCGCGGGCTTGTCCTCGTCGAAGCGGCGCTGGATCTCGTCCATGCGCTGATACGGGTTGTCGACCGCCTTGCCCTCGCCGAGCAGCGTTTGCGACACGTATTCGAGGCTGAACGACGGGAAGCTCCAGGTGGCCGATTTGAGCGACTCGATGCCGTCGATGATCAGGCGCCCCGCGGCGCTCGCGAACAGGTGGTCGGGCTGCTGGCCGTGCGCGCGCAATTCGAGCGTGCTGCCGTCGCGGCCGAGCCGCAGCGGCACGCCGTATTGCTGCGCGTGCGCGTGCAGCACGCGCAGGTCGAACTGGATCAGGTTCCAGCCGATGATCAGGTCGGGGTCGTGCTGCGCGAACCACGCGTTGAACCGTTCGAGCAGCGCCGCGCGGGTTTCGCAATACACCAGGTGCACGGCGTGGCCGTCGAGCGTGGCCGCGTCGCCGTTGGGCGGGCCGAGCATGAACACGTCGCGCTGGCCGCAGCCTTCGAGCGCGATTGAATACAGCTCGCCGCGCGCGCTGGTTTCGATGTCGAGCGACACGCCGCGCAGCGCCGGGCGGTAGTCGGGGTCGGGCTTCAGTTCGGCGTCGGTCAGCAGGCCGGGGCCGGCCGGCGTGCCGCGAAAGCGCACCGGCGCGGTGATGAAGCGCTCCATCGTGTAGCGGTCGGGCGGCGAGACATCGGCTTCGTACACGTCCACGCCGTCTTTCGCGAGCCGCTTCTGCAACGCGCCGAGGTGGCGATGGCGGCGGCCGTAGAGGCCGAGCACGGGGCGCTGGCGGAAATCGCGCAGCGCGAGCGGGCGCAAGGCCACGCCGCTTTCGCCGGCCAGCACGCGTTCGGCGGCCTCGCGTTGCGCGGCCGGCACGAACGCCACCGATTCCTGCGGACGCAGGCGCACCCGGCGCGAGCCGCTGCCGGTGGCGAGCCAGAATTCGATCTCGACGCCGGCGGCGGTGTCCCGCCAATGACGGGTCAGGATGAAACCCTGCTCGAATTCGGTCAAAACGCGTGCTCGTGATGGTGAAGGTGCCTCAGGCGGCGGATTGTAGCGCCTGCATGGCGGTCGCGCCCGGCGCGCGAACCGAAGCTCGACCCGAAGCTCGACCCGAAGCCCGACCCGAAGCTCGACCCGAAGCTCGACCCGAAGCCCGACCCGAAGCCCGACCCGAAGCCCGACCCGAAGCCCGACCCGAAGCCCGACCCGAAGCCCGACCCGAGGCCCGAGCGCCACCACGCCGGCCGCGCCGGGCAGGCTCGGCCGACGGCGGCATTCTTTGCCATAATTCACCCCCGAATCGGCGGCCCGCCCGCCGCTGCACGACAGGCCGTCTGCCGCGCGGCCCGCTTCGCCCGAACAAGGATCGCCCGTGGAACTGAGACAACTTCGCCATTTCGTCGCCGTCGCCGAGGAGGCCAATTTCACGCGCGCGGCCGAGCGCTGCCACATCGTGCAGTCGGCGCTGTCCACCTCGATCCGGCTGCTCGAAGAGGAACTGGGCGCGAAGCTGCTGGTGCGCACCACGCGGCGCGTGAGCCTGTCGGCGGCCGGCACGGTGTTCCTCGATCGCGCCCGGCGCGCGCTCGACGTGCTCGACCGGGCCGCGCTGGAAGTGGCCGACATCACCTCGGTGCGCAGCGGCAAGCTGTCGATCGGCACGGTGCAGAGCCTGCCGCAGTTCCTCGAACTGCCGGGGTTGCTGTCGCGCTTTCATCAGACGCATCCGGGCGTGGAGGTGCGGCTCGTACAGGGCGCGGCGCCCGAGTTGAACGAGAAGGTGGGCGCGCATGAACTCGATCTGGCGATCCTGCCGATCGAGGAGCGCAACGAGCGCCACACGTCGCACATCATCGCCTGCGACGAGATGGTGCTGGCCTGCGAGCGCGGCCATCCGCTCGCGGCGGCCGGCGCGGTGCCGCTGGCGCGGCTGGTCAAGGAAGCGTTCGTCGATTTCGTGCCGGGGCAGGGCACGCGGCGGCTGGTCGATCGCGGCTTCGCCGAGGCGGGCCTGCAGCGGCGCGTGGCGTTCGAGATCGGCGATCTCGACACGGTGCTGGACCTGGTCGGCCAGGGCCTCGGCATCGCGCTGCTGCCCGAGGATGTGGTGGTGCGCCGCCCCGAGAGGCTCGCCTGCGTGCGGCTCGAACGCGCCGAGTTGTGCTGGGAGCTGGTGGTCACGCACGCGGCCTCGGCGTCGGGCGATGCCGCCGACGTGCTCGACCCCGCTCCGGCCGCGTTCCTCGACATGCTGATGGCCGAAACGGCCGATCAACGCTGACGCCGTTCCGGCTGTTTGCCGGACCCATTTCCGCATCAATTACAAATTGCCTTCGTAAGCATTCTTTGTGCTTTCGCGCGTGCCGTCGCGCCACGCCGTTGCTGCGCGGCGGCGCGCGGTCGTGGCGCACTGCATCGGCTCATTCCACATACTGGGCGTGGCTCGCCCTGAGTCATCGTATAACTCACCCATCCTTTCAATTACTGAAAGTCAGTCTGTCGGATAGACAAATTCGGGCCGAAACTGCCGAATAGAAATGAAAGAATAAGAAGTGAAAATGAAATAAATGAGTTTTTCATAAAAATCAACAACTTAAATCATATCGAAAAGCTGTCAAGTCAAGGTTTCAACAAAAATGACACAGAGATTTCCCTAGGAATATGCAATTCAGCATTGTTGAATTTTGCACTTGCGTTATAGGATGACTGACTAGATGAGGGACTCCAAGCACACGGATACTCGACCTCACCTGGAGACCGGCCCGCACTCGCAAGGGCGGCCGATAACGCATAACGCTGACCGCCTGCGGGGTGCAGGCGCTTTGGAATCACAGGGGACGCAATGAAGAAACGCATCATGGTGGCAGCAACGCTCACCGGCCTGACCGCGGGCGTCGCACACGCTCAAAGCAGCGTGACGCTGTACGGGATCGTCGATACGGGTATCGGCTGGCAGAGCAGCCAGGCCTCGCTCGGCGCGACCAGCGGTGGCAAGTCGGCCGTCAAAATGGTCAACGGCATCTGGGCGGGCAGCCGCTTCGGCCTGAAGGGCTCGGAAGATCTCGGCGGCGGCCTGAAGGCCATCTTCCAGTTGGAAGAAGGCTTCAACAGCGCCACCGGCGCGCAAGCCGTGTCGGGCCTGATGTTCAATCGTCAAGCCTATGTGGGCCTGTCGGACGCACGTTTCGGCAGCTTCACGGCCGGCCGTCAGTACACCGCGTACTACACCGTGCTGTCGCCGTACAGCCCGACCACCTGGCTGACGGGCGCATACGGCGCGCACCCGGGTGATATCGACTCGCTGGATACCACGTACCGCGTCAACAACTCGCTGGTGTACATGTCGCCGACCTACGGCGGCTTCACGTTCGGCGGTTCGTACGCATTCGGCGGCACGCCGGGCAGCACCAACAACGGTTCGACCTGGAGCGTGGCCGGGCGCTACGCGATGGGCCCGGCTGGTCTGGCGGTCGGCTTCATGCGTCTGAACAACTCGACGGTGGGCGGCGGTGCGTGGGGTGCGAACTCGACGGCATCGAACGGTGGTGCCGAGCCGAGCGTGTCGGGCATCAACAACGGCTATCAGTTCGCGGCAGCGCAGCAGCGCCTGGCCGTGACGGGCGGCTGGACGTTCAACTCGCAGTGGGACGTGACGGCTTCGTACTCGAACGTGCAATACATCCCGGGCTCGGGCTCGAAGTTCACCAACACGGCGATCTTCAACACGGCCGGCGCGGTGCTGCACTTCAAGCCGACCCCGACGCTCGACCTGGCGGCCGGCTACAGCTACACGCGCGCCACGCTGGCGAACGGCGTGCAGCACGCAGCCTACTACCACCAGTTCAACCTGTCGCAGTACTACAGCCTGTCGAAGCGCACTGGCCTGTATGCGCTCGAAGCCTATCAGCGCGCCGGCGGTCAGACGCTCGCACTGGGCGGCAGCATCATCAAGGCTACGGCCGACATCGGCGACGGTCAGAACAGCGCACCGTCCTCGTCGCGCAGCCAAGTGGCAGTGGGCGCGGGCATCATCACGCGCTTCTAAGCGGCAAGGTGTGTGCGGGGCGGCGTGAGCTGCCGCCCCGGCAATTTCCGGTATTTGCAGTAGAGGGTTCGCCATGGCGAGCCTTCTTTTCGCCGTCGCCGCGTTCACGCGCCGACGGCGTTTTCTTTTGGGGCGCCGCGCTCGCAGGTGCGCGGAACACGCGCTTGATGTCGCTCCAATTCGCAACTAACGGCCTATCCCGCGCGGCCCCGTCGAACCCGCGCCGCGCCCGCGCGCACGAGGCGGCGGGCGCGGCGCGCAACGCGGCTTACTCGTCGTCCATCAGGCGGACCTTGACCTTCTTGCCCTTGACCTTGCCGCCATTGAGCTTGCGCAGCGCATCGCGCGCGACGCTGCGCTCCACCGCCACGTAGGTCGAGAATTCGGTCACGTTGATCTTGCCGATCTGGGCGCTGGAGAAGCCGGCGTCGCCGGTCAGCGCGCCGAGCACGTCGCCCGGGCGGATCTTCTCCTTCTTGCCGCCGAGGATCTGCAGCGTTTCCATCGGCGGCAGCAGCGGCTCGTTGCTGGCCGGCGTGAGCGAGGCCAGCGGCGCCCATTCGACCTCACGCCCCTGCGCCTGCTCGATGCCGCCCACGCGACCCATCTCGTTCATGCTGGCGAGACTGAGCGCCCAGCCTTCCTGATCGGCGCGGCCGGTGCGGCCGATGCGGTGCACGTGCACTTCCGGGTCGGGCGTCACGTCCACGTTGATCACGGCTTCGAGCTGGGCGATGTCGAGGCCGCGCGCGGCCACGTCGGTCGCCACCAGCACCGAGCAACTGCGGTTGGCGAACTGGATCAGCACCTGGTCGCGCTCGCGCTGGTCGAGCTCGCCGTGCAGCGCGAGCGCGTGGAAGCCCTGCGCGCTCAGCACGTCGAGCAGGTCGCGGCACTGCTGCTTGGTGTTGCAGAACGCGATCGTGCTGGCCGGCCGGTAATGGTTCAGCAACTGGCCCACGGCGTGCAGGCGCTCGTTGTCGTCCACTTCGTAAAAACGCTGACGGATCTTGCGCGCGTCGTGCTGCTCGACCAGCTTGATTTCCTTCGGGTTGCGAAGGAACTGGCGACTCAGCTTGGCGATGCCGTCCGGGTAGGTGGCCGAGAACAGCAGCGTGAGCCGCTCGGACGGGCATTGGCGCACGACGATGGCGATATCGTCGAAGAAGCCCATGTCGAGCATGCGGTCCGCTTCGTCGAGCACCAGCGTGTTGAGCGCGCCGAGCGCGAGCGTGCCGCGTTCGAGGTGATCCATGATGCGGCCGGGCGTGCCGACCACGATATGCGCGCCGTGCTCCAGGCTGGCGGCCTGCGGGCGCATCGGCGTGCCGCCGCACAGCGTCAGCACCTTGATGTTTTCCTCGGCGCGCGCGAGGCGGCGGATTTCCTGGGCGACCTGGTCGGCCAGTTCGCGGGTCGGGCACAGGATCATCGCCTGCACGTCGAAGCGGCGCGTGTCGAGGCGCGCGAGCAGCGCGAGCGAGAACGCGGCGGTCTTGCCGCTGCCGGTCTTGGCTTGCGCGATCAGATCCTGGCCGGCGAGCGCGACCGGCAGGCTGGCGGCCTGGATCGGCGTCATCTCGGTGTAGCCGAGCTGCTCGAGGTTGGCGAGCATCGCGGGCGCGAGCGCGAGCTCGCTGAACGGGCGGGCGGGTGTGGCTTGGGTCATCGTGGCTCCTGGCTCAGAACGGGCGGCCTTCGATCTGCTCGTAGACGGGGTTGCCGTCCTCGTCGTCGTAGCGATACAGATAGTTGCGCGCGCCGCACAGCGGGCAGCGGAACAGGTCGCCCTGGCCCTCGTCCTTGATGACGACGTCGGCGAGTTCCCACGGCGTGCCGCAGCTCTGATTTCTGCAAGTAAACAAGTTCTTCTCCAACGGGATGCGGGGGCGCCCCGGCTGGCCGGGAGGCGGACGTGCGCCGCGCGGCAGCCGCCCGCGGCAACCTGGCGGAAGCCGGATCGGGGCGGGTGGGCGTGGAGCGGGGCGTCGGGGCGCGGATGGAATGGAGGCGATCGGTCGATCGCGCGTGCCGCGATTTTAACGGATGCGCGCGCGGAGGCCGGCGATTTCGATTCCCCCTAAGCGGCAGACTGGAAATGATTTGTAAGACTGTTGCGGCGACGCACGGCTCACGGTATTCTCCGGACCCAACCCACCCTGCATTCGAGTGCGTCGCTCGCACCCTGCAGGGCCGCCCACCGGCTCCCGGCCGGCGCACCCCACAACGAGAACCTGAGAGACGGCGCGGCAGCGCGAACCGGGTTTCCCTGCTCCGCGCGGCGAAACCGTTCCATGCAGCTCCCGCCGGCGCGGCACGACCGCGCAACATCATCGTTGCGGCAATCAGACAGTTCACGATTGCCATTTTTCAGAAGCCGCTATCGCGGCTTTTCTTTTTTCCGGCGAATGGCGCGGGCCGCGCCGCATTCGATTTATTTCGCGCCCGATCGGAGTACGCCATTCGAGCGGTCGGTCTATTTACACGTACCGCTCGATAAGGTTTTCAAATGCAGAAAACCATTCGAATGACGCCCGGCTATTGTTGGTAGAAACCCGAGAGCGCCTGTTGGCAAGGCGCTGGGCGAATCCACATGGCATGTTGCGATACACAATATCGCCGCATTGCCCGCGATATAAATGTGCATTTATCACGCATCGCCATTTCGTTTATGTAGAATGACATCCCGACAGTTTACGAATTGAAGTGGGCATCGCGAAACACACCGGACAACGAATCATTTGAACCCGCCGGTGCGATGCCCAACGGCGCGTGACACCCACGCCGCGTCGCGCATCATCCAGATAACTGGAGCCTGAGAGACCGCGCCCCGCGCGCCGGGCAAGCCCCGGCGCGCGGCAACGCGCACCCGGTATCGGCCATTTTGCGGCCTCCCTCGATCACCCTTGTTCGAACGCCACGGCCTTGTGCGCCGGCTTGCGGCTGCGCGCGGCGATCAGGCATTCGGCCGCTTGCCACGCGTCGCCGGCAGCCTGCTCGCGCTCGCCCGCGGTGGCCGCGAGGATCGCCCCATCCAGCAACATCACGAGCTGCCGCGCGAGCGGCCCGGCCTCGGCCGGCGCAACGAGTTCGCCGAGCAGATCCTGCATGAAGCGGCGCAAGCCTGCCTTTTGCGCGAGCGCGAGACGGGCCGGCTCGCCGTTATCGCCGTTATTGCCGTGGAATTCCGACCACGCGCCCACGAACAGGCAGCCCGTGAAATCGGGCGAGGTGAACCAGCCGTGGTGCCAGTCGAACACCGCGCGCAGACGCTCGACGGCGGTGCCGTGCGCGCCGGCCGCGTCGGCCATCGATTGCCGCGTGGCGCCGGCCCGCTGCGACAGCACCTCGCAGATCAGGTCGTGCTTGGAGGGGAAATGGCGGAACAGCGTCATCTTGGCGACGGCCGATTCCTTGATGATCCGGTCGATCCCGACGGCGTGATAGCCGTGGGCGGCGAACAGGCGAGTGGCGGTGTCGACGATGCCTTGCTTTTTTGCGCTCATGCCTCGGGCGTCCTGTGGTCGCCCGGGCTGGCCGGCGCGCCCGGAGATCGAGCGTCGCATCCCGCCGGGCGCGTCAGGCGGCGCGGGGCGGGAAACCGGGCGAGACGCACAGCCTACCGTGGAAGCGAGCCGTCACGGCCCGCCGTGGCGCGGCCGCGACGCAGGGCGCGCGCCGACTTGTTGTGGTCATGGAAGCGGGGGCGCGAGCCGAAGTCGCGCCGGGCCGACGCTCAGGCAGCGGTTTCGGTGTCGCCGCGCTTGTTGTTGCGCTTGGCGTCGTACATCGCCGCGTCGGCGATGCGCAGCAGCGTGTCGATATCGGTGTCGCGGGCCGTGACGGGCGCGATGCCGACGCTCGCGCCGACCGTCGCGACGATGTCGCCGCCCAGTTCGATCGGCTTGGCGATTTCCAGCGCGATGGTGCGGGCGAAGTCGCGCGGCGTGCCGTACGCGTCGCATTCGTCGACGATCACGAATTCGTCGCCGCCCATGCGCGCCACCAGCGCGTCCTTGCCGGCGAGCCGGCGCAGCCGTTCGGCCACCTGCGCGAGCAGCATGTCGCCGGCCTCGTGGCCGTAGGCGTCGTTGACGGGCTTGAAGCCGTCGAGGTCGAGATAGAACAGCGTCATGCCGGCGCGCATGCGCGTGCGCACCTTGCCGTTGGCGGCCTGGAACAGGCCGGCGCGGTTGAGCAGGCCGGTCAGCATGTCGTGATGCGCGCGGTGGTTGTTCTCGCGCTCGGCCTTCATGGTGGAGATCAGCATCGCGTTGAGGCGGCGCGCGGCGACGCTCATCGCGAACAGGTAGAACGGGATCTGGATCAGCGACAGCCACAGCACCTTTTCGCCCGACAGCAGCGAGCCGAGCGCGCACGGGCCGAGCGACAGCACGATCATCACGGCGACCAGCCGCGGCGCGGCGAAATTGCGGAAGCAGATGCCGCCCACCATCGCGGCGGCCGACAGGAACGAGAGCGTGGCCGCCACCCAGTCGCCGCTCAACGCGCTGATGAACGCGCCATAGCCCACCGATGCGCCCCACAGCGGCGCGAGGTTCAGATAAAGGTCGGTGGGGGTATCGCGGTGTTGGAGCGCGCGGCGGCGCGACAGCACCAGCACCACCAGGCGGATCGCGCAGATCAGGATTTCGCCGATCAGCCAGATGCGGAACGGCAGCGAAGGGTGACGCGATTCGAGCGCCCAGGCCACGGCGATGGTATTGAATACGCCGCCGAAGAAGATCGGCAGCGTGCCGAACAGGGTGCCGACGAGCGCGACGCGGATTTCCGGCGGCATGTCCTGGCCCGGTTCGGCCAGCCATCTCGCCAGCCGCCCGCGAGGCAACGAATACACTTCGGTCCTGCTCTGCACTTGACGTACCTTCGTCGGATCGCGGCCGGCACACGGCGAGCCGGCGGCGCTTATTTGGAATCGGACAGGCGATGGAGGTGGCTTGCATGCCGTGCCTCGAAGAGGCGGCACGCCGTCGGACCCCGCCGTCCGCCGTGGCGGACGGTTCCGACGCTCGCGCGGGCGCCGAGCACCCTGCCTGCGTGGCGGCGCTGTTTGCGCCGTATGCAAGTCTACCAGCCCGGAGGCGGGGCGAAAAACGCGGTTCGATGATTCGGTTTGCTCGATGTTGCCGGCACGATCGCGTGGGCGGCGTGCCCCGGCGCTGCCTGCCTTGCCGGGGCGCGACGCCCGGCCGGCGCTAGAATGCCTGCTTCGCGCCGCCCCGCCTTTTGCCCTGTTCGCCGCCCATCATGTCGCGCTCCGCTCGCCACCACCGCCTGCCGCCGCTGAACGCCCTGCGCGCGTTCGAGGCCGCCGCGCGCCACCTCAATTTCCGGCTCGCCGCCGAAGAGATCGGCGTGACGCAAGGCGCTGTGGCGCAGCAGGTGCGCCACCTGGAGGACGTGCTGCAGCGCCGGTTGTTCGAGCGGCTGCCGCGCGGGCTCGCGTTGACGGCCGATGGCCGCGCCTATTTCCCGGCCGTGCAGCGTGCGTTCACGATCGTTGCGGACGCAACCGATACGCTGACCCGCCAGGCCTCGACGCTGACCATCACCACCGCGCCGTCGTTCGCGTCGAAGTGGCTGATTCCACGTCTCGCGCGTTTGCGCGAATCGCATCCGACGCTGGAAGTGCGGGTGATCGCCGATGAAAAACTGGCGACGTTTCGCGGCGATGGCGTGGATATCGCGATCCGGCTCGGCAAGCCGCCGTTCGGCAAGGGCCTGGCGGCCGAGCTGCTGTTTCCGCTCGACGTGTTCGCGGTGGCCGCGCCGGTGCTGCTCGACGCTTCGCCGCCGGTGCGATGCGGCAGCGATCTGGCCGCGCATGTGCTGCTGCACGATGCGCATGACCTGTGGCCCGAGTTTCTCGATGCGCTGGCGGCGGGGCCGGGTGTCGACGCGGGCAAGGGGCCGCGTTTCAACCAGTCGTCGCTGGCGATCGACGCGGCCATCGACGGGCAAGGCATCGCGCTGATGAGCGAGCCGCTGGTCGAGCGCGACATCGCGGCCGGGCGGCTGCGCCGCGTGCTCGATTTTTCGTTCCCGTTGTCGCTCGGTTTCTATGTGGTGTATCCGCAAGCGACGGCCGACACCGAGGCGCGGCGCGCGTTGCGCGAATGGCTGCTTGCGCAGCGCGACCAGGATCGGCGCAGCCATGGGACGGACGCGCTGCGGATCTGAGTGGGGCAGGCGGTGTAGCGCTGGGTCGCTCGGGACGGTTCAGGGGTGCTGAGGGTGCTGAGGGTGCTCAGGACGCTCAGGGCGCGACCCAGCCGCCTCGCCAGCCTTGTGCGCCATCCGCGCTCCGTGTGTTCGCCACGCCTTGCGTGCTCCCGATGCCCGCAGCATTCCCGGCGCCTCCAGCGCCTTGCCCACCCTCCGCGTCATACACGAAGCGTGCGCGGCGGTGGCCATCCGCCGCCAGATCGAGCCAGTCGATCGCGTCGATGCGCACGTCGATCACGGCAAACTGCGCGAACCCTTCCATCGCATCGATCTCGGCCCCGTCCGGCGCGGCCGGCGGATGTGCGTCGGTCGGCTCGGCCACCGGCGTGCCCGGCGGCAGCGGCGCGCGATAGAGGATCAGCGTGCGCGGCCGGCTCGATCGCCAGATCGCGAGCCGCTCGGCTTCGCTCGCGCGCAGGCTGGCGACGCCTTCGGCGCGGATCTGCAAGCCGTTGGCGAGATCGCAGCCGACCAGCGCGAGGCGGCCGTCGCGGGCGATTTCGGCGGCCTTGGCCGAGCGCGCGTCGGTATGGAACATCAGCGTGCGGGCCGCGCGATCCACGCCGCGCAGCACCACGGTGCGCACCTGCGGCGCGCCGTCGAGGCCGAGCGTGGCCGCCTGCAGCATCGTGAACGGCGAGCGCTCGCGGCCCGCGTTCGCGCCTTCGTCGAGCAGGTTCCAGATGCGGTCGAGCAGATTGATCATGGCGGGCAGCGGCAAGAGGGAACGGCACACGATAGCGGGCCGCTCCGGCGCTGTAAACGAATCTCGCCCCGGCGTCGCGCCCGGGCCGCAATGGGCCGGGTGCGACGCTGGGGCGAGGGGGGCCGCGCGAGCTTGCCGCGCCGGCAGCAGGCCCGAGCAGGCCCGAGCGAACCCGAGCGAACCCGAGCGAACCCGAGCGAACCGGCGTGACGCCGGCTCGTCAGGCAACGCGTCAGACCGCCGTGTTGCGGCGTTGCAGCAGCGAGCCTTGCTGTTGCTGCGCCGAGGTGCCGGTGGCGACCGGCAGGATCGGGCCGCCGTCGGCATCGCTGTCGTCGCTGTGATCGACCTCGTGCACCGACGCGTTGCCTTCCGTCTTCTTGGTGCTGCCCATCTGCGCGAACGGCGCGTACATCACCATGCCGAGCAGCAGCGCCACGGCCAGGTTGTTGACGTTGGTCTGCGCGCCTTCGCTGAGGCCGGTGGTCTTGTCGGCGACGATCTGCGAGAGCAGCGTGCTGGCCGTAAACAGCGTCGCGCGGGCCGGGAACGCACCGGTGGCGGTGTTCTTCAGCTCCTCGAGCGTCGGCATGTGGAGCGAGGCCTTCAGGGCCGGTGCGCCGCCGGCGGTGATCGAGTTCGACACCAGGTCGTCGGCCACTTCGCCGAACATGTTCCAGCCGGCGCGCTCGGCCGAGTGGTCCGTCTGCAGCACCTGGCCGGCCGCGCCCGCGCCCGACGGGCTGGACGTGTACGACATGCCCGAGCCCACCACCATCTGGTCGGCCACGTAGGCCGTGCCGGCAGCTTGCGATTGCGCGAAGCTCGGCGTCTTTTCCTCCTTCGGATCGAGCTTGACGAACTGCTGCACGCCGTCGCGCATCGCGCAATACAGCACGAACGCGCCCAGGCTGGCCGACGCGCCGGCCATGCTGCCGGTGCCGACCGCGGCCAGGCCCATCACGCTGCCCACCGCCATCAGGGCGAGGCGCGAATTGCGGCTGGTGTTGGTGGCGATGCCCTTTTCCTTGTCGCGCATCATGCCGGTGACGAGCAGCGCGATCGGCGCGGCCGTCAGCATCAGGCCGATCATCGATTTCACGTCCTTCGACACCTTGTCGTCGCTAAGGAGTTCGCCGAGCTTCTGGCCGGTCAACTGACGCAGGAACGTCGGGCCGTAGACGGTCGGGATTCGCGCGACGATCGAGTGCGCGGCCGAGGTCACGAACTTGCCGACCGGATTCTCGAAGTTGTTGTTGACGATGTCGTTGGCGAAATCGAGCACGCTCTGCACCATCTTGCGTTGCTCGGGCGTGCTCGGCTCGGCGCTGTCGTCGGTGCCGATCGCCTGGTGCAGCACGGCCATGTTCGCGTCGAGGCGCACCGGGTCGTGCGACACGTCGAACGCCTCGATCATGTCGTGCATCTGCGCTTCGAGCTGGCTCAGGCCTTCCGATCTGAACTCGGCCGGCGCGTCGGTGATGTCCGTCTCGTGGATGCTGTGCAGGCTGTGGAGGCTGACCGAATCGGTTTCGCCGAGCATCGTGCGCTCTTGCTGCGTGGCGTGCGTGGGATGCGTCGGGCGGCGCTGCATGCGCGGCGGCGGCGGGTGCTGGGCGTTGCGGCGCGCGGCGGCGGCCGCCGAGCTGGACGCGGCGGTCGACGACGATGCGGTGGTTTGCGTCTGCGGGCGCGTGCGCACGCTCAGGCGCGAGCCGCCCTCCTGACGCTGCGAGGTCAGATCCGACAGCGCGTTGTTGCCGGCGCGCGTGGTAGGCGCGTTGGTCGTGTTGTGGGTGGTGGTGTGATCGGTCGGGGTGGACGACTCGCCGATGGGCGGCGTATTGGTGCGCCCGGAGATGCTGTTGGTTGCCATGAGGCCCTCTCGTAAGGATCGAGTCGCCGGTGCATGGCACATGCATCGACCTGATCCAGTGTTCCAGTGTTCGGCAACAGTAGCGAGATGGGGCGCGCGCCGGCGGCAAAACGCGAACGTGCGTCGTGCATGACGAAGAGGCCGCCGCGCGGGAGGCCGATCCGACATCTGCATTACATCGTGGCGTGCTGGATGCGGGGACGCATCAGGCGCGCGGCGGCGGGTCCTGTTCATCGCTCGCGTCGAAGCTGTCGCGGGCGTCGAAGAACGTGTCGCCGTCCTGGTCGATGTAGGGCGTTTCGGGTGGGCGCGTCGGCGGAGCGGCGGTGCTCGCGGCGCTCGTGCGGGCGGTGCCGGGGCCGGTGCTGCTGCCGGGCGTGGGCGGTGGCGGTGCCGGGCGCGTCGGCGGCGCGGTGCGCGGGGTGGCGGTGCCGCTCAGTGCGTCGAACGACTGGAAGCGCGACGCGGTGCTCGACCCGGCAGCGGACGTCGGATCGAGCAGGCTGTCGAGGCCGGTGCGGGCGCCGGCCGCGGGCGGGGGCGGACGCAGCGGCGAGCGCGGCGGGATGGCGGGCGCAGGCGGCGGCGGGCGCAACGGCGAGCGCGCCGGGATCGGCGGCAGGGCCGATTGCGGACGGCGTTGCGATGTCGATGGCGCGAGCGGCGGCGCGATGGGGCGCTGCTGTTGCTGCGTGTCGGTTGGGATCGCAGGCGGGGTACGCGTGGGAGCGGGCGGCACGATCGGCCGTTGCTGTTGCCGCGCGTCGGTTGGGATCGCAGGCGGGGTACGCGTGGGAGCCGGCGGCACGACAGGCTGCTGCTGTTGCCGCGCGTCGGTCGGCACAGCAGGCGGAGTGCGCGTGGGCGCAGGCGGCGCGACAGGCCGTTGCTGTTGCCGCATGTCGGTTGGGATCGCAGGCGGGGTGCGCGTCGGAGCAGGCGGCGCGACAGGCCGTTGCTGTTGCCGCGCGTCGGTCGGCACCGCAGGCGGAGTACGCGTGGGCGCAGGTGGCACGACAGGCCGTTGCTGTTGCCGCACATCGGTTGGCACTGCAGGCGGCGTCCGCGCGGGCGGCGGCGGCCGCATCGCCGAGCGCGGCGGCACCACGGGCGGCACCGGCACCGCAGGCACCGCAGGCGGAGGCACCACCACGGGCGGCACCACCACCGCCGCCGCCTGCCGCTCCTGATAGCGCTCGAGCTTGTCGAGATCCGCGAAATCGGCCGACTCCGAGACGATCTCGTGCTCGCCCGACACCTGCGTGACCGACGTCGCGATCAAGCCCGCGTTGAGGCCCGTGCGCGTGGTGATCGCGTTCTGTTCCTTGACCTTCAGGTCGGACGCGATCCACGACGCCGGGTTCGTCATGATGTCGTCGATCCGGCGCGCCACGCTCGCGGTCGGCTGGCCGTGCACGGCGTCGCTGGCGGTCAGCGCGTCGATCTGCCTGGCCGCGCTGTCGCGCAACCGGAAGCGATGGAAGAACGTCTGGTTCGGCGCCGAGTTGGCGCGCGCGTCGCCGAGCAGCGTGTCGATCTTCCGGTCGGCCGCCTCGTGCGCGGTGGCCCAGTGCGCGGGCGTGGCGGTATCGACATCCACGCCCTGCGCCTTGAGCGACTTCAGCGCATACAGGTCGCGCCACGCGCCCGCCTGCGCGTCCACCGCGTGCGTGAACGTCTCGGCCGACTTGTATTCGACGTCGACCAGGCACGAGCGCGGCACCAGCTTGCCGTTGTCGCGCGCGATCTGCACGCGCGATTCGATGCCGGAATCGGTCAGCGCGAGGATCGCCGACGGCGTGTCGATCGACGACAGCCCCAGCCCCACGTCGTGCGCCTTCGGCCCGAGCGACACCGAGCCGCTCAGGCCGCCGGTCAGGCGCGCGACCCAGCGCGCGCCGCTGCCCGAGCGATGCTGCTCGACCTGCAGCGCGCCGGCGTCGTCGTGAACCTCGCGCGTATGGCGGCGCGTGGCCGTATAGCCGGCGCCCACGCCGATGCCGGCCGACAGCGGCGTCTTGGGAATCCCGCCGTACACGCCCACGTCCACGGTGCCGCCGCGGCGCACGGTGTCGTCGATGCCGTCGGTCCAGCCGACCGAGATGTCCGGATCTTCCAGGAACTGGTCTGCCAGGCGGTTCCAGGTGTCGCCCTCGTTGCCGGTGCGCGCCGTCGCGGAGCTGTCGACCAGATGCTCGAACAGCGCCGCGTACTTGGTTTCGAGCGTGCGGTCGTCGAAGTTGGAGCCGTCGGGCAGCACGCGCCGCGCCACCCGCAGCGACACGCCGCTCGGCTCGTTGCGCTCCTGCTGGTGCAGCACGGCCTGGGTCGTCACGCCCGCCCGCAGGTAGGACAGGCCCACGTCGAAGTCGTAGCCCACGCGCACCCCGAGCCCGGCCTGCGCGCTGATGCCCTTGGCGGTGCCCATGAAGATTTCCGAGCCGTAGTTGCTGCGCGCGAACTCGACCAGAGCCGAGCGGTTGCCGGCCGCGCGAAGGTCCACGCGCGGCTGGATCGGCACGCCGTGCACGCTGAGCAGCTTGCCGACGTTGGCCGACAGCCCGCGCGTGCTGAAGCCGAACCGGTTGCCGTCCTGCATGCGCAGCCGCGCGCCGGACGGGATCGTCCTGACCACCTCGGACAGCGCCGCCACCACGCCTTCCTGGCCCGGCGTGGCGACTGTTTGCGGCAGGTTCTTGGTGTCGCTCCTGAGCGTATCCACCGCGCCGATGAAATCCGCGTCCTCCACCCCGGCGCGCTGCGTCCAGCCGGCGATGCGCTGCGCGTTGAACGGCACCGTGCCGAGCGCGCGGAACGCCGGGTCCTGCTGCGCGTTGCGGCCCGACCAGCCGGCCGTGTCGCGCAGCATCGCGTCGCGTGCGGGCATCAACTCCGGGGTGGCGGACAGATCCTCGGTGGCCAGCGCGTTGCGCATCTCGTTGGCCTTCGCGACGATCAGCCTGGTTTGCGCGGCATCGGGCTGGCCGGTCTTGAAGCCGCCCTGATCGAACCAGACATGCAGCGCCGCCAGCTCGGCGATCGAGTGGCCCGGCTGCGCGTGCGTGAGCGTCGCGGCGGGCTGCATCATGGGCCGGTCGAGCAGCGCGCCGCGATGCTCGGCCAGCTTGGCGAGCGACTTTTGTTCCTTGGCGATGGTGGCGCGCGTGACGTCCTGCGTGCCGCCGCGCAGCGCGGCCAGCGGCGCGCGGTGCTTGCCGACCGAGCGCGCGGCGAAGGTCTTCCAGCGCGTCTCGCCCGCTTGGTCGAGCGCCTTGCCGGTGAACTTGTGCAGACGCGAGCGCGTCTTCGCCAGCGGCGTGCCGGGGCCGTCCTCGCGATAGTGCTGGCGCCACGCGAAGAAGTCGCCCTTGTGCGCGGCGCTCATCTGCGCCACGCCGTGCGTGTTCGCGGTGGCCGCCGCCGAAAACGCGCGCGCGGCCAGCGTGGGCGTGCCGCCCGCCGCCACGTTGCGCGCCTGCACCGCGCCGGGCGCGGGGTCGTTGGCGGGCGTCAGCGCGTCGTGCGGGCCGGGATCGGCGTGATCGGCCGCTTCGAGCATGGTGCGCTGCGCGTTGATGCGCAGCGGCGTGTCGTCGGGGCGCGGGCCGCGCAGCACCTGCAGCGCGTCGAAGCCTTCCTCGGTGCGCGACAGGGTGCGCGCGGCGAGCCAGGCGCGGGCGCGCGTCTCGTCGATCGGCTGCCTCGCGCCGGCCGGGTTCGCGCTGGTCGATTGATCCATCTGCGAGAAATCGAGCCGCGACATTTCATCGAGGATCGCGCGCGCGTCCGTGGAACTTGTTGCGCCCGCGCTGCGCAACGCGATGGCCAGCAGCGCGCCGCGTTGCGTGGAGGGCGCGGCATCGGGCGCGCCGAGCCCCGCGAGGCGGCCGGCCAGGATCGCGTTGTCGCCGCCGTTCACGCGCTGCACGCCGGCCGGCTCGGGGAACCAGACGTCGACCTGGGTGCGCAGCGCGTCGGGGCTGTCGAGCGATTCGATCCGCATCGCCTGCTCGTCGGCATCCTCGTGATCGTCCTCGGGCACGGCGGGCAGCGCGCCGCTCAGTGCCGCGCCGGCCTTCTTGCCCGCGCGGCGGCGCAAGGCCTCGGCGTGCGAGGCCTTCGGGTCGGCCGCGTAGCGCGCGCCGCCGGTGACGTATTCGCTGGCGCCGATCGGCCGGTTCGCGCTGATGCGCTGATGGAACGGCGTGGACAGTTCGGAGCTGGCGGCCTGCACGTGCGTGACGACGCTGGCGGCCACGCCGCGCGAGGCGCCCGCTTGCGTGCGAGCTGTGTTCGGGTTGGCGTTGTGGCCGCCCGAGCGCGAGAACATCGCCTTCAGGCGGGTGGTGCCCAATTGGCGGCGTGCGGCATCGTGGTTCGGTGCGGGATGGGCCGGGTCGCCCGCCGTGCGCGCGTCGGCCGGTGCGTTCTGCCGGGTCGCATCACGCCGGTTCGGCAGCGGCGCGGCCGGCTGCGTGGTCGGTGCGGCCTGCCCCGGCACCACGTGCGCCACGCCGGGCACGCCGCGCGTGGCCGGCTGCTGCGGCTCGGCGGGCGCGGTCCCACCGATGCGGGCGAGGACGGACTTGAACGACGGCATCGAGGCTCCGTGGCGCCATGCGGGCCTCGCGCTTCATCGCGAGGCCCGCATGTTGGGATGGAGTGCCATGCTAGGGCGCCTGCGTGACATCCATTAGTCACGACCCTCACGGTATCGGAAGCCATGTCGCGCCATGCGAAGCGGGCTACGCCGGGCGCGACTTCTCAGGGCGTGCCGTCGAGCGCGTCGAGATCGGCGCGGATTCGTTCGACGATGCGATAGGCGCCCTGCTCGGTGGCGCAGCGCAACGCGGTGAGCAGCGCGCGGCGCGTGAGCTCGGACGCCTCGCCGCGCGCCCGCGACAGCCGCCCTTGCAGATGCAGCAGCCAGGGCAGCGTCCAGCGTTCGCCGGTGCGGTCGGCGCGGCGCGCGGCCTGCGCGATGCCGTTCGCGAGCGTGTCGGCCAGCACCGGCTCGGCCTCGAACGGAATCGACGGCAGCAGCGTGGTGACGAATGCCAGCTCGACGGGCGGCACGCGGTGCGATTCGAAGCGCCCGGCGATTTCCGCGACCAGGGCGCGCGCGGCCTGCCGATCGCCGGATCGGCCCACCAGCCAGCGTTGCACGTCGAGGCCGGTGCGCAGCCAGCGGCGCGGCGCGGCCGAGCTGGCCAGCTCGACGAGCGCCGCCGCGTAGGCCTCGGCGCGTGTCACGTCGTCTTCCACCACGGCCAGCGCGCAGGCGTGGCGCAGCGCGACGCAGCACGACAGCGGTTCGTTGTCGGCGGCCATCAGGTCGGGGATCTCGCAATCGCGCGGCGTGCCGCCCACCAGCCATTGCACGGTGGACAGCGCCGCGTTCGCGATCAGGTGCAGCGACAGGCCGTGGCGGGTGGCCAGCGCGCGTGCCTCGCGCACCACTTCGGGCGGGTTGGCGGCGTCGCCGGCGGTGCCGCCGAGCAGCGGAATCGCCTGATGCAGATCGCCCGTGTAGGCGCGCAGCATGCCCTCGATGAGCTGTGCGTTGTGCTGCGCGGCGGGCCAGCGCGCGGCGTCGGCGATCTCCGAATACTTGCGCGACAGCTCGCGCGCGCGCTCGGTTTCGCCGCGGATCTGCGCGCGGAAGAACAGGTGCAGCAGCGCGCGCAGCCGCGTGGAATTGTCGGCGCAGGCGCTGGCGATCTCATAGGCGCGCTGCCATTGCAGCGCGGCCTCGCTGGCCGCGTTGCGCTTGCAGGCCAGCGCGTTCGCGAGCGCCGCCGCCACCCGCATCTCGGGGCGAATTCGGCGCACCGCGCCGTTGTCGCCGCATACCGCCACGCGGCGCGCCCAGCCCACGTATTCGTCGCCGAGCACGAGTCGCACCCACAGCGGCGCGGAATGGTCGAGCAGGTCCGCGCCGAGTTCGGGCTTGCCGTTGTCGATGCTCCAGTCGAGCGCGGCGCGCAGGTCGGCCAGATCGTGACGCACCGAAGGGGGCGCGAGAAACGGCCCCGCGCCGAAGCGGCGCGCCATGCTGCGCGCGATCTGCGCCGCGTGCAGCGCGCCCGGCGTGGCGCGTTCGGGCGTGCGCGCGAGCGTCGCCAGCGCGAAGCGGCGCACCGAGGGCGGCAATTGCAGGCGCAGTTCGCCGTCGCATTCCACCTCGTCGACGAGGCCCGCCGCCACCAGGTTGCGCAGCCGCCGGCCGGCCACCTCGGCCGGCGTGTCGTCGAGGCTGAGCGCGCGGTCGAACGCCACCAGCAGCTCGATCCCCGTGGCTTCGTCGAACGCGCCATGAAACAGCCCGAGCCGGCGCAAGGTGCTGCGCGTGCCCGCGTCGAGCCGGCCGTAGACGAATTCGACGCACGCCAGTTGCAGATCGCCATGCGGCAGCAGCCGGCGCCGCGCGCCCGAGCGCTGGGTGAGGAAGCGGTCGAGTTCGGTCGCGGCGCCGACGAACGTCGAGCGCACCTCGCCGCTGGCGGCCAGCGCGACGGCCAGATCGGCGGCCAGCAGTTCGACCGGATGCGGCATGCCGTCCACGCTCGCGCAGATCGACGCGGCGGCGGCCAGCGCATCGGCCGGCAGGCGCGTGGCGCCGGGCGAGCCATCGCGGCGCTGGCGGCGCAGGAAGGCCGAGAAGAACAGCGCCAGTGCATCGCTGTTGCCGGCGTCGTCGGGCTGGTGCGCGTCGGCCGAGACGCCGAGCGGCGCGACGGCGATGGTACGTTCGCCGAGCACCGCGAGCGGCGCGTCGCCGGTGGCCAGCACGTGCACGCCGAGCGCGGCGGCCGTCAACTGCTCGATCACGCGCGCCACCGCATGCCGCAGCGGCGAGACGTGATCGATGACGATCAGCAGGCGGCGTTCCCGCAAGGTGTCGGCGAGTTGGTACGCATCGAGTTCGCCGCCGGCGGTGTCGACGTCGAGCGCATCGGCGATCGCATGTACCACGCGGTCGGGCGTCGAGAGCGTGGCGAGCGGCACGTAGGCCACGCCGTCCGGGAAGCCCGGCGCGAGGCCGCGCGCCGCCTCGATCGCGAGGCGGGTCTTGCCGATGCCGGCCGCGCCGGTCAGCGTGACGGTGCGCGCGGCCGGCACGGTGGCCAGCAGTTCGGCCAGCTCGGCGTGACGGCCGACGAACGGCGACGGGTCGTGCGGCTGGGCCTGGGCGAGCGTGTCGCGCGCGAGCGGCGCGGGCTGGAGCGGTGCGTCGTCGAGCGGAGCGGGGCTGTCGGCGGGCGCGGCGGCGGCGTCGCGGGCCGGGCGTTCGCCGCCGTCCACGTCGGGCTGATCGACCACCCGCAGGTCGCCGGCGAAGCGGTAGCCGCGGCCCGGCACGGTTTCGATCAGGTCGCGATCGTCGCCGAGCACGCGCCGCAGCGCGGAAATCTGGGACTGGACGGTATTGGCGTCGACTTCGAGGCCGGGCCACGCCGCTTCACGCAGCGCGGTGATGGCCACCGCGCGGCCGTTGGCGTCGATCAACAGGATCAGGATGGCGAGCGGGCGCGCGCCGATCGAGACGATTTCGCCGTCGGCGATCAGCAGGCCCGCATCGCGCAGCAGCCAGAAGCGGGAAAAAGCGATCGTGCGGCCGGCCGGGGTATCGGACGGCGCGAGCACGCTGCGCCGGTTGGGCGCGCGTGGGGAATCGGATTTCGACATCGGGGACTACACGGGACGCCTGACTCGGGTTGATCGGCCGAGCGGCGCTGGACGGTCATGCGCGCAACCAGACGTACTCCCCGGAGGCGATGCCGTCGAACATGTCGTCGCTCGATTCCATGATGTTGCGCCGCCAGTAGCGGCCATGCTCTGCGTAATGGGCGAGCAGGTCGGCCAGTTCCGCACCGTCCACGCCGCTGTCGAACGGAATGCGCAGTATCAGTACCACGTTCCCGGTATCCGTGTCGATCCCCATTTGTGCCTGATCCTGCGCGTAAACCAGCAGGTTCGCTTCGAGCATCAGGCGGAAAATCGTCAGGGTTCTGCCGGCGGTGACGGTTCCGTAATGGAAGTTCGCGTACATCGCGTCGATGTCGTTATCGAAGTAATCGAGGCGGACGTCGAAACCTTCGACCTCGATCGCGCGCGTGGTCAACACGTCCTGCACGTCGGGCAGGCCGATGACGGCGCAGAGATCCTCGATCAACCAGGTATAACGGTCTGAGCTCATGCGATGGACTGGGCTGGACTGGGAAGGCCGGGTGGGGGGGACAACGGAAAACAAAAAGGGCGGCCGCCCGAAGCCGGGCGAAACCGCCGCCACGACGGCGCCGCGTGACGCGACGCCCGCGTGTGTCATTAACCGCCTTGCGATGCGCTTTTGACGTTGCTCGCGCCGCTCTTCATCACGTTCGCCAGCGAAGCCGCCATGCTCTGTTGGAGCTGCATCTGCGCCGAAGCGAGCGTCATCTGGTTCATCTGGTTGCTGATGCCTTGCATCTGCGATTGCGTCGATGCCGAATCGGCCGAGCCGGCTGCCGAGTTGGCTGCGCCGCTTGCAACGTTGCCTGCCGTGCTGGCCAAACTGGAGGCCGAGCCGGCCAGCGAACTGATATTACCGAGAGAAGGCATGGTGTTACCTCGCGAGTCTAGGAAGTTCGGTTTTCGAAGGAACTACAGGTGTTGCCACTGCGATGCCGGTCCGGTTCCGTCACGCCGTGGCGGGCACGGAGCCGGGCAGCGTTCGAAGGCGGCGTGCCGCCCGCGAATGGGTTACGACGCGTTCGCGCGCTGCTCCTGCAGCTTGGCGAGCGCGCGCGAGGTCGCGAGAAAGCCGCGATACAGCTTCGCGAGATTGCTGCGGTCGAGTTCGTTGGTCGACGGGGTCGCGCCGATCTTCTCGGCGGTCGCGTCGAGCGCCGCGCGCAATGCGTTGACGCGGGCCTGGCTGTCCGGCGCGTTCAGCAGCGTGCGGATGTCGTTGAAATCCTTGGCGTGCGGTTCGAGCGGTTCGTACATGATTTCGATCCCTGTGGTGACGTGTCGGCTCAGCTCGCGATCGGCGAAGCCGGCGGCCGGGACGATGATTCGGCCCGGCGCGCCGGCGGCGCATCGGGGCAGCGTGCCGATGCGAGCATCGGCGCATACGAGCGGGCCGGTGCGCCTTGCGGCGCGGCTGCGGCCGGTACGTCGGCTGCCGCGGACGGCAGCGGCACGAATTCGTTGGCGTTGCTCGGCGGCTCCTGCGGGTTGGCCGCGTTGCGCGCGCTCTTGGTGTTGCGTGCGCCGTGGGCGCGGTTGCCGGCGTTGCCGCTGTTGCGGCCGGCCGTGGCCGGTGCGTTGCCGGTAGCCGTTGCATCGGCGGCGGTGTTGGCGTCGGGCGTGCCGTTGGCGCTGTTTGCCGCCGTGTTCGCCGCGCTGCCGGCAGCGCCGTTCGTTGCGCCTTGTATCGCGCCGTCGGTCGACATGTCCGCCGGGGCACTGACGCCCGTGTTCGCGCCGACGTTCGCACCGGTGGCCGTGTTCGGCGCGGCGGCGCCCGAGGCGAGCTGCGGGTCCGACGCGTAGATATGCTTCACGCCGTCGGGCGTCTGCGCGTACTGCACGCCGTCCGCCGAGATCATTTCCGAGTAGGCCGTGGCGTCCGTCGAACTGGCGTTGTCGGCCGATTCGGAGACATCCGAGACGATGTCCTTCACGTTCGGGTCGAGATCGGCGCGCACGCGGGCGATCGCCGCGTCGAGCGCCATCTTGTTGCCGACCGAGCCCTTGATCACGAAGCGTCCGCCGCCGCCGTACTGCACGCGCGCGCCCGGTACCCCCAGCGAATCCTCGATGCTGCGCGCCACTTGCGGCGCCACGTCGTATTGCGCCGCGACCTGGGTGATGGCGAGGCGGCGCAGCAACTGGCGCACCGCGGCATCGTCGGCCGAGCTGGCCAGCATGCCCGTCACCACCACCGTGTCGCCCACCGCGTGCGCGCCGAGGCCTTCGATGCGGGCCGCGGCCAGCGCGTCGGTCACGCGGTGCGCGTTGTCGTCGGCGTTCGGCGGCAGGGCTGCGCGGCTCATCTGCGCCGTGGACAGCACCGACACCGTCACGATCACCGCGCCCACGCCGAAGCAGGCCGCCGCGACGCCCAGGTAGCGGCGGCGCAGCGGCGAGGCTTTCGGCACCGGCTTGGTCATCAGCGTTTGCAGCAGTTCGTAGTCCGACGGCCACACGCCCGCTTCATCGCCCACGCAGAGGATCGTGCCGTCGAACTGCATCGGCACGAAATCCACCAGCAGGATCGTTTCGAGCGGGCCGCTGGTGGCCGTGCCGGCCGTCGCGGCGTTCGCTTCCGGCGTGCCGGGGGCTGCCGCGACCATCTGCGCCGACACCACGCCGGTATCGGCCACCGTCAGCCACAGGTCGCCGCCGCGCCAGTCCGTCAGGCGAATGTCCGCCGCATCGTCCGTGCCGATGCGGTGCGCGCCGGGCGCGAGCTGCAATTGCGCGCCTGCGTGGGTGCCGGTGAGAATCCGCAGCAGTTTCATGGGTGCGTCGAGTCGGGTCACAGCCTCAGCTATCGTTCCGGCTAATGTAGGCGGTCGGCGGGGATCGGCTGGCGAAGGATGCGAAGCGGGAGCGTGGTATGCGAACGCAGGGGCGGGGGGGATTTCACGGGGAAGGGGGCGAAAACGTTGGCGGGGCGGGGGCTGAGGAAATCGGGGCGGGTCAGGCCGCGGGCGCGGCTGGACGGAACGAGCGGCGCGGGCAGCGTGCGGCGGGGATCTTCATGGAGGTGGCGAAACTCGGATTGCCGTCGCCCGATAAGGGGCGGTAAATGCCCTCGCGGCTCAGGCCGGGGGGCAGGCGAGTTGGCTGATAGTGCGCGAGCGGGCGATGTCGCCGAGTGCGGCGGCGATCAGCTCGGGATCGCCGTTCTCGACAGCGGCTTCGAGATAGGCAGCGATATCGGCCGAGGTGTGGAGGTAGTCGACGCTGTCGAAGTGGGTGAATTTCGTGGAGAGCATGGTGGTAATGGCCTGCGTTATGCGCTCGGGTTGGATATCTCGCAGCGCGGTATTCGGATGATTCGATTCGCGAACCTGGAGGAAGTGGCAATGGTAGCGGGCCGTCGGTGGGATGTCCGACATGGCTGACGGTTTTATTGCTTGCTCCATGACGTGAAGCAGCATTCGCGTGCGCATTCCGGGTAAATCGGCACGGTTGCCCGACTATCCTGATCGACTTCAATGGATGTGAGTAGCGCCCCGATGGCTGATCCACAATCGCCGCCGCTCTCGCATCGAGTTGCGCTCGATTCTGAATATGGAGGCCATCACAATTGCGACGTTACGACATCGTCAAGGGAGACAAAACCACTGCCGGTGGAACAGTCATGGCCGGTGATTCTCATGATCGGATTCATGATCAAGAACAAGCCTATGAACACGACCCGATATGGTGCCCCGTATGTCGATCGGTCGGAACTCTCGTTTGTACAGGTCCGCGCTTGTCGTCAACAGGTCCGGACGGCAGGGAAGCTGCGCTGAGTGATGATTTATGCGTATGCCAATGTGAGCCAAGCCCTCGCTTGCTTGCCTCTCAATATGTCTCTTACATCGATACGAGAGACGCGCCTCAATCTGGGCATCGCAGCCGGTTCCGTGCAACGGCGAATATCGAATACGACGAACAGGTCTGTCCCGCAGGCAATGGGGTATCGAAGGGCTATCCGTTTTTCATCGAAACACCTGGCGGATACACGCACTTTGGCCGGCTCGACAGCGAAGGCAATTTGCCGCGTATTTATTCCGCATACGCCGATGATTACGTCGTCTTCTGGGGTGATGAAGCGCTTGAAAGACAAGTGGAGGCATAAGGCATGCCCAACCCGAGAACCGTGGTGCGTACCAACGCTTCCCCTAATTCCGTCAAGCATGTCCAACTGACGGCCGTTACATTCCAGGCGCTATGGGATGCTTATCCAATGGGTAATCCTTACGATAATTCGACATATTCAAATCAATGTGCGATTCGAATGAGCGTCATGCTGCATCGTGTTGGAATCGAGATGAAGTCGTTTTCGTCAAAGGTGATCAAGCCGCTCGGCGGGCAGCCCAGCATTGGAAGAATACTCATCGATGGGAAGGCGACCGCGACCCGAGCCAACGAGCTTGGAGAGTGGTTGAAATTGCAGCCGATAGCCGGTATGGGCAATGCGGAAAACATCACGGGAACAAACTGGGAATCGAGGGTCGAAGGCCGCACCGGTATCATCATGTTCGATGGGTATTGGGCTCGTGATCGAGAGTCGGCGGACAACGCCAGCGGCGGACATATCGATCTTTGGAACGGCTCGCGACTCACGATCAGCAGCGCGCAAGGTGTGTTTTCGGTTTTTGGCCGGATGATCGGGATAGAGCGTGCCCATATCCCAGGGACGAGTTACGGGTATTCCGATTTGAGAAAATCGAAAACGGTATTGTTTTGGGAAATCAAATGAAGCGTGCCGCGCTGGGTGCCCTGGGTTTATCTTACGGCCTGCTGTTGACATGGCTCTGCTTGTATTTGTTCAGCCATGTCGAGTCCGCTCCCACGAAAGCGGTGTCGGCAGGATGCCATGAAATAGATAAATGCCCGGTGCCTTGGTGGGTTTTGCCCTCGATGGTCGCTTATTTTTTCGGACCATCGATCGCTTTCATGCTGTTGAATGCCGTTTCCTGGAAGCGATGGTCGATTTCCGGATGGGCCTGGTGTTTTTTTGCACTGACGTTGGCGACGATCGCTTTGTATTTATCGAATCTCGCCAACCGCTAGTCGGCCACCCCCTCACCCCTTCCCCCCTCCGCCTTCTTCCCCGCCCGCCCCAAGATCCCCGCCTTCACACTCTGCTGAATCGCCCCACCTCGTTCCCGCCGCAATTTCCCCGCCTTGAACTCGGCCCGCAGCATCACGAGCGGCAGCACCATATTGAACGACTGGCTCCCGGTAGAAGGCCCACCCGCCAGCGCCAGCTCCCGCAGCGCCGCAATCCCGCCGGCGCCCACGTGGCCGATCTTCATTTCGATCTGCTGAAGATCGATCATCGCGGCGGCCAGTTTCGCGGCCCAAGGCGTGGCGTCGGCTTGGCCCGCGCTGGCGCGCAGCTTCACCACGGCGTCGTTCCAAGCAGTACGCACCGCCTCGGCGCGCTGTGCATCCTGGCCTTCGCCGAACTTCGCCGCGATCGCGTCGAGTGCGCTCGGCGGCGCGGTTTGCGCCGAGGCCGGGCGCGGCCCGCCCGCCTGGGCATCCGCACCGGCGCCGCCCGCCTTGCCGGCCTCCACGGGCGTGTCGTCCTGTTCCTGCTCGCGCCCGCGTCCGCCGCCACCGCCGCGCCCGCCGTTCAGCGCGTCCATGTCGTCCTGCTTGAACGAGGCGTCGCCGTCGTCGTCGCCGCCCGCGCCGCCCACGTTGTTGCGCTTGGCGCGCGCCACGTTGGCGCGCTTGCGGTTGCGCGCGAGGCTCGCGAACTTGCGCTGCGCGGCCTGGTTGCCGTTCTGCGCCTGGTTGGTGTTGGTAAACAGCGTGCCGTTGTAGGTGGTGGCTTTCTGCGCCTGCCGCGCACCTTCCTTGGCGGCGGTGTTCTGCTGCGCGTCGCCGGCGCGGCGCGCCTGATCGGCGGCGGCGGTGGTTTGCGGGCGAACGGTCGGGTTGCGGTTGATGGCCATCGGGTCGGTTTTCCGGTCAGAGCGGCACGGCGGTGCGCATCATCTGGTTCGCGAAATGCAGCACGGCGGCGCAGCACACCGGCGCGACGATGATGATGGTGATGGTCACGGCGATCAGCTTGATGACCTGCGGCAGCGTCTGGTCCTGCAGCGAGGTGATCGCCTGCACGAACGACACGCCCAGCCCCACCACGGCGGCGACGATCACGGGCGGCAGCGACACGGTCAGGCACAGCAGCATGCCCTGCGTGGTGAAACGGATCAGCGAATCGACATCCATCGTCGCTCCTTACTTGTAGGTCATCACGAGGCCGTGGATCAGCGTCGACCAGCCGTCCATCACCACGAACAGCAACAGCTTGAACGGAATCGCGACGTTGGTCGGCGTGACCTGGTTCAGCCCGAGCGCGAGCAGCACGTTGGCGATGATCAGGTCCACCACGATGAACGCGATATACAGCAGGAAGCCGATCTTGAACGCGTCGGTCAGCTCGGACAGCGTGAACGACGGCGCCAGCACGATCAGGTCATGCTCGGTCAACTGCTGCGCCTGCTCCTTGGGCCACACCACGGCGGCGGAGCGCAGGAAGAAGCGCTTCTCGCGCTCGGCGGTGTGCTTCTCCAGGAACGCGCGGAACGGCTCGCGCGCCGCGCCGAACGCCTGGATCAGCGCCTGCGACGGCTGCGCCGACAACTGCTGGCCCTCCAGCGCCTTCTGCGCCTGCATGCCGATCGGCGCCATCACGTAGATCGACACGAGGATCGCGATGCCGTTGAGCACCATGTTGGGCGGCACCTGCTGCACGCCGAGCGCGTTGCGCAGCAGGCCGAGCACCACGACGATCTTCGCGTAGGAGGTCACCACCATCGCCACGAAGGGCAGCAGGCTGATCGCGATGACGACCAGCAGCAGCCCGGTAATGTCACTGAACTGAACCATGCCGATGCGCCATCCTGATGATTCGTACGCCGAGATGCTCGCCAACCGTCACGAGTTCGCCAAAACCCACTGTTTGCCCATGCACCACCAGCCGCAACTGCGCATCGGCGGCCGGCACCGGCAGTTCGACGACATAGCCCGGGCCGAGCGCCGAAAGCTGGTCGAGCGGCAGCGCGACCGTGTCGATCTCGAACTGCACGGGCAGCTCGAGGTTGCCGACCACGATCGGTTCGTCGGGGCGATCCGTCGCGAGGCCGACATCGGCACGGGTCGAATCGAGTTCGTCGGACATGGTCCACTCCTGAGTAAGGGTAAGCGTCCGGCCGTCGAGCGACGCGCCGGCGTGCGCGCGCAGATGGCCGCGCGCGCCCCACGCGGCCACGACGCGCGGCGCGCCGCCGCCGTGCAGCGCGGCTGCATCGAAGGTCGGAAACAGGCAGCGCAGCAGCACGTCGCCGGGTTCGAGCGCCGAGAGCGTCTCGACCGCGAAATGGCGGGTGCCGACGATGGCGCTGCCGGGCAGGTTCAAGGCGGGAAACGCGGTGCGCCAGGCGTCGCCCGCGGTGCGGGCGATCAGCGCGTCGAGTGTGCCGAGCACGGCGCTGGTGGCCGCCACGGTGCAATCGATGCGGGTTTCGCCGAGCGCGATCGACAGCGCCATCGGCGGCAGGTCGAGCTGGGCGTCGGCAAGGCAGTCGGCCAGCGGGCGGCGCATCACGGACACCACGCGCGGCGCGTCGAAGCCCATTTTCCCGAGCGCGGCGGCCAGCGGTTCGAGCAGCACGCCGGCCACCGTCTGGCGCAGCGCGAGTTCCGCGCCGCTCGGCGACAGCATGGCCGGCGCGCCGGGCACGCCGGTGCGGTCGGGCCAGGCCAGGATCGCGAGCGCCGGATGCGCGTCGAGATCGAATTCGACGAACACCGGCCGCGCCGCGCCGCCGGGGGCGGCCAGCGCCAGTTCGAGCACGGCCGGGTCGCGCAGCGCGCCGCGTGCCGCGCCGGGGCCCGGGCCGACGATGGGCGCGATGCGCAGCACCCGCGCGCCGGTGGCGGCCAGCACGGCGGGCGCGAGGCGCGCATCGTGCGCCGTCTGCGACAGGCGGGCCAGGCCGACGTCGACACGGCGCGGCACCGCGCGCGCGATCGCAGCTTGCGTCACGGTCGTGGCGGGCGCTGCGCTCGCGGCAGGCGTCGGTCGTGCCGGCGGGGCGACGTGCGGCGCCTGAGCGTTGGGGGCGCTCGCGGGGTCGTCGCTGGTCGTCGCGGTCAGAAAGTCGGCCATGCAGGGAAGCGGGTGATTACCAGATGGTGAGTTCGATGTCGCGAACCTCGCCCCACGCGCGCATCGTTTCGGCGAGCTCGCGCTGGAGCATCGTGCTGTGGGTCAAGAGTAAGTCGCGCGCGGTCGGGTCCTGCGCATCGAACCGAAGCAGGAGACTGAAACGCGAAAGCGACAGCGACAGCCGGGTTTGCGGCAGCAGCGCGGGATCGAGCGTCATGTGCGCTTCCCAGTTGCCCGCGTTGGCGATGGCCGGATCGCCGCAGAACGCCGCGATCTCGCGCGTCAGCACGCCGAGCACCTGCAGGTACTGCTGCTGGTGCATGTAGACGGCCGACACGATCGGCACGGCGGCGCGCTCGACGCGGGCCGGCAGCGTATCGCTGTCGTCGGGGGCCGGGATGGGCGAGAGCGTCGCGCCGGGATCTTCCGCGGGCGCCTCGGCATCGTCCGGCAGGTAGCGCGGATCGAAATACAGCGCGATCTCGGGCTGCGCCGGCGCTTCCTCGGGCGTGTCCTGGCCACCCGTTTCGGCCTGCTCGCGGGCGGGCAGCCGGTGCGGCGCGCGGCGCGAGGCCAGCGAGGCGTAATCGAAGCGGCGCTCGCGCGGCCGGCTCGGCTCGGCGCTCGCCGCGCCCGGAATGATGCGCGCCGAGCGCGAGTCGATGGCGGTCATGGGCGGCTCAGGCGTTCAGCGTGACGCGGCCGACCGGCTTCAGCTCGACGTGCTCGCCCAGCTCCTGGTACGAATACACGGCCAGCCAGCCGAGCCGCGCCTCGATCATGCGGCGCACGTAGCGGCGGATATCCATCGACGTGACCAGCACCACGCCGTCGCGCGGCGCGGTGCCGACGAACGACTGGATGCGATCGATCAGGAACGCGGCGTCGTTCGGCGGCAGCGCGAGGAAGTTGCCGGTGGGCGTCTGCTTGATCGCGGCGCGAATGTGCTGCTCGGCCTGCATGTCGAACAGCACGGCGGAAAGCTGGCGCTCGCCCTTGGCGGCGCGGTGCGCGAGAAAGCGCGAGAGATCGCCGCGCACGTACTCGGTCAGCATCAGCATGTCCTTTTCCTTCGCGCCCCAGGCGATCAGGCTTTCCATGATGGTGCGCACGTTGCGGATCGACACCTGTTCTTCGAGCAGGCGGCGCAGCACGTCGGCGATCCGCTGCGGCGGCAGCACCTTCTGCACCTCGGCCACCAGGCCCGGCGCGTCATGGCCGATCTGGTCGAGAATCCACTGCACTTCCTGGATGCCGAGGAACAGCGTGGCGTGGCGGCGCATGGCGGCCACGCAGGCGTGCGGGATGATCTGCTCGGCGCGCCACACGGGCGTCTTGGGCGGGATCGCCTTGTCGTCGAGCCAGCGCGTGGGCAGGCCGTCGGTGGCGATCAGCGGGCCGGGCTCGGTGCGCTCGGCCAGTTGCTGGTATTTCTCGGCCACGCTGGCCGCCACGTCGGACGCCAGCAGCGACAGGTCGGGCAGCAGCACCTTGCCCGCCGGCAGCGCGACGCTCAGGTGCGGCACGTCGTGCACCAGGATCTCGAACGTGGAAGCGGCCAGCGGCGCGTGAATCCACATCGTGATGCCGGGGAACGGCAGCCCGAGCAGCTCCTGCAGCGCGTTGCGCTCGCCCTCGAACGCGATGTCGAGCGTCGGCAGCGACAGCCGCGCGGCCAGGTCGGGCGAGATCCGCACGCCCACCGCGCAGGCGAACTGCGGCGCGCGCGGCAGGATCGGCGGCACCTCGGTCTTCGCGCCGGAGCGCTGCATCGAGGCCAGCGTCTCGCCGCCGCCGTGCTCGCTGTCGCGCGCGGCGGGCTTCTTGGAAAGCTTGTAGCCGGCGAACGCCAGCAGCCCCGCCAGCATCACGAACAGCAGCGCCGGAAAGCCCGGCACGGCCGCGAAGCCGAGCAGCAGCAGCGCCGCGAAGAACAGCGCGCGGCTGCTGGAGCCGAGCTGGTGGCCGATCTCGTCGCCGAGCGAGCGCTGCTTGGTCTGGCGCTCGTCGGCCACCCGCGTGATCATCACGCCGGCCGCCACGGACAGCAGCAGCGACGGGATCTGCGACACCATCGCGTCACCCACCGACAGCACCGAGAAGCGGTTCGCCGCGTCGCCGGCCGACATGCCGTGATAGGCCACGCCCACCGCGATCCCGGCCAGGATGTTGATCAGCGTGATGATCAGGCCCGCGATCGCGTCGCCCTTCACGAACTTCATCGCGCCGTCCATGCCGCCGTGCAACTGGCTTTCCACCGCCAGCGTGGCGCGCTTGCGCTTGGCTTCCTCGGGGGTCAGCAGGTTGGCGCGCAGGTCGGCGTCGATGCTCATCTGCTTGCCGGGCAGCGCGTCGAGCGTGAAGCGCGCCCCCACCTCGGCCACTCGCTCCGAGCCTTTCGCGATCACGATGAACTGCACCGTCGTGATGATCGCGAACACCACCAGGCCCACCACCAGGTTGCCGCCCACCACCAGCTTGCCGAAGCTCTCGATGATGTTGCCGGCCTCGGCGTGCAGCAGGATCGACTTGGTCGAGGCGATGTTCAGCGAGAGCCGGAACAGCGTGGTGAACAGCAGCAGCGACGGGAACGCCGAGAGCGCCGAAATGTCCGGCACGTACATCGTGATCATCAGGATCGTCACGCTGATCGTGATGTTCAGCGCCAGCAGCGCGTCGATCATCAGCGGCGGCAGCGGCAGGATCATCAGCGAGATGATCGCCACCACCAGCGCGACGATGCCGATTTCGCCGCCGGCGGGGAGTTTCAGGGACTTCAGCATCGTGGCTCCGGAGGCTGCGCTCAGTGAACGGGCGGGTGAGGTTGGGAATGCGCATCGCGGCTCGCGCCGATCGAATCGACCCAGCGCAGGATCGCCGCGATGGTTTCGAACAGCGCGTCGGGAATCGGCTCGTCCACGCCGACCTTGTAGAGCGCCCGCGCCACCGGCGGGTTGCCGACGATCGGCACGTCGGCCTCGGCCGCGGCGCGGCGGATCGCGGCCGCCGCCTCGTCCATGCCCTTGGCGATCACCACCGGCAGCGGATGTTCGTCGGGCGCGTAGCGCAGCGCCACCGCGTAGTGGGTGGGGTTGACCACCACCACGTTGGCGCGCGCCATGCGCGGCGGCGGCGAGTTGGCCATCTCGCGCGCGATCCGCTTGCGTTCGCCCTTGATCATCGGGTCGCCTTCGTCGCTCTTGTGCTCGCGCTTGACCTCGTCCTTCGACATCTTCATCTGCTTCATGAACAGCATCTGCTGCAGCTTGACGTCGGCCGCGCCGACCACGATGAAGATCACCGCCGCCACCAGCATCAGCTTGAGCAGGATGCTCCAGAACATCGCCGACAGCTCGGCCAGCGGCTGGTACAGCGCGCCCGACACCAGCGGGATCAGGCCGCGGATCACCACCCACATCACCGCGAAGATCAGCGAGGCCTTGACGATCATCTTGGCGGTCTCGATCACCGTCTTGATCGAGAAGATCTTCTTCAGGCCTTCGCCGGGGTTCAGCGCGTTGATGTTCGGCATGACCGGCTTCAGCGCGATCTGCAGGCCCACCTGCATGCCCGAACCCATCAGGCCCGCGAACGCCGCGCACAGCGCGAGCGGCACCACGGCGAGCAGCGCGATGCCGCCGAAGCGATAGAGCCGGTCGTACATGTCGGTGAGCGTGTGCGGCGTGTTGACGAATTCGAGCGAGCTCATCACGAGTTGCCGCATCGAGTCGCGCAGGTGCGCACCGGTCGCCATCACGAAGCCGATCGCGGCCGTCATCGAGATGGCGTCCGCGAGGTCCGAGCTTTTCGAAACCTGGCCGTCCTTGCGGGCGTCGCGCAGTTTCTTGTCGGTAGGTTCTTCGGTTTTTTCGTCGCTCATCGCTCGCTCGGCGCGGGTTGTGCGCAAGCGCCCGCCGGGCGGGGCGGACAGGGGTTGGCGGGGCGGCCGGCGGCGCTCGGGCTGGCTTGCGGCGGCGAGGCGGCAGCGTCCAGCAACGGCGCACGCACCGAGCCGGTCGGACGAAGATAGCCGGGGGGCGTGGCGGGGAGGGGGAGGGACGCGAATCGGGCGATGGGGATGCGAAGTTGGGGGCGGGGCTCGGCCGGGCGGGGCCGCAACGTCCGAAAAAATCGGGGGCGGATGGCTCGATCGCTGCGCCGGACCGGCGCCCGGCCGGCTTCGCTTTCGCTGCGCTGCCTTCGCATCGCCGCCCGCACGCGCCACGGCCGGTTGCTAAGGTTCGATGGTGCGTCCGATCGACCCCGAGCGTGGCGCGAAGAATTCCGCCAGGAGAATGCGCGATGACCAACGCCACACCCGATTACCTGAATTGCAGCCCGGAGATCGTCGGAGGACTGATCGAAACGGCTTCGGATGCGCTGCTGCAGACCTTCCCGAAGGTGTCGGTCGATCCGTACGACATCGAGCTGATGCTCGACGCGCTGCGCGTGCTGCGCCCGAAGGTGCCCGAGATCCAGATGCTCGACGGCATCCTGCACATGGTCCGCAACCATTGGGACGACGCGATCCTGGTGCTGCGCGAAGTCAGCGAGAGCGCGCCGCGCTTCGCCTACGCGAAGGCGCTGCTGGCGTTCTGCCTGTCGACCAAGGGCGACGGCGACTGGAAGCTGATCGCCAACGAAGTGCTCGAGACCAACCCGACGCGCGACACGGTTTCGCTCGTGAAGGCGCTGCACGCCCGCGAGGAATTGCTCGGCGCGGTGCATGCGAGCCGCAACGGCAGCGCGTTCGTGCCGCCGGCCTCGATCGAGGAACTCAACGACGAGCTCGCGAATCGCGGCGATCACCCCGATACGCATGCCCCGATCGCCGCGCCGGTCGCGGGCATCGAATCCCTGCCGTTCGGCGTCGCGCTGCGCGCGTGAGCGTCGCCGGTTCGTCTGACGGAGGACGACTATGACTGCAATCGATCATTCCGCGGCGCTGCGCGCCTCGCTCGAAGCCCTGAACAAGCCGGAAGCGGCAGGGGGCGGCACCTCGCCCGCCGCCGCCGACAAGTTCAAGGCGATGATGGACAAGCCGTCGATGGCGCCGCCGCACGCGGCCCAGAGCCCGTCGATGGAAGTCGCCTCGAAGCTGGTGGCCGCGCAGGACGCCGAGTTGCAGCGCAGCGTGACCGACGCCGCCCAGTTCATGCAGCAAGCCCCCGAGATGAACCTCAACGAGATCAACGCGGGCTCGATTCGCCTGACCTACGAGCTGGCCGCCACGCAGCTCGACATGGAAGCGAAGATGGGCGTCGTGAACTCGTCGAAGTCGTCGATCGAAACGCTGATGAAGAACCAGTGACACGCGGCGCCCGCGGGCGCCGTGCGGTCCGCCGCGAGACTTACCCCATGCCACAGACTCGGTCAGGATGGCGGCGTACGGCCGTCGCGGGCGCGTTCGCGCTCTGCGCGCTGCTCGCCGGTTGCAAGAAGGAACTGTACGGAAACCTGTCCGAGCAGGACGTCAACGAGATGGTCGTGGCGCTGCTCGAGAACGGCGTGGACGCCTCGAAGGACACGCCCGACGGCGGCAAGACCTGGACGCTCGACGTCGACGAGAACCAGATGGTGCGCGCCATGGAGGCGCTGCGCTCGCGCGGCCTGCCCAAGAGCCGCTACGACAATCTCGGCGACCTGTTCAAGAAGGACGGCCTGGTTTCCACGCCGACCGAGGAACGGGTGCGCTTCATCTACGGCATGTCGCAGGAGCTGTCGTCCACGCTGTCGAAGATCGACGGCGTGCTGGTGGCGCGCGTGCAGATCGTGCTGCCGAACAACGACCCGCTCGCGCAGACGATGAAGCCGTCCTCGGCGGCGGTGTTCATCAAGTACCGCCCGAATTCCGACGTGGGCGCGCTGGTGCCGCAGATCAAGACCCTGGTGATGCACAGCGTCGAAGGCCTGACCTACGACCAGGTCAGCGTGACGGCGGTGCAGGCCGATCCGTCGGACCTCGCGCGCCAGCCGCAGCCGCCGCAGGGCGGCGCGCCGCTGGTGTGGATCGTCAGCGGCATCGCGGGTGCGGTGCTGATTCTCGCGGCGGGCCTGCTGATCGTGCTGCGCCGCAAGCTGCCGCACGGCTCGGATAACTCGGGCGGCGCGAACGGCGGCGGTGGCGGCGCCGAGGCGGGCGATGGCGCCGCTACCGGCCTGCGCGGGCGGCTCGGTGCGCTCGGCGCGCGCCTGCGTCCGCGCCCGGCCAACTGAGCGCGCGCCCCGCACGCATGGATTCCCCCGCGTTCTATCCACCGCAACGCGTGGCCGCCGCACTGAGCGGCTATCGCGACAACCTCGACACGGCCGCGCTGTGGGCCGACCCGTCGTGGTCGTCGCTGCCCGATAACGGCTGGCGCGATGCGCTCACGCGCGCCTCGTCGGCCGCGCGCCGCGCCTGCTCGCAGGCGATGGCCCGCGCGGCCGGAGTGCGCGAGCCGCCGTTCGGCGCGTTCGCCACGCCCGCCGTGCTCGGCCTGGCCGGCCACGGCGCGCCGGCCGCCTCGCCCAAACCGAATCTCGCGCTGCTCGACGCGCTGCCGATCGCGCAGTCGCTCGCCGTGCTGCGCATGCGCTCGCTGTCGTTTCGCCGGGTCGAGGTGCGCCGGCTGATCGACAAGCACACGCGCTCGCGCCTGGCCGAATGGACCGGCGTGCATCCCGACGCGATCGCGCAGGATGCGCACGCCGCCGACGCGCCCGACGTGGCGCATCTCTCGATGAAAACCGGCCTGCCGCCGCTGGCCCGGCTCGACGCCATCGACATGGCCGCCGAAGGCTGGCTGCTGTTCGTGCGCGACGCGGGCGGCCTGAACGGCCCCGGCGAGGCGCGCGCGCCGTCGCTGACGCGCCTGGCGCTGCCGCGCGCGCTGACGCCGCCGGCCTCGTTGCCCGCCGCCAGCGGGCTCGATGCGGCCGGCTCGATCCGGCTGCTGGCCCGGATGCCCGAACTGCTGCCGGAGGTTGCATGGCTATTTGGTTGAGCCGTCCGCGCGACGCGCACCACCAACCCGACGACGACACCCCGCGCGCCCGGCTCGGCGCGGCCGGCGACGTGCTGCCGCGCGAGCTGTTCGGCTCGCTGGTGTCGCTCGACAGCGCCTACGCGGCGCTCGCCGACGACCGCGCCGCGCTGATCGAGGCCGCGCGCCACGAAGCGCTCGGCATCGTCGAAGCGGGCCACGCCGAGGCCGAGGCGATCCTGGCCGCCGCGCGTCGCGAACGCGACGAAGCCGCGCGGCTCGGCTATCGCGACGGCTACGACCGCGCGCTCGGCGACTGGATGGACCGCCTGGCCGACGTCGCCAACGCGCAGAACCAGCTTCAGGTGCGCATGCGCGAACGGCTGGCCGATATCGTCGCGTCGGCGGTGGAGCAGATCGTGCGCACCGAGAACCGCGAGGCGCTGTTCGAGCGCGCGCTGGCCTCGGTCGAGCGGATCGTCGATGGCGCGACCTATCTGCGCGTGGCCGTGCATCCGGACGATCTCGACAGCGCCAAGGACACGTTCGATCGCCTGGCCACGCGCTGGCGCGAACTGGGCCGCCCGATCCCGATGTCGGTGGTGGGCGACAAGCGGCTCGCGCCGGGAAGTTGTGTCTGCGAATCGGATTTCGGCGCGGTGGACGCGAGCCTCGACACGCAACTGCGCGCGATGCACGGCGCGGTATCGCGTGCGCTCAAGCGCACGCTGGTGGAGGCCGAGCAGGACATGGCGCAGGACGCCGCCGACGCCGAGGCGGCGCAGGGCGAGATGGTGGCCAGCTACGCGCAGGAGGCCGAACTGGCCGCGCACGAGGCGTATCCGGTCGCGCCGGCGGCGGCGCAAGACCCTTATGCGGCGCAGGACCCTTATGCCGCTCAAGATCCCTATGCGGCTCAAGATCCCCATGCCGCCGCGCCGCAAGATCCCTACGCGCATCCCGATCCGTACGCCCACCCCGACCCCTACGCCGCGCAGCCCGCCCACGATCCGTACGCGGCCGGCGATGCCGTGCAGTACGAAACATCGGAGCACGACGCGCATCCCGACGAAGCCGCGCGCCACGCCGAGCCGCAGCAAAGCGACTATGACGCTGCCCCCGCCCCCGAACTGACCGTCAACCTTCGCCACGGAGGCCCCCGGTGAGAAACGTCTCCTGGCTCGAACGCACCGACGATTTCGAGCGCCTGACCGACGCGATCGAGCGCGAGATCCTCGCGGTGCCGGCCGTCGCGCGCACCGGCAAGGTCATGGAAGTGGTGGGCACCGTGATCAAGGTGTCCGGCCTCGACGTCACGCTCGGCGAGCTGTGCGAACTGCGCTCGCCCGAGGGCGAACTGTTGCAGCGCGCCGAGGTGGTGGGCTTCACGCGCGACGTGGCGCTGCTCTCGCCGTTCGCGCGGCTGGAGAACGTGTCGCGCGCCACGCAGGTGATCGGCCTGGGCCGGCCGCTGTCGATCCAGGTGGGCGACCAGTTGCTGGGCCGCGTGCTCGATGGCCTGGGCGACCCGATCGACGGCGGGCCGCCGCTCGATTCCGACGACTGGCGGCCCGTGATCGCGCAGCCGCCCGACCCGATGACGCGCCGCATGGTCGACACGCCGATGCCGACCGGCGTGCGCGTGGTGGACGCCATGATGACGCTTGGCGAAGGCCAGCGGATGGGCATCTTCGCGCCGGCCGGCGTCGGCAAATCCACGCTGATGGGCATGTTCGCGCGCGGCGCCGCCTGCGACATCAACGTGATCGCGCTGATCGGCGAACGGGGCCGCGAAGTGCGCGAATTCATCGAATTGATTCTCGGCCCGGACGGCATGGCGCGCTCGGTGGTGGTGTGCGCCACGTCCGACCGCTCGTCGATGGAGCGCGCCAAGGCCGCGCACACGGCCACCGCGATCGCCGAGTATTTCCGCGACCGTGGCCTGCGCGTGCTGCTGATGATGGATTCGCTGACGCGTTTCGCGCGCGCCGGCCGCGAGATCGGCCTGGCCGCCGGCGAACCGCCGGCGCGGCGCGGCTTCCCGCCGTCGGTGTTCGCGGAGCTGCCGCGCCTGCTCGAACGCACCGGCATGGGCGAGACCGGCTCGATCACCGCCTTGTATACGGTGCTGGCCGAGGATGAAACCGGCGGCGACCCGGTGGCGGAGGAAGTGCGAGGCATTCTGGACGGCCACATGATCCTGTCGCGCGAGATCGCCGCGAAGAACCAGTACCCGGCGATCGACGTGCTCGGCAGCCTGTCGCGCGTGATGTCGCTGGTGGTGCCCGACGCGCACAATCGCGCGGCCTCGCGCGTGCGCGAGCTGATGGCCAAGCATCGCGACGTGGAAGTGCTGTTGCAGGTGGGCGAGTACCAGCCCGGCCAGAACCCGCTCGCCGACGAAGCGATCGAGAAGGCCGACGCGGTTCGCGCGTTCCTGTGCCAGCGCACCAGCGATTACGCGGCCTACGACGACACCACCGCCTATCTGCACGAGCTTGCCGGAGTGAGCGCATGAGCGTGGATGCCCGCCTGAAGCGGGACCGCCGCGCGATCGCGCTGTCGCGCGCCACCGATCGCCGCCGCAAGCAGAACGAGCAGTTGCGCATGCAACTGGTCGGGCAGCGCGCGGCGCTCGCGCAGCGCGAGGACGAGCATGCGCAGGCGATCGAGCGCGTCGAACAGGACGCCGCCGCCGTGCAGGCCATCGACGATCAGATCGACGCGATGATGACGGGCGCGATGCCGTTCGTGGTGGACGATTTCCAGGCCTGCAAGATCGTGCGCGGGATCGCCGTCGAGCGGCTGCGCGCGAGCGAGGAGCAGGTGGAGCAGGCCTTGCAGGCGGTGCACGCCGCACAGCAGGAGATCGTTGAAAGCAATCGCGCGATCGCCCGCAACGTCGGCAGCATGGACGCCTGCGAGCAGCGCATCGGCGTGATGCGCCGTGTTTATCAACGCGCCGAGGACGACGCCGCCGACGACGAGGCCGAGGACGGCGTGCTGGCGCGCCGCGCGCGCGACAAGGCCGCCGCATGAATCCCTCGTTGAATGTTCTGCCCGACCTCACGCACCTGGTGATGGGCTACCTGACGCTGATCGGCGTGTCGTCGATCCGCCTGTTCGTGATCATGACGATCTTCCCGCCGTCGGCCGACGGCGTGCTGCAAGGCCCGGTGCGCAACGCCATCGTGATCTTGTTCAGCACCTTCATCGCCTACGGCCAGCCGCTGTCGTTCGGCGAGGAACTGCACGGCGCGGCGCTGGTGGAACTGGGCCTGCGCGAAGGCATGATCGGGCTGGTGCTCGGCTTCGCGGCGTCGTCGGTGTTCTGGGTGGCCGAGTGCGCCGGCTATTACATCGACGACCTGACCGGCTACAACAGCGCGCAGGTGCAGAACCCGCTGCGCAACGAACAGGCCACGCCCACCGCCACGCTGTTGCAACAGGTGGCGACGGTGGCGTTCTGGAGCCTGGGCGGCATGAGCTTCCTGCTCGGCACGCTCTACGAATCGTATCAATGGTGGCCGCTCACGGCGCACAGCGTGGATGTGTCGAGCGTGCTCGAATCGTTCGCACTGCAGGAGACCGATTCGCTGATGCAGCAGGTCGCGAAGCTCGCCGCGCCGGCCGTGATGATTCTGTTATTGATCGACGTGGCGTTCGCGTTCGCCGCGAAGTCGGCCAGCAAGCTCGAACTGATGGGTTTGAGCCAGCCCGTGAAGGGCGCGGTGGCGGTGCTGTTGCTGGCGCTGTTCGTGGGCGTGTTCGTCGATCAGGTGCACGACCAGCTCACGCTGTCGTCGTTCACCTCGCAATTCCGCGCATGGGCCGATGCCGCGCACGCCAGCAATACGGGCGCGGCCACGCATCCGGTCGATCCGCATGCGAAGTGATGTTGCGATGTGCGAGGTGTGCTGAGAATGTCTTGATGAAGTGAGTGAGGAAGTGACTGAGCAATCGTGAGACTCACGCGAAGCCGCGTCGCGTGGGGCGCAATTCTCAAATCGGCATCATTGCTGAAGATTGCTCAGTCAAACTGAGAGTTCGAAGATGAAGTGACGACTACATTGCTTGCATGGCGCTGCGATCCGGTGCCGCGTGCAAATGCAAGGAGAGTCGCTTCATGTTTTCGATGCTCTATTTCCCGATCGTATCCGCGCTCGCCGCTTCCGATGAAGTGGCCGGCGCCGGCAACGCAGCCCGCACCGTCGATGCGATTCTCGACGGCGAATTCGTCGCGGCCGTGCAGCAGTCGGGGCGACGCCTCGACGATTCGGCCTCGGCGGCCACCGCCCAGGAATTGCAGTGGCACGCGGATCTGCAACTCGTGCTCGGCTTCGATGCCGAAGCCGAGGATGCCTACCGCCGTGCGCAGCGCCGGATGCGTGCCTCGAAGGCCGAGATTCGCGTGGCGACCTGCCGCAATGCCGCCTGGCAGGCGCTGTTCCGTCATCGCGTGGGCACCGCGCTGGCCTGCTTCGCACGGGCCGCCGACGAAGCCGAGGCGCACCCGTCGCGCCGTCTCGAAGCGCGCATCGGCATTGCCTGCGCGCTGCACGAACTGGGCCGCACGCGTGAGGCGCTCGACGCGCTCGACGACGTGACGGTCACGCACCCGCGCTGGCGCGACGTGGTGACGGCGCTGCGCTTCGACCTGATCGCGCAGCACGAATTGCGCAGCGCGAATGCGTTGCAGGATCACGTGTATTGGCGCTCGGCCGCGCTGGCAAGCCCGGCCGCCTACTTGCCCGCGCCGCGCGCCGGCTTCGCCGAGGCGTTGCAGGCCGCGGCCGGCGTGCGTGCGCCGCTGCTCGCCGGGCGAGTGGCCTACCTGCGCGACCTGCACAACGTGATGGGCGGCGACCGCGATGCGATCGCCAACGTGTGCGCCTACCTCGAACGCGTGCGCGATCAGGGCTTCGCCGATTATCAGCGCGCCGTGCGCCTCGAAATCGCGCTCGCCACGTTCGTGGGCGACGCGCCGCATATCGCGCAAACGATCGTCGAGCCGCTGCATCAAGGCGTGCGCGGCTCCGACACCGGCCACCGCCAGCTCGAATATCTCTACTGCGCCGCCAAGCTGCGCGAAACCCAGGGCCGCCCGCAGGAATCGCTGCAGTGGTACAGCCGCTACGCGCTGGTCGCGATGCAGTGCCTGCGCGAGGATTCGCACGTGCGCACGCCGGCGCTGGACCGCCAGCCGAAGGCCGCGCCCGACGATGTCAGCGCGCGCCTGCCGGCCAAATACCGCCGCGCCTACCGCTACGTGCTCGACAATCTCGAACGCGCCGACCTGTCGGTGCGCGAGATCGCCACGCAGATCGGCGTGACCGAACGCGCGTTGCAGAGCGCGTTCAAGAGCTGCCTCGGCCTGTCGCCGAGCGAACTGATTCGCACGCGCCGCATGGAGCGTATCCGCGAGGCGTTGATCGATCACGCCGACGCGGGCGACCAGCGCGTCCTCGAAACCGCCCGCCGCTGGGGCGTCCAAAGCCGGTCCACGCTCGTGACCGGGTATCGCAAGCAGTTCCGCGAAGCGCCGTCCGAAACGCTCGAACGCTGACGCCGGCCTTTCCCTCCATCTTCCCGAATCGACATCCATGAGAGCGAAGAAGCTTGTTGCCGCCGCGTGCCTCGCGGCGGCGCTGTCTGCCTGTCTGTCCGATGCCGCGTTCGCGGCGCCCGTGCGGTGGCGCAGTGCGACGGTCCACGTACAACTCGATGGCAAGGACCTGAAGGACGTGCTGCGCGATTTCGCGGCCAGCCAGGGTATTGCCGCCTCGATCGCGCCCAATGTGGCGGGCACCGTCACGGGCCGTTTCGACCTGTCGCCGCAGCGGTTCCTCGATACGCTGTCGTCCACCTTCGGCTTCGTCTGGTTCTATGACGGCAACGTGCTGTCGATCAGCAGTTCGAACGATGTGACGCGCCAGGTGCTGCAACTCGATCACAGCGAGATCGGCCAGTTGCGCTCGTCGCTCAAGCAGATCGGCCTCGACGATCCGCGCTTCCCGCTCACCTACGACCCGGTGTCCGGCACCGTGCTGGTCAGCGGTCCCGCGCAATACGTGCAGATGATCGCCGACGTCGCGCAGCGGCTGGACGCGAGCACCGGCCACCGCAACGGCTCGGTGATCCGCATCTACAAGCTCAAGAACGCCTGGGCCACCGATCACGACGTGCAGGTGGACGGCGCCAAGGTGACGGTGCCGGGCGTGGCCACCATCCTCGGCAACATGTACAGCGTGAAATCCGGCTCGACGGGCGGCCAGCCCAGCTCGGCGCCGAACATGCAGCGCGTGCAGTCGCTCAACGACGTGTCCGGTTCGTCCACCGGCATGATGGGCAGCGGCGGCGGCAGCGGGATGCAACCGCCGCCGTTGCCGCCGTCGATGTCGGGCTCGCAGTCGGTGGGGCAGGCCGGCCAGGCGTTCGGCGGCGCGTACGACAACAACAACGCCGGCTACACGCGGCGGCGCGGCGGTTCGGGCGGCGACGTGGCGGTGACCGACGGCAGCGACGGCCTGCCGGTGATCCAGCCCGATCCGATCACCAACTCGGTGTTGATTCGCGATACGCCCGATCGCGTCGGCCAGTACGGCGACCTGATCCGGCAGCTCGACGTGCGGCCGAAGATCGTCGAGATCCAGGCGCACATCATCGAGATCGACGACGACACGCTGCAGCAGATCGGGGTGGATTGGCGCGCGCACAACAGCCATGTCGATTTCCAGACGGGCAACGCGGCGCAGGCGCAGAACACCTACGACGGTCAGCTCAATCCGATCTTCGGCACGGTGGCGCAATCGACCAGCGGCTCGTCGAGCACCACCGGCTCGCTGGTCAACGCCACGCCGGGCGGCGCGGCGCTGTCGGCGGTGGTGGGCGGCGCGGGGCGCTACCTGCTGGCGCGCGTCACGGCGCTGCAATCCACCAACAAGACCAAGATCGACGCCTCGCCGCTGGTGGCGACGCTCGATAACGTCGAGGCCGTGATGGACAACACCACGCGCTTCTTCGTGCGGGTGCAGGGCTATACCTCGGCCGACCTGTACAGCGTCTCGACCGGCGTGTCGCTGCGCGTGCTGCCGCTGATCGTCGACGACGGCGACAAGACGCGCATCAAGCTCAGTGTGCACATCGAGGACGGCCAGTTGACCCAGCAGCAGGTGGACAACATCCCGGTGATCACGACCAGCCAGATCAACACGCAGGCGTTCGTTGGCGTGGGCGACAGCCTGCTGATCGCGGGCTACACCACCGACACGCAAACCAACGGCGTGACCGGCGTGCCGTTGCTGTCGCGCATCCCGCTGCTCGGCGCGCTGTTCCGCTATCACAGCGACGATCACTCGCACAACGAGCGCGTGTTCCTGCTGACTCCGCGCGTGATCGACGCGGGCGTCTGACACCGGAGCCGGCGGCTGATTTCCGAGCGTGCCGGCTCGGTTCGCATATCGGTGGATCGCTTCGCACGGCGGCCCGAAGGGCCGGATGGGCACACCCTATAGTCGGACGAGTCGGCATTGCCGCCGATCATTCCGTGGGGGAGTCGTTCATGTCGTTATCCATCAATTCCATGTCGACGCAATCGCTCGACCCGTCGTCGCTCTCCACGAGCGGCAGCAGCGGGTCGAACGCGGCGTCGCTGATGCAGGTTCTGCAGCAGATCGCGCAGATGATTCAGGAAATTACCCAGGCACTGAAAATGGCCGCCTCGGCCGACCAGGACGGTTCGGGCCTGGGCGGCGGAGGCGGGGGTGGCGGAGGCGGCGGCATGCCGCAATCGCTGGCGGCTGCGCCTGGCGGCGGTGCGGGCGGAGGCGGCGGGGTGCCCGCAGCCGGTGGCGGAGGCGGGGGTGGCGGCGGCACGCCGGCCGTCAGCGATTCGCCGGCCGGAAGCGGCAGTGGCAGCGGCACGCCGGTGCAGGCCTCGGCCGGCACCACCGGCCCGAGTTCGGGCACCGACGTGTCGAGCCTCGGCGGCAGCAACGCCGACAAGATCGCGTCGTTCCTGCAGAACAACCTCGGCCTGAACAAGGACGCGGCGGCCGGCGTGCTCGGCAATCTCCAGCAGGAGAGCGGGCTCGAATCGGACATCAACCAGGGTGGTGCGCGCGGCGGCCCGTCGGCCAACAACGCCGACGACAACCAGAACGGTTACGGCCTGGCCCAATGGGGCGGCGTGCGCAAGGAAGGCCTCGAGCAATTCGCCGCATCGCAGGGCAAGCCGGCCAGCGACCTCGGCGTGCAGCTCGACTATCTGGCGAAGGAAGTCGGCGAAAAGCCGGGCCTGGTCGATGCGCTGAACAGCGCCGGTTCGCCCGACGCGGCCGCGAAGGTGTGGGATCAGCAGTTCGAGATGGCGTCGGACCCGCAGATGCAGAACCGCAACCAGTACGCGGAGCAGTTCGCGAGCCAGGGGCTGTAAGCGCGACGCGCGCCGATGGAACCTCGATGAAAAAACGGCCGGCATTTCCATGCCGGCCGTTTTGCGCTGTGCGGCGCCGCGAGGGGCGTCAGCCGTCGTTGCGCGGCAGGGAGAGCACCGGCAGGCGGATGGAGTCGGACGGCGAGCCGTCGTCGCGCATCGCCTTCGCGATCATCGTCACGCCGATATTCCACGGGTTCGCATACGACGCCCACGGCTGCGCGAGCGCGGCCGTCGCGCTGTGACGCGCGTGCACCGTCGGCCCGTTGGCCGGCGCTGCAACGTTTGCGCGATCGGCTGGAACCAGCAGCGCGGACGCGCGCGTTTGCGGCGGGCAGGCCGGCGCGGCTTCCTGGTGCGTGCGCGGCGGCGCGGCGTCGAGTTCGTCGAGCAGGTCCGGCAGGCCGTCGTCGGCCATCGCGAGATCGTTCGGAGAACTGTCGATCACGCCGTCGGTCTGTTCGATCCGGTAGCCGTGGGCATACATGGTGCGCAGCGCGACGCCGGCTTCGCCGGTCAATTCGAGCTTGCGGCGCAGCTTGTAGATATGTTGTTCGAGACGCCGACCGACGATGTCTTCCGTGCTGCCCCAGATCGCGCCGGCCAATTGGCGGCGCGTGACGTATTCACCGGCGCGCGAGAACAGCAGCCACGCGATCGCGAATTCGCGCGTGGTGACGCGCACGCTGCGGCCCGCGATCTGCACGGTGCTGGCCTGCTGATCGAGCGTATACGCACCGAGCGTGACGCGCTGTTCGTCGCGCGGCGCCGGTTCGGCCTCGACGCGGCGCATCGCGCGCAACGCACGGGCGGCCAGTTCGTTGCGATCGAACGGGGCGAGCACGACGTCGTCGGCGCCGGCGTCGAACGCGCGCTCCAGGCTGTCGCGATCGGTAAACGTGCCGACCACCAGCACCGGTGCGCGGCGGCCGCCATAGAAAGTGCGGCGGGCGAAAACGGTGCGCGTGCCGTCGATGCCGGTGGCGGCGTCGACCAGAATCACGCGGTAATCGTCCCGATACAGGCCGCGCGCCAGCGCGACATCATCATCGAATTGAATGCATTCGATCGATGCGTCGAGAAAATGCTGGCGCAGTCGTTCGAACATGCTGACGTTGGGCGTTAATACGGCGAACTTCAACCTGAACCTCCTTTCCTTGTCCCGGCGTGCAATGAACCGGCAGGCTACTGGCACGGAGCGAAATTACAGGCATAGAAATTCCAGGGGTGTAACTTATTGTTAACCGTGGGAAAGAAAATGAGAGTTTTGAAGTACTAAAAGTGAAGGTTTTTCGAATCGTGGAACGCAATGTTTAGTTTTTAATCTAAACAACATGTTTCCTAATGTACTTGTAAGCTTAAATCGCGTGTCTTCAGACAAGATTGTAATTTCAATGAAAGATACCTGGAAATAGGTATAAGTGGTATCGAATCGATTACATTTCAGTTTGTAAAGTTAGATGAGATTTGGTGAGTAATGCTCGGCATTACTTGAAAGGCACGCTCGAATTTCCATGTATATGCAACGGAAATGCGCAAAGAACCGCTATCGCGCTTTCATAAAGAAAACAAAAAGACCTGCTATTGAGCGAGCGGTGACGTGCGGTAAAGCTGGTAGGTCGCGAAGTACGGCACGTAGAGCTGCGTACCCTCCACGCGGCAGGCGTCGCTGGCCGGAATTCCGCCTCGCGTATTCATTCTGATCACCGCGCTGATGTTCGTCATGCGGCCGCCCTGGCCGTCGCCGGCGCGCGTGCTCGCATCGATCCCGTAGCGCACCCACGGCAACGCATTGGCGTCGACGATGGTGGCCGCCAGCGTCTTGCCCACCGCGAAGCTGCCGTCATGGGCGAGGAAATAGCGGCCCGGCGTGACCGAGCCGACGCTCTGGCCGTGCGCGTCGATCAACGTGGCTTCCGGCCCATAAGGTTGCCAACGCAACGTCTGGCCGGCCGGGCTGCCCGGCGCGCCGGGTTCGAGCGCCGTCACGCGATGACATCGATAGACCTGGTCGCCCGCCGCCGTCAGCGTCTCCTGCCACAGCTCGGCGGTGGGGCCGCGCAGCGAATCGGGCACGCCCGCATCGGGCGGACCGGGCGGCGGCGGCGTCGCGCAACCGGCGAGTGTGGCGAGCAGCGCGAGCGCGGCCGGCGCCAGGGCGCGGCGGCGCGGGTTCGCCGGGGCGAAGGCCTGCGATGCCCGGAGGCGGTCGACGAACGGAAAAGCGTGCATGGCCGCGAACGGAAAGTCGGTAAGCCCTTATCAGACAGGAAGCGGGGCAGGTACGCGCGCGGCAACCCGAAGCATTGCGCGGCGACACGCAACGATCCCCCGCGCGCCGCTGCGTGTCGCTGCGCATCCCTTGCTCGTGCTTCGCATTTCCGGCAGGACGTTCGGATTGCCGAAGTTTCGCGGCGCGCCCGTTGACTAACATTGGAAACGGCATAGCGCCTCCTGTGACAGGCGGCATATGACGTAAACGCAGCACGTCTATTTCGGACCCACATAGGAGGCCACATGAATGTAGCTGGCGGAATTGGAGTCAACCTGCAAAGCCCGATCACCAATGCGGGCAATGCAGCGAGCCTTTCGGCGCAGATCATGCCGATGCTGCAGCAGACCGAGCAGATGGTCAGTCAGCTGGCAGGCTCGGTCATGCAGCAACTGATCGGTCAGATGCAGCAGGAACTGAAGCAGGCCCAACAACTCGCGCAGACGCTCGGCGGCGGCGCGGGCAATGCGACCGGCGCGGGTGACGGCGCAGGTGGGGCTGGCGGTGCGGGCGCAGGCGCCGGCACGGGTGGCGCGGGCGATGTCGGTGGCGATGCCGGCGCGGGCGCGATCGGCGGCGCGGCCGGTGCGGGCGCGGCGGACGGCTCGGGCATGACGACGCAGTCGGCGGCGGGTGCGCTCGCGTCGTACATGTCGCAGAACAACATCGGCTCGATGGACCCGAACGCCCTGTATCAACTGGCGCAGAACCCGCCGGCCGGCACGCCGCCGGACGTGCAGAACGCGGCGAAGTTCATGCTGCAGAACCCGGACGTCTTCAAGGCCATCGAAACGCACGACGTGGCGGGCGCGGATGGCGTGGCAGGCCAGGGCGACATGCAATGGGCCGCGCAAGGCGGTGCCGATAACGTCGCCAGCGGTGCGGGCGGTGCAGGCGATGCAACCGGCGCGGGCGATGTCGGCGGCGATTCGACCACGGCCGGCGACGGCTCGGGCGCGGCATCGGGCGGCGCGCCGATGACGATGCAATCGGCCGCGGGCGCACTGGCTGCCTACGCGAATCAGAACGGCATGAGCACGGTCGATCCGAACGCGCTGTACCAGATGGCGATGAACCCGAAGTCCGGCGAATCGCAGGATGTGCAGAACGCGGCGAAGTTCATGTTGCAGAACCCGGATGCCTTCCAGGCCATCGAGACCAACGACGTCAAGGGCGCGGACGGCCTGTCGTCGATCGCGAACCTCGAGAAGGCCGCGCAAGGCGAAATCGCCGACCCGACGGCCGGCGCCGGCTCGACCGCTTCGGCCTCGGCCTCGCAACCGATGGGCGGCATCTCGCCGGAAATGTTCATGCAGATGGCCGGCATGGGTGGCATGGGCGGCCTGATGGGCGGCCTCGGCGGCGGCATGGGCATGATGGGCGGCATGGGCGGCCTGCAAATGCCGAAGGCGCAAGACAGCGACGACGACGACAACGCGTAAGGCTCGCGGCCGGCCCGCTCCGCGAGGAACGGGCCGCGTTGTCGGTTATACGCGTCCTCGCGGGGCGGCCGTGCCGCCCCGCGTTTCCCATTCCTAAATTTCGATACCGCGTTCCATGACCTCGCTCTCATCTCTTTCGTATTCTTCCCCGTCCGTCAACGATCCGTCGATGACGGGCACGAGTGATTCATCGGGCGGGATGCAGTCCGGCCTGCAGATGATGGAAAACCTCAACTCGCAGCTCCAGCAGATGGTGCGGGCGTTGATGGAGGCGGCACAACAGCAGCAGAGCAACAGCGGCGACGCGGGCGGCGATTCGTCCGCCTCGGGCAGCGGCAGCGGCGGCATGCAGATGCCGCAATCGGACCCGTCCTCGGCGCTCGATGCGACGGGTGGCGCGGGCGATGCGTCGGGTGCGGCCGGTGCCGCCGGTGCGGCCGGCGGCGCGGCCACGGCCTCGACCGACGACGGCAAATACGCCGCGCTCGATCAGTACAGCCAAACGAACGATCAGTCCGACATGTCGAAGTGGGCCGATCTCGCGCCGGCCGACCAGGGCGCTTCGCTGGAGCGTCCGCTGGCGGCCATGCAGATCCTGAGCGGCAAGACCGGCCCCGACGGCCAGCCGCCGAGCGACGCGCAGAAGGCGGCGGCGATGCAGTTCGTCAACGACAACCCGACGCTCAAATCGGCGTTGCAGAACACCGGCGCGCTGAAGTCCGACGGCACGGTCGATACGAAAAAGATGCAGGGCTTCATGGGCCAGGTCAGCACCAACCTGAGCCAGGCCGATTCGGATATCAAGGACTACATGAAGAAGCATCCCGACGCGGATGCCGATTCGGTCAACGTCGAACGTTCGGCGGGCCTGATGAAGGCCTATAACGCGATCACGGGCGAATCCGAAGGCCACAAGTCGAACGGCAAGAACGGCAACAACTACACGCACGGCGGCAAGAGCGGCGGCGGCCTGACGACCCAGCAGCAGGTCGAGGATCTGCAGAAGAACTCGGGCTTCAGTTCGGCGCTCAAATCGGCCGCCACGGCGTTCGGTTCCGACGGCGGCTTTGACGATCTGGATCGCAGCGGCGACGACAAGGCCACCCACAAGCGCGATCAGGTCTATTCGACCAAGAACCTCGATCACTTCCTGTCCGACGATGCGCCCACCACCCAGGCCGGTTCGCAGCAGTTCCTGCAGAACGCGAGCCTGGAGAACATCACCGGCAACACCGATATCAGCAGCCTGAACGGCGACGTGATCCAGAACCCGCAGAACTACTCGCCGCAGCAGAAGGCCGCGGTGATGGTGAAGCTGATGGAAACGCTGGTGGACGTGCAGGCCGGCGGCTCGGACAAGCTGCGCAACGTCGACAAGACGGTGGCGGCGCTCCAGCAGGACATCCAGAAGCTCGCGAGCGACCCGGACACGGCCGCCTATCTGCAGAAGACGGTGCCGCCGGAAATGCAGCAGATGTCGGGCGAATTCCAGGGCGCGGGCGGTGTCACGTCGGCGGGCGGCGGCGACTCCGGCTCGGACGGCACGGCAGCGGCCGGTGGCAACGGCCAGAACCCCGGCCAGACCATCGACGACGTGCATCGCGGCCTGAGCGACGCCAAGACGGTGGCGCAATCGCTCGGCGATCTTGCCAAGGGTGAAGGCTCGATGGGCCTGAGCGGCGACGCCGCGGTGGGCGAAGCGGCGGCCGGTGCCGCGGAAGGCGGCGCCGAAGGTGCGGCGGCGGGCGCGGAAGCGGCCGAAGGCGCGGCAGCCGGCGTGGAAGGCGGCGCGGCGGCAGGCGAGGGCGTGCTCGGTGCGGTCGGCGGTGCGATGGCGGCAGCCGCGCCGGTGATGGCGGTGGGCGCGGCGGTAGTGGGCGTGGCGGGCATCATCTTCGCGATCGTCGAGGCCGTGAAGAAGCACAACGACCAGAAGGCGTTCGCCTCGAACGTCAACCCGACGCTGCAACAGTTCGGCATTCCGCTGCCGTCCTGATCGTCGGCATTCCCAACCGTACCGGAGGCCCGCATGCGCAGCCTGGTATTCGACCGTCACGACGAGGTCAACCTGTTCGTGGCGTCGCGCACGGGCGAGGAGCGTTACGACGACGCGCGCGCGATCGGTCTCGCCAAGGATGGCGAGCTGGTCGCGGGCGTGGTGTTCCAGGGGCACAACGGGCCGAACCTGTTGATGCACTTCGCGCTCGGCGCCTCGCGGCACGTCATCACGCCGGCCTTCGTGGCGGCGGCGTTTCTCTACCCGTTCGCGATGCTGCGCTGCCGGCGCGTGACGGGCCTGGTGCGCGTCGACAACCCCGAGGCGCAGCGGCTCGACGAGCATCTCGGCTTCGTGCGCGAGGGCGTGATGCGCGGCGCGGCCGGCGACGGCACCGATTTCATCCTCTACGGCATGTTGCGCGACGAATGCCGCTACATACGCGGGCGTTATCTGAAGGCGTTCCTGAAGGAGACCGAAGGGATTCCGGACGAGGCGGCAATGCCGCAGGCCGATACAGTGGATACGGACGAGCCGGTGCGCGCGGCTGCCTGAAAGCACGCATTCCTCCGGCGTGGCGCTGCCGTTTCGTCATCCTCAGGGATGACGAGCCGCGTCACGCCCCTGCCGTTTGCGGCGCGGCGAATTCCCCGAGCATCCAGTCGCGCAGCTTGCGCAACGCCGCGCTCGTCTCGAAGCGCTCGGGCGTGTAGCACAGGTAGTGGCCCTGGTTGTCCACCTCGACCGGCGCGTCCACCGGCTGCACCAGCGTGCCCGCGTCGAGCGGCGAGCCGATCAGGAAGGCCGGCACCAGCGCGAGGCCGAGCCCGGCCTGCGCGGCCTGGATCAACACCGCATATTGCTCGAAGCGCGGCCCCGCGAACGCGTTCATGCGCGTGACGCGGTGCCGTTCCGACCATTCGAACCACACGCTCTCGGCCTGCTCGTGCACCAGGCGCGGCGCGTCGGCCACGTCGGCCGGGGTGCGCAGCGCATGTTTGGCCGCGAACTCGGGCGAGCAGACCAGCACGAACGTGCGGCCCGCCAGGTAATCGCAGCGCACGCCTTCCCAGCGGCCGTCGCCATAGCGGATCGCCGCGTCCAGCCCGAACGGGAACGGGTCGCCGTGCGCCAGATGGCGGCGAAAGCTCAACGTGACGTTCGGCGCGGCGGCCACGAACGCCGGCAGGCGCGGCACCAGCCACTTGGTGGTGAAGGTCGGCACGCTGGCGATGGTCAGCAGGTCGCTGTCCTCGCGCACACTGAGCAATTCGAGCGAGGCGTTGCCGATCTCGCGCAGCGGCCCCGTGACGCGCGCGTGATACACCTGCCCGGCGCGCGTCAGCGACAGGTTGCGCCCCTCCCGCACGAACAGCTTCACGCCGAACAGCGCCTCCAGGTTGGCGATCTGGCGGCTGACCGCGCTCGGCGTGAGGCCCAGCTCGCGCGCGGCATACGAAAAGTTCAGATGTTTGGCGGAACTGGCGAATGCGTGCAGTTCGGCGATGTTCGGATACAGGTGCTTCATCGCGAGGTGTTCCGGATTCGCAAGGGTCGATGCGCACTTTGTACGTTTTTTTCATGACGATGCCATGTCGAAAACGCACACTGGCGGCCGTCATCGCGAAGCCAAGCTGCTGATTCAACGAGGTTTCGCGCCGTTTCATCCGCTCGCCCACGGACGCCTCGATGTCTTTCTCCCCAGCCACGGCCGCCGCCGCTGGTGTTCCCATTCGTCGCAGCAATCGCGCGCCGTCGCCGGGCCGCGTGCTGGTGCGGGCCGTGGTGGCGCTGTTCGCGCTGTACCTGCTGCTGCCGATCGCGCTGCTCGTGATCGGCTCGACCGGGCAGAGCTGGACCAACACGCTGTTGCCCACTGGTTTCACCGGCCACTGGTACGCGGACCTCGCGGCCGATACGAGCTTTCGCCGCGCGTTCGGCACCAGCTTCGTGGTGGCGCTCGCGTGCTGCGCGCTGAACGCCGTGCTCGGCGTGCCGCTCGCCTACGCGCTGCACCATCGCGCGCGCCGTGGCGGCGGGCTGGCCGCGCGGCTCGTGATGCTGCTGCCGATCGCGGTGCCGGCGCTCACGCTGGGATTCGGCTATATCGCCGTGTTCGGCGGCGACACGCTGCCGTGGCTCGGCACGCTGTGGCTGATGATCGCCGCGCACGCGGTGCTGACGCTGCCCTACCTGCTGCAAACGCTGCTCGCCGACCTGCGCCACCTCGACCTGGCCACGCTCGAAGCGTGCGCCGCCACGCTCGGCGCCACGCCGCGCCGGCAGTTCTTCACGATCGTGCTGCCGAACCTGCGCCACAGCCTGTTCGCCGGGCTGGTGATGGTGGCGGCGCTGTCGATCGGCGAGTTCCAGATCTCGAACCTGATCGCCGGCTTTCGCTACCGCAACTATCCGGTAGTGCTGCTGCAGGCCTTCTACGGCGCGTCGGGCTTCGCCTGCGCCGCCACCGTGGTGCTGCTGGTGCTCGCGATCGCCGCGACGCTGGCCTCGGTCGCCACCGTGCAACGAATCAAGTAACGCCATGAGCCTCGAATTCGACAACCTCAGCTACACCTACCCGGGCGCGTCGCACGGCATCGCGAACCTCTCGCTGGCCGCCGCGCAGGGCGAACTGCTGGCCGTGATCGGCCAGAGCGGCTCCGGCAAATCCACGCTGCTGCGCCTGACCGCCGGCCTGCTGACGGGCTACGCCGGGCGCATCGCGATCGGCGGCGAGGACGTGGCCGCGCAACCGGTGTGGCGGCGCGGGGTGGGCATGGTCTTTCAGCAGTACGCATTGTTTCCGCACCTGAGCGTGGCCGACAACGTCGCCTACGGCCTGAAGATGCGCGGCGTGGCCGGTGCCGAACGGCGCCGGCAGGCGCTCGCGATGCTCGAACGCGTGGGCCTCGCGAGCCACGCCGAGCGGCGGCCGGCGCAGTTGTCCGGTGGTCAGCAGCAGCGCGTGGCGCTGGCTCGCGCGCTGGTGATCGAGCCGCGCGTGCTGCTGCTCGACGAGCCGCTGGCCGCGCTCGACGCCGGCATCCGCCATCAGTTGCGCGACGAGATTCGCGCGCTGCAACGCGCCTGTGGCGCGACCACGCTGTTCGTCACGCACGATCAGGACGAGGCACTGAGCATGGCGGACCGCGTGGCGATCGTCGAGGGTGGCCGCGTGCTGCAGGTCGGCACGCCGCGCGAGCTGTACGAGCAACCGGCCTCGGCGCGCGTGGCGCGCTTCATCGGCCATTCGACGATCCTGAGCGGGCGCGTGGTGGCCACCGATCGCGTGGACGTGGGCTTCGCGACGCTGTGCGCCGCGACCGGCGCACATCGCGAGGGCGACGCCGTCGAACTGCTGCTGAGGCCCGAGCATGTGCAGGCCGATCCCGCGCCGGGCGGCGTCAACCTGATTCGCGGCGCGTGCGGCGAGGTGCGCTACTTCGGCTCGACGCACCGCTACGATTTCCTGCCGCACGGCGCGGCCGCGCCGCTGGCCGGCGAGGGCCGCGAGGTCGCGCGGCACAGCATCGCGATCGACCCGCGTCATTTGCGCGTGCTGCCGGTGGCATCGAATCCGACGGTTGCGCCGAATGCGTGAAGCCGCTTCCCACCCGAACCACGCCGCCGCTCGCGCTTTCGCGCTGCGGCCCCAACCCGATCACCCCGTCTCCCGGAGAATCCCGATGTTCGCAGCACTCGCCCTGACCCAACGCATGCGGGCCGTCGCGCTCGCGCTCGGCACGCTGCTCGCGTGCACCGCCCACGCCGCGCAAGCCGCGCCGCTGTATGCCGGCGAGGACGCGCTCTACCAGAAGGCGGCCGACGAAGGCCTGGTGGTGTCGTTCGACACCGGCCCCGAGTGGGCCAACTGGAAATCGCTGTTCGCCGAATTCCGCAAGCGCTATCCGAAGGTGGAGATCACCTACAACGACATCGGCTCGGCGGCTACCGTGGTGGCGCTCGACAAGTCGCGCCGCCGCCCGCAGGCCGATACCGCCTACTACTTCGCCGCTTCCGCGCTCGACGCGAAGGCGCGCGACGTGGTCGCGCCGTTCAAGCCGCTGAACTTCGACAAGCTGCCGCCGGTATTTCGCGACGCCGACGGCCGCTGGTTCACCGTGCATTCGCTGAACATCGCGTTCCTCGTCAACCGGAAGCTCGTGAAGGACGTGCCGCAGCGCTGGTCCGATCTGCTGAAGCCCGAGTATCACAACGCGGTGGTGTATCTCGATCCGCGCTCGACGGGCCAGGGCCAGGTGGACGTGTTCGCGGCGGCCTACGCGAACGGCGGCAGCGTGGACGATCCGAAGCCGGGCGCCGATTTCTTCGGAAAACTGAAGACCGCCGGCAACGTGCTGCGCGTGGAGGGCACCACGCCTTACGCGAAGTTCGTCAAGGGCGAGATCCCGATCCTGATCGGCTACGAGAACGACGGCCTGAAGGCGAAGTACGCCGACGGCATGGGCGACGCGGCCGAGGTGGTGATTCCGCAGGACGGCAGCGTGTCGGCGCCGTATGCGATGAGCCTGGTGAAGAACGCGCCGAACCCGTCGGCCGCGCAGCTGTGGTTGAACTTCGTGATGAGCGACGCGGGGCAGGCGCTGTTCGCGCAGGGCTACGTGCGCCCGGCCGTGCCGGGCGTGGCGCTCGCGCCGGACGTCGCCGCGAAGATGCCGAACGCGCCGCAGGTGCGCCCGCTCGACGTGGTGAAGGCCGCCGCGAAGAAGGCGCAGGTCGACCAGCTCTGGTCGCAGGCCACGCTCGGCCAATGACGCGGGCGACCTCTATCGAACGCCGCGACGCGGGCCTGTTGCGCCGCTTCGGCGCGGCGCCGGCCGCGGTGTTGTTCGCGATCGCGTTCGCGCTGCCGCTTGCGGCGCTGGTGGCATCCGCGTTCGACGGCGGCGGCCGTGCGTTCGGCGCGGTGCTCGGCGATCCGCTGGTGGCCGATGCGGTGCTGCGCTCGATCGGGCTGGCGGCGGCCACCGCCACGCTGTCGAGCGCGATCGGCGTGGCGCTGGCGATTGCGCTGGCCGGGCAGCCGCCGGCACGACGCCGGTTCGCGCTGGCCGTGCTCGGCGTGCCGCTGGCGTTCTCGGGCCTGGTGATCGCCTACGGCTTCATCCTGAGCTTCGGGCGCGCGGGCTTCGTGACGATGCTGCTCGCGCGGCTCGGGGCCGATCCGTCGCGCGTGGGCGGCGTGATCTACACGAGCTTCGGGCTGGCGATCGCGTATGCGTACTACCTGATTCCGCGCGTCGCGCTGATGCTGTATCCGGCGTTCGCGAACTTTGACCGCCGGCCGCTCGATGCGGCGCTGACGCTCGGCGCGCGGCCGTGGCGGGCCTGGATCGACGTGGCATGGCGGGAGCTGTGGCCGTCGATGGCGGCGGCCTGGTGCCTGGTGGCGGCGATCGCGCTCGGCACCTACGGCACCGCCGTGGCGCTGGCCGGCACGCAGATCAACATCCTGCCGCTGCTGATGTACCTGAAGCTGTCCGACGGACAGACCGATTTTTCGCAGGCAGCCGTGCTGTCGATCCTGCTGACGGCGCTGTGCACCTGTGTGCTTGCAATAGGGGAATGGATTGTCAGACCAAGGCAACACTGAACGCGCGGCGCCGGCCCAGGCCGCGCTCGCGGAACTGGCGACCCGCCAGCGCGGTGCGAACCGGCTGCTGATGCCGGTCGGCGTGATCGGCCCGCGCGCGGCCACCGACGAACAACTGCGGGTGGCCGAAACCATTGCGCATGCGCTGGCGCAGGCCGGCATGGCGATCGTCGGCGGCGGCAAGGGCGGCGTGATGGAAGCGGCCGCGCGCGGCGCGCATCGGGCCGGCGGCATCGCCATCGGCCTGCTGCCCGAGGACGACGCGGAAGGCGCGAACCCGTACCTGAGCGTCGCGCTGCCGACCGGGCTCGGCATCACGCGCAACGCGCTGATCGCGCGCTCGTCGCTGTGTCTTATCGCGGTGGGCGGCGGGCTCGGCACGCTGTCCGAGATCGCGCTCGGGCTGCAATGGGGCAAGCCGGTGTTCGCCATCTGCGATGCACCGCAGGTCGCCGGCATCGAGACGTTCGATTCGGTGGATGCGTTGCTGGCGCGCGCGGCGCGTTGGCTGGGTTTGCTCGCTTGATCGGTTGATCGACTGAGCTTGGCAACGGGGTTTCGCAGTACAGGTTTTTCCGTCAACTAAAAGTAGGATTACTAATCATGAAGAAGACCTTGATTGCGTCGTGCCTGCTCGGCGGCGTGGCCGCCGGCGCGCACGCGCAAAGCAGCGTGACGTTGTACGGGATCGTCGACAACGGCCTGGCCTGGCAGAACAGCGCCACCTCGCTCGGCTCGACCTCGGGCGGCCATTCGCTGACCAAGATGACGTCCGGCGTGTGGGCCGGCAGCCGTTTCGGCCTGAAGGGCAGCGAGGATCTGGGCGGCGGCACCAAGGCGATCTTCACGCTCGAAGCGGGCGTGAACACCGCGAACGGCACCTCGCAATTCACGGGCGGGATGTTCACGCGCCAATCGTGGGTGGGCCTGACCGATGCGCGCTTCGGTACGCTGACCGCCGGCCGCCAATACACGGCCTATTACACGATTCTGTCGCCGTGGAGCCCGACCACCTGGCTGACCGGTTATTTCGGCGCGCATCCGGGTGACATCGATTCGCTCGACAACATTTACCGCGCCAACAACTCGCTGGTCTATCAGTCGCCCACGCTCGGCGGCTTCACGTTCGCCGCGTCCTATGCGTTAGGCGGCGTGCCGGGCAGCGTCAACGCCGGCTCGACCTGGAGCGCGGGCCTGCAATACGCGAACGGGCCGGTGGGGATCGGCGCGGCGTTCCAGCGCGTGAACAATTCGACGCCGGGCGGCGGCGCGTGGGGCGCATCGTCCACCACCTCGAACGGCGGCGCGGAAACGGCCGTGTCGGCGATCAACAACGGCTACCAGACGGCGCAGGCGCAGCAGCGCTTCGCCGTGACGGGCGGCTACCGCTTTTCGGATGCGTGGGATGTTTCGGCATCCTATTCGAATGTGCAGTACATCCCGGGCGCGGGCTCGTCGTTCCGCAACACGGCGATCTTCAACACGGCCGGCGCGGTGCTGCATTTCCACCCGTCGTCGTCGTGGGATTTCGCGGGCGGCTACAGCTATACGCGGGCCACGCTTGCCAACGGCGTGGCGAACGCCGCGCAGTATCACCAGTTCTCGATGTCGCAGTACTACAGCCTGTCCAAGCGCACCGGCCTCTACGCGGTCGAGTCGTACCAGCGCGCCAACGGCGACACGCTGTCGAGCACCGGCAAGGTCGTGATCGCCACGCCTTCGCTGGGCGACGGCTTCGCCGCCACGCCGGCTTCGTCGCGCAGCCAGGTGGCGCTCGGGGTGGGCGTCGTGCACCGGTTCTGAGCGTGGGAGCGGGCCGCGCCGGTGCGCGCGGCTCGCTCCGCTTTTTCCACGCGAATTCGTCAGACCTCGCAACGGCCGGCGTGGCAAGCACGCCGGCCGTTTTCGTCATGACGGTGCGCCTGCCCCGCGAGCGTGCAGGCGAAAACCACGCGCTGCACCAATTCCACAAAATCAACAAATACAACAAAACGGGCTTGACATCATTTATTGGCCTGCCTGTAATGGATCGCATCGCCCGGGTTGCCGGGCCTTGCTTCGATCCCGTGATGAATCCCCGATACCGTAACGATTTCATGCCGACCGTCAGTGCTGCCGCCGCCGATATTCGGTCGGGCGGCCTGACGCCGTCCGCGCTCGTGCAGCATTGCCTGAAATCGATTGAAACCCACAATGCCACATTGAACGCGTTCGGCGACGTGTACGCCGAAGCGGCGGCCGACTACGCCGACACGCTGACGAAGGAAGCGGCCGAGGGCCGGTTTCGCGGGCCGCTGCACGGCGTGCCGTTCGGCATCAAGGATCTGTTCGCCACGGCCGGGCTGCGCACCACGCGCGGCTCGCTGACTTCTGCAAATTACGTGCCGTCGGACGACGCGCCGATCATTCGCCGCCTCAAGGCGGCCGGCGCGATCCTGATCGGCAAGACGGCCACCACCGAGTTCGGCTGGAGCGGCGCGAGCCTGTCGCGCGTGTTCGGCGACGGCCGCAACCCGTGGAACCCGGCGCTGACCAGCGGCGGTTCGAGTTCCGGTTCGGCGATCGCGGTGGCCGCGCGCATGGTGCCGGCCGCGCTCGGCTCGGACGGCGGCGGATCGGTCAGGATTCCTGGTAGTTTTTGTGGCGCGTTCGCGCTGAAGGGCTCGCTGGGCCGGATTCCGACCTGGCCGTGGTCGGCCACCGAAATGCTCAGTCATGCCGGGCCGATCACGCGCACCGTGCGCGACAGCGCGCTGCTGTTCGACGTGCTCGCCGGCCCCGATTCGCGCGATCACCAGGCGCTGCCCGCGCCCGGCGAATCGTATGCCGCCCGCTGCGATGCACCGCTGCCGCCGCTGCGCGTGGCGTTCTGCCCGACGCTGTTCGGCGTGGAGGTCGATCCGCAAGTGGCGCGTGCGGTTGCCGCCGCCGTCGAGCAGATCGCACGCACGCTGCCGGTGGAGATCGACACGCCCACGCTCGATTGGCGCGATCCGCTGCCGACGTTCGAGGCGCTGTGGGTGGCGGGGCGCGGCATCGTCTACGGCAACACGCTGCGCGATCGAATGGCCGAACTCGAACCGGGCTTCGCGGCGCTGATCGAGCGCGCGTCGAGCTACGATCTGGCGGCCTATCTCGCGGCGGTGCAGCAGCGCGCGGCGTTCGCGTGCGAGGTGCATGCGCTGTTCGATCGTTACGACCTGCTGATCACGCCGACGCTGCCGATCCTGCCGTTCGAGGCGGAGCGCATCGCGCCGGCCGATTTCGACACGCGCGGCAGCGCCGTGCCGTGGGCGCGGTGGACGCCGTTCACCTACCCGTTCAACCTGTCGGGCCACCCCGCCGCGAACGTGCCGTGCGGCTGGAGCGAGGCGGGCCTGCCGATCGGCATGCAGGTGGTGGGGCCGCGTCACGCCGATGGCGCGGTGCTGCAGTTTTGCGCGGCGTTCGAGGCGATCGCGCCCTGGGATCATCGGCTGCCGCCGATGCTCGGCGCGTAAGGCGGCCGCCATGTACCGCGCGAACTCGATCTCGACCGCCGCCGCGCCGCGCTCCGTGTGCGACGCGTTCGGCGCCTGCCGCGCCCCGGCGCGCGCGCATCGCGCCGCCGCTCGCGGCCACGCCGTGCGGGTGCGCGGCCCCCGCTACACTGGCGGCATTCCCGCGACCGAGACCGTTCTTCCCATGCTGAATCAGCCCCGCCTTCAAGAAATTCTGCGCCTCCTGAGCCAGCAGCAGCGCGTGAAAGCCGCCGATCTCGCCGCGTCGCTGCTCGTTTCCGAGGAAACGATCCGCCGCGATTTCAAGTACCTCGAATCGCTCGGCAAGCTGCGCCGCATTCACGGCGGGGCGATCCTGCCGAAGCTCAGTGAAGAGCAGCCGCTGCAGGTGCGCAACCGGGTCCGCACGCAGGCGAAGGCGCGCATGGCCGAATGCGCGGCGCAACTGGTGCAGGACGGCATGGCGTTGTTTCTCGACACCGGCACCTCGACGCTCGCGCTGGCCCAGGCGCTGACGCGCTTCGCGGGGCTGCGCATCGTCACCAATTCGCTCGACATCGCGATGCTCGTCACGCAGCAGAGCAGCAACCACGTGGTGGTGACGCCGGGCGACGTGCGCCGCAACGACAACGCGCTGGTCGGCCCGCACACGCTGGCCTTCGCGCGGCAGTTCCATTACGACATCGCATTCATGGGCATCGGGGGCGTCGATCTCGACCTCGGCCTGATGGATTACGAGGAGCCCGAAGCAATGTTGCGCCGGACCCTCGTGGAGCACTGCGTGCGCAGCGTGATCCTTGCCGACGACGGCAAGTTCGGACACCGCACGTTCATCAACACGCTGCCGTTCGTCGCGGTCTCGGCGCTGGTCACCAACCGGCCGCCGCCCGACGATTATCGTCAACGCCTGGAACAGGACCATGTCGACCTACTTCACCCCTGATCTGCCCGGTGCGCTCGATGCGCCGGGCGCGGACACGGCGCGCGCGTTCGACGCGCTGTTCCGCGCCACTTCGGCCATCGGCGCGACGCACGCGGGCGGTTTGCACCGGCTCGCCGCTTCGGCCGAGGACGGCCGCGTGCGCGATCTGCTGCGCGACTGGCTCGCGCATCACGGCTTCGCGGTGCACGTCGACCGGGTCGGCAACCTGTTCGGCCTGGCCGAATTCGATCCGGCCGCGCCGTGGGTGCTGTGCGGCTCGCATCTCGACAGCCAGCCGAGCGCCGGCCGCTTCGACGGCGTATACGGCGTGCTGGCCGGCGCGGTGGCGGCGGCATCGATCGTCGGGCGGTTTCGCGCGGCCGGCGTGCGGCCGGCCTGCAACCTGGCCGTGGTGGACTGGACCAACGAGGAAGGCGCGCGCTTCCAGCCGAGCCTGACGGGCAGCAGCGCATTCACCGGCGCGATGACGGTGGACGCCGCGCTGGCCTGCACCGACGCGCAGGGCGTGACGTTGCGGCAGGCGCTGGCCGGCATCGGCTATCTGGGCGACACGATGCTGGACCTGCCGCTGGCCGCCTATGTCGAGATGCACGTCGAGCAGGGCGCGCGGCTCGAACGCGACGCGGTGCCGATCGGCGTGGTCGGTTCGACCTGGGCCGCGCTGAAGCTGCGCGTGCGCTTCGACGGCGAGCAGAGCCATACCGGCCCGACGCCGATGGCCGAGCGGCGCGACGCGCTGCTGGCGGCGGCGCAGGTGGTGACGGCGGTGCACGCCGAGGCGAGCCGGCACGGCGAGCGCATGCACAGCTCGGTCGGCCGCCTCGACATCTATCCGAACTCGCCGAACGTGGTGCCGTCGCGCACCACGCTGCATGTCGAATTCCGCTCGGCCTCGACCGACCTGCTCGACGGCGCGGCGCAGCGCTTCGACGCGACGCTGGCCGAGATCGCCGCGCACACCGGCACGCGTGTCGAAATCGAAAGCCGCCAGTTGCGCGCGCCGCTCGCGCTCGACGCCGGGCTGGCCGCGCTCGCGCACGAGGTCAGCGCCTCGCTCGGCCTGCGTTCGGCCGACAGCGTGACGGTGGCCGGCCACGATGCGATCAGCCTGAGCCGCGTCGTGCCCGCCTGCCTGTTGTTCGTGCCGAGCCGCGGCGGTGTTTCGCATAACGAAGCGGAATTCACCGAGGACGCCGATCTGCACACCGGCCTGCGGATGCTCGAAGCCCTGCTGGAGCGGCTGTGCCTGTCGGCCGTGCCGGCACGCCGAGCGGGGCCGCCATGGTGAACGAAACCCCCGAACTGCTGCGGCTCGCGCACACGCTGGCCGAAGCCGGCATCGGCGCCGACGCGCGCATCGTCGCGGGCACTGCCGGCGTGGCCTCGCCGATGCGGCTCGCGACCGAATGGGCCGGCTTCACGGTGGAGCAGGGCGGCGCGACCTGGTACGCGAAGGTGTTGCACGACGATGCGCGGCCGCTGGTCGATGCGTCATGCAGCGCGCGCGCCAGCCGGGCCGCCGCCGAGGCGGGCGCGGCACCGGCGTTGCAGGTGGCCGACACGGCGCGCGGCGTGCTGTTGTTCGATGCGCTGCCGGCCGAGGCCTGGCGCTGGGCGCGCATCGACGATCTGGCCGCGCCCGAACCGCTGGCGCGGCTCTGGGCACGCAAGCGCGCGGTGCATCGCGGCCCGTCGCCGGGCTTCGAGCGGTCGCTGGCGGCCGATCTCGTGGCGCTGCGCGCGCTGTGCGTGCGCGATGCGGTGGCGCTGCCCGCCGGCCACGCGTGGCTCGACGAATGCGTCGATCTCGCCTGCGCCGTGCTCGACGGCGCGCGCACCGACAGCGTGCCGCTGCATGGCGACGGCGTGGCGTCGAACGTGATGGTGGGCCCCGACGGCGCGATGCTGCTGATCGATTTCGATCGCGGCGGGATCGGCGACCCGTGGTACGACGTGGCGACCACGCTCAACGAGCTGGCGCAGTTCGACGCGCAGTGGCGCGACGGCATCGCGCTGTGGGCCGGCCGTTGCGACGAGGCCGATTACGCGCGCTGCCGGCTTTACGCGATCGCCGACGATTGGTACTGGACGTTGTGGGGCCTCTGGCTCGGCGCGACCTCGCCGCGCCGGCTCGAATTCACCAAGCTCGCGCAATGGACGCTGCTGCGTTGCCGGCAGGCGATTCACGATGCGCGTTTCGAAGGCTGGCTGCGCATGCTGGGAGGGCGGACCTCATGATGACGCTGGGCGAAGCCCGCTCTGCGGGCGAACACGCGATCGAGGCGGCGATCCGCTGCGTGCCGGATTGGGACGACGGCCGCCGCGTGCGCTACGCGCCGGTGGGCGGCGGCATCTCGAACGCGAACTGGCGCGTGGAAGTCGAGCGCGAACCGACCGCGTATTTCTTCAAGGTGCCGGGGCGCGGCACCGAGATGTTCATCGACCGGCGCACCGCGCACGAGGCCAGCGTGAAGGCCGCCGATTCCGGTTACGGCGCGCCGGTGTTCGCGTTCCTCGAATCGTGCGGCGTGGAGGTGTTCGCGTTCATGGAGGGTTGGCGCGCGTCGTCGAATCTCGATTTCGCCGACGGCACGATCCGTCACAACGCGCTGCGCGCGCTGAAGGCGTTCAACGATCAGCCGCTGCTCGCGCAAACCAAGACCGCGTTCGACATGATCGACGAGCATCAGCACCAGGTCGAGACGCTGCACGCCGTCACGCCGCCCGACCATGCGTGGCTGTGCCGCCAGTTCCGGCGCGCGCGGCAGGCGCTGGCGGCGTCGGGCATCGATCTCGCGCCATGCATGAACGACACGCTGGCCGGCAATTTCATGCTCAACGAGGCGCGCGAGATCATGCTGGTGGATTTCGAATACGCGTCCAACAACGATCGGCACTACGAGCTGGCGCTGTGGTTCGGCGAGATGTTCTTCGATGAAGATGCCGAGCTGGCGCTGATCGAGGATTACTTCGGCCGCGCCACGGCGCGCGAGATCGCGCGCGTGCAGCTCTACAAGGCGCTGGCCGACCTGAAGTGGTCCACCTGGGCGATGGTGCAGCGCGCGGTATCGACGATCGATTTCGATTTTCATAAATACGGAACCTGGAAGCACATGCGCGCCCGCGCCGTGATGCAGGATTCCCGATGGGAGACGTGGCTGAGACAGGCTTGATTGGGGGCGGGGCCTGGGCGAACGGCGCCGCGCGGCGCGCGGCGAATCGACAACCGGTGGCGAAATTCAGGGTGAAACGGCATGTCAGTCATTCAGTTATCCGTATTAAATTTCGGCGGCGCGCCGGTGCGTGCGGCGAATCGGGAGGTGGGGCGATGAGCACGGTATTCGAATCCACGCAGGCGTCGAGCAAGCGCGGCGCGATCCGCGTTGCGTTCGGCATCTACTTTTTCCTGCTGTTGATGATGGCGCTGTTCCCGCCGCTGTATCTGGGCGTGAGCGGCAGCACGCGGCTGGTGTTCGGCGTGCCGCTGCCGATCTTCTACTGGATCGCGAACGCGGTGCTGGTGGGGCTCGGCTGCTGGGCGCTTTACGTGACGGAAGGGCTGACCGGCGAACTGGCCGACGAAGGAGAAGCGGCATGAGCGAACTGACCGGAGGCGGCAACCCGTTCATCACGTTCGGGACCATCGTGGTATTTCTCGCCGCGATGATCGCGGTGCTCTACGCCACCAACCGGCGCAGCACCACGTTCGCCGATTACGCCGTGGGCGGCCGTTCGTACGGGCCGTGGTACGTGGCGATGAGCTACACCAATTCGTGGTGGCCCGGCTCCACCTTCACGGCGTTCTTCGCGCTGTCGGTGGGCGGCGTGCTGGGCTTCTACGGGATGGTCTACGCCACGCTCGGCGTGACCGCCATGTACCTGATGGCGAACCGCGCCTGGACCTGGGGCCGCCAGTTCAACCTGACCACCCAGCCTGACCTGCTCGGCATGCGCTTCAACAGCCCGGCCGTGAAGCGGATCGCGTCGATCATCGGCATCATCTCGGTGTTCCCGTGGGTGGTGATGGGCATCCAGGCGCTCGCCACGCTGTTCCAGTTCGCCAGCTTCGGGCAATGGACCGTCACGGCCTGCCTGGCGGTGGGCGTGGCCGTGGTGCTGATCCGCCAGTACTGGACGGTCAGCATGGGCATGCGCGGCCTGATCATGACCGACATGTTCCAGGGGCTGATCGCCTACGTGGTGTGCGCGGTGGTGTGCGTGCTGCTGCTGGCCGGCCCGCATGCGTCGTTCTCGAACCTCTCGCAACTGACCGGCAAGATGCTGCTGATCCCGGGCGACGCGCGCACGTCCTACGGGCCGTGGTACATGTTCAGCCTGATCTTCACCGGCGTGATCGGCTCGATGTGCTGGCCGATGAGCTTCCAGCGCATCTACACGGCGAGCGGCGTGCGCGCCGTGAAGAAGGGCACCTTGCTGACCATGCTGCTGGTGGGCGGTTTCTACTGCATCCTGATGCTGTTCGCGGCGGCGGCCAGCCACGACCCGAAGGTGGCGGCCAACCCTCAGCACGGCTGGTTCGTCGCGCTGGCCGACATCGGCGGCCCGTGGCTGCTGGCGCTCGCCATCGTGATCGTGCTCGCGGCCAGCATCGGCCACGTGGACGGCTGCGTTCAGGTGTGCGGCACGCAGTTCGCGAACGACCTGGCCACCTGGCGTGCGCCGCGCACCGACAAGCAACTGATGGTGCTGTCGAAGGCCGGCATGGCGGTGTTCATCATCGCGGCGGCCGTGATCGCCTACCTGACGTTCAACTACAGCCGCCTGCAACTGCTCGCGCAAATCTCCTATCAAGGGATCATCCAGCTCGCCGTGCCGCTGTTCTTCGGCATCTTCTCGCGCCACGGCAACAAGCAGGGGGCGATCGCGGGGATGGTGGTGGGCATCGCGATCGCAATCGTGCTGACCACGCTCTATCCGGACGACATCCGCGCGCTCGGGTCGCTGACCAGCGGGATCGTCGGCTTGATCGCGAACTTCCTGGTGTTCGTCGGCTGCGCGATCGCGATCCGCCCGTCGGCCGAGGAGAAGGCGCGGCTCGATCGGCTGTTCGCGAAGCCGTCGCGCGCGCCCGCGGCGGCTGGTGCGCCGGCGATGCGCTGATCCGGTTGCAATGTTTGGCATGACGAACCGCCCGCGTGGCGGTTCGTCGGTGGTTTTCTTTCAGACTCCTTCCGACTTCTTTCGATGGACACCGCATCATGACCCTGGCGATCTTCGATCTCGACGACACCCTGATCGACGGCGATTGCGCGAGCCTGTGGAGCCGCCGCATGGCCGAGCTCGGCTGGGCCGACGGCGACGCGTTCGTGCGCCGCTGCGACGAGATGATGCGCGCGTACGGCGCGGGCACGCTGTCGATGGGCGATTACATGGCGCTGACGCTTGCGCCGCTGATCGGCCGTGGCGGCGGCGAGGTGCGGGCCGCCGTCGAGGCTTTCGTCGACGACGTGATTGTGCCGCGCATGCGGGCCGACGCGCGGCGCGCCGTCGAGGCGCACCGCACGGTCGGCGACCGGCTGCTCGTGATCTCGGCATCGGGCGCGCATCTGGTCGAGCCGATTGCTGCCCGCTTCGGGATCGACGCGGTGATCGCGATCGACCCCGAACTGCGCGACGGCGCGTACACCGGCCGCACGGTCGGCGTGCTGCCGTTTCGCGAGGGCAAGAGCGTGCGGCTCGACGCGTGGCTGCGCGATGCCGGCGAGGCGCTGGCCGGCGCGAGCTTCTATTCTGATTCGCACAACGACCTGCCGCTGCTTGGCCGCGTCGATCGCCCGCATGCGGTGCGCCCCGACCCGGTGCTCGAACGCCAGGCGCGCGAGGCCGGTTGGCCGGTGCTCGACTGGCGCTGAGGCCGAGTGCTGAGATTCGGTGCTGAGGTCCGGCGTTGAGACCATGGTGTAGAGTTCCTGCACCGTAGTCCAGCGCCGTAGTCCAGCGCCGAAGCCCGGCACCGCAGTCCGGCACCGAAGCCCGCCGCCACCCGGTGCTGCCATCCAGCGCCGAAGCCCTGGCTCTGCCACCCGCCGCCGAAACCCCGCCGCACCATCGTCCATTCCTCCGCTCGCGCAGCGCTTCGCACGCGCGCGCCGGCACGCTTTCACGAATTCCGCTACAGTCGTCGCGCCCGGCCTCGCCCCGTATGGCGGCGCGGCCGGCACTCTTTCTGAAACGTGATGGCAAGGAGATGGCGATGCGGATTCTGGTGGTGGGCGCGGGGGCGACGGGCGGTTATTTCGGCGGGCGGCTGGCCGCGGCCGGGCGTGACGTGACGTTTCTCGTGCGCGAGGGGCGCGCCCGCGCGCTCGCGCGCGACGGCCTCGTGATCCGCAGCCCGGCCGGCGACCTGACGCTGCACGACGTGAAGACGGTGCAGGCCGGAGACGCCGATCGCGCCGGCGCGTTCGACCTGATCTTCCTGAGCTGCAAATCGTATGGCCTGGACGACGCGATCGAATCGTTCGCGCCGTTCGTCGGCCCGCGCACGGCGATCCTGCCGGTGCTGAACGGCATGCGCCATATCGACGTGCTGAAGGCCCGTTTCGGCGACGCGAACGTGATGGGCGGCCTCTGCATGATCGCGGCCACGCTCGACGCCGAGCAACACATCGTTCACCTGAACGATGCGCACGCGGTGGGCTTCGGCGATCTGGCGGGCGGCCTCACGCCGCGCACGCAGGCCGTGGCCGAGGCGTTCTCGGGCGCCGGCTTCGACGTGCTGCCGGCCGACGACATCGTCGCCAAGATGTGGGACAAGTGGATGTTCCTGTCCACGCTGGCCGCATCCACGTCGCTGTTCCGCGGCTCGGTGGGCGATATCCTGGCCGCGCCGGACGGCCGCCAGTTGCTCGAAACGATGTTCGGCGAAGTGACCGCCATCGCCGCGCACAACGGCTTCCCGGCCGGCGAATCGCTGCACGAGCGCGCGCGCCGCATGCTGTTCACCGCATCGAGCATGACCGCCTCGATGCTGCGCGACGTCGAGAACCACGCGCGCGTCGAGGCCGATCACGTGATCGGCGATCTGCTCGCGCGCGCGCCGGCCGACGATGGCGGCCTGAAGCTGTTGCGCGTGGCTTACAACCACCTGAAGGCTTACGAAGCGCGCAACGCGCGCGAGGGCGCGGCCGCCTGAAGGCTGCCCGTGCAACGAGGGCGTCGCTGTCTGATGCTTTCCCGTGCAGCGAGGGCGCGGGTGTCTGAGGCTCGCCTGTGCAGCGAAGGCGCGGCTGCCTGAGGTTCGCCCGCGCAGTGAGGGCGCGGCTGCCTGGGGCTTTCCCGTGCAGTGAGGGCGTCGCTGCCTGAGGCTCGCCCGTGCAGTGAGGGCGCGGCTGCCTGGGGCTTTCCCGTGCAGTGAGGGTGCCTCCGCCTGAGGCTCGCCCGTGCAGTGAGGGCGCGGGTGCCTGGGGCTTTCCCGTGCAGCGAAGGCGCCGCCGCCTGATGCTTGCCCGTGCAGCGAAGGCACCGCTGTCTCAGGCTCGCCCGCGCAGCGAAGGCGCTTCTGCCTGATACCTGCCCGCGCATGACGGCACCGGGCATCCTGCCCGATCAGGCCCGCCATGCGCTGCCGTGCTTGCTTCCGCGCGGCGAATTGCTAGGATGAGCGTCGACGCGCGCGACACGATCGTGCGCGGAGATGACGACGTGCGCCGATCCGGGCCATCGAACCCGCCGCCGCTGCCCACCCGGCCGCCGCGCTGCCGGGGTGTTTCCTCCGCCTGCTTCAGCCTGCTCCGCCACCGTGCCGCCCCGCCGTTTCTCGCGCGCCGGCACGCGCTCCGCGTACCTTCCCCGCCGCCCGACGTCGCGCGCCGCATCGTGCGGCGTGCTTCAACGATGCATATCGAGGAGACAAGGCATGGCAAGCGAAGTCGTGGGATTCGTCGGGATCGGCGTGATGGGGCAGCCGATGGCGCTCAACCTCGCGCGCGCGGGCACCGAACTGGTGGTGTGGAACCGCTCGCCGGCACGCTGCGAACCGTTGCGCGAAGCGGGCGCGCGGGTGGCCGAAACGGTCGACGAGGTCTACCGCAGCGCAAAGATAGTGATCCTGATGATGGCGACCGACGCCGCGCTCGACGCCGTGCTCGGCCGTGGCACGCCCGCGTTCGGCGAGCGCGTGGGGGGGCACCTGATCGTGCAGATGGGCACCATGTCGGCCGAGTATTCGCGCGCGCTCGACGCCGAGATCCGCGCGGCCGGCGGCCGTTACGTCGAAGCGCCCGTGTCGGGTTCGCGCAAGCCGGCCGAGGCGGGGCAACTCGTGGCGATGCTGGCCGGCGAGCCGGACGACGTGGCCGTGGTGCGCCCGCTGCTCGCGCCGATGTGCCATCAGGCGGTGGAATGCGGCGCGGTGCCGGCGGGCCTGTTGATGAAGCTGGCCGTCAACAGCTACCTGATTCCGATGGTGACGGCGCTGGCCGAGGCCTCGCATCTGGCGCGCCATTACGGGCTGGACCTGACGCAGTTTCAGGCCGTGCTCGACGCCGGCCCGATGGCCAGCGCCGTGTCGCGCGTGAAGATCGACAAGCTGGTGCGCGAGGATTTCGAGGTGCAGGCGTCGATCGCCGACGTGCTGAAGAACAACCAGCTGGCCGCCGAGGCCGCGCGCAATGCGGGCCTGGCTTCGCCGCTGCTCGATACCTGCCACGCGCTGTACGACGAGACGCTGGCACTCGGGCACGGCGGCGAGGACATGGCCGCCGTGGTGCGCGCGATCGAGGCGCGCACGGCGCGGGGCCGGGGCTGAATGTGCGAGTGTTTAAGCCGTGCGCGGTGTTTCGTCAGCGGTGCTGATCAGTTGGCGGCATCCCAGGCCGCATCGAGCGCGGCCATGTCCTGATAGACGGGCACGTCGGCCGGGAACGGGTTTTCCTCGCCCGGCGCGACGATGCCCGCGAACGGCATGCCGAGCCCGCGCGCCGCGTCGAATTCCGTGAACGAATCGCCGATCGCCAGCACCTCGGCCGGCTGCCAGCCGCCCTGGCGCAGCACGTCGGCGAACGCATCGGGCTTGGTGGTGGGCGAACCGACGATGCTGCGGAAATAGCGTGCGAAATCGCGTTCGCGCGTGATGCGCTGCAGATCGTCGTCGGCGGTGCCGGAAATCAGGTGCAGCGACAGCGCGCCCTGCCGGCTTTCGAGGAACGCGCGTGCGCCGGGCAACTCGGGGCAACTGTCGATGCGCTCCATCAGCAGCTCGCTGTAGCGCTGCGCGCGCCCTTGCACCATAGCCGGGTCCGGCACGCGGCCGAAGATCACCTGCTCGTAGTGCGCGAACTTCGCGACGCGGCCCACGCCGCCGTGATGCACGAGATGGGCCAGCATGTCGGCGCGCTGCGTCTCGCTGATCGGCTCGTCGTAGCACTCGAAGAACAGGTTCACCTTCATCCAGACCGAATCGAGAATCACGCCGTCGAAATCGAAAGCGATCGCGCGGATCGTGTCGAACGGGATCGGGGAAGGCATCGTGTTACTCCGTCAAAGGGGGAAAGCGGGAAGGGGAAGGGCGTGTGCGTGGCGCTCAGGCGCCGTCCATCGTCATCGCCTCGAGCTGGCGAACGATTTCCTCGCGCAGGTCGGGCGACAGGTTCTGATAGCCGAGCAATTCGGAAATCCACATGCCGTCGGCGGCGAGCCGGCAGATCATCAAACGCGCGGCATCGCCGAGCGGCAGCGGATCGGGGCGCGCGATCTCGCGCATCGGCGCGGCCCAGCGTTCGCGCGCGTCCGGGTCCGTCATCATCGACGACACCAGCACGCGCAGCAGGTTGGTGCTGGCGGCGGGCGCGGCTTCGGCCATCGCCGCGTGCAGATAGGCGCGCGCGTTCGCGCCCTGCGGGTGCGGGTCGCTGTCGATGCGCGTGTGCATCTGCTGCTCGAAACGTTCGAGGGTCTGCGCGAACAGCGCATCCAACAGCGCCTGCTTGCTGCGGAAGTGATATTGCAGCCCGCCCTTGCTGACGCCGGCGCGCTCGGCCACGGCGTCGAGCGTGACGGCATGCACGCCGTGTTCCGCCGCGATATCGGCGGCGGCACTCAATAACTGCGAACGGACGTGGGCGGGGGCTTTCTTGCGGCGGTTGCCGCGGGCGTCGTCGGTGGCGGGGCGCTCGCCGGAGGCGGCCGATGCGGCTGCGGACACGCGAGGCGCAACGTCAGCGGATACGAAATCCGGCGCGGGCAACGAGGAGGCGGGCACGGCGGCCGGGTCGACAGGCGGCGCGGCGGGCGCGGAAGGCCGGGAGGAATTCATCCGCGCATCTTAACATCGGCTGTCAAATCCAAACAATCCGGCTGGATGGTATGATCCGGCCGATGAAAAATTCCGCTCTTCCTCTGCCATCGATGCTCGATGCCGCGATCCTGCGCGGCCGCGACGCCCTTGCGCAGCGCCAGGACGCCGACGGCAGCTGGTGCTTCGAACTCGAATCCGACGCGACGATCACCGCCGAATACATCCTGATGATGCATTTCATGGGGAAGATCGACGACGCGCGGCAGGCCCGCATGGCGATCTACCTGCGCGGGATTCAACGGCTGTCGACCCACGGCGGCTGGGATCTCTACGTGGATGGCGCACCCGATGTCTCGGCCAGCGTGAAGGCCTACTTCGCGCTGAAGGCGGCCGGCGACAGCGAGAGCGCGCCGCACATGGTGCTCGCTCGCGAATGCATCCTGAAGCTCGGCGGCGCGGCGAAATGCAACGTGTTCACGCGCATCCTGCTGGCCACCTTCGGCCAGGTGCCGTGGCGCGCCACGCCGTTCATGCCGGTGGAGTTCGTGCTGTTCCCGAAGTGGGTGCCGATCTCGATGTACAAGGTCGCCTACTGGGCGCGCACGACGATGGTGCCGCTGCTGGTGCTGTGTTCGCTGAAGGCGCGCGCGAAGAACCCGCGCAACGTGTCGATCCGCGAGCTGTTCGTGGTCGCGCCCGAAGAGGAACGCCATTACTTCACGCGCGGCGGTTTCGTGCGCAACCTGTTTCTCGGCATCGATCGCACCGTGCGCCATGCCGATGCGCTGATCCCGCAGGCGCTGCGCCGCCGCGCGATCCGTCACGCCGAGGCGTGGTGCGCCGAGCGCATGAACGGCGAGGACGGCATGGGCGGGATCTTCCCGCCGATCGTCTACAGCTACCAGATGATGGATGCGCTTGGGTATCCTGACGATCATCCGCTGCGCCGCGACTGCGAGCGCGCGCTGGAAAAGCTGTTGGTCGAGCGCCCCGACGGCAGCATGTATTGCCAGCCGTGCCTCTCGCCGGTGTGGGATACGGCCTGGGCCACGATGGCGCTCGAACAGGCGCGCGCGGTGCCCGAGACGCGTGCCGATCCGCGAGTTTCCGAAGCACAACTGAACGAGAAGATCGCCGCCGCCTACGACTGGATGGCCGGCAAGCAGGTGACCGAGCTGCGCGGCGACTGGATCGAGAACGCGCCGGCCGAGACGCCGCCGGGGGGCTGGGCGTTCCAGTACGAGAACCCGTATTACCCCGACATCGACGACAGCGCCGTGGTGGCCGCGATGCTGCATCAGCGCGGCCGCGCGCTGGCGCGCAGCACGGGCCACAACCCGTACGAGCAGGGTGTGGCGCGCGGGCTGGACTGGATGCGCGGCCTGCAATCGCGCAACGGCGGCTTCGGCGCGTTCGATGCCGATTGCGATCGTCTCTATCTGAACCTGATTCCGTTCGCCGATCACGGCGCGCTGCTCGATCCGCCGACCGAGGATGTGTCGGGCCGCGTGTTGTTGTGCTTCGGCGTGACCGGCCGCGACGAGGATAAACCGGCGCTCCGGCGTGCGATCGAATACGTGAAGGGCGCGCAACGCGCGGACGGCAGTTGGTGGGGCCGCTGGGGCACCAACTATCTGTATGGAACCTGGAGCGTGCTGGCCGGGCTGGCGCTGGCCGGTGAAGATCCTTCGCAGCCCTACATTGCGCGGGCGCTGGCATGGCTGCGCGCGCGGCAGCACGCCGACGGCGGCTGGGGCGAAACCAACGACAGCTATATCGATCCGGCGCTGGCCGGCACCAACGGCGGCGAGAGCGCATCGAACTTTACGGCCTGGGCGCTGCTCGCGCAGATGGCGTTCGGCGACTGGCAATCGGAATCGGTGCAGCGCGGCATTCGCTATCTGATGTCGGTGCAGCAGGACGACGGCTTCTGGTGGCACCGTTCGCACAATGCGCCGGGTTTCCCGCGCATCTATTACCTCAAGTACCACGGTTACACGGCGTATTTCCCGCTGTGGGCGCTGGCGCGCTATCGGCGGCTGTCGCACGCGGCGCGGGTCAAGGCGGAAGCCGAAGCGTTGCCGAACCTGACGCTTACGCTGAAGACGCGCGAGGCGGTGGCCGTGCAGTAAGCGCGGCGGCGTTTGGCGATCCTGATCAATCGGGCAGCCGGTCACGAGCCGGCTGCCCGATTGCCGTTTACGGCGTCTTGGCCGGTGCGCTGCCCGAGCACGGCAGATAGCGCAGCGGCCGGGCCGCCACCTTCACGCAGGCTTCGGTCGCCTGGGCGGGCGCGCCCGCGCGTTGCCCGGTGACCTGCACGCTGTTGTCATCGCGTTGCCAGCGCAGCGCGGGTTGCGGATTGGCGGCGAACGTCACGCTGCCCACGCCGACATCGTCGTCCACCGCGAGCCGGCCTTGCCACGCCGTGAGCTTGCGCGCGGCGTCGTAGTTGCCCGACATGGTATTCACGTTGAACGAGAACCCCTTGGCGTAGCCGACCTGCGAGTAGGTTTCGAGCGACCAGCGCAGCGTCCAGCCGGCGCCGTCCGGCGCACGTTCGACGACGGTGGCCGGCGGCCAGGCGATGTCGCCGAGGTTGACCGTTTTCGCGAGCTGGCATTGCAGCAGGCGCGGTGTCGGCGCGTGCGGGTCGCTCACGTCGACGCGGGTGCCGGTTTCGCTGATGGCCGCGCAGGGCCAGCCGTCGAGGCTTTGATCGAAGGCGAGCGTGACGCGGTAGACGGTGCCGGCATCGCCGTTGCGATGTTCGATGCCGCGAATCGACAGCGTGCCGAGCGCTACCGCGCGTTCGCTCGTGATCGCGGCGGGCTGCCCGTTGGCGACGCGCGTTTGCACGTGGCTGCCGGCCGGGAACGTCGCGCCACCCATCTGCACCGGCGCATCGGCCTCGCGCGTCGCGCCTTGCGGGCCGGTCGCCATGATGCCGCGATAGGTGATGGCGAGCCCCAGCAGCGGTGCGCAGAGGAACAGCGCGGTCGCGAGATAACGCGTGAGCGGGCGTGCGCGGCGCAGCTTCGTGAACAGGAACACGGTCAGCAGCAGCCAGCCGGCCGCCAGCGCGAGCACGGTGAACAGCCGGGTGCCGCCTGGGCTGCCGCTGTCGGCATGGCAGAGCGCGGGAGTGAGGGCAAGGGCAAGCGCGAGAAGGCGCACGGCCCCGTGTGACGTGCTGGCGGGCATCGATCGCGGGCGGATCGGGATCATCGGGCTTCCGGAATGGCGAGTACGCCGCCACGATACACGAGGCGGCGTGAAGCTTGCGCTGCCGCCATGGCTTCGCGCGGGCCGGTTCAGGCGCGCGTGTCGGCCCGCTTCGCCACCCGTACCGGCAAACGCAGCGCCATCGCGAACAGCAACGCATACAGCGCGGCCAGCATCGCGAAGCCCCACGCGTAGGCGGGCGCATGCGCGCTCGCGCCGTCGCCCGCGGCCGGGATCGCGAGCCGCCAGGCCAGCAAGGTGGAGCACAGCGTGGTCAGCGCCGGGCCGCCGAGCCGCTGCACGATGTTGAGCGCGGTGGTGGCCATCGGCAGCGTCTCGCGCGGCACCGACGCATAGGCGGCCGTGATGGTCGGCACGCCGATCGCGCCCTGGCCCATGCCGCGCAGGAGTTGCGAGGCCAGCATGACCGCGAGGCCGAAGCCATGCAGCGGCATCCACACCATCGGCAGCGTAGAAAGCAGCGCGAGCAGCGCGCCGCCGGCCGAAACGTATCGGATGCCGAAACGTTCGGTCAGCATCCCCATCGACGGAAACGCGATCATCAGGCCGATGCCGGTAGGCGCGAGCAGCCAGCCCATTTCGCCGGGCGAGCGGCCCACGCCGTCGATCAGGTAGAGCGGCACCAGCATCTGCGAGACGAACAACGCGCCGTTCCAGACGAATTGCGTCAACGCGGCCCGGCCGAACACCGGGCGGCGAAACACCGCGAGATCGATCAGGGCGTGCGCGCCGAGGCGGCGCGCATGGCGCAGGAACAGCGCGATCAGCAGCGCGCCCGCCGCGAGCGAAGCGGCGCCCTCGGGGCGGGCGACGCGTTCGCAGCCGAACAGCACCAGCACCAGCGCGGGCGACAGCAACGCGAAGCCGGCCCAGTCGAGCCGGCGTGGTTCGCCGGTGGGGGTGTCCGCCGGCAGGAAGCGCACCGCGAGCACCAGGCCCAGCGCGCCGATCGGCAGGTTCATCAGGAACAGCCATCGCCACGACGCGTAATCGAGCAGCGCGCCGGCCAGCACCGGGCCGAGCACCGGCGCGAGCAGTACCGGCACGGCGGCATAGCCCACCACGCGTGCCATCTGCGCGCCGGCCACGCGCGCGATGGTCATCTGCGCCATCGGCGCGAGCAGGCCGCCGGTCACGCCCTGCAACACGCGGAACGCGATCAGCGAACCGGCCGACCACGCCAGCCCGCACAGCGCGGACGTCACGGTGAACGCGGCGAAGCAGACCAGATAGACGCGCTTCGCGCCGAGCCGGTCCACCAGCCAGCCGTTCATCGGCAAGGCCAGCGTGAGCGCGAGCAGGTAGGCGCTGGTGGCCCACTGGATCGTCGCGAGGCGGGTGTGCATCGCGTGGGCGAGGCCCGACAGCGAGACGTTGACGATGGTGGCGTCGAGTTGCGCGAGCAGCGAGCCGAGCGTCGCCACCGCGCACACCTTCCAGATGGCCGGATCGAGGCGCGCGGACGCGGCCGGGGCTGCGTCCTGCGCTGCGGCGCCGGATCGGCGATCAGGCACCGTGCTTGTCGAGCAGCGCGATGACGTCCTGCGTCGTGCCGGATTCGCCGAGGCGCGGGAAGATCGTGCTGAAGCTGTGCGCGTGCGCCTCGGCCTTCAGGTCGGTCATCGCATCGCTGACGAGCGTGACGTTGTAGCCGAGCGCATGGGCGACGCGCGCCGTGGATTCGACGCCGATGCTGGTGGCGATGCCGCACAGCACGATCTGCGTGACGCCGGCGGCCTTCAGCTTGGCGTCGAGATCGGTGTTGGTGAACGCGCACCACGAACGCTTGGTGACCAGCAGGTCGCTCGGCTGCTGCTTCAGTTCGGGGATCAGGTCGGCCCAGTCGGGCGGCAGCGCGCCGCCGCCGTGCGATTGTTCGTTGCGGCCCGGCGGGATGCCGGCCACGTTGACGAGCACCACGGGCAGTTGCTTCGCGCGGAACGCGTCGAGCAGCTTGACCGATTGCGCGACGATGTCGGCGGCCGGATGCGCGATGGGCAGGGCGACGATGCCCTTCTGCAGGTCGATGACGACGAGGGCGGTTTTCGGATCGAGGACGGTGACGGTCATGGAAAGACTCCTACGGCGCGGGGCCGGTGACGGGTTGGACCAGGAACGGCGCGGCGCCGCCGGAATGCGGCGCCGTGAAAGATTGCGAGGCGGTTCGAAGGACTGCGAACGGCCGGCGGTCAACGCTCGGCCAGTTGCTTGATCAGCGGCAGGGCGGCGGCCAGCACGCGGCGCTCTTCGTCGCTCAGTTCGCGCACCGCTTCGAGCAGCCAGGCGTGCTTGGCGGTGCGGCGCTGCTGGCGCTCGGCCGCGCCCGCGGGCGTCAGCGCGATCAGCCATTGGCGGCCATCGGTGGGATGCGGCTGCCGCTCGATCAGCCCGGCCGTTTCCAGGCCGACCACCAGCGTGCCCATCGATTGCGGCTTCATCGATTCGGCGCGCGCGAGATCGGCGGTGGTCAGCGGGCCGCTCTGTTCGAGGCGCGCCAGCACGCTCAGTTGCGACAGCGTGTATTCGCTCGGCCCCAGCTCGGAGCGCACGCGGCGCACCAGTTGGCCGATGGCGAGGGTCAGGTCGGAGACGGCGGATTCGAGCGCGCGGTCGGAAGCTTGGGCGGGCGACATGGACGGTATCGTATTAAAAGAAAGTTGAACTTGCAAGGTTAACTTCCAAATTATACGAAGGCTTTCGACAGGCGTCCATTTCGCTTTCCAACGCCTGTCGAAACTGTTTCGCAGGGCTGAAGATCGCGCCGCGCGGCTAACGATCCAGTTCGGGGTAGTGGCGGAAGATGCCTTGCGTGTTGAACGGGATGCGCCGCTCCGAAGCCAGATAGCGTGCGATCGGCGGATGCGCGGCGACGCGCTCGCGAATCTCGCTCAGGCCCGGATGGTTCGGCTCCTCGCGGCCCATCGCCTTCGGGAACGCATAGCGCAGGCCGTCGATCAACTGGAACACGGAAAGATCCACATAGCTCAACTGGCTGCCGACCATGAAGCCGCCGCGATGCGGGTTCTGCGCAAGCACGCGGCTGAAGTAGCCGAGGAACTTCGGCAGCCGGTTCGCGATGAAATCCTCGCTGCGCCACGCCGCCTCGGCCAGTTGATCCTCGTAATAGAGGCCCGAGCCGATCGGGTGATGCGTGTCGTGGATCTCGGTGACGAAATCGGCCACCGTCAGTTGCAATTGGTGTGCCCACAGGCGGCCGGCTTCGTCCTTCGGCGCGAGGTGCAGCTTCGGGCCGAGGAACAGCAGGATGTTGGCGACCTGGCCGACGATGTGCTCACCGGCCTTGAGGAACGGCGGCGCGAACGGCACGGCTTCGAGCGTCGTGCTGTCGAGCAGCTTGCTCATGGCCGCCATGCCGCCCTTCTCGCGCGCCACGTCGGTGTAGTCGGCCTCGGCGGCTTCGAGGGCCAGCCTCACGTATTCGCCGCGCCCCTGGATGGTGGGCCAGTAATACAGCTCGTAATGCATGGTGTGCGCCTCCGTCGAACGGGATCAGCCGACAGTGTAGGACGGTTGACGATCCGGCGTCGGCGCGCGGCGGGCCTTTCTATATTCAGGCCAGGCCGCCCTGGCAGACGTACTTGATCGACAGGTAATCGTCGAGGCCGTACTTCGAGCCTTCGCGGCCGTAGCCCGATTCCTTGACGCCGCCGAACGGCGCGGCCTCGCTGGAGAGTGCGCCCTCGTTGACGCCGACGATGCCCGCTTCGAGCTGATGCGTGACGCGCTCGATGCGGCGCAGGTCCTGGCTGTAGAAATAGGCGGCCAGGCCGAACGGCGTGTCGTTGGCGGCGCGCACGGCGTCGGCTTCGTCCTCGAAGCGGAACAGCGGCACCACCGGGCCGAAGGTTTCCTCGCAGCTCAGTTGCATCTCGGCGGTGGCGTCGGCCAGCACGGTGGGCGCGTAGTAGTTCGGGCCGAGTTTCGCGAGGCGCTTGCCGCCGGCCAGCACGCGCGCGCCGCGTGTTACGGCGTCGTCCACGTGGCGCGCGATCTTGTCGATCGCGCGGTCGTTGATCATCGGGCCGATCTGCGAATCGGCCTGCGTGGCGGGGCCGACCTTGAGCGCGGCCACGCGTTCGGCGAGCCGCTCGGCGAAGCGCTCGTACACGCCGGCCTGCACGTAGACGCGGTTCGGGCACACGCAGGTCTGGCCGCCGTTGCGGAATTTCGAGGCCAGCAGGCCGGCCACGGCCGCGTCGAGATCGGCGTCGTCGAACACGATGAACGGCGCGTTGCCGCCCAGCTCCAGCGACAGCTTCTTCAGCGTGGCGGCCGATTCCTTCGCCAGATATTTGCCGACCGGCGTCGAGCCGGTGAAGGTGATCTTGCGCACGCGCGCATCGCCCAGCCAGTTGCCCACGGCCGCCACCGCGCGCTCGCGCGAGGTGCTGATCAGGTTCAGCACGCCGGGCGGCACGCCGGCTTCGTGGGCGAGCAGCACCAGCGCCAGGGCCGTGAGCGGGGTGTCCTCGGCGGGCTTGGCGACCACCGTGCAGCCGGCCGCCAGCGCCGGCGCGATCTTGCGCGCGATCATCGCCAGCGGGAAGTTCCACGGCGTGATGGCGGCCACCACGCCCACCGGCTCCTTGCGCGCGCTCATGCGCTTGCCGCGTTGCTGCTGCGGGATCAGGTCGCCGTAGATGCGGGTGGCCTCGTCGGCGAACCACGCCACGTACGACGCGCCGTACATCACTTCGCCGCGCCCCTCGGCCAGCGGCTTGCCCTGTTCGAGCGAGATCAACTGACCGAGCGGGTCGGCGTGCTCGACGATCAGCGCGTGCCAGCGGCGCAGCACGGCGGCGCGCTCGGCGGGCAGCGCGTCGCGCCAGGCCGGAAATGCACGGGCGGCGGCGTCGGTGGCGGCGCGCGCGTCGGCCTCGCTGCTGTCCGCCACCGCGGCGATGGTCTTGCCGGTGGCCGGATCGGTCACGGCGAAGCAGCGGCCGTCCGAGGCGGCGGTCCACTGGCCGTCGATGAAGTTGTCGGTACGAATCAGGTCCTGCAGGCTGAAGCGGGCTGTCATGGGATGGCGTCTCGTCGGAAGGGCGTAGGCGGTGCGCGCCGCCATCGGGCGGCGCGCAGCGGTCCGCACCATGCTACTGCCGCTGCCGCAGTGCATGTTTCGCCAAATAAATTGCTAAACAGTACGAATCGGTTGTTTTGAGGGGTGCGCACGGCATTTCATGCTGTGCGGCGCGGGCTCAGGCCGTCGCGCGCGGCCCGGCCGCGATGGCGGCGGCCAGCCCGAGTTCGGGATAGGCGAGATCGACGGCGGCGAGATCGGCGTGCATCTCGGCGAGCAGCCAGTCGCGTACCTCGGCCACGATCGGCCGAAGCGGGCGCCCCGGCGCCCACGACAGGCAGCACAGGCGGTCGGTCACCTGCAATTCCGACACGGCCGGCACCAGTTGCTTCTGCGCGAGCCAGTGCGCAAGCACGTTGACCCAGCCGAGCGCGATGCCCTGGCCCAGCAGCGCGGCCTGCACGACGATCGCGTAATCGTTGAAGCTCAGGACGTGGGCGGCGGTGCGCTCGCCGCTGGCGAACGCCCGGTAGCGCGTGTGCCAGCCGCGTTCCTCGGCATCCATCACGATGACGGTGTCGCCATGCTCGTGCCAGGCCTCGCCGCGTGCGAGTTCCGCGTAGCGCGGGTTGCACACCGGCAGCAGCACCTCGGGCATCACGGCCACGCTGTGCTCGACCGGCTCGCCGCCGTGCAGGAAGCGCATGCCGAGATCGACGTCGCCGAGCGGGCCCCCGATGCGCCCCGAAATCAGTTGAAAACGCAGATCGACCGACGGAAACGCCGCGTTGAGCCGGCCCATGCGCGACATCAGCCAGTGCGTGGTGAACGCGGTGGATACCGACAAGGTGACCGGTTCCACCCCGGTGGCGCGGGCCTCGATCTCGCTGATGGCATCTTCGATGCCGTTCAATCCTTCGGAGATCTTGCGATACAGGATGCGGCCGTTCTCGGTCAGCTCGATGCCGCCGTGCACGCGCTCGAACAGGCGCACGCCGATGTGATCCTCCATGCGCGACAGCATGCGGCTGACGGCCGGCTGGCTGACGTAAAGCTCCTCGGCCGCGCGCGTGAAATTTCCGCAGCGCGCGGCGGCTTCGAAGACGAACAGCGCGTTCGCGCTCGGGAGTTTGCGACGAAGGTTCGGCATGACCTGATGTTATGCCCGATCCAACAATTTGGGAATTGCCGCCAAAAATATGGACGCCTATATTTTGTTCAACACGGTCTGACAAAGCGGGAGCGATGGATGGACGCGAGAGTAAAGGCAGGCGTATCGATTCGATCGGCGGTCAAGCGTTATGGCCAGGTGGCCGCGCTCGACGACGTATCGCTGGACGTGGCGCAGGGCGAATTCGTTTCGCTGCTGGGGCCGTCCGGCTCGGGCAAGACCACGCTGCTCGGCATCCTCGGCGGCTTCGTGCAGCCGACCAGCGGCAGCGTGTGGGTGGGCGAGCGCGACATTACATTTGCGCCGCCGCACAAGCGCGACATCGGCATCGTGTTCCAGAACTACGCGCTGTTTCCGCACATGACGGTGGGCGAGAACGTGGCGTTCGCGCTGCGCGCCCGCCGCGAGCCGAAATCGGGCTGGGCGCGCCGCGTGGCCGATGCGCTCGCGATGGTCGAACTGTCCGGCTACGAGGGCCGCCGCATCAGCGAGCTGTCGGGCGGCCAGCGGCAGCGCGTGGCGCTGGCTCGCGCGATGGTGTTCGAGCCGCAACTGATCCTGATGGACGAGCCGCTTTCCGCGCTCGACAAGCAACTGCGCGAAACCATGCAGATCGAGCTGCGCCGCCTGCACCGGCGGCTTGGCGCGACCATCGTGTATGTCACGCACGACCAGCGCGAGGCGCTGACGATGAGCGATCGTGTGGCAGTCCTGCGTAACGGCAAGCTGGTGCAGATCGATACCCCCGAGCGGCTCTACGACCGCCCGTGCAATGCGTTCGTGGCCAGCTTCATCGGCGAGGCGACGCTGCTGCCGGTGCAGCGCGAGGGCGAGCACGCGGTGCGGCTCGGCGATGCCGTGCTGCACACCAGCGCGCCGCTGCCGCGCGGCGACAAGCTGCTGCTCGCGGTGCAGACCGAAAAGCTCGTGATCGACGACGGCACCGCGCCGGCCGGGGCCAACCGTCTCAGCGCGCGCGTGACCGAGGTGCTCTATCAGGGCGAAAGCCTGCGCGTGTTCGCGACGCTGCCCGACGGCACCGCGCTGAGCCTGCGCCAGCCCGGCAACCACGACGCGCGGCAACGCATCCCGCCGCCCGGCGCGTCCGTTTCCGTCGTGCTCGACCCGCGCGACACGATCGTCGTGCCCGCCTGACGGGCACCCCCGCTTCCGGCGTCATGCCTCGCAACGCGCTTCGCTCCGGCGAGGCCGCGGGGGAGAGGTGCGCCCTGTTTGCAGTGCCGTTTTCGAAACCCGTGTCATGTCATCAAGGATCCAAGCCATGAAGCTCACCGATTTCAAGGTTCTGACGTTCGATGTAGTCGGGACGCTGATCAACTTCGAACAGGGCGTGCTCGCCTCGGTGCGCCGCCTCGGCGGCCCCGCCGCGAAGGACCTGACCGACGATCAGATCTTCGAGCCGTACCTACGCGGCCGCGCCGCGTTCCCGGGCCGCTCCAGCCACGCGATGTCCAGCGTCTATCTGTCGCTCGCCAAGGAACTGGGCCTGCCCGACGATCCGCAATCGGCCGCCGCGTTCCAGCGCGACGTGCTCGAATGGCCCGCGTTCGAGGATTCGGTGGCCGCGCTCAAGCGCCTGCGCAAGCACTTCCGGCTGGTCGCGATGACCAATGCCGACCGCGTCGCGCTGTCGGCCTACGCGCACACGCTCGGCGATCCGTTCGACGATACGGTGTGCTGCGACGAAACCGGCGTCGCCAAGCCGGACCCGCAATTCTTCGCCTACAACCGCGGGCGTCAGGCCGCGTTCGGCTACAAGTTCCGCGAGATCCTGCACACGGCGCAGAGCCAGTATCACGACATCGGCATTGCCACCCAGCTTGGTTACGCGACCTGCTGGATCGAGCGCCGCCAGGGCGAGAAGGGCTTCGGCGGCACCCCGGTGCCGAACGAAGTGACCACGCCGACGTTCTGCTTCGCGACGCTCGCCGCGCTCGCCGACGCGGTGGACGCCGAACTGGCCGCGGCCTGATCATGCTCGCGCCGTCCGCCACGACCGCTCCGCAGCCCGGTTTGCAGCCCGCTTTGCAGCCTGATTCGCTGTGGCGTCATCTCGCCGGCCGCTCGGGCGTGCTCGACGCCGATGCCGGCGCGGGGCCGCTCGACCGCGATCTGCAGGTGGAGGTGGCGGTGATCGGGGCCGGCTACTCGGGCCTCGGCGCCGCGCATGCGTTGCAGCGGCGCGGCGTGTCCTGCGCGGTGCTCGACGCGAACCCGGTGGGATGGGGCGCGAGCGGGCGCAACGGCGGCGTGGTGTCGTCGAAGTTCCGCCTGTCGTTTCCGACCATCGCGAGCCGTCACGGGCTGGACGTCGCGAAGCGCATGCACCGGCTCGCGCATGAAGGCGTGCGCGCGGTGGAGGCGCTGGTCGACGAATTCGGCATCGAAGGCGCACGGCTCGCGCATACCGGCAGCCTGCGCTGCGCGCACACCGAGCGTGCGCTGGCGGGTTGTCTGGCCGAAGCCGAATGGGTACGCACGACGCTCGGCGACACATCGATGACTGCACTTTCGCGCGCTCAGGTCACCGAAGAAACCGGCTCGACCGGCTTCGTCGGCGGCGTATTGAGCGCCGACGCGGGCACCATCCTGCCGCTCGAATACGTGCTCGGCCTCGCGCGCGGCCTGGCGGCGCGCGGCGTGCCGATCCACACCGGCACGCCGGTGCTCTCGATCGAACGCACGCCGGGCGGCGTCACGCTGCGCACGCCGGCGGCCACGGTGCGCGCGAAGCAGTTGATCGTGGCCACCAATGCGTACTCGGGCTTGAGCGCGGCCACGGCCGACTATCAACGCGAACTCGTGCCGTTCCGCAGCGCGATGATCGCCACCGAACGCCTGCCGGCCGAACTCGATGCGGCGCTGATGACGGGCGACCGCAGCTATACCGAAACGCGCCGGATGATGAAGTGGTTCCGCCGCGCCGACGGCCGCATGATCTTCGGCGGCCGCGACGCGTTCGGCAAGGAAGGCCAGGACACCGGCTTCGAGGCGCTGCGCCGCGCGATGGTGGCGCTGTTCCCGCAACTGGCGGGCGTGCGGGTGGAATACCGCTGGTCGGGCTACGTCGGCATGACGTTCAACGCGTTGCCGCACGTCGGCCGCAGCGACGCCTCCACCGTGTTCTGCCTCGGCTACAACGGCGCGGGCGTGGCGATGGCGAGCCTGATCGGCCAGCACGCGGCCGCGCTGGCGCTCGGCGAGCGGCCCGATCTCGCGCTGCTCGCGCAGGACGGCCTGCGGCCGGTGCCGTTTCATGCGCTGCGCGCGCCGGGCGTCAGGCTCGTCGCCGCGTGGTACCAGATACTCGATTCGCTGGGGGTATGATGGCGACTGCCAGAACTCTGATTTCGGATACCGAATTGATGCGACCGAACGAGGCCGGCGCCGCGCGCCATCATCAACGGCGCGAGGATCGCGCGATGCTGCTGCTGCTCGCGCCCGCGCTGGTCGTGGTCGTGCTGCTGCTGGTCGCGCCGCTGGCGTGGCTGTCGTGGCAGTCGATTCGCCAGGACGGCGGCTTCACGCTCGAATACTACCGCCGCATCTTCAGCGGCCCCTACCTCGACACCTTCGCGCTTACATTTCGCATGAGCGCGATCGTCACTGCCGTCACGCTGCTGCTGGCCTACCCGGTGGCGTACCTGGCCGCCTCGGTACGGCCGCGCTACACGGCGCTGATCCTCGGCATGGTGGTGCTGCCGTTCTGGACCAGCGTGCTGGTGCGCACCTATGCATGGCTCGTGCTGCTGCAGCGCACCGGCGTGGTCAACAAGCTGCTGATGGCCACCGGCCTGATCGATCGCCCGCTGCAACTGGCCTACAACGAACTGGGCACGATCGTGGCGATGGTGCACATCCTGCTGCCGTTCATGGTGCTGCCGCTGTATTCGGCCATGCAGAAGATTCCCCGCAACCTTTCTCAAGCCGCCGCCAGCCTCGGCGCCACGCCGCTGCACAACTTCGTGCGGGTGTTCCTGCCGCTGTCGATGGGCGGCGTGGTGGCCGGCGTCACGCTGGTGTTCGTGCTCTGCCTCGGCTTCTACATCACGCCCGAACTGATGGGCGGCGGCCGCTCGATCATGGTGTCGATGGTGGTGAGCCGCAACGTGGAGATCTACAACAGTTGGGGCGCGGCCAGCTCGGTGAGCGTGGTGCTGCTGCTGTGCGTGTTCGCGATCTTCTATGCGGCCAGCCGCGTGATCCCGCTCGACAAGACCCTGGGGGCGAAATGAAACCGAATCCGCTCGCCCGCGCGCTGCTGATCGCCGCGGTGATCCTGATCCTCGCATTCCTGATGATCCCGGTGCTGATCGTGGTGCCGATGTCGTTCTCCGACACGCGCTTCATGACGTTCCCGCCGCCGTCGCTGTCGCTGCGCTGGTATCACGCGTTCTTCGGGAATCCCGAATGGCTGGCGGCGGCGCGCACCACGCTGGCGGCCTCGTTCGGCGCGGTGCTGATCGCCACGCCGGTGGGCGTGGCCGCGGCCTACGCGATCGAACACGGCCGGCACCCGCTGATCCGCCGGCTGCGCACGGTGCTGATGCTGCCGCTGATGGTGCCGATCATCATCGTGGCGGTGGGCGTGTTCTTCGTCTACTCGCAGTTCGGCTATGTCAATACGCTCGGCGGCCTGATCCTGGCCGACGCCATGCTGGGCCTGCCCTATGTGCTGATCTCGGTGGGCGCGGACCTGCGCTCGTTCGATCACGCGCAGGAAATGGCCGCGCGCAGCCTCGGCATGAACCGCCTGCGCAGTTTCCTGACCGTCACGCTGCCGCAGATCCGTTCCAGCGTGATCTCGGGCGCGGTGTTCGTGTTCATCCAGGCGCTCGACGAAACGGTGGTGGCGCTGTTCGTATCGGGCGGCCCGAACCAGACGCTGACGCGCCGCATGTTCGTGACGCTGCGCGACGAGATCGATCCGACCATCGCCGCGATCAGCACCATGCTGACCGCGATCACGCTCGCGCTGGTGCTGATGATGGTGATCAGCCGGCGCGGTGGCAATCAGGCGGCGAGCGCGGCGGCGGCCTGAACGCGGCACGCTCGCCTTTTCACGGACTCCTACGGAACCGCGCATGACCGATGCCCTGAACTTCTACATCGACGGCGCGTGGGTCGCGCCGTTCGGCGACGCGCGCCTGCCCGTCATCGACCCGTGCACCGAACAGCCCTACGCCGAAGTGGCGCTCGGCGATGCGCGCGACGTCGAGCGCGCCGTGGCCGCCGCGAAACGCGCGTTCGGCACGTTCTCGCAAACCGAGCCGGCCGAGCGCGTCGCGTTGCTGCGGCGCGTGCTCGACGTGTATTTGCGGCGCTACGACGAGATTGCGGCCACGCTGTCGCGTGAGCTGGGCGCGCCGCCCGCGCTGGCGTCCGACTGGCAGGCCGGGCTCGGCCGGCGTCATCTGGAAGAACTGTTGCGCACCAGCGAGACGTTCGCCTGGCAGCGCCGCAAGGGCTCGACGCTGATCTGCCACGAGCCGCTCGGCGTGGTTGCGCTGATCACGCCGTGGAACTGGCCGATCAACCAGATCGTCTGCAAGGTCGCGCCGGCGCTGCTGGCCGGCTGCACGATGGTGCTCAAGCCGAGCGAGGTGTCGCCGCTCGACGCCGCGTTGTTCGCCGAGGTGCTGCACGAAGCGGGCGTGCCGCCCGGCGTGTTCAACCTCGTGCACGGCGACGGGCCGGGCGTGGGCGCGGCGCTGTGCGCGCATCCCGACATCGACATGGTGTCGTTTACCGGCTCGACGCGCGCCGGCGTGCAGGTCGCCACGCTGGCCGCGCCGGGCGTGAAGCGCGTGCATCAGGAGCTGGGCGGCAAATCGGCGAACCTGCTGCTCGACGACGCCGATTTCGAAACGGCCGTGAAAAACGGCGTGGACAGTTGCTTCAGCAACAGCGGCCAGTCGTGCAACGCGCCGACGCGGATGCTGGTGCCGGCCGATCGTCACGACGAGGCCGTCGAGATCGCACGACGTGCGGCGCTCGCGCATCGGGTCGGTGCGCCCGACACGGCCGGCGTGACGATGGGGCCGGTGGTCAACGCCGTGCAGTTCGGGCGCGTGCAGCGGCTGATCGAGGCCGGCGTGGCCGAGGGCGCGCAACTCGTGGCAGGTGGCCCCGGCCGCCCCGACGGGCTGACGCAGGGCTATTACGTGAAGCCCACCGTGTTCGCGAACGTGCGGCCCGACATGACGATCGCCAACGAGGAGATCTTCGGGCCGGTGCTCGCGATCCTGCCGTATCGCGACGAAGAGGAGGCAATCTCGATCGCCAACGACAGCCCATACGGCCTGGCCGCCTACGTGCAATCGGGCGACCTGGCGCGCGCACGGCGCGTGGGATTCCGGCTGCGGGCGGGCGGTGTGTATCTGAACTATCCGGCCTGGGATGCGGGCGCGCCGTTCGGCGGCTACAAGCAATCGGGCAACGGCCGCGAATACGCCGAGTGGGGGCTGGAGGCGTTTCTCGAAGTGAAGGGCGTGGTCGGCTACGGGGACTGACGCCGCGCCGATCGATCGAACGCCGTGCCGCGCGTCTTGCGCGGCACGGCGTTGTTCATTCAGGCGGGCGCGGCGCGGCGCGGCCGAGCAGCGCGTCGGCGATGCGTTCCGCGATCATGATGGTCGGCACGTTGGTGTTCGCGCACGGGATCGACGGCATCAGCGACGCGTCGCACACGCTGAGGCCTTCCACGCCATGCACCGCGCCGTCGGCGCCGGTGACGGCCAGCGGGTCGCCGGCCGCGCCCATCCGGCAGGTGCCCGACGGGTGCCAGGTGCCGCCCACCGAGCGCGTGACGAACTCGGTCAGCGCGGCGTCGTCGGCGAGCAGCGTGGCGAGCGAGACGCCCTGCGTGACGACGCGCCCGATCAACGCGCCGCGCAACGGCCCGGCCACGTCGAGCAGTGCGCTCAACGCGCCGCGCTGCACCGCGTTCCAGCGGCCCGGCTGCGCCACGGCCGCCACGCGCGGCGAATAGCTCGACGGAAAGCGCGGCCCGAGCCGAGCGGCCAGCGCGGGATCGGCCAGCGTTTGCGCGCCGAAGCGCACCGCGCCCTTGAGCCGTTCGAGATCGCGCGGATCCGACAGCATCGAGAACGCCACGGCGGGTTCCTCGCGCGCATCGGCCGAGGCCAGCGTGACGCGCCCGCGCGAATACGATTTGTTGACCCAGAAGAACATCGTGCCGAGCCGGTAGCCGACCGAATGCCAGCCCGAACGCGACAGGATCGCGCCGTGCATGTCGCCGGGCGGCGTGCCGGGCAGCCCCGACGAATAACGCACGATGGCCTGCTCGTGATGCTCGTCGGGAAACGGCGTGCGCGCCGCGCGCGGCAGGAACGCCGATACCGCGATCGACGGATGCTCCATCAGGTTGCGGCCCACGCCCTCGCGCGCGGCGATTACCTCGATGCCGAGCGCGTGGAGATCCTCGCCCGGGCCGATGCCGCTGCGCAGCAGCAGCGCGGGGCTGTGGATCGCGCCCGCGCTGACGATCACGTGCCGCGCATGCAGCGTGGCGCGGCTGCCGTCGGGGCGAATCACGTCCGCGCCTGTCGCGCGCTTGCCGTCGAAGCGCACGCGCTCGACTTGCGTGTCGGTCGTGATCGTCAGGTTGGGGCGGGCGCGTGCGGCGTCGTCGAGATAGCACACCGAAGTGGGAATGCGTTCGCCCTGCTCGCTGACGGCGATCGCGCCGACGAACGCGCCGTCCTGCCAGGGGCCGTTCTGATCGTCGCGCAGCGGCAGGCCGCGCCGGTCGAGCGCGTCGATCACGCCGCGCACGAACGGCGAGAGCCGCTCGGGTGGCGCGCGTTGCACGCGCAACGGGCCGCTCGCGCCGTGCAGCGGGCCGTCGAACTGCACGTCGCGTTCGAGCTTGCGGAAGTACGGCAGGCAGCTTGCCCAGTTCCAGCCGGACGCGCCGAGCGCTGCCCATTCGTCGTAATCGGCGGGTGCGCCGCGGTTGGCCATCAACGCGTTGATCGCCGAGCCGCCGCCGAGCACGCGCGCCTGTTCGTAGCGGCGAGACGCGGCGGGCGCGCTCATGCGGGCTTGCAAGCGCGCCCACAGGTTGCGCGTGTCGAGATAGGCGCGGCCGGGGTAGCGGCTGCGCATGTCGGGTGGCAGCGTGGCGGCCGACACGTTGCGGCCGGCCTCGACGAGGCAGACCGAGCGGGTAGCGTCCTCGGAGAGCCGCGCGGCCAGCACGCAGCCGGCCGAGCCGCCGCCGAGTATCAGGTAGTCGTACACGATCGGAACCGGCAGGAAAGGCGCATCGCCCTGGGCGGCGCGACAGGTAGCAATTCGGCGCGCGCGGCAGGGCGGATGACGGGAATCGAAGTCAATCGAAACGAGCGCCGCGCGGCGTCATGCGGCAACGCGCGGCATCAAGTTGCGGGCGCAACGAAGCGACAAAGCGGCACGCCTCGCGCGTGCCGCGCCGCTTATTGCTGCATGAACTTGAGCCAGCGTGCCTTGGCCTGGATGCCCTGCGGCGTCGCCCACCATTCTTCCGAGAGCAGCGCCTGCTTGGCAGCGTTGGCCGGCGAGCTGGGCAGTTCGCTCGCGCGCTGCGGCGTGATCTTGCCGGTTTGGTAGGCGGCCGGGTTGCCGGGGCCGTAGTCGATGTACTTCGGCAGGTTCGCCTGCAAGTCGGGCGAGACGGCCGCATCGACGAAGCGCACCGCGTTCGCGAGGTTCGGTGCGTTCTTCAGGATGCACAGCTGGGTGTTCTGCAGGATGCCGTCGTCGTAGGTGAACGCCACGTCGGGGTTGTCCTTCGCGACCGCGCTGGCGCGGCCGTTCCAGATCATTTCCATGTCCACTTCGCCGTCGTGCAGCAACTGCGCCGATTGGCCGCCCGAGGTCCACCAGACGGCGATGTCGGGCTTGATCTGCGCGAGCTTGCGGAACGCGCGATCCACGTCGAGCGGATAGAGCTTGTCGCGCGCCACGCCGTCGGCGAGCAGCGCGGCTTCGAGCACGGTTTGCGGATCGTTGCGCAGCGCGCGCGTGCCGGGGAAGCCCTTGACGTTCCAGAAGTCGGCCCAGCTGTGCGGCACCTTCTTGACGGTTTTCTTGTTGTAGCCGATCACGCTCGAATAGAACTCGTACGGCACCGAATACGGCGTGCGGTATTTCTCGGGGATCGATGCGGCGCTCGGCATCTTCGTGTAGTCGAGCTTTTCGATCAGCCCTTCGGCGCCGCCGCGCAGGCAGTTCGAGGTGGGCGTGTCGACCACGTCCCAGATCGGCTTGCCGGTGGCGCCCTGCGCCTTGATCTGCGGCCATGCGTCGGGAATGCTGTCCTGCGCGATGGTGATGCCGAGCTGCTTGGCGGCAGGGTCGAGAATGGCCTTGGTCTGGGCTTCCTGGTACGCGCCGCCTTGCGACACGAAGGTGATCTGGCCGGCGGCGAGCGCCGACGTGGCGCTCGCGCTACCGATCGCGAGTGTTATGGCGGCCTGACACAGGCGTTTCGTTTTCGTCACGACTCTTCCTCGACACGGTTGCAGTGGACACTTCATCCGGAAGGGCTGGCCGCGATGCGAGCGGCACTCCGGGGGGAATCGATCATCGGGTCGATTCGAATATAGTGAGCCAATTTGCTGCGGACAACGCCGAAATTGTTGGAGCCGGCATGACCTGATGTAATGGCCGCATCGGGTGAAGCGTGTCGGTGTGCTGATGAATCGTCTGTGTTGAGCGGGCGCGAGTATTCGCCTAGTTCCGAACCGGGTTGCGCTCTGCGGCGGGCGCGTTGCGTTGGGTGCCTGCGGCACGCACGGCCTCGGACGGCATCAACAGCAAGGCCAGCGCGAGCGAGATCAGGCAGCCGGCCAGCACTTCCTCGATGCGCATGGCCGCGAGCGGCACGATCGCGAAGCCGAGCGTGCCGTACAGCAGGCCCACCAGCAGCGTGATGAAGAACACGCCGCGCGCATACGCATGAAGAATGTAATAGGCCCAGCCGAACACCGACGCGATCATCGCGGCCACCAGCACGCCGGTCTGATGCGCGAAAACGGTGACGAGCAGCACGCTGGCCGCCGCGCCCGCGAGCGTGCCGATCACGCGCTGCACGACGCGCGCCCGCGTGCCCTGGTGCGAGGTGGTGCCGAGAAACACCACGAACGTGCTGATCACGGCCCACATCGCGCGATCTTCCGAGAGTGCGCCGCCGGCCAGCATCGCGAGCAGCGCGGCGGCGGTGGCGGCCAGCGCCGGCCGCCAGGCGAGATGGTGCAGCCGGTGCGCGAGCATCGCGGTCAGCGGCGCGCGGGCCGGGCGTTCGCCGGGCGGCAGGCCGTGTTCGACCGGAATCAGCACGCGGCCCACCAGCGCCAGCACGGCCGGCGCGAACGTCATCAGGCCGAGCATCTGCATCAGCCGCGTGGGGTCGGGATGCAGATACAGCCCGAGGTAGAACGACACCAGCGTCAGCATCGCCGCGCCTACCGCGCGAGCGCCGAGCGATTGACACAGCACGCCCGCGAACACCACCAGCAGCGAGCCCGCGCCGCGCCATAGCGGCTGTTCGGCCACGGCTGCCCCGGCGGCCAGCGACAGCCCGGCGCAGCTCGCGAGCAGCGCCAGCGTGACGAGCCAGCCCGACCAACGCGCTTCGCGCAGGAACAGCGGCGCGATCATCGCGAACAGCGCGGCGGGAATGGCGGCGGTCAACGGAACGTGGTGGCGAACGGCCCAGGCGAGGCCGAGGCTGGCCGTGAGCGAACAGGCGAGCGCCGAGCGGGTGGCGCCGCGCAGGCGCGCGAGCAAGGGGTCGTGCAGGCGGGCGCGATGGAACACGCGCGAACAGGCGGCGGCGATCATGGTCGACGATATCCGTGCCGGCAACCGGGCTTGTGGCCGTGTGCCGAATCCGGGCGGGCAGCCCGGCGTTGAATGGACACCGGATGCGCAGGCCCGCCGGGATCTCCGGCATGCGATGCGCCCGGTGAGGCGATCGGCCCGGGCGGCCCGCGCGCCGCGTCGAGGGTGGGACGCGGCGGCGGATGGCTCGGGTTTTCCCGGATGATACCCGGTCAAAAATGACATTGGCGGTGGCGGCTCAGGGTATCCGCCGATGCGAGAGGGGGCCGCCGGGGCGGCGGATTCGGGTACGCTGCGCTGACCGCCTGCCCCGACGAGGAGCTGCCCATGAACGCCATCGCCATCATCGAGCGCTACGAAGTTGCCTTGCGCGACGCGATGCTCGCCAACGATGTTGCATCGTTGTCCGAACTGATCGACGACGACCTGGTGTTCACGGCGCCGGACGGGCAGGTGCTGTCGAAGGACGACGATCTGGACGCGCATCGCGCGCGCTTGCTGCGCCTGCATCGGTTCGATATCTACGAGACGCGCACGCAGCGCGTCGGCGAACTGATCGTGACGGTCACGAAAGCGCAACTGGCCGGCCATTTCGGCGCGACGCCGATCGACGGCCAGTTCGCCTACACGCGGCTCTGGCGCGCGGCCGGGCCGCGCTGGCGAGTGATCGCCGGGCACGCCTCGCGGATCGGCTGAGGGCGCGACCGCCCGCGCGCCGCGCCGCGCGGTGCTTCAGCCGAGCAGCTTGAGCCCGGCCGGCAGCGCTTCGCCGAACACGCGCCCCGAATCGGCGCTGTCGAGCGTCACCACCTCCCGCACCATCGCGATCCAGGCCGGCGAGGCATGCGCCGCTTCGAGCCGTTGCAGCACGGCGGCGCGCACCGCGTCGGGCAGGTCGCGGCTGCGGTCGCCCGTCATGCGGGCGATCTGCGCGGCGGCAAACATGGCCGGTTCCACCTTCTTCCAGTCGAGCGCGAGGATCGCATCGAGCCAGCGCGTCGCCACGTCCGGCGGCACCACTTCGTGCGCACTGCCATGGAACGGCAGCCGCGCGCCGAGCCGGCCGATCGCCCACCAGTCCTGCCGGTTGCCCGGCGTGCGCGCGAGCTTGTCGAGCAAGGCTTCGGCGATGGCGATCTTGCGCGCGGCCGGCACCTGTTCGAGCGAGGCGTAGAGGCGCGTCATGTCGGCCGTGCCGAGTTTCGCCGGATCGAACGGCAGACCGTGATGTTTCTGCGCGGCGGCGGTGTCGAGCCAGTGCAGCGCGTCGAGCATCTGCCGTTGCGCCTCGGCCGGCAGGCCGCCCGCCGCACGGCGCCAGAGCGTCCACCATTCGGACCAGACCTGCGCGTCGTTGACGTGCTGGATGCCGTCGTCGAACAGTTGCCACAGTTGCTCGACGCGCCAGGCGTCGAGCGGATGGCCGAAGCCGGGGCGGATGCACCAGCCGGCCAGGTTCAGCCACAGCCGTTCGTGGTCGGCCGAGCGACGGCGGCGGCCGGCGCGCGCCCACAGCGCGCCGAACAATTCGCGCAACAGCGAGAGATCCCAATCCTGACGCGGGCCGAGCGTCTGCTCCAGTTGCGCACGCAAGCGCTTGACGGCCTTCGGATCGACGCGCGTGGAGGCCGCGCCGAACACTTGTTCGATCAGCTCGACGGCCTGCCCGAACGCGGGATGGCGCGCGTCGCCGGAGGCTTCGCCATCGGCTTGCGCTTCGCTCTCGTTGCCGCGCAGGCTGAATTCGAGTTGCCAGCGTTGCGCGTCGTCGTCGGTGGCGACGCAGTGCATGTCGAGCGTGCCGACCTCGGTCAGCGCGGTGTGCAAGCGAACCTTGCGTTCGCGCTTGCGCTCGCCGCCGCGTTGGCGCACCACGGTGGCGACCGGCGGCAGCCAGACGAAATCGTTGCCCGACAGCTCGGCGATCTCGCCCGGCTGCCACGGCGTGTCGGCGGCGGTCGAGACGAGATGGAACTGCACGGGATGGCCGAGCCGCAGCGCGAACGTGCGATCGTCGAGCCGCACGGCCTGATCCTCGGGCGTGCCGCGCGGCAGCACGCAAACGCCGCGCGGGGGCGGGGCTTCGGTGTTGGCGTCGCCGTTTTCATCGCCGGCTGGCGGCTTTGCCTCGTCGTCGCCGTCGAGCACGAGGAAGTAACTGCGCGGCGAACCGCCGCCGATCCTCGGCGCATGGCCCGCGCGCGCCAGCCCGTAGGCCACCGCGCCGCGCGCCACGGCGATATCGGGCTGATCGTTGTTGAGCACCTTGAGCGGCTGGCCGCGCCACGCGCCGAGCGTGTCGGCGAGCCGCCCGGCCAGCGCGCGGGCGCGGAACACGCCGCCGTTCAGCAGCAAGGTGTCGGGCATCGCGAACGGGGTGTCTGAGGGGGCGGTCGTTGCGCCCGCAACGGCTTCATGCGACTGCGCGGCGAAGCGCGCCAGAAACGCCGCGACATGCCGCGTGATGGCCGGATCGGCCGCGTACGGCAGCCCGAATTCGACGATCGCCGCGCGCGAGCGGCGCGGCATGTCGTCGGCGCGGCCGGCCGGGAAGAAGCCGTCCACCACGATCCGCTCCACCTCGTCGCGCGCGAGCCGGGTGCTGCGCGCGCCGCCGATCAGCTTCGAGCCCGCGCCGAGCAGCGTGACGGGCACCGTGCCGGGCGCGTCGTCGCCGAGCAATTGCTCCTTCGCCACGCGGCAGCGTTCGACCAGTTGCGACAGGCTGGCGGCCGACAGCCGCGCGGGCGATCCCGCCGCCGTGCCCGCTGTACCTTGTGCATCCGCGCCCGTCAGCCGGCGCTCGGCCAGGTGCGCGAGCGCCAGATCCATGTTGTCGCCGCCGAGCATCAGGTGATTGCCGACGCCGATCCGCGTGAGGCGCGGCGCGCCCGATTCGTCGAGGGTGCCGGGCTCCACGCGGATCAGCGTCAGATCGGTGGTGCCGCCGCCCACGTCGCACACCAGCACCAGGCGCGTGCCGTCGAGCGCTTCGCCGAGGCCGTCGCGGTGCTGATAGAGCCAGTCGTAGAACGCGGCCTGCGGCTCTTCGAGCAGCCGCAGCGTGGGCAGCCCGGCCGCGCGCGCGGCTTCGAGCGTCAGGGCGCGCGCGCCGTCGTCGAACGACGCGGGGACGGTCAGCACGACGTCCTGGGTTTCGAGCGGCGCGGCCGGAAAGCGGTGATTCCAGGCCGCGCGCACATGCGCCAGATAGCTGGCGCTGGCGGCCACCGGCGAAACCTTGGCGACCTCGTCGGGCGCGCCCCACGGCAGGATCGGCGCGAGCCGGTCCACCGAGGCGTTCGACAGCCAGCTCTTGGCGCTGCTGACGAGGCGGCCCGGCACCTGCGCGCCGAGCTGGCGCGCGAAGCGGCCGACCACGGCCGGCTCGCGCGCGCCGCCCCACGGCAGCGCCAGCGCGTCGGCGGCCAGTTCGCCGGCCGCCGGGTGATAGCGCGACGAAGGCAGCAACGGCGCGGCCCCCACTTCGCCCGGCCCCACCAGTTGCTCCACTTCGAACACGCGGATTTGCGTTTCGCCCGCCTCGACGTAGGCGACGACGGTATTGCTGGTGCCGAGGTCGATCCCGACGACGTATCGCGTCATCAGGCGTCCGTGCCGCCGCGCACGTCGAACTCCACCTTCCAGCGTTCGCCGCTGCCGCGCGGCACGGCTTCGAGTTCGAGCGTGCCGGCCTCGGTGACGTGCGCATGCAGCTTCACGGCCACGATCTCGCCGGGCGTGCGGCCGTCGGCCGGCAGCGTGGCCTGGATTGCTTCGAGCTCCTGAAGTTCGTCGGCCGACCAGTAATCGAGCATCGTGCCGACCTGATCCTGACGCCGCACCGACGAGCCGAAGAAGCGGAAGTGCACCGGCTCGCCCACCACCAGGCCGAATTCCTGCTCGGGCAGCGCAGCGTCCGAGCCTTCCTCCATGCCGAACGGCGCGACGCACAGCGCCGAGATGGGCGGTTCCATGCCGGGGATCGCCGGCATCGCCGATTCGATCGCCACGTAATAGGCGCGCGCCGTGCCGCCGCGAATCCGCACGCCCCGGCCGCGCTTGACGTAGCCGTAGTAGGCCGCGCCGCGCGCTACCGCGAGGTCGAGGTCCGCGCCGCCGAGCAGGCGGGCCGGGGCCGCGCCTTCGGCCGCGAGCCAGCCGTTCAGGATCGACAGGATGCGCTCGGTCAGCAGTTCGGACTTGAACACGCCGCCGTTGAACAGCACGGCGGTGGGATGCAGGAAGCTGGCGGCCGGGTTGGCCGCGAACGGCTGGCCCTCGAGTTCGGCCAGCGCGCCGACCTGCTTGCCGAGGAAGGCGGCCAGGTGACGCGTGATGCCCGCGTCCTGCGCGTAGGGCAGGCCCAGTTGCGTCAGGCCGGCGCGCGTGCGCACCGTCGGGCGGGCCGTGGCGTCGGTTTGCGGGAAGAAGCCTTCGAGCAGGATCTGGGTGAGTTCGGCGCGGGTCAGTTCGGTGCGGATCGAGCCGCCGATCAGCTTCGAGCCGCGGCTCGGCACCACCAGCGGCACCGTTTCCACGCTGCGGTCGGTCAGCAGCGTTTCCTTCGCACTGCGACACGCGTAGGTCAGCGCGCGCAGTTGCCACGGGTCGGCCTGCGTGCCTTGCGCGGCGAGCTTGCGCGCCACCACATGGGCGAGCGCCAGATCCATGTTGTCGCCGCCGAGCAGGATGTGCTCGCCCACCGCCACGCGGTGCAGTTCGAGATTGCCGTCGCGTTCCACCACCGCGATCAGCGAGAGATCGGTGGTGCCGCCGCCCACGTCCACCACCAGGATGATGTCGCCGACCTTGACGTCCTTGCGCCAGCCGCCGCCGCTTTTCTGAATCCAGCTGTAGAGCGCGGCCTGCGGTTCTTCCAGCAGCGTCATGCGCGTGTAGCCGGCGGCCTGCGCGGCCTCGGCCGTCAGTTCGCGCGCGGCCGGATCGAACGAGGCGGGGATCGTCACCGTCACGTCCTGGTCGGCGAAAGGCGCGTCGGGGTGCGCGTGGTTCCAGGCTTCGCGCAGGTGGGTCAGGTAGCGCACCGACGCTTCGAGCGGCGAGACGCGTTCCACTTCGGGCGGCGCGTCGTTCGGCAGGATCGCCGCGCGGCGGTCCACGCCGGGGTGGCACAGCCAGCTCTTGGCGCTCGACACCAGCCGGATCGGCGTGCCCGCGCCACGGCTGCGGGCCATCTCGCCGACCGCGTAGTCGCGCGTGGCCGTCCACGGCAGCGTCAGGTCGCCCGCGGCCAGTTCGCCCGGATGCGGCAGGTACAGGAACGAGGGCAGCAGCGCGGGCGTGTCGATCGCGCCCGGCGAGTTCAACTGGGCGACCGGCAGCACCTGCTGCGCGGCGGCGTCGCCGTCGCTGGCGGCCAGATCGACGTAGGACAGCGCGCAGTGGGTGGTGCCGAGATCGATGCCGATCGAGTAACGCGGGTCGCTCACAGCTCCACCTCCGCCGGCGCGATCACCGAGACATCGTGCGATTCGACCAGCTTCGGCAGCTTGACGGCCTCGGCGCGCCAGCCGCGATGGCTCAGGGTGCCGGTGAACGGCGCGGTGCCGACCACGTTGCCGGTCAGGCGGTTGGCGGTGGCGTCGAAGCCGGCCGGCAGCGTCACGCGCGTGCCTTCGGCCTCGCTGCGCACCGGGCGGATCGTGAAGTGCTCGCGCAGCGTCGCGCGGCAGCCTTCGTGCACGAGGCGCGCGGCGGCACCGATTTCGGCGTCCGCGTAGGCGGCGATGTCTTCCTCGACGAAATCGACGAGGCGCGCGTTCTTCTGCAGCAGGCCGAGCAGTTGCAGCGCGGCGTCGGGGCTGGCGGCCTGGATTACGGGCGCGGGCGGTTGCGGGGCGGGGGCGGGCTTGGCTGCGACCGGTTCGGGCGCTTTGGGCGCGACGGGGGCGGCGGCGGGCGCTACGCCGTTGCGCAGGTCGCGCACGTCGGCGGCGAGCTTGCCGTTGCCGAGGATGGCGAAGAACGATCCGATGGCCACCGACAGGCGGCCAGCGAAGGACAGATTCGATTCAGGCATGTCATGCAACTCCGGTGGGCAGGCCGGGCGGCGCGCGCATGAGGCGCGCCGGCGCGGGCTGCCGGCAGGGACGGGACGAGACCGGTGCAGTCTCGAAAAACCCGTATTTTGCCTTGTTGTGGTCTGGCCCCGCGCAAAAGTCGCGGTGGTGGAGGCGGGGAAGTGCGGTGGGACGGGCTTGGGCGGGGGGGCGTCGCACGGGGTGGGCCTGGGGCGGGGGCGGTTTGAGGGAAGGCGTTCGGCGGTGGTTGTGGCGGATGGGGCGATCGCGGAGGCGGGCCTTTGTCGAGGTGTTGAGGGAAGACGTCTGACAGTGGCCGCAGCGGATAGGGCGATCGCAGGGGTGGGACCGTAGCGGGAGCGGTTCGACGATGATTGGCGGCGAAAAACGGAAGGCCGTTGCCACACGCGCCCGCTTCCGCAACCGGCACAATAGTGCCCCACCCGCTTGCGGGACTACCAGGAGACCACCGGATGAAACTCGCCCTGATCGGTGCTTCGGGCCTGCTGGGCCGCGCCGTGGCCGCCGCGCTCGCGCCGCGCCGCGAATGGCAGCTCGTCGCCACCGTCCGCGATCCGGGCAGCGCGACCGCGCAGGCCGCCGCACGCCTGGCCGGGCTCGCGCCCGAGGCGCTGACGCCGCTCGACGTGCTCGATCCGCGTGCGCTCGACCGTTTCTTCGCCGCGCAGCGCCCCGCCGCGGTGATCGTGTGCGCGGCCGAGCGGCGGCCCGATGTGTGCGAGCGCCAGCCCGAGGCGGCGCGCGCCATCAACGTGACGGCCCCGGCGGAGATCGCCGCGCGCGCCGAGGCCGGCGGCGCATGGACGCTCGCGATGTCCACCGATTACGTGTTCGACGGCCGCGCCGCACCGTACCGCGAAACCGACGCGCCCGCGCCGCTCAACGCCTACGGCCGCAGCAAGGCCGACGGCGAGACGGCGCTGCTGGCCGCTTCGTCGCGCGCCTGCGCGCTGCGCCTGCCGCTGCTGTTCGGCCCGGCGCTGACCTGGGCCGATTCGGCCGTGACGAGCCTGGTGCCGGCGATCGTGGCGTCGTCGCGGCCGGGCGCCGCGCCGGTCGACATGGACGCCTGGGCGATCCGCTATCCGACCTGGACGCCCGACGTCGCGTTCGTGATCGCGCAACTGGCCGCACGCCACGCGGCCGGCCAGACGGTGACGGGGCTGTGCCAGTGGTCCGGCGACGAGCCGATGACCAAGCACGAGATCGCCGTGCGGATCGCCGCCGCGCTCGGCATCGCGCCGCGCCTGACGGCCGTGACCGAGCCGCGCGATGCGACGCCGCGCCCGTACGATTGCCATCTCGACGCGTCGCGGCTGGAAGCGCTCGGCATCGGCCGGCGCACGCCGTTCGATACGGCGATCCGGGCGGTGCTGGCGGCGGGGGAGGCGCTGTGACGGCGGAGGATGACGTCGGTTCCGGCGCCGGTTCGGCCTGCTCCTGTCGCGTCGCCAGCCGGCCGGCCGACGCGGGCGTGCGTGCCGGGTTCATGCGCCGCGCCGGCCGATAGGCCCGAACCCCGTTTCCGGTTGCCTCGCAACAGGGAATCCGTCAGGCGTTCGGACGGTTCCGCGTCAGCCCGCGCGCGCCGAGCCGCGCGTGCAGCCAGCCTTAGCATGCGGGAATCGGGCGAGGTACAATTCGCCAGCCTATTCCTCCGGCTCGCCAGCAGCCGGATTCCGGCCGGTGTGCCAGCCGGCAACCTCGCTTTCAGTTAGCCATCATGTCAACAGCAGATGTCGAGAGTCTGCCCAATCTGCTGCCCGGCATGTTGCCGCGGCTATGGGCCTTCTCGCTGCGCCTGTGCGGCAACCAGCACGACGCGGAGGATGTGCTCCAGCGTGCCTGCGTGCGCGGCCTCGAACGCGCTCACCAGCTGCAGCCAGGCACCGCGCCGCTGAGCTGGATGTTCTCGATCGTCCACTCCACCTGGATCAACGAATTGCGCGCGCGCAGCGTGCGCAGCCGTTCCAGCATGGAATGGGACGACAATTTCCTCGAAACGGTCGCCGATCCCGGCGCGCGCAATCCCGAAGACATGCTCCTGAGCGGCGAGATCATCACCGCCGTGGAGCGCTTGCCGGAAGCGCAGCGGATCGTGATGCTGCTGGTGGCCGTCGAGGGCCTCAGCTATGCCGAGGCCGCCGACGTGCTCGAGGTGCCGATCGGCACCGTCATGAGCCGGCTGTCGCGGGCGCGACAGACCATCGGCGCCCAGTTCGGACCGCGCGACGACGCGGCCGCTTCCCCCCAAAACGAGCCGCGCGATGAAGACCGACGACGCCAGCCTGCTGGCTTATGTGGACGGCGAACTCTCGCCGCAAGATACCGCGCAGATCGAACAGGCGATCGGCGCATCGGACGAACTGTCGGCGCGCGTGGCCCTGCTGCGCGCGTCGCAACTGCCGTACGGCGAGGCGTTCGGGCAGCAGTCGCTGCCGCCCGTGCCCGAATCGCTGACGCGCAACGTCGAGGCCATGATCCGCCGGCATCGCGAGGCGGCGGCCGAGGCGGTTGCAGCCTCGGCCGCGACCGCCGCCGCGCCGGCTGCCGAGGAACCCGAAGCCCCGCTCGGGCCGAACGTGCACCGCCTGCGGCCGCGCGCACCGAAGCCGGCTGCGTTCACGTGGCCGAAGCTGGCCGTCGCGTTCGTGGCGGGCGCGTTCTGCTGCGGGCTGGCCCTGCAATTCCTGCCGACGCTGCGCGGCGAGGGCGCCGGGCTGGCCACGGTGGCGAGCCAGGGCGGCATGGCGCCGTGGATTCGCGCTGCCGCCGGCTATCAGCAGCTTTACGTGCGCGATACGATCGCATCGCTGCAACCCGACGCCGGTGCGACGGCCGCCACGGTGACGGACATCCAGAATGTCGACCGCCTGCCGGTGCAGATCCCCGACCTGAGCAGCCAGGGCCTGACCTTCAAGCGCGTGCAGCGGCTGCGCTTCCATGACAAGCCGCTCGTGCAGATCGTCTATCTGCCGAAGCAGGGCAAGCCGGTGGCGTTGTGCGTGTTGCGCGATGCGAAGGGCGATGCGGCGCCGTCGAGCGAGCAGGTGGACGGCATGTCGGTGGTGGCGTGGCGGCGCGGCCAGCTTGGTTACGCACTGATCGCCGCGCCCGGCGATGTGAACCTCGAAGGCCTCGGCAAGCAGCTCTACGACGGCCCGGCGCCGGCCACGATCGGCGCGGCCGAGGTGGCCGCGCCTGCTCCGCGCGCCTGAGCGCCGCGCGGGGGCCGGGCGGCGATAGGTCTGAACTATGCGTATCATAGCGATCTGCTAACGACGCGCCGCGGCCAACCCGCGTGCCACGACACTTGCGCCAGATGAAACCCGACGACAGCACATTGATCGCGTACGCCGACGGCGAGCTGAGCCCCGCCGCCGCGGCGTCGGTCGAACAGGCGCTGGCCGAATCGTCAGCCTTGCGGGACGAAGTGTCGCGGCTGCGCGCGTCGCGTTTGCCGTATCGCCAGGCGTTCGCGGCGCAATCGCTGCCGCCGCTGCCCGATGCGCTGCGCTTGCGGATCGAGGCGATGGCGAGCGCGGCCCGGCAGCAGCCGGAGCAGGCGCGGCAGGAATCGAGGCAGGAATCGGGGCCGGAAGCAGGGGCTGGATCGCAGGGCGAGGCTCCGTACCGCCACGCATCGCGGCCCGAAGCATCGCACGTCGAAGCACCGCAATCCGAGGCGCTGCAATCGGAAACGCTGCAATCCGAGGCGCCGCAGCCGCACCTCGAAGCACCGAAACCCGAAACGCCGCACTCCAAAGCAGCGCAGCCGGGCAGCGCCACGTCTGGCGTCGTACTCCCGTTCGCCAAGCGCCGCATTCCGCGCCCGGCCCTGTGGCTCGCGGCGGCGTTCGTCGCCGGCGCGTTCTGCGCGGGGCTCGTGCAGCAATTCGCGGCGGGCGGGCTGGGCGGTGGCGACACGCCGCTCGCGGCAGCCGGCGTGAAGCGGCCGTGGATCAGCGTCGCGGCCGAATATCAGCAGTTCTACACGCGCGAGACGCTGGCCGATGTCCAGCCCGATCCGGCCGTGTCGGCGCGGATCATCGGCGCGATCCGCAGCGACGACGGCATCGCCGTGCGCGTGCCCGACCTGGCCTCGGCCGGGCTGACGTTCAAATCGGTCGACCGCCTGCGCTACGACGGCAAGCCGCTCGTGCAGATCGCCTATCTGCCGGCGCAAGGCACGCCTGTCGCACTGTGCGTCATGAAGGACGCGCGGCCCGATCAGGCGATCTCCCAGCGCGAGATGCACGGCATGTCGGTCGTGACCTGGCGGCAGGGCAGTCTGTCCTACGCGCTGATCGGCAAGCCCGATTCCGGTGATCTGAACGCGATCGCCCGGCAGATCGCGGGCAGCCGCGTGGAGGCGATGTTCGCGGCGCGCGAGATCGCACGCCGGCTGCTCGGCTGACGCCCCCGCGTCGTTCAAAATTCGGCTCGGCAGGCCGGTTCCCTTCCTTTTTTGTCTCGTCTAAGCTTGTTGCGCTGCTGCAAGGGCAGCGTGGCGCTATGTCATAACGCCTTGATTTTTATGGGGTTGGAGTCGATTGGGATTCGTCGGCACAGCCTGCGGCGCTCGGTCGCGCGGCAGTTGTTGCGAAAAGCACAATGCCTGTTGCAGTGCAGCGAGTGTTCCGTATAATGCGGGTTATTCCCTAGGTATTAACCCGAGGTCATCATGAAAGCAGCAACTGCATCCACCCCCGTCCTGGCTCAATGGTTCGCACAAGTGCGCAGCAATCTGGCACGCGCTTGGGAACTGCACGTTCGCACCTGCGAACTGATCGCCGAAGCACACCGCCGCATGTAATGGCGGGCGGCCCGGCCGCCGGCAGGTCGATGCGGAGCGGCGCAGCGCACAGCTGCGACGGTGCATCGAACTCTCCGAGCCGGAGCCGCGTTCGAACCCGGCATGCTGGTCGCCGGGTTCCGCGTGAGTCCTGACGACTCACGCATGCCGGTTACGCGAATGCTCGCGTGCCGATCGTCCCGCCGGGGCGAATCCCGCTGACAGGGTTCGCCGCTCCGGCAACCGCTCGACGGTCGGCCACCGCGGCAACAGGCGCAGCAAGGCCTGATTCGCGCCACGGCCCCATTCAGTCCGTTTCGCCCCGCGAGTTCGCCGGCGGAACGCAGTTCTCGCATCGCGCGGGGCCGGCAACATGCCGGTTTCGCGCCGATCGCCTCGCATCGATGGCGCCGATCGTTCCGATCGTTGCGCGCTGCATCCCCTTCGGTCAGATCGTCCGCGCCCGGTTCCGCTGCCGCGCTCGCGCCTACGCACGCCGCAAATACTCGCTCGGCGCCACCCCCAACACCTTCCTGAACATCGCCGCGAACGCGCTCGGGCTGTCATAGCCGTGTTCGAGCGCCAGCTCCAGAATCGACGCGCCGGCGGCCAGACGCGGCAAGCTCAACAGCAGACGTGCGTGCCGCCACCACGCGCCCGGCGTCATGCCGGTTTCGCGCGCGAACGTGCGCGCCAGCGTGCGGGCGTTCATGTGCGCGGCGCGCGCCCAGCCTTCCAGCGTGACCGGCTCGGCCGGATGCCGGATCAGTTGCGTGCACAGCGCGGCCAGCGCCGGATGGTGCGGCATCGGCACATGCAGCGCGAGCGGCGGGGCCAGTTCGAGCTCGTCGAGGATCAGCGCCAGCATCCGGCCCGCGCGGCGGTTCAGGTCGCAATCCCACGGCAGGCCGTGCGCGGCGGCGATCAGCTCGCGCAGCAGCGCGCCGACCTCGATCACGCGGCAATCGCGCGGCAGCCCCGGACGCACCTCGTAGGCGACGAACAGCGAGCGCATGCGCACGTCGCCGGCCATGTCGATCGCGTGATGCATGCCGGCCGGCACCCACACCGCCCGCCCCGGCGGCACCACCCAGCTTCCCGCCTCCGCGCGCACGATCATCACGCCCTCGATCGCGTGGATCAGTTGCGCCTGCACGTGCATGTGGCTCGGGATCGACGAGCCGGCCGGCATGTCGGTGGCGATCACGCCGATCTGATGCGCCTTCTCGCGGGCATCGAGCGCTTCGAAAAATTCGTTCATGTGTCCATTTCGCGACGATGAATGCACATTGCGCGTGCGACTGACGTCAGGCCGCGACCTTAGCATGGCCTGACTGTTTTCGTTCAACCGCTTGCGACGAGCGCTGCCGCCATGTTTCCGATGTCTTCCGACGGGCCATTGCCCGTGCCATCCGCTTGTTCCACTCGTTCCGAGTCGTGGTGTTCGCCGTGTCCGCCGACCACGCACACCACGCAGGCCGCGCTGACCGAGCCGACCGAGCCGACCGAGCCGACCGCGCTGACCGCACCGACCGCACCGACCGCACCGACCGCGCCGACCGCGCCGACCGCGCCGACCGCGCCGACCGCGCAAACCGCGCAAACCGCGCAAACCGCGATTCCGCGCCCGTTCGTGCCTCGCCCCGCCGCGCTCACCGCCGTGCTTGCGAGCGTGCTGACCGCCGCGCTGGCCGGCTGTGCCCCGGCCGCGCCGTATCGCGCGCCGGTGGCCGACGCGGCCCGCAACGCGCCGTTCGATGCGGCCGCCACCGTTCCCGAAACCCGCCCGGCCGCGCCCCCCGACCATTGGTGGCGGCTCTACGACGACCCCTCACTCGACGCGCTGATTCGCGACGCGCTCGCGCAGAACCGCGACCTCGCCGTCGCGGCGGCCCGCGTGCAGCGTGCCCGCGCGTTGCTCGGCGAGGCCGAGGCGGCACGCCTGCCCGCGACGCAGGCGTCGTTCGGCGTGGACTACGGCCGCCACACGGCCGACCAGACCGTCGCGTCGGCGCGCGACACGGGCAGCGCCGCCACGCGCTTCGGCTGGTCGCCGGGCTTCGGCGTGTCGTGGGAACTGGACCTCTGGGGCCGCGTGCGCCATCTGGTCGAGGCCGCGCACGCCGACGCCGAGGCGCGACAGGCCGCGTCCGACGCGTTGCGCGTGACGATCGCGGCCGACACGGCCGGCGCTTACGCGAGCGCCTGCGCCTACGGCGAACGGATCGACGTGGCGCAGCGCTCGCTCGGCGTGGCCGAACGCGTCGCGGCGCTGACGGCGCGCCAGCAGGCGCTCGGCCTCGTGTCGCGGCTCGAGGTCGCGCGGGCGCGCGCACTGGCCGACGACACGCGTGCCGAGCTGCCCGCGCTCGAAGGCGAACGCCGCGCGTCGCTCTACGAATTGGCGGTGCTGACCGGCCGCCCGCCCGCCGAGGTGCCGGCGGCGGCCGTGCAGTGCCGTCGCGCGCCGCGGCTCGCGCAGCCGTTCCCGGTGGGCGACGGCGCGGCGCTGTTGCGCCGCCGCCCCGATCTGCGCGAGGCCGAGCGCCGGCTCGCGGCGGCTCATGCCCGGGTGGGCGAGGCGCAGGCCGCGCTCTATCCGTCGATCGTGCTGGGCGGCTCGGTGAACTGGTTGTCGACCTCGGGCGATCCCGCCTCGCTCGGCGACCGCTACGCGATCTCGTGGGGCGTCGGGCCGCTGATCAACTGGCATTTCCCGAACCTGGCCGCGAGCCGCGCGCAACTGGGCGCGGCCCGCGCCGACGACGACGGCGCGCGCGCCGCGTTCGATGCCGCCGTGCTGCGCGCGCTGCGCGACACCGAGCAGGCGCTGGCGCGCTACGGCGCGGTCTGGCAACGCCGCGACGCGCTGCAGACGGCCCGCGACGAACACGCGCGCGCGTTCGCGCTGGCCGAGCGCGCGTTTCGCGAGGGCGCGGCCGATTCGCTCGACGTGCTCGACGCCGAGCGCGGCCTGATCGCCGACGAGGCCGCGCTGGCCGCCGCCTCGCAGCGGCTCGCGCTCGATCAGGTCGCCGTGTTCAAGGCGCTTGGCGGCGGCTGGCAGCCGTGATCGCCGCGCCGTTTCCCTTCCTTCATCGATCCGATTCCACGCACACTTTCACGCCGACATGAGCACGACCACCGAGCAGAACCCCGACATCGCGCCGCACACCGAACCCGTCGCGCCACCCGCGCGCTTCGCGGGCGCCCGCCGCACCTGGCTGATCGCGGGCGGCGCGCTGGCCGTCATCGCGCTGCTGGCCTGGGGCTGGCACTGGTGGCGCGTCGCGCGCTTCATCGAAAGCACCGACGACGCCTACGTGCGCGCCGATGTGGTGACCGTCAGCCCGCGCGTGTCGGGCTACGTCACGCGCGTCGCCGTGGACGACGATCAGCGCGTGGCGCGCGGCGACGTGCTGGTCGAACTCGACGACCGCGATTTCCGCGCGAAGCTCGACGCGGCGCAGGCGGCCGTGGCCTCGGCCGAGGCCGCCCGGCAGGAAGCCGACGCGGCGGCGGCCACGCTCGACGCCCGCATCGCGCGGCAAGGCAGTGCGATCGCGCAGGCGCAGGCCGATGTCGAGGTGGCGCGCGCCGAGGCGGATCGCCGCACGGCCGATGCGACGCGCTATCGCGCGCTGCTGGCCGACGAGGCCGCCAGCGGCCAGCGCTGGGAACAGGCGCGCGCCGAGGCGTTGAAGGCGCGCGGCCTGCTGGCCGGCGCGCAGGCCGCCGCCCGCGCACAAGGTGAGGAACGCGAAGTATTGCGTCGCCGCCGCGCCGAAGCCGCCGCCGCAATCGGCGCGGCGCAGGCTCGGCTGGCTGCTGCACAGGCGCAATTTTCGCTGGCCCGGCTCGATCTCGAACACACGCGGATCCGCGCCACGCGCGAAGGCGTGGTGGGGCAGCGCGCCGTGCGCGCGGGGCAATACGTCGAGGCCGGCACGCCGCTGCTGGCGGTGGTGCCGCTGCACGAAAGCTATGTCGTGGCGAACTTCAAGGAGACGCAGCTCGCCGCGATGCGTGCGGGCGAGGCGGTGCGGCTCGACGTCGATACCTATTCGGGCCGCGCGCTGCACGGCCGCGTGGTGGGCATCGCGCCCGGCTCCGGCGCGCAGTTCGCGCTGCTGCCGCCCGATAACGCCACCGGCAACTTCACGAAGATCGTGCAGCGCGTGCCGGTGAAGATCGCCGTCGACGCGTTGCCGGGCGACGTGGTGCTGCGGCCCGGCATGTCGGTGATCGCGCATGTCGATACGCGCGGCGGCGGCGAGGCCGGCGCGCACGGAGCGCAACCGTGAGCGCGGCCGGCGGCGGCCACGAGGCCGTTTCGCTGCGCGCCTGGGTGGCGGTGCTCGGCGGCGTGGTGGGCTGCTTCATGGCCGGCATGAACGTGCATGTGACGAACGCCTCGCTGCCCGATATTCGCGGCTCGCTCGGCGCGAGCTTCGAGGAAGGCTCGTGGATCACCACCGCCTATCTCGTCGCGGAGATCGTCGTGATTCCGCTGACGGGCTGGCTGGTGCGCGTGTTCTCGGCGCGCCGCGTGCTGCTGGTGGGGGCATCGGGGTTTCTGGTGTTTTCGATTGCCTGCTCGATGGTGCCGAACGTCGGCGCGATGATCGCCGCGCGCGCGTTGCAAGGCGCGTTCGGCGGCGTGCTGATTCCGCTGTCGTTCCAGTTGATCGTGACCGAGCTGCCGAAGTCGCGCCATCCGCTCGGCATGGCGCTGTTCGCGATCGCCAACAACGTCGCGCAGGCGGCCGGGCCGTCGCTGGGCGGCTGGCTGACCGACACCTATTCGTGGCGCTGGATCTTCTACCTTCAGGTGCCGCCCGCGATCGCGCTGGTGGCGGCGATCGCGTGGTCGATCCGCCCGGTGCCGACCGAGCCCGGGCAGTTGCGAAACGCCGACTGGGGCGGCATCGCGACCATGGCAGTCGGCCTGAGCGCGTTGCAGATCGTGCTGGAGGAGGGCGAGCGGCACGACTGGTTCGCGTCGGGCGGCATCGTGCTGCTGTCGGCGCTGGCGGCGGCGGGTATCGCGGCGTTCGTCGCGATCGAATTGCGGCGCGCCGATCCGTTCATCAACCTGCGGCTGCTCGGCCGCTACAACTTCGGCCTGGCCAGCCTCATGCAGTTCCTGTTCGGCGGCGTGGTGTTCGGCGTGGTGTTTCTGGTGCCGAACTATTTCGCCGAGGTGCAGGGCTACAGCGCGCGCGACATCGGCCTCGCGATGATCCCGTACGGGCTGGTGCAGTTCGCGATGTCGTTCCTGACGCCGCCGCTGATGCGCCGGGTCGGGCCGCGCGCCACCATCGTGGCGGGCTTCGCGCTGGTCGCGGCCGGCTGCCTGATGAACATGCACCTCGATGCCGATTCGGCCGCCAACGTGATCGTGCCGTCGCTGGTGGTGCGCGGCGTCGGCCAGTCGCTGGTGGTGATCGCGCTGTCGGTGATGGCGGTGGACGGCATCGAGAAGGCGCAGCTCGGCTCGGCCTCGGGCGTGTTCACGATGGTGCGCAACGTGGGCGGCGCGGTGTTCATCGCGATCGCGAGCCAGATCGTGGTGGAGCGCGAGAAGCTTCATGCGATGCGGATCGGCGAGGCCGTCACGCCGTTCTCGGCCGCCTACCAGGAGCGCATGGCCGCGCTGACGCGCGCGATCGACGGCCTGCATCGGGCGCGGCCGCAGGCGCTGCCGCTCGACGACACGAGCGGCGTGCATCGTCTCGCGCTCGCGCTGATCGATCGGCACGTCACGCGCGAGGCGCTGCTGATGGCCTACAGCGATGCGTTCCTGCTGGCCGGCGTGGCGATGCTGGCCTGCGCGGCGGGCGCGTTCGCGCTGCGCCGCGCGACGGCGCGCTGAATCGGCCGGCCGGCGCTCGGGCGGTCAGCGTCAGCCCGGCGACACCGCCTTCAGCGCGGCCACGAAACGCTTGTCCGACAGATACGCCACATTGAAGCGGCAATAGGCCGACAGCCGGTCCGCGCCGGGCGCGAACACCGCGCCCGGCGCGAGGATCACGCCCTGGTCGATCAGCGCCTGCGCAAGCTGCATCGAATCGGGCCAGCCCGGCAGCGACGCCCACAGGTACAGGCTCTGATCGCTTTCGCGGAACACGTCGGCGCCCAGCCGCCTGAGCGCCACCAGGCCGGTTTCGGTCGCGCGCCGCAGCTTGTCCTGCAGGAAGTTCGTATGCCGAAGGAAATGACCGTCGCTGACGATCGCGTCGATGGTGCGTTCGCAGTACTCCGAACTGCTGACGTGCATCAGCATCTTGACGTCGGCCAGGTCGCTGGCCAGCCCCGCGTCGCAGGCCAGGAACCCCACCCGCAGCGCCGCCGACACCGATTTCGCGAAGCTGCCGATGTAGATGGTGCGGCGTAGCTGGTCGAGCGTGGCGATGCGCGTCAGCGTGCGCGGCTTGAGATCGGCCAGCGCGTCGTCCTCGACGATGGTCAGGTCGTGGGCATCGGCCAGTTGCAGGATGCGGTGCGCCTTGGCCGCCGAGGTGTCGGTGGCGGTGGGGTTGTGGCCCACCGATTGCGTGAAGAACAGCTTGGGCCGATGCGCGGCGAGTTCGGCTTCGAGCGCGGCGATCGAGGGGCCGTCGGTTTCGCGAGGAATCCCGATGATTCTTGCGCCGCTCAATTTGAGCTTGCCGAACAGCGGGTAGTAGCCGGGGTCGTCCACCAGCACCGCGTCGCCCGGATGCACGAAGTAGCGCAGCACGATGTCGATCGCCTGGTTCGCGCCGTGCGTGAGGACGATCTGCGAGGGCTGGGCGTCGATGTCGTAGCCGGCCAGCTTCTGTTGCAGCGACTGGCGCAGCGGCAGGTAGCCGTAACGGCTGCCGTAGCGGAACAGCGAGGCCACGCCGGTGCGCACCACGCGCTGGTGGTACAGGTCGAGCCGCGTCTTGGCGAGCCAGTCCACCGGCGGGAAGCCTTCGCCGAGGTTCAGCACGTTGGCGCTCTCGTGCAACTGCTCGCGCATCAGCCAGACCACGTCCATCGCGCGGTCGAGCGTGGTGGCGTCGTCGGGGTCGGCCGCGGGCGCGGCGGCCGTGCTCGCGCGCCGGCACACGAAGAAGCCGGAGCCGCGGCGCGGCTCGATCAGGCCGTTGGCGGTCAGGATGTCGAACGCGCTGACCACGGTGTTTTTCGAACAGCCCGAGGCATCCGCATATTCCCTGATCGACGGCAGCTTGCTGCCGGCCGGCAACATGCCTTCTTCGATCTGTCTGGCGAGATTGTCCGCAATCGCTTCAGACAGCGTGGTTCCTGCGCGCCGTATCATCGCGTCCGCTCCGGGTGGTGCGTGCACTGTGTCGGGTACAGTGCCGCGAGTGTTGTCGGGAACTGTACCTTTCATTGAGGTACAGCGCGCCTATTATTCGTCCATTCGAACCGGCCCCGCAACACAGGAATACGCGGGGCCGACCCAACACCGAAGGAGACGACCCCGATGCCCATCGATTCCGCCCTGCCCGATTTCCGCTCCCTCACGCCCGCCGAACGCCTGTCGCGCATCGCCGTGGCGGCCGGCCTCGACGACGCGCAACACGCGCTGCTCGCCAAGCCCGGCGCGCTGCCGCTCGATATTGCCAACGGCATGATCGAGAACGTGATCGGCACGTTCGAGCTGCCGCTCGCGGTGGCCGGTTACTTCCGCATCAACGGCGAGGACGTGCTGGTGCCGATGGCGGTGGAGGAGCCGTCGATCGTGGCGGCGGCCTCGTTCATGGCCAAGCTGTCGCGCGAGGCCGGCGGCTTTCGCACTTCCAGCACCGGCCCGCTGATGCGCGCCCAGGTGCAGATCCTCGGCATCGACGATCCGTACGGCGCGCGCCAGACGATCCTCGCCAGCAAGGCCGAGCTGATCGAGCTGGCCAATTCGCGCGATGCCCTGCTGGTCAAGCTCGGCGGCGGCTGCCGCGACATCGAGGTGCACGTGTTCCCCGACACGTCGCGCGGCGCGATGGTGGTGGCGCACCTGATCGTGGACGTGCGCGACGCGATGGGCGCGAACACCGTCAACACCATGGCCGAGGCGGTGGCCGGCAAGGTGGAGGCGCTGACGGGCGGCACGGTGCGGCTGCGCATCCTGTCGAACCTGGCCGACCTGCGGCTGGCCCGCGCGCACGTGCGCTATTCGGCGGCGACGCTGACCACGCGCGACTACGCGGGCGAGGACGTGATCGAGCGCGTGATCGACGCCTACGAGTTCGCCGCCATCGATCCCTACCGCGCGGCGACGCACAACAAGGGCATCATGAACGGCATCGATCCGGTGATCGTGGCCACCGGCAACGACTGGCGCGCCGTGGAAGCGGGCGCGCATGCGTATGCGAGCCGCAGCGGCCGGTACACCTCGCTGACCACCTGGGAAAAGGCCGCCAACGGCGATCTGGTCGGCACCATCGAGCTGCCGATGCCGGTGGGCCTGGTGGGCGGCGCGACGCGTACCCATCCGCTCGCACGTGCCGCGCTGAAGATTCTCGGCGTGGAATCGGCGCAGCGGCTCGGCGAAATCGCGGCGGCGGTGGGCCTCGCGCAGAACCTGGGCGCGCTGCGCGCGCTGGCTACCGAAGGCATTCAGCGCGGCCACATGGCGCTGCACGCGCGCAATATCGCGATCGCGGCCGGCGCGACCGGCGCGGATGTCGACTGGGTGGCGAAGAAGATGGCCGCCGCTCGCGACGTGCGCACCGATTACGCACTGCAATTGCTGGCCGGGCCGCGCAACTGAGCGACGGGGCCGGACGTTCGTCGAGAACGCTCGGCTTGCCAAGTCGCACGGGGTACGAAGTAACGCGCGAAGCCGCGCCGCGCACGGCCCTGCCGTGCCGGCGCCGTTTCGCGTCAGGGCAGCACCGCGCATGATCGCCATTCGGCATGCGCGCACGCGGACCGCGGGACCCACCCCGGCCGCGCAGCACACTCCATATCGAAGGAGGAGACAGATGAACGACATTCGCGTGGAATCGGCCGCGCTCGCGCCCCCGCGTGCCTTGCACGACACGGCGACCGACGCGCCGCTGGCCGAAGTGTGGGGCGATACCGTCGACTTGCGCCATCTCGGCTGGTCGGTCGTGATCGGCGTGGGCGTGGCGCTGGGCGCGTTTCTCGCGGGCCGCGCGCTGCTCGCGCCGTTGGTGGCCGATCCGCAGATCGCGCGCGCCTACGCGATGCTGGTGGGCCTGGGCGGCTGCCTGGCGGCCGGGGCGATCTGCGCCAGACTGTTCAAGCCGAAGCGCGTGGTGGTCGAGCACCTGGTGGACGAGGCGGCGCGCCTGCGCGTGCTGGCGCAGCTCGATGCCGAATCGGGCGGCCTCGGCACGCTCGACGACCTGAGCCCGGCCGCGCGCGCCGAAATGGACGAACTGGGCCTGACGGCCGTGTTCGCCGCCTACGAACGCGGCGAGCGCGATGCCTCGGCATCGGCCGCCGACACCACGGGAGCGCGCCGATGACTCCGCTGCTGTCCGATTTCTCCGTCGCGTTGGCGATGGGCCTGCTCGGCGCAATCGCGTTCTCCGCGATCGGGCTGGTGTCCGGCACCGACGAAACCACCACCATCGCGCCGCTGACGCTGCTGGTCGCGCTGCTCGGCGTGCCGCCGGCCGGCGTGTTCACGTTCTTCCTGGCCGGCGCGGTGGCCAAGCACATGACGCACGCGATCCCCACCGCGCTGCTCGGCATTCCCGGCGACACCCTGGCCGCGCCGCTGTTGCAGCAGGCCACGGCGCTGCGCGCACTCGGCGTGCCGCACATCGCGCTGCGCAAGATGATCTCCGGCGCGATCGTGGCGGCCTGCGTGGCGGTGCCGCTGGCCGTGCTGTTCGCGGTGCTGCTCGCGCCGTTCGGCGGCGCGATCTCGAAGGCCGCGCCGTGGGTGTTCCTGGCGGCCGCGTGCGTGATCGCGTATGCGTCGGCCGGGCGCTGGGCCAGCGTGCTGCTGCTGATTCCGTTCGTGATGCTGATCGTTGCGTTGCAGACGCTGACCGGCAAATACGGCGTGAAGCTGTCCGTCAGCTATTTCCTCGGCATCGCGATCGGCCCGCTGATCGCCGATTTGTTCGGCATCCTGTCGCCGCCCGCGCGGCGTGCGATGCGCCGCGACCGGCTCGCCACGTTCTCGCTCGCGCCCGACCTGAAGGGCTGGCGCGGCTGGTTTCCGAACCCGCTGCGGATTCTCGACCGCAGCCAGACGGGCTGGACGCTCGGCACCGCCGCGCTGTCGAGCGCCACCTTCGTGTTCAGCCCGGTGGCGATGACGGTGGTGGCGGGCGAGATCGTCGGCGCGCGCATCAAGCATGCGTATCCGCGCCTGACCACGGTGATCGCCGCGCGAAACGGCGTGACCGAGGCGACCTATATCGCCGAGGCGCTGATTCCGCTGATCGCGTTCGGGCTGCCGTTGAGCCCGGTGGCCGCAGGCCCCGCCGCGCCGCTGTTCAACGCGCCGCCGCGCTTCTTCGTCGATGCCGCCACGGGCCAGATCCACAACCTGCACACGATGATGTCGGCCTGGGCGTTCCTCGGCTACGGCTTGCTGGCGGTGCTGCTGGCCGCCTTGATCGCCTATCCGCTGGCGATGAACTACGCGCACCGCGCGGCGTCGTTCGTGGCGCGCAAGCTGAGTCACGAGGCGATCATCGCCACCTTCGCCGGGCTGATCGTGGTGATCGGCGTGTGGGAAGGCGGCCTGGCCGGCTTGGCCGTGATCCTGACGGTGGGGTTGGTGGGCGGGGTGCTGTCGAAGCTGTTCAGCTTCAATACCGGCGTGCAGTTCATGGGCTTCTATGCGGCCGTGCTCGGTGTGCCGGCGCTGATGAAGCTGATTTGAGCGAAACCGTCTTCGATTTTGCTTGCGATGGCCGCGGCGTAAAATGCGCGCTGATTCAGCCCGCTCACTTTTCTCCCCGCCGGCCTCCGCATGGAAATCAAGTGGATCGAGGATTTCATCGCCCTCGCGCAATACCAGAGCTTCTCGCGCGCGGCGGAATTCCGGAACGTCACGCAATCGGGTTTCAGCCGGCGCATCCAGTCGCTGGAGCAGTGGATCGGCGCGGAGCTGATCGACCGCAGCAGCTTCCCGCCCGTGCTGACGCCGGCCGGCCGCCTGTTTCGCGAGGCGGCCGACGACATCCTGCACAAGCTTCACGACACGCGCGCGATCATCCGCACCGAGCAGCGCATCGCCGGGCACGGCCTGCAGATCGCGGCCGGCCATACGATCGCGCTGAATTTCCTGCCGCCCTGGCTCAAGGCGCTGTCGGCCCGCTTCGGCGAGGTGCGGGCGCGCGTGGTGCCGGCCAATGTCCACGATTCGATCCTGGCGCTTGTCAACGGCAATTGCGAGCTGATGTTCGCGTATCACCACCCCGAACTGCCGCTCCATCTCGACCCGGCCCGCTACGAACACCTGACGGTGGGCCTCGACACGCTGCTGCCGGTCAGCCGGCCGACGCCGCGCGCCGCGCCGCAGTTCCGCCTGCCCGGCACCACCAAGGCCGCGCTGCCGCTCATTGCGTACACCGAAACGAGCTACTTCGGGCGCTGCCAGGCGTTGCTGCTGTCGCGCGCGCCGGCCACGCCGATGCTGCGGCTGCATTACGAATCGGACATGGCCGAGGTGCTCAAGAAGCTCGTGATCGAGGGCGAGGGGCTGGCCTGGTTGCCGAAAAGCGCCGTCACGCGCGAGCTGGCCAACGGCGAACTGGTGCTGGCCGGGCCGTCGAGCTGGCACATGGAAGTGGAGCTGCGCGTGTACCGCGACGCCAGCAACCGCGGCGCGTTTCTCGACACGCTCTGGCAGCACCTGCGCGCCTCCGCCTGAGGCCGTCCGGCCGCGCTCGCGGCCCCTATGCGGAATCCGCATACGCGCATGACGGACCCGCATCGCGGTTTTTTTGACCATCCCTACCATCCGTTCTGACGGCCGGATTGCCCGGTCGCGCCTTCGGTTCCGATCCGCTGCCCGCGCGTCGCGATACCGGTCACGCTCAATCGCTTCGCGCCGGGCGGCCGTTCGGCCGCCCGGCGCATCAGGGACGGACATGAAATCTCGCCTCACTTTCTGGATCGCCGCCGGCATCGTGCTCGGCATCGCGGCCGGCTACCTGTGCCATGCCCATGCGGCCGACGCCGCGCAGGCCAAGGCCATCGCCGGCTACTTCTCGATCGTCACCGACATCTTCCTGCGGCTGATCAAGATGATCATCGCGCCGCTGGTGTTCGCCACGCTGGTGTCCGGGCTGGCCGGCATGGAAGGCGGCACGGACGTCGGCCGCATCGGCCTGCGCACCGTGCTGTGGTTCCTGTGCGCGTCGCTGATCTCGCTGCTGATCGGGCTGACGTTCGCCAACCTGCTGCAACCGGGCGCCGGGCTGCACCTGAGCCCCGGCACCGAGGAAACCGTCGCCGGGCTGAACACCGCCGGGCTCAACGTCAAGGACGTGGTCACCCATGCGTTCCCGACCAGCCTGCTCGACGCGATGGCGCGCAACGACATCCTGCAGATCCTGGTGTTCTCGCTGTTCTTCGGGCTGGGGCTCGGCGCGCTCAAGCACGACCCGCGCGTGGCGGTGGTGATCGGCGCGATCGACGGCCTGGTGCCCGTGATGCTGCGCCTGACCGGCTACGTGATGCGCGCCGCGCCGTTCGGCGTGTTTGGCGCGATCGCCTCGGCGGTGACGCTGCGCGGGCTGGACGTGATCGTCACCTACGGCAAGCTGATCGGTTCGTTCTACGCAGCGTTGGTCGTGTTGTGGGTGCTGCTGCTCGCGGTGGGCTGGCTGTTCCTCGGACGCGATGTCGGCCGCTTGCTGAAGGCCGTGCGCGAGCCGGCCATGCTGGCGTTTTCGACCGCCAGCAGCGAGGCCGCGTATCCGCGCCTGACCGAGCAGCTCGAACGTTTCGGGGTACCGAAGAAGGTGGTGGGCTTCACGCTGCCGCTCGGTTATGCGTTCAACCTGGACGGCTCGATGATGTACCAGGCGTTCGCCGCGATCTTCATCGCGCAGGCGTTCGGCGTGGACATGCCGCTGTCCCAGCAACTGACCATGTTGCTGGTGCTGATGTTGAGCAGCAAGGGCATGGCCAGCGTGCCGCGCGGCTCGGTGGTGGTGGTGGCCGCCGTCGCGCCGCTGTTCCATTTGCCGGCGGCGGGCGTGGCGCTGGTGCTCGCCATCGACCAGATTCTCGACATGGGCCGCACCATGACCAACGTGATCGGCAACAGCGTGGCGACCGCCGTGATCGCGAAGTGGGAAGCGCGGCGCGAGGCCGGCATGGCAAAGGACGCGCCGGCGTCAGCCGCGACGCGCTTCGAGGCGCTGCCGGGCGAGGCGCAATGAACGCGCCGGCAAGTCAGGCCGTGGCCGCCGACGCGGCGGCGCGGCGCTACGGCGTGGTGGGCGGGCTCGGCCCGCTGGCCGGCGCCGACGTGTTCTACAAGCTGATGCGCGCGGCCGGTGCGACGCCGATCGATGCGATCTTCGAGCAGCATCCGTTTCGCGGCGTCGAATCCGATCGCGAGGCCACCACCGCGCGCAAGCTCTACGTGTTCGACATGATTCGCGATTTCGAGCGGCGCGGCGTGACCACCGTGGTGCTGCCGTGCTTCCTGAGCCACACGTTCATCGACGAGTTGCGCGCCAATACCTCGCTGGTGATTGTCGATATCGTCGAGGCGCTGCGCGAGCATGTGCGGCGGAACTGGCCGCAGGCGCGGCGGATCGGCGTGCTGGCTTCGGCGGCCACGCGTGCGCAGCGTCTGTTCGAGCGGTATTTCGCGGCGGACGGCTTGACGTTGTGCTACCCCGAGGCGGAGGACGGCGATGCAGCGATCGATGTCGTGGCCGAGGCTGTGTACGGCCCGGGCGGCATTCGCTCGGGCGCGGTGGCCGGGCGGCCGGTGGCGCTGTTGCGGCGCGCATGCGCGTCGCTCGTCGCGCAGGGCGCGGACGTGATCGTGCCGGGGCTGACCGAGATCGCGCTGGTGGCCGATGCGCTCGGGCCGCTGCCCGTGCCGCTCGTCGATGCGAACGCCGTGTACGCGCGCCATGTGCTCGATGCGGGCGCGCTCGCGCCGCGACCGCCCGAGCCGTTCCGGATCGGCGTGGTGGGCGGCGTCGGGCCGGCCGCCACCGTCGATTTCCTGGCCAAGCTGGTCGGCAACACGCCGGCCGCGCGGGACCAGGATCATCTGAAGGTGATCGTCGAGCAGAACCCGCAGATCCCGGACCGCACCGCGCACCTGATCGGCGACGGGCCGGACCCGACCGTCTCGCTGTACGCCACCTGCAAGCGGCTCGAACAGGGCGGCGCGAACCTCGTGGCGATTCCGTGCAATACGGCGCATGCGTTCGTCGAGCGGATTCAGCCGCGCCTGTCGATTCCGATCGTCAACATGTTGAGCGTGACGGCGCAGTATCTGCGCGAGCGGTTTCCGACGCTGCGCGAGGTGGGGGTGCTGGCGACCTCGGGCACCTTGGCGAGCGGCGTGTACGGCGACGCGCTTGCCGCGCAGGGCCTGGCGCAGATCGCGCCGCCGCCGGAATTGCAGGCGCGCGTGATGGCGGCGATTTATGGCGAGCGGGGGGTGAAGGCGGGGTTGACCGAAGGCGCTTGCCGGGACGATATCGACGCAGCGCTCGATGGGCTGGTGCGGATGGGCGCGCGGGTGGTGTTGCTCGGGTGTACGGAGTTGCCGTTGCTGTTGCCGGCGGGGGAGCGACCGAGCGCCACCGGCGCGTGCGTCACGCTGGTCGATCCCACCGACGTGCTGGCCAAAGCCTGTGTCGCGGCGGCCGAAGCTGCGCTCATCGAGTAGGTTACCGAAGCAACTCGGCAACGACTGCCTCGACGAGCCGCGTGCACGCATCGGGGTCGGCGTCGAGAAAGAGCGCAGGCTCGATCAGTTCAAGCTCGATGACGTGAGGCCGGCCGCCGATCGAGACGAGATCCACGCGGGCCAGCAACGGCACGCCGGGGGCGCGCTGCAAGGCGAGGCGGCCGGCTTCCGTTTCACCGGCGCGGCGTGACGCGCGCCGACGGCGTTACCGCGAGGCCTGGCCGTCCGATGCTCTGTCGGTCGAAGCGGCGAGCGCCTGCTGCGCTTCGAGTGCCGCCAGGCGCTCGCTCAATTGCCGGCGCATCACGTCGAACGCATCGCTGCCCAACGCGATGCGCTTCGGCGCGGGGTGCTGATCGGCGCTGGCGATCATGATTTCAGCCATCTTCGCCGCGTCGCCGAGCGGCACCTGGGCTTGCGCCTCGATCATCCGGTGCGCCATGCGAGCCGGCGACGCATCGTAGGCGGCGAGCTTGGGCGACAACTGCGCGCTTCGATAGCGAAAATCGGTGCCTGCCGAACCCGGTTCGATCAGCGTGCAACCGATGTTGAATGCGGCCACCTCCTGACCCACGGCATCGATGAAACCCTCGATGCCCCACTTGCCCGCGTGATACAGCGCCCCGCCGGGAAACGCCGCCTGGCCACCCATGGTGGACAACTGAATGATCCGGCCGCGCCCCTGTTGCCGCAGATGCGGCAGCGCCGCGCGCACCACCTGGATCGAGCCGATCAGGTTCGTGTCGATCTGATGGCGGACTTGCTCGTCGGTCATTTCCTCGGCCGCGCCGAACAGCCCGTAGCCGGCGTTGTTCACCACCACGTCGATCGGCCCCAGTTCGCCGAACGCCCGATCGACGACGCGGCGAATCGCCGGCGTGTCCGTCAAATCAAGGTGTGCCAACCAAAGCGATGCGCCGTGACGGGCCTTCAGATCCGCCATCGCGTCGAGCTTGCGCACCGTGCCGGCGACGCGATCCCCTCGGGCCAGCAGTTGTTCGGTCATGTGGCGGCCGAAGCCGCTGTTCACGCCGGTGATAAACCAGGTTTGCTGCATGGTGTCGATACTCCTCGAATCCGTTCGCGTTGCACTCGCTGCCCGGCAAGCCCGGGCAGCCCAATGCAGGATAAGATCTGGCGGCTGGATTCTGAATACTTCAAAGTCGCATTTTCATGCGTGAAAATCTGAAATCATGATCGATCCCTTCTCCGATTTCCTGGGCCTGCTGGGCGCGCGCTCCGTCGTGTCGGGCGGCCTTGTGGCGGGTGGCGCGTGGGCCATCCGTTTTCCACGCTCGAACACGATCAAGTTCTGGGGCGTGGTGCGGGGCGGTTGCTGGGTCGTGTTCGAAGGGGAGGCACAGCCCATCCGGATCGAAAGCGGCGACGTATTCCTGCTTTGCGAACCGCGCTCGCATGTGCTCGCCAGCGATCTGGCGGCCGAGCCGGTCGAACTGGCCGACGTGCTCGATGCTCGCGTGGGCAGCACCGCTCATCACGGCGATGGCGACGATTTCTTCATGATCGGCGGCAAGGTCGAATTGAACATCGTGTCCCATCCGCTGTTGCAGGGCGTGTTGCCGCCGGTGATTCACGTACGGGGCACGTCGAATCAGGCGCAACCGCTGGGCTGGCTGCTCGATCAACTGGTGCGGGAGCGGCAGGGCGGTTTTCCGGGGGCGAACGTCGCGTCGAACCAGCTTGCGCACCTGATGTTCATTCAGATCTTGCGGGCGCATGTCGAAACCGCGGGCTTGCAGCCTGCCGGCTGGCTTCGCGCGCTGAGCGACACGCGTCTCGCGCCGGCGCTGCAACGCATGCACGACGACCCCGGCCGCGCCTGGGCGCTTCGCGAGCTGGCCGACGCCGCCGCGATGTCGCGTGCCACGTTTGCCGCTTATTTCAAGACCGTTTCGGGCATGTCGCCGCTTGCGTATCTGACGGCATGGCGCATGCATCTGGCGCAGCGCGCGCTGCTGGAAACCCGCACGCATGTGAACGTGCTGGCCCGCTCGCTTGGCTACGCATCGGAGAGCGCGTTCAGTCATGCGTTCCGGCGCGTGGTGGGTCGTTCGCCGAAGCATTTTCGGGAGTGGGGGAGCGGGGAGACCGAGCAAGGTTTTTGATCGACACAAGCGTGATGTGAATCATGCATCTCTGAGGATCGCGCCGGTTTGCATCGACCGGCATTCAAAAACGGTCGGCATGCGCCAGAGATTCGATACATAAACCAATCGACGATCGCATCATCTCGCCCACGGTCGCATTCGCGGGAATATCGATTTTCCCGACAAGAAACACGGAAAGCGTTCCGGTGATATGGGCATGCAGATGAAGGGCGGCCAAATGGGAATCGAGTGACCCGGAGATCTCCCCCTTTGCCGCGGCGCTTCTCAGTGCACGCTCGATGGCGTCGATAACGCGCTGGCAAAATGACTGGAAGCGAAAAAACAGCACATTGCCGCGAGTCATCTCGCTACCCGCCAGGAGTAGCGCGATGACTCGCATGCAATGCCGATCGCGCAGGGGAAAATCGACCAATCCGAAACAAAACGCCCGGATTGCGTTCAGATCGGCGCTGCTTGCCAATGTATTTTCAAAAACCTCGACCTGCGTCGATAAGTCCTCGAAGGCTCGGTCATACAGCGCTTCGAGTATCGAATCCTTGCTGTCGAAGTGCCAATAAATCGCGCCGCGCGTCATGCCGGCCTCTTTGGCGATGGTCTCGAGCGAGACCCCCGATACGCCCTTCACGACGAATAAGGCCTCGGCTGCGTTGAGCAACTCCTCGTACGTGGAGTGCGTCTCTACGTTGTTGCGTGTCCGCATATTCCCGACCTCCCTTGGAAGTGGCCTCGATGCTCATGGATGCGTGTGCACGTCAAAGCGCATCGTATCGTTGGATGGTACGGTAAACCCGCACGGCGGGCATTTTGACCTGCCTGAGCCTCTCGCTGCAGCAGCGGCGACGAGCCAGGGGTTTCCCTCTGACACCTTGAAAGGCATCGAAACGAATGAAACGGCATAGCAAAACTAGGGGTGCGTTGATCGTCGCGACGTGCCTGGGTAGCGCAGTAGCACTCACCGCGTGCGACAAGAACGAGGCGCCCAGGCAGGTCGCGCCGCAGGTGGGGGTGTTCACGCTCGATGCGCAAAAAGTCACGATTTCCACGACCTTGCCCGGGCGCACCGATGCATGGCGCGTCGCGGAAGTGCGCCCGCAGGTAAGCGGCATCATTCAAAAGCGGATGTTCGAGGAGGGGAGCGACGTCAAGCGCGGGCAGCAGCTCTATCAGATCGACGAAGCGCCGTACCGGGCTGTCTACGACAAGGCGCGGGCGGCGCTGATCGGCAGCCGGCAACTGGCTCAGCGATACCAGAAACTGGTCGGCGACAACGCGATCAGCAAACAGCAATACGACGATGCCCAGTCCGCCTACCGCCAGGCACAAGCCGATGTCGAATCGGCCCGTATCAATCTGGCGTACACCAAGGTTTATTCGCCGATTCCCGGTCGCATCGGTCGTTCAGCCGTGACCGAAGGGGCGCTGGTCACCAACGGTCAGCCGCAAGCGCTGGCCGTGGTGCAACAACTGGATCCGATTTATGTGGATGTCACCGAATCGTCGATCGACATGCTGCGCTTGCGACGTGAATTGCGCAGCGGGCAACTGAAGTCGATCGGGCAGGACGCGGCCGCGGTACGCCTCGAGCTGGAGGATGGGACGCAGTATCCCGTTACCGGATCGCTCAAATTTTCCGAAGTGAGCGTGGACGAAGGGACCGGGATGGTCACGATGCGCGCACTGTTTGGCAATCCTGAGCACGAATTGCTGCCGGGGATGTTCGTGCACGCAAGGCTCAACGAGGGCGAGCGAAACAACGTCGTCGTCGTGCCGCAGCAGGCCGTGATGCGCGATACCACCGGAGCCGCTCTGGCCTGGACGGTCGACGCCAACGGGATCGCCAGGCAACAGCGGATCGAGGTCGATCGCACGCTCGGCAATGCCTGGCTGGTGTCGGGGGGCTTGAAGCCCGGCGATCGGGTGGTGACCGAGGGCTTGCAGCGCCTCAAACCCGGAATGCTGGTTTCGCCTCAGCCCGCGACCAACGTCCATTTGCAACTGTCGGACGACCCTGCGTCCGCTCAGCCGAACCCGTCGTCGCTCGCCCCGACGGGCAAGTAAGCGGAGCCGCCATGTCCAAGTTCTTCATCGGCCGGCCGATTTTTGCCTGGGTGATCGCGATCGTCGTCATGCTCGCCGGTTACCTGTCAATTCGGACCCTGCCAGTCAATCAGTACCCCAACATCGCGCCGCCCGCCGTGATCGTGACGGTGACCTATCCCGGCGCATCCGCGCAGACCGTGCAAGACACCGTGGTGCAAGTGATCGAGCAGCAGATGAACGGTCTCGATGGGCTGCGCTACATCACGTCCAATAGCAATTCGGACGGGAGCATGCAGATCATCGTGACCTTCAATCAGGGTACCGATCCCGACATCGCGCAGGTCCAGGTTCAGAACAAGCTTCAACTGGCGACACCGTTGCTGCCGCAGGAAGTGCAACAGCAGGGGATTCGCGTTGCAAAGTATCAAGTGAACTTCATGATGGTCGTCGCGCTCGTGTCCGAAGACGGGAAGATGTCGAGCTACGATCTGGGCAACTTCCTTGCGTCGAATCTTCAGGATCCAATCCTGCGCACCAAAGGCGTGGGCGACTACCTGCTGCTCGGCTCGCAATATGCGATGCGGATCTGGCTCGACCCGGCCAAACTGGATAGCTATTCACTGACGCCCACCGACGTGGCCGATGCGATTTCGGCGCAGAACGTTCAAGTGTCTTCCGGCATGTTGGCGCAGCTTCCGACCACCAAAGGCGTGGAACTCAACGCAACCGTCATCGGCAAGGTCCGGCTCAAGACCGCGGACCAATTCCGCAATATCTTGCTCAAGGTGAACAAGGACGGCTCCCAGGTTCGCCTGAAGGATATTGCAACGGTGGGGCTTGGCGCCGAAACGTATTCGATTTCGAGTCTCTACAACGGCAAGCCGTCGGCCGGTCTCGCGTTGCGTCTGGCCACCGGTGCCAACGTGCTCGATACGGTGAACGCGGTACGGCGTGTGCTGGACGAGAAGAAGGACATTCTTCCGCCGGGCGTCAAGATCGTCGTGCCGTACGACACGTCGCCCGTGGTCAACGCGTCGATGCATGAGGTCGTGAAGACCTTGATCGAAGGGATCGTGCTGGTGTTCCTCGTGATGTATCTGTTCATGCAGAACCTGCGCGCCACGTTGATCCCGACGCTGGCCGTGCCGGTCGTGTTGCTCGGCACGTTTGGTGTCCTGGCGGCGGCGGGATTCACGATGAATACGCTGACCATGTTCGGCATGGTGCTCGCAATCGGCCTCCTGGTGGACGATGCCATCGTGGTGGTCGAGAACGTCGAGCGGGTGATGGTGGAAGAAGGGTTGAGCCCCCGCGAAGCGACGAAGAAGTCGATGGGCCAGATTCAGGGTGCTTTGGTGGGCATCGCGATGGTTCTTTCCGCGGTGTTTTTGCCGATGGCATTTTTTGGCGGATCGACCGGTGTGATTTACCGTCAGTTCTCCATCACGATTGTCTCGGCGATGACGATTTCGGTGCTCATGGCGATGGTATTTACACCAGCCCTTTGTGCGACGCTTCTGAAGCCGCCTGCACAAGATCACCACGATAAGAAAGGCTTTTTCGGCTGGTTCAATCGGATGTTCGAGCGCAACGCCGATCGCTATCAGAACGTGGTAACGCGGGTGATTGCCAGGAAGGCCCTGTTCATGGGCGTCTACGGCGTGATCGTGTTGTGTCTGGGCTTTCTGTTCACGAAAGTGCCAACCGCATTCCTGCCCGACGAGGACCAGGGGCAGATGTTCGTGCAGGTGCAGATGCCGCCGAACTCGTCGGCCGAGCGTACCGAGAAAGTGATCACGCAGGTTCGGAACTACCTGCTTGAACATGAAAGTGGTGCGATCGACTCCGTATTCACGGTGAACGGTTTCAACTTCGCTGGCCGCGGACAGAACTCGGCGATGGCTTTCGTCGCAATGAAGCCTTGGGATAAGCGAACGGGCCGTGATCCATCCGTGTTCGGCGTCGCCCAGCGCGCATTCGGTCCGTTTTCCGCGATCCGCGACGGCATGGTCATCCCAATTGTGCCGCCGGCCATTCTCGAACTCGGCAACGCGAAAGGCTTCGATATTTTTCTCGAAGACGATACCGGTCAAGGGCATGAGGCCCTGATGGCAGCGCGAGACAAATTCCTCGAACTGGCCGAGAAGGATCCCTTATTGATCAACGTGCGCCCGAACGGGATGAACGACGAGCCGCAATTCCACATCAATATCGACGACGAGAAGGCGCGCTCTCAGCAAGTCAGTCTTGCTGCGATCAACGATACGATGACCGCTGCATGGGGCTCGCAATACGTCAACGATTTTATCGATCGCGGTCGAGTCAAGAAGGTGTTCATTCAGGGGCAACCCGACTCGCGGGTACGACCGGAAGATCTGAACAAGTGGTACGTACGGAACGATGCGGGTCAAATGGTGCCGTTCGCCTCGATCGCATCGGGTTCATGGGCATATGGGTCGCCGAAGCTCGAGCGATACAACGGTGTTCCCGCGGTCGAGTTGCAGGGCGAGCCCGCGCCAGGCCACAGCTCGGGCGAGGCGATGCTCGAACTGGAGAAGATCGCGGCGCAGTTGCCCCATGGTTTCAGCATCAAGACCACCGGCCTCTCTTTTGAGGAGAAGCTTTCCGGATCGCAGGCGCCGGCCCTGTATGTGCTCTCGATCCTGATCGTGTTTCTGTGTCTCGCCGCGCTGTATGAAAGCTGGTCCGTGCCGTTCTCCGTGCTGCTGGTGATTCCGCTCGGCGTGATCGGCGCGGTTTGCGCGACCTTGATGCGCGGCTTGAACAACGACGTGTTTTTCCAGGTCGGCCTGTTGACCACCGTGGGCCTGTCCGCGAAAAACGCGATCCTGATCGTCGAGTTCGCGAAGGACTTGCACGAGCATCACGATGTGCCGCTGGCGCAGGCAGCAATCCAGGCGGCGCGCCTTCGCCTGCGTCCGATCATCATGACGTCCGTGGCGTTCGTGCTCGGCGTCGCGCCGCTCACGATCTCGCATGGCGCGGGATCGGGTAGCCAGCACTCGGTAGGCACCGGCGTCGTGGGCGGAATGATGACGGCGACGTTCCTCGCCATTTTCTTCGTGCCGCTGTTTTACGTGCTGATCACCGGCCTGTTCGCACGCCGCAAGAAGAAAGGCGGCAATGAGTGCAAGGAGGTCAAGGCATGATGCATTTCAAACTGACGAAAATAGTCCTGGCGTGCGGGGTGTTTGCATTGAGTGCCTGCACGATGGAGCCGAAATATGTCCGCCCGGCGCTGCCCGTATCGGCGACCTATGCGCAAGCGGATCAAATGAGGACCACGAACGTTTCACCGTCCGACGTGGCATGGGAAGCCTATTACCCGAATGCCGAATTGCGCGGTTTGATTGCGTTGGCGATCGCCAATAATCGCGATCTGAGGGTATCGGTGCTCAATATCGAGCGGGCAAGAGCCCAGTATCGAATCCAACGGGCCGATCTGCTGCCGACCCTGGCCGCTCAGGCCGGCGGCAATGTCGCGCGCATGCCGTCGGATCTATCGGCCACCGGGCAATCCGGCGTGACGCACGACTATTCGGTGGGCGGCGCGGTTGCGTCGTACGAGCTCGACCTCTTTGGGCGTGTGCGAAGCCTCACCCGGCAGGCCCTTCAGGCCTACCTTGCCACCGAGCAGGCGCGTCGCGCGGTGCAAATCAGTCTCGTCTCCGAGGTAGCGAATGCCTGGTTGACCTTGCAGGCCGATCACCAACTGTATCTGTTGGCTCGGCAGACGAGGGAGAGTCAGTCGGGAACGCTGTCCATGATCGATTCGGGCTATCGAGCCGGAACCTCGACCGCACTCGATCTCAACCAGGCGAGATCGCAGGTTCGGTCGGCGCAAGCCGCTGTGGCTCGCTACGATCGGCAGATCAAACTGGATCACAACGCGCTCACGCTGCTGGTCGGCAGCACGATTCCGGCCGAATGGATGACGTACGTGCCACTGGAATCGATTCGTCTCGACGAACATCTCGATGCCGGCGCGCCGTCGGACCTGCTGACTCGCCGGCCGGACATCATCGAGGCAGAGAATCAACTCAAGGCGGCGAACGCCAACATCGGCGCCGCGCGGGCCGCCTTCTTCCCGCGCATCGTGCTGACGGCGTCGGGCGGAACGGCCAGTGCCTCGCTCAGCGGCCTCTTCGATCCCGGCAGCGCGGCGTGGTCGTTCGGTCCGTCGATCAGCGTGCCGATCTTCGATTTTGGCCGTAATGCGGCGAACCTCGAAGTCTCCAAGGTTCAGCGCGAAATCGAAGTCGAGAATTATCGAAAGGCGATTCAGCTGGCATTCCGTGAAGTATCGGATGCGCTCGACGGTCGAGAGACGTTTGTGAGCCAGGAGGAAGCGCAGGCGGGTTTGGTCGCGGCGAATGCCGAGTCTTATCGGTTATCGCACGAGCGCTTCGAGAATGGCGTCAGCAGTTATCTTGACGTGCTCGTGAGCCAACGCGCGTTGTTCCAGTCCCAACAGGATTGGGTTGCCGTGCGGCTTGCGCGAGAAGCCAACGTCGTGAATCTGTATGGCGCGCTGGGTGGCGGATGGAAGACGGGCGATAAGACGGGCGCATCGGCGGCATCATCGCGCGCCGAGGTTGCCGTTCATCCGGCTGCGCACGGCGATTAAATGGGCGTGCTCAACGAGGCGTCGCCGGTGGGCGACGCCTCGTTGCATTCGAGCCGGATGCGAGGAATGCGCGTTGTATGATACCGGTCGGTAAAACGGTTGCAATGCCGGTCGCGCCGCCGACCGGTAGCTGAGGAGACTTGATGGCGCAGGACATTACATTCGGCGGCGATGCCGCGCAGGCGGAATCTGACAAGGGCATCCAGGTCGTGTCGCGCGCCGCCGCCATTCTTCGTGCGCTGGGACGGCATCCCGAAGGCTTGAGCCTTGGCGCGATCGCGGAGGAAACCGATCTTCCGCGCTCGACGGTCCAGCGTCTGGTCGGCGCGCTCGAACTGGAGCAATTCGTCGAAACCATGGGGCCGCGCGGCGGCACGCGCCTCGGGCCGGCACTCGGTCAACTGGCGCGGGCCGCGCATGGGGACATCGTCTCGGTGGCCAGGCCGCACTTGGAGTCGATGGCGAAGGCGGTCAACGAGACGGTGGCGTTGGCCGGTGCGTCGGGGCGCCGTGCGATCGTGGTCGATCGCGTGGTAGTCGAGCGCGAGTTATGCATCATGATTCCGATCGGCGTGTCGTCCAATCCCTATACAACCGGGTTGGGCAAGGCATTGCTGGCGGAACTGCCCGACGATGCGGTTCGCAAGCTGTTCGGCAATCGCATCACGCCCGAAACCACCAAGACGGTGAAGGACATGGCCGGGCTGATCGCGCAGTTGGAGCGCGTGCGGAGCGAGCAGATCGCGTATGAGCGAGAAGAGCACATCGAGGACGTGTGCTCGATTGCAACGCCGATCGACACGTTCCTGGGACCCTATTCGATCGGCATCGCCGTACCGAAAGCACGCTTCGATTCGAACATCGCGTTGTTCGAGCGCGAGCTGCGAAAATGTAAGAAACTCATCGAGGCCGAAGTCGGCCGTTGAGCTCGCTGGCCAAGGCCTTCTCTCAGGCCGATCTGCCGGTGTGCAAACAGTCACCGGATCGGGCATCGACTTTTAACGGTGCTTGTCCGGATGTCATTCACGTACTGAAGTGAGTGCGTGTGCATGGCAACCATGGCGCAACCATGAACTCATTCGGTGCGTCGTCCGCGTCCGTGCCCGGACCTCATCGCGCCATCTTCGCAATGCCCTCGAACAGCGCCAGATTCAAGCGCTTCAGTTCGTTATTCGCAGGGGTGGGTTGTGCCGAAAACTTGGCGATCACCGTCTCGCTCGCCGGGTCGACATAAAGCCACTGGCCGTGAATGCCGATCGCAAAGCCGGCGCCGTTGCCATTCCCTCGCTGATACCACTTGTTTCGATAGCGTCCGTCGGGCAGCCAATCCGCGAAGCTGCCATTGCGCCAGGCTTCGGCGCTTCCGCCGTGGCGCGTATCGTCGATCCAGGCGCGCGGGATCAGCCGCCGTCCGTCGATTTCCCCGCCCACACGCACGAGTTCGCCGATCCTCGCGAGATCGCGGATGGCCATGCACAGGCCGCCGCCCGAACGTGCGGTGCCGGCGATGTCCACGGTCACGTAGCCGTCGGCACGCAGTCCGAGCGGCTGCCACAAACGGGCGGATGCGAAATCCGCGTAGCGCTGGCCCGAGGCGCGTTCGATCACGAGGCCGAGCACATCCGAATTGGGCGAGCAGTAATGAAACGGCCCGCCGTGATCGCCGGCTCCCTTGGGCAAGGCCGCCAGCAGATCGAGCACGGTTTCCCGTGGCTCGCCGTCGTGCCGAGGGTCCCACAGGCCGGCCCGGCGGTATCGAGAATAGAGACCGTGCGGATCGAGATAATCCTCGTCGAACGCTAGGCTGGTGCGCATGTCGAGCACATGCCGGACGCTCGCATCGCCGAACGCCGACGATTTCAACTCGGGAACGTAGTGCGCGACCGGTGCATCGGGATCGAGCAGCCCGTCGCCGTGCAGGATGCCGGCGAGCAGGCCCGCGACCGATTTGCTGGCCGAGAACAGGATATGGCGGCTTTGCAGCGTGAAGTTCGGTGCGAGCCAGTCGGCGACGATGCGCCCCGCGCGCATCACGGTCAGGCCGTCGGTGCAGGTGTCGTGCAGGATCGACGATATCGTGTGGCGCTTGCCGTCGATGGTCAGCGCCTGCCCGACCAGCGCGGCGGCATCGACGGGGGCCGTTTCGGCGAGGCCGGATGCGGCGGCGATGCGCGTCGACGGAATGATCTCGTGCAAATGGCGGAAGGCCCAGACATTCCACGGCGCGTCGCGCCAGTTGTGCTGGCCTACGGCGTCGCGGCGAAATCCGTAGTCCTGTTCGAATCGGGAGGCAGTCATGAGGCGTGGCGATGGAGGATCAATGAATGTGTCGCAGGAAATCGCGAAAGCGCTCGCTGGGCGGTGCGGAAAGCAGCCGTGACGGATCGCCGTCGTGAACCAGCCGGCCCGCCTCCATGAACAGCAGGCGCGTGCCCACTCGCTGCGCGAAGCCCATTTCATGCGTGACGACGACCATCGTCATGCCCTCCGCGGCAAGCGTCTGCATGACCTTGAGCACTTCCTCGCGCAGTTCGGGGTCGAGCGCCGAAGTCGGTTCGTCGAACAGCATCAACTGCGGCTGGATCGCCAGCGCTCTCGCGATGGCGACGCGCTGCTGCTGGCCGCCCGAGAGTTGCGACGGATAGTGGTTCATGCGCTCGGACAGCCCGACCTTCTGCAACAGCGAACGCGCGATGTCGTTGGCCTCGGCGCGCGACTTGCCGCGTGCGCGGATCGGCCCGAACATCACGTTCTGCAGCGCCGTCAGGTTCGGGAACAGGTTGAACTGCTGAAATACCATGCCCGCTTCGAGCCGGATACGCCGCACGTCGCGCGCGCTGCCCAGCACGCTGATGCCGTCGACGCGCAGGTCGCCCCCACTGAGCGTTTCGAGCCCGTTGATACAGCGCAGCATCGTCGATTTGCCCGAACCGGACGGGCCGACGATCACCATCACTTCGCCGCGCTCGACCGTCAGATCGAGCGGATGCAGCACGAGGTGCTGCCCGAACTGTTTCGATGCCTGCCGGAATTCGATCATGCTCATCTCAGGCGTACTCTCCGTTCAAGAACTCGCAAGCCCAGCGCAAGCAGGCTGATCACGAGCAGGTAGATGCAGGCCACGGCGGTCCAGATTTCCACCGCACGAAAATTTTCCGCCATGATTTCCTGGCCGCGCCGGGTCAGTTCGCCCACGCCGATCACGAGAAAGATCGACGTGTCCTTGACCAGATTCACGAACTGGTTGCCCATCGCCGGCAGTGCCCGCCGCATCGCGATCGGCGCGATCACGTGGGCGAGCACGCGGTGAAACGGCAGGCCCATCGCGAGACCGGCTTCCCGCAGCCCGCCGGGCACCGCGTCGAGCGCGCCGCGCACGATCTCCGCGTTGTAGGCGCCCGAGTTGACGATCAGCGTGATGATGGCGGCGCTGGTGCCGCTGATGCGCACGTTCATCATGATCGGCAGTGCGAAGTAGACGAACATCACCTGCACCACGATCGGCGTGCCGCGTATCAGCGCGACGTACAACTGCGCGGGCAGCATCGCGAGCCGCCCGCCGTAGGTCAGCGCCACGCCCGCGATCCCCCCCAGCACGAGACCGCCGGCGAGGCCCGCCAGCGCGATCAGGATGGTCAGCCGAAGCCCTTGCATCAGATCGGGCAATGCGGCCAGCATGGCCGCCCAGTCGAAGTTCATGCCGAGCGCTCTCCGAACCACTTGCGATTCAATGCGTCGAGCCGTCCGTCGGCCTTCATCGCGGCGAGTTGCTGGTTGGCGGCGGCCACCAGCGGGCTGCCTTTCTGGAAGCCGATCCCGACATCGAGCCCTTCCAGCGGCGGCTGCACGACGCGCACCTTGCCCTTGCCGCCGGTGTTGGCGTAGTAGAGCAGCAGCGGCTTGTCGTACACGACCGCATCGGTGCGGCCCGCCAGCAGCGCGAGCAGCGCATTGTTGATGCTTGGAAGCTGGTCGATCGTCGCGTCCTTGATGTGTTCGCGGATGTATCCCACCGCCACCGTGCCGGTTTCGGTGCCGATGCGCTTGCCGGCGAGATCGGCGGGCGAGTGGATGCTGGTGTTGTCGATGCGGGTGAGCGAGATCAGCCCGCTCTTGTAGTACGGCATCGAGAAATCGATCACCTGCTGGCGTTCCGGCTTGATGAAAAGCTGCGACACGATCGCATCGAGATTGCGGGTTTGCAAGGCCGGCAGCAGCGCGCCGAACTCCATCGGTTGAAGGCGCCACGTGCGATTCATGCCCTTGGCCACCTCGCTCCACACTTCGACGTCGAAGCCGGAATAGCCGTTGCCGTCCTTGTAGGCGAATGGCGGCGCGCCCACGTTCGAGCCGATCACGAGTTCCGCGTCATCGGCGCGGACCACACGGGAGAGCAAAGCGGCGGGCGCCGCGGCAAGGCCGAGTTGCAAAAGTTGACGACGATTCATGGTCTTCTCCACGTTGGAGGGTCGTTGCGGGTCGGCTTTGCCGATCGTTTGTAAGACGGGATGCGAGGCGTCAGGACAGTTCGATGCTGTTGTCCGGCACGTGTTTCAGCGCGACGACCAGTTCGATCTCGAGCAGCGCGCCATCCGGCAATCCGGCCACGCCGACGGCCGATCGCGCATGGCGCCCGCGTTCGCCGAGGATCGCGAGCAACAGCGTCGAGGCTTCGTCGAGCACGCGCCCGTAGTGCGCAAAGCCGGGCGCCGCATGGACGAAGCCGCGCAGGAACAGCGTGCGATCGATATCGAGCGACGCCGGCACGCCTGCGTGCAGCACGGCGAGCGCGCGTAGCACGCAGGTATGCGCCGCGTGCCGGATCGTTTCGGGCGGCGTCGAGTCGCTCACGGGGCCGGCAATCACGTCGCCTTCGATCCGGCAGACCTGGCCGCTCACGTAGGCAATATCGTCATGAATCACCACGCTCTCGTAGGCGCCACGCGGCGCGGGCGCGGCGGGCAGCGCGAGGCCGAGTTGCGCGATTCGATGTTCCAGGTCCGACGTCATGACGGCGACCCCGGTTGCGTTTCGATGACCACCCGTCCGCCTAGCCAGCAACCGTCCGGCACGCGGCTCCGGTCGCCGTCTGCGAAACGGAAGCGCACGGAAATCTGCGAAGGGCGATGCATCGCGCGGCCCTGACGGATCGTGACCGCCTGAACGGAGGGTTCGATCGCGCCGCTGGCAAGCAGTCCGAACGAAAGTGCCGAAGCCGCGATGCCGGTGGCGGCGTCCTCGGGGTAGCCGGAGGCGCGCGGGAACTGCCGCGCATCGAACACCGCCTGCGCTGCGTCGTGCGCGGCATAGGGATAAAGCCCGGTCGAGCCGATTTGCTCGCACAACGCTTCGATCTGGTCGAAGCGCGGCTGCATTGCATCGAGATCGGCCACGCTGGCGAGCGGGATCAAGGTCTTCACGCGGCTGGTGCAGGCGTTCTGGATCGGCAGCGGCGCCAATTGCGCCTCGGTGATGCCGAGCACGTCGAGAATCGCATCCCGCGTGGGCCGATCGTCCAGCGCCTCGACACTGCCCGCCGGTTGCGAGATCTCGACCGCTGCGCCGTCGCTGGATTCACCGGTGATGCGCGCCAGTACCACGCCGCTGCGCGTCAGGATGCGGAGCCGGTCGCGCTGCAGGCGCCCGTTGCGGTGCAGCAGCCAGACCGCGCCGACGGTGGCGTGGCCACACATCGACATTTCGTGGTTCGGCACCCAGAAGCGAAACTCGAAGTCGCAACCCGAGTCGGCCGGCGCCGGGATGACGAAGCCGCTTTCGTGGCCGTAGCGTTGCGCGACCGCCTGCATCTCGGCATCGGACATGCCGTCTGCGTCGATCACGATCGGCGCGGGGTTGCCGCCGCCTGGCGCGGCGGCGAATACGTTGACGAGTTCGACTGCGGGGTGTCGGGTCATTGCGGCGTATGCCCCGCCAATCGGGGCCTGGTTTTCCATGCGATCAGGTTACGGAAATCCACGCCGTGCCGCGCGTTTCGGCGGGCCGCGCCAGTTGATCGAACGGGCCATGGCGGTGCCGGACGCCGGTTTTTGTACTGCTATGCTGCGTGACACGGTTTCATGCAGGACATCGCGGCATCGGCGAATCGGTGCGCGATCGTGTTCTGGTCGAATGGGAGGTGAGGGATGCTGCGTTCGTTCGATGAAGTCAGCCGGCCGGCCGACAAATCGCTACTCGTTTCTGCCGGCGACGGCTGCGCGACGCTCACCGGACGCGGCAGCTACGCCATGCCCTGGCATTGGCACGATTGTCTGATGTTCATCCTGCCCAGCCTCGGGGCGGTCGAGATCCGGCATGAAGACCGGCGCGCCGGTATCTGGCTGTCGCAGGATCGCTTCGCGGTGATGCCGTCCGAGCACGCGCACCAGACGCGCGCCGCGTGCGCGCCCCACACGCACGTCGCGCTTTATGTCACGGCTGATGCGCTGCGCAGGCTGGATACCGGTGTCGGATCGCTCGATGCGTTTCGTCGACGCACGCGCAAACCCACGCTGTTTCGCAAATCCGCCACCATCCGCAATCTGCAGGATCTGTCGCTGCGCGCCGACCTCGGCGCCTATGGCAGCGAGGCGACGCGGCAGGCGCTGGCGGCGGCGCTGCTGATGCAGTGCATCGGGGAGGTCATCGCGGGGCACGGCGAATCGGCGCGGTCGCCAGCGGAACATGGCATGGCGCTGGTCGCGGATATCGAAGCCTATGTGACGTCCCATGTCGATCGGGATATTCCGCTCGATGCGCTCGAGCAGCGGTTCGGGGCGTCGCGTCGGCATATCACGCGCCTGTTTCGTGAACGGACGGGGCTGTCGATCGGGGAGTTTCAGCAGCGTGTGCGTTATCGGATCGCCTGCGAGTTGCTGACGCAGACGGATTTGCCGATCGGGGAGGTGGCGTTTCGGGTTGGGTTCGCGAGTGGCGCGGCACTGGCGCATGCGATGCGGCGGATCGGGGGGCATTCGCCTTCGGAATTGCGGGTGGGGGCGGGGGCTACGTTGGGGGCTGATTGCTGACTGACGATGCGAACGCGTCTTGATGACCCAAAAGCGTCAGCAGGCCGGTTTTGCGTCGAAGTCACGTTTGGGGGAAGGATCGAAGCGGCGATTCGAGTCGCCGCCATGACGGGCTGCCGATGAATGAGTCGGATCGCGGATACCGATGCGGCAGCGGTGACGGCAAGGCCTGCGATGAGAATGATAATTAACTGACTAGACACGCTTGTGTGGAAGATCCGAATCGCAAACCGGCCGTGGCCGCGGGCTTCCGGGGTGGGCGCTATCTGTCGGCGCAGGCCAGCGCGCATGGAGAGTGGCAATCGAATGGCTCCGCGAAACCCGGCTTGGACGCCTATGCGACGTCCAAGCAGTGTGCGTTGGTCACGGCAATGAGCTGTGCCCGCGAGCCCCCGCGATTGCATTTCAACGCCGTCGAGCCAGGTTTCACTTCCGGCACGGGGCTGGGCATGGGCAACGCCAATGCGTTCGTGCGCGCGCTGGTGGCCGGTCTGGTGCCTGTGATCGTGCCGTTGCCGATGCCCTTTATGAAAATTCTCAGCACGCCCCGGCGCTGGCACGCGAGACGCAATTCCAGGATCGCGTCGTCGCTCAAACGCGCGACTTACTGGCGAGCTTTCGCAGGTAAGGCGTTGCTGCCTTCATGACATCCGACCGGTTATTGACGAATCCGCCGCGCTATCTGGCCTTATGACTGAACGCGCCGTCAGGATTGGCGTAGGAATTCGCATCTTTTCGCGCTCGGGCCGTGCCGGGCAGAATAGCAAACCGGTTCATCGCGGATAGGTCCGCTGCATCCGGCGTTCATCAAATTTCCACGGTTTGTGGACAGTGTTGCCGCAAGATCCTTATCTTGCGTTGTGCATGTTCCGTTTCAACGCGGCGGCCGACGACGGCACTCACAGGAATGCTTCCATTGATTCTCGAAGGAAACCATGAACACTGCCCATCCGATTAAGCCGTACTGGGTCGATAACGTAAATGAAGCAGACGAGTTGGCCGTCTTCTTCACGGAAAACACCGACGCTTCCTATATCTCCCACTCTGAACTCCAGTTTGGTCTTGCAGAATCGCCGAAGTGCTGGAACCCGGATCGGCCGCGACTGATCAGGTCGGAAATTACAGAAAGCATAACGGCAGAAACAGCGGAAAATGGGCCGCCGCCAACGTTGATATTTGCTGCAAGACACGGTTTGGAACTCGTCGCGATGGGGTGTGTTGCGATGCATACCCAAGGTCCTGGGGTTCCTTATGCTGTTTTGGAGGACATCGTTATCAGCCGCAGCATGAGGCACGCGGGTATCGGACGTACCGTGCTGGATTGGCTAATACGGGAAGCACGAGAAGCCGGATGTCATCGCATCTTTCTGGAAAGCGGCGCTCAGAATCATCAGGCGCATGAATTCTTCCGGAAGCAAGGCTTCACGCAGTGTTCGGTCGTGATGATGCGCGAACTGTGAATGCCGGATTCACGTCTGGCCTCGCGGTAGCGTGAGCTCGAACACGGAGCCGCCAGACTGAGACGGCCTGAACGTAGCCTGTCCTCCGTGCGCCAACGCAATCGCCCGCACGACCGAGAGACCCAGGCCGGCACCGCCGAATTTCCGGGAGCGCGACGCATCGGCGCGCGTGAACGGCTCGAAAACCAGCGGCGCGAAGTCGGGAGACAAGCCCGGGCCTTCGTCTTCGACGCCAACTGAAAACGAATCCTCCCGAACGCTGAGCGAGACAAGCAGACGGCCCGGCACGGCGTATCTTCGCGCGTTGTCGAGCAATGCAAACAGTGCTTGCCGAATACGGGCGCCATCGCAAGCCACGACCGTGTCGGACAGGTTCAGCTCAAGGATGAATCCGGCTTCGCCGAGCGCATCCCCAATAGAGTCGACGGCACGCCGGATTTCGATATCGATGCGCGTGGGCTCGATGCGCATCTCCAGTCGCCCGATGTCCTGCAAGTTCATGATGTAAAGATCATCGACCAGCCGGGTCAGACCTTCGACCTGAAACAGCAAGCCGCGTATTTGCGTTTCGTCGGGCGTGAATATGCCGTCCCGCATGCCTTGCAGCCGACCACGCAAAATGGTGAGCGGGGTTCGCAATTCATGAGCGATCGCGGCGTTCCACTCGGTTCGCTCGGTCGTCATGCGCTCGAGTCGAACCGCCATCGCATTGAAGTCGTCAACGAGAAGGGCGGTATCGCCGAGCGAGCGGTCGCCAGCCAGGGCACGCGCCTCCAGGTCGCCCGCCGCAATACGTCGGGCGCCTTCGGCAAGCGAGTTCAGCGGCGCAAGAATACGCTTGGCCAGGCGCGACGCCATGATGACCGCGAACACGAGCCCGAGAAGCAACAGCGTGGCGAAAATCAGGTAGTCCTGGGGGTCCGGAATGAATGCTTCCGCAAAGGTCGTCGGTTGTGGCGGCGGAGAGTGAGCGTAGAGCAAGCCATAGATGACGAATGAGCCGACGAAAAGAATCAGTGCGGTGATGACCGATACGAGGCCCATCGAAAGAACGATCTGACGCCCGAGCCGTCCGCGGTGCTTTCCGGTCGTTGCGGTGACGGTTTTCATCAGGAACCGGTCAGCTTGTAACCCACGCCCCGAACCACGGTAATCATGTCGGAAGCGCCCGCTTTCTCGAGTTTCTTCCGCAGGTTGCTGACATGGCTGTCTACTGTACGTTCAAGCGCAACGCCACCCGGCAGGCAGGCATCGAGAAGCTCGCTGCGCGTGAATACGCGCTGCGGAGATCTGGACATATGCGTGAGCACGCGGAATTCCGTGAGCGTGAGCGAGAGTTGAACGCTTTGGCCGGATTGTTGTTCCGCAGCCAGCGTGCGAACGCTTGCCACATAACTCGCCGTGTCGATTTCGAGCCGACCGACGCGCAGCACGGGTTCATTGCGGCCGGATGTCGTCCGGCGAAGCACAGCCCCGATACGCGCCACGATTTCGACCGGATTGAACGGCTTGACGATGTAGTCGTCCGCACCGATGCGCAGGCCCTGCAGACGGTCGATGTCCTGATCGAGCGCGGTGACGACGACGATCGGCGTGTCGCCACGCCGGCGCAGTTCGGCGAGCACTTCCCAGCCATCCTTGCCCGGCATTTTTATATCGAGCAGCACGAGATCGGGTTTGAGCAGCGGCTGCACGTCGAGCGCGGTCTGGCCGTTGTTGACCTGATAGGTGCGATAGCCCTCACGGCGCAGATAGGCGTCGAGAATCTCGGCGATTTCGGGTTCGTCTTCTGCGATCAGGATCAGCGCGTTCATGGTTCGTCGCGGGCGTTGTGCAGCTTTTCGGAGAGCGCATCGTGAACCCACGCAGCGCACCAGGCAATCCGCTTCATCAAATCTCCATCATAGCTCGACAGTTCGGCGCGGCCGAACAGCGGCGAATCGCTGCCGCGTTTTCTCGACGCAATCTCCACACAACGTCCAACGTATTCAAACGGCAGCGCAGCACACTCCTGGCTCGCCCAACCGCAGCCCGTATCACTCAGCCGCCATGACGCACTTCCCGATCAGCAACACCGCCGCCGCGCTGGCCGTTGCGCTTGCCCTCGTCGCCACGTTGTCCGGCTGCAAACGCAGCCACGTCGACGCTACGCCACGCGCGTCCATTCCGACCGTCAGCGTCATCAAACTGCACCAGCAGGCAGTGCGGGTTTCCGCCGAACTGCCGGGGCGCGTCGTCGCCTTCCTTGAAGCCGAGGTGCGCCCGCAAGTCGGCGGCATCATCCAGCAGCGCCTGTTCGTGGAAGGCAGCGAAGTCGAGGCCGGCCAGCCGCTCTATCGAATCGACCCCGCAAGTTATCGCGCCGCGCGTGACAACGCCGAAGCCGTCCTGCGGCGTGCAGAGGCTGCCATTCCCTCCGTGCAGGCAAAGGCCGACCGGAACCAGGTGCTCGTCAGGCACCACGCGATCAGCCGGCAAGACCACGAAGAAGCCATCGATGCGCTGGCGCAGGCGCGCGCCAGCGTCGCCGTCGCAAAAGCGGCACTCGAAACGGCACGTATCGACCTCGACCGCACGACGGTCCGCGCCCCCATTTCGGGACGCATCGGCCGCTCGACGCTCACGCCCGGCGCGCTCGTGAGCGCGAGCCAAGGCACCGCGCTCACGACCATTCACCAGATCAGCCAGGTCAACATCGACCTCACACAATCGAGCGCGAACCTGCTCGATCTGCGCGAGGCCATCGACGCCGGGCGCGTGGTGGACGCAAACGGCGGTGTGCCGGTGAAGCTGAAGCTCGAAAACGGGGCGATCTATCCGCTCGAAGGGCGCCTCGAATTTGGTGAATCGAACGTGGCGACCGGCACCGGCACCTACACGCTGCGGGCCGTCGTGTCCAACCCGCGCCGTGTGTTGCTGCCGGGCATGTACGTGCGCGCGATCGTGGAGGAGGGCACGGTGCCGCGCGCCTATCTGTTGCCGCAGCGTGCCGTGAGCCGCAACCCGCGCGGCACGGCCACTGCGCTGATGGTGCGCGGCGGCAAGGTCGAGGAAGTCGAGCTTGCCGATGCCCGCGAGCACGGTAACGACTGGCTCGTCACGCAAGGCCCGCGTGAAGGCGATGCGCTGATCGTCGAAGGCAGCCAGCAAGTGCGCGCGGGCGACGCGGTGGCGGCGACCGAAGTCGCCATCGACGCCGCCACCGGCAAGGTACGCCAGCCGACGGCCACGCAGAACGGCAACGCCGCCGCGCAGGCCCACACCGCCGAGAAATCAAGCCAAAGGGGATGAACGCCATCATGTCGGCATTCTTCATCAGACGCCCGGTGTTCGCGTGGGTGCTGGCCATCGTCGTGATGCTGGCCGGGGTGCTCGCGCTCAAACGCCTGCCCGTCGCGCAGTATCCCGAGATCGCCCCCACCACCATTTCGATTGCCGCGAGCTACCCTGGCGCGGACGCGGGGACCATCGAAAATTCGGTCACGCGCGTGATCGAGCAAGGGCTCACCGGCCTGGACAACCTGCTCTATATGTCGGCGAGTTCGGACGCGTCGGGCGAGGTCGAAATTCGCCTCACCTTCAGCAACGACGCCAATGCCGATGTCGCGCAGATGCAGGTGCAGAACAAGCTGCAACAGGTCACCGCGCAATTGCCTTCGGTGGTGCAAAGCACGGGGCTCACCGTCACGAAATCGTCGGCGAGCTTTCTGATGGTCGTGGGCTTCGTCTCGACCGACGCAAAGCTGCGCTCGATCGACCTCGACGATTATGTGGGCAGCACGCTTCAGGATCAGATTCGCCGCGTGCATGGCGTGGGCAATACGCAGTTGTTCGGTTCGAGCTATGCCATGCGGATCTGGCTCGACCCGGCCCGTCTGCAGCAATACGCGCTGATGCCCGGCGATGTGGAAACCGCGTTGCGCGCCCAGAATGCGCAGGTCGCGGCGGGCCAGTTGGGCGCGCAACCCGCGCGCCCCGGCCAGCAGTTGAACGCCACGGTCACCGCGCAAAGCCGCCTGCAAACCGTCGCGCAGTTCGAGGACGTCATCGTCAAGAGCGCGAGCGACAGCGCCCTGGTGCGCCTCAAGGATGTCGCCCGGGTGGAACTGGGCGCCGATACCTACACCTACGCCTCCACCTACAACGGCAAACCCGCGTCATCGATGGGCGTGATGCTGGCCGCCGACGCGAACGCCATCGACACGGCCGCAGGCGTCAAGACGCTGATCGCCTCGCTCAAGAGCACGCTGCCCCCCGGTGTGGATGTCGTCTATCCGTACGACACGACCCCGTTCGTCGCGTTGTCGATCCATGAAGTCGTGAAGACGCTTGTCGAAGCGATCGTGCTGGTCTTCATCGTCATGCTGGTGTTCCTGCAGAACGTGCGTGCGACGCTGATTCCCACGCTCGCCATTCCGGTCGTGCTGCTCGGCACGTTCGCCGTGCTTGCCGTGTTCGGCTACTCGATCAACACGCTCACCATGTTCGCGATGGTGCTCGCCATCGGCCTGCTGGTGGACGACGCCATCGTCGTGGTGGAAAACGTCGAGCGCGTCATGCGCGAGGACAAGCTGGACCCGCGCGAGGCCACGCTCAAGTCGATGCGCGAGATCACGGGCGCGCTGATCGGTATCGCGACGGTGCTTTCCGCCGTGTTCGTGCCGATGGCGTTTTCTTCCGGATCGACCGGCACGATCTATCGCCAGTTTTCGGTCACCATCGTCACGGCGATGCTGCTCTCCGTTGCCGTCGCGCTGATTCTCACGCCCGCGCTCTGCGCCACGATCCTGCGCCGCCCTCATGGCGATGCCGCGCGGCGTGGCTTCGCGGGCTGGTTCAACCGTTATTTCGAGCGCGGCTCGGACGCCTATCGCAGCAGCGTCGCCGGCATGCTCGGGCGCGGCAAGCGCTTTCTGGCGATCTTCGTCGCGGTGGTGGTGGCGATGGGGTGGATGTTCATGCGTCTACCCAGCTCGTTTCTGCCCGTCGACGACCAGGGCATCCTGATGACCAGCGTGGAGCTTCCGGCCGGCGCGATGAGCGCGCGCACCCAGGACGTGCTCAAGCGTGTGACGGACTATTACCTGAACGACGAGAAAGACGCGGTGGATGGCGTGATGGCCATCGAGGGCTATGGTTTTGGCGGCTCGGGCCAGAACGTGGGCATGGTGTTCGTGCGCCTCAAGGACTTCGAACAGCGCCAATCCGCGCATCGCTCCGCAAAGGAAATCGCGCAACGCGCGAGTGCGGCCTTTGCCGCCATCGGCGACGCGCAGGTCTATGCGCTGCTGCCGCCCGCCGTGGACGGCATGGGCACGTCCAACGGCTTTGACTTCTACCTGAAGGACAGCAACGGCGCGGGGCGGGAAAAACTGATCGAGGCACGGAACACGTTGCTGGCCGCCGCGGCTCGTGACCCCGCGCTGATCGATACGCGCCAAAGCGGCCAGGATTCCACACCGCAGTTTGCCGTGGCCATCGATCAGGCCAAGGCGAGCGCACTCGGCTTGAGTCTTGCCGATATCAACCAGACGCTGTCGGTCGCGTGGGGCAGCGACTACGTGAACGATTTCATCGACCGGGGGCGCGTGAAGCGCGTCTACGTGCAGGGCGATACCGACTACCGCATGCAGCCGCGTGATCTCGACGGCTGGCATGTGCGCAACGCCGGCAACGAGATGGTTCCCTTCTCCGCGTTCGCGCACGGGCGCTGGACGTTCGGCCCGACCCGGCTGGAGCGCTATAACGGTGATTCGGCGCTGGAGATCCAGGGCGAGGCCGCGCCGGGCGTGAGCTCGGGTACGGCAATGCGTGCGATCGACAGACTGGTTGCCGCGCTGCCGCCCGGATTTCGTCACGAATGGACCGGATTGTCCTATGAGGAGCGGCTCGCGGGCGATCAGGCAACCGGGCTCTATGCGATTTCCGTCCTGGTGGTGTTTCTATGCCTCGCGGCGCTCTACGAAAGCTGGTCGATTCCGCTCGCGGTGATGCTCACCGTGCCCATCGGCATGGCGGGCGCGCTGCTGGCCGCGATGCTGTGCGGCCAGACCAACGACGTCTATTTCAAGGTCGGGCTTCTCACGACCATCGGGCTGGCGGCGAAGAACGCGATCCTGATTGTCGAGTTCGCCCTGGAGCGGGAGGCGCACGGGGCAGGCGTCGTCGAGGCCACGCTCGACGCCGCGCGCCAGCGCCTGCGGCCAATCCTGATGACTTCGCTCGCCTTCATTCTCGGTGTCGTGCCGCTGGCCGTCGCCACGGGCGCGGGTTCGGGCGCCCAGAACGCGATCGGCATCGGCGTCATGGGCGGCATGCTCGCCTCCACCGTGCTGGGCATTTTCTTCGCGCCGCTGCTTTATGTGGCGGTTCGCATGGCGTTCAAGGGCAAGCGGGCGTGATGCGGTTCGACGTGTTGTCGTGAGCCGGCTGCGCTATCTGGCCTTATGACTGAAGGCCCCGTCAGGATTCGCGTAGGGGTTGACGTCCTTTCGCGCCGCAGCCGTGCTCGGGTCGGACATGCCCATCTGTTCGCGCAGCGGCGCAGGCCGGTACTTCCCAGGCTTTGCATCGGGCTTGATGTCTTCGAGCCCCCAGCTCCATGCATCCAGCATGCGCTTGGCGACTTCGCGGAAATCAGGGTATTGGTCTGCGAACTCGGACACCCTCGGCGTGACCCGATGAACCGCGGCCGAGACGCGCTCGACAGCCTCCCCCAGATCCGCCTTGCTCAGACCAAGCCGCGCACCACCGTAACTCTGCAGCAGTGCGCCTGACGCCCAAACCCGCTTGCCCTTGACAGGCAGCGCCGGGATCGCCGATGCATATTTCGGATAGACGGTACCGCTGAGAACGTCGTAGACAGGCGCGAGCCGCACGTCGTCGCGGTTGGTGTAGACGAGCGCGAAGTTCTTCAGGTGGGCATCCTGATTGTGGACTGCATGATTCAGCAGCAACAGGGTGAAGAGCCGTCGGGCATTTTCCTTGAACGCGTCGCGCGGAACATAGGTTCTGGTCAGCGTCTCAAGGAGTTCGAGTGTGCCGTTGTACTTGTTGACGGGGTCCAGGCCCTTCAGCGCGCAGTAGTCTTCCACCGCCAACGTCTGGCCGTCGTGGGGGCGGTCGAAGCGTTTCACCGCCAATACCTGCCCGTCGTCGGACAGTTGCGCGCCAGGGACGTCGAGCCCGGCCTGGCGTGCGACTTCCAGGCATAGATACTCGTTGATCGCCAGCGCCGGCAGATCATCGAAGCCCGTCTTCAGGATGGTGTCGTCGGTCCACGTGGTGGCTTTCTCTTGCAGCAGCGCCTTGGGCATGACCCCCGAAATGCCTTCCGTGATCCTGGTCTCGAGCAGACGCAGGAGGTTGTCGCGCGAGTCGGTCGACGCGAGCAGTTCCGCCATGTCGGTCTTGCTCGCGGCCTGTTCGGGCGTCGCGCCGCGCGGCACGACCTGTACGCGTCCGATCGTGTTCGCGCCGGTGAGCGCGAGCAGCCCGAAATCGCTCACGTCGGCGTGCGGGCCGAGGTGGCGGATCATGATGTCCTTCTTGACGCCTTCCGGAAGGTTCATCTGGAAAAACGGATGCAATCGGGGCCACACATACGACGCCGCGCGCACGGGCATCAGCAGCGAGACCTGGTTCTCTTCCGCAGCATCGGGCAGGTACGTGAAAACGAACTGCCCGCCCTCTTCGGCGAGCGTGCCGACCACCTGGCCTCGAACGTAGACGTCAAGGGGATCGCGGCTCATGACTTTTCCTCTGTCGCCTTGAGGCGCTGCACGGCGCGCAGCCGCACGCGTCTGGGCGTGCCGCCCGGACCATCCGGCAGATCTTCAGGGTCGTCCAGCACGTCGTCGAGCGTGCGTTGATGCCCTCGGCGGCGCGCAAGGATCTCGAGCCCGACGGCATCGAACAGGCTGAGCATCTTGACCGCGCCCAGCTCGGGCAGCGAGCCAGTCTCGAACAGGCTGATGCGTTCGCGCGGCAAGCCGCTCAGTTTGGCGACTTGTTGTTGCGTCAGGTTCGCAGCGAGCCGGGCCTCCCGGAACGCTTCACCTAATTCGGCTAAATTCATGTGATGTATAGCTCACATTATCCGTTTTAAGGACGATATTGTATCGTATACATCACAATAGTAATGCCAAACGTTTACACTGAGCGTGACGTATCCATCACATTAAAATCATCAAGACGACTAATGTGATGGATACGTCACAAAAGATCCGCGGCTGCGGGGCCGTGAAATCGAAGTCACGCCCCACCCATCGCCCATCAGCGCCTCAACCCCCCAAGCCTCCCGGGTCCACATTCCCCCCGCAGATCACCACCGCCACCCTCTCCCCCGGCGAGCGAACATAAGCCCCTGCCATCAACGCCGCCAACGCCGTCGCGCCCCCCGGCTCCGACGCCACCCTGAGCCGATTCCACAGCACGTTCTGCGCGTCACGAATCTGCGCATCCGACACCAGCACCGATTCATTCACCGTGGGCAACAGAACCGAAAACGGCACGTTGCCAACCCGCTTGCATCCGAGCGAATCCGCCGCGATGCCGCTCGTCTCGACATCCACCGGTTCACGCGCCTGCAACGCGCGATGCAAGGTCGGACACTGCGCCGGCTCCACCGCAACGATCTTGACCCGCCCCGCGAACCACGCCGCGATGCCGCCAATAAACCCCCCGCCACCGACAGAAACCAGCACCGTATCGACATCCGGCAATTGCGCATCGAGCTCAAGCGCCAGCGTGCCTTGCCCCGCGACCGTGGCGGGATCGTCGAACGCATGCACCTTCAGCGCGCCCGATTCGGCGGCCCGCGCCTCGCTGGCCGCGAGCGCCTCGACATAGGTATTGCCGGCCACCACGACCTTCGCGCCGAGGTCGGTCAGCATCTTGCGCTTGAGCGGCGTGGCGAGGCTCGGCACGTAGATCTCGGCGCGGGCGCGCAGCTTGTGCGCGGCGTAGGCGACGGCGATGCCGTGGTTGCCCCCGGATGCGGCGATCACGCCGGCCGGCGGCAGCGGCTGGCCGAGCAGGCGGTTGAACGCGCCGCGCGGCTTGAACGAGCCGGTCACCTGCAGCGATTCGAGCTTCAGGAACGTGTCGCCGGGCACGTCGAACCAGCCGGCCTCCAGTTGCACGACGGGCGTGGTGCGGATGTACGGCGCAACCCGCTGCGCGGCCGCGCGAATATCGTCTCGGGTGATCATGAGCGTTGATCCTCGTAATGAGCGGCGGCTTGCGGTGCGGCCGGGATGACGGTAACGGGCGCCTGGCGGCGTTCGTCGACGGTCAGGCGAAACACGTCGGGGCGGCTGTAGTGGCCGGTCACGTCGAAATCGAACTTGCCGCGCGCAATGTTTCGCAGGTCGATCTCCGCGGTCAGGATGGTTTCCTCGCCGAACGCGGGGCCGGCGAGAATCCGCCCGAACGGATCGACGATACAACTTCCGCCTGCCTGCACCACGGCGTCGGGGTCGTCGCCGAACAGGCTGTCGTACGCGGCAGGGTAATCGCTTCGCCGCAGAAACTGATTGCTTGCGAGTACGTAGCATCGGCCCTCGATCGCGATGTGCTGCATCGATGCGACCCACGACGGCCGCGAATCGGCCGTCGGCGCGCAGTAAAGCTGGATGCCCTTCGCATACATGGCCGTGCGCATCATGGGCATGTAGTTCTCCCAACAAATCACGGCGCCAAGCTTGCCGAGTTCGGTGTCGAGCACGGGCATGGTGGAGCCGTCGCCATAGCCCCAGATCAGGCGCTCGGAACCGGTGGGCATCAGCTTGCGGTGTTTGCCGAGGTAGTGGCCGCCCGGCCCGAAGAACAGCACGCAGCAGTAGAGCGTGCCCGCATCGCGTTCGATCACGCCGATCACCAGATGCACGCCGTGCCGCCCGGCAATGGCGGCCAGCGCGTCGACGCACGGCCCCGGCACGTCGATCGCGGCCTCCCAATACGCGCGATAGGCGTCGCGCCCTTCGTCGCTGCGCCCACCGACGTACGAGCCGAACGCATGCCCCTTGGGGTAGCCGCCGACGAACGCTTCGGGAAACACCACGAGCCTGGCGCGCTGCGACACGGCGGACGCCACCAGGTCGTCGACTTTCTCCAGGGTTCGGCGCTGGTCGAACGGCACGGGCGTGCCCTGCACGACGGCCGCGATCCACGGCGATTCGAGGTTCGATTCACTCATTGCGATCTCCTTGTGTATCTATAATGAACATGTTAGTATCAGTATCGAACATCATAGGCGCTTGCCCGATCCGGGGCAAGCGGTGCGTGTTCGTCTTTGTTCAAGGTCGAGGAGAGCAGCGATGGGCGAAATCGCGACGGTCAACAGCGTGGAGCACGCCGTTCGTCTCGTTGAGCTGATGGCCGGGTCGGAGCATGCGCTGGGCGTCAGCCAGATGGCGCAGTCGCTCGATCTGCCGCGGGCCACGGTGTACCGGCTGCTCAAGACCTTGGCCCAGCGCGACTGGATCGTTCAGGATGACAAAACTTATCGGCTAAGTTTCCGCTTGGCGGCGCTGTTTCAGGGAGCGGGGGCGGGCGTGGAGGCGGCGCTGGCCGAACGCGTCACGCCGCTGCTGCATCAACTCGTGAAGCAGACGGGCGAGACGGCTCACTTCGCGGTGCTCGATGGCGACCGCGTCGTCTATCTGGCGAAGGTGGATTCGCCGCATCCGATCCGCATGTTCTCGGAAGCCGGCTGGCGCGGGCCGCTGCATGCCACGGGCGTGGGCAAGGTGCTGCTGGCGTTTGGCGAGGCGAAGCTGCTGGCGCGCATTTGCGACGCAGGGCTGAAGCCGTTCACGCCGAACACGCTGGTCGAGCCGGCGCAGCTTCGGGACGAACTGGCCCGAATCCGCGAGCAGGGTTATGCGCTCGATGCCGAGGAACTGATCGACGGCCTGACGTGCGTGGCCGTGCCGTTGACGAGCGGCGGCGAGGTGCGTGGTGCGGTTTCGGTGGCCGGGCCGACTGCGCGGCTGGCTGATCCCGAGGCGTTGGCGGCGTTGCTGAAAGCGGCCGTGGAGGCGCTGCCGGCGACCTTGTGACGGGAAGGCTGTTTCGTGTGTGTCTGGCGCGAGCCATTGCCAGGTTGTCTCAACCTGCCGCTTCTCGAAGCGACAGGTCGGTTTCCGCGTCAATCAACCGGGCCACTCGTATCGCCCTATTCGGGCGGCAAGTCCCATCGCCCGTTACTTCGCGCCCGCTTCCTCGCGCATGCGACGCGCTTCGTCGCGCAGGAACTGCTGGTAGTCGTCCAGATCGCCGTCGAAGGGCTCGACGCCCCCCTTGGTCACGAGCCAGAACTCGTCACAGACGGCGCGCAGCAGCGACCGGTCGTGACTGACCAGCATCACCGTGCCCTCGAACTCGTTGAGCGCCATGCCCAGCGCCTCGCGGGTGGCCAGGTCGAGGTGGTTGGTCGGCTCGTCGAGCAGCAGCAGGTTGGGGCGCTGCCACACGATCATGCACAACACGAGCCGCGCCTTTTCGCCGCCGCTCATCGTGCCGACGGCCTGATGCACCATGTCGCCGCTGAAATTGAAGCTGCCGAGGAACGTGCGAAGCGATTGCTCCGTGCCGCTCTGGCCGGGCGCGCGCATATGCGCCGGCGTGTCCTTGGCCAGGCGGATCATGTGTTCGATCGGCGTGTCGAGCGGACGCAACACGTCGAGTTCCTGCTGGGCGAAGTAGCCGATGTTCAGGCCCTTGCCTTCGCTGATCTCGCCGGTGATCGGCGTCAGCGCGTGCGCGACCGTTTTCACCAGCGTGGATTTGCCCTGCCCGTTGGCACCGAGAATGCCGATGCGCTGCCCGGCCAGCACGGAACGATTGATGCCGCGCACGATGACGGTCGGCGGGGTGCCCGGCGCGGCGTCCGCCGGCGCGGGGTAGCCGAAGCTCGCGTCCAGCATCGACAGCAGCGGGTTCGGAATGTTGAGCGGCTCCTTGAACTCGAAGTTGAAGTCCGCGTCGGCCAGCACCGGCGCGATCTTCTCCATGCGTTCGAGCGCCTTGACCCGGCTCTGCGCCTGCTTCGCCTTCGAGGCCTTGGCCTTGAAACGGTCGATGAATTTCTGCAGGTGGGCGATCTTGTCCGCCTGCTTCGCCATCGCGGCCTGCTGCAATTCGAGCTGCTCGGCGCGCATGTCTTCGAACTTGCTGTAGTTGCCGCCGTAACGCACGAGCTTCGCGTTGTCGACGTGCACGGTCACCTGCGTCACCGCGTCGAGGAATTCCCGGTCGTGGCTGATCACGACCATGGTGCCCTGATAGCGCTTGAGCCACGCTTCGAGCCAGACCAACGCGTCGAGATCCAGGTGATTGGTCGGTTCGTCGAGCAACAGCAAGTCGGACGGGCACATGAGGGCACGCGCCAACTGGAGCCGCATACGCCAGCCGCCGGAGAAGCTGTTGACCGGCTGGTCGAGCTGCGCGTCGCTGAAGCCGAGGCCGAGAATCAGCGCCTGAGCGCGTGAGGCGGCATCGTGTGCACCGGCGTCGTGCAGGGCCATGTAGGCCTCCGCCATGCGCATGCCGTCGTCGCTGGCTTCCGAGGCGGTGACTTCCGCCTGCGCGGCCAGCAGGACGGTGTCGCCATCGATCACGAAGTCGGTCGCGCTCTGCTCGGTCTCGGGCATGTCCTGCGCGACCTGGCCCATTTTCCACGCAGCGGGAATCGAAAACTCGCCGCTGTCTTCATGCAGCGTGCCGTTCAGAAGGCCGAAGAAGGAGGATTTGCCGGCCCCATTGCGGCCGACAAGGCCGATCTTTTCGCCTGGGGCGAAGGTGACGGATGCGCGATCGAGTACGACATTGACGCCGCGGCGCAGGGTGACATTACGGACGGAGATCATGAGGGGCGACTTCGGACTTCGGAGAGGACACGCATCATAGCCGACCGGAGGGGGAGGCCGCCTGATACGGGTGGGTTCGCCCGGTTGGTCCGTCGACTTCAGGCTATCGTGGGTAGCTCTGCGCGGGAAACGGCCGGACGTTGCCGTTGGCCGGTTCACCCCGATTTCAGCCCTGCGCGGTTGGCCGGATCACGATGCTGCCGACATCCACGTCAGGCGGCTGATCGATGGCAAAAAGGATGCCCCGCGCGATCGCATCGGGCGAAATGGCAATCGCTTTCAAACGATCCTCGACCGCGGCCTTTGCTGCCTGATCGGTCATGGAATCTCCGAAGTTGGTATCGATCACGCCCGGTGAAACCTCGGTAACCCGGAGCTTGGGTCCGGCTTCCTGTCGCAGCGCTTCCGTTGCGGTGCGCACGGCGTTCTTGGTTGCGGCGTACACGCCCATGGTCGGCAGAATCTTCAGCCCTGCCGTCGATATCACGTTGATCACATGGCCGCTGTCCTGCCTCGCGAACACGGGCAGCGCAGCCGCAATGCCATATAGCGTGCCGCGCAAATTGACGTCGATCATCGCGTCCCAATCGTCGACGCACAGCGCGTCGAAGCGCGAGATCGGACCAATGCCTGCGTTGTTGACGATCACGTCAAGGCGCCCGAAGCGGTCGACTGCGTGAGCCACCAATGCCTCGAGATCGGCGCGACGCGTGACGTCGGTCACGCAGTGGCTCGCTCGTCCCCCGGCTTCGTCAAGCTCGGCGGCCAGATTCACCAACGCGGCTTCGCGTCGAGCGCCGAGCACCACCGCGTGACCGTGCTTCGCCAGCAACCGTGCGGTTGCGCGCCCGATGCCGCTGCTTGCGCCCGTGATCGCAATCACCTTCGTGTCATTCATTTCGTTCTCCTTTGATGTCGAAATTAAACAGGGACATCAAAAGATGGTCTATGCTCGGCTCACCATGAATTTGTCGCGATCGTCCAAATCTCCGCGTGACCCGCTGTCCGACGTGCTTGCGCTGCTCGACGCGCGGGCCACGCGTCCGACGCGGCTTGAAGCTGCCGGAGACTGGGCGCTCGCGTTTCCCGAGCGGGAGCGCCTGAAATTTGTCGCCGTGCTGAAGGGCGCCTGCTGGATCGAACTTCCCGGCCACGCCGGCGAGTTTCTGCACACCGGCGATGTCTGCCTGATCGGCCGCACGTCCTATACCGTTGCCAGCCGCCCCGGCGTGCCGTCCATCGACGGTATGCAGTACTACGAAGGGATGGCGCTGGACAGGCTGCGCCTCAATGGCGACGACACCATCATGCTGGGCGGGGGCATCACCCTGGCGCGGGAAAATGCAGGATTCCTGCTCGACATGCTCCCGGTCTTCGCGGTCGTCCCGCGCTCGCCGGGGGCGGCGGCCAGTGTTGCCGCGGTGCTCAAGTTGCTCGATGCCGAAATCACGCGCGATGCGATGGGATCGGAGACGGCGACTGCCCGGCTTGCCGAAGTCCTGATGATCGAGGCGATCCGCGCACGCACCGTCGGCCCGGTCCCCGCCGGCTGGCTGGACGCGCTGGCCGAGCCGTGTCTGGGCCGCGCGCTTGCCCTGATCCATAACGACATCGCCGAGCCCTGGACGGTCGCGCGCCTTGCCGCAGAGGTCGGCATGTCGCGGTCGGCGTTCGCTTCGCTCTTCACGCGGACGGTGGGCCAGCCGCCGCTCGATTACGTCAGGTCCTGGCGGCTTGCGCGTGCGCGCGCCATGCTCGCCAACGGAGAGGACAACATTGCGCAAGTGGCGATCACGGTCGGCTATTCGTCGCAAAGCGCGTTCGCGCATGCCTATCGCCGTGCGTTCGGCACTACGCCGCGTGGCGCTTTCAAGCCTTCGGTTACGGAAGAAAATCCACGTTGAGCGGACCGGTGGAAGACTGGTTCGTATCGTCCAACCGTTAGCTTTATGCGTTACGGGCCAGCTTTCCGCTTCGCCATATACGCAAGATAAGCGACGATCAAATCGATCTCCCGATCGCTCAACTGATCCTTCGAGAAAGCCGGCATGGTCCTGCCGGGCCAGTCCCGAACCGATGCCGGATTGCGAATATAGCGATGCAATGCTGCAGGCTGAAAGTACTCGACGGGATTCATCGGCACGTTGAGGTCGGGGCCGGTATCCGCGCTGCCCGCGTGGTTGAGCCGATGACAGGCGAAACACTGCGTGATGAACAGGCTCTGGCCCGCGCGGATCGGATCGGTTGCCGGCAGCGAGGGATCGACGGCGAGCACCGGCCAGCGAGCGGAGGGAGACGGTTGCGTGGTCAGTTGCGCGATCTGGTAAGGCCATTGCTCGCTGCGCACCGATGCCGCTCCCCGGCCGACCCAGACCAGGTAGAACGGGCCGGCGCTGACCGGCTTGCCCGGCAACTTGGGCCATGGTTGCGCCGGGTTTTCCACCGCGAGCCATGCGACGGCCGCCGCGGTATCACGGTTGCGCACGAGATCCATCGGCAGTTGCGCGGCAAAGCCGTCGGTCGCGCGTGTCTCGAGCACGCTGTCCGCAGGCAATGCCGTGGCGTCGAGCAGGTCGGCCAGCGGCACTGCGCGGTAGGTTGCTGGCGTACCGTAGGCGATATCTCGCGGAACGTGAATTTCGGCCGCATCCGGTCGCGCCAGCAACTCTGCCTGGCTGAACGACTGGGTCTTGCCGCCAATCACGAGTTTGATCAAGGGCTGCGCGGCTGCCGCATGCCCGATTGCGCCGAGCGTCAGCAGCAGAACCGCAAGCAACACACGTTTCGACATTGCTTCTCCAGGCAGTGTTGTTGCCGGCGCCATCGGCTGCGGGGATGGATTGGCCGCCGCGAATTCACTCAGCACCGGTGGGCGGATTATGTCAGCGGCGCCGAATCGTCGGTAGTGCGTACGTGCTTCTGCGCTTCATGAAGAATCCATGTCGCAAATGCCTGCAGCGGCGCTTCACTCAACTCGATCGGTTCAGGAAGAACGAGACAGAAGTTTTTGGTAATCGTTTTGCCGTCCGGCCAGGGCGCGACCAGACGGCCCTGCTCAAGCTCCGCCCCGATGTAAAGACGCGGCACCAATGCCACACCCAAACCGGCCAGCGCGGCCTCGATCAGCATCGAATGCAGGTCGTACCGCGCGCCAACCGCCGAATTGGTCAGTACGATGCCGGCCTCCTGCGCGTAAAGCTGCCACGCGTCCGGATTTTGTCGTCGGTGAAGGCGGGGTAACGCGTCCAGCGATGGGTTCGGACCGGCGCCGGCGAGAAGCGCCGGACTACAGACCGGCACCAGCACTTCTTCCAGCAGACGATGCGAATGCATACCCGCCCACGCCGGATGCTCGAAATGAATGGCGGCATCGAAGCCGCTACCGGCAAGAATGAACGGTTCCATGCACTCGGCAATATGCACGGTGACGTTCGGATGCTGGTGTTGAAACCGTTTCAGACGAGGGATCAGCCAGCGGGTGGCAAAGGTCGGAATGGCGGCGATATCGATGCTCGCGCCCTCGATCGGCTGTCCCATCAGATACAGGCTGTCCCGTTCCAGCCGATTCAGAATCTCGCGAACCTGCACCGCGTAGCGCGTGCCGTTGGGCGCAAGCCGAACCCGGTTTCCCACGCGATCGAACAGCGCGATACCCAAAAACGTTTCCAGGCGCGCGATCTGACGACTGATGGCGCCTTCGGTCAGCGCCAGCTCTTCAGCCGCGCGCGCGAAGCTGCCGTGTCGAGCCGCCGCCTCGAAGGCCAGCAGCGCGGAATTGCTTGGAATCTTGCGTCGCATCGGGATTTTACGGGTGGGTGGGCGTTGGATGTCAGCTTGATCAAACGTCAATGAAGGCTGAGTTTATATCGTTATATAGGCTGGAAACGCCAGATTAGCATTACGTTACTGCAATGAACATCGGTCGTTTGCAGCGATCTACCCGGCCGTCACGAAGGACAATCTGATGATCTACACCGTGGAATGCAGCTTCGCCGATTCCGACTGCGAAGCCGAATGGAACGACTTCTACAGCCTTGAAAAACTGCCCGCACTCATCTCGGTCACCGGCTTTCACACGTCGCAGCGCTTCAAGTCGATAGGCAGCGGCTGCCCGGTCTACCTGGCCGTCCACACGATCGACGGCCTAGATGTCCTGACGGGAGACGAATATCGGCTGAAAGGCGGCGGCAATTTTGCAAGGTGGCAGCAACACATCACCGACTGGCACCGAAATCTCTACAGCGATATCGGTTTGGCGCCGGCGGTCAACGCGGACGAACTCCTAGCGCTGTGCGCAGGCGGCCCCGGACCGCTGATCGAGATGGGCCTCACGCCGTTGTCGATGCAAGCCGTTGCGCTGGAGAAGTTTCCGGCACGCCGTTGGCTTGCAAAGCTGCCACGGCAAGCTGCGCAGCGTGTTGGGGGCATGTTTGAAGATGTCCACTTCTATGCGCCGATGACGGAGCAACTGACAAAACAAGGCAAGTAGGTCTGCCGTGCCCAACATCACGCTCTATATCCCTACGGGGCAAATGCCCTCCGACGAAAAGCTCGCCGAGCTTTCCCGCGATTGCGTCGAGCTTTGCACAGGTGTGCTTCAGGCGACGCTCAAGAACGTTCATGTCATCTATGTCGATGTTCGGCATGGACACGGCCATCCGGCTTTCGCGGAAATCCACTATCGGCTTGAAACGTTTCGCACGCCTGCCGTCATGAACCGCTTTATGGAAGGCCTCGACGACGCCATCGCGCGCCGCACGGGTCTCACGGCGCGCATTCGTTGTTTCGGCTACGCCGCGTCGGATATTCACGCCCGAAATTAGACAGTCTTCCGGAGAAGAATCGTGTCCACCGTTACCTTTCCCAGCCAGCGAGCCGGGGATTTCACCATCACCGCGATCAGCGACGGTTATCTCAACGCGAGCCTGGATTTCCTGTCGAATATCGACCCTGCCGAGGCTTCCAGAATGCAAAGCGATGCCGCGCAGAAAGAACCTTCTGCAGTGCATATCAACTGCTATCTGGTGCGAGGCGCGGGCCGCACGATTCTTATCGATGGCGGTGCCGGCGGCATCAAGCAATGGGGCGGGCGCTTGAAATCCAACTTATTGCTTGCTGGCGTCGAACCGGCCGAGATTGACACGATCTTGCTGACACACGCTCATCCCGACCATGTCGGTGGGTTGGTGGACACGGCCGGGCACATCGCCTTTCCGAATGCGGAGCTGGTGGCGCATCAGCGAGAGGTCGCATTCTGGCGGGATGAGGGAAACCTGAGTCGTGCCAGCGAGCGGGCGCGCGGTAACTTTGCGATAGCGCGTCAAGTGTTCGACGGATACCGCGACACGCTTCGCACGTTCGATGAAGGGGAGGTGCTTCCCGGTATTCGGGCGATGCCGCTGCGGGGGCATACGGACGGGCATTCCGGATATCTTTTTGAATCCCGTGATCAGGCTGTGTTGGTATGGGGAGATATTGTTCATTTTCCGCATATCCAGATTCCACGGCCGGAGGTGTCGATTGCGTTTGATCAGGATCCTTCTGGGGCGGCCGTCACACGGTCACGGCTTTTGGATCTGGTCAGTTCGGAGGGGATTTTGATTGCTGGTATGCATTTGGGGGAACTGGGATTTGCGCGAATCAAGCGAGCGAACGCGGGATATGGGTTGCTTTATGAGACCGATGCGTGAGGTTGGGAACGGGCGTGATCATGTGTGATGGCATGTGACGGCGGTTAGTGGTCGAGAATCGACCGGCTCGATGCCGGTTTTCGACCCATTTCTGCAGCTCGGACTCTGAGCAAAGCGATGGTCACTTCCGAGACACAACTGCCGCTCGCACATTGCGGGGCGGTCAGCCGTCGCTACCATTGGCCAAATCACTCCACAAGTGGCTTTCGAATGGACAGTCAGCGTGAATCAAACTGTCGTTGCCCTTCTCAATGTCTCTGGCTCACCGATCCGTCGCAAAACGTTCAGCCAAGACCTCTGAACTTCGCATGCGATGTACCAGAAAAACAAGCAACTCCGGATGTACTTCGTGGGAAAGGATATGTAATATGATAAAGAACGAACTTTGTCGACCTTTGCTTGCATCAAAAGTTAAATTGATGGGTGTGTAGGACGGGATTTAATAATTACGGGAGCGAATATGTTTGATGTGATGGGGCCAAAACAAAATACGAATTATCTAAAATCGGCGGTAGCGCAAATATACGGCGACGACGACGATTTTATCGTAATCGGCCTGACTGGCCGAACAGGTAGCGGCTGTAGCACGGTTGCCAGAATTCTTCAGTCAAAAAAAGACCAAATTCGCCACAATCTTTTCTCTGGGAGCAATGCTTGCACTAATGAGCAGCGAAAAGAGCGGATTTTGCTTAGACATTTCGGAGCGGCCTGGACTCCATTCCTGCTTTTACAAGTTAGGGCTATAATTACGACCTTTCTTTTGGATCGGGAAGGTAGTTTTGCGGCTGAGAAATTTTCAAATCTATTTGAATCCGAAGCTAAACGGGAGGCCTTTGCAAATCTTCTTGATGAACTTCGAGTGCCTTATGTAGCGTTATCTTCTGACGATAAATCCACAGATCCCATCGAATACTACACGCAACTGCTTCCTACTAAATGCGAGGCGCTTCGTGAAATTTTGGGTGAGAGTTCTTTTGTAAAATTATATCAAATTATTGGGAAAAATATCCGATTATCCGGAGATCCCTATACCGCGATTCTGAAGGAGGGTTGTTTTTTTGCTCTGGCAGGGCGAATTAACTCTATTATTAAAATAATTCATGATGCGAGAAAGCAAAAGAAGGAGCCAACATATATCGTTTTGGATGCAATTAGAAATCCTCTGGAAGCTGTATTTTTTCAGGATAGATATTCTGCTTTTTATCTATTGGCAGTGTCCGCACCTGAGGATGATCGAATAACGCGGCTTCGTGGATTGAAGTACTCGGATTCCGACATCGAGTCGATCGACAAGATAGAATATACAGCGCACGACCTAGACAACCCAGATTTTTTTTCCGTGCAGGACATTCAATCCTGTCTTCAGCGCGCCGATTTATACGTGAGCAATCCAAATGTTCCCAGTAAGGTTTCTGAGTTTCAAGATTTGGCAAACCAGCTTATAAAGTTTGTATCATTAATTAGGCGCCCCGGAATTGTCACCCCTTCTGCCGTGGAGCGGTGTATGCAGATGGCGTACACGGCCAAGTTAAACTCTGGCTGTATTTCTCGTCAAGTGGGGGCAGTGGTTACTGACGCAAACTATTCCGTCAGATCGATCGGGTGGAATGATGCGCCACATGGCCATGTGCCCTGTAATCTTCGGAGTCGCGATGATCTTCTACAGGGCGATGACAAGGCTGCCTATAGCGCCTTCGAGAAAAGTGACGAAAAATATCTTGGTCATTTCAAAACTCGAAGTGAACGGTTCAAGGTGGTTGCATCGACTGGGCGAAATAATGCATTTTGCTTTAAGTCAGAATATAATGCTTTCAAGGATGACAAGAATCAAGTCCACACGCGCTCGTTGCATGCCGAAGAAAACGCGTTCTTGCAGGTTGCAAAGTATGGGCTCGCGTCGATAGAAGGCGGATTGCTTTTTACCACTGCCAGCCCATGTGAGCTTTGTTCTAAAAAGGCATATCAGCTCGGTATTAAAAGAATTTATTATATCGATCCCTACCCTGGCATCGCTTTAGATCATATCCTCAAAGGCGGGTCGAATAATCCGGGGCTTTTGCTATTCTCAGGTGCAATTGGTCGAGCGTTTCATAAACTTTATTCACCAATAGTCCCATATAAAGACGAGTTGAATGCCGTTACAGCGTGATTAACTGAGATGTTCAGCGCTACGCTGAGGGGTGTGTTCAAACACGGACGCCTTAACCGTCGGTTGCCTATGGCGGCTTTGAGTAGATGGAGTAACTTACGTCTTCTAGTATTGAATAGCTACTTTTTGGTGGCGCGAGCGTTTTGGTGCCCGTGCAACCTATCAGGCGAATTAAACTTTGTGGCCGAAAGCCGGCTGACACGACTGGCGGCTTTCAGTTGCGGTCGATTGCCCCAGCAGCCGGTTATTGCTTCATGCGACCAACATATTGCAACCTTTTTGGATCTTTCCATTCTACGAAAACACGGCTAAACACTCAAGTTCGTGCTTTTTTGGTGCCGATATATTGGTCTTGGGTGAAACTCAGCAACAGAGGATTGTATGAATAGGGGAAAGACGGCGCAAGTCGCAAAGAACATGTGGGGTGGCCAAGAGTATCAGCAACGCGCGCAGCGGGCGTTGCCCATCTTGGTAAGGCAGGCATTATCCGGCAAGTCCATCTTCTATCAACAACTTGCGGATGAGCTAGGGATGTCTAATCCTCGTACGCTCAATTATCCACTGGGAAGCGTCGGACAAACTTTGATCGAACTTGGTCGACAGTGGGATGAAGAACTTCCACCGATCCAATGCTTGGTCGTTAATCAGTCACATGCGATCCCCGGACAAGGGTTCGGATGGTTCCTACCGAACCCGGAAGAGTGGAAGGACATGAGTCCCGCTCAGCGGCGCCGGATGACCGAACAGGTAATGCAACAAATCTACGCCTATCCCAAGTGGCCACAGGTGCTGAAAGAGTTGAATCTTTCTCCAGCAAGAGCGAATTTTGACGATCTCCTCGCGGGCGCTTCCTATATGCAAGGAAGCGGTGAAGGTGAGGCTCATAAGCTGCTAAAAGAATACGTCCGGATTCGCCCGGATGTCGTTGGAGTCGCTGTTCGCAATACACTCGGCCGCGCAGAGGAGTCTCTTCCGTCAGGCGACAGAGTCGATGTGTTCTTCGATACCGGCAAAGAATGGGTCGCTGTCGAAGTAAAGAGTCGACTATCGGACGAGGCCGACCTGGCACGTGGCCTCTATCAATGTGTTAAATACACAGCTGTTCTGCGCGGAGTTGTAGCTGCACGTCAATTGGATTTCGACGTCCGCTCATTGCTAGCGATTGAAGGGGAGCTTACTGAAAGGTTACGTGTGTTGGCAACCGTTCTTGGCGTACAAGTAGTCGAATCAATCCAAGTTTCATAGACTCGGCGTATTTGGTTAGCAAGTCGGCTCTGCCAGGCGGCCATGAATCAGTTCGCTGTTCTCTACGAAGAACGTTTTTTCAGGCCGTCAGTGTGATATTCAACCTGCCTCGAACACGGAAATTCTGACAGTCCCCCATGCGCTGCAGCTCAACCGCCAACTTCCGTGCCGACCCGAAGGAGACGATGGGGCCGCTTCAAACCAGACACCCACCACACGATGTCATTGACCTACGCTGATTTGAGCAGATTCGCAAGCGATCGGGAGATAAGATGAATGAGATACCTCCCGACTCAATAAAGCATCATCAGGGAACCAGTTTTGCTCGTCGATGCGTTTGACGACATGCCAAGCGATCGAGCCCTTGCGGAGAGTAATCGTCGCGACACCGATTGCTCCATTCCAGGTCCGGAACTGCACAGTCGCCACATTGCCAGCGACGGTGCCGTTAATCGATGGGCATATGCCGGTCAAGTCTCCTTCGTCGACTTTCTGTTTCCCGTACGACGTAGCAACGTGATACCCGCAAATGCGATTTCCGTCCTGAGTGAGCCTGTATAGGGAGAAGGAGTCTCCTTTCCCCCGCAGGCACTGTTCTGCGTATGGACCGGTCGCGCTATCGCAGGAATACTTGAACGTCCAATCACCCTCGAATAAACCTGAAGCTTTCGCGGGACACATCGCTGTCAACGCAAAAGTAAACAACGTGGCCCGAGACAGAACGAATAATCGTACTAGGCGGTTTTTGCACATTTGGCGGGATTGAGACCGGATAAGATCGCGCGATTTTCGTCCAACCACGAGAATGTGTCTAGGGCCACGTTGGTGGCCAAATAGACAACACGCAACCGCTGCAAGTCAACGAAACGAACACCCCAACGATCACGACCCCACCGGCGTGAAGCCGTCTGAACTCCAGTCCTCGCTGCCGACCCCGTGATGGACAAAAAAGAATCCCTCGGGGTCGTAGCGGTTCTTGATCGCTTTCAGCCGCGCATAATTCGCCCCCCAAAACGCCTCGCGCCAATCTCGACGGAAAAAATCTGTTTCCGACAGATAGGAGCCGCCTTGTGGTGACAATGCTTTAAGAACGGCCGCAGCTTTGGCCACACGCTCGGCTTGGCGGTGTGCCTCCGTCATGTCAGGCGGCGTGATCGGGAGACCCGCAAACGGCGGCGAACCGCCCGCAGCCACAATCATCAAGGCGAACGCGTCGGCAACTTTCGGATTCATGGCGCACTGACGTGCGTGCGCGTTCACCTCGGCAGGGGCGCCCGCGAGTCCCTTGTTGACATGCAGTTCCACGGTCTGAAATTGGGCGGCCTCCACGAGCGCCCCGGCAAGCCGGCCGCGTTGTGCTGGTTCGAGAAGCGTCGCGGGCAGCCATTGTGACTCGTAGCCGTACAGAAATAGTGAGGCTTGGTCTCCATCGCCTCGCCACCAACCGTGCTGGGTGGCCGCTCCGGCCCGTGGGTCGGGCACCAGTCCCGGGTTGGCCTTGAGATCCCACCAGCGGCGTGCGGGACCGGCGCCGATCCGAGGTTCGTCGTTGAAGATGAAATCTGCCGGTGAGGCTCGTACCCAATCGATGAACGGTGCCCAGACCGATTTGGCCCGCCCGTCGTCGAGCCCCTGACACACCATCGACACCATGACCTCGTCTTCGTGAAAAACAAGCTGCTCGCCCCATTGGGGGTTGAACAGGTTTTCGGCATAGTGGTCAACGAGCCGTTCAACCAGCCGCCGGTAAGCCTCACGCGATGACGCCTTGACCGTGAACTCGGCCCAACCAAAGTGCTCGGGCAGATCGTGGGTTTGCAAAGTGATCCGGGTCACCACACCGAAACTGCCGCCACCTCCGCCTTTCAGTGCCCAGAAAAGGTCGGGCTCCCGGGATGCGTTGACCGTGCGGACCACGCCGTCAGCGGTGACGATCTCGGCCTGGAGCAGGCTCGCGGCCGCCAATCCGTAACGCTTAGAGAACGATCCGAAACCGCCGCCCTGGACGAGGCCGGCCACCCCCACGCTCGCACAGCCGCCGCCCTGGACGTATCGCCCCGCCTGGGTGGTAACGGCAGTGTAGACATCGATCCACATGCAGCCGGCCTCTACCGTCACAGCCGGGGTCGGAGGCGTCGAAGAGCCCAATGGAACGAATGCATCGTGCAGCTCGATGCGGTTCATCGCGCGTGTCCAGATCAAAAGGGAATCCGGCGCGTTCGAGCCGCCAAGGTAACTATGCCCCCCGCCTTTCACCACCAGACGCAAATTGTGTTGGCGCACGAAATTGATGCCCGCCACCACGTCGGTGGTGGAACGGGCGGCCACGGCGTAAGCGCTCGCGCGGGGTGTCCATCCATCGAGCCACCCTGATATCTGCGTGCCGCCAGGATCGTCACCGAGCGCGATCGGGTTTCGCGCTTCCCCCAGGCGAGCAAGACAATCGGGCGTGCGGGGCGCTTGCGCACAGGTCTGCCAGATGGTCGTTGGTCGCAACAGATTTCCACCCACTGCCCGACTCAGCGCCTCCCATTCCTCTGCGTCCGGCCACGCAGGATCGCGAGGCCGGACGCGGCCCGTTCGAGCCGCTGCTGGAATCACGTCGGCAAAAATCGTGGTGGTGGGGAGGAACGGCAGGGTGGCAACACCCTTTAGAAGGCTTCGTCTCTTCATGACGTCTCTTTTTCTTACCGTGAGCTAATCGGCTTGGCGAACCGTCTTTTCTGGATTCTAAAGCGAGCCCGGTTCGCTCCGCCGAGCGAATGACCGCCGCAATAGATCAAGGCGACATTCAAGTGTCAGCGCGACATCGTAGGTGAGTGGTCGCAATTGGCCGGGGCCGTATCCGACCCGTTGCGGCCGGTCACGTTTCTCCTAAGCGGACGCCCCGATAGTATCAAGCGGCAGTCGGAGATCCATCACCTTCCGACTCACCAGGGGACCTGTCATCAGAGAAAGCTCGAAAATTCTCAAGCGAGGCTAACGACAGTACGTCTTGCGCTCGAAAACAGAGGCAGGATGAATGCCATCCGAATTGAATAACGATGATGTCGCGTAAGCACCGAATTTTCAAGCGCGAAATATTGCCCAAAGAAAAAGCGCCAAAATAAAAATCAATATCATCGAATTTCTCCAGGTTCTTGGGCCAAACCGGAATTTTGTTAAATCTGTGAATTCTTTATTTGACTGATGATTTTTTGCTGCATCGACAAATCCATCCGAAACTTTTTTGGCATCATTAAAAAATAAGCGTATAGCCCCTTCCGAATCAAATCCATCAGATCCGTTGGCCTTCAATTGAATTAAAACAGATCCCTTGCTCAGCTCTATGCGTGCGAATGAATTGCCAATCAAGTTAATGGCAGCTCTAGTGAAATGACTGTTTTCTTTAAGGCTCTCGCACAAAATATCTGCACCTCGCCCCCAGATGTAAATGCCATTTTTAAGTGCATGGCCGCGCGTGATAAAGTTTCCGCCGCCATCGCCGACCTTTATCTCTACATCATATTCAGAATTTACAAACAAATCCCTTTTTATATAAAGCCACCCTTTAAGAGTTGATACATCAAATTCATATTCCCTGGAAATTTGATCCAAAATATTAAATAAGTTCATGGCGGTCCGGACACTTTTAAATGTGAATTCGCAGGGAAGGATGCTATGCGATGCTCAATGCCTTTCAATATTTTTCAACCGTTTTTCTCTGCTAACTTGCAGATCCATTCATCGCCACATTTCTCCGTCAGACATCCGATAATAATTAGCTTCCGCACGGAATTTCCATTAAATCAGATTTAGGGGGGGGCGTTATTTTGCTTGCCAGATTCGAGAAAATTTCAAGAGCTTTACTTCTCAAAGTCCCGGGGCCAGATCCGATAGACCAGCCAACCAGCCAGCAATTGATAGTCCCCATCATTTACCCGACATTGGAACAACAAGCAAGAACAGCGGGACAAGCGTTAGTTTGAGCGCGAGCATGCTTAAATCGAGCGGATTTAAAGCGTGATGATACCCTCGTGCCCTCATCGCAGGGTGTCACTGTACCGCGAACGGCTGCTATGCGGACACCGAGACGAAGGACCGCTTCTGGCCGGTAGCGGCCGGCGCAACCGGCCGTATCCGACCCTGCACGGACGGCCGACCTCGACGCGACTGGGTTCGTTGTGCGATGAGCAAGAGATTAAGCCGACCGGCGGACTGCAAAAATATGTTCTTCCCCGTGACAGGCCCACATGACAATTCTCTTCCGAGACCAGCCTCACAAATCACCGCTCTATTCTTCTCGTAGCGCCTGAAATCCTCTCGTACGTCGAATAATCTTCTCGTTGAGCGGCCAATCCGCAGCCTACCGTGGTGCTATAGTCGCAAATGATAATTCAACACCTATTTGCGACATGAAACTCGCGATTCTCGTACTTGATGGAGTTTTCGACACTGGCCTCACGGTGTTGTTGGACATCTTCTCCACCGCCAACGAATTGGCGTCCGCCCAAGGGATCCCAGCCCCGTTATTCAACGTGGAGGTCGCAGGAGTTGGACGGAGCGTCCGCACAGCTCTTGGCTTGACTGCGACCGTTGAGCCAGCAACCACGGTTCGGAAGCCGGACTGGGTGGTCGTGCCGGCGCTCAACGCCAAGCAGCCGGAAAGACTGATTGAGGCATTGGGGCGCAAGGACGTTCTCGAAGCGGTCGCGCATCTTCGCGCGTGGCACGCAAGCGGCATTAGCGTCGCGGGAGCCTGCATAGGGACGTTCCTGCTCGCCGAAGCAGGCCTGCTCAATGATCGGGAAGCGACGACCTCTTGGCCGCTCGCGCCCTTGTTTCGTCAACGCTACCCAAGTGTGAAGCTAGACGATTCACGAATGATCGTCGCGGGCGATCGCGTGGTCACCGCCGGAGCGGCTATGGGCCATCTCGACCTCGCATTGTGGTTGGTGCGCCAGGCAAGCCCTGAAATAGCCGCGCTCGTTGCGAGATTGATGGTCGTCGACAAGCGGCCATCCCAGGCGAAATACATCATTCCGGATTTCCTAGCCCACGCCGATCCACTGGTAGAGCGCTTTGAACGATGGGCGCGCACTCATCTGGCAACAGGGTTTTCGCTTCAAGACGCGGCGCGTGCGCTGTCCGTCACGCCTCGTACCCTGCAGCGCAGGACCGAGGCCATACTCGGAAAGTCACCGCTCGCCTTTTTCCAGGACATGCGAGTGGAGCGCGCCCAGCACCTCGTCTCCCTGGGAGAGGATCTGGAAACGATCGCAAGCCAGGTCGGTTATGCCGACTCCACGACTTTGAGGAACCTGTTGCGGCGCCGGACTGGCCGCACCGTGCGAGAGATAAAGGCTGATCTACAGTGAACGGTTCGTGGCCTGTGGTTGATGCTGATGTCGTAAACGGTAGCGATAATGTCACAAACGACAATGGTGCTGATAGGGCACGCCGCTTAGGATTTACCTGTCGCTCTCGACACAAAACCTCTGCGGAAAACAATCATGAAAGTCTTGGCTATTGGAACGTTGAAGTCTCTCACTCAAGAACAGTCGGACAGAATTTTCCCGGCCGAAGTGCCGGCGACGCTCAAGCTTTATCTGGACGGCAAGATCGAGCAGTTCTGGCTGCGTGATGAAATGAAGGGCGCGATTTTTTTGCTAAATGTCGAGTCAGTCGCCGAGGCTGAGAACCTTCTTAAAGCGCTTCCCTTCACGCAAGAGAACCTGCATACGTTCGATCTGATGCCGGTAGGGCCGCTGCTTCCGCTGGGCTTTCTCATCAAGTAAGCCCGCGATTTTGGCGTCTCCGCTCAATTGACCTCACGCTGGACGGAGACGCTGCTCGATCTGTGCTCGCCGCGCTTTATCGCCAATCGCAGCACAGCGATGCCGGCTCCAATTCCGCTGCCCCCATCCACACCCCCGATACATCAAAAATTTCGATCATTAAACAAAAATAAATATCGTTTTCCATCGATCTCATGAATCATTAACATCATCGTCACGGTTCCCCGCCCAACCCGCAGCGAACCTCAACCCCCCACAAACCGGAGCCCGAACGATGACCACCCCCCAAACCCCCGCCCCCCTGCTGCCGTTCCACATCGCCTTCCCCGTCCACAGCCTCGAAGCCGCCCGCGCGTTCTACGGCGATCTGCTCGGCTGCCCCGAAGGCCGCAGCTCGGCGGAGTGGGTCGATTTCAATTTGTTCGGTCACCAGATCGTTGCCCACCTCGCGCCGGAAGAAGCCGGCATCGCCCCCACCAACGCGGTCGACGGCCACGGCGTGCCGGTCCGCCATTTCGGCGCGCTGCTGACGCTGGAGCAATGGCAGGTGCTGGCCGACAAGCTGCGCGCGGTGGGCACGAAGTTCGTGATCGAGCCGTATATCCGCTTCAAGGGCGAGCCGGGCGAGCAGGCCACGATGTTCTTCCTCGATCCGTCGGGCAACGCGCTCGAATTCAAGGCGTTTGCCGATCTCGGCAAGCTGTTCGCGAAGTAAGCGCCATGTCACGCTGCGATGTCGTGATTTCCGGGTTCGGCCAGATCGGCCGGGCCGTCGCCGGGCTGCTGGCGGCGCGCCACGCGCGCTATCGCGAGCGCTACGGCGTGAACGTGCGGCTCACGGGCATCAGCCGCTCGCGCGGCGGCCGCATCGATCGCGACGGCTTGCGCGATGCGCTCGACGCCGATGCGCCGCTCGATGCCGCGCTGACGGGCGAGGCGTTCGTGGCGGCCGCGCGGCCGCAGGTGCTGATCGAGGCCGGCCCGACCGACTACCGCACCGGCGGCGCGGGCTACGGCTACCTGCGCGCGGCGCTGGCTTCGGGCGCGCACGGCATCGCGATCTCGAAGGGCGCGCTGGTGTTCGATTACCCGGGGCTGCGCGCGCTGGCCGATGCGAATGGCGTGCGGCTGAAGATCAGCGGCGCGACGTCGGCCGCGCTGCCCACGATCGACCTGATCGAACTGAACGCGGCCGGTTGCGAGGTGAGCGTGATGGAAGGCATCTTCACGGCCACCACGAACTATGTGCTCGACCGCATGATGTCGGGCGTCGCGTTCGCCGACGCGGTGGCCGAGGCGCAGCGCGCGGGCATGGCGGAGCCGGACCCGCGCTTCGATCTGGACGGCTCGGATACGGCCTGCAAGATCTGCATCCTCGCCAACGCGGGCTTCGGCGCGCGGCTCGCGCTCGATGCGATCGCGCGCGACGGCATCGAGCGCGTGTCGCCGGGCGATCTTGCGCGCTGGCGCGCCGAGGGCCGGGTGCCGAAACTGGTCGGCCGCATCGAACGGCACGACGGCACGGTGAGCGCCTCGGTGCAACTGCGCACCTACGCGAGCGATCATCCGTTCGCGCAGGTGGGCGCCGGCATGAAGGCGGTGCGGATCGAGACGGACGCGATGGGCGAACTGCTCGCGATCGGCCGCACCAGCCCGCTGGCGACGGCCGCCGCCGCCTTGAAGGACTTCGAACATCTGCTGATGCAGGGCATCGCCGCGCGTTAGGCGTTCAGGCATCCGGAATGAAAAAAGCAGGCGCGCAGCCTGCTTTTTTTATGACCGTCGGGCAGAGCGCAGCGCGTGGCGCGCCGCGCGGTGAAGCTCAGGCCGCCGGCCCGATCTCGCGGTGGATCGGGATCACGGTGCGCCCGCCGTTGTTGCGCAGCACGTCGCGCAGGTCGTTGATGACGGGGAACACCTCGTTGTTCCAGTCGGCGCCCTGCATGTCGTGCGCTTCCTGCTCGCGTTCGACGATCCAGCGGTCTTCCTTGAAGATCCGCTCGGTGAACCACACCAGCAGCGGCCACGCGAAATCGAGCGCGAACGGCACGGACGGCTTGCGGATCGACAGCATGCCGAACGTCCGGTTGGTGCGCTGCTCGGCGTCGAGCGGCACGTAGACGATCCAGAGATCCATCACCAGCGTGCCTTCGCTCGACAGGATCTTCAGCTTTTGATACGGATATTCGGTGCGGATCGTCATGACGCTCTTGTCGCTCTGATCCTGCGGCTTCTTGCTGGCGCCGAACACGAGCGCCTCGCCGATCGGCTGCTTGCCCTCGGCGCGCGAGAACGTGTAATCCACTTCCACCCAGCCGTCGCCGCGGCGGCGGCCGAGCGAACGCGCCTTCATCTGGCCCATCTCGCGGCGATGCAGGAACTGATGGTTCATGTCCATCAGGTTCTCGTGCATGAACGAGTAGTGGCATTTGACCTTGCGGCCGAAGCGGCGGGTCTTGTACTTCGGGTCGGACACGGTGGGCAGCGCGGGCACGGGTTTTTCGGCGGCCAGCGCGGGATCGCCGGTAAACACGAAGATCAGGCCTGCCACTTCCTGGCACGGATAGGAACGCACGCCGTTGGGCAGGCGCTCCTTGCCGAGATAGGGGACATCGACGCACTGGCCGCTGCAATCGTAGGTCCAGCCGTGATAGCCGCAGCGCAGCGCGTCGCCGTCGACCACACCGGCGTGCAGCGGCACTTGGCGGTGCGCGCAGCGATCTTCGAGCGCAAAAACCGTTCCCGATTCACCTCGGAACAGCACGATCGGATCGCCGGCGAAATGCACGCCGAGCGTCTTGCCGCGCTTGAGTTCGCGCGACCAGGCGAGGGGATACCAGAAATCGGGATGAATCGGCACGCGGCGCAGATCGCGCACGGGGAGCGTGACGGTGGAATCGGTGGCGTTGGGGTTCGTGTTCTGCAGGGGCACGGCGTGCATGCGGGAGCATCTCCTGGCGTTGCGGGCGCATGGGACCATCGCGGCGGAACGCGAAGGGCAATCGGAGGAGTGTAAGCGAAAGTGAGGCGGCTCAGGCATGCCTTGTGAAGCAAACATGACAGCCGGCAGGCAAGGCAGGGGCGGATCGGGCCGCGGATCGGGCCATGAAACAGCTGGGGCAGCCGCCCGCGCCGGAGGCGATTCGTCAGGGGGACTGACGGTCGGCGGGGATTTTCAGCGGCGGCTCGGCAACCGGCGACGCTCGGCCATCCGAAACAAAGGCGCCGCGTGCCGCCGTGTGCCGGCGCGAGGCGGCCGGCACGCGGTGCGCGTCAGGCGGGCAGTTCGACGCGCCGCAGCTTGCCGGCCAGCAGGCCGTAGGCGAGGATCGCGACGATCCCGTGCGCGCCGACGAACCACAGCGCGCGGTCGAACGAGCCGGTGGTGGCCACCACGAAGCCGATCACGAGCGGCGTGACGATGCCGGCGGTGTTGCCGATGCCGTTGAAGATGCCGCCGCTCAGGCCGGTCATGTCGCGCGGCGCGACGTCGGCGAGCACGGCCCAGCCGATCGCACCGAGCCCCTTGCCGAAGAACGCCAGCGACACGAGCACCACCACCATCGTGTCCGATTCGGCCCACGGCGCGAGCATCAGCGAGGTGGCGAGCGCCATGCCGATCATGAACGGCGTCTTGCGCGCCACCGAGGTCGAGCAGCCGCGCCGGATCAGGAAATCCGACAGCAGGCCGCCGAGCACGCCGCCGCTGAAGCCGCAGATCGCCGGCAGCGCGGCCACGAAGCCCACGGTCATGATGTTCATGCCGCGCGCCTTGACGAGATAGATCGGAAACCAGGTGATGAAGAAGTAGGTCAGCGCGGTGATGCAGTACTGGCCGATATAGACGGCCCACAGCGTGCGGCTGGTGAACAGCGCGCCGATCTCGCGGCGCGTGAAGCGGCGGCGGGTGCCGGCCTGGGCGCCGTCGAGGCCCACCAGCGCGCCGTTGGCGGCGATATGGTCGAACTCGGCGCGGCTCATGCGCGGGTGCGAGCCGGGGTCGCGCAGCACGGCGAACCACAGCACCGCCATCGCGAGGCCGAGCGCGCCCATGAAGAAGAACACCTGGTGCCAGCCGAACGCGTGCGTCAGCCCGGCCATCAGCGGCGTGAAGATCACCACGGCCAGATACTGCGCCGAGTTGAACAGCGCGCTGGCGGTGCCGCGCTCGTTGGTCGGGAACCAGGTCGCGACGATCCGCGCGTTGCCGGGGAAGGCCGGCGATTCGACCAGGCCGAGCATGAAGCGCATCACGAACAGCGCGACGGTGGCGCTGGCCGCGCTGCCGAACAGCGACACGCTGCCTTGCGCCATCGTGAACACCGACCACAGCACGATGCTCGCGCCGTACACGCGGCGCGCGCCGAACCGGTCGAGCAGCCAGCCGCCCGGAATCTGCCCGATCGCATAGGCCCAGCCGAACGCGGAGAACACGATGCCGAGCGCGCTCGGCGAGAGGCCGAGATCCTTCGAGACGAAGGTGCCGGCGATCGAGAGCGTGGCGCGGTCGGCGTAGTTGAGGACGGTGACGCTGAAGATCAGCGCCAGGATCCAGTAACGGAAATGGCCGATGCGCTCGCTGGCGGCTGCGGCCTTCGACGTCGTGATGTCGATGCTTTTCATGTGTCTCCTCCCTGATTTGGCGGGATGGTTCTGGTTATCGCTGCGGTTGCGCGGCCCGGGTCGGATCGCCCCGGCGCGTCACGGCGTGACGCTCGTATCGGGCCGGCGGCCGGCGAAACTGGCGGCGAGGCTGTCGAGCACGATCGCGCCCATCGCCTCGCGGGTCTGCACCGTCGCGCTGGCGCGATGCGGTTGCAGCACCACGTTCTGCATGCCGAACAATTCGGCCGGGGCGTTCGGCTCGTCCACGAACACGTCGAGCCCGGCGCCTGCGATGCGGCCGTCGGCCAGCGCGCGCACCAGGTCCGCCTCGTTGACCAGCTTGCCGCGCGCCACGTTGATCAGATAGCCATCGGGGCCGAGCGCGTCGAGCACGCGGGTATCGACGATGCCTTCGGCGTTGTCGGCCGAGGCGGCCAGCACCAGCGCGTCGCTGTCGGTGGCCAGTTGCGCGAGATCGGCGACGAAGCGGTACGGCACGTCGGGCAGCTCGCGCAGGTCGGTGTAGGCGATCGGGCAGCCGAACGCGGCGGCGCGCGCGGCGATCGCGCGGCCCACCCGGCCCAGCCCGACGATGCCCACCCGCATGCCGCTGAACTTGCGCGCGAGCGGCAGTCCCGGCGCCTTGCCCCACTGGCCGTCGCGCACGTGGCGGTCGCCCACGCAGAGGCCGCGGCAGGCCGACAGCAGCAGGCCGATCGCGAGGTCGGCCACGTCGTCGGTCAGCACGCCGGGCGTGGTCGAGACGTGCAGGCCGCGTTGGCGCGCGTAGTCGAGATCGATGGCGTCGGTGCCGATGCCGTTGATCGCGACGATCTTCAGGTTCGGCAACTGGTCCATCACCGCGTTGCGGATGCCGGAGGCGCCGCCCGTGACGACGCCCTGGATCAGCGTGCCGATCTCGCGCAGGTAGCCGGCCGGCTCCGCATGCTCGTAGTAGCGATGCAGCGTGTAGCGCTCGGCCAGTTGGCGCTCGAGCGAGGGCAGGACGGGGTTGATCAGCAGGATGTCGAACGGCATGGCGGGCGGTGTCTCGAACGGCTTGAAATGGGAATCGGCGGCGCGCCGGCAGGCAAAGGGCGAGGGCGGCCCGGTGCGAACGAGTATAGGCAGGCGATCGATCGAGGTCTAAGCTATATTCCGCATCGATCAATACAAAAATTGGAATGAACGTCGAACTCAATCATCTGCGTTGTTTCGTGGCCGTGGCCGAGGAATTGCACTTCGGCCGGGCCGCCGCACGGCTGTTCATGACGCAGCCGCCGTTGAGCCGGCAGATCCAGTTGCTGGAGGAATCGCTCGGGCTGCTGCTGTTCGAGCGCAACAGCCGCAGCGTGAAGCTCACCGCGGCCGGGCGCGGCTACTACGACGATGCGCTGCGCATTCTTCGCCTGACCGACCAGGCCGCCGATGCGGCCCGGCGCGTGGCGCGCGGCGACGAGGGGCAGGTGACGGTGGGCTTCACGGCCGTGGCCGGCTACCGGCTGGTGCCCGAACTGCTGGCGGCGGCGCGCGTGCAGTTGCCGGGCATCCGGCTGGTGCTCAAGGAGATGGTGTCGGTGGTGCAGATCGAGGCGCTGAAGGCGCGCGCCATCGATATCGGCATCCTGCGCGCGCCGTCGGCCGACCCCGAGATCGCCACGGCGCGGCTCGCGCGCGAACCGCTGATGGTGGTGCTGCCGGCCGCGCATCCGCTCGTGCGCCGCAAGACGATCGCCGCCGCCGATCTGGCCGGCCAGCCGTTCGTCATGTATTCGGCCGACGGCGGCAAGTATTTCCACGATCGCGTGCTGGCGCTGCTGACGGAGGCGGGCGTGTATGTCGACGTGGCGCAGCAGCTCGACCAGACGCATACGGTGCTGACGCTGGTGCGGGCGGGAATCGGCGTGTCGATCGTGCCGGCCTCGGCGCGCGAGCTGGGCATGCGCGACGTGACGTTTCGGCCGCTGTGGGCGCGCGACGCGGTGGCGGATCTGGATCTGGGCTGGCGGGTGGAGCGCGACAGCCCGGCGGTGGAGCGGTTTCGGGCGTTTGCGATGGAGGGGCGGGGGGGCGGATAAGGCGTTATTCGGTATCGACTTCCGGCCAGAGGCGCGGAAAAACGAAGCGCAGGCTTTGCAGCGGCAGATCGAACGACAAGTCGTCTCGATGCGAGGTGGATTTCAGAATGCCGAAATCGAGCAGGCTGCGGATGACGCGACGGCCGGTGGTTTCGCCTTCACCGAGCATCCGCGCGAAATCCGCGCGGGGTAACGGGCGTTGCAATGCGATGAATTCGAGCGGGAGTGCAGCTTGCGCGGCTCGGATGACGGATTTCTCCGAGCCGATTTGCCACGGGTTGGCTTCGAGATATTGCAGGAGATCCTTCAAACGCTGGGCAAAGCCGCCGGCGTCGATCATCTTCAGCATGAAATCGACTTGATCGAGGCAGCAATCGAGGAAGTAATCGACAAAGCGGATCAAGCCTTCCTGCGAAAGATTGCCTCGGCCATCGAGATCGTTTCGACGGGTCATGTCGGCGTCGGCCAACCGGGTGTAATAGGCTTCGTGGCTTCGTGCAAAGCCGCGAAGCGGCGACCAGAGGCCCCGGGTCAAGCCTGCCGCGTTCAGCGCGAGATGCGAATGCAAACGGCAGACGCGCCCGTTGCCGTCGATAAACGGGTGAACCCAGGCCAATCGATGATGCGAGCATGCAATCGCGATCAACTGAAGCTCGCGCGGGCGGATGAACCGATAACCCAGGCTCCACTCGGCCAACAGCGGTTCGATCATGTCGACTTCGGGCGCGGTATGCCGCCCGACGGTGACATCCTTGTCGCGCAGCGCACCGGGCACGATCGGATCGCCATCCGGCGTCACGCGCAGTGCTTCCGGCATGGCGGCAAAGAACCGTGCGTGAATGTCGCGTACCCGGGCCGGGTCGAATAGCTGCTGCACCGACATGTCCCGCCATTCGGCTTCCAGTTCCGATTCGGCGCGGATATGGGCAATGGCCATATGCTGCTTTCGAAAATCATCGACATCGGGCGAATACTCGCGCCGCAGTGCGGCCTCGATCTTGGCGGGGGTGGTGTGTTGCCCCTCGATCTTGTTCGTGTAATACGAATTCATGCTGCGCAGCCGTGGCGCAAGGGCCGCTGCCAACGGGGTGCCGTCGACTTTCAATAGCTGTTGCGTCTTGTCGATCAGTGCCGATGCGCGCTCGATCGAACCATTCAGAACGCGATCTTCCGGAAATAGGGGCTGGAACGTCGCGGTGGTCGTCATATGCGCTTCTGGCTGGCTCGGTGGAGGGAGAAATGGAGGGTTTCGTGTAGCCGAAATTCTGCCATAACTATTTATTTTGTATAGAGATTATTTTTATCGTGAAGGGTTGTTTGGAGGGTTCCATGAAGGGTTTCGAGGAGGCGTGAGAATGAACCCTTCTTCCGACACTTTTTCCCCATGCGCCTTTCTCTGCGATTTCTTAAGTTTCGCTTAAGCATCCTCCCCGACCATCTGCGCGCGTTATTTCCGCCCCCCGTGCCGACAAGCGATAACGACAGGAGAATGCCGATGCATTGCGAAGCGGCAAGCTTCGTGAGGCAGACGAGTGGCAGCGGTGCGTCGCCCGCCACGGCGCGCCGGATGCAAGCGCAAATGCAGGCACGGATGGCGGAAAGGGCGATGTTGCAGGCCACGAAATGCCGGCCTCGCAGCAGGCGGCGTTCGGCGGCATGTCGGCTTTGGCCGGCATGCCTCTTGACGCAATGTTCGGCGCACCGCCGGCTGTCCCGCACGCTCCTGCTCATCCCCTGATGTCTGCGCGCCTCGATTCGCACACCGGCGCGTCAACCCGACCGAACGACACATGCCAAACGGGCCGGGGAAAGCTTCCACGCTTCCCCCGGCCCGTTTCGTTTCCCCACCTCAAACGATCAACCCCCGCCCGCTCGACACATCGCTCGCCAGCAGCAGCGAAAGCCGCCGCAGCGCCGCATGCAGTTGCGTGCGGTCGGGCGTAGCGCCGAGCGACACGCGAATCGCGTTCGGCGCGCTCGCGCCTAGGTAAAACGCCGTGGACGGCGCCACCGCCAGCCCTTCGGCCCCGGCCGCCGCGGCCAACTCGCCCGGCGCCCAGTAACTCGGCAGCGGATACCAGAGATGAATGCCGGCCTCGCAGCCACCCGTGGTGCCGAGCATCTGCGCGGCGGCGCGCAGCCGTTCGCGCGCTTCGGCGCGCACGCCGTCCAGCACCTGCGCGGCCGAGCCGTCGTTGATCCATTGCGTGACGAGCGCATTGGTCAGCGGCGGCGACATCAGCGAAAACGAGCGCAGCGCGGTCAAAAACGCATCGCGCAACGCCTCGTCGGGCAGCGCGACGAACGCGGTGCGCAGCCCCGGCGACAGGCATTTCGACAAGGTCGATACATACACGACCTGGCCCGGTGCGATCCGCGCGAGCGGCGGCGGCGCGTCGGGCGCGAACAGCCAGTACGGATCGTCCTCGACGATGCGTACGCCGTGCCGCAACGCCACGCTCAACAGTTCCTGCCGGCGCGCGGCCGGCAACGTCGCGCCGGTCGGGTTCTGCAACGTCGGGTTCAGGTAGATGAGCCGCACCGCGCTGCCCTGCGGCTCGCGGCAGGCGGCGTCGAGCGCGTCGGGCCGCATGCCCTGCGCGTCGGTCTCGATCGGCCGCGCGACGCGCCCGAGTTGGGTGGCCGCCAGCGGCAGCCCCGGGTAGACGAGCGGTTCGCAGGCGACCGTGTCGCCGGGCGCGGTCATCGACACGATCAGCGCGGCCAGCGTGGCCTGCGCGCCGGGGCTGACGACCACCCGCGCGCGCGGCACCTCGCCGAGCATCGGCCGCAGCCAGCCGACGGCGGTGTCGCGGTCGGCCTCGCTGCCGCCGCCGAGGTGATAGGTCATCAGCAGGTCGATGTCGCTGCGCATCAGCACCTGCGACATGCCGCGCCGCAGCAGCATCTCCAGGTCGACGCCGGCCGGCGGCGGGGGGATGTTCATGCTGAGATCCACGCGCTGCGCCAATTCCACCTTCGGCGCGGCCACGAACGTGCCGAGCGGCCCGCGCGATTCGAGCAGATGGCGGCTGCGCGCCTCGTTGAAGCCGCGCGTGACGGTGGTCAGGTCGACGCCGAGCAGCGCGGCGATCTGCCGTTGCGGCGGCACGCGGTCACCCGGCTGCAAGCGGCCATCGGCAATCGCCCGCTCGATGAACGCGACGATCTGCAAGTAACGCGGCCCCCCGCCATCGGCCAGCGCGTCTTGCCATACATGTGAGGGTTCCGAAAGATTTTGCGGCATTCTGTCGCGGTATGTGTGTGTCATGTCTTACTCTACCATCCGACATCGAAGCGCGTAAATCCATACATAAAGTATTTGTATGCACGGCCACGCCGGCCGCGCGTTCCGGGGGCCGGCACGAACGGGCATCGATGCGGATGGGCGGGTTTGCGCGTCAAGCCAACACGGACAATCCATGCGCACACCATCTTCCCGAACCCCGCCCGGTGTCGAATCCGGGCCACCGCAGTCCCCGTCTTCCCACGCCTCCCCGCTGGCCGCCGCCATGCGCACGCTGCCGGCCGCCGCGTTGTTGCTGCTCGGCGGTTGCAGCAGCGTGCTGATGAACCCGAAGGGCGATATCGGCGTGCAGGAAAAGCACCTGATCCTGATCGCGCTGGGCCTGATGCTGCTGGTCGTGATCCCGGTGATCGCGCTCACGCTGTGGTTCGCGTGGCACTACCGCGCCACGAACCGCAGCGCCACCTACGCGCCGCGCTGGTCGCATTCGACCGCGATCGAAGTGGTGGTGTGGACCATCCCGTGCGTGATCGTGGTGGTGCTCGCCATGCTGATCTGGCGCACGACGCTGAGCCTCGATCCCTACAAGCCGATCGAATCGCGCGAGAAGCCGGTGCGGGTGGACGTGGTGGCGCTGAACTGGAAGTGGCTGTTCATCTATCCCGACTACGGCATTGCTTCGGTTAACGAACTGGCGGTGCCGGTGGGCACGCCGGTCGATTTCCGGCTGACGGCCGAATCGCTGATGAACTCGTTCTTCATCCCGCAGCTCGGCACGCAGGTCTACGCGATGCCGAGCATGCAGACCCGCCTGCACCTGATCGCCGATGAAGCCGGCACGTATCTGGGCCAGTCGGCGGCGTTCAGCGGCCCGGGCTTCTCGGACATGCACTTCAAGACCCACGCGACCAGCCGCGGCGAGTTCGACGCCTGGGTGGCGCGCGCCCGCCAGTCGGCCGTCTCGCTCGACGCTGCCGCCTACGCACGGCTCGCGCAACCGAGCGAGAAGAACGCGCCGACGCTGTACGCGAGCGTGGTGCCCGACCTGTTCGACAACGTCGTCGCCGCCTCGATGCGGGCCGGCTCGGCCAACCCGAGTTGCACGGCGGCGGAGCCGGGCGTGGTGGCGAAAACCATCAAGTCGGCCGACGCGGCTTCGATTTCCCTTTCTTCCGGCGGCGCGCGCTCGCCCCTTCTGGCTACCCGGTAATCATCATGTTTGGAAAGCTCACTCTCGATGCCATACCCTGGCACGAACCCATCATCATGGGCACGCTCGCGGTGGTGCTCGTGCTCGGCGCCGCGCTGCTCGGCGCGATCACCTACGCGGGCAAGTGGACGTACTTGTGGCGCGAATGGTTCACCTCGGTGGACCATAAAAAGATCGGCGTGATGTATATCGTGATGGCGATCGTGATGCTGCTGCGCGGCTTCGCGGACGCGATCATGATGCGTGCCCAGCAGGCCGTCGCGAACAACGACGCGGCCGGCTACCTGCCGCCGCATCACTACGACCAGATCTTCACGGCGCACGGCGTGATCATGATCTTCTTCGTGGCGACGCCGCTGATCATCGGCCTGATGAACGTGGTGGTGCCGCTGCAGATCGGCGCGCGCGACGTGGCCTATCCGTTCCTCAACTCCTTGAGCTTCTGGTTCGCGGTGGTGGGCGCGGGGCTGGTGATGATCTCGATGTTCGTCGGCGATTTCGCGGCCACCGGCTGGGTGGCGTATCCGCCGCTCTCGGAGCTGGGCTACAGCCCGACGGTCGGGGTGGATTACTACATCTGGTCGTTGCAGATATCGGGCCTCGGCACCACGCTGACCGGCATCAACTTCATCGTGACGATCCTGCGCATGCGCGCGCCGACGCAAAAGCTCATGCAGATGCCGGTGTTCGTGTGGACCGCGCTGATCACCAACATCCTGATCGTCGCCGTGTTCCCGGTGCTGACGGGCACGCTCGCGCTGCTGACGGCCGACCGCTATCTCGGCATGCACTTCTTCACGAACGAGCTCGGCGGCAACGCGATGATGTACATCAACCTGATCTGGGTCTGGGGCCACCCCGAGGTGTACATCCTGATCCTGCCGGCGTTCGGTGCGTTCTCGGAGATCATCGCGACGTTCTCGGGCAAGCCGCTGTTCGGCTACAAGTCGATGGTGTACGCCACAGCCTCGATCGGCGTGCTGTCGTTCTTCGTGTGGCTGCACCACTTCTTCACGATGGGCTCGGGCGCGAACGTCAACGCATTCTTCGGAATCATGACGACCATCATCTCGATCCCGACCGGCGTGAAGCTGTTCAACTGGCTGTTTACGATGTATCGCGGCCGCATCCGCTATCACAGCGCCACGCTGTGGACGATCGGCTTCATGATCACGTTCGCCGTGGGCGGCATGACCGGCGTGCTGCTGGCCGTGCCGGGCGCGGATTTCGTGCTGCACAACAGCCTGTTCCTGGTGGCGCACTTCCATAACGTGATCATCGGCGGCGTGGTGTTCGGCTGCCTGGCCGGCGTGAGCTTCTGGTTCCCGAAGGTGTTCGGCTTCACGCTCGACGAGTTCTGGGGCAAGGTGTCGTTCTGGTGCTGGCTGATCGGTTATTGGCTCGCGTTCACGCCGTTGTACGTGCTCGGCTTCGAGGGCATGACGCGCCGCATGAACCACTACGCCGTGCCGGAATGGCACCCCTGGCTGGTGATCGCGCTGGTAGGCGCGGTGTTCGTGGGCCTCGGCATCCTGGCGATGCTGGTGCAGATTTATGTGAGCGTGCGCCGCCGCGATGCGCTGCGCGACGTGACGGGCGACCCCTGGGGCGGCCGCAGCCTCGAATGGTCGACCTCGTCGCCCGCGCCGTTCTACAACTTCGCGATCGTGCCGACCATCACCTCGGTGGAACAACACTGGGACGACAAGGAATCGGGCCGCGCCTACGTGCAACCCAAGCAGTACGAAGCTATCCACATGCCGCGCAACACCGGTGCCGGCGTGATCATCGCCGCGTTCAGCGCCGTGTTCGGCTTCGCGTTCGTGTGGCACATGTGGCCGTTCGTGGTGCTGGGCCTGATCGGCATGGTCGGCACGTTCCTCGCGCGCACTTACAACACGGATACGGATTACTACGTCACGGCCGCCGAAGTCGAGCGGATCGAAAACGCGCGTTTTGCACAACTGAAGCGTCACGCTCCCGTGCCGCTCAATGAAACCGAGGTGGCCTGATGAGCGCCCATAGCCTTGAACACGGCCACGACGATGGCCACGACCACGGCCATCACGACGACGGCAGCAAGACCGCCATCGGCTTCTGGATCTACCTGATGAGCGACTGCCTGATCTTCGCGACGCTGTTCGCGACGTTCGGGGTGCTCGCCAACGCCACGGCCGGCGGCCCCACGGGGCAAAGCCTGTTCGAGCTCGATTACGTGCTCGGCGAAACCATGCTGCTGCTGGTCAGCAGCTTCACGTTCGGTCTCGCGATGCTGGCGATGAAGGGCGGCCGGCGCGGCACGGTGATCGCATGGCTCGCGATCACGTTCGTGTTCGGCGCGGGCTTCATCGGCATGGAAGTGCACGAGTTCGCGAAGCTGGTGGCCGACGGCGCCGGCCCGCAAACCAGCGCGTTCCTGTCCGCGTACTTCGGCCTGGTCGGCACCCACGGGCTGCACGTGACCTGCGGCCTGATCTGGATCGGCGTGATGATGCACCAGGTGTGGAAGTTCGGCCTGAACGGCATGGTGCAGCGCCGCCTGGCCTGCCTCAGCATGTTCTGGCACTTCCTGGATCTGGTGTGGATCTGCGTGTTTACCTTCGTCTATCTTCGGGAGTTCGTATGAAGCCCAGCCCGCATTCGCATTCCGGCCACGCCGCCCATGACGGGCACGACGCCGCGCACGGCTCGCTGAAGGGCTATGGCATCGGCATGGTGTTGTCGGTACTGCTTACCTTCGTGTCGTTCGGCGTGGTGATGACGCATATCGTGCCGCGCCAGTACGGCTTGGCCGCCATCACCATCGCCTGCGTCGCGCAGCTGATCGTGCAGTTGTTCTACTTCCTGCATATCGGCACGGCGCGCAGCCAGCGCGCCAACACCGGCATCTTCATCTGCACCGGGTTCCTGATCGCGGTGATCGTCGGCCTGTCGCTGTGGGTGATCCACAACGCCAACGTCAACATGATGCCGACCCACATGTCGATCGAACGCGCGCTCGCCAAGGACTGACCAAGGACTGACGAGCCCGTTCGGCAGCCTCGCACGGCGCATCGCTCCTCAAGGGGCGGTGCGCCGTTTTCGTTTGGGTGTGCGGCTCAGATGGCCGGCGACGCCAGATGATGCGGATCGCCGAGCGCGTCGGCCACCAGCCGCAGCGCCTCGCGGCAATCGTCGGGGGTTTGCGGGCCGCCGAGGCAGAGGCGCAGCGCGTTGGGCGGATTGCCGTCGGTGGAGAACGCCGCGCCGGCCACGGCGGCCACGCCGCGGTTGCGCAGTTGCTGCGCGAGATCGGGCGCGGAGCGGTGGCAGTCGGGCGGGATCGGCAGCCACAGATGAAAGCCGTCGGGGTTCGCATCGAACGGCCAGTCGTGCAGCACCTGCGCGGCGATCGCGAGGCGCGTGCGGCCTTCGGCGCGGATCGCATCGAGCATGGCGGCCACGGTGCCGTCGTTGACCCATTGCGTGGCCAGCAGCATGGTGTACGGGCTCGGCATCACGGTGGTGGCGCGCAGCGCGCCGGCGATGCGCTGCGCCTGCCGCGCCGACGGCGCGAGCAGGTAGGCGATCCGCAGGCCGGCGCCGAAGTTCTTCGACATGCCCGTCACGTAATACGTCAGCTCGGGCGCGAGCAGCGCCAGCGGCGGCGGCGCGTTCTGCGGCAGCATCGCGTAGGCGTCGTCCTCGATGATCGGCACGTTGTAGCGCAGCGCCACGTCGGCCAGCGCTTCGCGGCGGCGGAACGGGATCGTCAGCGTGCTCGGGTTCTGCAACGTCGGGTTGCAGTAGAACGCGGCCGGCTTGTGGGCCTTGCAGAGCGATTCGAACGCATGCGGCAGCGGGCCGTCCTCGTCGCGCGGCAGCGCCTGCAGGCGCACGCCGAGCTGCGAGGCGATCGCCTTGATGCCCGGGTAGGCGAGCACGTCGAGCGCGAGCGTGTCGCCGGGGCGCGCCAGCAACGACACCAGCGCCACCAGCGCGCTGTGAATGCCGGGGCACACCAGCACGGCCTCGCCGTTGCAGCCCGGCAGGCGCCGCCCGAGCCACGCGCGGCCGGCCGCGCGATCGGCCGGTGCGCCGCCGAAATCCTGATAGCGCAGCAACTGGTACGGATCGGCGCCCGCCAGCAGCGCGGCGGCCGAATCGGTCAGGCGCGTGGCCATCACGGGCGGCTCGGGCGGCATGTTCATCGACATTTCCACACTGCTGCCGCCCGACAGCGGCAAGGTCTGGGTCGGCCCGCGCACGAACGTGCCGCTGCCCGCGCGGCTGTCGATCAGCCCGCGCTTGCGCGCCTCGCCGTAGGCGCGCGCCACCGTGGTGTAGTTCAGTTGCAGCGCGTCGGCCAGCTCGCGCAGGCCCGGCATGCGGTCGCGCGGCTTGAGCCGCCCCACCGCCACATCCTCCTCGATCAGGTCGGGAATCAGCAGGTAGGCCGGCTTGCGACTCTCGGCGAGCCGCTTCGACCAGTGAGCGAGTGAGTGATCCATGTGGGGTTTCCAGGCGTCGATGCAATTCACCAATTCACGTTAACACGCGAATTCACGCGAAAAAAAATCGATCGGATACCGAATCGAAAAGCGATTGCATTGATCGCGCCACGTATCGTTTTGATGCATGCGCGCACAGCCGGCGCGCATGCCGCTGCGCCAGCGCGGTGCGCGATGCGCAGGCGCGGCGCGTTTCCAGGGCGCCGCCGGGCCGCCTGGCACGGCGGATGGGCCACCGTTTCGAAGTGCAGCGTTCTCGATGATTGGACAGTGATCGCATCGCCGTGCGCCCGCACGGCATGTCCCATGCGTAATGGAAGGCGTCCGGGCAACCCTGGCCCGGCGTTTCCGATCATTCACAGACACTTGGAGAACACGATGCCTGCCGTCAATCATCCGCAGCACCAGAAGGGCGACGTACTGGTCGACTACGAAGAAAAGGTATTCGAGGACGTCAAGGCGGAGCCGGGCGAGAAGGCGCTCGTCACGTTCCATACCGTGGCGTTCGAGGGCTCGATCGGTTTCGTGAACCTGCTGCAGGCCACGCGCCTGCAACGCAAGGGCTTCGAAACCTCGGTGCTGCTGTACGGCCCCGGCGTGACGCTCGGCCTGCAACGCGGCTTCCCGACGCTCGGCGACGAAGCGTTCCCCGGCCATCTGAACTTCAACAAGCAACTCGTGAAGTTCATGGAGGAAGGCGGCAAGGTGTACGCGTGCCGCTTCGCGCTGCAGGCGCTGTACGGCCACGGCGAGGCCTCGCTGATCGAAGGCATTCGCCCGATCAATCCGCTCGACGTGCTCGATATCCAGCTGCTGCATCGCAAGGAAGACGCACTGATCATCCACACCTGGACCGTCTGACGGCCGCGCGGAGTTTTCCATGAGCCACAAGCGCATCGTTCGCGCCGCCGCCGCCCAGATCGCGCCCGATCTGGAGCGCGCCGCCGGGACGCTCGAGAAGGTTTGCAGCACGATCGACCAGGCGGCCCGCGAGGGCGTGCAATTGATCGTGTTCCCGGAAACCTTCGTGCCGTACTACCCGTACTTCTCGTTCGTCCGGCCGCCGGTGGCGGCGGGCGCCGATCACATGCGGCTCTACGAGGACGCGGTGGTGGTGCCGGGGCCGGTCACGCAGGCGGTGGCCGAGCGGGCGCGGCTGCATCGCATGGTGGTGGTGCTCGGCGTCAACGAGCGCGATCACGGCAGCCTCTACAACACCCAACTGGTGTTCGACGCCGACGGGCAATTGCTCCTCAAGCGCCGCAAGCTCACGCCGACGTATCACGAGCGGATGATCTGGGGGCAGGGCGACGCGGCGGGCTTGAAGGTGGCGCATACGGCCATCGGCCGGGTGGGCGCGCTGGCTTGCTGGGAGCACTACAACCCGCTCGCGCGCTATGCGCTGATGACGCAGCACGAGGAAATCCATTGCGCGCAGTTCCCCGGTTCGCTGGTCGGCCCGATCTTCGCCGACCAGATGGACGTGACGATCCGCCATCACGCGCTCGAATCGGGCTGTTTCGTTGTGAACGCAACCGGTTGGCTGACCGAAGCGCAAATTCAGTCGATCACGCCCGACCCGCAATTGCAGAAGGCGCTGCGCGGCGGCTGCCACACGGCGATCGTCTCGCCCGAGGGGCAGCATCTGGCCACGCCGCTGCGCGAGGGCGAGGGCCTGGTGATCGCCGATCTCGACATGTCGCTGATCACCAAGCGCAAGCGAATGATGGATTCGGTGGGCCACTACGCGCGCCCCGAATTGCTCAGTCTCGCGATCAACGACCGGCCCGCCATGCCGGTCACGCCGATGGCGCCGGGCGGCGCTGTGGCATCCCCCGCTGCATCCCCTTTCCCCGCTTTCGAAGGAGCGATCGATGAACGCCATCGCGAAGCCGTCGGCACAGAGCCGGCAACTGATCACTGAGCTGCAGTCGGTCGGGCTGCGGCTCGTCGATCCGAAGGCCGGCGCCGCAAGCCGCCGCGGCGGCGCGGGGCCGTCCGACCACAAGGCTGTCACGGTGGACGGCGTGACCGTGATGGTGCCGGTGCATACCAGCACCGCGTGGGATTCGCCGTTCGTGGCCGGCGCGCCCGACGCGCTCGGCGCGAGCACGCTGACGCGCGGCGCGATTCCGATCGCCGAGATTCGCTTTCCGGCCAACCCGCGCTTCTACGCGTTGCAGACGCTCGACGGCGTGCCGTATTCGCATATCGCCACGCTGCACGGCGCGGACGTGCTCGCCACCACGGTGCTGCAAACCTGCATCCGCTACGAAAGCCGCCGCAAGATGTGCCAGTTCTGCTCGATCGGCCAGTCGCTCGCGGCGGGCCGCACCATCGCGCGCAAGACGCCCGAGCAACTGGCCGAGGTGGCGCGCGCGGCGGTGCTGCTCGACGGCGTCAAGCACATGGTGCTGACCACCGGCACGCCGGCCACCAGCGATCGTGGCGCGAGCCTGCTGTGCGACAGCGCGTTCGCGATCAAGGCGGCCGTCGATCTGCCGATCCAGGGCCAGTGCGAGCCGCCCGACGACGATGCCTGGTTCGCGCGCATGAAGGCGAGCGGCATCGACACGCTCGGCATGCACCTGGAGGCGGTCACGCCCGCGGTGCGCGAGCGGATCATGCCGGGCAAGGCCAGCGTGCCGATCGCGCGCTATCTGGACGCGTTCGACGCGGCGGTGGCGGTGTTCGGGCGCGGGCAGGTCAGCACCTACATTCTCGCCGGGCTGGGCGATACGCCCGAGGCAATTCTCGCGATGTCGGCCGATCTGGTCGCGCGCGGCGTCTATCCGTTCGTGGTGCCGTTCGTGCCGATCAGCGGCACGCCGCTCGAAAGCCATCCGGCGCCCACGCCCGAGTTCATGCGTTCGGTGCTCGCGCCGCTCGGCGCGATGCTGCGCGACGCGGGCCTGCGCTCGGCCGACATCAAGGCCGGTTGCGGCAAGTGCGGCGCGTGCTCGTCGCTGTCCACCTACGAGGCCTGATCATGGACTGCGAAGCGATGTGGGACAGCGGCGCGGCGCTCGCCTACCGGCCGGCCGAATTCCGGATCAAGTGGGCCGCGCTGCCGTGGGAAGTTCAGGAGGCCTACCGGTTGCGGCGCGCTGTGTTTTGCGTCGAGCAGGGCGTGTTCGTCGGCGACGATCGCGACGAGATCGACGCGCACGCGCAGCCGCTGGTGGCCGTCAGCGGTTGCGCGGGGCTGCCCGATCAGGTGGTGGGCACGGTGCGAATTCACGAAACCGCGCCGGGCGTGTGGCTCGGTTCGCGGCTTGCGGTGCATGCGGCGTTCCGCACGCACGGCCGGATCGGCTCCACGCTGATCCTGCTCGCGGTGCGCAGCGCGCATGCGCTCGGCTGCCGCGAATTCCACGCCCATGTGCAGGCGCAGAACGTGCCGCTGTTTCGCCGCCTGCATTGGGAATCGCTCGGCGAGGAGATGCTGCACGGGCGCCTGCATCATCGGATGCTGGCCGATCTCGCGCACTATCCGCCGTGCACCACGCCGTACACCGGCTTCGTGTTGCCGGCAGGAGGGGGACGATGAGCCTCGCCGAACGCATCGCGACGCTGCGCGCAAGCCGCGGCTTCGCGCACAAGACGGATATCGCCGGTGTGGTGGGCGCGCTCGCGCGCGCGTTGCCGAACGGCGCGGCGGATCTGGCGCAGGCGGTGGCGGTGGGCGACGACTGCGCGGCGATCGCCGACGGCGACGGCTACCTGCTGTTCGCGATCGAAGGCCTGGTGGCCGATTTCGTCGAGGCGATGCCGTGGTTCGCCGGCTACAGCGGCGTGATGGTCAATCTCAGCGACATCTACGCGATGGGCGGCCGGCCGATCGCCGTGGTCGACGCGCTGTGGAGCGAGGGCCTGGACGCCGCGCGCGCCGTGCTCGACGGCATGGCGGCAGCCTCGGCCGCCTACGGCGTGCCGATCGTCGGCGGCCACAGCAACGCGCGGGCCGATGGCGCGCAACTGGCCGTGGCGATCCTCGGGCGTGCGCGCCGGCTGCTGTCGAGCTTCGCGGCGCAGCCGGGCGACCGGCTGCTGATGGCGGTGGACTTGCGCGGCCGCTTCGAAGATCCGTACCCGTTCTGGAATGCATCGGTCGGCGCGCCGCCGCAGCGGCTGCGCGACGATCTCGAACTGTTGCCCATGCTGGCCGAGGACGGCCTGTGCGATGCGGCCAAGGACATCAGCATGGCCGGCGCGATCGGCACCGCGCTGATGCTGCTCGAAGCGTCGCAGGTGGGCGCGCGCATCGATCTCGATGCGATCCCGCGCCCCGATGGCGTGGATTTCGACCGCTGGCTCGGCGCGTTCCCGAGCTTCGGATTCCTGATGTCGGTGCGCGAGGCGCAGGCCGATGCCGTGATCGCGCGCTTCGCCGCGCGCGGGCTGGCCTGCGCGGCGATCGGCACGGTGGATGCGACGCGCGAGGTGGTGCTGACCGAAGCCGGCGAGGCCGCGCGCTTGTGGGATTTGCGCGAGACGCCGTTCATCGGCGCAGCGCCCGGAGCCGCGCGATGAACGCCGCACCGCTGCGCATCGCGCTGTTCACGCACTCGGTCAACCCGCGCGGCGGGGTGGTGCACACGCTGGAGCTGGCGTGCGCGCTCGGCCGGGCCGGGCACGACGTGACGGTGGTCGCGCCGGCCGGCCCCGGCGAGCGGTTGTTTCGCGACGGCGGCAACGAGCACGACCGCTTCGAGATGGACGGCTACCGCGTCGTGCTGGCGCGCACCGGGGCCACGCCGTTCGATACGGTCGGCATGGTCGAGACGCGGATCGCCGCGATCCGGCGGGCCTTCGACCGCGCCGCGCTGGCCCGCTTCGACGTGCTCCACGCGCAGGACAGCATCAGCGGCAACGCGCTGGCCGACTGGAAGGCCGAGGGCGCGATCGCCGGTTTCGTGCGCACCGTGCATCACCTCGACACGTTCGCGCATCCGCGCCTCGATGCGTGGCAGCGCCGAGCGTGGCGCGATGCCGACCGCCTGCTGTGCGTGAGCGCCGACTGGACGGCGCGCATGCGCGACGAGCACGGCGTGGCCGCGCAACAGGTGGCCAATGGCGTGGACATCGAACGTTTTTCACAGGCACCGGCCGCCGCGATCGACGCGGTTCGGCAACGCTTCGGACTGCTGGCGAACGGTGCGACGGTGCTCGCGATCGGCGGCATCGAGGCGCGCAAGAACACGCGCGCATTGCTCGACGCATTCGCGCAATTGCGGCGCGCGAAGCCGCACGCGCAACTCGTGATCGCTGGCGGCGCGAGCCTGCTCGATCACGATGCCTATACGCGCGATTTTCTCGCCCGAGCGGCCGAACTGGGCCTGCCGGTTGGCGTGGGCGGCGCGGTGGTAGTGACCGGCCCGCTCGACGATGCTGCGATCGTCGCGCTGCTGCATGCGGCCGATGCGGTGTCGATGGTGTCGCTGCGCGAGGGCTTCGGGCTGGTGGTGCTCGAAGCGTTGGCCTGCGGCAAGCCGGTGGCCGTGTCGCGCATCGCGCCGTTTACCGAGCATCTCGACGCGCGCACGGCGGTGTGGGCCGACCCCGGCTCGATCGATTCGATCGAGCAGGCGCTGCACGACGCGCTCGACGGCCGCCGTGCGCCGGATTTTCGCGAGGCCGTGCCGGTGCTGCTCGCGCGCTTCAGTTGGGCCGCGAGCGCCGCCTCGCATGCGGCGATCTACCGCCAATGGCTGAACGAGCGCGCCGCTGCCGTTCCCCTTGTTACCGAACAGGAATCCTGATCATGCCCGTCATGCACTTCCGGGTCCGCTGGCCCGACGACAGCGAAACCCGCTGCTATTCGCCATCCACCGTGGTGGCCGATTACTTCACGCCGGGGCAGCGCTACGCGCTCGACGATTTCGTGACGCGCTCGCGCGAATCGCTCGGCATCGCGTCCGAGCGCGTGCGCGCCAAGTTCGGCTTCGCCTGCTCGGCCGCGATGGACGAACTGGCCCGCATCGAGACGCTGGCCGAACGCTTCGGCACCGCGCCCGACGCCGCCGTCACCGTACTCGCGCTCGAATGACCGCGCCGGCGTGCCCGCCGGCATCCCGCGCCCGTCCATCTTCAGGAGTCCCATCATGTCGAACGCTTCCGCTGCTCTGTCCGCCTCGCCCTCGGGCGAGATCCCGCACTATCCCGTGCTCGTCGTCGGCGGCGGGCAGGCTGGCCTGTCCGTCAGTTATTACCTGAAGGCGGCCGGCATCGCGCATCTCGTGTTCGAGAAGGAAACCGTCACGCACACCTGGCGCCGCCAGCGCTGGGACGCCTTCTGCCTGGTCACGCCGAACTGGCAATGCGCGCTGCCGGGCCATCCGTATCGCGGCGACGATCCGCACGGCTTCATGACGAAGGATCAGATCATCGAATATCTCGACGGCTTCATCGCCGCCGTCGACGCGCCCGTGCTCGAACACACGGCCGTGCAGCGCGTGACGCGCGGCGCGGATGGCCGCTACTGCGTGGTCACCTCGCGTGGCACGTTTACGGCCGATCAGGTGGTGGTGGCCTCGGGCGGCTATCACACGCCGATCGTGCCGCGCATGGCCGAACGGCTGCCGGCCGGCATCGCGCAAATCCAGTCGTCCGACTATCGCAATGCGGCCGCGTTGCCCGAAGGCGGCGTGCTGGTGGTGGGCTCGGGGCAATCGGGCGCGCAGATCGCCGAGGATCTGCATCTGGCCGGCCGGCGCGTGACGCTGGCGGTGGGCGACGCGCCGCGCTGCGCGCGCTTCTATCGCGGCCGCGACGTGGTGGATTGGCTGGCCGACATGCGCTACTACGAAATGCCGGTCGGGCAGCATCCGTTGCGCGAGGGCGTGCGCGACAACACCAATCACTATGTGACCGGCCGCGACGGCGGGCGCGACATCGACCTGCGCCGCTTCGCCGCCGAAGGCATGGAACTGTATGGCCGCCTCGACGATTGCCGCGACGGCGTGCTGCGCTTCGCCACCGATCTGGGCGCCTGCCTCGACAGCGCCGACGACACTTACAACGGCATCAACGCCAGCATCGACGCGTTCATCGCGAAGCAGGGCATCGCTGCGCCGCCGGGCCAGCGCTACGCGCCGGTGTGGCGCCCGTCGGCCGAGCGCGCCACGCTCGCGCTGGCCGACAGCGGCATCACGTCGATCGTCTGGTGCATCGGCTTCACGCCCGATTTCAGTTGGATCGACGTGCCGGTGTTCAACGGGCGCGGCTATCCGGCCCACGAGCGCGGCGTGACCGGTGCGCCGGGGCTGTATTTCGTCGGCCTGCCGTGGCTGCATACCTGGGGCTCGGGGCGCTTCTCGGGCGTGGCGCGCGACGCCGAGTACCTGGTCGAGCGGATTCGCACGACCGCCGACGCCACCACGCTGCTGGCCGAAGACGCGGCGGCCTGAGGCGCGGGCGCGACACGATGCAGACGACCCTTCATCGCTACCGGGCCGGCATGCCGCAACTGGGCCTGACCGGTTTGGCCGAGAACTGGCTGCTCAAGGAATGCGGCCACCGTCATTGGGAGGCGCTGGCCGCGCACGCGGGGCGCGACACGCCTGATTTCACCGACGAGCGCGGTCGGCCCGCCTATGCCGCGTTCGTGGCAGTGGGCGTGAACCTGCCGCCGCCGGGCGCGATCGACGAGCACGACCGGTTCGAGATCCATCTCGACCTGAGCCGCGTGGGTGCCGTGCGCCACGCGAGCGAGCAGCGCATCGTGCGCGACGGCGCGGTGCTCGGCTCGGTGCGGATGCTGTCCACCTTCGTCACGCGCGAGGCGGCCCACAACCGTTCGGTGGCGCGGGCGCGCATCGGCGGGCTGGCGGGTGCCACCGCCGAAGTGCCCGAAGCGCTGGCCGAACTGACCGCGCGCGGGCGCGGCCTGCGCGACGGCGATCCGGCCGCCTTGCCGGCCTGGGCGCGCGACGAACAGGGCACCTTCGAGCCGCTCGCCTGCACTGATTTCCTGCCGTGCCCGAACAACGATTTCAACGGCGCGGATCTGCTCTATTTCGCGAGCTTCCAGGCCTTCGTCGATCGTGCCGAATGGCAGCGGCACCGCTTCGCGAAGCCGCCCGCGCTGGTGTCGCGCTCGCTGCATTTCCACGGCAACCTCGACGTGGGCGACACGCTGACGGTGCGCGCGCGCATCGAGCGGCTCGACGCGGCGCGGCTGCGCCACTGGAGCGAAATCGTGCGCGGCGCCGACGGCATGAAGATCGCCGACGTGATCACCGAAAAACGTTGGGATACCTGATGAACGACGACGATTCGAAGGCCCGGCCCGCCCCGCGCGTGCGCGACGTGCCGCTGAAGCCGGTCTACACGCGGGCCGATCTCGACGGCCTCGCGCATCTCGACGGCAGCGCCGAGCCTGGCGAACTGCCGTTCGTGCGCGGCCCGCATCCTGGCATGTACACCGCGCGGCCCTGGACGATTCGTCAGTACACCGGCCATGCCGACGCGGCCGAAACCAACCTCGCGTTTCGTGCGGCGGTGGCCGGGCAGGCCGACGGGTTGTCGGTCGCGTTCGATCTGCCGACCCAGCGCGGCTACGATTCCGATCACCCCGAGGCGGCGGCCGACGTCGGGCTGGCCGGCGTGGCGATCGACAGCGCCGACGACATGCTGCGCCTGTTCGACGGCATCCGGCTCGACCGCATCTCGGTGTCGATGACGATGAACGGCGCGGTGCTGCCGGTGCTGGCCGCATTCATCGTGGCCGCCGACGAGCGCGGCGTGCCGGCCGCCCAACTGACCGGCACGATCCAGAACGACATCCTCAAGGAATATCTGGTGCGCCATACGTGGATCCACGCGCCCGAGCCGTCGATGCGGATCGTGGCCGATGTGGTGGCGCATCTGGCCGAACATGTGCCGCGCTTCAACGCGCTGTCGGTATCGGGCTATCACTTCCAGGAGGCGGGCGCGGACCCGGTGCTCGAACTGGCGCTGACGCTTGCCAACGCGCGCACCTACGTCGAACGGCTCGCGGCGGCCGGGCTCGATGCCGACGCGGTGTGTGCGCGGCTCAGTTTCTTCTTCGGAGTGGGCACCGATTTCTATACCGAGATCGCCAAGCTGCGCGCCGCGCGCCTGCTGTGGGCCGAACTGGCGGCCGCCTGCGGTGCGCGCTCGCCGCGCGCCCGCGCGCTGCGCACGCATTGCCAGACGTCGGGCTGGTCGCTGACGGCGCGCGAGCCCGACAACAACATCGTGCGCGTGACCGTGGAGGCGATGGCGGCCGTGTTCGGCGGCACGCAATCGCTGCACACCAATGCGTACGACGAAGCGCTGGCGCTGCCGTCGACGGGCGCGGCGCGGCTCGCCCGCAACACGCAGCAGATCCTGCAACACGAGATGGGGCTGTGCGACACCGCCGATCCGTGGGCCGGCTCGTATCTGATGGAATCGCTGACGGCGGGCATTGCCACGCGCGTGCGGGAGATTCTCGGCGAGATCGATGCGCAGGGCGGCATGCTGGCGGCGATCGAATCGGGCTGGGTGCGGCGGCGCATCCGTGCGGGCGCCGAGGCCGTGCAGGCGCGCATCGATACCGGCGCGCAGACGGTGGTCGGCGTGAACCGCTTCGTGGCCGATGATGCCGGGCCGCCGCCGGGCTGCCGTGAGATCGACGGCCGCCATGTGCGCGCGATGCAGCGCGCGCGGCTCGAACGCACGCGGGCGCGGCGCGATCCGGCGCGGGTTGCCGCCACCCTGCAGGCGCTCGGCGACGCCGCGCGCGGCGGGCCGGGCTCGGGCAACCTGCTGGCGCTCGCGATCGATTGCATGCGGGCGCGCGCCACGGTGGGCGAATGCACGGCCGCGCTCGAACGCGTGTGGCCGCGCTATGCGCTGCCCGACGATGAACCGCTGCGCGCCTATGCCGACGTGCGTGATGGCGACGCCGCATGGCAGGCCGCGCGCACGCGTATCGAGGCGCTCGCGGCGCGGCTCGGGCGGCCACCCGTGGTGGTGCTCGCGAAGCTCGGGCAGGACGGCCACGACCGTGGGCTCAATGCGATCGCGTCGGCGCTGGCCGATGCCGGGTTCGTGGTGGTGCGCGCGCCGCTGTTCGCATCGGCGGCGTTGCTGGCCGAGCGCGTGACCGAGCAGGCGGTGGATGGCCCGGTCGATTTGGTTGGCGTGTCGACGCTGTCCGGCGCGCATCTCGACACGGTGCCGGCGCTGCTCGACGCGCTGGCCGCGCGTGCGATCGACGTGCCGGTGGTGGTGGGCGGCATCGTGCCCGACGCGCATGCGAGCCGTTTGACGGCTGCCGGCGTGCGCGCCGTGTTCGGGCCGGGCACGCCGATGGACACGCTCGTGATGCGGCTCGCGGCGATCGTCGAACGCTCGGCCGCTGATCGCGACGGCGGCGCTGACAGCTACGACCGCAGCGACCTCAACGACCGCAGCGACCTCAACGACCTCAACGACCTCAACGACCTCAACGACCTCAACGACCTCAACGACCTCAACGACCTCAACGACCTCAACGACCGCACCGCCTGCGCCGCACTCAGTCCGCGGGCTGCCTGAGGTCGGCCTGATAGAACGCCGGGAAGCGATCGAGCTGGCGCTGCGCATCGTCGGGTGCGACGCCCTCGGCCAGCACCGCGCTCGAAAAGCCGGTGCGCTCCATCATCTGCAACTGGTCGGCGAGCACCTCGCCGGTGGCGCGGAGGTCGCCGCGAAAGCCGAGCCGCCGCCGCACCAGATACGCCTGGCTGTAGGCGCGGCCGTCGGTGAACGCCGGGAAGTGCAGTTCGACGCGCGCCGCGCGGGCGATCGCTTCGGCATGCTCGCTCACGTCGGCGTCGTTGGCCAACGCGAGCACGGTGCCCTCGGCCTGCGCGGCTTCGGCCGCGTGCGCCTCGGCGCTCAACAGGCGGATGCGTTCGGTGGCGCTCATGCCGGGTTCTCCTCGACGATGCGCGCGGCCTGTGCGGCCGCCTTGAACGGTTCGATGCCCACCCGGCCCACCGTCTCGATGAAGCGTTCGTGCCGCTCGCCGCACGGCGCGCGCAGCGCCAGATAGGTGGCGAGCACCGCGTCGATCGCGTCCGGCACCTCGCGCGCCGAGAATGACGGGCCGATCACCTTGCCCGCGCGCGCCTCGCCGCCGCGCGCGGAGCCGTCCGCGCCGCCGAGCGTGACCTGATACCACTCGCGCCCGTCCTTGTCGACGCCGAGGATGCCGATATGGCCGCTATGGTGGTGGCCGCACGAGTTGATGCAGCCGCTGATATGCAGGTCGATCTCGCCGAGGTCTTCCAGTTCGTCGAGATCCTGGTAGCGCTCGGCGATGGCGTCGGCGATCGGCAGCGAGCGCGCGTTGGCCAGCGCGCAGAAATCGCCGCCGGGGCACGCGATCATGTCGGTCAGCAGATGCACGTTCGCGCTCGCCAGCCCTTCGGCGCGTGCGGCTTCCCACAGCGAGAGCAGGTCGTCGGCATGTACCCATGGCAGCACCACGTTCTGCGCGTGCGTGACGCGTGCCTCGCCGGCCGAATAGCGATCGACCAGCGTGGCGACGCGTTCGAGCTGATCGGCCGACGCATCGCCCGGCGCCTGCAGCGTGCGCTTGAACGACAGCGTGACGATCCGCAACGCCGGGTCGCGATGCGGCGCGACGTTGCGCGCGAGCCAGCCGGCCAGCGCCGGCGTGCGCGCGGCAGCCTCGGCCAGCCGTTCGGTGGCGGCCGCATCGGGTGCGCGGCGCGAAACGGCCTCGGGCGTCACGAAGCAGGCTTGCACGCGCGCGAGTTCTGCGTCGGGGATGGTGTGCGGGCCGCCGTCGTGGCCGACGATCTGCGCGAATTCGGCATCCACGTCGTCGATGAAGCGCTGCCCTTCCGCCTTCACGAGAATCTTGATGCGCGCCTTGTACTTGTTGTCGCGACGGCCGTACTGGTTGTACACGCGCACGATCGCCTCGATGTAATTCATGATGTCGCGCCACGGCACGAACGCGCGCATCAGCGTGCCGATCAGCGGCGTGCGGCCCATCCCGCCGCCGGCCGTGACGCGAAAGCCCAGTTCGCCGTTCGCGTCGTGCAGCAGGCGCAGCCCCACGTCATGCCAGTCGGTGGCCGCGCGATCCTCGGCCGCGCCGCTGATCGCGATCTTGAACTTGCGCGGCAGGAACGCGAACTCGGGGTGCAGCGTGGTCCATTGGCGCATGATTTCGGCGAACGGGCGCGGATCGGCGATCTCGTCGGGCGCCACGCCCGCGCGTTCGTCGCACGAGATGTTGCGGATGCAGTTGCCGCTGGTCTGGATGCCGTGCATGTCGACGGTGGCGAGCAGGTCCATCACGTCGGCCGCGCGGTCGAGCGGAATCCAGTTGAACTGAACATTGGTGCGCGTCGTGAAGTGCGCGTGGCGGGTGGGCAGGCGCACCGTGCCGAGCGCGCGCTGCGCGTCGAGCGCCTGGCGGTACACCTCGGGCTCGGGCACGTCGTAGTCGCGCGCGATGCGGGCCAGCACGCGCAACTGCGCGCTCGACAGTTCGCCGTATGGCACCGCCACGCGCAGCATCGGCGCATGGCGTTGCACGTACCAGCCGTTCTGGAGCCGCAGCGGGCGGAACGCGTCCTCGCCGAGCCGGCCGTCCTGCCAGCGTTCGAGTTGGTCGCGGAATTGCGCGGCGCGACTGCGCACGAAGGCGCGGTCGAAGTCGGTATATCGATACATGGGGCACAGGAGAAGGCTCGGCGCGCGCGCCGGGAAGCGACGAACTTACGGCGGCGGCCCGGGGGCGACAAGAAGCAGATCGCGTGAAAAACGGCGCAGCAGTGCGGCGGCCGATCTGCTGCGCCTGTTTTTCCGCTGCCTGCTGCTATACGCGCGGCCGCGGGCAGGCGACCATGCTTCGCAGTGCACGGCGTTGTCTTACCCCTTCGTCTTTTTGCCGTGCCGGGATTACTGCGCGAGTGCCTGGGTCATCACCCCTAAACCCGCAGAGCTTGCGGCCGCATGCCTGTGGCGCGGCAGGCAACCGCTCCGACACGCTACGCTCGTGCCGGAGCCCTTATTTAACGAGGCGAATGCATCTGGCGTGCTGCGCCGATGCATTCGTGTCGGATTCCTCAAGATTGCGTCGGTGGCGTGAAGGGAAGGCTCTGACGGGGTGTGCCGAGCCGCGGCTCGGCGATATGCATCGGCCGATGCGCCAGCCGGTAGCGCAGCTGAAACCCCAGCCCACCAGCCGTCGTTCCCACGCCCAACCCGTTCAGCGCTTGCCGGCCGCCGTCAGCCGCATCGATTCCGCCGCCGTTTCCCGCAGCCATTGCGCGAGCCGTTGCGCGCCGTCGGGCAGATCGGCGTCGTCGCGTGTGCAGAGGTAGTAGTCGCGGCCGTCGTCGAGCGCCGTGTCGAACAGTTGCACCACCTCGCCGCTGGCGATCTCCGCCTCGATCAGCGGCGCGCGCATCAGCCCCGCGCCGAGCCCCGCGCGAATCGCGCTGAGCGTCAGTTGCCCATCCTCGAACATCGGCCCGACCACCGGCGGCACGTTGCGCACGCCCGCGTTGCGAAGCCAGTTGACCCAGGTGCTGCGATCCTCGTCGTGCACCAGCGGCACCACGGCCAGATCGGCCGGCTTGCGGAACGGGCCGAAGCGCCGCCGGAACGACGGATGGCAGACCGGCACCATCGCGCCCGGCAGCAGCTTCTCGCAGCGGTAGCCGGGCCAGTCGCCCGCGCCGAAGCGGATCGACAGATCCGATGCGTCGCTGCGGTAGTTGCGGTGGTTCGCGTAGAGCACGGTCACGTCCACATCGGTATTCGCGTCGAGGAAGCGATGCAGCCGAGGCACGAACCAGCCGATGCCGAACAACGGGATCAGGCTGACGGTGATCTGCCGCAGCGAGGAGCGGTCGCGCACGAAGCCGGTGGCGCTGCGCAGCACCGAGAACGCCGCGCTGATCGAGCGGTAATAATCGCGGCCCTCGTCAGTCAGCGCCAGCGCGCGGCCCTCGCGCACCGTCAGCGGGGTGCGGATGAACGCATCGAGCAACTGCAATTGGTGACTGATCGCCGACGGCGTGATGTCGAGTTCGGCAGCGGCGGCCGTGACCGAGCCCAGCCGCGCGAAAGCCTCGAACGCACGCACCGCGCGCAGCGGCGGATCGTTGGATAATTGTTCGATATTTTTCATGTTTTGAATTCTATCGAATAATTCGGAGATTGGGCTGTCTTTCAAAAGTCATGATGGGTAAGGTTTTTGGTGAATTTGGCTTCGCGGGCATAAGCATTCAATCAAAGGATATTTGCCGGTCGGCAATCGACTATTTAATATTTTTCATGTTTTAATCGTCCGCCACACGCTCCCCGACCATGAAAAAAATCGTCCTGTCCGCTCCGTTCTCCGGCACCGCCATCGCGGCCGCCGCCACCCTTGCGCTGTCGCTGGGCGCGCCCGCCGTGATGGCGGCCGACGCGCCGCAAACCGTGCTGATCGGCCTGGCCGCGCCGTTGACCGGCCCGTCCGCGCGGATCGGCAAGGATCTGCAGAACGGCGCGCAGCTCGCAGTCGATGATGCCAACCGCACGCATCCGACCATCGGCGGCAAGCCGGTCGTCTACAAGCTGGTGGCCGTCGACGATCAATCCGACCCGCGCACGGCCGTCACGGTCGCGCAGGATCTGGTCGGGCAGCATGTGATTGGCGTGGTCGGCCACTGGAACACCGGCTGCAGCGTGCCGGCCGCCCGCGTGTATCACGACGCGGGCATCCCCGAGATCGCGCCGGCCTCCACGGGCCACCAATACACGCTGCAAGGCTTCGATACCGCGTTCCGCATCATGGGCCACGACGACACCGGCGGCGCCTACACCGGCGCGTACGCGGTCAAGACGCTGCACGCCAAGCGCATCGCCGTGCTCGACGATCGCACCTCGTTCGGCTCGGGCCTGGCCGACCAGTTCGTGAAGGGCGTGAAGGCGGACGGCGGCAATATCGTCGATCGCGAATACGTGACCGACAAGACCACCGATTTCAGCGGCGTGCTGACCGCCATCAAGAGCAAGCGGCCGGACGTGGTGTTCTTCGGCGGCCTCGACGCGCAGGCTGCGCCGATCGCGCGTCGCATGCATCAGCTCGGCATCGACGCCACGCTGCTCGGCGCGGGCGGCTTCGTCAGCCAGACCTTCCTGTCGCTGGCCGGCAAGGACGGCGAGGGCGTGACCGCGCTCGAACCGGGCCGGCCGCTCGCGAAGATGCCGGGCGGCCCGGCGTTCGACGCGCAATACCGCGCGCGCTATCACGCGCCGATCGAACTGCACGCGCCGTTCGCGTACGACGCCGCGGCCACGCTGATCGCCGTCGCGCAGCAAACCGGCTCGACCGATCCGGCCAAGCTGGTCGCCGCGCTGCACAAGGTGGATCGGCAGGGCGTGACCGGCCGCATCCAGTTCGATGCGCGGGGCAACCTGAAGGACCCGGCCTACACGATCTACCAGGTGCGCGACGGCAAGTGGAACGTCGTCGACGTGCTCGGCGGCGGCGCGGGCGCGCCGGCGAACTGAGGCCCGGTGCAGGACTTCGGCGTGAGCGGGCGGGCGGCAGCCGGTGATGAACCGGCGCCGCCCGTTCGCCGTTCCGAGGTTCCGGCCTCCGCGTCTGGCTTGCCGATCCCCTATCAGCGTAGCGATACGAGCGGCCCGCTCGCCGCTCCGAGGTCCCAGCCTCCGCCCCCGGTTTGCCGATCCCCCATAACCATAACGACACGAACCCCCAAGTCAGGAGCTCCCATGACCGAGCCGACCCAACCCGCCGCCCCGAGCGGTGACGCTGATACCGACACCCGCCTGGGCATCCTCGCGCGACGCAGGATCGAGGCGGAAATCATCAAGCCGATCTACGAGATCATGAAGCGCGAGTTCGGCACCGAGCGCGCGCAGGCCGTGATCGCCGAGGCGGTGCGCGGCGCGGCCGTCGACGCGGGCAAGACGTTCGCGGCGCAGGAGCCGAACGGCGCGAGCATCGCTTCGTTCGTGGCCCTGCAGGTGCTGTGGGAGAAGGACGACGCGCTCGACGTGAGCGTGCAGCGCGAGGACGCCGAACACTACGATTACGACGTGCATCGCTGCGCCTACGCCGAGATGTATCACGCGATGGGGCTGGGCGAGATCGGCCATCTGCTCAGTTGCGCGCGCGACGAATACTTCATTCGCGGCTACGACCCGCGCGTTGCGCTGACGCGCACCACCACCATCATGCAGGGCGCGAAGCGCTGCGATTTCCGCTACGCCGTGCGCGAAGTGAAGGAGCCGAATCATGGCGAATGAACGCAATGCGGCGCTGCGCGTGGACGGCGCGCGGCTGTGGGATTCGCTGGAGCGGATGGCGCGCATCGGCGCGACGCCGAAGGGCGGCGTCTGCCGTCTCGCGCTGACCGAACTCGATCGCGAATCGCGCGACCTGTTCGTGGAATGGGCGCGCGCGGCGGGCTGCACGATTCGCGTGGACGCGATGGGCAACGTGTTCGCGCGCCGCGCGGGCCGGGTGGCCGATGCCGCGCCGGTGATGACCGGATCGCACGCCGACACGCAGCCGACCGGCGGCCGCTACGACGGCATCTACGGCGTGCTCGGCGGTCTCGAAGTGGTGCGCGCGCTGAACGACGCGAACCTCGAAACCGAACGCCCGATCGACGTGGTGCTGTGGACCAACGAGGAAGGCTCGCGCTTCGCGCCGGCGATGGTGGCCTCGGGCGTGTTCGCGGGCGTGTTTACGCTCGACTACGGCCGCTCGCGCACCGATCGCCAGGGCGTCACGCTGGGCGACGCCCTGGCCGCGATCGGCTATGCGGGCGACGCGCCGGTGGGCGGCTACCCCGTGCACGCGGCCTACGAGCTGCATATCGAGCAAGGCCCGATTCTCGAACGCGCCGGCACCACGATCGGCGTGGTCACGGCCGGGCAGGGGCAGCGCTGGTACGAACTGACGTTCACGGGCGTGGACGCCCACGCGGGCACCACGCCGATGGACGCGCGCCGCGACGCGCTGGTTGGCGCCGCGCGCGTGGTCGATTTCGTCGATGGGCTCGGCCGCCGCCTCGCGCCGGACGCGCGCGCCACGGTCGGCATGATCGAGGCGCGCCCGAACTCGCGCAACACGGTGCCGGGCGAGTGCTTCTTCACGGTGGAGTTTCGCCATCCCGACGCCGCCGTGCTGGCCGAAATGGATGCGGCGCTGCGCGCGGAAGTGGCGCGGATCGCGGGCGGCGCGGGCCTCGGCGTGCGCATCGAGCAGATCTTCGATTACGCGCCGGTGCCGTTCGCGCCGCGCTGCATCGAGGCGGTGCGCGACGCGGCCGCCGCGCTCGGACTGTCGCACCAGGACATCGTGTCGGGCGCGGGCCACGACGCATGCTATCTCGCGCGCGTCGCGCCGGCCGGCATGATTTTCGTGCCGTGCGTCGACGGTCTCAGTCACAACGAAGCGGAAGCGATCACGCCCGAATGGGCCGAGGCGGGCGCCAACGTGCTGCTGCACGCGGTGCTGGCGAGCGCGCAGGAAGTGACGCAGGAAGCGGCGCAGGCGTAGTGCGGACAGGCCGCGCACGTGGCGTCATGCCCGCGCGCGGCCGGAGCGATCAGCCGATGCTCACAGGGACGGATGGCATTGGAACGTCAGGCGCGCCTCGCGATCGGAGACGTGTTCCAGCCCCGGGCTCGCGCGCATGCCCTGCTGGGCGCAATAGGCATCGGCGGTGCTGATCGCCTTCTGATGCGCGGCGGCCCAGGACAGCACGGCGCCGTGCGAACTGGTGTTGACGGTGTAGGTATGCGGCTTGTCGGTGGCGCTGACCTCGGACACGCTGGCGCATGCACCGAGCCACAGCGTCAGACAGGCCGCGAGCAGGACGGTAAGCGGCGTTCTGGAAGACATAGGGCGTTTTTCTGGCTGGGTTGGCGGCGCATGACGCCGCACTGGGACAGGCGGAAGTATCCGCGAATTCGCCGGCGCGATCATCGCTGCCTGGCCGAACACTTCGTTTCCGTTGTGTGAACAATGTGCGACGAAGCCGGAGGTTCGGCCTCGGGCCGGCGAGCCGGTATCCTGTGCGACCGGCGCGGCGGCGATGGGTTCCGGCCGCCGCCCGCCGAATCCAATCGAAAAACGAGGGTAATAACCGATGAGAGCACGGCATTTCGCGGCCGCCTGCCTGATGGCGGCCTTGACGGGGATCGGCACGAGCGCCGCGCAGGCGGCCAGTTTCGATTGCAAGGCGGCGCGCACCGGCGTCGAACGCAGCATCTGCAGCCAGCCCGCGCTCGGCGATCTCGATTCGCAACTCGATGCCACCTATCGTCAGACCGTCGCCCGCGCGGCGGACCCGGCCGCCGTATCGCGCAGCCAGCGCGCCTGGCTGGCCGAACGCAACCGCTGCGGCGATGCGGCCTGCATCGAACAAGCCTATCGCGACCGGCTCGGCGCGCTGGCCGCCGTCAAGTCGGCCGAATGGCGCCGCTATTCGAGCGCGGCGCTCGGCATCGCGTTCGATTACCCGTCCAACCGCAAGCCCGTCACGCCGTGCCCGGGCACTGGCGAAAAGCGCTGCGTCGCGCTGGTCGGCCGGGGCATGGACAACAGCGATTACTTCGTGGAACTGAACGTGGTGAGCGGTGGGCTGGAAGCCGTGGCGCAACGGGACGCACTGTTCAAGCAGGACGACAACGGCAAATGGGTGACGAGCGCCGGGCCGGGCACGCCCGCCGATGTCGAGCGTTTCGCGGGCCGCGGCTGGCAGGGCATGCGCGCCACGCAGACCTGCGGCGTCAGCGATCCCGAAACCGGTTTTCACGCCGCAGGCGGCGAATGCTTGTGGGCGGTGTTGAGCAACGGCACGCAGGCCGTGGTGGCCGATACCCAGGGCATCGTCGGCAACGACGACGACACCGCGCGCGTGCTCGGCTCGCTGCAGTTTCTGCACTGATTCTGCACAAATCGCCGCCGCTGGCCCGGTAAACCGTGCGCGGCGGCGCGTTTTTTCCAATCCTCAGTTCATTCTCAAGCGCCTCGGGCCTCAGGCAAAACCGGTCGGCCATTGCGTCCTGCCGCGTTCGCCGAGCAGCGCGCGGCCGAGCGCCTCGAACGCGACGGCCGGCAGATTCGGCAGCCGTTCCACCACGGTGCTGGCCGGATAGAACGCCTCCACCGCATCGTCCAGGATGCCCACCCCGATCAACTCGATGCCTTGTGCGCGCACCTCCGCGATGCGCAGGCGCAGGTCCGCACGCAGCCGCGCCGGGTCGCCGTCGCCGGTGGCCGGATAGCCGTCCGACAGCACCATCAGGATGCGCCGCTGCGCGCGCCGCGCGAGCAGGCGCTCGGCGGCCCAGCTCAGCGCCTCGCCGTCCGGGTTCTCGTGGCCGCATTCGAGGCGCGCGAGGCCGCTCGGGTTGTCCGAATCGAAGCGCTTGTAGATTTCCAGGTCGAGCCGCTCGACGAAGCGGTTGTAGCCGCGCGGCGCGTGGCCCTGCGTGAGCCAGCGGTCGCGGAACGCGCGCATCGCCGGGTCGTCGATCGAGCTGTAGCCGAGCGCCTCGCACGGAAAGCCCAGTTGCGCGAGCGCGTCGCACAGCGCCGCCGCGCAAAGCCGCGCGAGTTCGATCTTGCGGCCGGCCATCGAGCCGCTGCGGTCGATCAGCAGCGTGACGGCGGTGTCGCGCCCCGATGTCGCGCGCCGCGTGCGGAACGGCGTGCGATAGCCGGGGGTGGTGGCGACCCGCGCCAGCGCGCGGCGGTCGAGTTCGCCGCGTTCCTGTTCGGTGCGCCAGTGCAGGTGTTCGTCGGCTTCGAGCGCGCGTTCGAGTTGCGCTTTCAGGCGCGCGGTTTGCGCGCGTGCCGCGCTGCGCAGCTTGCGCCAAGCGGTGGCGTCGCCGCTGCCGGTCAGGTCGGTGACGGTGTCGAACGCGGTGGTGATCGGGATCGAGCGAACTGGCGGGGCGTTCGTTTGCGCGGTGCGCGGCGAGGGCGCGCTGTCGCCGCTGGCCTGGTCGTCGGTCGAGGATGCGCTGTCTGCCGGCGTCGCGGCGTTCGACAACTCGGCGCTTGCGGCCGGTGCGTCGGTGGCGGGTGCGCTGCCGAACGCGTCGTCGGGGTCGATCTCGATCGCGGTATCGGGCGTGTCGAGCGAGGTTTCGCGATCGACCGTGATCATCATGTTGTTGGCGTTGCCGCGCGCGAGCCCGCGCACATGCGCGACCAGGCGGCCGGCCGCCTTGATGCTGTCCGCCGTCGAACGCGCGGCGCGCGCCGCGTCGATCAGTGTGCTGCTGGCGTGCAGCGTGGCGTCGAGCGAGGCGACGCGTTCGGGCCGCGTGGGTGTTTCGCCATGCAACTCGCGTGCGATGCGCCAGATCAGGCGGTCGCGCCAGTTCAGCGTGGGCCAGCGCCGGGCGATCTCGCGCGCGGCGGCCTCGCGTTGACGCGCGAGCAGCGGCGCCGCGCCGGGGAATTGCGCGGCCAGCGCGCGGCTGGCCCGGTAATCGTCGATGGTTTCGGCCAGCGCGCGCGTGACCTCGGCGGCCACGCCGGCCCGTTGCGCCGGTTCGCCGAAGCGCAGCCGCGCGGCCAGCAGATCGACCCAGCCCGCCAGTTCGTCGGCCGACAACGGCGTGTCGCCTGCGGTGGCGGGCAGCGTCAGGACGGTCGTGCCGGTTGCGCCGGTTGCGTCGTTCGCCAGATCGAGGCGCGGGCCGTCGCGCGACACGCGCACCTGCACGCGAGGGTCGCCGGTCAGCACGCGCGCGAGCTTGCCGAGTTGCTCGCCGGGGTCGTCGTTGGACGGTGCGGGGGCGGGCTGGGTTGCGGTGGTTGCTCGGGCTTTGGCTGCGGCTTCGGCGCCGGCTGCGGCTTCGGCTCTGGCTCTGGCTCTGGCTCTGGCTCTGGCTCCGGCTCCGGCTCCGGCTCCGGCTCCGGCTCCGGCTCCGGCTCCGGCTCCGGCTCCGGCTCCGACTCCGGCTCCGGCTCCGGCTCCGGCTCCGGCTCCGGCTCCGGCTCCGGCTCCGACTCCGGCTCCGACTCCAGCTCCAGCTCCAGCTCCAGCTCCAGCTCCGACTCCGACCCCGCCTTCGGTTGCACCCCCGCCCCGGCCCCCGACCCCGGCTTCGTCCCCGGCCGGTTTCACGCCGGCTCCTGCCCGATGTAATGGCGGACGATGTCGCGGATCAACGCGGCGTCGTCGGCGCTCACCTTCGCGTAGATCGTCGGGCCGGCCGCGATGTCCGGGTCGCCGGTGCGCAGCATCAGCGCGGTCCAGTCGATCAGGCGGCGCGTGGAGAACGCGCTGGCCAGGTCGTCGCGTTCGAACGCTTCGCGGCACGCGGCGGCGATCGCGGCCAGCGTTTCGGCCATCGGCACGCTGACGCGCGGCCCGAACGTGCGGCGCAGCACGTCGGCCTCCTCGGACGGCGAGAGGTAACCGATCTCGTAGACGCGCCAGCGATCAAGAAACGCGTCGTTCATCACGTTGGCGCCCTGATACAAATGCCGGAAGCGGCTCATCGCGCCGGCCGCGTTGGCCGTGGCGAACAGGCGGAACGCCGGATGCGGGGCCACGATCTCGTCGCCCTTTTCCTTGAGCAGCAGGCGGCCGCCCGGTTCGAGCACGGCGGTCAGCACCGCCAGGATCGCCGGCTCGGCGAAATCCACCTCGTCAACGATCAGCCACAACCCCGCGCGCATCGCCGTCGGCAGCACGCCGTCCACCCAGATCGTCTCGCCGCCCTTGACCGTCCAGAAGCCGACGAAATCGCCCACCGTGGTCTGGCCGTTCATGTTCGCGCGCAGCACGCCCTGGCCGGCCTGCGCGGCGGTCTGCTCGATCAGGCTGGTCTTGCCGGTGCCGGTGTGGCCGATCAGCAGCAGGCGGCGGTTTTCGGCGATGTCGCGCACCACGTTGGCCGCGCGCTCGCCGAACAGGTAGGCCGGGTTGGTCGCGGGCACCAGCGGGCCGCCCGCGCCGCGCGCGAGTGGCACGCCAGCGATCGTGACGCGGGCGTCGGCACCGGTATCGGCGGCTTGCGCGGCCTCGGCCGCCGTCTCGCGGGCGGCTGCGTGCAGGTCGGCCAGGAAGCGCGCGCGATGCGGCGGCGCAGCGGCCTCGCCATGGTCGTCGCGACGCGCGTAGCCTTCGCGATGCCATTTGCGCAGCTTCGTGTCGAGGTTGTCGAGGTCGATGACGGTGTCGATATCGATGTCGCCGCTGGCGCGGCGATGCTGAATTCGGTAGCTGCGCGGCCGGTCCGAATGGCTGACGAGCCAGGCGCCGTCGTCGCGTGCATAGACGCCGACAGGCGACGGTTCGGTGGAAAGCGAGTCGGACAGGGTGCTCATCGTCGGAGGGAGGCGGCGGCGCGCGCGGTCGGGAAGCCGCCATTGTGCGCCGCGGCTTGGCGTCGCGCGGGGCAAAAACCGAGCCGTCCGGGCAATTCGTTCCGTTAAGAAGTCAATTCATTTCTCGTCAGTGGTTTATTGCTTGCGGAGATTGATTCAGACTGGCGCTTCCGGTTCGCGCAGCCGCACGAACCGCCCCTCTATATATAGAGCGGCTTCGCTCCAGCAGCGGGCCGCCAACCCGGAGCCCGATTCGATGACGACCGACCTGACCCAGCTTCCCGGCTCGACGCTCGCATTCCGCCGCCGCCCGGCCGCCGGCGTGGCGCGCGCGCGGCTGTTGCTGCTGCACGGCGTGGGTGGCAACGAAACCAACCTGGCGGCGGTGGCCGATGCGCTGCCGTCCGATCTCGATCTGCTGTTCGTGCGCGGGCCGCTGACGCTCGGTGCCGGGCAGTTCGCGTGGTTCAACGTGCGCTTCGGGCCGAACGGCCCGACCATCGATGTCGCGCAGGCCGACGCGAGCCGCCTGCATTTGATCGATCTGCTTCGCGCGCTGCGCACGGCCGACGGCGACGCGCCGCTGCCGACGCTGATCGGCGGTTTCAGCCAGGGCGGCATCATGAGCGCGAGCGTCGGCCTCAGCGCGCCGGGCGAGGTGCGCGGCTTCGCGATCCTCAGCGGCCGAATCCTGCCCGAGATCGCGCCGCACGTCGCGCCGCGCGAGGCGCTGGCCGGCCTCGACGCGTTCATCGCGCACGGCGAGTACGACGACAAGCTGCCCGTCACCTGGGCCGAGCGTGCCGACGCGATGCTGACCGAACTCGGCGTGCCGCACGCCGTGCGCCGCTATCCGGTCGGCCATCAACTGACCGGCGAGATCGTCGGCGATTTTGCTGCATGGGCGGACGCGCGCCTCCGGCAAGCTTGAGCGTTACGGCGCGCATCCGGTGGGCCATCAATTGACCGGCGAGATCGTCGCCGATTTCGCGGCGTGGGCGGATGCCCGCACCCGGCAAGCCTGAGCGTTACGGCGCGCTGTTCTGCGCGGATCGTGCTGCGCGCGAGATAATCGCGCTTTGACGATCCGGAGACGCGGCAAATGAACTTATCGGAACAATGGGTGCTCGTGACGGGCGGCGCGCGCGGGCTCGGTGCGTCGATCGCGCGTTCGCTGGTGCGCGAAGGCGCGGGCGTGATCGTCAATTACCTGAACAGCGAAGCGGCAGCCACCGCGCTGGCGGCCGAACTCGGCCCGCGCGCGATCGCCTTGCAGGCCGACGTGACCGACGCCGCGCAAGTCCGCCGAATGGTCGATGCGGCGCGCGAGCGCACCGGCGAGCCGATCGCGGCGGTGGTCAACAATGCGCTGGCCAGCTTCCGCTTCGACGGCGACGCGCGGCCGCAACTCGGCGAGATCTCCTGGGAGCGCATGCAGCAGCAGCTCGAAGGCGCCGTGAAGGGCGCGCTCAACACGATGCAGGCCACTTTGCCCGGCATGCGCGAGCGCGGCTTCGGACGAATCGTCAACGTCGGCACCAACCTGGTTCAGAACCCGGTGGTGCCGTATCACGACTACACGGCGTCGAAGGCCGCGCTGCTGGCGCTGACGCGCACCGCGTCGAACGACCTCGGCCCCGACGGCATCACCGTCAACATGGTGTCGGGCGGCCTGTTGCGCACCACCGATGCGAGCCGCGCCACGCCCGAGGCCGTGTTCGACATGATTGCGGGCTTCACGCCGCTGCGCCGCGTGACCACGCCCGAGGAATTCGCCGATGCCGTGCTGTTCTTCCTGTCGCCGTGGTCGCGCGCCGTGACGGGGCAGAACCTGATCGTCGACGGCGGGCTGGTCAAGGGCTGAGGTCCTGGCCGGGCAGCGTATCGCTTTCGACCAGGCCCGGCACCGCCTCGCGCATCGTCGCGACGAAGCGCAGCAGCCGCGACGGGTAGAACTGCGCGTGCGGATACGTGAGGTAGGCTGGCAGCGCCGCAGCGCGCCATTCCGGCGCGACGTGCACGAGCCGGCCGGCGGCCAGATCGTCGGCCAGCAGCCATGACGAGCTGATGCCCACGCCCAGCCCGTGCAGCATTGCGCTGCGCAACGCGAACAGGTTGTCGGTGCTCATGCGCGGCTGGATCGTGAAGCGGCGCGTCTCGCCCGTCGTGCGATGCGTGAGCGCGATCTCGTTGCGGTAATAGGTACGCAGCGCCAGCCATGTCAGCGGGGCCAGCGCCTCCGGCGTGGCCGGGATCGCACCGCCCTCCAGCAGCGACGGCGCGGCCACCACGATGCGCGGCACGTTCGCCAGCTTGATCGCCACCACCGACGGGTCGGTCGGCTCGCCTATCTGAATCGCACAATCGATGCCGGTGCCGATGAAATCGTGCACTTCGTCCTGCAGCAGCCATTCCACCGTCACGCGCGGGTGCGCGCGCAGGAAGCGCATCAGCGGCTCGACGAAGATCTGCTGGCCGAACGCATGCGGCACCGTCACGCGCAACGGGCCTTCCGGCTCCTGCTGCGCGCCGCGCAGATCGGCCTCGAACGACGCCCAACTGGCCAGCAATTCCTTGGCGCGCTTGAACGCGCGTTCGCCATCCACCGTCAACCGCATCGAGTGCGTCGAACGATGCAGCAGACGCACGCCGAGCGAGCGCTCGAGCGCCTGCAGGCGCCGGCTGACGGTGGGCTGGGTGGTGCGCAGCAAGGCCGCCGCCGCCGACAAGCTGCCCGATTCGACTATACGTACGAACGTTTCCATCAGTTGAAAACGATAGCCGGCATCGTCGGGTGAGGCTTCCGAAACCCGGTGAGGTGCGCCAGAGGCAGGGCTGGCGGGCGATTTGAGGGTCATGCGCGGAGCGTATATCAAATGTGCGGGCGGTGCCACTACCGGGCCGGTGCAGCAGCCGTCACACTCGCGACTCCTGATTCACGACGAGATGGAATCCCATCATGAGCTCGACCCCCGACTTCGAACCTGCTGGCGGCGTGGCCCGCGAAGCCGTCATGCCGCCCGCGCATCGGGCCGTGCCGGCCGCCGCTGGTTCCGCCGGCCAGGGCCAGCCGGCCGTGCTGACGCCGCGCCTCGTGCTGCTGTTGGCCGCCGCCGCCGGGCTCGGCGTGGCGCCGCTCTATTACAGCCAGCCGATGCTGGGCGTGCTCGGGCCGGATATCGGCGCGTCGGACCGGCTGGTCGGCTTCGTGCCCACGCTGACCCAGCTCGGTTATGCGCTCGGCATCCTGCTGCTTGCGCCGCTCGGCGATCGCTTCGACCGGCGGCGCGTGATTCTCGTCAAGGCCGGCGTGCTGGTGGCCGCGTTGCTGCTGGCCGCGCTCGCGCCGTCGATCGGCTTCCTGCTCGCGGCCAGCTTCGCGGTGGGGCTGGCCGCGACGCTCGCGCAGGACGTCGTGCCGGCCGGTGCGACGCTCGCGCCCGACGCGCATCGCGGCAAGGTGGTCGGCACCGTGATGACCGGGCTGCTGCTCGGCATCCTGCTGTCGCGCGTGGTGGCCGGGGTGGTGGCGGGCAGCCTGGGCTGGCGTGCCACCTTCGTGATCGCGGCGGTCAGCGTCGCCGCGATCGGCGTGGCGGCCGCGCGCGGCCTGCCGAGCTTCCGGCCCACCACGCAGTTGCCGTATCGCGCGTTGATCGCCTCGCTCGGCGCGCTGTGGCGTCAGCATCCGGCGTTGCGGCGTGCCGCGTTCGCGCAGGGCATCCTCGCGATCGGCTTCAGCGGCTTCTGGACGACGCTGGCCGTGATGCTGCACGGCGCGCCGTTCCATCTGGGCAGCGCGGCGGCCGGTGCGTTCGGCCTGGCCGGTGCGGCCGGTGCATTGGCCGCGCCGCTGGCCGGCCGGCTGGCCGACCGTCGCGGTTCGGAATTCGTCACGCGGCTCGGGATCGGCGTGGCCACCGTGTCGTTCGCCGCGATGGGTTTCGCACCGTGGCTGCCGGTGACGGCGCAGCTTGCCCTGATCGCGTTGAGCACGGTGGGCTTCGACCTCGGCTTCCAGTCCACGTTGATCGCGCATCAGACCATCGTCTACGGCATCGATCCGGCCTCGCGCAGCCGGCTCAACGCGGTGCTGTTCGTCGGCATGTTCGTGGGCATGTCGGCCGGCGCGGGGTTGGCGACCTTGCTGTTCGCGCAGTGGGGCTGGACGGCGGTGGTCGTGCTGGCCGTGGCCACCTCGCTGGCGGCGCTGGCGGTGCGGATGCTGGGCCGGCGTTGAGTTGCTCGATGTAATGTCTGAAGGCAGATAAGCGGGCGGGCCGGATGGCTCGCCCGTTTTGTCATGGATGGGCGGCGGCGCGCCGTTGACGTGCCAGGGCGATCTGTCGACAATCCGCAGACCATTCATGCGCGGGTTCGCCGACCGAGGATGTCATGCCGCTACGTTTGAACGCATCGTTGTGCTGTGTGGGGTGGTTCGTAGCCCTGTCGATGGGGGAGGCTGGTGCGGCGGAGGCGGTTGCGCGGCCGGCTTCGGATGCCGTTGCGTCTGCATCGCCCGTTGCGTCGGCTTCATCGGTCTCATCCGCTTCGCCCGCGCAGGCCGCATCGGCGCCGTCCGCCGCGAGCGCGCCGTCCGCGCATCGCCCGCGCGCTGCCGATGCGTCCGCCACCCCATCGCATGGGAGCGACGACACCGGCCACCTCATCCCCGTACCGCCCGAAACCCGCTCGGTCACGCGCCATTCGATCCGGCTCGACGGCCGCACGCTCGACTACACCGCCACCGCCGGCAATCTGCTGCTGCGCGACGATGCCGGCGAGGCCACCGCGAGCGTCTTCTATATTGCTTACACCGCGAACGGCAAACGCGCCGCGTCGCGGCCCGTGACGTTCCTGTTCAACGGCGGCCCGGGCGCGGGCACGATGTTCCTGATGATGGGCTCGTTCGGCCCGAAGCGGGCACATACGGCAAGCCCCGCCGTCAGCGGGCCGGCGCCCTACACGCTGGCCGACAACCCCGACAGCCTGCTCGACCAGTCCGACCTCGTCTTCATCGACGCGGTGGGCGCCGGCTTCTCGCGCCCGGTCGGCCACGCGACGGGCAAGAACTTCTGGGGTGTCGACAGCGACCTGAGCGCGTTCGACCATTTCATCGAGCGATACCTGACCGTCAACGGCCGCTGGGATTCGCCGAAGTACCTGCTCGGCGAATCGTATGGCACCGCGCGGGCCGCGATGCTCGCGCATCGGCTGAACGACAGCAACATCGCGTTGAACGGCGTGATCCTGATGTCGTCGGTGCTCGATTCGGCGGCGTTCTCGCCCGGTTCGGATTTCGAGAGCGAAAGCTATCTGCCGACGTATGCCGCGATTGCCTGGTATCACGATCGCCTGTCGCCGAAGCCGCCGAACCTGCCCGCGTTTCTCGACGAGGTGCGGGCGTTCGCGCGCGGCCCGTATCAGCAGGCGCTCGCCGCGGGCGACGCGCTGCCCGACGCCGAACGCGACGCGATCGCCGCGCGCATCGCCGGCTACACCGGGCTCGACGTGCAGTTCATCAAGGATGCACGGCTGCGCGTGGGGCCGTCGCGGTTCCGCAAGCAGTTGCTGCGCGGCGAGTCGCGCAGCCTGGGCCGCTACGACGCGCGCTTCGAGGGCATCGATTACGACGATGCGGGCGAGCGCCCCGATTACGACGTGTCGGCGACGAGCATTTCGAGCGTATTCGACGCGGCCCTGCACCAACATCTCGCGCAGGATCTCGATTACCGGCCGACCGATCGGTATCGCGTGTTCAACGACGCGGCCTTGCGCCAATGGGACTGGAAGCATCGCGCCTGGTGGGGCGAGCAATTGGCCGTGCCGTATGCGGCGGGTGACCTGGCCGAGGCGATGCGGCAGAACCCGAAGCTGCGTGTGTTGTCGCTGAATGGCTATTTCGATCTGGCGACGCCGTTCTACGCGACCGAATATGCGCTGTCGCATCTCGGCCTGGACCGCTCGCTGCGCGCGAACCTCGGGCTGCGCTACTACCCGACCGGCCACATGATCTATCTCGACGACGCTGCGCTGCATGCGATGAAGGGCGATCTTGCGCGCTTCTATCAGGCGTCGACGCCGGCCGATTGAGGGCGGTCGGCGTGGGAGTTGGTTGCGCGAGCAACCATATATCGTGTTTCTTCGTTTGAGATCAACGGCTTGGCATGAAGGGCGCCGCGCGAGCGGCGCCCTTCATGCATTTTCTTTGCGAAAACGCTTGCACGAAGCGGGATGGGTGCTTAGAATTCGGCCTCTCTCGCGATGACGGAAACGCAGAACGAGAGGAGAAGCCAGGCAGGACAAGGAGAGCGCCGGAATTTGGGCCGCTTCTTTGAACTGGTGAGGAACTCGATCGATGCAGTCTGTTGATCGAAGCGCTGAAAAAGTAGTTGACGCGCTTCAAAATGTTCTTCATAATCTCGCTTCTCTGCTGCTGAAAACGCAGCACCGAAACGAAGCCAAGCTTCTCTCGGAAACGCTCTTTAACAATCTACAGCCGATAAGTGTGGACGCTTGATGGAAGCGGTCCTGATCTTAGGATCAGGTCAGCAAAAGTATCAAGAGTCTCACACAAAAGTAAGTCAGGTTTATGAAGTAATTCGTAATCCTGTCAGCTTTGAGTGAGCGACCGGTTCGAAAGAACCGAAAAACAGTAACAGGTATTGAACTGAAGAGTTTGATCCTGGCTCAGATTGAACGCTGGCGGCATGCCTTACACATGCAAGTCGAACGGCAGCACGGACTTCGGTCTGGTGGCGAGTGGCGAACGGGTGAGTAATACATCGGAACATGTCCTGTAGTGGGGGATAGCCCGGCGAAAGCCGGATTAATACCGCATACGATCTACGGATGAAAGCGGGGGACCTTCGGGCCTCGCGCTATAGGGTTGGCCGATGGCTGATTAGCTAGTTGGTAGGGTAAAAGCCTACCAAGGCGACGATCAGTAGCTGGTCTGAGAGGACGACCAGCCACACTGGGACTGAGACACGGCCCAGACTCCTACGGGAGGCAGCAGTGGGGAATTTTGGACAATGGGCGAAAGCCTGATCCAGCAATGCCGCGTGTGTGAAGAAGGCCTTCGGGTTGTAAAGCACTTTTGTCCGGAAAGAAATCCTTGGTTCTAATAAAGCCGAGGGATGACGGTACCGGAAGAATAAGCACCGGCTAACTACGTGCCAGCAGCCGCGGTAATACGTAGGGTGCAAGCGTTAATCGGAATTACTGGGCGTAAAGCGTGCGCAGGCGGTTTGTTAAGACCGATGTGAAATCCCCGGGCTCAACCTGGGAACTGCATTGGTGACTGGCAAGCTAGAGTATGGCAGAGGGGGGTAGAATTCCACGTGTAGCAGTGAAATGCGTAGAGATGTGGAGGAATACCGATGGCGAAGGCAGCCCCCTGGGCCAATACTGACGCTCATGCACGAAAGCGTGGGGAGCAAACAGGATTAGATACCCTGGTAGTCCACGCCCTAAACGATGTCAACTAGTTGTTGGGGATTCATTTCCTTAGTAACGAAGCTAACGCGTGAAGTTGACCGCCTGGGGAGTACGGTCGCAAGATTAAAACTCAAAGGAATTGACGGGGACCCGCACAAGCGGTGGATGATGTGGATTAATTCGATGCAACGCGAAAAACCTTACCTACCCTTGACATGGTCGGAATCCTGGAGAGATCCGGGAGTGCTCGAAAGAGAACCGATACACAGGTGCTGCATGGCTGTCGTCAGCTCGTGTCGTGAGATGTTGGGTTAAGTCCCGCAACGAGCGCAACCCTTGTCCTTAGTTGCTACGCAAGAGCACTCTAAGGAGACTGCCGGTGACAAACCGGAGGAAGGTGGGGATGACGTCAAGTCCTCATGGCCCTTATGGGTAGGGCTTCACACGTCATACAATGGTCGGAACAGAGGGTCGCCAACCCGCGAGGGGGAGCTAATCCCAGAAAACCGATCGTAGTCCGGATCGCACTCTGCAACTCGAGTGCGTGAAGCTGGAATCGCTAGTAATCGCGGATCAGCATGCCGCGGTGAATACGTTCCCGGGTCTTGTACACACCGCCCGTCACACCATGGGAGTGGGTTTTACCAGAAGTGGCTAGTCTAACCGCAAGGAGGACGGTCACCACGGTAGGATTCATGACTGGGGTGAAGTCGTAACAAGGTAGCCGTATCGGAAGGTGCGGCTGGATCACCTCCTTTCTCGAGCTAATACCGCGAAAGTTGAGCGTTCACGCTTATCGGCTGTAAATCAAGACAGACTCAGGGGTCTGTAGCTCAGTTGGTTAGAGCACCGTCTTGATAAGGCGGGGGTCGTTGGTTCGAATCCAACCAGACCCACCACTTAGTCTGGACAGTATCCTTGAGAAGTCTCTGTATGGGGGCATAGCTCAGCTGGGAGAGCACCTGCTTTGCAAGCAGGGGGTCGTCGGTTCGATCCCGTCTGCCTCCACCAATCTTCAATGACAAGCGTTCAGGTCAGTGTGACCTGAGGATTTGTCATTGGCGATTGAGCCAGTCAGAGCGATCTGTACACCATGTGTACTTATCGGCTGTCGTTCTTTAACAATCTAGAAGAAGTAGTAATTTGAATAACGGAAGCGTCTATTTGAGATGGGCGTGAAAGTTATTCGGGTTGTGATTGTATCGATGTATCTCAAGAAGATTCGAACTTAAATGTTCGGCTCAATTGGAATACGGCACAAATGCGAGAACTCAACCTGTAGCGACTGTCGAGCGCAAGCGAGACAGACTCGTTATAGGGTCAAGCGAACAAGTGCATGTGGTGGATGCCTTGGCGATCACAGGCGATGAAGGACGCGGTAGCCTGCGAAAAGCTACGGGGAGCTGGCAAACAAGCTTTGATCCGTAGATGTCCGAATGGGGAAACCCACTCCTTTTGGAGTATCCATGACTGAATACATAGGTCATGTGAAGCGAACGCGGTGAACTGAAACATCTAAGTAACCGCAGGAAAAGAAATCAACCGAGATTCCCAAAGTAGTGGCGAGCGAAATGGGAAGAGCCTGTACTCTTTATTTGTATTGTTAGTCGAACGCTCTGGAAAGTGCGGCCATAGCAGGTGATAGCCCTGTAGACGAAAACAGTATGAAAGAACTAGGTGTACGACAAGTAGGGCGGGACACGTGAAATCCTGTCTGAAGATGGGGGGACCATCCTCCAAGGCTAAATACTCGTGATCGACCGATAGTGAACCAGTACCGTGAGGGAAAGGCGAAAAGAACCCCGGGAGGGGAGTGAAATAGATCCTGAAACCGCATGCATACAAACAGTCGGAGCCTCGTAAGGGGTGACGGCGTACCTTTTGTATAATGGGTCAGCGACTTACGTTCAGTAGCAAGCTTAACCGAATAGGGCAGGCGTAGCGAAAGCGAGTCCGAATAGGGCGTTCAGTTGCTGGGCGTAGACCCGAAACCAAGTGATCTATCCATGGCCAGGATGAAGGTGCGGTAACACGTACTGGAGGTCCGAACCCACTAACGTTGAAAAGTTAGGGGATGAGCTGTGGATAGGGGTGAAAGGCTAAACAAACTTGGAAATAGCTGGTTCTCTCCGAAAACTATTTAGGTAGTGCCTCGCGTCTCACCTTCGGGGGTAGAGCACTGTCATGGTTGAGGGGTCCATTGCGGATTACCTCGCCATAGCAAACTCCGAATACCGAAGAGTGCAATCGCGGGAGACAGACATCGGGTGCTAACGTCCGGTGTCAAGAGGGAAACAACCCAGACCGCCAGCTAAGGTCCCCAAATATAGCTAAGTGGGAAACGAAGTGGGAAGGCTAAAACAGTCAGGAGGTTGGCTTAGAAGCAGCCATCCTTTAAAGAAAGCGTAATAGCTCACTGATCGAGTCGTCCTGCGCGGAAGATGTAACGGGGCTAAGCTATATACCGAAGCTGCGGATGCACATTTATGTGCATGGTAGGAGAGCGTTCCGTAAGCCTGCGAAGGTGCACTGTAAAGTGTGCTGGAGGTATCGGAAGTGCGAATGCTGACATGAGTAGCGATAAAGGGGGTGAAAGGCCCCCTCGCCGTAAGCCCAAGGTTTCCTACGCAACGTTCATCGGCGTAGGGTGAGTCGGCCCCTAAGGCGAGGCAGAAATGCGTAGCTGATGGGAAGCAGGTCAATATTCCTGCACCATTGTTAAATGCGATGGGGGGACGGATCGCGGAAGGTTGTCCGGGTGTTGGAAGTCCCGGTCGCTGCATTGGAGAAGGCGCTTAGGCAAATCCGGGCGCAGAATTCAAGGGTGTGGCGCGAGCTTCTTAGGAAGCGAAGCAATTGGAAGTGGTTCCAAGAAAAGCCTCTAAGCTTCAGTTTAACAGTGACCGTACCGCAAACCGACACAGGTGGGCGAGATGAGTATTCTAAGGCGCTTGAGAGAACTCGGGAGAAGGAACTCGGCAAATTGGTACCGTAACTTCGGGATAAGGTACGCCCTTGTAGCTTGACTGGCCTGCGCCAGGAGGGTGAAAGGGTTGCAATAAACTGGTGGCTGCGACTGTTTAATAAAAACACAGCACTCTGCAAACACGAAAGTGGACGTATAGGGTGTGACGCCTGCCCGGTGCCGGAAGATTAAATGATGGGGTGCAAGCTCTTGATTGAAGTCCCGGTAAACGGCGGCCGTAACTATAACGGTCCTAAGGTAGCGAAATTCCTTGTCGGGTAAGTTCCGACCTGCACGAATGGCGTAACGATGGCCACACTGTCTCCTCCCGAGACTCAGCGAAGTTGAAGTGTTTGTGATGATGCAATCTCCCCGCGGCTAGACGGAAAGACCCCATGAACCTTTACTGTAGCTTTGCATTGGACTTTGAACCGATCTGTGTAGGATAGGTGGGAGGCTATGAAACCGGAACGCTAGTTTCGGTGGAGCCGTCCTTGAAATACCACCCTGGTTTGTTTGAGGTTCTAACCTTGGCCCGTGATCCGGGTCGGGGACAGTGCATGGTAGGCAGTTTGACTGGGGCGGTCTCCTCCCAAAGTGTAACGGAGGAGTACGAAGGTACGCTAGGTACGGTCGGAAATCGTGCTGATAGTGCAATGGCATAAGCGTGCTTAACTGCGAGACCGACAAGTCGAGCAGGTGCGAAAGCAGGTCATAGTGATCCGGTGGTTCTGTATGGAAGGGCCATCGCTCAACGGATAAAAGGTACTCTGGGGATAACAGGCTGATACCGCCCAAGAGTTCATATCGACGGCGGTGTTTGGCACCTCGATGTCGGCTCATCTCATCCTGGGGCTGTAGCCGGTCCCAAGGGTATGGCTGTTCGCCATTTAAAGAGGTACGTGAGCTGGGTTTAAAACGTCGTGAGACAGTTTGGTCCCTATCTGCCGTGGGCGTTGGATATTTGAAGGGGGCTGCTCCTAGTACGAGAGGACCGGAGTGGACGAACCTCTGGTGTACCGGTTGTCACGCCAGTGGCATCGCCGGGTAGCTATGTTCGGAAGAGATAACCGCTGAAAGCATCTAAGCGGGAAACTCGCCTTAAGATGAGATATCCCTGGAGGCTTGACCTCCTTGAAGGGTCGTTCGAGACCAGGACGTTGATAGGTCAGGTGTGTAAGCGCAGTAATGCGTTCAGCTAACTGATACTAATTGCCCGTAAGGCTTGATCCTATAACAAGTCTGCGTCGATGATCGTTTGTGCTTCAGCACTGACGAGCATCCCGTCCTGAACCGCAGGTTCAGGATCTTAAACAGCGCGACAAGTTATACAGCATTGAGTCCTCGTGTGCCGATACACACAACTCATTACTACTTCTTCCAGATTGGATGTGGCGCTCAAGCAGCGACGCATCAACCCCTTTAGCCTGATGACCATAGCGAGTCGGTACCACCCCTTCCCATCCCGAACAGGACCGTGAAACGACTCCACGCCGATGATAGTGCGGATTGCCCGTGTGAAAGTAGGTAATCGTCAGGCTTCCCCTTCAGAACCCCCGCTGCGAATGCAGTGGGGGTTTTGTCTTTGGGGCTTCTGAATCAGCCCCCCGCTCCCGTCACCCGCCAAACGGTATTGCCGACATCGTCCGCGATGATCAACCCGCCTTCTCGGTCTTGCGTCAGGCCAACCGGCGCACCGTGGAGCTGCTCTTCGTCGTCGGACGTAAAGCCCGTGACCACCGGCTTTGGCGCTCCCGTGGGTTTTCCATCTTTGAACGGCACATACACCACGGCATAACCGCTCAACGGTGAGCGATCCCAACTGCCATGCTCGCCGATGAACGCGCCGCTCCGATACTCCGCCGGCAGGTTGTTGCCTGTGTAGAACCACAAACCGAGCGGTGCGACGTGCGAGCCAATCGCGTAATCGGGGCTGATCGCCTTGGCGACGAGATCCGGGCGCTGCTGCTTCACACGCGAATCGACATGTTGCCCGTAATAGCTGTACGGCCAGCCGTAGAAACCACCATCCTGAATCGACGTCAGATAATCGGGCACGAGATCGGCACCGATTTCGTCGCGTTCGTTGGCGATGGCCCAGAGCTTGCCGCTCTTCGGTTCCCATTGCAGCCCGGTGGGGTTGCGCACCCCTGATGCGTAAATGCGGCTCGCGCCCGAGGCCACGTCGACTTCGAGAATCGCCGCGCGTCGATATTCGACGTCCAGGCCGTTCTCGCCGATATTGCTGTTCGAACCCACGCCGACATAGAGCTTCTTGCCGTCGGGGCTGGCGAGCAGCGACTTGGTCCAATGATGGTTGACGGTGCTCGGCAGGTCGGCCAGCTCCACGCCGGGCGCGCTGATCGACGTCTGGCCGGTGGCGTACGGGAATTTCAGCAGCGCATCAGTATCGGCAACGTAGAGCGTATTGCCGATCAACTGCACGCCGAACGGCGAATCGAGCTTGTCGATGAACGGGTATTTGTCCCATTCGCCGTTGCCGCCCGGTTTCCTGCGCAGCAAGGTGATCCGGTTGCCGCCCGGCGCGCCCTTGCCGGCGCGGCTCGTGATCATTCCGGCAATCAATTGCTTGGGAGAACTGACGGGTTCCGTGTGCGGGCTGTTCGACTCGACCACCAGCACATCCTGATTCGGCAGCACATAAACTTGCCGCGGATGTGCCAATCCCGAAGCGATTTTCTCGATTTTCAAGCCCGGGGCAATCTTCGGCGTTTGTCCGTCCTGCCAGCCCACGCCCTTCGGCACCTGTATCGGCGGCATCAGGAAGTTGCGTGCGCTTGGCAGCGGCGGATTCGCGCCGGATTGATGTTCCGTATCGTATTGCGCCTTTTCGCTGCAAGCACCGAGCAGCATTGTCGCCGCGATGGCGGTGGCCAGCACGTTCAGTGAGAGCGACTTATTCATGACGGCCCCCTTGTGCGCCGAAGCCGAACTTGCCGAACGCGAGCGTCAGTTGGCCGAGGCCGAGCAATACCACCGTGATCACCGAAAGTAGTACGTTCTCCGGAACAATCGCGTAGGCGTCGCGGCTATGCACGAATGCGTTGGCAATTGCGGCGATAATGCCGGCCAGGTTCAGCCAGAAGTCGAGGCGTTCGGTACGCAACACCGGGCGGCGAGACGGTAGCCAGACATGCCCGAGATTGAGCAGGCGCGGCACGATCGCCATCACCAGCCCGATGCTGACGAGCCAGGACGCGCCCTTGGCCCAGAGCACGTTGGCGGTATTGGCGTAGACGATGTCGAAGATCAGTGTGCCGACGAACAGGCCGTAGGGAATTGGATTGAGCAGGTCGAAAATCGCGGTGGCGAACCGCGACCGATAGCTCGGGCTGGCTGGAGTCATGAAAAAATCCTCGTGTCTGATTGGAAGAAGGTGAACAATCACGCGCGACCGCAGCAGAAGCGATACGGTCGTCCCACTGACGCCACGCTGGCGGCGGCGTCATCAGCTCTCAGGTCATGTCGATGTAGCGAAGCACGGTGATGCAGCCCGCGATCGCAACGCGGTACACGGGCCTCGTGAAATATAGGCCAGCTTTGGCCGATGCGTATCGAAGCGAATCGCTTCATGTCGCGGCAAACCGGTATCGATGCGCGCGCAACGGCATCGCGCAGCCGCCGGATCGTTGGCACACCGATGCACTCCGCACTTCCGTTCGCCACGCTTTAGCCGCCATTTCGGCATGCGCTTATGAAGGCCATTCATCAATGGCTGTGCGAAGATACGCGCTCGGTTCGCAGCCCTTTGCGACAACGCCGGCATTGTCTGCCGGCCCGCTTTAACGGAGCCATGGCGAATGCCCACCCTCGACAACATGCGTTTGTTCGTGAAGGTTGTCGAGACAGGCAGCTTCACGAAGGCGGCCCAGGCCGCCCACGTCGCGACGCCCCAGGTGTCGCGCGCCATTGCCGCGCTCGAATCGCAATTGCGCGTGCGCTTGCTGAATCGCACCACGCGCCGGATCGCCGTCACCGAAGCCGGCGAACGCTACCTCGTGCACTGTCGCCAGATTCTCGATCTCGTCGATGAAGCGGAGGCCGAAGCGTCGGGCGCGGCGCGCTGTCCGTCGGGGCGCCTGCGCGTGCACGCCACCGCGGGCTTCGGCCGGCACTACCTGGTGCCGCGGCTCGCGCGTTATCGCGAGCGCTATCCCGAGGTCATGATCGACCTGACACTCGCACAGCGTGTGCCCGATCTGGTCGACGAAGGCTACGATCTCGCCGTGGTGGTGGCCAGCGAGTTGGGCGATTCCACCTTGGTCGCGGAACGCATCGGCACCACCTACAGCGTGTTGTGCGCATCGCCGGCGTATCTCGCCCGCGCGGGCGTGCCGGCCGCGGTGGCCGATCTGCACGACCATGTCTGCCTGCAACTCGTGGTGCCGAATGCCTCGACCAGCGCCTGGCAGCTCGAAGGCGCTACGTCGTCCGAACTATTCATGCCGGAACAGGAATGGCCGTTCGTCGTCAACGTCGCGGACGCGATGGCCGATGCGCTGCGTTCCGGCATGGGCATCGGGCCGTTGCCGATCTCCACGGCGCTGGAAGGCTTGCGCGACGGTTCGCTGGCGCGCGTGCTGCCGGCCTGGCGGTTGCGCTCGAACGGCATCCATGCGCTCTATCCGTCGCGGCGGCATCTGGAGGCGAAGGTGCGCACGTTCATCGATTACCTGCGTGCGGTCGTGCCGCCGGTGCTGGAGCTGGAATCGCATGCGCTGTCGTCGCTGACCGGCGCGGCGAATCCGCACGCGGTGCGCTCGTCGCATGACAGGGACGACGATAAGCAGGCAAATGGCGCCGAGCCCGAGCAGCCGCTGGAACACCACGACCTGAGCGACTGCGACGCCTGAACGAACCCGCCCGACGTCAGGTGGAAGGCGTCAGTCGCGATGGCGCAGTGCGTCGATCACGAGCGAGAGCGCGCGCGACGATTGCCGGCGGCTCGGGTAATAGGCGTGATAACCCGGAAACGTGGTGCCCCATTCCTTCAGCACGCACTTGAGATGACCGGCGCGAACGTGCGGCATCAGTTCGTCCTCCGGAAGATAGGTCAGCCCGAAGCCTTCCAGCGCGGCGGCCAGCATCTGCGGCGTGCTGTTGAAGATCAACTGGCCGTCGACGCGCACCAGCACGTCGTGCTTGCCCTTCTTCAACTCCCACGCATAAAGGCTGCCGCGCGTGGGCAGGCGCAGGTTGATGCAGGCGTGTTCGAGCAGATCCTGCGGGCACTTCGGCAGCGGGTTGCGCGCGAAATACTCGGGCGAGCCGGCGATCATCATCCGCACGTCGGGGCTGATGCGCACGGCGATCATGTCGTTGGCCACCTGATCGCCGAAACGCACGCCGATGTCATAGCGCTGCGCCACGATGTCGGACAGGTTGTAGTCGATCGACATCTCGATCTTGAGCCCCGGGTAATCGGCCAGCAGCGGCTTGAGCCGCGGCCAGAGGATCGAGTTGACCGGGTGATCGGTCGCGGTAATGCGGATCAGGCCGACCGGCTTGTCGCGCAGTTCGGACAGCGCATTGAGTTCGGATTCGATCTCGTCGAAACGCGGCGCGGCCACGTGCATGAGCCGCTCGCCGGCCTCGGTGGTGGCGACGCTGCGCGTGGTGCGCGTCAGCAACCGCACGCCGAGCCGCGTTTCGAGGCCGCGGATCGTATGGCTCAGTGCCGATTGCGACACGCCCAGTTGCGCCGCCGCCTTCGTGAAACTGCGTTCGCGCGCGACGGCGAGAAAGGCCAGGAGATCGCTGAAATTGTCGCGTGCCATCGAGGAACCCACCGGGCGGTGGACATAAATTCGAGATAAAGATCGTGCATGCTATCACCGGCTCGAAACGCACGTGTGGAGTGTGGCCGTTCGTGAGGGTGCGACATGATGGCGCTCCGATTGATGAACGTCATTCATAAGGCCATGCCGTATCGAGCGGCTAATCAAATAATCCGGACGCTGTTACATTGCGGTTCGCCGGAAGATGAGCGTGGTTTCCGGCGCGCTTGACCAACGACGAAGTCAGCCGGCGGACACCTTGCCGGCAGCCGGATTCACGCACACTACCCCGTGCGCATCGTTGGCCGCGAAGCGACCGGCACGCGTTCATCGCCATCGGCGCGCCCTGAAGGGCACGCGATATCAGTTTCAGGAGGCTGGCGCCGCAAGGCGCGGGAGACGGGCGCCATTCAAGGCTCGAGCGAAGCGGTTCGCACAAGACGAACCGGCCGCGACAGGCCTGACGGCGCCACGACGGACGCAGCGACGTCCGAACGTACGAACCGAGCTTTCTGGAGTTGCCACATGAAGTCGTATTGCAAGGCCGCCATTGTCGCGGCCGGTTTCGTCGTTCCCGCCATTTCGTTCGCGCAAGGCAATGCACCGTTGACGCGCGCGCAGGTTCGCGCGGAGCAGGCCCGCTACGAGCAGGCCGGTTTCAATCCCGCGCGCGACAACCCTTCGCATTGGGTGGACGACCTGCAGGCCGCGTCGGCCCGTGTGAATGCCGAACGCAACCGCAGCATGCGGACGGCCAGTGGCGGCGCGAACCCTATGCCAACTATTGCAAATTGAGTTTGATTCAGCGCAACAATTTTCTGTTTGTGATAGGTTCCCGCTCCACTCATCAGTTTGATGTGTCCGGGCGCCGGGTCATGCATTGGCTACGGTCCGGTCGCGCATCCACTGACGTTGCACCGGAACGGGGTGTCCGATGCAGCGATCGAGCCGGGTCCCGGGGTTCTTCGTCTTTTTTGTGTCCGCGCTGCGTGCCGCTTCGCGGATGCCGTCGTCGCATCGTCTAGTCGTGGCCGCTCGTTCAGGGCGAGCGGCGGCGAGCGTGACACGGGCCGACGCCGCGATCGTGGCGCCGGCGCTTGTCGTCCCCGTGTTTGCCGCATCGTAACCGGCGCAGTGTCGCCGGCCGGTGCCGTTTCGTTGATTCTTATAGAGGTCGCTCCATGCGCGTCGAACGGGTTTCTTATCGCATTATTCCTGTCGCAGCAGCCGTAGCCGCGCTGCTTGCCGCCTGCGGAAAGCAGAATGCGGCTCCGCCGCCGTCCACGCCGGAAGTCGGCGTCGTGACGGTCCAGCCGCAATCCGTGCCGGTCGTCTCCGAACTGCCGGGCCGCACCAATGCCTTCCTGGTTGCCCAAGTGCGGGCGCGGGTCGACGGCATCGTGCTGCGCCGCGAGTTCACCGAAGGGGGGGATGTGAAGGCCGGCCAGCGCCTCTACAAGATCGACCCGGCGCCGTACATCGCCACGTTGAACAGCGCCAAGGCCACGCTCGCCAAGGCCCAGGCCAACCTGGCCTCGACCAACGCGCAGGCCGCGCGCTTCAAGGTGCTGGTGGCCGCGAACGCGGTCAGCAAGCAGGATTACGACAACGCCGTGGCCTCGGCCGGCCAGGCCGCCGCCGACGTCGCGTCGGGCAAGGCCGCCGTGGATACCGCGCAGATCAACCTCGGCTACACCGATGTGCTCTCGCCCATCACCGGCCGCATCGGCATCTCGCAGGTCACGCCGGGCGCCTACGTGCAGGCCAGTGCGGCCACGCTGCTGTCGACCATCCAGCAGATCGATCCGATGTATGTGGATCTGACGCAATCGAGCCTCGACGGCCTGAAGCTGCGCCAGGACATCCAGAGCGGCCGGATCAAGACGGCCGGCCCGAACGCGGCCAAGGTCAAGCTGGTGCTGGAAGACGGCAAGACCTACCCGCTCGAAGGCAAGCTGCAATTCACCGATGTGACGGTCGACCAGACCACCGGTTCGGTCACGATTCGCGCGCTGTTCCCGAACCCGAACCGCGTGCTGCTGCCGGGCATGTTCGTGCGTGCACGCATCGAGGAAGGCTCGAACGACAACGCGTACCTGGTGCCGCAAGTCGGCGTCCAGCACGATCCGAAGGGCCAGCCGACGGCGCTGGTGGTCGGCTCGGACAACAAGGTGGCGTCGCGCGTGCTGACGACCTCGGGCACCTACGGCCAGAACTGGGTGGTCGAGGGCGGCCTGCAAACGGGCGACCGCGTGATCGTGCAGGGCGTGGGCAAGGTTCAGCCGGGCGCGACGGTCAAGCCGGTCGCGGCGCAATTGCCGCCCGACCCGAACGCGGCATCGGATGCGAGCGCTGCATCCGCGCCGGCATCCGGTGCATCCGGCGCATCAGCTCCCGCAGCTTCCGCATCGGGCGCGTCCGCAGCGAAGTAACAAGAGGTCCTAAATGGCAAAATTCTTTATTGATCGGCCAATTTTTGCGTGGGTGATTGCGATCGTGCTGATGCTCGTGGGCGTCGCATCGATCTTCACGCTGCCGATTTCGCAGTACCCGACGATCGCGCCGCCCGCGGTGCAGATCACGTCGACGTACCCGGGTGCATCGGCGAAGACGGTCGAGGACACGGTCACGCAGGTGATCGAGCAGCAGATGAGCGGCCTCGACAACTTCCTGTACATGTCCTCGACGAGCGACGACTCGGGCACCTCCACGATCACCATCTCGTTCGCGCCGGGCACCAACCCGGACATCGCGCAGGTGCAGGTGCAGAACAAGCTGTCGCTCGCGACGCCGGTTCTGCCGCAGGTCGTGCAGCAGCTCGGCCTGAAGGTCACCAAGTCGAGCTCGAGCTACCTGTTGTGGATCGCGTTCAACTCGGAAGACGGCAGCATGGGCCGTAACGACCTGACGAACTACGTCGCGTCGCACGTGCTCGATCCGCTGAGCCGCCTGAACGGCGTCGGCCAGACGCTGCTGCTCGGCTCGCAATACGCGATGCGGATCTGGCTCGACCCGACCAAGCTGACCAACTACAGCCTGACGCCGGCGGACGTGTCCAGCGCCATCGCCGCGCAGAACGTGCAGATCGCGGGCGGCCAGATCGGCGGCACGCCGGCCAAGCCGGGCACCGTGCTGCAGGCGACCATCACCGAGCAGACCCTGCTGCAGACGCCGGAGCAGTTCGGCAAGATCCTGCTGAAGGTCAATCAGGATGGTTCGCAGGTTCGGCTGAAGGATGTCGCGCAGATCTACCTCGGCGCGGAAAACTACAACTACGACACGAAGTACATGGGCCAGCCGACCGCCGGCGTCGGTATCCAGCTTGCGACGGGCGCCAACGCGCTCGCCACGGCGGGTCTGATCAAGGCCAAGGTCACCGAGCTGTCGAAGTACTTCCCGCACGGGATGGTGGTGCACTACCCGTACGACACCACGCCGTTCGTGAAGCTGTCGATCGAGGAAGTGGTCAAGACGCTGCTGGAAGGCATCGTGCTGGTGTTCCTCGTGATGTATCTGTTCCTGCAGAACCTGCGGGCCACGATCATCCCGACCATCGCCGTGCCGGTGGTGCTGCTCGGCACGTTCGCGATCATGAGCGCGGCCGGCTTCACGATCAACACGCTGTCGATGTTCGGCCTGGTGCTCGCGATCGGCCTGCTGGTGGACGATGCGATCGTGGTGGTGGAAAACGTCGAGCGCGTGATGTTCGAGGAAGGGCTGTCGCCGAAGGAAGCCACCAAGAAGGCGATGGGCCAGATCACCAGCGCGCTGGTGGGCGTGGCGCTGGTGCTGTCGGCCGTGTTCGTGCCGGTGGCGTTCTCGGGCGGCTCGGTGGGCGCGATCTATCGCCAGTTCTCGTTGACGATCGTGTCGGCGATGGTGCTGTCGGTGCTGGTGGCGTTGATCCTGACGCCGGCCCTGTGCGCGACGCTGCTCAAGCCGATCGAGAAGGGCCATCACGAAGAGAAGAAGGGTTTCTTCGGCTGGTTCAATCGCAACTTCGACAAGGGCCGCGAGAAGTACCACGTCGGCGTGCACCACGTGATCAAGCGCTCGGGCCGCTGGCTCGTGATCTATCTCGCGGTGATCGTCGGCGTGGGCTTCCTGTTCGTGCGCCTGCCGAAGTCGTTCCTGCCCGATGAAGATCAGGGCTACATGTTCATGATCGTGCAGACGCCGCCGGGCTCCACGCAGGAAACCACGGCTCGCACGCTGAAGGACATCACCGATTACATGGCGAACAGCGAGAAGAACGTCGTGGATTCGGTGTTCACGGTGAACGGCTTCAGCTTCGCCGGCCGTGGCCAGAATGCCGGCCTGGTGTTCGTCAAGCTCAAGCCGTTCGAAGAGCGTCTGGCCGACGACCGCAAGGTGCAGGCCCTGATCAAGCGGACCTTCGGGCACTACTCGGCCTACAAGGACGCGATGGTGATCCCGTTCAACCCGCCGTCGATTCCCGAACTGGGCACCGCAGCCGGCTTCGACTTCGAGCTGACCGACAACGCGGGCCTCGGCCACGATGCGTTGATGGCCGCGCGCAACCAGTTGCTCGGCATGGCCGCCAAGGACCCGACGCTGGCGCTGGTGCGTCCGAACGGCCTGAACGACACGCCGCAGTACAAGGTCGATATCGATCGCGAGAAGGCCGACGCGCTCGGCGTGACGCCGTCCTCGATCGACCAGACGTTCTCGATCGCGTGGGCCTCGCAGTACGTCAACAACTTCCTCGATACGGACGGTCGTATCAAGAAGGTGTACCTGCAGGGCGATTCGCCGTTCCGCGTGACGCCGGAAGACCTGAGCGTCTGGTACGTGCGCAACAGCTCGGGCGGGATGGTGCCGTTCAGCGCGTTCGCCACCGGCCACTGGACCTACGGTTCGCCGAAGCTCGAGCGCTACAACGGTATCTCGGCCGTGGAAATCCAGGGTCAGGCATCGACGGGCAACTCGACGGGGCAGGCGATGAACGCGATGTCCCGGATCGCGGCGCAGTTGCCGAACGGCATCGGCTATTCGTGGACGGGCCTGTCGCTGCAGGAAGTGCAGTCGGGTTCGCAGGCGCCGATTCTGTACGGCATCTCGATCCTGGTGGTGTTCCTGTGTCTGGCGGCGCTGTACGAAAGCTGGTCGATCCCGTTCTCGGTGATCATGGTGGTGCCGCTCGGCGTGATCGGTGCACTGATCGCGTCGACGCTGCGCGGCCTCGAGAACGACGTGTTCTTCCAGGTCGGCTTGCTGACCACGGTGGGCTTGTCGGCGAAGAACGCGATTCTGATCGTGGAATTCGCGCGTGAATTGCAGCTTACCGAGAAGATGGGCCCGGTCGAGGCAGCGCTGGAAGCGGCGCGGCTGCGGTTGCGTCCGATTCTGATGACGTCGCTGGCGTTCATCCTGGGCGTGCTGCCGCTGGCGATCAGCAACGGCGCGGGCTCGGGCAGCCAGCACGCGATCGGCACGGGCGTGATCGGCGGCATGATGACGGCCACCTTCCTCGCGATCTTCATGATTCCGATGTTCTTCGTGAAGGTGCGGTCGATCTTCGGCGGCGAGAAGGAAGACCCGGATCAGGCGCTGCGTCTCGCGCAGGAACACGCACACCGCACGCAAGAAGGCGACGGCAACCAGGAACATTGATGACCATGCGAAAAATCGTTTTGACGGCAATGGCGTTCGCGCTCGTCGCTTCGGGCTGCACGATGGCGCCGCATTACAAGCGTCCGGATGCGCCCGTGTCGGGCTCGTTCCCGTCCGACGGCGTCTACGCGACGCAGCCGGGCGCGAGCGACGCGCGCAGCGCCCAAGGCCAGGCCGCGCCGGACATCGGCTGGCGCAACTTCTTCGCCGATCCGCGCTTGCAGCAACTGATCGAATTGGCGCTGAAGAACAACCGCGACCTGCGTGTCTCGGTGCTCAACATCGAGGCGGCGCGCGCGCAGTATCAGATCACGCGCGCCGAACTGCTGCCGACGCTCGGCGGCACCGGCACCGGCTCGATCGAGCGGCTGCCGGCCGGTATATCGACCACCGGCGCTCCGCTGATTACGCGCGACTACAACGTCGGCTTGTCGGCGTCGTGGGAGCTGGACCTGTTCGGCCGAATCCAGAGCCTGAAGGATCAGGCGCTGGCGCAATACCTGTCGACGGCACAGGCCCGCAAGGCGCAGGAAATCTCGCTCGTCTCGCAGGTGGCGGATCAGTATCTGACGCTGCAATCGACCGACGACCTGCTGAAGGTCACGGAAGACACGCTGAAGAACGCGCAATCGTCGTACAACCTGACGAAGCTGCAGTTCGACAACGGCACCGGTTCGGAGCTGGATCTGCGCCAGGCGCAGACGGTGGTCGAGCAGGCGCTGGCCAATCAGCAGGCGCAAGCCCGGGCACGCGCGCAAGCCGTGAACGCGCTGGTGCTGCTGGTCGGCGAGCCGCTGCCCGACGATCTGCCGGCCGGTTTGCCGCTGAACAACCAGAACCTGCTGACGGATATTCCGGCCGGCTTGCCGTCGGATCTGCTGACGCGCCGCCCCGACATCATGGAGGCCGAGCAGACGCTGCGCGCGGCCAACGCGAACATCGGCGCGGCCCGTGCGGCGTTCTTCCCGAAGATCTCGCTGACGGCCGCGTTCGGCACCGCGAGCCCGACGCTGGGCGGCCTGTTCAAGGCCGGCACGGCGGCGTGGTCGTTCGCGCCGAACATCGCGCTGCCGATTTTCGAGGGCGGCTCGAACATCGCGAACCTCGATCTGGCGCATGTGGAAAAGCGCATCGAGATCGCGAACTACGAGAAGGCGATCCAGTCGGCGTTCAGCGAAGTGTCGAACGGCCTGGCGGCGCGCGGCACCTACGATCAGCAGATCGCGGCGCTGGCACGCAACGAAGAGGCGCAGCAGCGCCGTTACGATCTGTCCGACCTGCGCTACCGCAACGGGGTGGACAGTTATCTGACGGTGCTGACGGCGCAAACCGACCTGTACACGGCGCAAACCACGCTGATCTCGGCACGCCTCGCGCGCTGGACCAACCTGGTGGACTTGTACCGCGCGCTGGGCGGCGGCTGGATCGAGCAGACCGGCGATCAGCCGCGCGAAGCCGATGCGCCGGTGGATTACGGCAAGCAGGCCGCGCCGGCTGCGGCGGCCTCGCAAGCCAAGGCGGGCTGACCCCGGTACGGGCGGCGGCATGGATTGCCGCCCGCGCCTCACGCACACCCCGGAAGCCCTCGCGGTTTCCGGGGTGTCGTTTTTTGTCGAACCGGAATGCGTCGAGCCCGTCATGCCGCGCGCGATGGCGAAGCGTCACCGACCTGTCAGCGGGCGACATCGATCCGGCCTCGTTACCCCCTGCGCCGATTCCGTCCTATCGCGTTGTCGCAATTCTTCTAGATGCGAACCGGCGCTTCCGCTTGAATAACGTTCCGAATCAGGCAATTTGATCGAGGCACGCCGCGGCTGCGGCGCAGGTAAGTCTTTTGACGACGGACGTCGGGAAAATCATGTTCAACTATTCCACCAGCACCATCGAAGCGGTCGATCCGGACCTCTGGCAAGCCATCCAGCACGAAAACCAGCGCCAGGAAGATCACATCGAACTGATCGCTTCCGAGAACTACACCAGCCCGGCCGTGATGGCTGCGCAAGGTTCGCAACTGACCAACAAGTACGCGGAAGGCTACCCCGGCAAGCGCTATTACGGCGGCTGCGAGTACGTGGACGTGGTCGAGCAACTGGCGATCGATCGCGTGAAGGCGCTGTTCGGCGCGGAAGCGGCGAACGTGCAGCCGAACTCGGGTTCGCAGGCGAACCAGGGCGTGTTCTTCGCGGTGCTGAAGCCGGGCGACACGATCATGGGCCTGAGCCTGGCCGAAGGCGGCCACCTGACGCACGGCATGGCGCTGAACATGTCGGGCAAGTGGTTCAACGTGGTCAGCTACGGCCTGGACGCGAACGAAGACATCGATTACGAAGCACTGGAAAAGCGCGCGCACGAAACCAAGCCGAAGCTGATCATCGCGGGCGCCTCGGCGTTCTCGCTGAAGATCGATTTCGAGCGGATCTCGCGCGTGGCGAAGGACATCGGCGCGTACTTCATGGTCGACATGGCGCACTACGCCGGCCTGATCGCAGCGGGGCTGTATCCGAACCCGGTGCCGCACGCCGATTTCGTGACCACGACGACGCACAAGAGCCTGCGCGGCCCGCGCGGCGGCGTGATCCTGATGAAGGCGGAGTTCGAGAAGCAGATCAACTCGGCGATCTTCCCGGGGATCCAGGGCGGCCCGCTGATGCATGTGATCGCGGCGAAGGCGGTGGCGTTCAAGGAAGCCGGTTCGGCGGAATTCAAGACGTATCAGCAGCAAGTGGTGGACAACGCGCGCGTGCTGGCGGAAACGTTGGTCAAGCGTGGCCTGCGGATCGTGTCGGGCCGCACGGAAAGCCACGTGATGCTGGTGGATCTGCAAGCGAAGAAGATCACGGGCAAGGCGGCGGAAGCGGCGCTGGGCCTGGCGCACATCACGGTGAACAAGAACGCGATTCCGAATGACCCGGAAAAGCCGTTCGTGACCTCGGGCGTTCGCCTGGGCTCGCCGGCGATGACGACGCGCGGCTTCGGCACGAAGGAAGCCGAGATCGTCGGCAACCTGATCGCCGACGTGCTCGAAGCGCCGGACGACGCGGCTACGCTCGAACGCGTGCGCGACCAGGTCAGCGAGCTGACGGCACGCTTCCCGGTGTACGGCGGTCGTTCGTAATCCTTGGCAATGCCGGCCCGGGCCGTCGTGCAATGCGGCGGCCCGGCGGATGGCCGGCTCAGGCCGGCGCGTCGGCGCGAATGAAATCGATGAACGCGCGCAACGGCGCCGGCACGAGCCGCCGCCCCGGGTAGTACAGAAACGGCCCGGAGAACGATTCCCACCACGGCTCCAGCACCGGTTCGAGCGCGCCGCTCTCGAAATACGGCTTCAGCCAATCCTCGAACAGATGCACGATGCCGGTGCCGGCCAGCGCGGCATCCACGGCCAGATCGACGGCCGCACCCAGTTCCACCAGCAACTGCCCCGACGGTTCGATCCGCACCTTTTCCCCATCGCGCTCGAAATCCCACGGCGGGATCGCGCGCCCCGGGAAGCGGCCGAGGATGCATTCGTGTTCGAGCAGGTCGCGCGGATGCGCGGGCCGCCCGCGCCGCGCCAGATAGCCGGGCGCCGCGCCGAGCGCGAGGCGCTGCACGCGCGGGCCGATCGGCACCGCGATCATGTCCTGTTCCAGCCGTTCCTCGTAGCGGATGCCGGCGTCGCAGCCGGCCGCCAGCACGTCGACGAAGCTTTCGTCGGCGGCCACTTCGAGGCGGATCTCCGGGTAGGCGGCCAGAAAGCGCGGCACGATCGACGGCAGCACCAGCCGCGCCGCGCTGACCGGCACGTTGAGCTTCAGCGTGCCGGCCGGGCGGTCGCGAAGGCCGTTGATCACGTCGATGGCCGCCTCCACTTCATCGAGCGCCGGGGCGAGCCGGGCCAACAGCCGCTCGCCGGCCTCGGTCGGCACCACGCTGCGCGTGGTGCGATTCAGCAGCCGCACGCCGAGCCGCGTTTCGAGCCGGCGCACCGCCTCGCTGAGGCCCGACGCGCTGTTGCCGGTGGCGCGTGCACCGTCGCGAAAGCCCTTCGCGCGCGCGACCGCGACGAACGCCTGCAATTCCGTGAGATCGACGCTGCTCATTGTTCGCTCCTTCGTACAAGCCGTGCGGATTATGGCGGCTTATCGATGGAATCGCCAGCGCGTAAGCTCTGGATTCCTTCACGTTGCCACCGCAGGAGCCTTACATGACCGCATCACTTCGTGCTTCCACCTTCGAACTCGGCGATCTGCCGGTGCACCGGATCGGCTACGGCGCGATGCAACTGGCCGGCCCCGGCGTGTTCGGGCCGCCGAAGGATCGCGCCGCCGCGCTCGCCGTGCTGCGTGCGGCCGTCGAAGCCGGCGTCGACCATATCGACACCAGCGATTTCTACGGCCCGTACGTGACCAACGAGCTGATTCGCGAGGCGCTGCACCCGTATCGCGACGATCTCGTGATCGTCACCAAGATCGGCGCGCGTCGCGGCGACGACGGCGCCTGGCTGCCGGCCTACACGCCCGACGAGCTGAAAAGCGCCGTGCACGACAACCTGCGCCGCTTGCAGCTCGATGCGATCGACGTCGTGAACCTGCGCATCATGTTCTCGACGCACGGCCCGGCCGAAGGCTCGATCGAGACGCAACTGAGCGCGCTGGCCGAGTTGCAGCAACAGGGGCTGGTGCGCCATATCGGCCTGAGCAACGTCACGCGCGCGCAGATCGAGGAAGGGCGCAAGATCTGCGAGATCGTGTGCGTGCAGAACCACTACAACCTCGTGCATCGCGCCGACGATGCGCTGATCGACGCGTTGGCCGCCGACGGCATCGCCTACGTGCCGTTCTTCCCGCTGGGCGGTTTCTCGCCGCTGCAATCGTCGGTGCTGTCTGGCGTGGCCGAGCGGCTCGGCGCGACGCCGATGCAGGTCGCGCTGGCCTGGCTGCTGCGCCGTTCGCCGAACCTGCTGCTGATTCCGGGCACCTCGTCGGTGGCCCACCTGCACGAGAACCTGGCGGCCGGCGATCTGGCGCTGCCCGATGACGTGATGCGCGAACTCGACGGCGTGGCCGCGGCCGCCTGACGGCGCAACGTCCCGACCGAGCGGCGGGACACCGCCGCGCCGTTACGCACGCCAAGGCATGCGACCCCGTATCCACGGCGGGCGGGCGGCGGCCGACCGTTGCTGACACGTCACTTTTAAGCACGTGCTGGCAATCATCGATTCCAGCCGGCGCGTGTCTAATTCCTTGTTTTTGTGAGGATTGGCGAGAAGGGGCGGCCCGGGTAGGAGAGCGAAATGGCGCTGCCCGGGCCATTCCGGGATGCGCGGAACGCTCAGGTCGATTACAGTGTCCGGTTATCACGGCGGCGGGCGTCCCCGCCGCTCTCTAGAACACCAGGAGCGGACCTCATGAGCACCGGCAGCACCTCGACTTTCCCGATCGAACGCCACCCGAACCCGACTTCCGCCGAAGAACGCGCGCGCCTGCTCGCGAACCCCGGCTTCGGCAAGATCTTCACCGACCACATGGTGACGATCCGCTATACGGAAGGCCAGGGCTGGCACGATGCGAAGATCGCTCCGCGCAAGCCGCTGGAAGTCGATCCGGCGATGCTCGTGCTGCACTATGCGCAGGAAATCTTCGAGGGCATGAAGGCGTATCCGCTGCCGGACGGCAAGATCGCGCTGTTCCGCCCGGACCAGAACGCCAAGCGTTTCCGCAATTCCGCGCGGCGTCTGGCGATGGCCGAGCTGCCCGAGGACCTGTTCGTGAACTCGGTGCGCGAGCTGGTCAGCCTCGAGCGCGGCTGGATCCCGTCAGCCGAAGGCAGCGCGCTGTATCTGCGCCCGTTCATGATCGCCAATGAAGTGGTGCTCGGCGTGAAGCCGTCCGCCGAATATCTGTACTGCGTGATCGCCACGCCGGTGGGCGCGTATTTCAAGGGCGACGCGTCGAAGGGCGTCTCGATCTGGGTGTCGGACAGCTACACGCGCGCCGCGCCCGGCGGCACGGGCGACGCGAAATGCGGCGGCAACTACGCCGCCAGCCTGGCCGCGCAGGCCGAGGCCTCGCGCGAAGGCTGCGATCAGGTAGTGTTCCTCGACGCCGTGGAGCGCCGCTGGATCGAGGAGCTGGGCGGCATGAACGTGTTCTTCGTGTTCGCCGACGGCTCGCTGCAAACGCCGCCGCTGACCGGCACGATCCTGCCGGGCATCACGCGCGCCTCGCTGATCGATCTGGCCCGCGACCTCGGCTACACGGTGCGCGAGGAAGCCTATTCGATCGAACAGTGGGAAGCCGATGCGAAGAGCGGCAAGCTCGTCGAATCGTTCGCCTGCGGCACGGCCGCGGTGGTCACGTCGATCGGCCAGGTGAAGGGCCGCAAGCACACGTTCACGATCGGCGACGGCAATGCCGGCCCGGTCACGCAGCGCCTGAAGCAGACGCTGGTCGGTATTCAGACGGGCAAGGAAGCGGACCAGCACGGTTGGGTGGATATCATCGGCTGAGTGGCTCGCAGCGATGCTTTGAAACGTGCGGATCAAATGCGCACGATCAGCTTGTTTAAAACCCCGCTGGCATAAAGCCGAGCGGGTTTTTTTATTCCTGAAGAATTTGAATTCGCCAATGTGGCGATTATTCATTGGCTGCTATCGATTTTTCCGACCTGCGTTTTTGATATCGATAAAGCCGAATCTTTGCCGCGTGGCACGTTATCCCTGCTTGACGGTTTATCTTTTTTCTCACATGCTTGCGGCGACTTGCACTGCCGTATTGATTCAGGTTTTTAAGCGTGCGATGTCATCAAATTAAAATGAAAAATCGGGGTGAGAAATGAGAGGATTGTCTGGTGCGGCGCAACTCGAGCGGGCCGGCCGCTTGACGGTGTTGGCATGCGTTGTTTCGACCTTGTATGCGTGTTCCGGTTTTCAAATCCAGGTGCCGACCAACTCGAGCACAACGTCCGGAGCGGATTCGTCATACGGTTATCAGCCGCTTGATCCGGTGTCGACCACGGTGCAGCCCATCGATGCTCAAGGCCATTGCGTGACCGGCAGGCCGACTCGCGACGAACTGCTCGGGGCCTTGCCTGACGAAACCATGCGGCTCGCGATCGGCAAGATCGATGCATCCGGAAAGGTGACCTACGGGCCAACGTCGATCAGCGCATCGAACAGCCAATATGTCGTCACCATCGACTATGTCAAATCGAATACGGTCGCCTTTTTTGTTAAAAAAGATGACCCTTCGCCGACCTCCAACGGTTTCACGGTGAGGGTGGTCGATAGTTATGAAAAAGCCGATAGCTCGGTGCCGGTTTATATCGGAATTGGTTTGCGTCTAACCGCGAATTTGACCACCAGCGCAGCGGGAATCAATCTGGGCAATTTGCTGGCGATTGGTGCGGCTGCCCAGGCGAACAAACTCAGCGGAACCCTGGTGCTGCAAACGATGGGCGTGACAGGGGAAAATATTTCCACGGCATTGCCGGTTCCCACCGAAATCAGCGTGGCGTCGATCCAGGGTGCGATTCAAGCGATCGGCACCATGAAGGCAAAACTGTATGACAGCAAGACGCTGATACAGCCGCGCGTTGTCGCTGTGTATAACACGCTCGGTGGCGGCACCACCACGATCAACGGATTCATTGCGTCGGTGCTGGGGCAGGTGCCTCGACTGAATGTGCCGATTGCCACGACGGCTGAAACCAAATTGCTAACTGCTTGCCCTATATAAGGGCGTTCTCCGACGTAGCAGGCCAGGGCGCGGCGGCGCGATTTCCCGCCCCGTCTCCCTTGCCCCTCAACTCCGGCGCGCCACCAACGCCGACACCCTCTGCGCCGCCTCCAGCAGCGGCTCCAGAAACTCCTTCACCATCTGCTTGGCCGTGTGCCGCTGTGCATTGCCGCTGATGTTCATCGCGGCGATCACGCGCCCGCGCCGGTTCTTGATCGGCGCGGACAGCGAAATCAGCCCCGCCTCCAGTTCCTGATCGACGATCGCCCAGCCCTGCTTGCGCACGGTGGCGATCTCGGCCTTCAGCGCGGCCGGATCGGTGATGGTGCGCGGCGTGTGCGCCTGGATCGGGCGCAGCGCGAGCACTTCGTCGAGCGCCGAATCGTCGAGCGACGACAGCAGCACACGCCCCATCGACGTACAGTACGCAGGCAGCCGGCTGCCGATCGACAGGTTGATGGTCATGATCTTGTGGGTCGGCACGCGCAGCACGTAAACAATCTCGGCGCGATCGAGCACGGCCGCCGAGCAGCTTTCGTGGATCTGCGCCGAAAGCTGCTCCATGACTGGTTCGGCCAGGTTCCAGAACGGCATCGACGTGAGGTAGGCGAAGCCCAGATCGAGGATTTTCGGCGTGAGCCGGAACAGCCGGCCTTCGGCCTCCACGTAACCGAGCGTTTGCAGCGTCAGCAGGATCCGGCGCGCGCCCGCTCGCGTCAGCCCGGTCGCCGCGGCGACCTCGGTCAGCGTCTGCTCCGGATGCTCGGCGTCGAATGCGCGAATCACGGCCAGGCCGCGCGCGAACGATTGAACATAGGAGTCGCCGGGTTTGGCCTGAAGATCGTCTGTACTCATGGGCTGGGGTCGTGTCGTGTAGCGGTGGAGAGTAGCGCAAGGGGACGGGTCGCGCCAAGCTTGGGTGCGGAGAATCGCCGCTGGGAGCGCCCTCGAACTTGACACGCCCCCGGCCGCCTCCCTATGATCGCAAAATAGTTCGATATTCGATCTTGTGTTCGCTTATAGAACATTCCGATGCGGCGCGGCGAGTGTGCCGGCGCGCATTTCATCCGAACGAAGTTCCGGAGACAACCATGACCGATGCATTCCTTTGTGACGCAATCCGCACCCCGATCGGCCGCTACGGCGGCGCGCTTTCCGGCGTTCGCGCCGACGACCTGGGCGCGGTGCCGCTCAAGGCGCTGGTCGAGCGCAACCGCGAAGTCGATTGGGCCGCGATCGACGACGTGATCTTCGGCTGCGCCAACCAGGCCGGCGAAGACAACCGCAACGTCGCGCGCATGTCGGCGCTGCTGGCGGGCCTGCCGGAAGGCGTGCCCGGTTCGACGGTCAACCGCCTGTGCGGTTCCGGCATGGACGCGATCGGCATCGCCGCGCGCGCGATCAAGTCGGGCGAGGCTGGGCTGATGATCGCCGGCGGCGTGGAAAGCATGAGCCGCGCGCCGTTCGTGATGGGCAAGGCCGCGAGCGCGTTCTCGCGTCAGGCCGAGATCCACGACACCACGATCGGCTGGCGCTTCGTCAATCCGTTGATGAAGAAGCTGTACGGCGTCGATTCGATGCCGGAGACGGGCGAGAACGTCGCGGCAGACTACGCGATCAGCCGCGCCGATCAGGACGCGTTCGCGCTGCGCAGCCAGCAGAAGGCGGCGCGCGCGCAGCAGGACGGCACGCTGGCGCAGGAAATCACGGCGGTCACGATCGCGCAGAAGAAGGGCGATCCGCTGGTGGTGTCGCGCGATGAACACCCGCGCGAAACCTCGCTGGAGGCGCTGGCCAAGCTGAAGGGCGTGGTGCGTCCGGACGGCACGGTCACGGCCGGCAATGCGTCGGGCGTCAACGACGGCGCCTGCGCGCTGCTGATCGCCAACGAAGAGAACGCGAAGCGTCACGGGCTGGTGCCGCGCGCGCGCATCCTGGGCATGGCGACGGCCGGCGTCGCGCCGCGCGTGATGGGCATCGGCCCCGCGCCGGCCACGCAGAAGCTGCTCGCGCAACTCGGCATGACGATCGACCAGTTCGACGTGATCGAGCTGAACGAAGCGTTCGCCTCGCAAGGCCTGGCCGTGCTGCGCATGCTCGGCGTGGCCGACGACGATGCTCGCGTCAACCCGAACGGCGGCGCGATCGCGCTGGGCCACCCGCTCGGCGCATCGGGCGCGCGTCTCGTGACCACGGCGATGTACCAACTGCATCGCACGCAGGGCCGCTTCGCGCTGTGCACGATGTGCATCGGCGTGGGCCAGGGCATCGCGCTCGCCATCGAACGCGTCTGATCGCGCCTTAGCGCCCCTCGCTCCTTGCCGCCCGCGTTCGCGCGGGTGGCCGACGGCAGCCTCGACCTTCGGTCGGGCTGCCGTTTTTCATGGGCGCGAGCCTTGCCACGTGCCGTCGATCACGGATCAATTAATTGGCAATTTATTGATGTAGATCTGGAAAATGAGGATTTTGAGAGCTTTTCTCCTGATCGGGTTAATGTTTTCCCCAATGCTGCCGTCAAAAAAGAGATAAGCCCGCAGCCGTTGCGATGCCACGCGGGCCCCAGCACGACCTGACCTGAATGAGAGAAGCCACGGTGGCCCATGCCTTCGACGCCGTGTGCCGGAGCCAATGAATGCGCAATAACCAGCCGGTCACGCAGCACGAATACGAATTCCCCGACGACGCGACGTTGATGTCGACCACGCGCGCCGACGGCACCATCACCTACGCGAACGCGAGCTTCGTCCAGATCAGCGGCTTCACGCCGGAAGAACTGGTCGGCGCGCCGCACAACACGGTGCGGCACCCCGACATGCCGCGCGAGGCGTTCGCCGACATGTGGGCGACCATCCAGGGCGGCGAGCCGTGGATGGCGCTCGTCAAGAACCGCCGCAAGAACGGCGACCACTACTGGGTGCGCGCCAACGCCGTGCCGCTGATGCGCAACGGCCAGCCGCAGGGCTATATGTCGGTGCGCACCAAGGCGTCGCGCGAGGACATCGCCGCCGCCGAAGCGCTGTATCGCGACTTCCGCGAAGGCCGCGCGGGCGGCCGGCGTTTCTACAAGGGCATCGTGATTCGCGGCGGTTTCGGCCGGCTCGCGTCGCTGCTCAAGACGATGTCGGTGCGCACGCGCATGTATGCGCCACTGGCGGCGCTGGTGCCGGTGGTGACGGGCGGCGCGTGGGCCTGTGGCGCGAGCGGGTTGCCGCTGGCCGGCGTGGCCGCCGTCACGGCGGTGGCCACGGGGCTGGTGGCGATGTGGCTCGACGCGCAGATCGTGCGGCCGCTGCGCGATCTGCACGAGCGCGCGTTGAACGTGGCGACCGGCGAGAGCCGCAACGGCCCGGCCGCCACGCGTGTCGACGAGATTGGCATGACGCTGCGCACGATCGACCAATTGGGGCTGATGTTCCGCTGGCTGGTGGACGACGTCAGCGAGCAGGTGCTGAACGTGCAGCGCGCCAGCAGCGAGATCGCGCAGGGCAACAACGACCTGAGCGCCCGCACCGAGCAGGCCGCGACGGCCGTGCAGCAGACGGCGTCGTCGATGGCGCAGATGACGGCCACCGTGTCGAACAACGCGGCCACCGCCTCGCAGGCGAACCAGCTTGCCGTGTCGGCCAGCGACGCGGCCTCGCGCGGCGGCCATGCGGTGGAAGAGATCGTCGGCACCATGAACGAGATCACCGACAGCTCGCGCCGCATCGCGGACATCATCGGCGTGATCGACGGCATCGCGTTCCAGACCAACATCCTCGCGCTCAATGCCGCGGTGGAAGCGGCGCGCGCGGGCGAACAGGGCCGCGGCTTCGCGGTGGTGGCGGGCGAGGTGCGCGCGCTCGCGCAGCGCAGCGCGAATGCGGCCAAGGAGATCAAGACGCTGATCGAGAACAGCGTCGATCGGGTGGCCTCGGGCGCGCGCCGCGTGGACGACGCGGGCCGCACGATGGACGACCTCGTGGTGCAGGTCAAGCGCGTGGCCGACCTGATCGCCGACATCAGCTCGGCCACGGAAGAGCAGAGCGTGGGCGTCGAGCAGGTGGATCGCGCGGTGGTGGATCTCGACAACATCACGCAGCAGAACGCGGCGCTGGTCGAGCAGAGCGCGGCGGCCTCCGAAAGCTTGCGCCAGCAGGCCACCTCGCTGGTGGATGCGGTGGGCGTGTTTCGCTGACGCAAACGACAACGCCTTCGCGGCGTGAACCGCGAAGGCGTTGTTCATTTCGCTGCCGGCAGAGCCGGAATCAGACCGCCAGGCACAGATACTTGATCACGACGTAATCGTCGATGCCGTAGTGCGAGCCTTCGCGGCCGAGGCCCGATTGCTTGACGCCGCCGAACGGCGCGACCTCGTTCGAGATCAGGCCGGTGTTGATGCCCACCATGCCGTATTCGAGCGATTCCGCGACGCGCCAGACGCGGCCGATGTCGCGGCTGTAGAAATACGCGGCGAGGCCGAACTCGGTGTCGTTCGCATGACGAATCACTTCGTCGTCCGAGGCGAAGCGGAACAGCGGCGCGAGCGGACCGAACGTTTCGTCCTTCGCCACCTTCATGTCGGGCGTCACGCCGGTCAGCACGGTCGGCTCGAAGAAGCCGTGGCCGAGCGCGTGGCGCTTGCCGCCCGTGATCACCTTCGCGCCCTTCGCCAGCGCATCCTCGATGTGCGATTCCACCTTCAGCACGGCCGCTTCGTTGATCAGCGGGCCTTGCGTGACGCCGGCCTCGGTGCCGCGGCCGATCTTCAGCCTGGCCACCGCCGCCGCGAGCTTGTCGGCGAACGCGTCGTACACCGCGTCGTGCACGTAGAAGCGGTTGGTGCAGACGCAGGTCTGGCCGCTGTTGCGATACTTCGAGGCGATCGCGCCTTCCACGGCCGCATCGAGATCGGCGTCGTCGAACACGATGAACGGCGCGTTGCCGCCCAGCTCCAGCGACACCTTCTTGACCGTCGGCGCGCACTGCGCCATCAGCAGGCGGCCCACCGGCGTCGAGCCGGTGAACGACAGCTTGCGCACCGTGGCGTTGCCGGTCAGCTCGCCGCCGATCGCCTTCGGGTCGCCCGTCACCACGCTGAACACGCCGGCCGGCACGCCCGCGCGCTCGGCCAGCACGGCCAGCGCCAGCGCCGAGAACGGCGTGGCTTCGGCCGGCTTCACGACGATCGGGCAGCCCGCGGCCAGCGCCGGGCCGACCTTGCGCGTGATCATCGCGGCCGGGAAATTCCACGGCGTGATCGCCGCGCACACTCCGATCGGCTCCTTCGTGACGACGATGCGCTTGTCGCCGGCCGGCGTCGGGATGGTGTCGCCGTACACGCGCTTGCCTTCCTCGGCGAACCATTCGATGAACGACGCGGCATACAGGATTTCGCCCTTCGCCTCGGCGAGCGGCTTGCCCTGTTCGGTGGTCAGGATCAGCGCGAGATCGTCGGCGTGGGCGAGCATCAGCTCGTACCACTTGCGCAGGATCGCGGCGCGCTCCTTCGCGGTGCGCTTGCGCCAGGCCGGCCAGGCGGCGTTGGCGGCCTCGATGGCGCGGCGCGTTTCGGTCGTGCCGGCCAGCGGCACGGTGCCGAGCAGGTCGCCGGTGGCGGGGTTGCGGACTTCGAACGTGGCGCCGTTCGCGGCGTCCTGCCATTCGCCGTTCAGATAGATCTGCTGACGGAACAGCGAGGCGTCCTTCAATGCGGCGGTGATGTCGTGGCTCATGCGTGACCTCGTGATGCGAATGTAAAACGCCGCGTTCGAAGCGAACGCGGCGTGTCGGGCCGGGTGGGCGCGCGTCAGGCGGCGACGCCGACGGTTTCCTTCAGGACTTCCTCGAGGATGCCGAGCGCTTCGTCGAACACGGCGTCCTGAATCGTCAGCGGGAACAGGAAGCGGACCACGTTCGAATACACGCCGCACACCAGCAGCAACAGGCCGCGCTCCAGCGCGCGCGCCTGCACGCGCTTGGTGAATTCGGCGTCCGGCTCCTGCGTGCCGGCCTTGAAGAACTCCACGGCGACCATCGCGCCCGGGCCGCGCACGTCGACGATCTGCGGGATCTCCGGCTTGAGTGCGGCGAGCTTCGCCTTCAGCGCGTCGCCGAGCTTCACGGCACGTGCTTCGAGTTGCTCTTCGTCGATGATGTCGAGCACCGCGTGCGCCGCGGCCACCGCCAGCGGGTTGCCGGCGTAGGTGCCGCCGAGGCCGCCGGGGGCCGCCGCATCCATCACGTCGGCGCGGCCGACCACGCCCGACAGCGGCATCCCGCCGGCCAGGCTCTTGGCCATGGTGGTCAGGTCGGGCAGCACGTCGTAGTGCTGCATCGCGAACAGCTTGCCGGTGCGCGCGAAGCCGGTCTGCACTTCGTCGGCGATCAGCACGATGCCGTGTTCGTCGCAGATCTTGCGCAGGCCGCGCACGAAATCGGCCGGCGCCTGGTAGAAGCCGCCTTCGCCCTGCACCGGTTCGAAGATGATCGCGGCGACGCGCTTCGGATCGATGTCGGCCTTGAACAGCATGTCGATCGCCTTCAGCGAATCGGCCGTGCTGATGCCGTGCAGTGCGTTCGGGTAGGGGGCGTGGAACACGTCGCCCGGGAACGGGCCGAAGTTCAGCTTGTAGGGGGCGACCTTGCCGGTCAGCGCCATGCCCATCATGGTGCGGCCGTGGAAGCCGCCCGCGAACGCGATCACGCCCGGACGGCCGGTAAACGCGCGGGCCATCTTCACGGCGTTTTCGACGGCTTCGGCGCCGGTCGTGAAGAACGCGGCCTTCTTGGCCTGTTTGCCCGGCGCGCGGGCGATGATCTTTTCGGCCAGTTCGACGTACGACGCGTACGGCACGATCTGGTAGGCGGTGTGCGTGAACTGTTCGAGCTGCGCGGCCACGGCCTTGACCAGCTTCGGATGGCGATGGCCCGTGTTCATCACGGCGATGCCGGCGGCGAAGTCGATGAAGCGGCGGCCTTCGACGTCCCACAGCTCGGCGTTCTCGGCGCGGGCCGCGTAAAAGTCGCACATCACGCCGACGCCGCGCGGGGTGGCGGCGTTCTTGCGGGCTTGCAGATCGGCATTCTTCACGGAGATCTCCTTCCAGTCGATTCGGTTTGGTTCGTTCAGACGGTGGCCGCGGGAGCGCGGCCGATGGAGACGACTATAATCCGGCTTGGCTCTGAAAATTAGAGCCATTCCGGTAAATCTATAGGAGCCAATTTTGAGGGCGAGCGTGTTATCCGACTGGCTGGCGCAGCGTCTCGTGCGCAGCGGCGGCGCGCAGCCGGTGTACCGGCAACTGCACCGGCTGTTGCAGCAGGCGATCCTGTCGCGCGAGCTGCCGGCCGGCACGCGCGTGCCGTCGTCGCGGCTGCTGGCCACCGAGCTGGGGATCGCGCGCAATACCGTCACGCAGGTGTACGAACAACTCGTGCTCGAAGGCTATGTGACGTCGGCCACCGGGCGCGGCACGTTCGTGGCCGATACCTCGCCCGACGAGATCGTCGGTGCGGCCGAGCGCGACGGGCCGGATGCGCTGCGCGGAAAGAGGGCGGCGGCAGGCGGGCGCGGCGCGATGGCCGCCACGGACGCAGGCGTTGCCTCGCCGCCCGCGCCCGATCCGGCGTGGCTGGCCGATCCGGCCGGCGAGACGGGCATCTCGCCGCTGGCGCTGCGGCGGCCGCTCGCGCGGGCCTTGTCGGCGCGCGGGGCGCGGCTGGTGGAGGGTGCGGGCGTGTCGAAGCGCCAGGGCGGCGCGTTCATGCCCGGCGTGCCCGACGTGTCGCGCTTTCCGTCGCGCGTCTGGACGCGCCTGCACAACAAATACTGGCGTCGCCTGCGGCCCGACCTGCTGACCTACGCGCCGGGCGGCGGGCTGGCCTCGATGCGCGAGGCGCTGGCCGATTACCTGCGCACCTCGCGGTCGGTGCGCTGCTCGCCCGAGCAGATCGTAATCACCACCGGCATTCACCAGTCGATCGATCTGGCCGTGCGCCTGCTGACCGATCCCGGCGACGTGATCTGGACCGAGGACCCGTGCTACTGGGGCGTGCGCAGCGTGCTGCATGTCTCGGGGCTGACCACGCGGCCGATTGCCGTGGACGACGAAGGCATCGCGCCGAGCGCCGAGGATCTCGCCACGCCGCCGAAGCTGATGCTCGTCACGCCGTCGCACCAGTATCCGCTCGGCATGGTGATGAGCCTCGCGCGGCGGCGCATGCTGCTCGAATACGCGCGGCAGCACGGCGCGTGGATCATCGAGGACGACTACGACAGCGAATTCCGCTACGGCAGCCGGCCGCTTGCATCGTTGCAGGGGCTGGATACGAGCGGGCAGGTGATCTACGTGGGGAGCTTCGGCAAGACGCTGTTTCCGGGGCTGCGGGTGGGTTATCTGGTCGCGCCGGAGCCGCTGGCCGAGAGCTTCGCGACCGCCAGCGCCGAGCTGTATCGCGAGGGGCAATTGCTGCAGCAGGCCGTGCTCGCCGAGTTCATCGCCGAGGGGCATTTCGTTTCGCACATCCGCAAGATGCGCGCGCTGTACGGCCTGCGGCGGCAGACCTTGCTCGACGAACTGGCGCACCGCTACGGCGATGCGCTGCCGGTGCTCGGCGGCGATGCCGGGCTGCATCTCGTGATGCAATTGCCCGACGGCACCGACGACCGCGCCGTGGCGCAGGCCGCGCTCGAACGCAACATCGTGGTGCGGGCGCTGTCGGGCTACTACGCGGATCGCTCGCGCGCCGCGCCCGGGCTGCTGCTCGGCTATGCGTGCGTGCCCGAGGACGAGATCGGCGCGGCGTTCGGCACGCTGGCCGAGGCGATTGATGCGGGGTGGGTGGGCGGGTAGGGGCTGGCTATGGCGTGGAGCCGGATTGCGGCGCCGGCAGATTGCCCCGTGCTCGCGCCACGGCGGCCTGCGCGGCGGCGTGTACCGCCGGGTCGGGATCGGCCGCCGCGCAGGCCAGGAATTCGGCGATGACCCCCTCGTTGTCGAGATAATCGGCGGCGTCGAACACGGCGTAGTGCGTCATCACAGGCTTCGCTCCATCGTTTGGCGCAACCTGCGCCGGTGCATTTACAAGCGGATCAACACCGCCCCCGCCACCACCATCCCGCACGCCACGATCCGCCGCGCCGTGGGCTGCTCGCGCATCGCGAACCAGCCGATGCCGATCGCGAAGATCGAGCTGGTCTCGCGCAGCGCCGAGACGGTCGCCACCGGCAGGTGCCGATAGGCCAGCGTGACGATCGCATAGGCCGCCAGCGCGCAGGTACCGGCGGCCATGCCGCGCCACAGCGTGGCCGATGGCGCGAGAAGCGGGCGCGGGCCGCCGCGCAGCGCGCAGACGAGCAGGAACTGCGGCACGTTCCACAGCAGATAGACCCAGCAGATATACGACAGCGAATTGCCCGCGAGCCGCACGCCGATGCCGTCCACCACCGAGTAGGCGGCGATGAACACGCCCGTCAGCACCGCGTAGGGCACGCTCTCGCCCGACAGCCGCAACCCGCGCCGCAGCGCCAGCGACACGATGCCGAGCGACACCAGCGCGATGCCGGCCAGCGCGAACGCCGACGGCCGTTCGCCGAGCGCGACGAACGCGAACAACGCGACCAGCAGCGGTGAACTGCCGCGCGCGATCGGGTAGATCTGGCCGAATTCGCCGCTGCGGTAGGCGCGCAGCAGCGCGAGGCAATAGCCCACCTCCAGCAGCGCCGACGCCGCGATATACGGCCACGCGCCCGGCGCCGGCGCGGGCAGCCACAGCGCGCCGGCCACCCCGGCCACGATGTAGGGCACGGCCATCGTCCCGAGCTGGATCACGCGATCCTCGCTGACATGCAGGAACGCGTTCCAGACCGCGTGCAGCAACGCGGAGAACAGCACGAGGGCAACCAGCAGGTGATCCATGGACGGCTTCGGCAGGCTCGCGGCGCGAGCGGTGGAGGCAAGGGCACGCCACGCGCGCAGACCGTGCGATGTGGCATTGCGCGGCAAAATGCGGCAAGGCGGCGATTATCTCAGCAGCGGCCCGATTTCGCCAAGTGTCCGTTTCGTGACGCTCGCGGGCGCGCGGCAGGCGCGGATTGCCGATAATGGGCGCTTCTTCATCCGGACTGTTCCCATCGCCATGAACGAAACCCCGCAAACGAATGCCCCGCCGCGCCTGACGAGCCTGTCGCACGGCGGCGGCTGCGGCTGCAAGATCGCCCCCGGCGTGCTGGCCGAGCTGCTCAAGCGCAACGCGCCGCCCGCGCTGTTCCCCGATCTGCTGGTCGGCACCGAAACCGCCGACGATGCCGCCGTCTACCGCCTCAACGACGAGCAGGCGATCGTCGCCACCACCGATTTCTTCATGCCGATCGTCGACGATCCGTACGACTTCGGCCGGATCGCCGCCACCAACGCGCTGTCGGATGTCTACGCGATGGGCGGCAAGCCGATCTTCGCGCTGGCGCTGGTCGGCATGCCGATCAACGTGCTGCCGCACGAAACCATCGCCGCGGTGCTGAAGGGCGGCGAATCGGTGTGCGCCGAGGCGGGCATCCCGGTGGCGGGCGGCCATTCGATCGATTCGGTCGAGCCGATCTACGGGCTGGCGGCGATCGGCGTGGTGCATCCGTCGCGCGTGAAGCGCAACGCGGGCGCGCGTGCCGGCGACGTGCTGGTGCTCGGCAAGCCGCTCGGCGTGGGCGTGCTGTCGGCCGCGCTGAAGAAGGGCCAGCTCGATGCGGCGGGCTACGCGGCGATGATCGCGGCCACCACCAAGCTGAACCGCCCCGGTGCCGAGCTGGCCGCGCTGCCGGGCGTGCACGCGATCACCGACGTGACCGGCTTTGGCCTGCTCGGCCACGGGCTGGAGATGGCGCGCGGCGCGAGCCTCAGCGCGCGTGTGCGATATGCGTCGCTGCCCTGGCTGGCTGGCGCGCAGGCGTTCGCCGAGGCCGGCGTGATCACCGGCGCTTCGGGCCGCAACTGGGCCGCGTACGGCGCGGACGTGCGGCTTGGCGAGCACCTGTCGCCGGCCGCGCAGGCGCTGCTGACCGATCCGCAAACCTCGGGCGGCCTGCTGGTGGCGTGCACGCCCGAGACGGTCGACGACGTATTGGCCTGCTTCCATGCCGACGGTTTCGCGCAGGCCGCCGTGATCGGCGAACTGGTGGACGGCCCGGCGCGGATCGAAGTCGCCTGAGTTTGCATGTGGCGCCCGGTGCCGGGCGCTACGCAGTGGCGAGCGTCAGGGCGCGCGGGCGTCGCGCCGGATCGCTTGAGGCGACACGCCGAGCCCGCGCACGAACGCCTCCCGCATGTGCCGCCGGTCGCGAAACCCCGTTTCCCGCGCGACCGCATCGAGGGTGTGACGGCTGCGCTCGATCATGAGCCGGGCCGCTTCGAGCCGAAGCGCCTCGACGGCCTTCGCCGGCGATTTGCCCGTTTCCTGCGTGAACAGCCGATGAAACTGCCGGGGGCTCAGGTTGGCCGCCTCGGCAAGCTCCTCCACGGACAGCGTCCGGTGCAGATTCTGCCGCGCATGGTTCAGGGCGTTCTGAATCCGGTCGGTTTTCGGCGCCAGCTCCAGCATTTCCGCGTGCTGCGTTTGCCCGCCCGAGCGGCGCTGCGGCATCACCAGCCGATGCGCGACCGACCGCGCCACCTCCATCCCGAGATCCTTCTCGACCATCGCGAGCGCGAGATCCAGCCCGGCCGTCATGCCGGCCGACGTCCAGATCCGGCCGTCGACGATGAAGATGCGGTCGCTTTCGATCAGCACATCCGGGAATCGCGCCTGCATCTGCGCGGCAATCGCCCAGTGCGTGGTGACGCGCCGCCCCGACAGCAGGCCCGCTTCCGCCAGCACGAAGCCGCCGGTGCAGATGCCCGCGACGCGCTGGGCGCGCGCGCTTTGGCGGCGCAACACGTCCACCGTGCCGGGCGGCGTGGGCACCGCGAACGGATCGGCCACGCCCGCCACCAGCCACGTATCGACCTTGGACGTGCCGTTCGCGGCGTGCGTGCCGATCGGGAAGCCGACCGACGAGCGCACCTCCCCGCCTTCCGCGGAGTACAGCGTGAAGTGATAGAACGGATCGCCGACGACGGTGTTGGCGTGCTCGAACACCGATTGGGTGGCCAGCGCCATCATCTGAAAGCCGTCGCTCAACAGAAAACCGATTCGATGCATCGACAACTCCAGGGCGGGCGGGGAATGGCAGGAAAAATGACTATATACGTCATTTGAGACATTCGCCAGCGCGGCCAGAATACGTTTCGGCAAGTCACCCGAAACCTTCCCTGGAGTAAGTCATGACGCAATCTCATCCTGGTACCGCCCTGATCACCGGTGCATCGTCCGGCATCGGCGCCGTGTATGCCGACCGTCTCGCGCGGCGCGGTTACGACCTGATTCTGGTGGCGCGCAACCGTGACCGCCTGAACGCGTTGGCCAAGCGCATCACCGACGAAACCCATCGCAACGTCGAAGTGCTGGTGGCGGACCTCGGCGAGCGCGCCGACGTGCAGCGGGTCGAAGCGACGCTGCGCGACGACGCCAGCATCACGCTGCTGGTGAACAACGCGGGGGTGGGCACGCACAGCCCGCTGCTCGAAACCAGCGTCGATGCGATGACCTCGCTCATCGAGCTGAACGTGACCGCGCTGACGCGCCTCACGTATGCCGTCGCGCCGGCCTTCGTCGCACGCGGCAAGGGCGCCATCATCAATATCTCGTCGATCGTCAGCATCGCGCCCGAACTGCTGAACGGCGTGTATGGCGGCAGCAAGGCGTTCGTGCTGGCGTTCAGCCAGTCGCTGCATCACGAGCTGGCCGCCAAGGGCGTGCAGGTGCAGGCCGTGCTGCCCGGCGCCACCGCCACCGAGTTCTGGGAAATCGGCGGCCTGCCGCTCGAGCACCTGCCGAAAAATATGGTGATGACGGCGCAGGAGATGGTCGATGCCGCGCTCGTCGGGTTCGATCGCCAGGAGCTGGTGACCATTCCGTCGCTGCATCAGGTCGAGGGTTGGCAAGCGTACGAAGCGGCACGCCAGACGATGGCGCCGCATCTGTCGAACAGCGTTCCGGCGCCGCGTTATACCGCTGCCTGATGGCCGTGCGTGCGATGTCGGTGTGAAGGTCTTCCCACCCGATTTCGCACGCGCTTCGCATGCGCCTCATGCCGGGCAGGCGATCACGGCACCACGAAGTGCGTCGTCCTGGTCTCGATCACGCTGTGCGAGGCATCCACCAGCTCGATGCGCACGGCGTGCGGGCCGGGCGGCAGCGGGCCGAAGTAGATCGCGTCGCTCTGCGCGTGGATCCAGCTCCATTTGCTGTCGTCGACGAACACGTGCAGATGCCCGATCCTGGGCTTCAGCGTGGTGGCCGCCTTGCCGTGGATGTCGGTGTACAGCGGCAGGATGCTCAGGTTGTCGACGCGAAACGCCAGGTAGACATAACCGTCTTTCAGGACATCGGCGCGGGGCTTGAACAGCGTCAGGTGCGGTTGGGCGGGGGCCGGGACATCGGCGATGACACCAGGCGGTGGCGGGAGGCTGCCCGGAGCGGCCGCGCGGGCGGACGTCATGCCGAGCAGGCCGGCAAGCAGCGCCGCGGCGAGATAGCGCGTGTGGATCATGTTCCTCTTCAAGCAATGGAGTGAAAGAGCTTTCAATTGCTTGACAGGATAGTTTTTGCCGCCGCCCGGCGGCATCGGTCATTCGACCGAGGCGGCCAGGCGAAGCGCGTCGCTCAGAGGTAGCTGCAGACGTAATCGAGCGTCTCGATCACTTCGATATCGAAGCGCGACTTGCCGGGCACGGAGAACGATTCGCCTTCGGCGTACGTCTGCCATTCATCGCTGCCTTCGAGGCGGATGCGGCACTTGCCGGCCTGCACTTCCATCAATTCCGGTTCGTTCGTGCCGAAGTTCAGCGTGGCAGGAAGAATCACGCCGAGCGTCTTGCGGCTGCCGTCCGGGAAGATGACCGTATGCGAGACGCACTTGCCGTCGAAGTAGACGTTCGCCTTCTTGACCACTCGAACCTGATCGAATTCTGCTGCCGATGCCATGCGTAGCGCTCCACTGTCTGATTGGGTTGGGTAAGGCGCCGCGAGCGGCGATGCCGCCGGCGGGCGCGGGGAATCTTACCGGAATCGTGCCGCGTGCCTTGCATCGCCCCGGAAATTTGGCCGCCCGGGCGCGGCGGCTAGAATCGCAAGTCTGGCGCAGGAAACCGGCCGCAGCACGCCGGTTTTCGTCGTTCGATCGCCAGACAGACGGCGGCACAGACCGCCGCCATTCTCGTCGTGGCACCGCGTCACGACGAAACCGATGTGTGCGCCGCGCCGGAGGGCCGGCCAGGCTCGCGCATCCGCAGTGTCCGTAACCGTTCTCATCACTCCATTCATAAGGAACGACGATGCTGACTCGCTCGATGCTTTCCGCGGCCGTGTTCTCGCTGGCCGCGTGCGCCACGGTGCCGTCCGTCGCGCAGGATTCCACCGATGTTCAGGCCCAACAGGGCGCCCCCGGCCACGACGATCACGGGCCGGGCGTGCGCACGCCGAAGGTCATGATCGTGACGATGTTCGGGCCGGAAGGGCAGGCCTGGACCGATCGCCTCGGCCCCTGGACCCAGGTGAAGGTGCCGGGGCTCTCGCCCGACTATCCGACGGTGCAGTGCAATCGCCAGGAGGTTTGCGTGGTGACCACCGGCATGGGTTACGCGAATGCCGCGGCCACCATCATGGCGTTGAGTTTCTCGCCGAAGTTCGACCTGCGCCGCACCTATGTCCTCGTGTCGGGCATCGCCGGCGTGGACCCGGCGCAGGGCACGGTCGGCTCGGCGGCGTGGTCGCATTACCTGGTCGATTTCAGCCTGCAATGGGAGCTCGACGCGCGCGAGATTCCGGCCGGCTGGAACACCGGTTATCTCGGCATCAACACCAAGAGCCCGAACGAGAAGCCGCCGCTCGACTACCGCAGCGAGGTGTTCGAGCTGAACCCGAAGCTGACCGCGGCCGCCTATGCGCTGTCGCGCAACGTCGTGCTGGCCGACAGCGCGCAGGCGCAGGCCGCGCGCGCGAAGTTCGACGCCGCGCCGGCCAACCGGCCGCCGACGGTGGTGCAATGCGACACGTCGTCGGGCAATACGTGGTTCTCGGGCACGAAGATCGGCGAACGCGCGCGCCAGTGGACCAAGATCCTGACCGACGGCAAGGGCACCTACTGCATGACGGCGCAGGAAGACAACGCCACCTACGAAGCGCTGACGCGCGCGGCCGCCACCCGGCGCGTCGATCTCGCGCGCGTGGCCGTGCTGCGCACCGGCTCCGATTTCGACCGGCCGTATCCGGGCCAGACGAGCGTCGACAACCTGCTGAACTATGCCGACCAGGGCGGCTTCGCGATCGCCACCGAGAACCTGTATCGCGCGGGCAATCCGCTGGTGCAGGACATCGTCACGCATTGGGGCGAATGGCGGGACGGCGTGCCCGCGCGTTGAGCGGTGCGGCGCCGGTGAGGGGCGCCGACGCGCCATGACATGAAAAAGGTGGCCGCGCTTGATGAAAGCGGGCCGCCTTTTTCACTGCCGATTTTGCCAATCAGCTTTTGCCGTTCGTGCGCGGTTGGGCGCGGAACGGAATCCACACCGGCGCGGTGCGATCCCACTGGTCGAGTTGGGACGGTTTCGGTTCGTTCGGATTCATGATGTGAGCTCCTTACGGATGACGAGGCCGGCGCGGCCGGCGTGCGGGTTGCTGACGGATTAACGATTGGCGAGTTGGCTCGACGGGCCGCCCGATTCCGAGGTGCCCAGGCGTTGTTGCGCCAGTTCGATGCCTTGCGGGTACGACGTGCTCTTGCGCAGCAGGGCCAGCGTGCCGTCGCGTTGGGATTGCGCCAGTTCGGCGCGCACCTGGGCGCGGGTCAGCGTGCTGGTGGTCTTGGCGGCGGGCAGGTCGCCGTAGGTGCCGGCGCGGCCGATGCCGCCATCGGCAAAGGCGGAAACGGCGCTGGTGGACAGGACGAGTGCGGCGGCGGCGATGGTGAGGGTTTTCATGTTCAGCTCCTTTGAGTACCTGAATTCGGATGCGCAACGCATTGGGTTACGCGACGGAGTGAAATTTAGGTGCAGCCGCAGCATCAATAAATGGGATGCGCGCGAATTGAATTGTCGCCCTGTTGGAACAATCGAATTCCGTACTGTCGATAGGGTTAGGCTAAAACCTTGGCTGGCTTGGGTTTCGGCTGTTCTCGAACGAGTGTGCGAAACGCTCGTTTTCACATTGATGCGTCAAATGCAATAGTGTGATTCTGTGGAGTTCATGATGCTTGCGCGTCATGCTGCGATGCGGAAAAACAAGGGACAGGATGATGAAAGCCCGCCCGGGGGCGTGCCGGTGGAGGCGGCGGCTGGTATCCGGTGCGCATGTCGCGCTGCAACGAGCCCGCGCCGAATGCGTGACTGGCTATGCCGATCGGCCGGTCATCGCAGTCGAGATTTATGCCGATTTCATCATCGCCGCCGTGCATTGGCCACAAGCCGGGCCTCGGATCGCAACGGATACTGGCGTTCGACGATTCGTTTTCTCCCACCGAGGCATGTGATCTACTACCGGCGCGCGGCCACCGGCGTGCCGGCCGCCAGGCTGCGGTTCGACGGCGAGCGAGTTGCACGACACCATTTCGAACAGGGCCACGCTGCGGCCCGGAGGGAATCGATGAGTATTGCTGAGGATGTGAGCCTGTCGCTCGACGAGGTCGATGCGCTGGCGCGTCGCGTGCTGATGGCGCACGGCGTGAGCGAGAACAACGCGCGTTCGCTCGCGAGCGTGATCGTGCAGGGGCAGCGCGACGAGTGCCATTCGCACGGCGTCTACCGCCTGATTTCCTGCGTGCGCACGCTGCGCACCGGGCGCGTCGACGGGCGCGCCGTGCCCACGCTGCGCAAGCTGGCCGGCAGCGTGATCGAGGCCGACGCGCACGGCGGCTATTCGCTGCCCGCGTTGGAGCTGGGACTGCCGGCGCTGGTCGAGGCCGCGCGGCAGCAGGGGCTGGCGGCGCTGACGATCCGCCATTGCTATCACTTCTCGGCGCTGTGGCCGGAGGTCGAGGCGATCGCCGCGCACGGGCTGGTGGGCATCGCGATGTGCCCGAGCCACGCCTGGGTGGCGCCGGCCGGCGGCACGCGGCCGGTGTTCGGCACCAATCCGATCGCGTTCGCGTGGCCGCGCCCGGATGGGCAACTGCCCTATGTGTTCGATTTCGCGACCAGCGCGATCGCGCGCGGCGACATCGAACTGCATGCGCGCCAGGACAAGCCGATTCCCGACGACTGGGCGATCGACGAGCACGGCCAGCCCACCACCGATCCGCATGCGGCGATGCGCGGCGCGATGCGCACGTTCGGCGGCCACAAGGGCTCGGCGCTGGCCACGATGGTCGAGCTGATGGCGGGCTCGCTGATGGGCGACCTGACCAGCGCGGAGTCGCTCGACTACGACGGCGGCGCGGGCGCCTCGCCGTATCACGGCGAATTGCTGCTGGCGTTCGATCCGGCGGTGTTCGCGGGCGACGGGCTGGCGGCGGGCCACGCGAGCGGTGAACGCGTGCTGCGCGAGATCGCCGCGCAGGGCGCGCGCCTGCCGTCGCAGCGGCGCTTCGCGGCGCGAGTGCGCAGCGAGGCGAACGGCGTGCGGGTGCCGCGCGCCTTGTATGACGATATCCTCAAGCTGCTCGATTGAAGAGCGCGTTGCGTCGTGCAAAAACAGAAGGGGCGGCCGAGAGGCCGCCCCTTCGTCATTCCAGTCGCGCGGGTGCTTACCGCAGGTGCTTACCTTACGCGGCCCACTCGCTGACCACCGGCGTGTCGATCATCGGCGCGCGTTCCGCTTCCTCGAACGTGCGCTTGCTGCAGACGGTGTCGAGCGGCGGGCGGCCCGAGCCGTTCAGCAGCGGGCAGCGGTCGAACACTTCGGCCACCCAATCGACGAACACGCGCACCTTCGGCGACAGATGCCGGCTGTGCGGATACACCACCGAGATCGGCATCGGCAGCGGCTTGTGGCCCGTCAGCACTTCCTTCAACTGGCCCGAGCGCAGTTGCGGCAGCACCATGAACAACGGCGGCTGGATCAGGCCGAAGCCCTCGATGCCGCAGGTGACGTAGGCGTCCGCATCGTTGACCGACACCACGCCTTCCATCTTCACCTCGACCTCCTTGCCGTCGATCAGGAACGCCCAATCGATGTTGCGGCCGGTGCGGCTCGAAAAATAATTGACGGCGCGGTGATCGGCCAGATCGTCGATCGAACGCGGTTCGCCGTAGCGCGCCAGATAGGCCTTCGAGGCCACCGTCACGCCTTCGAACAGGCCCACGCGGCGCGCCACCAGTGAGGAATCCTGCAGAGCGCCCACCCGGATCACGCAATCCACGCCTTCCTGAAGCAGATCGACGGGGCGATCCGACAGGCCGAGCTGCAGATCGATGTCGGGATAGCGTTCGCGGAATTCGTTGAGCGCCGGGATCACCACGAGCCGCCCGAGCGAGCCGGGCATGTCGACGCGCAGCTTGCCGTGCGGCTTGCGGTTGTTGATCTGGAAGCTCGCCTCGGTTTCCTCGACTTCCGCCAGAATGCGGATGCAGCGCTCGTAGTACGCCGCGCCGTCCGGCGTCAGCGACAGGCGTCGCGTGGTCCGGTGCATCAGGCGCACGCCGAGAAATGCTTCGAGGTTCTGAATGATCGTCGTGACGGAGGCGCGCGGCAGGCTCAAGGTCTCGGCCGCCTTGGTGAAGCTGTTCGTATCGACGACGCGTGTGAAGACCTGCATGGCTTGAAGACGGTCCATCGCTTTACCTCCGGGATTGTTCGGCCCCGATCGGCCTGTTCGACATGCTTATGCGCACGTCTATCCGCCGATTGTTCAAAGCCCCTGAATTGTGTTGCCGGATTATAGGCATTTATCCTGATGTCTGCCGGACCCAGAATGCGCTCCATCTTGCAAATGGACGCGCTTCGGCGCCTGACTCATGGATGCATCCGGTTTTCGCAATCTGCTGAATTCCGCTCCGGCCACGCCGGAGCGGGCTGGCACGTCGCTCGCAGTGTCCGATGTCGAAATCGAGGGCCATGCCCAGGACATCGTATTGCGGCTGTATCGCCGGCCCGACAAGACCGGATTGCCAGTAGTGCTTTATTTCCATGGCGGCGGTTTCGTTCGCGGCTCGCTGGCCGATGCGGACTTCGCCGCGCGCTTTCTTGCCGAGCGCCTGCCCGCGCTGGTGGTGTCCGTCGATTATTCGCTCGCGCCGAAACATCCGTTCCCGGCCGCGCCGGAAGACGCGTATCGCGCGGCGCGCTGGGTCGAGGCCCGGGCGCGCGCGTTCGGCGGCAATCCGCGCCGGATCGCAGTGGCCGGCCACGACGCGGGCGGCCAGCTCGCCAATTGTCTGGCGTTTATCGCTCGCGATCGCGGCGACGTGAACATCGTGGCTCAGGCCCTGTTTGGCCCGATGCTCGACCCGAGCATGACGCGCATGGGCGACGAGCGCCAACTGGCTTCCGACATCACGGCCAAGGATTGCGCGGCCAGCTATCGCGCCTACCTGCCGCAACCGGCGCAACGCATGCACCCGTATGCCGCGCCGCTCGAATCGGCGCGCCTGGCGAAGTTGCCGGCCACGCTGATCGCCACCGCCCAGAACGACGTGCTGCATGTCGAGGCCGAGCGCTACGCGGCCCGGCTGATCGAGGCCGGCGTGCTGGTGCAGGTAATTCGTTATCCCGACGTTACGCACGCGGAGCTGGGCGGCTACGCGCCCGCGCTGCAGGAGGCCGTGCGCTTCCTGACTTGCCGCTTCCAGGCTCACGCCAACGACTAACAACACCAATTCACTGATTCCAACGCAACCGGAGATCTTCATGTCAATCTTACGTACTCCTCAATCACGCATCGCGGCTGCCGCGCTGGCCGTCGTCGTGGTGATCGGCGGCGGCGCGTTCGGCGTGATCCACGCGAGCGCGAGCGCCCCGCAGAACGCCGCGCCGCCGCTGCAGGAAGTCGACGTCGCCAACGTATTGGCGAAAACGATCACCGACTGGCAGACCTATTCGGGCCGCCTCGAGGCGATCGACCGCGTCGAGGTGCGTCCGCTCGTGTCGGGCACCATCGTGTCGGTCAACTTCAAGGACGGCGCGCTGGTCAAGAAGGGCGACACGCTGTTCGTGATCGATCCGCGCCCGTACCAGGCCGAGGTCGATCGCACCGCCGCGCAACTGGCCGCCGCGCAAGCGCGCGACGGCTATGCGCAAACCGATTGGCAGCGCGCCCAGCGCCTGATCGGCGACAACGCGATCGCCAAGCGCGACTACGACGAGAAGCAGAACGCCGCGCGCGAATCGGCCGCCAACGTGAAGGCCGCCGCCGCCGCGCTCGAAACCGCGAAGATCAACCTCGGCTACACGCGCATCGTCGCGCCGTTCGCGGGCCGCGCCTCGCGCGCCGAGATCACGCTCGGCAACGTCGTGTCGGCCGGTGCCTCGGCCGCACCGCTCACCACGGTGGTGTCGGTCTCGCCGATCTACGCCTCGTTCGACGCCGACGAACAAACCTACCTGCGCTATATCGGCAGCCAGCGCGACGGCCGCCGCGTGCCGGTCGATCTGGGCCTCGCCAACGAAACCGGCTACTCGCGCACCGGCGTGGTCGATTCGGTCGACAACCGGCTCGATACCTCGTCGGGCACGATCCGCGTGCGTGCGCGTTTCGACAACGCCGACGGCGCGCTGGTGCCGGGGCTCTACGCACGGATCAAGGTCGATGGCAGCGCACCGCATCCGGCCTTGCTGGTGGACGATGCCGCGATCAACACCGATCAGGACAAGAAGTTCGTGTTCGTGCTCGACAAGCAGGATCACGTCACGTACCGCGAAGTGCAGATCGGCGCGTTGCACGGCAATCAGCGCGTGATCGTCGGCGGCCTGCAGGCGAGCGACCGGGTGGTGGTCAACGGTACGCAGCGCGTGCGTCCGGGCGAACCGGTGAAGGCGCACATGGTGCCGATGACGGGCGGCGGCGATGGCGATTCGGCCACGCCGGTGGCGGATGCCGCCAAGCCCGCCAGCGGCCGCGCGCAGTCGTGACGGGGGCGCTGGTCCGCCCTCGTCACCACTCGCACAACCCGATAGAGCTTTTCCATGAACATATCCAAATTTTTCATCGATCGTCCGATATTTGCAGGAGTCCTATCGGTACTGATCCTGCTCGGCGGCGTGATCGCGATGTTCAAGCTGCCGATTTCCGAATATCCGGAAGTCGTGCCGCCTTCGGTGATCGTCAAGGCGCAGTTCCCGGGCGCCAACCCGAAGGTGATCGCCGAGACGGTCGCCTCGCCGATCGAGGAGCAGATCGACGGCGTGGAAGACATGCTGTACATGCAGTCGCAGGCCAACAGCGACGGCAACCTCACGATCACCGTGACGTTCAAGCTCGGCACCGATCCGGACAAGGCCACGCAGCTCGTGCAGAACCGCGTGAACCAGGCGCTGCCGCGCCTGCCGGAAGACGTGCAGCGGCTGGGCATCACGACGGTCAAGAGCTCGCCGACGCTGACCATGGTGGTGCACCTGATCTCGCCCGACAACCGCTACGACATGACCTATCTGCGCAACTACGCGCTGATCAACGTGAAGGATCGCCTGTCGCGGATCCAGGGCGTGGGCCAGGTCCAGCTGTGGGGGTCGGGCGACTACGCGATGCGCGTCTGGCTCGATCCGCAGAAGGTGGCGGAGCGCAACCTGACCGCCGACGACGTGGTGCGCGCGATTCGCGAGCAGAACGTGCAGGTCGCGGCCGGCACGATCGGGGCGTCGCCGTCGATTCCGGGCACGCCGCTGCAGTTGTCCGTGAACGCGCGCGGCCGCCTGCAGAACGAGAGCGAATTCGGCGACATCGTCGTCAAGACGGCGCCCGACGGCGCGGTCACGCACCTGCGCGATCTCGGCCGCGTGCAGCTCGACGCCTCGGAATACGGCCTGCGTTCGCTGCTCGACAACCAGCCGGCCGTGGCGATGGCGATCAACCAGTCGCCGGGCGCGAATTCGCTGCAGATTTCCGACCAGGTCCGCGCGACCATGCAGGAGCTGTCGCAGGATTTCCCGGCGGGCGTGCAGTACAAGATCGTCTATGACCCGACGCAGTTCGTGCGCTCGTCGATCAAGGCCGTGGTGCATACGCTGCTCGAAGCGATCGCGCTGGTGGTGCTGGTGGTGATCGTGTTCCTGCAAACGTGGCGCGCGTCGATCATTCCGCTGATCGCCGTGCCGGTGTCGATCATCGGCACCTTCTCGCTGCTGCTGATGTTCGGTTATTCGATCAACGCGCTGTCGCTGTTCGGGATGGTGCTCGCGATCGGGATCGTGGTGGACGATGCGATCGTGGTGGTGGAGAACGTCGAGCGCAACATCGAGAGCGGGCTGTCCGCGCGCATGGCCACCTACAAGGCCATGCAGGAAGTGAGCGGGCCGATCATCGCGATCGCGCTGACGCTGGTGGCCGTGTTCGTGCCGCTCGCGTTCATGACGGGCCTGACCGGCCAGTTCTACAAGCAGTTCGCGATGACCATCGCGATCTCCACGGTGATCTCGGCGTTCAACTCGCTGACGCTGTCGCCGGCATTGTCGGCACTCCTGCTGAAAGGCCATGACGAGAAGCCGGACTGGCTGACGCGCGTGATGAATCGCGTGCTCGGCGGTTTCTTCCGCCGCTTCAACTCGGTGTTCCATCGCGGCGCGGAAGGCTACGGCCGCGGCGTGCGTGGCGTGCTGTCGAGAAAGACGCTGATGCTCGGCGTCTACCTGGTGCTGGTCGGCGCCACGGTGCTGATGGGCCGGCTCGTGCCGGGCGGCTTCGTGCCCGCGCAGGACAAGGAATACCTGATCGCGTTCGCGCAGTTGCCGAACGGCGCCTCGCTCGACCGCACCGAGAAGGTGATTCGCCAGATGGGCTCGATCGCGCTGAAGCAGCCGGGCGTGGAGAGCGCGGTGGCGTTCCCGGGCCTGTCGGTCAACGGCTTCACCAACAGCTCCAGCGCGGGCATCGTGTTCGTCACGCTCAAGCCGTTCGACGAGCGTCACGGCAAGACGATGTCGGCCGGCGCGATCGCCGGTGCGCTGAACCAGCAGTACGCGGGCATCAAGGATTCGTTCGTCGCCGTGTTCCCGCCGCCGCCGGTGCTGGGCCTCGGTACGCTGGGCGGCTTCAAGATGCAGATCGAGGATCGCGGCGCGGTGGGTTACGCGAAGCTGGCCGATGCCACGCAGGATTTCATCAAGCGCGCGCAGCAGGCGCCCGAGTTGGGCCCGCTGTTCACGAGCTACCAGATCAACGTGCCGCAGCTCAATGTGGATCTCGACCGCGTGAAGGCCAAGCAGCTCGGCGTGAACGTGACCGACGTGTTCGACACGATGCAGATCTACCTGGGCTCGCTGTACGTGAACGACTTCAACCGCTTCGGACGCGTGTATCAAGTGCGCGTGCAGGCCGATGCGCCGTTCCGTCAGCATGCCGGCGATATCGGCCTGCTCAAGACGCGCAACGCGGCGGGGCAGATGGTGCCGTTGTCGTCGCTGGTCACGGTGTCGCCGACCTTCGGGCCGGAAATGGTGGTGCGCTACAACGGCTACACGGCGGCCGACGTGAACGGCGGCCCGGCTCCGGGCTTCTCGTCGGGGCAGGCGCAGGCGGCGGTCGAGCGGATCGCGGCGCAAACCTTGCCGCGCGGCGTGAAGTTCGAATGGACCGACCTGACCTATCAGCAGATCCTGGCCGGCAATGCCGGGCTGGTGATCTTCCCGATCAGCGTGCTGCTGGTGTTCCTGGTGCTCGCGGCGCTGTATGAAAGCCTGGCGCTGCCGCTCGCGGTGATCCTGATCGTGCCGATGAGCATTCTGTCGGCGCTGACGGGCGTGTGGCTCACGCAGGGCGACAACAACATCTTCACGCAGATCGGCCTGATGGTGCTGGTGGGGCTGTCGGCGAAGAACGCGATCCTGATCGTGGAATTCGCCCGCGAGCTGGAGCACGACGGACGCACGCCGTTCCAGGCTGCGGTCGAGGCGTGCCGGCTGCGTCTGCGCCCGATTCTGATGACGTCGATCGCGTTCATCATGGGCGTGGTGCCGCTCGTGCTGTCGACCGGCGCCGGCGCGGAAATGCGTCATGCGATGGGGATCGCGGTGTTCTTCGGGATGCTCGGCGTGACCCTGTTCGGCCTGATGCTGACGCCGGTGTTCTATGTGGTGCTGCGTACGTTGGCGGGTGGCAAGATCCACGTCGCGCAGAAGGATACGCCGCGGTACGACCCGTCGACCGCGGATGCTTGAGGACCAGACGATGAAAAACGACAAGACGATCCTGCGCCTCGCGAAGCTGGCCGGCATCAGCACGCTGATGTCCGCGCTGCTCGCCGCGTGCGCGGTCGGCCCCGACTACAAGCGGCCCGACGTCACCACGCCGGCCGCCTTCAAGGAGGCGCCCACGCTCGCCGCCGGCGAGCAGGCCGGCACCTGGAAACCGGCCGAGCCGGCCGACGCCGCGCATCGCGGCGAATGGTGGACGGTGTTCGGCGACACCACGCTCGACGCGCTCGAAAAGCAGGCGCTCGACGCGAACCAGAACCTGAAGGCCGCCGCCGCCCGCGTGGAGGAAGCACGCGCTTCCACCCGCGCGGCGCGCTCGGCGTGGTTCCCGTCGCTCGACGCGGGCTTCGGCCCGACACGCGAAGGCGTGTCGTCGGCCTCGCAGTTCCTGCCGCAAGGCTCGGGGCCGATCAACGCCACGCTGTGGCGCGCGCAGACCAGCGTCTCGTACGAGGCGGACCTGTTCGGACGCGTGAGCCGCAACGTGGAGGCGTCGCGCGCCGACACCGCGCAGAGCGAGGCGCTGTTCCGCTCGGTGCAACTGGCCTTGCAGGCCGATGTCGCGCAGAACTACTTCGAATTGCGTCAGCTCGATTCGGATCAGAACCTGTACCGGCGCACCGTCGATCTGCGCCAGGAATCGCTGAAGCTCGCGCAGCGCCGCTTCGACGAGGGCGACATCAACGAACTCGACGTGTCGCGCGCGAAGAACGAACTGGCCTCGGCGCAGGCCGATGCGGTGGGCGTCGCGCGTCGCCGCGCGGCGTCCGAACATGCGCTCGCGATTCTGCTCGGCAAGCCGCCGGCGGATTTTTCGTTCAGCGAAACGCCGATCGTGCCGGTGGCGATCAGGATTCCTGCCGGTCTGCCGTCGGCGCTGCTCGAACGGCGGCCGGATGTGTCGGCGGCCGAGCGCGCGATGGCGGCCGCCAATGCGCGGGTCGGGCTGGCGAAGTCGGCCTACTTCCCGAAGCTCGACATCACCGGTTCGTTCGGTTTTGAAGCGGCCACGCTCGGCAGCCTCTTCATGTGGTCGAGCCGCACGTTCCTGCTCGGGCCGTTCGCCGGCTCGGCGCTGTCGCTGCCGATCTTCGACGGCGGGCGTCGCGCCGCGGGCGTGCAGCAGGCGCGCGCGCAGTACGACGAGCAGGTCGCGAACTATCGCCAGCAGGTGCTGGTGGCGTTCCGCGAGGTGGAGGACAACCTGGCCGACCTGCGTCTGCTCGACGATCAGATTCGCGCGCAGGGCGAGGCCGTGAGCGCGTCGCAGCGCGCGGCGAAGCTGTCGCGCACGCAGTATCAGGAAGGGCAGGTGGCCTACCTCGACGTGATCGACAGCGAACGCTCGGTGCTGCAATCGCAACTGCAGGCGAACCAGTTGACCGGTGCGCAGGCGGTGTCGACGGTGAACCTGATTCGCGCGTTGGGTGGCGGATGGGGCGCGCCGGCGGTGGCGGTGGGCGCGGCCGGTGCGGCATCGGCCACGCAGGCGGTGGCGCAGCGCTGAGGCGTGTAGCGGGTTGAAATGGTTGTCATGAAAACGGGCCTTTCAGAGGCCCGTTTTCAGTTTACGGGCCTGTTTTTGCAGGCCGTTGAAGATGGCGTCGGCCAGATCGGTCGGAAAATCGGCGGCCAACAGCGCGGCCACTTCGTCGATCACGCCGGGCGTGGCCGCCACGAGCCGCTCGACGATCGCGTGAACGTCCGCCTCGGTCAACCCGCTGCGCTTGCCTTGCGCGAACCAGTGGCGCGGCTGGATTTCACTCCAGGCGTAGTGCCGGTTCGCGCCGCGCACGGCCATTGCCATCTTCACGCGCTGCGGCGCGATCTGGCCGGCGCGGCGCCCCATGATCGGATGAAACGACAGGATGTCGTAGAGCGGGGTGGCGCGGTAACGCGCGTCCGGCAGATGCGCGATGCTGAAATTCTTGCCGTGGCCGTCGGCGGCCGCGAGCATCCAGAACAGGATCTGCGCCGTGAAGAAATGGCGTCGGTCGCGCTCGGCGTCGACCGAGCCGGAAAGAATATCCATGGCCGTATCGATGCCGGGGCCGCCGTCGGCTTCGTATTTGGTCAGCCCTGAAATGCCGGTGGCCTGGCACAGGTCTTCCTGCGGCAGACGCACGACCCAGGTGCCGTCCGCGGACAGCCGACGATCGAAGCGCGCGACCACCAGCACCTTCTGATCCTCGAAGCGGCCGACGCCGCACGGTGCGACGGGCAGGCCGTAGGCGGCGGCGATCAGCGCGCAGAGCCATTCGTTCTCGACCGAGGTGCGCATGTCGGCGCCGATGCCGCCGACTAGCCCGAGCGGCAGCTTCAGGATATGCGAGGTCGGGGTGCTGCCTTCGGGGCGCAGCCAGGTATTGTCGTGCCAGAGCAGCGCGGTTTTTTCCTGCGCGCCGGCGATCGACAGGCGCAGGTCGGGCGCGGTGGCGGTGCCTGCGGCCGGCGCGAGCGGCAGCGCGCGCAGCCATTGGGCGATGTCGCGCTCGCCGAGCGGCGTGCCGGCGATGCGCTTGAGATCGTCCGGTGCCTGGCCGGGCGGCAGCAGTTGCAGCGCGCCCACGCAATCGCGCCCGACCGCTTCGAGCAGCCCGAACGGCGAGGCGTCGCGCGCGGCATGGCGTTGCGCGATGCGACGGCGGATCGCGTCGCTGTCGGGCAGCAGGTTGTCGAAGTAGTGGGCGACGGCCGTGCCGTGATACGGCGCATTGCCGGGGCGCAGCGGCAGCGACAGCGAGAGCGGGCGGCGTTGGGGATCGGCGAGCCAACTGTCTGCATAGGCCAGCCGATCGACGCCTTGCACGCGTTCCCAATAGCCGACCTCGATGCCGTTCATCCAGAGCGCGAGGCGCGTTGCCGGGTGCGAGCGGGGCATGGCGGCTTACCAGTTTTCGCGCGACGTATCGCTGGCGGCGGGCGTGCTGCCCGGCTCGTGCGCGTCATTCAGCGTCAGTTCGATGCCGAGGATGCGCATCACGCGAAACAGCCGCTCGAGGCTGGCGGTGGACGGGTCGGCTTCGAAGCGGGCGTAGGTTTGCTGCGTCACGCCAAGCCGCTCGGCCATGGCGGCTTGCGTGAGGCCCGCGGATTTCCGGAAGCCTTGCAGCAGCGGCCGTAGCTGGCCGAGGGTCTTGACCGGGTAGTTCACGATGGGAAGGCGCGACGCGCACGAAGTGGCGAACGTCCGGATTTTACAGCATACAGGCTGTATTTTTAAAATACAGCCTACAAGCTGTTTTTTGTGAATACAGCTTGTGGGCTGTTAATTGATCGCGCTCCGGCGATGCTCAACGGCGACGGTTCGATGCGGTGGCGGTCGTTGTCGACGTCGTTTTTGCCTGCGTCACCGGCGGATTCAACGCCGCCACCCCCGACACTTCCTGATCCCAGTAAGTCGGCAGCCCGTTATACGGATTCGGCAGCTTCAGCGACGTCATGTAAACACCACCCGCCCCGTTCGTCACGGCGAACTGCAGGGCGCTGCTCATCTGCGTGGCTGTGGCGTTGTAGACGATATGGATGAACCGGCTCGCGGCATAGTTCGCCTGCCATGCCGCCGCCTTGTACTTCGCGTAATTCGTCTGCTTGTCCTCGTACACCACGAAGCGGTCCGCCACCGGCAGGCTCGCGTAGATCTCCGGAATATTGGTACCCGGGTTGTTGACCACCTGGAAGTTCGGCGACAGGCCCTTGATGTAGTTGTAGAGCGATTGGTAGTACTGCACATGCGCGGTGGTGCTGTCGTTCGCCATCTCGTCGATGAAGAAGCCGTCCACCGTGTAGAACGCCAGATAGGTGTTGATGTCCTTCGTGACGTCGGACAGCGAGCGGCTGCCGTACGACGTATGCACGTAGGCGATCACCTTGCCGCCGGCCGTGCGCACCTTGGCGATGGCGTTCGTGTAGGCCGGATCGACGGCGATGCCCGGGCCGCTGTTCGGGTTGACGATGGCCGTCAGCGGCACCGAGGCGGCGTTGGTGGCGAGCGTGTTCCAGGCGGTCGAGCCCGAGCCGGACGGATAGAAGTAGGCCGGCACGACCAGGTCGGCCGCCTGGGCCGCACCACCCGTCACGCAGAGCGAGGCCAGCAGCGCGCAGGCCGCCGAGGCGAAGCGCCGGAACCGGCCGGGCGCGCGGCGGGTGCGCGTGTGTTGCCTGCGATCGATCAGGAGTGCAGGGCAAATCTCGACGCCGTGGTGCTGAATGCTCATGGTCTACCTCTGAATGGGCCCGCCGCCGAGGGCCTGGCCCGTCGTGTCGGGTAAGGGGGTACGTCGCCCCGGGAACCGCCGCCGTTATTTCGGATTGCTGCCTGTTTTTCGATGCGATGCCAGTGCCTTGTCGATCCGTCTGTTTGCCTGCTTGCTAGCCGGATTTCCCCGTCCGGCCATTCATGAATAGCAGCTTTCAATATCGTCTGCAAATTGCGTATTACGCGAGGATCGTCGCGTGATCCCACCCCCGCCCATATCGTATTTGCCGATTTCCATTTCCGGATCGCTTGTTGGACCGCGCCTGGCGCGCGCGGCTATCATCGGCGCCAAGCCCCTCGCCATCGTGCACGCAAACGTGTGCGAAGGCGATATCCGTGTTTACGACAGCGGGTCGGCAATATCGAGGGCGGCGCGCGGGCTTTCGCACGCAATGCGTGTGACGCCATGACCGCCCCGATTCGTCTGACCTGAAACGATGGAGAACAGAGATTCGATGAGCGATTCCCGATCGCCGGCCGCCGCCGGTGGGCAGGCCGATGTCAAGGCCGAGGCCGATGCGCCGCGGAGCTTCGGTGAACTGATCGTCGCGTTGCGCGCGAGCGCCGCCGAGCGCGATCGACGTGGCGGCCACGCGGCTCGCGAGAAAGCCTGGATGGCCGGCCTCGGCCTGCAGACGCTGGCCGTGCCGCGCGCGTTCGGCGGCCAGGAGGCCGATTGGCCGATCGTGTATCAGACGATTCGCGCGATCGCGCGCGTCGACAGCGCGCTCGCGCATCTGGTGGGCTTCCAGGTGTTGCAGATCGTCAGCGTCGACGTGTGGGGCAGCGACGCGCAACGCGAGCGCTACCTGCGCGGCACGGTCGAGCAGGGCTGGTGGTGGGGCAACGCCGTCAATCCGCTCGACACGCGCCTCGCCGCGCATCAGGACGGCGCGGGCGGCTATCGGCTCGACGGCATCAAGGGCTTTTGCTCGGGCACGCGCGGTTCGACGCGGATGACGGTGTCGGCGCATGACCCCGTGACCGGCAAGCCGGTGTTCGCGGTGGTGCCCACCGGGCGCGAAGGCATCACCGTGCACGAGGATTGGGACCCGATCGGGCAGCGCCAGACCGACAGCGGCAGCGTGTCGTTCAGCGGCGTGACGGTGGCGGCGGACGAGGTGCTGCATCGCTCGGAAGCGCCGCCCAGCCCGCGCGCCACGCTGCGCACGCTGGTGTCGCAACTGGTGCTGACCAACCTGTTCGTCGGGCTGGCCGAGGGTGCGCTGGCCGAGGCGCGCGACTACGTGGCGACGCGCGGGCGGCCGTGGATTCATGCTGGCGTGGAGAAGGCGCAGGATGATCCGTACACCTTGCAGCGCTTCGGCGACATGCGCGTGCAGGCGGTGGCCGCCGAGGCGCTGGCCGATCGTGCGGCGCGCGCGTTGCAGGCCGCGTGGGACCGCAAGACCGCGCTGACGGCGGACGGGCGCGCCGAGGTGGCGCTGGCGGTGTCGGAGGCGAAGATCGTCGCGCAGCGCGCCGCGCTCGATGCCGGCGAGGCGCTGTTCGACGCCTGCGGCGCGCGCGCCACGGCTGCGCCGCTCGCGCTCGACCGCTTCTGGCGCAACGCGCGCACGCACACGCTGCACGATCCGCTCGACTACCGGCTGCGCGACGTGGGCCGCTTCGCGCTGACCGGCGTGCTGCCGGAAGCGTCGCTGTACACCTGAAGCCCGCGCCGGCCGCGTGGCCGGCTCAGTCCCGCCCGCGCTCGCCCGGCACGCGTGCCATCCGCTGCGCGAACGATTCGAAGGCCGAAACATCGGCGCCCGTCAGCAGCGCGGCGGCGTCCGGGCCTTCGTGCGCGGGCATCGGCACTTCCTGGCAGTCGATCAGGTGCCGCACGCTCGGGTATTTCGACATGCGCGGCCGCTTGTAGCGCAGCCGGAACAGGCGCGGCACGACCTGGCCCGCGTCGCCCAGGTCGCCCACCTTCTGCACCGGCGCGCCGAACCAGAAGCGGATCCACGCGGCCTGCCGCTCGCCGGGCGGCGCGGCCATGAAATCGGTCAGCACCAGCAGCACGTAGGGAATATCGCGTTGCGCGAGGGTGGGCCACGCCCACAGCTTCAGCACGTCGGCGTGCTCGATCGCGTGCGTGAAGCGCGTGACCTGGAACGCCGAGGCGGTTTGCCGGATTGTGTGCAGGTGCCGCTGCCATTGCTGGAAGAAGCTCGCGCGCAGTTGCCGGGCGCGCTCGGTCAGCGGCGGGCCGACATTGACGGCGAGCGGGTTCGGCACCGCGTCGGACACCAGCGGGCAACGCGCGAACGGCCCGGCCGCATGCACGAAGCGCCGCGCCTGCGAGCGGTCGCGCAACTGCACCACACGCAGCACGCCCGAGCATAGCGGGCAGCGCGCCAGGCCGCGCAACAGCGGCAGGTCGCGGCAGAACGCGTCGACATGAACCAGGCGGTCCTCGACGGGGTGCAGCGCGTATTCGAGCAGCGGCCGTTCTTTCATCTCGGTCACGGAAGGCGAGGGGGCTGGGCGGGCGACGCAATGCGACAACGGGATGACGGAATCAAACACGCGTTCCGTGACAAGACGATGATGCTCGCGCAGGTGTGGCGGGCACAGCGGGCCGCACGTCGAACGCGGCCCGCCCCCGCGCCGTCCCGCGTTCAGCGCACTTCGCGCGCCACGCACTGCAACGCCTCGAACGCGCGATAGCGCCCGGCATGCCAGGTCGTGGCGCATACCGAGCGGGGCCGCACGTCGAGCGCGTCCCGCCCCCGCGCCACCCCGCGTTCAGCGCAGCTCGCGCGCCACGCGCTGCAACGCCTCGAACGCGCGATAGCGCCCGGCATGCCAAACCGCGAGTTCGCCATCGGCCGGCGCATACCGGCGGCTGATGCGCGACATCGCGCCCATCGCCATGCGCAGGTCGTCGTGCACGCCGCCCGCCACGCCGCCGAGCATGGCCGCGCCGAGCAGTACCGGCTCGTCGGCTTTGGTGGCGAGCACCGGCTTGCCGGTGGCGTCGGCCAGCAACTGGCGCACCAGGTCGAGCCGCCCCGCGCCGCCGCTGATCACGATCTGCTCGACCGGCGCGCCGGCCGCCGCCTGCGCCTCGACGATCTGCCGCAACCCGTAGCCGATGCTGCAAATGCCGGCCAGATAGAGCGCCACGAGGCTGTCGAGATCGGTGTCCATGCCGAGCCCGGCGATCACGGCGCGCGCGTGCGGATCGGCGAACGGCGCGCGGTTGCCGAGGAATTCGGGCACCACGTGCAGCCCGTCGGCAAGTTTCGCGGCGGCCGACAGCGCGCCGTCCACCCGCGCCACCGCGCGGCCGGCCAGCCACACCGGCAGCGCCTCGCCGGCGCGGGCCGCGTCGTGCGCGGCGTCGGCGGCGGCCGGATGCATCGCCAGCAGCCGTTCGATCGCCGCGCCGGCCACCGACTGGCCGCCCTCGTTGAGCCAGGCGCCCGGCACCATCGCCGAGAAATACGGCCCCCACACGCCAGGCACGAACACCGGCTCGCGCGTGGTGGTCATGGTGCACGACGAGGTGCCGAACACGTAGGCCAGGCAGGTTTCGGGCGCATGCCCGGCGCCCACGGTGCCGATCCCGCCCGCGTGCGCGTCGATCGCGCCGGCCGCGACCGGCGTGCCGGGCGCGAGCCCCAGCTCGGCGGCGGCCTGCGCCGTGAGGCCCGCGCCGAGCGGCGTGCCGGGGTCCACCACGTGCTGCCCGATTCGCGCGAACTGCTCGTCGGCCAGCTCGCCGAGGCCGATCTCGCGGAAGTAGCCGTCGTCCCAACGCCGCTCGTGCGCGAGATACGTCCACTTGCAGGTGACGGTGCAAGTCGAGCGCGCCAGGTCGCCGGTCGCGCGCCAGGTGAGGAAATCGGTCAGGTCGAAGAACTGCCAGGCCGCGTCGAACACGGCGCGGCGATGCTCGCGCAGCCACAGCAGCTTGGGCGTCTGCATCTCGGGCGAGATGCGCCCGCCGACGTAGTTCAGCACCGCGTGGCCCTGCGCGTTGATGCGCTCGGCCTGCGCCACGGCGCGGTGATCCATCCACACCACGATGTCGCGCTCGGGCTGTTCCGACGGCCCGACCGGCAGCGGCGCGCCGCCGTCGCCCAGCACGACCAGCGAGCAGGTCGCATCGAAGCCGAGCCCGGCCACCTGCGCCGGCGCAATTCCCGCCTGCCCCGCCTGCGCCAGCGCCGCCTTCACGGCCGTGCACACGGCCTGCCAGATCTCGGCGCTCGATTGCTCGACGATCGCGCCGCTCTCGTGGAAGACGGCGATGTCGTGCTTGGCCGACGCCACCATGCGCCCCTGCGCGTCGAACAGGCCGGCGCGCGCGCTGCCGGTGCCCACGTCGATGCCGATCAGGTAGCGCGCGTCGGGGTTCGGATGATCCGTCATGTCTCGGTTCCTGGAGTGGGAGCGTGGCGCGACGATCTCACAGATCGACGCTGGTGGGCAGGATCACGAGATCGCGGATCGTCACGTTGCGCGGGCGCGTCAGCATGAACAGCACCGCGTCGGCCACCTCGTTGGCCTGCATCAGGCTGCCGGCCGCCAGCGCCTCGTCCATCTTCGCCTGCGGCCAGTCGTCGAGCAGCGCCGTCACCACCGGCCCCGGCGCGACCGCGCCCACCCGCACGCCGTGCTGCATGAGCTGCCGCCGCGTGGTGTGCACGAACGCCTGCACGGCGAACTTCGACGCCGTGTAGATCGGCTCCCACGCCACCGGCACGATGCCCGCGATCGAGCTGGTGAACAGGATGTCGCCGGAACGCTGCGCGACCAGATGCGGCAGCACCGCGTGCACCGAGCGGAACGCCGCGTTGATGTTCAGGTTCAGCATCCGGTCCCATTCGTCGGGGTTGCCGTGCAGCACCTCGCCGCCCACGTAGGCGCCCGCGTTGGCGTGGAAGATGTCGAGGCCGCCCGCGAGCGCGACGATGCGCGGCAGCATCGCCGAGACTTCGGCCGGATTCAGCAGATCGACCGCCAGCGGCAGCGCGCGCTCGCCCAGTCGCGCGCAGCAATCGGCGAGGCGATCCTGCGCGCGGTCGATCAGCACCACCGTGGCGCCCGCGTCGAGCAGCGCGCGCGCGCAGGCGAGGCCGATTCCCGAGGCCGCGCCGGTGATGGCGGCGACCTTTCCGTTCAAGGGTTCAGACATGCGGAGTTCTCCAGGAGAAAAAGGTCAGGCGCGGCCGTGCGAGACGCGCGAGCGGCGCGCCAGCGAATCGACGATCACCGCGATCGCGAGCACCGCGCCGGTGATCATGAAGCGCAGCGACGACGACAGGTTCAGGAGCGTCAGGCCGCTCGCGATCGACTGGATCACGACGATCCCGAGCACCGCCGACCATGCGCTGCCGCGTCCGCCGAACAGGCTGGTGCCGCCGATCACGGCCGCCGCGATCGCGTTGAGGTTGACGTCGCCCGAGCCGGCCTGCTGGCTGGCCGAGGCGAGCCGTGCGGCGCTCAGGATGCCGCCGAGCGAGGCGAGGCTCGTGCACAGCACGAACGCGCTGGCGTAGATCGCGCCCACGTGGATGCCGGCGCGGCGCGCGGCCTCGTGATTGCCGCCCACCGCGTGCATCGAGCGGCCCCAGCGGGTGCGCGTCAGCGCGTAGTGCATGGCGGCGGCCAGCGCGACGAACAGCGCGAACATCAGCGGCACGCCGCGGCCGTGGTCGAGATAGGCGACCACCGCTTCGAGCAGCACGGTGAGCGCGGCCGCGCGCAGCAGCAGGCTGCCGGCCGACGGCGCGGACAGCCGGGCCGCGCGACGCCGCGCATGGGTGCGCAGCCCGAGCAGCAGCATCGCCGCGCCCGGCAGCAGCGCGAGCAGGTGCGACACCGGCGCGGGCAGCACCCGCAACTGGCCGAGATCCACCAGCGCCGAATCGTAGGGCAGGTTGATCGAGCCGGGCGGCCCGAGCACGTAGAGCTGCATGCCGAGGATCGCGAGCAGGCCGGCCAGCGTGGTGACGAAGCTCGGCATGCCGAGCCGGTTGAACAGGAGTGCGTAGCACAGGCCGAACACCGCGCCGGCCGCGATCGCCGCGACGATCGCGAGCAGCACCGGCCAGCCCGCGTTGATCCACAGCGTGCCGACCAGCGCCGAGGCGAAGCCGCTGATCGAGCCGACCGACAGGTCGATCTGCCCGACCATCAGCACGCAGACGATGCCGAGCGAGATCACGCCCACCGTCGAGCAGTCGAACAGCAGGTTGACGAGGTTGTTGGCCGACAGGAACACCGGGTTCAGGCTGGCGAACACCGTCCAGATGATGACGAGGCCGGCCACCACCGGCAGCGAGCCGAGATCCCCGGCGCGCACTCGCTGCGCGAACGCGGCGAGCGTGTCGCCCACGCCGGCGGCGTGTTTGACGCGTACGTCGGCGCGGTCGAGCAAAGGGCTTGAAGCAGGACTTGAAGCCGGCCCCGGCGCCGGCTGCGTGGCGTGTTGCGATTCATTGCGCATGATCGTTTCCTTGGCTGGGCGCGGCGTCCTGGCCTGCGGTGCGGCGGCCGGCGCGGCGCGATACGGCGTTCTCGGTGGCGCCGGTGATGGCGGCCACCAGCGAGGCGTTCGACGAATCGGGGTAGAACACGCCGTTGTTGCGGCCGAGCCGCAGCACCACGATGCGATCGGCCACGGCGCGCACGTCTTCCATGTTGTGGCTGATCATGATCACGGCGTGGCCGCGGTCGCGCACGCGCTCGATCAGGTTCAGCACCTCGGCCGTCTGCGCCACGCCGAGCGCGGCGGTCGGTTCGTCGAGCATGATCAGCTTCGGGTCGAGCAGCAGCGAGCGGGCGATCGCCACCGTCTGGCGCTGGCCGCCCGACAGCGAGGCCACCACGTCGCGCACGCTCGGAATGCGCGCCGACAGCTCGTTGAGCAGTGTCCAGGCGCGCACTTCCATCTGCACCTCGTCGAGACGCAGCGGGCTCAGTTCGCGGCCGAGAAAGATGTTGGCGACCACGTCGAGGTTCTCGCACAGCGCGAGATCCTGGAACACCGTGGCGATGCCGAGGTCGAGCGCCGTGCCCGGATCGGACAGCGCCACCGGCTTGCCGCCGAACGTGATGGTGCCCGAGGTCGGTTGATGGACGCCGGCCAGCAGCTTCACGAGCGTCGATTTGCCGGCGCCGTTGTCGCCGACCAGCGCGACCACTTCGCCCGCGTGGACGTCGAGTTCGATGTCGGTCAGCGCCGACACCGCGCCGAAGCGCTTGGAGATGCCGCGCAGGCTCAGCACGGGTTCGCCGCGCGGGGCGCGGGTCGTGGAATCGTGAGTCATGACGGAGATGCCTGTGAGTTGGCGCGCGGCCCGCCTTGCCGGGCAGGCCGCGCGGCCGTGGTCAGTCAGTTCGCGATGCCGAGCGTCTTGCAGCCCTGCGCGTAGCGGCCGGTGCACAGTTCCTTCGCGCTCGCGAAGCCCTTGGCGATCACTTCGGCCTTCAGGTTCTGCGCGGTGATGACGGCCGGCGTGAACAACTGCGTGGGGGTCTTGTAGAGCGTCGTCTGGCCCTTCGGCGGCTGGCCGGACAGGAAGCCCGTGGCCACCTTGGCCGCGGCCGCCGCGACGATCTCGCTCGGCTTCAGGATGGTGTTGTACTGGTCGCCCGCGATGATCAGTTGCAGCGCGGCGTTGGTCGCGTCGTTGCCGGTCACGGCCGGCAGCGGCGTGACGCCGGCCGCCTTGAACGCGGCGATCGCGCCGCCCGCCGTGCCGTCGTTGGCGGCCACCACGCCCACGATCTGCGCGCCGAAGCGCGTGATCTGCCCGCTCACCCATTGCTGCGCCTTCGGCGGCGCCCATTCGGGCGTGTCGAATTCGGCGAGCGTGGCGTAGCCGCTGCCTTGCAGGCCCGCGTGGATGCCGTTGCGGATCAGCCCGGCCGCCGCATCGGTGGGCGAGCCGTTGACCTCGAGCACGCCGCCCTTGCCGGCCGGCACGCCGCTCGCCTTCAGGTGCTGAACCAGCGATTGCGCGATCGATTTGCCGATCGCCTCGTTGTCGAACGACACGTAGTAGTCGGCCGGCGTGGCGGGAATCGGCCGGTCGTACGCGATCACCTTCACGCCCTGCGCCTGCGCCATGTGCACCAGCGAGGCGGCGGCGGTCGAATCCACCGGATCGATCACGATCACCTTCGCGCCCTGCGCGATCGCCGAATTGAACTGCTGCTGCTGGAGCGCCACGTCGGCGTTCGCGTTCTGATACAGCACCTGGCAGGCGGGGCACAGCTTCTGCATCTCGGCCTTGAAGCCGGGGAAATCGTGCTGCTCGTAGCGCGTCGAGGCCTGGTCGGGCATCAGGAACGCCACCGTGCCGGACGGCGCGGCGAAGGCCGGGGCGGTGCCGGCGAGCGCCAGGCTCAGGGCGGCGGCGCGCAGCGTGCGGGAAAGCATCGGGTTCATCGGGTGTCTCCGTGTCGTTGAAAATGGCCGGCTTCGGGTGGGCCGTTCGGGTGCTGCGTTCTCGGATATTGATCCGTAGTGCGAATCGATTGGGCTGGCGCGTTCCGTTCGTCGTGGAGGGCGCCTGCCCGGTATGCGCGGCGCTAGACGAGCGCCGCGTCGGTGCTGGGCTGCGCCGTTGCCGCCGTCGCGCTGGCCGCGTTCAGTTGCTGATAGGCGCGCCAGCGCGACGGCGACATCGCCTTGATCATCAGGAATTGCCGGTTGAAGTTCGACAGGTTGTTGAAGCCGACCTGATAGCAGATATCGGTGATGCTCAGTTCGTCCGACATCAGCAACTGGCAGGCGAGGTTGATGCGCAGGCGGTTCACGTATTGCACGAACGGCACGCCGGTGTGACGGCGAAAGTAGCGCGAGAACGCGCTGGCGCTCTGGCCCGACAGTGCGGCCAGGTCGGTTTCGCGCAGCTCTTGCGACAGGTTCTTGCCGATGTGGGCGAGTACGTGGTTGATGCGCGAGGCGCCGTAGCGCGCCGGGTCGGCGCAATAGGCCGCGCTGGCCAGCCGTGCCGGCTCGGGGCTGCGCACCAGCAGTTCGAACAAGGAAACGAACAGCACGATGCGGCGCATGCCCTGCGCGCCGAGCATCTCGCGCAGGATCGGTTCGGCCGCCGCGCCGGTGTCGGGCGAGAACAGCAGGCCCCAGCGGGCCGCATCGAGCAGCGCCTCGACACGGCGAAACTCGGGAAATGCGGCGATCACGCGCTCGACGAATTCCGCGCCGAACTGCAGCACCAGGCAGCGCTCGTCCACGCGCTCCTCGCGCGGCACGTGGCTGACCCAGTTGTGCGGCAGGTTCGCGCCGGTCATCACGAGGTTGCCGGGCGTGAAATCGCCGATATGGTCGCCGACGAAGTACTTGCCGCTGGTGGCGGTGATCAGGTGGATCTCGTATTCGGGATGGAAGTGCCAGCGCACCGTGCGATACGGATAGCCGTGCGACCAGACCTTGAACGATTCGTCGCGCGGCACGGCCACCAGTTCGAGATCGGGCTGCGCGCGCTCGCCGGGCCGCGCGGCGTCGTACGCATCGTGCGCGTCGTCAACCCGGATCGCCTTCATCGTCGTGTCTGCCGGCACCGCCGTGTCTCCTGTGTTTCGACGTTCTCGTCGCTGCGTTTTGCTTCGTTTTGCTTCGATTCGCGCGGCGCGTCGAGCGGCCGGGCGATGGATGAAAAATAGCCGCGACGGCGCGCGGTTACCACCGAAAATAAGACCGCGAGCCGATACTTTTTTGCATTCGGGTAAGCCCGTAGCCTCGGCAAGGTCAACTTTCGTGCAATGGGAAAACGGGGCGGGAAGCGGTTGGCGCTGGGCCGGGACGGGCTGGAAGCGGCGGAAACGCGGGCCTTCGACGGGCCGTCAGTGGGCCATCAGTGGGCCGTAAACGGCGCCAGGCCGCCGGCGCGTCAGCGCATCGGCGGCCTGGCGAGCCGGGCGGCGGGGGTCAGTGCTTGCCGTTCAGACGGCGCACGCACGCGCCGCAGACACCGAACACCACGTGGTTGTAGCTCAGGTAGCGGAAATCGTGTTCCTCGGCGATGCGCGCCTGCTGCGCCTTGAAGGCTGGGTCCTGGATGTCCTGGATCGCGTCGCAGCGCGTGCAGACCAGGTGGATATGCGGGTCGCCGCGGTTCAGTTCGTAGATGACCTTCGACATGCCCAGCGACGAACCGAGGATCAGCGAGGCTTCCTGCAACGACCCGAGCGCGCGGTAGATGCTCGACAGGTTGTACGGCTCGTCCTGATCGGCAAGGCGGCGAAACACCTGATCGGCGGTGAAATGGGCGTTCGGCGATTCGTGGAACAGGCGGTAGACCGCAATACGTGTCGCGGTCGGCCGCATATGGGCCTTTTTGAGGTTCGAGAAAATCGCGTTCATGGATGCCGGCAGCGGTGGACGCGGCGCGCCGCTCGGTATCGGGCGCGCCGGACTTCGAAAGCCTGCTGGTCGAAACTTAGATGAAAAACAGGGCCTGATCTTGTCGGCGCGAGGGGGCGGTAGAAATTGCGGTAAATTCGCGCGTGGATGCCCGAATCCGGTCGCGAATGGCGTCGGCGGGCACGGCCAAGGCAAGGCAATGCAGGCGAAAGAACGGGGAACGTGCCGATGAGAGTGTTACTGGTCGAGGACGACGAGATGATCGGCGACGAGATGGCGGGTGCGCTGCGCGACGCCAGCTACGCGGTGGATTGGGTGCGCGACGGCGAGAACGCGATCGCCTCGGTGCGCACCCAGCGCTACGAACTCGTGCTGCTCGACCTCGGGCTGCCGAAGCAGGATGGCTTTCATGTGCTGGCGGCCATTCGCGCCGCCAACAACCCGGTGCCGGTGGTGGTGGTGACGGCGCGCGACGCGCTGGAAGACCGCATTCGCGGCCTCGACAACGGCGCCGACGATTACGTGCTCAAGCCGTTCGAAATCACCGAATTGCTGGCGCGGATCCGCGCGGCGGTGCGGCGCGGCGGCGGCACGCCCGCGCCGGTGCTCGACAACGGCGTGGTGTCGCTCGATCCCTCCACCCACGAGGCGCGCGCCGGCGAGCGCAGCGTTCGGCTGTCGAGCCGCGAATTCGCGCTGCTCCACGCGCTGCTGCAACGGCCCGGCGCGATCCTCTCGCGCACCGAGCTCGAAGATCGCATCTACGGCTGGAACGAGGAAGTCGAAAGCAACGCCGTGGAATTCCTGATCTATTCGCTGCGCCGCAAGCTCGGCAGCGAGACGATCCGCAACGTGCGCGGCGTGGGCTGGATGGTGTCGAAGGCGCAATGAGACATTCCCTGCAATTCCGCTTGTCCGCGTGGCTGTCCGCGATGGTGTTGCTCGCGGCCGTGATCGCGGGCGTCGCGTCGTTCTGCGCCTCGTTCCATGAAGCGAACGAGTTGCAGGACTGGCAGCTCGAACAGGTGGCCGCGATGCTGAGCCCCGGCACGCTCGACGCGATGCAGCGCGACGGCTCGATCGGCGGCCATGTGAAGGCCGTGCACGACAAGCCCGAACTGATCGTGCAGCGCCTCGATGCGGGCGCGGGCCCGCTCGCGCTGCCGGCTTCGCTGCCGGACGGCGTGCAGGACGTGACGGTGGCCGGCGTGGATTGGCGGATCGTGGTGCGCACGCTGGCAGGCGGCGCGCGCGTGGCCGTGGGCCAGCAGACGGCCGGCCGCAACGACGTGGCCGAAAGCAGCGCGCTGGCCGCCACCGCCCCGCTGATCGTGTTCGTGCCGGTGCTGGTGCTGGTGCTCGGCTACGTGGTGCGGCGCATGTTCGCGCCGCTGCGCGCGCTGTCGGCGCATGTCGACGGGCGCGACAGCCGCGATCTGTCGAGCCTGTCCAACGACGGCCTGCCCGACGAGATCCACCCGTTCGTGGTGGCGCTGAACCGGCTGTTCGATCGCGTCGGGCAATCGATCGCCGCGCAACGGCGCTTCATCGCCGACGCCGCGCACGAGCTGCGCACGCCGCTGACCGCGCTCTCGCTGCAGGCCGAACGGCTCGAACCGCTGACCGCCGCCACGCCCGCGCACGAACGCGTGCTGGCGCTGCGGCGTGGGCTGGCGCGCAGCAGCGCGCTGGTCGAACAGTTGCTGACGTTCGCGCGCGTGCACGACGGGCCCGATACGCCGGACGCGCGCCTGTCGGTGGCGCAGGCCTGCCGCGGTGTGCTGGAGGACTTGATGCCGCTGGCCGACCGCAAGCGGATCGACATCGGAGTGATCCAGCTCGACGAGGCCGACGTGATCGCGCGCCCGCTCGACCTGCGCATGCTGGTGCGCAACCTGGTGGACAACGCGATTCGCTACACGCCCGACGGCGGGCGCATCGATCTGGCGGTGCGCGCGAGCGCCGGGCAGGTGGAATTGAGCGTGGCCGATACCGGGCCGGGCATCGCGCCGCAGGAGCGCGAGCGCGTGTTCGATGCGTTCTACCGGATCGTCGGCAACGAGGCGCTCGGCTCGGGGCTCGGGCTGGCGATCGTGCGCACGATCGTCGAGCGCACCGGGGCGCGCATCGAGCTGGGCGATGTCGAGCCGAGCGGGTTGCGGGTGACGGTGACGTTGCCGCGGGCGGTATAAGCCGCCGGGCGCGGGCCGGGGCGGCTGGCGGGTGGTTTTTCCGGCGGCTTGCCGGATGCTCGTCGGGTGGCGACAGCCGTTGTGGGCGGGTTGCCGGCCGCTTGCCGGGGCTGCCTGCTACCGTGCCCGGGCCGCTGACTTCCCACCATTCGCTGCCCGCCTGCTCTGCCCGCTCCCGAGCCTCAACCGCTTGCTTCCCGCGGTTCGCCGCTTGCCGCCGCTGCTCGCTTCCGTACCTCGGCCGCTGACTTTCCACCGTTCGCCGCTGCCGGCACATCCGTCCCCAACCCCTCCCATCCGCCGCCGAGCGCCACGGTCAGATCCACCGCCGCCGCGATCCGTTGCGCGTCGATCCGGTCGACCTGCTGCTGGTTCGACAGCGCGATCGTCTGCGCCGTCACCACGTCGAGATAACTGACCGCGCCCGCGTCGAAGCGGTTCGTGGTCAGCTTCAGCGCCAGGTCGGCGGCATCGGCCGCGCGCCGCGCGCTGTCGGCCTCCGAGGCCAGCGCGTGCAGCGTGCTCAGGTCGTCTTCCACCTGCTGGAACGCGCTCAACACGGTTTGCCGGTAGTCGGCCACGGCGCCGTCATATTGCGCGGTCGCGCCGTGCAGCGCGGCGCGGCGCCGGCCGCCGTCGAACAGCGTGCCGACCAGTTGCGGCCCGAGCGACCAGAACAGGCTCGGCGCGGTCAGCCACGGCCCGAACGCCGCGCTCTCCAGCCCGGCGCTGGCACTGAGCATCAGGTCGGGGAAGAACGCCGCGCGCGCCGCGCCGATCTGCGCGTTGGCGGCGGCGGTGCGCCGCTCGGCCGCCGCGATGTCGGGCCGCCGCTCCAGCAACTGCGACGGCACGCCGGGCGGAATCGCCGGCACCGCGAGCGCCTGCACGCGCGGGGCAATCGTAAACGTCGATGCGCTTTCGCCTACCAGCGTGGCGATCGCGTGTTGCAGGCGCGCGCGCTGCGCGCCGATGTCGGTGGCCTGGGTGCGCGCCGCTTCGTATTGCGCGCGAGCCTGGGCGACGGCCGAGGCGTCGATCGCGCCGTCGGCGAGTTGCTGTTCGAGCAGTCGCAGCGCGCGGCCGTAGGCGGTCACGGTGCGGTCGAGCAATTGCTGCTGGGTGTCGAGCGAGCGCAGCGCGAAGTAATCGGTGGCGAGTTGCGCGCCGATCGCGAGCCGCACTGCGGCTACGTCGGCCTCGCTGGCCGCTGCGTTGGCTTGGGCGTTGGCCACCGCGTCGCGGATCCGGCCGAACACGTCCGGCTCCCAGCTCGCGGAGACGCCGGCCATGTAATCGGTGGTGGTCTTGCCGGCCAGCGACGAGCCGGCCTTGTTCTGCGAGACGCGCGCGCGGTTCGGCGTGGCGCCGGCCGTGATGGTCGGCAGGAAGCCGGCGCGCTGCTCGGCCACGGTGGCGCGCGCGGCGTCGAGATCGGCCAGCGCGCGCTTGAGCGTCTGGTTCGACACGTCGACGCGCGCTTCGAGCCCGTTGAGGTCGGCGTCGCCGAACGCGGTCCACCACGGGCCGCGCGTGGCGGCGTCGGCGGGGGCGGCCACGCGCCAGCCCGGCTGCGCCAGCGGCGCGCCGGCGTAAGCGGCGGGGGTGTCGACGCTCGGGCGGGCGTAGTCGGGCAGCGTCGAGCAGGCGCCGAGCGATAGTGCGGCGAGGGTGGCCGTCAGGGCCGCGACGAGGGTGCGGCGGGCGGGGTGGGGGCGCGGAGCGGACATGAGTGGGTGCGCCTTTTAGTGCTGGGTGGTGGGGGTGGCGGCGGCTGAGGTCGAGCCTGAGTTCGAGCCCGAAGCCGGTGCCGAGCCCGAGCCCGAGCCCGAGCCCGAGCCCGAGCCCGAGCCCGAAGCCGCCGAACCTGCCGAACCTGCCGAACCTGCCGAACCTGCCGAACCCGCCGAACCCGCCGAACCCGCCGAACCCGCCGAACCCGCCGAACCCGCCGAACCCGCCGAAGCCGCCGAACCCGCCGAAGCACCCGACGCCCCCTCACCCGGCACCGCCGTACGCGTCGTCGCCGTCACGCTGACCATCGTGCCCGCCGCGAGCGAATCGCCCGGGTTGTCGATCACGCGATCGGTCGCGCCGATCCCGCCGACGATCTCGACGCGCGTGCCGAAATCGCGCCCGATCCGAACCTGCCGCAACGCCGTGCGCCCATCCTGGCCGACCACCGCGACGGTCACGCCGTCGGGCCGGTACAGCAGCGCGCTGACCGGCAATTCGAGCGCCGGGCTGGCGCTGGCGATGCTCAAATGCGCCTGCGCGTAGGCGCCCGGCATCAGCGTGCCGTCGCGATTGTCCACGTCGATCTCGACGCGCAGCGTGCGCGTGACCGGATCGATCGCGCCGCTGCTGCGCGCGACGCGGGCCGCGAAGCGCCGCCCCGGATATTGCGGAGAGCCGAGGTAGACGCCGGTGCCGGTCGTCACGTTCGCGGCGCTGTCCTGCGGCACGTCGACGAACACGCGCAACGTATCGGTCTGCTGAATATGGAACAGCTCGCCCGTCTGGCCGGGCGAGCCCGGCGTGCCGCCCGCCGTCACCAGCGTGCCGACGTCGACGTTGCGCGCCGTGACCACCCCCGCGAACGGCGCACTGACCGTCTCGAACGACACGAGCTGCGCCAGATGCGCGACGTTCGCCTGCGCGGCCGCGAGCAGCGCGCGCTTGGCGTTCATGTCGGCCGACTTGGTGTCGGCGTCCTGCTGCGAGACCGATTGCGTCGTCAGCATCTGCTGCCAGCGCGCGGCCGTCGATTTCGCGTAATCGTAGTTGGCCTGCGCGACGGCCTCGTCGGCGCGCGCCTGCTTCAGTTGCGCGTCGAGATCGGGCGCGGCGATTTGCGCGAGCGTGTCGCCGGCCTTCACGTGCGCGCCGATGTCGGTCCGCCAGCGCGCGATATAGCCGCTGGTGCGCGCGTAGATCGCGGCATCGGCGAACGGCGTCACCGCGCCCGGCAGGATCAGCTCCTGATCGGCCGGTGCCTGGCCGGGCAGCACCACCGTGACGGGCAGTGCCTGCTGGGCCGCCACCTGCGTGTGCTGTGCGGCGCTCGCCGCCACGCGCGGCACGATGCCGGCGGCGAGCAGCGCGGCGAAGCCGGCCGCGAGCGCCAGCGGCAGCACGAGCGAGCGACGGCGCGGCGGGGTGGCCGGAACCTGGGCCTGAGCTTGGGCCGTACCCGGTGCTTGATCCTGAGCTTGAGCCTGAGCCGGTGCCTGAGCGTGGGAAGGCGCGGACGGCGGCGTGCGGTCGGCGGGATCGAAATCGTTCGTATCGTTCATGATCGGTAGGCGCGAAAGGGTAGCGGCGGGCTCAGTGACGGCCGGCGGACGGAGCGGGATCGGCGGCGGGAGCGGCAGGGGCGGCCGGCGGCGCGGCGTCGCGCCGTTTCTCCAGCCAGGCGTGCACCATGCCGAACACCACCGGCACGAACAGCAGCGTGGACAGCGTGCCGAACGCCAGCCCGCCGATCACGGCGCGGCCGAGCGGCGCGTTCTGCTCGCCGCCGTCGCCGAGGCCCAACGCCATCGGCAGCATCCCGATCAGCATCGCCAGCGCCGTCATCACCACCGGGCGGAAGCGCGTGAAGCCCGCTTCGAGCGCGGCCTGCCACGGCGCCGCGCCGTCGCGCAACATCTCGCGCGCCGCGTTGATCACGAGAATGCTGTTCGCGGTGGCGATGCCGATACACAGGATCGTGCCGGTCAGCGCGGGCACCGACAGCGTGGTGTGGGTGGCGAACAGCATCCACGCGATGCCGGCCAGCGAGGCGGGCAGGCCGCTGACGATCACGGCCGGGTCGAGCCACGACTGGAAGTTCACCACCATCAGCAGATAGACCAGCGCGATCGCGAACGCCAGCCCGGCCAGCAAGCCCGAGAACGACGTGTCCATCGCCTGCACCTGGCCGCGCAGCACGATCTTCGAGCCCGGCGGCAACTGGGCGCGCGCCGCGTCGACCCGCTTCGTCACGTCGGCGGCCACGCCGCCGAGGTCGCGCGCCTGCGTCGACGCGTAGAGGTCGAGCACCGGCTGCACGTTGTAGTGCGACACCACCGCCTGCTGGCTGACGCGCGCGAACGTGCCGAGCCCGCCGAGCAGGTTGCGCGGGGCCGCACCGGCCGGCGTCGCGCCGGTGCCCGGCGGCGACGGCAGCGGCAGGTTGGCGAGCGATTGCAGCGAATCGATCGCGTATTGCGGCGCTTCGATCGCGATCGGGTAGCTCACGCCGTTGCTCGGGTCGAGCCAGAAATTCGGTGAGGTCTGCGAACTGCCCGACAGCGCGATCAGCAGGTTCTGCGAGACATCGCGCTGCTGGAGGCCGGCCAGGATCGCGCGGGTGCGGTCCACGTTCACGTTGATGGCCGGCTCGTCGCCGGGCTGCTGGATGCGCGCATCGACGAGGCCCGGCACGCCGCGCAGTTGCGCGAGCAGGCGGTTGGCCACCTGGCGGTTCGCGTCGAGCCGGTTGCCGACGATCTGGATGTCGATCGGCGAGGGCAGCCCGAAGTTGAGGATCTGGCTGACGATGTCGGCCGGCAGGAACGCGAACGTGATGCCGGGGAACGCCTGCGTCAGCGCGTTGCGAAGCTCGGCCACGTACCGCGCGGTGGGCGGATGGCCGGCCTTCAGCGAGATCATGACGGTAGCGTCTTCGGTGCCGATCACGCCGCTCGAATCGTAGGTCAGGTTGATGCCGCTGACCGGCACGCCGATGTTGTCGAGCATCGAGGCGATCTGCGCCGGCGGGATGGTCGCGCGGATCTTCGCCTCGACCTCGTCGGTCAGGCGCGCGGTCTGCTCGATGCGGGTGCCGGTGGGCGCGCGCAGATGCAGGCGGATTTCGCCGGTATCCACGGCCGGGAAGAAATCGCGGCCCGCGAACGCGAACAGCGAGGTGGACGCCAGGCAGGCCAACACGAAGCCGATCACCACCGCGCGGCGGCAACGGATCGCGCCGTCGAGCAACGCACGGTAGCGCGCGCGCACCGCCTCGAAGCGGCGCTCGAAGCCGCGCTGGAAGCGCGCGAAGCGGCCGGTGGCGGCGGGGTTCGGCGCGCGCAGCAGCCACATCGCGAGCGTCGGCACCAGCGTGCGCGAGAGCAGATACGACGCCGCCATCGCGAAGATCACCGCCTCGGCCATCGGCACGAACAGGTAGCGCGCCACGCCGGTCAGCAGGAACATCGGCGCGAACACGATGCAGATCGACAGCGTGGAAACGAAGGTCGGCACGGCGATTTCGCCCGCGCCGGTCAGGATCGCGTCCTCGAGCGGCGCGCCGCGTTCGAGGTGATGCGTGATGTTCTCGATCGCCACGGTGGCGTCGTCCACCAGAATGCCCACCGCGAGCGCAAGCCCGCCGAGCGTCATGATGTTGATGGTCTGGCCGAGTGCCGACAGCGCCAGCAGCGAACTGAGCACGGCCAGCGGGATCGACACCGCGATGATCAGCGTGGCGCGCCAGCTTCCGAGGAACAGCAGGATCATCAGCGCGGTCAGGCAGGCGGCGATCAGCACCTCGCGGATCACCCCCTGGATCGCCGATTTCACGAACACCGACTGATCGCCGAGCGCCGTGATCTTCAGCGCCTTCGGCAGCCCGGCCGCGATCTGCGGCACCAGCGTCTTGACCTGCCCGATGATCGACAGCGTCGAGGCGCTGCCGGTTTTCTCCACCGTCAGCAGCGCGGCGCGCTTGCCGTCGGCGCGCACGATATTGGTTTGCGGCACGTAGCCGTCGCGCACGTGGGCCACGTCGCGCACGTAGATCACGTTGCCGTTGATGGCCTTTACCGGCAGGTTGTTCAGCGCGGCGATGGTCTGCGTGCTGCCGTTCATCTGCACGTTGTATTCGCGCGCGCCGATCTTGGCGGTGCCGCCGGGCAGGATCAGGTTCTGCGCGTTGACGGCGTTAACCACGTCGGATGGCGCGAGGCCCTTGGCCTGCAGCGCGCGCGGGTCGAGATCCACCACGATCGAGCGCACCTTGCCGCCGTACGGCAGCGGCACCGACGCGCCCTGTACGGTCGCGAGCTGGGTGCGGATGAAGCTGTTGCCGAGGTCGTAGAGCTGCTGCTCGGGCAGCGTGGTGCTCGACAGCCCGAGCTGGAGGATCGGCACCGTCGAGGCGCTGTACGTGATGATGTTCGGCGGCAGCGTGCCGGGCGGCATCAGGCGCAGGATCGACGCGGAATTGCTGGCCGCCTGCGCGATCGCGCGGTTGATGTCCGCGCCGGGGTGGAAGAACACCTTGACCACCGACACGCCGTTCAGCGACTGCGATTCGATGTGCTCGATGTCGTCCACGTCGGACGTCAGCGCGCGTTCGTAGATCGAGGTGATCCGGTGCGCCATGTCCTCGGCCGACAGGCCGTTGTATTGCCAGACGATGCTGACGACGGGGATGTCGATGTTCGGGAAGATGTCGGTCGGCGTGCGCAGGATGGCGAGCGGGCCGCCGAGGGCGATCAGCAGCGCGAGCACGACGAACGTATAGGGCCGGCGCAAGGCCAGCCGGACGATCCACATGGCGGTTCCTTCCGGGCAGGGGCAGGGAGGGGGAGCGGGGCGGCGTGGATGCCGCGACGGAAGGCGCCAGTGTGGTGGCGCGGCGGCGTCCCCGCTCTGACGCGCACATTACGAAAGCGTCATGTGCGCGGATTGCGGTTTTGTCATCCGATCGTCAAGTTCGCGGCAAGGCGCGGCGACCAGAATCGTTTCCGTCGGCCCGCTTTTCATTCCATCGCGCTGTATTCGATTGGGATTGCCAAGCATCGAGGCCGCTTCATCGACGGACGACGGAGGTGACTCATGAACAAGACGATTCGCGGGATCGCGGCGCTGGCCACGGCAGGGATGGCTTCGCTGGCGCTGGCTGCACCGGCCATGGCCAAGGTGGACAACAACGGGCTGACGCGGGCGCAGGTGCATGCGCAACTGGTGGACGCCCAGCGCGACGGGCTGGTGCCGGCGCGCGACGGCGACTATCCGCCGTCGGCGCAATCGATCGAGCGCAGCCGCGAGCTGTACGCGATCTCGCATCACGCCGCATACAGCGAATCGGGCGCGCGCGCAGCGGCGAGCGAATGAAAAAAGCGGGCCGAGCCGCCCGCTTTTTCGTTTCGGATGCGCCGGAGCCAACCCGACGCCTGGTACTGCATGCCTTGAGGCTTACTGATAGAAGTTCATCGTCAGCATCGCCGAACGGCCCGGCGCCCACGATGCGTAGATCGGGTAGGCGGTCGCGAAGTACTTCTTGTCGAAGATGTTCTGCACGTTCAGTTGCAGGTCGATCGACTTGGTCACGTGGTACGTGGCCGCCGCATCGAAGCGCGCGTAGCCGGGCGTCCACTTGCTGGCCGTGGCGGCCACCGACGCGTAGGTCAGGCTCGAAATCGTTGCGCCCGCACCCACATTCAACTTCGGCAGTGCGTCGTAGCTGGTCCACAGCGTGAAGTTGTGTTTTGGCACCATCACCATCGGCAGGCCGGAGGCGGTCGGGCTGCCCGGGCCGGCGTTGGTCGTGACGGCGTTCAGGTACGAGTAGCCGCCGAACACGTGCCACTTGCGCGTGACGTCGCCGGCAAAGCCGAACTCGAAGCCGCGCACCCGTTGCGAACCGGCGTTGACCGTGTGGCCCAGGCCGTCGGACACGCGGGCGTTGGTCTTGTCGGTCTGGAACAGCGCGGTGGTCAGCGACAGGCGCTGGTCGAGCACGTCCCACTTCGCGCCCACCTCGATGTTGCGCGAGCGTTCCGGCGCGAGATCCTGGTTGGTCGCGACCAGCTGATCGGTGCCGCCGCCGATGCCGGCGTTCGAGCCCGGCGGGTTCGACGAGGTGCCGTACGAGGTGTACAGGCTGACGGTTTCGATCGGCTTGAACACCAGGCCGAACTGATAGCTGAACAGGTTCGCGGTGTTGGTCAGGTCGGCCACGCCGGCCTGCTGGGCGCGCACGTCGTAACGGTCGTAGCGCAGGCCCGCGTTGAAGCGCCAGCGCTCGGACAGGCGCACCGTGTCGAACAGGTAGGCCGACGCCATGTCGGTGCGGGTGTTGGTGGTCGGGCCGGGGAAGGTCTTGTCGCCGTTCAGCAGCAGGTTGCCCGTCCACGGGTTGTTCGGGTTCCAGCTGCCGAGCGGCGTGCAGTTGAACGCCACCGTGCACGGGCCGCCCGAGCGGATGTTGTTGCCCTTCGAATCGCTGACCAGATAGCCCTCGTAGCGGCTCTGTTCGTGGCTGAACTCGATGCCGCCCGTCAGCGTGTGCTCCATGCCGAACAGCGTGGCCTTGCCGGTCAGCTCGGTCTGGTTGGCGATGTTGTTGGTCGCGTACTTGCCGCTCTTGGCCTGCAGCGAAATGATGTTCGAGGTGGGCGAGGTCAACTGCGGATTGGTGGCCACGTAGTCGAGCGTCGAGCGGCCCACCACCGTGGTGTTGCGCAGCTTCCAGCCGCCTTCGAGGCGATGCTCGACGCGCACTTCGGCGGTGTCGGTCTGGCCGTAGCGGTAATCGCGGTTGTTCTGCCCGTAGAACAGGCCGCGATCCGACTGCACCGGCGTGCCGCTCGCGCGGAACGGCACGCTGAAGTCGGGCATGTCATAGCTGTTCAGGTGGTAGTAGCTGACCGTCACCTGGGTCGGCGTGTTCAGGCCGAACGTGACCGACGGCGCGATCCCCCAGCGCTTGCTGTACACATCGGTGCGGCCGGCCTGGTCGGCGTCGTGGCCCATCACGTTCAGGCGCACCGCCGTGGTGTCGTTGAGCTTGCGGTTCACGTCGAGCGTGGCGCGCTTGTAGCTGTCGGTGCCGAAGCCGATGCTGCCGTTGGTGAAGTTGTCGTTCTTCGGCGCCTTGGTGACGATGTCGATGCTGCCGCCCACCGAGCCGCGCCCCGCATAGACCGAATCCGGGCCCTTGACCACGCTGATCTGCTCGATGTCGAACGTCTCGCGGTTTTGCACGCCCGAATCGCGCATGCCGTCCACGAAGATCGAGTTGCGCGATTCGAAGCCGCGGATCACCGGGCGGTCCGCCGACGGGTTCGCCGCCGCGTCGCCGCCGAGGAACGTGATGCCCGGCACCGTGCGCAGCGCGTCGGCGAAGGTCGTGACGTTTTTCTCGCGCATCACTTCCTCGGGAATCACCGTGACCGAGCGCGGCGTGTCGAGCAGCGGCGCGGTGAACTTGAACGAGGGCAGCGCGCGCGTCTGCATCTCCGCTTGCGCCTTGACGGACACGGTCGGCAGCGTGGCGCTGCGCGTTGTGGAGGACTGCGAAGCGCTTTGCGAAGCCGAAGCGGCCGGTACGGCGCCCGTCGAGGTGGTGGCAGGGGCGGCGGCCGGGGCGGTTTGCGCGACCGCGACGAGCGGCGCGAGGAACACGGTGCAGGCCAGGGCCGAAACGAGCGCGCGAGGCTTCGTATTGAGCGAAGTAGACATGGGCGAGAGGGCGGTGGTGTCGAAAAACGGCGTGTCGCGGGGGCAATCTCGCCCGCTGAATATTGATCTTAATGAGAATGATTCGTGATTGCGTTCCGGATTGTATTGATTTCGAAATGCTTTGTAAACGAATGTTGTAAAAAATCGACTCGACCATTCTTCTGAGCAAAATCAAGGCGGAACGGCGGTTTCCGGGCAATCGCGTGGTACGCGCGCGGGGTGGTGAAGAGGGGTGGGAAAGAATTGGCAAGAATGAATCGCCAATGAATATGACGATTACGGATAGATGGCGCACGGTCGGCCGGGCGTCCCGGCATTGCGCTTCGAGCAAGTTTGTATTGCGGGTGGTGCGGCCGCCGTTAACGCCACGTTAACGTCGCGGCGCTCATGCTGCGTCTCCGTGCCGCGTTGGCGGCCACCGTCCACGCAGAGTGATTGGGGGAGCGGACGCATCTCGTGCGCTCCCCGTCTCACTCTTTTACGACCCGGCCTGCTGGCCGGGTCTTTTTTGCCTGTGCGCGTGCCGATGCCCGCTTCAGGCCTTGCCGCCGGGCTGGTCCAGGGTGGCGAGCAAGGTCGCGAGCGCCTGCTTGCAGGCGGCCGCGTCGGGCTTGCTGGCGCGCAGGGCGGACAGCGCGTGGTCGATCGCGTCGTCCACGCGGTGCCAATCGGCGGCGGCGCGCGGCTTCAGCGACGGCTCGGCGCCGTCCCACTTGGTTTCGAGATCCTTGATGCGTGCCTTCGCGCCGGGCAGGTTGCCGGCGTCGACGAGCTTCGCCGTGTCGGCGACGATGGTGCGGAAGCCGGACAGGTCGCCGAGCTTCGACGGCGCGGCGGTGGCGGCCTGGGCCGCTTGTGCACCGGCGATCGCGCCGGGCACGAACGGCAGCGCGACGAAGGCGCCGAACGACAGCGCGACGGCGAGCAGGGGCGTGGACAGATGACGGATGGTGCGGGAATGCATGGCAGGACTCCTGATGAATGGGCGGCCGGCGGGCCGCCGATGAACAAGCGAATGAATGAGCGAATGGAGGGAACGGATCAGGCTGCCGCGCTGGAAGACCCGCCGCGCCGGTGCGCGATGCTCAACGCGCCCACCAGCAGCACGATCACGACCAGGAACGCGAGGCTCGTATACACCGTGCCCCAGCCGAGGCCGCCGTATTCGCGCGCCTGCGAGAGCAGGTCGCCGAGCGAGGCGCCGAGCGGACGCGTCAGCACGTAGGCGATCCAGAACGCCAGCACGCGCGGCATGCCGAGCCAGGCCGCGAAGCCGGTCAGGGCGATCAGCGCCGCGCAGGCCAGCACGCCGAGCTGGAAGCCCATGCCGAGCGCCTCGGTGGCGAGGTCGCCGGCCGCCGTGCCGAGCGCGAACGTCAGCAGGATCGCGGCCCAGTAGAAGGTTTCGCGGCGCGTCGTGACGATCGTCTCGAACGACAGCGTGCCCTCGACGCGATACCAGATCGCGAATGCAGCGGCCAACGCCACGGCGAAGCAGGCGCTGCTGGCATGGAGGCTGATGTGCAGGCCGTCGGTCAGCGCGTCGGTGATCTGCGTGCCGACCACGCTGACCAGCACCACGTTGAGCCAGTAGATCCACGGCACGTAGGCGCGGGTGCGGAACTGCGCGGTCAGCGCCGCCGCGAGCAGGAGCAGCATCACGCCGCCCGTGATTGCGGTGCCCAGGCCGACGTTGACGGCCAGGTAATCCGCGCCGGTTTCGCCGACGGTGGTGGTCAGGATCTTGATCACCCAGAAGGCGAGCGTGACGGGCGGTACTTTATTGAGCATCCGGGCGGCGTCGCCGGTGCGGGGCGTTGTCATCGAAATCACGGGAGTCTCCACGGTCGCGTGCGCGATCCGGGCGGACCGCGACGCCACTGTGCCGTCGCGCAGCTTAAGCGAAGCTTACGGATTCATTTCTGTTGCGAGGGCGCCGCCGTTAAGGTCGAGTTAACCGCGAACCCGGAAGATGGGTCGTGGATGTCGAGCGAGGTGCTCGCTGCATTGACTGCCGATTCGTTCGCATCCCTTCTCTTCTGGAAATTACAAAGGAATCCATATCTTGAAAAAGCGGCTTGCCTCGATCCTTGCCTTCTCCGCGCTTGCCTCGGTCGGCGTTGCCCATGCCGACGTCACGCATCTGACCTCGCGCGACAGCGTGAAATCGGAACTGGTGCGTCTTGAACAGGTGGGCTACAACCCGGCGCACAAGTCGGACAATTATCCGAACGACATTCAAGCCGCCGAAGCGAAGCTCCACGCGCAGGATGCGATGGCCGCCAATGGCGCGCCGCGCGATACGTCGGGTTACGGCTATGTGCCGGCCGGGACGTCGCAAGGCGGCACGGTGGCGCATCTGGGCGATCGCGACGGGTTGTATACGCATCACTGATGGCGGCGTGCCGTTTCATCCAGCCGCGCGACGCGCGACCGGGCCTCATCGGCCCGGCCCGCGTCAGGTTTCCGAAGTGTGTCGATGCTGCCGTCAGGCAGTTGAACTGAAAGGCCCCGAAGTCGCTTGCGCGACGACGGGGCCTTGTCGTTTCATCGGCAGCCGGAAGCCGGCGAACGTCAATCGCTGCGCCCCCCACCTCGCACCTGCAACAACATTCGCAACACCACCGGCAGCACCACCAGCACCAGCGGCAACTGCACCACCAGCCCCGAAATGATCGCGACCGCCAGCGGCTGCTGCATCGCCGAGCCCTGCCCCAGCGCGAACGCCAGCGGCAGCAGCGCCAGGATCGCGGCGATGGTGGTCATCGCGATCGGCCGCAGCCGGTTGCGGCCGGCGAGGATCAGCGCCTCGTCCACCGGCATGCCGTCCTCGTGCACCAGCGAGCGGAACTCGGACACGTAGAAGATCGCCACCTCGGTCACGATGCCGATGATCATCGTCATCCCCATCATCGCGGAGATGTTCAGCTCGATGCCGGTCAGCCACAGCCCCACGAACACGGCGCCGGCCGCGAGCAGCGGCATCGCCAGCACGGCCAGCGCGATGCGCAGCCGCTCGTACAGGAACAGCAGCAGCGCGAACACCAGCGCGAGCGCGGCGCCGAACACGGCCAGCAGCCCGCGAAACGCGATCTGCTGTTGCTGGTACAGCCCGCCCAGCTCGTAGTACACGCCTGGCGGCAGCAGCGACGGCGTGGCGAGTGCGTGCTGCACGTCGGCGATGGTCGAGCCGAGGTCGCGGCCGTCGATGCGCGCGGTCACGGCCACCATCCGCTTGAGGTTGTCGCGGCTGATCTCGGGCTGGCCGCTGACGGTTTCGGGCGTGGCCACGCGCGACAACGCGAACAGGTGCCCGTCGGGCGCGCGGATCGACAGCCGGCCGAGTTCGGTATCGGTCAGGCGCCGCGCGCCGGCCACCTGTACGCGCACGCCGATCGTCTTCGGCCCGACCTGGTATTGCGTGGCGACGCTGCCCTGCACCATGTCCGACACCTGCTGCGCGATGGCCTGCGGGTCCACGCCCTCGGCCGCGGCGGCGTCGGCGCGAATGTGCAGGTCGAGCGCGTCGCCGGCCGGGTTGATGCCGTCGTTCACGTCGACGATGCCGGGGATCTTGCCGATCTGCGCGGCCACATGCTGTGCGGTGGCGTCGAGCACGGCGGTGTCGTCGGCGTAGATCTTGATCTGCACGGGCTGCGGCACGGCGGTCAGGTCGCCGATCAGGTCCTCCATCAACTGCGCCAGCTCGATGCTGACGCCGGGCACCTGCGCGTCCACCTGGGTGCGGATTTCCTCCATCACCTTGTCGATCGGCTCGCGGTCGCCCGACTTCAGGCGGATGAAGAAGTCGCCCTTGTTCGGTTCGTTGAGATCGCCGCCGAGGCCCGCGCCGGTGCGTCGCGAATAGGTATCGACGTTCGGGTTGGCGCGCACGATGGTTTCGATCTGCTTCATCAGCCGATCCGTTTCGGTCACCGAAGTACCGGGCGCGGTGTGATAGTCGAGCACGAAACCGCCTTCGTCCATCGACGGCATGAAGCCGCTGCCCACCTGCGTGTAGGCGAACGCCGAGGCGGCCAGCAGCGGCACCACGCCGAGCAGCACCAGCAACGGCCGCGCGCTCACGCGCGACACCAGCGCCAGGTAGCGCCGGTTCAGCCAGCCGCCGAGCCGCGTTTCGGGATGTTCCTCGGCATCCTTGGCAGTCAGCCAGCGGTCGCAGAGGATCGGAATCGCCAGCCAGGTGACGAGGAACGAGATCAGCAGCGCGCTGGCCATCGTCACGGACAGCGCCTTGAAGAACGCGCCGGTCACGCCCGACAGGAACGCCAGCGGCACGAAGATGATCAGCGTGGCGGCCGACGAGCCGGCCAGCGGGCGCGTGAATTCGAGCGCGGCGCGCATCACGCGGCCGTGGAAGCCGTGCTCGTTCGGCTCGCGCATGCGCCGTGCAATGTGCTCGATCATGACGATCGCGTCGTCGATCACGAGGCCCACCGCCGCGGCCATGCCGCCGAGCGTCATGATGTTGAAGCCCATGCCGGCCACCTTCAGCAGCAGGATGGTGGCGGCCATCACGATCGGCACGAGCGCCACGGCGATCAGCGTGATCTTGATATTGCGAAGGAATACGAACAAGGTGGCGGCGGCGAGCAGCACGCCGATCAGGATCGCATCGCGCACGCTCGACGCCGAGGCCACCACCAGCTCGCTCTGGTCGTACCAGTTCGCGAGATGCACGCCGGGCGGCATCTGTTTGGCGAAGCCGGCGAGCTTGGCGCGGATCTCGCCGGCCATCGCCACGCTGTTCGCGCCGGGCTGCTGGTAGACGTTGACGAGCACCGCGTCGCGGCCGTCGGCGGTCACGCGGATCCACTGCGGAACCACGCCGCGCGTGATGCTGGCCACGTCGCCGAGCCGCACCTGCGTCGCGCCGCTGGTGGACACCACCACGTCGCGCAGCGCATTCAGGCCGCTGAACGCCGTATCGGCCACCACCAGATAGAGCTTGTCGTGATCCTCGATGCGGCCGGCCGCCATCAGCACGTTGCCCGCGCCCACCGCGCGCGACACGTCGGCCACCGACAGCTTGTAGGCCGCCAGCCGCTGCGGATCGACGGCCACCTGCAGTTCGTCCTGCGCGCCGCCCGTCACGTCCACCCGCGCCACGCCGCCCACCGCCGACAGCAGCGGGCGCAACTGGAACTGCGCGAGATCGCGCAACTGCGACAGCGATTGGGTGGTCGAGGTCAGGCTGTAGGCGACTACCGGGAACACGGTCGGGTCCATCCGGCGCACCTGCATGCTGGTGCCGGGCGGCAATGTCGACATGATTTCGGCGATCGCGGCCTGTGCCTGCAAGGTGGCCTGCGCCATGTCGGTGCCCCAGCCGAAGTTCAGCGAGATCTCGGCCGCGCCGCGGCTCGTCTTCGATTCGACATCCTGAACGTTGGGCACGCGCCGCAACGCTTCTTCCACCGGCATCGTGACCAGCGCGGCCATCTGCTCGGCCGGGCGATCGCCGGCATCGAGCGACACCACCGCGCGCGGGAACGCCACGTTCGGGAACAGCGAGATCGGCAACTGCAGCGCGGTCAGCGCGCCGGCGATCGCGAGCAGCGCGATCACGAACAGCAGCGAGCGGCGGTGCGCCTGCATCCATTGGCCTGCGTTCATCGCTTGACGCCCCCGGTGGTGCGCACGGCCGCGCCGTCCGTCAGTTCGTAGTTGCCCGACACCACGATCGGCCAGTCGGCGTGCAGCGGGCCGTCCACGCCGTAGCCCTGCTCGTTCTCGACGCGCGTGGCGACGGCGATGCGATGCGCGCGCGCGTCGGGGCTGACCTGGAACAGCCACGCGCCCTTCGCGTCGCGCAGCACGGCCGCGCGCGGCACGATCCACCAGGTGCCGGAGTTCGCCGCGATGTCGGCGCGCACGCGGGTGCCGGGCAGCAGCGCGCTGCCGGCCAGCGGCACGGCCGCGCCGACATCGACGAGCTGGCTTTGCGGATCGATCGACGCGCCCACCACCGTGATGCGGCCCGTGACGGGCGCGCCGGCGCGGGCGGACAGGCCGGCGAGTTTGACCGTGTCGCCCGGATGCAGCGAGGCGGCATCGGCCGGCTCGACGCCGAGCATGACGTTGGCGGCGGCCTTGGCCGCGTCGTTGCCGTTGCCGGCGCTCACGCCCACCAGTTGCGCGAGCGCCGTGCCGGCCTGGATCTGATCGCCGGGCGTCGCGCTGATCTGCGACACCACCGCGTCAGCGGAGGCGGCCACGGTATGCGGGCCGGCGGCGATGTCGAGCCGCGCCTGCGCATCGAGCGCCTGCCGCGCATCGGTATCGGCCTTGCTGGCTGCGGCCAGTTGCGAGGCGGTGGCGAGGCCGTCGTGCAGCATCGCCTCGGTGCGCATGCGTTCGTCGCGCGCCAGCTTCGCGGCGCTTTGCGCCTGCGCGAGCGCGGTCACGGCGGACGGATCGGCCTCGACCACGAACAAGCCCGCGCCGCGCGCGACGCGCTGGCCAGGTTGCACGAGCACGCGCGTGACGCGCGCCACGTAAGGCAGGCTGACGGTGACGGCGTTTTCGGCCGAGGCGGCCACCACGCCGTAGGCGCGGATCTGGTTCGAGGCCTGGCCGCGCGTGACATGCGCGAGTTCGACGGTCACCGTGGGGTGTGTGTCGGCGTGGGCGAGGGCCGGTGCGAGCGCGGCGGCCAGGGCCGCGCTCAGCACGGCGAGGTGCGGCGCGGCGCGGAAATGCGATGAGAAGGGCATGGGCGGAATCGGTTGCAAGATCGGGAGGGCGGGAGGGCGCGCGGCGCGGCCGCGCATCGGTCGGCGCTTAACGGGCAGCATTCAACGGGCGGCTAGCGGCGGCTCGGTATCGGTCGGGGCGTGGATGGTTGGCGATCCTGAAGAATCGGACTGCGCACCGGGGTCGGGAATCGCCGCGCCGAGCATCGCCTGCAGGCCGATCCGTTGCTCGGCCAGCGCTTCCTGCTGGGTGGCCGCGTCGATGCGCCGGACCAGCGCGGCGGTGGCGGCATCGGTCATCTGTTGCAACGTGATGTCGTGCGTGGCGTAGGCGCTGCGCGCGCGTTGCCCGGCGGCGTCGAGTGCGGGCAGCGCCGCTTCGGCACGCGCCAGTTGCGCTTCCGACAGCGCCGTGTCGGCGCGCAGGTGCGCGATGTCGGCGTAGGCCGCGTTCAGGCGCGTGGCGTATTCGTCGGCGAGGCGCTGGCGGGTGGCCGTCTCGATCGCGATATTGCCGCGATTGCGATTGAACACCGGCAGCGAGAAGTTGATCTGGAAGCCGCTCGAATAGATCTCCGAGGTATCGCGCGAGCGGTTGAAGCCCACCTGCAGGCTCGGGAACTGGTTCAGCACCGCCGCGCGCAGCTTCTGCTCCTGCGCGGCGTAGCCGGCCTCCAGCGCGATCAGGTCGGGGCGGCGCGACGGCAGCGCGGCCACGGCGGCATCGAGCGTCGCATCGGGCAGCGGCGCGATCGTGTCGCTGCCGGTCAGCGTCAGCGTCACGTCGGGCGCGAGGCCGAGCAGCAGGTTCAGATCGTGATGCGTCTGCGCCTGCGCGTGGCGCATGTCGTTCGCCTGCCTGGTGGCGTCGGCGTAGGCCAGTTGCGCGGCGGTGGCCACGTCGTCGGTGGTGTCGTGGCGCGCGATCGCGCGTTGCGTCTGGTCGAAGCGGGTGCGGGCCAACTCGCGCTGCGCGTCGAGCAGCGGCAGCATCGCCGCCTGGAAGCGCGCCTTCACGAACAGTTGCTTGGCCTGCACCACCACCTGCCATTCCTGCCACAGCAGCGCGAGGTTGGTCTTGCGTGCGGCGGCGTCGGCGGCCTTGCGGTTCGCGCCGCGCGTGACGATCGCCATCACGTCCATCGCCAGGCCATACGCGAACGCGCGGCCCAGTCCGACCTGGCCGGGGTAGTCGCTCGACACGCTGATCTGCGGGTCGGGCAGCAGGCCCGCCGCGAACGCCTGCGCGTGGGCGATGCCGAGATCGTCGCGGGCGAGGCGCAGGTCGGGGTTGTTGGCCACGGCCAGCATCGCCACTTCGTCGATGTCGAAGCCGTCGCTCGGGTCGAAGCGATGCGCGGCGAGCGCGGGCGAGGGCGAGGGCGAGGGCATGGCGGCCGGATCGATGGTGAGGCGGGCGAGGCCGGCGGTGGTCGTGAAGCTGGCTTGCCGCGCGAGCGGCTGCGGCCGGTACGACACGCAGCCGGCCGTGAGCAGCAGGCACGCGGCGGCCAGCGCGCCGAGCGTCCGCCTGGCGTGACGGTGCGGTTCGGGGCGGCGCACCGGATGAGGACGGACTCGGGGCAATCTGGGCTCCTTGGGATCGGTGATGACGAGTGGCGGATTGTCGGAGGGCCAGCATTAAGGGAGCCTTAACAATCGGTGCCGGGTCGCGGCGGCGCCACGGGTGCGACAGCGCGCCGCTCGGGCCCTTGGCGCGGGGCCGGCGATGCTAAGGCGGCGCTAAGGATCGGCTGCCTAAGATTCGTGTTTATCGAGCGCCCGAGTTGCGGGCGCGACATGTTTACGGAACAGGCACCATGCGCGTATTGCTCGTCGAGGACGATCCGCTGATCGGCAGCGGACTGGAAGAAGGACTCCGCCACGAAGGCTTCGCGGTGGACTGGGTGCGCGACGGCGATGCCGCCACGCTCGCGCTGCGCACCACGCCGTACGGGCTGCTGCTGCTCGATCTCGGGTTGCCCGGCAAGGACGGCCTGGCGCTGCTGACCTCGCTGCGCCGCCGCGACGATGCGCTGCCCGCCATCGTGATCACCGCGCGCGACGCCGTGACCGACCGCATCGCCGGGCTCGACGCGGGCGCCGACGACTATCTCGTCAAGCCGTTCGTGCTGGAAGAACTGCTGGCGCGCATCCGCGCCGTGAACCGCCGCCACGCGGGCCGCGCGCAGACCACGCTGTCGGCCGGCGCGTTGCGGCTCGATCCGGCGCGTCATCAGGTCTGGCTGTCGGGTGACGAGGTCGCGCTGTCGCCGAAGGAATTCGTGATGCTGCACGAGCTGATGGTCGAGCCGGGCGCGGTGATCTCGCGCGAGCAGTTCGAGGAGCGGCTCTATAGCTGGGGCGAGGAAATCGAGAGCAACGCCGTGCAGGTGCATATCCACAACCTGCGCAAGAAGCTCGGCCATGTCGCGATCCTGACGGTGCGCGGCGTGGGCTACCGGATCGGCGAGGCGGCATGAGCGCGTCGCCCGTGCGCCGGCTCGTCACGTCGCTGCGCGGCCGGCTGCTGATGTGGCTGCTGCCCGCCGCCTGCGTGGTCGGGTTGCTGGCGAGCGCGGGCACCTACTGGGCCGCCGTGCGCGAACTCGATTTCCTGCTCGACGACCAGTTGCGCAGCGTGTCGCAACAGGTGGAGATCAACCAGCATGGCCTGCCCGCGTTCGCCGGCCACGGCGCCGCGGCGGCGCCCGCGCGCAAGCTCAACGACGCCGACGACGTGGTGCTGCAACTCTGGCGCGACGGCCAACTGGCGTTCACGACCGACCCCGGCATCGTGCTGCCGCCGCCCGGCCCGCCGGGGTTGGCGACGCTCGACGCCAACGGACAAAGTTGGCACACCTACATACGCGAGAGCGGCGGCACGATGATCCGCGTCGCGCAGCCGCGCACCGCGCGCTGGGATGCGCTGGCGCGCATCGCCATCCATCTGCTGTGGCCGGTGCTCTCGCTGCTGCCGCTGCTCGCGATCGCGCTGTGGTTCGGCATCGGCTACGGGCTGCGGCCGTTGAAGATGATCGCGGAAGGCCTGCGCCAGCGTCACGCCACCCACCTCGATCCGCTCGATACCGAAGCCGTGGCCGACGAGGTCAAGCCCCTGGCCGGCGCGATCAACGATCTGCTCGGCCGGCTCGACGAATCGTTCACGCTGCAACGGCATTTCATCGCCGACGCCGCGCACGAGCTGCGCACGCCGATCATGGGCCTGTCGATCCAGGCGCAATTGCTCGGCCGCGCGACGAGCGATGCCGAGCGTGCGCGCATCGTCGCGCAGATCCAATCCGGCGCGACGCGGCTCGGCCATCTCGCCGAACAGTTGCTGACGCTGGCGCGGCTCGAACCGCGTCACGGTCCCGATGCGCAGGCGGCCGCGCATGGCAGCGTGGATCTCGCGGCGCTGGCGCGCTCGGTGGTCGGCGATCGCGCGCGGCTGGCCGATGCGCAGCAGGTGGATCTCGGCGCGGTGGGCGAGGGCGCGCTGCCGGTGCCCGGCAATGCCGACACGCTGCGCGTGCTGCTCAACAACCTGGTGGACAACGCGATCCGCTATGCGGGCGCCGGCGCCAGCGTGGACGTGCGCACGCGCCGCGCCGCCGACGGCGTGGCCGTCATCGAGGTGTGCGACACCGGCCCCGGCATCCCGGCCGCCGAGCGCGCGCGCGTGTTCGAGCGCTTCTATCGCGGCGTGGGCGCGCAGGGCGTGGCCGAATCGGGCAGCGGGCTCGGGCTGTCGATCGTCAAGCGCATCGCCGAGCAGCATCACGCCTCCGTGCGGCTCGGCGACGGCCCGGCCGGGAGCGGGCTGGCCATCGAGATCCGCTTCGACGGCGCGGCCGAAACCATCGCCGCCTGAGCCCCGCGCGGGCCGCCCGGCCCGTTTGTTGACGCGCCTTCCGTTCGCCAAGGCCGCCGCGCACGTCGTCCGACACCGCCCTTACGCCTGTCTCGTCCTCGCCGCAACACCCCGGCATCGTCAGATTTATTTCGAGATATTTATTGTTGTTGTATATAATAATCATTCTCATTTACCTGATGAAACGCGTTACGCCCAGCCCGGGAACGTCCGATGTCGGCCAACAAACTGCTCCTGCACAGCGAAGTCGATGCGCTTTACAGCGGCCATCACGCATGGCTTCAGCGCTGGCTTGGCCGCAAGCTCGGCTGCGCGCATCGCGCCGCCGATCTCGCCCACGACACGTTCTTGCGCCTGCTCGCGCGCGAGGAACCGATCCGCGCCGAGGAGCCGCGCGCGTTCCTGACCACCGTGGCGCAGCGCGTGCTGTACAACCACTGGCGGCGCGAGCAGCTCGAACAGGCCTACCTGGAAGCGCTGGCTGCCCAGCCCGAGCCGGTCGCGCCGTCGCCCGAGACGCGCGCGCTGCTGCTGGAAACCCTGCTCGAAATCGACCGCCTGCTCGACGGCCTGCCGGTGGCCGCCAAGCGCGCGTTCCTGCTGGCCCAGCTCGACGGCCTGACGCAAGCCGAGATCGCCGCCGAACTGGGCATCTCGCTCGCCACGGTCAAGCGCCATCTGGTGAAGGCCGCCGCGCAGTGTTTCTTCGCGATGGCAGTGTGAGCCGATGAGCCTCGACGGACGGCCGGCGATCCCGCCGGACATCGCGCGGCGCGCGGTGCAATGGTGGGTGGATCTGCAAGACGGCGGCGCGCGCGACGCGGCGCTGCAGGCCGGCTTCGAGCGCTGGCGCGCCGAGCATCCGCTGCACGAGGCGGCCTGGCGGCATATCGAAACCATGCAGGGGCGGCTGTCGCGGCTCGCGGCCGGCGTCGACGCCGGTGCCGCGCGCGCGGCCCTGTTGCCGGTGCGCTCGCCGCGCCGGCGCGCCGCGATCAAGGCGTTGACGCTGCTGGTGGCCGCCGGCGGCGCGGCCTGGTCGCTCGATCCGGCCGAGCGCTGGACGCTCTGGAACGCTGACTGGCGCACCGCCGTGGGCGAGCGGCGCAGCGTCACGCTGGCCGACGGCACCCTCGTGATCCTCAATACCGACAGCGCGATCGACGTGCGCTTCGACGTCGCCTCGCGCCGCATCGCCCTGTTGCGCGGCGAGATCATGGTGACGAGCGGCCACGAGGCGCGCAGCCCCGCCCGCCCGCTGGTGGTGACCACGGCGCAGGGCGAACTGACGCCACTCGGCACGCGCTTCGCGGTGCGCGACGAGGCGGCCGGCGTGCGCCTGAGCGTGTTCGAGGGATCGGTGCGTGCGCAACCGCTTGATGCCGGCGCGGCCTCGCGCGTGATCGCGGCCGGGCAGCGCACGGAGATGGCGCACGACGGCGTGGCCGCGCCGCGCCCGCTCGACGCTTACGCGGGCGCCTGGACCGGCGGCTCGCTGGTCGCCACCCGGATGCGGCTCGCCGATCTGCTGGCCGAGCTGGCGCGCTACCGGCACGGCTATCTGCAATGCGACGCCGCGATCGCCGAGCTGCGCGTGTCCGGCACCTATCCGCTCGACGACACCGACCGCGTGCTCGACACGCTCGGCGCGACGCTGCCGATCGAGGTCGACCGGTTTACGCGGTATTGGGTGCGCGTCGTGCCGGCGCGCGGTTGAGGCGAGCCGAGGGCCGCGGAGCCGCCAGCCGAGGCTGAAGCCGCAAGCCGCGAGTCGCAAGCCGCAAGCCGCAAGCCGCGAGTCGCAAGCCGCAAGCCGCAAGCCGCAAGCCGCAAGCCGCAAGCCGCAAGCCGCAAGCCGCGAGTCGAAGCCGCGAGTCGAAGCCGCGAGTCGAAGCCGCAAGTCGAAGCCGCAAGTCGAAGCCGCGAGCTGAAGCCCGAAGCCCGAAGCCCGAAGCCCGAAGCCCGAAGCCCGAAGCCCGAAGCCCGAAGCCGGTTTACGGCCACGTTTGCTCCGGGCCGTTTCACCCTCCCCGAAAAATATTTTCGACATCCTGAGCTGTTTTGTCCGTCTCGCGTGACAGGGAAAGGAAAGCACGTTTCTGCCCATCGTTTCCCGATTCATCGACCCATGCACCCGACCCGTACCGCCCGGCCGCCGCGCCCGTTTTCCCTCGTTCCGTCGCGCGGCGCCGCCGTGCGCCTCGCCTTCGCGCCGAGCCGCGTGGCCGGCCGGCTCGCGGCCGTCGTGCTGCTCTCGGCGCTGGTGCCGCCCGCCGCGATGGCGGCCGGCGCTACGGCCAATGCGGCCGATGCCGCCGATGCGCCCGCCGTCGCGTCCGCCGGCGAGCGCAGCTACGACATCCCCGCCGGCCCGCTCGAAGGCGCGCTGAACCGCTTCGGTCACGAGGCCGGCATCCTGCTCGCGTTCCCGGCCTCGCAGGTGGCCGGGCTGCAGAGCGCCGGCCTGCATGGCCGCTACGCGGTGCCGCAGGCGCTCGGCCAGTTGCTGTCAGGCAGCGGCCTTGCCGCGCAGCGCCAGCCGGGCGGCGGCTACACGCTGGTGCACGGCGCGCAGAGCGGTGCGGCGGCGGCCGGCAACGATTCCGCCATCGCGCTCGCGCCGGTGCAGGTGCGCGACCGTGGCGTCAAGGCCGACAGCTACCGCCCGCAGAAGGAAGCCGGCGTCACGCGTTCGGAAGCGTCGCTGCTCGACACCGCGCAGGCCGTCAACATCGTGTCGGCGCAGGTGCTGCGCGATCAGAAACCGCGCAACCTCGACGACGCGCTCGGCAACATCAGCGGCATCACGCAGGGCAACACGCTGGCCGGCACCCAGGACGCGATCATGAAGCGCGGCTTCGGCGACAACCGCGACGGCTCGATCATGCGCAACGGCATGCCGGTGGTGCAGGGCCGCGCGCTGAACGCCACCGCCGACAGCGTCGAGGTGCTCAAGGGGCCGACCTCGCTGCTGTACGGGATCATGGATCCGGGCGGCGTGATCAACGTGGTCGGCAAGGTGCCGCAACTGACGCGCTCGAACACCGTGTCGGCCACCGGCGAAACCTACGGGCACGGCAAGAACGGCGGCGAGATGATGCTCGACCTGACCGGCCCGATCGGCGACACGCGGCTCGCCTACCGGCTGATCGTCGATCATTCCGACGAGCAGTACTGGCGCAACTTCGGCACCAGCCGCGAGACGCTGGTGGCGCCGTCGCTCGGCTGGTACGGGCGCGATACGCAGGTGGTGGTGTCGTACGAGCACCGCGATTTCCTCTACCCGTTCGACCGCGGCACCGCGCTCGACCCGCGCACCAACGCGCCGCTGGCGATCCCGGCGCGCGAGCGGCTCGACGAGCCCTGGAACAACATGGTCGGCGCGTCGAACCTGTTCCAGATCCAGGCCGACCACCAGTTCAACGCCGACTGGAACGTGCACGTGGGCTACAGCTACAATCGCGAAACCTACGACGCGAACCAGGTGCGCATCACCGCCGTGAACACCGCGAAGGGCACGCTCTCGCGCAGCGACGACGCCACCCACGGCGCGGACAGCACCGACAGCTACGGCATCGCCTACGTCAACGGCAAGGTGCGGCTGGCCGGCATGCGTCACGACCTGCAGTTCGGCATGGACAGCGAATATCGCAGCATCTACCGCGCCGATCTGCTGCGGCAGGCCGTGTCGATACCGTTCAGCTATCTGAACCCCGTGTACGACCTGATCCCGCCGTCGTCCACCATCTCCGCGCCCGACAGCGACCAGACCGACCGCCTGCACAGCCTCGGCCTGTTCGCGCAGGACACCGTGCACCTGACCGACAAGTGGATCGTGACGGCCGGCGTGCGCTTCATGCGCTACAGCGAGCTGGCCGGCAAGGGCCGCCCGTTCGTCGCCAACACCGATCTGAACGGCACCAAGTGGCTGCCGCGCGTGGGCGTGGTGTACAAGGCCGCCAACTGGTTCTCGCTGTACGGCAACTATTCGCAATCGCTGAAGCCCACCTCGTCGATCGCGGCGCTGTCGTCGGGCTTCACGATCAGCGGCGCGACGCCGCCCGAGCAGGCCACCGCGTACGAAGTGGGCGCGAAGCTCGACATGCCGTCCGGCATGACCGGCACGCTCGCGCTGTTCGACATCGAGAAGAAGAACGTGCTCGTCTCGCAGTTCAACGACGTCACCAATCTGACCGACTGGCGCACCTCGGGCCGCGCGCGTTCGCGCGGCATCGAGCTGGACGTGTCGGGCAAGATCGGCGACAACTGGAACGTGATCGCCAGCTACGCCTACATCGACGCCAAGACCACCGAGGACCCGGTGTTCACCGGCAACCGGCTCTGGAACGTCGCGCGCAATACCGGCTCGATCGCGGCCGTGTACGACGTCGGCGCGCTGTTCGGCGGCGACGACCTGCGGCTCGGCGGCTCGGCGCGCTATATCGGTTCGCGCCCCGGCGATTCGGCCAACAGCTTCACGCTGCCGTCCTACGTGCTCGCCGACGCGTTCGCGACCTACGAGACCAAGATCGGCAAGCAGAACCTCAGCGTGCAGTTGAACGTCAAGAACCTGTTCAACCGCACCTACTACCCGTCGAGCGCGAACCGCTTTTTCGTGGCGATCGGCGATGCGCGGCAGGTGCTGCTGACCACCACGCTGCAATTCTGATCGGAGCATGACGATGACGAAGATGAGGAAACCGAAGGAATACGGCGTGGCGCTCGCGGGGCGGCGGCGTTGGCTTGGTGCGGCGGGGGCGTTGGTGGCGGGGTGGGTGTCGAATGCGGCGGTGGCGGCATCGTCCGTATCGTCCGCATCGCCCGAACCGGCCGGTGGCACGCGCGTGACGATGCTGGTTCAACTCGATGGACCCAACCTCGCGGTGGATCGGCAGATCGCGGCACACCTCGGCGGGCGCGGTTACGCGGTGCGGCTGGTCGATCAGGATGTGGCCGTGGCGGCGGCGTCCGATGCCGATCTCGTGCTGATCTCGTCGACCGTATCGGCGAAGGCCGTGCGCCCCGAGTGGCGTTATCTGGCCAAGCCGCTGCTGACCTGGGAGAACGATTTCCTCGACGATCTCGCGATGACCGGCAAGCGCCACGACGCCGATTTCGGCGAAACCGGCAAGGAGCGCTACCTGTGGATCGTCAACGCGCCGCATCCGATCGCGGCCGGGCTGCCGGCCGGCACGACCGACGTCTACCGCAAGCAGGCGCCGATGAGCTGGGGCAAGCCGGGGCTTGGCGCGGCGACCATCGCCACGGTTTACGGGCAGCCGGACAAGGCCGCGCTGTTTGCGTACGAGCGCGGTGCGACGATGGATTACGAATCGCTCGCGCCGGCGCGGCGCGTGATGTGCTTTCTCGACAACGACACGTTTCCGAATTTGTCGGCGGCGGGGATCGCGTTGTTCGATGGGGCGGTGGATTGGGCGGCGGGGCGACGGTGAGGTTTACGGCCGAATGATTGGCAGGCCGAAATGGCAAACGGACCGCGATGGGCGGTCCGTTTTCGTATGCAGCGCCGGTTGCCAGCTCGGGGTATTCCGGCTGAAGCGACGCCGTTACACCCCCGGCTTACGCAACGTCACCCGCGTAATATCCTTCACGATCACCAAATAACACAGCACCGTCACCAGCGCATTGAGGCCGACAAACACCAGCGCCCCATTGAACGAACCCGTCGCGCTCACCAGATAACCGATCACGATCGGCGTGACGATCCCGGCCGCGTTGCCGAACATGTTGAACAGGCTGCCCGACAGGCCGATCGCTTCCTTCGGCGCGGTGTCGGCCACCACGGCCCAGCCCAGCGAGCCCACGCCCTTGCCGAAGAACGACAGCGCCATCAGCGCGATCACCAGCGCTGCGCTGTCCACGTAGTTGCAGCCGATGATGACCATCGACAGCGCCATCCCGCCGATGATCGGGATCTTGCGCGCCCGGGTGAGCGACACGCCGCGCTTGATCATCCAGTCCGACAGCAGCCCGCCCAGCACGCCGCCGAGGAAGCCGCAGATCGCCGGCAGCGAGGCCAGCACGCCGGCCTTCAGGATCGACATGCCGCGCGACTGCACGAGGTAGATCGGAAACCAGGTCAGGAAGAAGTAGGTCAGCACGTTGATGCAGTACTGGCCGATATACACGCCGATCAGCATCCGGTTGCCAAGCAACTGGCGAATATAGAACCAGCCGGCCAGCCGCTCGGGGGCGCCGTCGGCGGCCACCGGCTTGCCGCGCGTCTCGATCACGCCGCCGCCCTGCTCGATGTGCTCACGCTCGGCCTGGTTCACGCGCGGGTGGTCCGCCGGGCTGCGCACGGCGCGCATCCAGATCACGGCCAGCACGATGCCGATCAGGCCCAGCCACAGGTAGACGTGATGCCAGCCGTACGCATGGGTGAGCCAGGCCATCAGCGGCGTGAACAGCACGGCCGCGAAATACTGCGCCGCGTTGAAGATGGCCGACGCGGTGCCGCGTTCGCTGGTGGGGAACCAGCTCGCGACCACCTTGGCGTTGGCGGGGAAGGCCGGCGCCTCGGCGATGCCGACGGCGAAGCGCAGCACGAACAGCGCCGCGATCGCGGCGGCGGCGCTGCCGGCCAGGCCGATCATGCTCTGCAGCAGCGTGAACAGCGACCACAGGAAAATGCTGCCCGCATACACGCGGCGCGCGCCGAAACGGTCGAGCAACCACCCGCTCGGCAACTGCGCCAGCACATAGGCCCAGCTGAACGACGAGAAGATGTAGCCCATCTGCACCGCATCGATGCCGAACTCCTTGCGGATCGCCGTGCCGGTGATCGACAGCGTCGCCCGGTCCGCGTAGTTCAGCGTCGTCACGACGAAAATCATCAGCAGAATCCAGTAACGGACGGCGGTCCGTTTGGCCGTGGTGGCCGGATTGGCGGTGCGGGTCGCTTCCATGAGTGTCCTGGCGAGAGCGCGAATCGGGAGTCGTTGCAGAGCGGGTTCCGAGACGATGCCGTTACGTGGGTGTAATGGTACGTCGTCGTACAACTGGGCAGTGTAGTAGGGCGACGTGACCGGAACCACTCGGGTTTTCCCTGGCCCTGTAAAAATCGTCAGCGGCTTTTGTGACAAGGCAATGCGCGTGACCGGGGTCGAAACGCGCGCGGCAATTCTTCTAGTCAGTCATCGTATCTGTTCGGCTACAATATGCGGCACGAACTTTTTTGGACTGACGGAGCATATCCATGCAATTGACAGGCGAAATGCTGATCGGCGCCGATGCCGTGAAGGGCACGGCAGGCACGGTGCAGGCGTTCAACCCGGCGCTCGGCGAAACCATTGCGGAGCCGGTGTTCGGCTCGGCCAACGAAGCCGACGTCGAGCGCGCCTGCGCGCTGGCGCAGGCGGCGTTCGACCCGTACCGTTCGGCGCCGCTCGACCAGCGCGCGGCGTTCCTCGAGGCGATCGCCGACGAGATCCTCGAACTCGGCGATGCGCTGATCGAACGCGCCCAGGCCGAAACCGGCCTGCCCGCGGCGCGCCTGCAAGGCGAGCGCGGCCGCACGGTCGGCCAGCTTCGCCTGTTCGCACGCGTGGTGCGCGACGGCCTGTTCCTCGGCGCGTCGGTCGATCCGGCGATGCCGGAACGCACCCCGCTGCCGCGCTCGGATTTGCGCCTGCAGAAGATCGGCCTCGGCCCGGTGGTGGTGTTCGGCGCCAGCAACTTCCCGCTGGCGTTCTCGGTGGCGGGCGGCGATACGGCTGCGGCGCTGGCCGCCGGCTGCCCGGTGATCGTGAAGGCGCACGAAGCCCACCTCGGCACCTCGGAGCTGGTGGGTCGCGCGATCCAGCGCGCGGTTGCCCGCACCAACATGCCGGCTGGCACGTTCTCGCTGATGATGGGCCCGGGCCGCGTGATCGGCGCCGCGCTCGTCAAGCACCCGGCGATCAAGGCGGTCGGCTTCACCGGCTCGCGCCAGGGCGGCCTCGCGCTCGTGAACCTCGCGAACGCACGTCCGGAACCGATCCCCGTCTACGCCGAAATGGCCAGCATCAACCCGTTCGTGGTGTTCCCGGCGGCGCTCGCGGCGCGCGGCGAGAAGATCGCGCAGGGCTTCGTCGATTCGCTGACGATGGGCGTGGGCCAGTTCTGCACGAACCCGGGCCTGGTGATCGCGATCGACAGCCCGGAACTCGACGCGTTCTCGGCAACGGCCGCAGCCGCGCTCGGCGGCAAGCCGGCCGGCACGATGCTCACGCGCGGCATCGCCGAAGCGTATTCGAACGGCCGCGCCAGGCTGCAGGGCGCCGACGGCGTGCGCCAGCTCGGTACGGGCGGCGCGGGCGAGAACGGCTGCGCGATGACGGGTGCGCTGTTCGACGTGGCGGCCGAAACGTTCCTGCGCGAGCACGCGCTGCGCGACGAAGTGTTCGGCCCGGCCTCGCTGATCGTGCGCTGCCGCGACCTCGCCGAAGTGGCGACGGTGCTGGAAGCGCTCGAAGGCCAGCTCACGGCCACGCTGCAGATCGACGAAGGCGACTACGACGCGGCCCGCACGCTGGTGCCGATCCTCGAACGCAAGGCGGGCCGCCTGCTGGTGAACGGCTTCCCGACCGGCGTGGAAGTGTGCGACGCGATGGTTCACGGCGGCCCGTTCCCGGCCACCTCGAACGCGATGTACACCTCGGTCGGCGCCACGTCGATCGATCGCTTCCTGCGCCCGGTGTGCTACCAGGACTTCCCGGAAGCGCTGCTGCCGGACAGCCTGCGTGAAGCGAACCCGCTCGGCATCGCGCGCCTGCGCAACGGCCGGGGCGAGTAAGGCCTGACCGGCACGCGTGGCGGCTTCGATGCCGCCGCGCGTGCCCGACGTTTCTTTAACGGCTTCGTTGCGGCGGCTTCGAAGCCGTTTTTTATGCGCGCGCCGGGGGCTGCCGGCAATCGTTGGCATCCCGAACGATCGACGCGTCGTTGGCGTCGAGGTGAGCCTCGCCGCTGGCCGTGCCGTGAGCCGCGTTGCGCGCCGCTTCCTTGCGCAATCCCGCGCCGCCCGCATGGGCGATCGCCGCGCCATGTCCGATCTGTGGCACGCTTGCGCGATGATCTTCCTGCCTTGCCTCTCTACGCATCGCTGGCGCCGCTCCTGACGGCGCGGCATCGTCTCACGCGTTACCCCTGACCTTGTCCGCCGCGGCTCGCCGGCCCGGCTCCGCAACTGCATTTGCATCTGCACCGGCCGACCCGGCGGCGCGGCGGCTTTTCCCCGGAGAAAAGCCCGATGTGCCCGACGTCCCTTCCTTCGGCATCCGCCGCGCGCCCCGTCGTGTTGACGGGCGACCGCCCGACCGGCCCGCTGCATCTCGGCCACTACGTCGGCTCGTTGCGTACGCGAGTGCGGCTGCAGGACACCCATCAGCAGAACATCCTGATCGCCGACACGCAGGCGATGACCGACAACGCGCACGATCCCGACAAGGTCCGCCGCAACGTGCTCGAAGTGGCGCTCGATTATCTGTCGGTCGGCATCGATCCGGCCAAGACCACCCTCTGCCTGCAATCGGCGCTGCCCGCGCTGGCCGAGCTGACGCTGCTGTACATGAACTTCGTCACGGTCGCGCGGCTGGAGCGCAACCCCACGATCAAGGACGAGATCCAGGCGCGCGGCTTCGGGCGCGACATCCCGGCCGGTTTTCTGTGCTACCCGGTGGCGCAGGCGGCCGACATCACCGGCTTTCGCGCGACGGTGGTGCCGGTGGGCGAGGATCAGGCGCCGCTGATCGAGCAGACCAACGAGATCGTGCGGCGGCTGAACCGCCAGACCGAGCGCGCGCTGCTGCCCGAGGTCGAGGCAATGATCCCCACGCTGGGCCGGCTGCCCGGCATCGATGGCAAGGCGAAGATGAGCAAGTCGCTCGGCAACGCGATCGCGCTGGCCGCGCCCGAGGATGCGATCCGCACGGCGGTGCGGCAGATGTATACGGACCCGAACCATTTGCGCGCGTCGGACCCGGGCACGGTGGAGGGCAATGTGGTGTTCACGTATCTCGACGCGTTCGACGACGACGTGGCCGAGGTCGAGCGGCTCAAAACGGCGTATCGCGCGGGCGGGCTGGGCGACATGGTGGTCAAGCGCCGGCTGGAGGAGCGCCTGCAGGCGTTCGTCGCACCGATCCGCGAGCGGCGTGCGCAATTGGCGGCCGATCCGGGTTATGTGGTCGAGGTGCTGATGCAGGGCACCGAGCGCGCGCGCGAGGTCACGCAGGCCACGCTCGACGTGGTGCGCGAGGCGCTCGGCACGTTCTCGATCGAGCGCGTGCGCGAGCAGTATGCGTCGCTGAAGGGATGAGGCATCGGCGCCGCGCCCGCGCCGCCCGGCTCGGGCGTCGCGCGGGCGCGGGCCGGGTCAGAACTTGTGACGCAGCGCGAGCCGCACGGCCACCTGGTTCGACGTCGAGGCGGGGCCGTCGGTGCCGAGCACGAAGCCCGAATCGAGGATCGAGTTCGTGCGGTTGCCCGTCACCTTCGACAGCGCGCCTTGCAGGTAGATGTCGGTGCGCTTCGACAGGTTGTAGTCGGCCATCAGCCCGATCGTGTGGATCTTCGGGCTGACGTTCTGCGCCGACGAATCGTATTTTTCGAGCGACAGCACGTATTCCGCGCCCACGAAGAACGACTGGCTCAGTTGCAGCATGCCGTTCAGTTCGAAGTTCTGGTATTTCAGCGCGTTGAGCGTGGTGCCCGGTGCGACGATCGCGGCCGGCGAACCCAGATAGATGTTGCCGGTGGGGTTCTTGTAGTTCGTGTTCGAGTACGCGAAGCCCACGGTGGCGATGCCGAACGTGTAGTTCACGCCCACCCCGAAGATGCGCATGCGCTCGGCCAGGAAGCTCGCGTCGTTGCTGGCGATCGCGCCGGCCGCCGTCGCGCCCGGATGGTTCGCCTGCAAATAGGCCGCCGCCACCAGCAGGCCGCCGCGCGTGTATTGCGCGCCGACGCTCCAGGTGCGGTCGTTCGCGAAGCCGGTGTCGTTGCTGAACGCGTACGCGCCGCCGAAGCGCAGGCCGTTGAAGTCGGGGCTGGCGTACTTGACGGCGTTGTCGAGGCGGAACGAGTTGTCGGTGTTGTCGTTGTCGTACGGGTGCGAGAACAGGTAGCCGGCCCAGTTGCCGTTGGCCGTGGTCGGCGCGAAGTAGTCGACCACCGAATCGTACTGGCGGCCGAGCGTCACCGTGCCGAGGCGCTTGTCCTGCAGGCCCACGTAGGCTTGCCGGCCGAACATGCGGCCGCCTTCCTGCGCCTTGCCCGAGCTGGCGTCGAAGCCGTTTTCGAGCTGGAACACGGCCGACAGCCCGCCGCCCAGATCCTCGTTGCCCCTCAGCCCCCAGCGGCTGCCCTGCGCATAGCCGCTGGCCATTTCGAGCGCGCCGCCCTTGCCGCCGATGTTGTTGGTGTAGTTGAGCCCCTCGTCGATCACGCCGTACAGCGTGACGCTGCTCTGCGCGAATGCCGGGGTGGCGACGGCCGCCGTGACGGCGAGTGCCGCGATGCGCTTTTTCATTTGGATCTCCGAATCGTTTTGTCTGTTGTCGTTCGATAAGGGCCGGGAAGCCCGGGCCGGGGTGCGATGCGGGCGCCGGCAATGGAACCGGCGCCCGCGGTCAGGCCGGCGCGCGGCGGGCGAGGCCGCGTGCCGGCAATCGGTCGCCCGCTGCCGTGCGCGCCGCGATCGCGGCGTGCACGGGTGTCTCCTGGGGGCGGGCGGGAAAAACGTTGAAGCGGGGTGTCAGCCGGCCATCGCGGTGGCGCGGGGGCTGGCCGTGCCCGATGCGGCTTGCGCGGCGGGCGCCGCGCGGGCGTCGTCGAGGATCAGGTCCGCGCCTTTCTCGGCGACCATCATGGTGGGCGCGTTGATGTTGCCCGAGGTGATGTTCGGGAACACCGAGGCGTCCACCACGCGCAGCGCGTCGAGGCCGTGCACCTTGAGGCGGGCGTCCACCACGGCGGTGGCCGGGTCCGGGCCCATCGTGCACGAGCCGCACAGGTGGTAGATCGAGCCGGATTGCTCGCGGAAGTACTGAAGGAAATCCTCGTCGCTCTGCACGGCCGGGCCGGGCGAGATCTCCTCGATCGTCATCGCGCGCAGCGACGGCGCCATCATCAGCTTGCGGATCAGCTTGCTGCCCTGCACGGCTTCGGCCAGGTCCTTCTCGGTATCGAGCGCGTTGATGCGGATCTTCGCGGCATCCTCGGCGCGGCCCGAGGCCAGTTCGATCGAGCCACGGCTGGTCGGGCGACACGGGTTGAAGGCGATCAGGAACCCTGAATACGGTTCGGGCTTGATGCTGGCGCGGTTGCTCTTCGGAATCCGGTAGGACAGCGGATTGAAATAGAGCTGGAGGTTCGGCTCGCTCTCGCCGCCGTCGCCACGGAAGAAGCCGCCGGCCTGGTTCACGCTCATCGCGAGCGGGCCGCGCTTTTGCAGCAGGTAGCGCAGGCCGATCTTCATCTTGCCGAACAGCGTGCCCATCTCGTCGTTGAGCGTCGGCCGGTTGGCCTTGAAGTAGAAGCTCACGCACAGGTGGTCCTGCAGGTTCCGGCCGACCGCCGGCAGTGCGTGCACCACCGGAATGCCGTGCTTGGCGAGCCTTACCGGATCGCCCACGCCCGACAGTTGCAGCAGCTTCGGCGTATCCACTGCGCCGGCACAGAGGATCACCTCGCGGCGCGCCACGGCGTGCTGCTCGCGGCCTTCGTGCGCGTACGCCACGCCGGTCGCGCGCTTGCCGTCGAAGCTGACGCGGCGCGCCAGCGCTTCGCTGACCAAGGTCAGGTTCGGCCGCGACAGCGCCGGATGCAGGTAGGCCACGCCGGCCGAACAGCGCTCGCCGCGCCTGGTGTTCAGTTCGTAGATGCCGGCGCCCTCGAAGTGCGCGCCGTTCATGTCGGCCGTGCTCGGCATGCCCAGTTCGCGGCAGCCGGCCAGGAACTGGTGGACGATCGGGTGCACGTCGTCCGTCATCGGCGTGATGTGGATCTTGCCTTCGCTGCCGTGCCATTGCGGCGCGCTGGCGCCGAGCGGGTGCGTTTCGAGGCGGCGGAAGTAGGGCATCACGCTGTCGTAGGACCAGCCGCTGTCGCCGCTGGCCTTGGCCCAGTCGTCGTAGTCGATGCGCTGGCCGCGCACGTAGACCAGCGCGTTGATCGCGCCCGAGCCGCCCACCACCTTGCCGCGCGGGCAATACAGCTCGCGCCCGCCCAGCGCCGGCTCGGGTTCGCTGTAGTACATGTAGTTGTACTTGCGGTTGTAGTAGGTCTTGGTGAAACCCACCGGCACCTTGAACCAGGGCGAAGCATCGCGCGGGCCGGCCTCGAGCACGAGCACCGTGTGGCGGCCGTCGGCGCTGAGCCGGTCGGCGAGGATCGAACCGGCCGAGCCGGACCCGACGATGATGTAGTCGTATTCCATGTCTTGCTTCCTGCTTCTGCGCGCGGCGGGCTTCAGCCCTTGGCCGGCGAGTAATCGTTGACGTCGGCGGGTTGGGCAGCCATCTGCAGATGCAGGCGCTTGCCCGTGTACGGCGTATGCGCGCGCACCACGTCCATGTTCAGCTCGATGCCGAGGCCCGGCTCGTTCGACGGGATGATGTAGCCGTCTTCCCAGCGGATCGGCGTCTTGACGACTTCCGAATGGAAGCCGCCCCAGGTCATGATGCTTTCCTGGATCAGGAAATTCGGCGTGCAGGCGGCGAGCTGGATGCTGGCCGCCGCACCCACCGGGCCGTTGTACAGATGCGGCGCGATCTGCGCGTAATGCACCTCGGCCAGCGTCGCGATCTTCTTCGCTTCGAGCAGGCCGCCCACGCGCCCCACGTTCATTTGCAGGATCGACGCGCCGCCGGCCTGCAGCAGCTTGTGGAATTCGTACTTGGTGGTCAGGCGCTCGCCGGTGGCGATCGGGATCGAGGTATGGCGCGCCACTTCGGCGATCGCCTCTTCCTGGCCCGGCGGCACCGGCTCCTCGAACCACAGCGGATCGTATTTCTCCAGCCGCTGCGCGAGCCGGATCGCCGACGACGGCACCATCTGGCCGTGCGTGCCGAACAGCAGGTCGGCCTTGCTGCCCACCGCCTCGCGGATCTTCCGGCAGAACGTCTCGCAGCGATCGAGCACCGCCAGCGAAAGCTGGTGACCCGAATACGCCGTGTACGGGCCGGCCGGATCGAACTTGACGGCCGTGAAGCCGCGCTTGACGTTCTCGGCCGCGCATTCGGCGGCGAGATCGGGGTCGTCGTAGTCGTACTCGCCCTGCGCGTTCTTCGGATACAGATAGGTGTACGAACGCAGCCGCTCGTGGATCTTGCCGCCGAGCAGCTCGTACACCGGCTTGCCGGCGGCCTTGCCGATGATGTCCCAGCACGCCATCTCCAGGCCGCTCGCGATCCCCATCATGGTCAGGTCGGGGCGCTGCGTGAAGCCGCTCGAATAGCAGGCGCGGAAGAAGCGCTCCACGTGGTGCGGATCGTGATCGAGCAGATGGCGCTCGAAGACGTCGCGGATCGCCGGGATCATCACGTCGGGATGGAAGGTGGCCGCGTAGATCTCGCCGACGCCTTCGATGCCGTCGTCGGTCTTGAGCTTGACGAACAGCCAGTACATGCCGCCGACGTGCGGCGGGGGACCGCCACGCTGAACGTTTCGAGTGAGACGATTTTCATCAGGATTCCTTCTGAGCAGAGAGACGGCGCTTGAGCATCACCGCCGCGCCCGCACCCACGAGGGCCACGGCGGCGATATAGCCGAAGTAGAGCTGATAGCCGGTGGCGCCCGGGAAGTTCTGGGTCGCGTAACCGTTGATGAGCGGGACGAACACGTCCGGCGAGTAGCCGAGCACCGAGATCAGGCCGATCGCGAGGCCCGAGCAGTGGGCCGGCACGCGGCAGTCGTCGAGCAGCGACCAGTACAGGCCGCGCACCGCGTAAGTCAGGATGCCGATGAACAGCACCAGCACCACCAGCAGCAATTGCGGCGTGGCCGCCGGCACCGTGGCGAGGCCGACCAGCGACAGCGCGGCCAGCACCAGCGCGCCGGCCAGCACCGAGACGCGCGACAGGCGGTCGCCGAGGTAGCCGCCGCCGATGCCGCCCACCGGGCGCATCCACAGCTTGAGCGTGGTGATGAAGCCGGCCGCCGTGGTGCTCAGGCCGAAGCCGCCTTCATGCAGGTAGGCCGAGAAGCTGTAGGTGGCCCAGAACACCTGGTAGCCGCAGAACACGATCGCCGCCACCAGCCACAGCGACGGGTTCGAGGCCAGCGTGCGCAGGTCGGCCAGCAGTGCGCCCGGGCGGGCCGTGGCGCCGCCGGATGCCTGCGTCGAGCGCGGATCGCGCACGAAGCCGATCGCCACGCCCAGCACGATGCAGATCACCGCATACATGTGCACGACCAGCTTGAAGCCGCTCGCGTCGGTGCCGTCGTGATGGCGCGTGACGTACGCGAAGATCGAGATCGCGATGGTGGCGAGCAGCGCCTCCACCAGCCCGCGGCCGCCGTCGAGCAGGCCGAAGAAGCGGCCTTGCTCGCTGGCGCCCGCGATCATGTTGACGCGCTTGATCACCGCCGCCCAGAACGTCAGGCCGGTGGTGATGCCCCAGCCGCCGAACACCATCATCAGCGTCGTGAAGGCCGGCGCGGTGGCGTAGACGAAGCCCAGCGCGCCGGTGCCGATCAACGAGAAGCAGATCAGGTAGCGTGGCGAGATGCGGTCGGCCAGCCAGCCGCTCGGCAGGTAGCTGATCAGGAACAGCGTGCCGAGCGAGGAATAGAGCAGGCCGAGCTGCACGTCGTCGATATGGAAGAACGTGAGCATCGTCGGCTGGTACACCTGCCGCAGGTACAGCATCGGGTAGATCGCGCCGGCGGCGGCCACCAGCAGCAGCAACTGGGTATAGCGTTGCGCGCGGCTCGCGCTCTCGGACGGGGCCGCGGCAAGCGCCGCGGCGGAAGTGGGGGTGTGCGCCGACATGGTCAGTTCTCCTGAGAAGACGGCGGCCGACTGCGGCGGCTGTCTCCGAATATTGTTGTGTTGTTGAGGTTGTAGTGGGGCGGCGTGCGTGTCAGGCGCGCGCCGCCCGTGGGTGCCGCATCGTCAGTAGTGCATGACGACGAGGCGGGTCTGGGTGAATTCGAGCATGCCGTGCTTGCCGTCGTCGCCGCCGAGGCCCGAGCGCTTCCAACCGGCGTGGTAGCCCTGGTACGGATCGGCCGGCGTGCGGTTGACGTAGAGTTCGCCCGCTTCGATGGCGTTCGCCACGCGCTGCGCGACGCGGTAGTTCTCGGTGTAGAGCACCGACGACAGCCCGTACTGATGGTCGTTCGCCAGCGCGATCGCTTCGTCCAGATCGCGGTAGCGCAGCACCGGCATGACCGGGCCGAAGCTTTCCTCGCGCACGATTTCCATGTCCTGGCGGCAGTTCGTCAGCAGCGTGGCCGGGTAGAAGAAGCCCGGGCCGGCCGGCAGCGTGCCGCCGGTTTCGAGCGTCGCGCCCTCGGCCACCGCGCGCTCGACCATCGCGTGCACGCGTTGTTGCGCGGCGGCGTTGGCGAGCGGCCCCATGCGGGCCGGGTCGTCGCGGCGGTCGCCGATCGTCACGGCCGCCATCTTCTCGCGCAGCAGCGCGACGAAGCGGTCGTGCACGCTTTCATGCACGTACACGCGCTCGATCGCCGTGCAGAGCTGGCCGCAATGGGTGGTTTTCGAGGCGACCAGCGCGGCGGCGGCCTGTTCCAGGTTCGCGTCCGGCTCGATGATGGCCGGCGTCTTGCCGCCCAGCTCGAGCGACGGCTTGGCGATGTTCGTCTTGCAGTATTCGAGCACGGTGCGGCCCGCGCCGACGCTGCCCGTCAGCGTGATCATGCCGACCTGCGCCTGCGTGCACAGCACGGCAGCCGTGTCGTGGTTCATCGCGAGGATGTTGACGAGGCCGGCAGGCAGGCCCGCCGCGTCGGCGGCGCGCGCCACTTCGAACGCCGAGCACGGCGTGTGGTTGCTCGGGCGCACCACTACCGCGTTGCCCGCGATCAGCGCCGGCGCGATCTTGCGCATCAGCGTGTAGATCGGATAGTTGAACGGGATCAGCGCCGCGACCACGCCGATCGGCTCGCGGTGCAGGAACAGGTTTTCGTTCGGGGAATCGCTCGGGATGATCTCGCCTTCGATGCGGCGCGCCCATTCGGCGTGATAGCGGGTGATCTCGGCGGCGTAGCGCGCTTCGTTGGTGGCGTCGCTGACGCTCTTGCCCGATTCGAGCGCGAGCGCCGCGCCGATCTGCGGCGCGCGTTCGGTGATCGCGTCGGCGAAGCGGCGCAGCGCCTCGGCGCGTTCGGCGGCCGGTTGCCGGCGCCAGGCGCGTTGCGCGGCGGCGGCGGCCTCGACAGCTTCGACGGCGTCGGCGGCCGAGGCGGCGCGCACGCGGCCGATCGATTCGCCGGTGGCCGGGTCGGTCACGGCGATGAAGCCGGCTTCGGCCGAATCCACGAACCGGCCATTGATGTAATTGTGTTCGTCACGCATGACTACGCTCCTCCTATTCCTGGCAGGTGAATTGTTGTCATGCGTGGTGGGCGCGGCAAGCGACGATTTTTATCGTCTAACTTGAGAAAAAGGAATGTTAGTAGGAGGGGAGGTTGGGGCGGGGCGCGCAGCGGTCGGCGTATAAACAGGCCGTTGACATGCCTCTCGACCTGACTCTGGGCGAAGCTGGGTTGATTGGTTCTATTGCTCGTGACTCTTTGAAGCCTCTTCTTTTTCTTCATTTTTCAGCGCGCGAAGTTCTTTTGCGAACTGATAGGTCGCTCCTCCGAACAACACTAGATAAATAGGGATGCCAGGTACAAGACCGGCGCCTCCCGCATTTTTGTAAATAGATATTGCAAGAATAATTAATGGAATGGACGATAGGGAAGTGTAGCCAAAAATAAATTTTCGATATATCTCTCTTCTCTTGGGAGATGCGAGTTTCATTTTGTTTGCCTTTCTTGCTGTGGTTTTGGATAATCGTTTGTGTCGGGCTCGGTAGTATCTGCATCCATGGATCAAATTATTTTCCAATTCGCGAGTTCGGTATCGCGCGACAGGGCCGCCGTGCTGTCCTTGCCGGTTGAGTAATCGGACTTCACATCGATCGTCGCCGGGCCGACCGCGGCGTGTGTCGTGCCGCTCGCGCTGTCGCTGGTATGCGCAAAGCTGGGCAGGCCGCTCGTCAGGGAAACATTCTGCGACGATGCCGAATACGACATCGTGTTCCGCACGTCGCCAAAACCGAAGCCGCCGGTTGTCAGCGTATTCGAATCTGCGGGCGCGGCGCTGGCGAGCATCGCGCCATTCAATTGCGCTTGGTTTCATTGTCGGACTTAAACCAAGGGCCAAACCTTTTCGGATCGTCACTCAAGATTCCAGCCTTGCGTAACGATTTAGGTAAAAATTTAATAAATGTGATCAATAGTGCAATAAAAAACGGAAGCCCAATTGCGAAAACTGAGATGTCGTCGCTTAATCCGATTGCTCTTCGGCATATTCCAATTAACATGGTCGTATAAAGTATGGCGCTTCCAATGGAGGCGCCCCCAATAAATCCAATTATTTTAATGGTTGCATAGAGTCGTCGCCAGTTCACTTTTCCTCCTTGGTGTGGCGGATGTCATTAATGACCGTCGCGCCCTTTGAGCCAACTCCATATAAAAGAATTCCCTGCGTTATGCCATAGGGTGCCGTCTGCTTAATGAAAGGAGTCAAGATATTGTTATTGATGTGTGGTACGGTTACTCCAAAATAACAATACGGATGTCGATGCCATCGAGAGAGCCGCTTTTAGCAATTCAATCATTTGAGCCATGGCCCGAATTCCTTCGGATCGTCGCTCAACATCCCGGCCGCACGCAATGGCTTGGGCAGATACTTCGCAAATAAAATGAACATAACGGTAAATGTGAGAGGCCCGATGCCAAAAAACGCAATGCTATCATTCCAGCCAAGCAGCTTTCTGCATATTCCGATTACCAGTGCCGTATTGCAGCCAGCAGTAGCAAGCGAAATCATGCTGACCATAATCCATATTTGCAGCGTCGCGTATAATCTGCGCCAGTTCATCTATGTCTCCCCGCATTTCGAATGTCATTAACAATTGCTGCCAATTTCTAACCAATTCCGATAAATAACGTAGCATGCGTTGTTTCATATGGTCAGGGCTGCCTAATAAGCGGCAACAAATTTACATTATTGATGCGAGAAATCGTAATGCCAGACATCGAAGCAGGGCGGTTCAGGCTATCGGCCACGCCCATATTGAGACGAATCGAAACCCTCAACTCAGCGACGGGAAATGTGGAATTAAATCCATCATAAGCAACGTTACCGTAACTGTTCGACACCACCTAGTTGAATCCCCAGCGCAACGGATTATCGTCATGAGTATTGGCGCCGTTATAGCGGTTGTGCGAGCCGCTTCCGCTTTCAACGACTTCGCTCATCCCGAAAGTCGCCGATCACCCACCGCACAACCAAGACCTGTCGTGCAAAGCTCCGCCCCAGTATTCGCCGCTATGCCGCTAACAACCATCTGGGCTACTGCTGATGTGTTTAACATAACTCCTACTGCTCGTTACTCTTGGAACCTTCTTCTCGTTCCTCTTGTTTCAGGGCGCGCAGCTCTTTGATGAATTGATACGACACCGCTGTGAAAAACGTCAGATAAACTGGGCCGCCGGAGAGAACCGGCTTCCAGCCTGCGCCCTGTGCTAGGGAAAATCCCAGCCCAACCAGAATCATTCCTGCTACTCCTGCATATGCAATCGCAACGCGGCGATAGAGTTTTTTACGTTTCGACATATAGATCGTCATTTCTTAATTCCTGAATTTTGTGAATTTTCAATAGTGGCTTGCATTGGCCCTGGCAAAATCTGAAGCAAATACTGCAAAGCTGTCCCCATCGGGCCAGGCATCATGCCTTCGGCAAAACTACCCGCTACACTGGTTCCCACGCCAATCCCCCCCGACAAATCCGGACTGATCGCCGTATTTAGAATCGCGGTCGTTCCATACGCCCCCGTTCCTGCAACCAGCGCGTTGTAGAAGCCGACAGCCGTTTGGGCTGCCGCAGACGTACCCAACATATTCAATGGCGCCGTCAATGGTGCAAACGCCGCCGCTATCCCGCCAGCCGATACCGCAGTCTGGTAATTCGGCTGATCCTTCGACAACCCGCTTCGGTAATTCAAGGCATCCCCCGTGTACCAAAACGCCGTACCCGATGACCATGCCGCAGCCACATCGGCCAGCAGCCCCGTCGTCAATCCGGCCGTCACCGATCCCGCTAAAAGCGTCCCACCAGCGCGCGCAATCGTATTGCCGAAGGGATCTTTGTCGTAATTCGAATCGATCAACTGCTGCGGTGTCTTGCCCGTGCCGAATTGCGTTCGACCCAGCAGATTCGCCACCTGGTTTTCCGCGATGTACTGGCTGTTGTAATTGTGATCCGCGTAGTTCGGATCGTTTGCGTAGCCCTTACAGTTCAGATTCTTGCAGCCGACGATGCCGCGTACCTCATAGTCGTGTACGCCGCCCGAGGCTTGCGCCGTCTGTTGATCCGAGTTGCGCATTAACTCGGCGAGAATCCGTCCTTCGGCTTCACCTTCGCTAATACCAAGCTGCGTGGCGACTTGCTTGGCGTACTTTTCCGCCTTCTTGTATTCATCCGGATGCAACTGCCGATTAAAAACCTCGTTATCCAGCGCCGCCCCCGCTCCATTCAACGCCCCTCCACCCCCCGCCACCGCACCACCCGCATACCCACCCGCCGTCGCCACCACCTCATTCAACGCGTTCCGCACCGCCCCTTGCGCTTCAACCGGCAGCTTGCCAACCGCCGATTCGATAATTGGCTGCGCCAGCGACTGCAACGCGTCCCCCGCCAGCGAGCCGGCCATCGCACCCGAGACATTCCCACCCGAGAGCGCCGCACCGATCGCCGCCACCGCCGCGTGCATCGCCATCCGTCCTTCGCCGCCTTCACCGAACATCGCTTTCAGTTGCGGGTTGTGATCGATCACCCGATCCGCCACCTCCGCGACGGCGAATGTCGCCACGCGCCCGAACGCTTGCTGGAACGCCAGATCGTTCTGAACCTTCTGCAAGTCGAACGTGTTTTGCACCGTCTGATTCGCGTGCTCGGTATCACGCGACAGGCCCGCCGTGCTGTCCTTGCCGGTTGCGTGATCGGACTTCACGTCGATCGTCGCCGGGCCGACTGCGGCGTGTGTCGTGCCGCTCGCGCTGTCGCTGGTATGCGCGAAGCTGGGCAGGCCGCTCGTCAGGGAAACATTCTGTGACGATGCCGAATACGACATCGTGTTCCGCACGTCGCCAAAACCGAAGCCGCCGGTTGTCAGCCTATTCGAATCGGCGGGCGCGTCGCTCGCGAGCATCGCGCCATTCAGTTGCGTGTGGTTTTGCACATCGATATCGAATCCGCCGTTCCCGGCGGTGATGGCGGTCTGCCGGTTGGCGGATGCGAAGTCGGAATCGATTCCGGTGTGGCCGAACGCCAACTGCGGGGCGATCATCACGCCGCCCGGGCCGATGCTGGCGGCGATGCCGCCGCTCGTGCTGTGCTGGTTGCTGGTGTAGGTCGAACTGTCCTGCGCCGTGGTCATCGTGAGGTCGCGGCCGACATCGAGCTTCACGGTATCGCCCGATGCCTGCGCGCCGGTCAGCGTCGTGTCGCGGCCTGAATGGATGGTCAGCGTTTGTCCGGCTTCGACGGTGGTGTTCGTGTGAGTGACGCTGTCGCCGTCGCCCTGGCCATGCGAGGCGAAGCCGTTCGCCGACACGCTCAGGCCGGAGGTGCCGATCGAGGCGCCGGCCGACCAGCCGCCCGAGCCGTTGCTGCTGTGTGTCGATTCGGTGCTGCGCGCGCTGTCGAGCATCACGTCGCGATTGGCGGCAAGCAACACGTCGCGGCCGATCACGCTGGCGCCCGTCATCGTCAGATCGCCGGCGCCGTCTTGACCGCTGCCGTGCGCGACGATCGCCACACCGCCGTTACCGATGATCGATGCGCCTTGCTGTACACGCGCCGTGGACGTGGTGTCGCTGCTGCTGTGGCTCGATCCAACGCCGATCTGCAACTGAATGCCCGTGGCGGCCATCGGGTCTTGCCCGTTTGCCAACGCTTGCGCAGTTCCCTTGATCGCATTCCGGCTCTGGTACGCCGTCTCGGCGGCCGCCACGCCTTGTACCGCCGCCAGGCGCGCATCGCCGGAATCCGTGCCGGCTTTCACCATGCTGCCCATGGCCTGACCGACGTCGACGATTCCGCCGCCGATGCCCACGCTCACGCCCGATTGTTTCGTCTGCTGGCTGACATGATCGTCGTAGGCATCCGTGGCCGCGTTGATCGTGACGTTGCGACCGTCGATGGCGACCTGCTGCCCGGCAATGACCTGCGCGGCGGTCAGCGACGTGTCGCGGCCGGCGTGAAGGGTGACGTTGCCTTGTGATGATCCGACGATGCTCGAATGGTTCGTGGTCTGACTCGATTGCGCTTGTTGTGCGGTGGCGCGCGACCCGATCGATACGGACAAGCCGCCGCCGGACATCAAGCCGGCATCACGTTTTTCGTACGTGGTGGACGAATCGACCCGGTCCTGAGACGTGATGATCTCGACATCGCGCGCGGCCGTCAGCGTCACGTCGTTCGTCCCGACGACATGGCTGCCGGCCACATGCAGATCGCGTCCGCTCGCGATCGTCACGCCGTCGGCGGAAATCGTGCTGCCCTGGCGGTACGTTGCCGTTCGATCGACACCGCTGACGACCTTCGAGCCACTGACGATGCCGTTACGGCTGTGCGTCTCGTGCGTGTTCAGATCGTGCGTTTCGGCCGCCGCGCCTATATTCACGTCGCCGGCCGCCGCGAGTATCGCGTTGCCTTTTTCCAGGCCGATCGAACTGCCGATGACGTTCAGATCCTTGCCCGCTACGATCGCCACGGCGTTGCCGCCCGTCAGCGTCGTACCGGTCAGCGCTTCGTCGCGCGAGTGGTAGGTTTCCGCGTAACTGCGCAAGCCGCCGCTGCCCGAACTCGAACTGTCGACCGTCGAAGTTGCGTTCGCGGTGCCGAGCGAGACGTTCCCGCCCGCGACGATCATGCCGCCGTCGCCGAGATCGATCCGCGCGCCTTGCGCGGTCAGATCCTTGTCGACCGCAATCGCGGACGTGCCGCCGACCTTCACGCTGCTGCCGGTGACGACGCGCGTGTCGGTATCGGCGGCCCCGTTCGCGCGCGCGACGACCTGCTTTTCGCCGGTCTGAACCGCGCCGAGCTTCCAGTCGCCGCCTATCCGCATCCCAAGATTGCCGCCGATGGTCACGTCGCCGGCGTGCTGCCGGAAATCGCCACCGGTCACGATGGTCGCGTCGCCGGTGACCTGAAGCGTCGCCTTCGGCGCGAGGGTGGTGGTGATGCGCTGCGAGCCGTGGTCGCCGTCCTGTCGCTTGGTGGTGGTGGCGGCGTCGAGAATCAGATCGCGTCCGGCGCCGATTTGCAGGCTGCCGGATTTGATGTCGGCGGATGTGAAATCGATATCGCCGCGCGACGCGAGCGACATCGTTTCGCCGCTTTGCAGCGTGCCGTGGCGGTTGTCGATCGTGTCGCCGCTGATCGACAGCGCGTGATCGGCGCGGAGGGTGCCGCTGTTCGTGAACGATGTGGCGTTGCGGATATCGATGTCGGACGCGGCGATCAGCGGCCCCTCACCCATGGACTGGCTGGCCTTCGCGAGATAGACGACCGGCACGAGAACGGTTTGCCCATCGACGACGCGCGATTCCATCAGGATCACGTTGCGGGTCAACTGCGCGACCTGTTCCGGCGAGAGCGACGCGCCAAGCGGCAAATCGAGCGATGTCGCGAGCGATGCGCCGGCACCGAGCAGTGATTCATACATGAGTTCGAGGTCCGCGTAAGGCCCGAGCACGGCCTTGCCGGTCAGCGCGGTGACCTGATTGCGCACGAGTTGCTGCTCGTAGAAGCCATCGCCGAGCCGCTTCGCGGTCTGATCCGGATGCAGGCCGAGTTGTTGCAGGTAATAGTCGCTCGACAGGAATTTCCGTGAACTCGTGAACGCGGGATTCGTCTCGATGACGTAATGCGCGTCGGGGGTACGGTTCGGCTGGAACAGCCCACCTTGCGGGATCGTCAGGTGCGTAAGCACGTCGACGGCGGTCGCGCCGGCGATGACCGGATCGACCACCGCGCCAGGGCCGGATGGCGCGGCTGCGTGTCCGACAGTCGGCCGGTTGCCGGGCGCGATATCGCCCGCGATGTCGCCAATTGAGACACCCGGCAGCGCTTGGCCGGGCTTCAGGCCGAGCGAGGGCAGGGTGGCGTTGCCGGCCGGGTTGTCGATCTTGATCCCATTGCCACTCAGCTTGCCGTTCGAGACCCAGCTTGATTCATACGCTGGCAGCCTGAACTCCCGGATATCGGCGGACGCGTTGCAGCCCGTGTCGCAGAACGAATAAGTCCAGTCCTTGCCCTTGTAGGTTCGGTAGTGATATTGGCCGGTGTACGTGACCCGCACTTTCGGCGCGGCTTGGTCGCGCCAACTGTTCTGGTCGAGTGCCTTCGGCATCTCGATATCGCCGGCGGCAGCAACGCGGCTCCAGTAGTTCTGGAAATTTTCGACGGACGACGCCCCGAGTTTGCCGCCGGAGACGATCTGCGCTTCGGGGCTGAATGTCGTGACGGCGCTCGCGCGCGCGGTGCCGGTGTACGTGGTGAACAGGTAATCACTGTTCATCTTGCCGCCGTGCGGCGGTTCGATGTAGACGCCGCCGATATTGTCGGGGGCCTTGACGTTCGCTTGTCCGACCTGGCCGCTCATGCTGATGCCGAGCTGGTCGAGCGTGGCGGGGGCGACGGTTTGCGTGAAGCCGGAGGTCGCCATGTGCCGGCGCGTGTTGGTGACGCGGTCGGCGTGCAGCGCCATGTCGCCGTCGGATTGGATCAGCGCGGATTGATTCAACACGCTGCCCGCGTTCGTGTAGCTGCCATCCGTGCGTTGTCCGCCAGCGATCACGACCCGGCCGAGCCCGAGGATCGTCGCGAGCGCGGGCGTGTCGGTCGCGGTGGTGTCGTCGCGATTCTGGATGTCGCGCGACAGCAGTTCGAGCAGGCCGTTGCCGTCGGTCGCGCCGATCAGCGCGGTCGGGCCGACGTTGGTCAGCCGCGATGTCGCGCGCAGCGACACGCTGCCGCCGACCAGCGAGCCGAGGTTGTCGAGTGTCTGGGAGCGCGTCGCAAGCTTGCCGCCGGCGACGAGCGAACCGCGGTTGGTGATCGCGCCGGCATCGATGCGCAGGGCATTCACGGCCAGCAGCCCGCCGTCGTTGGTGAACGAGCCCGGCAATGTGAACGTGAAATCGTGGCCGGCATCGAACCGGAAATCGGAGGTGTTGCGGAAATCGCCGCGCACGTTCAGCGTGAGATCGTTCGCGGCGCCGATGTCGCCTGCGCCGGTCAGCGTCTCGGCGTCGAGCGACAGATCGCGCGTCGCACCGATCCGGCCGCGCGCGTTCGAGAGCGCCGATGCCGTGCGGATCGCGATATCACCATTCGCGGTCACATTGCCGATTTGGCCGCCGTCGTTGTTCATGCGGGTCGCGTCGATCGTGACGGCTGCACCGCTCAGTTCGCCGCCTTGCGTGTTGCTCAGCGAGTCGGCCGCGATATCGAGTACGCCGTTACCGGTGATTTTTCCAGTGTTCGTGATTGCGTCGCGCGCGCGAAGGGTCGTCGTGCCGGCCCCCGTGTTGCCGATCTGGCCGCCTGCGTTATCGATCGATGCGGCATTGAGCGATATCGTGCCGTTCGTGCCGATCCGGCCGCCTTGATTCAAGATCGCGCCACCGGCCGAAGCGACGAGTGACGCCGCCGACCGCAGCAGCCCGTTCGTATTGTTCAGGATGCCTATTGTTGCTATCGACAAGCGCTGCGCGTCGAGTGCTCCGTCGCGATTGTCGAGACTCGATGCCGTTGCCGCGAGCGCGCCGTTGGTCGCGATCCGGCCACCCACATTCGTGATGGCGTTCTTGCCTTGACCTGGCGCGAGCATCAGCGTGCCGCGCCCTGCGTGAATGATCGTGCCACCGTCGTTGTTCAGCGTCGCGGGCGCGAGGGTCCAACGGGTGCTGTTGGTTTGCAGCGATCCCCCGTTCGAGTTGTCGAGCAGGCCGCTGACGTCGAGTGTCATCTGCGACGTGCCGAGCTGGGTGATGGAGCCGTGCGCGTTGACGAGATCGGTCGCGTGGAGGCCCAGGGTATTCGCGATGATTCGTCCGTCGCGGTTGTCAAGGTGCGACGCGTTCAGCGTGGCCGTGTCGCCGCTGATCGTGCCTTGTGCATTCTTCAACGTGGCGGCATGCGCCGTGATGGCTGCCGCGCCGAGGTTGCCGCCGCTGTTGTCGAGCGTGTCGGCCGCTGTCGCGTGCAATGCATTCGATGCGGTGATGTCCCCGCCGTTGCGGATCGACGCGGCGTGGACGATCGTGTCGCCGCCGGAGCCGATCGTGCCGGCCGTATTGGTCAGCGTCGCGCCGGCGGCCACGCCGAGATCCGCGTTCGACAGTAAGGTGCCGCCACTGTTGTTCAGCGCGCCGCGGGTTGTCGCGGCGAGCCCCGTTTGACCGGAAATCGAGCCGGCTCGGTTGACGAGCGAATCGGCATTCAGGATCACGCGGCCGTTGCTGACGATCCGGCCCGACTCGTTGTCGATCGTGCCGGTGCCGTTCGCGGCCGATATCTTCAGTGTGCCGGCTCCGGCGTGCGTGATCGTGCCGCGTGTGTTGTCGATCGATGCCGGCGTCAGGCTCAGATCGGTGGCCTGCGTTTGCAGTATCCCGTCGCGATTGTCGAATCGATCGACGATCGCGACGCGCATCGCGTCATCGCCGGTTTGCGTGATCGTGCCGCCGTGGTTCACGAGGTGGGTCGCGTCGAGCGACAGTCGTGTGCCCTCGATCACGCCGGAGCTGTTGTCGAACGACCGGGCGGCGGCGGTGGCGGTTTGTCCGGCGATACGCCCGGCTACGTTGGTCAGCGTCGCGCCGGCTTGAAGATTCGTGTCGCCGCCGGCGGATATCACGCCGTGATCGTTATCGACGGCGTCCGCCGTGACACGCAGATTCGACAGCGCCGTGATCACGCCGTGATTCTCGATAGAAGCGGCTTGCACCTCCACGCCGCCGTTACCGCCGATCACGCCGCCTTGTGCACCGGCGGTGGTGATCCCGGCTGCATTGATCAGGTGTTTTTGAGTGGCGATCTTGAGATCATCGCCGTTCAGCGATGTGACGCGGCCAGCGGTGTTGTCGAGAGCGTCGGCATCGATGGTCAATCCGGCCGTGCTCTGGATCGTGCCTTGCCGGTTCGCCAGCGCGCCGCCGCGAATGTGCATCGCGCCAGCGGCGACGAGCGTGCCACGGTTGTTCGTGATGCCGTTCGTGGTGTCGATCTCGAGCGCATTCTTCGCGGATACCTTGCCGCCGAGATTCGACAGCGTTGCCGCGCGCAGCGTCGCACCGGCATCGGTCGACACGATGCCGCGATCGGTGATCAGTGTGCCGGCCGCGTGCGCATCGAGAGCACGTAGTGCGTGTAACGTCGCGTCTCCCAGGTTGATATCGCCGGCGCTGGCAGCCAGCGTGACGGCGCCGTTCGCGAGTGTCTCGCTACCGTGCAGATCGATCCTGCCGGCGGCCAGTGCGAGGTCGCCGCCGGCGATGGTGTGGCCGGTGGCTGCGAGTGCGTTGTTCGCGTTCACGGTGAGCCGGCCAGCTTGATCGACCGTGCCGTCCTGATTCACGCCCGCGCCGAGCGTGCCCGCCGAGTCGACAGCGCCGGCATCCAACGTGAGATTCCCATGCGCGGCGAGCGTGCCGGTGTTCGTGATATCGGCGGTGGTGTTGGCCGACAACGATTGCTGCGCATATGTCGTCCCACTGTTTTGGATGCCGTCCGCGGCCGACAGCGCGAGGCCGCCATTCGAGGTTGTCTTGCCCGAGAGCGTCAGTCGACCATCCGAATGCAGCGTCATGTCTCCGGCCTGCGCGGCGAGCACGCCCTGGCTCGACACGCCGACGCCGCGCTCGGTGCCGACCAGGAAGATCTGGCCCGCGTACATCCCGCCGAGCAGGGCGACGTCGATCGACACACCGGGCGCAGGGCCTTCGCCCGCGATCACTCGGGTTGCGAGCGTCGCGTGGTCAACCTGATTCGCGCCCGTCACGACATTCAGCCGTTTCGCCCATATCTCCGCGTTTGCCTTCACAGCGCGCGCGATCAGGTCGACTTGATCGATGTTCGATGCGTCGATCCCGGCGCCCTGCACCGTGATCAATCCGCGCGATACCGCGTAACCGGCCAGTGCGCCGTCCCGCCCGATCAGCGGTTGACCCGTCGTCAGCGTCGCGCGGCTGGTGTTGATGAAGCCGCCGCCGTCGACGACGATGCCTGCCGGATTCGCGAGCACGACCTCGGCGCGCGGCCCGGCCACCTCGACGTAGCCGCGCAACCGGCTCGCCGCCGTGCTGTTGACCTGATTGACGATGATTCGCGCGGATTGTCCCGGTGCGAAGTTCGGATTGCCGTTGATGTAGCCGGCCTGTTGCGTGTTAACGAGCGTGGCCGAATTGTTGAGAATCGCGCCGGGACGCTGTACGTCGAAGCGGTTGTAGGTGTTGACCGACACACCGGCGCCGGACGGTTGCGCGATGTTGACCTGCGGCAGACCATTCGGTGTATTGATCACATGCGTGGCGGTGCCGGGTGTCGGTGCGATTTGCGCGAATGCGGAGGGGGAGAGTACGGCGGCGCACAGCGCGATGAACGGAGCGTATGACGGCGCGCGGTGCCCTCGATCCACCAACCCGCACCGTTTCGCGCGTGTGACGCCACCTGCGGATTTACTCGATGTGATGGCGTGTTCCCCGACGGCTACTACCATGCCGCGGAGCTTGGAATACACCAGACGGTAGGTCTCTCTGTTCATCGTTTTTATTGAGTCGTTACGGTAAAAAACCGAGACGAACAGTAGAGCAATTGTTTTGGTTTCTGAATCTGGAAAATGGAATTGTTTGATTGATTCGATGCGATTTTAAAAATCGGATTTTTCTTAGTCGAAAATTCCTGGTTACCGAAACCGTCTGCAAAGCTATCCCTGCCAGCGTCTGCTGTCAGGGATAGCGGTTCCTCTTCGCCTCGCCGTTCTTCGGCAATGAATTCAACAACGCCAGCAAGGCCTTCGACCGCGTCGTGCTGTCGGTATCTCCGCTTATGAACATTAAGACTTTGTCAGGCTTCCGAATCAATGCGTAATCGAATTGAAAAACCGCCGGCGATTTCCGCGTTTTCCGCCCGCGCATGAGGCGTTCGATTGCCTGCCTTAAGCCTTCCTTCAGGTCGCCATCGATACGATCGGGCGTCTTCATCCTCGAAGCGGCTCGGCCTCGCCGCCGCTCATCCCATGTTCCCGATTGCAACCGGTTTCGCGTTCGGCTTCGGCATCGCCGAGGGAGTGTCTCGCGATGCGTGACGCATGGCGCGCCAATGCGCTGATCGCCGCCGTCGCGGCGATGTTGGCGCAACTGATCGTGTTGCTGCTGATGGACGTGTTCCATGTGCCCGATCGTGCGTTCACCTCGATGCCGTTCCATTGCGCGGCGGTGGTCTATCTCGCCGCGGCGGTGCTGCTCGTGCACCGGTTTGCCGCGCAGGCGTTTCGCGGCGCGCTGGCGTCGGGGTATGTGCGTCTGACCTCACCGGCCGAGCGGTTCGTGCGGGTCGCGGCGCATTGCCCGCGCCGCACGCTGGTGCTGTTGCATCTGCGTCTGCATCGCTATCAGGTGGATCGTCGGCCCTTGTGATTCGGCATCTGCCCGGATGACGGTTTTGTCATGAACGGGCCACGATCGGGAGCGTCCCGCGCCGCCACACTGAGCGCGGGCAGGCACCGCCTGCAATGGCCAACCTGGATGCAGACCCGTCGTGAACAAGCTAACTTCGATCCGTACTTTCGTTAAGGTTGCCGAGTGCATGAGCTTCGCGAAGGCCGCGAAACAACTCGGCGTATCCGCCTCGGTCGTGACGCGCAGCGTCGCGGAACTCGAAAAACATCTGGGCGTGCTGCTCGTGAACCGCACGACGCGCAGCGCGGCGCTGACGCGGGTTCGAACCTCCGCGCGCCTATCGAACCCGCTTGAGCGCCGCGAGGAAGCTGTCGATCAGCGCCATCTGGCCGCCCGCGCGCGTCAGCCTCAGGATGCGCGACGAGAACGGATTGCGCGTCAGGCGAATGAACACGGCACGCTGGGATTGCGTGCGCGCCAGCGCTTGCGGCACGAGCGCCACGCCCATGCCGAACTCCACCATCGTGACCACCGTCTGCCACAGGCGCGCCTCGTGCCGGATGGTCGGGCTGAATCCGGCATCCACGCAGGTGGCGATGATCTGGTCGTGGTAGTGCGGCGAGACGGCGCGCGGAAACAGGATGAACGGTTCGTTCTGCAGAACTTGCAGATCGATGCGCTTCTTCCCGGCGAACGGGTGATTGGCCGGCAGACAGCACAGAAACGCCTCCGACATCAGAAGTTGGGTGTCGATCTCCGCCGGATAGTGGCCCCAGTAGGCGAAACCCAGATCGATCTGAAGCTGCTGAAGCGCCCGGCTCTGTTCGGCCGTATTCATCTCCTTGAGCGCGACCTCCACATCGGGGTGGGCCGCCTCGAAGCGTTCCACCGCCTCGGGCAAACCCCGATAGAGCATCGAATTCACGAAGCCGATTCGCAGGCGGCCCGCCAACCCGTGGGCGGACTGCGTGGTGAGCTTCGCCGCCTCGTCGGCCTGTTGCAGCAGCCGTTGCGCTTCCGCGAGCAGGACTTGCCCGGCGTTGGTCAGCACCACCGACTTGCTGCTGCGCTCCAGCAGCCGCGCGCCCAATTGTTCCTCGAAGCGTTTGATATCGAAACTCAGCGCGGGTTGCGAGATGAACAGCCGGCGTGCCGCGCGCCCGAAATGCAGTTCTTCGGCGACGGCAACGAAGTATCGGAGTTGTCTGAGTTCCATCGGTTTCCGCTCCCCAACGATAGATGCGTGTTATCGCACATGCCATCAATTGTATTGGACGCTTATCGAGTGGGCTCGTACTCTCGATTGCACTTCGCGGCGCCCCGACACGCCGCACCATCATTCAGGAGACGATCCATGTCCGACCCTCGACAGGAACCCGCGACTTCGAACATCCCCGACAGCCGCGGCATCAATTTCTTTACCAGCGACCCCTCGTTCGGCCCTTTGCTCAGGAGCTTCCTGGGCGACACGACCTACCACCTCATCGAATCCCGTCTGATCGACCTGGGCCAACGCGCCTCCGACGAACTCGATGCCTGGGCCACGAGCGCGGACCACAACCCACCGGTATTGATGCAACGCACCCGAAGCGGCGAAGCGCTTCAGCGCATCGAGAAGCATCCGGCCTATGTCGCGCTCGAACGCGTGGCCTACAGCGAGCTCGGGCTGGCTTCGATGAGCCATCGACTCGATGCGCCGCCGCCGCTCGTCAAGTACGCGCTGACGTTCCTGTTCGTGCAGGCGGAATTCGGCCTGTGCTGCCCGGTGAGCATGACCGATTCGCTCACCCGCACGCTGCGCAAGTTCGGCAGCCCGGCGCTGGTCGATCGCTACCTGCCGATGCTCGCCTCGCAGGATTTCGACACGCTGTTTCAAGGCGCGATGTTCATGACCGAGCAGGCGGCCGGCTCCGATACCGGGCGCACGGTGACGCGCGCAACGCGAGGCGCGGATGCGAACGGCAACGAAGTGTGGACGTTGACGGGCGACAAGTGGTTCTGTTCGAACCCGGACGCCGACCTGGCGATGGTGCTGGCGCGCCCCGACGACGCGCCGGACGGCATCAAGGGGCTCGCGCTGTTCCTGCTGCCGAAGGTGCTCGACGACGGCAGCCGCAACACGTATCACATCGTTCGCTTGAAGGACAAACTCGGCAGCCGCTCGATGGCCAGCGGTGAAATCGTGCTCGACGGCGCGCGGGCCTACCTGATCGGCGAAGTGGGGCGCGGCTTTCATCAGATGGCGGACATGATCAACATGTCGCGCCTGTCGAACGGCGTGCGCGCGGCCGGGCTGATGCGTCGCGCGCTCACCGAGGCGCTGCATGTCGCGCGCAATCGCTTGGCATTCGGCCGCAAGCTCGTCGAGATGCCGCTGATGCAGCGGCAGTTGCTGAAGATGATGCTGCCGGCCGAACAGGCTCGCTCGATGTTCATGCAGATCGCTGCGCTGCTTCCGGAGGCCGACCGTGGCGACGCGCTCGCCGTCAAGTGCGTTCGCATCCTCACGCCGCTGGTGAAATTCCGCGCCTGTCGCGACGCGCGAAAGGTGACCGGAGACGCAATGGAAGTGCGCGGCGGCGTGGGCTATATCGAAGAGTGGGCCGACCCGCGGCTCGTGCGCGATTCCCACCTGGGCTCCATCTGGGAAGGCACCAGCAACATCGTTGCGCTCGATGTGGCGCGCGCCACACGTCGCGAAGGCGCGCTCGAATCGCTCGGGCACTACCTGAATGCGCAACTGGACGAAGCCGCGTTGCCCCGGGCGTCGATCGAACTGTTGCGCGACGTATTCAGGCGCGCCAGCGTCGCGCTCGACAGCGTGGCCGAGTGTGGCCGTGATGAAAGCGTGCGCGAGGCGGCCAGCGCTGCTTACCACGCGACGGCGGCCGTCTTCATGGCGACGGAAGCCGCCCGCATGGGAAGCGATTTCCGTCGGCTGGCGCTCGCCCATCTCGTCGTCAAGCACAAGCTCATGCCGCGCGATCCGTTGGCGCCCGTGAATGCCGGCGCCGACGCCGGTGTGCTCCGCAAGCTCGTCGACGAAACGCCGATGACGCTCGACGATGCCATGTCGCTGATCCCCACGAACAAGGAGCGTGCGCAATGAGTACGAATCAGGTTACCGGTGCGCTTCAGGGCCTGCGTGTCATCGATCTGAGCCGGGTGCTTGGCGGTCCTTACTGTACGCAGGCGCTGGCGGACCACGGCGCGCAAGTCATCAAGCTGGAACCGCCGGACGGCGACGAGACGCGCGGCTGGGGGCCGCCGTTTGTCGGCGACACCGCCTCCTATTTCGTCGGGGTCAATCGCAACAAGCAGGGCATTTGCGTCGATCTGTCGTGCGAGGCGGGGCGCCATGTCCTCTGGCAGTTGCTCGAAGGCGCAGACGTGCTGGTCGAGAATTTCAAGCCCGGCACGCTCGAACGCTGGGGGATGGATTACCCGCTGCTGTCGAAACGCTTCCCGAAGCTGATTCACTGTGCGATTTCCGGGTTCGGGCCGGATGGCCCGCTTGGCGGGCTGCCCGGCTACGACGCGGCGATCCAGGCCATGGCCGGGCTGATGAGCGTGAACGGCGAGGCCGACGGGCCCGCGCTGCGCGTCGGCTTGCCGGTGGTCGACATGGTGACCGGCCTCAACGCGCTGGCCGGCATTCTGCTCGCTCTCGCGGAGCGCGAGAAGAGCGGCCGGGGCCAGTCGCTCGATATCGCGCTGTACGACAGCGGTGTCTCGCTGCTCCATCCGCATCTGCCGAACTATTTCGGCAACGGGCGCACGCCCCGGCGCAGCGGCAATGCGCATCCAAACATCACGCCCTACGACAGCTATCGAACCGCGACCGCGCCGATCTTCCTCGCGGTGGGCAACGACCGTCAGTTCGCCAAGCTGGTTGGCCATCTGAATGCACCGGCACTCGCACAGGATGTTCGCTTTGCCGACAACCGGAGCCGCTGCGCACATCGTGCTGAACTCAAGGCGGAGCTTGAACGCCTGATGCAATCGCACGATTGCGAGGTGCTCGCGACGGCGCTGATTCGTGGCGGCGTGCCGTGCGGGCCGGTCCAGACCGTCGATGCCGTGGCGCGTCACCCTCACACGCTGCACCGCGAGTTGATGGTGGAGATCGGCGCGTATCGCGGCACCGGCACGCCGATCAAGTTGTCCCGAACCCCGGCCACGTATCGCACCGCGCCGCCCGCGCTCGGTGGCGATACGCGCGCGGTGCTCGATGAACTGGGCATCGATGGCGAGACACAACGGCGGCTGTTCGAGGCCGGCGTGCTGAAAGGCTGACGCCTGGAAGCCATCAGGCATCCGAATCAACCGGCATGCAGACCGGCAATCATCAGGAGACAAGCGATGCAACCCACCGTGCAGGAAGGCCCGAGGCGCCAGCCTCGGCGCGCCGCATTCGCCGCGTTCGTCGGCACGACGATCGAATGGTATGACTTCTATATCTACGCGACGGCTTCGGCGCTCGTGTTCGGCAAGCTGTTCTTTCCTCAGGGCGACCCGTTCTACAGCACGCTCGCCTCGTTCGGCACCTTCGCCGTGGGTTTCTTCGCGCGGCCGTTCGGCGGGTTGGTGTTCGGTCACTTCGGCGATCGATTCGGACGAAAGAAGGCGCTCGTCGCGACGCTCGCCATCATGGGGATCGGCACGGTGGGCATCGGTTTCCTTCCCACTTATGCGTCGGCCGGCGCGCTGGCGCCCGTGCTGCTGGTGCTGTTGCGCGTGGCGCAGGGCGTCGCGATCGGCGGCGAGTGGGGCGGCGCTGTGTTGATGGCGGGGGAGCATGCGCCCGCGGCCAGGCGCACGTTCCTGGCCTCGTTCGCGCAACTGGGCAGCCCCGCCGGCCTGATTCTCGCGTTGCTCGCGTTTCGCACGGTCGGACATCTGCCGCAGCAACAGTTGATGGACTGGGGCTGGCGCATTCCGTTTCTGCTCAGTGCGGTGTTGTTGCTGGTTGGCGTGTTCATCCGCTCGGGCGTGGCCGAATCGCCCGAATTCGCGGCGGCCGCCGAGCGCGCGAAGCCGGCCAATCTTCCCATCGTGGATGTGCTGCGCAACGCATGGCGCACCGTGCTGCTTTGCCTGGGCGCGAACGTGATCGGTGTCGCGGGGGCGTGGTTCTGCAACACCTTCATGCTGAGTTTCGCGACCGGAACGCTGGGCATCAGCCGTGCGCTGATGCTCGACTGCCTGTTTGTCGTCGCGTTCGTCCACTTCTTCAACCAGCTTTTCTCGGGATGGCTTGCGCAGCGTGTCGAGGCAAGGAAGTTTCTCGCCTGGGCAGCGGGCCTGGCGATGATTTCGCCGTATCCGATGTTCATCCTGGTATCGACGGGCAAGCCCATCGCCATCGTGGTCGGCATCGCGATGGCCGTGATGTGCATGTCGGGTTCGTACGCCGTGATGGCCGGATTGATGACGGAGGCCTTCGATGTGCGCTACCGCTACTCGGCGATCTCGCTGTCGTATCAGTCGTGTGCCGCGCTGGCAGGCGGACTGACGCCGCTGGTCGGCACGGTTCTCGCTCATGCGTGGCCGGGGCAGTGGTGGCCGTTGGCGGTGTTCTACAGTGCGTTGGCGGGGATTTCGCTGGTGTGTTTGATGGGGTTGAAGACTAGGGAAGCGGGCTTGCGATCGCCGGGCGTGAAGCGGCATGTGTCGAATGCTGTTCGGGGAAAGGCGTCCGAGTAGGTTCTGGTCACACAGTGGATTGGAGTGGTTCCTTAGGCCGCCGAGCTCGGCTGCAAGTGGCGCGGCCTGACATACACGCTATATGCCGAGCTTCAATTCCGACGACTAGCGCTTTTTTCCCGAAATTTTTTCCAGATCTTCATGATCATCCTGTAAACAACGATGGCGATAAGCAAGTCAAAAAAAGCAAACCCGTAAATATAAAGAGTGTCAGGGTCATGTATGCCCAACTTGTCGGAAAGCATAAACAAGATTTCCTGCTGATTAGCTGGCATCGGTATCGGATAAGTGTGAACGACCCTGAGCGTCGAGGCATAGATGCCAATAAACAGCAGTATCTTGGAAATTCTTTTCAAATTAAGGGCAAGTATTGCCATGCGTAACAACCTCTATTAAACCGTAGGCGTTCAATCCTGAATTGCCGGCGGGGATCATTTTTAATGAAGAATGTAAATTCAGACCGGACAATACAGCCCGCTGCGTAGTTGGCGCAATAATTGATTTATTGAGATGCAAGAAATCAGGATGAAGATCAAATTGAAAATCGATTCTGTAGTGTGAACAGAATTCAGAGCACCTTGGCGGTTACTTTATCGAGCAGGTCAAACCGGCAACGCACCTGCCCCCCATCCGCTTCTCCCCATTCAATGGCACAAACTTTGCATCACCTTTTCGTCGAGCTATCCTCGACGAAACCCGGCCAACACGGCCAGCCCAAAGGTCATGCAATGAACGTGCCGATCAACGAAGGCGATTCGCCCGCCTTCTGGCGAGAGCAGGAAATGCTGCTCCTTCAGCAGGTGATGAACCTCGTCGGGAAGAGCATCTCGCCCGACGTGGTGCTGCGCGAAACACTGCATCTGATGTCCGAACTGCTCGGCCTCAATCGCGGGCGCGTGGTGTTGCTCGACGAGGCGCACGACCGCAGCCGCATCCGCTACGCCTACGGGCTCAAGCCCGACGAGATCGAGCGCGGTCAATACGCGCCCGGCGAGGGCGTGACCGGCCATGCGATCCGGCACGGACAGTTGATCATCGTGCAGGACATCGATCAGGACGACTTGTTTCTCGCGCGCGCGGTGCCGCGCGAGTTGCTGCCGCCCGGGCCGGTGTCGTTCATCGCGATGCCGATCCGCATCGAAGGCCGCAGCGTGGGCGTGCTGGCCTGCCACCGGATTCGCATGCGCAACCGCACGCTGGCGAGCGACATCTCGATCCTGCGCATCCTGGCGACGCTGGCCGGCCAGTTGCTGCAACTCGAAGCGATGATGAAGGCCAAGACCCGCGCGCTCGAAGAGCAGAACGAAATGCTGATGCATGCGCTGGAGCACGGCAGCGCCAAGTACGGCATCGTCGGCACCTCGCCCGCGCTGCTGCGGGCGATCTCGGAACTGGAACGCGTGGCCGACGCGTCGGCCGCGGTGCTGCTGCTCGGCGAATCGGGCACCGGCAAGGAACTGTTCGCCCGCGCGCTGCATCTGTCGGGACATCGAAGCGACAAGCCGTTCATCAAGGTGAACTGCGCGGCGATCCCCGATACGCTGTTCGAATCGGAACTGTTCGGCTACGAGCGCGGCGCGTTCACCGGCGCGACCGGCGTGCGCGAAGGGCTGTTCGAGCAGGCTTCGTCGGGCACGATCTTCCTCGACGAGATCGGCGAACTGCCGCTGACGATGCAGGGCAAGCTGCTGCGCACGCTGCAGGAAGGCACCATCACGCGGCTCGGCGGCAAGCGCGAGATCCGCGTGGACGTGCGGCTGGTGGCGGCCACCAACCGCAGCCTCGAAGCCGACGTGGCCAACGGGCTGTTCCGCCAGGACCTGTTCTACCGGCTCAACGTGATCCCGATCCGGCTGCCGTCGCTGGCCGAGCGCCGGGGCGACATCCGCGCGCTGGCGCTGCTGTTCCTGAATCGCATCAACCAGGCGAACCAGCGCAACGTCAACCTGACGCCGGACGCCTACGCGCGGCTCGAAGCGCAGCCGTGGCCCGGCAATATCCGCGAGCTGTCGAACTTCATCGAGCGCGTGGTGCTGCTCGCCGAGAAGCCGATCCTCAACGCGGCCGATCTTGAGCGCTTCCTGCCCGAGGCGGAGCCTGTACCCATCCCCATCCTCGAACCGGCGCCACCCACGGCGCTGCCCGATGCCGTCGTGCGCCCGTACATGGCGAACGACTCGCATTCGGCCGAGGAATTGCAGCAGGCGCTGCGCGCGGCCGGCGGCAACAAATCGCGCGCCGCGCAACTGCTTGGCATGACGTCGCGGCAGTTTTCGTATCGTTGGCAGAAGGTGTCGGGTCGTCAGGGCGGCTGACAATGTCGGACAAATTGTCGACATTGTTAACAATGTTCGGAGCCCGAAGCGTCGCTCGGAAATGGCTTGAGAGTCGATAAAAGAATAAAGAAAACAACGGCTTGAGATGAATTTTCGACGCCTGGCACGGTGGTTGCAATAGAGGAAGGGCGATCACGCCGATCGCTCAACCCGGAGAACCACCTTGAGCAACGACACCGTCACTCCCTACCTGCGCCCCATCGATCGCGAAGGACTTCTGAAGTTCGCCGCCGCCGGCCGCGACAACCCCGAGCGCAAGGGCAGCAACAAGGTCCATACGGTGATGCAGGGGCAGTTCCGCTCGTGGAGCTACGTCGGCACGCACAACCCGGTGGTGGTGGACGAGCCGGTGCATCTGTTCGGCGAGAACACCATGCCGGCGCCCGGCGAAATCGTGCTGTCGGCGCTGGGCGGCTGCCTGAGCGTCGGCATCACGGCGGTGGCCACGTTCCGTCAGGTCAAGCTGTCGCGTCTCGAAGTGTTCCTCGAAGCCGATATCGGCAACACGGCCGCCTGGGGCGCCGGCGGCGCGGAGCGTCAGCCGGAACAGATGGGCTTCCAGGACATTCGCGTCAAGGTGCTGATCGAGGGCGACGCCACCCGCGAGGAACTCGACGACATCGTCAGGCATGCGAACCATTTCTCGCCGGTGGCCAACACCCTGCGCAACCCGGTGCCGTTCAGCATCGCGTTGGCGGACTGAGCGCGGCGCGCCCCCTCACCTCGACTAGCGGGAGTAACGCACCATGAAAGCGCTTGAATTCCCCGGCGGCCCGATCGATCCGGCGTGGTCCGACGCGCGCGTCATGGCCGACGTGACGGCCGTCGCCGACGGCCCGCTCGCGCAGGCCGCGTATCGCATCGATCACGAGGGCTACTACCCCCTCGACATCATGGGTTCGCTCGGCACGGCCGGCGCGTTCGGCGCGCATCTGGAGCGCGGCGGCCGCCGCGTGGGCCTGGCGATCGACGCGATGCGTGCCGTCAGCCGCCGCTGCGGCTCCACGGGCTTCTTGACCTGGGCGCATGACGTTTGCGGGCTGTACATGGAGCAATCGGGCAACCCGGCGCTGACCGGCGCGCTGCTCGACGATCACACGATGGGGCGCAGCTTCGGCGGCACAGCGATGTCGAACCCGATGAAGGCGCTGGCCGGCATCGAGAAGATGCTGCTGCGCGCCGTGAAGGTGCCGGGCGGCTACCGCGTCAGCGGTGCGTTGCCGTGGGTCAGCCATATCGCAACCGGTCAGTACTGCGGAGCGATGGCCGGCGTTTATCGCGACGACGGCTCGCTGTCGCACGAAATCATGTTTTTGCTGCACCTCACGCCGGAAGTGACGCTGCGGCAATGCCCCGAGTTCTCGGGCATGGAAGGCACCAGCACCTGGGGCGTGCGGCTCGACGACGTGTTCGTCGGCGAGGACGCGATGATGGCGGACCCGGCGCGTCCGTTCATCGCGAGGATCCGCGCGGCGTTCGTGCTGTTGCAGGTCGGCATCGGCCTGGGCGTGGCGCAGGGCAGCCTCGATTCGATCCGCGAGGTCGAGCCGGTGCTCGGCCACGTGAACCGCTTCCTCGAGGACGGCGCGGCCGAGTTGCAGGCCGAATTCGACGAGCTTGGCGCGCGCATCGCGCGGCTCGCGCAAACGCCGTACGACGGCAGCAGGGATTATCTGCTCGACGTGCTCGACGCCCGCGTGCACAGCGCGGAACTCGCGATGCGCGCGGCGAACTCGGCGCTCATGCACCAGGGTGCGCGCGGCTACCTGATGAGCGCGGCGCCGCAGCGGCGCGTTCGCGAGGCGCAGTTCGTGGCGATCGTCACGCCGGCCATCAAGCATCTGCGCTGGGAAATGGCGCGTCTGTCCGCCGAGGAGGTGCCCGCATGAGCACGAGCAACGAACCGTGGCGGCAGTTTCTGTGCCGCGCCTGCGGATTGATCTACGACGAGGAGCAGGGCGACCCCGATAGCGGGCTGGCCCCGGGCACGCGCTTCGAGGACATCCCCGACGATTGGTCCTGCCCGCTGTGCGGCGTGATCAAGGCCGATTTCGAACCGTACGAACCGCTGGCGAACGCGGCTGCTTCGTCATCCGAAGCATCGGCTTCGGTTGCGCCGTCGCGCGAACGCGGCGTGGTGATCGTCGGCGGCGGCATCGCGGGCTGGAGCGCGGCGGAAGCGCTGCGGGCGCTCGATCCGGCCGTGCCGATCACGCTGGTGACGGCGTGCAGCGGCGATCGCTATCTGAAGCCGGAATTGTCGGTGGCGCACGGGCGCGGCCTGAAGCCGGCCGACCTGGTGCGCGAAGCGGGCGCCGACGCGGCGGGCCGCCTAACGGTGCGCTTGATGGCGCACACGCATGTGGTCGGCATCTCGCCGTCGCTGCATCAGGTGCGGACCACGCGCGGCGCGCTGCGCTACACCAAGCTCGTGATCGCCCAGGGCGCGCGTCCGGCCCTGCCGGCGCAGATGCCCGCATCGCTGTGCTGGCGCATCAACGATCTGGCCGGCTGGTCGGGTTTGCAGGCGCGCCTGGACGGCGCACGCCGGCAGGTCGCGATCGTCGGCGCGGGCATGATCGGCTGCGAACTGGCGGAGGATTTCGCGCGCGCCGGGCACGCCGTCTCGCTGATCGACGTGAACCCGGGGCCGCTGGCGAGCCTCGTGCCGCCGGTGGTGTCGGACCGTCTGCTGGCGAGCCTGCAGGATGCCGGTATCCGTTTCCTCGGCGTGCGCCGCATCGAACGCATCGAGCCGGCCACGGCGGGCAGCGCGCGGAAAACCCTCGTCATGCAGGGCGGCGAGCGGATCGAGGCCGACGAGGTGGTGGCCGCCACCGGCCTGGTCACGGAAACGCGGCTGGCCCGGATGGCGGGGCTCGCGTTCGATCGCGGCATCGTGGTCGACCCGGCGACGATGCAGACCAGCGTGGCGGACATCTTCGCGATCGGCGATTGCATCAGCGTGGCGGGCGTGCCGTGCCGCTTCATCGAGCCGATCGTGCGGCAGGCCAGCGCGCTGTCGCATTGCGTGCTCGACCGCGAACATGCGGGCTACGAGCACAGCACGCCGCTGATCCGCCTGAAGACGCGCGGGTTCCCGATCGTGTTGCACGGCGTGCCGAGCCCGCACGGAACCTGGAGTACGCCTGACGCTGGCGACGATGCCGATGGCCCGCTGCGGATCGAGCAGCGCCTGGATGGCCGCGTCGTCGCACGCATCGAAGCCGGCCCCGCGAAGCAGCGGCTGGTCGCCTGATGGTTTTCGAATGTTGTCCCGAACCCGGTGCATCGAATCATGAAAGATGAAAACCCGTATCGTCCGTACAGCCCGCACCACTCGCTGGCGCGTTGCTCGTGTGGCCGGCACGCCAGCCAGGACGAGCACGATGCACGCGATGGCGCCGTGGCGGCATCGCACGACGTCGAAACCCGCTCGCGCCATTTCCTTGAAATGGCCGCGGTGCGGGCGCTGTTTCCGCAGGATGCGCTGCGCCGGCGTTTCCTGAAGGCGGTCGGCGTCAACGCGGCGCGCGCGGCGATCGCCAGCGTCCTGCCGCTGGCAGACCTGCAGGCGATGGCCGAGGAACGGCGGCCGCTCGAAAAGCCTGACCTCAAGATCGGCTTCATTCCGATCAACTGCGCCACGCCGCTGATCATGGCCGACCCGATGGGCTTCTATCGGGAACAGGGGCTGAAGGTCACCCTCAGCAAGACGGCGGGCTGGGCGCTGGTGCGCGACCAGATGCTGAACCGCGAGCTGGACGCCTCGCATTTCCTCGCGCCGATGCCGCTGGCGATTTCGATGGGGCTCGGCTCGTCGCCGCAGCCGATGCGGGTGGCCGCCATTCAGAACGTCAACGGCCAGGCCATCACGCTGGCGCTCAAGCATCGCAACAATCGCGACCCGCGCAACTGGAAGGGCTTCAAGTTCGCGATTCCGTTCGAGTATTCGATGCACAACTTCCTGCTCCGCTATTACCTGGCCGAGCACGGCATCGATCCCGACCGCGACGTGCAACTGCGCGTGACGCCGCCGGCCGAGATGATCGCGAACCTGCGCGCCGGCAACATCGACGGCTTCCTCGGGCCCGACCCGTTCAACCAGCGCGCGGTGTACGACCAGGCGGGCTTCATCCACATCCTGTCGCGCGACATCTGGGATGGGCACCCGTGCTGCGCGTTCGGCGTGAGCCAGGCGTTCATCGACACGAATCCGAACACGTTTGCCGCGCTGTACCGCTCGCTGCTGAAGGCGTCGGCCGCTGCGCACAAACAGGAGAACCGCCCGGCGATCGCACGCGCGATCGCCACGCCGAACTACCTGAACCAGCCCGAGATTGTGATCCTGCAGGCGCTGAACGGCCATTACGCGGACGGCCTCGGGCACGTGGTCGATCAGCCCGATCGCACCGATTTCCAGCCGATGCCGTGGTATTCGATGGCGACCTGGATGCTCACGCAGATGCAGCGCTGGGGCTATATCAAGCAGCCGGTGAACTACGCCGCGCTGGCCGAGAAGGTGTTCCTGCTGACCGACGCGCGCGCGCAGATGAAGGCGCTCGGGCAGGACGTCGACCCGGTGGCGATGAGCACCGGCATGAAGCGGTTCACGGTGATGGGACGCGAATACGACCCGGCCGATCCGGGCAAGTATCTCGCCGGTTTCGCCATCAAGCGCTCGTGATTCAGGGGAATGAGATGAAAGCTTCGATTCGGTTGCAGGCGGCCCTCGTGTCGCTGTGCGTGGTGCTGTTGGTGCTGGTGGTCTGGCAGGTGGCGACTACCGCGAACGAGGCTGCGCAGGCGGCGCCGCTGACGGCAGAGCAGAAGGAATACGCGCGCCTGATGGGGCAAACCCCGGGCGATACGTCGGTCGAGCCGAGAAACGACGGCTTCCCGACGCCGGTGCAGTTCTTCCGGGCGGCGGGGCGCAATCTGGCGCACCCGTTCTACGATCACGGCCCGAACGACAAGGGCATCGGCATCCAGCTCGGGCATTCGCTGCTGCGCGTGGCGGGCGGTTATCTGCTGGCCGTGCTGGTGTCGATTCCGTTGGGATTCCTGATCGGCATGTCGCCGCTGCTGTATCGCGCGCTCGATCCGTTCATCCAGTTGCTCAAGCCGATCTCGCCGCTGGCCTGGATGCCGATCGCGCTGTACACGATCAAGGATGCCTCGATTTCCGCCATCTTCGTGATCTTCATCTGCTCGCTGTGGCCGATGCTGATCAACACCGCGTTCGGCGTGGCGAACGTGCGGCGCGAATGGCTCAACGTGGCGCGCACGCTGGAGGTGTCGCCGCTGCGCAAGGCGTTGCAGATCGTGCTGCCGGCCGCCGCGCCCACCATCATCACCGGCATGCGGATCTCGATGGGCATCGCGTGGCTGGTGATCGTGGCCGCCGAAATGCTGGTGGGCGGCACCGGCGTGGGCTACTTCCTCTGGAACCAGTGGAACAACCTGTCGCTGACCAACGTGTTGTTCGCCGTCCTCATGATTGGCGTGGTGGGCATGCTGCTCGACCAGCTTTTCGCTCGCGTGCAAAAGAAGGTGACCTATGCAGACTAATGACAATCGCGGCGCCGGCGGCGCGTTCATCGAGGTCGATGCGCTGTCCAAGCGCTATCGCGCCGATCTTCCGCCGGTATTCGAGGACGTGACGTTCAAGATCGAGCGTGGCGAGTTCATCTGCGTGATCGGCCACTCGGGGTGCGGGAAAAGCACCATCCTGAACGTGCTGGCCGGGCTCGAACAGGCCAGCGGCGGCGGCGCGGTGATGGGCAAGCGCGAGATCGACGGCCCGAGCCTGGACCGCGGCGTGGTGTTCCAGGGCCATGCGCTGATGCCGTGGCTCACGGCCAGGCAGAACGTGGAATTCGCCGTGCGCTCGCGCTATCCGGCGTGGACGCGCAAGCAGGTCGAAGAATGCGCGGTGCGTTTTCTCGACATGGTCGGGCTGACGCGCGCCATCGACAAGAAGCCGTCGGAACTGTCGGGCGGGATGCGCCAGCGCGTCGGCATCGCGCGCGCGTTCTCGGTCGCGCCGAAGATGCTGCTGATGGACGAGCCGTTCGGCGCGCTCGACGCGCTCACGCGCGGCGTGATCCAGGACGAGCTGCTGCGCATCTGCCTCGCCACGCACCAGACGGTGTTCATGATCACGCACGACGTGGACGAGGCGATCCTGCTGGCCGACCGCATCTTCCTGATGAGCAACGGCCCGCGCGCACGCCTCGCGGAAATCGTCGTCAACACCCTGCCGCGCGAGCGCACGCGCGAAACGCTGATCCACGATCCGCAGTTCTATCGCATCCGCAATTACCTGATCGATTTTCTCGTCAAGCGTTCGGCCGAGATCCAGCAGGACATCGAGCACGGCCGCGACGCGCACGACACCACCCGCATCGTTCGTCCCGGCCTCGTGCCGGACAAGGTCACCGAGCTCGATTCCGAGCGCGCGCTGCGCGCCGGCATGAAGGCTTGATTTTTTCAGACTGTTTTTGGAGGGGAACCGCAATGATTTCGAATCGCACGCAAGTGACCGACATGATTGTTTCGGCCAAGGTCCGCAAGGGCCTGAAGTGGGCCGACGTGGCCGAGAAGGTTGGCATGGCGAAGGAATGGACCACGGCCGCCTGCCTCGGGCAGATGCAGTTGAGCCGCGAGCAGGCGGCTGTCGTGGGCGAGATCTTCGAATTGTCGGACGAGGCGATCGCGTGGTTGCAGATCGTGCCGTACAAGGGCTCGCTGCCCACGGCCGTGCCGACCGATCCGCTGATCTACCGCTGGTACGAAATGGTCAACGTGTACGGCACGACCATCAAGGAATTGATTCACGAGGAATTCGGCGACGGCATCATGAGCGCGATCGATTTCTCGATGGACATCCAGCGTCAGGCCGATGCGAAGGGCGACCGCGTCAACGTGGTGCTGTCGGGCAAGTTCCTGCCGTACAAGGCGTATTGAGCGCAGCGCAATACAGCGCGAGGGGCGGCGCCGGATCAGGCTTCCGGCATCGCCCCGGCCGGCGAGGACGGCCGCAGGTTGTGCGTCGACAGCCAGACTTCGTGCTGGAGCCATTCGCGGAACTGCGCGATGTGCGGGTCCTGCGATTGTTCGGGGCGCGTGACGAACCAGTAGGACTGCCGGCCATCGATGTGCACGTTCAGCACCTGCATCAACTGGCCCGCCGCGATCTCGCGCGCCACCATGTGGCGATCCGCGATCGTGATGCCGAGGCCGTCGATCGCCGCGCGGATCGCGTGATCGAGCAGATCGAATTCATAGCCGCCGCGCGTATCCACGCCGTCGATGCCGGCCGCCGTCAGCCAGTGCTGCCACGTCAGGTAGCGCTGGTCGTCGGCCGCCAGCACGTGCAGCAGCGTGAAGCGATTGAGGTCGATCGGCCCGTCGTGCTGCACGCGCGCGTACAGCGCCGGCGCGCACACCGCGATGTGCTGCTCGTGCATCAGCAGCACGTTCTCGAAGCCGTCCCATTCCCCATCGCCGAAACGCACCGCGCAATCGAGCAGGCGCGAGGTGCCGAGGCTGTCGGCCAGGCGCGTGGTCAGGCTCAGTTCGTATTGCGGATGCGCTTCGCGCAGGCCCGTCATGCGTGGCATCAGCCAGCGCGCGGCGAAGGTGGGCGGCACGTTCACGCGCAGGCGATTGTGGTGCTGCTTGTCCTGCAGCCCGCGCACCGTCAGTTCGATCTTGTCGAACGACTGCTGCAACGCATGCAGCAACACGCGGCCCGCCGAGGTCAGTTCGAGTTGGTGATGGCGGCGCGTCAGCAGCGCTTCGCCGAGCTGGCCTTCCAGTTGACGCACCTGCCGGCTGACCGCGCTCTGCGTGACGTTCAGCAGCTCGGCCGCACGCGTGAAGCTGCCGGTGCGGCCGGCCAGTTCGAAGGCTTTCAGCGCGTTCAGCGCGGGCATTTTGCGTCTCACGGCGGGGCAGGTCGGGAATCGGGACGGCGCCTATTGTAGAGCGGGCCGGACAGGGCCGCGAGCGCCGTAAACGCAGCAAACCCCTCGGCTCGACAGCCCGAGGGGTTTGTCAGGAAGCCGAACGACGGTGCGTCCGGCGCCGGAGGCTTACTGCGCGCCGAGCTTCTTGATCAGCACGTCGAGTTCGGCCACTTCCTCTTCGGTCAGGTCCGTCAGCGGTGCGCGCACCGGGCCGGCATCGTGGCCGACCAGCTTCGCGCCGGCCTTGACGATGCTGACCGCGTAGCCTGCACGGCGGTTGCGGATCTTCAGGTACGGCAGGAAGAAATCGTCGATCAGCTTGCCGACCGTTTCATGATCGTCTGCCGCGATCGCGCGGTAGAAATCCATCGCCGTCTTCGGGATGAAGTTGAACACGGCCGACGAATACACCGGCACGCCCAGCGCCTTGTAGGCCGCTGCGTACACTTCCGCGGTCGGCAGGCCGCCGAGGTAGGCGAAGCGCTCGCCGAGGCGGCGGCGGATCGTGACCATCGGTTCGATCTCGCCCACGCCGTCCTTGAAGCCGATCAGGTTCGGGCAACGCTCGGCCAGGCGTTCGAGCATGTCGGCGTTGAGCTTCGAATTGGCGCGGTTGTAGATGATCACGCCGATATCGGGCACGGCCTTGCACACTTCTTCCGCGTGCAGCGCGATGCCGTCCTGCGACGCTTCGGTCAGGTAATGCGGCATCAGCAGGATGCCGTTCGCGCCGAGGCGCTGGGCTTCCTTCGCGTACTCGATCGCCACGCGCGTCGGGCCGCCGGCGCCGGCCAGGATCGGCACCTTGCCCTTGCAGGTTTCCGTGGCAGTGCGAACCACATTCGAATAGTCGGCTTGCGTCAGCGAGAAGAATTCACCCGTGCCGCCGGCCACGAACAGCGCCGAGGCGCCGTACGGGGCGAGCCATTCGAGGCGTTCGACGAAGGTATCGGCGCGGAAGTTGCCTTGCGCGTCGAAATCGGTAACGGGGAAAGACAGCAGCCCTTCGGAGATGATCTGCTTCAGTTCTTGCGGCGTGGTCATGAGGAGTCGTCCTGTGCGCGTGAGCGGATTCGGTCAATAACAGTTACGTTGTATGTCATCGTACAACATCGTTTTGGCTCGTGCAAGCGCCCGAAAGCCCGTAACAACCCGTATACGTGCGTTTCGTCATCAGGGTTTACGCACGATCCCGCCGGCTCGGCCGGTGTTGTATGATGACTGTTAATTCATGGCAGTCGCACGAGGATTTCCCCGATGTCCCAGTCTCCCCTGTACATCCGCGTCCACCCGGACGACAACGTCGCGATCGTGGTCAACGACGGCGGCCTGCCCACCGGTGCGCAGTTTGCCGACGGCCTGACGCTCGTCGAAGGCGTGCCGCAAGGCCACAAGGTCGCGCTGGTCGATCTGAAGGAAGGCGATACGGTGCTGCGCTACAACGTCGTGATCGGCTACGCGTCGAAGGATCTGCCGCGCGGAAGCTGGGTCAACGAGCGCACGCTGCGCATGCCCGAACCGCCCGGCCTCGAAAACCTGCCGCTCGCCACCAAAAAAGCGCCCGAGCAGGCGCCGCTCGAAGGCTATACGTTCGAGGGTTACCGCAACGCGGACGGCTCGGTCGGCACCCGCAACATCCTGGCGATCACCACCACCGTGCAGTGCGTGTCGGGCGTGGTGGAGTTCGCGGTCGATCGAATCAAGCGCGAGCTGCTGCCGCGCTACCCGAATGTCGACGACGTGGTCGGCCTCGAACACACCTACGGTTGCGGCGTCGCGATCGATGCGCCGGGCGCGGAAATCCCGATCCGCACGCTGCGCAACATCAGCCTGAATCCGAACTTCGGCGGCGAAGTGATGATGGTGAGCCTCGGCTGCGAGAAGCTCCAGCCGGAGCGGCTGCTGCCGGCGGGCGCGATTCCGGTCGCGGCCGACAAGCCCGACAACGGCGGCGTGGTGTGCCTGCAGGATTCGGCGCACGTCGGCTTCATGTCGATGATCGACTCGATCGTCAGGATGGCGGAACAACATCTGGCGCGCCTGAACCTGCGCCGTCGCGAAACGGTGCCGGCGTCGGAACTGGTGGTGGGCGTGCAGTGCGGCGGCAGCGACGCGTTCTCGGGCCTGACCGCGAACCCGGCGGTGGGCTTCGCGGCCGACCTGCTGGTGCGCGCCGGCGCGACGATCATGTTCTCCGAGGTCACGGAAGTGCGCGACGGCGTCGCGCAACTCACTTCGCGTGCCGCCAACGAACAGGTCGCGCAGGACATCATCCGCGAAATGGCCTGGTACGACGCGTATCTGGAGCGCGGCCGAGTGGATCGCAGTGCGAACACCACGCCGGGCAACAAGAAGGGCGGCCTGTCGAACATCGTCGAGAAGGCGATGGGCTCGATCGTGAAGTCGGGCAGCTCGGCGATCTCGGGCGTGGTCAGCCCCGGCGAGCGGGCCAGGCAGAAGGGCCTGCTCTACACCGCCACGCCGGCCAGCGATTTCATCTGCGGCACGCTGCAACTGGCGGCCGGCATGAACCTGCACATCTTCACCACGGGCCGCGGCACGCCGTACGGCCTTGCGCAGGTGCCGGTGATCAAGGTGGCCACGCGCAGCGATCTGGCGCGCCGCTGGCATGACCTGATGGATGTCGACGCCGGCAGCATCGCCACCGGCGCGAAGACGATCGAGCAGGTGGGCTGGGAGATGTTCGAGCTGATGCTCGATGTCGCCAGCGGCCGCAAGACCTGGGCCGAACAATGGAAGCTCGCGAATGCGCTGACGCTGTTCAACCCGGCGCCGGTGACCTGATCGAGCGCTCGGGCCGGTTTCAGGCCCGCTTCAGGCTGCACACCGCAAACCCGCCACGATCCTCACGGACCCGGCGGGTTTGTCGTTGATGGCGTGCGTTCCGCAATTCTTCCGCCACGATCGATCGGTCTGCTTACTTGTTCGCCCCGAGCGCGCCGCGCAGGCGCTCCATCAGCGTGTAATAGCGTTGCTGGATTTCGGCGGCTGATTCGGGCGCGCCGGCCGAGAAGCGCTCGGCCCAGGCCGCGTGCCATGCGTAGCTCGCGTGCTGCGCGCGATCGCCGCTCGGGCCGGCGATCAGCGAGCGGATGCGCGCATCGTGCCCCGCGCCCGAATGCGTGTCGAACAGTGCGAGCATCAGCGCGTGATACGCGCGATAGATCGCATCGTCGAACAGGTGGCGGTACACATGCAGGGTCTTGTCCAGTTCGCGCTTGGTGCGGATCACCTGATCGGGCGTGATGTCCTTCCAGTCGCCCACCCACGTGTAGAAGCACAGCAGCGCATTGAGCTTCGGCGCGATCTCGTCGTAGATCGCGAGGCGTTTCTCGATCAGCTTCTGGTTGGTCCACTGCACGAGTTCGAGGCGCTTGATGCGCCGGCTGATCAGCCAGCCGAGCGCCGTGACCGACAGCGGCGTGAGCACGCCGACGCAAAGCTTGACGATTTCGAAGGTGTTCGACGTGAGCGCGGGCATCGTCGTGAAGGAGCTCGAAGGGGCAGGAAACCGCAGCCTAGCAGGCGCGGATGTCATGCGGGAGGCGCGACCGGCGCGCATGCGACGCGAGATTGCGGCGGCGCGCATCTTTCGGTCGGCGTGGCGCGCGGGCCTGCGCCGATGCGCGTGGATGGCCGCGTGCGCATCGCGATCCGTTAGCAGAGCAGAAAATTTTTATCGGGGCTTGCCCGGATTGCGGGCGCCGATGCGGCATCGTCTGCGCCGCGCGGCGGCCCATGTGTAAAGTTTTGCTACAACCTTTTGCTTGGAACCCCGCGTGAAAGTTTTTAGTCTGGCGCATTCACCAGACGCGGCGCAGTTCCGCCGCGTCGTCAGTCCTATAAGGAGAGAGATATGACGCGTTCCGTCGATTCCGGCGTGATCTTCATCGCGAGGCTGTTGATGGCGGCCCTGTTTTTGTGGGGCGGCGTGATGAAACTGCTGGGGTACGGCGAATTCGTGGCGTATCTCAAGGGCATGTACGTGCCGTTCGCGCAGGTGTCGGCGCCGATCATCGTCGCCATCGAAGGCCTGGGCGGCCTGCTGCTGGTGGTCGGCTATCGCGTGAAGCCGCTCGCCTTGCTGCTTGCGCTCTATACGATCGCGACGGCGCTGATCGGCCACAATTTCTGGGACGCCACCAATTCCGCCGCGCAGCACGACATGGTGATCCACTTCTGGAAGAACGTGGCGATCGCCGGCGGCTTCCTGCTGCTGTACGTGACGGGCGCGGGCGGCGTGAGCATCGACGGCATGCGCCGGCCGAGCAATACGTTCGGCACGCTGCGCTGACCTCGCCCGGCTTGCGATCCGCTTTCCATTTCCGACGAAACTGTATCGAAACGTTTCCCCGACATTGGCTCGCGGCATGAAAAAAGCGCCTTGCGGCGCTTTTTTCATGGCGGCGTGGATTGCAGGCCGCTTCGGAGTCCATTGCTTCGGAATCCGTCTCAACGCTCCTTCGCGTTGCGCGCGCACAGCGCGGCCAGTGCGCCGATCACGCACACCGCGCCCACGTAGGCGGTCGGCGCGAACGAATTGGATTTCATCATCAACGACACGACCACCGGCGACAGGCCGCCGAAGATCGCATACGCGACGTTGTACGAGAACGAGATGCCCGAGAAGCGGATCACGGCGGGGAAGCCGCGCACCATCGCCGACGGGATCGCACCCACCGTGCCGACCAGGAAGCCGGTGAGCGCGTAGAGCGGCACCAGCGTGGTCGGATCGGCCGCGACGCGCGAGAACAGCGTGCAGAAGCTGGCGGCGAGCAACAGGCCGCCGATCACGATCACGACCTTCGCGCCGAAGCGGTCGGCCAGCGCGCCGGCCACGATGCAGCCGATCGTCAGGCCGACGGTGGCGATGCTGTTGGCGAACAGCGCCGTGGCGGCGGGGATGTGCAACTGCTTTTGCAGCAAGGTGGGCGTCATCAGGATCACCACCACGATCGCGGCCGACAGCATCCAGGTCAGCAGCATCGAGACGATCACCGAGCGGCCGTGGTCGCGCAGCACCGCCTTCAGCGGGATCTCGGCGGCCAGCGCCTTGCGCGCCTGCAGTTCGGCGAACACCGGCGTTTCGTGCAGCCAGCGGCGCAGGTACACCGACACGAGGCCGAACACGCCGCCGAGCAGGAACGGAATCCGCCAGGCGTACGAAGCAATTTCAGCCGGGGAGAAATGCCGGTTCACGCCGCCCGCCACCATCGAGCCGAGCAGGATGCCGGCGGTCAGGCCGGCCGTCAGCGTGCCGCACGCATAGCCGATGCGGCGCGACGGCACGTGCTCCGACACGAACACCCAGGCGCCCGGCACCTCGCCGCCCACCGCCGCGCCTTGCAGCACGCGGAACAGCAACAGCAGCACGGGAGCCAGGATGCCGATCGAATCGAAGGTCGGCAGCAGGCCCATCAGCAGCGTCGGCAGCGCCATCAGCAGCACGCTCAGCGTGAACATCCGCTTGCGGCCGACCAGGTCGCCGAAGTGCGCCATGATGATGCCGCCGAGCGGGCGCGCCAGATAACCGGCGGCGAAGATGCCGAAGGTCTGCAACTGGCGCAGCCAGTCGGGAATGTCGTGCGGGAAGAACAACTGCCCGATCGCGGGCGCGAAGAACACGAAGATGATGAAGTCGTAGAACTCGAGCGCACCGCCGAGTGCGGCCAGGCTCAGGGTTTTGTAGTCGCTGCGCGTGAGCGCGCGATCGGCGGCGGCGCTGGGCGCGCGGCCTGTTTCGTATGCTTGCATGGTCGGGGCGAACGGAATTCGGATCTCGGCGCGCGCACCGTGCGCGACGCCGCAAGGCGTCCCGGGCGGCGGGCCGGATTGGCTCGCGACACGGGCCGCGTGATTCCGGTTCGGAGACACGCGGGGACGGCGTACTGGCGGGTCGCTGGATTCTACAGGATTAACGCAGGGGGTTTGACGCGCGATGCGTGCCTGGCAGGAAGGGAACAGGCGTGTAAGCGAAATGCAAAAACGGGCGCCCGACGCGCCCGTTTTTTGCCATTGCGTGCGGCCGCTGATGGGCCGCTGAACGCGCCGCGAGGCTCAGTTGCCGGCGATCGTATCGACCGCCTTGAACTGGCCGTGATCGACACGGTAGATCGTGACCGGCGCGTCGCGCAGGTCGCCCTTCGCGTCATAGGCGATGGTCGCCGCCGACACGCCCTTGACCTGTACCTTGCCGACGAACGGGCCATACACCTTCGGGTCGGTCGAGTTCGCGTTCTTCATCGCCGTCAGCAGCGCGATCGCGCCGTCGTACGAGTACGGCGAGTACGTGACCACTTCCTCGTGGAAGCGCGCCTTGTAGCGTTGCTCGAAGCCGCTGAAGCCCGGCATCTTTTCCTTCGGCAGCCCGCCCATGTAGACGATCGCGCCTTCGGCCGCCTCGCCGCCCACCTTCAGGAAGGTCGGCGATTTCGACATCTCGCCCGTGATGAACGCGGCCTTGATGCCGAGCTGACGCATCTTGCGGATCATCGGCGAGGATTGCGCGTCGCCGCCGCCGTAGAAGATCGCATCCGGGTTCATGCCCTTCAGGTTGGTCAGGATTGCAGAGAAATCGAGCGCCTTGTCGTTCGTGAAGTCGCGCTTGACGATGGTGCCGCCGGCCTTCTGCACGGACGTGGCGAATTCGTCGGCGATGCCCTGGCCGTACGCGGTGCGGTCGTCGATGATCGCGATGCGCTTGTAGTGCAGCGTGTTCACCACGTAGCTGCCGACGATGCGGCCGGCCTGCGAATCGCTGGTCAGCAGGCGGAAGGTGGTCTTGTAGCCGCGCGCCGTGTATTGCGGCGAGGTGGCCATCGAGATCTGCGGCAGCCCGGCCTTTTCGTAGAGATCCGACGCCGGGATGCTGGTGCCGGAGTTGAAGTGGCCGATGATGCCGGCCACGTTGTCGTCGATCAGGCGCTGCGCCACCGTGGTGCCGGTGCGCGGGTCGGCCTGGTCGTCCTGCGAATCGAGCACGAACGTGACGGGCTTGCCGCCGATCACCGGCTTGGTCGCGTTGAAATCGTCGATCGCGAGCTGCACGCCTTTCTGCATGTCGGTGCCGTAGTTCGACTGCGTGCCGGTCAGCGGCGCGGCGAAGCCGATCTTGACGGCGTCGGCGGCCAGGGCCGGCGTGCCGGCTGCGACGAGGGCGGCGGACGCGGCGAGCGCGAGTTGCGAGATCTTCACCTTCACTTTCGTTTCCCCTTTGGCTGCTGCGGCCGGCTTTTCATGCGCCGGCCTGTTGGCGATCGCGGGGCGCCGGCCGGGAGCCGGCGTCCACTGTGCTGAAATCGGCGGAACGTTGCCGTGAGCCCGGCGCCTGGCGTGCAACACATCGTCCAGGCGGGGACGCAACGATTCGAGCGATGACAGCGCAGTCTAGGTAGCGAAAAAGCGGAAGTCTTGCGAGACAACAGCACGCCGGATGACGATATCGGCATATGCGCGATTTCCCTGACTATGCCGATTTCGTCATCGGGTGCGCATAATGTCGCCAAGACGCGAGGCGCCGCCGCTTCCTACGATAGCGGCATGAAAACACTCGACTTCATCGATTCGCACACGGGCGGTGAGCCTACCCGCCTCGTCGTGTCCGGAGGGCCGGATCTCGGCGCCGGCCCGCTCGCCGAGCGCCTCGAACGCCTGCGCACGCAGCACGACGACTGGCGCGCCGCGGTGGTGACCGAGCCGCGCGGCTCGGACGTGATGGTGGGCGCGCTGCTGTGCGAGCCGTCCGATCCGTCCTGTGCGGCGGGCGTGATCTTCTTCAACAACGTCGGGTATCTGGGCATGTGCGGCCACGGCACCATCGGGCTGGTGGTGTCGCTTGCGCACCTGGGCCGCATCGGGCCGGGCACGCACCGCATCGAAACGCCGGTCGGCATCGTCGAGGCCACGCTGAACGCCGATCGTTCGGTGTCCGTGAGAAACGTGCCGGCCTACCGCTACCGCCAGGGCGTGAGCGTCGAGGTGCCGGGCCACGGCGCGCTGAAGGGCGACATCGCCTGGGGCGGCAACTGGTTCTTCCTGGTGGCGGAGGATCAGCACCGCCGCACCGTCGCGCCGCCGCATCTGAAGGAGCTGACCGCGTTCTCGGGCGCGGTGCGCGATGCGCTGATCGCAGCCGGCATCACCGGCACGCACGGCGCGCTGATCGACCATATCGAACTGTTCGGGCCGCCGTCGCGGCCGGGCCTCGACAGCCGCAGCTTCGTGCTGTGCCCCGGCGACGCCTACGATCGCTCGCCGTGCGGCACCGGCACCAGCGCCAAGGCGGCCTGCCTCGCGGCCGACGGCAAGCTGGCCGAGCAGGCCGTGTGGCGGCAGGAGAGCGTGATCGGCAGCGTGTTCGACCTGCAATACGTTCGGCATGACGAAACGATCGAGGGCGAACCGGCGATCGTGCCGACGCTCACCGGCCACGCGCACGTGATGGCCGAAGGGCGGCTCTGCTTCGACGACAGCGACCCGTTCGCGAACGGCATCCGGCTGAACTGATGGCGCGCGCGGATGTGATCGTGATCGGCGCGGGCATCGTCGGCGCGGCGTGCGCGGCGGCATTGGCCGCGCGCGGGCTGGCGGTGGAGGTGCTCGACGCGGGCGGGATCGGCGCGGGCACCACCGCGGCCGGCATGGGGCACCTGGTGGTGATGAACGATTCGCCGGCCGAGCTGGCGCTCACGCGCCGCTCGCTGGCGCTGTGGCGCGAACTCGCGCCGAGCCTGCGCGAGCGCGACGCCTATGTGCGCTGCGGCACGCTGTGGGTGGCCGCCGACGACGAGGAACTGGAAGCGGCGCAGGCCATGCGCGACGGCTACGCGGCGGCGGGCATCGCGGCCGAGGTGATCGGCGCGGCCGCGTTGCGCGCGCGCGAGCCGATGCTCGCGCCGGGCCTGGCCGGCGGGCTGTTGGTGGAGGGGGACGGCATTGTCTACGCGCCGTCGGCCGCCGAATGGCTGCTCCGGCATTCGCCGTGTGCGGCGCGCATCCGCACACGGCTCGGCACGCGCGTCGCGGCGCTCGACGGCACGCGCGTGCGGCTCGACGGCGGCGACACGCTCACGGCCGCGCAGGTGATCGTCGCGAACGGCATCGACGCCGCGCGGCTCGTGCCCGGCGTCGCGTTGCAGGCCAAGAAGGGCCATCTGCTGATCACCGACCGCTACCCCGGCGCGATCACGCATCAACTGCTCGAACTCGGCTACATCAAGAGCGCGCATCACGCGCAGGGCACCTCGGTGGCGTTCAACGCGCAGCCGCGCCCGACCGGCCAGATCCTGATCGGCTCGTCGCGGCAGTTCGATACCGCCGATCCGGCCGTCGAGATGGCGGTGCTGGCGCGCATGCTGGCGCGCGCCACGCGCTATCTGCCGGGCCTCGCCGGCCTGAACGCGCTGCGCGCCTGGACCGGGTTTCGCGCGGCCACGCCCGACGGCATGCCGCTGATCGGCCCCGCGCCGGGGCGGCCGGGCGTCTGGCTCGCGACCGGCCACGAAGGGCTTGGCGTGACCACCTCGCTGGCGACCGCAGAACTGATCGCCGCGCAACTGGGCGGCGAGACGCCGCCGATCGCGCCCGAGCCGTACTGGCCGTCGCGCGTCACGACGGGGGCTGGCCATGACTGAGATCGACCGCAAGGCGATCGGCGAGACGCCGCCGATCGCGCCCGAGCCGTACTGGCCGTCGCGCGTCACGACGGAGGCTGGCCATGGCTGAGATCGACCGCAAGGCGATCGGCGTGACGCCGCCGATTGCGCCCGAGCCGTATTGGCCGTCGCGTGTCACGACGGAGGCCGGCTATGACTGAGCTCGAACGCAAGGCGATCGGCGAGACGCCGCCGATCGCGCCCGAGCCGTATTGGCCATCGCGCGTCACGACGGAGGCTGGCCATGACTGAGATCGACCGCAAGGCGATCGGTGTGACGATCGACGGCGCGGCCTGCCGTGTGCCCCAGGGCGTGACGGTGGCGGCGGCGCTGGCGATCGCGCTCGGCGTGCGCGGTACGCGCGCGTCGGCGAGCGGTGCGCCGCGCACCATGCTGTGCGGCATGGGCGTGTGCCAGGAATGCCGCGTCGGCATCGACGGCCGCGCGCATGCGCTGGCGTGCCAGACCGTCTGCCGCGACGGCATGACGATCGATACGACCTGGAAATCCGAACGATGAATGTGCATTACGACGTCGTGATCGTCGGCGCGGGGCCGGCCGGTTTGTCGGCGGCGCGGGCGGCGGCCGAGGCCGGCGCGCGCGTCGCGATCCTCGACGACAACCCCGATGCCGGCGGCCAGATCTGGCGGCAGGGCCCGGTGTTTGCAGCCGCCGCGCCGCTGGCCGAGGCGCTCGACGCGCTGCGCGCGCTGGGCGTCGAACGCCTGTCCGGCGCGCGCGTGGCGGCGGCGCTGCCGGGGCGCATGTTGCTGGCCGGGCAGGGCGAGTCCAGCCTGACGGTGCGCTACGAACGGCTGATCGTCGCCACCGGCGCGCGCGAACTGCTGCTGCCGTTCGCGGGCTGGACACTGCCCGGCGTGACCGGCGCGGGCGGCTTGCAGGCGCTGATCAAGGGCGGCGTGCCGGTGCGCGGCGAGCGCATCGTGATCGCGGGCAGCGGGCCGTTGCTGATCGCCGCGCTGGCCACCGCGCGCGACGCCGGCGCGAAGGTCGTGGCCGTGGTCGAGCAGGCCGGCGCGAACGCCGTGGGCCGCTTCGGGATGTCGCTGGCGGCCACGCCATCGAAACTCTGGCAGGCCGCGCTGCTCACACGCGGCTTCGTCGGCACGCGTTACATGACGGGCGGCGTGGTGCGCGCGGCGCACGGCGAGGCGCGGGTGGAGGCCGCCGTGATCGAGGCGGGCGGGCGCACCGAGACGATTGCCTGCGACCGGATCGCCTGCGGCTACGGGTTGCTGCCGAATTTGATGCTGGCGCGCGCGCTCGGCTGCACGGTGGAGGGTGGCGCGGTGGCCGTCGATGCCTGGCAGCGCACCTCGCTCGATGCGATCTACGCGGCCGGCGAAAGCACCGGCGTGGGCGGCATGGAGCTGGCGCGTGTCGAGGGGACAATCGCGGGCCTGTCGGCCGCCGGCGTGAGCGAGGCCGACCCGCGCTTCGCGCCGCTGCTGCGCGAACGCGACACCTGGCGCGGTTTCGCCGCGCGCGTTGCGCAGGCGTTCGCGCTCGGCGCGGCGGCGCGTGCACTGCCGCCCGACGATACCGTGCTATGCCGCTGCGAGGACGTGACGCTCGGCATGGCGCGCCCGTATGCGAACGCGCGCGACGCCAAGCTGCAAACGCGTTGCGGCATGGGCGCGTGCCAGGGCCGGGTGTGCGGCGCCGCGGCTGCCGTGCTGCTCGGCTGGCAGGAGGGCGGCGCGGGCGCGCCGCGTCCGCCGTTCGTGCCGGTGCGGGTGGGCACGCTGGCCGCGCTCGACGGCGCGGCCGATGCCCTGGCCGATCCGCCGCTCCTATAATCGACGCACGCCGTTTCCCATCCCACGCCACAGCAATCATGACTTCGCTTGCCGCTTCCCCATCGCCGCTGTCGGATGCGATCCGCCTGCCCGCCGCGCCCGGTGGCGGCGGGCTCGACGCGATGCTCGCGCATTTCGCGCTGCTCGAACCGGTGTTCGACGGCCTGCCCGATGTGGCGTTCTTCGTGAAGGACGTGGCCGGCCGCTACGTGCTGGCGAACCGCACGCTCGCGCAGCGCTGCGGCTTCAAGGAAAAGCGCGACCTGTACGGCAAGACCACCGAGGAAGTGTTCCCGCGCCGCTTCGGCCGCAACTATCTCGAACAGGATATGGCGACGATCCACGTCGGCCAGCCGCTGACCGACCAATTGGAGCTGCACCTGTATCCGGGCCGCGAGCCGGGCTGGTGCCTGACCACCAAGGAACCGCTGCGCGACGCGGCGGGGCAGGTGGTCGGCCTGGCGGGCATTTCGCGCGACCTGAAGGCGAACGAAGGCTCGCATCCGGCGTACAGCCGGCTCGCCGATGTCGTGCAGTACATCCAGGAGCATTACGTCCAGCCGCTCAATCTCAAGCATCTGGCCGCGATGGCCGGGATGTCGGTCGCGCAGCTCGAACGTTATTTCCACAAGGTGTTTCATCTGACGCCGCGCCAGGTGCTGCTGAAGACGCGGCTCGATGCGGCCACCGCGTTGCTCGTCACGCACGAGAAAGTGACCGACGTGGCCGCGCTGTGCGGCTACACCGATCACAGCGCGTTCTCGCGGCAGTTCAAGGCGACGGTGGGCGTGACGCCGACCGAATACCGGATGACCTTGCAGGCCGAACGCGGCGCGTGAGCGGCGCAGGCCACGCAACGCTCACGCAATCCCGACGCTCAAAAAGCAACTAACGGTCTAGCCGCCCGGCGCCTGCAAGAAACGTCCGGCGCCTCGGCGCATTCGGCGCATTCGGCGCGAGCGGGCGAGCGGGCGAGCAGGCGAGCAGGCAGGTCAATGCCGTGCCGTCAGGCGAGGGCGGCGGAGAAGAAGCGAGGGAGCGGGAGAAGCGAGGAAAACGGCGCGAAACCGCACGCAAGAACAACGGGAAGAGGGTGAACCCGGCACGGACGCAGGCGCGCCGGCCGAAGCCACGGCCCGATCAACGGAAGCCGAGGCCCTTCAGAATGGCCGTGCCGTCGGCCGTCAGGCGAACCAAGGGCGCGTCGGCATCGCTGCCGACGGTTTCGATCAAACCGGCTTCCTGCAACGCGGGCAACTCGGGCTTCGCGTTCGCGGCGATCGGCGCATGCAGCAGCACGAGCAGCGTGGCGATCTCGTGGTGACTGAGCAGGCGGCGCAGCATGGTCTTCGGGCGTGACGGGGGGCTGGCCGGGCGGCCGGGTGCATCGTTGGCGCTCATACAACCTCCTATTTATCTCGAAAACCAATGGGTAGCGGATGGTGACGTCCGAGACTTAAACGATTCTTAAAACCGTGGCGAGGAAGGGACAAGGCGGCCGGGCATCCGTTACCAGTTGTAACGGCGGCGCAGCGGGTGGCGGCGCATGTTGCGCCGCGATGATCGCGCCGGCCCTTGATGCGTTTGAAACGGCGGCCGGCGGTGGGGGCGGGGATGCTGCGGGCCGTTCCGTTACGGCCGTAAGACGCGAGGGGGCGGCCGTCGTCGCCGATCGGCCGCCCCCCGTTCCTGCGAAAACGTTTACTTCCGGCGTTGCGCCTGCGCGGCCAGCCGCACCGCCGTGTTCGCCGCGCCATAGCCGTCGTAGCCGCCGCGCCGCTCGACGATCTCGAACGAGAAGCGGTTGTCGATCAGCTCCGTATAGGCATGCAGGAATTCGCCGCCGTTCTCGTCGCGGTCGTACAGCAGATGGTGACGGCACAGCGCGTCGATGAACGCGTCCGACAGCGCGTAGCGCGCGGCGAGGTCGTCATAGTAATTGCGCGGAATGCGCAGGAAGCTCACGCCGTCCTCGGCCGCCTCGGCCACGGCCTTGACGATGTCGTCGGTGCGGAACGCGACGTGATTGAGCCCCGAGCCGTGATAGCGGTTCAGCGATTCGAACACGGCCGTGTGGCGATCCACCGAGGCATTGAGCGCGATTCGCACGCTGCCGTCCGGGCTGCGCACGGCGCGGCTGCGCATCAGGCCGTACGGGTCCGGCACCAGCCAGCTTTTCTCCACCTCGAAGCCGAACGCGGTGCGGAAGAACAGCACCCAGGTGTCGAGCGCGTCGGCCGGCAGCGCCAGGCAGACATGATCGATGCCCGTCAGCGGGCCGACTTCCACCGGGCCGTCCACGTCGGTCAGCACGAAATCCGATTCGTAGAGCGTCGGCGCGCCGGGCGCCTCGTCGATGAAATAGTCGAGGCTGCCGTCCGGCGCCTGCACGCCCGGCACCACGCGCTCGCTCGGGCCGACGCGCCCCGAGAACGGCGTGAAGCCGAAGCTGGCGGCGCGCTCGAACGCGAGCTTGGCGTCGTCCACCTGGAACGCCGACGCGCACAGCGACAGCCCGTGCTGCTGGAAGAACGCATCGGCGAACGAATCCGGCTCGGCGTTCAGCACGATCGAGGCCGCGCCGTGCTGATACAGCATGACGTTCTTCGAGCGGTGCTTGCCGGCCAGGCGGAAGCGCAGCTTGCCGAGCCAGCCGGCCACGTTGGCGGCCGCGGCCGCATCCACGGCGAATTCGATGAACTTGAAGCCGACGTGCGCGGGCGCGGCCGGCGGCGCGAACAGCGGCTGGCTGGCGGCCGGCGCGTGGCCGTCGGCGGCCAGCCGCACGCGCGTGATGTCCTCGAGGTGCAGCAGCGAGCGCAGGCCATCGGCTGCGGTGATCGCGGTGGGCGCGGCGCGGAAGCCGTCGTTGAAGATTTCGAGCGAAAGCGGGCCGTCGAAGCCCGATTCGATCACGCGCGCCGTGAAGCGGGCGAGGTCGAAATCGCCCTGGCCCGGGAACGAGCGGTAATGGCGGCTCCATTCGAGCACGTCCATCGCCAGCTTCGGCGCGTCGGCGATCTGCACGAACGCGATCCGGTCGCCGGGGATTTGCGCGATGGCGTCGGGGTCGTCGTCGAGCGAGAGCGTGTGGAAGCTGTCGAGCGCGAGGCCCAGGTGCGGGCTGTTGACGGCATCCACGAGCTTCCACGCGTGGCGGTAGGTCTTCACGACGCGGCCCCAGGCCAGCGCCTCGTAGGCGGCGATCACGCCCGCGCCGCGCGCGGCTTCGGCCAGCGCGCCGAGCTGGTCGGTCAGCAGGGCGTCGTCCGCGATGGTGTTCGGCGAGACGTTGCTGCAGACGAGGATGCGGTCGGTGCCGAGCGCATGCATCAGGTCGAACTTGCGGCGCACGCGGTCCAGGTTGCGCGCGAGCTGCTCGGGGCTGACGCCGTCGAAATCGCGGAACGGCTGGAACAGCACGATGTCCAGGCCGAGATCGGAGGCGATCTTGCGCACGTCGGCGGGCGAGCCGTCGAAGTAGAGCAGATCGTTTTCGAAGATCTCGACGCCGTCGAAACCGGCCGCCGCGATCGCATTGAGTTTTTCGACGAGCGTGCCGGACAGCGACACGGTGGCGATCGAACGCTTCATGAGCGAATTCCCGCAAAAAGGGTTCGGAAGTGGCGACAACGAACGAACAGGTTAACCAGAACGCGTTCGAAGATCGCGCAACTCCCCGATTTTATTCAAACAAGTGACGGGATTATACAAACTAACTAGATGGTACAAATAAGCATAAACCCCGAAAGACAAGCGATGCGCGCCGAAGGCACACTTGCGCCACCTCAAAGATTGTAGGTGGCGGATGCGCGATGCGATCCGCCCCGGTTTTACGGAGTCACGCGCAATGTCGAAGCCGAAGGTCCTGGTGCTCAACGGGCCGAACCTGAACCTGCTGGGCACCCGGCAGCCGCATATCTACGGCGCCGAGACGCTGGCCGACGTCGAGCGCCGCTGCGCCGAGGCGGCCGAATCGCTGGGCCTGGAGATCGAGTTCCGCCAGTCGAACGCCGAGCATCATTTGATCGACTGGCTGCACGAGGCGCGCACGCGCATCGACGGCGTGGTGATCAACCCGGCCGCCTATACGCACACCTCGGTGGCGCTGGCCGATGCGCTGACGGGCATCGACAAGCCGGTGATCGAGGTGCATATCTCGAACGTGCACCGGCGCGAGGCGTTCCGGCATCACTCGTATGTGTCGGCGGTTGCGCTGGGCGTGATCTGCGGCATGGGTACCGAGGGTTATGTGTTCGCGCTGCAACGCTTCGCGACGATCTTGAAAGGGGCGGGGCAATGAGCGGTCAAGCGGATAAGACATCGTTCCTGATCGGGCTGATCGGGCAGGGCATCGGCGGTTCGCTGTCGCCGGCCATGCACGAGCGCGAAGGCGGCCTGCAAGGCTTCAACTATGTTTACCGGCGGCTCGATCTCGACGTGCTCAAGATGAGCGTCGACGAACTGCCGAGGCTGCTCGACCTGGCCGAACGGATGGGCTTCGACGGTCTGAACATCACGTATCCGTGCAAGCAGCGCGTGATCGCGCATCTCGACACGCTGTCCGACGATGCGCGCGCGCTGGGCGCGGTCAACACGGTGCGCTTCGCCGACGGCAAGCGCAGCGGCCACAACACCGATTGGTCCGGGTTCGCGCGCGCGTTCCGGGGCGGGCTGGACGGCGTGTCGCTGGCGCGCGTGGTGCAGATCGGTGCGGGCGGCGCGGGGGCGGCCGTGGCGCACGCGGCGCTGATGCTCGGCGCGGGCGCGCTGACGATCTTCGACGTGGATGCCGCGCGGGCCGCGTCGCTGGCGGCCGAACTGCAAACGCGCTTCCCGCAGGCGGTGGTCACGGCGGGCGGCGCGCTCGACGCGGCGATGGCGCAGGCCACCGGCCTGATCCACGCCACGCCCACCGGCATGGCCAAGCATCCGGGGCTGCCGCTGCCGGCCGAATTGCTGGCCGGCAAGCCGTGGGTGGCCGATATCGTCTATTTCCCGCTCGAGACGGAATTGATCCGCGTCGCGCGGGAGATGGGTTGCCGCACGCTGCCGGGCGGCGGCATGGCCGTGTATCAGGCGGTCGACGCGTTCGAGATCTTCACCGGCCGCGAGCCGGACGCCGAACGCATGTTCTCGCACTTCGAATCGCTCGTCGCACGCTGATGCGGCGCGGCCAGGACAACAACCAGGAGACTTCGATGCAGCAATCCTCCCAACCGACCGCCACGGCCGCGTCCCGCGCGGACGCGGGCACCCAGCGCCGCTCGTCGGCGCGCTACCGGATTCTCGCGCTGCTCGCGTTCGGCACGATGATCAACTATCTCGACCGGACCGTGCTCGGCGTGGCCGCGCCGAGCCTGACCAAGGAACTGGGGATCGGCGCTGCCGTGATGGGGATCATGTTCTCGTCGTTCTCCTGGACCTACGTGCTCGCGCAGGTGCCGGGCGGCCTGTTCCTCGACCGTTTCGGCAGCAAGGTCACCTATTACCTGTCGATGACGTTCTGGTCGCTGTTCACGCTGCTGCAAGGCTTCGTGGGCAGCGTGGGCACGCTGCTGGCCTGCCGCCTCGGCCTCGGGTTCAGCGAAGCGCCGTGCTTCCCGACCAACAGCCGCGTGGTGGCGACCTGGTTCCCGCAGAAGGAGCGTGCGATGGCCACTGGCACCTACACGGTCGGCGAATACATCGGCCTGGCGTTCCTGAGCCCGGTGCTGTTCGCGCTGATGGGCGCGTTCGGCTGGCGTTCGCTGTTCTGGGTGGTCGGCGGCGTCGGCATCCTGTTCGGCCTGGTCTGGCTCAAGCTGTATCGCGAACCGCGCGAGCATCCGGCCGCGAATGCCGCCGAGCTGGCCTACATCGCCGAGGGCGGCGGCCTGATCGACGGCGAATCGAAGGCCGGCAAGCCGGGCCAGAGCAAGTTCAGCTGGTCGATGGCCGGCAAGCTGCTGAAGAAGCGCCAGCTCGCGGGCATCTGCCTCGGCCAGTTCGCCGGCAACTCCACGCTGGTGTTCTTCCTGACGTGGTTTCCGACCTATCTCGCCACGGAACGCCACATGGGCTGGCTCAAGATCGGCTTCTTCGCGGTGATGCCGTTCATCGCCGCGTCGGTGGGCGTGATGTTCGGCGGCATTTTCTCCGATTACCTGCTGCGTCGCGGCAAGTCGGCCAACGTGGCGCGCAAGCTGCCGATCATCGCCGGGCTGCTGCTTGCCTCGACCATCGTGCTGGCCAACTACGTGCAGAGCAACGAGGCCGTGATCGCGATCATGTCGGTGGCGTTCTTCGCGCAGGGCATGGCCGCGCTGGGGTGGACGCTGGTGTCCGATATCGCGCCGGAGGGCCTGCTCGGCGTGACCGGCGGCATCTTCAACCTGGCGGCCAACCTGGCGGGCATCATCACGCCGCTGGTGGTGGGGTTCATCGTCGCCTCGACGGGCTCGTTCGTCGGTGCGCTGGCCTTTATCGGCGTGATCGCGCTGATCGGCGCGCTGTCGTACATCTTCATCGTCGGCGACATCAAGCGGATCGTGCTGTAACCGTTCTCCGCGCACGGCACGACTTGGCCCGGCCCGCGACAGCGGCGCCGGGTTTTTTTATGGGGGCGGGCGAGGTGCGCGGGTGGTGGCGGTTCCGGCGCGCGGCGATGGCGAGCCGCGCCGAGCGCCTATTCGCGGAGGCGCCGAGAATCGAGCCGCCACCGCCAAGTACCGCCTTCAACACACCGCAATGCCGAGCCGTTTCAGCGCCGCGTCGATCGCCGCCACCGCGCGGCGGATCTCGTCGGCATCGATCGCGCCGATGCAGCCGACGCGGAACGTCTCCACCTCGGTCAGCTTGCCCGGATACAGCACGAAGCCCGCGTCGCGCACCGCTGCGTAGAACGCCATGAAATCGTAGGCAGGATCGCGCGGCGCATGGAACGTGACGATCACCGGCGCCTGCACGCGCGCGTCGAGGAACGGCACGAAACCGAGCGCGCGCATCCCGTCGATCAGCGCCGCGCAATTCGCCGCGTAGCGCGCACCGCGCGCCGGCAGGCCGCCCTGTTCGGCGTATTGCGCGAGCGCCGCGTGCAGCGCGGCCACCACGTGCGTGGGCGGCGTGAAGCGCCATTGGCCGGTGCGCTCCAGGTAGGCATGCTGGTCGTGCAGGTCGAGCGCGAGCGACGGCGAACGCCCGGCGCTGGCCGCGAGCAGCGCACGTTTGACGATCACGAAACCCATCCCCGGCACGCCTTCGAGGCACTTGCCGCTGGCCGACACCAGCGCGTCGATGCCGTGCGCCGCCACCTCCACCGGCAACGCGCCGAACGAACTCATCGCATCGACGATCAGCGGCTTGCCGTGCCGCGCGCACACGGCGGCGACCTGCGCGAGCGGGTTGAGGATGCCGGCGCTGGTTTCCAGATGCACGAGCGCGACGTGCGTGATGCGTGGCGTGCGCGCCAGCATCGCGTCGAGCGCTTCCGCGTCGATGGCCTCGTGCTCCGCAAACGGCAGTTCCACCGTCTCGATGCCGAGCCGCCCGAGAATTCGCACGATTCGCGCGCAATATGCGCCGTGGTTCGGCACCAGCACCACGCCGTCGCGCGGCACCAGCGTGCCGAGCGCCGCCTCCACCGCGAACGTGCCGCTGCCTTGCAGGGGCACACAGGCATAGGTGTCGTCGCCGCCGGCGATGCGCACCAGATCGGCGCAAAGCTCCCGCGTCAGGCGATTGAACGCGGCGTCCCACGAGCCCCAGTCGCGCAGCATCGCGCGGCGGGTGGCCGGCGAGGTGGTCAGCGGGCCGGGCGTCAGGAGAATCGGGTCGGTATCGGGCGTCACGTTGCCTCCGGGGCGGAAAGGAATCAAAGCAGGCGGCGCGCGATGGTCGGCGCACCGGACAAATCCCATCGTAGTGGCAAAGTGTGTCAATTATTGGAGTTAAGTGGCGCAGTCATGGAGTTGTCATCGAACGCTGTGATGCTTCGCCTGCTGCCGGAACGAATGCGTTCCGGCCGGCGTGGAGCCGGGCCGAATGCAAGCCCGCACAAGACGACAGGGCGCCGGCACGAGCCCGGCCCGACCCTCTATCCGCATTACGGAGAAGCGAGATGACAGTCCAGAATTCCTTCGGCACGGTGTTGCGCAAGCTGGCGCTGGCGGCGTGCGCGGCCGGCCTGCTGCAAGGCGTCGCCCTGCCGGCGCATGCCGCCGGCGCGGTGGTGCTGTACACGGCCGACGGCCTTGAAAACCTCTATCGCGACGTGCTGCCGGCGTTCGAGAAGAAGGAAGGCGTGAAGGTGAACATCGTCACGGCGGGCAGCGGCGAAGTGGTGAACCGCGCCAACGTCGAGAAGAACTCGCCGAAGGCCGACGTGCTGGTCACGCTGCCGCCGTTCATCCAGCAAGCCGGCCAGCTCGGCCTGCTGCAGGACTACGCGAGCGCCAACTACAAGAACGTGCCGGCCATCGCCAAGGCGGCCGACGGTTCGTGGGCGACCTTCGTCAACAACTACTTCTCGTTCGCGATCAACCCGGATGTGGTGAAGAACCCGCCGAAGACGTTCGCCGACCTGCTCGCGCCCGAATACGGCGGCAAGGTGGCCTACTCGAACCCGGCCACGGCCGGCGACGGCATGGCCGTGATCATCCTGACCACCACGCTGATGGGCGAAGACGCCGCGTTCGACTACCTGGCCAAGCTTGAACGCAGCGCCAAGTTCCACACCAAGGGCACGGGCTATCTGAACGTGCTGCTGTCGCGCAACGAGATCAGCGTTGCCAACGGCGACCTGCAGATGGATCTCGATGACGCCGAGCACGGCGCGCTGGCGGTCAAGCCGGTGTTCCTGACGGCCAAGGCCGGCGACCCGCCCACCACGTTCCAGTTGCCCTACGCGATCGGCCTGATCAAGAGCGGCCCGAACGCCGACGCCGGCAAGAAGCTGATCGACTACCTGATGTCGGCCGACGTGCAGGCTAAGGTGCCCGACATGTACGGCATCCCGGGCCGCACCGACGTGCCGCTGACCGGCAAGAACGGCGAAGCCGTGAAGCGCGCGATCGCGGGCGTCAAGCTGATCCCGGTGGACTGGAACGCCGTGATGGCCAAGAAGGCCGGCTGGACCGAGCGCTGGAAGAAGGACGTGATCGGCAGCTCCGGCAAGGAAACCGAAGTCGTCAAGCCGAAGTGACCGGTGCCTGAAGGATGCCTGTGAATACCGCCAGCCTGACCCATCTCGGCACGCGCGGTTCGGCGCAATCGCACGCGGCTCCGCGTGCCGTTGCGCCGGGCGGCGTGCAGATCGAGCATCTGAGCGTGCGCTACGGCGCACGCACGGTGCTCGACGATCTTTCGTTGCAGATCGGCGCCGGCGAGCTGCTGACCGTGCTCGGCCGCAGCGGTTGCGGCAAGACCACGATGCTGCGTTTCATCGCCGGGTTCGTGAAGGCTGACGGCCTGACCGGTTCGCTGACGGTGGCCGGCCGCGATCTGACCCATGCGCCGCCGCACAAGCGCAATCTCGGCCTGCTGTTCCAGAACTACGCGCTGTTTCCGCATTTGTCGGTGTTCGAGAATGTGGCGTTCGGGCTGCGCGCGCGGCGTTTGTCGTCGGGCGAGATCGCGCGGCGCGTGGCCGATGCGCTGAAGCTCGTGCAGCTCGGCGACGCCGGGCACGCAATGCCCGCGCAATTGTCGGGCGGCATGCAGCAGCGCGTGGCGCTGGCGCGCGCGCTCGTCATCGAGCCCGACGTGCTGTTGCTCGACGAGCCGCTGTCCGCGCTCGACGCCAACCTGCGCGCCTCGGTGCGCACCGAACTGAAGGCGCTGCACGAGCGCCTGCCGAACCTGACGATCGTCTGCGTCACGCACGACCGCGACGACGCGCTGGTGCTGTCCGACCGCGCGCTGTTGATGCGCGACGGCCGCATCGCGCAGATCGGCACGCCGCAGCAACTGTACGACCGCCCGCGCGACGGCTTCGTGGCGCGTTACCTCGGCGCGGCGAACCTGTTGCCGCCGAACGTGATCTATCCGATCGGCGATCCGCTGCACACCCTCCGCGATCAGGTCGCCTGCGTGCGGCCCGAGCGCTTCACGCTGAAGCCGCCCGGCAGCGGCGGGCTGAACGGCACCATCGGCGCGGTCGAGTGGCATGGCTCGGAGCTGTCGGTGTCGGTGATGCTCGATGCCGTGCCCGACACGCCCGTCCTGGTCACGCTGCAACGCGGCCGTGGCATGACGCCGGCGCGCGGCGAGCGCGTTTCCCTGCATTGCGAGGCGGATGATGTCGTCCTTATCGACCCCTGAGCGCAACGTCGAGCCGGGCCTCGCCGCGAAGCGCGAGGCATCGGCTGCCGCGCATGCGCGGGTGGCGCGACGCCGCCGCTGGCAGGGCAACCTGCATTTGCTGGTGTTGGCGATCGTCGTGCTCGGCCCGCTGGTGCTGTATCCGCTCGCGCGCCTGCTGCTGCTCAGCGTGATGGGAGATCACGGCTTCACGCTGGCCGGCTACCGTGCGTTCTTCGGCAACCCCGACACGCGCAATGTGCTCGGCACCACGCTGTGGGTGCTGTGCGTGAGCGCGGGCACGGCTTCCGTGCTCGGCGTGCTGCTTGCGGCGCTGCTGTTCTTTCGGCCGTTCCCGGGCGCCTCGCTCGTGACGCGCTTTCTCGAACTGTACGTGGCGTTCCCGTCGTTCCTGGTGGCGTTCACGCTGATCTTCCTGTACGGCTCGCAGGGCTCGGTCAGCATCGCGTTGCAGCGGCTGTTTCATCTCGATGCGCCGCCGCTCGATTTTCTGTTCGGCATCGGCGGCGTGATCCTTGCGCAGACGGTGTTCTACACGCCGTTCGTGGTGCGCCCCACGCTGGCCTCGTTCGCGACGCTCGACCTGCGGCTGGTCGAGGCGGCGCGCAGCCTCGGTGCGAGCGGCTGGATGCTGGCGCGGCGCGTGATCCTGCCGATCGCGTGGCCCGGCATCGCCGCCGGCACGATCCTGTGCTTCCTGCTGACGCTGAACGAGTTCGGGATTCTGCTGGTGCTCGGCAGCGCGCGGCTCGTCACGCTGCCGGTGGCGATCTATACCAGCGCGTCGGTCGATCTCGACCTGCCGACCGCCGCGGCCGGCGCCGTGGTGATGCTGGCGATGTCGCTGTCGCTGTATGCGCTTTACCGCCGGATCAATCGGCGCGCGATGGGGGGAGGCCGGGATGTCCGCTGACTATCGTTTGGGCGGAGAGGCCCCCGCGCCCTTGCCGCAACACCGCGTCAACGCGATGGACGCCGTGCTCAAGCAGGCCTCGCGCGTCGCGCTCGGCCTGGCCGCGTTCGCCTGCTTCTGGCTGTTCGTGCTGCCGGTGATCGTGGTGGCGCTGTCGAGCGTCGCCACGCGTTGGTCCGGCACCATCTTGCCGGCCGGCTACAGCCTGCGCTGGTTCGCCGCGCTCGGCGAGCCCGAATTCGGCGCGCTGGCCACCAGCCTCGAAATCGGCTTCGGCGTGGCGGTGATCGGCACGGTGCTCGGGCTGTGGCTCGCGCTGGCGCTCGAAGGGCGCACCAGCGGGCGGCTCGGCACGCTGCTCGATGCGATCGTGATGCTGCCGAACGGCGTGCCGAGCGTGGTGCTTGGGCTGGCCGTGCTGATCGCCTATCATCAAAAGCCGGTCGATCTCTCGAGTTCGGCCGCCATCGTCGTGCTGGTGCAGCTCGCGCTGATCCTGCCCTTCTGCTATCGCTGCGCCGCCGCCGCATTGCGGCCCGAACTGACCGTGCTGCGCGAAGCCGCCGCCAGCCTTGGTGCGCCGCCGTCGATGGTGCTGCGCCGCGTGCTGCTGCCGCAACTGGTGCCGGCGCTGCGTGCGAGCCTCGCGCTCGGCTTCGCGCTGTCGCTCGGCGAGCTGGGCGCGACCATGACCGTTTATCCGCCGGGCTTCGCGACCGTGCCGATCGTCGTGATCGGCCAGGTCGAGCGCGGGTATTACCTGCCGGCGTCGGCGCTGGCGCTGTTGATGCTGGTGGCGTCGCTGGCGGCGCTGATGTTGATCGCGGCGCGCGTGCCGCGCCTGCGCCGGCCGTCGTAACGCAGGGCCGGCTGGGCGAACCGACAACGATGAAGGTGGAGGAGTCATGCTGAAACCGGATCAGGACACGATCGACGTCAACGGCCGCCGCTACCGGCTGCCCGTCACGCCCACGGCCATCGTCTGTATTGGTGGCGGCGCGCCCGCGTATCTCGATGCCGCGCTTGCCGCCGGCGTCGTGCCGTTCGTCGCCCGCATGATGCGCGACGGCGCGGCGTTCGACGCCGACGGCATCGTGCCCGCGCTGACCCATGCGAGCCAGGTGTCGATCGCCTGCGGCGTGCCGCCCGCCGTGCATGGCATCTGCGGCAATACGTTTCACGATGCGCTCGCGCAAGGCGGCGCGGGCGCCGAGGTGGCGCTGCACCGCGCCGACGACCTGCGCGCCGGCACGATCTTCGCCGCGGCGGCCGAGGCCGGTGCGCGCGTGGCCGTGGTGACGGCCCGCGACAAGCTGCGCCGGCTGCTCGGCGCGCGGCTCAAGGGCATCTGTTTTTCGGCCGAAAAGGCCGCGCAGGCGTCGCTCTCCGAGAACGGCATCGCCGATGCACTCGATCTGGTCGGCTTGCCGTCGCCGTATATCTATAGTCCGGAGCTGTCCGAGTTCGTGCTGGGTGCCGGCGTGCGGCTTGCGAGGACGCGCAAGGTCGATCTGATGTATCTCGCGACGCACGACTATGTGCAGCGCAAGTGGGCACCCGGCTCGCCCGAGGCGAATGCGTTCTACGCGACGATCGACCGGCATCTGGCGCTGCTCGACGCGCTCGGCTGGGTGGTCGGCCTGACCGCCGATCACGGCATGAGCGCCAAGCACGATCCGCACACCGGCAAGCCCAACGTGGTGTATCTGCAGGACGTGCTCGACGCCGGGTTCGGCTTTCCGGCCACGCGCGTGGTGTTGCCGATCGCCGATCCGCATGTCGCGCATCACGGTGCGCTCGGCTCGTTCGCGACGATCCACCTGGGCGCCGGCCTCGATGCGGACGAGGTGGTCGCGCGGCTGCGCGCGCTCGACGGCGTGGCGCTGGCGCTGCGCCGCGACGATGCCGTCGCGTATCTCGAACTGCCGGCCGACCGCATCGGCGACGTGGTGGTGGTGGCGCGCGACGACGTTGTACTGGGCCGGCGCGAGCGCGAGCACGACCTGTCCGCGCTGACCCTGCCGCTGCGCTCCCACGGCGGTTTCGGCGAGCAGCGGGTGCCGCTGCTGTTCAACCGGCGCATGGCGTCGCTCGATCCGAGCCGCCGCTGGCGCAACTTCGACGCGTTCGAACTGGCGCTCAACCATGCCGTGCGCGGCGCCGATTTCACGTTCGAGCGCGCGTTGCACGCACCCAATCTCGTCAATCAGGAAGGAGCAGGGACGTGGCATTGACGCTGGACGACATCCGCACGCTGTTCGAGCGCCGTGGCGGCACGGCATACAGCGGCGAGCCGGTGACGCAGCTCGAGCACGCGTTGCAGAGCGCGCAACTGGCCGACGACGAGGGCGCTGACGACGCGCTGATCACGGCGGCGCTGCTGCACGACCTCGGGCATCTGCTGAACGAGCAGGGCGAGACGCCCACCGCGCGCGGCATCGACGATCTGCATCAGTACTACGCGCTGCCGTTCCTGCGCGGGGTGTTTCCCGAGGCGGTGCTGGAGCCGATCCGGCTGCATGTCGATGCGAAGCGCTGCCTGTGCGCGATCGAGCCGGGGTACGCCGAGGCGCTGTCGGCCGATTCTGTGCGCAGCCTGGCGCTGCAGGGCGGTACTTATAGTGATGAGGATGCGCGGACGTTCCTGCTGCGTCCCCACGCAGGCGATGCAATCCGGCTGCGCCGTTGGGACGACGAGGCGAAGGTGGCCGGCGGCGTGACGAAATCGCTCGATTACTTCATGGAAATCGCAGCGCGCACGGCAATAACGATGCATCGATAGAGTTTTTGCGCGAATTTATTCGCATATTTCTTTTTATATCAAAGGCTTGTCATAAAGGGCGCCGCGTGAGCGGCGCCCTTTATGCATTTTCTTTGCGAAAACGCTTGCACGAAACGGGATGGGTGCTTAGAATTCGGCCTCTCTCGCGATGACGGAAACGCAGAACGGGTGGAGAAGCCAGGCAGGACAAGGAGAGCGCCGGAATTTGGGCCGCTTCTTTGAACTGGTGAGGAACTCGATCGATGCAGTCTGTTGATCGAAGCGCTGAAAAAGTAGTTGACGCGCTTCAAAATGTTCTTCATAATCTCGCTTCTCTGCTGCTGAAAACGCAGCACCGAAACGAAGCCAAGCTTCTCTCGGAAACGCTCTTTAACAATCTACAGCCGATAAGTGTGGACGCTTGATGGAAGCGGTCCTGATCTTAGGATCAGGTCAGCAAAAGTATCAAGAGTCTCACACAAAAGTAAGTCAGGTTTATGAAGTAATTCGTAATCCTGTCAGCTTTGAGTGAGCGACCGGTTCGAAAGAACCGAAAAACAGTAACAGGTATTGAACTGAAGAGTTTGATCCTGGCTCAGATTGAACGCTGGCGGCATGCCTTACACATGCAAGTCGAACGGCAGCACGGACTTCGGTCTGGTGGCGAGTGGCGAACGGGTGAGTAATACATCGGAACATGTCCTGTAGTGGGGGATAGCCCGGCGAAAGCCGGATTAATACCGCATACGATCTACGGATGAAAGCGGGGGACCTTCGGGCCTCGCGCTATAGGGTTGGCCGATGGCTGATTAGCTAGTTGGTAGGGTAAAAGCCTACCAAGGCGACGATCAGTAGCTGGTCTGAGAGGACGACCAGCCACACTGGGACTGAGACACGGCCCAGACTCCTACGGGAGGCAGCAGTGGGGAATTTTGGACAATGGGCGAAAGCCTGATCCAGCAATGCCGCGTGTGTGAAGAAGGCCTTCGGGTTGTAAAGCACTTTTGTCCGGAAAGAAATCCTTGGTTCTAATAAAGCCGAGGGATGACGGTACCGGAAGAATAAGCACCGGCTAACTACGTGCCAGCAGCCGCGGTAATACGTAGGGTGCAAGCGTTAATCGGAATTACTGGGCGTAAAGCGTGCGCAGGCGGTTTGTTAAGACCGATGTGAAATCCCCGGGCTCAACCTGGGAACTGCATTGGTGACTGGCAAGCTAGAGTATGGCAGAGGGGGGTAGAATTCCACGTGTAGCAGTGAAATGCGTAGAGATGTGGAGGAATACCGATGGCGAAGGCAGCCCCCTGGGCCAATACTGACGCTCATGCACGAAAGCGTGGGGAGCAAACAGGATTAGATACCCTGGTAGTCCACGCCCTAAACGATGTCAACTAGTTGTTGGGGATTCATTTCCTTAGTAACGAAGCTAACGCGTGAAGTTGACCGCCTGGGGAGTACGGTCGCAAGATTAAAACTCAAAGGAATTGACGGGGACCCGCACAAGCGGTGGATGATGTGGATTAATTCGATGCAACGCGAAAAACCTTACCTACCCTTGACATGGTCGGAATCCTGGAGAGATCCGGGAGTGCTCGAAAGAGAACCGATACACAGGTGCTGCATGGCTGTCGTCAGCTCGTGTCGTGAGATGTTGGGTTAAGTCCCGCAACGAGCGCAACCCTTGTCCTTAGTTGCTACGCAAGAGCACTCTAAGGAGACTGCCGGTGACAAACCGGAGGAAGGTGGGGATGACGTCAAGTCCTCATGGCCCTTATGGGTAGGGCTTCACACGTCATACAATGGTCGGAACAGAGGGTCGCCAACCCGCGAGGGGGAGCTAATCCCAGAAAACCGATCGTAGTCCGGATCGCACTCTGCAACTCGAGTGCGTGAAGCTGGAATCGCTAGTAATCGCGGATCAGCATGCCGCGGTGAATACGTTCCCGGGTCTTGTACACACCGCCCGTCACACCATGGGAGTGGGTTTTACCAGAAGTGGCTAGTCTAACCGCAAGGAGGACGGTCACCACGGTAGGATTCATGACTGGGGTGAAGTCGTAACAAGGTAGCCGTATCGGAAGGTGCGGCTGGATCACCTCCTTTCTCGAGCTAATACCGCGAAAGTTGAGCGTTCACGCTTATCGGCTGTAAATCAAGACAGACTCAGGGGTCTGTAGCTCAGTTGGTTAGAGCACCGTCTTGATAAGGCGGGGGTCGTTGGTTCGAATCCAACCAGACCCACCACTTAGTCTGGACAGTATCCTTGAGAAGTCTCTGTATGGGGGCATAGCTCAGCTGGGAGAGCACCTGCTTTGCAAGCAGGGGGTCGTCGGTTCGATCCCGTCTGCCTCCACCAATCTTCAATGACAAGCGTTCAGGTCAGTGTGACCTGAGGATTTGTCATTGGCGATTGAGCCAGTCAGAGCGATCTGTACACCATGTGTACTTATCGGCTGTCGTTCTTTAACAATCTAGAAGAAGTAGTAATTTGAATAACGGAAGCGTCTATTTGAGATGGGCGTGAAAGTTATTCGGGTTGTGATTGTATCGATGTATCTCAAGAAGATTCGAACTTAAATGTTCGGCTCAATTGGAATACGGCACAAATGCGAGAACTCAACCTGTAGCGACTGTCGAGCGCAAGCGAGACAGACTCGTTATAGGGTCAAGCGAACAAGTGCATGTGGTGGATGCCTTGGCGATCACAGGCGATGAAGGACGCGGTAGCCTGCGAAAAGCTACGGGGAGCTGGCAAACAAGCTTTGATCCGTAGATGTCCGAATGGGGAAACCCACTCCTTTTGGAGTATCCATGACTGAATACATAGGTCATGTGAAGCGAACGCGGTGAACTGAAACATCTAAGTAACCGCAGGAAAAGAAATCAACCGAGATTCCCAAAGTAGTGGCGAGCGAAATGGGAAGAGCCTGTACTCTTTATTTGTATTGTTAGTCGAACGCTCTGGAAAGTGCGGCCATAGCAGGTGATAGCCCTGTAGACGAAAACAGTATGAAAGAACTAGGTGTACGACAAGTAGGGCGGGACACGTGAAATCCTGTCTGAAGATGGGGGGACCATCCTCCAAGGCTAAATACTCGTGATCGACCGATAGTGAACCAGTACCGTGAGGGAAAGGCGAAAAGAACCCCGGGAGGGGAGTGAAATAGATCCTGAAACCGCATGCATACAAACAGTCGGAGCCTCGTAAGGGGTGACGGCGTACCTTTTGTATAATGGGTCAGCGACTTACGTTCAGTAGCAAGCTTAACCGAATAGGGCAGGCGTAGCGAAAGCGAGTCCGAATAGGGCGTTCAGTTGCTGGGCGTAGACCCGAAACCAAGTGATCTATCCATGGCCAGGATGAAGGTGCGGTAACACGTACTGGAGGTCCGAACCCACTAACGTTGAAAAGTTAGGGGATGAGCTGTGGATAGGGGTGAAAGGCTAAACAAACTTGGAAATAGCTGGTTCTCTCCGAAAACTATTTAGGTAGTGCCTCGCGTCTCACCTTCGGGGGTAGAGCACTGTCATGGTTGAGGGGTCCATTGCGGATTACCTCGCCATAGCAAACTCCGAATACCGAAGAGTGCAATCGCGGGAGACAGACATCGGGTGCTAACGTCCGGTGTCAAGAGGGAAACAACCCAGACCGCCAGCTAAGGTCCCCAAATATAGCTAAGTGGGAAACGAAGTGGGAAGGCTAAAACAGTCAGGAGGTTGGCTTAGAAGCAGCCATCCTTTAAAGAAAGCGTAATAGCTCACTGATCGAGTCGTCCTGCGCGGAAGATGTAACGGGGCTAAGCTATATACCGAAGCTGCGGATGCACATTTATGTGCATGGTAGGAGAGCGTTCCGTAAGCCTGCGAAGGTGCACTGTAAAGTGTGCTGGAGGTATCGGAAGTGCGAATGCTGACATGAGTAGCGATAAAGGGGGTGAAAGGCCCCCTCGCCGTAAGCCCAAGGTTTCCTACGCAACGTTCATCGGCGTAGGGTGAGTCGGCCCCTAAGGCGAGGCAGAAATGCGTAGCTGATGGGAAGCAGGTCAATATTCCTGCACCATTGTTAAATGCGATGGGGGGACGGATCGCGGAAGGTTGTCCGGGTGTTGGAAGTCCCGGTCGCTGCATTGGAGAAGGCGCTTAGGCAAATCCGGGCGCAGAATTCAAGGGTGTGGCGCGAGCTTCTTAGGAAGCGAAGCAATTGGAAGTGGTTCCAAGAAAAGCCTCTAAGCTTCAGTTTAACAGTGACCGTACCGCAAACCGACACAGGTGGGCGAGATGAGTATTCTAAGGCGCTTGAGAGAACTCGGGAGAAGGAACTCGGCAAATTGGTACCGTAACTTCGGGATAAGGTACGCCCTTGTAGCTTGACTGGCCTGCGCCAGGAGGGTGAAAGGGTTGCAATAAACTGGTGGCTGCGACTGTTTAATAAAAACACAGCACTCTGCAAACACGAAAGTGGACGTATAGGGTGTGACGCCTGCCCGGTGCCGGAAGATTAAATGATGGGGTGCAAGCTCTTGATTGAAGTCCCGGTAAACGGCGGCCGTAACTATAACGGTCCTAAGGTAGCGAAATTCCTTGTCGGGTAAGTTCCGACCTGCACGAATGGCGTAACGATGGCCACACTGTCTCCTCCCGAGACTCAGCGAAGTTGAAGTGTTTGTGATGATGCAATCTCCCCGCGGCTAGACGGAAAGACCCCATGAACCTTTACTGTAGCTTTGCATTGGACTTTGAACCGATCTGTGTAGGATAGGTGGGAGGCTATGAAACCGGAACGCTAGTTTCGGTGGAGCCGTCCTTGAAATACCACCCTGGTTTGTTTGAGGTTCTAACCTTGGCCCGTGATCCGGGTCGGGGACAGTGCATGGTAGGCAGTTTGACTGGGGCGGTCTCCTCCCAAAGTGTAACGGAGGAGTACGAAGGTACGCTAGGTACGGTCGGAAATCGTGCTGATAGTGCAATGGCATAAGCGTGCTTAACTGCGAGACCGACAAGTCGAGCAGGTGCGAAAGCAGGTCATAGTGATCCGGTGGTTCTGTATGGAAGGGCCATCGCTCAACGGATAAAAGGTACTCTGGGGATAACAGGCTGATACCGCCCAAGAGTTCATATCGACGGCGGTGTTTGGCACCTCGATGTCGGCTCATCTCATCCTGGGGCTGTAGCCGGTCCCAAGGGTATGGCTGTTCGCCATTTAAAGAGGTACGTGAGCTGGGTTTAAAACGTCGTGAGACAGTTTGGTCCCTATCTGCCGTGGGCGTTGGATATTTGAAGGGGGCTGCTCCTAGTACGAGAGGACCGGAGTGGACGAACCTCTGGTGTACCGGTTGTCACGCCAGTGGCATCGCCGGGTAGCTATGTTCGGAAGAGATAACCGCTGAAAGCATCTAAGCGGGAAACTCGCCTTAAGATGAGATATCCCTGGAGGCTTGACCTCCTTGAAGGGTCGTTCGAGACCAGGACGTTGATAGGTCAGGTGTGTAAGCGCAGTAATGCGTTCAGCTAACTGATACTAATTGCCCGTAAGGCTTGATCCTATAACAAGTCTGCGTCGATGATCGTTAGTGCTTCAGCACTTACGAGCATCCCATCCTGAACCGCAGGTTCAGGATCTTAAAAGGCACGACAAGCGTTATAGAAAGAATTCTCGTGTGCCGATACACACAACTCATTACTACTTCTTCCAGATTGGATGTGGCGCTCAAGCAGCGACGCATCAACCCCTTTAGCCTGATGACCATAGCGAGTCGGTACCACCCCTTCCCATCCCGAACAGGACCGTGAAACGACTCTACGCCGATGATAGTGCGGATTGCCCGTGTGAAAGTAGGTAATCGTCAGGCTTCCCCTTCAGAACCCCCGCTGCGAATGCAGTGGGGGTTTTGTCTTTGTATTTCCGATTTTCTCCATTAAAAATCGAAGTATGTCGATACGGCGAATGGCAGTGGTATGCTACGCGTCCCCGATACGGATCGAATTGCATCCGCTATCCGGTCATTCAATTGGCGCGATGAATTGGATTATTTAGATAATCCAATTCATCGGGATCGACAGCAAGGAATCATGACTGCAACTTCCAGCGATAAAGCAACTCAGCCGATTTCCATCGTGAGAATTGAATCCGCGATCAATGCCTGGCGTGAAGTGTATGTGCCGGCCGAGATCCATGACGACTACGCGCTCGACAGCGCAAGCAGTTGTCTCGCTGAAGTCTATGGTTCGATGATTTTCCACGGAGAATCGAGCGTCGAGCTGAAATCGCTGACGCAGGACCAGCTCGACGCGCTGCTCGCGACCGAAGTCTGAGCCGAAACGGCAGGGCGTAAGCGTTCCGTAACGCGCATTCGCCTTGCGCCGATCGATAAACCCGCGCTCCCGCGCGGGGCTCCGTGCTGCACGTCATGCAATCGGAGTACCATCGTCGCCGCAACACACGGATGCGCGGCGCGGCTCTGACCTCCCGCACGCCACTCGGCATCCTTCGCCTGATCCCATTCCGCTCGATATATCCCGTATGACCGACAGCAGCGTCGATCGTCGTCAGACGACAGGTTTCCTCCCGTATCTCGTGGCCGCGACCTTCTTCATGGAGTATCTCGACACCACCGTCATCGCGACCGCATTGCCGCAGATGGCGAAGTCGTTCGGCGTCGGCCCGAATGCGCTGAGTCTCGGGATGACGGCCTACATGCTGGCGCTCGCGGTGTTCATTCCGATCAGCGGCTGGATCGCGGATCGCTTCGGCTCGCGCACGGTGTTCGGCTCGGCGATTGCAGTGTTTACGATCGCGTCGGTGTTGTGCGGCTTGTCCGACAGCGTCGGCACGTTTACGGCCGCGCGGTTGTTGCAAGGCGTGGGTGGCGCCATGATGGTGCCGGTCGGGCGGATGATCGTCGTGCGCAGCACCGACAAAGCCCAATTGATGCGCGCGATCGCCACCATCACGTGGCCCGGCATCGTGGCGCCAGTGGTGGGACCACCGGTGGGCGGCTTCATCACGACCTACGCGTCGTGGCGCTGGATCTTCCTGCTCAACGTGCCGCTCGGCATCGCGGCGCTGGTGTGCGTGATGCTGCTGGTACGCAACGAGCGTTCGGAAGAGGCGCGGCCGCTCGACTGGCTCGGTTTCGTGCTGTCGGGGGCCACGCTGACCTGCATGCTGTGCGGCACCGAAGCCGCCGGCCAGCAGGACGCGAACTTCGTCGAAGCGATCGGCCTGATCGCCGCCGCCATCGTGTTCGGCGCGGCGGCCTGGTGGCATGCGAAGCGCACGCCGCATCCGCTGCTCGATTTCACCACGCTCAAGGTGCGGACGTTCTCGGTCACGATCTTCACCGGCTCGGTCACGCGCGTTGCGATCAACGCGGTGCCGTATCTGCAACCGCTGCTGTTCCAGGTGGGTTTTGGCATGTCGCCGTTCCAGTCGGGCCTGCTGCTGCTGGCCAGCGCCACCGGCAACCTCGGCATGAAGGCGCTGACCTCGTGGATTCTCGATCGCTTCGGTTTTCGTCGCGTGGCGTTGGTCGATGTGACGATCGCCGGCTTTTCGACGATCGCGTGCGGCTGGTTGACTGCGTCGACGCCGCTGATCATCACGCTGGTGGTGGTGTTCGTCTACGGGCTGTCGCGCTCGATGCAGTTCTCGACGCTGGCCACGCTGGCGTTCGCCGACGTCCCGCCGAAGCAGACGAGCGCGGCCAGCACGTTGTCGAGTGCGGCGCAGCAGATGACGATCGGCATGGGTATCGCGTTCGGCGCGATGTCGTTGCGGCTGGCCTCGCTGTTGCGCGGCGATGCAACCGGCACGCACTACGTGATGGCCGATTTTCGCTGGGCGTTCCTGGCGGCCGGCGTGCTCGCACTGCTGACCTTGCCCGGTTATGCGCGGATGGCGGCGAACGCGGGCGACCGCTTGCGGGCAAGCGTCGCGAAGCGCTGAAGCGCCGAGCCGCCGAGCCGCCGAAGCGCCGAACCACCGAACCACCGAAGCACCGAAGCGCCGAAGCACCGAAGCACCGAAGCGCCGAAGCGCCGAACCACCGAAGCACCGAAGCACCGAAGCACCGAAGCACCGAAGCACCGAAGCACCGAAGCACCGAACCACCGAAGCACCGAACCACCGAACGACCAATCCGCATACGTGTCGCGCTTACTGCGCGTCGTGAAAAATCACCCCGAGCGTATGCCGATGCCCCGAGCGCAGTCGGCTCACGCCATGCCGCAAGTTGACGCGGTACACACCGCGCGTGCCCTGCATCGGCCGCCCATGCACGGCAAAGATCGCCGCGTCGCCGCGCGCCAGCGGCACCACCTCGGCGCGCGACTGCATGCGCGGGCGCTGCTCGGTCAGCACGAACTCCCCACCCGTGAAATCCTCGCCCGGCTGTGACAGCAGGATCGCGACCTGCAGCGGAAAGACGTGCTCGCCGTAAAGGTCTTGATGCAGACAGTTGTAGTCGCCTTCGCCGTAGCGCAGGATCAGCGGCGTCGGCCGAGTCTGGCCGGCCGCGTGACAGCGCTGCAGGAACGCGTCGTGATCGGCCGGATAGCGCGTGTCGATGCCGAGCGCGCGGTTCCAGTCGTTGGCGATCGGCGCGAGCGGCGCATAGAGATCGCGGCGCAGCGCAGTCAACTCGGGAGATAGCGGATAGCCGAAATATCGATATTCGCCGCGGCCGAAGTTGTGCTGCGCCATCACGATGCGGCTGCGATAGCGCGATGTGTCGTCGTAGCCGCCTATCCACGCATCGCAGGCATTGCGATCGAGCAGGCCGCGAATGACAGCCACCCCGTGGGCATTCAACGCGTCACGAATCGCGCGCCATTCGTACTCGGCAGGCAATACCGACGAAAGAGAAGGGGAAGGGGAGGCGGGCGTGAACGGCGAACGCCGTTCGAGGCTGGCAGTCACGATGAATCTCCACACAATGGGCTGGCGATCATCGTAGAGGCCACGCGCTCGCGCGGCGCTCCGAATCTTGCGCGGCAATCGGGCTGGAACCGGGCCGCCTGCCGGGAGGTCATCTCGCCGCGAACCCCGCGAGACGGCCTCCAATCAACACATCAAAACAACGGCCGAACCGGAGCCGCCGCTACCATCAAGCGATCGTGTGAAACAGCCAGTACAACCCCCCGGCCAGCACGATCGAGGCCGGCAGCGTCAGCACCCAGGCCAGCACCAGGCTGCGCACCGTCCCCCATTGCAGGCCCGAGCCGTTGGCGGCCATGGTGCCCGCCACGCCCGACGACAGCACGTGCGTCGTCGACACCGGCAGGCCGTACATGTCGGCCGCGCCGATCGTGATCATCGCTACCGCCTCGGCCGATGCGCCCTGGCCGTAAGTCAGATGCTGCTTGCCGATCTTCTCGCCGACCGTCACGACGATCCGCTTCCAGCCCACCATCGTGCCGAGGCCCAGCGCGAGCGCCACGGCCACCTTGACCCAGGTCGGGATGAACTTGGTGGAGTGGTCGAGCTGCGAGCGATAGTTGTCGATCGCGCTGCGGTCGTCGGCCGAGAAGTTCGGCTGCTTGGCCTTGTCCATCAGGCGGATCGCTTCGGACACGAGATACATCGTGTTGCGCACGTTGTCGATCTGGCCTTGCGGCATGTCGGCCATCGAGCCGGTCGAGCCCACGGTCGAGCCGACAGCCGAGGCCAGCGAGTTCGACAGTTGCTGCATGGCCGGCACCGTGTCCGGCGTCAATTGACGCGTCTGCACGTAGGTTTCGACCACGGCGCGCGAGTTGGTCGGGGCGGCGACGCCGTTGGCGTATTTGCCGAACGTGGTCGAGGCCTGGTGCGCCACGGCGACGAAGGTCTGCGTTTCGGCCGGCGTGACCGCCTTGTTCAGCGCGTAGGCGGTGGGCACCGTGCCGATCAGGATCAGCATGATCAGGCCCATGCCCTTCTGGCCGTCGTTCGAACCGTGCGCGAACGACACGCCCGTGCACGTCAGGATCAGCAGGCAGCGGATCCAGAACGGCGGCGGCTGGTCCTTCGGCGGTTCCTTGTAGAGCGCCGGCGCCTTCACGACGGCCTTCAGCACCAGCAGCAGCAGGCCCGAGAACAGGAAGCCGACCAGCGGCGAGAACAGCAGCGCCTTGCCGACGCCGCCGGCCTGGCCCCAATCCACGCCGCTCGTGCCCGACGCGCCGTGCATCAATTGGTTCATCAGGCCGACGCCGATGATCGAGCCGATCAGCGTGTGCGAGCTGGACGACGGCAGGCCGAAATACCAGGTCGCGAGGTTCCAGACGATCGCCGCGATCAGCAGCGCGAACACCATCGCGAAGCCGGCGCCGCTGCCCACCTGCAGGATCAGCTCGACCGGCAGCAGTTGCAGGATCCCGAACGCCACCGCGCCGCTCGACAGCAGCACACCCATGAAATTCCAGAGGCCGGACCACACCACCGCGATGTTCGGCGTGAGCGAGTGTGTGTAGATCACGGTGGCGACCGCATTCGCGGTGTCGTGGAAGCCGTTGACGAACTCGAAGCCGAGCGCGATCAGCAGCGCCACGCCGAGCAGGAAGTACGGAAACAGCGAATGGTTACCGACCGGTGCGAGATCCGCGAGCAGGTGGGTCAGCACGTAGCCGCCCCCCGCAACGAGGATGACGAAGAAGACGATCAGGCCGAAGCCTTTCGATCGACCGAGATCGATGGAAGACGAAGTAGGTTGGCTCATGGCGGACGGTGGGATTGTGGTTTGGGACGATCGCCCGATCCTAGCCCCCGCACTTAGGCAGTTTCGTGACAGTTAACGATTGCCCTGAATGGTTCGACCGGGCGCATGCCGCGTCGGTCGAATTGACATCGTCGTCATGAAACCGTGCCGGACCAAGTGGTAAGGAATGCCACGCATCCGCCAGAATTCAACCGCGTGCCGGCCGCACCGCTGGCGTGCCGGCGAAACGCCGCGCGCAGGCCACGCAGGCGACCACCACCGCGGTCACGGCCAGCATCGAGGCCGGCACCGCTTCGTGCAGCAGCCACGCCGCGAGCAGGAGTCCGAAGAAAGGTTGCAGCAACTGGAGTTGGCCCACGCCCGCGATGCCGCCGAGCGCCAGCCCGCGATACCAGAACACGAAGCCGATCAGCATGCTGAACAGCGATACGTAGGCGAGACTCCACCAGGCCGGCGCGCCGATCGCGGCGAACGACGCGGGGCGGCTCGCGATGGCGAGCGGCAGCATCAACGGCAAGGACAGCACCAGCGCCCACGAAATCACCTGCCAGCCGCCGAGCCGGCGCGACAGCCGCGCGCCTTCCGCATAGCCCAGGCCGCAGGCCAGGATCGCCGCCAGCATCAGCAGGTCGCCCGCCAGCGAGGCGTCGCCGCCGTTGCGCAGCGCGAAGCCCACCACGGCGGCGCTGCCGATCGACGAGAACAGCCAGAACGCCGCGTGCGGCCGCTCGCCGCCGCGCACCACGCCGAACAGGGCGGTGGCGAGCGGCAACAGACCGACAAACACGATCGCGTGCGCCGACGTGATGTGACGCAGCGCGAGCGCGGTCAGCAGCGGAAAGCCCACCACCACGCCGAGCGCGACGATCGCGAGCGGCATCAGGTCGGCGCGCGCCGGCCGCGTCTCGCGAAACGCGAGCAGCAGCGCGATGGCGATCAGCCCGGCGATTGCCGCGCGCGCCACGGTCAGGAACACCGGGTCGAAACCGAGCACGGCGATGCGCGTCGCCGGCAGCGAGCCGCTGAAGATCAGGACACCGAGGAAACCGCTGAACCAGCCTTGGGTGGAGTTCTGCATGATGAACGTGGACGCCGTGGTCGGGGAAGGATGGGGCAGCATCCCACGCGCGCGCTTCCGGGGTAAGCTACGGAGCAGCACAATTTCAGCAAACTGTACTGATCGGAGCCCCGTACAGATGGCGGACATCCACTCCACAATCCCACCCAAAAGCGCGGGCGACGGCAGCCGCGTGGCGCAGGTGATGGCGACCTTGCGCGCCCGCATCGCCAGCCGTGCGCTGATGCCCGGTGCGCGCGTGCCGTCGATCCGCTCGATGGCGGAAGCGCTCGGCATCTCGAAATCGACGGTGGTCGATGCCTACGACCGGCTGGTGGCCGAGGGCGCGTTGTCGGCGCGGCGCGGTTCGGGCTTCTTCGTGGCGGGCCATGCGCCGCCGTTCGCGCTGGCCGACGTCGCGCCACGCCTCGATCGCGAGCTGGACCCGCTGTGGCTGACGCGGCAATCGCTCGAAGCCGGCAGCGCGGCGCTGAAGCCGGGCGCGGGCTGGCTGCCGGCCGACTGGTTGCCCGACGACGGGCTGCGCCGCGCGCTGCGCACCGTGGCGCGCGACGGCCAGCACGACCTGGCCGACTACGGCGCGCCGCTCGGCCTGCCGGCGCTGCGCCAGAAGCTTGCCTGGCGGCTCGCACAGCACGGCATCGAGGCCGCTGCCGACCAGATCCTGCTGACCGACAGCGGCACGCACGCGCTCGATCTGGTGTGCCGCTTCCTGCTCGAACCGGGCGACACGGTGGTGGTGGACGACCCGTGCTACTTCAATTTCCAGGCGCTGCTGCGTGCGCATCGCGTCGAGCTGGTCAGCGTGCGCTACACGGCCAACGGCCCCGATCCGGCCGAGTTCGCGCGCGTGCTGGCCGAGCACCGGCCGCGCCTGTACGTGACGAATTCGGCCGTCCACAACCCCACCGGCGCGACGCTGGCGCCGGCCGTCGCGCATCGCGTGCTGACGCTGGCCGCCGAGCACGACGTGCTGATCGTGGAAGACGACATCTTCGCCGACTTCGAAACCGACCCCGCGCCGCGGCTCGCCGCCTTCGACGGCCTGTCGCGCGTGATCTCGATCGGCAGCTTCTCCAAGACGCTGTCGGCGGCGGTGCGCTGCGGCTATATCGCGGTGCGGCACGAGTGGGTCGATCCGCTGATCGACCTGAAGCTCGCGACCACCTTCGGCAACGGCGGCCTGAACGCGGCCGTCGTGCATCGGTTGCTGGTGGACGGCACCTACCGCCGCCATCTCGACGGCCTGCATGCACGGCTCGGCGATGCCGTCAGCGAGACCTTGCGGCAATTGACGGCGGCAGGGCTGACCGTGCCGATCCGGCCGCGCGCGGGCATGTTCCTGTGGGCCGAATTGCCGGACGGGATCGATGCGGCGGCGGTCGCGCGGCATGCGCTGGAGGAGGGCGTAGTGTTCGCGCCGGGCAACGTGTTCAGCGTGTCGCACACGGCCACGCATTACCTGCGCTTCAACGCGTCGCAGAGCAACCGGCCGGCCGTGTACGCCGCGCTGCGGCGCGCGATGGCGCTGGCCGCGCGGCAGCCCGCCTAGCCGTTTTCGGCATCGAAGCGGTTCCGCGATGGAACGCGCGCCGCGTCGGGGCGCGCGAACCAGGTGCTTACGCGCCAGTCGTTGCCACGCGATTCGCCGCTGGTTTCTCGCGACGTTTGGCATCGCCCTGCACCCCGCGATCGGGCTCGCCCGCGTCGCCGCGCCGCGCGATGCGGATCACGCAGAAGCCCGACAGCAGCGCCGCCGCGGTGTACTGCAGCGCAAGCGGCCACCAGGCCGGCGCGGCGCTCTGTGCGATCACAGTAGCCACCAGCGGCGTGAGGCCACCGGCCAGCGCGCCGCACACCTGGTACGAGATCGAGATCGCCGTATAGCGGATGCGCGCCGCGAACAGGCCGCTCACGAAACCGGCCACCACCGCGTAATAGCCCGATTCGGCGATCGTTGCCAGACCGATGCCGAGCGTGATCGTGATCGGCGTGCCCGCATGCACCAGCGGCAGCATCACGAACGGCACGATCGCGGCCCAGGCGGCCATGGCGACCAGCACCCGCGTGGTGCCGAAGCGCTGCGCGACCCAGGCCGCGCCGAGCTGCACCACGAACTGCAGGCAGGCCACGATCGTCATGCAGTGCAGCACCATCGAGCGATCGAGCGACAGGAACTGCGTGGCGTAGGTGATCATGAAGATGTTGCTGAAGTACACGCCTGCGATGCCGTACACGTTCGCGCCGATTGCGAGCAGCAGCAGCGGCCACTGGCGCAGCGATTCGCGCAGCGGGTTCGCCGCCATCTCGCCGGCGGCCTTCACCTCGGCGAACTCCGGCGACTCCGACACGCTCGCACGGATCGCGAAACCCACCACCAGCAGCACCGAGCTGGCCAGGAACGGCACGCGCCAGCCCCAGCTCATCATGTCTTCCCTGGGCAGCATGCTGATCGCGCCGAACGCGAGCATCGACAGGATCAGGCCGCTCGCGCTGCCCAACTGCGCGAACGACGCGAAGAACGTGCGCTTGCCTTCCGGTGCGTGTTCACCGGCCAGCAGCACCGCGCCGCCCCATTCGCCGCCCACCGCGATGCCTTGCAGCACGCGCATCAGCACGAGCAGCGTGGGCGCGAGCATGCCGGCCTTCTCGTAGGTCGGCAGCAGCCCGATCGCCACCGTGGCCACCGCCATCAGCAGCAGCGTGGCGAGCAGCGAGCGCTTGCGTCCATAGCGGTCGCCGAGATGGCCGAACAGGATGCCGCCGAGCGGGCGTGCGAGGAAGCCCACCGCGAACGAGCCGAACGAGGCGAGCAGGCTCACGAGCCGGCTTTCGCCGGGGAAGAACAGCGGGCCGAACACGATCGCGGCCGCCGTGGCATAGCTGTAGAAGTCGTACCACTCGATCGTCGTGCCGACGAACGACGCGAGCGCCGCCCGTCGAGGTTGCCGGATCGGCGTTGAAGCTTGCATCACGAAGTCTCCTTCCGGTTCTTTCTTGTAGGTGCCGCGTAGCGTGGGGGAGCCGGGGCTCAGTCGCGCAGCTTCACGCCGGGAAACGCGCACAGCAGTTCGTAGGCGAGATTCGCGCCGAGCAGCGCGGTGGTGCCGAACGGATCGTAGGGCGGTGCCACTTCCACGAGGTCGGCGCCGACGATATTGAGGCCGTACGCACCCCGAATGATTTCGAGTGCTTGCGGCACGGTCAGCCCGGCGATTTCCGGCGTGCCGGTGCCCGGCGCGTAGGCCGGATCGATGCCGTCGATGTCGAAGCTGATGTAGACGGGTGTGTTGCCGATCTGCTCGCGCACCTCGCGCATCAGCGGCGCCAGCGACTGATTCCAGCACGCTTCGGCCTGCACCACGCGAAAGCCCTGCTCGCGGCACCAGTCGAAATCCTCGGCGGCGTAGCCGGTGCCGCGCAGGCCGATCTGCACCACGCGATCGGTCGCGAGCAGGCCTTCCTCCACCGCGCGGCGGAACGGCGTGCCGTGCGCGATCTTCTCGCCCATCATCGTATCGTTGACGTCGGCGTGCGCATCGACGTGAATCAATGCGACCTTGCCGTGCTTGCGGTGGATCGCGCGCAGGATCGGCAGCGCGATGGTGTGGTCGCCGCCGAGCGTGATCGGCTTGCAATCGTGGGCCAGGATCGCGTCGTAGGCGGTTTCGATGCGGGCGATCGAATCGAGCAGATTGTAGGGGTTGATCGCCACGTCGCCCACATCGGCCACGCGCAGCGAATCGAACGGCGCGGCGCGGGTGGCCATGTTGTACGGGCGCAGCAGCACCGATTCGGCGCGGATCTGGCGCGGGCCGAAGCGCGCGCCGGTGCGGTTCGAGGTGCCCAGGTCGAACGGCACGCCGACGAAGCAGGCGTCGAGGCCGGCCGCGCTCGGCACGTGGGGCAGGCGCATCATCGTCGCGATGCCGCCGCTGCGCGGCATGTCGTTGCCGCCGAGCGGCTGGAAGAAGGGGGTGTCGTTCATGGGCGTCTCGATGATTCTGTTTCGTGTGGAACGGGAGCCGCCGTATCATTCGACGCGGCGCGACGCATAGTTGTACGCGTTTTGCCGGGCTGGAAGAATGCCAAGGTTTCGACGTCAACATCGATCCGGATCGATGTAATCAAGGGGGAGCATCCGTGCTGGGGAATCTGTCGACGCTCGATCTGCGTCTGATCCGCGTGTTTCTGGCAGTGGCCGACGCGGGCGGCGTGACCGCCGCGCAGGCGGTGCTGAACGTGGGGCAATCCACCATCAGCGCGCAGTTGTCGTCGCTGGAGACGCGGCTCGGCTACCGGCTCTGCGAGCGCGGCCGCAGCGGTTTCCGGCTGACACCGAAGGGCGAACGCTTCCAGTCGATGAGCCGCAAGCTGCTGGTGGCGCTCGACGAATTCGGCAGTGCCGCGCGGCACATGGATCGCCAACTGGTGGGCACGCTCAACATCGGCCTGATCGGGCATACGCCGATCAGCCAGAACGCGCGCATCGCCGAGGCGATCGCCGCGTTCCGCACGCGCGACGAGGCCGTGCGTTTTTCGATTTCGGTGCGCCCGCCCGGCGACCTGGAGGAAAAGCTGCTCGGCGACGAGATCCAGATCGCGATCGGCTATTTCTGGCATCGCGTGCCGGTGCTCGACTACACGCCGCTGTTCATCGAGCGGCAGGTGGCCTATTGCGGGCGCGGGCATCCGCTGTTCGAGCAGGCGGGCGGGCTGTCCGCCGCCGACGCGGCCGCGCACGAATGGGCCTGGCGCAGCTATCCGCTGCCCGAGGCGCAACTGTCCACCTCGCCCGATCGCGTGACCGGCACCGCCGACAACATGGAGGCGGTCGCGCTGCTGATCCTGTCGGGGCATCACCTCGGCTACCTGCCCGAGCATTTCGCGGCGCCCTACGTGGCGCAGGGCTTGCTCGCGCCGCTCAACCCCGAGTTGCTGAACTACGACGTGACGTTCCACATGGTCGTGGCGCGGCGCGCGAAGAAGGCCCCGATCGTCGCGGCGTTCCTGGAGGATCTGGCCAGCGCGCATCTGCGCGTGCCGGCCGGTGGCGAAACAGGGGAAATCACGCCTCAGGCGATCGGCAAGCCCTGATCGCCCTTGACCTCGCGCAGCGACAGCACCGATTCCACCGACGTGACGCCCGGCAGCACACGCAGCACGTCGCGCACGAAGCTGCCGTAATCGTCGAGATCGCGCCCGATCACCTGCAGCAGATAGTCCGCCGAGCCGGACACGTTGTGGCACGACAGGATGCGCGGCATCGCCAGCACCTCGCGCTCGAAACGATCGCCGAGCGCGCGGTCGTGCACGGCGATGCGCAGCAGCACGAACGCCACCACGCCGTAGCCGAGCTTCTTGCGCGAGAGCTGGCCGCGATAGCGCTCCACATACCCTTCGTTCTCGAGCCGCTTGAGGCGGCGCGCGCACGGCGTTTCGCTGAGGCCCACCGTGTCGGCCAGCCGCGCGATCGGGATACGGCCGTCGCGCTGCACGGCGGCGAGGATGGCGCGGTCGGTTTTGTCGAGGTCGTCCATGGTGGGCGGATTCCGTTGTTCGATGGAGGAAATATAGAGGAATCCGCCTCGGATGTCGTCGAGAAAGGCCGTAAATGGCTCAAAAGCGCTCCGCGAACCCGGGCACACTGGAGCGCCTTCGCACGGCGCGCGCGCCGTGTTTCGAAGCGACCCTTTTGACCTCTCTTCGACCTCTCTTTTCGCCGATCCGCCCCATGATTTCGCTCCATTTGCTCGCCCTCTACGTCGCGGCGCTGGCCGCCGTTTTCGCGTTGCCCGGCCCCGACATGGCGCTGCTGCTGCAGACCAGCATCCAGCGCGGCATGCGTCCGGGGATGGCGGCGGCGGGCGGGCTGGCGCTCGCGCGGGCGGTGCACGTGACGCTGTCCGCCTGCGGCGTGGCCGCGTTGCTGCGCAGCGCGCCCTGGCTGTACGACATCGTCCGTTATGGCGGCGCGGCGTATCTGGCCTATGTCGCCTGGCAGATCTTCCGCTCGCCGCCGTTCGCGATGCCGGGCGGCGCGGCTGTCGCGCCCGGCTCGGACGTGCTGCGTCAGGCGTTCACCAAGGGTTTGCTGACCAACCTGCTCAACCCGAAGGCGCTGCTGTTCTGCTCGGTGCTGCTGCCGCAGTTCGTGCGGCCGGAAGCCGGCTCGGTGGGCGTGCAGGTGACGGTGCTCGGCGTGCTGCTGGTGGCGCTGGGCGCGGTGTTCGATTCGGGCTATGTGGCGGGCGCGTCGCGGATCGCGTCGTGGATGCGCGCCCACCCGCTCGCGCAGACGCTGCAGCGCTACACGTTCGCGGCCGCGCTGTTCGCGTTCGCATGGCGCTTGTCGGTGGACTGAACATCGAGGCTGGACAAGCGCCGCGCGCTGACCGAGGATGAGGGTCGTCGAATCTTTCGACATGCCGCGCGGGGCCAGCGCCATCGGCTAGCGGCCCCGCCGCCATTCATTCCAGGGAGTGTGTGTTCGTGACATCGTCTTCGTTTTCGTCTTCGTCGAATCCCAAAGCTACTGTCGCCGCTGGCGAATTCAGCGTCCGGATCGGCGCGCCCGAGCTGCCGGGCGTGCCGGCCGGCGCCGCCGCCCTCGGGCGGCTCACGCTGGAGAAGGAATACAGCGGACCGCTGCAGGGCCACGCGGCCGGCGAGATGCTCAGCATCGGGCAGCCGGCCAGCGGCGAGGCGACCTACGTTGCGCTCGAATCGTTCGTCGGCACGCTCGATGGCCGCGAGGGCGGTTTCGCGCTGTCGCATCACGGGCAGATGCATGCGGGCAAGGAAGCGCTGCGCGTGACCGTGGTGCCGGGTTCGGGCAGCGGCGAACTGGCCGGGATTGTCGGCGAGATGGAGATTCGCCGCGAGGGAGGGCGCCACGAATACGTGCTGCGCTACGGATTCGTGGGGTCGTGGTTCGATGCGCTGCGCACCGCCGGCTGAACGACCGGCGAACGCGTGCCTCGCTTCGGGCGCCGGCCCGTGCCGAGGCAAGATCGCCTGACGATACGCGCGGCGCGTGGGCTTACTTCAGCGCCGCCGTCAACGCCGGCACGGCGGTGAACAGATCCCCGACGAGCCCGTAATCCGCCACGCCGAAGATCGGCGCTTCCTCGTCCTTGTTGATCGCCACGATCACCTTGGCGTCCTTCATGCCGGCCAGATGCTGGATCGCGCCCGAAATGCCGATCGCCAGATACAGATCCGGCGCGACGATCTTGCCGGTCTGACCCACCTGATAATCGTTCGGCACATAGCCGGCGTCGACGGCCGCGCGCGAGGCGCCGAGCGCCGCACCGAGCGTGTCCGCGAGCGGTTCGAGCAGTTGCGCGTAATGCTCCGCGCTGCCCAGGCCGCGCCCGCCCGACACCACGGTCTTCGCGCTCGTCAGTTCGGGGCGATCGAGCTTCGTGACCTGCCGGCCGACGAACTCGGCCCGGCCGCCGCCGGTGTCCATCGCCTCCACCGCCTCCACCGCTTCCACCGTTTCGATCGACGCATGGCCGCCCGTCGCCTCGGCGGCGTCGAAGGCCGTGGCGCGCACCGTGATCACCTTGATGGCATCGCGCGATTGCACTGTGGCGATCACGTTGCCCGCGTAGATCGGCCGCTCGAACGTATCCGCGCCGAGCACGGCCGTGATGTCCGAGAGTTGCGCGACGTCGAGCCGGGCCGCGATACGCGGCGCGACGTTCTTGCCGGCCGTCGTGGCCGGCGCGACGATGTGCGAATACTGGCCGGCGAGCGCGAGCACCGTCTCGGCGAGCGGTTCGGCCAGCCCGTGTTCGAGCCGGGGCGCATCGGCCAGCAGCACCTTCGCCACGCCGGCGATGCGCGCGGCCGCGTCGGCCGCCGCCTGCGCCTGCCAGCCGGCCACCAGCACATGCACCTCGCCGCCGAGTTGCCGGGCCGCCGTGACGGCGTGCAGCGTCGCGGCCTTCAGCGCCGCGTGTTCGTGTTCCGCAATGACGAGCGTCGTCATGGTTCGTGCTCCTTACAAGACTTGGGATTCGTTGCGCAGCTTGTCGACGAGCGCGTGCACGTCGGCCACCTTGATGCTCGCGCCGCGCTTGGGCGGCTCGGCGAAGCGCAGCGTGTGCAGGCGCGGCGCGACGTCCACGCCCAGTTCGTCGGGCGTGAGCGTGGCGAGCGGCTTCTTCTTGGCCTTCATGATGTTGGGCAGCGTGACGTAGCGCGGCTCGTTCAGGCGCAGGTCGGCCGTGACCACGGCGGGCAGGGCCAGCGAGAGCGTTTCGGTGCCGCCGTCCACCTCGCGATCGACGCTGGCGCGGCCGTCGGCGATCGTGAGCTTCGCCGCGAACGTGGCCTGCGGCAGCCCGGCGAGCGCGGCCAGCATCTGGCCGGTCTGGTTGGCATCGTCGTCGATGGCCTGCTTGCCGAGCAGCACCAGTTGCGGCTTCTCGCGTTCGATCAGCGCATGCAGCAGCTTGGCCACCGCGAGCGGTTGCAGCTCGGCGTTCGATTCGACCAGGATCGCGCGGTCCGCGCCGATCGCCAGCGCGGTGCGCAGCGTGTCCTGCGCCTGCGCCACGCCCATCGACACGGCCACCACCTCGCTGGCCACGCCTTGCTCCTTGAGGCGCACGGCCTCCTCGACGGCGATTTCGTCGAACGGGTTCATCGACATCTTCACGTTGGCGAGATCGACGCCGGTGCCGTCCGATTTCACGCGAACCTTCACGTTGTAATCGACGACGCGTTTGACTGCGACAAGTATCTTCATGGCGGTTTGGGAAAGGTTCGGGCGAGCGGCGGCGCGGGCCGCGCAATTGATGCGGCCCGCGCTTTCGCTTCGCAGTGCAAAACAAAAAGGACGAAAGAAAAACGGAGCAGGGGGCCGGCCCCTGCGGATGCGGCTCAGATCATGCCGGAGGTGCGCATGTCGGCGAGATGGCGCTTCATGTCCTGCACGTCGCGGGCGTGGGTTTCGCCCTTGCGCAACGCGACGCTGGTGGACAGGATGTCGACGATCACCAGCGCCGCGAGGCGCGAGGTGGTGGGCGTGTAGACGTCGGTGTTCTCCAGCGTTTCGGCCACCACCGCCACGTCGCAGTAGCGCGTGAGCGGCCCCTGCGAGCCGGTGATCACCACCACGATCGCGCCGCGTTCCTTGGCGGTGCGCGCCACCTCGATCAGCGAGCGCGTGGCGCCGGTGTTCGAGATCGCCACCACCGCGTCGCCGGGCTTGAGCATCGACGCGGCGATGAACTGCTGGTGCGAATCCTGGTGCGCGACGCACGGCACCCCGAACAGCGGGAATTTCTGCTGCGCGTCGAGCGCCACGATGCCCGACGCGCCGAAGCCGAAGAACTCGATGCGCGCGGCCGAGGCCAGCAATTCGACGGCGCGGCCGATCGCCTCGAAATCGAGCTTCTTGCGCGCCCAGTCGAGGCTCGTGATGGTGTAGTCGAAGATCTTGGTGGCCACCGTTTCGGGCGTGTCCGCATCGGACAGCACCGAATGCGTGGCCGGCGCGCCGAGCGCGAGGCTCTGCACCACGCGGATCTTGAAATCCTTGAAGCCGTTGCAGCCGATCGTCGCGCAGAAGCGCAGGATGGTCGGCTCGCTGACCTGGGCGAGCCGCGCGAGTTCGGACAGGCTCACTTCCGCGATCGAATGCACGTTCTCCAGGATGTAGTCGGCCACCTGGCGGCTGCCGCGCCGCAGCTCGGGCCGGGCACGGTCGATCACTTCGAGGATGTTGTAGTCGGGCACGCGTTGTTTCCTTCCTTGACTGGCGGGCATGAAGCGCAAAAGGCTCATGCGGAGCGTCATGCGGCGCATCGCGGCACGGCAACCGCGAGGCGCATCCAACGCGGAGTTTAGCGGAATATCCAGCGGCGCCAGAAGCCCGCGCCCTGCTGCATCAGCACCGCCGCGACGATGATCGCGCCCATCACGACCTGCTGGTGATAGCCCGGCACGCTGGCCAGATTCATGATGTTGCCGATCACGCCGAGGATCAGCACGCCCATCAGCGTGTTGAGCACGCCGCCCTTGCCGCCGGCCAGGCTCGCGCCGCCGATCACCACCGCCGCGATCACGGTCAGCTCGTCGCCCACGCCCACGGTGGGCGCGCCCACGCTGGCGCGCGCCGTCGAGACGATGCCGGCCAGCGCGGCCAGCGCGCCGGAGCACACGTAGGTGCCGAGAATGTGGCGCGCCACCGGCACGCCCGACAGCCGCACCGCCTCCTCGTTCGAGCCGATCGCGCGCACCACGCGGCCGGCGCGCATCCGGCCGAGCGCGATGCCGCCCGCCACGAACACCAGCAGCATCACCAGCGTCGGGCCGGGAATGCCGAAGTAGCTGTGGCGGCCGAAGTCGAGCAGGGCCTGGCCCGCGTCGTCCACCAGGATCGGCGAGCCGTTCGAGACGATCATCGCGATGCCGCGCGCCACCGTCATCATGGCGAGCGTCACGACGAACGGCGTCAGCCGGCAGAACGCCACCAGCACGCCCGACACGAGGCCGCACAGGCCGCCCGTCACGAGCGCGGCCGCCAGCGCGAACGCCAGCCCGTGCTCGGGGATCAGCATCGCCGACAGCACGCTGCCGAGCGCCGCGACCGAGCCGACCGACAGGTCGATGCCGCCGGTCAGCACCACCAGCAGCATGCCGACCGACATGATGCCGACGCCGGCCACCTGGCGCGTGATGTTGGCGAGGTTGGGCGCGGAGAAGAAGTCGCTCGAGATGAACGACGCCGCGATCACCAGCACGACGAGGATCGCCACCGTGTTGAAGCGGCGCGCGGATTGCCAGGCATGCTTGAGCTTCGAGCCGGCGGCGGGGCGCTGGCGCGGGTTCGAGGTAGCGGCGCTGGGATTCATGATGGGTGTCTCCAAACGGGTAGAACGTTCCGGGGCTGCAGCAAAGGCCGCGTCAACCGTGAATGAGGGAGGCGTCCTCGCGCCCGGCCGCTTGCGGGCCGGCATGCGGGGAGCCGTGGGTTTCGCCGGGATCGCGGCGCAGCGAGAGCGCGAGGATCGCTTCCTCGCTGTAGTCGGCGGGCTGCAGTTCGCCACGGATGCGGCCTTCGCCCATCACCATGATGCGATCGCACAGCCCCATCAGTTCCTGGTGCTCGGACGAGATCACCAGCAGCGCCTTGCCGCGTTCGGCCAACTGGTTGATCAGTGTGTAGATCTCTACCTTCGCGCCCACGTCCACGCCGCGCGTCGGCTCGTCGAGGATGATCAGATCGCCGTCGGCATGAAACCACTTGGCGAGCACCACCTTCTGCTGGTTGCCGCCCGACAGCGTGGAAACGTCGGCATCCATCGAGCGGGCCTTGATGCGCAGCGCGTCCATCAGTTGCGCGACCGCCTCGCGCTCGCGGCGGAACGCGAGAAAGCCGCCCGGCGCGCTGACCGATTTCAGCGAGGCGAGCGTGGCGTTGATGCGGATCGGCATCGCGAGCACCGCGCCCTGGCCCTTGCGATCCTCGGGCACCAGGCCGATGCCGGCGCGCACCGCCGCCATCGGCGTGCGCGCGTTCAGGCGCTTGCCCTTCAGTTCGATGCTGCCGGCCTCGGCCCGGTCCGCGCCGAAGATCAGCCGCGCCACCTCGGTGCGGCCCGAACCGATCAGCCCGCCCAGCCCGACCACCTCGCCCGCGCGCAGCGAGAACGACACGCCGCGCACCGCTTCGCCGCGCGCCAGCCCGTCCACCTTCAGCACCACCTCGCCGGCCGTGGCGTGCCGTTCGGGGAACAGCACCGACAGCGGCCGGCCGACCATCTTGCGAATCAGCTCGTCGCGCGAAATCTCGGTCGGCACGACGGTATCGACGCGGCGGCCATCCTTGAGCACCGTGATCCGGTCGGCGATCGCGAACACTTCCTCCAGCCGGTGCGAGATATAGACGATGCCCACGCCGCGCGCGCGCAGCGAGCGCACGATCTCCAGCAGGCGTTCGGCGTCGGACGGCGCGAGCGCGGCGGTCGGCTCGTCGAGCACCAGCAGCTTCAGTTCGCCCGACAGCGCCTTGGCGATCTCGATCACCTGGCATTGCGCGGCCGACAGCGTGCCGACCAGCGCGGCCGGGTCGATGTCGAAGCCGAGGCTGGCGATCAACGCGCGCGCCTTCGCACGCAGGCCGCGCCAGTCGATCACGGCGGGCAGGGCGGCCAGGAACACGTTCTCGGCCACCGACAGGTCGGGCGCCAGCGCCGTCTCCTGGTGGATCACGGCGATGCCCTCGGCCAGCGCCGCGTGCGGGTTGCGCAGCACCCTCTCGCGGCCCTGCACGCGGATCGTGCCGGCGTCGGGCTGGTGGCCGCCGCCGATCACGCGCATCAGCGTCGATTTGCCCGCGCCGTTTTCGCCGACGAGCGCATGCACCTCGCCGCCGTGCACGTCGAAATCGATGTTCTCGATCGCGTGAATGCCGCCGAACCGCTTGCCGATGCCGGTTAGTGCGATGAACGGAATCATTGGACTGTGTCTCCACTCGGGCGCGCGCCAGCCGCGGGCGGCGCGCGCATGCGACGAAGAAAGCGTCAGAAGATCGCTTTCGGGTTGTAGTACTTGTCGACGTTGCTCTTCGAGATCGCGACCGCCGGCGTGTACGACAGCTTCGGCACTGCACCGGCCTGGCCCTTGGCGGCCTTCACGCCGATGTCCACCGCGGTGCGCGCGACCAGCGCCGGATCGTTGAGCGCGGTCACGCCGTACTTGCCCTGCTTGATCAGCGCGAGCGCTTCCTTCTGGCCGTCGGCCGCCGCCACCAGCGTGATGCCGTCGCGGTTCGCGCTCTGGATCGCGCGGCGCGCGCCGAGCAGCATGCTGTCGTTCTCGGCGAGCACCATGTTGATGTCCTTGTTGGCTACCAGCAGGTCTTCCATCGCCTTCAGGCCGCCTTCGTCCGACCAGTTGCCCCAGCCCTGGCCGACGATCTGCAGGTTCGACTTGCCGGTTTTTTCGAGCTGCGCCTCGACGATGCCGGCCAGCACGCCGTCGCGCCGTTCCTTGCCGACCGGGTTGCCCTTCTCGCCGGACAGCAGCGCGATCTTCAGCGGCTTGCCGCCGGTGTTGTCCACCACCCAGCGGCCCACCAGCGCGCCGTTCTCGCTGTTCGACGACTGCACCAGCGTGACGTAGTTGGCCTTCGGGTCGAGCGTGCTGTCGAACACCACCACCTTCACGCCGGCCGCGCTCGCGGCGTTCACCGCGCCCACCAGCGCCTCGGGATCGGCCGGATCGATCAGCAGCACCTTGACGCCGCGCGTGACCAGATCCTCCACGTCGGAAATCTGCTTGCCCATCTTGCCCTGCGCATCGGCCACGATCACGTCCGCGCCGAGTTCGGTGGCGCGCGCCTTGGCCGATTCCATGGCCGCCGCGAAATACGGTGCGTTGAGCACCTTCATCGAAATGCCGACCTTGAGCTTGTCGGCGGCGAACGCGGGTGCGGTGGCGATGATGCCGGCCGCGGCGAACGCGGCGGCGCAGCACAGCTTCTTCATAAGACGCGACATGTCTCCTCCTCTTGTGGGTGTGTCACGCGAAAGGGCGGCGCGGTGCGCTCGCCCGGAAATGCGGGGCGCGGCGCGTCACGGCGCCAGCAGCTTGCCGGGGTTCAGGATGCCGCGCGGGTCGAGCGCGGCCTTCACGGCGCGCATCGCGGCCAGCTCCTCGGGGCGGCGCGACAGCGCCAGCACCTCGAGCTTCTTGGTGCCGATGCCGTGCTCGGCCGACACCGAGCCGCCGAGTTCGGCCGTCACGCCATACACCACGCGCTTGACCTCGGCCGCGGCGCTCGCCGGCCAGTCCGGCTCCTGCACCACGACGTGCAGGTTGCCGTCGCCGAGATGGCCGTAGACGAGGATGCTGGCGTTCGGCCATTGCGCGCGCAGCCGCTGCTCGCAGCGTTGCGCCGCGATGCCGACCTCGGCGATCGAGAAACTGATGTCGAACGACACGCGGCCCGGAATCAGCCGGCCGTATTCGCCGGGCGCGTCGCGGATCGCCCAGAACGCGGCGGCGTGCGCCTCGTTGGCGGCCAGCGCGGCGTCGTCCAGCGTGCCGGCTTCGAGCATCTCGCCGAGAAACGACTCGAACGCGGCGTGCTGGCTGTCGGGGTCGGCGCCGCTGCTTTCCAGCAGCACGTAGAACGCGTGCCGGCCCGCGAGCGGCGCGCGCAGTTCGGGCAGGCGCGACAGCACGAAGTCGTAATAGCCGGGCCACATCACCTCGAACGCCGACACGCCGGCCGGCAGGCGCTCCTGGGCAAGACGCAGGAGCCGGGTGACGCCGTCGTAATCGGGCACGCCGCACCAGGCGGTGGACACCGCGCGCGGCTTCGGGCGCAGTCGCAGCACCGCGCGCGTCATCACGCCGAGCGTGCCTTCGCTGCCGATCAGCAGGTTGCGCAGGTCGTAGCCGGTGTTGTTCTTGATCATCTTGCGCAGGCCGCCCACCACGCTGCCGTCGGCCAGCACCGCTTCGACGTCGAGCGCCTGCTCGCGCATCATCCCGTAGCGGATCACGCGATTGCCGCCCGCGTTGGTGCCGAGGTTGCCGCCGATGGTCGCGCTGCCGCGCGCGCCGAGATCGAGCGGAAACATGAAGCCGGCCGCCTCGGCCGCTTCCTGCACGGTTTGCAGCGGCACGCCGGCCTGCACCGTCATGGTGGCGCTGACCGGATCGATCTCCTCGATCGCGTTCATCAGTTCCAGGCTCAAGGCCACTTCCCCGCCCAGCATGCAGGCGCCGCCCGCCAGGCCGGTCAGGCCGCCCTGCGTGACCACCGGCTGGTGGTGCGCATGACAGATGCGCAGCGCGGCCGACACCTGTTCGGTGGAGCGCGGGCGCACCAGCGCGATCGGTTCGGCGCACGGCATGCGGCTGGAATCGGCGTGGCGGCGGCCGGCGAAATCGGCCGGCAGGCTCACCACGGCGGCGCCCAGCGCCTCGCGCAGCGCCGCGACCACCGTGGCGGCGCGGGCCGGATCGGGCATCTCTTGCATGAAGTCGTCTCCTGCATGTCCGGCTGGCCTGCGGGTCGAATCGCAGCCTTTCCGGGTTCGTAACGATAGTGTTGCAATCATTATATTTGCAATTCCTGGGATTTTTCCTAGTGAAAACCCGAGTGTTCGTTTGTTTCACAAACTATATCATCACGAAAACTAACGTTTCATTCGAGTTCTCAGAGGGAGAAACAGTCATGCAATGGCCCGAGCCGCGTTCGTTCGACGTGGATCTGGATACCGGCCTGATGGCCGGCACCGATTCGCACTATCAGAAACGCCTTGGCGATCTCGCCGGCCTTTATGCCGATACGGCGGCGTTCGATGCGCTGGCCGCGACGCGGGCGAGCGAGGTTGTCTACGAAGTCACCGACCACCGGCCGAATGCCGAGCCGGGCGACCTGATCACGGGTGTGACCCGCATGAGCGCGGGCAGGGTGGGCGACGAGTTCTTCATGACGCGCGGCCATATCCACGCGAACATCGACCGCCCCGAGCTGTATTTCGGGCTCAAGGGCCATGGCCTGATGCTGATGGAGGCGCCGGACGGCGAGACGCGCATCGTCGAGATCCGCGCCCATACGGTGTGCTACGTGCCGCCGCGCTGGATTCATCGCTCGGTGAACCTGGGCGACGGCGATTTCGTCATGCTGTTCTGCTATCCGGCCGATTCGGGGCAGGACTACGCGATCATCGAGCGCGCCAACGGCATGCGCCAGCGCATCGTGAGCGACGGTAACGGCGGCTGGCGCAGCGAACCCAACCCGGCCTGGCGCGCGCGCAGCGCCGAGGACATCGAGGCGCTGGTCGCGCGCCGCCATGAAACGGAGCAAGCCCGATGAGCCATTCCCCCGCCACCCGTCCGACCTTCTACTTCATCGGCGTGACCACCGGCCAGAGTTCGATCATGCGCGTGTTCCCCGAGTGGGCGCGGCATCTGGGCCTGGGCGATGTCGAGATCAAGGGCATCGATTTCCCGCTGCACGCGAGCCGCGAGGCCTACCGGGAAACCGTGCAATTCCTGCGCGACGATCCGCTGTCGCTCGGCGCGCTCGTCACCACCCACAAGATCGACCTGTACGCCGCCTGCCAGGATCTGTTCGACGAGATCGATCCGCATTCGCGGCTGATGGGCGAAACCAGTTGCCTGTCGAAGCGCGACGGCAAATTCGTCTGTCATGCGAAGGATCCGATCACCTCGGGCCTGTCGCTCGACGGTTTCCTGCCCGAGCAGCACTTCGCCCGCACCGGCGCGGAAGTGTTTTCGATGGGCGCGGGCGGCTCCACCATTGCGCTGACCTGGCATCTGATGCAGGCGAGCCGCGGCGCGAACCGGCCGTCGCGCGTGATCGTCTCGAACCGCTCGGCCGGCCGGCTGGAGGAACTGGAACGGATTCACCGCGAGCTGGATCTCGGCGTGCCGTGCGAATACGTGACCGCGCCGCGCGCCGAGGACAACGACGCCGTGCTGGCGCGGCTGTCGCCGGGCGCGCTCGTGATCAACGCCACCGGGCTGGGCAAGGACGCGCCCGGCTCGCCGCTGACCGACGCGGCCCGCTTTCCGGAGCGCGCGGTGGCCTGGGACCTGAACTATCGCGGCAAGCTGGTGTTTCTCGACCAGGCGCGCGCGCAGCAGGCGGCGCGCGGCCTGCAGGTGGAGGACGGCTGGACCTACTTCATCTACGGATGGACGCGGGTGATCGCCGAGGTGTTTCATATCGAGATCCCGACGCGCGGCCCGGCCTTCGACGACATTTGCCGGATCGCCGCGGCGGCCGGCAAGCCCGCGCCGGCCGCCTGATTTCCCGCGCCGCCCCGGCGCCCGCACTCAACTGAAGGATTGACGATGTATCTCGACAAATTCCGCCTCGACGGCAAGCTCGCCGTGGTAACCGGCGCCGCGCGCGGCATCGGCTTCGCGATTTCCGAAGCGCTGAGCCAGGCCGGCGCGCGCGTGGTGCTGACCGACATGCATCGCGGCGCGCTCGACGAGGCCGTGGCGACACTGACGGCGGCCGGCGCGCAGGTCGAGGCCGAACTGCTCGACGTGACCGACGCGGCCGGCGTGCAGCGCGTGCACGACGCGGTGATCGCCCGTCACGGGCGCGTGGACGTGCTGGTCAACAACGCCGGCATCGCGATCTCGAACCATCCGGCCGAGAACATGACCGACGAGGTGTGGGATCGCGTGATCGACGTGAACCTGAACGGCGTGTTTCGCTGCTGCCGCGCGTTCGGCAAGAGCATGCTGGCGAGCGGCGGCGGCAGCATCGTCAACGTCGGCTCGATGTCGGGCTTCGTCGTGAACCGGCCGCAGGAGCAGGCCAACTACAACGCGTCGAAGGCGGGCGTCCATCACCTGACGCGCTCGCTGGCCGCCGAATGGGGCGCGCGCGGCGTGCGCGTCAATGCGGTCGCGCCCACCTATATCGATACCGAGATGAACAAGTATGTGTACGAGGACCCGGAGATGTACCGCCACTGGGTCGGCGGCACGCCGATGAACCGGCTCGGGCGCGTGGACGAGGTTGCCTCGGTGGTGCTGTTCCTCGCCAGCGAGGCCGCGAGCCTGATGACCGGCTCGATCGTGCTCGCCGATGGCGGCTACGTGTGCTGGTAACCATGAACGCCATGCCGCTGTCGATCGACGTCGAAACCTTCGAGATGCCGCTGGCCGCGCGTCTCGCCAGGCGCGCGAGCGCCGCGTCGGACGCGTTCGCGCCCGCGCCGCCGGCCGGCGGCGTCGCGCTCTACTGGCTGGGCCAGGCCGGCTTCGTGATCGAGGGCGCGGGGCGGCGCCTGCTGATCGATCCGTATCTGTCGGATTCGCTCGCGAACAAGTATCGCGGCACGCGCTATCCGCACCGGCGCATGATGGCCGCGCCGGTCGCGCCCGACGATTTCGAGCGGGTGGACCTGGTGCTGTGCACGCACCGCCACACCGATCATATGGACCCCGACACCTTGCAGCCGCTCGCGCGGCGCTTTCCGCAGCTGCGCTTCGTGGTGCCGGCCGCCACGCTCGACGAGGCCGTCAAGCGCTGCGGCGTGGATGCCGCGCGGCTGATTCCGGTGGATGCCGGCGAGTGCGTCGAGCCGCTGGCCGGTGTGCGCGTCTCGCCGGTGCCGTCGGCGCACGAGACGCTCGACGTCGATGCGCAGGGCCGCCATCCGTGGCTCGGCTACGTGATCGAGATCGCGGGCGTGCGGCTCTATCACTCGGGCGATTGCGTGCCGTACGACGGCTTGCCGGAGCAGGTGGCCGCGCTCGCGCCGCATCTTGCGCTGCTGCCGGTCAACGGCCGCGACGACGAGCGCAGCGGCAACGGCGTGCCCGGCAATTTCACGCTGGACGAGGCCGTCTCGCTCTGCAAGGCGGCCGGCATGCGCGCGATGATCGCGCATCACCACGGCCTGTTCGATTTCAACACCATCGAGCCGGCCGCGATCGATGCGCGGATCGTCGAGGAGCAGTGCGCGCTGGCGCTGTATCGCGCCCGCACGCAGTGCGCGTGGCGGGTGCGGGCCGATGCGCCGGCGCTCCCTTCCTCGCGGCACGGTAGCTGATCGGGCGTGGCGGCCCGCCGATTCACGAAGCACAACGAACCAACGAAGATGGAGACAAGCCCTTATCTTGCGATCGATGTCGGCACCGGCAGCGTGCGCGCCGCGCTGGTGGATGCCGACGGCCGGATTCGCCGGCTCGCCGCGCGCGAGCACGAGCAGCACGTGCCGCGCTACGGCTGGGCCGAGCAGCGCCCGCTCGACTGGTGGGCCGGCGCGGTCGAGGCGATCCGCGAAGTGCTGGCGGCCGAGCCGGACGCGGCCCGCAACCTGGCCGCAATCTGCGCCTGCGGGCAGATGCACGGCACGGTGCTGATCGACGCCGACGGCCAGCTCACGCGCGATACCGCGCCGCTCTGGAACGACAAGCGCGCCGCGCCGCAGGTGGAAGCGTTTCGCGCGCGCTACCGAGGGCAGGGCGACGCGCATGCCTACCTGCCGCGCACCGCCAACCCGCCCACCGCCGCGTGGCCGGCGTTCAAGCTGCAATGGATTCGCGATCACGAGCCGGACGCCTACGCGCGTGCGGCCACCGTGTTCATGCCGAAGGATTACGTCAACTTCCGCCTGACCGGCGAGCGCGCCTGCGACTGGAGCGACGCGTCGATGATGTTCCTGATGGACCCGAAAACGCGCATGTGGTCCGCCTCGATGTTCGACGAACTCGGGCTGGACCCGCGCAAGATGCCGCCGGTGCGCGCGCCGCACGAACTGCTCGGCCAGGTGACCCAGGCCGCCGCAGCGGCCACCGGCCTGCGCGAAGGCACGCCGGTGCTGGTCGGCGCGGCCGACTACCCGGCCTCGGTGCTCGGCTCGGGGGTGTTCGAGCCGGGGCTGGCCTCGGACATCACCGGCACCTCGTCGATCATCACCGTGATCGCCGACGCGCCGATGCTGCACCCCGAGGTGTCGAACGTGGCGACCTGCGAGGGCCACTGGGGCCGCTTCACGCTGCTCGATTCGGGCGGCGACGCGATGCGCTGGGCGCGCCGCGCGTTTCATGAAAACGCGTTGTCCTACGAAGCCGTGGCGCGCAAGGCGGCCGAAGCGCCGGTGGGCGCCGAGGGGTTGTTCTTCCTGCCCTACCTGAGCGGCGAGCGCTTCGGCGAGCATCCGAATTCGCGTGCGCAATTTTTCGGCATCGCGGCCCGCCACGGGCTGTCGCATCTGCATCGCGCGGTGCTCGAAGGCGTGGCGTTCGGCGTGCGCCGGCACATGGCGATGATCCAGCCCGAAGGCGTGCGCATCGAGCGGCTGGTGGCCGCCAGCGGCGGCGCGAAGGCCGCGCTGTGGCTCGACATCAAGGCCAGCATGTATCGCACGCCGATCCTGGTGCCGGCCGAGGTCGAATGCGGCGTGATCGGCTGCGCGCTGCTGGCCGCCACCGCCTCGGGCCAGTTCGCCACGCTCGGCGACGCCGTGCGCCGCTTCGTGCGCTTCGAGCGCGAAGTGCTGCCCGACCCGCGCGCCAGCGACACCTACGACCGCATGATGCCGATCTTCGAGCGGCTCTACGCCAGCGCGCAGCAGTTCTACGACGATCTCGACGGCCTGCAGGCCGCCGCACCGGAGGGCCAGGCATGAACCTCGCGCCGCAAGCGGTTTTGTGGGACATGGACGGCACGCTCGCGCTGAGCGAGCCGCTGCATATGCGCACGCTGCTGGCCGCGCTTGCGCACCACGGCGTGCAGGCCGGCGACGAGCTGCATCCGCTGATGTTCGGGCAGACCGGCCGCGAAGTGCATCGCATCGTGCGCGAGCGGTTCGGCATCGAGGCCGGCTTCGGCGAGTGGTCGGCATTTCGGGCCGCGCGCTACGTGGCCGAAGCGCCGCAACTGGTCGAGCGCCCCGGCGCGCTCGGCGTCTGGCGCGCCGTGCAGGCGGCCGGCGTGCCGCAGGCGGTGGTGTCGAATGCGGGCCGCATGCTGCTAGAAGCGAACCTGAACGCGCTCGGCCTGCAGTCGCCCGAACTGATCAGCGTCAGCGCCAACGACGTGCGCCGCGGCAAGCCCGATCCCGAGCCGTATTTGCGCGCGGCCTATCTGCTCGACGTGCCGGCCGCCCGCGCGGTGGCGGTGGAGGACAGCCCGACCGGCGCGCAGGCGGCGCTGGCCGCCGGCATGCGCGTGCTGGGCTGGCCCGCCGATGCCGAACACGTCGCGCTGTTCCCGCCGCAAGTTCAACTGGTGCACGACGCCGCCGAGCTGGCGGCCGCGCTCGGCCTTTCCCTCGATCCTTCGACATCCTGACCATCATGCTGAAAACCAGTATTTTTCCGTCGCGCTACGTGCAGGGCGCGGGCGCGCTCGACACGCTCGACGCCGAACTCGCGCGGCTCGGCTCGCGCGCGGCCTGCCTCGTCGACCGCAACGTGGCGGCGCTGCTCGAACCGGTGCTCGCGCGCGCCGGCAACGTGGCGTTGCAGGTGCGCGCCGTGGACGCCGCCTGCACCGAGCGCGCGGTGGCCGACACGGCCGACTGGGTGCGCTCGGCCGGCGCCGATATCGTCGTGTCGTTCGGCGGCGGCAAGGTGATCGACACCGGCCGCGCCGCCGCCGACGACCTGCGCCTGCCGTTCGTCTGCGTACCCACGGTGGCCGCGTCCGACGCGCCGTGCAGCGCGCTGGCCGTGATCTACGACGACGCGGGGCGGGTGGTGCGCGACCGCTTCGTGCGCCGCAACCCGGACCTGGTGCTGCTCGATACGGCCGTGATCGTGCGCGCGCCGGCGCGCTTCTTCATCGCCGGCATCGGCGACGCGCTCGCCACGTTCTACGAAGCCGACGCCTGCCGCCGCGCCTATGCGCGCAACCTGTGCGGCGGGCGCGGCACGGCGCTGGCGTTCGAGGCCGCCCGCTTGTGTCGCGACATGCTGTTCGCGCACGCCGTGCAGGCGGTGCAGGATTGCCGCGCGCAACTCGTCACGCCCGATTTCGACGCGACGCTCGAAGCCACCGTGCTGCTGTCCGGCATCGGCTTCGAATCGGGCGGCGTGGCGGCCGCGCATGCGATTCATCACGGGCTGGCCGACCTGCCGTCGTCGCACGGCCTGCTGCATGGCGAGAAGGTGGCGGTGGGCGTGCTGGCCTCGCTGTTCCTGTCCGCCGTGCCCGACGACGAGCGGCGCCGCGTGTTCGCGTTCTGCCGCGCCGTGGGGCTGCCCACGCGCCTCGCGCAGATCAACGTCGATGCGGCCGATGATGCCGCGCTCGGCATTGCCGCCGCCCGCGCCTGCCGCAGCGGCGAAATCATCCACAACGAACCTTATCCGGTCGATTCCACGATGCTCGTCGCCGCGCTGAAAAGCATGGACCGTTACGGCGCGCGCCTGGAAGCCGACCTTCAACTGCCGAGAGCCGCATGAACCCGATCGAAACACATTCCACGCCGACCTTTCATCCGCAACTGTTCGCGGGCCGCACCGTGCTGGTGTCGGGCGCGACCAGCGGCATCGGGCTGGCCATCGCCGAAGGCTTCGCCGGGCTTGGCGCGCAGGTAATCGCCACCGGCAGTTCAGCGGCCAAGCTCGACGCGTTGCAGGCCGACCGTTCGCTGGCCGGCATCCGTTTCGCGGCGCTCGATGTACGCGACGGCGAGGCGATCGAGCGCTTCGCGGCCGGCCTTGAGACGCTCGACGTGCTGGTCAACGCGGCCGGCGTGGCGCGGCCGTTCGACGAATACCGAGACGATGTGTTCCGCGAGGTGCTCGACGTGAACCTGACCGCCGCGATGCGCTTGTCGATGGCGGCGCGTGCGCACCTGGAGCGGACCAAGGGCTGCATCATCAACATCGCCTCGATGCTCAGTTATCTGGCCGACGCCGAAGTGCCGGCCTATTGCGCGAGCAAGACCGGCATCCTCGGCCTGACGCGCTCGCTGGCCCATGCGTTCGGCGTGACGGGCGTGCGCGTCAACGCGATCGCGCCGGGCTACCACCGCACCGACATGACGCGGCCGTTGTGGGAATCGCCCACCGCCGCGCCGAAGATCGCCGCGCGCAGCGCGCTCAAGCGCTGGGGCGAGGCGGAGGACCTGGTCGGCGCGACGCTGTTCCTCGCGTCGCCGGCCGCGGCGTTCGTGACCGGGGTGACGCTGCCGGTGGATGGGGGTTATGCCAGCGGCAGTTGAGCGGGGCAGGGCGGCGAGCGGTGTTGGGGCCACCCGATTTCCCCCGACAAATAACTTCAGGTAAATTACCCACCGAACGCCCGCCCCATCCCGATCCGGAGCCGCCCTCTCCATGCAGGACCGTCCCCTTCCGCTCGACCTGTCCGGCCTGGCCCGGAGCCTGTACGCGCAGGGCACCGAGGAAAGCATCCTGGCGCGGCTGATGGAGCGGATCGCGCCGGTGCATCGCGTGTGCGTCGATATCGGCGCGAGCGACGGCCTGCGCAACAGCAACACCGCGCTGCTGCTGCGCGAGCAGGGCTGGTCGGGGCTGCTGGTGGAAGGCAGCGCGTATCGCTTCGGCAAGCTCGCCGAACACTACGCCGGCGCGCGCCATGTTCGGCTTCGCCACGACCGCGTGCAACCCGACACGGTGGACGGCCTGCTGGCCGACGCGGGCATCCCCGCCGATTTCGACCTGCTGTCGATCGACATCGACGGCAACGACTACTGGATCTGGCGCGGCTTGCGGGCCTTCAGCCCGCGCATCGTCGCGATCGAATACAACCCGTACTACGCGCCGCCCGAACGCTGGGTCATGTGCTTCAACCCCGATCACGAATGGGACGGTTCGACCTATTACGGCGCGAGCCTCGAATCGCTGTGCCATCTGGCCCGCGACAAGGGCTACGAACTCGTGTGCTGCGACGACATGGGCAACAACGCGTTCTTCGTGCGGCACGACCTGTATCCGCTGCTCGGCATCGCCAACAACGATCCGTCGGTGCTGTTCCGCCCCGCGATGTACAAGCTGCGCTACGTGGGCAACAACACGTTCCTGACCGGCCATCCGTATCGCCACGGCCCGGCCGAGCGCATCTGAATGTCGCCGCCCGCCGCCTCCTTCGACGCGATCCGCGCGGCCTATGCGCTTGGCCCGGGCGAGCCGCCGCGCCGCGTCGGCGAGCGCGTGTGGCACCTGCCGGGCGAGGGCGGCGGCTTCGCCGTCAAGTGCTACGCGGCGGCGCATCGTGCGCGCGCGGAGAAGGAAGCGGCCGTGCTCGCGCATCTCGCGGCGCACGACGATGCACGCTTTCGCATCCAGCGTCTGCGGCGCACGTCGAGCGGCGCGCCGCTCTGGTCGGACGGCGGCACGCACGCGATGCTCACGCATTGGCAAGACGGCCGGTTCCGCACCTACGACACGTTCACGCCGGCCGAATGGGCGGCGCTCGGCGCGAGCCTGGCGGCGCTGCACGGGCAACTCGACGGGCTGCGGCTACCGGCGGCGGACACGATCCGCACACGGCTCGAAGCGATCGACGCCGAGGCGGTGCGCCGCAGCCTGCACGACGCCTGCGACCAGGCCCGCCATCGTGCCGATGCCGAACCGCTGTACCGCTACGCCGACCTCGCGCGCCGCCTGCTCGACCGCTACCATCCGGGCAGCCTCGCGGCGTTCCCCGCCGACGATCCGCAGCACCCGATCCACAACGACTACAACCAGTTCAACTATCTGTTTACGCCCGCGCTGCCGCCCGTGATCCTCGACTGGGAGGCGGCGATCGGCGCGCCGCGCGAATACGAACTGGTTCGGTGTCTGAATCATTTGCCGCTGGAAGCGCCGGCGCTGGCCGAGGCGTTCGTGCTGGCCTATTTGCGCGTGCGGCCGGTGGCGGCCGAGCGCTTCGCGTGGGCCGTCGACGCCGCGTGCCTGCAACATGCGACCAAGCTCTGGGTGGTGCAGGGCTGGCTCGACGAGCCGGCGCGCTTCGCCGCGCATCTGGCCGGCGCCGTGACGATGGCCGGCGCGATGGTGGATGCGCGCGGCGCGCTCGTCGATTTCTTTTCCCGTTGTGCGCAAGCAGGGCGCTGATATGACTACCGATCCGAACCCGGCCGCCCCGGCGGGGGAGCGCAAGCATGTGTTTCCGCCGCCGATGGAGCGCCATTACCGCGTCGAGGGCGGCCGCGTGCAGACGCGCTCGCTCGAAACGCATATCGTCGATCACTGCAACCTGACCTGCGCGCAATGCTGTTCGCTGTCGCCGCTGCTGCCCGAGTGGCATGTCAGCCCGGCGTCGGTCGAGCAGGACCTGCGGATCGCCGGCAAGGTGCTGAACCCGCGCGTGTTCAAGCTGGTCGGCGGCGAGCCGCTGCTGCATCCGGAGATCGTCGAGATCGTCGGGCGCGTGCGCGACACCGGCATCGCGCCGCTCATCTCCGTCACCACCAACGGCCTGAAGCTCGGCGAGATGAGCGACGCGTTCTGGCAGGCGGTGGATGCGCTGACGATCTCGCGCTACCCGAAGCCGGCGCTGCCCGCCGCGCTGGTCGAGCATGTCGAGGCGCAGGCCGCGCGTTTCGCGGTGCGCCTGAACTGGAAGGTGCAGGACGTGTTCACGACCATGGACCGCGCGCAGCCGTCCACCGATCGCGACGAGGCGCAGCGCGTGTATCGCGATTGCTGGATTCGCGAGCGCTGCCATATGATTCGCGACGGCATGTTCTACACCTGCACGCGGCCCGCGCATTTTCATACGCTTTATCGGGGTACGAAGGATTTCCAGGCCGACGGCCTGCCGCTGCGCGACGGCCCCGGCATGCTCGACGCGCTGCTGGCCTACCTGCAGCGCGAAGCGCCGCTCGAAGCCTGCCTGCATTGCCAGGGCGGCAGCGCGCCGGTCGCGCCGCATCGCATCCTGAAACGCATCGAAGTGGACACCTTGAAGGCTCGCTACCCATGATCGTCGGCACGCGTGACGCATTCGGCTTCCAGCGCCTGCATTACCACCCGCGCAGCGGCGCGTCGGCCGGCACGATCCGCGCCACGTTGCAGGCCGCCGCGCATGCCGGCCAGCCCGCAGCCGGCGCGCCCGACGCGGCGGCCATCGCCGGTTACCTGAGCGGCGCGCGCCTGGCCGGCCGCACCGTGTTGCGCGACGTGCTGGCCGTGCCGCCGGGCCATGCGCTGTTGCGCACGCCACAGGGGCTGGCGGTGCAGCCCGCGAGCGAGCCGGCCCGGCCCGCGAACCTCGACGCGGTGCTGCGCGCCTCGCTGCAACGCGCGCTCGACAGCGGCAAGCGCGTCGCGCTGGCGCTGAGCGGCGGGCTCGACTCGGCGCTGCTGCTGGCCTTGCTGCGCGAGTTGGGCGCGCACCGGCAGGTGAGGTCCTACATCCTCGCCACCGACATGCCCGATTACTGCGAACTCGATGCCGCGCTCGAACTGGCCGCGCAGATGCAGGCCGACGTGAAGATCGTGCGCGTGAGCGAGGCCGATTTCGTGGCCGCGTTGCCGCGCACCACGCAGGCGGTGGAAGAGCCGATGTTCAACCTGCATCCGGTCGCCAAGCTGTTGCTGGCCGAGGCGATGGCGGCCGACGGCATCGAGCTGGCGATCACCGGCGACGGCGCCGATCAGGTGCTGCGGCGCGATCGTTCGGCGAACTATCTACCGCTGTGCCACGCGCTGTTCGATGCGGCGGGCGTGGAACTGGTGCCTCCGTTCGTCGACGACGCGGTGGTCGCGCACCTGACCAGCTTCGAGCCGGACCCGGACAAACAGTGCCTGCGCGAACTGGGGGGCCGCCTGGCGCTGCCGGCGCGCCTGGTGACAGGCCCGAAGCGCGGCCGTCTTGCGCCGGCAATGGACCTGTCGGCCTGGCTCGATCCAAACCGCACGCAAGCGCTGGCCGCCTCGCTCGGCCTGCCCGCGCCCGCGCTGGCTGCCGATACCGAGCGCGTGCTGTGGACCACGCTCGCGCTGATCCTCGATCATCTCGATGCTTCGTCGCATCGTTCCACCTGAACCGCTCATGACACGCATCCTGTTCTGCGTGGTGCCCGAGAAGGGGCACCTCAATCCTTGCATCGGCCCCGCGCAGCACTTGCGCGACGCGGGCTTCGAGGTGGCGTTCTATGCGCCCGTCGATATCGGCGCGCAACTGGCGGGCGCGGGCGGCTTCGCGTTTCTCGGGCCGCGCGAGATTCCCGAGCGTCACGACCTGTCGCGCGGCGCGAGCTTCGCCGAGCAGATCCGCGACGCCGACTGGCTGCGCCACTGGATTCGCACGCTGCTGATCGATCTCGCGCCCGAACAGGTGGACGGCATTCGCGCCGTGCTGCGCGACTGGCGGCCCGAGGTGGTGGTGATCGATCCGCTGCTGTACGCGGCGGCGATCGCGGCGGAACTCGAAGGGCTGCCGTGGGTGGCGATGTCGAATTCGCTGAACCCGGTGCTGCCCGACGATCTGGATTCCGAATTGTTGCGCACCGTGCGCTGGCTCGCGCCCGAGCGCGAGGCCCTGTTCGCGCGTTACGGGCTGACCGCGCGCTTTCGCGGCTGCGACATCCTCTCGCCGCACCTGACGCTGGCCTTCACGACCGAGGCGCTGGTGGGCGCGCCGCCGCCCGGAGTGGAACTGGTCGGCCCGGCGATGCCGTCCGGCCCGCGCGGCGACGAGACGGCGTTCCCGTGGGAGCGGCTCGATCCGGCGCGCCCGCTCGTCTACATGTCGCTCGGCAGCCAGCTTTATTACCACCCCGATCTGTTCGACAAGGTCGACGAGGCGGTGCGCGCGACGCCGGCGCAACTGGTGCTGTCGATCGGAGAACTGATCGATTCCGACTGGCGGCCGGGGCAGAAGCTTGGCGCGCCGGCCGGCGATGCTGATGTCATCGCCGTGCGCTACGCGCCGCAACTGGCGCTGCTGCGGCGCACGCACGCGTTCATCAGCCACGGCGGCGCGAATTCGGTGATGGAGGCGCTGGCCAGCGGCGTGCCGATGCTGCTCTCGCCGTTCTGCAACGACCAGTTCCATTCGGCGCATTTCGTCGAACAGGCCGGCGCGGGTTGCCGGATCGATCTCGAACGCGCCAGCGTAGAGGAATTGCGCGCGGCGATCGAACGACTGCTGCAACCGGGCGGCGTGCGCGAGCGCGTGGCGCGGATTCGCGAGAGCTACGCGCGCGACGGCTCGGCCGAGGCCGCGCGCCGGATCAGCGCACTCGCCGCAGGAAACCGCCGGGCGACAGCGTCATGATCACGCGGTCCTCGATGTCGAGATCGGCCTCGAAGCGCGGGTCGGCATCGAGGAAGGCGCGCGCGGCCGTGGCCGGATTGTTGCCGCGGCCGTAGGGCTTGCCGTCGAACATCGTGGCGGGCAGGTATTCCATGATGGTGTCCATCACGATGACGTAGCTGCCCGGCGTGACGAGCGGCGCATAGCGTTCAAGTTCGCGCAGTACGTGTGCGTGCGTATGCGTGAGATCGAGGATCACCATCACGCGAGCGCCGTCGGGAACGTGTGCGCGCACGGCGGCCAGCGTGTCGTCCGCGCACGAATCGCCTTCGATCAGCGTCATGCGATGGGCGAGCCGGTTGGCCTGCAATTGCGCGCGCACGTCGTCGCGCAGGCGCGGCTCGATGGCGATCACGCGGCCGTCGCCGCCCGTCAGTTCGAGCATCGACGCCGAGAACACCACGCCGCCGCCGGCCGCGATGCCGGTCTGCACGATGCGGTCGGGGCGCTCGCGCCACACCAGCTCCTGGATCGCGAGCATGTCGCCGGGCAGATGGAAGAAGCGCTCGCCGAGCCAGCGCGTCTGGAACAGATGATTGAATTCGGCGGCGCGTGTCAGCCACGCGATATTGAGGTCCCGCATGCGGGCCGAGATACGGTCGGACATGATCAATGCAATGCTCAGGAGTGACGTGGAAACGCTCGAACCCTTGCTTCAACGGTATTGGCATACCGGGCCGGTGCGCCTGGCGGCGTTGCCGTCGGGCCATACTAACAAAACGTTTCGGCTGGAATGCGAGGCGGGCGGGCGGGTGCTGCGCGTGTCGTGGGCCGGCAAGCCGCTCGATCAGGTGCGGCGCGAGGCGGCCGTGCTCGATCATGTGCGCGCCGTGCCCGGCCTGCCGGCGCTGCCGGTGTTGATCCCGACCGTCGATGGGCAGCCCGGCGCGCATTTGCCCGATGGCCGCTGGCTCCATCTGTTCGAGGCGATCGACGGCGTGCCGGGCCTGCCCGCCGACGCATTGGGCGGCACGCTCGACGCGATGCGCACGCTGGCGGGCCTGCATGCGGCGATGGCCACGCTGCCGGCGCCCGGCGCCACGCCGCTCGGCTGGCTGGCCGCGCGCCATGCGCGCGTGGCGGCGCGTGCGAGGCCGCGCCTGCCGGGTGAACTCGATAGCGAGTACAACGAATTGATCCGGCGCATCGGTGCGCATCTCGCGACCGCAACGGGGTGGTTGACCGGCCCGGCGCACTGGCTGCACGGCGACTATCACGCCGGCAACCTGCTCTATGCGGGGAATGCCGTGAGCGGCGTACTCGATTTCGACGACGTGGGGCAGGGCGCGCATTGGCTCGAAGCGGCGTTCGCGTTGTTCGCGCTGTCGCGCGATGCGCAACGCGACGATCGCTTTGTGTTCGATGCGCCGACCTGGGCTGCCGGGTTGCAGGCTTACGCGGCGGCGCGGGCCGACGCCGCGCCGGGCTGGATCGATGCGCGGTGCGAGGCGCTAATGTTGTTGTTCTGCGCGGACCAGACGCTGATCCATCTCGAAGCGGCGCAGCGCGGCTTGTGGACGCCCGGCGCTGGCATGGGGTTTCTCGGCGGCTGGCGGCAGTTGATGGCGGATTAGGCTGACATCAGGCCGACATCAGAAACAAGCGCACCGCCTCGACCGTATTGGGACGCGGCTCGCCATGCCGCGAGCCGTCGTGCAGGCAGAACAGCGCGTCCTGCCCCAGCGCGGCGCGCGCGGCCAGATGCGCGTGCATCGCGTCGCACAGCGCCTGCGGCGCGGGGGGCGGCCGTTGCCAGTCGTCGAGGATCGCGGTCCAGCCCGTGTGTTCGCGTTGCAGGCGCGCGAGCACGCGGGCGCGGCAATCTTCGGGCTGCCAACCATAAGGCAAACGAAACGGAACGACGTCGGGCGCGGGTACGCCGGCCAGCCGATGGGCTTCGCGGATCAGCGCATCGGTGGCCTCGATCTCGCCGCTCAGGGCCGCATCGCTCAATTCGCCCGCGCGCGCATGCGTGTAGGTGTGATTGCCGAGCCGGTGGCCTTCGCGCACGATGCGCGCGGCCACGTCGAGCGCGCCTTCGAGATGCCGGCCGAGCACGAAGAAACTGGCCCGGCATGCGGCGGCGCGCAGCACGTCGAGCAGCGGCGGCGTCGACGGGCCGGGGCCGTCGTCGAAACTCAGGTGGAAGGACATGATGGGCGCGCGGCAAGTGGCGGGAACCGGAACGATAACGCAGCCGGCCGGGCCGTTACTCGCATTGCGGCGCGAGCAGGCTCTTTTCCTTGCCGATCAAGGTCCAGCCGCTGTCGATCTGGCTGCGCGGGTTGGTTTCATGCAGCCACCAGGTGCCGCATTCGGTGCAGCGATAACGCGCAATGCGGACAGGCGCCTTGAACATCGGGCGCAACTTTTTCAATGGGCCATCGCGCAATAGCGCGGAATGGGCGTCTCCATATGGGCCGGCTTGGTTCAACTGTTCGCACGCGGTGCAGCGCATGACATTCAGATATCCGTCACATAACTGACACATTTTATGACGGCCTTCGACGAAAGATGAAAGTAAATTTTCACGAAATTTTAACGTATTACGAAAATCAGAACTATCGTTGAAAACGTTTCTATAAATGCGCCAATTGGTCGCAGGCGAGGCCGATTCGGTCGCATCCGATCGGTTGATGCAGCGTGCACGATACGTAATTCTTTCAATCTCCATTCATTTCTGGTGCGCGGAAATTTCCAAAAAAAAGCGCAAAAGCGCAAGCGAAAAAGCTGGAAAAATTTAATGGCCCGATGCGTGCAACGAATCGATTTTCCGAATCGAGCGCCGCATGCAAATGGCCGTGGCAATAACGCCTGGCGGCCAATTCGAATGGCAACGGTTTGTTGCATTTGTTGCTTCCGGCAAGGGCTTAAAGCGCGAATGCGCGCGTACGAAAATGCCGCCGCTGATTTACACTCGACTGGCCGTTCTTATTCTGATCGATCAATCCGGCGTCACTGAGAGGACGCCGGCAACCTGCCGGAACCGCAGGCGGCAGGTCAGGTCGGATTTTCCGTAGACCGTGCAACACGGAACCTTGGAGGGTCACAACATGGCAAGGCATCTTCATGCCGGCAACGAGCCGAAAGTCGTCACCGAATCAAAATGCGTCGGCGCATGCGATCCCGCGGAGCGGATTCACGTCACGATCATGCTGCGGCGCGAGGGGCAGGCGGCGCTCGATACGCTCGTCGACAAGCTCGCGAGCGGCGATGCGGCGGCCAAACCGGTGTCGCGCGACGATTTCGCCAAGCGCTTCGCGGCCCGCGCCGACGATATCGAGCACACCGAAGCCTTCGCGAAACAACATCAACTGACGGTCGAGCGCGTCGATCCGGTGCAGAGCGTGGTGGAACTGGCCGGCACCATCGCGCAGTTCGAGAACGCGTTCAGCGTCAAGCTTCAGCAGTACGAACATCATGCGGTCGGCACGTTCCGCGCGCGCACCGGCGATATCGCGCTGCCGAACGAGCTGCACGACGCCGTCACGGCCGTGCTCGGCCTCGATACGCGCCCGCAGGCGCATCCGCATTTCCGCTTCCGGCCGCCATTCAAGCCGGCGCGCACCGGCGCCAGCACCTCGTACACGCCGCTGCAACTGGCCTCGATCTACAACTTCCCCGAAGGCGACGGTGCGGGCCAATGCATCGCGCTGATCGAACTGGGTGGCGGCTATCGCGCGGCCGACATCACGCCGTATTTCGACCAACTGGGCGTGGCGCATCCCAAGCTGGTCGATGTGAGCGTGGCCGGCGCGCGCAATGCGCCCACCGGCGACCCGAACGGCCCGGACGGCGAGGTGGCGCTCGATATCGAGGTGGCCGGCGCGATCGCACCGGGTGCGACGATCGCCGTCTATTTCTCGCCGAACAGCGATTCGGGCTTCATCCAGGCGGTGAATCAGGCGATCCACGATACGAAGAACCAGCCGTCGGTGGTGTCGATCAGTTGGGGTGGCCCGGAAGCGTCGTGGACGCAGCAATCGATGCAGGCGTTCAACAACGTGCTGAAGGCGGCGGCCTCGCTCGGCGTGACGGTGTGCGCGGCGTCGGGCGACAGCGGCTCGGGCGACGGCCTGCAGGACGGCCAGAACCATGTCGATTTTCCGGCTGCCAGCCCCTACGTGCTGGCCTGTGGCGGCACCACGCTCGATGCGCAGGCCGGGCAGGGCATCCGCCGCGAGGTGGTGTGGAACGACGAGGCGGCCAGCGGCGGCGCGGGCGGCGGCGGCATCAGCGCCGTGTTCGATGCGCCGCCCTGGCAGAAAGGCCTCTCGGCGAAGCAGACGGGCGGCGGCAGCACGCCGCTCACCAAGCGCGGCGTGCCCGACGTGGCCGGCGACGCGTCGCCCACCACCGGCTACGAGGTGCTGATCGCCGGCACCACGGCCGTGCTCGGCGGCACCAGCGCCGTCGCGCCGCTGTGGGCTGCGCTGATCGCGCGCATCAACGCGGCGGCCGGCAGCCCGGCCGGCTGGGTCAATCCGAAGCTCTACGCGCAGGCGTCGGCGCTGCACGACATCACGCAGGGCAACAACGGCGCGTTCGCGGCGGCGGCGGGCTGGGATGCCTGCACGGGGCTCGGCAGCCCCGATGGCGTCAAGGTCGCGGCGGCGCTGGGCGGCGCGGGCAGCCAAAAGTAGTTTGTGCTGCGAAGCAAAGCGATGCGCGCGGGCCGGCTGGCATCGGAGACGCCGGCCGGCCGCGCCGTGGTGGCCACCATGGTGCGGCGGCATGCGCGCCTCGGCAGTCGGCGGTTCATTCAAGCACGTTCGATAAAACCAGAAGGAGCGGCACGATGAGCAAGCAATCAGGAACTTCGTCCAGCGGCGGCACATTCCCGTTGCAGCATGGCGGCCACAACTCGCACGGCGTGCCGCCGAGCGTCGATCCGGTCGCGCTGGCGCGCGGCCGCGACGAGCCGTTCTTCGACCCGGTGGCCTACGGCAACGGCCCGGACGATTCGGTGACCGACATCAGTGAAGGCGCGGCGGTTACGCATCACACGCTCACGCTCGATGGCAAGCGGATCGCCTACACGGCCACGGCCGGGCATCTCGTCACGGTCGATCCGAGCAGCTCGCAGCCGAACGCGAAGCTGTTCTACGTGGCGTTCACGCAAGACAGCCAGAAGGAGGAAACGCGCCCCGTCACGTTCTTCTACAACGGCGGGCCGGGCTCGTCGTCGGTGTTCGTGCTGCTCGGCTCGTTCGCGCCGCGCCGCATCCGCACCGCGATGCCGAGCTTCACGCCGCCCGCGCCGTATCAGATGGAAGACAATCCCGACAGCCTGCTCGACAGAAGCGACCTGGTGTTCGTGAACCCGGTGGGCACCGGTTATTCGGCCGCCGTGGCGCCGTTCAAGAATCGCAATTTCTGGGGCGTCGACGAGGATGCCGATTCGCTGAAGCAGTTCATCAAGCGCTACCTGACCAAGAACAACCGCTGGAATTCGCCGAAATACCTGTACGGCGAGTCGTACGGCACGGCGCGCACCTGCGTGCTGGCCTACAAGCTGCACGAGGATGGCGTGGACCTGAACGGCATCACGCTGCAATCGTCGATTCTCGACTACCAGCAGGCCGGCAATCCGGTGGGCGCCTTGCCTACCGCCTCGGCCGACGCCTGGTATCACAAGCAGCTCGGCGTCTCGCCCACGCCCACCGATCTCGGCAAGTTCACGGAAGAGGTGGCGCAGTTCGCGCGCACCGATTACCTCGACGCGCTGCGCAAGTTCCCGCAGACAGACGCGGCCGTGGTGCAGAAACTGGCCGACTACACCGGCATCGATACCGCCACGCTGCTGTCGTGGAGCCTCGACGTGGCCAGCTACGACGCACGCGGAAATTCGGTATTCCTCACGACCTTGCTGCGCGCGCGCGGGCTTTCGCTCGGCTCGTACGACGGGCGCGTGACCGCGATCTCGTCGGGCATCGCCGGCAACATCGATCCGAACTCGGGCGGCAACGATCCCACCATGACCGCCGTGACCGGCGTGTACACGGCGATGTGGAACGCCTACCTGAACGAGCAACTGAAATACACGTCGAATTCGGCGTTCACCGACCTCAACGATCAGGCGTTCGCGAACTGGGATTTCAAGCACAAGGACCCGACCGGCGCGGAGGTGGGCGTGGACGCGAAGGGCAACGTGGTGCTCTATACGGCCGGCGACCTGGCCGCCGTGATGGCGCTGAACACCGACCTGAAGGTGCTGTCGGCGAACGGCTTCTACGATTTCGTCACGCCGTTCTACCAGACGGTGCTCGATTTGCAGCAGATGCCGCTGGAGAACGCCGACGTGCGCAAGAACCTGTCGGCGCGCTTCTATCCGTCGGGGCACATGGTGTATCTCGACGGCGGCTCGCGCACCGCGCTCAAGCGCGATCTGTCGGCCATGTACGACCACACGGTGGCCGATTCCGGCGCGGTGATGCGGATTCGCGCGTTGCAGGCGAAGAAGCGCGGCGGCTGATCCGGCATCGCGCGGCGTCGAGCGGTAAACGACAAGGCCCGGCCGCAATTCGGCCGGGCCTTGTCGCATTCGCGCGCCCGGTGGTTCACCGCGCGCGATGCTGCGTGGCGCCGCTTAGAAGCGGTGCATCATGCCCAGGCGCACGACGGTCTGGTTGATGCCCGACGACGAGCCGGCGGACGCGTCGATGATCTGCGCGTTGTCGAACGAGGTGCCGGTGTGCGCGCTGACGGCGTGCTGATAGGCCGCCTGGACGTACAGCGAGGTGCGCTTGCTGAGGTCGTAGTCGAGCATCATCGCGAGCTGGTGGTACTTCGGCGTATAGCTGCCGGCTTGCGAGTGCAGGTGCGCCATCGTGAACGTGTACGAGGTGCCGAGCCAGAACGCCGACGTGAAGTAGTACTGCGAATTCAGTTCGATGTTGTCGAACTTCCACGCGTTCCAGGCCGCGCCGTTCGACGGCGTGCTGTTGGCCAGCCAGACGTTGCTGGTCGGCGAGTAGACGTCCACGTGCGAGTAGGCCGCCGCCACCTGAACCTTGGTGAAGCGGTACGACACGGCCGCGCCCATCGTCTGTTGCGACGCGCCGTTGAACAGGTCGCCCGAGGTGATCGCGCCGCTGGTGGTCGACCCCTGGTTGTTCATGCGCAGGTACGAGGCCGCCGCCGTCAGGCCGCCGTTCTGGTAGTTGACCGTCGCGCCCCACAGGCGGTTGTTCGAGAAGCCCGTGCTGTTGCTGAAGCCGTACATCGCCTCGAACGTCAGGCCGTTCCAGGTCGGGCTGACGTACTTGACGGAGTTGTTGACGCGGAAATCCCAATCCTCGTTGTTGTTGTCGAACGGCACGGTGCCGATGTCGCCGCCCCAGTTGCCGGCCGCCGTCAGCGCGGTGTAGCTGAGCGGGTCGACCGTGATGTCGTACTGGCGGCCCAGCGTGACCGTACCGTAGTGATCCGACGACAGGCCGACGTAAGCCTGGCGGCCGAATTCGCTGCTGTCCTGGCCGAGCTTGCCGTTGTTGATGTTGAAGCCGTTCTCGAGCACGAACACCGCATGGTTGCCGCCGCCCAGATCCTCGTTGCCCTTCAGGCCCCAGCGGCTGCCGGCGGTGTCGCCGCTCGACAACTGGTAGGCCGAGTGGCCGCCGGCGTTGCTCGTGTAGTTCAGGCCTTCGTCGATCAGGCCGTACAGCGTGACGCTCGATTGCGCGTGCGCGGCGACCGCGAACAGCGAGGTCACGGCTGCGGCGATGCCGAGGAGCGTGCGTTGGATCGGTGTGGTCTTCATGTTTTATCCCTTCCTGAGAGGTGGTCGTATCCGGGCTGCCTGTGCGACGGATGACGGAGTGTAGGTAGCGGGAAAAACCTGTCGGGGCGGAACGCTGAAACTCAGAGTTCCGCTCGATGCAAGAGCCGGTCAGTCGCCTGACGGTGAAGGGATTTCATGAAACCGACGCAGGGTGGCCGGGTTATTTCGTTGTATTTAGGTTTCGGTGTGCTTGACGTCGGGTTTTTCTTCGCCCTGCCGGTGCATGGCGCACCGGCAGGTGGTTCAGCGTACGAGCTGGCGCACGCCGAGCGCGACGATCACGCCGCCGCAGATCCGATCCGCCCAGGCCTTGCCGCGCCGGTACGCGGCGGCCACGCCCGGATGCGAGAGCACGATCGCCACGAAGCCGTACCACGACGAGGCCACCACCAGCACCACCGACAGCATTGCGCCGAAGGTGGGCCAGGTGACGTGGGTGGGCGTGGCCGAGGCGAACACGGCCGCGAAGAACGCGATCGATTTCGGGTTCGCGATATTGGTCGCGACGCCCTGCACGAACGCGCGGCGATGATCGACCGGGCCGGCCTGCGCCTGCGCCTGGGCGGCCCCGGCATCGATGCCCGGCGCGGCCTTCGCGTTCAGCACGAGCCGCGTGCCGAACCAGATCAGGTAGCCCGCGCCCGCGAATTTCACGGCCAGCGCGATCCACGGGAACGCCGTGAACACGATGCCGACGCCGAGAATCGCGCAGCTCGCCCAGAACAGGTTGACCGACACGATGCCGCCCACCATCGCGAGCGCGGCGGCGCGCGTCGACGACGCGGCCTTGTGCGCCACGGCCACGAAGTTCGGGCCGGGGATCACCACGCCCACCACATAGACGGACAACACCGCCAGTACCGCGTGCCAATCGATCAGCATGCCGAAGCGCCTTGTCGGGAAACGGTAAGCGACCGCACGCTCAACGCGCCGCGCCCGGCCAGTCGAGCAGGGTGTACGGCAGCGCGCGCTTGTGGCGCGAGGCGTCGTAGAAGCGCAGCACCGTTTCGTACACGTGGTCGTCCACCGGCTTGCCTTCGAGGAAATCGTCGATCTGCTCGTAGGTCACGCCGTAGGCGGTTTCGTCGGGCAGCAGCGGGCGCAGCGCTTCCAGGTCGGCGGTCGGCACCTTCATGACGAGGGCGTCCGCGCCGCCGAGGTGGCGCGCCACCTCGCGCACGCGGCGCTTGGTCAGGCCCGCCAGCGGCAGCACGTCGGCGCCGCCGTCGCCGAACTTGGTGAAGAAGCCCATCACCGATTCGGCCGCGTGGTCGGTGCCGATCACGATGCCGCGGCGCGCGCCGGCCACCGCGTACTGCGCGATCATGCGCTCGCGCGCCTTGATGTTGCCGTGCACGAAATCCTGTTGTGCATCGTCGCGGAACGTCAGGCCGCTTGCGGTGGTGGCGGCCAGCATGCCGTCGGCGGCCGGCTTGACGTCCACCGTCAGGTTCTCGTCGGCGGCCACGAAGGCCAATGCGCGCTGGGCGTCTTCCTCGTCACGTTGCACGCCGTACGGCAGGCGCATCGCCACGAAGCGCGCGTCGTAGCCGCTTGCGCGCAGGCGTTCGACGGCGAGTTGAGCGAGGCGGCCGGCCGTGGAGGAATCCACGCCGCCGCTGATCCCGAGCACGTAGGTGGTGAAGCCCGTCGAGCGCAGGTAGTCGGCGAGGAAGGCGATGCGGCGCTCGGCTTCCTGGGCGGCGTCGAAGCTCGGCGAGACTTGCAGTTCGGCGGCAAGCGCGCGTTGGCGCGCGGCGTAATCGGGACGGGTCATGATGGGTTGGCTCTCCGGAGCGGAATCGGGTCAGACGCGCATCATAAGCGGAATAGGTGCAATCGCGCGCAGCCGGCGCAGCGCGGGCCGCCCGCGGCCGGCCATGCGCCTGCCGTTCAGCGCGACCAGCGCGCCAGCGCCACGCCCGCCAGCGCGACCGCGAAACCGGCCAGTTGCAGCGTGCCGAGCGTCTCGCCGAACAGCGCGTAGCCCTGCAGGGCCGCGAGCGGCGGCGCGAGGAACATCAACGAGGTGGCGCGCGCCGCGCCGCCGTGCCGCAACAGCCACACCAGCAGCATGATCGCGCCGCCCGACAGCATCGCCACACCCCAGGCCAGCGACACCCACAGTGTGGGCGAGGGCAGCCAGCGCGTCTCGCCGAGCGCCAGCGCGAAGCCGGCCGCCACCACGGCCGCGCCGAAGTTCTGCACGGCGACGGTGGTGCGCAGGTCGGTTTTCGCCACGGCGCTCTTCTGGTAGAGCGAGCCGGCCGTGATCGAGCCGATCGACAGCACCGCCACCAGCACGGTGAACGCCGACACGCCCGCGCCCGCCGCAGCGGCCGGGGCCGCCAGCTTCGGCGCGAGCACCAGCGCGACGCCGGCCAGCCCCAGCGCCATGCCGGCCCAGCCGCGCGCGGGCAGGCGCTCGCCGAACAGCGGCACGGCCAGCACGGCGGTGGCGAGCGGCTGCAGCGCGCCGAGCAGCGCCATCACGCCGGCCGGCAGGCCCTGCGCGACGGCCCAGTAGCTGGCGCCCAGATAGAAGCCCTGCAACAGCGCGCCGGCCAGCAGATGACGGCCCCATTCGCGGCCCACCGGCCAGCGCGCTCGCGTGACGAGCGCGATCGCGGCGAACAGCAGCGCCGTGCCGCCGAAGCGGGCCAGCAGGTAGAGGTTGGGATCGGCGTACGGATGGATCGCGCGGGCGACCACGAAACCGGTGGACCAGAGCGCGACGAAGGCGGCGGCGGCAAGCAGGGCAGGCATGAGGCAGGGCGGCCACGGACGGCGCGCGGAAAACGGGAAGCGCGCAGTATCGGCGCGCGGGTGCCGCGCGTCTTGTCAAAATCTGCACCGGGGCGGGGGCGGCTTGCCTGCATCGGCCGCCCCGCGTTCGGTGCTCAGGCGAGCGCGAAAACCTCGGCGTCGGCCGCCCGGGCCGTTTGCATCCCGGCGCGCTGCGCGGCCAGTTGCGCGTGCAGGCGGTGCGCCTCGGCGAACGTGAAGTCGATCCAGTACGGATCGCCGGCTCCGTCGTTCAGGCGTTCGGCCGGGAAGCGGATGGCGAGGGCGGCGGCGGGTTGGGACATGGCAAGGCTCCACGAGCGGATGGTTCGGCGAGCGGCGAGTGTAACAACGCGTGCGCGCGATATTGGGCGCGTGGTTGCAACACTGCTTTGCAGCGCGTTGCCCGCGATCGGGCAGTCGCGGGCGGCGATGCGCTCGGCCGCTCCCGCACCCATGCTCACAATCCTGTCAATTAGCCGTACTACAATAGGCCGCCCCGTGGTTTCCAGGGCGATTCCGGACCGTTTCATGCTCGCAGAACAACGTCATCAATACATCCTGTCCGAACTTTCCCGCTCCGGCGCCCTGTCGGTCGCCGAACTCGTGCGCACGCTCGGCGTGTCGCGGGAGACGATTCGCCGCGACCTGAACGCGCTGGCCACCCGCGGCCTGGTGGTGACCACCCACGGCGGCGCGCTGGCCGCCGACCGCCGCGAGCCGAGCCTGTCGGAGCGCCAGGCCGCCCACACCGACGCGAAGCAGGCGATCGGCCGTCGCGCGGCCGAATTCGTGCCCGACGGCGCGTCGGTGCTGCTCGATTCGGGCAGCACCACGCACGCGGTGGCGCTGGCGCTGAACGACCGGCACCGCCTGACCGTCTACACCAACGACTGGCGGATCGCCTTCGCGCTGGCGCGCCGCAACGAGAACCGCGTCACGCTGCTCGGCGGCGAGCTGTCCGACGACGAGGACGCCACGTTCGGCCTCGACACGATTCAGCAACTGGCGCAGTACCACGTCGATTTCGCGTTCGTGGGCGCTGGCGGCGTGACGCAGGACGGCGACCTGACCGACTATTCGCGGATCGCCGCCGAGGTGCGCAGCCGGATGCTGGCCTCGGCCGCCACGGCCGTGGTGGTGGCCGATCACTCGAAGTTCGGGCGCGTCACGCCGGTGCGCATCAACGGCATCGAGAACACCCGCTACCTCGTGACCGACCGCTCGCCCGACAAGGCCGTGCGCCGCGCGCTGACCGCGCGCGGGATCGAATTGGTTGTTTGCGACGTTTGAGCCTGGCCTTTGCTGTGCGATGAACGTGGCCCGCCCCCTTCATGACAGCGACACGTAAACGTCACCATTGCGTCATGCCGATGGCAAGCAAGCCCGCGACACTGGCCGTTCCACCGAGCCGAGGAGCGAGCCGATGTCCGTCACCGTGCGCAGTTACCTGTCCCCCACCCTGGTGCTGCTGGCCTTCGATTGGCCGCAGGCCGCGAACCGCGCCGATTTCCTCGGCTTCGCGATCCGCCGCACGCCGGGTTTCCACAGCGCGGACGGCCACGCGCGCGCGGCCAGCAGCTGGCTGCCGAACCGGCTGACGTTCGACGGCCCGGTGGCCGACACGCAGCGCGATGCGCCCACCGATCAGGCGCCGATCCAGAAATTCATGTGGTGGGATGCGCGCATCGATCCGCCCGACCGCGGCCAGGCGTTTCGCTACGACGTGTTCCCGGTGGTCGGCACGCCCGACGCGCTGCAGGTGCTCGACGCGGAAGCCGGCCATTGCGCGCTGACGCTGCCCGATCACGTGGTGGATGGCGTGGGCACCTGGTTCAACCGCGCCGTGGTCAGCTCGCAGGCGTTTGCGCGTCAGGTGGCGGCGCTCGGCCTCGACGAGCACGACACGCCCACCGCCGCACAGGCGCTGGCCTTGCGCACCTGGCTCGCCAACGACTTGCAGCAGGTGTTCGGCGCGATGCTCGATCCGGCCACGCGCGCGGCCTCGGCCGTGTATCACCTGACCGACACGCTGTGGGCGATCCCGGCGTTCGAGGCGTTCGGCCGGGCGCACGGCCGCGATGCGCTGGCGATCGTGTACGACGCGCACGTGACCGAGCGCAAGGGCAAGCCGCCGCTGCCGTCGCCGAACCAGCCGGCCGTCGATGCGCTGAAGGATCTGGCGACGCTCGCGCCGCGCGACCGCACGCGCATCATGCACGACAAGTTCATCGTCACCGACGGCGGCGGCAGCGATCCGCATCCGGCGCGCCTGCTGACCGGTTCGGCCAACTTCACCACCGAAGGCCTGACCGAGCAGGCCAACGTGCTGCATACGTTCGATTCGGCGATCCTGGCCGGCCTCTACAACGACCGCGCGCACGCGCTCGCCGCGAACCCGAGCATTGCCGACACGGCGAAGCTGACGAGCGGCTGGTCCGAGCCGGCACAGGTCGGCTCGGCCAGCGTGCGGGTGGCGTTCTCGCCGGAGCCGGGCAAGTCGCGCATCGAGATCGACACGATCGTCGCGGCGATCGAGGCCGCCAAGCATTCGGTGGTGTTCTGCCTGTTCATGCCGACCGACGCGCCGTTGCGCGACGCGTGCTTCAAGGCCGGCGACGCGGGGCTGATGATGTTCGGCCTGGTCAACCGGATCAGCGCGAGCGGCGCGCAGGCGGCCGAAACGGACCAGCACGACGGCAAGACGCTCGATGCATCCCGGCTCGCCAACCTGGAGCTGTACCATCGCAGCCGCGACAACCGCGACGTGATCGACGCCGAGTATTTCTCGCCGGTCACCGTGCCCGAAGGCTTCGAGCCGGAGCTGCGGCTGTTCCCGGGCGAGCCCGCGCCGGCCTACCCGCCGGTGGTGATCCACCACAAGTTCATCGTGATCGATGCCGAGGGCGAGAACCCGATCGTCTACACCGGCTCGGCCAACATGAGTTCGAACTCGGAACACTACAACGACGAGAACCTGCTGGAGATTCGCGACGCGCGCATCGCCGGCACCTATCTCGCCGAATTCCTGCGGCTCTACGAGCATTACCGCGCGCGGGCGCTCGCGATCGAGGCGCAGCGCACCGGCACCACGCACGCGCAGGCGCATCCGACGCTGGCGTTGCAGCCCGATGCGCGTTGGGCGAAGAAGTATTTCGCGGAGGGCAGCCCGGAGGCCAAGGCGCGGGTGGCGCTGGCCGGCGGCTGACAGGAAGGCGGCGCGGCCGGACGGCCGCGCATGAGGGGAATCAGTCGGTGATGTAGCGCAGCACGCTGTCGACGATCATCGCGCGGTGCCGCACGCGCAGCCGCGGCGCCGACGGATCGCGGCCGAACGCGGCGCCGAACGTGTAGCGGTTCGAGACGCGATGGAAGCAGAACGAGCTGATCATCAGGTGCAGGTCGAACGCGTCGATGTCGGCGCGGAACGCACCGGCTTCGGCGCCGCGCGCGAGCAGCGCTTCGAGCGTCTTGATGATGCTGACATTGCGATCCTTGAAGGTCGTCAGTTGTTCGATGTATTTCGCGCCGTGAATGTTCTCGATCGAGACGAGGCGCACGAAATCGCGATGCTTGTCGTGATAGTCGAACGTGAATTCGACCAAGCGGCGCATGCCTTCGGTGGGCGGCAGCTCGCCGACGTTCAGTTCGACCTCGAGCGCGCGGATGTCGCCGTAAACCTTGTCCAGCACCGCCTCGTACAGCCCTTCCTTGCTGCCGAAGTAGTAGTACAGCATCCGCTTGGTGGTGTTGGTGCGCTCGGCGATCGCGTCGACGCGCGCGCCGGTCAGGCCCATCGCCGAAAACTCCTGCGTCGCGACATCGAGGATGTTGCGGCGGGTTTGTTCGGGATCGTATTTGCGCCGGGATTCGCGCCGCTTGCCTCCGGGCGGAACGGCGCCTTCCGGCGCGTCGGGCTTGCTACCTGATGTCATGTGTTGGTGTGGGCGGCTGGTTCGGCGCATTCTAGCATGCGCTCCGAGGGTGTCCGGATGGCGCCGGATGGGCCGCCGCGGCGGGTTTGCCGCAGCTAAAATGCCCCGCCCCGCATGAACCAAGTTCATGCGGGGCGGGGCATGGGCAGGTGATTTGCGAGGGTGGCGTTATGGACGCGAAATGGGCCGACCATTGCGCATCGAGATCACCGGCATCCGCAGGCGCCGGGTTGCGACCTCATCGGCCAGCGTCGCAGGCGGCGACATGGCGAACCGGCTCGACTGCCGGGCACGGATCGCCCGTTGCGAAAGACCCTCCAGCATATCCTGGTCATTCTCGAGATTGACCAACACCTCCGGGGCGAGCGTCACGGTGTCCAGTGCCGGTTGCAGCATATCGCGTGCGTTCTTGCTGTATTGCGTCACGTAATAGTCCAGGCCGGTGGGATTCGCGAGTACTGCACCGCAACCGTCGAGCCGCACTTCGGCGCGTGCGTCGCTGAGGACGAGACGCTCGTTCAAGGCCAACTGGTTGCCGTAGGCGAGCGTCACCGGGATCGACCAACGTTCGCCCGGATGAAAATTCACGTTGGGCAGCGGAGCCTGCGACAGCATGACCACGGTTTGATTCGCCGTGAGATCGCAGCGCGTGTCGATCGACAGGACGGGCACGCCGGTCTGACGCGCGAAGCTGTTGCCGATCTGCCCGACGTCGGTGCCGCTTGCATCGGACAGGGCATCCCACAGCCGCTGCGGCGTGGCGTTGCCGAATGCGTAATTGCGCACGTACTGTTGCACGCCGCGTTGCATGGCGTCGTCGCCGATGTAGCCTTCGACCATCTTCAGGACCTGCTCGGCCTTGTCGTAGATCGCCTTGGTTGCCAGCCCGAAATCGGTGGCGCTGTAATCGTTGAAGTTCGGTTGCATCGGAAACGGGACCGGCGAGACGTCGTAGTACATGATGTCGGGCTTGCTCCAGACCTGCTCTTCCCAACCGAAGTGGTCCGGATCGAGTGCGATGTCGGCGCGCGTGGTCATGTAGGACGTCACCCCTTCGTTGAGCCACACATCGTCCCACCAGTCGAGCGTGACCAGATCGCCGAACCACTGGTGAGCGATTTCGTGGTTGATCACTTTCGTTGCTCCGCGGGGGAACGGCTTGCCCGGCGGCGGCAGGATCGTGTCGGCGAATTCGAGAATGGCGCCCCAGTTTTCCATGCCGCTGAACCACAACTGTTTTTCCTCTATGAACTTGTCGTTTGCGGCGACCGTGTCGAGTTTGGTCAGCGGCAGCGGGTAGCCCGTGTAGCGATAGAAATAGTCGAGCGCCTGCTTGGTCGCCTCCATCGCGGGCTTGGCCTGTTCCTTCATGCCCGGCGGCGTGAAGATGCGCAGGTGCAGACCCTTGTCGTCGGGCAGCGGGCTGGTGAATTCGTCTTCCAGCACATCGAAGCGGCCGCCGCCGAAGAACAGCAGATACGACGGCATCGGCGGGGTTTTCTCGAACGACACGGCCTGGTAGCCGCCGGACAGCGCAGTCGCCTGCTTTTCCGGTGCGTTCGACACCACGCGCCAATCGCTCGGCACTTCGGCGGACACCTCGTAGGTCGGACGGAACGCCGGCTCGTCCCAGCCCGGGAACCAGCGGCGCGCGAAGTTCGATTCGAGCTGCGTCAGAATCGCGCCGCTGGTGCTGCCGTCAGTACCCATCAAGTCGAGGCGGAACATGCCTTCGGCGGCCGAGCAATTGGGACGCGGATCGTCGTCGCAGGCGCCCTTCGTGCCCTTCTCCGGATCACCGTGCGTCGTCTGGTTGATGACGCCTTGCCATTCCATATGCAGCGTGTAGCGACCCTTCGGGATCGTGCCGTTCGTCGCGCGCAACTGATAAAAATCGCCGCCGGTCTGCGGCGTGGTGATCAGACGCACGTTGCCTGGCTGCAACGTGACCGTGCCCTTGGCGAAGACCAGCTTGCGTGCCGCCACGACGATCTCGGTGACGGGTTTGAGCACGTCGATCTCGACATCGGCGCGGCCGTCGAACTGCGAGAGGTCGGCATTGGGGCGAAACCACAGCTTGTAGTTGATCGGTACCACCGTATCGGGGAATTCGACCGGCTTCACCGACTTGTCGACGGCAGTCACGGGTGGCGGCGACGGCGTTTCGATCGGGGTGTCGTCGTCGTCGCCACCGCCGCATGCGCTCAGCGCGAGCGCCGCGACAGCGAAAAGATAATGGATCTTGCGGAAAGGCATTCTCATACCGGAGTCTCCTGAGGGACGAGATAAATACGGGCATGCCGCGTATCGCCGAGAGGCGAGCGCGCCAATAATTTCCTGAAAAAGAAATTATTAGATTTATTGAGGTAAATGCGGCTAATAGACGCGATTCGAATGACGGCGCAATGCGTTTGTGGCCGTGCTTTCGAGTGAAAGGGGATGCGTCGCTTTCAAGCGCCTGCGCATTCTAAGGGGGGGGTGCCGTTGGTAAATTGCAATTTTGTAAATTAATCAGGTTATTTTGATTTTAAAAGGAATGAGTTATCGAATGAGCATTAATCCTATTTGCACGACATGAACGTTGTGGTATCGCGCGTGGCTCGCCCCGGTACAATGCGCGACGAACTAAAACCGCCCGGAGACGCGCCAGCATGGCTTCCACCGAACACGCTTCCTCTTCCGCCCCCGCCGGCGCCACCGTGATCCACGCCGGCGAGATCGCCGCGCGCCTCGACCGCCTGCCGCCCACGCGCACCGTCTGGAAGCTCGTGGTGCTGCTGAGCCTCGGCTTCTTCTTCGAGCTGTACGACCTGCTCTACAGCGGTTATGTCGCGCCGGGCCTCGTCAGGAGCGGCATCCTGTCGTCGAACACGCACGGCCTGTTCGGCACCACCGGCGTGGCGAGCTTCATCGCCGCGCTGTTCGCGGGGCTGTTCATCGGCACGATTGCTTGCGGCTTTTTGGCCGACCGCTACGGCCGCCGCGCCGTGTTCACGTGGTCGCTGCTGTGGTACACGGCCGCCAACGTGGTGATGGCGTTCCAGGACACGGCCGGCGGCCTGAACTTCTGGCGCTTCGTGGTGGGCCTCGGGCTCGGCGTGGAGATGGTGACGATCGGCACGTATATCTCCGAGCTGGTGCCGAAGGAGATCCGCGGGCGCGCGTTCGCCTGCGAGCAGGCGGTGGGCTTCTGTGCGGTGCCGGTGGTGGCGTTCCTCGCCTATCTGCTGGTGCCGAACGCACCGTTCGGCCTGGACGGCTGGCGCTGGGTGGTGCTGATCGGCGCGCACGGCGCGATCTTCGTCTGGTGGATTCGCCGCGCGCTGCCCGAAAGCCCGCGCTGGCTCGCGCAACAAGGGCGGCTGGCCGAGGCCGACCAGGTGATGCGCGCGCTGGAGGCGAAGGTCGAGGCCGAATACGGCCGCCCGCTGCCGCCGCCGGGGCCGGCCGAGCCGGTGATCGCGCGCGGGCGCTTCGCCGACATGTGGGTGGCGCCGTACAGCCGCCGCACCGTCATGATGACGATCTTCAACGTGTTCCAGACGGTGGGCTTCTACGGTTTCGCGAACTGGGTGCCGACGCTGCTGATCAAGCAGGGCATTACCGTCACCACCAGCCTCATGTATTCGAGCGTGATCGCGCTGGCCGCGCCGCTCGGCCCGCTGCTGGGGCTGCTGATCGGCGACCGCTTCGAGCGCAAGCACGTGATCGTGGCGATGGCGGGCGCGGCGATCGTGTGCGGGCTGCTGTTCAGCCAAAGCGGCACGGCCGGCACGCTGGTGGTGCTCGGCATCGGCCTCACGCTCGCCAACAACATCATGTCGTACAGCTTCCACGCGTATCAGGCCGAGCTGTTCCCCACGGCGATCCGCGCGCGGGCGGTGGGCTTCGTCTATTCGTGGAGCCGCTTCTCGGCGATCTTCACGTCGTTCGTGATCGCCTCGGTGCTGAACGGCTTCGGCACGGCCGGCGTGTTCGCGTTCATCTCGGCCGCGATGCTGATCGTGATGGTGTCGATCGGGCTGATGGGGCCGCGCACCAAGGGCATCGCGCTGGAGCGGATCTCGCACTGACGCACCGCTGGCCGCCGCGCTTCTTTCTTCTTCCGCCATAACGACAACGCGCCCGGGTCGACCACCCCGGGCGCGTTGTGCATTTCAAGGCCTCGCATCGCGCGCCGGCCGCTGCCATCAGGCCGGCGCCGCTACCCCGGCTTGGTGCCCAAGCCTTTCAAGCCCTGGATCACGACCATCAACGCCCGGCCGTGTTCGTCCGAGCCATCCCACGCCTCCACGATCGCATCGCGCAGCCGCTCGTCGTAATTGCCGGTGCGCATGCCCGACGAAGGCGCTTCCATGCCGTAGAAACTGCATAGCTTAATGAATGGCTCGCTGCGCCGCAGACGCTGCCCGTCGGACAACCGAAGGCGCGACACGGTGGGCTGGCTGACCCCGCAAAGCCGTGCTATTTCACTGGACGAGCGTGGATCTGCCCGCAGCCTGTCGAGCAAGGCATGAACCGAAAAATTGTGATCCAGGGCTTCCATGTCATGCATTATAACTATACAGTAGCGCTTATTGAAATGCCCTGTCGCAAGATCGGGCCGCAGTACCGAGAGAGTTGATGACACTGAAACACCTGCCCCCCACGTTTTGCTGGACCAGGATCGGCGCCGAGTTCGGCGAGGATCTGTCGACTGTCGTGCTCCGCAAGGAGTGGGAGCGTCGGCTGGGCGGCGGGCGGTTTCTGTGGGGCATCGGGCAGCCGCTCGGCAGCAGCGTGCAGGTGGCCGCGCATCGCGTGGGGTCGCTGGCCGCGCTGTTCACGCCGTCGGCGAACCGCGCACGCGCGGCGGAAATCGGCCCGCGCGCGATGCTGCTGTGGAATGCCTGGGTGGATGCGGGCGGGCAGGTGCGTCAACTGCCGCCGTATGCCTTCATCACGAGCCGCCCGACCTTGCCGTCGGGCCGCCGCCGCGAGCAGTACCACGCGCTGGTGTGCGCGTCGGCCGCACCGCTCGGCGTCGGCACGCGCCTGCGCGTGAGCCCCGACAACCTGCGCAGCACCGTCACCGGCAAGCCGCTCGGCGCGGCGCAGTCGGCTGTGGTGGTCGATTGCGTGGCGCGCACGGCGGAGCCGGGCGCGCGCAGCTATCCGGTGGCGTTGACGGTGGAGCTGGACGCGCCGTACACGGTTCGGCTCGCGCAGCCCACGGTGGTCAAGGCGCGCGATCTCGCGCGCGTGAGCAAGGCGGCGCGCGAGGGCGATTTCGAAACCTATGTCGATCTGGTGGAGCGCCTGCGCGGGCGCTCGGCCGGCGCACAGTCGCGCGGCTTCACGCGCGACCTGTTCGACTTGCCGGTGGTGGAGCCGGTGGCCGTCTACACGGATTTCGTGAAGCGGCTGCGTGCCCGGTCACCGGCGGAACCGGCGCGCGGCTCGACGCGCGACCTGTTCGAATTTCCCGCGCCCGAACCGGCGCCGGCATTCGCCATTCCAGGCAGCGCGCAGGGCAAGCTGTTGCTCTAGCGCCGCGCGGCCTCGGCGCCGCGCGACCGAATGACGGCCAGGCTCGGAAGTCGCTCCCGCGGCCGCTGCAGGGTGCAGCGTCGCGGCGAGCGGGATTGATGCCCGCGCGCATGCGTTGCAGGGCGCGCAGCCGGCTTGCCGACAGGCAGGCCCGAGGAGGAAGGTGCATGGCGAACATCGGTCATTCGCGCGAGGCGCTTGCCGCCCAGCGTTACGTCGAGGCGACGCGCAACGTCGATCTCGCATTCCGCGCAGTGCGCGGCGATCAGGAAGACATCCCGGAAAGCGCCGAATACGCGGCCGCGCAATCGCGGCTCGATCGCGCGCTCGACGAGCTGGCGCGCGCGCAGGAGCTGTTCGATACGGCCGTCAGCGTGCGCGGCACCCGGCATTTCTGAGGCGAACGCGGCGCGCGCCGTGCGCCGTGCGTGTCACGCCATTGGCATCTCGCGCGTTCGCGCACCGGCAGCCGCGCGCCGTTGCGCCGGGCGCGCGTATGCTGTGCCGATGCCCGCCGTCACGCGCGCTCGCGCGGCGGCGCCCATCCTTTTCGCTCATCCGCCATGACTGCTCCTGTCGATTTGAACGGCCTGCGCATCGGTATCACGATCGGCCTGCGCGAGCCGAACGAAAGCCTCTGGATCAACGGCATCAAGCAGAACGCGCTCTATCTCGCGAAGCTGCTGATGGCCTCGTCGCACGGCTATCGGGTCACGCTCGTCAACACCACCGATGTGCCGTTGAGCGAGGGCCTGCCGTGGGATCGCGCGGCGTTCGACACGCGCAGCTTCGCCGAGATGAAGGATTCGCTCGATGTCCTGATCGAACTGGGCGGCCAGATCGACGCCGAGCAAACCGCCTACCTGAAGGCGCGCGGCGCGAAGCTGGTCAGCTATTGCTGCGGCTTCGAATATATCCACGCCACGCAATCGATCCTGTTCGGCCGCAAGTTGTGGGATTCGCTGTTCATCAATCGCGGCTACGACGAGGTGTGGGCGATCCCGCAGATCGCGCCCAATTCGCTGCCGTTCCTGCAATCGCTGCGCCGCTGCCCGGGGAGGGTGGTGCCGTTCGTCTGGGATCCGATGTTCCTGACCGAGCGCTCACGCCCGCTGCGCGAGCACGGCGAATACCGGCCGAGCGGGCAGCTGGCCAAGCGGTTGACGGTGATGGAGCCGAATCACGACGTCGTGAAGTTCTGCCTCTATCCGATGCTGATCATCGACGAAGCGTTCCGCCGCGATCCCGAGGCCGTGTCGTTCACGCACGTGACCAATGCCGATCACATCGCGCAGCGCAGCCAGGAGTTCGTCATGCTGATGAATTACCTGGAGATCGTGCGCGCCGGCAAGGCCAGCTTCGTCGGCCGTTTCGATACGCCGCAATTCCTGGCCGAGTTCACCGACGTGGTGGTGTCGCACCAATGGGAAAACCCGCTCAACTATTTCTATTTCGACGTGTGCTGGCAGGGTTATCCGCTCGTGCATAACGCGCATCTGGTGCAGGACCTCGGCTACTACTACCCGGAAAACGACGTGCAGGCCGGCGCGAAGGTGCTGGCGCGCGTGCTGCGCGAACACGACGCCGATTGGGAACACTACCGCCGCCAGCAGCGCGCGCTGCTGCGCCGCTATACGCCGGAGAACCCGGCGCTGGTGGCCGATTACGATCTGCTGCTGGCCAACCTGGTTGGCGTCGCGAGCGCGTGATGCCGGCCTGACGCCGGCGCGCGCGCATGCCCGCCGTCACGCCGGCTGCGCGCTCGCCGCCTGGCCGTTGCCGAGCCGCGCGGCGTCGCTGGCCGGCGGCGCGCCGAACAGGCGCTTGTAGTCGCGGCTGAACTGCGACTGGCTCTCGTAGCCCACCTTCAGGCCGATCGCGCCCGCGCCTTCCCCCTCCGAAATCAGCATGCGCCGCGCCTCGCGCAGGCGGATCTGCATGCGGTATTGAATTGGCGTCATCGAGGTCAGGTTCTTGAAGTGGCGATGGAACGACGTCACGCTCATGCCGGCCAGCTCCGCCAGCGCATCGATGCTCATCGGCTCGGCGTAGTGCGTCTTGATCCATTCCGTCACGCGGCCGATCTTCGCGACATGCGAGCTGTTCAGCGCGAACTGCACCAGCGTTTCGCCAAGGCCGCCGGTCAGCAGCCGGTAGTAGATTTCGCGCACCACGAGCGGCGCGACGAAATCGATCTCGTCGGGATGGTCGAGCAGCTTCAGCAGCCGCGCGAACGGTTCGAGCAGCGCGGCGTTCAGCGGCGCGGCGGCCAGCGCGGCCGGCGGCGACGCGTTCGGCGCCGGCTCGGCCGCCACGCGCTGCAGCACGTCGGCCAGCAGCGCGCGGTCGAGGCTCAGCGTCAGCGCCAGATGCGGCTTGCCGTCCTCGGTCATCTGCATGCAGGTCGTGACCGGAATGTTGACCGTCACCGCGAGGAAATGCTCGGGCGTGGCGAGAAACGATACGTCCCCGAAGCCCACCCATTTCGCGCCCTGCACGACCAGCAGGATGCGCGGATCGTAGAGCGCGCGATCGGGCGGCGTGGTGCTCGTGATCCTGAAGATGCGCAGGCCGGGGACGGGCGTGGCCTGATAGGGCGAGGTGCAATGGCGCTCGATGGTGTCGCGCATCGCGGTCAGCAACGGTTCCATGGCGATGTTCCCGGGGTGGCCCGGGCCGGTTCGGCAGATGTGGGCAAGCCTAGGGGAATCGGCAGGATCGTGCAACAAGCGGGCCATGTCGGCGAGCGGGTTTTTCCCGGAATGGCAGGATCACGCAAGAGATTGGTGCGATGTTGGCTGGCCGCGAGTAGCCCACGGCGTAACAATGGTTTCCGTGCAGCCGTTACGCCGCGGCCGGTTCCGGGCGGCGCGGGCTGTCGATCCGACTCATTTCCAGGAGGCACCATGAAGCAAGAAAACGTCTGGTTCATTACGGGATGCTCGACGGGATTCGGCCGCGAGCTGGCGCAGCAGGTGCTGGAGCAGGGCGGCCGCGCGGTGCTCACGGCGCGCCGTCCCGACACGCTGGCGGCGCTCGCCGCGCCGTATGGCGAGCGCGCACTGGTGCTGCCGCTCGACATGACCGACGAGACGGCGATCCGCCGCGCGGTGGCCGATGCCCAGGCGCATTTCGGCCGCATCGACGTGCTGGTCAACAACGCAGGCTACGGCTATTTCTCGGCGATCGAGGAAGGTGAGGATGACGAAGTACGCCGCCAGTTCGAAACCAACGTGTTCGGTTTGTTCTCGCTGACGCGGCACGTGCTGCCCGGCATGCGGACGCGCCGCCAGGGGCATGTGATCAACGTGTCGTCGGTGGGCGGCCTGATGGCGTTTCCGGCCACCGGCTATTACCACGCGTCGAAATACGCCGTGGAAGGCTTTTCGGAATCGCTGGCCGGCGAGGTCAAGCCGCTCGGCATTCATGTGACGATCGTCGAGCCGGGCCGGTTCCGCACCGATTGGGCGGGCCGCTCGCTGATCGAATCCAAAACGGTGATCGACGATTACGCCGAGACGGCCGGCAAGCGGCGCGCCCAGGCGCACAGCTATTCGGGCACGCAGCCGGGCGATCCGGCGCGCGGCGCGGCGGCGATCATCCGCATCGTCGGCGAGGCGGCGCCGCCGCTGCGCCTGCTGCTCGGTTCGGATGCCTATCAATTGGTGCAGACCAAGCTCGAGGCGCTGCGCGCCGAGTTCGAGCAATGGAAGGATGTCTCGCAAGGCACCGATTTTCCGGCAGAGTGAGATAGATAGCGGCTGCACGCCCGGGCCTGCGCCCGGGCGCGCACTTCAGGCTCAGGCCTTCGGCGTGAACGGTTGCGGCACGCGGTTGGCGCCCTGGCGCGCCAGCATCCAGCCCGGATACTCGGGCGCCAGTGCGCTGACCTCATCGAGCTTCGCGAGGTCGTCCGCATCGAGCTTCACATCGGCGGCGGCCAGGTTCTGCTCGATCTGGTCGAGCCGCTTGCCGCCGGTGATCACCGTGGTCACGAACGGCTTGCTCAACACGTAGGCCAGCGCGACGGTCGCCACGCTCACGCCGTGCTTCTCGGCGATCGGGCGCATCGCCGCGACGCAGGCCCAGGCGCGATCCTTGTCGACGGGCGGGAAGTCGAAGTTGGCGCGGCGGCCTTCGGCGTCGCTCGAACCGGGGCCGAACTTGCCCGACAGCAGGCCGCCCGCGAGCGGCGACCACACCATCAGCCCGAGCTTTTCCTCGGTCATCATCGGCACCAGCTCGCGTTCGAGATCGCGGCCGGCAATCGAGTAGTAGGCCTGAACGCTTTCGTAGCGTGCGTAATCGTGCTTCGCGGCGATGCCGAGCGCCTTCGCCACGCGCCATGCCTGCCAGTTCGACACGCCGACATAGCGCACCAGGCCGCGCGAGATCAGGTCGTCGAAGGTGCGCAGCGTTTCGTCGAGCGGGGTGACGGTGTCGGTGCCGTGGATCTGATACAGGTCGATGTAATCCGTCTGCAGGCGCTCCAGGCTCGCCTCGACCGAATCGAGGATGTGGCCGCGCGAGGCGCCGCGATCGTTCGGACCGTTGCCGACTTGCGCGAACACCTTGGTGGCGATCACCACGTCCTTGCGCGCCACCTTGAGGTTCTTCAGCGACTGGCCGAGGATCTTTTCCGATTCGCCGAACGAGTAGACGTCGGCCGTATCGATGAAGTTGACGCCGGCGGCGAGGCTGCGCTCGACGATCGTATCGGCCGCGTCCTGGCCGACGCTGGCGATGCTGCCCCACATGCCTTCCTGCTCCGGGCTGCCGAACGTCATCGTGCCGAGACAGATTTCGGACACGAACAGTCCGGTGTTGCCAAGTTGGTTGTAACGCATCGTGATCTCCATCGTTCGGCCGGCGGCGCCAGCCGTAAGCCGCTTACTATGCGCTCGCGGTCCGATGCGATAAAGTGCGCCAATCTGAACGCACTGTTATTTTCAAACATCACAATGCCGAACCTGGATTCGCTGCGGATCTTCGTGCGCGTCGCCGAAATGGCCAGTTTCACGCGGGCTGCCGAAAGCCTCGGCATCCAGAAGGGGCGGGCGTCGAACACGGTGCGCGCACTGGAGGCGGAGCTGGGCGCGCGGCTGCTGCATCGCTCGACGCGCACCGTGCACCTGACCGAGGACGGCCAGGTGTTCTATCAGCGTGCGCAGGATTTGCTGGCCGATGCCGACGCGCTGCAGACGATGTTCACGGTGCGCCACGATACGCCGCTGCGCGGCCGGTTGCGCGTGGATCTGCCCACCGAGCTGGCGCGAACCATGGTGGTGCCGGCGCTGCCAGCGTTCATCGAGGCGCATCCCGAGGTGGTACTGGAGCTGTCGAGCACCGACCGGCGCGTGGATCTGATTCTGGAAGGGATCGATTGCGTGCTGCGCATCGGCGGCCTGGTGGACGACACGCTGGTCGCGCGCCGCCTCGGCAGCCTGCGGATGATCAACGCGGCCAGCCCCGGCTACCTGCGGCGCTTCGGCACGCCGCGCAGCCTGCACGAACTGTCCGAGCGCGGCCACCGCATGGTGTTCTATACCTCCACGTTCGGCCATCGCTCGGCGCTGTGGGAGTACGTGGAGCGCGGCCGGCCCGCGACGCTCGCGTTGCCGTGCGCGCTCAGTGTGAACAGCGTGCAGACCTATTACGCGGCCGGCGTGGCCGGCATCGGGCTGATTCAGGCGAGCCGCTCGCGGCTCGGCCCGTTCCTGGCGAGCGGCGAGCTGGTGGAGGTGCTGCCCGATTTCCGGCCCGCGCCGTTGCCGGTCTGGCTGGTGGTCGCGCACCGGCACAACCTGTCGCGCCGGGTGCGCGTGTTCATGGAATGGCTGGAGCAGGTGCTGACGCCCTACCTCGATGGCGAGGACGCCTGAGCGGCGCTGCCGCTCAGTTGCCCGGAATCGTGCCCTGCGCGACGCGCGGCACGTAGCCCGTCAAATGCCAGCGGCCGTCGTTTTCGAGCCGGAAGCTGACCTTCTCGTACACCACCTTGCCCGACACCTGCGTGGTGGCGTAATCGACATTCGCATAGAGGCCGTCCGGCACGTCCTTCGCGCCGGTATAGATGATGCGCGTGACGGCGGCCCAGCCGCGGCCCTTGATCTGGCCGACTGCCTGGCGCGAGCCGCGCACGTCGTCGGCGAAATGCTGCGCGTCGTAGCGTTGCTTGACGAACGGCGCGGCGTCGTTCCAGAGATCCTGGAAGCGGCCGGCGTCGATCAACTGGAGCGCGTAGTCGCCGTCGCGCAGCAGCTCGTCGGCCGAAGTGCCGGCATTGACGGGCGCGAGCGACAGCGATTGCCCGGCCGGGGCCTGCGGCTGCGATTGAGCCAGGGCGAGCGGCGCGCAGGCCGCGAAGGCGCACAACGCGGCGCCGCGAACGATGATCGATTTCAATGGGCCTCCGGATGCCGGTTGAGCGTGGTGTCGCGTGCCGTGCTTCACCGGTACAGCGCGGCGAGCGCGTCCGTGTAGGCGGCGACGTTGTCGGGGTTGTCGATGTCGACCGAATGCAGCAGGTGCGCCGCGTTCTCGCGGTAGGCGTCCAGGTTCGCGTCGTGTTCGCGGAACGCGCGCAACAACTGGCGGCCGCCTTCCTCGCAGTCGAAATCCGGGTAGAAATAACCGCACTTGCCGAGATACGGTGAGTTGTGGACGAGCGGATAGCCGCCGTACAGCAGTTCGTAATAGAGGTAGTTCTGGGCGTTTTCCCAGGTGTGCGATATCACCGCATCGCCGTGCTGCGACATGAATTCGTACAGCGCGAAGCGGCCTTCGAACGTGGCGAGGCTGTGGTTGACGATGTCGAGGCTGCGCGCGAAGTGCACGAACGTGGTGTGTTCCTTCATGTGCAGCGCGTTGCACACGCGCACGAATTCCACGAACGACGGCTCGGCGCGATAGGCTTGCTCGGCGATCAGCATCGGGATGATGCTGGTCTTCACCATGCAGATGTTCGGCTCGAAGATCGCCATTCGCCAGCGCGCGCGGCCCGGCTGGTAGCCGAACGCGCGGCCTTCCTCCAGCGTGGCGCGCGCGCGGTCGAACAGCATCGGATGCCAGATGTGCGGCACGATCGTGACCGGGCGGCGCAGGCCCGTTTCGAGGTAGTGGCGGCACGAGTGCTCGAATTCGGGAATGGTCCAGACGCCGTCGTAATGCGCACCCGAAAACAGGAAGCCCGACGGTTTGTCGAACATCGCGCGCTCGATGTCGATCACGTAATCGTTGCCCACCCGCATCGTGATGACCTTGCCGCCGCGCGCCCGATAGGTGGCGATCCAGTCGGCGTTGAATTGCGCGCTCATCTCGATCAGCACGTCGCAGCGCGCCATCGCTTCGTCCATCGAGATCAGCGGCACGTTCCATTCGCCGAGCATCATCTGCGGATCGGCCGGTTCGGTGCCGCCGCCGTTCACCATCACCGCGTCGGCGACGAGCGGCGACTGGCGCAGCAGCAGCACCAGCAGCAGGCAGTTCTGGAAGATGCCGTTTTCCCACAACGACTGGCCGGCGCCGCGCACATACAGCGAAACGCCGACCACGAGGCGCTTGCCGCCGTTCGGCAGATCACGGACGGGACTATCGGACATGCAGGTTTCTCCGCGGAATGCCGTCAGGCAACGAGGCGTTCGACGTAGGCGTCGAGATTCGCCGGATGATCGATCGACACGCGTTGCAGCACGGCGTCGGCCTTCGCACGGTAGGCGGCGAAATTCGTGTCGTGCTCGCGCCAGGCCTGGTGCAGCACGCGGCCACCCGTGGCCGAATCGAACTCCGGGTAGTAGTAGCCGGCTTCGCCGAGCATCGGCGAATTGTGGATCAGCGGATAGCCGCCGTACAGCGCGTCGTAATAGAGGTAGTTCTGCGGGTTTTCCCATTGATGGGAAATGATGGCGTCGGCGTGCTGGGCCAGGAACGACGGCACCTCGACGCGCGGCTCGAAGGTGGCCTTGTGATGGCGCACCAGATCGAGGCTGTTGGCGAAGTGGACGAACGTGCGGTGTTCCTTCATGTGCATCGCGTTGACCACGAACAGGTGTTGCACGGCGCTCGGCTCGGCGCGGTAGAACTCCTCGGCGACCAGCATCGGGTAGTGGCAGCTCTTGACCACCGAGATGTTCGGCTCCAGCGTGGCCAGCCGCCAGCTCGCGCGGCCCGGCTGGTAGCCGAAGCGGATGCCTTCCTCGGCCAGCGCGGCGGCGCGGCGCTCGACGAAATGCGGCGACCAGATGTGCGGAATCGAATGCACCGGCACGCGCATCAGCGTGCGCAAGAGCGGGCCGGCCGTCTTGTCGTCCTTCGGCAGCATCCAGACTTCGTCGTAGGGGCCGCCGTTGAAGATGTGGCCCGACGGCAGATTGAAGATGGGGGTTTCGCAGAGGCCCGCATAGACGTTGCCGACGAAGCACATGATGAGCTTCTTGCCGAGCGTCTTCATGTATTTCAGCCAGTCCACCTGCAACTGCGCGCCCATCTCGATCACCACGTCCAGCTCGTGCGAGACGTCGCGCGGGTTGACGAGCGGCACGTCGAGGCCGCCGAAATCGAGGCCGGTGGGAATCTGGTTGGCGTCGCCGCCGTTGAGGAAGTAAATCCGGCCGATGCGACCGGATTTTTGCAGCATCATCGCCAGGAAGGCGATGTTCTGATGGATGCCGTTTTCCCAGATTGCCTGACCATCTCGCGCGAAGAGCGAAATGCCGATGGTCAGGCGCCTGTCAGCGCTGCCAGATGAAGAATGAAGGGATTCGATCACCAGCTGTGTCCATATCCGACACCATACGTCTTGTTCTGCCCCGAGACGCCGATGCCCAGTTTCAGAATGCCGTTGGTTGCCACATGCGCACTTGCACCGAAGGCCATGCCGGATTCGCCCGCGAATCGGGCGACGCCGATTGCCACGTTGACCGTCTTGCCTGGCTCGACCTGCGGCAGCATGGTCAGTGCGGTGGCGGCGGCGATGCCCTGGCGCGCCATCCTGTCGGTTTGCTGCACCGCCTGCTGCGTTTGCCGCACTTGCGAACCCAGCGAGCTGATCTGGTTCTGCTGACCGGCGAACGATTGTGACATAGAAGTTGTGAGCGTATTCAACTGGTTGAGGTTGACCGCGTCGGTGCCGGCGGTGCCCGCCGCGACGTTCGTGATCTGGCGTTGCTGGGTTGCACTGCCGACCGACACCACGTTCGAGCGGCCGTCGTCGGTCGAGGCCTGGCCGATGGCTACCGAGTTGGAACCGGTCGTGACCGATGGCGACTGCGCGGCCTGGAGCGGCATGTCGGCGGCGTAGATCATCGGTTTCTTCGCTTGCGCGGTGTCTGCCGTTGCCGTCGTGAACGCGGCGATCCGGTCGCTGATCGTGCCGAGGCTGGTGGACAGCGTCGTGACCGAGGCGTTCGTCGTCGACAGACCGTTGGACAGCGAGTCGATGTTGGTAGTCAGGGCGTCGATTCGGGTCGTGGTTGCCGATGCCAGCGATGCGACGTTGCCGTCGGTCGTGTTCAGGCCGGTGGACAGCGAAGCTACGTGGCTGTCGGTCGTGCTCAATCCCGTGGACAGGGACGAAAGGCTGCTGTTCGTGGTTTTTTGGTCGGTTGTCAACGCGGCGACTTTGCTGTCGGTTTTGCTCAGGCTTGTGGTCAGGGAGGCAACGTTGGTGTTGGTGGTGCCGAGGTCCTTCGTCAGCGTGGCCACGTTGCTGTCGGTTGCGCCGAGGTTGGTGGTCAGAGACGAGACGTTGGTATTCGTGGCTCCGAGGTCTTTCGACAATGCGGCCACGTTGCTGTTGGTCGCACCGAGGCCGGTAGTCAGCGACGAGACGTTGGTATTCGTGGCTCCGAGGTCTTTCGACAACGCGGCTACTTTGCTGTCGGTCGCACCGAGGCCGGTGGTCAGCGTCGAGACGTTGGTATTCGTGGCTCCGAGGTCTTTCGACAACGAGGCCAATTTGCCGTCGGTCGCCCCGAGGCCGGTGGTCAGCGTCGAGACGTTGGTATTCGTGGCTCCGAGGTCTTTCGACAACGCGGCCACTTTGCTGTCGGTTGCCCCGAGGCCGGTAGTCAGCGACGAGACGTTGGTATTCGTGGCTCCGAGGTCTTTCGACAACGAGGCCACTTTGCTGTCGGTTGCCCCGAGGCCGGTGGTCAGCGACGAGACGTTGGTAATGGTGGTGCCGAGGTCCTTCGACAACGAGGCCAATTTGCTGTCGGTCGCACCGAGGCCGGTGGTCAGCGACGAGATGTTGGTATTGGTGGTGCCGAGGTCCTTCGACAACGTCGCCAATTTACCGTCGGTTGCACCCAACGCAGTGGACAGCGAGCCGATCTGCTCGCCCGACCGGGTCATGCCGGTTTGGAGTTGGGCGACGGTTGCCGCGTCGGTTGCGGCTGCACCGTCGGCCACGTTGGTGATGCGGCGCAGTTGGGTCGCGCTGCCGATCGACATCTCCGATTTGGGTGCCGCCTGATCGGTCAGATAGCCGAAGGACGTCGGTGAGGAGTCGGCCGTCTGGCTGTGTTCGCCGATCGCGATGCTGCCCGGGGTATCGGCCCGAGACGCATAGCCGATCGCGATGCTGGCCTTGTTAGTGGCGTGGGCCAGTGGGCCAAGCGCGAGACTGGCTATGCCTTTGGCTTGAGACGCTGTGCCAAGTGCGAGGCTGCCTGCGCCAGCAACGTGGGAGTTCGTGCCAATCGCAATGGAGGCTCGGTCCTCGGCAACCGAGGCGCGGCCGACAGCAATCGAGTTTCTGCCCGACGCAGTCGCACCTTGCAGGTCGAAAATATCGCTGCCGATTGCAGCCCACTTTTTCGTAGCGGCCGGTATGCCGCCGTCCGCCGCCTGCGCGCCTTGGCCGATCAAAACGAGAGCACACAGCGCCGTGGAAACGGCTTTTGCCACAGTGGATTGACCGGGCTTGCCACGCGCCGAATCTTTCTCTGATCCGGCTACCCAGGCTTTAATCGATTCATTCCAAATGGGGCGATAGTTGTGATTCATGTTGCGTTTCTCCGTGAGATCAATATATAGCCTCGGATAATGTCGGTATTTATTTCCGGTGGGCTTAGGTAAATATTTCAGTGCGCGGAGTGTATTGCAGAAAGCAAATTGAAATGTAGATATTTTGAGATCTGTAAACGTATGATTTTTCCCAGTGTGGAGTTTTGTCTAGATTCCCAATTAATTGTATTTTTCGGGCGTGAGTCGGTTCGGATGGCCGATTGACGGGGCTTCTGGCTGTTCTGTCGCGGTGATGAATTTCAGGGGCGGATGTGTCGATCGCCAATTGATCGTGGAGGTGGCATAAATCGAGCGGCTCGATCCTCGTTTTCGAGATGTAGAAAGTGGTAATTCGGCGATTATGTTTTTTTGTAATTATTGTGAAGTGAGTGATTAAATGGCCGGGAATTTGAATTTGTATGATGGGATTGTCATTGAAACGCGTGCGCCGGAGTTTATTTTTTTGAGCGTTCGGCGGGGAAGGCGCAGGCACGAGCAACGCGCGTCGGGTTGCATGGCAACCCGACGGATCGACGCGTGACGTTCGGATTAATGGGGCGGGCCGTGTGCCCCGGCGCACGAATGCCGGGCGCAGCGCACGCCCGAACCGCAGCCGGCGTTGCGCCGGCTGTTCAGATCGCCTGATCGTCTTTCACGACGCGCGTGAGGGAGACGATCAGGTGCTTTTCAGAGCGGTGAGGCGGAGGTAACGGCGAGTCGATTACCAGCTGTATCCATACCCGACACCGTAGGTCTTGTTCTGGCCCGAGACGCCGACGCCCAGTTTCAGAATGCCGTTGGTCGTTACGTGCGCACTGGCGCCGAAGGCCATGCCGGATTCGCCTGCAAACCGGGCAACGCCGATCGCCATGTTGATCGTCTTGCCTGGCTCGACCTGCGGCAGCATGGTCAGCGCCGTCGCCGCGGCAATGCCTTGGCGCGCCATCTTGTCGGTTTGCTGCACCGCCTGCTGGGTTTGCTGCAATTGCGAGCCCAGCGAGTTGATCTGGGTTTGCTGACCCGCGAACGACTGCGCCGTGGAGGTGGAGAGCGCATTCAACTGGTTGAGGTTGACTGCGTCCGTGCCTTGCGTGCCCGCCGCGACGTTCGTGACCTGACGTTGCTGGGTCGCGCTGCCGACCGATACCACGTTCGAGCGGCCGTCGTCCGTCGAGCCTTGGCCCAGTGCGACCGAATTCGAACCTGCCGTGACCGACGGCGCCTGCGCGCCCGCTGCCGACATGTCGGCGGCGTAGCCGCCCGAGCTCAGCGATCGCGTGGTGTTGTTCGCCGCGGTGGTCGAGAGCGAGGCCACCTGGGCGCTGACCGTGCCGAGGCTGCTCGACAGCGAGGTGACCGACGTGTTGGTCGCCGACAGGCTCGAGGACAGCGAGCTGAAGCCGCTCGAGGTGGTGGTCGACAGCGACGCCACGCTGCTGGTCGTGGTCGACAGGCCGGTGGACAGCGAACCGGTGGTGGTCGAGGTCGAGCTGGACAACGACGCCACCGAGGAGGTGGTTTGCGACTGCGAGGTCGACAGCGAGCCGACCGACGTCGAGGTGGAAGTGGACAGTGCGCTCAGCGAGGTCGAGGTCGAAGTCGACAGCGACGCCACCGCGCTGGTGTACGACGAGGCCGCGCTGCTCAGGCTGGTCGACAGCGAAGCCACGGCCGAGTTGGTCTGGAACAACTGGCTGCCGTTCACGGCGTCGGTGCTGGTGGCCGAGACGCGGCCTGCCGCGAGGTTCGTCAACTGGCGCTCGAAGCCTGGCGAGCCGATGCTCACCACGCCCACCGGCGAGTTGCCCGCGAAGTTGCCGAACGTCATGTTGCCGACCGTGGCCGAGCTGACCGGCACCGCCGCCGAGGTGATCGCGCCGCTGCCGATCGCCACCGAGTTGTCGATGTTCGCGACCGCGTTCGGGCCGATCGCGACGCTGTCGACGCCCGTGGCCACCGAATCCGTCGAACCCGCCGACGTGTTGGTGTGGAAGTACTTGATGCCTGTCGAGTTGATGCTGTCGAGCGCGCTGCCGATGTTGTCGACCGTCGCTGTGGTGCCGTTCGCCTTGTACGTCGTGTACGACGGCGGGGTGATCGCGCCCGTGGTCGGGTCGTACGTCGCGCCGCCGCCGAGCGCCGAGGCGATGCTGTTGCCGACCTTGCCCGACGAGTTCGCCACCGATGAGCTGACCGAGGTCGACAGCGAACTGACGCTGGTCGAGGTCGAGGTGGACAGCGAGTTCAGGTTGCTGTTCGTCGAGGCCAGGCCGGTGGACAGCGAGCCGGTTGCCGTCGACAGCGAGCCGAGGCTGGTCGAGGTCGAGGACGACAGCGAGGCGATGTTGCTGGTGGTGGTGCTCAGGCCTGACGAGAGCGAGGTGACGTTGCTGTTGGTGGTGCTGAGGCCGGTGGACAGCGAGGTGACGTTGCTGTTGGTTGAGCTGAGGCCAGTCGACAGCGACGCGACGTTGCTCGTCGTGGTGCTCAAGCCGGTGGACAGTGAACCGACACTGGTTGAGGTCGAGGACGACAGCGAGCCGACGCTGCTGTTTGTGGTGCTGAGGCCGGACGACAGCGATGAGATGTTGCTGGTGGTGGTGCTCAGGCCGGTGGACAGCGAGCCAACGCTGGTCGAAGTCGAGGACGACAGCGAAGCGACATTGCTGTTGGTGGTGCTGAGGCCAGTGGACAACGAGCCGACACTGCTGTTGGTGGTACTGAGGCCGGACGACAGCGATGAGACGTTGCTGTTGGTCGAGCTCAGGCCAGTCGAGAGCGACGCGACGTTGCTCGTCGTGGTGCTCAGGCCGGTGGACAGCGAGCCAACGCTGGTCGAAGTCGAGGACGACAGCGAAGTGACGTTGCTGTTCGTTGTCGACAGGCCGGTGGAGATCGAGGACACGCCGGACGACAGCGAGGAAACCGTGCTGTTGGTGGTGCTGAGGCCAGTGGACAGCGAGCCGACACTGCTGTTGGTGGTGCTGAGGCCGGACGACAGCGATGAGACGTTGCTGTTGGTCGAGCTCAGGCCAGTCGAGAGCGACGCGACGTTGCTCGTCGTGGTGCTCAGGCCGGTGGACAGTGAACCGACACTGGTCGAGGTCGATGACGACAGTGAACCGACGCTGCTGTTTGTGGTGCTGAGGCCGGACGACAGCGACGAGATGTTGCTGGTGGTGGTGCTCAAGCCGGTGGACAGCGAGCCAACGCTGGTCGAAGTCGAGGACGACAGCGAAGTGACGTTGCTGTTCGTTGTCGACAGTCCAGTCGAGATCGAGGACACACCGGTCGACAGCGAGGAGACCGTGCTGTTGGTGGTGCTCAAGCCGGACGACAGCGAGGTGACGTTGCTGTTGGTGGTGCTGAGGCCGGTGGACAGCGAGGTGACGTTGCTGTTGGTTGAGCTGAGGCCAGTCGACAGCGACGCGACGTTGCTCGTCGTGGTGCTCAAGCCGGTGGACAGTGAACCGACACTGGTTGAGGTCGAGGACGACAGCGAGCCGACGCTGCTGTTTGTGGTGCTGAGGCCGGACGACAGCGATGAGATGTTGCTGGTGGTGGTGCTCAGGCCGGTGGACAGCGAGCCAACGCTGGTCGAAGTCGAGGACGACAGCGAAGCGACATTGCTGTTCGTTGTCGACAGTCCAGTCGAGATCGAGGACACGCCGGTCGACAGCGAGGAGACCGTGCTGTTTGTGGTGCTCAAGCCGGACGACAGCGATGAGACGTTGCTGTTGGTCGAGCTCAGGCCAGTCGAGAGCGACGCGACGTTGCTCGTCGTGGTGCTCAAGCCAGTGGACAGCGATCCGACGCTGGTCGAAGTCGAGGACGACAGCGAAGTGACGTTGCTGTTCGTTGTCGACAGGCCGGTAGAGATCGAGGACACGCCGGTCGACAGCGAGGAGACCGTGCTGTTTGTGGTGCTCAAGCCGGACGACAGCGATGAGACGTTGCTGTTGGTCGAGCTCAGGCCAGTCGACAGCGAGGCGACGTTGCTCGTCGTGGTGCTCAAGCCGGTGGACAGTGAACCGACACTGGTCGAGGTCGATGACGACAGTGAGCCGACGCTGCTGTTGGTGGTGCTCAGTCCGGTGGACAGCGAACCGACACTGGTCGAAGTCGAGGACGACAGCGAAGCGACATTGCTGTCGGTTGTCGACAGTCCAGTCGAGATCGAAGACACGCCGGTCGACAGCGAAGAGACCGTGCTGTTGGTGGTGCTGAGACCGGTGGACAACGAGCCGACACTGCTGTTGGTGGTGCTGAGGCCGGACGACAGCGATGAGACGTTGCTGTTGGTCGAACTCAGGCCAGTCGACAGCGACGCAACGTTGCTCGTTGTGGTGCTCAAGCCGGTGGACAGCGAGCCGACGCTGGTCGAGGTCGAAGACGACAGCGACGCGACGTTGCTGTCGGTTGTCGACAGTCCAGTCGAGATCGAAGACACGCCGGTCGACAGCGAGGAGACCGTGCTGTTGGTGGTGCTGAGGCCAGTGGACAACGAGCCGACACTGCTGTTGGTAGTGCTGAGGCCGGACGACAGCGATGAGACGTTGCTGTTGGTCGAGCTCAGGCCAGTCGAGAGCGACGCGACGTTGCTCGTCGTGGTGCTCAAGCCCGTGGACAGCGAGCCGACGCTGGTCGAGGTCGATGACGACAGCGAAGCGACATTGCTGTTCGTTGTCGACAGTCCAGTCGAGATCGAGGACACGCCGGTCGACAGTGAGCCGACACTGCTGTTGGTGGTGCTCAGTCCGGTGGACAGCGAGCCAACGCTGGTCGAAGTCGACGACGACAGCGAAGTGACGTTGCTGTTCGTTGTCGACAGGCCGGTGGAGATCGAAGAGACGCCGGTAGACAGCGAGGAGACGCTGCTAGTTGTCGTGCTCAGACCGCTGGACAACGAGGACACATTGCTGTTGGTGGTGCTGAGGCCCGACGACAGCGACGTGACATTGCTCGTCGTGGTGCTCAGTCCGGTGGACAGCGATCCGACGCTGGTCGAAGTCGAAGACGACAGCGACGCGACGTTGCTGTTCGTTGTCGACAGGCCGGTGGAGATCGAGGACACGCCGGTCGACAGCGACGAAACCGTGCTGTTCGTGGTGCTCAAGCCGCTCGACAACGACGAAACATTGCTGTTGGTTGTGGACAGCCCGGTGGACAGCGAGCCAACGCTGGTCGAAGTCGAGGACGACAGCGAAGTGACATTGCTGTTCGTTGTCGACAGGCCGGTCGAGATCGAAGACACGCCGGTCGACAGTGAGGAGACCGTGCTGTTGGTGCTGCTGAGTCCCGACGACAGCGATGTGACACTGCTCGTCGTGGTCGAGAGTCCGGTCGACAGTGAACCGACGCTGGTTGAGGTCGAGGATGACAGCGAAGCGACATTGCTGTTGGTTGTCGACAGGCCGGTCGAAATCGAGGACACACCGGTCGACAGCGAGGAGACCGTGCTGTTGGTAGTGCTGAGGCCGGTGGACAGTGAGCCGACGCTGGTCGAAGTCGACGACGACAGAGAAGAAACGTTGCTGTTGGTCGTGCTCAGTCCGCTGGACAGCGAGGAAACGTTGCTGTTGGTGCTGCTCAAGCCGCTCGACAGCGACGTGACATTGCTATTTGTCGTCGACAGCCCGGTTGACAGCGAGCTGACGCCAGTTGAGGTCGAGGTCGACAGCGAAGACACATTGCTATCGGTGGTGCTCAGTCCACTGGAGAGAGACGAAACATTGCTGTTGGTTGTCGACAGGCCGGTCGAGATCGAAGACACGCCGGTCGACAGCGAGGAGACCGTGCTGTTAGTGGTGCTGAGGCCGGTGGACAGTGAGCCGACGCTGGTCGAAGTCGACGACGACAGAGAAGAAACGTTGCTGTTGGTCGTGCTCAGTCCGCTGGACAGCGAGGAAACGTTGCTGTTGGTGCTGCTCAAGCCGCTCGACAACGACGAAACATTGCTGTTGGTTGTGGACAGCCCGGTTGACAGCGAGCTGACGCCAGTTGAGGTCGAGGTCGACAGCGAAGACACATTGCTATCGGTGGTGCTCAGTCCACTGGAGAGAGACGAAACATTGCTGTTGGTTGTCGACAGGCCGGTCGAGATCGAAGACACGCCGGCCGACAGCGAGGAGACCGTGCTGTTAGTGGTGCTGAGGCCGGTGGACAGTGAGCCGACGCTGGTCGAAGTCGACGACGACAGAGAAGAAACGTTGCTGTTGGTCGTGCTCAGTCCGCTGGACAGCGAGGAAACGTTGCTGTTGGTGCTGCTCAAGCCGCTCGACAACGACGAAACATTGCTGTTGGTTGTGGACAGCCCGGTGGACAGCGATCCGACGCTGGTCGAAGTCGATGATGACAACGAAGAAACATTACTGTTTGTGCTGCTCAAGCCCGACGACAGCGACGAGATATTGCTGGTCGTTGAGCTGAGACCACTCGACAACGAAGAGACGTTGCTGTTGGTGGTGCTGAGACCCGACGACAGGGACGTGATGTTGCTCGTCGTGGTCGAGAGGCCAGTGGAGAGTGAGCCGACGCTGGTCGAGGTCGACGACGACAGGGACGACACGTTGCTATCGGTGGTGCTCAGGCCGGTGGAGAGCGAAGAGACATTGCTGTTGGTCGTGGACAGCCCGGTGGACAGCGAACCAACACTGGTCGACGTCGAAGTCGACAGCGACGAGACGTTGCTATTCGTAGTCGACAACCCGCTGGAGACCGAGGACGACAGCGATGAGACATTGCTATTAGTCGACGACAACCCGCTGGACAGCGAAGTGACGTTGCTGTTGGTCGTGGACAGCCCGGTGGACAGCGAACCAACGCTGGTCGAGGTCGAAGTCGACAGCGACGAGACGTTGCTATCGGTGGTGCTCAAGCCAGTGGACAGCGAGGAGACATTGCTGTTTGTCGTGCTCAGGCCGCTGGACAGTGAGGAAACATTGCTGTTGGTGCTGCTCAAGCCGCTCGACAGCGAAGTAACGTTGCTGTTTGTCGTCGACAACCCGCTGGAGACCGAGGACGACAACGAGGTGACGTTGCTGTTGGTCGTAGACAGCCCAGTGGACAGCGATCCAACGCTGGTCGAAGTCGAAGTCGACAGCGAGGACACGTTGCTGTTCGTGGTTGACAGTCCGCTGGAGACCGAGGACGACAGCGATGAGACATTGCTGTTGGTCGTGGACAGCCCAGTGGACAGCGAACCAACGCTGGTCGAGGTCGAAGTCGACAGCGACGAGACGTTGCTATCGGTGGTGCTCAAGCCAGTGGACAGCGATGAGACATTGCTGTTTGTCGTGCTCAGGCCGCTGGACAGTGAGGAAACATTGCTGTTGGTGCTGCTCAGGCCGCTGGACAGTGAGGAAACATTGCTGTTGGTGCTGCTCAAGCCGCTGGACAGCGAAGTAACGTTGCTGTTCGTCGTCGACAACCCGCTGGAGACCGAGGACGACAACGAGGTGACATTGCTGTTGGTCGTGCTCAGGCCGCTCGACAACGACGAAACGTTGCTATTGGTCGTAGACAACCCGGTCGACAGAGAGCCGACGCTGGTCGAAGTCGAAGTCGACAGCGAGGACACGTTGCTGTTCGTGGTCGACAGCCCGCTGGAGACCGAGGACGAAAGCGACGAGACATTGCTATTGGTCGTCGACAACCCGCTGGACAGCGAAGTGACGTTGCTGTTGGTCGTGCTAAGTCCCGTCGACAGCGAGTTGGCTGTGGTCGACGTCGAGGACGACAACGAGGACACATTGCTGTTGGTGGTGCTCAGGCCTGTCGACAGCGAACCGATGCCGGTTGAGATCGAGCCGACGCCGGTCGAGAGCGAACCGATGCTGGTCGACAGCGAGCCAATCCCCGTGGACAGCGAGCCGATGCCGGTCGACGTCGACGTCGAGAGTGAGCTGACCGCCGTCGACAGTGAGGTGATGCCGGTCGAGGTCGAAGTCGAGAGCGTCGTCAGGTTGCTGTCCGTCGTGGACAGGCCGCTGGAAATCGACGTTACGCTGCTCGACAGCGAAGTAACGTTGCTGTTCGTCGTGCTCAAGCCCGACGAGAGCGAGGTGACATTGCTCGTCGTGGTGGAAAGTCCGGTGGACAGCGAGCCGACGCTGGTCGAGGTCGAGGACGACAGCGAAACGACGTTGCTGTTCGTGGTGCTCAGGCCGCTGGACAGCGAGGACACGTTGCTGTTTGTGGTGCTCAAGCCCGACGAAAGCGAGGTGACATTGCTCGTCGTCGTGGAAAGTCCGGTGGACAGCGAACCGATGCTGGTCGAGGTCGAGGACGACAGCGAAACGACGTTGCTGTTGGTGGTGCTCAGGCCGCTGGACAGCGAGGACACGTTGCTGTTTGTGGTGCTCAAGCCCGACGAAAGCGAGGTGACATTGCTCGTCGTGGTGGAAAGTCCGGTGGACAGCGAGCCGATGCTGGTTGAAGTCGACGATGAGAGCGAAGCGACATTGCTGTTTGTCGTCGACAACCCACTGGAGACGGACGTGGACAGCGAGGACACGTTGCTGTTGGTTGAAGACAGACCGGACGAGAGCGAAGTGACGTTGCTGTTTGTGGTGCTCAAGCCTGACGAGAGCGAGGTGACATTGCTCGTCGTGGTGGAAAGTCCGGTGGACAGCGAGCCGACGCTGGTCGAAGTCGAGGACGACAGCGAAGCGACATTGCTGTTCGTGGTGCTGAGACCAGACGAGAGCGAAGTGACATTGCTGTTTGTCGTGCTCAAGCCGGACGAGAGCGAGGTGACATTGCTCGTCGTCGTGGAAAGTCCGGTGGACAGCGAACCGACGCTGGTCGAAGTCGAGGACGACAGCGAAGCGACATTGCTGTTCGTGGAGCTGAGACCAGATGAGAGCGAAGTGACATTGCTGTTTGTCGTGCTCAAGCCCGACGAGAGCGAGGTGACACTGCTCGTCGTCGTGGAAAGTCCAGTGGACAGCGAACCGACGCTGGTCGAAGTCGACGACGACAGCGACGATACAGTGCTGTTTGTCGTGCTCAACCCGGTCGACAGCGAGCCTACGCCTGTGGACAGCGAGCCGATACCGGTCGAGGTCGATGTCGACAGCGAACTGACCGCCGTCGAGAGCGAGGTGATGCCGGTCGAAGTCGAAGTCGAGAGCGACAAAACGTTGCTGTTTGTGGAACTCAAGCCGGACGAGAGCGAGGCGACGTTGCTCGTTGTGGTCGAAAGCCCGGTGGACAGCGATTCGACACTGGTCGAGGTTGAGGACGACAGCGAAGCGACATTGCTGTTGGTGGTCGACAGTCCACTGGAAATCGAAGTCACACCCGTCGACAGCGACGAGACATTGCTATTGGTCGTACTGAGTCCGCTGGACAACGAAGTGACGTTGCTGTTCGTGGAACTCAGACCCGACGAAAGGGACGTGACGTTGCTGTTCGTCGAGCTCAGTCCTGACGAGAGCGAGGTGACGTTGCTCGTTGTGGTCGAAAGCCCGGTGGACAGCGATCCGACGCTGGTCGAAGTCGAGGACGACAGCGAAGCGACATTGCTGTTCGTGGTCGACAACCCACTGGAAATCGAAGTCACACCCGTCGACAACGACGAGACGTTGCTATTAGTCGTACTGAGTCCGCTGGACAGCGAAGTGACGTTGCTCGCCGTGGTGGAAAGTCCAGTAGACAACGACCCAACGCTGGTCGAGGTCGAGGACGACAGCGAAGCGACATTGCTGTTGGTGGTCGACAGCCCACTGGAGATCGAGGTCACACCCGTCGACAACGACGAGACATTGCTATTGGTCGTACTGAGTCCGCTGGACAACGAAGTGACGTTGCTGTTCGTGGAACTCAAGCCGGACGAGAGCGAAGTGACGTTGCTCGCCGTGGTGGAAAGTCCAGTAGACAACGACCCAACGCTGGTCGAAGTCGAGGACGACAGCGAAGCGACATTGCTGTTGGTGGTCGACAACCCGCTGGAAATCGAGGTCACACCCGTCGACAACGACGAGACGTTGCTATTAGTCGTACTGAGTCCGCTGGACAGCGAGGTGACGTTGCTCGTTGTGGTCGAAAGCCCGCTGGAAATCGAGGTCACACCCGTCGACAACGACGAGACGTTGCTATTAGTCGTACTGAGCCCGCTGGACAGCGAATTGACGTTGCTGTTCGTGGAACTCAAGCCGGACGAGAGCGAGGTGACGTTGCTCGCCGTGGTCGAAAGTCCAGTAGACAACGAACCGACGCTGGTCGAAGTCGAGGACGACAGCGAAGCGACATTGCTGTTCGTGGTGGACAGCCCGGTGGACAACGAACCCACACCAGTCGAAGTCGATGAGGACAGCGATGAAACCGTGCTGTTGGTCGTGCTCAATCCGGTCGACAGCGAACCCACGCCGGTGGAGAGCGATCCGATACCCGTCGAGGTCGATGTCGACAGAGAACTGACCGCGGTCGAGAGCGAGGTGATGCCCGTCGAAGTCGAGGTCGAAAGCGAGAGGACGTTGCTGTTGGTGGTCGACAGCCCACTGGAAATCGACGTCACACCCGTCGACAGCGACGAGACATTGCTATTGGTCGTACTGAGTCCGCTGGACAACGAAGTGACGTTGCTGTTCGTGGAACTCAGGCCCGACGAAAGGGACGTGACGTTGCTGTTCGTCGAGCTCAGTCCTGACGAGAGCGAGGTGACGTTGCTGTTCGTCGAGCTCAGTCCTGACGAGAGCGAGGTGACGTTGCTCGTTGTGGTCGAAAGCCCGGTGGACAGCGATCCGACGCTGGTCGAAGTCGAGGACGACAGCGAAGCGACATTGCTGTTCGTGGTCGACAACCCACTGGAAATCGAAGTCACACCCGTCGACAACGACGAGACGTTGCTATTAGTCGTACTGAGTCCGCTGGACAGCGAAGTGACGTTGCTCGCCGTGGTGGAAAGTCCAGTAGACAACGACCCAACGCTGGTCGAGGTCGAGGACGACAGCGAAGCGACATTGCTGTTGGTGGTCGACAGCCCACTGGAGATCGAGGTCACACCCGTCGACAACGACGAGACATTGCTATTGGTCGTACTGAGTCCGCTGGACAACGAAGTGACGTTGCTGTTCGTCGAGCTCAGCCCTGACGAGAGCGAGGTGACGTTGCTCGTTGTGGTCGAAAGCCCGGTGGACAGCGATCCGACACTGGTCGAGGTCGAAGACGACAGCGAAGCGACATTGCTGTTGGTGGTCGACAACCCGCTGGAAATCGAGGTCACACCCGTCGACAACGACGAGACGTTGCTATTAGTCGTACTGAGTCCGCTGGACAGCGAGGTGACGTTGCTGTTCGTGGAACTCAGGCCCGACGAAAGGGACGTGACGTTGCTATTCGTGGAACTCAAGCCGGACGAGAGCGAGGTGACGTTGCTGTTCGTGGAACTCAAGCCGGACGAGAGCGAGGTGACGTTGCTCGCCGTGGTCGAAAGCCCAGTAGACAACGACCCGACGCTGGTCGAAGTCGAGGACGACAGCGAAGCGACATTGCTGTTCGTGGTCGACAAGCCGCTGGAAATCGACGTCACGCCGGTGGACAGCGACGAGACTGTGCTGTTCGTGGTGGACAGCCCGGTGGACAACGAACCCACACTGGTCGAAGTCGATGAGGACAGCGATGAAACCGTGCTGTTGGTCGTGCTCAATCCGGTCGACAGCGAACCCACGCCGGTGGAGAGCGATCCGATACCCGTCGAGGTCGATGTCGACAGAGAACTGACCGCGGTCGAGAGCGAGGTGATGCCCGTCGAAGTCGAGGTCGAAAGCGAGAGGACGTTGCTGTTGGTAGTCGACAGCCCACTGGAGATAGACGTCACGCCCGTCGACAGCGACGAGACATTACTGTTGGTGGTGCTGAGGCCGCTCGACAGCGAGGTGACATTGCTGTTGGTCGACGACAAACCGGTAGACAGCGAGCCGACGCTGGTTGAGGTCGACGAGGACAACGAAGCGACGTTGCTATTGGTGGTCGACAGCCCACTGGAAATCGAGGTCACACCTGTCGACAACGACGAGACACTACTGTTGGTAGTGCTCAGACCGCTCGACAGCGAGGTGACATTGCTGTTGGTCGACGACAAACCGGTAGACAGCGAGCCGACGCTGGTCGAGGTCGAAGACGACAGCGAAGCGACATTGCTATTGGTGGTCGACAGCCCACTGGAAATCGAGGTCACGCCCGTCGACAACGACGAGACATTACTGTTGGTGGTGCTCAGGCCGCTCGACAGCGAAGTGACATTGCTGTTGGTCGACGACAAACCGGTAGACAGCGAGCCGACGCTGGTCGAAGTCGACGAGGACAGCGAAGCGACGTTGCTGTTGGTGGTCGACAACCCGCTGGAAATCGAAGTCACGCCCGTCGACAGCGACGAGACATTGCTATTGGTCGTACTGAGTCCGCTGGACAACGAAGTGACGTTGCTCGTTGTTGTCGAAAGCCCGGTAGACAGCGAGCCGACGCTGGTCGAGGTCGAAGAGGACAGCGAAGCGACGTTGCTCGTTGTTGTCGAAAGCCCGGTAGACAGCGAGCCGACGCTGGTCGAGGTCGACGAGGACAACGAAGCGACGTTGCTATTGGTGGTCGACAGCCCGCTGGAAATCGAGGTCACGCCCGTCGACAACGACGAGACATTACTGTTGATGGTGCTGAGGCCGCTCGACAGCGAAGTGACATTGCTGTTGGTCGACGACAAACCGGTAGACAGCGAGCCGACACTGGTCGAGGTCGAAGACGACAGCGAAGCGACATTGCTGTTGGTGGTCGACAGTCCGCTGGAAATCGAAGTCACACCCGTCGACAGCGACGAGACATTGCTATTGGTCGTACTGAGTCCGCTGGACAACGAAGTGACGTTGCTGTTCGTCGAGCTCAGCCCTGACGAGAGCGAGGTGACGTTGCTCGTTGTGGTCGAAAGCCCGGTGGACAGCGATCCGACACTGGTCGAGGTCGAAGACGACAGCGAAGCGACATTGCTGTTGGTGGTCGACAGTCCACTGGAAATCGAAGTCACACCCGTCGACAGCGACGAGACATTGCTATTAGTCGTACTGAGCCCGCTGGACAGCGAAGTGACGTTGCTGTTCGTGGAACTCAAACCCGACGAAAGCGAAGCGACGTTGCTCGTTGTGGTCGAAAGCCCGGTAGACAGCGAGCCGACGCTGGTCGAGGTCGACGAGGACAACGAAGCGACGTTGCTATTGGTGGTCGACAACCCGCTGGAAATCGAGGTCACGCCGGTCGACAGCGAAGCGACGTTGCTGTTGGTCGTGCTCAGGCCGCTCGACAGCGAGGTGACGTTGCTATTGGTCGACGACAAACCGGTAGACAGCGAGCCGACGCTGGTCGAGGTCGACGAGGACAACGAAGCGACGTTGCTGTTGGTCGTCGACAACCCGCTGGAAATCGAGGTCACGCCCGTCGACAACGAAGCGACGTTGCTATTGGTGGTCGACAACCCGCTGGAAATCGAGGTCACGCCCGTCGACAGCGACGACACATTGCTGTTGGTGGTGCTCAGACCGCTCGACAACGAAGCAACATTGCTGTTGGTGGTCGACAACCCACTGGAAATCGACGTCACGCCCGTCGACAACGACGAGACCGTGCTGTTGGTCGTGCTCAGGCCGCTCGACAACGAAGTGACATTGCTGTTGGTAGACGACAAACCAGTCGACAGCGAGCTTTCGGCCGTGGATGACGCCGTCGACAACGACGTGACGCGGCTGTTGGTTGTGGAGAGTCCCGTGGACAACGAGCCGGCGCCCGTCGACAACGACGAGACATTGCTGTTGGTCGTGCTCAATCCGCTCGACAGCGAGGAAATCGAGCTGCTGGACGACGCGAGCCCCGAGGACAGTGACGAGACGTTGCTATTGGTGGTGCTCAATCCGCTCGACAGCGACGTGACATTGCTTGTCGTGGTCGAAAGCCCGGTGGACAACGATCCGACGCTGGTCGAGGCGGAGGACGACAGCGAAGCGACATTGCTGTTCGTCGTGGAAAGCCCGGTGGACAGCGACCCCACTCCCGTCGACAACGACGACACGTTGCTATTGGTCGCGCTCAACCCACTCGACAGCGAAGCGACATTGCTGTTCGTCGTGGAAAGCCCGGTGGACAGCGACCCCACCCCCGTCGACAACGACGACACATTGCTATTGGTCGCGCTCAAGCCACTCGACAGCGAAGTGACATTGCTGTTCGTCGTGGAAAGCCCACTCGACAGGGACGTCACACGGCTATTCGCCGTCGACAACCCGCTCGACGTCGACGTCGACAAGCTCGCGATCGAGCTGGTGGTCGTGCTGAGTCCGGTACTGAGCTGCGAGACAGTGACGGCGTCGGTCGCGGCCGAGCCGTCGGCCAGGTTGGTGATGCGGCGCAGCGTGGTGGCGTTGCCCACCGACACTTCGGCGGTCGGTGCGGCCTGGCCCGTCAGGTAGCCGGTGGTGGTGGGAGCAGCGGCGGCGGTTGCGCTGCCGTTGCCGATTGCGACGCTGCCCGCGTACGACGCGGTCGAATTCGGGCCGAGCGCCACGGCGTACTGGTCGGACGCGGACGCGCCGGCGCCGACGGCCAGCGCGCTGGTGGAGCTGGCCACCGAAAAACGCCCGACGGCAACCGCTGAGGCGCCGGAGGCGGTGGCGCCGCCGGTGCCGGAGCTGTCGCCGCCGCCGATCGCCACCGAGCTGCTCGCGGTCGCGCGCGTGTCGTTGCCGACCGCCGTCGAGCCCAAGCCGGTCGCGCCCGAGCCGGAACCCACGGCGATCGCGCTGGAGCCGGTGGCGAATGCGTTGTGACCGAAGGCGGTGGTGTAGATGCCGGTGGCGGTCGCGCCATTGCCAACCGCTATCGAGGTGGTGCCGGTCGCCGTGGAGCCGTAGCCGAGCGCCATCGAGGCGATGCCGGACGACGTGGAGTTCGACCCGATCGCGATCGCACCGGTGCCGGTGGCGGTGGTGTTGCTGGGCGTGTAGACGCCCAGCACCGCCGCATTGCCGCCGATCGCGATGGCCGACGTGCTGGTGGTGACGCCGCCGCCGGTCGCGTACTGCGCGTGCGCGACCTGATTGGTCGCGCCGGCAACCAGCACGGCCGTGGTGACCGCTTTTGCAACTGCCGATTTATTGGGTTTACCCCGAGCCGAATCGTTTTCCGATGCAGCCACCCAAGCCCCGAGAGATTCGTTCCAGATCGAACGGTAATTGCGATTCATACTGCTTGTCTCCACGGAGCCGTGCGTTGCACCAGGCAAAATCAAGTGTGATTGCCGGCATGCACGGAAAAGCGATCAATTGCGCGGATTCTATGAGAACTCGCTAATTTCAAATGAAAACAACTGCAAACTCGCAGGTATCAACTGTAAAACAGTGTTCGACGATTCTGTTTTATAGGCTTGTTAAGTTTTATGAAGAATCAGTAAGTCGAATGGTGTAAGTGCATTGTATCGGTCAAAAGTCCCTGGTCATCTGCGGGAAATCCATGATGAATAAGGAGCTATGGAAATTTTTCGGCGTATTCAAAGGTAACTCTGTATTAAAAAATGCTGCAATGCGTAAAAATTTCGCAGGGCTGGGTTGCTCCGAATTTGTAAAAATGAAAACGGAAAATTTATCAATTCAACATTTATGTAGGCTTGTAAAAACGATTAACTAAACTGTTTCATACCGAGAGAAGTGTGGCGAAAATGACGTAAACCGGGTGCGATCCGTAAATGATCTGGTGCATTGGCACCAGGCAAAGTGGGGCAAATTGCACCGGTTACGCGCTTCCTGTCGATGCGGCGAGCGCTTTCAAAACGAGGGATTTTCGGTTGCCGCAGCCTTTCCGGCCGGTTTCGGTTTTCTTCGATCCGAATGGTCGCGGGATGGCCGGACGTGACGGCACAACGAGTGGCGAGGCGGGGAGACGGTACGACGGAGGGCAGGGAACGGGCGGCCGTGCGGCCACCCGGTGGTTTGAATTACGCCCGGATGAATTTAAGTGCGAGGCGTGCCAGCCGCGGTACGAACTTCGGGCGCAGCAGGCGCGGGTCGTAGCCGGCCATGCGCCGATCGTTCTCGGCCAGGCACAGCTCGATCAGGGCGCGCGGCTTCAGCGCGTCGGTGCCCACGGTGGCAGCGGCGTTGGCGGGGAAGTTGGCGTCGTGGGCCACGCCGTCGGCGTCGATGCCGCGCGCAATGCCGATACGATCGCGGATCAGCGTCGCCCAGATCGCGGCCACGCGCAGGAAGAACCACGGCCGCTTCCACCACGGCAGGTTGCGCCAGTACCATGCGTACCAGTTCGCGAAGAACAGGATATGGCGGCCTTCCTCCTGGATCACCGGTTCGAAGGTTTCCACGAGCGCCTCGGGGAAGAAGCCCGATTGCTGCGCGGAACGGAACAGCCCGAACGCGAAGAAGCTGTCGATGCACTCGCTGAAGCCGGTCAGCACCCAGGCCCATTCCGGGTCGGTGGGTGCCGGGTAGGGCGGCTCGGGCGCGAGGTGGATGCCGTAGGCTTCGACGAGCCTGGACAGCACGACCTTGTGGCGCGCTTCCTCCTCGCCGTCCATCTGCAGCGCCGAGCGCAGCAGCGGGTCCGTCACGGTGGCGGCGAAGGTGGCCACGCGGATCGAGGCACGGCCTTCGGTCTGCACGGCGATGTCCCAGATCGGCAGCGCCGTGAGCCGTTTCAGTTCGTCGGGGGCAAGCGGCGGCCAGTCGATGATGGCCGGTTTGTAGGGGTTATGGGTATCGAGCAGCATGCGGCAGAACATCTGGCGGTGCGCGTCGGAGCCGATGCGCACGGGGCCGGTATCGTCGTGCGCCCAGTTGCGCATGGCGTGGTCGGCCGCTTGCTCCTGTTGTAGCGTGTCGGACATAAGCGTGGGTAGGACGTTGGCAAGAAAACGAGGTGGATTATTTTTCCATAGGCCACCGTTTTCTGTTTTTCGTGCCAGGTCGGAATCCGCGTCCGGCTTGCCTTGCGTCAACTATGGGCGTCGATCCAGATGCGCCCCCAGCGGGACGCGTAGGCGAGGGCGAGCGACTCGTCGAAGAAGAAGTCGATGGCGTCGAACGAATAGGCGCGCGGCGGTCCGGCCGTGGTCCGCTCGATCGTGAGGTTCGCGGCGAACAGCCCATTGGGCTGCTGCGCGGCGGCGGGCGCCATTTCGTAGCCTTTGTAGCGGATCGGACGATTCATTGCAGGGGAGAGCGTGAAGTGCAGGAGGTTCCAGCGTAAGCGCCCCGGTGCCGCGTCGGAACCAATCTTTCCGGCGAAGCATATGCCCGCGAATGGGCGAATCCTTAGCATCGCGGCCGCGGTGAACGGCGCCATCGGGCCCGGCGCGCGGCATGCCGGCCACGCACGCAAAAAAGCCGGTCGGTGACCGGCTGTCGGGGTGCGTCCCAGCCGCGCGGGGCGCGGCGGCGGGCGATGCGTGGGGTGTCGCGTTACTTCGAAGCGAGCTTCAGCACCGGCGCGAAACCGCCGTCGGTGGCCACGCGCGTCGCGGCCCGGTGCGAGGCGAAGGCGAGCGCGAACTCGGCGGCTTGCGCACCGACCGTTTCGAGCTGGCCGGCCACCTTGGCGTCGGTGCAGGTGTCGGCGGATTCGAAGCGCGTTTCGAGCGTGTTGACGGCGGCGCCGAACGGCGTCGGCCAGCCGCGCAGCGCATGGACGATCGAGCGCAGCGAACTCAGCACGGTGCCGGCGGCTTGCCAGCCGTAGGCGGTGACGATACAGCCCACGGCGCGGCCGTCGAGGTAGGGGCGCTCGTCGGCGCGCAGCTCTTCCAGCGTATCGAGCGCGTTCTTGACGAGGCCGGACACGCCGCCGTGGTAGCCGGGCGTCGCGATGATCACGGCGTCGGCATCGCGCACGGCTTCGATCAGCTCGATCTGGGCGGCGCTGAGGCTTTTCTGCTCCGGGGCGTAGTGCGGCAGCGAATGCAGGAACGGGCCGTCGAACAGCCGCGTGCGGGCGCCGGCCGCTTGCGCGCCGCGCAGGGCGAAGCCCAGTGCGCGCTCGGTGGACGAGGCGGCGCGGGTGGTGCCGCCGATGCCGACGATGAAGGGTCGGCGGTGTTGGTCGAATGCAGTCAAAATGCGCTCCCGGAATGCGGTGCCTGATCGGGCAGGCCTGAACCGCCATGGTAGCGAGCCGCGCGCGCCGCGCGAAACGACTTTTCGTTCTATCGATATGCGCTGGAGCATGGCAAGCGGCCCGGCGGGCCGGTCGATTGGATAGCACGATTGTCTGGTTGGACGCGGCCGGAGGCGTCACTAAGATCGATCGGGACGCGTTGAATTCAGGCGTTGTCTCTGACATGGGTTGGCCCCGCCGGCGGAAACGCCGCCGGGGCATTTTTTCTGGCGCGCGCGGTTCCGGGCCTAAGATGGGCGCTTGCGCCATCCTTCCGGGCCGTTTGCATGAGCACGAGCACGATTCTTGTCACCGGCTTCGCGCCGTTCGGCGGTGACGCCCACAATCCGTCGTGGGACGCGGCCCGCCGCGTCGATGGCGAAACGCTCGACGGCGCGCGCGTGGTGGCGCGCTGCCTGCCCTGCGTGTTCGACGAGGCCGGGCCGGCGCTGCTGGCTGCGATCGAGCACACCGCGCCCGCGCTCGTGCTGTGCCTCGGGCTGGCGGCCGGGCGCGCCGACGTGTCCGTCGAGCGGGTGGCGATCAACGTGATCGACGCGCGCATCCCCGATACCGCCGGCCGGCAGCCGATCGACGTGCCGGTGGTGGCGGGCGGCCCGGTCGGCTATTTCTCGACGTTGCCGATCAAGGCGCTGGTGCGCGACCTGCGCGCGGCCGGCATCCCGGCCTCGGTCTCGCAGACGGCCGGCACCTATGCCTGCAACGCGGTGTTCTACACGCTGCTGCATCACCTCGCAATGCAGCGCACGGCCACGCGCGGCGGCTTCGTGCATCTGCCGTGCGACCCGGCGCTGGCGGCGCGGCATCCGGGCATGCCGAGCCTGTCGGTGGAACTGCAGGCGCAGGCGATTCGCGTGATGGCGGCCACCGCGCTCGCCGTCGAGCACGACGTGCGCGTGGGCGAGGGCGCGGTGCAGTAGCGGGTGTGCGACGTTGTCTATCGTCCGGATTCCTGATCAACCAGGTGGCGTCACGGTGCCGAATCGGATGCGTGCGCAACTATCCTGACAGCGTGAAAGGAACCGGAAAGCAAGGCCTTCCGGCGCTGCGAACGAGGTGCGACCGGGTTGCACCTTTGGCGCGTCCGGCGCATCGAACGCCCGCGCGCCGAGGCCCCTTGCGGGCCTGTCGGTGATCGGACACGATCTTGTCGATTTACGACTTTCCGGCTTGTGTTTTTCCGCCGCGCGGGTGGCTCCGAACGGGGTGTGACGCGTTGCACGATGCTGTCTCACATTGCACGCCCGGCGCGGCTTTTCACGTGATGCAACGCCGCAGGCGGAGGGCCGTGGGCCGCCGCGCCGCGCCAGGCTTGGCGTCGCATGACAAATGCAGGTGTCGTATTTGCGCAAGCGACTGTCGGAATTCGTCGGCTGCCTGTACTTTTTTCTAGCAACCATTGAGGCACGCTCTGTTGGTGCGAGCCCCCGCTACACGAGGAGAAGGTTTCAATGGATGCCCCCAAGGTCGTGGTCGAAGGTCTGTGCAAGGTTTTTGGTAATAACCCTAAGCAGGCGCTCGACATGCTCGCAGCCGGGTCGACGAAGGACGATATCTTCAAGCAGACCGGCCAGGTGGTCGGTGTGCACGACGTGTCGTTCGACGTTCAGGAAGGCGAGATTTTCGTGCTGATGGGCTTGTCCGGTTCGGGCAAGTCCACGCTGATCCGCCTCGTCAACCGCCTTGTCGAGCCGACGGCCGGCAAGGTGCTGATCGATGGCCGCGATGTCGCGGCCGTGCGCCGCTCGGAGCTGACCGCGCTGCGCCGGACCGACATGAGCATGGTGTTCCAGTCGTTCGCGCTGATGCCGCAACGCACCGTGCTGTCGAATGCCGCGTTCGGCCTGGAAGTGGCCGGCGTGAGCCGCAAGGATCGCGAACGCCGCGCGATGGACGTGCTGGAGCAGGTCGGCCTGGCGGCATTCTCGAAGAAGCTGCCGTCCGAGCTGTCGGGCGGGATGCAGCAGCGCGTCGGCCTGGCCCGCGCGCTGGCCGTGAACCCGTCGCTGATGATCATGGACGAGGCGTTCTCGGCGCTCGATCCGCTCAAGCGCAAGGAAATGCAGAACGTGCTGCTGCAACTGCAGAAGGAGCAGCGCCGCACGATCATGTTCGTGTCCCACGATCTGGAGGAAGCGCTGCGGATCGGCACGCGGATCGCGATCATGGAAGGCGGCCGTCTCGTGCAGGTGGGCACGCCGCAGGACATCATCGCGAACCCGGCGGACGAATACGTGCGCGCGTTCTTCGACGGCATCGACACCAGCCGCTACCTGACGGCCGGCGACCTGATGCAGACCGGCGCGGTGCCGGTGGTTTCGAAGTTCGACGCGGCCAACGTGGCCGCCACGCTGAACGGCAGCGCCGACTACGCGTTCGTGCTGGACGAGGCGCGCAAGATCCGCGGCTTCGTCACGCGCGAGGCGATCGGCACCAGCGCGCCGAACCTGCGCCAGATCGAATGCATCCGGCACGACGCCACGCTAGATCACGTGGTCGAACGCGTGGTGGCCAGCCCGAATGCCCTGCCCGTCGTCGATGCCGACGGCTGTTACTGCGGTTCCGTGGATCGGGCCGTGCTCCTGAAAGCCATTACCCGCTCGCGAGGCTCCCATGTCTGAAATGATTCCGCTCGGCACTTGGGTCGACCAGGGCGTCCGTTACCTGCTCGACCATGATGCGAAGACGTTCGATGCGATCGGACGCGTGATCGAAAGCCTGGCCGCTGCCGTCGAACACGGCCTGCAGGCGATTCCGATGTGGCTGATGATGGCGATCTTCATCGGCGTCGGGCTGTGGCGGGTGGGCTGGCGCTTCGCGATCTTCACCACGGCGGCGATGCTGCTGATCTTCGCGACCGGCTTCTGGGATCAGACGGTGATCACGCTCGGCCTGACGCTGTCGTCCACCATCATCAGCCTCGTGCTGGGCATTCCGCTCGGCATCTGGGCGGCCAAGAGCAAGGTGGTGGCGACCATCGTGCGTCCGATCCTGGACCTGATGCAGACCATGCCGGCGTTCGTCTACCTGATTCCGGCCGCGATGCTGTTCGGCCTGGGCCGCGTGCCGGGGATTCTGTCCACGGTGATCTTCGCGATGCCGCCGGCCGTGCGCCTGACGAGCCTCGGCATCCGCCACGTGAACCGCGAGATCGTGGAAGCGGGGCAGGCGTTCGGCTGCACGCCGTGGCAACTGCTGTACAAGGTGCAGATCCCGAACGCGCTGCCGTCGATCATGCAGGGCGTGAACCAGACCATCATGATGGCGCTGTCGATGGTGATCATCGCGTCGATGGTGGGCGCGGGCGGCCTCGGCAACGACGTGCTGGCCAGCATTCAGCGTCTGGACATCGGCCTGGGCTTCGAAAGCGGCCTGTCGGTGGTGCTGCTCGCGATCGTGCTGGACCGCATCACCGAAAGCTTCGGCCGTGCGCCCGGCGCGGCACGCGCACCGCTGTTCTCGGGGTTCCGCCAGTTGTTCGGCACGAAGTCGTCGGCCGCCCAGCGGGCCTGAGCGTCGCCCGGAGCCGGCTTGCCTGCCGGCTCCGGGGTTTCCTGTTGCATCGTTCCAAGCGTTTCGTTCCTGTTGCCTGCCCGGGCTGCGCCGTGCCGCCCGGGCAGGCTTCGTGCAACCTGCTCAGGCCGGAGACCGATCGTGAGCCTTGCAGTCGAGACCGTTCCCGTCGCCCGTGCGACGTCCCCCCAGGCGCTTGCGCATTTCGGTTTTCTCACGCTGCCCGACTTCTCGATGATCGCGTTCACGAGCGCGGTCGAAGTGCTTCGGATGGCGAACTACGTGGGCCGCGCCGAGCATTACCGATGGTCGATCTATTCGCTCGACGGCGGCCCGGTGCAGGCCAGCAACGGCATCGCCGTGCGCCCGACGCTGCCGCTCGATCTCGACGGCCCGCTGCCCGACGTGCTGATCGTATGCGGCGGGGTGCGCATCCGCGAGGTGGTGGACGCGCGCACGCGCGAGGCGCTGGGCGCGCTGGCCGAACGCGGGCTGCCGCTCGGCGGCATCTGCACCGGCGCGTACGCACTGATCTCGGCCGGCGTGCTCGACGGCTATCGCTGCACCGTGCACTGGGAGAACCTCTCGGCGCTGCACCGCGAATTCCCGCGCGTGCATTTCGCCGACGAGCTGTTCGTGGTCGATCGTGACCGGCTGACCTGCACCGGCGGCACCGCGCCGCTCGACCTGATGCTGAACCTGGTGGGCGCGCGGCTCGGCCAGCCGCTGGCCGCTCAGGTATCCGAACAATTCATCGTGGAGCGGATTCGCGGCGCGGGCGATCCGCAGCCGATTCCGGTCGATGCGCGCGTGGGTTTCTCGCGTGCCGAGCTGGTGGAGGTGGTGCGGCTCATGGAAGCCAATATCGAGGAGCCGCTGTCGCTCGACGAGCTGGCCCGCCTCGTGCGCCTGTCGCAGCGCCATCTGCAGCGCATGTTCAAGGTCTATCTGAACGTGTCGCCCACGCACTACTACCTGACGCTGCGCCTGAAGCGCGCGCGGGACCTGCTGCGCAGCACCGACGCGTCGATCTCACGCGTGACCAGCGTGTGCGGCTTTCATTCGCCCTGCCATTTCAGCAAGGCCTATCGCGCGCAGTTCGGCCACGCGCCGAGCTACGAGCGCCGCACGCCGACCCGCCAGTAACGCCGGCCACCACCGCTCAAACCGGAATCGACCCGCCGCGCAGCCGGATGCCGACCTGGATCAGTCGCACGATCGCGGCCGACAGCAGGCGCAGGCCCGGCGGCAGGTCGCGGCGGCGGATGTCGAGCAGCAGCACGATGCGCACGCTGTCGCTGTCGTTCCAGACTTCGTGCTCGAACGTGTCGTCCCACAGCAGAAATTGGCCGTCGTCGAGGCGATGGTCGCGGCCGTCGATCTTCAGCACGGCGGCCGGGCTGCCGTCGTCGCGCTTCGGCATCGACAGCACCAGATAGCCGCGCAGCACGCCGCGGAACGGCCCGCGATGCGGCGGAATGTGCTTGCCCGGCGCGAGGAACGACAGCGAGGCCGACAGCACGTCGGGCGTGGCGTCCACGATCGCGGCAAGCGCCGGGCAACGCACGCGGTTCTTCTCGAAGCCCACGCCGTAGGCCTGCAGGATGAACATGCGCCAGTCGCGCGCGTCGTTCGCCGAGATGTCGGCCTGCTCGCGCATGATCTCGTGGAAGCGCGGAATGCGCGGCAGGTCGCGCGCGACGTCGAGCGCCTCGTCGCGCAGCGTGCGCCAGGCAGCCGTGAAACGCCGCGCGTCCGGGAACAGCGCGGCGGTGTCGAGCACCGCCGCGCTGCGGATCTTGCGATCGTAAAGGTGGCGCAAGGTACGCGCGCCGAGATCGTAAAAAGCAGCCATGTGGATCGCCGAGTGGCCCGCGGGGCGCCGTTCGCTACGAGTGACGAACGGTTCCAGTCCCGAACCGGGCATGTGAGGGCGATCATCCCAGATGGGGCTTACGGTTCCATATCGCCGCTGCAACAATGTATGACCAGCGCGCTGCTGGTAATGAAGCGTGATGATGACAGGAAGAAATCGGGCGTGTCGGAGCCGGTTCGCGCCAGTGGGATTGCGATGACGCGTTGCCGCTACGATGCTGTCTTGCGTATTTCAGCTTCGAGCTCTGGAGAAGCGATGTCACCGATGTCGCGAAAGGCACGTGACAGTTGGTCCAGGAGCGTTCCGTCGGCTCCGTGTTGTTCGAAGCACGTCTTCCACTGGCGTACCTCGCTCCAGACCCGGCGCATGATGCCGACCGCTGTCGGTCGTGCAGACACGAACGCAGCGTAGTGACTGAGTGCGTTGTCCAGGGTGGCGAGCCTGCCTTGTTTCCCTACGCCCAGATGCAGGCTTCGCTCACTGGCCAGGACGGGGCGGGGAACGACATCGTACAGGGGGCTGAGCACCCACCCACCACATCGCGGGTCTCGCACGAAGCCATGGTTGCGAAGATGATCGTCGTCGTTGGTCACGAAAATGTTGAGCACCATGCGCGCAAACATCTCCTCGCCATTGGCTCTGACGCAGCTTGGGTGGACGTATTTGTGAATGGCGCGGCCCAAGTCGGCATAGGCCATGTCGGGTGACTCCAGTTCGCTGCAGGCCACGAGCGTGAGGCCGCTGACGAACGGAAGCCGGCCTTCGATGCAGTCCTCGCCCGGACGGGTGTCGTGCAGCGCACCCACGGGCGGATTCTGATCAGAGTGGCCCCAGTAGCGGTCAAAGCGACGAATGAGCATGACCGGGCGGCCGCCGATATCCAGATAGCGTACTTCGGGCACCGTCAGGCCACAGCGGCGGGCAAGTTCCAGCGTGCATGTCTCTGCTCGGGCAACATTGAATGTGTCGCCCTTTGCAGGAAACTTGGCGAGCCACAGCGCCCCTTCGTCGTCGCGGACCGAAGCCTTGGGCCGAGCGCCGCCGGCGGATGGGCCGGCATCCAGGAAGTGCTCGAGGTTTGCCGGTACCGAGGCTCCGTTTTCAACGGCCTCCGCCGCCTGCAGGACGTAGTGCAGCGAATGCAAGTCGCTCGCGGATACCGAATCGGGGCTCGTTCTCTGTTCCCGCACGTCCAGGGCGCCGACGCGGTCCCCGCCGGCGTGCAGCAGGTACTGCGCTTCATGCAAACCATTGGCCGGTGCCTTCAGGCGCGCTTCGATCACTCTGCGTCCCCAGGCGTCGGGCGCAGCATCGCGAATCCCGCCGAACTCGCCAAGCCCGTTCACCGGGAACAGCACTTTGCCCATGATGGTCTGACGGTCGCCAAGAGCAAGGCTCACAGGGTCCAGTTCAAAGGACGCTTTGCGCTGGAGATATCCCATGCCGTAGGCGAACTCGCTGGCAAGCTCGCGGTTCCGGACATTCGCGCCGTCTGTTTCGGTCAGGCCAAGGATGCCCGCCGGGACGAATCGATTGCCATCGGGTTGCGCGACGTGGCTGAAAACAAAGACTTCCGCTTTCTTGCGCGCCATCAGAAGTCCAGCCGTTGCAGTTCAGCCTTGCTGGGTTCGCGCACGCGCCGTGTCGTCTCACGTGCCGCCAACGCCTGAAGCGAAGGATCGTCTTCCTTCAGAAGTGAAAGCAGGCTGACACCGGGCGCTATCGCTTCCAGGTAACGCAGTATCTGAGCCTGTGTGCGGCCGAGGTCGCCCTTCTCCAGCAGAACCGCTGTCGAGCGGGAAATCCCGGCGCGAGTCGCCGCATCCGCTTGTCGAATGCGGCGGGCAATGCGCAAGCGAGCCAGCTTTTCCCCGAGTTGTCGAGCTTCTTGTAGACGCTCCGGGCTCATCAGCGGGTGTTCATCGCGTTTCATGTTTGTAATCCCAGTCCAAAAGATCATAAAGACTATCTTTGCGGACATATTAGCTCTCGACCCAGTCATGTCAAGTATGTAATCGCAATCATAATGTTTATAGTGACTGTAATTGCAGACATTTCTGATGGGAGAGGTCGCCAGGATGGCGGTTGAGGTATGACCTTGCCGCCCCCCTTTTCCAGCAAGCCTCGACAGACTTATCGTCGTGAGATAGTGGCTGCGGAGTTCGGCCAGGGTGTCCCGACCGACTTGATTGTTGGACATCAATGACTCGGCCCCGGTGCGGGGCGGGACAGGCGGGCTGCCTGCGACCCTGCCGCCGGCAAGAAAAAAGGGCGACATGCTATGCTCGGCGCGTCTTGCCCGTTCGACCGCCATCCGCCACCGGCCCACAGCCGTTCCCGCTGGCCGATGGTTCGTGTCCGGCGGGTGCCACATCCCGTTTTCCGAGCGCATCGATGCCACTGATTCGACCTGGTCGCATCCTCCTCTCGCTGAAACTCTACCTCGCCGCGATGCTCGCGCTGAGCATCGCATTCGTGCGCGGCTTCGACTATCCGTACTGGGCGATGATGGTGGTCTACATCCTCGCCCTCGATTCCACCGCCGCGATGCGCCAGAAATGGCTCTACATGCTGGCCGGTACACTGGCCGGCGCGGGCGTCGGCCTGCTCGCGTCGATTGTGTTCTCGCTGTCCCAGATGGTGATCGTCGGCGCGATGATGGCGCTGATCAGCGTGACCACGTTCTTCGCGGTGGGCGACCGCCTGCCGAGGTTCTACGGGTTCCTGATGGCCGGCACCACCTGCCTGCTGGTGGCGATGCCCGGCATCACCACGCCCGACATGGTCTGGCTGCGCGTGGTGGATCGCGTGCAGGACGTGTTGGTAGGCGCGTTCATCCTGTTCCTCGTCGATACGCTGTTGCTGGTGCATACCTCGCGCGACGAGCTGGGCGCGGTGGTGGACGGTTGGCTGGCGCACCTGCGCAGCCTGTGCGTGGCCGCGCTGCGCGGCGAGGCGTGGGAGCACGGGCCGCCGGGGCGCGAGCAGCCGGCCGAACGCCGCGAGGATCACGAGGCCAAGCTCGTCAAATCGGTCGGGTTGATCGACGTGCTGTCGTCCTATTTGCCGTTCGATCGGCTGAGTCGGGGCGGACGCCGCCGCGAGGCTGCCGAGGCGATCCGGCTGCGCGGGCTGCGGCTGTTGCCGCACCTGTATCGCATGAGCGACATCGACGCGCACCGCGAGATGCACGGCCTGCCACGCGCCGACGTGGCGCTGCGCGAATCGCTGGCCGGCTGGATCGAGGCCGGCCACCCCGACGACGCGCGCGCGGCGCTGCATGCACGGTTGCGCCGCCGCGTCGAGGTGGCCCCTGACGACTGGGATGCGCTGCTGGTGCGCATGCAGCGCCGCTGCCTGCGCGGCATTTTCGCGATCTGGTGCCTGATCGGCGCGGCGCGCGCCAATCTGTCGGCGCGCCATCCGTCGCGCTCGCGGCTGCCGCGTCGGCACAATGCCACGCCGCTGGTGCTGCCGCATGTCGATCTCGGCTACCGGCTGCGCATCGTGCTCGGCACGGTGCTGCACATGGCCACGTTCGCGGTGTTCTGGAACCTGTTCGACTGGGTGTCCGCCTTCGCGGCGCTCGGCATGTTGCTGAGTACGACGTTCTTCGTGGTCAGCGCGCGCTCGCCCGCGCCGGTGACCACGCTGCTGGGCATCGCGCGCGTGGTGGCGATCGCGCTGGGCATCGTGTTCGTGTACGTGACGGCGATCCTGCCGCACACCAGCTCGATGGTGACGGTGGCGCTGGTGCTGTTCCCGGCGCTGTTCGTGCTTGGCCTGGTGGTGCCCGACCCGGGCAAGGTGCTGTTCGCGGTGCTGCCGATGGCGCTGCTGCGGCTCGGCAACAACGGCCCGTCGGTGGATCTGGCGCAGTTGCTGAACAGCGTGCTGGGGCTCGCGATCGGGCTGTGCTCGGCGCTGTTGTGGTTGGTGCTGCTGGTGCGCCTGCCGGCCGGCGGCCCGGTCGGGCGCGTGCAGCGCGAATCGCGGGCCGACCTGCGCGACGTCGTGCGGGGCCGCGAAGACGATGCACAGGCCTACGAGCAGCGTGCGCTCGACCGTTTCATCCTGCTGTCGCAATGGGCGCCGGCCGCCACCGGCAAGCCGGCCGGCGCGGCCGTGATCGACGATTCGCCGCCGGCCCGTGCGATGCGCGAGATGCGCATCGGCAGCGAGCTGATCCGCGTGCAGCGCCGCCTGCCGGACAGCGCGTGGCTGATCACGGCGGTCGGGCGTTTGCTGTCGGCGGCGGATGCACGGGGCAAGCACGATGGCAACGACGCGCCGCCAACTTCGCCCGTCGCGCTCGATACCTTCCTGCACGCGGCGGCCGGCCTGCCGGTGTTCGCGCAGGCGCTGCTGGCCGACGTGCGGCTCGCGCTTTATCCGCATGCCGCCCCGCCCGTGCCGCCGCGCACCGACGCGGGCGGCAACGGCAACCCCGCCCCCGGAGCCGCGTCATGATGTCGCCCGAAGTCGATCTGCTGGGCATTTTCGTGCCGATGCCGGCCGTGGCGATCGCGGTGGTGTTCGTGCTGCTGTTCGTGCTGCGTCGCGTGCTCGACCGCTTCCTGCATATCTGGCCGCTCGGCGGCCGGGTCTGGCACGTCGGCCTGATCCAGGTGTGCCTGTTCGTGATCCTGCTGGCCGTGGTGCTGCGGATCTTCGGCGGGCCGAGCGCGCTGCCGTTGTCGTCGGCGCTCGACGACTGGCTGCATCGGCTGTTCCGGCCCTGATGCGTTTCCTTCTTCTCATTGCATCCTAGCGAGGATTCGCCGTGCATTTCACGCCCCGCCAATCGAGGATCATCGGTACCGTCTTCCAGTCGTTGCTGGCGCTCTTCATCGTCGCGATCGCGGCCATCGCCGCCGCCTATATGTGGACGTATTACGAGCGCGATCCGCGCACGCGCGACGCCCATGTGCGCGCCGACGTGGTCAACGTGACGACCGACGTCAGCGGCCTGCTGACCGAGGTGAACGTGCACGGCAACGTGTTCGTGCATCGCGGCGACGTGCTGTTCCGCGTCGATCCGCAGCGCTTTCAGATCGCCGAGCAGAAGGCGCGCGCGAGCCTGGAGAGCGCCGAGGCGCAGCGCGTGTACGCCGGCCAGCAGGCCGCGCGCAACCGCGCGTTGCGCGGCGCGGTGTCCGAGCAGAGCGTCGAGCAATCCGATCAGGCGCTGCGCGGCGCGCAGGCGGCGGTGGATGAAGCGCGCGCGACGCTGGCCTCGGCGCGGCTCGATCTCGAACGCGCGACCGTGCGCGCGCCGTTCGACGGCATCGTGACCAACGCGACCCTGCATCCGGGGCGCTTCGTCAGCGCGGGCACTGGCATGCTGGCGCTGGTCAACGTGGCGTCGCTGCGCGTGGAGGGCTATTTCCAGGAAACGCGCATCTCGCGCATCCACGTGGGCGACCGGGCGCGGATCTGGCTGATGGGCGAGGGCGCGCCGCTCGACGGGCATGTGATCAGCGTGGTCGGCGCGATCCAGGATTCCGACACGGCGGCCGGCGCGGGCGCGCTGGTGCCATCGATCAATCCGAACTTCGCGTGGGTGCGGCTCGCGCAGCGCGTGCCGGTGTGGATCGCGTTCGACGATGTGCAGACGCATATCGACGCGCGCCTGATCAGCGGACGCACGGCTTCGGTGGCGATCCTCAAATCGGGCGACGCGCAAGCGAAGCCGGGCGCGCAGCCAAACGCATCGGGCAGCACCGCGCCCGAGCGGATGCCGGCGGGGGCGTCCGGGGCATCGGCTGCGGCGGCTGTCAACGCATCGGGGGCGTCGGCTGCATCGGGTGCTTCGGGCATGCCTGGTGCATCCATCGCATCCAGGGCAACGGCTGCATCCGGCGCTTCCGGCATGCCCGGCACATCCACTGCATCGGGGGCATTGGCTGCATCTGGTGTTTCCGGCATGTCAGGCACATCCACCGCATCCGGCGCATCGAGCCGATCCGGCCCATCCACCGCTTCCACCGCCTTGGCCGCGCGAGGGCAGCCATGAACCGCTTCATGACGCGCCTGCCGCGCGGCGTGCTGGCCGCGTCGTCGTTGTGCCTGACGATGAGCGCCTGCACGCTGTTCCATCCGCTCGGCCCCGATTACCGCGCACCCGAAGCGCCGGCCGCCGCGCAGCGGGCGCTTCCGGGCGTGCCCGCCGCCGCGTCGGGCGCCGATGTCGCCCCGGCCAGCGGCGCGCAGGCCGCCACGCCGCCCGCGCTCGGCCGCACCGCAGCCGGCGTGCCGCAAGCCGACCCGGCCACGCTCTACACGCCGGCCACCGTCCCCGACGACTGGTGGAAGCTGTACGCCGATCCCGACCTGAACGCGCTGGTGGAAGAAGCGCTGCGCGCCAATCTCGACTTGCGCCAGGCCGCCTCGACGCTGGCCGCCGCGCAAACGGCGCTCGACCAAGCCCGCGCGGCGTGGCTGCCGTCCACCAGCCTGTCGGCGAGCTACGCGCGCGAGCGCAACAACGTTTACGGCGCGTCGGGCCTGCATCGCTTCAATGCGGCCGGCATCAATCTCGGCGTGTCGTACGAGGTGGACCTGTTCGGCCGGATTCGCCGCGCGGTGGAAGAGGCCAGCGCGAGCTATGACGCGCAGACCTTCGCGTTCGCGGCCGCGCAGATCAAGCTCGTGGTGAACACCGTCGACGGCTATCTGCTCGCGTGCCAGGGCAACGCGGCGCTGGCCAACGCGCGCGATCAGCTCGGCGTCGCCGATCGCCAATATCAGCTCGTCGAGCGCCTGCATGCGCATGGCGCGGCGGCCGACGTGGACGTGTTGCAGGCGAAGGCGCAGCAGCAGGCGCAGGCCGCGACCATCCCGAACCTGGAGGCCAACCGCCAGGCGGCGCTGTATTCGCTGGCGGTGCTGCTCGGGCGCGGGCCGTCCGACGTGCCGCCCGCCGCCGAGCGCTGCACCGCGCCGCCGCGCATCGCGCACACGCTGCCGGTGGGCGACGGCCTGAGCCTGCTGCGCCGCCGCCCCGACGTGGCCGAGGCCGAGCGCCAGCTCGCCGCGCAGACGGCCGGCATCGGCGTGGCGATGGCCGCGCTGTATCCGCAGGTGTCGCTGGGCATCGGCGTGGGCGGCAAGGGCGCCACCGTGGCCGGCGCGTTCCAGTCGAGCGGACGCACCTGGCAGCTCGGGCCGCTGCTGCAATGGAACTTCCCGAACGTCGAGGTCGCGCTTGCGCAGGCGCGTGGCCAGCAGGCGAACGCCCGCGCGGCGCTGTCGCATTACGACTCGACCGTGCTGGTGGCGGTGAAGGAAACCGATACGGCGCTCGACGCCTACGCACACGCGCTCGAATACGACGCCGCGCTGGCCGATACCGAGCAAACCGATGTCGCGCTGCTGGCTGAAACCGAGCGGCTCTACAAACACGGCGCGGTGGCCTATCTGAACCTGCTCGATGCACAGCGCTCGCTGGTCAGCGTGCGGGCGCAGCGCGTGTCGGCGCAGGCCGGCGTGTCGCGCGCGCAGGTGGCGCTGTTCCAGGCGCTCGGCGGCGGCTGGAGCGATTCGGCCGCGCGCGCGAGCGAGGCGGATCGCGTCGCGCGCGAGCGTTTCGATGCGCAGATGAAGGGCACGGCGGCGCGCTGAACGGCGGCGGGGGCGTGTGTGCCGCGATGCCGCGTCAGGCCGTGTCGTCCCGCCGCATACGCGCGTCTCGATGCGCAGATGAAGGGCACGGCGGCGCGCTGAACGGCGGCGGGGGCGTGTGTGCCGCGATGCCGCGTCAGGCCGTGTCGTCCCGCCGCATGCGCGCGTCTCGATGCGCAGATGAGGGGCGCGGCGGCGCATTGAACGGCGGCCGAGGCATGCATCGCCGATGCCGCCTCGGATCACGTCACGCCGTATTTATTGCTCGGCGGGGAAGCGGATCGTCGCGATCGGCGAGAACTCGCTGGCGTCGTGGCCGATCAGGCGGTCGGGCGCGAAATCGGCCAGCAGCGCATCGCGGCGCCCGGCCACCAGCTCGTCGGCGATCAGCCGGCCGAGCAGCGGGCCGAGCGTCATGCCGCTGTGAGTGGCCGCCACGTAGGCGCGCCGCTTCGGCGTGACGAAGCCGATCGCCGGCAGCCCGTCGGCCGGCCGCGAGCGTTGCCCCACCACGATCCGCTCGATGCGCGCGCCGCCCGTGTTGCCGAACCAGCCGTGCAGGCGGTGCAGCAGTTCCCGGGCGATGTCGCTGTCGATCGCGGGCGGATTGGCCGGGTCGGCGTGATCGTCGAGATCGAGGGCCTGCAGCAGCAACCGGCCGCAGCCGTCGGGGCGCACGTTGAGATCCGGACCGATCAGGTTGCTGTGCAACTGCACCAGTTGCGGATCGGTCGAGGCCAGGAAGCCGCAGGCGATCCTGTCCTTGCGTTCGGCGTCCACCATCGCCAGGCCGATGCCGAGCGTGGCGGCCAGCCTGGCCGTCCAGCGGCCGGTGGCCAGCACGCAGGCGTCACCCGTCCAGCGCTCGCCGGACGACAGATCGAGCGTCACGCCGTCGTCGCGTTCGTCGATGGCGCGCACTTCGGTGTGCTCGTGCGCCACCGCGCCGGCGGCGCGCGCCTCGGCCCACAGATGCGCCATCAGGATCGACGGCGCGATCAGGCCTTCGGACGGGAAATGCCAGACGGGCGCCTGCTCGTCGGCCAGTTGCAGTTCGGGGATGCGCGCGCGCACGAACGCGGGCGAGACTTCCACCGCCGGATAGCCGAGCGCCTGCAGCTTGGCGGCGCGCTCGCCGAGCCGTTGCTGCTCGAGTGCGTCGCCGGCCCATTCGAACGTGCCGCAGGCGTCGAACCAGCGCGCCTCGGTGCGGCACTGCTGCTGCAGCGTCGCATGTTCCGCGATGCCGGCGCAGTTCAGCGCGTGATAGCTGACGGGGCTTTTGCCGTTGGAGTTGATCCAGGCGAAGCTGGTGCTGCTGGTGCCGCTGCCGAGGCGCTTCTGCTCGAAGACGGTCACGCCCGCGCCCAGCAGGGCCAGCGATCGTGCGATGGCGAGGCCGATGATGCCGCCGCCCACGACCGCGATACGGGGACGATGAGTTTGCATGATGGAAGCCCGGGAAGAGCGCGGCGGAACCTGTCGGCGCGTGCCCGCCGCTGCGTTCGATGGTCCGCTATCCTAACCGCTCGCCGCCCCTGGCGTCCTTTCGGGCGGCTTACCTCGCCTCAGCCCTGCTCGTCCTCGATATAAGCGCGAATCACGTCGGCGAACGCGGTATCGCCCACCAGCCCGAGCGATTCGGCTCGCGCCGTATCCCAGCGGCCCGGCCAGCTACCGACGATCGCCACCACGCGCGGATCGATCTCGTGGCGGATCTTCGCGACCGGCGCGTCGCCGGCCACTTCGCGCAGCGCATCGATCATCTCGCCCACGCTGACCGAAATGCCGGGCAGGTTGATCACGCGACGCTTGCCGAGCGCCGCGCCGTCGAGTTCGCAGCCGGCCACCAGCGCTTCCACCGCGCGGCGCGGCGACAGCAGCCAGAGGCGCGTGTCGAGCGGCACCGGGCACACCGCGTCTTCGCCGTTCAGCGGCTCGCGGATGATGCCGCTCGCGAACGACGACGCCGCCGCGTTCGGGCGGCCCGGGCGCACGCTGATGGTCGGCAGGCGCAGCACGCGGCCATCGACGAAGCCGCGCCGCGCGTAGTCGCACAGCAGCAGTTCGGCGATCGCCTTCTGCGCGCCGTACGACGATTGCGGGTTCAGGGCAGTCTCGTCGAGCACCACCTCGGGCAGCGCGCCGCCGTACACAGCCACCGAACTGGTGAACACCACGCGCGGCGTGTGGCCGAGCGCGCGGCACACGTCGAGCAGTGTGCGCGACGCATCCAGATTGATGCGCATGCCGAGTTCGAAATCGGCTTCGGCCTGGCCGCTGACGATCGCGGCCAAGTGGAAGATCGCGCCGGTTTGCGTATCGATCGCGCGTTCGAGCACGGCGCGATCGGAGATGTCGCCGACCAGCGTTTTCACGCGCGGGTCGTCGAAGCCGGCCGCTTCCACCACGTCGAGCAGCAGCAGTTCGTCGATGCGCTCGCGCGCGCCGTTCGGGCCGGCGAGTTCGCCGAGGGCCAGCAGTTGGGTGGCGAGGCGCTTGCCGAGGAAGCCGGCGCCGCCGGTGATCAGGACTTTCATGGGCGTGTCTTTCGTGTCGGGTGAGGTTGTGCGCTTGGGCGATGCATGCTTACAGGTACGGCCGCAGCCAGCCGAGGCCGTCGGACGTGCCGGCCTTCGGGCGGTATTCGCAGCCGATCCAGCCGTCATAGCCCAGCGCGTCGATCTGCTCGAACAGGTAGGGGTAGTTCAGTTCGCCGAGGTCCGGCTCGTGGCGGTCGGGCACGCCGGCGATCTGGATATGGCCGATGCCGGCGAAATCGCGCTTGAGCTTCATCGCGATGTCGCCCTCGACGATCTGGCAGTGATAGCAGTCGAACTGCACGCGCAGGTTCGGCGCGCCCACGTCATGGCAGATCGCCTGCGCGTCGTCCTGGCGGTTCAGGAAATAGCCGGGCATGTCGCGCGTGTTGATCGGCTCGATCACCACCAGCAGGCCGGCGGCGCGCGCGGCTTCGGCCGCGTAGGCCAGGTTGCGGACGTAGGTATCGCGATGGCGCGCGCGGTCGGCGTCGGCGGGCACCAGGCCGGCCATCACGTGCAGCTTGTCGTTGCCGATCGTGCGGGCGTAGTCGAGCGCGGTATCCACGGCGCGGCGGAATTCGTCCTCGCGGCCCGGCAGCGCGGCGAAACCGCGTTCGCCGGCGGCCCAGTCGCCCGGCGGCGCGTTGAACAGCGCCTGCACGAGGCCGGCGTCGCTCAGGCGCGCCTTCAGTTCGGCGGCGTCGAACTCGTAGGGAAACAGATACTCGACGGCCTTGAACCCGTCGCGCGCGGCGGCGGAGAAGCGCTCGAGGAACGGGTGCTCGGTGTACATCATCGAAAGATTCGCGGCGAAGCGTGGCATGGCGGCGGTTCCGTCAGGAGAGTGGAGCGGCGCCGCGCGGCAGGCCCGAAGGCATGCCGGCACGGCGGCGGCGAGGAATCAGCGGTTCACGAGTTTCGCGGGCGTCAGCCAGACGGCGAGCGCGCCGATCACCAGCATGCCGGCCAGCATGTACATGCCGGACGCCGTGCTGTGGGTGGCGTCGCGCAGATAGCCGATCAGGTAGGGGCTGGCGAAGCCCGCGAGGTTGCCGACCGAGTTGATGATGGCGATCCCGGCGGCGGCGGCGCTGCCCGCCATGAACGCGGTGGGCAGCGACCAGAACAGCGGCGCGCAGGTCAGCACGCCGCCGGCCGCGATCGACAGGAACACGATCGACACGGCGGTATTGTGCGGGAACAGCGCGGCCACGGCGAAGCCGATCGCACCCATCGTGGCGGGCACGATCAGGTGCCAGCGGCGTTCGCGGCGGCGGTCGGAGCTGTAGCCGAACAGGTTCATCACGACGATCGCCACCAGGAACGGGATGGCCGACAGCAGGCCGATCGTGAAGTTATCCTGAATACCGGTGGATTTCACGAGCGTGGGCATCCAGAACGTCAGGCCGTACTGGCCCGTCACGAAGCTGAAGTAGATCAGCGACATCCACCACATGCGCTTGTCGGCGAACACGGCACGCAGCGAATGCTTTTCCTTCGATTGCAGGTGCGGCTGCGCGGCGATGTCCTCATGCAGCACGGTCTTTTCGCGGGCGGTGAGCCACTTGGCGCGGTCGATGCCGTTGTCGAGATAGAACAGCGTCGCGATCCCCACCAGCACGGCCGGCACGGCTTCGAGCATGAACATCCATTGCCAGCCATGGAAGCCCGAGCCGCCGTGAAAGCGCCCCATGATCCAGCCCGACAGCGGGTTGCCGAAGATGCCCGAGACGGGAATCGCCGACATGAACACCGCGATCACCTTGGCGCGACGGTGCGACGGGAACCAGTACGTGAGGTAGAGGATCACGCCCGGGTAGAAACCGGCTTCGGCCAGACCGAGCAGGAAGCGCAGCGCGTAGAACTGAGCCGGCGTCTTGACGAACGCGAACAAGGCCGACAGCAGGCCCCACGTGATCATGATCCGCGCGATCCAGATCTTCGCGCCGATCTTGTGCATCAGCAGGTTGCTCGGCAGTTCGAACAAAAAGTAGCCGACGAAGAAGATGCCCGCACCGAGGCCGAACACCGTCTCGCTGAACGCGAGATCCTGCGACATCTGCAGCTTGGCGAAGCCGACGTTGACGCGGTCGAGGTAGGCCACCACGTAGCACAGCATCAGGAACGGCATGATGCGCCAGAAGACCTTCTTGTAGGTGCTATCGAGTTCGGTGGGGCTCGCCTGGGCGGCGGCCGGCGCGGCGGGATGCGGTGTCATGGTGTCGTCTCCGTGTGATGTCTGTCGCGCGCGATTCGGATCGCGAGTCGTTGGGCGGCGCGGCGGCGGGGGCGGGCTTGCGTGGGCCCGCCTGCCGCCGTTGCGCCGGGGCTTGCCAATCGGCTTACCAGCGCGCGCCGAAGGTGTTGCGCAGGTCGTCGAGCGCGGCCGCATCGAGCGGCGCGGGCTTCGGGTTCGTCATCAGCCAGAGCCGCGCGGTTTCCTCCAGCTCCTCCAGCACGGCCGACGCCTGTTCGACCGACGGCGCCCACACCACCGGGCCGAGCCGTTCGAGCAGCACGCCGCGCACGCGGTCGGCCAGCGCCGCGACCTCGGCCGCCACCGCCGGATCGCCGGGGCGGCGATAGGGGATCAGCGGAATATGGCCGACCTTCATCACGTAGTACGGCGTGATCGGCGGCAGCACGTCCTCTTGCTGCCACACGCCGGCGAGCGTCAGCGCCACCAGATGCGTGGAGTGCGTATGCACCACGCCGCGCGATTCGGGATTGCGTTCGTAGATGCCGCGATGCAGCGCCAGCGTTTTCGAGGCCTTGTCGCCCGACACCTGGTTGCCGCTCAGGTCGACCTTGGCGATGCGGGCCGGATCGAGCCGGCCGAGGCAGGCGTCGGTGGGCGTGATCAGCCAGCCGTCGTCGAGCCGCGCGCTGATGTTGCCGGCCGTGCCGACGGCGTGGCCGCGCGCGAACAGGCTCGCGCCCACTTCGCAAATGGTGTCGCGCAGGGTGCTTTCGTGGCTCATCCGAGCTGCTCCAGTTGCTTGAGGGCCTTGTCGAAGAAATCGACGGCGCCGAAATTGCCCGACTTCAGCGCCAGCGCGAACCGGCCGTCGAGGGTGGCCGTGCCCGGCACGCCCGGATCGATCTGCGCGCCGATCTGCAAGGCGCGTACGCCGAGCGCCTGCACCACCGAGCCCGAGGTTTCGCCGCCCGCCACCACGAAGCGGCGCACGCCGCGCGCCTGCAAGCCGCGCGCGATGGCGGCCAGCGTCAGCTCGACCAGCTCGCCGGCCGCTTCCACGCCGAGTTGCCGTTGCACCGCCTTCACTTCGTCGGGCGTGGCCGTCGCGTAGATCAGCACCGGCTCGGGCAGGTGCCGGTCGGCGAATTCGAGCGCGGCCACCGCCACCGCCTCGCCGCGCGCGACGGCGAGCGGATCGATGCGGAACGCCGGGCGCTGCGCCTCGCGCCAGTGCGCGACCTGCGCGTTGGTGGCCTTCGACGCGCTGCCGGCCAGCACCGCGGCCAGGCCGCCGATGCCGGGCAGCGCCGCCGCGTCGCCGCGTTCGGGCAGCAGCCCCGCGCGGCGGAAGTTGGCCGGCAGGCCGAGCGCGATGCCCGAGCCGCCCGTCACCAGCGCGTGATCGGCGCAGGCTTCGCCCACCACGTGCAGATCGGCGTCGGACAGCGCATCGGTGATCGCGAAGCGCACGCCGTCGGCGCGCAGCGCCGCGAACGCGTCGCGCACGGCTTGCGCGCCGCGCGCGATGGTGTCGTAACGCACCATGCCGACCTTCGACGGCGTTTGCGCCTGCAACACGCGCACCAGGTTCGCGTCCTTCATCGGCGTGAGCGGGTGGTTCTCCATGCCCGATTCGTTGAGCAGGCCGTCGCCCACGAACAGGTGGCCGCGATAGATGGTGCGGCCGTTTTCCGGGAACGCCGGGCAGGCGATCGCGAGCTGGTCCTGCGCGCCGAGCGCCTTGGCGAGCGCGTCGGCCACCGGGCCGATGTTGCCGGCGTCGGTCGAATCGAACGTCGAGCAGTATTTGAAATAGAACTGGCGGCAGCCTTGCGCGCGCAGCCAGGCGAGCGCCTCGAGCGATTGCGCGACGGCGTCGCCGGCGGCGATCGTGCGGGACTTCAGCGCGACGATGATCGCGTCGGCGTCGAGTGGCGTGCCGGCGTCGGGCACGCCGATCGTCTGCACGGTGCGCATGCCGCTCTTGACGAGCATGTTGGCGAGATCGGTGGCGCCGGTGAAATCGTCGGCGATGCAGCCGAGCAGAGGCCGCGTGGAGGTGTGGGATGCAGTCATGTCGAAGGTTCCGTCAACGGGCGCCCGGCAGCGTGATGCCGGGGAAGGTCTTGATCACGGCGGAATCGTCCTCGCCGCCGTGGCCGGCGCTCGACGCGCTCATGAACATCTGGTGCGCGGTGGCCGACAGCGGCAGCGGAAACTTGCTGCGGCGCGCGGTATCGAGCACGAGGCCGAGATCTTTGACGAAGATGTCGACCGCCGACAGCGGCGTGTAGTCGCCGTTCAGGATGTGCGGCACGCGGTTCTCGAACATCCACGAGTTGCCGGCGCTGTGCGTGATGACCTCGTACAGCGCATCCGGATCGACGCCTTCGCGCAGGCCCAGCGCCATCGCCTCGGCGGCCGCGGCGATATGCACGCCGGCCAGCAACTGGTTGATGATCTTGACCTTCGAGCCGGCGCCGTATTCGTGGCCGAGCCGGTAGACCTTGCCCGAGATGGCGGCCAGCACGTCTTCGCAGGCCGCGTAGGCGGCGGCGGGGCCGGACGTCATCATCGTCATTTCGCCCGAGGCCGCACGCGCGGCGCCGCCCGACACGGGCGCATCGAGCATCAGCAGGCCGGCCGCCTCGACGCGCGCGCCGAGCTGCACGGCGAACTCGGGCGAGACGGTGGCGCTCGAGATCACCACCGAGCCGGCGCGCATGGCCGGCACCGCGCCGTGTTCGCCGAACAGCACCGTTTCGGTTTGCGCGGCGTTGACCACCAGCGTGACCACCACCTCGCACTTCGCGCCCAGCTCGGCCGGGCTGGCGCAGCGCTGGCCGCCCTCGGCCGCGAAATCGGCGAGCACCTGCTCGCGCACGTCGCACGCGTGAACCGTGAAGCCGGCGCGCAGCAGCGAGCGGGCAACGCCCAACCCCATCGCGCCAAGACCGATGACGCCTATTTGTCGTGACATGGTGAACCTTCGTATGAACGGGAAGCGCCCGGCCTGGCCGGGCGGAAATCAGCGGATGCCGGCCTGGGCGAGACGCCGCGCGGCATTGACCATATGGGTGCGCGCCGCGTTGCTGGCGGCCAGCGCGTCGCCGGCGCGGATCGCGTCGACGATGGCGGCGTGTTCCTCGCGCACCTGGCGCGAGAAATCCTCGCGCGTGGCTTCGTTGCGGCGCGTGACCACCACGCCGGCTTCGAGGTACTGGTTCAGGAAGCTCAGGGTCTTGAGGAAATACGGGTTGCCGGTGACGGTGGCGATGGTGCGGTGGAACGCGATGTCTTCCGCCACGCCGTCGTGGCCTTCGGCCACGGCCGTGTCGATCTTCGCGAGCGCGGCGTCGATGCGGACCATGTCGGCGTCGGTGCGGCACTTGGCGGCCTCGGCCGCCACTTCGGCCTCGATCGCGCGGCGCACCGCCAGCAGATGCGCGAGCGAGCCCGATTCGACCGCTTCGGCGTAATCGATGCGCAGCGGCCGGATCGCGCCGTGCTGCGAGATGAACACGCCGCTGCCCTGGCGCGGCTCCACCACGCCTTCGTTCTTCAGGCGCGAGATCGCCTCGCGGATCACCGTGCGGCTCACGCCGAACTCCTGCGCCAGCACCGATTCCGTCGGCAGCTTGCCGGTGGCGGTGAAGCTGCCGATCTCGATTTGCTTGAGCAGTTGCTGCGCGACCGTATCGCTCATCGCGCGGGACGGGATTTTTTCGAACATGGACGGGCCGGGTTTGTCAGGTTATGTGGTCATCATACAAATTTTTGATTGGAGGGGGGCACTCGGGAATACCCGGGGCGATGGGGCGGAATGCGGGAAAGCCTTGCCGGGAGAGGATCGGCCGGGCGAAAGGGGCGAGGAAGGGAAGATGAGGCGTGCGGCCCTGCCGGTCAGGGCCGCACGGGCGGGCCGGGCCGCCCGGCGCTCAGGTGGTCGGCGAATCCGGCGTTGCCCGCGTATCCAGCGTCAACTGCATGAACGTCAGATCGAGCCACTTGCCGAACTTCATGCCCACTTGCCGCAGCGTGCCGGCGTTCTCGAAGCCGAGCTTTTCGTGCAGGCGGATCGAGCCGGTGTTGCCGGCCTCGATGCCGGCCACCATCGCGTGCTTGCCGATCGCGCGCGCGCGATCTATCAGCGCGATCATCAGCGTCTTGCCGAGGCCGTTGCCGCGCTGGTCGCCGCGCACGTAGATCGAATGCTCGACCGTGTGACGGTAGCCGTCGAACGCGCGCCAGTCGCCGAACGAGGCGTAGCCGAGCACCTGCTGCGCATCGTCCACGGCCACCAGCACCGGGTAGCCCACGCGGCGGCGGTCGCCGAGCCAGGCGGTGCGGTTGGCGGCATCCACGGCGGTCTCGTTCCAGATCGCCGTGGTATTCAGCACCGCGTCGTTGTAGATCGCCGTGATACCTTCGATGTCCTGCCAATCCGCGTCGCGAATTTCCATGCCAGCCTCCTTGGGCTGTCCACTAAATTAAAACGAGTGTACACCATAGTAGACGACATCGATCAACGAATCGGCGCCCGAATCCGCACCGAGCGCGAGAGCCGCGGCTGGTCGCTGACCAATCTGGCGGAGGCGTCGGGCGTGTCGCGCGCGATGATCCACAAGATCGAGCGCGGCGAGAGCAGCCCGACGGCCACCTCGCTGGCGAAGCTGGCGGGCGCGTTCAACCTGAGCATGTCGGCGCTGCTGGCGCTGGCCGAACTGGAGGAGGGGCGCTTGCTGCGGGTGGACGATCAGCCGGTGTGGGTCGATCCGCAAAGCGGCTATGTGCGCCGCCATGTGTCGCCGAAATCGGTGTCGCCGCTGAACCTCGTCGAAATCGACCTGCCGCCCGGCGCGGATATTCCGATGCCGGCCTCGGCCTATCAGCACATGCAGCAACTGATCTGGGTGCTCGACGGCACGCTGGTGTTCGTCGAGGGCGGCGAGCGCCACGAACTGCACGCTGGCGATTGCCTGGAAATCGGGCCGCCCAGCGATTGCGTGTTCCGCAACGACAGCGCCGCGAACTGCAAATACGCCGTGGTGCTGGTGCGCAAGGGCTGAACGCCGGCGGGCCTTGCCGTGCAGTGATGCGTGGCGAGACCCGCCGGTTCCCTGAAGCGCCGGGCGATCGGCCCAGCCAACTGAGCAGCGCCTTCGCGGCGGACACGCCGTTCGTCGGCGCCGCGTCCACACACCACCGACGCCGCCCCCGGCGCCGTCCGAATTCCTCCTACGATTGAACGATCACCCGCCCTTCGGGCCGGTTTGCCATCGTGCTTGCGCATTGAATGATGTACGTCATATCATGTTGAATGATGATCGTCATGCAATGACGACGCCAGCCATTCGCTACCGACCGGGGCCGTGCATCTCGCGTGCACGGCCCCGGTCGGCATCCCCGATTACAGGAGTCAAGCATGCAAGACAACAACGCCGCCGCCGGCGAGGCCGCGGCACCGCGCAAGCGCCGGATCATTCCTTTCGCGATCCTGACGATTGTGCTGATCGGGGCAGTGGGCTACGGCATCTATTGGTGGTTCAGCGGGCGCTTTTACGAATCGACCGACGACGCCTACGTGGGCGGCAACGTCACGGTGATCTCGCCGCGCGTGTCGGGCTACGTGGCGCGTGTGCTGGTGGAGGACAACGCGCTGGTGCACGCCGGCCAGCCGCTGATCGAACTCGATCCGGCCGATTTCACGGCGCGGCTCGACGCGGCACAGGCCGAGGTGGACGCCGCCAAGGCCGCGCTGACGCGGCTCGACGCGCAGCACGCGCTGATCGAGGCCGACATCGCCCAGGCGCAGGCGCAGGCCGACGTCGATCAGGCCGCGCAGCAGTTCGCGAGCCGCGACGCGCAGCGCTACGCGAACCTCGCCGAATCGCATTCGGGCACGCAGCAGGATTCGCAGCGCGCGCAAACCTCGCTCGACCAGGCCCGCGCCAAGGTGCGGGCGTCGGCGGCGGCGGTCAACGCGCAGCGCCGCCAGCTCGGCGTGATCGAGGCGCAGAAGGTGGAAGCGCAGGCGCGCATCGAGCAGGCCGGGGCCACGATGCGCAACGCCAAGTTGAATACGGGCTACACCACGCTGCTCGCGCCGGTCGACGGCTACGTGGGCAACCGCTCGGCGCATCCGGGCACGTTCGTGGCGGCCGGCACGCAACTGATGTCGCTGGTGCCGGCCAAGGGCCTGTGGGTCGATGCGAACTTCAAGGAAGACCAGATCCGCCACATGCAGCCCGGCCAGAAGGTCGAGATCGAGGCCGACGTCAACACCGGCCTGAAGATCGAAGGCCACGTGGCCAGCCTGGCGCCCGCCACCGGCTCGGTGTTCAGCGTGATTCCGGCACAGAACGCCACCGGCAACTTCACGAAGATCGTGCAGCGCGTGCCGGTGCGCATCACGCTCGATCCGGACGTGAGCGGAGTCGGCGCGCTGCGCGCCGGGCTGTCGGTGCAGGCGAGCGTCGATACCCGCTCGGAGCATCAATGACCGCCGCCGCCCGGGACGCGGCCGCGCCGTCCGATCCGTCCGTCTTGCCGTTCGCGATCATGTGCGTCGGCATGTTCGTCGCGCTGCTCGACATTCAGGTGGTGGCCGCCTCGCTGCAGGACATCGGCGGCGGCCTGTCGGCCGGCCAGGATCAGATCGGCTGGTTGCAGACGGCCTACCTGATCGCCGAGATCATCACGATTCCGCTGTCGGGCTGGCTCACGCGCGTGTTCTCGACGCGCTGGCTGTTCGTGGCGTCGGCGATCGGCTTCACGGTGGCCAGCATGTTGTGCGGGATGGCCTGGAGCATCGGCAGCATGATCCTGTTCCGCGCACTGCAGGGCATGCTCGGCGCGTCGATGATCCCCACCGTGTTCACCTCGTCGTTCCACTATTTCAGCGGCCCGCGGCGCGCGATGTCGGCGGCCGTGATCGGCACCATCGCCTCGGTCGCGCCCGCGCTCGGGCCGGTGATCGGCGGCTGGATCACCGACGTGATGTCGTGGCGCTGGATCTTCTACATCAACGTGGTGCCGGGCCTGCTGGTGGCGCTCGGGGTGGCGACGATGGTGGATATCGACGAGCCCGATCATTCGCTGCTCAAGGATGCCGACTACCTCGGCATCGCGCTGATGGCGGTGTTCCTCGGCCTGCTCGAATACGTGCTGGAGGAAGGCTCGCGCTGGAACTGGTTCGACGACGCCGACATCCGCCACGCGGCCTGGATCTCGGGCATCGCCGGGCTGCTGTTCGTGTGGCGCAGCCTCAGCTACGACAAGCCGGTGGTGGACCTGCGCGCGTTCACGAACCGCAACTTCACGGTGGGCTGCATCCTGTCGTTCATCACCGGCATCGGCATCTTCAGCACGATCTATCTGATGCCGCTGTTCCTCGGCTACGTGCGCGGCTACTCGGCGCTGCAGACCGGCACCGTGGTGTGCGCCACCGGCCTCGGCGGCCTGCTGGGCGTGCCGGTGTACATGGTGCTCGCGCGCCGCTTCGACACGCGCCACATCCTGATGGGCGCGCTCGCGATGTTCGGCCTGTCGATGCTGAGCTTCGCGCAGGTGACGAGCGACTGGGGCGGCGATCAACTGTTCTGGCCGCAGATCATCCGCGGCATCGCGCAGGTGCCGGCGGTGGCGCCGGCCGTCACGCTGGGGCTGGGCAGCCTGCCGATGGCGCGCGTGAAGTACGCCAGCGGGCTGTTCAACATGATGCGCAACCTCGGCGGCGCGGTGGGCATCGCGATCTGCGGCGCCATCCTCAACAACCGCACCAACTTTCACTTCGAACGGATCGCCAGCACGCTGACCAGCGGCAACGCCGCCATGCAGACGCTGATCGACGGCACCCAGGCGCGCTTCGGGCAGGCGTTCGGCGACACGGCCCACGCGGCCGGCGCGACGCTGCTGCAATTGCGCGGCCTGGCCTATCGCGAGGCCTCGACGATGGCCTACGCCGACGCGTTCCTCGTGGTCGGCGTGGCTTTCGTGATCGCCGTGGCGATGGTGCCGCTGCTGCGCAAGGTGGCGCCGCCGAAGCAGCCGAGCAGCGACGCAGGACACTGAACAGGGAATCGACAATGACGCATCTCATCCGTACCGGCCGCCGCGCGCTGCCGCGCCTGCCGCTGCCGCACGCGCTGGCCCCGGCCCTGCTGGCCACCCTGTTGCTGGCGGGCTGCATGGTCGGCCCCGACTACCATCGGCCCGAGGTCGCGATGGCCGAGCGCTACCACGCGGGCGACGGGCTCGCGGCGGTGTCCGGCGACAGCACGGCCGACCTCGCGCGCTGGTGGACCGGCTTCGACGATCCGGCGCTCACGCGCATCATCGATCGCGTGCTCGCGCAGAACCTCGACCTGGCCGCCGCCCAGGCGCGCGTCGTGCAGGCGCGCGCGGCGGCCGGCGAGGCGGCCACCGCCTGGCTGCCGCAGGGCAGCCTCGACGGCAGCATCGTCCACGAGCATCAATCGCTGGTCAGCCCGCTCGGCACCATCGTCAGCCAGTCGCCCGGCTATTCGCGCAACCTCACGCTCGAACAGATCGACGCCGGCGCGAGCTGGGAACTCGACCTGGCCGGCGGCCTGCATCGCCGCGCCGAAGCGCTGCGCGACGAGGCACAGGCGGCCGAGGCGGCGCGGCTCGGCACGCGCGTGTCGATCGCCGCCGAGGCGGCCGACGCGTACTTCCGCCTGCGCAGCGCGCAGGCCGCGATCGTGCTGCTGCGCGAACAGATCGACACCGATGGCGCGCTGGTGCGCGTGACCGAGGATCGTGTCCAACAGGGCGTGGCGCTCGACCGCGACCGCGACGACGCCGAGGCGCAACTGGCACAGGATCGCGCGCTGCTGCCGGGGCTGCTGACGCAGGCCGCGCAGCAACGCAACCGGCTCGACGTGCTGATGGGCGACGCGCCCGGCACCGACGCCGCCGCGCTCGGCGATGCGCCGCCCGCGATGGGCGTCGCGCCCGGCCTGCCCGGCAAGCTGCGCCCGGCCGACCTGCTGCGCCGCCGCCCCGACGTGATCGCCGCCGAGCGGCGGCTCGCCTCGGCCACGGCCGGGATCGGCGCGGCGCTGTCGCAGTATTACCCGGACGTGTCGCTGTCCGGCCTGCTCGGTTTCGACCGGCTCAACAACGGCAGCCTGTTCACGGCGCGCGCGTTCGAGCCGTCGGTGCTGGCCGGGCTGCATTGGCGGCTGTTCGACTTCGGCCGCGTGGATGACGAGGTGCGGCAGGCCAAGGGCGCGCGCGCCGAGGCGTTCGCGCAGTACCGGCAGTCGATCCTGCGCGCCAGCGAAGACGTCGAGAACGCGCTGGTGGCGCTGGCCGAATCCGACGAGAACGTCGAGCAGTGGCGCGCCGTGACGGGCGCCACCGGCCGCGCCGAGCAATCGGCGCAGCGCAGCTACACGCAGGGCACGGCCGCGCAGGGCGAGCTGCTGCACCGCCGTCGCGCGTTGCTGGAGGCGCGCCGGGCCTGGGTGCTGGCCAGCGGCGACCGCGCCCGTGCGACGGTGGCGGCCTACCGCGCGCTTGGCGGCGGCTGGTCGCCCGATGCCCCGGACGACGCGCAGGCCGCGTCGCCGGCCCCGGCTTCAACCCCGGCGGCAAGCGTGGCTTCGGCCACGCCGGCCCTGGCCGCGACGCCCTGAAACGGCGCGCATGCCGCCCCGTTTCGCGCAAGCGGAGGGGGCGGCGGCCATGGTATGTTGTCGCCTTAATTTTGCGAGGTGAGACGGATGCGATACAGCCCCGAGCACAAGCAGGAAAGCCGCAACCGCGTGCTGGAAGCCGCGGCCTGCGCGATCCGCGAGCAGGGTCCGGACAACGTCAGCGTGGCGGCCGTGATGGGCGAGGCCGGCCTCACGCACGGCGGGTTCTATGCGCACTTTCCGTCGAAGAACGCGCTGATCGCGGCCAGCATCGATTTCATGTTCGACCAGACGGCCGAGCGGCTCGACAAGCGCATGAACGGCAAGACGCCGCGCGACGGGCTGGTCAGCTATATCGACCACTATCTGTCGGAAGCGCATTGCCGCGCGCGCGACACCGGCTGCCCGATCGCGGCGCTCGGCTCGGACATCCCGCGCCTCGACGACGAGGCCCGCGCCGCCTTCGCGCGCGGCATGGAGCGCCAGCACCAGCGCATCGCCGCGCTGCTCGCGCAGTTGGGCTGGGACGACGCCGATGCGATGGCGCGCTCGATGCGCGCGGAACTGTTCGGCGCGCTGATGAGTGCGCGGCTGCTGGACGGCGCCGAGCGCAGCATGATTCTCGACACCTCGAAGCGCGTGCTGCTGCAGCGCTTTCATCTCGACGCGGCATCCGATTCGGCTTCGGCTTCTTCCCCGACGGCGTAAGCCGCCTTCATTGGCCACACGCCGGCGCATTTCGGGGTGTGCGCCGGCCGCATTCGATCCCATCCCCTGGAGCGATCGCGACATGCGGCGACTTCTTCTGCTGGCCACCGCGTTGACGGTGTCGGTGTATGCCACGGCGCAGGCGGCCTCGCTGCCGGCCGTCGAGGCGCAACACGCGATGGTGGTGTCCTCGCAGCATCTGGCCTCCGAGATCGGCGTGCAGATTCTCAAGCAGGGCGGCAACGCCGTCGATGCGGCCGTGGCGGTGGGCTACGCGCAGGCCGTCACCAACCCGTGCTGCGGCAACATCGGCGGCGGCGGTTTCATGACGCTGCACCTGGCCGATGGCCGCGACCGCTTCATCAATTTCCGCGAGAAGGCGCCGGCCGCCGCGTCCGCCAACATGTATCTCGACGCCGACGGCAACGTGAAGCCCGGCGAAAGCCTGTACGGCTATCGCGCGGTCGGCGTGCCGGGCACCGTGGCCGGGCTGAACCTGGCCGAGCGCGAATACGGCAAGCTCACGCTCGCGCAGGTCATGGCGCCCGCCATCCGGCTCGCGCGCGACGGTTTCGTGCTGACGCGCGGCGACACCGACATCCTCGATACCAAGACCGAGCGTTTCCGCGCCGACCCGGACGCCGCGCGCATCTTCCTGCGCCCCGACGGCTCGCCGTGGCAGCCCGGTGACCGGCTGGTGCAGAAGGACCTGGCGCGCACGCTGGCGCAGATCGCGCGGCACGGCGACGACGCGTTCTATCGCGGCGCGATTCCGCAGGCCGTCGAGGCCGCCGCCAAGCGCGGCAACGGCGTGATCGCCGCCGGCGATTTCGCCGCGTACCGCGCCGAGGACACCGAGCCGCTCAAGTGCAGCTATCGCGGCTACACGTTCATCTCGGCGCCGCCGCCCAGTTCGGGCGGCGTCACGCTGTGCGAGACGCTGAACATCCTCGAAGGCTACGACATGCGCGCGCTCGGCTTCCATTCGGCCGCCGCCGTGCACGTCATGACCGAGGCGATGCGCCATGCCTATCTCGACCGCAACACGCTGCTCGGCGATCCGCATTTCATCGACAACCCCATCGCGCGCCTGACCGGCAAGGATTACGCGGCCGAGCTGCGCAAGGTGATCCCGGACGACCGCGCCGCCACGTCGAAGGACGTGATCCCCGGCTTCAGCGTGCACGAGAAGCCCGAGACGACCCATTACTCGATCGTCGACGCCGACGGCAACGCGGTGTCCACCACGTACACCATCAACGGCCTGTTCGGCGCGGTGGTGATCGCGCCGGGCACCGGCTTCTTCCTCAACGACGAGATGGACGATTTCACCGTCAAGGTCGGCGTGCAGAACCTGTTCGGGCTGGTGCAGGGCACGCGCAACGCGATTGCGCCGGGCAAGCGGCCGCTGTCGTCGATGGCGCCGACGGTGGTGACCAAGGACGGCAAGGTGTTCATGGTGGTGGGTTCGCCGGGCGGCTCGCGGATCATCACGATCACGCTGGAAACCGCGCTGAACGTGATCGACTACGGGATGGCGCCGCAGGCGGCCGTCGATGCGCCGCGCATCCATCATCAATGGCTGCCCGACGAGATCGACTACGAAACGCAGGGGCTGTCGCCCGATACGCTCGCGATCCTGCGCAAGATGGGCTACAAGCTGGTCGAGCAAACCCCTTGGGGCGCGGCCGAACTGGTGCTGGTGGGGCTGCCCGGCACCGAGGCGGCGGACCGGGCCAGCTCCGGCAACGATGCGTCGGTGTCGGGGCGCGTGCGCACCGGGTTCGTGTACGGTGCGAACGATCCGCGCCGGCCGGCGGGGGCGGCGGTGGGGTATTGAGCGACGGCGCTGGCGCGCCGTTGTGTTGATCCGCTGATTGAACGGGCCGGGGCCGCTTGCATGCCGCCCCGGCCCGTTTGCGTTTACGGTCGGATCAACGTTCAGATTTGCGCGACGCCGCCGTCCACGAAGATCTCGCTGCCCGTCACGAAGCTGCTGCGATCCGACGCCAGGAACGCCACCACGTTCGCCACTTCGTCGTCACGGCCGGTTCTGCCGAGCGGCGCGAGTTGGGCGGCGTAGTCGAAGAACCCGCTGCGCTGCTCCTCGCTGAGGCCCGTCTTGTCGTGGCCCGGCGTTTCGATCACGCCGGGGCTGACGACGTTGATGCGGATGTCGCGTCCCTTCAGCTCCGAGGCCCAGGTGCGCGCGAACGAGCGCACCGCCGCCTTGGTCGCGCTGTAGATGCTCCAGTTGCCGAAGCCCTTGCTGCCGACGATCGACGAGGTGAGGATGATCGAGCCGCCCGGCTGCATCAACGGCAATGCTTTCTGCACGGTCCAGATCACGCCCTTGACGTTGGTGTTCAGCAGCGCGTCGATATGTTCGTCGGTCAGGCTGCCGAGCGGCGCGAACGCCGCGAAGCCGGCGTTCGCGAACACGATGTCGAGGCGCCCGTGCCGCGCCCGGATCTGCTCGTAGAGCGCATCGACATCGGCCGGGTTCGCCACGTCGCCCTGCACCGGCGTGGCCGCGTCGCCAAGCGTCGCCGCGGCCGCCTTCAACTCGTCGAGCCGGCGGCCCGTCAGATACACATGCGCGCCTTCCGCGATCAGCGCCCGGGCCGTCGCCAGGCCAATACCCGAACTGCCGCCCGTCACGAGCGCGATTTTGCCGTCGAGAGTCATCGGTGAATCTCCTTCGAGAGGTTTTGATTGAGGGCTCAAGTATATGGGTGAATCTGTTGAAGGCTCAAGTATTTCGTCGAGGCGCGGCCATTCGGCAGCCGAGAGCCGGGCATGGCCGGAATTCACGGTGGATTCGTCATTGGGCGGGGCGGGTGGCGGGTGCCAGAATCGAGCCCTGGCACCCGGCCGCAGGCGCGGCCCGCCGCCCCATTTTTCTGGAGTGTTGAACGCTATGCCTTACCTGCAATTGGATGTGAACGACCACTACCCCGCGGACGTCAAGCAGCGCCTCGCGGCCGCGATGAGCGAAACCTATGCCCGCATGATGTCGGTCGATATCCGGCGCATCAGCGTCGCGATTCGCGAGCTGGGCGCGGGCGGCGTCTGGCGCATCGCCGAGGCTGGCGAGGCGCCGGTGCCTGTCTCGGTGATGATGCTCGACATCCGCAAGGGCCGGCCGCCCGAGCAGCGCATGGAGGTCGCGAAGGCGCTGTGCGCGCACTGCGTGGAGATCCTCGGCGTGCCGGAAAACCGCCTCAACGTCGAATTCACCCAGCACACCGGCGACGAGATGTATCACCCGGCGCTCGGCGGCTACAGCCCCGATTGGGCGCCCGGCGAGCAGTAAGCCGAGGCAGGGCGCCCGGCGCAGCGGCGTGGCCGCCGCGCCGGGCGCGCGCTACCGGTTTCAGGCGTGCGCGACCAGCACCAGCTTCTGGTTCACGAACTCCTTGATGCCGAGTTCGGACAGCTCGCGACCGTAACCCGAGCGCTTCACGCCGCCGAACGGCAGTTCGGGCGCCGTGCTGGAGAACGTGTTGATCCACACCGCGCCGGTTTCGATCCGCGCCGCCAGCGACTTGGCGCGTTCGATGTCGCGCGAGAACACCACGCCCGACAGGCCATAGTTCGAATCGTTGGCCAGCTCCACGATTTCGTCGTCGCTCTTGACCACGTAGATCTGCGCGACCGGGCCGAAGAATTCCTCGAAGTACGCCGGGTTGTTCCGGCTCACGTCGGTCAGGATGGTCGGCTCGAAGAAGTTGCCCGGTTGGTCGAGCGCATGGCCGCCGTAGTGGAGCGTGGCGCCGTTCGCCACGGCCGCCTCGACCTGCCTGACCAGCCCATCGCGTGCGCCGGCCGACGACAGCGGCCCGAGCGTGGTGGCTTCGTCGAACGGGTCGCCGATCTTCACGGCCTGGAACGCGGCGGTCAGCTTGCTCAGGAAGGCCTGCGCCACTTCCTCGCGCACCAGGAAGCGCTTCGCGCCGATGCATTCCTGCCCGGCCACATGCAGGCGCGAGAACGTGCCGATCTCGACGGCCTTGTCGAGATCGCTGTCTTCCAGCACCACGAACACGTCGTTGCCGCCCATCTCCAGCGTGGTCTTCTTCAGATGCTTGCCGGCGGTGGCGGCGATCGAGCTGCCCGCGCCTTCCGAGCCGGTCATCGCGGCGCCTTGCACGCGCGGGTCGGCAATCAGCTTGCCGACCTGATCGGCCGTGATGAACAGGTTGGTCCAGGCCCCGGCGGGCGCGCCGGCTTCATGCACGAGCGCCTCGAACACGCTGGCGCAGTGCGGCACGATGCTGGCGTGCTTGGCGACGATCGGGTTGCCGGCGGCGAAATTCGGCGCGAGCACGCGCATCAATTGATAGAACGGGAAATTCCACGGCTCGACGGCCAGCAGCACGCCCACCGGATGATGTTCGATCCAGGCGTCGCCCTGGTCGGTCTGGATGCCGACCGGCGCGAGGAAGCGCTCGGCGTTGTTGGCGTAATAGCGGGCGATCTGCGCCACGATCTGCACTTCGCCGCGGCTTTCGCCAATCAGCTTGCCCATTTCGGCGGTGATGATCCGGGCCAGTTCCTCGACGCGCGAGTCGATCAGGTCGGCCAGCTTGTGCAGCACCGCGACGCGCGGCTGGATCGGGCCTTTCGACCATGCGGACTTGTAGAGCCGATGCGCGGTGGCCAGCGCCGCTTCCACATCGGCATCGGTGTGATTGGGCCAGGTCTTGATCAGTTCGTTGGTGCTGGGGTTGATGGTTTGGTAAGCCATGACATGCTCCGCTTGGGTGAATGCGCTGCAACGCGCGATTGGATTGCACAACTAACTATTAGAGAGTTTGACGAGCACGGAATGTTTTGCGCTCGATACGTCAGGCGAGCGCGCTAGGCGTGCTGACGATGCTCATGTGTCGCGACCGGCCGGAGCATTTGCCGCGTGACGGCCGCCGCGTTGTCGAACGGCGCGCGACCACCTGAAATCTTCGCCATCACGCTGGCGCCGAGCCAGGTCTGATAGAGCGTGCGGGCCGCTTCCGCCGGGTCGTGCACGGTGGCGAGCGAGCCATCGGCCACGCCGGCCTCGATGGCGGCGGCCAGGCGCGCGATGAGGCGTGCGGTGCCGTCGTGGAGCGTGCGCCGCATCGCGGCCGAGAGGTCCGCCACTTCCGCGCCGAGCTTGACCACCAGGCACTTCGCATGCGGGCCGGCGGCCATCTGGCTGTCGGCCCAATGCTGCCAATAGCGCATGAGCCGTTCGCCGACGCTTGCCGCATCCGGCGCCAGCATGGCGTCGAGCGTGGCCAGCGAGGTGTCGAAGTACCGCGCCAGCAAGGCCTGCCCGAAGGCCTCTTTCGAGGCGAAGTAGTGATAGAACGAGCCCTTCGGCACGCCGGCCGCATTCAGGATCTCGTTGAGGCCGACGGCGGAAAAGCCCTTGCCCGCCATGGTCGCTTGCGCGGCGTCGAGAAGGGTTTGCCGGGTCGCGCCCGACGGAGTAGCCTGATTCGTCATTGCTGAGGGTTCCTGAATAGACCAGTCGCCTGGTTCGTTCGATGGAGCCATCTTCGGCTTGCGGCGCGGCGACGACAATGCCGTATCTGCAATGATTCCGGCCATGCGCGGGATGACGGAAAACATGGCGAATCCGTCATTGGGCGCGCGGCGTGCCGCGCCGATAATGAGTCGCGCGACGAACAGGGAGCAGGCGATGCGAATCAGGAAAGGGCGGGTGGCGGCGGTGTTATTCGGGCTGGTGCTGGTCGCGGCGGTGGGGCATTACGCGCTGGCGCGGCCGCACGTGCCGGATACGACGTTCACGCTGCTGTCCGGGCAGCGCGTGTCCACCTCCGCCGACCTGGGCGGCAAGGTGTTTCTCGTCAACTTCTGGGATACCGATTGCTCGACCTGCATCGAGGAGATGCCGAGCATGAAGGCCACCTACGAGCGCTTCCATCCGGCCGGGCTGGCGTTCGTGTCGGTGGCGATGCGCTACACGCCGCGGCAGTACGCGGTCAATTATGCGCAGGGCCGCCATCTGCCGTTCATGCTGGCGCTCGACGACGGCAGTCTCGCCAAGGCGTTCGGCGACGTGCAACTGACGCCCACCACGCTGGTGGTGGACCGGCGCGGCAGGATTTTGAAACGCTATGTGGGTCGGCCCGATTTCGCCGAACTGGACGAGGTGGTCGGGCGGGCGCTGAAAGAGCCGGCCTGACGCAAACCGTCAGCAATCCGTAGGGATCAGACCAGTTGCAACGCACCGCCCGATGCGCGCTGGATGGTTTGCGGGGCTTGGCCGAACGCGCGCAGAAACGCCTGGCGCATCCGTTCGCGATCGCCGAAGCCGGTTTCGCGCGCGATGATCTCGATCGGGTGACGCGTGGTTTCCATCATCAGGCGCGCGGCTTCCACGCGCAGGCGTTCGACCGCCTTGGCCGGCGATTGCCCGGTTTCCTCGCGAAACACGCGGCTGAACTGGCGCGGGCTCAGGTTGGCGGCTTCGGCCAAGCGCTCGACGGACAGGTCGCCGTTCAGGTTTTCGCGCGCGAACGCCAGCGCCATCTGCACGCGGTCGGAGCGCGCATCGAGTTCGAGCAGCGCCGAGAACTGCGATTGGCCGCCGCCACGCCGTTGATACAGCACCAGCTTGCGCGCCACCATGCGCGCGGTTTCCAGGCCCAGGTCGCTCTCGACGATGGCGAGCGCGAGATCGACGCCGGCGCTCATGCCGGCCGAGGTCCAGATCTGGCCGTCGACGACGAAGATGCGATCCTCGTCGAGCTGCACGTCCGGGTACTGCTTCTTGAAGTCGCGCGCATGAAACCAGTGCGTGGTCGCGCGCTTGCCTTCGAGCAGGCCGGCGGACGCCAGCACGAACGCGCCGGTGCAGATCGAGGCGATCCGGCGCGAATGCTGCGGCGCGTGACGGATGTAGTTGCGCAGGCTTTCCGACGGCAGCCGGCACTCGTTGTCGCCGGCCACGATCAGCGTGTCGTAACCGTCGTCGGCCAGCAGTTCGCTGTGCACCGCGAAGCCCTGCGACGAGACGATCGGGCCGCCTGGTTCGGACACGATGCGGAACCGGTAGGCTTCCTCGCTGTGAAGCAGGTTCGCGTATTCGAACACGCTGGCCACGGCGAGCGCGAGCGACTGGAAGTTGGGGTAGACGACGAGTCCGACGGTATGCATGGCCGAAAATAACAAGATGTCCTGAATGATTGAATCTAGCACAAAACAGCCGCGATTTCCGGCCCTGTCGCGTGCAGGGTTTTACTGCGCGGTCCATCCGCCGTCGAGCCGCAGGCTGGTGCCCGTGATCATCGCGGCGGCCGGGCTGGCAAGGTAGAGCACGGCGGCGGCCACCTCGGCGCTGTCGAGCAGGCGGCCGGCCGGAATGCGATCGAACACCCATTGGCGAAATGCCGGATCGGCGAAGAACGGCTTCGTCATCGGCGTATCCACGAAGGTGGGCGCGACCGAGTTCACGCGGATGCCGAGCGGCGCCAGCTCCACGGCGGCGGCCTTGGTCAGCCCCTCGATCGCGTGCTTGGTCATGCAGTAGACGGTGCGTCCCGGCGCGCCCACGTGGCCCATCTGCGACGAGATGTTGACGATGACGCCGCCGCGCGGCGCGTCGCCGTGCCGGCCGCTCATGCGTTGCACGGCCGCCTGCGTCGCCAGGTAGGTGGCGCGCACGTTCAGCGCGAGCATGGTGTCGAGTTGGTCGGTCGTCACGTCGCGCAGGGGGGCGGGCGAATTCGTGCCGGCGTTGTTGACGAGGATGTCGAGCGCCGGCAGCGCGGCGAACGCGCGCTGCAGTTGATCATCGTCGAGGATGTCGCAGACGACCGGCTCGCAACGGCCGCCGGCCGCGCGAATCTCGCCGCAGGTGGCGTCGAGCGCGGCGGCGCCACGGCTCAACAGGTGAACGTGCGCACCGGCACGCGCCAGCAGCCTGGCGATATCGGCGCCGAGGCCGCGGCCCGCGCCGGTGACGACGGCGGTTTTTCCGTTCAGGGAAAACAAGTCTTCAAGCATGAGGCTCTCGTGATGGATCGATGGGGAGGGGTTGCCGGTTCGGTCGTGAGACCGAACCGTTACAGCTTGTTCAGGTTGCCTAACGGAGTTGGCGTTGGCGTCGGCTCCGTGCCGAGCGAGCGCGCATCGCGCGCCAGCAATGCGCACACCAGCGTGATGAACGCCGCGCCCATCGCGAACAGCGCGATCGGGCCGAAATCGCCGTACTTCGCGAGCAGCGTGGTGGCGATCACCGGCGTCGGCGCGCCGGCGAGCAGCGCGCCGAGCTGGAAGCCGATCGTCACGCCGCTGTAGCGCACGTCGGGGCTGAACATCTCCGCGAACCAGGCCGCCATCGGCGCGAACACGGCCGCGTGCGCGATGCTGATCACGATGGCCTCGGCCAGCAGCACCAGCAGCGGGTTGCCGGTGCCCACCAGCAGGAAGAACGGGTAGGGCGCGAGCACGGCCAGCAGCGCGCCGAACACCACCACCGGTTTTCTGCCGAGCCGGTCGGACAGCGCGCCGAACAGCGGATTGGTGAGCAGTTCGAGCGCGGCCGCCAACAGGATGGCGACCAGCACCATGCGGCGCGGCAAGCCCAGATGCCGCGTCATGTAGGACAGGCCGAAGGTCGTGAAGACGTAATACAGGATGTTGTCCGCGAAACGCAGGCCCGCCGACAGCACGATCGCCCGGGGAAAGCGGCGAATCGCTTCCAGGATCGGCAGGCGGGCTTGCTTGCGCGAATCGAGGATCTCGCGGAACACGGGCGGCTCCTCGATGCGCAGGCGGATCAGCAGGCCGATGACCACGAGCAGCGCGCTGCACACGAACGGAATGCGCCAGCCCCAGGCGAGGAAATCGGTTTCCGGCAGGCGGCTGACCAGTTCCATGGCGCCCGTCGCGAGGCACAGCCCGGCGGGCAGCCCCATTTGCGGAAAGCTGCCGTACAGCCCGCGCTTGCCTTGCGGCGCGTGCTCGACCGCGATCAGCGCCGCGCCACCCCATTCGCCGCCGACCGCCAGCCCCTGCACGACGCGCAACGCGATCAGCAGGACCGGCGCGAGCATGCCGATCTGCCCGAACGACGGCACGAGCCCGATCACGGCCGTCGAGATGCCCATCGCCAGCAGCGTGGCGACCAGTACGAACTTGCGCCCGATCCGGTCGCCGAGATGGCCGGCCACGATGCCGCCGAACGGGCGCGCGATGAAGCCGACCGCAAACGTGCCGAACGCGAGCAGCGTGCCCGTCAGCGGATTGTTGCCCGGGAAATACAGCGGGCCGAACACGATGGCCGACGCGATGCCGTAAAGGAAGAAGTCATACCATTCGATCGTACTGCCAATGAAACTGGCCGCGGCGATCGTCGACATTTTCGTCTTCGTGCCGTGGCCTTCAGCCGGGGTGGATGTATTCACGTTCGTCTCCTGCCTGCAGGCTTGTGCAATCGATGCTTGTTGTGTGTCGTGCTCCCGCGAGCCATGCCGCCTTACGCGTAGGGCGGATCGGGCAGTTGCTGGCCGCCGCGAATGATGTATTTGGCGACGTATTCGAGCAGGCCGGTTTCGATGCGGGTTTCGGGAATGCCGGCGCACCGGCTGAAGATCGCGCTGACCTGCTTGACCAGCGATACCTTCGCTTCCTCCGAGCGCCCGGCGCGGATGTTGCACATGATCAGCGTATCGCTGCCGGGTTCGCCGCCCACGTAGCTGCTCTCGGCGGCCAGGTCGTTGAAGACGACGCTGATGATGTTGATCGGCGACAGGATCGTGTTGTGCACGGCCTGGGTGATTTCCCTGGCGATTTGCCGTTTGATGTCGACGTCCAGCCCTGCGCGTGTGGTGCAAACGATGATCGGCATGGTTTTCAAGCTCCGTGGTGAGAGAGGCGGTGATGTGTCCAATCGGTTTCAGGCTATTTTGCATACGTATGCAAAATAGGGCGCTGGCAAGGGCGAGTTTCGCCACGAACCGCATTCCGGCCCGATTGGATGAGCGACCATCTATCGAAGCGACAATCGGCTGATCAATAGATGTACGTGCATCAGTATAGAGATCGATTCGCGAATCCGGTGTCCGTGAGAACCCTTGGTTGTACGCTGCGGATGCGTGTTTCAAGGGGTTTCCCGCTACCATGGCGGAGCTGCACGAATCCGCACAGGGAAGGCGAGGGGACATGTTCACGGAATGCTATTGCACCCAGTTCAGGCGTTCGGCGAATGCGCTGACGCAAATCTACGACGACACGCTGCGTCCGCTCGGCCTGAAGATCACGCAGCTTTCGCTGCTGCGCGCGCTCGACCGGCTCGAAGCCGCCACCTACAACGAGATCGCCGCCGAGGTGGCGCTCGACAAGACCACCATCTCGCGCAACATCAAGTCGCTGATCGAGGCGGGCTGGGTGGTGACGTCTCCTGATGACGATGCGCGCTACAAGGTGGCGCGCTTGAGCGACGAAGGCATTCGGGTGCTGGCCGAAGCGCAGCCGTATTGGCGCGAGGCGCAGGCGCGGGTGGAGCGGGAGATCCGCAAGTACTTCAAGGGGCCGGCGAAAACCGCGCTGCTGGAGGTGCTGCAAACGCTGCAGGGCGTTGGGTCGGCGTAATCAACCCGGCGCGTCCTCAACGAAGAAACCCAGATACGAAAACGCATCACCGGCCTGCTGCGTCCCGACGCGCTCCGCATCGGCATCGATCTCGCGCAGCGTGTCGAGCGTCGCGCTCCGGTTGCTGACATAGCGCCATGCATGCGGAGACCGCGGGTCGCGGCTCGTCTCAATGCCATTACCGCCATCGCCGCCATCCTCACCGGCAACGCGCGCGTTCGACGCCGCTTCGCGCGCCGTATCGAGCGCCGCGCGCAAGCGCGCGCGATCCGGCGAATAGATCACGAAGCCCTCGTTGGCCAGCGCCGCGCGATCGTAGCCCAGTTCGGCGCACAGATACGCCTTAGTCATGCGGTCCTGCGCATCGGCATGACGCGACTGGGCGATCAGGTCGGCCGTCTGCGCATCCACCAGCGTGCCGGCCCGCTGGAACACGGGCTGGCTGGCGGCCCAGGCTTCCGGCGGGCAGGCCTTCGCGGCCGGGTCGAGCGACACCGCCGGATTGACCTCGGCCGGATAGATCCGGCACACGCGCGGCCGTTGCTCGTACGCGCCGCAGGTCAGGTCGGCGCGCAGGTGCGGGCAGGCGCCGGCAAACGCGGCCACCAGCGTGACCGACACGCGCACGGGCAGCGCGCCGCAGTGCGCGGCGAACGAGCGTTGGCGTCGGTGGCGAACCAGCACCGGGTCGCCGGGCGGCTCCGCCGGCCACGGAATCGCGTCGCAGAACACTTGCACGGCGCCGCCGCGCGCCAGCCAGGCGGCGGCCTCGTCGACGGCGAGCGGCAGGCGCAGGTCGTGGCAGCATTGGCCGCAGCGGGTGCATGAAAAATGAATCGACATGAGCGGTGGCGAGTGAGTGAGGGCGGGTGCGCGCGTTGCGGCAAGCGGAATCGGCGCGGCGCTCAGGCGGCTTCCCGCGCCGTCTTGGCCGCCTCGATCTGAACGAACGCCGGCAGCGCGACGCCGTTCCGGGCGGCGGTCAGCTCGGCGAGGATCGATATCGCGATTTCCGGCGGCGTGCGGCTGCCGATATAGATGCCGGCGGGGCCGTGCAGGCGCGACACCTGCGCCGCGCTCAGGTCGAATTCCCGCAGGCGTTCGCGGCGCGCCCGGTTGTTGCGGCGCGAGCCGAGCGCGCCCACATAAAACGCAGGGGTCCTCAGCGCTTCCATCAAGGCGAGATCGTCGAGCTTGGGATCGTGCGTCAGCGCGATCACGGCGCAGCGCGCATCGAGCCGCATGTCGGCGACGGTATCGTCCGGCATGGTCCGCACCAGCGTGACGCCGGGGATATCCCAGGTGTCGCCGTATTCGTCGCGCGGGTCGCACACGGTCACCTGATAGTCGAGCCCCACGGCGATGCGCGCGAGATAGCGCGAAAGCTGCCCCGCGCCGATCACGAGCATCCGGTAGCGCGGGCCGTGGATCGTCGTCAGGCGGCGGCCGTCGAAGCGCAGTACAGCGTCGGCCGCAGCAGGCGCGAGGCGGGCGTGGCCGGTGGCGAGGTCGAGCGTGCGGGCGACCAGCGCGCCGCCGCGCACGGCGTCGTGCAGCGCCCGGATGCCGGAGGCGGGCGTCAGCGGTTCCAGCACGAGCTGAATGGTGCCGCCGCACGGCAGGCCGAAGCGGTGCGCTTCCTCGGCGCTGATGCCGTAGGTCAGCACCTCGGGCGTGGCGTGCGTGACGCCGGTGCGCCTCACGCGCTCGATCAGATCGTCCTCGATGCAGCCGCCCGATACCGAGCCCACCGCCAGCCCGTCGGCGCGCACCACCAGCATGGCGCCCTCGGGGCGGGGCGAGGAGCCCCAGGTTTTCACGACCGTGACCAGCAGGCTGCGGCGGCCCTCGTCGAGCCAGCGCGCGCCGCATTGCAGGACTTCGAGATCGACGCTATCCATGGTGGCGTTCCCGCGTGCTCATTCGGCGCGGTCGCGCCCGGCCGACACGGCGGGCGCGGGATGCGGGTTGAAATGATGCGCGGCGCCGACCGTGCGGAAATACGACAGGCAGGCCTCGATGAACGTGCGCACGCGACGCGGCGGCGACGCCGAGCGCTGGTACTGGATGCCGAGCGAAATTTCGCCGAGGCTCAGCGCGTCGCCGAGCCCGGCACGCAGCAGGTGGCCGCGCGCCAGATCGGCCGCCACCGTCAGTTCCGGCAGCATGGCGAGCCCCGTGCCGGCCAGCGCCAGCTCGCGCGCGACCAGGCCCGGCACCGCCGAATACGCCTTGCCCAGCGAGGCCGGGCACGCTTCGTCATGGAGTGCGAGGCATTCGCGCGACTCGGCACCGGCCTCGCGGCCGTCGATCAGCCGGTGCCGCGACAGGTCGCGCAAGGTGTGCAGCGGGCCGTGCTTGCGCAGGTACGGTTCGCTGGCCACCAGCACGTTGCGTGACGTGAACAACGGCCGGTTGACGACGGTGCTGTTGAGGATCAGGTCCGGCGGATAGATCGCGGCGTCGCAGCCGCTGTCGACCAGGTTCAGCGGCGCATCCTGCATGCTCACCTGCAGTTCGACGCACGGCGAGGTGGTGGAAAACGCATGCAGCACGGTGGCGATGCCCGAGGCCACCGCCAGCGGATGCACCACGATCCGGATCGGCCCGCACTCCGAGGTGGTGTCGTCGGCCAGGCGGCGCTCGGCGTCGTCCACCATCTCGATGATCCGCACGCAGGTCTCGAGATAATCGCGCGCGCCCTCGGCCAGCGAGACCTTGCGGGTGGTGCGATTGAGCAGCCGCGTGCCGACCTGCTGCTCGAGTTCGCGGATGGTGCGCGACAGAACCGGGCGCGACACGTTGAGATGTTCCGCCGCGCTCGTGTAGCTCTGGAATTTCGCCACCGCCACGAAGGCGCGCATCGATTGAAGGTGATCCATGGGCCCGCCTCATTCCACCGATTTGACCAGCGCCTCGACGACCTTCTTCGCATCGCCGAACACCATCATCGTCTTGTCGAGATAGAACAGCTCGTTGTCGAGCCCCGCGTAGCCGGCCGCCATCGAGCGCTTGTTGACGATCACGGTGCGCGCCTTGTACGCCTCCAGGATCGGCATGCCCGCGATCGGCGATTTCGGGTCGTTCTTCGCGGCCGGGTTGACCACGTCGTTCGCGCCGAGCACCAGCACCACGTCGGTCTGGCCGAACGCGCCGTTGATGTCGTCCATTTCGTGAACGAGTTCGTACGGCACCTCGGCTTCGGCCAGCAGGACGTTCATGTGGCCCGGCATGCGGCCCGCGACCGGATGGATCGCGTAGCGCACGTCGATGCCTTTCGCGACGAGCTTGTCGGTCAGCTCCTTGAGCGCATGCTGGGCGCGCGCGACGGCCAGGCCGTAGCCGGGCACGATCACCACCGATTCGGCATTGCCGAGCATGAAGGCGGCATCGTCGGCCGAGCCGGCTTTGACCGGCCGCTGTTCCTGCCGGCCGCCGGCCGCCGACGCGCCGGGGTCGGTGCCGAAGCCGCCGAGCAGCACGCTGAAGAACGAGCGGTTCATCGCGCGGCACATGATGTACGACAGGATCGCGCCCGACGAGCCCACCAGCGAACCGGCGATGATCAGCATCGGATTGTTCAGCGAGAAGCCGATGCCGGCCGCCGCCCACCCCGAATACGAGTTCAGCATCGACACCACCACCGGCATGTCCGCGCCGCCGATCGGCACGATGATCAGCACGCCGAACACAAACGCGATCAGCGTCATGGCGACGAACGGCAGCCACGCCTGCGTCGCGATGAACGCCGCGCCGAGGCCGAGCATCGCGAGCGCGAGCAGCAGGTTGAAGGCGTGCTGGCCGGGGAACGTGACCGGTGCGCCCTGGAACAGCCGGAACGTGTATTTCCCCGACAGCTTGCCGAACGCGATCACCGAGCCCGAGAACGTGACCGCGCCGATCAGCGTGCCGAGCGCGAGCTCGACGCGGTTGCCGTACGGAATCGCGACCGGGCCGGCCGTGCCGGTGGCGGCCAGCTCGAACGCGGCCGGTTCGGACACCACCGCATAGGCGATGCAGACGGCGGCCAGGCCGATCAGCGAGTGCATCGCGGCCACCAGTTCCGGCATCTTGGTCATTTCGACGCGCGCCGCGAGATAGGCGCCGATCCCGCCGCCGACGATCAGCGCGGCCAGCAGCAGCGCGAGGCCCAGCGTCAGGTTCGCGCCGAGCCGGCCCGCTTGCTGCGCGATCAGCGCCAGGCTCGTGACGACGGCGATCGTCATGCCGGCCATGCCGAACACGCTGCCGGCCCGCGCGCTTTTCGGATGCGACAGCCCTTTCAGCGCCTGGATGAAGCACACCGAGGCGATCAGGTACAGCAGCGTGACGACGTTCATGCTCATGAAATCGAGGGCCATCATGCACGCTCCGCCGCGCCCGCGCGCGCTTTCGGTTCTTTCCTGCGGAACATGTCCAACATGCGCCGCGTCACCAGGAACCCGCCGAATACGTTGACCGCCGCGAGCAGCACGGCCAGTGTGCCGAACGCCTTGCCCTGCGCGCCGACCGTCAGGCCGGTCGCGAGCATCGCCCCGACGATCACGATCGCGGAGATCGCATTGGTGACCGCCATCAGCGGCGTGTGCAGGGCCGGCGTGACGTTCCAGACGACGTGATAGCCGACGTAGATCGCCAGCACGAAGATGGTCAGGTTGATGACCGTGTGATTGATGACTTCCACCGCGAAGCTCCGGGTCAGAATGCGCGCGCGACCTCGCCGTCGCGTGCGAGCAGGGTCGACGCGACGATGTCGTCGGCGAGATCGATGTTCAGGACGCCTTCCTTCGTGACGATCAGCTTCATGAAGTCGAGCAGGTTGCGTGCGTACAGCGAGGACGCATCCGCGGGCACGCGGGCCGCCAGATTCGTGTAGCCGCAGATCCGCACGCCGTGGTGGTCGATCACCCGATCTTCCTGGCTGAGCGGGCAGTTGCCGCCGCGCCGGCCGCTGGCCGCGTCGGCGACCGGGCCGCGCCCGGCGGCCAGATCGATCACCACCGAGCCGGGCCGCATCGCCTCGACGGCCTCGGCCGGCAGCAGCGTGGGCGCGTCGCGGCCGGGCAGCAGCGCGGTCGAGATCACGATGTCGGCCTGCCGCGCGCGTTCGTGCACGAGCGCGGCCTGGCGCGCCAGCCAGGCGGGCGGCATCGGCCGCGCGTAGCCCCCGGCGCCTTCGGCGGCCTCGCGTTCTTCCTCGGTTTCGTACGGCACGTCGAGGAATTTCGCGCCCAGCGATTCGATCTGCTCGCGCACGGCCGGCCGTGCGTCCGACGCCTCGACCACCGCGCCGAGTCGCTTGGCCGTGGCGATGGCCTGCAGGCCCGCCACCCCGGCGCCGAGCACCAGCACGCGGGCCGCCTTCACCGTGCCGGCCGCGGTCATCAGCATCGGCACGAAGCGCGGATACAGCTCGGCCGCGATCAACACCGCCTTGTAGCCGGCGATATTGGCTTGCGAGGACAGCACATCGAGGCTTTGCGCGCGCGTGGTGCGCGGCGCGGCTTCGAGCGCGAAGGCGGTCAGGCCTGCGGCGGCCAGCCGCGACGCGTTGGCGGCGTCGAACGGCTCCAGCATGCCGATCAGCACCGCGCCGCGCCGGAACAGCGGCAGCTCTTCGGCGCTCGGGGTGCGGACCTTGAGCACCAGCTCGGCGTCGAACGCCGACGCGGCGTCGACCAGTTCGGCGCCGGCCGCCGCGTAGGCGTCGTCGGGGTGGCTGGCCAGGGCGCCCGCGCCGCGCTGCACGCTCACGCGGTGCCCCTGGGCGACATAACGCTTGACCGTGTCGGGCGTCGCGGCAACGCGCGCCTCGTTCGGCCGGGTTTCGGCAGGAATACCTATCTTCATCGGCTTGGCTCGATCTCATTGCGTTCATTGCGCCGCGGCGCGAGGCCATCGAAGGCCGGACGCCGTGCGGATCCGTTGCAGGGAGCCGATTCTGGGGAATCCGACGGCCGCGCCCAAGGACGAATCCGCAAGGTTTCCGGCCAAGCCGACCGAGCCGGAAGCGATGTCCGAAATCCTTGCATATTCGACATTGAGGGCGCGCGTCGCCCCGGCCAGAATGCAGCCATGACTCGACGCCCTGTCGGTTCACCCAACAAAAAAGGATTCACCATGACTGCTTCCACGAAAGGTTTCGCCCTGATCACGGGCGCTTCGGCCGGCATCGGCGCCATCTACGCGGACCGCCTCGCCAAGCGCGGCTACGACCTGATCCTGGTGGCGCGCAACCAGGAGCGCCTGAGCGCGCTGGCCACCCGCCTCACCGCGGAAACGGGCCGCTCGATCGAGACGATTGCCGCCGACCTGAACGACAAGGCCGCGCTCGCGAAGATCGAGCGCCTGCTGCGCGAGGACACGCGCATCACGATGCTGGTCAACAACGCGGGCATCGGCTCGGTCGCGTCGGTCCTGAACGACGACGTCGACACGATGGAAGCGATGATCAACCTGAACATCACCGCGCTGACGCGGCTGACCTACGCGGTGGCGCCGGCCTTCGTCGCACGCGGCGCGGGCACCATCATCAACATCGGTTCGGTGGTGGGCATCGCCGTCGAGATGCTGAACGGCGTGTACAGCGCTTCGAAGTCCTACGTGTTGAGCTTCGGCCATGCGCTGCAGCGCGATCTGGCAGGCAAGGGCGTGCGCGTGCAATCGGTGCTGCCGGCCGCCACCGCCACCGAGTTCTGGGACGTGGCCGGCTACGCGAAGCAGAAGGAAGCGGCCAGCACGATGCCCGCCGCCGTGCTGGTGGATGCCGCGCTGGCCGGCCTCGACGCAGGCGAGCTGGTGACGATCCCGACGCTGCACGACGGCGAGGCCTGGACCCGCTGGGAAGCCGACCGCCGCGCGCTCGCGCCGCAATTCGCCAACGCCAAGGCCGCGCCGCGCTACGCGCTGGACGCCTGAGCCCCCAACCTGACAACGGACACTGTGATGAAGAACATGCTCAAGATCGGCGCGGCGATTCTCGCGACCGCGACCGCGTTCGCCCTGCCGATGAGCGCCTCGGCGCAATCGCGCGGCAAGGTGCTGGTGGTGATGTCGAGCGCGCACCAGCTCGACCTGCGCGACGGCAAGAAATACGAAACGGGTTACTACCTCAACGAATTCGTGGTGCCTTACCGCAAGCTGGTGGAAGCGGGCTACGAGCCGGTGATCGCCAACCCGAAGGGCGACATGCCGGTGATGGACGCCAATTCGAACAACAAGATGTTCTTCGGCGGCGACGAGGCGGCCCGCGCCGACGCGCTGAAGTACGCGCAAGGCATCGCCCAGTTGAAGCACCCGAAGACGCTGGCCTCGGTGGTCGCGGGCGGCACCGGCGGCTACGTCGGCCTGTTCATCCCGGGCGGTCACGCACCGATGGTGGATCTGCTGAAGGATCGCAATCTCGGCAAGATTCTGGTGGGCTTCCACGACAACGGCCGTCCCACCGGGATCATCTGCCACGGCCCGATCGTGCTGCTGTCCACGCTGCCGGACCCGGATGCGTTCGTCGCCTCGATGGTCGCCAACGATGGCAAGGCCAATTCGCTCGCGAAGGGCTGGCCGTATGCGGGCTATCGCCTGACGGTGTTCTCGACCGGCGAGGAAGAACAGCTCGAAGGCCCGAACGGCCTGGGCGGCAACGTGCAGTTCTATCCGGTGAACGCGCTGGCCGAAGCGGGCGCGCACGTCGACACGATCGCCAACTGGCACAGCAACGTGATCGTCGACCGCGAACTGATCACGGGCCAGCAGCCGATGTCCGCGCCGGAATTCGGCGACGTGCTGGTGTCGAAGCTGAACGCGCGCACGCACTGAGCGTGGCCGCGCACGGGTCGATGTCCGGAAAACCGTGTGTTTCCGGCATGGACCGTCAATCCGGCGTCGCTTAACGTGGCGCCGTCAAGTTTCCGGCCGCCGCGCGATGCGGCGGCCGGATCGATTCAGAGTGTCTGCACCGGCGGGAACGCGTATCCATGGCTAGAAACAAGGAAGAGCTGCCGCAAGCCGGGCCGGCTTCGTCGCATCGTGCGGCAGGGCGATACCGGCGTTGGCTGGCATGGCTGGTGGCGGTATTGGCCGTGGGCCTGGCGGGCTTCGCCGCGTTCGCCTGGCGGCCTGCGATCGACGCCGTGCCGACGCCCGCCGCAGCGGATTTTTCGCCGGTCCTGGTCGGGCAGGGCGCGAAGCTTGCCGCCGCGGGTTTTTGCGCAAGCTGCCACAGCGTGACGGGCGGCAAGCCGTTCGCGGGCGGCTACGCGATGAAGACCGGCTTCGGCACGATCTACTCCACCAATATTTCGCCCGACCGCGACACCGGCATCGGCGACTGGTCGGAAGCGGCGTTCGTTCGCGCCATGCGCGAAGGCGTGGCGCGCGACGGCTCGCATCTGTTCCCGGCGTTTCCGTACGACCATTTCACGCGACTGTCGGATGCCGATATTCAGGCGCTGTACGCGTACATCATGACGCGCCCGCCGGTGCATGCGCAAAACCATCCGAACGAGATGCCGTTCCCGCTCGGGATTCGCGCGTTGCAGGCCGGCTGGAAACTACTGTTCTTCCATCCGACGCGATTCGCGCCGCGCGAGGATCGCTCGCCGAGCTGGAATCGCGGCGCCTATCTGGCCGAGAGCCTCAGCCATTGCTCGGCGTGCCATACGCCGCGCGGCCCGCTCGGCGAGGAATTGACGAACCGCTTGTACCAGGGCGCGGCCGTCGACGGCTGGTTCGCGCCGCCCTTGACCGCCGCGAATCCCGCGCCGGTGCCGTGGACCTCGGCCGAACTGCGCGATTACCTCGTGACCGGCCTGAGCCGCTATCACGGCTCGGCGGCCGGCCCGATGGCGCCGGTCGTGCAGGCGCTCGCCACGCTCGACGCCGACGATCAGGCCGCGCTGGTGACCTACGTCGAATCGCTCGGCGCGGGCGATGCGCATGCGGATCGCGCGGCGTCCGCGGTGGCCGCCGCGCTGGGCCAGGACGCGCTCGATCACGCGCGGGTCGACAGCGCCGGTGGCCGCCGCTTCCTGGCGGCGTGCGCCTCGTGCCACTACAACCGGCCGCCGGACGTCAATCCGCAGCGGCCGGAACTCGGCCTGAACAGCGCCGTGCAGCTCGACGATCCGTCGAACCTGATCCGCGTGATGCTGTACGGCATCAACGCGCAGGACGGCGCTCCGGGCATCGTCATGCCGGGCTTCGCGCACGCCATGACGGACGACGACATCGTCAGCATTGCCGGCTATTTGCGCAGCACGCGCACCGGCCGCGCGCCGTGGCCGGACCTGGCCAGGCAAGTGGCCGCGATTCGCGCGGCCGGACCCGGAGAAATTCGATGACGCAGTTTCAGATCAACGGCCGGCCAGTGCAGGTCGACGCCGACGAGCAGACCCCGCTGTTGTGGATCATCCGCGACGAGATCGGCCTGAAGGGCACCAAGTTCGGTTGCGGCATCGGCATGTGCGGGGCCTGCACGGTGCACGTGGGCGGACGGCCGACGCGCTCGTGCGTGACGCCGCTCGGCGCGGTCGAGGGCGCCGACCTCACCACCATCGAAGGGCTCGACCCGCACGGCGCGCATCCGGTGCAGCTTGCCTGGCGGGCGCTGCAGGTGCCGCAGTGCGGCTACTGCCAGTCCGGCCAGATCATGCAGGCCGCCGCGATGCTCAAGGATTTCCCCGCGCCGAGCGACGCCGACATCGATGCGGTGATGACCGGCAACCTGTGCCGCTGCATGACGTATTCGCGCATTCGCGACGCCATCAAGCAGGCCGCGCGCGAGATGGCGGGAGGCAAGCCATGAGCCGGGTGCAACACGGCGGCGGGGCCGTCAACCTGTCGCGGCGCGGCTTCCTGGTGGCGAGCGCCGCGACCGGCGCGCTGTTCGGCTTCTCGCCGGCCCATGCGCTCGATGTGCTGGCCGGCAGCGGGCAGGACGCGGCGGGCGGCGGGTTCGCGCCGACCGTCTGGTTCGGCATCGACCATCAGGGCGTCGTGACGGTGAACGTGCCGAAGGCCGAGATGGGCCAGCACATCGGCACCGCCATCGCGCGCATCCTGGCCGACGAGCTCGAGGCCGACTGGGGCGCGGTGCGGATCGTCGGGGTGGATACCGACCCGCGCTGGGGCTTCATGGTCACGGGCGGCAGCACGTCGGTGTGGGCCACGTTTCCGGTGTTCAGCCGGGCCGGCGCGGCCGGGCGGATCGCGCTGGTGGAGGCGGGCGCGGCGCTGCTCGGCGTGCCGGCCGCGGCCTGCGTGGCGCGCGGCGGCGCGGTGCATGCGGGCAGCCGCGCGATCGGCTATGGCGAGATCGTGCGCCGTGGCCGGCTCGGGCGGCAGTTCTCCGCCGACGAGCTCAAGGCGCTGCCGATCAAGCCGGCGGCGAGCCGCAGGTTGATCGGCCAGCCGGTGCCGGCGCTCGACGTGCCGGCCAAGACCACCGGCGCGGCCGTCTACGGCATCGACGCGGTGATTCCCGGCATGGTCCACGCGCGCCCCAAGCTGCCGCCCACGCGCTACGGCTCGAAGGTGCTCGCCATCGACGACAGCGCGGCGCGCGGCATTCGCGGCTACCTGCGCAGCGTGGCGCTCGACGATCCGTCGAACACCGTGCCGGGCTGGGTGATGGTGATCGCCGACACCTACTACGCGGCGTTGCGCGCGGCCGATCTGGTCAAGGTGACATGGCAGAACGGCGAGACCGCGACCGTCTCCGAGCAGGACCTGTTCAGCCATGCCGCCGCGCTCGCCGCCGATCCGCATCAGGGCGCGCTGCTCGATACCGGCGGCGGCGACGTGGATGCCGGGCTGGCCCGCGCCGGCACGACGCTCGACAGCCGCTACACCACTACCGGCGTGCTGCATTTCCAGCTCGAACCGGTCAACGCGGTGGCGTTCGAGAAGGGCGGCGTGTTCGAGATCCATACCGGCAACCAGGCGCAGGGCTTCATCCTGCCGGTGCTCGCCAAGGCCTTGCAGGTGCCGGTGGAGCGGATCGTGATGCGCACCTACCTGATCGGCGGCGGCTTCGGCCGCCGGCTGAACGGCGACTACGCGGTGCCGGCGGCGCTGGCCGCGAAGGCGCTCGGGCGGCCGGTCAAGATGGTGCTGACGCGCGAGGACGACACGCGGCTCGATTCGCTGCGCTCGCCCACGCTGCAACGGCTGCGGCTCGGCTGGGACGGCGGCGGCCGGATCGTGGCGATGGAGCATGTCGCCGTGGCGGGCTGGCCGAGCCTGACGGTGTTCCCGGGGAATATGCAGAAGGGCACCAACGGCGTGCCGTACGACCCGTTCTCGATCGCCGGCGCCGATCATTGGTACGACGTGGGCGCGCTGCGGGTGCGCGCCGTCAACAACGATCTGGCGCAGAAGAGCTTCCGCCCCGGCTGGCTGCGCGCGGTCGCGCCGGGCTGGACCAACTGGGCGCTCGAATCGTTTCTCGACGAGGTGGCGCACGCGCAGCGTCGCGATCCGGTGGCCTTGCGGCTCGCGCATCTGACCGGCGCCGGCCGCAACGCCGGCTCGGCGCCGAGCGCGACCGGCGGCGCGCTGCGGCAGGCCAACGTGATCCGGCGCGTGACCGCGCGCGCCGGCTGGGGCCGCGCCATGCCGCCCGACACGGGGCTCGGCCTTGCCAGCTCGTTCGGGCAGGAGCGCGCGATGCCGACCTGGTGCGCCTGCGTTGCGCAGGTCAGGGTCGATCGCCAGACCGGCCGCGTCACGGTGCAGAAGCTGTGGATGGAGATCGACGCCGGTTCGATCGTCGATCCGGGCGGCGCGCTGGCACAGGCCCAGGGCGCGACCTTGTGGGGCTTGAGCATGGCGCTGCACGAAGGCACCGGGTTCGAGAACGGCTACGTCAAGGACCTGAACCTCGATACCTATACGCCGCTGCGCATGGCCGACGTGCCGGCCATGGAGATCGCCTTCGTGCCGAGCACGCAGGTGCCGGTGGGCCTGGGCGAGCCGCCCACCACGGTGGTCGCGCCGGCCATCGGCAACGCGATCTTCGCGGCGGTGGGCGTGCGCATGCGCGATCTGCCGATCCGCGCCGAACGCATCCGGCAGGCGCTGCACGCGCCGAGCGCCTGACCCCGGCCGATGACGCTCGCCGTCATCGGCCGGCAGATCGGCCGGGCCGCCCTGCGCCCGGCCGCGCAACCCTGATTGCCGCCCGCGCTTCGCGATGAACCGGGCGGCCGAGAACGACATGATGAGACAGCCTTTCTACAAGATTCTTTACGTCCAGGTTTTGATCGCGATTGCCGCGGGCATTGTGCTGGGCCACTGGTATCCGCAGCACGCCACCGCGATGAAGCCGCTCGGCGACGTGTTCATCAAGCTGATCCGCATGGTGATCGGCCCGGTGATCTTCTGCACCGTCGTCACCGGCATCACCAGCATGGGCGATCTCAAGAAGGTCGGCCGGGTCGGCGGCAAGGCGCTGATCTATTTCGAGGTGGTGTCGTCGCTCGCGCTGGTGATCGGCCTGCTGTTCGGCCATCTGCTGCATCCGGGCGATGGCTTCAACGTGTCGGTCGCATCGCTCGATTCGCGCGCCATCGCGGGCTTCGTCAGCCGCTCCGAGCATCTCGACGGCATTGCCGGCTTCCTGCTCGGCATCGTGCCCAATTCGTTCTTCGACGCGTTCGCCAAGGGCGACACGCTGCCGATTCTGTTCGTTTCGGTGATGTTCGGGCTGGCGGTGTCGGCCGCCGGGGAGCGGGCCAGCGGCGTGAGCCTGGCGGTCGAGCGCTGCTCGGCGGTGTTCTTCTCGCTGGTGAAGATCATCACGCGGCTCGCGCCGGCCGGCGCGTTCGGCGCGATCGCGTTTACCGTCGGCACCTACGGCATCGCCTCGCTGATTCCGCTGTTCAAGCTGATCGCGGTGTTCTACGTGACGGCGTTCGTGTTCGTCGCGGTGGTGCTCGGCGCGGTGGCGCGGCTGGCGGGGTTCAACCTGTTCCGGCTACTGGCCTATCTGAAGGAAGAGCTGCTGATCGTGCTCGGCACCAGCACGTCGGAGGCGGTGCTGCCGCAGTTGATGGAGAAGCTGGAGCGGCTCGGCTGCTCGAAGGCGGTGGTGGGGCTGGTGGTGCCCACCGGCTATTCGTTCAACCTCGACGGCGCGAACATCTACATGACGCTGGCCGTGCTGTTTCTCGCGCAGGCCACCAATATTCATCTGACGGCGGGGCAGGAGCTGACGCTGCTGGCCGTCACGATGCTGACGTCGAAAGGATCGAGCGCGGTGGTGGGCGCGGGCTTCGTCGCGCTGGCGGCGAGCCTGTCCGTGGTGCCCACGGTGCCGGTGGCGGCGATGGTGCTGATCCTCGGCATCGACCGCTTCATGGCCGAGTGCCGCTCGCTCGTCAACATGATCGGCAACGCGGTGGCGGTGGTGGTGGTGTCGGCCTGGGAGAAGGAACTCGATCGCGAGAAGATGGTCGCGGTGCTGCGCGGCGGGCGTGAGCCGGAGCGGGTTCGGGTTTGAGGTGGCGGCGCATCAGGGCCGAGGCGTCGAATCGGGGAGGGCTCCAACTGGCCGAGCGGGTTCAAGACTCGCTCCCCGTGTGAGCGCGACGGCGTCCCTCAGGTTTCATCGTGCGTGATAGGCCCGCAGGCGATGCTCGAGCATGTCGCGGAGACGGGGAAAGCTGATGATCCATCCGTTTCTCACAACAGCGCCCGGTTCGAGAAGGTCTGCCGCATGCTTGTCAAAGTACTGTTGACTGCTCGCGAGGAGACGGCTGTACGATTCGGGGAATTCGCTGCGCACGACCATGCCTGCCAGGCGGAAGACATTTGCCTCGAGCGCGGATTCGGCGACGGCTGTCGGCGCACGTGCGACTTCTACGCACCTCGCCAGCAGGCTGTTTTCGAGATCACGGGCGTTCATGGTTGTCGTCCTTCAGATGTGCATCGGTACTCAATACCAACCCGCCTGAATATACCACCCCGAGATTTCCCAACCATCCTGTAAATCGACGAAGAGGCGCCCTTCAGGCGGCGATTCCGCGCTCTCGAAATGGGATGTTGGTTTGTCACTTCTCCGGCCCTTTTTTGCCTGCAATGGAATTCTTGTCGCGGCCTGGACGCTTTCCTCGAGTTCGAGGCTGGCGTTGCCCCGTCACGCCAGACACGGCACACACTCAGATTGCTGAATTCGTCGAGCGTCGACTCGCGAGGCGAGCGATACGTCGACGCGCCATGGAGACGCTTTTCGTTGTCATGCTCGAATGCGAGGGCCGCTGCCGAGCGCGGCCGCCCGACCGCTTAGAACGCTTCCTTGAACGGGCGCAGATCGATTTCCTGCGTCCACGCGCTCGGATGCTGCTGGTGCAGATGCCAGTAGGTGTCGGCGATCGCGTCGATGTTCAGCAGGCCTTCCTCGCCGCGTTCCTCGACGACGCCGGGCCGCAGGCTTTTCAGCCGGCTGCCGTTGATGCCGCCGTCGATCACCACGTGGGCGACATGCAGGCCCTGCGGCCCGAATTCGCGCGCCATGCTCTGACTCAGCATGCGCAGGCCGGCCTTCGCCGCCGAGAAGTGCGCGAAGCCGGGCCGGCCGCGCAGGCTGGCCGACGCGCCGGTAAACAGGATCGTGCCGGCGCCCTGAGGCAACAGCAGCTTGACGGCCTCGCGGCCGACCAGGAATCCGGCGAAGCAGCCGACGCGCCAGAAATCCTCGAACTGCTCGGCCGACACCTCCTGCAACGGGATATGCCGGTTGTTGCCGGCGTTGAACACCACCACGCTGGCTGGCGCGCGCCCCGCGCCCGGTTCGGCGGCGGCGCGGAACAGGCGCAGGACGTCGTCCTCGCGGGTGGCGTCCACCTGAATCGCCGTGCCGTTGCCCGCGCCGAGGCTGCTGGCCACGCGCTCGATCTTCTCCGGGGTGCGCCCCGCGACCAGCACATGAAACCCTTCTCGGGCGAAGCGGCGGGCCACGGCCGCGCCGAGCCCTTCCTCGGGGCCGACGCCCACGACCACTGCGGTTGGCTGCATGCTGTTCTCCTGGGTAGATGACGGTGGCGCGCCCGGCGTTGGCGGGCGCGCGCGAGGTGAAAATTCTGGGCTGTCGCGCGGCGACGTGCCATGACATCGACGCAAGACATCCGGCCATTCTCGATGATTCCGGCGAGGCGTGCCGGGGCCGCCGTCATGGCCGGAATCATGGCGTGCATGACATGGCGGGGCGTGCGGCGGGCGCGCAGAATCGGCGGCGAAACCGGCATCGAGCCGTGCACCAATCATTCAGCGGGAGAGCAACGAGATGGCGACGATTGCGGTATTGGGCCTGGGCGCGATGGGCTCGCGCATGGCGGCGAACCTGATCCGGGCCGGGCATCGGGTGACGGTGTGGAACCGCAGCCCGCAGGCGGCCGCGCCGCTGGTGGAAGCCGGCGCGCGGCTCGCCGACACGCCGAAGGCGGCGGCCGCCGACGCGGCGTTCGTGATCGCGATGCTGCGCGACAACGAGGCCTCGCGGCAGGTCTGGCTCGACCCCGATACCGGCGCGGCCGGGGGCATGGCGGCCGGTGCGATCGCGATCGAAAGCTCCACGCTGACGGCCGAGTGGATTCGCGAACTGGACGCATGCCTGGCCGAGCGGGCGCTGCGGCTGCTCGAAGCGCCGGTCGTCGGCAGCACGCCGCAGGCCGAGGCCGGGCAATTGACCTATTTCATCGGCGGCGATGCCGGGGTGCTGGCGCAAGCCGAACCCGTGCTCGCGGTGATGGGCACGTCCATCGTGCACGTGGGGGCGCCCGGCGCCGCCGCGCTGGCGAAGCTGGCCACCAACACGCTGCTCGGCGTGCAGGTGGCGGTGCTGGGGGAATTGATCGGCCTGCTGGGGCACGCGGGCGCCGACGTCACGCGAATCCTGGCGGCGATCGCCGCCACGCCCGTCTGGAGCGCGGCGGCGGGGCGCGTGTCCGGCCTCATGCTGACCGGCGCGGTTGCGCCGCAATTTCCGGTCGAGCTGATCGAGAAGGATTTCGGCTACACGTTGCAGACGGTCGGCAACGATGCGATGGCGCCGACCATCGCCGCCGCGCGCGGCGTGTTTCGCATCGCGGTCGAGCGCGGTTTCGGCAAGGAGAACATGACGGCGGTGGCCAAGCTGTTCGTGTAGCGGCGGTGTTCGATGCTTGGCTGCGACGCTGAGCGGCTCTAAGCAGCCCCAGGCGGCCGAGGCGACCCAGGCGACCCAGGCGGCCGAGGCGACCCAGGCGACCCAGGCGGCCGAGGCGACCCAGGCGACCCAGGCGACCCAGGCGACCCAGGCGACCCAGGCGACCCAGGCGACCCAGGCGACCCAGGCGACCCAGGCGACCCAGGCGACCCAGGCGACCCAGGCGACCCAGGCGACCCAGGCGACCCCAGGCCCTAAGCAGCCCTAATCGCGGCTTTCGTCCCGGTCCCGATCGTACGCGGCGAGGAACGTGTCGGACGACACCTGATCGGCGAGCCGCCGCAACATGACGGCATCGGCCGTGCCGAGCACCGTTTCGACGCGTTCGTTCGCCTCGCGCCAGTGTTCGAACGCGACTTGCAGGCGTGCCTGCCCATCGGCCGTCAACGTCACGCGCTTGACGCGGCGATCCTGGGCGTCGGGCCGCAGCGCCACCAGCCCGTCGCGGATCAGCGGGCGCAGCGCGTGCGTCACGGCCGAAATCTGCACCGCGAGTTGATCGGCCAGATCCTGCAGCGTCGGGGGCTGATTGCCGTTTCGCTGCGTGATCCGCTCGACTTCGGCGAGCAGGCCGGCCTGGGTGGACTTGAGGCCCGACGGGGCCATCGCATCGTCGTACAGGTTGCCGAGACGGCGCGCCGCGCGGCGCAGCGCTGTGTGGGTACAGGCGAGCGACGCGAAATGCTCGCGCGCCTCGGCGTCGCTTGGTGGGGCGGCGGGGGCGTTGGTGGCGTCGGGTTTGCTTGGCATGCCGGAGGATCTGCAAGTGCAGCGCGATGCGGGAAAGCGCTCACTATAACGCTTTAACTTGAGCGCTCAAATACTGGCCGCTCGAATCGGGTGGGGGCGGCGGGCCGAGCAACGGTGCGCCGCCCCTCGTGTTCGTCACGGCTCGCAGCACCGGGCAGGGCCGGCCCATTGAACCGGAGCACCGCTCATGTCGTCCGCACGCGAAGTCTTCATGCAGTTCACCGATGCCCTCACGCATCTCGATACCGACCACGCACGCTGCCTGGCGCTGTTCGCGCCCGACGCCGTCTTCGAGTTTCCGTATGCGCCCACGCTGGGCCTGCCGGCGCGCCACGAAGGCACGGCGCAGATCGGCGCCTTGCTCGAATTGATCCGCGACCGGATTCCGCCGGTGGCCGTCGGCACGATGGTGATTCACGAGCTGAAGCGCGATGGCGAGCTGTTCGTCGAATACCGCTCCGAAGGCCGCATCGGGGGCACCGGGCAGCCCTATACGCAGGACTACGCCAGCTATGTGCGGGTGGAAAACGGCCTGATCCGGGTGCTGCGCGAGTACTTCAACGCCATTTCGAGCGCGCGCGCGATCCTGCCGGGTGGCCTGGCCGACGTGCGGCCCGCGTGACGCAGGTAAGGCGGCGTAACTGCTTGATAGATCGGGAAATCGTGTTTTCCTGAGCCGACCTCAAGTTTTTCGTTCGGATGCCGATATGCAGCGGTCAAGCCAACGGAGAGCAGGTCATGAGCATTCAGGCGACTTCCAGCGTCAGCACGGTCGATCCGTATGACAGCACGTCGGCAAGCAGCAAGCGCGACAAGCAGGCGGCGGCCGATGCGGCAGCCGCGGCGGCTTCCGGTCAAACCAGCCAGTCGAATCCATCGAGCCAGTCGGCGGCGGCCGCAGCGGCGTCGGCCAGCGCAACGCAACCGGCCACGGCGGTGACCTCGACATCGTCGGCGACATCCGCCACTTCGGCCACTTCGGCCACCGCGTCGACCTCGACCACCGACATTACCGGCGGCACGCCGCTCGGCTATGGCGCAAGCAGCACCGCACCGGCGAGCACCTCGACGGCCGTGGGCGCATCGTCCACTTCGAGCACGTCGTCGGATTCGTCGGCTGCCTCGTCCGGCACGTCCGGGTCCACGAGCAGCACGCAAGGTTCGGGCGGCGGTGGTGGCGGTGGCGGTGGCTCTTCGAGCAGCAGCAGCGCCGCGAGTCAGCTCGAACAGACGATCAAGCGCCTCGAACAGCAACTGCAGCAGGCCGAGCAGCAACTGGCACGCGCGCACACCGATGCGGAACGCCAGGCCGCTACCACGCAGGTGGCGACCGACAGCGCTGCCCTGCAGTCCGCGATTGCGCAATACGTGCAGCAGACCGGCCAGTCGAGCGGCACGGCCGTCAGCGTCTACGTTTGATCGTGGGCGATGTAGCGTGAGCCGTCGTGCGCGCCCGAGCGTTCGGGCGCGCCGCGACTAGCGCGCGAGCGGCGGCGCATCCTAGCCCGCCGCCGAATCGTCCTTATCCCGGCCGCCGTCCCCGGTCTTTGCCGGCCGCTTCGGCCTTGCCCGCCGGGCCTGCCACGGTTTCGCGATCGGCAGCATCGGTCCCCTCGGTCGTATCGACCGCATCGACCGCCTCAGCAGCATCGACCGCCTCAGCAGCATCGACCGCCTCAGCAGCATCGACCGCCTCAGCAGCATCAACCGCCTCAGCAGCATCGACTGCCTCAGCAGCATCAACCGCCTCAGCCGCCTCGACTGCCTCAGCCGCCTCAGCCGCCTCGATCGCTTCAGCCCCCTCCGCCGCCGCCCCACCTTTCTCCCGATAAGCCGCCGGCGTCGCACCAAACTGCTTCCGAAACTCCCGCCCGAGATGCGACGCATCGGCAAACCCGCAACTGGTGGCGATGTCGGCCACCGTGCGGTCCGAACTCGTCAGCAGCCAGGCGGCGGTGCGCAGCCGCACCTGCTTGGCGAACGCCTGCGGGCTCTTGCCGGTTTCGGCCTTGAACAGCCGCTCCAGTTGCCGCGCCGACAGGTCGAGCTTGCCGGCCAGTTCCTCCAGCGGCAGCGCGCGCCCCACGTGCTGTTCCATCAGCAGGATCGCGCGCTTGACCTTCGGGTGCGTGGCCGGCTCCAGCCCCGGCGGATGCGGCTGCGGCGCGTTGCCCTTCTGCATCTCCCCCACCAGCAGGATGCGCAGCGCCTTCTGCACCGTGGCGTGATCGAAATGGCGCAGCAGGATCGCGGCGGCCACGTCGATCGCGGCGCGCCCGCCCGAGCACGTGATGCGGCGCCGATCCATGACGAACAGCCGGTCGGCGATCAGCAGCGCCGGATCGGCGTTCGGAAAGCGCTCGATGAAATCCCAGTAATGGAACCAGCTCACGCAGATCCGGTGCGCATCGAGCACGCCCGCGCGCATCAGCGTGAACACGCCGGTGCAGATCCCCACCACGTTGGCGCCGCCCTCGGCCGCGCGCCGCACGAACTTCAGCGTGTCCGGGCTCGCCTGCGGGCTCGAATGCAGCAGCCCGCCCACCACCACCACGTAGTCGAACGGCTCGCGCGCCTCGTCGAAGGTTTCCCACGGCGTGATCTGGATGCCGCAGCTCGCGCGCACCGGCGCGAGCGTGTCGCCGATCACGCTCCAGGCGCAGCGCACCGGCTTGCTGTAGTCGCCGTCGTCGGCGGACAGCCGCAGCATGTCGACGAAGCCCGAGAAGGCGGTGAGCGTGAAGTTCGGCAGCAGCACGATACCGAAGCGCAACCGGTGGGGGGCCGGGTCGTCGGACAGGAGCGAGGCGGGCAGATCGGGCGTCATTGAAGCGTGGTCAGGGTAGGGCGTGAAGCCGGAAAGCGCCGGCCGGCGGCGGCGCTCCGTGCGTCGAGCGTCGCCGATCCATGGGGGCCGGACTTGCGTTTTTCCGTCGCGAATCATCGCCAAAACGCAGTTTTCGGCCCCGCCGTCACCGGGGTGGCGGCGGCATCCCACTTCGATGCCGGTTTTGTTCTATCGGCGGATTTTACGCTTTGATGTACTGACGCCAATGTCCAACCGTTCCGTTTCCCCCGGAGAAGCAGTCAGATGAACGTCAGCGTTTTCGATCTGTTCAAGATCGGCATCGGCCCGTCGAGCTCGCATACGGTCGGCCCGATGATCGCCGCCTGCCGGTTCGCCTCGCATGTCGAGGATGCGAACCTGCTGGCCTTCGTGCGGCGCGTGCGGGTCGAGCTGTACGGCTCGCTCGGCGCGACCGGCAAGGGCCACGGCACCGACAAGGCGGTACTGCTCGGCCTGGAGGGCCACCTGCCGGACGTGATCGACCCGGACCTGATCGAGCCGCGCCTGAAGGCGATCCGCGCCGAGAAGACGCTCTCGCTGCTGGGCCGTCAGTCGGTCCACTTCGAGGAAAAGGAAGACATCGGCTTCTTCCGCCGCCTGATGACCGGCACCGGTATCGTCCACCCGAACGGCATGCGCTTCCAGGCGTTCGACGAACAGGGCCAGTTGCTGGTGGAGAAGGAGTATTACTCGGTCGGCGGCGGCTTCGTGGTGAACCGCGACGGCGATCGCGTGAACGGCGTGCGCGCCGCGACCGAGGTGCCGTACCCGTTCCGCACCGGCGACGACCTGATGCGCGTCTCCCGCGAAAGCGGCCTGTCGATCGCCGAGCTGACGTACCGCAACGAATGCGCGCTGCGCCCGGCCGAGGAAGTGCGCGCCGGCCTGCTGGCGGTCTGGAAGACCATGGCGGCCTGCGTCGAGCGCGGCTGCAAGGTGGAGGGCGAGCTGCCCGGCCCGATGCGCGTCAAGCGCCGCGCGGCCGGCCTGTACAACCGTCTGCGCGACCGCTCCGAGGAATCGCTGCGCGATCCGCTGTCGATGCTCGACTGGGTCAACCTCTATGCGATGGCCGTCAACGAGGAGAACGCCGCCGGCGGGCGGGTGGTCACCGCGCCGACCAACGGCGCGGCCGGCGTGATTCCGGCGGTGCTCCATTACTACGTGAAGTTCGTGCCCGGCTCGAACGAGCAGGGGATCCTGGATTTCCTGCTGACGGCCGCGGCCATCGGCATCATCTACAAGGAAACCGCCTCGATTTCCGGTGCCGAGGTCGGCTGCCAGGGCGAGGTGGGCGTGGCCTGCTCGATGGCCGCCGCGGCGCTCGCCGCCGTGATGGGCGGCACGCCCGATCAGGTCGAGAACGCCGCCGAGATCGGCATGGAACACAACCTCGGCATGACCTGCGACCCGGTGGGCGGCCTGGTGCAGATCCCCTGCATCGAGCGCAACGCGATGGGCGCGATCAAGGCGCTGAACGCGTCGCGCATGGCGCTGAAGGGCGACGGCCAGCATTACGTGTCGCTCGATTCGGTGATCAAGACCATGCGCGAAACCGGCGCCGACATGAAAACGAAATACAAGGAAACGTCACGCGGCGGCCTGGCCGTGAACGTCATCGAGTGCTAACCAAGGTGCATTGAAATGAGCCGCTACTCCCTATTCAGCCTGTTCCGCAACGGCCTGTCGTATCACGAGAACTGGGAGCGCCAATGGCGTTCCCCCGAACCGAAGAAGGAATACGACGTGGTGATCGTCGGCGGCGGCGGTCATGGCCTCGCGACGGCGTACTACCTTGCCAAGGAGCACGGCATCACCAATGTCGCGATCCTCGAGAAAGGCTGGATCGGCGGCGGCAACACCGCCCGCAACACCACCATCGTGCGCTCGAACTACCTGTGGGACGAATCGGCCGGCCTGTACGAGAAGGCCATGAAGCTGTGGGAAGGACTGTCGCAGGATCTGAACTACAACGTCATGTTCAGCCAGCGCGGCGTGATGAACCTCGCGCACACGCTGCAGGACGTGCGCGACACGCAGCGCCGCGTCAACGCGAACCGCCTGAACGGGGTGGACGCCGAATACCTGACGCCCGCGCAGATCAAGGAACTGGAACCCAACATCAACCTGAACAGCCGCTACCCGGTGCTGGGCGCGTCGATTCAGCGCCGCGGCGGCTCGGCCCGCCACGACGCGGTGGCCTGGGGCTTCGCGCGCGGCGCCGACCGCGCCGGCGTGGACATCATCCAGAACTGCCAGGTAACGGGCATCCGCCGCGACGGCGGCCAGGTCACCGGCGTGGATACGGTCAAGGGCTTCATCAAGGCCAAGAAGGTGGCGGTGGTCGCCGCCGGCAACACCAGCTCGCTCGCCGACATGGCCGGCATCCGCCTGCCGATCGAAAGCCACCCGCTGCAGGCGCTGGTGTCCGAGCCGATCAAGCCGTGCGTCAACACGGTGGTGATGTCGAACGCGGTGCACGCGTACATCAGCCAGTCCGACAAGGGCGATCTGGTGATCGGCGCCGGCATCGATCAATACACGGGCTTCGGCCAGCGCGGCAGCTTCCAGGTGATCGAAGGCACGCTGGAAGCGATCGTCGAGATGTTCCCGGTGTTCTCGCGGGTGCGCATGAACCGCCAGTGGGGCGGCATCGTGGATGTCTCGCCGGACGCCTGCCCGATCATCAGCAAGACCGACGTGAAGGGGCTGTATTTCAACTGCGGCTGGGGCACGGGCGGCTTCAAGGCCACGCCGGGCTCGGGCTGGGTGTTCGCGCACACCATCGCGCGCGACGAGCCGCACGCGCTGAACGCGGCGTTCGCGCTCGACCGTTTCTACAACGGCCACCTGATCGACGAACACGGCGCCGCCGCCGTCGCGCACTGACCCCGGACCACGAGGAGAAACCAACATGCTGCTGATCAAATGCCCGTGGTGCGGACCGCGCGCCGAGTCCGAATTCTCGTGCGGCGGGGAAGCCGACATCGCCCGCCCGCTCGACACCGACGCGCTGTCGGACCGCGAATGGGGCGACTACCTGTTCATGCGCAAGAACCCGCGCGGCGTGCACCGCGAGCAATGGCTGCACACGCAGGGCTGCCGCCGCTGGTTCATGGCGACGCGCGACACGGTGAGCTACGAAATCCAGGGCTACGACACGTTCGGCGTGCCCGCACATGACGCACAAGAGGGCAACACGAAATGAGCCAGAAAGACCGCCTGAATGCGGGTGGCCGGATCAACCGCGCGATTCCGCTGACCTTCACGTTCAATGGCCGCACCTACCAGGGCTTCCAGGGCGACACGCTGGCCTCGGCGCTGCTGGCCAACGGCGTGCATTTCGTCGCCCGCAGCTTCAAGTACCACCGCCCGCGCGGGATCGTGACGGCCGACGTCGCGGAACCGAATGCGGTCGTGCAACTGGAAACCGGCGCGTACACCGTGCCGAACGCGCGCGCCACCGAGATCGAGCTGTACCAGGGCCTGGTTGCCACCAGCGTGAACGCCGAGCCGTCGCTCGAAAACGACCGCTTCGCGATCAACCAGAAGTTCGCGCGCTTCATGCCGGCGGGCTTCTACTACAAGACCTTCATGTGGCCGCGCAAGTTCTGGCCGAAGTACGAGGAGAAGATTCGCGAGGCGGCCGGCCTGGGCAAGGCCCCTGCGGCGCTCGACGCCGACCGCTACGACAAGCAGTTCGCGCATTGCGACGTGCTGGTGGTGGGCGGCGGGCCGACCGGCCTGGCGGCCGCGCATGCGGCGGGCGTGACCGGTGCGCGCGTGATCCTGGTGGACGACCAGCGTGAGCTGGGCGGCAGCCTGCTGTCGTGCCGCGCCGAAATCGACGGCAAGCCGGCGCTGCAATGGGTCGAGAAGATCGAGGCCGAACTGACCAAGCTGCCCGAGGTGAAGATCCTGTCGCGCAGCACGGCGTTCGGCTACCAGGACCACAACCTGGTGACCGTCTCGCAACGCCTGACCGAGCATCTGCCGGTGTCGATGCGCAAGGGCACGCGCGAGCTGCTGTGGAAGATTCGCGCCAAGCGCGTGATCCTGGCGACCGGCGCGCAGGAGCGGCCGATCGTGTTCGGCAACAACGACCTGCCGGGCGTGATGCTGGCCGGCGCGGTGTCCACCTACGTCAACCGTTTCGGCGTGCTGCCGGGCCGCGAGGCGGTGGTGTTCACCAACAACGATCGCGCCTACCAGGCCGCGCTCGACCTGAAGGCGCACGGCGCGAAGGTCACGGTGGTCGATTCGCGCGCCGCCTCGAACGGCGCGCTGCCGGCCGCCGCCAAGCGTCACGGCGTGACCGTGATGCACGGCGCGGTGGTGGCGCAGGCAGCGGGCAAGCTGCGCGTGACTTCGGTCGACGTGCACACCTACGCGAGCGGCAAGATGGGCAGCAAGACGGCCACGCTGCCGTGCGACCTGCTCGCGATGTCGGGCGGCTACAGCCCGGTGCTGCACCTGTTCGCGCAATCGGGCGGCAAGGCGCACTGGCACGACGAGAAAGCCTGCTTCGTGCCGGGCAAGGCCGTGCAGCCGGAAACCAGCATCGGCGCGGCCGCCGGCGAATTCTCGCTGGCGCGCGGGCTGCGGCTCGCGGTGGACGCCGGGGTGGACGCGGCCAAGGCGGCCGGTTTCAACGCGGTGCAGCGCCCGGTCGCCCCGCAGGCCACCGACGCCGCCGAAGCGCCGCTGCAGGCGCTCTGGCTGGTCGGCGCGGGCGAGCAGGTGACGCGCGGCGCGAAGCGTTTCGTCGATTTCCAGAACGACGTGGGCGCGGCCGACATCCTGCTGGCCGCCCGTGAAGGCTTCGAATCGGTCGAGCACGCCAAGCGCTACACCGGCATGGGCTTCGGCACCGATCAGGGCAAGCTCGGCAACATCAACGGCATGGCGATCCTCGCGCTGGCGCTCGGCAAGACGATCCCCGAGACGGGCACCACCACCTTCCGTCCGAACTACACGCCGGTCACGTTCGGCACGTTCGCCGGCCGCGAACTGGGCGATTTCCTCGACCCGGTGCGCAAGACCTGCGTGCACGAATGGCACGTCGCGAACGGCGCGCTGTTCGAGGACGTCGGCAACTGGAAGCGCCCCTGGTACTTCCCGAAGAACGGCGAGGACCTGCACGCGGCGGTCGCGCGCGAATGCCTGGCGGTGCGCAACAGCGTCGGCATTCTCGATGCGTCCACGCTCGGCAAGATCGACATTCAAGGCCCGGATTCGATCCAGTTGCTGAACTGGATGTACACGAACCCGTGGAACAAGCTCGAAGTCGGCAAGTGCCGCTACGGGCTGATGCTCGACGAGAACGGCATGGTGTTCGACGACGGCGTGACGGTGCGCCTCGGCGAGCAGCACTACATGATGACCACCACCACCGGCGGCGCGGCGCGCGTGCTGACCTGGATGGAGCGCTGGCTGCAGACCGAATGGCCGGACATGAAGGTGCGTCTGTCGTCGGTCACCGATCATTGGGCGACGTTCGCCGTGGTCGGCCCGAACAGCCGCAAGGTGGTGCAGAAGGTGTGCCAGGACATCGATTTCGCGAACGCGGCGTTCCCGTTCATGAGCTACCGCGACGGCACCGTGGCGGGCGCGAAGGCGCGCGTGATGCGCATCAGCTTCTCGGGCGAACTGGCCTACGAAGTGAACGTGCCGGCCAACGCGGGCCGCGCGGTGTGGGAAGCCATCATGGCGGCCGGCGCGGAATTCGACATCACGCCGTACGGCACCGAAACCATGCACGTGCTGCGCGCCGAGAAGGGCTACATCATCGTCGGCCAGGACACCGACGGTTCGGTCACGCCGCACGACCTCGGCATGAGCGGGCTGGTGGCGAAGTCGAAGGATTTCCTCGGCCGCCGTTCGCTGTCGCGCTCGGACACGGCCGGCAGCAACCGCAAGCAACTGGTCGGCCTGCTGACCGACGATCCGGCCACCGTGCTGGAAGAAGGCGGCCAGATCGTCGAGACGGCGGCCGTGGCGAATGCGAACGGACTGACGCCGATGATCGGCCACGTCACGTCGAGCTACTTCAGCCCGATCCTCAAGCGTTCGATCGCGATGGCGGTGGTGAAGGGCGGTTTGGGCAAGATGGGCCAGTCCGTCGCGATCTCGCTCGCGAACGGCAGGAAGATCAACGCGAAGATCACCAGCCCGGTTTTCTACGACACCGAAGGGGTACGTCAGAATGTGGAATGAAACGCGAAATCAAACTTCGGTGGCCGTGCAACCGGCCGGCATGCGGCTCGAATCGCCGCTGGTCGGTGCGCAGGACGTGCTGAAGCCGCACCAGGCGAAGGCCTCGCAGAAGTTTCAACTGCGCGAGCGGCCGTTCCTCGACCTCGTCAACGTGCGCGGCGAGCTGTCCGATCCGGCGTTCGTCGAGGCGTTCGAGCGCGTGGTCGGCTGCAAGCCGCCCGCCACGCCGAACACGGTGGCGCGCGGCGCCGACTACGACGTGCTGTGGCTCGGCCCGGACGAGTGGCTGGTGCGCTCGCACGGCCCGGTGGTCGCGGGCCAGCTCGAAGCGAAGCTGGTGCCGGCGCTGGCCGGCCGCTACGCGGCGGCGGTGGATGTGGGCAGCGGCTTCACGGTGCTGGAAGTCAGCGGCGAGCGCGTGCGCGACGTGATCGCGCGCGGCTGCCCGCTCGATCTGCATCCGAGCCGCTTCGGCGCGGGCCAATGCGCGCAGAGCCATTACTTCAAGTCGTCGATCACGCTGGTGCCGACCGGCGAGCAGAGCTACGACCTGGTGATCCGCCGCAGCTTCGCCGATTACTTCTGCCGCATCATGCTCGACGCCGCCGCGCCGATCGTGTCATGAAACGCACCGACGATCCGTTCGCGACGCTCGAAACGGCCCGCCCGCGCGGGCGCGGCTGGAGCGTGTTCATCGACGAACTGAAGGTGCCCGCGCGCATCGGCATTCATGCGCACGAGCACGAGGCGCCGCAGCCGGTCGTGGTCGACGCACGGCTCGGCTACCGCTGCGAGCCGGTGGAGCAGGGCGCGGAGGGCTTCGTCGATTACGACGGCTACTGCGCGCGTGTTGCGTCGTGGCTCGCGCACAAGCCGCACACGCGGCTGCTCGAAACGCTGGTGGTGGAGTTGGCGGCGCTGTCGTTCGAGGAATGGCCGTCGCTCGAATCGGTCACGCTGTCGCTGCACAAGCCGAAGATCCGGCCGGGCACGCGGCGCGTGGGCGTCGAACTGGACTGGACGCGTGCGGATTACGTCGCATGGTGCGCGGCGCTCGACGCACGCGAGCGCGTGACGCGCACCGCGTTGCAGGCCGGGCGGGTCGGGGCGGAGGTGGCCGCGCACTGAACGGCCGCGCGGCAGGAAGACAAGAAGGGAACGGCGAACGCCACGCGCGATGCGATATCGCGCGTGGCGTTGGTCGTTTGGGGTGTCGCTGAATTGCGCGGCGTACCGTGCGGCGGCCTCAGTGCAAGGCCAGCCGAGTGCTGTGCGCTTCGAGTTCGCGCAGGCGCGCGACGATGTCGTCGAGCTGCGCGCGTTCGGCCGGTTGCAGGCCGTCACTGGCCAGCGTGGCTTCGAGCCGTACGCGCCACAGCGCGAACGGCGCGGGCTCGCCGGGCACGAGACGCGCCACCAGCAGTTCGAGTAATGACAGATCCGATTCGACGGTCGTCGGCGCGGTGTCCGCGGTGTCGTCGTTCGGGGCGGGGGTGTGACGGGAATCGTTGGAATCGTGCTGCATCGATACCTCGCATGTCGCGGTCTGGACGCTGCCCGGCCGAGGCCGGGCATGCGCGACAGATTGACCGCGCATCGTGACCGCTTCGCGACGAGGCGAAACGGTCACGCGCCGGTCAGTGATGATCCGGCTTGCCGCGCACCGCGTCCTTCGCATCGCCGAGGCCCTTGCGTGCCTCGCCGGCGGCTTGCTGCAAGTCGCCCTTGACTTCCTGCTTGGTGTTGCCGGTGGCCTTGCCAACGGCTTCGTTGACCTTGCCCTTGACCTGCTCGACCGTACCCTTGATGTGATCCTTGTTCATGCTTCACCTCCAGCGTTGAATGCTTGCAGACGGATGGATGCCCGCCGTCACGGGGTTGAACACGGTGCGAACGCGACGCTCACTCAGTTCACGTTCTTCTTCTTCAGTTCCTCGGGCAGCCCGGCGAGCAGGTCCGACATTTCATCGGCGTGCTCTTCCTCGACCGCGAGAATTTCTTCGAACAGGCGGCGCGTGGTCGGATCGCGATCGCCGAGGTATTGGATCGCCTCGCGATAACTGTCGATCGCGATGCGCTCCGCCACCAGGTCTTCCTTGATCATGTCGACCAGCGTCGTGCCTTCCACGTATTCGGCATGGCTGCGCTTGGTCAGGCCGTCCGGCGCCAGATCCGGGCTGCCGCCGAGCTGCACGATACGGGCCGCCAGCATGTCGGCGTGGCTCTGCTCCTCGTTCGAGTGCACGAGGAATTCCTCGGCGATGCCCGACGAGTGAATGCCCTTGGCCATGAAGTGATGGCGGCGATAGCGCAGCATGCAGACGATTTCCGTCGCCAGCGACTCGTTGAGCAGCTTCAACACCGTGTCGCGGTCGGCGTGATAGCCGGCGGTCACGGCGCCATCGTCGACGTGCTTGCGGGCGCGATCGCGCAGGGTCTTCACATCGGTCATATGCGTGTTGTGGGTCATCGCAATTCCTCTTTGTTGGCGTGTCGAAGTTGTCGGCATTCCGCTGCCGATCGCATGGCGGCGATCGGGGGGGCCGCCGGTCCGAACCGGGCATGCTCGGCCGGGTTTGTGTCTTTGTAGAGCAGCATTCGTGCCAAATGGCGGGAAATGCCATGAGGATGAGGGGCGATGACGCCGGGCGGAACAGCGCGGAGCCCTTGGTGGCGGGGCTGCGCGGGGGATGGCAAGGCGCGGCGGAGCGCGCGGCGCGCGATGGGGACGGATCGGCGGCGGGACCGGGAGAGCGGGTAGCGCGCGAGGCGGGCTTGTAAAACCTACATGCGGATTGGCGGGATTTCAGGGGCGGCAGGGCAGGCGCGTGTCGGCGGGCGGCGTCAGCGCGTAGACGGCATAGCCGCCCGGCATCGACGGTGCGCGCAACTCGCGCAGGCCCCAGCCGGTGGCGGCGAGGTCGGTGCCGAGGGTGGCCCAGAACGGTGGCGAATCCTGCTTGATCACGGCGTAGCGGGCGCCGGACGTCAGGGCGATGGCCGAGATGGCCAGCCTGCGGTCGCGGCCGTTGCTGGGTGCGGTGCAAGCGCGGTGATAGGCGATGCTGCCCGGTGTTTTCAGGCCGACCATGTCGACGAGCTTGAACGTCGTGGCATAGGACAGATAGCCGGCATCGTGAATCAACAGGGTGGCGCCGCGTGGCAGATGGGTATCGAGCCAATGCGCGAGCGAAACGAATTCGTTGGCGGCTTGTTGCGTATCCGCATCGTATCGGCTCATGACGATCGGCAAGTACAGCGTGGTCCACCCGGCCAGCACGATGCAGCCGATGCCGCTCCACCGCGCCGATTTCAGGACGTCTAGCGTCAGATAGAGGAAGGCCGGCAGCAGGATGAACAGATAGCGGCCATTGTTGTGCTCGGCGCCGCCCGGCAGCGTGAGCCACATGGCCAGCAGGAACGAACCGGCGAATAGGGCGAGCGGTACCCACAGCCGGGAACGCCGCGCGAGCATCGCCACGATCGCGAGCGGCATCAATCCGCAGCCGACGAACGCCACCAGCATGAATTGCGCTTTCATGGCCCACGGCGAGTTCCGGTCGGCGAAGAACAGTTCCTTGGCCTTGGCGGTAGCCGGCGCCAGCGAACCGAGAGAACACCACGTCCAGGCCAGGAACGGCAGCGCGACGGCCACCGCGAGCAGGCCGTCGCGCACGGCCATCGCATAGTCGCCGGCGCGTGCTCGCAGGCCGAGCTGGCGCAGCATCAACACGCCCGACAGCGCGGCCAACTCCGGGCGCAGGAACGGCATGAGTCCACACAGCAGCGGTAGCCACACGGAGCGCGCCGGTTCCAGCGCGAGCGAGATCGCCCACGCCGAGGCGGCCATCGCGAGCCCGGTTTCCAGGCCGTTCAGCAACTGATACGGGGTAGCGCCGATCAGCGTGCCGAACATGACGAACAGCGCGGCCGTCAGCACCGACCCGCCGAGCTGAAACGCGATGCGCGCGAGCGCCGTGACGTACAGGCCGATGCCGGCCAAGCCGACCACGAAGACCGCGGTGGGCGAGGGCAGGAACAGCTTGGCGAACGCGACCAGCAGCAGGTGGATTGGGCTGGTCGCGCCGGTCAGTGGCGAGGTGCCGTAATTGGGATCGACGCCGGATAGCAGCACATCGGCGTTGTGGATCGTGATGTAGGCGTCGTCGAGCGGGAAGCACAGCGGGTGCGGCGCGACGAGAATCGACAGCAGCACCACCGCGCACACCGCCGCCAGATGGAAGCGGGCACGGGTCGCGGTGGCGGTGTCCTTCCATAGTCGAAGCTCGGGCATGGCGTACTCGGTCGGGCGGGGATGTCGGGAATGGCCACTGGTTTACGGCGGCGCGCCGGGAAAGCTGAACGGCGGACGTGGCCCGCCAGCGCGCTTCGCCAATCGGCGCCACGGGTTCGGCAAGCGATGCCGTTCGGGGCCGGCTCATACCGCTTGATGCGGGTTCAGCGAAGCGCGGAGTGCGGCATCGACGCCGGTCGGCACGAGAATCGACGAAATCAGCCGCGCCTCAACCGAACGAGAACCGCACCCCGGCGCGCGCGAGCAGATGCTGCCCGCGCGGCGACAGGTTCGTGAATCGCAGAAGCTTGCCGGCCTTGCGATAGCGCTCCTCGAGCGATTCGAACGCGGCGATCGCCGAATGGTCGGCCACATGCAGGTGCCGGCAATCCACGATCACGGCCTCGGGGTCATTGAGCGGCTTGAAGAGGTCCTGAAAATGGCCGGTGGACGCGAAGAACAGCGTGCCGTGCACGACGTAGGTGGCGGTGCCTCCGTCGCGCGCGATCTCCGCGCGGATTTCGCGGGCGTGCTGCCAGGCGAAGTTCAGCGCGGCGATCACGATGCCCGACATCACGGCGATGGCCAGGTCGGTGAACACGGTAATGACGGTAACCAGCACGATCACGAGCGCGTCGTTGCGCGGCACCTTGCCGAGCAGGCGCAGCGATCCCCAGGCGAAGGTCTGCTGGGCGACCACGAACATCACGCCCACCAGCGCAGCCAGCGGAATGCGCTCGATCAGCGGCGACAGGAACAGGATGAAGAGCAGGATCATGATGCCGCTCGTCGCGCCCGAAATCCGGCTGCGGCCGCCCGAGCTCAGGTTGATCATGGTCTGGCCGATCATCGCGCAGCCGCCCATCCCGCCGAACAGCCCCGACACCACGTTCGCGATGCCGAGCGCCAGGCATTCGCGGTTCGGCCGGCCGAGCGTTTCGGTGATCTCGTCGGTGAGGTTGAAGGTCAGCAGCGTTTCGAGCAGGCCCACGATCGACATCAGCAGCGCATACGGGAACACGATGCGCAGCGTGTCGAGATTCCAGGGCACGGCCGGCAGGTGAAAGCTCGGGAACACGCCCGCGATATGCGCCATGTCGCCGAGCGTGCGCGTGGGCAGATGCAGGCCCTGGCTGACGATGCCGATCCCGACGATCGCGACCAGCGCCGGCGGGACCGCCTTGGTCACGCGCGGCAGCAGATAGACGATCAGCATCGTCAGGGCCACCAGCGCGCACATGACGAGCAGCGGCGTGCCGTGCAGCCAGGTCGTGCCCTGCGGCGTGACGGTCTTGAAATGCTCGAACTGCGCGGACGCGATGATGATGGCCAGCCCGTTGACGAAGCCGATCATGACCGGATGCGGCACCATCCGGATCAGCTTGCCGAGCCGCAGCAGGCCGAACAGCATCATGAACACGCCGCCGAGCACGACCGTGACCAGCAGGTACTGCACGCCGTGCTGCACCACCAGCGCGACGATCACCACCGCCATCGAGCCGGCCGCGCCGGAGATCATGCCGGGCCGGCCGCCGAGAATCGCGGTCAGCGCGCAGATGATGAACGCGCCGTACAGGCCCATCAGCGGGTTCAGTTGCGCGACGAGCGCGAAGGCGATGCACTCGGGAACGAGCGCGAAGGACGAGGTGATGCCGGCCAGCACGTTGGCGGGAAGGTTCGAGAGCCACTGCTCCCGGGGCGTCTGGATATGCATGGGAATCGCTGCGCGGGCGAAGGCCCGCCTGGTGTTTCGTGGGCGTGACGCAGGCAGGCTGCGTCATCGAGAGCCTTGCCGGGCGAGGTCGAACGCGGCGCGCGCATCGGTCGAAACGACGCAATGCGCCCGCGCGCGGTATCGCGGGGCAAGCCGTTGGGCAACGGAAAGAAAGGCTCTCGAAAGCTACATGGGTGCGGGGGAAATAGGTCAGCATCCCGAAACAAGTCGTTTCGGCGAAAACCCCGGGAGTTTACCCTAGGCGAGTCAAGGCGATGCCCCTTGCGAGCCCGCGCATGCCGCGGGCGGGGCCGGGTGTTCTCGGGGTTCGGCTATCCCTGCGCGATCTCCGGATCGTTGGCGGCCGGCTTGCCGACCGCATAGGTGTGCGGGTGACGCTGAAGATCCAACCCGGCCGCTCGATCGACATACCGGTGGAGGCCGTGCGCGAAGGCGAGTTGCGGCCCTGGCGAGTGCGGCGCGCGGGGCGGAGGCGGGCTCAAGGTATCGCTGCGTTGCATACCTCGGCAAACCCCGGCCGCGCCGACAGCCGCTCGTGGTAATACGCCTCGACGGCCGGCAGCGGCGGGTGCTCGAACGGCGTGCCGAGCCAGCGATGCACCGACAGGCCGATCACGATATCGGCCAGCGAATGCTCGGTGCCCGCCACGAACGCGCCGGTTTGCGCGAGGCGTTCGTCGAGGATGCGCATCTGGCGCGTCCAGTTCGCGATCGACTGCGCGATGCCCTTCGGGTCCTGATGCGCCGGCGATTGGCGCACCAGGCCCTGGAACGCATACACCCAGGCCGGGTTCAGCGTGGTGGCCTGCCAGTCCAGCCATTGATCGACCAGCGCGCGTTGCCGCGAGTCCTGCGGATACAGCGCCGTGCTGCCTTCGCGGTTGGCCAGGTAGCGCAGGATCGCGTTCGATTCCCAGAGCACGAAATCGCCGTCGCGCAGCACCGGCACCAGCGCGTTCGGATTCAGTGAAAGGTATTCGGGCACGTCGGTCGCGCGAAAGCCCGAACCCCAATCCTCGCGCTCGTAGGCGAGGTTCAGTTCCGCGCAGGCCCACAGCACCTTGCGGACGTTGATCGACGGCTGTTTTCCGAGAATGTTCAGCATGGCGGCTCGCTCGCGTTGGCATGGAGACGGCAGTGTAGGGCAAGGCAGGCGCGCTTCGCCATGCACAGTTGCGCTGCGCGCCGCGCCGGAGTGTGCGGCCGAACCAGCCGGCCGCAGGCAAGCGCGCGGCGGCCGATCCGCTAGACGCGCGAGTGCACCGGCACGGCGAGATCGCGCCGCGCGCGACGCGTGAGCCAGGCGCGCATCGGCGCGTCCACGTAGCGATCGAGCACGGCCACGAGCAGCAGCAGCGCCACGATGAACGCGGCGAGCGCGCCCTTGCCGTACACGTGCTTGTGCGCCTCCATCAGCCGGTAGGCGAGCAGCAGCAGCGGCGCGTGGACGATGTAGATCCCGTAGGAAACACGCCCCAGTTGCTCGAACGGCGCGGCGAGCCACGCCGGCGGTTCGCAGGCGGTGGCGAGTTGGACGATCAGCGGGATCAGCACCATCACCTCGACGATCACGGCGAGGCCCGCCCAGCGCGGCGGCATCTTCACGCACAACATCGCGAGCGTGGCGGCGACCGCGAGCAGCGACAGCAGCGCGCTGCGCGGGCGCGCCGCGCGCCGCAGCCGGAACAGCAGCACGCCGGCCGAGAACGAGAAGCCGACGCGCGCCAGCGCGAGATACCACTTGGCGAGATCCCAGCCTTCGTCGATGCCGTGATGACGGATCGCATAGAGCGCGATCACGGCGGCCGACGGCACCATCACCGCGATCAGGATCGGCACCACGCGCCGCCGCACGATGGCCGCGAAACCGAGGTTCGCGACGATCTCGTAGAGCAGCGACCAGGCCGGGTTGTTGACGAGGTAGAGCGGCTCGGCGCGCGCCGGCAGCATCAGCAGCGACAGCACCACCAGCGCGGTGGTGGCGAGCAGCGACGCATGCGGCTGGCCGTGCGCGTGCGCATGCCCGAGCGCCACGAAATGGCTGGCGAGGCCGAGCACGATGCCGATCAGGTAGAGCGGATAGAGGCGGATCAGGCGTACCTTCAGGAACGCGCCGAAGCCGAGCGCGCCCGAGCGCAGCCGCGCTTCATAGGCGTTGGCCACCACGAAGCCGCTGATCGCGAAGAACAGGTCCACCGCCAGGTAGCTCTGCTGGAAGCGCGGCGACTCGAACAGCAGCGGCGCGTGGCGGAACACGATCAGGATTGCGGCGAGGCCGCGGATGGCGTCGAGGTTGGCGTACTTCCACTGCGTCATGTCGGAACGGCGGTTGGTTGTCCGGGCGGCCGTGATTGTAAGCCGGCAAGCGGGTTTTTCGCCGAAGCGCGCGCGGGCGGCGAGCCGTGGTGAGCCGCTGCGCGCCGTTGCTTACCCGCGTTTGCACCGGGTTCCGTCCGGCACACCTCGTGCGATACTCGCCGCTTCTCCGCGCCTGCGGAGCCTGTCTTCGAAGGAGCTGCCGTGTTCGCGAGTTTTGATCCGACCCATACGGGGTTCGTCGCCGAGATCGACGGTTGCCGGTGCAGCATCGAGGCGGTGTCGTCGCCGATCGCCGAGCAGGTCGACTGGCGCTGGACCATCTCGATCGCGCATCTCGACAACGAGAACGGCATGGACCCCGAAAAGTTCGATGTCCTTGCCACCGGCGAGACGGTCACGCCGCTGCAGGCCTCGCAGCAGATCGTCGCGTGGCTCGACGCGCATCCGGCCGAGGACGACGACTACGAAGGCCACGGAGAAGTCCACGAAGACGGCCAGGGCAACGACGGCGGCCAGGGCGGCGAGGCCGCCGCGCAGTAACCGCCACGCGTCGCGGGCCATCGCGCCGGGCCGGGCCGCCGGCCACCGTGGCCCGCGTCGGCCCCGCCCGCACCCGCTACACCACCTCTTCCCCGAATGCCTTGCGCTGCACCAGCGCGACGAACTTCTGCGCGTCGCGCGCGGCCTGCACCACGTCGGCCATTCCGAAGAATTCGTGCGTCGCGCCCGGAAAGTGCTCGCTGACCACGTCCACGCCGCTGCGCGCGAGCCGGTTCGCGAGATTCTCGGCGTCCGAGCGCAGCGGATCGATGCCGGCGATCACCACGGCCGTCTGCGGCAGGTCCTTCAGGTCCGCCGAGCCGAGCACGTCGATGCGCGGGTCCTTCAGTTCGCTCTTGTCGTGCGTCACCTGTTCGACGAACCACAGCATCATCGGCTTGTTCAGCGGCCGCGCGTTGCGATTCTCCTCGTACGACAGCGACATCACGTTGCTGCTCGCCACCGGGTACACCAGCGTCTGGTGAATCGGGCGTTGCAGCCCGTGGTCGCGCGCGTGGATCGACACGTTGATCGCGAGGTTCGCGCCCGCGCTTTCACCCATCACGGCGATGCGCGACGGGTCGCCGCCGAGCGCGGCCGCGTTGGCCACGGTCCAGCGCCACGCCGCGATGGCGTCTTCGTGCGCGGCCGGGAACTTGTGCTCGGGGGCCAGCCGGTAATGCGCCGAGATCACGATCGCGTGGCTCTTGGCGGCCAGCGCACGCGGCGCGGCGTCGTAGGTGTCGAGATCGGCCAGCACCCAGCCGCCGCCGTGGAAGTACAGGATCACCGGCAGCGGCCCGTCGATCGCCGGCTTGTAGACGCGCGCCGGCAGCGGCCCGATCGCGCCGTCGATCTGGATGTCGTGCGAGGCGACATCCACCAGGCCGGGCGGCCGGGCCGCGGCCGCGCCGGCCTGCGCGATCAGCTTCTTCACGGCATCGGCCGGGGTCGGCTGGCGGCGCGCCTCGCTCGGCGTGCACGATTCGATCGGCTTCGGGTTCATCGATTGCAGCGTGTCGAGCACGGCTTTCATGTCCGGGTCCGCATGATCGGTCGGGTCCATGCCGACAATGCCCTTGATCGTCTTGGTAATCGTCATGTCGCTGTCCTCCTTCTGGCGGGTTCGCATCGGAGGCGCGGGCGTGAGCCTGCGCCGAACCAACCGTCGGGATCGCAGGACGCGTGCCCGAATCGGGCGGCTAACGGGAGAGCAAGGCGGGGTGGGGGTTTGCGGCGGGTTTCGCCCGCGTGGCGAGCGGGGCGCGGCCCATGCGTTTTTTACAGGATCGACAGGCGTGGCCGAACAAACGACCCGCTCGCCTGCGGGCTTGCCTTAACGCCAGGCCTGCGTGAATTCGCCGATCACGCGCGTCAGGTGCGCCTGCATCGCCTCGCGCGCGCCTTGCGCGTCGCGGGCCATGATCGCCGAGAAGATGCGCTGGTGATCGCCCTGCGAGGCTTCGCGCAGCGCGGTGTCGTGAAAATGTTCCTCGATCTTCTTCCAGAGCGGATCGGCGCGCGAGCCGTCCCACATCGCGGCCACCATGTGCCGCAGCACGGCATTGCCGGTGGCTTGCGCGATGCCGAGGTGGAAATCGCGGTCGGCGGCCTCGTTGGCGGCCTTGTCGTCCATGTTCTCGCGCATCGCGCGCAGCGCCGCGAACAGGCGGTCGAGATCGGCGTCCTTGCGCTCGGTGGCGGCCAGCGCGGCGATCTCCGCCTCGATCAGCGCCCGCGCGCGCAGGGTTTCGATCGGCCCCGGCCCGCGCGGCAATTCGAACGAGACGGACGCAACGGGCCGCCCCTCGCGTGCCTCGGCCACGTAGATGCCCGAGCCGACCCGCACCTCCACCACGCCGCGCACTTCGAGCGCGATGATCGCCTCGCGCACCTGCGTGCGGCTCACGGCGAAGCGTTCGGCCAGCGTGCGCTCGGACGGCAGACGCGCGCCGGGCGCCACGTCGCCCGAGGCGACGAGGTCGTAGATCTGCCGGGCCAGCCCGACATAGGAGCGATCGGCGTCGGTGGCGCCCCCCGCCGGCGTGGAAAAGACTTCGGCCATGCAATGTGCTCTCGGTGCTCGCGAAACGCGGACGGCGAAAATGGTACACCAGTTTGGCCGCGCGCCGGCCCGGCGGTCCCATGAATCGACGAAACCTCCCGCCCGGCAAGCCGCAGCGGCGTTCGATATCCTGCTTTCAACTGGTAAACCACTATTTCGCCTGATTGGTTGACCAGTGAGAATCTGGACAACCAGGCGGGCCGGAACGTTCCGGCCGGACCGCCGCCGTCATGCTCGGGAGGGCCAGTCATGCAGATGTCGTTTCGTTGGTACGGGGATTCGGACCCGGTGTCCTTGCAGTACATCCGTCAGATTCCGGGCGTGACGCAGATCGTCTCAGCCGTCTACGACGAGCCGGTGGGCGAGGTGTGGCCGGTGGAGAAGATCGCCGCGCTGAAGTCGAAGATCGAGGCGGCGGGGCTGCGCTTCGAGGTGGTGGAATCGGTGCCGGTGCACGAGGACATCAAGCTCGGCAAGCCCACCCGCGACTGCTTGATCGCGAACTACCAGCAGACGCTGCGCCACCTCGCGGCGGCCGGTGTTCGCGTGGTTTGCTACAACTTCATGCCGGTGTTCGACTGGACCCGCACCGAGCTGGCCAAGACGCTGGAAGACGGCTCGACCTGCCTCGCGTTCAGCACCGCCGAAGTGGAGCGCATCGATCCGAACGAGGGCATTTCGCTGCCGGGCTGGGATTCGAGCTATCGCCCCGAGGAACTGCGGGCGCTGCTCGCCGAATACCGCGAGATCGACGAGGCGCGGCTCTGGTCGAACCTCGAATATTTCCTGAAGGCGGTGGTGCCGGTGGCGGCCGAATGCGGCATTCGCATGGCGATCCATCCCGACGATCCGCCGCGCCCGATCTTCGGCCTGCCGCGCATCGTCAAGAACCGCGACGACCTCGCCCGCATCCTGGCGGCGGTCGATCATCCGGCCAACGGCCTGACGCTGTGCTCGGGCTCGCTCGGCGCGGGGCCGCAGAACGACGTCGAGGCGCTGGTGCGCGAATTCGGCGGCATGGGCCGCATCCATTTCGCGCATATCCGCAACGTCAAGATCACGCCCGACGGCGATTTCGAGGAATCGGCGCACCTGTCGAGCTGTGGCTCGCTCGATATCGCCGCGATCGTCAAGGCGTATCACGACACCGGCTACACCGGCTACGTGCGGCCCGACCACGGCCGGATGATCTGGGGCGAAACCGGCAAGCCCGGCTACGGCCTCTACGATCGCGCGCTCGGCGCCGTGTATCTGAACGGGCTGTGGGAAGCGCTGCAGAAGTTCGATCACGCTTGACCCCGGGCGGGCCGTCGCGCCCGCCGCGGCCGTTGCAAGACCGCTAGACCGCATCACCGCATCACACCACCACCAACAAGCACGCCGACGTGCGACCGGCGCGCGCCGCCCTCCGAGGCCGGCCGCGCCCAACACCAACGAAGCGGAGACCTTCGATGCCGAACATCCGATGGGCGATGATCCTGATGTGCTTCCTCGCCAACGTCATCAATTTCGTCGATCGCGCCAATCTGGCGATCGCCGCCCCCAGCATTCGCGCCGATCTCGGCCTCGACGCCGTCGGCATGGGCTTCGTGCTGAGCGCGTTCTTCTGGACCTACGCGTTCCTGCAATTGCCGGCCGGCTGGTTCATCGACAAGGTGGGCGTGCGCATCGCGCTGGCGCTCGCGGTGGGCTGGTGGTCGGTGTTTACGGTCGCCACCGGCGCGGCGCGCGGCCTGGGGCAACTGGTGGGGATGCGCCTGATGCTCGGCGCGGGCGAGGCGGCGGCGATCCCGTCGTTCGCCAAGGTGGCGTTCAACTGGTTTCCGCGGCGCGAACGCGGGCTGGCCAGCAGCATCTTCGACAGCGGCTCGCGGGTCGGCTCGGCGCTGTCGCTGCCGCTGGTCGCGTGGCTGATCTCGCAGGTGGGCTGGCGCGGGTCGTTCATCGTGACGGGCTCGCTCGGCATCGTCTGGGCGGCGGCGTGGTGGTTCATCTATCGTGACCCGGAACGCTATCGCGGCATCGCGCCCGACGCCGTGGCCGCGCTGCTGGCGGAACGGGCCGGCGTGCCGCCCGGTGGCCGCACCGCGGCGCAGGCCGAGGCCGCCGCGCGCGTGTCGTGGCTCGACCTGTTCCGCTATCGCACCATCTGGGGAATGATGATCGGCCTGTTCTGCCTGAACTTCGCGATCTACTTCTTCATCACCTGGTTCCCGAGCTATCTGCTGCAGTCGCGCGGCTTCTCGCTCGCGTCGCTGGGCACGCTCGGCATGCTGCCGGCGTTGGTGGCGATTCCGGGCGGCTGGCTCGGCGGCTATGTGTCCGACGCGCTGTTCCGGCGCGGCTGGAGCGCCACGGCCGCGCGCAAGACCTGCCTGGTGGGCGGGATGCTGGCGTCGTCGTCGATCGCGCTGTCGGCGCTGGTCGACAGCACCGGCTGGTGCCTCGCGCTGTTCGCGCTGTCGTATGCGGGCTTGTCGTTCGCCGGCGCGAACGTCTGGACGCTGGTGGGCGAGGTGGCGCCCACGCCGGCGCACGTCGCGTCGATCGGCGGCATCCAGAACTTCGCCGGCAATCTGGCCGGGATCTTCATCACCACGTTCACGGGGCTGATGCTGTCGATCACGCGCGGCTCGTTCGTGGTGCCGCTGGTGGCGGCCGGGGTGTTGTGCGTGGTGGGCGCGCTGTCGTATCTGTTCCTGGTGGGGCGCGTGGAGCCGTTGCCGCCGTTGCGCGGGGTGGGGGGCGAGCCGGTGCGGGTGGGGTGAGGTTCAAGGTGCGTTCGCCGCGCCGAGCAAGTGGTGCGGCGGGTTGCTCGAATGCGGCCGGCGTGATGCTCGGCGCGTGCCGGCAGTACCGAGCAAGCGATGCCGCGCGGCGGGTTGCTTGATTGCCACCGACGTGACGCTCAATGCGAATTGTCTGCCCCCAAAAACCGATGCAGTACATCCGCCAGCGCGGCCGGCTGCTCGAGCGCCGGCAAATGGCCGCTGTTCGGCACGACCTCGAAGCCGGCGCAGCGCGCCAGCGCCCAGTCGGGCACATGCCAGCCGTCGCGCGAACGCTCGCCGGCCACCAGGCAGACGCGATGCCGCTCGAATACCGCCCCGACGGCATCGAGATAGGCCGCGTTGCCCGTTGTATCCACCACCGAGCGGCCCATCGCGCGCAGCGTCGAGGCCGGCTGATGGTCGAGCCAGCGCGCGGCGATGCGCGCCATCGACGGCGTGACGTCCGCCACCGCGCCGCCCAGCCATCGCGCCGGATCGGCGCGAAACCCCGCCAGCATCGCATCGGCCTCGTGCGCCGTCATGCGGCCGACCGAAGCCGACCAGAACGCATCGTCCAGCGTGAAGTTGCCCTCGATGTTGACGATGCGCCGCACGCGTTCGGGGTGCGCGTGCGCAAACAGCATCGCGATCGCACCGCCCACCGAATGGCCGACCAGATCGACGCGCTCCATGGCCGCCTGCGCATCGACGAACGCACGCAGATGCGCGACCTGTTCGGGCAGCGTGATGCGCGCGGCCGGCACGTCGCGGTGTTCGCCGTAACCGAGCAGCGACGGCGTGGCGTGCGGCGGCGCGTAGCCGTCGATCGCGAGCGTGCCGATGAAACCGTGGATGAAGATCGCGGGCGGCAGTGAGGTCATGCTTCGTTCTCCTTGATAGTGGCGTGCGCCGATCCGGCCAGTTCGTGTTCGAGTTCGTCGAGTTCGAGGCCGTGCGTGCGGTCGTGGTCGAGCAGCTCGCGCACGAGTTCCTCCAGCGTCATGCGGCGCACGCCGTCGCGCAGCCCGCAGCGTGCCAGCGCGGCGGTATCGAGCGTGGCGAGCGAATCGCATAAGCGGCCGCGCGAGGCGGCGAACGCGGTCAGCGCGTCCTGGCCGTCCTGATGCAGGTAGTCGCGTGCTTCAGCCAGCGCCGTGCCGTCCACCGAGGCGATGACGGGCAGCGTTTCGCGGCGCACGGCCTCGATGCGCTGCGCGAACACCGCATCGAGATCGCGCAGATGGCAGGCATGTTCGACGAACGCGAAGCCGGTGCCGGCCGGGCGCGTGGCCCATTGCGCGGCGGGCAGGCGCGCGGCGGCGACGGCGAGCCGCGCGGGCATGTGCGTCAGCGCATCGAGCACGCCGCCGAACGGCAGCACCACCGGATACGGACCGAACACCGCGCCATACGTGAACGGCGCGCCGCCGATCCGGCCGCGCGCCTGCACCAGTTCGTGGTCGTGGCGGCGCATCACCTCGGCCACCATCGCGCCGCAGAACTGGCGTGCGGTGGTGTCGTCGGCGATATCGGGGAATTTCCCGGCGATCTCGTCGCGGATCGCGGCGATCGCCGCCACGCCCACCCGCGACAGCGCCGCGAACTCGATGTAGCGCGACGGCGTATCGATCAAGGCTTCCAGTTGCCGGCCGAGCGGCGTGGCGCGGAAGCGGTCGAATCGCGAATGCATGAAACAGGCCCCGTCAGGTAACGTAGCAAAACGATACGTTACCTGACGGGGCCGGTCAAAGCGGATTTTCGGCCGCCGTCCCGCCGATCGGGGACAGCAGCCGAGGGGGTCAATCAGCCATCAGTGCGCCGCGCCTTCCACGAACTTGCCCTGATTCAGATCGTCGAGCAGCGTCGGCCCGACCGGCTTCCAGCCGAGCCGCGCCTGCGTCAGCGCGCTCGATGCGGGCATGTCGAGGCTCACGAACATCCCCATCCAGCCGAAGTGCGCCTGCGCCTCTTCCGCCGCGATCGAGCGGGCGGGCAGGCCCAGCACGCGCGCCAGCGTCTCGGCGATCTCGCGGCTGGCGATGCCTTCCTCGCCCACGGCGTTCCAGCGCGCGCCAGCCTGGCCCTTCTCGATGGCGAGGCGATACAGCTTCACGACATCCGACAGATGCCCGGCCGGCCAGCGGTTGCGGCCCTCGCCGACATACGCCACCACGCCCTTGTCGCGCGCGATCTGCACGAGCGGCGAGATCAGGCCCTGACGGTACGGGTTGTGCACCTGCGGCAGACGCATCACCGACACGTTGACGCCGGCGTCGAGCAGCGCGTTGCCGGCCAGCTCGGAGCCGATGCGCGGGTTCGGATGGGTGGTGTTGAACACGTCCTCGCTGGCCGGTTCGCCATGCGCGCCGCTGCCCACGCCGGTGCCCGAGGTGATCAGCAAGGGGCGGTCCGAGCCCTTCAGCGCCTCGCCGAGCGCGGCGATCGCGCGCTTGTCCTTCTCGCAGTTCGCGACGAAGTTCGTGAAATCGTGATCGAAGGCCGCGTGGATCACGGCATCGGCCTGGGCCGCGCCCGCGCGCAGGCTGTCGGTGTCCTCCAGCGTGGCGCGGTGCGCTTCGGCGCCGGCCTGGCGCAGCGCATCGGCGCCGGCATCGGAGCGGGTCATGCCGAGCACCTGATGGCCTGCCTGGATCAGTTCGGGAACGAGGGCCGAGCCGATGAAGCCGGTCGCGCCAGTCAGAAAAATACGCATGTGAACTCTCCTTGGGTCGTCACGGGCTTACTATCCGACGTCTGCTTATCCCGTTAAAGTAGTGAGTTCATCATGGTAAAGCGACTAACAGGATCCCCATGACTGTCGACACGGCCCGCTCGCTGGGCGATTTCCTGCGCAGCCGGCGCACCCGGCTGGACCCGGCCAGCTTCGGTTTCGCGGGCCGGCGGCGCACGCCGGGGCTGCGCCGCGAGGAGGTGGCGCAGCGTGCCCACATCAGTCCGACCTGGTACACCTGGCTGGAGCAGGGGCGCGGCGGCGCGCCGTCGGCCGAGGTGCTGGAGCGGATCGCCGGTGCGCTGCTGTTGACCGACGCCGAGCGCGAGCACCTGTTCATGCTCGGGCTCGGACGGCCGCCCGAGGTGCGCTATCGCGTGGTCGAGGGCGTCAGCCCGCGCCTGCAGCGGCTGCTCGATTCGCTGGAGGCCAGCCCCGCGATCGTCAAGACGGCGACCTGGGACGTGGTGGCGTGGAACCGCGCGGCGTCGGTGGTGCTCACGGATTACGGCGCGCTGCCGGTGGGCTCGCGCAACATTTTGCGATTCCTGTTCAGCAACCGCGAGGTGCGTGCCAAGCAGCACGACTGGAACGCCGTGGCGCGTTTCGTGGTGGGCGCGTTTCGCGCCGACGTGGCGCGCGCCGGGATCGCCTCGGAAGTGGGCGAGCTGGTGGAGGAGCTGTGCGCGGCCAGCGAGCAGTTCGCGATGCTGTGGCGCGACAACGAGGTCCTGAGCCACGGCGAAGGCGACGGCGTGAAGCGCCTGGAACACCCGCTGCTGGGCCAGATCGAACTCGAATATTCGGCGTTCGCGGTGGATGGGCGGCCCGATCTGGGGATGATCGTCTATACGCCGCTCGACCCGGCGGTGGCGGCGCGGATTCGTGCGCTGGCGGCGCAGCACGCGGAGCGGGAACGGGCGCAGGCCGAGGCGGTGGCTTCTCCTTCTCTCGCATGAATGTCCTCCTTGATTTCCGCGCCTTGCATGACTGACGTTCAGCTTGTGTTGGTTGTTGGAGGTGAACGGTCATGTCCAATGTTTCAGCGGTACTGCCGGTTTTATAAACACAACGAAAAATAAGAATCGGCTAATTCGTTTTTAGTTCTTTGCTGATGTATTTGCCATTTCCAATGGGCTAGCCTCTTGCGCTGCTGCCGGTGACGCAACACGTAACGCCTCATGCCTCTCGCGGCCCGGCGCCAATCAGATCAATTCCGCCTCGAACGTCAGCCACTGCTGTTGCAAGGGTTCGGCTGCGCCGTTCGTATCGCTGCTTGACCCTGCCCGGAGGTGTTTCCGCATGTCGTCGATCCTGCCTGCCCAAGCCTATACGTTGAAGCTCGCGCCGCAGCCGGCGCCGTTCTCCGTGCTCAAGTTCAGCGGGCGAGACGCCGTGAGCGAGCTGTATCGCTACGACATCGAATTCACGAGCCCGGCGGGCGGTGTTTCGATGGACCAGGTGATCGGCCGGCCCGCGAGATTCATCATCGCCCCGGTCGATCCCGACATGGTTTATCTGCGCCGGATGTTCGGCGAGGACGCCGAGAAGTTCAGCAAGATGCCGCCCGCGCAAGAGATTCACGGTGTCATCACCGAATTCGACGAGTTTGCGACGTCCGCCGACCAGACGCACTATCGGGTCCGGCTCGAACCTGCGCTGGCCGACCTGAACCGCGGCGTCACGAGCCGGCTGTTCCAGAAGCAGTCGGTCGAGGAAATCATCACCGCCACGCTGCGCCATTGCGGTTACCGGGCCGGCGTCGATTTCGTGTTCAAGCTTCGCCACACCTACAAGCGGCACGCGTACGTGACGCAATACCGCGAAACGAGCTTCGCCTTCATCCGGCGTATCTGCGCCGAGGCTGGCATCTGGTTCCGCTGGGAACAAAAGCCCGATTACGCCACGATCGTGTTCGGCGACGATCTCGATGCCTATGCGCGCAAGCAACGCAGCGTGCCGTACCTACGCGACGCGGGCCTCGAAAGCTCCGGCGCGGACACCATCAAGTCGCTCGAAAAACGCACCCGGCGCGTGCCCGAAAGCGTGAAGCTGCACGACTACAACCATCGCGAGGCCGGTGTTTCGCTGCTCGTCGAGGCGAACGCCGCGCGCACCGACACGGCGACGAATGCCGTCGATTATCGCTGGGGCGAGCACTACGAGACGCTGGACGAAGGCAGGCAAATCGCCCGCTGGCGCCACGAGGCGTATCTGGCGAAGCAGATCGTGTTCAAGGGCACCGGCAATCCGTTCTGGCTGGAGGCGGGCGAGGTGATGCGCGTCGAGCCAAATCCGTCCGATGCAACGCACGGGATTTTTGTCACGGCGGTGGAATCGAGCGGTGGCCGTGGCGAGTCGTATTGGGTGAGCTTCGAGGGGATTCCGTCGGATCGGGTCTGGCGGACGCCGATGGCACTGATCGAGCGGCCGAGCGTCGATGGCATCTTGCCGGGCCGGATCACGTCGCCGGGGAACTACAAGTATGCGTATTTGACCGAGCGTGGCGAGTATGTGATCAAGCTGCCGTTCGATCTCGATGAGTGGAGCCCGGGCGGTACGAGCCGGCCCGTGCGGTTCGCCAAGCCGTATAGCGGTGACAACTACGGGCACCACTTTCCGTTGATCGACGGGGCGGAAGTGGCGGTGGTGTTTACGGATGGGAATCCGGATCGGCCGGTGATCATCGGCGCGATGCACGACAGCCAGCATCGAGACCTGGTCGACAACCTGAATCACACGCGCAATCTCGTTCGGACTGCTGGGCAGAACGAACTGCGGATGGAGGATAAGGAAGGCGTCGAGCATATCCACCTCACGACGCCGTTTCAGACCAGTGAGCTGAATCTTGGGCATATGGTCGATAGCGGGCGGAAGGAGCGCGGGCGGGGGGCGGAGCTGCGCTCGGATGGGCATGTGGCGGTACGGGGAGCGAAGGGGATGTTGCTTTCCGCCGATGAGCAGGCTGGCGCCGGCGGCAAGCAGATCGAGATGCTCGCGGCCAAGCGTTTGCTCGAGCAGGCGCTACAGCAGATGCAGTCCCTCGCAGACGCAGCAAAAGCCTCGGAGGCTATCGCAGCAGACTACGCGAAACAGAAGATCTTGCTGGACGACACTCTGAGCGACCTGAAAAAGGCGGGCATCCTGATCAGCGCGCCGGCCGGCATCGGGATCGTGTCGGGCGATCACCTGCAACTTGCGGCCAACAAGAATCTCATCGCTACGGCGGGCGGCAATGCGGATATCGGGGTCGTCAGGCGGTTCACCGTCGCCGCCGGCGAGGCCGTATCGATTTTCGCGGAAAGGCTCGGGATCAAGCTGTTCGCTGCGAAGGGGAAAGTGGCGATTCAGGCGCAGAGCGACGAAATGCTGCTGGCGGCGCTGAAGGACGTGACCATCGCCAGCACCGAGGGCCGGCTGGTGCTGACCGCAGCAAAAGAGGTATGGATTGGCGCAGGCGGATCGTATATCAAGATCAACGCGAACCGGATCGAGAACGGTACGCCCGGCGACATCCTGGAAAAATGCGCCTCGTGGAACAAGCCTTCCGCAGCGTCGGCGCAAATCAGTCCCACGCTTCCCACCAGCCTCCCGGCGCAGCCCTTGATGCTCAACCTGGCTTCGTCGCCTGCATCGCAAAACGCGGTCTTCTCCGGCATGCCGTACACGCTACTTGCCGATGGCGCTGTGGTTCGACGCGGCGTGATCGACGACCTGGGCCAGATTCCGGTCGATCACAGCGTGACAACGCGGGAATACCAGCTTGAGCTGGCGAACGGCGTGACGTACGCGATTCCGGTGGCGGATGCGTACCGGGGCGATCCCGGCAATGGCGAGCTGGCGAATCAGGGCTTCCAGCATCACGAAAACAGCACGGACGCCGACATCACCCCTGCGGGCGATCGCGCGGCGCATCGAGAACGATATAACGCGCTGCTGAACCTGCGCACGAATATCTCTTCCGAAGACTGACCATGGCCAATCCTTCAAAAATCGTGGTGCCGATTGCACGCAACGAGACATCGTCCGCGATGCTGTGTCTGCCGTGGTTTCTCGACATGATCCCGGCGGGCCCGCGCGGAACCGGCAAGAAGTCGGGCAGCGTTGCCGAGTTTCATCCGGTGCCGGCGTCCTACAAGCCGCTTGTCAACGGAGAGGAGGCTTTCGGCGCGCTGTACGACGCGATTCTGGCTGCCAGGCATTCGATCGACTATATCTGCTGGGGTTTTCAGCCATCGATGTATTTCCGGCGGGGCGGCGGCGATTCGCTCTGCATTGGTGACCTGCTGATCCAAAAGGCGCGCGAAGGCGTGAAGGTCCGCATTCTGTGCTGGGCCGATACGTTTGCGGTGGCGCAGAAGCTGGAAAATCCGAACCCGGGATATGACCTGGTGCGCAGCGCGTTCACGCAAAACGAGAACACGACCCAGCTCGAATATGACCGGCAGTGGTATTACCTGGCTCGTATCACGCCGTCGCCGGCACAACGGGAACTCTCCGAATCTTTGCGGCGTTCGACTCGACCCGATGCTCAAGGCGCGAGCGCGAAACCGGGCTTGGCCACGAAGCCGTGGGAGAACATTCAGTTGGTCACGCGGGATTTTTCCCTGTTTGATCGGCTGGAAATCATGTACCGCGAGTCGAGATTCCGCTCGGATACCAACGTCGGCAAGGCGGGGGTGATCGGCGGATATGGACTCGGACCATCGCATCACCAAAAGACGGTGCTGATTGATTACGAGGCGCCGAGTCAGGCCGTTGGTTTTGTGATGGGGCATAACACCCTCGACGCCTATTGGGATAACGATGCGCACAGCTACGCGCGCATGCATGCGCGATTTGGCCGCAATGGAGAAACGCCGCGACAGGATATGTCCGCGCGGGTGACCGGGCCGATTCTCGAACATTTGAACGTGAATTTCTGCCGCGCCTGGCAGCGCAATGCGCATGTCGATCTGTTGAGCAAACGCAAGGCATTGGCCGCACAGCTGAAAGTGCGGCCTGAGATGGGCACGCCGCTCATGGCGCAGATCGTCCGGACGCAGTCGCAGGAAGGCGTGCGCAACATCGAGGCGCTCTACTTGCAGGCGGCCAATAACGTCACGCAGTTTATCTACATCGAGAACCAGTATTTCCGGTGGGAACCGCTTGCAGCGAAGATCAAGTCGGTTGCGCAGACGCACGTATCTGCAGGGCGCGATCCCGGCAAGCATGGTCCGCTGTATCTGTTCGTGGTGACGAACTCGACCGACGACGCGGTGGGAATGGGCACGGGTACGACGTACGACATGCTCGATAGTCTCGGGCGTGCGGACACCATGCCCAACGTGGCGCGGCTGGAGCGTGGCGAGCAACTCGGGATCGATGTGCAGAACGCGAAGAACGAAGCCATGGTGACGTATTACGACCATAGCGCTGGTGGTCCGGCGCGCCAGGAAGCCGCGAGAAAGAAAATCAAGGATTTGGAGCAGAAGCTTCAGGACAACGCCGATGAAAAAAAGCCGATCCTGCCTCAAGACATTCCGGGCCTGAAAGTACATGTTTGTACGCTGGTGGCGCCGGATTCACCGGCCAAGCAGTGGATGCCGGTGTACGTGCACAGCAAGATCATGATCGTGGACGATGTGTTCCTCACGCATGGTTCGGCAAACGTGAATTTGCGCAGTATGGAAGTGGATAGTGAGCTGAATATCTGCCATGAGCATTCTGGTGTGACGCAGGCTTTGCGGAGGAGGTTGTGGGAGATGCATACGAATGGGATGGGGGCGCAGGATTCGCCGGGTGAGGCGTTTAAAGCATGGGGGACTTTCATCAAGGATAACTCGAGAAATCAAGCGAAAGGTTTTGCACCGGAAGCGTCGTTGGTTGGTTTCATGCGGACATCAACGAGCCGACTTCGAGTGGACTGAGACATGAAAATAATCTTCATCGCGATTTCCATCATTTCACTGCTTTTGGCCTGCTCGAAAAAGGATAACCAATTGTCTTCGCAATCCGACATCAACGGTGTCCGCGCAAATCTCGCCTTCGCCTGTGTACACCAAGCAGATCGCCTGCCGCCGCTCGACCCGCAGGCGGACGAGTTTTTTAAATACGGCCTGTATCTTGAGACGCAGGACGGTCCGAAAGACTTCAATAGCGCCGCGCGATATTACCGGATCGCTGCCGCTTACGGTCACTACAAAGCCAATCAAAATCTGCAACGGCTGGTTTCGCAGGGATACGCGGATTCGCCGTACTCCGATGTAGAAACGATTGATCTAGTGGAACAACTGATCAAGGCAGGCGTGCCAGGTGGGTATTACGACATGGGCCACTACCTTGAGCTTGGCTACGGCGTGAAGCAGGACGCTGATGCGGCACGACGATACTTTCGCAAGGCGGCGGACATGGGTAGTCCGGAGGCGCAAGCGTATGTCGCTAATCTGCTCGATCCTATGGATAAGGCTCCCGACATAGCTCGGCAGATGCGTCAATGTGCAGCCGAACAAGGGCATTCAGATTCAGCTAACACCCTGGCTATTGATCTTAAAATCGATAAACACTTTCCGGAGGCCGTCAAAGCTTTTCAAATGGCAGTGGCAGAGGGAGACACGCTGTCGGCCTTGGCTCTTGAGGAGGGGTTCGGGGCGCCTCCTGCGACAAACAGGCCGTATTACCTCGCGTTACCCGGTGATCCGGAGCGATCCCGCCGGTACAAATTGATCGGGAACTTCATCGATCGCAACGACGGTCGCAACCCCAAGGTCCCGGACATCGACAAGATCGTCCCATTGCCGCCTGCCAAGCTGCCGGCATGGGACGGCACATTCCAGTGGCAGAAAGAGCAAGATGCCGCGGTGCCGCCGCCCAAGCCGTCGGAAGAACTGCTCGACCAGCTTGCAAAGGCAAAGCACCTCGATCCGGCAACTGGCTTGCCACTGTCCACTGCTGATTCGAAGACATCGTCGGTGGATGCACCGACAGCGACGCGCGCACGCTTGCCGATCGGAACGACGGCGAGAGCGGGGGCACGCTGCCCCGAGGACGGCGTGTGGTGTGCCCAGATTCGTCCGGGGCTTCAGGCCGATACGACGCGGAACTTCGATCGCGGCGATGTCTTTCCGTTGCTCGATATCTACGAACCTCGTCCGCTGGCGCTTCTCGACAGCGTACTGGGAAAGCGTCGCTATACGACGGACGTGATCTGGAAGCTGATTGCTCATGGAAAAGAAGCGTGATGAAACGATCCGCTTGCGTGAGCGCCTTGGGTTTTATACATACGTCCACCCGCTGGTCGAGTGAGTGCTAAAGCCATGAAGCGCACCGTCCTGACAATCTGTCTGACGATCCTTGTGAGTGCCTGCTCGAACAAGGATCGTCAATTGCCTTCGCAATCCGATATGAACGGCGTTCGTTCGAACCTCGCCTTCGTCTGTGTGCACCAGGCAGATCACCTGCCGCCGCTCGACCCGCAGGCAAACGAATTTTTTAAATACGGTCTGTATCTTGAGAAGCAGGACGGTCCCAAAGATTTCAATAGCGCTGCACGCTATTACCGGATCGCGGCCACTTATGGTCACTACAAAGCCAATCAAAATCTGCAACGGCTGGTTTCGCAGGGATATGCAGAGTCGCCGTACCCGGATGTCGAAACGATTGATCTGGTGGATCAACTGATCAAGGCAGGCGTGCCGGGTGGATATTACGACATGGGGCATTACCTCGAACTCGGCTATGGCGTAAAACAGGACGCTGATGCGGCACGACGATACTTTCGCAAGGCAGCGGACATGGGTAGCCCGGAGGCGCAGGCCTACATTGGCAATCTGCTGGCTCCGATAGATAGGGCACCCGACGTCGCTCGACAGATGCGCCAGTGTGCCGCCGAACAAGGGCACGCAGATGCAGCTGACACCTTGGGTATGGATCTTCAAACTGACAAACTCTTTCCGGAGGCTGTAAAAGCTTTTCAGATGGCGGTGGCAGGGGGAAATACGCTGGCCGCCTTGACGCTTGAGGAAGGATTTGGAGCCCCTCCTGAAACAAACGGATTGTATTACCTCGCGTTACCCGGAGATCCAGAGCGATCCCGCCGGTACAAATTGATCAAGTTGTTTTTAAGGCATAACGACGGTCGCAACCCCAAAGTCCCGGACATCGACAAGATCGTTCCGCTGCCGCCCGCCAAGCTTCCCGCATGGGACGGCACATTCCAGTGGCAGAAAGAGCAGGACGCTGCAGTGCCCCCGCCCAAGCCGTCGGAAGAACTGCTCGACCAGCTCGCGAAGGCAAAGCACCTCGATCCGGCAACCGGCTTGCCGCTTTCGACTGCTGATTCGAAGATCTCGTCGGCGGGTGAATCAACAGCGCACCCGACAAGCGCAGCGACACGATTGACCTCACCCGATAGCGAGCCGCTCACGAAAGAACGCGTGACGATCGGTCAGCTACCCGTATTCCCTGAGGCGCACCACCTTTAAGAATTCGGTGCATGCGCTCAAGCCAATTTTCCGTTTTATTCAACATGATCAGGAGTTTCATTCGTGATTGATCTCATCCGTCTTGGCGACGCCACCGACCACGGGGGCAAAGTCATCAGCGCATCGCACACCATGTGTTACGAGGATCGATACGTCGCGCGCAAGGGCGACGAGGTGACTTGCCCGCAACACGATATCCGCCCGAATCTGATCATCGATGGCGACGAGACGATGCTCGATGAGGGCGTGCCCGTCGCCCGGCATGGCTATCGCGCCATATGTGGATGCCGGCTGATTTCGAGCCTGTTGTGAAAACACGGTCATGCCGGTAGATCTTCCAGACGTAGAGCCGTCAGACGCGCAGCCCAAGCCGCCGCGTGCCATCGTTTGGCTCGGTGTGTTCGTCGTCGTCATGCTCGCTGGCGTGGTGATCGCCTTGCTGACCTGGCCCAAAGGCGAGCCGACCCAGACCGCCTGGTTCTGGGTGCGTCTGCTCGCATTCCCGGCGCTGGCGTGGTGCACGCTGTTTGGCCTGCGCCTTCACTACCACGACGATGAAATCCAGCGCCTTCAGGCACAGCGTGAAGTCCTTGTCGAGGATCGGGAGCGGGCACTGCTGTTCGCGAGCGAGCCGCTCGCCGTGCTGGGCCATGCGTATCTGACCGAGCCGGGCAGCGAGAACCTTGCCGGCAGCATCGCCAATCGCGAACTCGCATTGAGCGCGCAAACCTCGGCTACCGGCACCGATGCGATTCGGCACACAGCCTTGGCGTTCACGGACGATGCGGAAAATCCGGGACGCTACCGAGCCTGCTTCACTGCGTTGATCGAGCGGATTGCCGGTTCCGTGTCGGCGGTACCTGGCAAGGTGCCGTTGCGTGTCTGTTTGCAGTTGCCTGCCGACGTGGATCAGCAAGACCTGCTCGGCGTGTGGCAATCCTGCTGGACTGCGAAGCATCTTCGGCCGGTGATGGCCAAGCTGCTGCCGGCAGCCTCGGGCGTCATGGCGCTGGATGAATGGCTGGACATCCGTGGCGGACCTTCGCTTGAAAAAGCCACGCTGTTCGTTTCGGTGCAACTGCACGATGCACCGCAGCAGTCGAGCGCAGAGGCCGCCGTCGGCGTGCTGCTTGCCTGGGCGCCGCTCGCCGAACGTTGCGCGCTAAACGCACAGGCATTTCTGCACCGCCCCGTGGAGGCCGGGGCATCCGGATTGAATGCCGCGATTTCCTCGGCGTTGCTTTGGGGGAAGGCTACAGCTGCCGAAGTGGGCGACCTCTGGCAGGCCGGGCTATTTTCAACCGATAAAAGTGCGCTGCTTCAGGCAGCGTCGGATACCAAGCTGGCTGTCTCGCAAACGAGCGCGTTCGCTGGCCTGCACGATGTTGATCTGGCCATCGGCAACCCCGGGGTCTGTGCCGGCTGGCTAGCTATTGCACTCGGTATAGAGCACGCGGCACAGCTCGGCGTACAGCAATTCATTGCGTGGCACGAGGGTACGCTGCGGCTCGCCGTGATCCGTGCTTCTCGCGCATAGAAAAATTGGTCTCGAACGTATGAGCACTCGCAAGTTTTGGGGATTCTACATCCTCGTTCCCGCACTCACCGCCGCAGTCGCGCTCTGGGTGTATTTCAAGGGAGCCGGTACGAACGCGTCGCGGGGTCATCAGGTCGGCATGGTTGCGTTCGTTGGCGTGGTGATCCTGATGGCGCGGGCGCTGCTGGCCGGTGCGTGGCGAATCGTGGCCCGGTACGGCCGCAACCCCGCAGCGATTCGTTACGACCGCGATCCATTGTCACGAGTCGGTGCCGCGAAAACGGAAGTGCCGGTCGATCTGAATGCGTACCGGGCAGGAACGCTTCGAGAGATACTGCGCGATCTCCATGGTCGCCGCTGGCGCAAGGCGGATCGCTGGATCCTGGTCGCAGGCGATGAGCCGATCATCAATCGGCTGGCCCCCGGTCTTTCCGACGCGGGGTATGTTGTGACGGGCAACACGGTCTTGTTGTACGCGAAACAGACCTCGAATACGCTCGACACCGCCTGGCTCAACCAAATCCGCCGCCTCCGCACCCGTCGCCCCGTTGACGCGATCGTCGCTGTCACACGCGATCGAGGCTCCGCCACCGCGCCTTTCGGCACCGACGCGCTCACCCGCCAGCTCGCGCGCCACTCGTGCGCTTTACGCTGGGCCGCGCCTGTCTACCTGCTCGATGCCACCGATTTCGGCGGCGAATCGTCGAGCCCCGACGAAGCGATCGGTTTGACTTGGGCGAACGCACGCGTCAACGCAAATGCGCTCGACGCATCGCTACAAGACCTGACCCACTCCCTCGCAGACGCCGGCGTCGTGCGTCTCGTGAACGACACGAGCGACCGCTATCCGGCCGAGCTGTCGCAGCACATCGAGCGTCTTCGTGACGCGCTGTCGGGCCTCGTGCTGCAAACGGCGCAACCCCGAGTCTGGCGGCAGGCGGTGCACGGGCTGCTGTTCGCGCCGTTGTTCAAGGCGCGCGAGCTGGTGCCGCCCGCTTCACTCACGTCGGCGGAACCGGGCAACGACGAACCGGCCATGAGCCCGCAACACCGCACGCTCTGGCAAACCGTCGCCGAGCACAGCCGCAAGATTCACGGCCGGCGCGTCGGCTTCTCGCCGTCGAACACGGTCGCATGGATCTCGACGGGGCTGATCGGCTGCTGGATCGCCGGCACGGTGGCGTCGGGCTTTGCAAACTGCGCGACGCTGCGCGACACGGGTGACACGCTCGCGGCCCTGACAAGCGAGCCGAACCCCACGCGCGCGATGACGCTGCTCGATCGCCTCGACCAGCAGATCGACACGCTCGAAGTCCATCGCCGCGACGGCGCGCCGTGGCTGACGCGCTTCGGCCTGAATCGCGACGGCGTGCTGCTCGACGCGCTGTGGCCCAGCTATGCGAACGCGGCCAGCCGCATCCTTGTGGCGCCGATTCGTCAGCATCTCGAAGCAAATCTGCGTCGGTTGGCGTCGCTGTCGGATGCCGACATCGCCAACGGCGGCAACGTCGGAGTGCAGGCCGCTTACGACACGCTCAAGGCGTATCTGATGCTCACGAATCCCAAGCACGCCGTCGCCGCGTTCCTCGCGCCGCAGCTCGCCGCAACGGCGGCACCGATGCGCCCGGCCAATTCGCCGCTGTCGCCGGGCGCGTGGGACGACCTGCGCCAGCACACGATCGGGTTCTTCGCGGCGCATCTGGGCCGGGGCACGTTGCCGCCGATGACGCCCGACGCTGGCCTCGTTGCCGCGACACGCCAGACGATCATCGGCGTGCGCGGCATCCAGAATTCGACGGACGCGATCTATCAGCAGATCCTCGACGATGCGCAAGCCAAATACCCGCCCGTTTCACTCGCCACGCTGCTCGGCGACACGACGAGCCGCGGCCTGTTCGGCACGACGGCGACGGTGCCGGGCGTGTTCACGCGCGCGGCCTGGGACGAGCGGATCGCAAAGGCGATCGACGATACGAGCGAGCAGCACAACGTGGCCGGTGACTGGGTGCTGCGCCCGGAAGGAAGCCCCGTTGGGGGATCGGATACGAAGGCCGCGCAGGCGGCACCCTCAACACTGAAAGCCCAACTGCGCCAGCGCTATTTCGACGACTACGCGCGTGCCTGGGCCCTGTTTCTCAACAGCCTGCGCTGGCAGCCGGCCGCGACGCTGTCGGCCACGGCCGACCAGTTGACGCTGCTTGGCGACACGCAGCGCTCGCCGCTCGTCGCGCTGATGAACGCGGTTGTCTATCAGGCGGGCGCGGGTGCGAACGCGCGCTCGCTTGCCGACAGCCTGATCGGCAAAGCGCAGCAGCTTGTCGGCGCAAGCGAACAGGATCCGTCGAAGCAGGTGCAGCCGGCGCTTTCACCGCTGGCCACGGCGTTCGGTCCGATCCTGCGCCTGACGGGCAGCGATCTGGTGACGGGCGCGCCCGCCAGCGGCAAGGCCGCCGCGCAGCGCGCCGCCACGGGCGACCTGAGCCTCGCACGCTACCTCGAACGCGTCACGGCGATGCGCTTGAAGGTCTCGCAGATCGTTTCCGGCGCGGACCCCGACGCGATGGCACGTCATGCCGCGCAGTCGGTGCTGCAAGGCAAGACGTCCGAGCTGGCCGAAAGCCGCGACTACGCGGGCCGCCTCGCCGCGAGCCTGGGCGAGCAGTGGTTCGGGCTGGGCGAGCTGTTGCGCGCGCCGTTCCATCAATCATGGCGGGTGGTAGTGCAGCCGGCGGCCACGAGCCTGAACGAGATGTGGCGCACGGCGATCGTCGCGGACTGGAACCGCACGTTCGGCGGACGCTATCCGTTCGCCGATTCGGACAACGATGCTTCGTTACCCGAAATGTCGCGCTTCATGAGCGTCGATAACGGCGTGATCACGCAGTTCGTGACGACGCAGCTGGCCGGTGTCGTCGAGCGTCAGGGCGACCGGTGGGTCGTGTCGCAGGGTGGCGACCACGGTGCGCTGACGATCGATCCCGGCTTTCTCGCGAGCCTGAACCGCCTCACGCGGGTGGCGACCGTGTTGTTTCCGTCCGGCGACGCACAGGTGCGATACGAGTTGCAGGCGGTGCCGACCCCGGGCGTGACAGACATGCGCTTCGTGCTGTCGGGCCGCGAGCTGCATTACTTCAACCAGAAGTTGGCATGGACGCCGTTCGCGTGGCCTGGGCAATCGCTGGAAAACCTGTCGCACATCGAATGGCAGACCGAGCAGGGCGGCTTGCGCACGGCGCTCGACGAACAAGGCCGGTTCGGGCTGGTCCGGCTGCTGGAGCGCGCGAAGGTGACGCAGCAGGACAACGCGCGTTATCTGCTGACCTGGATGCCGAGCACGAGCCTGGGCATGCCGTTGCGCGTGCAACTACGCAGCGAGGCGGGAGCCGGCCCGCTGGACGTATTGCAACTGCGGCATTTCACGCTGCCGGCGCGGATTTTCGTGACCGGGGCGGCGGCAGGGAAGTCGGGGCCGAAGTTATCGGCCGTCAATCCGCCGCCGTTGCCGGCGTTTATGGTCGAGGCGGCGAAGCAGGCGGCGATGCCGTTGCCGGGGGGCGGGCAATCGAGTGCCGAATGACATGACGGGCGGGTGATTCGACACCTGCTTTTCCGAGTGGTGGCTGAAAGCCGATCGCGTACCCAGCCCCCGTTCAAACTGTCAATCCGCCATCACCCACACGCTGACGCTGTCCGCATCGACGCTCACGCGGCATGCGGCGTCGGCATCCGCGATGTCCGCATTTGCCGCGACATCGAAGATCCATCCACCCAACTGCACGCGCGCGTAGCGTTCGCCGTCGCGCAATTCCGACGATTCGATGCGCGCCGCGTACGCGTTCGGGTGATCGTCGCCGACCAGCCGAATCGCCCGCGGCGCCACGCGCCACATCGTGCGCGCCCCCACCGCGAGCGTGCGGTCGGCCGTGTCGATCACCACGCCCGCACCGATCCCGATGCGCCCCGGCGCCACGATCTCGCCCGCGCCCACGTTGCGCAGGCCGAGCAGCTCGGCCACGCGCGGGTTGGCCGGTCGGGTGAACACTTCCGCCACCGGCCCGGCCTGCAGCGTTTCGCCGTGATCGATGACGAGCACGTCGTCGGCCAGTTGCGCGGCCTCGTCGGGATCGTGCGTGACGATCACCGTCACCGCGCCGATCTCGCGCTGCAACGCGCGCAGCGAGCGCCTCAATGCGCGGCGGCGCGGCGTGTCGAGCGCCGAGAACGGTTCGTCGAACAGCAGCAGATGGCTGTGCCGCGTCAGCGCCCGCGCGAGCGCGACGCGCTGGCGCTGGCCGAGCGACAACTGCCGCGGCAGCCGGCGCATCAACGCGTCCAGCCCGAGATGGCCGGCCCAGTAACGCGCAGCCACCGGGTCCGCATCGGCCGGAAAGCTCAATTGACGCGCCACCGTCATGTGCGGGAACAGCCCGTAATCCTGCGGCATGTAGCCGATCTGGCGCTGCTCGGGCGGCAGCGCGCCCAGTTCGGTCGCGCCGAGCCGCACGCTGCCTTCATCGTTGTGCTCCAGCCCGGCGATCAGGCGCAGCGCCAGCGATTTGCCCGAGCCGGACGGCCCGACGATCGCGAGCCGCCGCGACGCGGGCGTCCAGTCCACCGCCAGCCGGAACGTGCCGAGCCGCTTGCGCAGCCGGATCGCGAGCCGCAGTTCGGGCGCGTCGGCGTCGGGCGGCGTGCCGCTGCGCGCGAGCGGCGGCGCGTCGCCGTTTTCGGCGGTGTCGGTGTCGATGTCGGCGGCCTCGCGCCGGCCGAAGCGCACGATCGACAGCATCGCGCAGGCGATCGCGATGGCCAGCGTGGGCAGCAGCAGCGGCATCATGGCCGGCAGCCCGAGGCTGCCGAACATCACGTAGGTATAAACCGGCAGCGAATACGGGTGATACGCCACCATCACGGTCGCACCGAATTCGCCGAACGCGCGCAGCCAGGCCAGCGCGAGGCCGGCGCGGATCGCGGGCCAGGCGGCCGGCAGCGCGACGCGCATGAAGCGGCTGCCGGCGCGATGGCCGAGCGTGGCGGCCACATCCTCGAACACCGGGTCGATCGCGCCGAACGCCGAGCGCGCGGCGACGATCAGGAACGGCGCGGCCACGAACGTTTCGGCGAGCACGATGCCCGCGAACGAATCGGTCAGCGCGCCGTGGGTCCACTGGCCGAGCGGGCTGTACGGCCCGAACAGGAACAGCAGCAGCACGCCGCTGGTCAGCGGCGGCAGCGCCAGCGGCAACTGCACGACGAAGCCGAGCGGCGCGGCGGCCTTCGAGCCCGAGCGCGCCAGCCAGTAGCCGAGCGGCACGCCGCACACCAGCGTGATCAGCGCGGCCAGCGTGGCGCTGCCGGCCGACACGGCCACCGCCGACCAGGTGGCGCCCCAATCGACGCTCGCCCAGTCGGCCTCGCCGATCTGCGGGATGCTGGCGACGAACGGCGCGAGCAGGTAGACCGCGAGCAGCAGCGCCAGCAGGCGCAGCGGCCCGGCCACGCGTCGCGTCATTGCGCGGCGTCGATCACGGCCTGCAGCGACGGCGGCAGCGCCTGCGCATTGCCCTTGACGGTCGGCTTGACCACGTCCACGCCGTGCGCCTTCAGCAGCTCGCGGCCCTTGGCGCTCAGCAGGAAGTTGGCGAAGCGCGACGCGCCGTCCTTGTTCTGCGCATCCGAGAGGATGGTCAGCGTGTAGCTGGCCTGGATGTGCAGTTCAGGCGCGGGCGCGATGGCGGGGATCTTCAGGTCGGAGGTTTCGGTCGAGTAGAAGAAGCCCGCGTCGAGCTGGCCCGATTGCAGGCGGCCGACCAGCGTTTCCTCCGGCAGCACCTGCTCCGGGTTCTCCGGCGTGCCGAGCGTCTTCTCGACGAGGTCGGGCTGGTGATAGAACTCGGCGGCCTTGGTCATCATCTCCACCGTGAACGCGCCCTTCGGGTCGAGCTTCGGATCGGTGCGGCCGATGCGGATGCCCGGCTCCTGCAGCACCTGATCCCAGCGCTTGGTCTTGAATTCCTTCGCGAAACGGCTCTTCGGGTTGTAGCCGATCATCAGCGGCGACTGCGCGAAGTTGACGTACCACGACGTGTGATCGCCGTTGGCCTCGCCCATCAGGCTGGCATTGACCTTCGGGCTGGCGCTGATGAACACGTCGCCGCGGCGCAGCTTGCCCTTGATTTCATTGGCGATCTTGTTCGAGCCGGCGGCGTAGCCACGGAAGTGCAGGCCGGTTTCCTTCTCGAACGCCGGGCCGACGCTGCGCTCCATCAGATTGACCAGCGAACCCGCGTACAGCACGTTGACGGTGTCGTTATCGGCGGCGTGCGCGGTGGCGACGAATGCGCTTGCGACGACGGCGCCGCAGACCAGCAGCTTGCGAAACATGGCTTACTCCGTAGCGTTATAAAGGTCGGTATATTACGGTGCTTACACGACATTTTGTCGGAATCGACGATGCAGCATGCGTTTACACTGGGCGTCCCTGCATCGCGGGCCACGCCGGCCCGCGGCATTCGATTTCAGGAGACAAGCATGCGCACCAGTGCCCGTAACCATTTCGTCGGACAGATCGTCGAGGTCAAGCCCGGTGCCGTCAACGACGAAGTGACGCTGCGCGCCGATGACGGCCTGGAGATCGTCGCGATCGTCACGCACGGCAGCGCGCAGTCGCTGGGCCTTGCGGCCGGCGTGGAGGCGTTCGCGCTGGTGAAGGCGTCGTCGGTGCTGGTGATGGTGGACGTGGATGCCGATCGCGTGTCGGCGCGCAACTGCGTGGCTGGCAGTGTGGCCGCCGTCACCAAGGGCGCGGTCAACGCCGAGGTGGCGATCACCGCGCCGGGCGGCGCGCAGGTCGTCGCGATCGTGACGAACGACAGCGTCGAGCGCCTCGGCCTGGCCGTCGGCAAGCCGGCCAGCGCGATCTTCAAGGCGTCGAGCGTGATCGTCGGCGTCGAAGGCTGAGCGGCGCGATGTCCTCCACCGAAACCGCCGCCGCGCCGCTGCTGCCCGGCCACCCCGGCGCGGGCATCGTGCAGGTGACGGGCGACGTGCTGCGGCCGATGTCGCTCTCGCTTGCCGATCTGGCGGCGCTGCCGGCCACCGTCTGCGAGCCGTTCGCGCTGCGCTGCTTCACGAGCGGGCGCTATATCCGCGACGTCGAGCGCTATCGCGGCGTGCGGCTCACCGAACTGTTCACGCTGGCCGGGCTGCACGATCCGGCCAGCGGCGATTTCAAGCGCACCGTGTTGCTCGCGATCGGCCACGACGGCTATGCCGTCACGTTCTCGTGGCACGAGCTGTTCAACACCGCGATCGGCGAGCAGGCGATCGTCGCCTATGAATGCGGTGGCGAACCGATGCGTGCCGAGGGCGGGGCGCCGTACCTGTTCTCGGGCGCGGACATTTCGCCCGCGCCGCGCCATGTGAAGCGGCTCGCGTCGCTGGTGGCGCGGGTGCTGACGGTGTGAGCGTGGTGTCCGTCGCTTCGGGCAGCGAGCGTGCCGGCGATGCCGCGCTGTTCGCGGCGCTGATCCGTGCGCGCAGCGGCGATGCAGGCGGCGACGCAGGTGGCGACCCGTGCGGCGAGCTGGCGTGGCTCGGTCTGTCGCACGAGGTGTTCGCTTGCTTGCTGGCGCGGCATGGTTTGCCGGATGTCGCTGCTGCGTGGGTCGAGCCGGTGTTGCCGGTTTCCCATGCGGCGTTCGTCGATGCGTTGCGCATTCGCTTGCTGGCCGACGCCAGCCCCGAGGTCGATGCCGACGACGCCCGCTGCCTGGCCAGCATCGTGTCGCATGCGTGCCTGCGTCCCGATCATCTGTGGCGCGACCTCGGCCTCGACGGCCGTGAGGCCGTATCCGCGATGCTGACGCGTTTTTTTCCGGCCGTGGCGGCGCGCAACACCGGCGCGCTGCGCTGGAAGAAATTCCTCGCGCAGGATCTCGCGCTGTCGCGCGGCGAGGCTCCGGCGCCCGCGCCGGGTTGTCCCGGCTGCGAGGATTACGGGCAGTGTTTTCCCGCGTTGCAGGGCCGCGCTTCGCCGCACTGACCCGCCGATCCCTTCGTGTATCCTTGGGCGCATGACCCATCCCGACCTTCCGCCCTCGACCGATTCCGCCGGCGCTCCGCCGGCTTCCGATTCGTCTTCCGAGCTGTCTTCCGCACCGCAGGTGAATTTCCGGATGCGCATCCGTCGCGGCCAGACGGTCGCGCTCGGCCCCGGCAAGGTCACGTTGCTCGAAGCCGTGCACGAGCACGGTTCGATCTCGGCCGCGGCGCGGCATCTCGGCATGTCCTACCGGCGCGCGTGGTTGCTGATCGACGAACTGAACCGCTCGCTGCGCTCACCCGCCACGCATTCCGAGCAGGGCGGCGCGAGCGGCGGCGGCTGCACGCTGACGCCGGTCGGCGAGCAGATCGTGCGGCTCTATCGCGAGATCGAGGAGGAAGCGCAGCGCCACTGCGCGAAGCAGCTCGCCGTGTTGACGGAGATGATGCAGCCCTGAGGGGCTGATGACGGCGGGCGCGGTTGGCTGACGATGTGGCGCGGCGTGACGAAGTTGAAGTGAATGGCTGCCCTGGCCGCGCTGCCATGCGCGATCGCGCTGGCTTCCTGCTTCGCAGTTGGATCGATTGCGACCGAACCGATTGCCACCGGACCGCTTGCTGCTGGCTCGACAGCGGTCGAGCCGATTCCCGTTTGTCCGCTTGCCACCTAACCGAGATTGCGGCCGAGCCGATTGCAGCCGGATTCATTGCCGCTGGCTCGATTGCTACCGCCCCGCTTGCCGCCGAGCCAATCCCCGTCGAGTTAATCCGCTGAACCGATTCCCGCCCCGGTTTGGCTATCCCGCCGATCAGCCGTGCCGCGTGCCGAACGCCTGTCCGGTCGCGCGTTCGGCTTCGCGCTCGGCCGCGCGAGCGTGCGCGGCGATCGCATCCACCACCAGCGCCAATTGCGCCGTGCGGATTCGGCACAGCGGCACCGCCTGCGCCTCGCAGGCCGCGTTCAACATGGCCTGCGCATCGGCATCGACGCGATCGGCCGCCAGCACCACCAGGTCGGCATCGCCCACCAATCGCTGCCACACGGCGGACGTTGCTTGCGCGCCGTCGTACACGGCGACCGAGCCCCCAGCCGCGCCCACGAGCCGAGCGATCGCCGCGTTCGATCCGGGCCGCCCGCCGACATAGACGATCCTTCGCCCGCGCATCGCCCGCAACGACGGCCGCGCGAAATCCACCTGCCCTGCATCCGCCTCGAACGCCTGTTCGAGCACGGCGGCCTCGCGCTTGGCCGTGTTCAACGCGTGGAGCGCATCGTCGAGCTGCTCGCGCAGCATTTGCACGCGCGCCTGTTCGATCTCGCGCTGGTGTTCGGCGGCTGCAGCGCGGCTGGCCAGGACGACCGCGTTCGCATCGCGTTCGGCGAGCGCGCGCCGCAGCCGCGCGAGTTCGGCCTGCGCGGCTGTGGCATCGACGGCGAGCGTACCGCACGAGGCGAGGGCATCGCCGGCCGTCGCGACATGCTGCATCGGCGACGCCGCCATCTCAGGCGAGCGATCCGGCAATGCCGACATCGCTGACATCGGGTTCGGCGCAAGCATCACGCTCGACGGCGAGGCGGCGCGACGGCCGGCGGGGCGAAGCGGCGGCGTGTCCATCGTCGGCCTCTTTCGGTGAGCGGGCGGCGGCGAGCGAGTCGCGCGTCCGGCTTTCGAGTACGTGTTCGACGCATAAGCCGACCAGCTCGGCGTCGAGCCGTTCGAGCGACAGCGCCGCCTCGCGCAGCGCGGCGGGGCCGGCCGCGGGGGGCGGCGCGAAGATCACGTCGCGGAACGTCTCGGCGCGCGCGACGCGCTCGATCAGGTGCTGCAAGTCGGTCAGACGGCGAAACCGCGCGCGCTTGGCGCTGACGGCGAGCGCTACCAGCAGCATGTCGAAGCGCCGTGCGTCGTGGCCCGCGTGGGCCGGCGCGGCCGCGCCCTCGGCGAACAGCGCGACGAAGCGCAGCAAGCTGCCGCGCAGCCGTGCGAACGCGTCCACCACGTCGACGATCAGGGCCGCCCGTTGCGCGTCGTCGCGCCGCCGAACCGCCACGATGCGCGACGACAGTTCGCCGTGCCGGATGTCCTCGTCCGTCCAGTGTGTAGAGATGCTCATGCGCTTGTCGTGCCGCATGCCGCGCCCGGCCACGAGGGCCGCCGCGCAGCCGGCACGATCCTGTCGATCGGGTTGCGAGATGTCACGTAATATACAACAGAATATAACGCTGGCGATCCGGAGCCGTTTTTCGGAGGCCGGCGCGGCCAGCAATCGACGAACGGGTGAGCAAGCAATGGAAGACACGAAGCAGGCGGTGGGCGAGCGGTTTTCGATGGACGCGATGCGGCATGCGCGCGCGATGACGTGGCGCGCGGTGGAGGCGATGGCCGACGAGATCCACGTGGGAATGCGCGAATCGGAGGCGAACGCGCGCTGCAAGGCGCTGCTCGGCGAAATGGGCATGGATCGGCTCTGGCATCCGGTGCTAATCCGGTTCGGCGCGAACACGCTGAAAACCTTCAAGCAGCAGCCCGAGGGCGACCCGGTGCTCGGCGAGCACGACATCTTCTTCGTCGATCTCGGCGTGGTCTGGCAAGGCCACGAGGGCGATGCCGGCGCGACGTTCGTGGTGGGCGGCGACGCCGAGCAGCAGGCCTGCGCGCGGGCCGCGAAGACGGTGTTCGACGAAGTGGAGGCGCACTGGCGCGCGACCGGCGCGGGCGGCGCGGCGCTGTACCGCTACGCGGCCGAGCGGGCCGAGGCGCACGGCTGGCGGCTCAACGTCGACATCAAGGGGCATCGCGTCAGCGATTTTCCGCACGCGATCTACCAGGCCGGCAATCTCGGTGATTACGAAGGCGTGCCGGCCAGCGGGCTGTGGGTGCTGGAAATCCAGATCGCGCATCCGAGCCGGCCGTTCGGTGCGTTCTACGAGGATCTGCTGATCTGACCTGACGGTGTGGCCCGGCGCTTGCCAGTTTGACGTCAGCCGCGGCCGATTGCCGCTTGCTACACTGGCCGGTATCTTCCGATCCCACCCCGATACCCGACATGAAACTCAGCCTGCTGGTCCTGATCGCCGCGCAAGACGATGCCCTCGCGCGCCTCGCCGATGCCTACGAACTGATCTACGCGCCCGATGCGGCTACTCGCGAGCAGGCGATCGCCACGCATGGGGCCGACGTGCAACTGGTGCTGACCAACGGCACCACCGGGTTGTCCGAGGCGGACCTGGCGCGCCTGCCGAAGCTCGGTTTCCTGCATGCGCTCGGCGTCGGCTACGAGAACCTGCCGGTGGCGGCGGCCCGCGCGCGCGGCATCGCGCTGGCGCACGGCGTGGGCGCCAACGACGATTGCGTGGCCGACCACGCGTTCGCGCTGCTGCTGGCCGCCGTGCGCGGCGTGGTGCGGCTCGATGCGGCGTGCCGGGCCGGCGTGTGGCGCGACGCGTTGCCGATGGAGCCGAACTTTTCGGGCAAGCGGCTCGGCATCGTCGGGTTGGGGCGGATCGGCGAGAAGGTCGCGCGCCGTGCCGCTGGTTTCGACCTGGAAGTCGGCTATCACAACCGCCGCCCGCGCGAGGGCGCCGCCGCGCTGCGCTATTTCGATGCGCTGACCGATCTGGCGAGCTGGGCCGATTACCTGCTGGTGGCCACGCCGGGCGGCGCGCAGACGCGCCATCTGATCGACGCCGCCATCCTCGATGCGCTCGGCCCGCGCGGCTTCCTCGTCAATGTGTCGCGTGGCAGCACCGTGGATACCGCCGCGCTGGCCGCTGCGTTGCGCGAAGGGCGCCTGGCCGGCGCGGGCCTCGACGTCTACGAAAGCGAACCCGCGCCGCCCGCCGAGTTGATCGACCTGGACACCGTGGTGCTGACGCCGCACGTGGCCGGCACTTCGCCCGAGGCGCGCGACCGCACTATCGACCTGTTCCTCGACAACGCCGCGCGCCATTTCGCCGGGCAGCCGTTGCTCACGCCGCTCGACGCCTGAGCCATTTTTCGCACGAAAACGGCCCGAAACTCACTATTTCCTGCATCGAACTGGCCTAAACGGCCGATGCGAAGTGATGTCGCGCAATGCGAAGTTCGTGCGAAGCCGCTTCGCGTCCGGTTATTGGATGAAATGTAGATAACTGGAAAAAATGTATAATTCGATGTGATGATGGGTTGGCCATTTGGTCGATCCACCGCCATACCGAACCCGAAGGAGCGCCACGCCGATGAGAACCGATGCCGAACTGCTGTTGCTGGACACGCATGTGGTGGAAAGCCTGCTGCAACCCGACGATGTGCTCCACGCTGTCGCGGACGCGTTCGATCTGCACCGGCGCGGCGCGGGCCGCGTGTTTCCGGTGATTCGCGAGCCGCTGGCCACTGGCGGCGTGTTCGGCATCAAGGCCGGCGACGTGGCCGGCGAGGCGCTGCTCGGCTTCAAGGCGGCCGGCTTCTGGCCGGCCAACCGCGAACTGGGCGGCGAGCCGCATCAGGCCACCGTGATGCTGATCGACCCCGCCACCGGCCGGCCGCGCTGCGTGATCGACGGCAACGCGATCACCACGCTGCGCACCGGCGCGGCTGGAGGCCTCGGCCTGCGCGCGCTGGCGCGGGGCGACAGCGGGAGCGTCTGTGTATTCGGGACCGGCGTGCAGGCGCGGATTCAGTTGAATTTCGCGTTGCGGATGCTGCCGTCGATCACGACGGTGCGCTATGTCGGTTCGCGCGGGGAGGCCAATGAGGCGTTCGAGGCGCTGTTTCGCGAGCGTTGCGCGATTTCGGCCGCCAGCGATGCCGATGCGGCGGTGGCCGATGCCGACATCGTCATCACTGCCACACCGGGCGGCCGCGTGCTGTTCGAAGCGAGCGCCGTGCAGCCGGGCACGCATATCAATGCGGTGGGCGCCGATACGCAAGGCAAGCGCGAGTTGCCGGACGGTTTGCTGGCGCGGGCGCGGCTCGTGGTGGACGACCGCGAGCAGGCGCGCCGGATCGGCGAGGCGCAGTGGGCGGCGGAGCAGGATTGCGTTGAACTCGGCGAATTGCTGGCCGCGCCGGCGTCGTTCGTGCGGGCGCGCGAGGACATCACCGTGTTCGACATGACCGGGCTGGCGCTGCAGGATCTGACCGTGGCGCGGATGTTGGTGGAGCGGGCGAGGGCGGCGGGGGGGGGACGCGGGTGGCTTGGCCTTGGTGAGGGGGCTGCATGGGGGCGGTAGATGTGGGGGCTTGGGTCGATGTCATGCTTCTTGGTGAGGCTGATGCGCTAGCGATCGGCCAAGACCAGATACGAGCGCGACGCCCGACGCGGGCAAACAATCGATGGATGGATACGCACCACGATGCTGAATACGTTGACCATGACCGAGGTGGAAGAGCGGGACGCGCGCGCCAAGGCGTTCTACCTGATCAAGAAGTGGACGAGCCTCACCTATCTGGAGCATGCGGTTCGGCTGTATCGGGATTTTCTCGATGCCTACGCCAGACAACTCGATACGCCGAGGCCCAATCAGGAAGAGCTCAAGGCAGCTTATCAGTGCGACTTCCTCGGCGCGTTGGCAAAGATGGATCGGGGTATCGATACATTGCGCCAGGGCCTCGATAAGCGATCGGCCTACGATGCGCTGATTACCGGAAGCGAGCAAGGCGGCAACCTCCTGTTTGGGCGAAGTGCGGAGGAACTCGGTAGAAGGTACGATCCGTTTTTTCTGGCCTTGGGCTTGAAGAACAACACCTATCGGGATCCGGAATATGCCACCGGGTGGGTACACGGTGTCTGGATCGAGCAATTGATGTGCGACGCGCTGGATTGCTCGATCGGATTCGGGTTTCAAGGGCTGATGGCCCACGAAACACACACGGGAAGGGGAACTCGCGTGTTCGAGTACTGGACCTATGAATCGCTGTTTCAGGATGTGCCGCTTCCTGCATGGCGATATTGGCCGCCAGGACGCAGCTATCCGGCGGATCTTCCCGCCTGCCCGCCGAAGAACGAATCCCCGGCAGGGGAGGTCGAGAGCGGTGAGGACATTCCCATCGAGGGAATCTGGGAGCCGTGGTTCCCGGGCGGTAAGGTTGGGTGTCCGAATTACTTCGTGAAGGGCAGCATCGCTCGCAAATATCTGCTGGAAGGGACGAACGACGAGCATGTCGTGCACTGGCGATTGCTGTGGGAAGACACGCGTTATCGTGATGGCGGTATTCCCGAGGAAGAGGCGACTTACTTCGCCAAAGAATATCCTGCTGACTAGCTTGAGAGGCTTGCCTGGGGAAAGCTGTCCGTGTTGCGTAGCTTCGGCTCTTATGACCGCGCTTCCCGCGAGCAACTAATCCCCGAAGCCACCACCGTCTCCCCTATTTGCTGTCCGTGCATCCAATCACGTCGATCGACGTAATGGTTCGGGACGTGTCCGTGTGGACGAAGATGTCGCACAGGTGATGGAGCGTCTTGAGCCGCTGATATTCGCCCACGGGCTCGTAATTATCTTGATGATAGATGGGAGCGGACCCGACGCCAAAACCAGCGGGTGTAGCGCCGATCTGCGTCGTGCCGGTATATCGCTCCCCCGTTTGAACCCACGTCAGGTACGGATCGTCACTGATCGGGCCGACTGGCGCGGGCAAGACCCATCTACCCGCAGGAATTGGCGTACAGGCGCTCGAGCATTGCCGCCGGCGTGGGTGCTTCTTCTCCACCATGGAGCAGGTCAATGCGCTTGAACAGGAGACGCTTGTGAGTAAGGCGGGCCACTTCGCCGGCGATCTCGTGGTGCTGGACGAACTCGGCTACCTATCCTTCAGCCAGACGGGCGGTGCGCTGCTGTTCCAACTGCTTGGCAAGCTTTACAAACGCCAGCAGCACCACTACCACCAACCTGAGCTTGGCCGAATGGGCCAGTGTGTTCGGCAATGAAGGCCATTAACGTCCACTCGAATGCAAAACTCGGCCACTCGCCGAGTCTCGACGAGTGACCGTTGATGGCCGGAAGCGGCCCGGCGCGACCGACCGTAGCCGACCCTGAGCGGTTCTTCGCAGTTCTCCAGAACAGACGTTCACTGCGAGCTAAAGTGCCAACGCGGTTTCTTGGAGAACAGTATGAATAAAGGGACTTATGCTTCTATTGGCTTTGAGCGTCCTGCTGGTGATGTTCGGGCTTCATCAATTCCACTGGCAAGGTGTGAACCTTTGCAATGGCAAAGGCGGCAGGTTTGTTTGTAGCCATAGCCAGTGATAAGTCCTCCTGGAAAATCGCTTTGAATTTCGGGTCACGACCGAATTCAAAGCGATTTTCCAGAAACACTCACTTATCCGAATCCACAAGCCAATTGTCAGTCGACCACCTATGCGGGATCGTCGAGCGGCTTTACCCTTCCCGAGTAGCCGCCAAGCCAATACGGCGCGATCTGGGGGGCGATTTCCTGGAGCGCCGCATTCAGCATGCGTTTTCACACAGCCTCGCCGGAAGGGGCTCCCACGCTAAAAAGCTGAACAGCACGCGCGGCACTCGCTGCGAAACGGCACGCGGGTCATATAGTCGCCGTCCCAAAAGACATCGCACAGCCCGCTCCAGCTGACTTCAAGAAGCCTCTCGTGCAAACGGCCAAAACTTAGCGTCGCATCATAGACGTCGTGATGCCCGAATACGTATAGCAACCCAAGTTCGGGATGTGGATACGAAGCGTCTGTCTTGTGCTCCCATGACGTACTCATGCCCTGCAGTTCTTCGGCAGTATGCGCGTGCATGTTGAAGCCCTGGTGGTAGAGCCGAGGTGTCCACAGCTCGCCGTCAAACTCTTGGGGCTTCGCCTCAATTTCGAGCGACCATATGCCGCCACAGTAGTGCAAATTCGCCGTTGCGACCTCGAAACTCCGGTTCCGCAAGAAGATGAAATTATTCATGCTGCTCCGATTTCCTGAACGTCCGGTTCCGCCGAACGGTGACCCAACTTAGAGGTCGACATGCACGGTCAGATTATTCATAGATTTCTCCTGATATTAAAATGTCAGCTGCGCGTCTCCAAGGGTTTTCAGGCGGTGTGTAGTATTTCAGGCCTTTCCTCGATGCATCTGCCCACGCACACGATGCTTCGAGAAAGGGGCCTATAGAATCATTTTCCCAGCCCAAGGCACCGCTTGAATAGGGTGAAGATGGGTTGCTCGCTTCAACTTCGGCTTCAGTGAACCAGTCAGTGGCCAGATGTGCCAGAAATGCAAGGAAGGAACGTTCGTCGGCAACTTGTTCCAGCGCGTTGTTTAGCTTCGTCGCCATCTCGGCCTTCAACTCGTCTAATTTGCTCCCCATGCGAGCCCCCTCTAGTAGTCACGTCAAGCAGAAATTGTCACCGATCTAGGAGGCGGCGTCGAATGTCCCAAACTGGCCGGAAGTCGTCTCACGCCATGGCAGTCTTGGCCTCGAAATAGGCGATCCGCAATCGAACCGGTTCAGTGCGTGCCCACCAGATTCGTATGCATCAAAGAAAGATCGATCCGGCCAGGTTCGGAATCGACGGCATGAACCGTCAGAACGCGTATGCCGAGCGGGCCGAGCAGGGAATGCACAATGGACAATCGACTGATCGGCCCGCCGTGCTTTGGAAAGAGGGGGGAGGTCAAGCAAACCGTCACATTGCGGCTAACGACCGGGTCGAGCCACTGGACCGCATTGGTACATCCCTTCCGATATGTCGATTCTACGGTCGCTTCGTAGTACATATCTGTTTTAGCCGATAACCTGACCACCAGCGTTTCAACACCCGTGGCCAATAGCCAGAAGGCCAGGCAGTTGAGCGTGCCGAACGTCAAGATCAAAGCGACAATTTGTGATGGCAGGGCAGGCAGTCCGACGGTGCCTCGCTGATGGCTGCTTCGCCGACGAAGATGATGGCGAACGCCAGAGCGCGAGCCATAGAAATGTTGCCAGGACGATCAGGCCGATGACGCCGATTACGGCAACCAAGAACAGATTGATACGCGGAGCGGGCCCTCTCGTTGCGAAGGTGGCAGAGACAAGCGGCTGCAAAGCAAGCCCTACTGCAAGGCTGCCGATAAAGCTAAGGGACAGCAGTGTAAGTATGTACTTCCGAAACCGCTGCATATGGGATCGCTTTTCAAGAGTGCGTTCGGCAACAGTATCTAATTTCTGGAGGGTGATGTCGCCTATGCCTACAGCGGTCGAGTGTCTGCTCCTGGCCATTCCGCCGACGTGTTCCCACCAAATCGCTACAATCGCCCCCATCCCCCTTCCACAGCATCGAATTCAACACATGCTGACCTCCTATTTCTGGAGCGGCGACACCATCCGCAGTCGCCGCGTAAGCGACATCGTCCTATCAGCCACGGTCGACGTGCCGGTTCCCTCCGCACGCGTGCTTGCAGATTGGGAAAGAGAGACATCGTCGCGGCTCGTCCTGGAGCCCGGGGATGTCGAGGCCATGCCGTTGGCGCGAACGCAGGCGCGCTGGCCGGACTACAAGCGCTGCGTTCAGGCCATGTCCGACTGGACGAGCGCACTGGGGCTGCCCAACGTGCTTGCCTCCAGTGACGTCGCCCTGATGGCCTGTCGTGGCGCGAGGTACCACCATGACGGTGCGCAATACGGCGGCGCGGCCTTCTGCAATCTCTTCCTGAGCGAAGACCGAGGGCTGGACTTGCATTTCCCCGCTACGGGCCATCGCATTCCGCTGACCCGGGGGACCGCCGTGATATTCGATACCGGTCAGCCTCATGGCGTGATTCAGCGCGACAGTAGCGGCTTTAACGTGGCCGACTTCGCGCCGGACCGCGATTGCATCCAGATATTCCTGACTTGGGAGCTTCCCATCGAAGACGCCCATGTCGGGCAAGCACTGAAGGTCGTCTTCGACACCACCCCTTCGACCTCGCTGAACCTGGATGAGGAGCAAGTCTGGTCGAACGGCGCCCCCGCCGCTGTGTGTCCGGAATCGGGTCGCTGGTACCGGGTTGACTGAGTGTTCGTAAGCGTTCGATAACCAACGCCCCAAGGTCATCGAACGTGTAAGACCGTTCTGATATTCTTCGCCTCTCATTCTCGGTGGCCCGGGGGTAGTGACATGCGTTGGATCGTGACCTTTGTGCTCGCAATCGTATGGACCTGCTCGGTGCAGGCCGCCCCGGCCGCTTTTAACGCAGGGGTATCCCGTCTCACGGTGGTGGACGGCGCGGCTCCCTTCGACACGGTCGTCTTTTATCCCACGCATGAGCGTGAGGTGCCGTGGCAAGCCGGTCCGTTCACGATCGAGGCGACGCGCAATGCTTCGCCGGTTCCCGATGACCACTTCCCGGTTGTCGTGATATCGCATGGACGCGACGGCGGCCCGTTCAGCCACCGTGAATTGGTCACCGCGCTGGCTCGCGCCGGATTGATCGTCGTCTTGCCGACGCACGTTGGCGATGCTTCAGGCTATCCCCGCGCGCCGTCCCAGGCTCGGATTTTAATGAGTCGTCCCAGACAGGCGGAGGCCGCGCTCGATGCCGTTCTCGCCGATCCGCGGTTTTCGGCGCATGCCGATATCGGCCGAATCGGCATGATCGGATACTCGGCCGGTGGCTACACCGCGCTGATTCTGGCGGGAGCGAAACCCAACTTTGCGTATGCCAGTGCGTACTGCGCAAATCACGATGATCCGGGATCGTGTCCGCGTCCGGCAACCGGTAATGGCGCCCACGACATCCAGGGTAAAGCGGTGGTATCCGCTGACCTGGCAGCCTGGCAACCGCCCGTTGATCGTCGCCTGAAGGCCTTGGTACTGATGGATCCCGTGGCGATGATGTTCGATGCATCCGGCTTTTTCGCTGTGCGCGTGCCGACGATGCTCTATCGCCCGCAGGACGACAAGTATCTCGGCTCTGCGAGAAACGCTCTCGCCGTTGTGGCAGGCTTGCCCACACCGCCTGCCGTCCATATTGTGCCGGGCAACCACTTCGTTTTCATCGATCCTTGTCCGGCCGCTGTCGCGTCCAGTGTGGCGCTGATCTGTCAGGATGCGCCCGGGATCGATCGTGTGGAGATTCATCGCCAGATCGACCGGGACGTCGTGGATTTCCTGCGCGCGAATCTATAACCCAGGCTGGGCTGAAATGCTTCAAGGAAGCATGTGCGGCGTAGTGGTCGACATTCATGACAAGGCCGATAGGCCTGGCGAGTTCCATTTCACAGCAGCCTCCTGATCAAAACCGCCACCCACCGCCACGCGCCCCCGCAACCAGCGGCCCGGCAGCGCGCATCGGGATTCGCCAGAAGATGGCCATTGGCGTCGCTCACCGAACTCGAGTTGCTCAGGAAATACGCCACGCTGTTCTGCAAGGGATCGAGCCCATCCTTCGGGACGTCGATCCACAGACCGTTTTCGGTATTCAAGCGGGCCGACAGCGAATCGAAATTGAAACTGCCGAGATAATACCGATGGCCGTCGATGCGGATCAGCTTGGCGTGCATCATGCGGTTCTTTCGGTCGGAATATTCGCGCACCTCGATCCCTGCATTCACCAGGCCGGGCAGATCGTCGGCATAGGCGCTCCCGACCGCGGGGAATTCCTGCGTGACGCTCGCCAGCGAGGCGCTCACCAGGATCACGTGTACACCTTCGCGCTGCTTGCGTTCAAGCGCCTCGCGCAGTTCCGGCACCAGGATCAGGTAGGGATTGATGATCAGGATTTCGTGCCGCGCCGTATCGAACGCCTGCAACATGTCCTGCAAGGTGCCGGGTGAGCGCTTGTCGGGCCAGTCGTGGACATAGCGCAGGCGATCGCAGGCGATCGGCGTCCAGGCGGGATCGACCGACACCCCGGCATCGTCGGGCGTATCGGAGGCAGCAGATACATCGGCAGCGGTCGCCCCGGCCGCAGCGTCGAGCGGCGCCAGCAGCCATTCGCGCCAATAACGGATGCGCGCCGGGTCGAGCGTCAGATACCCCCGCGAGTCGCGATAAGGGCTGTCGACTTCGAGGAATTTTTCCGGCTCGGGGCGAGCCACTTGCGGGCTATTCCAGAACAACGCGAAATGCCGGTTCATGGCGTGCAGCGAGGACGCATCTTGTCCGGCGTCGCCCGACACCATCAGATCGCGCTCGCTGAGCCAGTTGCGGAAGCTCGAATCCCAGATCGAGGTACTGCCGATCACGGCCGTGTCGCCCACCAGGAACAGCTTGTCGTGCATGCGATGCGGAAGCTCGGCAAGATCCGATCGTGGATGGAAGATTCGCAGTTCGATGCCGGGCGCCACGTCGTGCAGGGCGACGATGAACTCGTCTTCGAACGGGAAGTGCGGCTCGGGGCCGATGCCGTCGATCAGCAGCTTGACCGGCACGCCCCGGCGCGCGGCCTCGACCAGATGGCGCATCAGCAGCCCGCCGGTCTGATCGATTTCGAAGATGTAGGCGAGGATGCGGATCGGCTCGGCAGGCGTGGCGCGGTCGATCAGTGCAATCCGCGACTGCATCAACTGCTCGTCGTCAATACTGGCGACCAGGTCGACACATTGCGCGTGGCCGTGCCGGGAAAAGGCAAACACGCATGCCAGAATGAGCGCCAGGTTTTTCGTTAAGGTCATGAGGTGGCGAACGGATTCGATGTGTCTACGGCCTTACGTCCTTGAAGGTCGGGTCCTACCATCCATAAAACCGGGCCCAAACCCCCACCGGCCCATCCTCTCCAATCGCCTGGTATTCCGGATGCTGCGCCCCGGTCGCGCAGGCATGGTTCGGCAAGATCCGTAACCGCGTACCCACCGGAAAACGCGCCGCGATATCGCGATCGGGCGCGTCGCCACTGCGCGAAATGATGCCATGTTCCTGGTTCGCACTACCGAGCAAATAACCTTCAAGCGGCGTCCCGTTCTCGTCGCATACCTGCCCGTAACCAAAATCCCGCGTCTGGCGCTGCGTGCCGCGATCACGGCTCATCGCCATCCAGCCCGCATCGACGATCGCCCAGCCCTTGTCTTCCTGATGCCCGATCACGGTGGTCAGCACGCTCAGCGCGATCTCGTCGGTGCGGCACACGCCCACGTTGTGCATGACCAGATCGAACAGCACGTACACGCCCGCGCGCACCTCGGTCACGCCGTCGAGCCGCTCGGCCGACAGCGCGGTGGGCGTCGAGCCGATGCTGACCACCGGGCACGGCAGCCCCGCCGCGCGCAGCCGTTCGGCGGCCTGCACGGCGCCCGCACGCTCCTGCTCGGCGATCCGCACCAGGTCGGCCTGCGTGTGATAGTCGTAGCTCGATCCGGCGTGGGCGATCACGCCGCCGAGCGTCGCGCCGCCCGCCATCAGCGCACGTCCGACCTCGACCAGCGCCGCGTCGTCGGGCTTGAGGCCGGAGCGGTGGCCGTCCACGTCGATCTCGATCCACACCTCGAACGCCGTGCCGTGCTCGCGGCCGAACGCGGCGATCGCGGTGGCCGACGCGAGGCTGTCCGCCACCAGCTTCAGGTCGCAGCCGCGCCGGCGCAGCGCGAGCGCCTGCGGCAGCTTGGCGGCGGCCATGCCGACCGCGTAGACGATGTCGCCGATGCCCTGCGCGAAGAACTGCTCGGCTTCCTTCAGCGTGGACACGGTGATGCCGCGCGCGCCGGCCGCAAGCTGCGCGCGCACCACCGGCTCGCACTTGGTGGTCTTTACATGCGGGCGGAACCGCACGCCGAGTGCGTCGAGGCGCTGCTGCATTCGCGCGATGTTGCGCGTCATGCGCGGAACGTCGATCAGGGCCGACGGGGTAGGGAGCGTATCGAGTGGCATCGTGACGGAACGTGTAAAAAGGGAAGCGCCGCGAGGCAGCGCGCGCCGGTCGAGTCAAATTGACAGAATGTATTGAATTGGACACAATGTCTCGAATTCAGTCAAGACCGATTCTTCGTTCCGATTCTCCGTCCCCGTTCCTTGCCTCCATTTCCAGTGAGCCATCGATGAGCCAGCCGAATCTCCCCACCTACGCCGATGTCGCCGCCGCCGCCGCCCGCATCGAGGGTTTCGCCCACCGCACGCCCGTGCTGACTTCGCGCACGGTGGACGAAGCGCTCGGCGCGCAGGTGTTCTTCAAGTGCGAGAACTTCCAGCGCATGGGCGCGTTCAAGTTCCGCGGCGCGTTCAATGCGTTGTCGAAGTTCAGCGACGCGCAGCGCAAGGCCGGCGTGGTGGCGTTCTCGTCGGGCAACCATGCGCAGGCGATCGCGCTGTCGGCGCGGCTGCTCGGCATGCCGGCCACCATCGTCATGCCGCAAGACGCGCCCGAGGCGAAGGTGGCGGCCACGCGCGGCTACGGTGGCCGCGTGGTGACTTACGACCGTTACCGTGACGATCGCGAGCAGATCGGCCGCGATCTGGCCGAGAAGGACGGGCTGACGCTGATTCCGCCGTACGACCACGCCGACGTGATCGCCGGGCAGGGCACCGCCGCGGCCGAACTGATCGCCGAAACCGGCCCGCTCGACGCGGTGTTCGCGCCGCTCGGCGGCGGCGGGCTGCTGTCGGGCACGGCGCTGGCCACGCGCGAGCTGTCGCCGGGCGCGGAGATCTACGGCGTCGAGCCGGAAGCGGGCAACGACGCCCAGCAGTCGCTCGCGGCCGGCCGCATCGTGCGCATCGACACGCCGAAGACGATCGCCGACGGCGCGCAAACCCAATATCTCGGACAACTGACGTTCGAGATCCTGCGCCGCGACGTCACCGGCATCCTGACCGCCAGCGACGCCGAACTGGTCGATTGCATGCGCTTCTTCGCGTCGCGCATGAAGATGCTGGTGGAACCCACCGGCTGCCTCGGCTTCGCGGCCGTGCGGCAGATGAAGGATCGCCTCGCCGGCAAGCGGGTGGGCGTGATCGTCAGCGGCGGCAACGTCGATCTCGAGAAGTTCGCAGCCCTGACGAGCGCCGCCGGCTGAGTGTCGGGTCGGTTGAGCGACTACTGCGGCGTCCAGCGATACACCACGATGCTGGAGCCGTTGTAGTTGTCCTTGGTGATCACGTACTCGCCGGTCGAGCGCAGGTAGGCGCGCAGGCCGAACATCGAATCGACGTCGTTGCCGACATCCATCGCCGTCGGGTTGGTGTTGACCAGCGTGGTGACGAGGCTGCCGGTGCTCAGGTCGAACACGTCGATGTTCGGCACGGTGTGCACGTAGCCGACGAACAGGTAGCGCCCGGCCACCGCGATCGTCTTCGGGTTCGGGCTGCTCAGGTCGATGACCGGGTTCGGCGTGCGGTTGCCGGCGAGCCAGCCGTGATACACCTCCAGATGGCCGTTCATCGCGGTCCAATCCCAACTTCCCGCTATGCCCTGCGCCAGCACCATGGTGTCGGTGGTCGCCTGGTAGATCACGCGTGTGATCGGCTTGACGGTGCCCGGCACCGGCATCGCCACGCCCGCGCGCCACGACGGCTTGCCGTTCGCGTCGAAGCCGGCGAACGGGTAGCGCGTGACCTGGCTCGAGCCGGACATGCCGGCCCACACGTCGCCGTTCTCGTCGATCGAGAAGCCGCCCGTGACGATCGCGTTGGTGCCGAACAGCGCGCCGGGCAGCGAGCCGTCGGGGATCGCGATGTAGCCGCTGGACGCCGGGTTGAAGTGATAGAAGTTGTAGATGTCGGGGTTCTGGCCGGTGGCGACCAGGATTCGGTTGCCGCCCACGCTGGCGAGCTGGCCGAAATGCTGACCGCGCTGGTAGTCCGTCATCGAGAGCCGCGGATCGTTCGGATAGCTGAACGGATCGACCGTGTTCGCCACGAACTGGCCGCCCGCGCTGCCCGAATAGATGTTCATGCCGCTGTAGAACAGCGCGCCGTCGGTGACCGGGTCGGGCGCGGCCACCGCCTCGAAGTTCAGCGCCTGCAGCGCCCACGCGAGGTTGCCGCTGCCGTCGTAGGCCTGCAGGTCGGTCGGGCCGTTGCGGCCCAGGTCCCAGCCGCCGCCCCACGGGTTGTTCAGCACGTACAGCACGCCGGCCGCGTCGCGGCCGATGCCGACCACTCGCGTGAAGCGCTTCGCGCCCACCTGCCCCTTGATGCCGGTGGTGGCGTCGAGATAGCCGCCCGTCACGCCGAAGGTGCCCGCCAGCGCCGGCTGGCCCGCGATCGAATACTGCTTGATGTTCATGTCCGGGCCGGCGTCGCCCACCATCAACTGGCCGGTCGGCGCGTCGTAGTAGAGCGCCGACGGGCGCGCGCTCGCGCCGAGCTGAATGGTGTTGAGCTGCGCGCCGGCCGGGCCGATCTCGACGATCGTGCCGCTGTTCTTCTGCGCGACCCACAGGTTGCCCGATGCATCGAGCGCGAGCGCGCCGGGCGTGGCGATGGTGATGTCGCGCTGCCATACGCCGTCGGTCGTGAACACGCGCACGCGGTTGCTGAAGTAGTCGCTCGCATACAGCAGCGTGCCGGCCGTGGCGAGGCCGGTGATCACGTCGGCCTTGCTGATGGTGTCCCACACGCTGACCTTGATCGCCAGGTCGCGCAGCCCCGTCGAGCGGTTGTAGCGCGCCACCGTGCCGCTCAGTTTGGTGCCTTGCAGCGGCGTGAAGATCGAGGTGGCGTTGCCGGTGATCGCGCCGCCCTGGAATTCGGCATGCGAACCGATCGAGCCGAGTGTCTTCCCCGCCTGGTAGACACCCACGCCGCCGGCGTTCTCGTCCCAGAACGACGCCGTGTAGATCGTGCCTTCCGGCGCGACCCACATCGAGCGCGCTCCGTTGCCGACGTGCGAGGCAATCGTGCCGTAGGTGTTGGCGATCCAGTCCGTCGAGGTTTGCGCAAGGGCCGCCGGCGTCAAGGCGGCCAGAAAGACGGTGGCGACGACAGCGCGCATGCGTTGCTTGACCATACTGAGTTCTCCTGACGATGTGGAAACCGGCGCGGGCGGCGGTGACGCAGCCGCCGGCCACGCGCCGTCTGTTTCAAACAGATAGCACAGAGAAATCGGAAAAATATTCCGCTGGCGGCGATTCACGCTGGTGGTGCGCGATTGTCGTGGCTCGGCGACGGAATGGCTTTCGCGCTGTCACGCGGGTGCCACGGGGATCAAGGCCGTATCGCCGGCCGTTTCTCGGACGGCAACGGCATGCGGTAATTGTTTCGGATCGCGAAGCAGGGAGCGGAGGGGAAGCGGGGGGGGGGCGGGGGGAGCAAGCGCCGCGAGCGGGCGCTTGCTGGACTACGATGCGGACGACGTCAGGCGCTGGCTCAGGCCGCTTGCAGCGGCAGGATCTCGATCCAGTTCGCGCCCTTGCCGCAGGCGATGCGGTCGGCTTGCGTCAGCGCGCCGGTGGCCGGATCGACGCGGTACAGCGAGATCGAATCCGACAGCTCGCCGCTGGCCGCCAGCAGCGTGCCGTCCGGCGAGAGGCGGATGCCGCGCGGTTGCGGTTCGGTCTCGATGCAGCTTGCGTAGTGCAGCGCGCGGTTCTCGCCGACGCGAAACGTGATCAGGCGGTTCGCCGTGCGCTCGGTGGCGAACACGAAGCGGTTGTCGGGCGTGACTGCCAGGTCGGCGGCCCAGACTACCGGTTGGGTGGGCGCGGGCGGGCGCGGCGCGCCGTGCGCCAGGTGCGCGATGCTCGGCGCGAGGTCCGACACCACCGGCTCGCCCAGCTCGCCCGTGACGGGATCGCGCGGCACGGCCAGCACCGTGCCGTGGAATTCGCCGATCACGTAGAGCGTCGCGCCGTCCGCCGCGAGGCGCAGGTGGCGCGGGCCGAAGCCGGCCGGCGTGGCCAGCTCGCCGCGCGCGATCAGCGCCGCTTCGTTGCCGGCGCGCGCGATGCCGTAGAACAGCACGCGGTCCGAGCCGAGCGAGGCGGCGTACACGTAGCGGTCGTCGTCGGAGACGATGATCGAATGCGCGTTCTGGATGTGGTCGATGAATTGCAGCGGCGTGCCGTCGCCGCTTTCGAGCCGGCGCGCGTCGAACACGAACAGGCGGCTGCCGCCGTACGACGCGCCGAACAGCAGGCGCGCGTCGCGATCCACCGTCAGGTAGGCGAGGCTCGCGTCGATCGGCGTGGCGAAGCGCTGCGTGAGCGTGCCGTCCGCGCCGATGTCGTAGCCGACGATGCTGGGCTGCGCGCCGCGCGTGGCGACGAACAACTGCTTGCCGTCGCGGGTGGGCGCCTGCGGCATCACCACGCTGCCGGCCGGCGTGCGCGTGACGGCGGCGAGGCGGGCCTGCGCGGCGTCGAGATGATAGAGGCCGAGGTCGCCGTCCTCGGCGTTCGAGACGATAACGACGTGGGTGGGGGACAGCGGAGTGGTCATCGGGGGATCGCGGTTCGGGATGTGAAGGAAGACGCGGGCGGCCGGGTGGCTTGCCGCCGCAAGTGTTACGTCATCATACAACCGGGCCAAAGCGTGGTGCAATCGCGTGGCGGGCAAACTCGGTGTAAACGCCGAGTCATCGGGAAACGCATCGCGGCGCGTGTTGGCCGCGATGCGATGCGCCATTCGGCGCTTACTTCTTGAGCCGGTAGCCGGTGCGGAAAATCCACGACACCACGAACAGCAGCGCCACCAGGAACCCCAGCGTCATCGCCAGGCTGATGCCCACGTGCACGTCGGCCAGGCCGAAGAACGCCCAGCGGAAACCGCTGACCAGATAGACGATCGGGTTGAACAGCGAGACGATGCGCCAGAACGGCGGCAGCATGTCCACCGAATAGAAGCTGCCGCCGAGGAAGGTCAGCGGCGTGACGATCAGCATCGGCACCAGCGAGAGCTTCTCGAAGCCGTCGGCCCAGATCCCGATCACGAAGCCGAACAGGCTGAAGGTGATCGAGGTCAGGATCAGGAACAGCACCATCCAGCCCGGATGCAGGATATGCATCGGCACGAACAGGCTGGCCGTGATCAGGATGATCACGCCGAGGATCACCGATTTGGTTGCGGCCGCACCCACATAGGCGGTCACGATTTCCCAGTACGACACCGGCGCGGACAGCACCTCGTAGATGGTGCCCGTGAAGCGCGGGAAGTAGATGCCGAACGAGGCGTTCGAGATGCTCTGCGAGAGCAGCGACAGCATCACCAGCCCCGGCACGATGAACGAGCCGTAGCTGATGCCGTTCACGGAGCTGATCCGCGAACCGATCGCGGAGCCGAACACGACGAAGTAGAGCGAAGTCGAAATCACCGGCGCGATGATGCTCTGGGTCAGGGTGCGCAGGGTACGGGCCATTTCCGCGCGGTAGATCGCGCGAATCGCATGCAGATTGATCATTCGGGGTCCTGTCGAGCGGTCAGGCGGAGGCGGGCGTGGCCGACGCGGTACGACCGCCGTCGATCAGGCTCACGAAGATTTCCTCGAGCGAGCTTTGCGAGGTTTGCAGATCGCGGAAGCGGACGCCGGCCTGCGCGAGCGCGGCCAGCAGCGTGGCGATCGCCTGATCGCGCTCCACCTCGTAGGTGTAGACGAGTTCGGTGCCCTGCTTGGCGAGTTCGAGGCCGAAGCCCGCCAGCGCCTCGGGAATCGCATCGAGCGGCGCGTCGAGCTGCAGCGTGAGCTGCTTCTTGCCGAGCTGGCGCATCAGTTCGGTCTTTTCCTCGACCAGCATGATCTGGCCGCCGTTGATGATGCCGATGCGGTCGGCCATCTCCTCGGCTTCCTCGATGTAGTGGGTGGTCAGCACGATCGTCACGCCGTCGGCGCGCAGTTGATCGACCAGCTTCCACATGTCGCGGCGCAGTTCGACGTCCACGCCGGCGGTCGGCTCGTCGAGGAACAGCAGGCGCGGCTCGTGCGAGAGCGCCTTGGCGATCAGCACGCGGCGCTTCATGCCGCCCGACAGTGTGATGATCTTGTTGTCGCGCTTGTCCCACAGCGACAGCGCTTTTAGCACCTTCTCGATGTGCGCCGGGTTCGGCGCCTTGCCGAACAGGCCGCGGCTGAACGACACGGTGGCCCAGACCGATTCGAACGAATCGGTGGTCAGCTCCTGCGGCACCAGGCCGATGATCTCGCGCGCGGCGCGGTAGTGCGTGCGGATGTCGTGGCCGCCCACGGTGACGCTGCCTTCGGTCGGCGTGACGATGCCGCAGATGGCGCTGATCAGCGTGGTCTTGCCGGCGCCGTTCGGGCCGAGCAGGGCGAAGATCTCGCCGGGGCGGATCGACAGGTTGACGTCGTCGAGCGACTTGAAGCCGGACGCGTAGGTTTTCGACAGATGGGAAACGGTCAGTATCGGTTCTTGGCTCACGGTCGAATCGGTGCGGTGCGGCGGCCGGTACGCGCGCGGGCTGGATGGCCGCGCGGCACCGGGCCGGCCGGTGACGGGAACGCTATGTTATCAATCGCGCTATCGATATGTGCGGGACAGGATAGCGAGGCGGGCGGGTGCCGTCAGCGGCGGGCCGAGGCAGGCGCAATCATCGCCTGTTTGGCGTGATTTTCCAAACAATTCGTTCTATTTATATTGTTTTGTTCTGAAAATCGTTCGGATGAGCGGTGGGCGGTCTTCGATAGCGGCGGTTTCGGGAACGCAGCGTTGCGGTCGAATATCGCGGGATGTGTCGATTCGTCGATTCTGCGGCGGCCCGGCCCTCAGCCCGCGAGCGCGCCGCAGAACCGTTCGATCGCTTCGCAGGCGCGGGCCAGTGCGGCATCGTCGAGCGCGTAGGCGATGCGCAAGTACGTCCCGAGCCCGAACGCGCTGCCGGGCACGACGGCCACGCCGGCTTCGTCGAGCAGCGCGTCGGCCACGTCCTCGTCCGAATCGAGCCGCAGCCCGGCCGGGCTGCGTTGGCCGATCAAGCCCTCGCACGAGGCAAAGGCATAGAACGCGCCCTGCGGCACTGCGCAATGCAGCCCGTCGATCTGGTTCAGGCGCTCGACCAGCGTGTCGCGGCGGCGCTGGAAGCGGCTGCGCGATTCGCGGACGAAATCCTGCGGGCCGTTCAGCGCGGCCAGCGCTGCGTACTGCGAAATGGTCGAGGCGCCCGAGGTTTGTTGCCCCTGCAACTTTTCCATCGCATCGATCAGCCAGGCCGGCCCGGCGCCATAGCCGATTCGCCAGCCCGTCATCGCATAGGCCTTGGACACGCCGTTCATGGTCAGCGTGCGTTCGCGCAGGCGCGGCTCGACCTGGGCGAGCGTGTGGAAGGCTTGACCATCGAACGTCAGGTGCTCGTAGATGTCGTCCGACAGCACCATCACGCCGGGGTGCGCGAGTAGCACCTCGGCCAGCGCCAGCAGTTCCTCGCGCCGGTACACCGCGCCGGTCGGGTTGGACGGCGAATTGAGGATCAGCCAGCGCGTGCGCGGCGTGATGGCCCGTTCGAGCGCGGCCGGCGTGAGCTTGAAGCCGCTGGCCGCGCCGCACTCGACGATCACCGGCCGGCCCCCGCACAACTGCACGATCTCGGGATAGCTGACCCAGTAGGGCGCGGGCACGATCACCTCGTCGCCCTCGTTGAGCGTGGCCGCGATCGCATTGAAGATCACCTGCTTGCCGCCGCTGCACACCAGCGTGTGCCGCCAGTCGACGTCGATGCCGTTCTCGCGCGCGAACTTGCCGGCGATCGCCTCGCGCAGCACGCGCAGGCCCGCGACCTGCGTATAACGCGTGTGTCCGCAGCGGATCGCCGCGACGCCCGCCTCGCGAATGTGCGACGGCGTATCGAAATCGGGTTCGCCCGCGCACAGCGACACGATCGGCCGGCCTTCGGCGCGATGCGCGGCGACGCGGTCCATCACGCGATAGGTGGCGGACGGGCGGGCCGCCGCGAGGAAGCGGTTCAGGGCGGGGGCGCTCATGATTTGCGCTGGAGCGTGTGATAGCCGAGCGCCTGACGCGCCTCCCGCAGCGTGGCGCCCGCGGCGATGCGCTCGCGAATGCCACTCTCTACGGCCTCGATCGCGCGTGCCGTGGCGGCCACTTCCGCCGCCCGCTCGCGCGGCACCACCACCACGCCGTTCGCGTCGGCCACCACGATATCGCGGGCCGCCACGCGCACCGTGCCGATCGACACCGTGGCGTTGACCGCTTCCACCTGCACGCGATCCTTGCCGGTGCGCATGAAGCGGCCGGCCGTAAACAGCGGATAGCCGTCGCCGAGCGCCTTGCCGACGTCGCGGCAGACGCCGTCGATCACGGTGCCGGCGATGCCGCGCAGGCCCGCGTATTGGGTCATGATGTCGCCCCACACGGTGCAGTCGGTGCGTCCGCCGTTGTCGATGACGACGATGTCGCCCTCGGCCACCTCGTCGATGAAATCGCCCACCGTGCCGGCCGGCGCGCTGGCCGGGGCATAGCGCACCGTGAAGGCCGGCCCGGCCACGGCGTGCGGATAGTCGGCCAGCGGCGCGATGCCGAGCGCCTGGCCGTGCAGGCCGAGCTTGTCGAGCGCATCGGACACGCCGGGCGTGTCGAGGCCGGCGAACAGCGCGACCAGCGCACGATCTTCGGCGCAAGCTTGTTTCGGGTTCGTCATGATTGTTTGGGCATCCTGAGAAAGAGAAATCAACCGGCGCGGATCGCTTCGAACGCCGTGTCGTGCATCACGTCGGCCACCGGGCGGCCCGCGCGCACGGCCGCCACCATGCCGTCCTGGCGGCGCGCGATGCGCTCGCCCAGCTCGAGCACCTCGCCGATGCGCGCGGCCGGCACGAACACCGTGCCGCAGCGGTCGGCGATCACGTAATCGTGTTCGTGCACGGTCACGCCGGCCATCTCGACCGGCTGGCCGGCATGAAGCTGGATCACGCGATTGCGCGCGCTGATCATCGTGACGCCGCGCCCGAACACCGGGTAGCCGATCGCTTCGCTGCCCTCGATGTCGCGGCACAGGCCGTCGATCACCGAGCCGCGAACCTGCTTCGCGACGGCCGCGTTCGCGAGGATGTCGCCCCAGCACGAAATGCCTTCCAGGCCGCCGGCGATCACCAGCACGCGGTCCGGCGTGCGCACCGCGTCGATGACGGGCGAGATCAGGTGCGCGGTGGGCGTGGCGTCGCGCTTCGGGCCGAGCTGCACGGTGCTGGCGCGGCCGACGATCTTCCGGCAATCCCACAGCGGGCGCAGGCCGACGGTCGCGCCGGGCAGGCCGAGGAAATCGAGGGCGTCCGAGACGGTATTGGTATCGAGCGAGGCGAGCCGGTCGAGGGGCGAGGCGTCGGTCATGGCGGCGGTGATGGGATCGGGTGGCAAGGCCCTCATCGTGGCGGTGCGTTGCTGATCCGTAAATTCGCGATTCGATATCGTGCTGATACGTTTTTCGGATTAGCCTGTCGGGCACCGGCGTGGTCTAGTCCACGCCGGCCGAATAGGGAGGACGCGATGGCAAGCATCGATTTCCGGCTGATTCGCCAGTTGTGGATGTTTCTGGCGGTGGCCGAGGAAAAGCATTTCGGGCGGGCGGCGCAGCGGCTGAACATGTCGCAGCCGCCGTTGACCGAGCAGATCAAGGTGCTCGAACAGTCGCTGAAGCTGACGCTGTTCGAGCGTTCGCGGCGCGGCACGCGCCTCAGCGCGGCCGGCGCCGCGATCCTGCCGGCCGTGCGGCAGTTCGCCGATCAGGTGGAGCGGCTCGAACGCGTGGTGCGCGAGGTGGCGGCCGGCCAGTCGGGCGTGTTGCAGGTCGGGGCGATCACGTCGGCGATGCTCGACACGGTGCCGGCGTTGCAGGCCGCGCTGAAGCGGGACCATCCCGGCCTGAGCGTGTTCGTGCGCGAGATCGACAGCGTCGAGGCGATCCCCGCGCTGCAATCGGGCGAGCTCGACGTGGCGTTCGTCCGGCTCGACGGCGCGGCCGCGCACGGCATCGACAGCCTGCCGCTGGCCGAGGACCGGCTCGCCGTGGCCTTGCCGCGCGGGCATGCGCTGGCGGCGCTGTCGCGAGTGCGGCTGCGCGCGCTGGCCGACGAATCGCTGGTGATGTCGTCGCGGCAGGTCAGTCCGGCTTATTTCGACCTGCTGACCGCGATCTGCCGCGAGAACGGCTTCAGCCCGCGCGTGCTGCACGAGGTGCGATCGGTCACCTCGCAGATCGCCTATGTCGGCTGCGGGCAGGGCGTGGCGCTGGTGCCGGCGTCGATGCGCAAGCTGGCGTCGGAGAGCGTCGTGTTCCGGCCGCTCAAGGAGCGGGTGATGGTGGTCACGGCGGCGCTGGCCTGGAACCCGGCCCGCCATCATCCGATGGTGGATGCGGTGGTGGCGTGGGCGCGAGATCAGACAGCCGGCGCCAGGCGGCGTGCCTGATTGCGCCTAGCGGGCTGGCGCGCCGACGAACCCGGCGATCCGATCCCACATGGCGACCGGGTTCGAGTACATCGGAAAATGGCCCGAGCGTGCGATGCGCGCGAGCGTGACGCCGGCCGCTTCCAGTTGCGGCAGATAGGAAAGATGATCGTTCTGCTCGCCGTACATGAACATCGTCGGGCACGGCAGGCCGAGCAACGTGTCCATCAACGCGCCGTGGTCGGACAGCGCCACCATCGACGTGAAGATGCCGCGCACGGCCTGCGCCCGCACCTTGAAGCCCAGGCTGGCCGCATACAGCGAGCTGGAGAACTCCGCCGATTGCCGCGCCCGCGCGATGAACGCGGCGAGGAACGCCTGCGGATCTTCGTCGGGATGACTGAAGATCTGCCGGCTCAGGAAGCAATCCTCAGGGGCGACGTTGCCCTCGATATCGATGAAGCCGAGCACGCGCTCGCCTTCGTCGCGGGCCAGCAGCAGCGCCGTCAGGCCGCCCATCGAATGCCCCACCAGGTAAAAGTGCTGCACGCCCAGATGCGCGAGCACGGCGCGGGCGGTGTCCACCAGCAGCGGGATGTCGATCGCGCGAAGGTCGCTACACGTGCTGTCGCCGCAGCCGGGCGCATCGTAGGCCACGAACGGGCGGCCCGAGAACGCGGCCAGCCGCGCGAAATCGGCGTAGTCCTCCTTGGTCGAGCCGAAGCCGTGCAGGAATACCACCGGCGCACCGGCGCCGGGCCGGTGAATCGCGGCGATCCGCAAATCGAGGCCTCGAACCCGGAGTTCGAGCGTTTCGCTGATGATGTCGACCATGGTGTTCCGAGCGCGGGCGATGGGTGGGGCTGCCCGCTGTGCTTCACTTGGGGCGGCGGGCTTCGGTATCATCGTCGGGCCGGCCCGGCCGAACCATTCCGCATTTCGTATCGGTGTGATACGGATTGCAGCGCGTTCCCGTCGGATTCCCTGGCATTCTCGCCCGTTCATCCTCGCAAGGCCCCCATGCGCGTGCTTCCCTGGTTCGCCCGACAATCCCCGGTTTCGCGCAGCATCGCGCTGATCCTGTTGTCGATGTTCTGCTTCGCGATCGTCGACGCGCTCGGCAAGGCCGTGGCGTTGCGCTACCCGGCCAACGAGGTGACGTTCTTCCGCATGGCGTTCGGGCTGATCCCCGCCGTGCTGATGTGCCTCGGGCGCGGCCGGCCGCCGGTGCTGGCGCGGCTGCGCACGCTCGACCTCCGCGGCCAGACGCTGCGCGCGCTGACGCTGCTCGGCGCGTCGGGGCTGTTCTTCGCGGGCCTGCCGCATCTGCCGCTCAGCGAGGCGGTGGCGATCGTCTATTCGGAAGCGTTGTTCGTGATCGTGCTTGCGCCGCTCGTGCTGCGCGAAACCTTGCAGCGCCGCAGCATCGTGGCGGCGGTGGTGGGTTTCGTCGGCGTGCTGCTGGTGGTGCGTCCGCAGGGCGCCCAGTCGAGCGCGCTCGGCGTGGCGCTGCTGCTCGGCAGCGCCGTGTGCGGCGCGTTCTCGATGGTGCAGATCCGGCGCATCCGCGCCAGCGACGATTCGAGCATGACCGTGCTGTTCTTCACCGTGTTCGGCACCGTGGTGACGGGCCTGTCGCTGCTGCTGGCGTGGCGCGCGCCGTCGTTCGGCGACTTGCTGGTGCTGGCGCTGCTCGGGCTGTTCGCCACTGCCGGCCAGTTGCTCTACACGATCGCCGTGCGCGGCGCCGATGCCGCCGTGCTGGCGCCGTATTCGTACACCAGCATCATCTGGGCGACGATCTTCGGCTATCTGGTGTGGGGCGAGACGGTGCCGTTCCTGTCGGCGCTGGGGATCGCGCTGATCGTGGGCGGCTCGATCGCGGTGGCGATCCGCGAGGAGCCGCCGGAGGGGCCGGCGCTTTGATGCGGACGTGATCGGCACTGGCGGTGCGAGCGGGCCTGCGGTGGTCTCGCATCATCGCCGCATTCGTATAACACTATTAGAATTCCTGATACTCGGTTCACCTATGCTGTTTTCCTGAACCTGTCGCCCTACACTCGTTTCCACGGCGCATCGCCCGACATGGCCGATAGGCGCCGCTTTGGAGACCGGAGACGATGGTGAACAGACAATTACTTGAAGACCTGCCGCTGCGCCCCTTTCATGTCGGGGTGGCCTTCAGTGGAACGGGCGGGCAATTCAGCGACGGTTTCGTGCTCGGCATCATCGGCATTGCCGTCAGCATGGCGGCCGGCCCGCTGCATCTCGATGCGGTGTGGATGGGGCTGCTCGGCGCGGCCTCGCTGGCGGGGCTGTTCTTCGGCAGCATGCTGGCCGGGCCGATCGCGGATCGTTACGGACGCCGTACGATCTTCGCCTACGACATGCTGCTGTTCGCGGTGGTGTCCGCCGCGCAGTATTTCGTGACCTCGCCCACCCAATTGCTGGTGCTGCGCGTGATTCTCGGGTTGATTCTCGGCGCCGATTACGTGGTCAGCAAATCGCTGGTGACCGAATATTCGCCGCGCCGCTATCGCGGCCGCCTGCTCAGCGTGCTCGCGGCGGCATGGGCGGCCGGCTACGTGGGCGCCTATCTGGCCGGCTTCGCGATGAAGGACATCGGGCCGGACGCGTGGCGCATCATGCTCGCCGCGAGCGGCGTGCCCGCCTTGCTGATCCTGCCGTTCCGCCTGATCGTGCCGGAATCGCCGATGTGGCTCATGAAGCGCGGCCGGGCCGACGAAGCGCGCGCCATCATCGCGCGCCGTTTCGGGCCGAACGTGATGCTGCCCGAGCCGGCCGCCGCGCCGCAGGCGCATCGCGGCGCGTGGGCCGAGCTGTTCTCGCCGCGCTGGCGCCGCAACACGCTGGTCGGCTGCGTGTTCTACGCGTGCCAGGTGATTCCTTATTTCGCACTCGGCACCTTCGCGCCGAAGGTGCTCGAAGCGTTGCACGTGAAGGACAAGTTCCTCGGCGGCCTCGTCTACAACGTGCTGATCCTGGCCGGCGCGGTGATCGGCCTGCTGTTGATCGACCGGATCTCGCGCCGCCAATTCCTGATCGGCACGTTCTATCTGGCGGCGCTGGGCCTCGCCGTGCTCGCCTACGGCAACTTCGGGCCGGTCGGCACGATGCTCGCGTTCGGGCTGTTCGCCTGCGTGCTGTCGGCGGCCGCGAACCTCGAATTCGTCTATCCGCCCGAGTTGTTTCCCACACACCTGCGCGCGTCCGGCGTGGGTCTGGCCGTCGCATCGAGCCGCTTCGGTTCGGCGATCAGCACGTTCCTGCTGCCGCTCGCGGTGCAGCACGTGGGCGTGCATGCGGCGCTCGGCGCCTGCGTGGCCGTGCTGCTGTTCGGCGGTGTCTTCTGCCACAAGCTGGCGCCGGAAACCGGCCGCGACAACCTCGCCGACATGACGGACGACAATCCCGCGGCCAGCGCATCGGCGTACGATGCGCACCCTCATCGAACCCGAGCCTGACCGGCAACGCAAGCGCGTGCCGCACAGGCTTCCACCAGGAACCGAGATGCCGCTGAACAAACCGATCGACATGCATGCCGTCCACGTGTTCGTCGCCGTGGCCGAGGAGGGCAGCATGTCGGCCGCCGCGACGCGCATGGGCATGTCGCAATCGGGCGTCTCGCAGATCGTCCGGCAACTGGAAGAGGAACTGGGCGTGGTGCTCGTGAACCGCACCACGCGGCCGCTCACGCTGACGCCGTTCGGCATCGCGCTGCGCAACCGGGGCGCGGTGTTGAGCGAGGAAATCGCCAACCTCAAGGCGCAGGTGGTGGAGGCCGGGCGCGGCATCAAGCCGGACCTGCGCATCGGGCTGGTCGATTCGTTCGCCTCGACCTGCGGCTCGGTGTTCACCAAGGCGCTGCTCGGCAAGGTGTCGCAACTGTCGATCCGCACCGGCCTGAGCCCGCAGCAGGGCGAGGCGCTGCTGCGGCGCGATCTCGACCTGATCGTGACCAGCGACCCGCTGATCGACGCGAACGACGTGGTGCGCTACCGCTTGTTCTCCGAACGCTACTTCGTCATTACGCCGAAGGACTTTCGCAAGCCGGTGCGCAATGTCGACGAGTTGCGCGAGTTGGGCGCGCGCCTGCCGATCGTGCGCTTCAATCGCTCGTCGCAGGTCGGCCTGCAGATCGACCGCTACCTGCGCCGCATCGACCTGCGGCTGCCGAACCGGCTCGAACTGGACAACGCCGACGCGTTGACCTCGATGGTGGCCGAAGGCATCGGCTGGGCGATCACCTCGCCGATGTGCCTGCTGCAAGGCATCACGCATGCGTCGAACGTGGCCGTGCACGTAGTGGAGAGGCTGGAGCTGGAGCGCTCGCTGTACCTGGTGGCGCGCCGCGACGAATACAACGCATTTTTCGATGATGCCTGCGATACCGCGCACGGCGTGATCGAGACGTCGTTCCTGCCGAGGGTGAAGGCCGTCGGCAAACAGATCGAACAACTGATCAGCTTAGGAAACAGGGAAACTTATGAGTGAGCAGAACCAGGCCGGACAACGTACCGAGCGCGATTACGTGGGCGACGTGACGATTCCCGGCGATCGGCTGTATGGCGTCAACACCGTGCGCGGCGTCGACAACCTGAGCGTGTCGCCGTTGAGCATCGCCCACTATCCGGCGTTTCGCGATGCGTTCGCGCAAGTGAAGTGGGCCGCCGCGCTGGCCAATCGCGACAACGGCGTGATCGGCGCGGCGCAATGCGACGCCATCGTGCAGGCGTGCCGGGAAGTGATCGAAGGCCGCTTCGACGCGTCGCTGGTGGTGGACCTGATGGAAGGCTCGGGCGGCACCTCCACCAACATGAACTTCAACGAAGTGATCGCCAACCGCGCCCAGCAGATTCTCGGGCACCCGGCCGGCAGCTACGAAGTCGTGCATCCGAACGATCATGTCAACCGCTCGCAATCGACCAACGATGCGTATCCGGCCGCGCTGAAGATCGCGACCTACGCGATGTTCGCGCCGCTGATCGACGAGGTGGCGCAGCTCGCCGCGCTGTTCGACGCCAAGGCCGCCGAGTTCGCCGACATCCTGCATTTGGGCCGAACCTGTCTTCAGGATGCCCAACCGATGCGGCTCGGCCAGGTGTTCGGCGGCTACGCGGCGCTCACGCATCGCCTGGCCGACGAGCTTGCCGCCGTGCGCGACAAGCTGCGCACGCTGCCGCTCGGCGGCACCGCGATCGGCACCGGCTTCGGCGCGCCGGCCGGCTATCGCGCCGCAGCCTACAAGCATCTGCGCGAAATCACCGGCGTGAACTACCAGGCGCCGGCCAATTCGTTCGACGCGATGCAGAACATGGACGTGTTCTCGCGCGTCTCGGCCGAGCTGCGGACCTGCGCGGTGTCGCTGGCCAAGATCGCCTCGGACCTGACGGTATTGTCGTCCGGCCCGGTGGGCGGGCTGGGCGAACTGCGCCTGCCCGAGGCGCAGGCCGGCTCGTCGATCATGCCGGGCAAGGTGAACCCGGTGCTGCCGATGGCGATGATCCAGTTGAGCTTCGCGGTGGTCGGCAACGACGTGGCCGTGGCGCAGGCCGTGCAATACGGCGAACTGGAAATCAATCACTTCGAGCCGGTGGTGGCCTCGCGCGTGTTCGACAGCATCGCACTGCTGACGAATGGCATCGCGCGCTTCGCGCGGAAGTGCGTGACGGGCATCCAGGCCGACGCGGCGCGCAACGAGCAGCATTTGATCGAATCGATGGCGGTGGCTACCGCGCTGGTGCCGAAGATCGGCTATGCGCGCGTCAGCAAGCTCGCGCGTCAATCGGTGGCCGAAGGGCGCCCGCTTGTCAGCATTCTGGAAGAAACGGGGCTGCTGTCGAAGCAGGACACGCTGAAGGAAATCGACGTGGCGTCGCATCCGGTGTTCGGTGCGTAAGATGGCAGCCTGGCGATAACGGCCCGCGCCCGCCCGGAACGGTTCCGGGCGGGCGTGCCCATGATGGAGCGAACGATCGGCATGTTGGGAAAAGACGAAGTATTGACGTGGCTGGCGCAACGCGGCATCCCGTTTGCGTACGAGCAGCATGACGCCGTGCTCAACATGGCCGAATCGGGCCTGTTGACGCTGATGCTCGACGGCGCACGCTGCAAGAACCTGCTGCTGCAGGACAAGAAGGGCCAGGTTTTCCTGGTGGTCACCACGTCGAACAAGGCGCTCGAGCTGGGGGCGGTGGCCGAGGCGATCGGCAGCAAGCGGCTGTCGTTCGCGTCCGGCGACCGCTTGTTCGAACTGCTCGGCATTCGCACCGGCTCGCTGAGCCCGCTCGCGCTGGTCAACGACCATGCGCGGCGCGTGCGCCTGATTCTCGATACCGACCTCGAAGGCGAACCCGTTTTCCTGTTTCATCCGCTGGAGAACACGGCGAGCGTCGCACTGTCGCGCGCGGCGCTCGATGCGTTCCTGGCGAGCCTCGACCGGCCGGGCGAATGGCTGGCGTTGCCGGCGCGCGTGGCGGCAGGCGAGTGAGGCGTTGCGGGAGCGGTTGCGCGGTGGTTCAGACATAGCACAAACTTCTGCCACATATCCTCACAGTCACGCCACAATTGCCGCCGTATTCCGCGTACGATTAGCACATCGAGGTCAACTGCTTTGAGCCTCGTACCTTATCTAAGGTGTTAGCCGGTGGATCGATTGTTCGGTCCCCCGGCATTTTTTTGTCCATCGAAAATAGCCGGTTTCAACACCTCCTCGGCCCATTGGCGGAAGCTTGTCCGCCCGATGATCGCGGTGTCGCGCGACGCCGCGTTGTCCATGCCTTCTTCCTTGGCGCGCAGCATGTCGACGAAGCCTTGTGCGAACGCCTCGGTGAAACCGCGACCGATGCAAGCCTGCTTGTATGCTTCGTAGGACTGATGTTCGTATTGCACCGGTTTCCCGATCGTCTCCGAGACGATCGCCGCAAGTTCGCTATACGACAGTTCTTCCGGACCGAGCACGGCAATGTCCTCTTGGCCCGACCACGAGCGATCGAGCAGCAGGCCGGCGGCGGCGAGGCCGGAATCGAGCGTCGCGGTGTGGGGCAGCTTCCGGTGCGGGTCGATCGGCCCGACCATCTTGCCGTGACGGATGGCTTCGATCTGCCGCAGCGCGTTGTCCATGAATGCCGGCAAGGCGAGCCCGCGAACCGATGCCCCGGTCTGCCGCATCAGATCGACCATCCGGATCGAGCCGGTGACGGTCCCCGCGCGATCTTGCCACTGCGTGCCACGCCCCAGCGTGGTGACGGCCACGACATGCGCGATGCCATGCCGACGTATTGCGTCTGCCGCCGGCCGGGCGAAGTCGACCGTGGCGGCATCCGGTGTTGCCGATGGCGTGGGTGGACACAGCCAGAAAACCGCATCGGCCCCGCGCAATGCCCGATCGACGATCGTGGCGTCGCCGTGAGAACCTTCGACGATATCGACGCGTTCGCGAACAGCCGGTGGCAGCGTGTTGGCGTCGCGCACGATCAGGCGCAATGCCGCATGGGCGTCGAGCAGGTGCCGAACGACGTGACGGCCGATATTTCCGGTGGGGGTAGTGACAACGATCATGGCGCCTCCAATGAAAATGGAAGCCTACCTGCCGTGCAATCGTCGAGCTATAGTCCATCGTCGCTGATTTCTTCGCAATCGTCCGAGCACCGTGGACCCACTCTCCGAAATCCTCTCCATTCTCAAGCCCGAAAGCTTTCTGACCGCCGGCGTCGATGCAGGCGGCGCATGGGCCATCCGTTTCGGCAGCCGGCCCGGTACGATCAAGTGTCATGCGGTGATAGCCGGAGCATGCTGGCTGGCGATGGACGGTATCGACCACGCGGTCCGGCTGACGGAAGGCGACTGCATCATCCTGCCGGCCGGGTTGCCCTTCACGCTGGCCAGCGATCTCGCCCTGCATCCGGTGCAGGCGCGAGACGTGTTGGCCGGCATACAACCGGGTGATGTCCTCGTTCACAACGGCGGCGGCGGTTTCGCGTTTGTCGGCACGCGCTTCGAAGTCGATGCGCGCGAAGCCGGAAGTCTGCTCGGCGCGTTGCCGCCGTTGATTCATCTGCATCAGGCCGAAGATCGTGCCGCCATGCACTGGTGCATTCAACACATGATGATCGAGATGCAACCGGGAAGGCTGGGTGGCGCGCTTGCGGCGCGTCATCTGGCGCATTTCATATTGCTGCAGGCTTTCCGATTGCATCTGTCTCGGCAGGCGACCGAACGGGTCGGCATTTTGTATGCGCTTGCCGATCCGCACGTCGGCAAGGCGATCGAAGCGATGCATCTTGATGCGGCGCATCGCTGGACCCTTGCCGAGTTGGCCGACCATGCAGGCCTGTCGCGATCCGTTTTCGCGCAGCGATTTCGGGAGCGGGTCGGCGAAACGCCGATTGCCTATCTGACGCATTGGCGCATGCGGTTGGCGAAAGACAAGCTGCTGAACAGCCGCGAGACGCTTGGACAGATCGCGGCCGCGCTCGGCTACGAATCGGAGAATGCGTTCAATACGGCATTCAAGCGGGTGGTGGGCTGTTCTCCGCGCCGCTATGCCCGGACTGACGTGGACGGTCTGAATACGCCGGATTGATGGTTCGTTGGATGGGCGGCCCGGAAGGCGATGTGCCGGTCCCGGCGGCGCGATGTCGAAATTGGATGGAACGGTGTCGCAAGCGTACTAGCCCGGGCCGGGCTTTTGGAATAACGTGAACGCCTTCTCATCCGACCGTCTGGAATCGACATGTCCGACTTCATCACCGTTTTGCGCGAAACCTGCCCTGTTCCCGTTGTCGACGCCACGAAGTGGAAGCGCATCGGCGGCGATCCGCACACCGTGAATCTCAACGCGTATCTCTCCAAGGACGGCAGCAAGATCATGGGCACGTGGATCTGCACGCCGGGCAAGTTCGAAGTGAACTACGAGAAGTGGGAGTTCTGCCACTTCCTCGAAGGCTATTGCATCATCACGCCGGAAGGCGAGGCGCCCGTGCATTTGAAGGGCGGCGACGTGTTCGTGATCGAGCCGGGCATGAAGGGCACGTGGGAGGTGGTGGAGACGGTGCGGAAGTATTTCGTGTTTGCCTGAGCGAAGCATCGCGGTTCGATTCCGCGCGGCGTTCGGCTGCGAACGGTGCGCCGATCGCTGCTCGGAACCTATCGACAATCGATCACTGAGGATCGGCGTCGAGCGTCGATGCGGACCAACCGAATGCCGCCTTCATATGGCCGACTTCTTCTGTCGGCGATCGACCGAATTCCCGCTTGAATTCCCGGCTGAATTGCGAAGGGCTTTCGTAGCCGACCGTGGCGGACGCGGCGGCGGCCGTCAAGCCGGTGCGAATCATCAACAGGCGCGCCTGGTGCAAGCGCGCCATCACCGAGCTGCTCGTGGCGCGCGGCGCCTACGTGGTGGCCGAGGATATCGATCCCGCCGTCGAAGCGCTGGCCGGGCCGCATGTCGTGCCGCTGGTCGCCGATATCTCCGCCGACGGCAGCGCGGAAAAAGCGGTGGCACTTGCCGTTGAACGGTTTTCCCGGCTGGATCTGCTCGTCAACAATGCCGGCATCATCATCAACAAGCTCGTGGTGGACATGTCGCGCGACGACTAGGCGCGGATCATGAACGTCAACGTGGCGTCGTATGCGTCGTATTTCGCATTCCCGACGATTGCCGCCTACACCGCCTCGAAAGGGGCGCTTGCGCAGTTGACGCGAACGCTTGCGCTGGAGGCGATCGAGCACGGCATCCGGGTCAATGCGGTCGGCTCCGGCGATGTCCTCACCCACATCCTCGATCGCGTTGCGCCCGACGGCAACGGCGCCGCAGCGTTGGCGGCTCACGGGGCACGTGCGCCGATCGGACGGGCGGCGCATCCCGAGGAAATCGCGGAGGTGGTGTTGTTCCTTGCCTCCGGGCGAGCCAGCTTCATGGTCGGATCGGTCGTGATGGCCGATGGCGGCATGAGCGTGAAGGCCGGAGCCTGAGCGAGCGCCAAAAGGGGCGGATTGCGGCGAGCGGCGGTGCCGGAGACGTCCGCCAAACGTGTCGATTTCCCGCTCCTTCCAAACTAACCGGATAGCATTCCCTCACCAAGCGGATAGCCGCAGAAAATAGTCCGGTTTCTAATGCATCTCACCCCCACCCGAATCCCGCAACCCGGCCCGAGATGCCATTGGAGATGCGATCGTGAACGCTGAAATGAACCCGGTCCGCTGGCGAAATTTCGTCAACGGCTGCATCGACTTTCGTCCGGACGACGGCATCTATCGTATTGCACGCGATATGTTCACCGAGCCGGATCTGTTCAATCTCGAGATGGAGCTGATCTTCGAGAAAAACTGGATCTACGCTTGCCATGAAAGCGAGATTTCGAAGCCCAACGATTTCATCACGATACGCGCGGGTCGCCAGCCGCTGATCGTCTCGCGCGACGGCAACGGCGCGCTGCACGCGATGATCAACGCCTGTCAGCATCGGGGCGCCACGCTCACGCGCATGAGCAAGGGCAACCAATCCACCTTCACATGCCCGTTCCATGCGTGGTGCTACAAGAGCGACGGCCGCCTCGTCAAGATCAAGGCGCCGAGCGAGTACGGTGATGATTTCGACAAGGCCGGGCGCGGCCTCAAGAAGGCGCGTATCGCGAGCTACAAGGGCTTCGTGTTCGTCAGCCTCGATGCGCAAGGCACCGATACGCTGGAAGATTATCTTGGCGACGCCCGCGTGTTCCTCGACATGATGGTGGCGCAATCGCCGACCGGAGAACTCGAAGTGCTGCCCGGCAAGTCCACCTACACGTTCGACGGCAACTGGAAGCTGCAGAACGAGAACGGTCTCGACGGCTATCACGTCAGCACCGTGCATTACAACTACGTGGCGACGGTCCAGCACCGTCAGGAAGAAAACCTCAAGAAGGGCGCCGGCAGCAGCGCGACGCTCGACTACAGCAAGCTCGGCGCGGGCGATACCGAAACCGACGATGGCTGGTTCGCATTCCGAAACGGCCACGCGCTGCTGTTCAGCGACATGCCGAATCCTGCTGTGCGCCCCGGCTATGCGAGCGTGATGCCGCGCCTCGTGAAAACGCACGGCCAGAAGAAGGCAGAGTGGATGATGCACCGCCTGCGCAACCTGAACATCTATCCGAGCCTGTTTTTCATGGATCAGATCAGCTCGCAATTGCGCATCGTGCGTCCGATCAGCTGGAACAAGACGGAGGTGATCAGCCAGTGCATCGGCGTGAAGGGTGAATCGGACCAGGATCGCGAAAATCGCATCCGGCAGTTCGAGGATTTCTTCAACGTGTCGGGCATGGGCACGCCCGACGACCTCGTGGAGTTCCGCGAGCAGCAGCGCGGGTTCCAGGCGCGCCTGGAGCGCTGGAGCGACATCTCGCGAGGCCACCGGAAGTGGGTGGCGGGCACGACGGTCAACGCCGAACTGCTCGGTATCGCGCCGGCGCTGACCGGCACCGAATTGACGCACGAAGGCTTGTACGTCAATCAGCATGGCGCCTGGCGCGACGCCCTGCTCAAGCGCCTCGACGTGATGAGCGCCGATCGTCAGGAGGCCTGAACCATGTCGAACCCGGCCATCCAGTATTCCGTCGAGCAATTCCTGTATCGCAAGTCCGAGCTGTGCGATCTGCAGCAATGGGACGATTACGTCGAGCTGTTCGACGAGAACAGCGAATTCCACGTGCCGCAATGGGATTCCGAGCACGAATACACGACCGATCCGAAGCGCGGCATGTCGCTCGTCTATTACGCCAATCGCGGTGGCCTGGAAGACCGGGTATTCCGTGTGCGTACCGGCAAGTCGGCGGCCTGCACGCCGATGCCGCGCACCATGCATCAGATCACCAATGTGCGCATTGCGCCGGCCGAAGGCGGCGCCGCCGGCGAGATCGAGGTGAAGGCGAACTGGGCGACGTTCTATGCGCGCCACGGCGTCGCGGAGCATTTCTTCGGTCGCGCGACCTACCGGCTGCGGCCCGATGGCGAGAGCTGGAAGATCATGCGCAAGCATGTGTTGCTGCTCAACGACACCATCAACGCGGTGCTCGATTTCTATCATCTGTAAACGGAGGGGCGCGCGATGAGTCATAAGGTGGCCTTCAATTTTGCCGACGGAAAGACGGTGTTCTTCGACGTGCGTCCCGACGAAATCCTGCTGGATGCCGCGCTGCGCAACGGCATCCAGATTCCGCTCGATTGCCGCGAGGGCGTGTGCGGTACCTGCCAGGGGCGCTGCGATTCGGGGCTTTATACACAGGACTACGTGGACGAGGAGGCGCTGACCGCCGACGATCTGGCGCAGCGCAAGATGCTGTCGTGCCAGACGCGCGTGCAGTCGGATGCGTCGTTCAGCTACGATTTCGATTCTGCTCTGTGCAGCGCGGCCGGCACCGAACGGTTGAGCGGGCGTGTCGTGGGGGTGCGTCAGGTGTCGGAGACAACCGCCATCCTGCAGATCGACGCCAGCGCCCATCAACGCCGGCTCGATTTTCTTCCGGGTCAATATGCACGCCTGAACGTTCCGGGCACGGATGCGTGGCGCGCCTATTCGTTCGCGCATTGCCCGAACGACACCAACCGGTTGCAGTTCCTGATCCGGCTGCTGCCCGACGGCGTGATGAGCCGGTATATCCGCGAGCGTTGCGAGGCGGGGCAGACGATCGAATTCGAGGCGCCGTTCGGGGCGTTCTACCTGCGTCATATCGAGCGGCCGATCGTGATGGTGGCCGGCGGCACCGGCTTGTCGGCGTTTCTCGGCATGCTCGACGAATTGGCCGCGAACGGTGCGGGAGGCCAGCCGGTCCGGCTCTATTACGGCGTTACGCACACGCGCGACCTGTGCGAAATCGAGCGGATCAAGGCCTATGCGGCAAGCATTCCGCAGTTTTCGTATGAAATCGTCGTCATGAAGCCGTCGCCCGAGTGGCAGGGCAAGACGGGCCTGATTCCCGAGCATCTGCCGCGTGCATCGCTGATGGCGGCGCCGTTCGACATGTATCTGTGCGGGCCGCCACCGATGGTCGAGGCGATTCGCGGCTGGCTTCACGATGCCGGCATCGTCGATGTCCGGCTCCACTTCGAGAAGTTCGTGGAAAGCGGGAGTGTGCATCAGGCAGCCTGACCGGCCCGCCGAAGCGCATTTATTTCCGGCCGCAAGTTTCGGCTACCATGCCAGGATCGGACGAACGACAGACGACGCCATGGCTCCCCCTCTCGCCATCGATGGTCACGGCATCCATGCCACGCGGCACGACTTCGAGGGCGCGCACGATTGGATGGCGCATATCTGCGGCCCGCACGGGCTGCAGGTGAGCCGTCCCAACCGTGTCCAGTTCAATCACTCGGGCACCGTGCTGCGCTCCATGGCGAGCACGCTCGGCTATGTCGAATACGGCACCGACGTGACGATTTCCGTCGAGGACGGCGCACCACTGAACTGCTACAGCATCAGCCTGCCGCTGACCGGCCAGCAGGAGCTCGCGGCGCGCGGGCGCACCTGGCTGTCGGATGCCGATCGAGGCGTGATCCTCTCGCCGCATGAAACGCAGGCGCTATCGATCGACGGCAATTGCCGGAAGATCATCATGTCGGTGCCGCGCTCGGCGTTGCGGCAGGTGCTGGAAGGCCTGTTGAAGCGGCCGTTCGCCGACGCGATCACGTTCGAGCCGGAGATGAGCGCGGCGGCAGGCGAGCCGGGCGCCTGGTGGCGCATGGTGCGCTTCCTGACCGACGAAATGGAGCGCTCGGGCGGCGTGCTCAACCATCTTCAGATGGCGGGCGACCTCGAACAGGCCTTGCTGAAGGGCCTGCTGATCGCGCAGCCGCACAACTATTCCACCGAACTTGCCGACGTGCTGCGTCCGACCGTGCCGCGTTACGTGCATCTGGCGCGCCAGTTCATCCAGGCGCACGCCCGGGAAGACGTGACGCTGGAAGACATCGAGCGGGCCGCCGGCGTGTCGCGCCAGAAACTGTTCGCCAGCTTCCGGCAGCACGTCGGGCAGGGGCCGATGGCCTGTCTGAAGCGCTATCGGCTGGAGGGCGTGCGCCGCGACCTGGTGAGCGACGGTTCGGCACGCAACGTGTCGACCGTGGCGCTCGCCTGGGGCTTCACGCACCTGGGCCGGTTCTCGGCCGAGTACAAGGCGCTGTTTGGCGAAACGCCGTCGCAGACGCTGAAGCGGCGAGGGTAGGCCGCCAAGCGGCCCGACCCCGAGCCGGCCCGCTTGGTGGGTGAGCGCTCAGGCGGCGAACTGGAAATTCAGTTCCTCCTTGATGCCCAGTTCCGTAACCAGTTTCTCCAGCCCCGAATAATCGCGCGACAGCTTCGACTTGCTGGCGTCGCGTTTGCAATCTTCGAGCATCTCCGCGTAATGCGGCACCTGCAGATGTCGCAGGATGCACTCCCATGCCGAATAGTCCTGCGCCCAGAACGCATCGAGCGCCACCGGCAGGTAGCTGCGGAACGACGCACGCTGCGCCTCGTTCAGTTCTCCGTAAAGCGGCTTGGAGATTTCGGCCAGCAGCGCGGCGTGGGCATATTCGTCGCGATTGTGCAGCGTGGTGATCAGGCTGTGGAACGGTTGGATGGTCGAATCGCGCGCCATCAGTTCCAGATAGGCGTTGATGCTGATTTCGGACACGATCGCGAACACCAGCACTTGCAGATCGCGTTCCCAGGGGTCCTGCGTCTGCGCCTGCAGGCGTTGCAGCGCGCGGTAGGTCACCGAATCCGGGAATTGGATTTCGTAGTCGATGCCGCGCATTTTCCTGGTGCGCTCGATCGCCATCATGTGCATCAGCGAATGGAAATGCTCGTCGATCAGCGAATGCTGGATCTGCTGCTGCACTTCCGGCTCGGAGCCGCACGGAAAGCGGCCGGCCACCAGCAGCGCGAACGCCGGGTTGGCCACGCGCTCTTCCGCCGCGATGGTGCGGCGGTTATAGACGATCCACGCCCAGGCCAACACGGCTTCGCGCGTCTTGTCGGATACCGAGGCAAACGTCGGGTGATCCCAGAACGGCACCATGTAGGCCGGGTAGTCGGGTGCGGTCGAATCGAGCGGGGCATTCGCCAGTTGTTCGAAGAAATCCGAGCGAACGGTGGCGCGCCGGGGCCACGCCGTGCCGAGCCGCTTGACGAAGTCGAGATTGAAAGCGTAATCGATGGTTTCCATTTTCTGTGTCCAATAGAACGATGATTCGGATAACGAAGTTGGCGGCCGAAGCAGCCGGGCCAGGGTGCGTCACGACGTCGACTTCTCGAGATTGACGGTGCCGGCCGACGCGGCGGGTGAGGGGCGCGGGTCGAGCCGGTCGACCGGCACGGCCAGGCGCGTGATCAGGCCGGCCAGCAGGAACAGGCCGATCAGGAGCGCCCAGCCCCAGGTGCCGGCCGTCAATACCACGCCGGTCATCAGGATCGGCCCGACGATGCGCTGGATCGTGTCGCCGAGGCTGAACATGGCCAGATAGCGCCCGCGGCTTCGCTCCGGCGCCATCTCGTACGACAGTTGCCAGCCGGCGACCGAATGCAGGTTCTCGCCGACCGTCAGCAGCAGCAACGCAATCGTGACCCCGACGATCACCACCGGCAGCGCGTGGCCCTCGGCGAACGCGAAGATCAGGCAGGCCGAGACCAGCAGGCCGCTGGCGATGATCCAGAGCCGCAGCGAGGCGCGCACCCCCTTGGCATAGCTGGACAGATGCACCTGCATCAACACGGTGAGCACGGTGTTCACGGCCAGCACGAGCGACGACACGGAAGCCGGCGCGTGCGCTTTCTGCACGATCCAGAGCGGGATCAGCACCAGCAGGATCGAGTCGTGAAGCGCCATCAACGATTCGCTCAACGTCACGAGCATGAAGCGGAGGTTGCGGAACGGCGATTCGGCGGCGGCCGGAGCCGGCGCTGCGGCTTGCGGCGTGACCGGCTCCGGCGCCTCCTGACGCTGCGCGGGTGCCGCCAGGCCGGCCGTGCGCGCGACGCCCGCGATGCAGCGGGCGAAGATCAGGAACGACAGGCTGTTGACCAGGAACAGCGCGGTGAAGGCGGCATGCGAATGCATGGCCTGCACCACGCTCGCCAGCAGGAAGCCGGCCGTGACGCCGACGTTGCGGATCGCCCGGATCGACGCCATCGTCCGCGTGTAGTCGTGCTGGCCTTCCACCTGCCCGACCACCACCTGCATCAGCGGTGGCGCCGCACGGTCGCACGCGGTCAGCAGGCAGGTCAGCAGCAGGTACGGAACCGGGCTGGCCACGAACGCGTAGCCCGCGTAACCGGCCGCGCGGATCACCAGCAGGACGATCATCACCGGCGCCGCGCCGAACCGGTCGGCGAGCTTGCCGATCGGCACCGGGCTCAACAGGCCGCACACGTTGGCGGCCGCCAGCGTGGTGCCGATGAACAAGGCAGGAATCCCGACGTTGGTGACGAAGAACAGCGTGGCGGCCGCCATGAACATGCCGCTGCCGATGGAATCCACCGTGGCGCCGGCCGCGATGATCCTGCCGTTGCGGGTGGCGGGCAGCACCATCGCCAGCATGCCGTGAACGCGACGCATCATGACGTTTCCTCCTGGCACAGGGTGGGGATCTCGACGGGCGCGTCGGCAAATGTCGCGCCGAGCTTGCTCAAGGCGCGTTGCTCGCTCGCACCTTGCAGGCCGACGGCGGCGTGAAGCGCATCGGCGTGGCTGCCGTGAAAGCGGAACAGGCCCCACCGCGGCTCCATTCGGCAGCCGCGGTGGCGCTTGGCCTCGTAGGCGGACAGGCCGTAGTAGATGCTTCGGATTCCTTGCGTCATCGCCCAGCGCATCGCCTCGTAATAGGCGACGGGGAAATAGCAGCTGCGGCCGTTCTCGTCGAAATGAAAGCCGCCGGTGCGGGCATACAGGCGATCGTGCGAACGCAGGTACAGCGCGAAGCCGTCGATGTGCTCGCCCTGGTGCGCGCTGATCACGACGCAATCGTCGCCGAACGTTGCGGCGATCAGGTGCAGGTCGCGGCCGATCCGCTCGGCGTCGCCGGGCAGGCCGTGCTTGATGCGCAGCGCCGCCTGAAGCGCGACCAGCTCCGGCGTGATCGCGTCGGCGCCGGTGTGCACGCGCACCTGCCAGGCGCCGGCCTCGAACTCGGCCAGCTCGCGCTGGATGTTGCGGCGGCGATTGCGGTTCAAGGTGTTCAGGTAGGCATCGAACGACGGCACCTCGGGCAGATCGAGGATGGTTTCCGCGCCGACCACCGCCGGCTGGAAGCCCTGCTCGCGGGCGGCGCTGCCGACGTCCGACAGTTCCTGCGTCGACAGATAGAGCGCGCCGCAACTGCGGCAGCCGAGGTCCGTTGCAGCCTGGCGAAGCAAGCCGGGCAGCGCGGCCAGAATCTGCGCGCGGGCCGACGGCGGCAGCCCGTCGGCGAACACGATGCCCGGATGCGCGCCGAACGTGGCCAGCGCCAGCGATGGGTATTGATCGGCGCGCAGCGCGGGCAACGCCTGGCGCAGCGACAGATACGTGGCCCGCTCGGCGTCCGACAGCCAGTCCGGCACGCCGAACGCGTTGTCGTTGCCGGTCATCTTGGGCAGGTCGTAGAACGGCAGGCCGGTTTCCGCGCTCGCCAGCAGCAGCGGCGCGAGCGCGGCCAGTTCGCCATGGCGTTCGATGCCGAGGTAGCGCACCTGATAGTCCTCGGTGTGCTCCACATAGCGCCACCACCGATGGTCGTCCCAGACGATGGCCGGGCGGCGCAGGGCAGGAAAGGTGGCGTCGGTCGGCCGCTGCTGCGCGGTCAGGATGCGGGCGGAGATGGGCGCGCTCATGACGATTCCGCCCAGGTCACGGCGGATTCCATCAATGCGCAGGAATCCGAAAGGCGCGCCAGCAGCGCCGGCTCGTCCTGCCCGGTGACCAGCCAGGTGGCGACGAAGTCGCCCGATTTGCGCGCTTCGTAGCGCTGGCCCGACCAGTCGTCGCCCAGCGTCACGAGGATCTGCAGGCTCTCGATGCCCGGCAGCGTGTCGGCCGGCAAGCCGCGTACCACGCCGTTGCGCGGCGGCAATCCGAAGTTCGCGACCAGCGGCGACGCGTCGAGCGCGGCCCGGATGCCGGCCAGATCGACCGGCAAGCCGCATGCGATGCGGCACCACAGCTCGCGCGGATCGAGCCCGAGACAGCGTTGCAGCATCGTCGGGATCGGCGTGCCCGCCACGCGGCTCGCGATTTCGCAGAACACGATGTCGCGCTCGGGCGTGATGAAGAACTCGGCGTGCGCGATCAGATCCGAGGTGGCCGGCAACGCGTCCACCACGGCCCAGCTTGCCGCCACGAGCGCCGCGTGGCGCCAATCGTCGCGCGCCAGCGTGTAGCTGCCGCTGCCGGAATCGGTCCAGTGCGCGAGGCAGCCTTCGCCGGTATAGGCGGACGGAATCGCGAAGATGCGTTCGCCGTCGATCTTCAGCAGATCGACATGAAAGAAATCGCCGGCGATAAACGCTTCGGCTTCGTAGGCGACGGTGTCCAGCGGCAGCGCCAGGCCTTCGAGATCGGACGGCTGCTCGACCAGCACGACGCCGGTGGAGCCCGATGCGCTGCGCGGTTTCAGCACCACGGTGCCGGGGCAGCGCGCCATGAATTCGACGATATCGGCCACGGTCTCGACCGGCGCGAACTGCGGCACGCGCACCGGGCTGCCGAGCAGGTGGCGCTTCATGACCACCTTGTCGCGATAGGCGCGGGCGCTGTCCGGGCTCTGGCCCGGCAGGTTCAGTTCGGCGCGCAGCAGGGCCGCGCGTTCGATGTCCACTTCGGCGAGCGCCACGATGCGGCGGATGGTGTGCCGCTGCATCAGCGAACGCGCGGCGGCCAGGACTTCGGCGTCGTCGGCGTAGTGTTCGACGCGGGCGATCTCGTGGAAGCCGGCCGCGACCTCGGCATCGTGAGGCGCGACGGCAATGAGTTCGTCAGCGCAATCGTGTAGCCATGCCGAATAATCGAGATGCGCTGTCCGGGGACTGAGGAGCAGAAGGATCATGAGGATTGAGCACCGATGTAAATGAATGACGAGGTGTCCGTTGCGCAGCCGTTCTCGCCGCGTTCAGCGGCATGTCCAGCCGAGAAAGACATGCGGGCCGATATCGGGCATCTCGTACGGCGGCCCGTATTGCCGGAATCCCTCGCGCAGATAGAAGCCTTCGGCGGTCGTGCGGGCGTTGCACCACACGAACGCGCCGTCGTTGCACGCCACGAAGGTGAGGATCTGCCGCAGCAACGCCGCGCCGATGCCCGTGCCGCGCTTCTCGGGGTGGCTGGCCATGCCGCGCAGCCGCCAGGCCTGGCCGGGCGGCAACGGGCGCGGCACGCGTTCCTCGGGGGGCAATTCGCGGTAGAGGGAGGCGATGCCGACCAGTTGGCCGCCGTCGAACGCACCGAAATGCAGGACATGAGGATCGTCGTCTTCCGGATAGCGGCAGGCCTCGATCGGCTGTTGCGGCCGCAGGACGCGATGCCGCAACGGCAGCACCTGCTCGCCCGAAATGGTTCGGACAACGTAAGCCGGGCTGTCATCGTCCGGCACGAAGCCGCTGCCGGTGCGGGCCGGCAGCGCGAGCCGGCCCGCTTCGTCCAGCGCGACCGACGTGCCGCTGTCGACGGCCAGCAACGCGATGCTGTCGATATCGAGGTAGTCGACCAGCGCGCCCAGATGGGCCGTGACGGCCACGCCCGCCGACGATTCGGGCATGCAGCCGAGCATGGTGCGCAAGCCCCTGGCCTTGGCCTGCTGCAACAGGCGCAGCCCGGGCGTGAGGCCGCCGGCCTTCATCAGCTTGAGGTTGACGCCGTGAAAGGCGCGCGTGCACGCATCCAGGTCGTCGCCGTTGACGAAGCTCTCGTCCGCGTAGACCGGAATGGGCGAGCGTTGCCTGAACGCCTCGGCCGCCGACCAGGCGTCGCGCGCGAACGGCTGTTCGATGGCCACCACGCCGTGGCGTTGCAGGCTCGGCAGGGCGGCGATCGTGTCGTCGAAGTTCCAGCCGCAATTGCCGTCCACCAGGAACGGTGCATCCGTGGCGGCGCGCAGCGCGGCGAGCGTATCGAGGTCGAGCGGGCTGGCCAGCTTGATCTTGTAGGCGGACCAGCCCGGCCGCTCGCGCAGCTTGTCGAGCATCACGGCCGGCGTGTCGAGGCCGATGCTGTAGGTCGAGCCGGTTCCCGAGGGGTCCTGAACGTTCAGCGCGCGCCAGAGCGGCAACCCCAGCAGGCGCGCGCGCAGGTCGTGCAGCGCGCAATCGAGCGCGGCGAGCACGAACGGCGAGCCGGCAAGCTGCTGCGCAAGGCGTTCCCATGCCTGCTCCGGATGCAGCGGATCGAGCTGCGCGAGCAGCGGCGCGACGCCGCGCAACGCGCCGCTCATGGCGTCGAGCGACGAGTTGTAGCTGTCGGTCATGAAGGCCGACGCTTCACCGTATCCGGTATGGCCGCCCTGGCTCAGTTCGACAATCAACGCATCCTGAACGGGAATGGCTTCGCGCGCACAGCGCCAGAGGTGCTTGTCGACCAGTCGAATTTGACGAACGCACAGCTTCATCACGATGTGAATCTCCAGTAATGCCGAGCGAAGGGGGCGACGCCGGCCTCAGTTGATCCAGTAGCGCGTCAGATGGCGCACCGGATCGGTGTACTGACTGCGTGCGTGCATCAATCGCCGGTTATCCCAGATCAGCACGCTGCCTTCGGGAATCAGCACCGAAATCATGTTGTCGAGAAAGAACGCCTCGCCTTGCAGGGCGATCCGCGCCAACGGGCCGGCGTCGTCGGCGGCGCTTGCCGCCGCCATGTCGGACTCCGAAGGGTTGACGTCGCCGAAGCGGAACAGGTTGTAGCTGAACCGGAACACCGGCTCGCCGTTCTCTTCACGCATCATCGGCGCGTCGTGCCGCTTGCGCTGCGTGCTGCCCGGCTCGGTGGTCGCGCTGAACGCGATCGGATGCGTTCTCGCCCACTGTTGCAGTTCGGGGCTCAACGACTTGAAAAAGGCGAACCCGTCCGACAGCAAGGTCTGGCCGCCGCCGCACGCCGCCTGCCGGTGGCAGTGCAGCGCCAGGTATTTCGGCGGCGGATCGTAGACGGGCGCTTCGGTATGCGGCCCGATGCCGTTCTTGCTTTGCGAGTAGGGCAGCGCGTCGAAGCCGGGCTTGTACGTGACTTCGTAGGTTTCCCGGCCGTTGAACTGCGGGATGAACACCCCGAAACGGCGCAGCGTGCCGGGCACGTCGTCGCCCAGCAATTCGGGTTCGAGCACGGTCCACCCCTGCTCGCGCAAGGCGTCCTGATGCTGGAGCAGCATCGTCTCGGTTGCGTCAAACGTGTCGCGATGGTTCATGGCTGATCTCGTCGGTATCAGGATGGGTTGCGCACGGCCGCGCTGTAGGCCTCGATCAGCGTCTGGCAGATTTTTCCGGGCACGAAATCGTGCGCATCGATCCGGCGCACCGGCGTGACTTCGGCGGCCGTGCCGGTAATGAAGCATTCCTCGAACGCGCCGAGCTCCTCGGGCAGGATGGTCCGCTCGATCACCTCGTAGTCGAGCGCGCGGGCCAGCGCGATCACGGTTTGCCGCGTGATGCCGTTCAGGAAGCAATCGGCCACCGGGGTGTGGATCCGGTTGCCTTGCGTGAAGAACACATTGGCGCTGGTGGCCTCGGCCACATGGCCTCGCCAGTCGAGCATCAACGCATCGTGAAAGCCGTTTTCCTCGGCCTGGTGCTTGGAGAGCGTGGCGATCATGTAGTGGCCCGACGCCTTCGCTTCGTAAGGACTGCTCGCGGGCGGCGGCCGCCGCCAGGCCGCGGTCTGCATCGTGATGCCGGCCATGCGCGCGGCCGGGTCGAAATAGCTCGGCCATTGCCAGCAGGCGATCGCCATCTTGATGCTGTTCTTGCGGGCCGAGGTCGAGATCATCTCGCTGCCGCGCCATGCCACCGGCCGCACGTAACCGTCCGCGATGCCGTTGCGTTGCAGCAGCTCGGCCGTCACGGTTTCGATCTGTTCCCGGGAGTAGGGAATCGCGAAATCCATCAACTCGGCCGAGCGGAACAGGCGGTCGGTGTGCGCGCGCAGCTTGAACACGCGCCCGTCATACACGCGCTCGCCTTCGTAGACGCAGCTCGCGTAGTGCAGGCCATGATTGAGGACGTGGATGTTCGCGGATTTCCATTCGACGAACTCGCCGTTCAGCCAGATCCAGCCGTCGCGAAGATCGAATGGCAAAGCTTGGGTCGTGCTCATGCTTCCTCCGTCAAATGCAGCAGTTCGTTCAGTTCGGGCAAGTTCAGGTGCTTCGCTTCGCGCAGCAGCACCTCGGTTTCTTCGTCCGATGCGGGAATCCCGTCGCTCAGGCGCGTGGCGCGGATGCGTTCCTGCGGATCGCCGGCCACCAGCACCTGCTGGCCGTCGCGGGCCGGGGTGGCGCGCACGGCGTCCATCAGGCGGGCGACTTCGCTCTGGAAGCGGGCCGGTTCGATGAAGGCGCCCACATCGATGGCGATCATGAAATGGCCGATCTGGCGGCCCGTGTCGAAGCGGCCGGTGTCGAGGTGTTCGAGTTCGTGGTCGAGCGGCATGCCCGACAGCACGCAGCTCAGGATCTGCACCATCATCGCGAGCCCCTGGCCCTTGTAGCCGCCCAGCGGCGCGAGCGACACGACTTCGTCGGGGCTTTCGGTGTAGTCGCCGTGCTGGTCGAGCACCCACCCGAGCGGCAGCCGGATGCCGTTCTTTCGGTAGTGCTTGATTTGCGAATAGGAGATCTGGCTGGTGGCCATATCCAGCACGAAGTTCCGGCCTTCGCCCGCCGGCGCCGCAAAGCACACCGGATTGGTGCCGAACATCGGCCGCTTGCCGTTGAACGGCGCCATGCGGGCCGCGGCGCTGGTGGTGACGAGCGCCGCCATGCCGCGCGCCGCGATTTCGCGGCCATAGACGGCCGCCGCGCCGAAGTGATTGGAGTTGCCCACGGCCACCGCGCCGATGCCGTGCTCGGCCGCCAGATCGGCCGCGAGCCGTGCCGCGTGCGTGCCCGCCACGGTGCCGAGCGCGCGGTCGGCGTCGAGCGTGGCGATGCCGCCGCGCCGGCGCAGCACCTTGAACTCGGGCGCGGCGTTGCTGCGGCCTTCGTCGAGTTCGCGCAGGTAGAGCGGCAGCAGCCGCAAGCCGTGCGTATCCACGCCCGTCAGCGAGGTTTCGATCAACGCATGCGCGAACCATTGCGCATGCTCGGCAGACACGCCGCGGCGCAGCGCGGCCTGGACGCAAATGCTGCGCGCCTTATCGGATTTCAGGTAGTTCACGGGTGGACTCGCGGTGAGGGGGCCGGGGATGGAGCGTGTCGCGTTGCGCGGCGGGCACGATGCGATGAACCGCATGAGCCGGGTGCCGCGCAGGTTTGTGCTCCGCTTGCAGTTCTTTCTCGAAGAAGAAATTCGCCTCGCCGAAGGCCGGCACGAGATCGTCGAGCCAGGTCGCGTGCTCGTCGAACCTGGCGAAGAACGGGCGGCGCACCCAATCGGGGTTTCGCGCCTGCAGGAACTGCAGCGCGAAGACTTTCTCGCCGGCGATGGTGGTGATGCCGTCCACCATCACCTTGCCGGGGAACGCGCTCATCGACGGGCCGCGCACCGTGCGCGACAGCCCCGACACGCGTTGATAGGCCGACTGGAAAATTTCGTAGGCCTTCGCCAGCGGCACCTCGAAGTAGTGGCTCGGCCCGGTATCGCGCTCCACGAACATGTAGTACGGAATCGCGCCCAGGCGCGTGCCGGTGGTCCACAGCTCGACCCAGTCGTCGGGGTTCTCGTTGATGTTGCGGATCAGCGGCGCCTGCATGCGCAGCGTCGCCCCGGAGCCGGTAATGCGCTTGACCGCCTGCTGCGCGATGGGCGAGCGCAGTTCGGCCGGGTGGTTGTAATGGCCCATGATCGCGAGGTTCTTGCCCGACGCCACCACCTTTTCGAACAGGCGCAGCAGGTCGTCCGCATCCTTGTCGGTGACGAAGCGGTGCGGCCAGTACGACACGGATTTGGTGCCGATTCGAATGTTGCGAATGTGTTCCAGCTCCGGGATCAGCAGCGGCTCGATATAGCTCGCGAGCGAGCGCGTGTTCATGACCAGCGGATCGCCGCCCGTCACCAGCACATCGGTGACTTCCGGGTGACGGCGCAGGTAGGTGACCAGTTCGTCGGTTTCCCGGGCATTGAATTTGAATTCCTCCATGCCGACGAACTGCGCCCAGCGAAAGCAGAACGTGCAATAGGCATGACAGGTTTGCCCGGCGCTCGGGAAGAACAGCACGGTTTCCTTGTATTTGTGCTGGATGCCGTGCAGCGGCACGCCGTCGAGCGTCGGCACGTTGTGCGTCATCTGCCCGGCCGGATGCGGATTCATGCGGCGGCGCACGGCCTCGACGCGCGCCTTGAGCGCATCGCCGTTGCCGCTGTCGATCAGGTCGCTCAAGGATGCGTATTCTTCCCCGGACAACATGTCGGGATGCGGAAAGATCATCCGGAACATCGGGTCGTCGGGAATTTTTTCCCAATCGATCAAATCGCGTAATACATATTCGTTGGTGCGGAATGGCAGCACTTGCGAAACCACGCGGAGTGCATCCTGCATTTCGTGCGGCAATCGCTTCCAATAGGAAGACTCGCGAAACAGCTTCGCGGTATATGCCTTGAACTTTTCAGGCTCCAATTTATTTCTCCATCAGCATTAATGTGTTGTTCGCACCGGTAGCTGGATGAGTCGAAAACGTGGTTCTGCGATAAACCGCTGGCGAGCCACGGCAATGACGCAAATTAAAAAGACAACAGTTCTCCCTTCGCTCGATTTCGCGAAAAAAACGACTGGTCCGAATTAGAGTTATCTGATGCCGGCTATTTAGTAAATGAAGCTAAACAAGATAAAGAAAAGTCTTGCGCACAACAAGGCACGCCCCTGCTGATGCAGGATTGCGTGCTGGTCGATGAATCGCGTCAGAATCTTTCTTTCTTTATTTGTTTTGTTATGGGGCTGCTTTCGTCTTGCCAATTAAGATTGAATTGGATTCAAACATGGTACCTTTGTTTTTGCCGAGAATGCTCAAGAATTGAATGTGGTTTCATTTCGTGACATTTAATCGAAACTAACGGCGCGGTAATGTTCAATTCGGTAAAACGACGCTCATTTCCCGCAACAGCGAATCGGCATGATCGAGGTGATGCATCACCCACAGCATGTAGCGGATGTCGACGTGAATCGCGCGAGTGGCGGCCGGGTCCAGCAGCCAGCCCGAACTGACGCCTTCCCAGGCGCTGTCGAATACCAGCCCCACCAGCTTGCCGTCGCGGTCGAGCGTGGGCGAGCCCGAGTTGCCTCCGGCGATGTCGACATCGGAGAGGAAATCCACCGGGAGTGGGTTCGCGTCGGGGCCGGCCAGGCCGTCGAACGCATGCGCACGGATGGCGGCGAGTTCGGCGGCCGGGGCATTGAACGGCTCGATCCCGGTGGTTTTCTGCACGATGCCGTCGGTGGTGGTGAATGGCGCGTAGTCGACCGCGTCGCGTGGCCGGTAGCCGCGCACCACGCCGAAGCTCACGCGCAGCGAGGCGTTGGCGTCGTGGTAAGCCGGCAGGCCGTGTGCATCGCCGTACGCCGTCAGTGCCTTCATGTAGCCGGCGCGCGCGGTGGCGTCGTCGCTGTCTGCGGCCTGTTCCGCATGTTCGACGGCGATCAGGTCCGGCATCAGCGCACGCATCAGCACGATCCAGCTGTCGTGGCTTGCCGCGAGTTGATCGGGGGTGGCCGACATCGCCGCGATGCGGCTTGATTCGTCAGTCAGCGTGCTGCCGGCGTATAGCACCTCCACCTTGCCCGCCAGCGCGGCGGCGTCGCTCGCGCCGTCGAGCCAGCGATCGAGCGCGGGCAGATGCTGATCGGCCGGCAGCGTCACATAGCGTTGCAGCACGTAGGCCAGCAATTGCCGATCGACGGCCGGATCGTAGCGGCGGTCGATGCTCCGCTGTTGATCGAGCAGGTTCGCCTCGTCGCGCTGCCGGAAGCCGTCCTCGCGTTCGGTGTCGGGTTTTTGCCGTTCCGCCGCCAGCCGCACGATCCGATACGACGCCTGATAGAGCTGCGTCTGTTGCAGCAGGTAGAGCATCAGATGCCGCTCGCGATAGGCGCGGTGCGCCTGGACGAGCCGTGTCAGCGCATCGACCTTGGCTTGCAGTGCCGGGCCGTCGAGCCGGCCGCCGGCCGGTTGCTGCGCAAGCCAGTGGCGCAGGTCGGTTTCCTGCGCGCGACGTATCGCAAGCGCGTCGCCGCGAATCAGCTCGTCGCGCGCGCCCCGATAGAACTTGATCGAATTGTCGAAGCGCGCGACCTGGTGCGCGTACGCCACCGCGACGGCCGGCCTGCGCTGCCCGGCGTCGTCGACGATGCGGTTCATGTCGCCGAGCGTGCGGATCAGCGCGGGGTATTGCCAATCGATCGCATCGCCGAGTTCTTCGGGCAGCCGGTGGCGATCCGTGCGCTTCGGATAGCCGGCGGTCATCACGAAATCGCCGGCCTTCACGCCTTGCGGGTTCAGCGTCAGCCAGTGCTTCGGGCGATACGGCACGTTGTCCTTGGCATAGGTCGCGCTGCTGCCGTCGCGGCCCACGTAGGCGCGCAGGAAACTGAAATCGCCGGTGTGGCGCGGCCACATCCAGTTGTCGACTTCGCCGCCGAACTTGCCGATCGATTGGGGCGGTGCGTACACGAGCCGCACGTCGCGCAATTCCCTTTGGCGTACCAACTGATAGTCGTAGCCGCCGCTGAAGGTTTGCACGACGCACTGATAGCCGGGCGTGGTGCAGTCGCGTTCGAGCCGATCCTTCTCGTTGCGGATCGCGACATAACGCCGATAGCCGTCGCTGCCGGGCGGTACCGCGGCTTCGATGCGGTCGGTCACGTCGGTCACCTGCTCGGTGACGTAAACATGCTGCGCGGGTGCGGCCGCCAATTCGTCGGCCTGCGTGCGGGCCAGAAAGCCGCGCTCGATCAGGTTGCGTTGCGGCGTGGAGTTGTATTGCAGCGCGCCGTAGCCGCAGTGATGGTTGGTGACGATCAGGCCGTCGGGCGAGACGAACGAGGCCGTGCAGGCGCCGAGCCAGACCACGGCATCGAGCGGCCACGCTTGCAGCGAGGCGAGTTGCCGGGGATCGAGCGCGAGCCCGCGCTGCTTCAATTGCGGCGCGAGCGACGGCAATTGAGCAGCTTGCCACATGCCTTCATCGGCGCGCGACACGGTGGCGGCCAGCATCGACAGGGCGACGAACAGGGAGCCGTGCGCGCACGACGGCTTGAAACGCATCTTGAGCCCCGTATCGATACCGGCTGGGTGGCGTGGGGCCCGGCCGGCCCGCACGCGCGGTTGCCGGGCGGCGGCGGACGAGAAAAGCGCGGAGATGAGCGCGTTCAATGGGTGCGGACGAGCAGGTCGGCGGTGACGTCGTCGCAGGTGCACGCGCCGAGCATCGCCATGTCCCGGTCGACCTCGTCACGCAGCAGGCGAATCGCGTGTGCCACGCCCGCTTCGCCGGCCACCGCCGAGGCGTAATTGAACGGCCGCCCGACGAACACGAGCCGGGCGCCGAGCGCCAGCGCCTTGAGCACGTCGGCGCCGCGACGAAACCCGCCGTCGATCATCACGGGGTAGTCGCGGCCCACGGCGCCGACCGTTTCGGCCAGGATGCGCATCGGCGACACCGCGCCATCGAGTTGCCGCCCGCCGTGATTCGACAAAATGATGCCGTCGGCGCCGGCCGCGCGCGCGGCCACCGCGTCGGCCACGCTCAGAATGCCCTTGATGACGAGTTCGCCACGCCACTCGTTGCGGATTCGCTCGAGATACCGCCAGTCGAGGTGATCGCGCGCCGAGAAATCGCGCAGCACATGCGCGGACACAATGGGCGCGCCGCGCGTGGCGAACGAGTTTTCGAAATGCGGCATGCCGTGCGCCAGCAGCGTGCGGGCGAAGGTGCCGGCCAGCCAGCGCGGCCGCACGATGCCGTCCCGGAACAAGCGCAGGCTCGGACGCAATGGCGTCGAAAATCCGGTTTTGACATGGTTCTCGCGATTCGCCGGCACGGGGATGTCGACCGTGACGACCAGCGTGCGATAGCCGGCGCGAGCCACGCGTTCGAGCAGCGGCGTGATCCGGCTCGCATCGCCGGGCAGGTAGGCCTGGAACCAGGTATCGGGCGCGGCTGCCGCCACGTCTTCGAGCGGGATCAGCGACGAGCCGCTCAGGACCGACGGGATGCCGGCCCGTTGCGCGGCCCTGGCCAGCACGATGTCGCCGCGATAGGCCGACAGCGCGTGAATGCCCATCGGCGCGATGCCGAACGGCGAGGCGTAGCGGCGGCCGAACAGCTCGACGCCCTGATTGCGGCCGGAAACGTTGCGCAGCACGCGCGTCACGAAGCCGTGCTGCTCGAACGCGATGCGATTGTCGGTGCAAGAACGATTGTCTTCCGTGCCGCCGCTGACATAGCCGAAGATCGGGCGCGGCAGCACGCGGCGCGCGGCCGCTTCGAAGTCGTGAAGATTCTGAATGCGCCGCAGAACGCGCGGAGGCCGGGCCGCGCGAGCGGGGGCAGGGCTTTCGTGATCGATGGGCGAGGCAACCGTATTCATCGCAATGCACGTTCAACAGGACTCCATGATTCTAGGTAGGCGGGGGTCCGATAAAAAGCGATAATCCGCCAACACGTTCGTTCGAAAAAAGCGAAGGAAATGGCCACCCCGACTCTCAAGCAACTGGACGCGTTCTATTGGGCCGCAACCTGCGAGAACTTCACGACCGCCGCGCAGCGGTTGCACCTGTCGGTGTCCTCACTGTCGAAGCGCATCAACGAACTGGAGCAGGTGGTGGGGGTCAGCCTGTTCGATCGCAGCGGCCATCGCGCCGTGTTGACCGGCGAGGGCGAGAAGCTGATCCCGGGCGTGCTGCGCGTGCTCGAATCGGTCGCCGCCTTGCAGAACACGATCGCGCACGACGAGGGGCTGACGGGGCGCATGCGGTTCGGTGTCGGCGAGCTGTCGGCGATGACATGGTTGCCGCGTTTTATCGCAACGGTGCAGCAACATCACCCGAAGCTCGCGATCGAACCTCATGTGGACGTGGGCGCGATCCTGGAAGAGAAGGTCGATATCGGGGAACTGGATTTCGCTGTGATCGCAGGGCGATCGTCGCGCAGCAGCGTGCTGTCGCAGCCGGTTGGCGAAGCGCAGTTCGCCTGGATGGCCGCCGAGCGTCTGGTCGGAGCGCAGCGCAAGCTGACATCCTCATTGATTTCTCAGCATGCGCTCGTGATCCTGCCGTCGGGCTCCGGCATCACGCGCATTCTCGATGATTGGTTATTGGCGCGCGGCATCAATCACGCGCGCCGGTTGCCGTGCAATAGCTGGAGCGCGGTGGCCGGCATGTTGCGCGAAGGCGTGGGCATCGGCTTCCTGCCGGTCAACTGGGCCGCCGGCCCGTGGGGCGACGAACTCGTGCCACTGGAAAGCGATCCGCCGCTGGCGCCGCTTCAATATGCGTTCCAATGGCGGCGCGGCGACGTGCGTGGCCTCATTCCGGCGATGCTGGCGCTGGTGCGGCAGCGCGTGGATTTTCACTGATCCGGTTTGCCATCCAGCAACTCGATCAAGCCGAACGGCGCGTGCTCCCCGGTGCAACGATCGAGCGTGTCGTGTGCCTGTACCGCCACGGCCTCGCTGCGCGCGAACATCGCCGTTTCGTAAGATGCCAGCGCCGCGTCGAGATCGTCAGGATGCCGGACGATCGCCGCCGCGAGTTCGGCGCCGTCGAGCATCGCCAGGTTCGCCCCGTCGCCCGACGGCGGCATCAGGTGCGCGGCGTCGCCGAGCAAGGTCACGCCGGGCACGCGCGGCCAGCGCAGGCCCACCGGCAGCGCGTGCAGCAGGCGGGGCGTCAGCTCCGAATCGGCTGCCGTGATCAGCGCGGTGAGCACCGGCGACCAGCCTTCGAATTCGGCCGCGACCGTTGCGATCGCAGCGGCTTTATCGGTGAAATCGATGGCGGCCATCCACTCGGTGCTTTTCCTCAGTTGTACGTAGGTGTGCAGCACGCCGTTCGCTTCGCGATGCGTGAACAGCCCCTTGTCGGGCACGGATGCGATCATCGCGCCGGCGCCCACCACCCGAGCCGTGGCGGCATGGTGTCGATCCACGTCGTACAGATAGGTTTCGACGATGCTTTCGCCCACGTAGGCCGGCTTCACGTCGGTCAGGCAGGCGCGCACTTTCGACCAGGCGCCGTCGGCGCCCACCAGCAACGCGGCGCGGGCCGTCGTGCCGTCCGCGAACGCGAGCTGGCGTTCGCCGCCCTGGAGGGCCGAGATGCCCGTAAGCTTCCTGCCCCAGCGCACCGTGCCGGCCGGCAGCGATGCCAGCAGCACGCGGCGCAGATCGCCGCGCAGCACTTCCGGCCGCCGGCCCTGGCCATCGTCGGGTTGATCGAGCAGCACCTTGCCCTGTGGATCGAGCACGCGCATGGCCTCTGCGCCCTTGTGCACGATCGCCCAAAACTCCGGTAGCAGGCCGGCGGCGGCCAGCGCGCGTTGCCCGTCGTGTTCGTGAATGTCGAGCTGGCCGCCTTGCGTGCGCGTATCGGCCGACGGATCGGCTTCGTAGACGGTAGCGGCGATGCCGTGCCGGTGCAGCACGCGAGCGAGGATCAGGCCGCCCAGGCCCGCCCCGATGATGGCAATCGATGAGTTCATTCGGATTCCATGACAATTCGACGCTTGCCGCGACCACGGCAATTTATCTGGAACGTCGTTCCATGATATGGTGGAACATTGTTCCAGTGGTCGTCAAGTCAATGATGAAAAAGAAAGACAGTGCCGGATCACGCCGGGAGGCCTCGCTATCGCGCGAGCGCATCGTGGAAGCATCGATCGAACTGCTCGACGCGCACGGCGAGCGCGGTTTGACGTTTCGCGTGCTGGCGGAGCGGCTGGCCACGGGGCCGGGGGCGATCTACTGGCATGTGGAGAACAAGAGCGAATTGCTGACCGCCGCGTGCGACGCGGTGGTGGCGCGCACGATCGAGGCGACGGCCGGCGCGGCCACGCCGGCCGACGTGATCCGCCAGTTGGCGCTGGCCTTGTTCGATACGTTCGACCGGCACCCGTGGGTCGGCTCGGCGCTCACCGATGCGCCGGGGCAATTGCCGACGGTGCGCATTTTCGAGCGCATCGGCCAGCAGGTGCGCGCGCTCGGCGTCGCGCCCGGTTCGCAGTGGATGGTGGCGTCGGCGCTGTTCAGCTATATCGTCGGCATCAGCGGGCAGAATGCCGCGAATGCCGAGATGGCGCGCGAGCAGGGCTTCGATCGCGTCACGCTGTTGTCCGAGATGGCGGCCGCCTGGTCGCAACTCGATTCGGATGCCTATCCGTTCGTGCGCAGCATGGCGCCAGGATTGAGCGAGCACGACGACCGGGCCGATTTCATGGCCGGCATCGATCTGATCCTCGGCGGGTTGGGTGCCGCCGCGCCGGCCACTGGCGCGGGGAAGGCGAAAGCGCGGCGCTGAAGCGCGCATCGGTCCGGCGCACCAGCCTGCGCCGTCGCGGTGGATATTTGATCGATATGACACGATGTGTCATATAATCCACCAAGAGTCGCTCGGCGATTCGGGCGCTATCCACTGGGGTTCTGATGCAAATTCATTTCGTTGTCCATGAAGCCTTCGAAGCGCCCGGCGCTTACGAAACCTGGGTCGTCACGCGCGGTCATACGGCGCGTTATTCGCGCGTCTATCTGGGCGAACCGCTGCCGCAGGACGTTCGGAACATCGATCTGCTGGTTGTGCTCGGCGGCCCGCAATCGCCGTCCACCACGCAGGCCGAGTGCCCGCATTTCGATGCCGAGGCCGAGAAGGCGCTGATCCTTGCCTGTACGCAAGCGGGCAAGGCGGTGGTGGGCGTGTGCCTCGGTGCGCAGTTGATGGGCGAGGCGTTCGGCGCGGCCTGCATCGCCAGCCCCGAGAAGGAGATCGGCAAGTATCCGATCACGCTGACGCCCGAAGGCCGCGCGAACCCCAAGTTCGCGCACTTCGGCGACACGCTGGCGGTGGGCCATTGGCACAGCGACATGCCCGGCCTGACCGAGACGGCGGTGGTGCTGGCGGCCAGCGAGGGCTGCCCGCGCCAGATCATCGCGTATGGCCGGCTCGCTTACGGCTTCCAGTGCCACATGGAATTCACGCGCAGCGTGGTGGAGTTGCTGATCGCCGCCACGGGCGACGGATTCGACGCGCTGGCGGCGCACCGCTTCGTTCAGCAACCGGCGCAACTGCGCGCCAACCACTACGACGCGATGAACGACACGCTGTTCGGATTCCTCGACAAATTGGCCGAGGACTATCGCGTGTCGTCGCGCCCGGTAGCGCGAGCCGATTGATTCCCGCGCGCGGTGGCGAACCGCGCAACCCCGCCTTCGGCATTGCCGAGCCGGTATTGGTGCGGCGTCTCGCCGGCGATGCCGCGGAACATGTTGATGAAGACGGACGGCGAGGCGTAGCCCAGCTCCGACGCGATCCGTTTGACGGACTGCCCCGCATCGAGCCGCGCGAGCGCGCGCATGAAGCGGATGCGCTGCTGCCATTCGCCCAGGCCGATGCCGAGATCGGCGAGGCAGCGCCGTTCGAGCGTGCGCTCCGTCACGTTGAAGTGCGCGGCGAGCCACTGGGTCGTCAGCCGCTTGCCCGGTTCCGAATCGATCCGTTGCAGCACGGCCTGCATCAAGTCGGACGAGGGCGGCGGCAGATACGCATCCACATGCGTCGAGGCACGGATCTCGTCGAGCGCGACCTGCGCCATGCGCTGTTGCGCGGCCGTTTCCGGCACCCGCACGTCGATGGTCGAGAACGTGTCGAGAATCGCGCGCAGCACCGGGCTGACCGTCATCGCGCAGGCTTGCGCGGGCAGCGCCGACGAGATCTCCTTCGACAAGTAAACGGATCGATAGGACACCGGCATGTCGTTGACCGAAAAATGCTCGACGTTCGGCGGAATCCACACGGCGTAGTGGGGCGGCGAGAGAAACGTCCGGCCCGCTATTTCCAGGCGCATCACGCCGCGCGTCAGGTAGTTGAATTGCCCCCAGTCGTGCGCATGCGCATCCCAGATGTCGGGTTCGAGCGCGAGGTGGCGGAAATACAGCCCTTGGGAGAGATCGACGGAGGTGGGGATGGCGACTTTCGGCGGCATGTCGGCTTTTCGCAATCGAATGTCGGGAAACAGGGATATGCCGATAGTACGACAGTCCCTAGAATCGGCGCACCCGACACTCCGATCAATAACGTTCGATGAACTATCTTTTTCCGTTGCTCGCCGCCGTGCTCTGGGGCGGAAACACCGTCGTGACGAAGTTCTGCGCGGCGTCGCTGTCGCCGTTCGAAATCAGTTTCTATCGATGGCTGCTGGCCGCCGTCGCGCTGACGCCGTTCGTGCTGCCAGGCGTGCTCGGCAACTGGCGCACGATTCGCCCCGCGCTGGGCAAGGTGGTGGTGCTCGGCCTGCTGGGCGGCGTGGTGTATCAGGCGATCGCCTATATCGCCGCGCATTACACCAGCGCCACCAACATGGGCATCATCCAGGCGCTGGTGCCGTTGATCGGGCTGGTGCTGGCGATGGCGCTGCTGCGCCACAAGACCGATGCGGCGGCGCTGTGCGGGCTGGCCGTGTCGATCGTCGGCGTGCTGCTGGTGGTGACGAAGGGCTCGCCCGGCATGCTGCTGCGGCAAGGCATCAATCGCGGTGACGCGCTGATGCTGGTGGGCGTGTGCGGCTTCGCGCTGTACGGCACCTTGCTGCACAAATGGAAGCTGAACGTACCCGCCATGCAGTCGGTGTATCTGCAGGCGGTGGTATCGACCGTGGTGTTCGTGCCGCTGTTCGTGGCCGGGCCGAAGCACGACGTGACGGGCATGGACGGGTTCTACATCGCCTACGCGGGCCTGGGCGCGTCGATCGCGGCGCCGCTGTTGTGGATGCTGGGCACGTCGCGATTGGGGGCGGCGCGCGTGTCGCTGTTCTTCAACCTGGTGCCGATCGTCACGGCCTTGCTGGCCGCGGTGTTTCTCGGCGAGGCGATCACCTGGAGCGTTGCGATCGGCGGCGCGCTGGCCATCGCGGGCGTGGTCATGGCGGAACTCACGAAGCTCGCGCGCGTGGCGGCGCAAGACGCGCCGCAGGGGCAGCGCGGGTAGTGGGCGGCTGTGCGTGGCTAATGAGCGGCTGATGAGCGGCTAATGAGCGGCGTCAGCCACGCCGCGGCTTGAGGAGGCTTTTCTCTTCGCCCAGCAGTATCCAGCCGGCATCGACGGCATGACGCGGGTTGTCCTCGTGCAGCCACCAGGTGCCGCACACCGCGCATTGATAGTAGGAGACGTTGATCGGCGCCTTGAACAGTGCGCGAAACCGCTTGCGAGGCCCCTTCGGCAACAGGCCGGCGTGAGGGGTGCCGTGGGGACCGGCGCGATGCAATGTTTCGCATGCCTGACAGCGCATGACTTCGGGGGGATTGTCACGGGTGTGACGCATTCGACGGCAACCTGCCTTTAAGCTTGAAAGCTGATTTTCATCGAATAGTAACGTATTACGGGATGCGAAACGATCGATGAAATCGTTTCCGGATGAATGAAAACGATTCCGTCGCATCGAAGCGGGCCAGGTTGCCATGTCGATGCGATGTTCAGCAGTCGCAAGCGCGCAACATCGGCCGCGTTGCGGTGACGTGAGCCGGGCCGCGCATTCGGTGCACCGGGCGTTGCGTCCGGACCGGCTGGTTTCTGCTTGTCCGCCAGGCCCGGCAAGGCTTCCGGCGTCATGAGAGCGGGCCGGCGACAAGGCTGCCGCCACGCCGGACGATAAGTCTGCGGCCCGACTCTATCGCCCCCCGCTTCAAGAAATCGTTAAGCCCGCGCATAGCCGAAATCGCGATAAGCATTCGGGGAATCCTGCTTTGGCGCGTGCAGGCCGGGCCGTAAGCTCGCCTCCCTGACAAAAACGATGCCGCTTCGGCCTACGACATGACCCCGCTCCTTACGCTCTGTTCACGGCTGCGCGTCATCGCGCGCGGCGCGGCTGTCGCCGCGACGCTGTTCGCCTCGCTGCACGCCTCGGCCGACACCACGCTGCTCAACGTGTCCTACGACCCGACGCGCGAGCTGTACGCTGCCTACGACAAGCTGTTCTCCGCCTGGTATCAGCAGACGGCGCACACGGCCGTGACGGTGCGCACCACCAACGGCGGTTCGGGCGCGCAGGCGCGTCAGGTGCTGAACGGTCAGCAGGCCGACGTGGTCACGCTCGGCATCGCCTCCGACATCGACGCGCTGGCGGCCCACAAGCTGCTGCGGCCCGACTGGCAGAAGCAGCTCGCGAATCGCAGCACACCCTACACGTCGACCATCGTGTTCCTGGTGCGGGCCGGCAACCCGAAGGGCATTCACGACTGGAACGATCTGGCGCGGCCGGGCGTGGGCGTCGTCACGCCGAACCCGAAGACCTCGAGCGGCGCGCGCTGGAACTACCTGGCGGCCTGGGCCTACGCGATCCAGCAGCCGGGCGGCAACGAGGCCAGCGCGAAGGCGTTCGAGAAGGCGCTGTACCAGAACGTGAAGGTGCTCGATTCGGGCGCGCGCGGCGCGACCAACTCGTTCGTCGAGCGCGGCATCGGCGACGTGCTGGTGGCCTGGGAAGACGACGCGCTGCTGGCCGTCAACAAGCTGGCGCCCGGCAAGTACCAGGTGGTGGTGCCGTCGATCAGCATCCGCTGCGAGCCGCCCGTGGCGGTGGTCGATTCGGTGGTGGACCGCCGCGGCACGCGCGCCGTCGCGCAGGCCTACCTCGAACACCTGTATTCGCCGCAAGCGCAGGCGCTGATTGCTCAGAACTACTATCGTCCGGCCGACCCGGCGGTGGCGGCCCGCTTCGCCAAGAGCTTTCCGGCGATCAAGCTGGTGGACATCGACAATCCGATGTTCGGCGGCTGGCACGACGCGCAGGCCAAGCACTTCGGCGACGGCGGCGTGTTCGACCAGATCTTCCAGCCGAAGTAAGTCATGGCGGCCCGTTCCCTCTCGTCCTGGCCCGGCGCCTGGCGGCGGCCCAGCCCGCTGCCGGGCTTCGGCCTCGGGCTCGGTTATGCGCTGTGCTGGCTCGGCGTGATCGTGCTGTTGCCGTTCTCGGTGCTGTTGCTGCGTGCCGGCGCGGGCGGCTGGAGCGGCTTCGCGGCGGCGGTCTGGACGCCGCGCCTGCTCGCGTCGTACCGGCTGACGTTCGGCACCGCGTTCGTCGCGGCGGCCATCAACGCGCTGTTCGGCTTCGTGGTGGCGTGGATGCTGACGCGCTACCGGTTTCCGGGCCGGCGCTGGCTCGATGCATTGATCGACCTGCCGTTCGCACTGCCCACCTCCGTGGCGGGCATCACGCTGGCGATGCTGTTCGGCCCGAACGGCACGATCGGCGGCTGGTTCGCCGCGCACGGCGTGGAGCTGGCGTTCAACGCCAACGGCATCGTGATCGCGCTGGCCTTCGTCGGCCTGCCGTTCGTGGTGCGCACGTTGCAGCCCGTGATCGAGGAGATGGGCCGCGAGGAAGAGGAGGCGGCCGGCATGCTCGGCGCGTCGCGGGTGGCGACGTTCCGGCGCGTGATCTGGCCGGCGCTGCGGCCCGCGTTGCTGACGGGCTTCGGCCTGGCGTTCGCGCGCGGCGTGGGCGAATACGGTTCGGTGATCTTCATCGCCGGCAACCGGCCGTTCGTGTCGGAAATCACCTCGCTGCTGGTGGTCACCAAGCTGGAGCAGTTCGACTTCGACGGCGCGGCCTCGATCGCGGTCGCGATGCTGGCGGTATCGTTCGCTGTCCTGATGGCGATCAACCTGCTGCAACGCAGGCTGGAGCCGCGTTCGGGCGGCCGGAGGCGCACCGCATGAGCAGCCTGCCATCGCAGCCGGCCCCGGCTTCCCCGCAGGGCTTGCCCGCCACGCGTTCGGCGCGCGTGGGCAGCGCCGCGCTGACCACCGAGCCGCCGTGGCTGCGGCGCCTGATCATCGCGACCGGCGTGCTGTTTCTCTCGGTGCTGCTGATTTTTCCGGTCGCGTCGATCTTCATCGCCGCGTTCAGCGCCGGGCTGCGGGCCTTCCTCGATGCGGTGCGCGACCCCGACGCGATCTCGGCGATCCGCCTGACCTGCATCGTCGCGTTGATCTCGGTGCCGCTCAACACGGTGTTCGGTTTCGCCGTGGCGTGGGTGGTGGCGCGCTTCGACTTCGTCGGCAAGAGCCTGCTGAAGACCGTGATCGACCTGCCGTTCTCGGTGTCGCCGGTGATCGCCGGGCTGCTGTTCATGCTGGTGTTCGGCGCGCAGGGGCCGTTCTGGGGCTGGCTGCAGGATCATCACGTCGATATCGTGTTCGCGCTGCCGGGCCTCGTGCTGGCCACCACGTTCGTGACGTTTTCGTTCGTTGCGCGCGAGCTGATTCCGCTGATGGAGGCGCAGGGCTCGGACGAGGAGGAGGCCGCGCTGGTGCTCGGCGCGTCGGCGTTCCAGATGTTCTGGCGCGTGACGCTGCCGCGCGTGCGCTGGGGCCTGCTGTATGGCGTGGTGATCACCAATGCGCGGGCGATGGGCGAGTTCGGCGCGGTGTCGGTGGTGTCGGGGCATGTGCCCGGCGTGACCAACACGTTGCCGCTTTACGTGCAGGTGATGTACGACGGCTACCAGTTCGCGGGCGCGTTCGCGGCGGCCAGCCTGCTGGCGCTCGCCGCGATGGCGACGCTGGCGTTCAAGAGCCTGCTGGAGCGGCGGCTGCGCCGCCACTGAGCCGGCTCAGGCGCGCATCACTTGTCGACGGTCTGCTGGAACTGCGCGGGATAGCGGTCGCCCGCGATCTTGACGGCGGCCAGCGCGGTTTCGATGGCGCGCAGGTCGTCGGTGGTCAGCACGATTTGCGCGGCGCCGAGGTTCTCTTCGAGCCGCGCCATTTTCGTGGTGCCCGGAATCGGCACGATCCACGGTTTCTGCGCGAGCAGCCAGGCCAGGGCGATTTGTGCGCGCGTCGCGCCTTGCTCGTTGGCGATGGCGCCGAGCACGTCCACCAGTTGCGCGTTGGCGCGGCGATTCTCTTCCGAGAAGCGCGGCACGACGTTGCGGAAGTCGTTCTGGGCGAAGGTGGTGCCCGCATCGATCGCGCCGGTCAGGAAGCCCTTGCCGAGCGGGCTGAACGGCACGAAGCCGATGCCCAGCTCCTCGAGCGTCGCGAACAGCTTCTGCTCGGGCTCGCGCCACCACAGCGAATACTCGCTCTGGATCGCGGCTACCGGCTGCACGGCGTGGGCGCGGCGAATGGTTTGCGCGCCGGCTTCGGACAAGCCGAAATGCTTGACCTTGCCTTCGGCGATCAGGTCCTTCACCGTGCCGGCCACGTCCTCGATGGGCACGTTCGGATCCACGCGGTGCTGATAGAACAGATCGATGCGGTCCGTGTTCAGACGCTTCAATGCGGCTTCGGCCACGGCACGGATGTTTGCCGGGCGGCTGTCGAGGCCGGTGGCCACTTCGCCGTTCTTGAAGCCGAACTTGGTTGCAATCGCAACCTGATCGCGAAACGGCGCGAGCGCCTCGCCGAGCAGGGTTTCGTTGACGAACGGCCCGTAGGCTTCGGCGGTGTCGAAAAACGTGACGCCGCGCTCGAAGGCATCGTGGATCAGCGCGATGCTCGCGGCTTTTTCGGTGGCCGGCCCGTAGCCGAAGCTCAAGCCCATGCAGCCGAGGCCGATCGCGGATACGGTCAGGCCGCTGTTGCCGAGTTGACGTGATTGCATGTGGTTCTCCTGAATGCGGGCGATGGGGCGTGCGCCGCCATCGAATTGATCAGGAGGACAGTGTATTTTCTGGAGCCGTGCTCAACAATCCGCCTGAAGCGGCATGAGGCTTTGAGAAAAACTCATGAATGCGGCGAGTCGGGCTCGGCGTGCCCGGCCGGCTTGCCGCGATCGTTCGCGAGCAGGCCGGCATAGAAATCGATGAACGCGCGCACCTTCGACGAGACGGTTTTCTTGCGTGGATAAACGGCCCAGACAGCCGGCGCGGCGTTTTTCAGGCGGGCTTCCCATCCCGGCAGCAGCGCGACCAGCCGGCCGTCGTCGAGCGCCTGCTCGCAGGCCCAGGCCGGCAGCAAGGCGATGCCGCAGCCGCGAATGGCGAGGTCGAACAGGGCATCGGTATCGTTGACGCGCAGCCGGCCCTTGAGCGTCACGGGCACGGCCGGCACGGTTCGAGCCGCCCGCGTGTCGACGAACAGCCAGCGGTCGTCGGCCGCCAGCGCGAAGCGCAGCACCGTGTGGCGCGCGAGTTCGGCCGGGCCGGACGGCTCGCCGTGCTCGGCAAGGTAGGCCGGGCTCGCGCAGGCAAGACGGCGGTGGGACGTCAGTTGCCGCGCCATCAGTTCCGAATCGGGCAGCGCGCCGATGCGGATCGCCAGATCGAAGCCGGCATCGACCAGGTTGACGATCTCGTCGCGCATGTCGATATCCACGTCGATCTTCGGGAAGCGGGCCATGAACGCGGGCAGATGCGGCACGATGTGCCGGCGGCCGAACGCGGCCGGCATCGTGATGCGCAACACGCCGCGCGGCGAGCGGTTCAGCGAGGACGTGACCTCGCGGGCTTCGTCGAGGCTGCGGATCACGCCGCTCGCCTGCTGGCGGAACACGCGCCCGCCTTCGGTCAGCACCAGGCCGCGCGTGGAGCGGTTGAACAGCGCGATGCCGAGGTCGTGCTCCAGTTCGGTGATGTGACGCGACACGGTGGATGTCTTCACGCCGAGGCGCGCGGCGGCCTGGCTGAAGCTGCCGTATTCCGCGGCGTGGAGAAACGACCGGATGCCGGCGAAGTAATCCATGAAGGGAGCGGGAGCAGGGCGGGTTCGGGAGGCCGGGGAAGGCCCGGCGCCTGGCCGATTGTAGGCGAAACCGGCAGGCCCGGTTATCCCTTTCATGCAAAGCTGATGTCCCCTTTGCGCCATTCCGGCCACGCGGCGGCGTGCCTACAGTGATGTCGTGGCTTCGCACCGGGCGAGGCCCTTCGATGAATCGCTCAGGAGGACATCATGCTGGACAAGACGAGATTGCCGGCGCTGCCGGCGGACGACGACGCGATCGTTCGGGATGCACAGTATTTCGAGTACACCTCTTCCGCGAACCCGATCGGCGCGAAGCTGATTTCGCGCGTGCCGTATCGCACGTTCCCCTCGTCGCTGTACGACGACGGCCCGACGCGGATCGTGCCGCTCGATCTGTCGGCCGAGCTGGCTTGCGAAGTGCAGGCGACCGGCCCGAGCCTGCTGGGCCATTTCGTGCGCATCGTGGCCGGCGAGACGATCGCGGTGAACCCGAACGCGACGTCGCAGGTGTTCTATGTGCTGGAGGGATCGGGCACGGTCTCGCAGGAGCACACGGCGTTCGCATTCGGCGCGGGGGATTTCTTCGCGATGCCGGGCGGCAGCGCGGTAACGTTGGCCGCCGATTCGACGGCGCGCCTCTATTACGTGAACGATGGCCCGCTGCTCGCCTATCTGGGCGCGGCCGTCTCGCAGCAGCGCTTCGCGCCCACGCTCTACCCGGCGGCCACCGCTCGCGACGAACTGGAAAAGGTGGCCGGCTTGCCGGGCGCGGCCCAGCGCAATCGCGTCAGCGTGTTGCTCGGCAACCGGCATTTCCCGCAAACGCGCACTGTGACGCACACGATGTGGGCGATGTTCGGCATCGTGCCGGCGAAGGCCGTGCAGAAGCCGCACCGCCATCAGTCGATCGCGCTCGATTTCATCCCGGCGTGCGAGCCGGGCGTCTATACGCTGGTGGGCACCGAAGTGGACGATAACGGCCAGATCATCGACCCGGTGCGCGTGGACTGGACGCCCGGGATGGCGTTCGTCACGCCGCCCGGGTATTGGCACGCGCACTACAACGAATCGGATGCGCCGGCCTTTGTCATCCCGCTGCAGGACGCAGGCCTGCAGACCTACCTGCGCGCGCTGGACATTCGCTTCGCGCGCTGACTCACGACGGCCCGGCCATGCGGCGCATTCGCCTGGCCGGGCGTGCCGTCAGGCGGTCGTCGCCGCCCGCACGGGCTCGCCGCCTCGCGCCGGCTGCCCGTTCGCCACGAAGTAGCTGGCGGTGGAGCGCGCGAGCGGCTGGCGCCCGCGAATCCGATCGGCGATCTTCTCGGCAATCATGATGGTCGGCGCGTTCAGGTTGCCGGTGGTGATGATCGGCATGATCGACGCGTCCACCACGCGCAGCCCATCGAGGCCGTGCACGCGGCCCTCGTTGTCGACCACGGCCATGTCGTCGTAGCCCATCTTGTTCGAGCAGGACGGATGGAACGCCGTTTCGGCGCGCTGGCGCACGAAGGCATCGAGTTCGGCATCGCTCTGGAGCTTCGCGCCGGGGTGCAGCTCGTCGCCGCGAAAGCGGTCGAGCGCGGGCTGCCGCATGATCTCGCGCGTGGCGCGGATGCCGTCGCGGAACTCGCGCCAGTCGAGCGCGTGCGACATGTAGTTGAACAGAATGCTCGGATGCGCGTTCGGATCGCGCGAGGTCAGCTTCACGCGGCCACGGCTCGGCGAGCGCATCGAGCCGACGTGCGCCTGGAAGCCGTGCATTTCGATCGCGTTCGAGCCGTTGTAATTGATCGCGACCGGTAGAAAGTGGTACTGAATATTCGGCCAGAGGTCATCGTCGCGGGTGCGGATGAAGCCGCCCGCCTCGAAGTGATTGCTTGCGCCGATGCCGGTGCCCTTCAGCATCCATTCGAGGCCGATCTTCGGCTGGTTCCACCATTTCAGCGCGGGGTAGAGCGATACCGGCTCCTTGCAGGCGTACTGGATATACATCTCCAGGTGATCCTGCAGGTTCTGGCCGACGCCGGGCAAGTCGAGCACGACGGGAATCTCCAGTTCCTTCAGCCACGCGCTCGGGCCGACGCCCGAGCGTTGCAGCAATTGCGGCGAGGCGATCGCGCCGCTGCACACCAGCACTTCGCGGCGCGCGTGCGCGGTGACGGCCCGGCCGTTGCGCAGGTAGGCCACGCCCGAGGCGCGCTTGCCGGAGAACAGGATACGGTCGGCCAGCGCGTGCGTGACGATCTCCAGATTCGGGCGCGGGCGCGCCTGATCGAGATAGCCGCGTGCCGTAGAGGCTCGGCGGCCGTTCGGCGTGACGAAGCGGTCCATCGGGCCGAAGCCTTCCTGCTGATAGCCGTTCAGGTCCTCGGTGCGCGGGTAGCCGGCCTGCACGCCGGCCTCGACCATCGCCTCGAACAGCGGGTTCGCGCCGGGCTTGCTGGTGGTGACCGACACCGGGCCGTCGCCGCCGTGATAATCGTTGGGGCCGGCGTCGCGCGTCTCGGCCTTGCGGAAGTAGGGCAGGCAGTCGAGATACGTCCAGTTTTCCAGGCCCTGGTGCGTGGCCCAGTTGTCGTAATCGAGCGCATTGCCGCGGATGTAGCACATGCCGTTGATCAGCGACGAGCCGCCGAGCCCCTTGCCGCGCCCGCATTCCATGCGGCGGTTGTCCATGTGCGGTTCGGGGTCGGTTTCGTAGGCCCAGTTGTAGCGGCGGCCTTGCAGCGGGAACGCGAGCGCCGCCGGCATCTGCGTGCGGAAATCGAAGCGGTAGTCGGGGCCGCCCGCCTCCAGCAGCAGCACGCTCACGTCGGCGTCCTCGGTCAGCCGCGTGGCCAGCACGTTGCCGGCCGAGCCGGCGCCGCAGATGATGTAGTCGTATTCGCGTGGGGTCATGGCTGGGCTCCTGTCCTCAGAACACCGGGTTGTAGCGGCCGAGTTCGACCTGCACCGATTTGATCCGCGTGTAGTGCTCGAGCGTGGTGATGCCGTTCTCGCGGCCGACGCCCGATTGCTTGTAGCCGCCCACCGGCATTTCGGCCGGCGATTCGCCCCAGGTGTTGATCCAGCAGATGCCGGCTTCGAGGCGGTGGATCGCGCGGTGCGCGCGCGCGAGGTTTTCGGTTACGACGCCGGCCGCGAGGCCGTAATCGGTGGCGTTGGCGCGCGCGATCGCTTCGTCCTCCGTAGCGAAATCGAGGATGCTCATCACCGGCCCGAAGATCTCCTCGCGCACGATGCGCATCTCGTCGCGGCAATCGGCGAACACGGTGGGCGCGACGTACTGGCCGCCGCCGAAGTGGTCGTGCACCAGGCGCTCGCCGCCGGCCAGCAGCTTCGCGCCTTCGGCCTTGCCGCTTCCGATGAAGCCGAGCACCTTGTCGAGTTGCGCCGCGCTGACGAGCGGGCCGAAGTTGGTGGCCGGATCGGACGGCTTGCCGATGCGAATCCGTGCGACGCGCGTCAGCACGCGTTCGATGAAGGCCTGCTTGATCGAACCATCGACGAACACGCGCGTGCCGTTGGTGCACACCTGCCCGGCGCTGAAGAAGTTGGCGGTGACGGCGATATCGGCGGCGCGGTCGAGATCGGCGTCGGCGAACACCAGCAGCGGCGACTTGCCGCCGAGTTCCATCGTCACTTCCTTCAGCGAGGACGCGCCCGCCAGCGACATGACCTTCTTGCCGGTTTCCACGCCACCTGTAAACGACACCTTGGCGATGCCCGGATGCGCCGTCAGCATCGCGCCCACCGCGCCGTTGCCCTGCACCACGTTGAACACGCCGGCCGGCACGCCGGCTTCCGTATAGATTTCCGCGAGCTTCAGCGCCGACAGCGGCGTGATCTCGCTCGGCTTGAAGATCATCGCGTTGCCGGCCGCGAGCGCGGGCGCGCTCTTCCAGCAGGCGATCTGGATCGGGTAGTTCCAGGCGCCGATGCCGGCGCACACGCCGAGCGGCTCGCGCCGTGTATACACGAACGATTCCTCGCGCAGCGGGATCTGCACGCCTTCGATGGCGGTGGCGAGGCCGGCGTAATACTCGATCACGTCCGCGCCGGTGACGATGTCCACGGCCAGCGTCTCGGCGATCGGCTTGCCGGTATCGCGCATTTCGAGTTCGGCCAGTGCGTCGTTGCGCTCGCGCAGCAAATCCACCGCGCGGCGCAGGATGCGCGAGCGCTGCATCGCCGTCATGGCGGCCCACACGCGCTGGCCTTCGCGCGCCGATTCCACGGCGCGATCCACGTCGGCCGTGCTGGCCTGCTGCACCGTGGCGAGATGCTCGCCGGTGGCCGGGTCGTAGGTCTCGAAGCTGGCGCCGCCGGTGGCGTCCACGTATGCGCCGCCGATGTAAAGCTTCTGCAGTCCGTAAATCGTCTTGGAAGTCATGACGTTCTCCTAATCGATGGTGGCGCCTGCCGCCACGTCGCGAGGCGCGAGCTGCAGGTCGATGTAATCGTTGGCGAGCCGCTGGGCGGTTCGGGTGTCGATCGGGCCGCCGGCCAGCGCGCCGCGCAGCCACAGCCCGTCGATCAAGGCGGCCAGGCCCAGCGCCGCGAGCCGGGCCTGGCCGCGCGGCAGCGCCTTCGCGAATTCGGCGCTCAGGTTCGAATGAAGCCGCCGCGTGTTCACGCGCTGGAGCCGGCCGAGCGCCGGCGCATGCATGCTTTGCGACCAGAACGCGAGCCAGGTCTTCATGACGGGCGCGCTGACCTGCGTGTCGTCGAAGTTGGCGGCCACGATCGCGCGCAACCGGGCGCGCGGCTCGCGGTGCGCCGCGACGCGCCGGCGCGTGGTGGCGAGCCAGAGGTCGCGCAGCACATGGCGCATGGTCGCTTCGAGCAGGCTGTCCTTGTCGCCGAAGTAGTGGCTGACGATGCCGGTCGAGATGTTCGCGCGCTGCGCCACCGAGGCGAGCGTGGTGCCGGGCAGGCCGGCCTCGTCGATCGTGCGCAAGGTCGCGTCGATCAACTGCGCGCGCCGCACTTCCCGCATTCCGAGCTTGGGCATGGCGAAGGGCCGGGGAGGAAAAGAGCGCAGGTTACCGGTTTTTTATTGAACGTTCAATCAACAAAAACTGCCGAGGCCGACGAAAAACAGGGCCGTGGGCGCGCTCGGGCATGAGATGAAAGAGTTACCGGTGGTTGCGTGTACATCGGTCGGCATTACGTAGCGTTGGCGAATAAAACAAAATGAATGCGGGCCGTAAAACAGTGAATTATGTTTAAAGCGTTTCAAGCTGCCAATTTTTTCGTATTCAAATGGATATTGAATCGGAATAGGGGTGGGATTGGCGGCCTGCGACGCCGAAGCGGCAGGGCGGCGAGCCGAGCGCGCGTTGCGCATGGTCTCGTTGCTGTTCTGCAACAAATCTCATACATCATTGATAACGAAGAGATTTTGTAGTTGGGTCGATCACGATGTGCTGCACCTGACATATTTGACAGGGCGCTATGGTCGGCTATACCACAGAAAATATGACGCAGGCATGAAGGCCGTTTTTCGATGAGGATTTAAGAAACAATTTTTCATGAACCATGCGTGTCGGATAGGCAATTATTCAAGAGGGAAATTAATCCGAATTGGTTGAATTTTTATGGTTTCGCGTATTAGTATTCATACCCATGAAGCAGCTCCGTTCGACAGGTTCAGGCAGTGTTCCTGCCGCATCGATCGGCAATAACGACAGCGTCTGAAGTCATTGTTACGAGGCGCCGGGGGCCACGAGGTTGTCGCATGGAGCCAAATCCGTGTCGCACCGATGGCGGCCGCATCGTCCCAGGGCGCTGCGGGACCCTGGCACAGGGAAGGTAGCCGCCGCGGGTCGTCGTCTCGTGGTCCGGTTACGGGGAGCGTTCGCGGAAGCGGGCGCGTATCGTTTTTGACTGCCGGTCCTTGCCGGAGCACGCCATGCCTATCGAGAAACAGGTCGTCCCACTGCCGAACGGCTTGAAAATCCACGTCGAGCATCATGTCTACGATCCGTCGTTCGAGACGGTCATCCTGATCAACGGCGCGCTCGCGACCACCGCCTCGTTCGGCCAGACGGTGCGTTATCTCGGCGAGCGGCTCAACTCGATCTGTTTCGACCTGCCCTACGCGGGGCAGTCGCGCCAGCACAACCCCGGCCAGTTCGTGCTCACCAAGGACGACGAGGTCGACATCCTGCTGCACTTGAGCGAGCGCTTCCGCCCGTCGTATCTGCTGTCGGTGTCGTGGGGCGGGGTGGCGTCGCTGTTCGCGCTGTCGCGCGGCTGCACGAGCGTGCGCCGCGCGGTGGTGGCCTCGTTCTCGCCGTTCCTCAACGACGCGATGGTCGATTACGTGACGCGCGCGCGCGACCACATCGCGGCCGGCGAGAACCTGCACGCGGCGCAACTGCTGAACGACACCGTCGGCCGCTATCTGCCGCGCATCATGAAGCTCTACAACTACCGCTACCTGACCAAGCTGCCGCGCGACGAGCAGGATCAGGTCGCCTTCCACGTGAACCAGATCCTCGAGATGCGGCCCGAGCAGTATCTCGACGAATTCACGCGGATCGGCTGCGGCGTCAAGTTCATCAATGGCGAACTCGACGAATACACCACGCCGGGCGACGTGCGTCGCCTCGGCAGCTATGTGCGTCGCGCCGAGTTCGAGACGATCCGCAAGGCCGGCCACTTCCTCGATCTCGAAGGGCGCCAGCAGCAGGAGCATGTGCGCGACGCGATCCTCGGCTACTTCTGCGAGGAGCGCGGCGCCACCGCTCCGGACGGCTCGTTCGACGCGCTCGCGCCCATGCCGGTGCTGTCGTAATCCACGGCCGGCCCGGCCGCCGCGCCACCGCCGCGCGCGCAGCCCGGCCGGCTTCCTGAGCGCACCGGAAGCGGTCACGCAGAGGCGGTAACGATGTCGAAGATGATCATCACGGCGATCGGGTCGGCGGGGGATGTGTACCCGCTGCTCGGCGTGGGACGCGCGCTCGCGGACCGCGGGCACCGCGTCGTGTTCTGTACTCACCCGCAGTTCGAGGCGCCCGCGCTGCGCTGCGGTTTCGAGTTCGTGCCGATCGGCACCGCGCAGGAATACGCCGACGCGATGGCGAACCCGGCGCTGTGGGATTCGCGCACGTCGTTTCGCACGCTGTGGGCCGTGATCGCGCCGTCGTTGCGTCCGCACTTTGTAAAGTTGTCCGAATTGATTGACGACGACACGGTGCTGGTCGGCACGCTCTGGGCATTTTCCGCGCGGCTGTTGCAGGAACGCGACGGCGTGCGTTATGTATCGGTTCAAGTGTCGCCGTCCACGCTGCTGTCGGCGCATGCGCCGCCCACCCATCAACGCCTGACGATTCCCGGCTGGCTGCCGCTCTGGTTCAAGGCCGGTCTGATGACGCTGATCGAGCGCGGCGTGCTCGACAAGGTGTGCGGGCCGCAACTGAACGCGCTGCGCGCCGAGCTGGGGCTGGCCCCCGCGCGCCGTATCCTCGGCCGCTGGCTGCATTCCACCGACGGCGTGCTGTGCCTGTTTCCCGACTGGTTCGCCGCGCCGCAGCCCGATTGGCCGGCCCAGCACCGGCTGGCCGGTTTTCCGCTGTTCAACGATATCGACGCGCACGCCCCCGATCCCGAACTCGACGCATTTCTCGACGCGGGCGCGCCACCCGTGGTGTTTACCGCCGGCTCGACTCTTGTCGACGGCGCGGGCTTCGCCGACGCAGTGGGCGAGGCGATGCGCGCGACCGGCGTGCGCGGCGTCCTGATCACGCCCGACACGGCGCGCCGCGACGGCGAGCCCGATGCGTCGCGCCTGATCAAGCGCCGTTATGTGCCGCTGCGCGAGTTGCTGCCGCGCGCCCGCGCGCTGGTGCATCACGGCGGCATCGGCACGGCGTCGCTGGCTTACGAGGCGGGGCTGCCGCAAGTGGTGATGCCGTCCGCGCACGATCAGTTCGACAACGCGCAACGCGTGGCCGACAGCGGCTGCGGCGTGCGGCTCGACGCGCCGGTGGACGGCGCGCAACTGGCCGATGCGCTCGCACGCGTGCTGGGCGACACCGCAATGGTGGAGCGTTGCGCGACCGTGCGGGCCGCGATGGCCGGCGCGGCCGACGGCTGCGTGCTGGCCGCGCGCATCATCGAGGATTGCGCGGCGCCGGCCGCCGGCCGCGCCGCCACCGGGCGCGCCGCGCCGGCCGCCGGGCTGCCGGCATCGCAGGCGTCTCGCGCATGAGCGACACGCAGTACGCAAACCTGGCGAACCCGGCGTCCGACGGCCCCGAAACACCCGCGACGCGCAACGACGGCAGCGCGGTTCCCCCCGGCGCGACCGAAGCCGGCGGCACGCCATCCGCCGACGCCGCGCCGCCGATGCGCGGCGCGCGCCTCGCGCTGCTGACGTTCGCGCTGTCGCTCGCCACTTTCATCGAGGTGCTCGATTCGACCGTCACCAACGTGGCGGTGCCGTCGATCTCGGGCAGCCTCGGCGTGTCGAACAGCCAGGGCACCTGGGTCATCAGTTCGTACTCGGTGGCGGCGGCGATCGCCGTGCCGCTGACGGGCTGGCTCGCGAAACGCGTGGGCGAGCGGCGCCTGTTCGTCACCTCGATCGTGCTGTTCACGCTGACCTCCATGCTGTGCGGCCTGGCCAACGACCTGCATGTGCTGGTGGTGTGCCGCGCGTTGCAGGGCTTGTGCTCGGGGCCGATGGTGCCGCTTTCGCAAACCATCCTGATGCGCGCGTTCCCGAAGGACAAGCGCACGCTGGCGCTCGCGCTCTGGGCCATGACGGTGCTGCTCGCGCCGATCCTCGGCCCGGTGGTGGGCGGCTGGATCGTCAGCAATTATTCGTGGCCGTGGATCTTCCTGATCAACCTGCCGATCGGGCTGTTCTCGTTTACCGTCTGCATGACGCTGCTGAAGCCCGCTCGCGAGGGCGGCCAGGCCGGGCCGATCGACGTGGTCGGCATCGCGCTGCTGGTGGTGGGCGTGGGCGCGTTGCAGGCGATGCTCGACCTTGGCCACGATCGCGGCTGGTTCGGCTCGCCGCTGATCTGCACGCTGGCGATCGTGGCGGCGCTGGCGATTGTCTCGCTGCTGATCTGGGAGCGCGGCGAGAGCCACCCGGCGGTGGACCTGAGCCTGTTTCGCGATCGCACGTTTTCGTTCTGCGTCCTGATCATCTCGCTCGGCATGATGGCGTTCTCGGTGGTGGGCGTGGTGTTCCCGCTCTGGTTGCAGACCGTGATGGGCTACAACGCGTTCCATTCGGGGCTGGCCGCCGCGCCGCTCGGCGTTCTCGCGTTCGTGTTCTCGATCCTGGTGGGGCTCTATTCGAGCCGCTTCGACGCGCGCGTGCTGGCCACCTTCGGCTTTCTCGTGTTCGCCTGCGTGCAATGGAACAACGCGCACTTCACGCTGAACATGACGTTTGTGCAGATCATCACGCCGGGGCTGATCCAGGGCATGGGCCTGCCGTGCTTCTTCATTCCGCTGACGGCGGCCACGCTGTCGCGCATTCCCGACGACAAGCTGGCGGCCGCATCGAGCCTGTCGAACTTCCTGCGCACGCTGTCGGCCGCGTTCGGCACCGCGATGAGCGTGACGCTGTGGGAGAACCGCGCGACCTATCACTACGACATCGTTTCGCAGGCCGTAACGAAATCCGACGGCAACACGCAGCGCTATATCGATGCGCTGCACGCCACCGGCGTTACCGGCACGCGCGAACTGTTGTCGATCAGCAACGTGGTGCACAAGCAGGCCTACATGATGGCGACCGGCGACATGTATTTCATGGCGAGCATGACCTGCCTGACGCTGGCCTGCATGATGTGGCTGACGCGCCCGAAGCGCGGCGCGGCCATGACGATCGGACACTGAGGCAGGCACGGCCATGACCGCAACCACCGCGAACGACACGGGGAACACCATGAAACTTGGGGCACTGATCATCCTGTATCACCCGCGCGACGATCAGCTCGCGCGCCTGCGCGACGTCGCGCGCGATTGCGACGCGCTGGTGGTGGTCGACAACACGCCGGCCGCCAGCCTGGCCGCGCGCCGCGCGGCCGATCAGGATGGCTATGCATTGATCCATCACGGCAACCGCGGCGGCATTGCCGGCGCGTACAACGCCGGGCTGGCCGAACTGTTCGCGCGCGGCGTGGACGCGGTGGCGCTGTTCGATCAGGATTCGACGGTGCCCGCGCCGTTCTTCGCGACGATGCGCGCGGTGTGCGCCGGCTTCGACACGCGCGGCTTCCTGGCCGGCCCGCGCATCTTCGACGAGAACGATCGCCGCTACCTGCCCGAACTCGCCACCGACGGCGTGAGCGTGCGCCGCCTGCCGATGCACGCCGACGCGCCCGTGCAGCGCTGCGGCTTCCTGATCTCGTCGGGCAGCGTGATCTCGCGCGAGGCGTATGCGCGCCTGGGCCGTTTCGACGAATCGCTGTTCATCGATCATGTGGATACCGAATATTGTTTCCGTGCGCTGGCGCGCGACGTGCCGCTGTACGTGGTGCCGCAACTGGTGTTGCCACACCGGATCGGCAACAAGCGCCGCCACCGGATCGGGCCGTTCGAGATGTCGGCGATGAACCACCCGTCGTATCGCCGCTATTACAGCGCGCGCAACGCGGTGCAGCTCGGCATGCAATACGGCCTGCGGTTTCCGGTGGCGATCGTGCCGAGCCTGCTGACGCTGTGGCAGGTGGTGCAGGTGGTGTTGTGCGAGGACGACAAGGCCGCCAAGCTCAAGGGCATCGCGTTTGGCGTCAGCGACGGCCTGTTCGGCCGCCTGGGGCCGCTCGAACAGTCGCGCCCGGGCTGGGCCGCGCACGCGGGCGAGAGGGTGCGCCACGGATGAGCCGATGCAGCTTGCCGGGGCGCCCGGCACTCGCGGGCGGCGTGCTCGCGGCGGTATTCGCGCTGGCCGGCTGCGTGCCGTCTGGCTTCCAGACCCAGGTTCAACCGCACGTGCCCGACGCGAACGCGCTGGCCGGCGTGAGTGGCAACGTGCAGCCGGGCGGCGCATGGCCCGCGCCCGACTGGGTCAAGCAGCTTGGCGATCCGCAGCTCGACCGGTTGGTGGCCGAGGCCTACGAGAACAACCCGAGCCTGCAGGCGGCCCGGGCGCGCATCGATATCGCGCAGGCGCAGTTGCAGCAGTACGCGTCGACCACGGGGCTGGTCGGCACGGCCGGCGCGTCGGTGAGCAAGGCGCGTGTGCCGCGCAGCGACGGCGTGGCGAACGTGCAGGTGGGCGGCTTCAACGTGCCGGTGGATTTGTTCAGCGATCCGAATATTTCGTCATCCTCGCTCTATGCGGGATTCAATTACCAGATCGACCTGTGGGGGCGCAATGCGGCCGCCACGCGCGGCATGTTGTCGAACCGCGACGCCGCGCGCGTCGATGCCGAACAGGCGCGGCTCACGCTGGCCGTCACGCTCGTCACGCTGTATTGCCAGCTCGATCAGGCCTACGCGCAGCGCGACCTGCTCGAAGAGAAGCGCGCCGCGAGCGACCAGATCAACGCGGTGCTGCGCGAGCGCGCCGCGCGCGGCATCGACAACGCCTACGACGCCAGCGATGCCGCGATCAAGCGCAACCGGCTGATCGCGCAGCTCGCGATGGTGGACGAACAGATCACGCTGTCCGAGGTGCAGATCGGCGTGATGACCGGCAAGGGCCCCGAGCGCGGCCTCGCGCTCAAGCGCCCGCATCCGGGCGATCTGGTCGATGCGCCGTTGCCGCCGAAGCTGCCCGTCGATCTGCTCGGCCGCCGGCCCGATATCGTCGCCGCGCGCCTGCGCGTGCAGGGCGCGTTCTCGGCCGTGGACGGCGCGAAGGCCGAGTTCTATCCGAACGTGAACCTGTCGGCGGTGGGCGGCCTGTTCGCGCTGACGCCCGCCGCGCTGCTGCGTGGCCGCGCGTTCGGCGGCTCGATCGGCCCGGCCGTCACGCTGCCGATCTTCGATCGTGGCCGCCTGAAGGCCAAGCTGGCCGGCGAGGTCGCCAACGCCGACCTGAGCATCGCGCTCTACAACCAGAGCGTCGACCAGGCGCTCGGGCAGGTCGCGCGGCAGTTGACGCAACTGCGCACCATCGACACCTTGCTTGCCGAGCAGCAGCATTCGGTGGCCGCCGCGCAGAAGATCGTCGACATCGCCGACGAGCGCCACCGCCGCGGCTTCGGCATGGAAAAGGACGTCAACACCGCGCGCCTGACGCTGGTGGACGAGCGCACGCAACTGATCGACCTGCTCGCCAAGCGCCGCGCGCTGCGCATCGGCTTGATCGATGCGCTCGGCGGTGGCTTCGACGTGACGAGGATGGCCGCGCCCGCGATTGCCCACGACGAACTCGCATTCCCTCCCCACGACCGACTGACCGACTCGCATTTCGACTGACCGCATGGACGACAACAACAACGCGCGCCGCGACCCCGCCGGCGCCCCGCACGATGCCGGCCGGCTCGACGCGAAACGCGCCGCGCGCCGGCGCCACTTCGCGCTGTTCTTCTGCCTCGTGTCGATACTCGCCATCGCGGCCGCGATCTACTGGTTCCTGAGCGGGCGCTATTACGAGGAAACCGACGACGCCTACATGTCCGGCAACATCGTGCAGGTGGGCGCGCAGGTGCCGGGCACCGTGATCGACGTGCTGATCAGCGACACGCAGCGCGTGCGCGCCGGGCAGACGCTGGTGCGGCTCGACGATGCCGAGGCCGCCGTTTCGCTGGCGCAGGCCAGGGCGCAGCTCGCGCAGGCGGTGCGGCAGGCCGCCAACGCGGGCGTGTCGAATGCGATGTACGCCGACACGGTGGCCGCGCGCCAGGCCGATCTCGACGTTGCGCGCAGCGCCTACGATGCGCGCGCGCATGCCAGTGTGGAGGTGGTGTCGCCGGAGGAGACGGCGCGCGCCCGCGCGCAGGTGATCGCCGCGCAGGCGCAACTGGCCGCCGCGCAGGCGCAGCTCGAATCGGCGCGCGTGCTCGGCAGCCGTCTTGCGGTGGAGGACAACCCGTCGGTCGTGCAGGCCGCCGCGCAGTTCAAGCTGGCGTGGCGCAACCTGAAGCGCACCACCATCGTCGCGCCGGTGGATGGCACCGTCGGCCAGCGCTCGGTGCAGGTCGGCCAGCAGGTCGGGCCGGGCGTGCCGCTGCTGTCGCTGATCCAGTTGAACGCGTTGTGGATCGAGGCCAATTTCAAGGAAGGGCAGATCCGCAACATGCGCGCGGGGCAGCCCGTCAGCATCGTTTCGGATATCTACGGATCGAAGGTGGTGTATCGCGGGCACGTGGAGGGCTTTTCGGCCGGCACCGGCAGCGCGTTTTCGATGCTGCCGTCGCAGAACGCGGCCGGCAACTGGATCAAGGTCGTGCAGCGTGTGCCGGTGGTGATCTCGATCGATGCGGCCGATCTGGCCGCGCATCCGCTGCGGATCGGGCTGTCGATGCGCGTGACGGTGGATACGCATGAGCGCGGCGGCCATTTGCTCGATAATGAGCAGCCGTTGCCGGGGCAGAGCACGCGGGTGCACGACAGCGTGGCGTCGGAAGCGGACGCGGCAGCGGCGGCGGTGATTCGGGCGAACAAGTAGGGCGCGGTGTTCGGCGCCGTTGCCGCTCGCGCTTGCTTGCCATCGATACGTGCCATCGCGTTTGAACCACGACAACTCATGACCTCAGCCGAAACCTACCTCGCCGCGCTTCGTCAGGCCTTGAACGACGAAGGCAACGCCGCGTTGGCCCATGCGAGCGGCGCGAGCCCATCGCAACTCGACGTGCTCCGCGCCGTATACCCGCATGCGCCGGCCACGCTCGTGGAGCTGCTTCGCCGCCTGAACGGCACGTATCACCAGACGTACGGCGATACCCGCATCGGCGTGCTGGTACTCGGCTCCGATGTCGAAAGCTATCCTTACTATCTGCTGTCGGTCGAGCAGATCGTCGAGGAGGCGGCCGGCGCCTTCGGCAGCGAAAGCATTGCCGACATCTACGATCTGGAAGAATTCGCGCCGGGCGAATTGTTCGACCCGCGCATCGATGCCAGCGTGCCGATGGGCCGCCGCCTGTGTTTTTCGCATTGCATGAACAACGGCGGCTCGTCGCGGCTGTATATCGATTTCGATCCCGCGCCGGGCGGCAAGCCCGGCCAGGTGGTTCGCTTCCTGCACGATCCCGACAGCTACGCCGTGCTGGCCGACGACTTCGACCAATATCTACGGCAACTGGCCGCCGACGGGTTTCCGTTCCTGGAGGATCAGGACGAACTCGAACTGCATTGGCAGGCGCCGTCGCGCAAGGGCGACTGAAGCGCGGGCCTCAGCCGCCTTGGTTCTCGATCCACGCCCACAGCGTCGGATCGGCGAAATCGCGAATCGTGTCGTGCGCGCCGGCTTCGCGCAGTTGCGCGTCGGTCAATGCCGTCAGCATGCCGAACGTGTGGATGCCGGCCGAGCTGGCCGAGCGCACGCCGGAGCCCGAATCCTCGAACGCCACCGCATGCGCGGCGTCGCCGCCCACGCGTTCCAGCGCCGTCAGGTAGGGCAGCGGGTGTGGCTTGCCATGTTCGAGTTCGCCGCCGATCACCAGCACTTCGAAACGCGTGTCGAGCCCGAGCGCGGCCAGCATCAGCGTGGCGTTCTCGCGCGGCGCGTTGGTGACTATGGCGCTGCGCGCGCCGGTTCGCTCGATATGGTCGAGCAGGGCCTCGGCGCCGGGCGTGGGCGTGAGCCGCGCGCTCAATTGCGCGCGAAACATCTGTTCCTTGTCGGCCGCCAGCGCCGTGTATTCGTCTACCGGCATCCCCGGAAACAGCCCGCCGAAGATCATCGAATCGGGTGCGCCCATCACGTTCGCCTTGTAATAGGCGAGATCGATGCTGCGCTGCCAGCGCGCGAGCAGGGCGTTGAAGGCATTGAGGTGCAGCGCGTCGGTATCGACGAGCGTGCCGTCGAGATCGAACAGGAAGGTGGGCGTGCTCACTGGGCGGGTTTCCTGGGGCGGGGGGATAGGTAGCGGCAAGTTGGCAGAGCCGGATCCGGAAACAGGCTGGCAGAACTCATGTGTTTTCGGGATCGCTAAAATGTTGGGATTCCTGCGCGATTTTCGCGGATGCCGTACGTCAAGGCCGGGCACGGCGAACGTCCCCGGCGGTTCTCTTCATGCCTGATCCAGGTATGCGGTCAGTTGCCACGCCACCGTGGCCGTGTGTTGGCGCGTCCCCATCCATTTATCCAGGACCGAGAGCGGACGAGGTTCGTTGATCGCCAGCGAAGGTAAGGTATCCCCCTTCAGGAACCGCCGGTTCGCGTCGGCATGTTGGCCCGGCTTGAGAACCGCACACCACACGCCGTCTTCGGGGCAGGCGTCTCCCGTTTTCGCGATCGTACCGAGGGGCGTCCGGCTCTCGCCGGCCGGCGGTTCTTCGGTGGCCGCGCTCTGTTTGGTGTCGTGCGCCAACGGCAGACCGGTGGCCGGGTCGAGGTGCTTGGCGTTGGCGAGCTGGGCGATCAGCTCCTCCGACGGCGCCAGCGGTGCGACCTTGGCAGCCTGCTCCTTGTCCCATTGGAAGGTGCCGTCCCATGCGGGAAGTTTGGCCGGCGGCAAGGGGACGATCTTGTCGATATCGGGCACCTTGGGATTCTGGCCGTCGTGACTGTCGATGAATTTCCCGATGAGCTTGTATCGACGGCTGCGCTCGGCATCCGCGGTCAGGCCCAGATACGTCAGCCGATCCGACGGCGGGACGCCGCTGAAGGCCTTTTCCAGTGAAAACGCGGCCAGCGTATCGCCGGCCATCGTGGCTTTCTGGAACGCCTCGACGGCTTCGGGATAATGCGCCGAGTTCTTCTGGTTGATGCCCAGCGACGTGGCCGCGTCGCCATATCCCTGGTTCATGGCGCATTCGCGCATCTGTCGTGCAATCTCCGGTGCCTTGTCGTGAGGCACGAGTTGCTCGGCGACGTAGGCTTGCGCCTCCGGGCTGCCCAGGTCGGCCGCCTTGCGGAAATAGCGCAGGGCCAGCTCCGGATCCTGTTTCAGGCCATAGCCTGTTTCCAGGTAATGACCGATGTCGAAGTAGCCGCCCGGTATGCCCTGTTCGACCAGTTGCTTGGCGAGGTCGATGCTCTCCCTGGGCGCATCCGGCGAATCGGCCAGCCCCTGCGAAATCAGGAGCTGCGCATTGTGATTGGCCTTGTAATGCCCATACGCCGCGGCGATCCGGTAGTAACGGGCGATCGCGTCGAAATCCTTCGGGCCATCGGCATTCTGAAGATATCTTGCGTACTGGAAGAGCGCGTCGGCGTTCGCATCGAGCGGCGGAAGGTGGTCGGCTTCGTGCGTGCAGGTAAAGGCAAGATTGGCGCGCACGGCACTCATGTCAGGCAGTGGGGACGTCACGGTATTTTCCTTGCTCGTGCATGCGCAGATCAGGAGGGAAAGGAGAAGAGGCGAGAGCTTGAAAAGGTTGTTCATCGTTCAATCGTCAAAGCTGCGGGCATTGGACATACGAAGGAAGCCGACCAGGGATTGGGTTGGTTTCGCGTTTCCCCTCTTTTGCAGGTCGCTGTTCGTATTGACGATCATTCGCCATTTTTTGTAAGCGTCGCTCAGGTCATCGGTCGCCTCGTCGTCGCCGGTATGAAGATGCCACAAGCGCTTGCGCAGCGCCGTGGTCACCTTGGCGTTTTCATGGAAGATGTTCAGTTCGCTGTCCACATTCATGCTTCGCGTATTGACGTTGGCGGAACCGATCGTCATGAAGGTGTCGTCAACCGTCATCAGCTTGGCATGCACATAGACGGGGTCCCATTTTGCCGGAGGGGAGTCCGGCGCTACAAGCGTGCACACGATCGTCTTGAGCCCCGGCATGTCGGAAATCGCGATGTCGCCGGCTCCTTCCTTCGGATTGATCGGCCTTGCGTTGATGTGCTGCTGCTGTTTCAAATCGCGGAGCTGCTGGCCGAGATCCGCCTGGGTCATCTGGCTTTGCTGGTAGGCGCCCATCAGTGCCTGAGCCGAGCCATCGAACGGACTGGCGCCCTGCATCTGGAGTTTTTGCAAGGATGCCTGCTCGTTGGCCAGTTTCGTTTCCAGTTGCTTCTGTTGCGCCGCCAGGCTCTCGGTGCGTTCGAGTTGCCCGACGCTGGGCATCGCATTGCCATAGCCCAGCGCGTCCAGCATGCGAAAGGTGTTGACCGTGCCGCTGCCCACGGCCGCGTCGCTCGCATTCGTGATGACGAACAGATAGATCGGCCCGTGCTTGCCCGGATCGCGCCCGCCCGCCAGTTGTTTGGCCGCGACGTCCTTGATCTTCACGGCGAGATCGATCCAGCGGAAATACTGGTTCTCGATGAAGATGTATTGCGTGACATTGTTCGCCGCCTGCAAGTACATCCTCGCGATGTCACGCTTGCCTTTCTGCGACTGGGTGCGCACGACCTGCGACATGACCTGCGTGTCGGCCGATGAATCCTGCCGCATCTTCAAATGCTGCCAGTCGACCTTCGCCCGGGATTTGCCGAGGCTCTGATGGGTCGCGTCGTCCCAGGCCTGGCAGAAGTTGTCGTTGAGATACTTCAGCGCCGGGCCGCTGATCCGGCTCGAGATGTCCTGCCACGGGAAGGGGCCGTTGCGTCCCACGTTCGGAGCCTCGCGCCGGCAGGAGTGGGCATCCTTGTCCCAGTACTGATCCAGCATGTTGTGGCCCATGACGAAACCGGTCGCGCGATCCAGATCCTCGTAGTCGACCAGCACCATCTTCTGGTGATGGGTCGGCTCCATCGACATGCCCTTGGTGGTGCCGCGCTTCATCTGTGCGTCCCATCCGTGTTCGGTGCCGTAGCGCCAGATCCGTCCGGCGATCTCGGCACGCTCGAACTTGTCGAAGTCGCGCGTGGCGATCTCGACGTTCTTGAAGACATCCTTGTAGTGGACGAGCCGGTTGACCTGGTCCGACGCCTCGCCCACTTCCCGGTGCAGGGCGGAGATCGGGTTGGCGAGGTCCTCGGCGATGCCCACGGCGCGCTTCGGCAGGCTGTTGGGCGTATTGGAGGTCACGTCGTTCAATTTCGCGCGGCGATACCATTCGGCGTCGTACTTCAATTGCTCGGCGGTTTCGTAATCGGGCGAGAGCATCGATACTTTCTGATACGCCTTGTCGGGCAGTGCGTGCTTGATGGGCGTGACGCTGTCGAAGCCGGGCATGTTGTTTTCGCCGTAGCCCGCCAGGTACAGATCGTCGTGCCAGCACAGCAGGCGAACCCGGACGCCGTTCTTTTCGGCGACGTGCACCAGCAGTTCGCCGATGCGCATCGCGCCGCCGCCGCCGCGCCTGAAATACATCGACGGCTGAAATCCCCAGCAGATGATGTCGACGGTCTTCCGGGCGCCGAGGATCGCGTCGTACACGGCGCCGAACGCTTCTTCTCCGTTGACGAGCGGCCGGAACGAGCACTGCGCCGGCCCGTATTCCGAGGGCTGCACGTGCCAGGGCAGGGTGAGCGTTGCCTGGCTCGTCTGGTTCTGGGCCAGCGGCGTCGTGATCGGGCCATTCGTGGTTGAGGTTGCCATGGATCAGTTGTCCGAAGGAGGATTCAGCAGGTCGTTGTAGGCTTGCCGATGCACGGCGCGATCGGGGGCGGGTACGTCGCCTTCCGGGAGAGTTTCATGGAACTGGAACCCTCGGTTGGCCAGGGCGCCGTTCACGGGATCCCGGTATTCGCCCGGCACGGGAATCTCGTGCTTCACGCCGTTGGCCATTTCGAGCACGTATTTTTGCGTGGTGACGTGGTGATCGATGGGCAACTCGCCCGACTTGTCCAATACCCCTTGCTTGATCAGCGCCTCGTCCGCGTAGAGCTTGTACGGCATGCCGGCGGGAACGATCTGGCTCGCCGACGGCGAGGCGTTCAGGTTGAGCGTGAGCCGCCGCGTCGGCATGTCCTTGAAGGCAGGGTGCGTCACATCCATGCGGGTGGGGCCGCTGAACGAAAAATTCGCGCCCTTGACGTCGATCTTGCCTGGCGCATGCAGTTCGATGTTGCCGCCCGTGATGCGAATATAGGCGCCGCCCGAAGTCAGCAGGATTTCCTGCTGGGCCGCGGCCTGCACCTGGTCCGTCGCGGAGACGATCTTCATGGTTTTTTGGGCGGTCAGTTCGATATTGTCGGCGTGCGCTTGCACCTCGACCTTGCCTTTGGCCGCGAACAGCTTCATGCCGGCGTTCTGCACGAACAGGCTGATCTTCTGGGTCACGCTCGCAATCAGCGATTTGCCGGCCACGAGGTGCGTGCTCTGGCCACTCACGAGGTTGATGTGCTCGCTGGCCGAAACCTGCGTGGAAGCCTGCGTCGACAGCGCAAGCGCGGCCGGCGCCGCGAACAGCATCAGCGGTTGCGAGAAGGCGTTGGCACTGCCGGTGCCGCCTCCCGCGGTCCGGCCGCCGCCTGCGGTCGAGCCTGACACGCTGTGCCGTGTCGCGTCGGTGTATTGCTTCAAGGCGTCGCGACCGTCTTTCAGGCTTTCCGCCTGGGCCGTCTCGCTGGCCTGGGAAAGCGCTTCGACCACGCTTCGCGCATTGTCCAGCTGCCGGCTCGCGGGTTGCGTGTCGAGCGGCTGGCTGGTGGCCGGATGCGTCGACACGAACAGGCCGCGTCCGGCCCGCAATGCGCCGTAGGCTTCTGCACCGAGATCGAAGCCGGTGCCGAGGAAGTCGCCGCGGGTATTGCCCGTGTGCTGGATCAGATAGCCGAGATGCAACTGCGCATTCGAACTGGAACTGTAGAGCTGGACGCGGTTCTGCCCCGTTGCGTCGTCCATCACCATCTGGTTGAAGCCGCTTCCCGAAAACTCCTTGGAGCGATAGCCGGACAGCAGGCCGTTCGAATGCCATTGGGGCGGGTTCGAGCCGTTGTAGACACGATGCAGCGCGATGGGTCGGTCGATGTCGTTTCCGACATAGCCGATCAACAGCTCTTCCCCGGCGCGTGGCATGTGCACGCCGCCGTAACCGCTGCCGGTATCGGATTGCGCGACGCGCACCCAGCACGATGCCTGTTCGTTTGCCTGATTGATGCGATCCCAGACGAACAGCACCTTGACGCGATTGAGCTCGTCCGTATAGGCCTCCTGCCCATCGGGGCCGGCCACGATGGCCGATTCAAGTCTGGCCTCGGGTTTGCGATGTTCGAAGGGGCTGCGATAGGGCACGCTGGTGCGCTGGGCTTCGATGGCGACCCGATAAAAGCCGCTGGAGCCGTCGGCATGGGCGACCGCAAAGCTTTGTTGAGGATCGTCGGCGCGGGCCTGGGCGAGCGCATTGCCCAGGCTGTGGGGGTACGTGGTTTCGTGGTCGGACAAGGGGAGATTGTTCTCGATCGTCCATTCCACCTCGATGCTCGCGAACTCGCGCTGGGCGGCCGGGTCGCGATCGTGGACGGGATGATCGGCAATCGTGAAGCGCCGACCCGCATCGATACGCCTGAGGCCGGCCACTCCATGAAAGCGCTTCGCACGCGACTCCCATTCCTCCATGCGGATCTTCGACAATCGATCGCCGTGCTGCTGCTCGGCAAAGGTGTAACCGCCGGTGTATTCGTAGACTTCCGCTTGTTGCGGGAGGTCGCCCTGATTGGGCATGGTCGGCGTCGAGGTGCCCTTCGGGTTGATCGACGCGGATGGACGCTTGTAGTCGAAGGTGCGTGTCGAGTACTGCGTCGATTGGAGCGTGCGTGTGCCGGACCATTGCATGAGGGCATCGGCTTCGCCACCGGTTTCGGCATGGTAAAAGCCGACGGTTTCCGGCGCTAGCGGCTCGAGCGTTTGCAATCGGTCAGTGATCACCAGGTTGTGGGATTTCCCGTCCTCTGCCTGCTGCCAGACTCCGTAAAGTCCCTCGTCTTCCATCAGACGATGAACGAAATGCCAGTCGTATTCGGCCTGGCGGCAATACGAACGTACCGGCAACGGGGAAGACAATGCAAAGCGATACATGCCGCGCGCTTGAGGATGCTGGTCGAACACGTCGGAAATGATCGCGTCGGCGCTTTTGTCCTGCCAGTGCCGTTGATCGCGCCGGAATTTCAGGAAGTGCATCCACGAGGAAAATGCGAGCTGGTAGCAGCTCAGCCCGGCATCGCTGCCGAGCCGGCGGGCCATGTGGATGTAGCCGTGATGGGGAAGGTAGCTGCCGTCGGTCTGCTGGATCCACAACGTGACCGGTTGAGCGATCAGCGTCTTGAGTTCGATGTCTTGCGAAGTCGACACGCAGTCGAGCAAAAAGCGAAAATCGCGACCGATCCTCGAATGCGCCACCACGCGATGCGGCAGCAGGAGCGCGCTGCCTGCCTGTACGTCCAATTTCAGTAGGCGGCCCTGTTGTGTCAGCCCGCCCGTTCCCGTTGCGACCACGTCCTGAGGGCCCATTTCGGTATCTCTCTGTGTATTTATCTGCTTTATTTTGATCCGTGATTTTACGGATGACAGAAGTGTGAAAGCAACCTGGAATCATCAAAACAAGAAAGGAATCATCGACTTGTGGCGTGATTTCTCTTCAATATTTCAAATTAATTTCAATTTACTTTCATTTTTGACGGGATGTATTTTCCGGGTGCCTACTTTCTCAATCAGAGCGGCACATCATTGCAATGCGCCCAATCTCTCGTCCAATTTGGCATGCAGGGGCTCGCGTTTGATCGACGATTTCAATCCCCATCCCCCATGTCGGCATCAAGCAACCCCATGTCGCGTTTACTACGCCCCCCGCCCCGCCCCCCGGACTACCCTCTGAAGGCTTGCTGCCCGACCCGTGCGCGGCCGCGCCGGGCGAAGCGCAGCACCAAGCCAGAGAGACAGGAGACGAAGCGATGAGCAGCAATCGAGGAGTCGTGTATCAGGGCCCGGGCAAGGTCGAAGTGCAGAACATCGACTATCCGAAGATGGTCGATCCGAGCGGGCGCAAGATCGGCCACGGCGTGATCCTGAAGGTCGTCAGCACGAACATTTGCGGCTCGGACCAGCACATGGTGCGCGGCCGCACGACGGCGCCGGTCGGCCTCGTGCTCGGCCACGAAATCACGGGCGAAGTGATCGAGCTGGGCGGCGACGTGGAAACGCTGAAGCTCGGCGACATCGTCACGGTGCCGTTCAACGTGGCCTGCGGGCGCTGCCCGATGTGCCGCGAGCAAAGCACGGGCGTGTGCCTGAACGTGAACCCGGCGCGCGCGGGCGGCGCGTACGGCTACGTGGACATGGGCGGCTGGATCGGCGGCCAGGCCGAGTACGTGCTGGTGCCGTACGCCGATTTCAACCTGATCAAGTTCCCGGACCGCGACCAGGCGATGGCGAAGATCCGCGATCTGACCTGCCTGTCCGACATCCTGCCCACCGGCTATCACGGCGCCGTCACGGCCGGCGTGAAGCCCGGCTCGACGGTGTATATCGCGGGCGCCGGCCCGGTGGGGATGGCTGCGGCGGCCTCGGCGCGCCTGCTCGGCGCGGCGGTGACGATCGTCGGCGACATGAACGCCGAGCGCCTCGAACACGCACGCAAGGTGGGCTTCGAAACGGTGGACCTGTCGAAGGACACGCCGCTGGGCGACCAGATCGCGGCGATCGTCGGCCGCCCCGAGATCGACTGCGCGGTGGATTGCGTGGGCTTCGAGGCGCATGGCCACGGTTCGGAAGGCAGCAACGAGGAAGCGCCGGCCACGGTGCTGAACTCGCTGATGGAAATCGTGCGTCCGGCCGGCGCGATCGGCATCCCGGGCCTGTACGTGACGGACGATCCGGGCGCGAAGGACGTGGCCGCCAAGCACGGCAGCCTGAGCATCCGCTTCGGCCTGGGCTGGGCGAAGTCGCACTCGTTCCATACCGGCCAGACGCCGGTGCTCAAGTACAACCGCAACCTGATGCAGGCGATCCTGTTCGACCGCCTGCCGATCGCGGATATCGTCAACGTGACGGTGATTTCGCTCGATCAGGCGCCGGAAGGCTATCGCAAGTTCGACGGGGGTGCGCCGCGCAAGTTCGTGATCGATCCGCACGGTCTGATCCCGGCTTGACGATCGGTTGAGGCCGCCAGGCCCGGAACCCGAGAGACACGGCCCGCGCTTCGGCGCGGGCCGTTTTCATTTTGGTTGCGCGCGCAAGCGCTTGTGAGAAAAGAGAACGGCCTCGGGCCGCAATCAGCCGAAATCGCGCGCCGCCAGCGCCTCGGCCGCCGCGGCCACGGGTGCCTGCCATTCCCCGAGCGTCGGCTGGCGGAACAGGCGCATGCTCGGATACCACGGCGTGTAGTCGACATGGTTGAGCCAGCGGCTGTCGCCCGCCTGCGAGAGCATCAGCCACACCGGCTTGCCGAGCGCGCCGGCCAGGTGCGCGACGCCGGTATCGATCGACACGAGCAGGTCCAGCCGGTCGAGCACGGCGGCCGTGTCGGCGAAGCTGTGCAGCGCGGGCGCGAGATCCACCACGCCGTGGCGAGCGACGGTTTCGCGTTCTGTATCGCTGAGTTCTCCTACCTGCAACGAATAGAAGCGGCAGCCCGGCTGATCAAGCAGCGGTGCCAGCGCATCGAGCGCGATCGAGCGGTACGGCTCGTGGCGCACGCCCGAATTGCTGCGCCACACCAGGCCGATGCGCGCGAGGCCCGGCGCGTCGAGCGCGTCGCGCACGCCATCGGGCAGCGCGGAGGCGGGCGGCGCGTCGAGATAGGGCGTATCGAAGCGTGGCGCGTGCGGCGTGCGCTGGTAGCGCGCGAACAGATTGAACAGCCAGGTCACGCAATCGCATTCGTCGGCGAGTGCGCCGATATGCGGGCCGCTTTCCCGCACGAAGCCGTCGTGGCGCAGCACGCCGCGCGCGGCGTCCACCACCTGCACGTCGACCGAGGCGGCGCCTTCTTCCTTCAGGCATTGCAGATAACGCGCATGCATGAACAGGTCGCCCGCGCCGCCTTCCATCATCACCAGCACGCGCTTGCCCTCGACCGGATCGTGATGGCCGAGGAATTTGCGCTCGGCCCATTCGAAGCTGCCGCCGTGGCCGGGATACAGCGTCTCGACGATGGTGCGCCGGTGCGGCGCGTCGCGCAGCTCGCGGTACAGCTGGTGCGCGTCGCGATAGCGGCCCTGGCCGAAGCGCGCGACGGTTTGCTCGAAGCGGACGATGTAGAGGTTCGGGTCGCCGGCCAGGCCGGCTTCGGCGCGCGTGAGCAGCGCGTCGGCGTCGGCGAAGCGGCCGAGGTAGTTCATCTCGATGCCGGCCAGCGCCTGCGCGAACGGCGTGCCGCTTTGGGTGGCGCCGGCTGCGGCGCGTTCGGCCTGCTCGAGCGCGGCCTCTGCGTGGCCGGCCTCGCGCAAACGGCGTGCGAGCGCCAGCGCGGCGTCGCCGTGGGGGGCGTTCAGGTAGGCGAGATAGGCGTTCGCCAGCGCGGCATCGTGTTGCACGTCCGGTCCTGGTGAGGCGGCGCGCCGCCGCCCGCGTCCGGCCGGGGCGGGAGCGTCAGGCGTGCAGCACGAGCGCCGGTTGCGATGCGCCGATCGGCAGCATCGGTTGCGCCAGCGGTGCGACCTGCTTGCGGCGTTCGCGGGTCGGCGCGGTGCCGAACGCATCGCGATAGCTCTTGCTGAAATGGCAGGCCGACTGGAAACCGCATGCCATTGTAATGTGCATGATCGACATATCCGTCTGCAGCAGCAGCTCGCGCGCGCGGCGCAGGCGCAGCGTCAGATAGTAATGCGTGGGGGTCATGCCGAGATGCTCGCGGAACAGGCGCTGCAACTGGCGTTGCGACATGTTCGCGAGCCGCGCCAGTTCCTCGCGCGAGAGCGGCTCCTCGATGTTGTTCTCCATCAGCGCGATCACCTCGAACAGCGATTTGTTCGCCGAGCCGAGCCGCGCGACGAGCGGCATGCGCTGTTGCGCGCTGGTATCGCGCACGTGTTCGACGATGAACTGCTCGGCGATCTGCGTGACGCGTGCCGTGCCGACGCGCGGCGCGATCAGGTTCAGCATCATGTCGAGCGGCGCCACGCCGCCCGTGCAGGTAATGCGGTCGCGGTCGATCACGAACAGCTCTTTCAGGAAGCGCGTGTCCGGGAATTCTTCCTTGAGCGCCGACATGTTCTCCCAATGAATCGCGCAGGCATAGCCCGACAGCAGGCCGGCCTTGGCCAGCGCGTAGGTGCCGGTGCACAGGCTGCCGAGCGCCACGCCCGCGCGCGCGAAGCGGCGCATCGTGACCAGATGCTCGGCCGTGGTGGCGCGCTGGACATCCACGCCGCCGCACACGAACACCACGTCCGGAATGCCCAGCGTCTCGGCCGGCGCGGTATCCACGCTCAGGCCGTTGCTTGCCGTGACCGGGCCGCCTCCCGGCGACACCACGGACCAGCGGTACAGCGTCTGGCCGCTCAGGTAGTTGGCCATCCTGAGCACTTCGATCGCGTTGGTGAACGCGATCATCGTGAAGTTGGGCAGGGGAACGAACGCGAAGTGAGACAGACTCGCGGTGCGGTCGGGGGACATGGGGCGTTCCTTGAATCGGGAATCGGCGCGCTGGGGGAACACGGCTCGGCTATTGTGGAATCCCGCGCAACAACCATGCCATACGGCTAAACCCTGATCGCACCGTGGGCCGGGCCTCGCAACGGATGGTGCGGCGCACCGCGGCGGGGATGCGCTGCACCGCGCCGGCTCGCGCCAGGCGCGGCCGGCACCGTGCCGGTGCCAGATCATGCGCGCTTTCGCGCGCCGCCTGCCTCGGTGCATACCCGTAGGCGGTTACCGGTCCGGAAACGACGGGCCGGCCGACTTGTACAAAACGGACGCGCATGTCGGAAAAGGCAAAGAAAGCGTCTGAATTCATCAATCGGCCAAAAATCCGAACGACAAGAATAGAGCCGTCGGCAGCCACTGCGAAAACCCGCCTCGATCCCTTGCAGGACGGGCCTTTCCCGGAAGCGCCAGCCGCCGGGATAACCCGCACGATCGCCCACACTACGCGCCATTCTGGAGAATCACATGAGCACGCTGCATCAGGACAGCATCATCATCGACGGCCTGAACATCTCGAAGTTCGATCGTTCGGTGTTCGAGGATATGCACAAGGGCGGCGTGACGGCCGCCAACTGCACCGTGTCGGTCTGGGACAGCTTCATCAAGACGGTCGACAACATCGGCACGATGAAGCAGGCGATCCGCGAGAACAGCGAACTGCTGACGTTGGTGCGCACCACCGACGACATCGCCCGCGCCAAGCGCGAAGGCAAGACCGGCGTGATCCTCGGCTTCCAGAATGCGCATGCGTTCGAAGACAACCTCTCGTACATCGAAGCGTTCGCCGACATGGGCGTGCGCGTGGTGCAGCTCTGCTACAACACGCAGAACCTGGTCGGCACCGGCTGCTACGAACGCGACGGCGGCCTGTCCGATTTCGGCCGCGAAGTGATCACCGAAATGAACCGCGTCGGCATCATGGTCGACCTCTCGCATGTGGGCGGCAATACGTCGTCCGAAGCGATCGCATTCTCGAAGAAGCCGGTCACGTATTCGCACTGCCTGCCCTCGGGCCTGAAGGAACACCCGCGCAACAAGAGCGACGCGCAACTGCGCGAGATCGCCGATGCCGGCGGCTTCGTGGGCGTGACGATGTTCGCCCCGTTCCTCAAGCGCGGCATCGACGCCACGATCGACGACTACATCGAGGCGATCGACTACGTGGTGAACCTGATCGGCGAGGACACGGTGGGCATCGGCACCGATTTCACGCAGGGCTACAGCACCGAATTCTTCGACATGCTCACGCACGACAAGGGCCGCTACCGCCGCCTGACCAATTTCGGCAAGGTCGTGAACCCGGAAGGAATCCGAACCATCGGCGAATTCCCGAACCTGACCGCGGCGATGGAAAAGGCCGGCTGGAAGGAATCGCGCATTCGCAAGATCATGGGCGAGAACTGGGTTCGCGTGTTCAAGGACGTCTGGGGCGCCTGATTCCGCGCCGGCCCCGGGCCGGCCCACCGCCATTCACTCAATCGATCCGCACCACGCGCCCGCTCCACGAGCCACGGCGCGCGGGCGAAGTCGCGCCCGAACCCGGGCGCCATGCCTCATCACGGAGTCAACGATGCAACCGCAACTGCCCATCGACGTCGATCCCAACACCGGTGTCTGGACCACCGACGCGCTGCCGATGCTGTACGTGCCGCGCCACTTCTTCACGAACAACCACGTTGCCGTGGAAGAAGCGCTGGGCCAGGACGCCTACGCCGAAATCCTCTACAAGGCCGGCTACAAGTCCGCCTACTACTGGTGCGACAAGGAAGCGCCGGCGCACGGCATCCAGGGCATGGCGGTGTTCGAGCACTACCTGAACCGCCTGTCGCAACGCGGCTGGGGCCTGTTCAGCATCATCGAGGCCGACCCGGTGAACGCGCGCGCCCGCATCGAGCTGCGCCATTCGTCGTTCGTGCTCCAGCAGCCGGAGAAGATCGGCAAGCTCTGCTACATGTTCGCGGGCTGGTTCGCCGGCGCGATGGACTGGGTCAACGACACCACGCCGGAAGGCAAGGGCGCGCCGCGCGCGTTCTCGACCGAAGCGCATTGCGCCGGCGAACACCATGACCACCACGGCCATTGCGTGTTCGAAGTGTCGCCGATCGCTGCCTGATTCATACCCGATACCAATACGACAGAGCCCGCCAGAGGTCGCCCCCAATGCGTTACCCGAACCTGTTCAAGCCCATGACGCTCAACCAGCTGACCTTGCGAAACCGCATCGTCAGCACCGCGCACGCCGAGGTGTACGCGGAGCCGGGCGGCCTGCCGGGAGACCGGTACATCCGTTACTACGAGGAGAAGGCGAAAGGCGGCGTCGGCCTCGCGATCTGCGGCGGCTCCAGCCCGGTATCGGTCGACAGCCCGCAAGGCTGGTGGAAGTCGGTCAACCTGTCGACCGACAAGATCATCGATCCGCTCACGCGCCTGGCCGACACGATGCACCAGCACGGCGCGAAGATCATGATCCAGGCCACCCACATGGGCCGCCGCTCGTCGTTCCATGGCGAGCACTGGCCGCACCTGATGTCGCCGTCGGGCGTGCGCGAGCCGGTGCACCGCGGCAACGCGAAGATCATCGAGATCGAGGAAATCCGCCGCATCATCGGCGATTTCGCGGCCGCCGCGAAGCGCGTGCAGGCCGCCGGCATGGACGGCATCGAAATCTCGGCCGCCCACCAGCACCTGATCGACCAGTTCTGGAGCAAGCGCTCGAACCACCGCACCGACGAATGGGGCGGCAGCCTCGAGAACCGCCTGCGCTTCGGCATCGAAGTGCTGACGGCCGTGCGCGAGGCGGTGGGCAAGGATTTCTGCGTCGGCCTGCGCATGTGCGGCGACGAATTCCACGAGGATGGCCTCGATCACGAAGCGCTCAAGGAAATCGCCCAGGCGATGTCCGAGACGGGCCTGATCGATTACCTGAGCGTGGTCGGCTCGGGCGGCGACACCCACAACACGATCGCCAACTGCATGCCGCCGATGGCGCTGCCGCCGGAACCGTTCGTCCACCTCGCGGCCGGCATCAAGTCGGTCGTGAAGATCCCGGTGATGCACGCGCAGAGCATTCGCGACGCGGGCCAGGCCGAGCGCCTGCTGGCCACCGGCATGATCGACCTGGTCGGCATGACGCGCGCGCAGATCGCCGATCCGCACATGGTGATCAAGATCCGCGACGGCCGCGAAGACGAAATCAAGCAGTGCGTGGGCGCGAACTACTGCATCGACCGCCAGTACAACGGCCTCGACGTGCTGTGCATCCAGAACGCGGCCACCTCGCGCGAATCGACGATGCCGCACATCGTCGAGAAGTCGCGCGGCCCGAAGCGCAAGGTGGTGGTGGTGGGCGCCGGCCCGGCCGGCCTGGAAGCGGCGCGCGTGGCGAAGCTGCGCGGCCACGAGGTGGTGCTGTTCGAGAAGAACGCGGAAGTGGGCGGGCAGGTGATGATCGCGGCGAAGGCGCCGCAACGCGAACAGATGTCGGGGATCATCCGCTGGTTCGACATGGAAACCAAGCGCCTCGGCGTGGACCGCCGCCTCGGCGTGGCCGCCGACGAGAAGATGATCATGGCCGAGAAGCCGGACATCGTGGTGCTGGCCACGGGCGGCTCCAGCTTCACCTGGCAGGTGCCGGGCTGGGGCGTGGACGAAGGCCTGGCGGTCAGCTCGTGGGACATCCTGAACGGCAAGGTCGAGCCGAAGAAGAACGTGCTGCTGTTCGACGGCGTGAGCACCCATGCCGGCGCGGGCGTGGCCGACTTCATGGCGAGCCGCGGCTCGCAAGTGGAGATCGTCACGCCGGACGTGAAGGTGGCCGACGATTGCGGCGGCACGACGTTCCCGATCTTCTACCGCCGGCTGTATGCGTTCGGCGTGATTCATACGCCGAACACCATGCTCGATCGCGTGTACGTGGAAGACGGCAAGACGATCGCCGTGCTGCGCAACGAATACACGGAAGAGCAGGAAGAACGCGTGGTCGATCAGGTGGTGGTCGAGAACGGTTCGTCGCCGAACGACGAACTGTACTGGAAGCTCAAGCCCGAATCGCTGAACCGCGGCCAGATCGATCCGCACACGCTGTTCGCGTCCGAGCCGCAGCCGTGCCTGTCGGAACAACTCGGCAACGGCCGCTTCCTGCTGTTCCGCGTCGGCGATTGCATCTCGATGCACAACGTCCACGGCGCGATCTACGACTCGTTGCGTCTCGTGAAGGACTTCTGACGATGAATCCGGCTTTCATGATTACCGCCCTGCTGTGGCTGTCGGTGGCGGGGCTTGCGTTCGCCGTCGCGAAGCGCTCGGCATTCTGGCGCGTGGGCCGGGCCACCGCGCCCGGCGCGTTCGGCATCGGCCATTTATTTACCATCCCGAAGCGTTATTTCGTCGACCTGCACCATGTGGTGGCCCGCGACCCGTACATCGCCAAGACCCACGTGGCGACGGCGGGCGGCGCGATCGGCGCGATGGCGCTGGTGTTCGTCAACTACGGCCTGGCGATCTACTCGCCGTGGCTCGACAAGCTGATCCTGCTGGCCTCGCTCGCGATGCTGGTGGGCGCGGTGTTCGTGTGGCGCCGCCGTGCGGCGAAGAACGTGCCGGCGCGCCTGTCGCGCGGCCCGTGGAATACGCTGCCCTGGCTGCTCGGCTCGTTCGCGTTCGGCCTCGCGCTGTACGCGGTGGTGCCGGCCAGCGCGATGTCGGGCGCGGTGGCCGTGCTCTGCGCGGTGCTGATCGCGATCGGCGCGTTCGCCATGACGTTCGGCGCGGCGCGCGGCGGCCCGATGAAGCACGCCATCGCCGGCCTGCTGCATCTGGCGTTCCACCCGCGTCAGGAACGCTTCGCGGCGAGCCGCGAGAGCTTCACCGGCAACGGCACGGCCGTGCCGCCCACGGCGCTCAAGCTGCCCGATATCGAGCAGCAGGAATACGGTGTCGGCAAGCCGGTGGAATTCCGCTGGAACCAGTTGTTGAGCTTCGATGCCTGCGTGCAGTGCGGCAAGTGCGAAGCCGCCTGCCCGGCGTTCGCCTCCGGCCAGCCGCTGAACCCGAAGAAGCTGATTCAGGATCTGGTGACCGGCATGGCCGGCGGCACCGACGCAGCCTACGCCGGCAGCCCGACGCCCGGCATCGCGGTGGGCCGCCACGGCGGCGAGCCGAACGGGCCGATCGTCTCGGGCCTGATCGAAGCCGACACGCTGTGGTCGTGCACCACCTGCCGCGCCTGCGTGCAGGAGTGCCCGATGCTGATCGAGCATGTGGACGCGATCGTCGACATGCGCCGCAACCAGACGCTGGTGCACGGCACGGTGCCGGGCAAGGGCGCGGAAACCATCGCGAACCTGCGCGAAACCGGCACGATGGGCGGCTTCGACACGGCGGCGCGCTACGACTGGTCGGTGGACCTGCAAGCGCCGGTGGCCCAGCCGGGCCGCCCGGTGGACGTGCTGATCGTGGCCGGCGAAGGCGCGTTCGACATGCGTTACCAGCGCACGCTGCGGGCCTTCATCAAGGTGCTGAACAAGGCCGGCGTGGATTACGCGGTGCTCGGCCGCGCCGAAACCGATACCGGCGACACGGCGCGCCGGCTCGGCGACGAAGCCACGTTCCAGCAGATGGCCAAGCGCCTGATCGGCACGCTCGACGCGCTGTCGTTCAAGCAGATCGTGACGGCCGATCCGCACGTGATGCACAGCCTGCGCAACGAATACCGCGCGCTCGGCGCGCGCTACACGGTCAAGCATCACACGGCGTTCGTGGCCGAGCTGGCCGAGGCGGGCCGCATCACGCCGAAGGCCAACGAGGCGCTGCGCGAGAAAAAGATCACGTATCACGACCCGTGCTACCTGGGCCGCTACAACGGCGAAATCGAAGCGCCGCGCAAGCTGCTCAAGACGATCGGCATCCAGGTGGTGGAGATGGAACGCAACGGCATGCGCGGGCGCTGCTGCGGCGGTGGCGGCGGTGCGCCGCTGACCGACATCCCCGGCAAGCAGCGGATTCCGGATATCCGCATCGCGGACGCGCGCGCCATCGGCGCCGACGTGGTCGCGGTGGGTTGCCCGAACTGCACGGCGATGCTCGAAGGCGTGGTCGGCCCGCGCCCCGACGTGCTCGATGTCGCCGAACTCGTCGCCGCCTCGCTGGAGTGAATCGATGAACACCCTCAAACGTATCGATCCGCGCCGGCCCTTCGTGGTCACGCCGGCCGGACTCAAGCGCATCACGCTGGGCGAGGTGGGCGGGGCCGGCGGCAACGTCGCGCTCTGGACCGGCCACGCGCACCACGATGCGCCGAAGCCCAAACGCAGCGTGGAAGCCGCCGAGCATGTGCTGCTGGTGGTGGGCCACCCGGAGCGCGGTTCGCTCGACGATCACACGCGCCAGGTGGTGGCCGCCGCCGCGCTGCTGGCCGACGCGCGCAGCGAAGTGGTGCTGCTGTCGTTCGGTGAACTGAAGGACGAGATCGCCGAACTCGGCATCGACAAGCTGATCGAGCTGCCCGGTTTCGACCGGCGCGGCTTCGCGCCCGATACCGAGCTTCAGGCGCTGCTGGCCTGCGCCGCCGCGCTGGCGCCGCGCCATGTGCTGGTGCCCGACAATGCCACCGGCGACGGCGACCTCGGCCGCCGCTACGCCGCCGCGCTCGGCGCGAGCGTGGCCGCGCAGGTGGTGGAGATCGACGCGAAGCACGTGGGCGTGTACGCCGACGCCAAACGCCAGTTCTGCACGCGGGCCTTGCCCGACGTGGTGCTGCTCGCGCCGAACGCGGTCGAACCGAAGCTGCCGTTCGTCGGGGCCGGCGAGCGGCTTGCCGCGCCGTTCGCGATCGGCACGGCCGGCGCCGCCAACGGCTATCGCGATCTCGGCATGGAAGAACTCGACGCCGCGCAAGTGGCGCTCGAAGAGGCCGATTTCATCGTGTCGGCCGGCAACGGCGTGACCGACGTGGGCGCGTTCGAGACGCTGGCCGGCGTGTTCGGCGCGGCGATCGGCGCGAGCCGCGTGGCGGTGGACAACGGGCACTTCACGCGCGACAAGCAGGTGGGCGCGACCGGCAAGACGGTCGAGGCCAGCCTCTACATCGCGTTCGGCATTTCCGGCGCGGTCCAGCATTTGCAAGGTATCAAGGACTGCCGACATGTGATCGCCGTGAACCTCGACGCCAGCGCGCCGATCGCCAAGCGCGCGAACCTCACGGTGGTGGGCGATGCGCAGGCGACCATCGCCGCGCTGATCGAACAAGTGAACGCCGCACGCGCGGCACGCGGCCGTGCGAGCGAGCACGGTGCGCGGCATCTGGAAGGAGTGGCCGCATGAACGCCCCCCGCAAACTGTCGCGAATCGCGGTGCTGGTGTCGGTGGGCCGGCACCCGGTCAGCGGCGCGCCGCGCTACAGCCGCAACGACGCGGCCGCGCTCGAACTGGGCCGCACGCTGGCCGGCGAGCACGGCGCGCAACTCGAAGTGCTGCATGCCGGCGACCCGAACGATCCGGCGCTGGCCGATTATCTGGCGCTCGGCGCACGCAAGGTCGAGGTGATCGCATGCCGCCCCGGCGACGACACGGTCGCGGCGCTGGCGGGCCGCCTGGCCGGGGTGGACCTGGTGCTGACCGGCACGCGTGCCGAAGGCGCGTTCGATACCGGCCTGCTGCCGTATCAGGTGGCCGCGAAGCTCGACTACCGGCTGGCCGGCACGGCCGTCGATATCGAGGTGCGCAACGGCGAAGCTGTGATCCGGCAATTCCTGCCGAAGGGCCTGCGCCGCAAGGCGGCCGTGATGCTGCCCGCGGTGGTGGCCGTACATCCGCTCGCCAACGCGCAGCCGCGTTACGCCTACGCGCGCCAGCGCGCCGGCAGCGTGGTGCCGGTGCCGGCCGAAGCGGTGGCGGCGAGCGCCGAATCGGCCGATTTCGCGGCCTGGAAAACAGCGCCGACCGAACGCAAACCCGTCAAGCTGGTGGCCGCCGAGAAGCGCTCGGGACATGCCCGGATGCTGTCCGCAACCACGACCGAAAGCCGCGGCGGCAACGTCGTAAATGAAGGGAGTTCGGTCGAAAAAGCACAAGTGATCCTGGCGTATTTGCGCGAGCATCAACTGATCGATTACTGAATCGCTGACCCTTTGTCAGTCGGCGGGAACCAAGCATAGAGTCCGGAGCAAACGATGAATCAAACGGTAGATATTCGCGCGCTGGTGGAGCGCCGCAAAGCGGGTTACAGCCTGGAGGCCCCGTTCTACCTGAGCGAGGAGATTTTCCAGCTCGATATGGACGCGATCTTCCGCAAGCACTGGATTCAGGTCGCGATCGAGCCGGATGTGCCGGAACCGGGCGACTACGTGACCGTGGAACTCGGCAGCGATTCGATCCTGATCGTGCGCGACGACGACATGGAAATCCGTGCGTTCCATAACGTCTGCCGCCACCGCGGTGCGCGCCTTTGCAACGAAGACAAAGGCTCGGTCGGCAACATCGTCTGCCCGTACCACAGCTGGACCTACAACCTGACCGGCGCGCTGATGTTCGCCGAGCACATGGGCGAGAAGTTCGACCGCTGCAAGCACAGCCTGAAATCGGTGCATCTGCAGAACCTCGGCGGCCTGCTGTTCGTCTGCCTGGCCGACGAGCCGCCGGCCGACTTCGAGAACCTGCGCGCCGCGATGGAGCCGTACCTGCTGCCGCACGATCTGCCGAACACGAAGATCGCCGCGCAGATCGACATCATCGAGGAAGGCAACTGGAAGCTGACGATGGAGAACAACCGCGAGTGCTACCACTGCGTCGCGAACCATCCGGAGCTGACCATTTCGTTGTACGAATATGGCTTCGGCTATCAGCCGTCGCCCGCCACCGCCGAAGGCATGGCCGCGTTCGAGCAGACCTGCGAAACGCGCGAGAAGCAATGGGCCGAGCTGGGCCTGCCGTCGGTCGAGGTCGAGCAGTTGCTCGACGTCACCGGCTTCCGCACCCAGCGCCTGCCGCTCGATCGCGCCGGCGAATCGCAAACGCTCGACGCCAAGGCCGCATCGAAGAAGCTGCTCGGCGAATTCGAACGCGCCGACCTCGGCGGCCTGTCGTTCTGGACCCAGCCGAACTCGTGGCACCACTTCATGGCCGATCACATCGTGACGTTCTCGGTGATCCCGCTGTCGGCCGGCAAGACGCTGGTGCGCACCAAGTGGCTGGTTCAGAAGGACGCGAAGGAAGGCATCGACTACGACGTGAAGAACCTCACGGCCGTGTGGAACGCCACCAACGACCAGGATCGCGCGCTCGTGGAATTCTCGCAGCGCGGCGCATCGAGCAGCGCCTACGAACCGGGCCCGTACTCGCCGTTCACGGAAGGCCTGGTCGAGAAATTCTCGGCGTGGTACATCGGCCGCATGGCCGCGCACCTCGGCGCTTGACGGCCGCTACCCCAGCACACACCCAGCACGGACAGGACAGGCGGAGCAAGAGATGATGCGAGATGCCGCGAATTTCGAACCGGTAGACAGCCGCGTGACGCAGCCCGATTTCTGGAAGGCGTTGCCCGAACTCTGGACGAGCGACGTCGAGGAAACACTGATCTGCTGCCATGTGCGGCAGGAAACGCACGACGTGCGGAGCTTCTTTTTCCGCTCGCCGTCAGGGCGCACGTTCGCGTTCGAGCCGGGCCAGTTCGTCACGCTCGAACTCGATATCGACGGCGAGACGATCAACCGCTGCTACACGATTTCGTCGTCGCCGGCGCGGCCGCACACGCTGTCGATCACGGTCAAGCGCGTGCCGGGCGGCAAGGTGTCGAACTGGCTGCACGACAACCTCCAGGCCGGCGCATCGGTGCGCGTGCTCGGCCCGGCCGGGGAATTCACCTGCGCGCGCCACCCCGCGCGCAAGTTCCTGTTCCTGTCGGCCGGCTCGGGCATCACCCCGCTGATGTCGATGAGCCGCGCGCACTACGATCTGGCCGAGGATCGCGACATCGTGTTCGTGCACAGCGCACGCACGCCGGACGACATCATCTTCCCGCGCGAGATCGACATGATCGCGTCGAGCCAGAACAACTTCCGCACCGCGTTCGTCTGCGAACGCGTAGGAAGCCGAACCAACTGGCCGGGCGTGACGGGTTACCTGTCGCTGCCGCTGCTCAAGCTGATCGCGCCGGATTTCATGGAGCGAGAGATCTTCACCTGCGGCCCCGCGCCGTACATGAAGGCGGTGCGCGACCTGCTCGACGAGGCCGGCTTCGACCGCCAGCAGTATCACGAGGAAAGCTTCTCGTTCGAAACCATGCTCGACGAGGCCGCGCCCGAAACCGTGGAAACGCTGGTCGAGGAAGGCGTGCCGGTGCCGGAAACCACGCACTATGCGGTCAGCTTCGCCAAGAGCCATCGCGAGATCGCCTGCGGCGCCGACCAGACCGTGCTCGACGCGGCGCGTCAGGCGGGGGTGCGTTTGCCGTCGTCGTGCTCGCAGGGCATGTGCGGCACCTGCAAGGTCAAGCTGGTGTCGGGGCAGGTGGACATGAAGCACAACGGCGGGATTCGCCAGCGCGAAATCGACAACGGCATGGTGCTGCTGTGCTGCAGCAGGCCGCTGTCCGATCTCGTGGTGGACAAGTAAGTAGGGCGAGGCTACGCAGCCGGCAACACCCCACGTCGCTTATCGACAAGGACGTGTCGGAAAACGACGATACCGATGAATTGTGGCTGCGGAACCTAGAGAGACCCACAAGGCGTGCAACGTCGCGCCAATGACCACCCCAAGGAGATCGACCATGAAATTCATCGCAAAACTGGCCTGGTGCGGGGCCTTTGCCGCGCTGTTGACGGCCGCCGCCCCCTCCGCCTTCGCCGACACGAAGCCCACCATCAAGATCGGCTACGTGGAAGGGTGGGACGACAGCGTCGGCACCTCGAACGTCGCCGCCCAGATCATCGAGAAGAAGCTCGGCTACCCGGTGCAGCTCGTGCCGGTGGCGGCAGGCGTGATGTGGCAGGGCGTGGCGCGCGGCGACCTCGACGCGACGCTGTCGGCCTGGCTGCCGGTGACGCACGGCGCGTACTGGGATCAGTTCAAGACCAAGGTCGTCGACCTCGGCGTGAACTACCCGGGTGCGAAGATCGGCCTGATCGTGCCGACCTACGTGAAGGCGAAGAGCATCGCCGATCTCGAAGCCGAGAAGGCCGATTTCGCCGGCCGCATCGTCGGCATCGATGCCGGCGCCGGCGTGATGCGCAAGACGGACGACGCGATCAAGGCCTACGGCCTGTCGTACACCCTGATGGCCAGCTCGGGCAGCGCCATGACCGCCGAACTGGCGCGCGCCGAAAACGCCAAGAAGCCGATCATCGTGACGGGCTGGGTGCCGCACTGGATGTTCGCGAAGTGGGACCTGCGCTTCCTCGACGATCCGAAGAAGGTGTTCGGCGAAGCCGAGCACGTCGACAGCGTGGCGAACCCCGGCCTCGAAACCAAGGCCAAGCCGGTGGTGGCGTTCCTGAAGAAGTTCCAGTGGAAGGCCGGCGAACTCGACTCGGTGATGCTGGCGATCCAGGGCGGTGCGAAGCCGGATGCGGCGGCCACGCAGTGGATCTCGCAACACGGCGACCGCGTCAAGAGCTGGACCGACGGCGCGCAGTAATCGCCTGAAAACGGTAAGGCAGTGTTTGTAGTCAAGACTGCGAAGTAAAAATGCCCGTCCGATCTCAGGTTGGACGGGCATTGTTTTTGATAAAAACAGCTTGTTTCAAGGGGTTTGGTGAAAGCTTGGTTACACTGTTTCCCTTGAGACGGATCTTGAGAGGAGGTGCTGGATGGGTCAGACAGAGCTGCGAACACGCAGCACGCACGAGGTCGACAAGACGCGCTCACACGAACAGGAAGGCCGTTCGCTGCATCGCGGCCTCAGTTGGAAAGATGCTTTCTGGGTGACCAGCGGCGTGCCGGCCGGGGTGCTCTTCACGATCGGCGGCGTGTGCGCCACGATCGGCCAACCGGCGTGGGCCATCTGGATCGGCGCGATCACGATGGGGCTGCTCCAGAGCGCGACTTATGCGGAAATATCGGGGCTATTTCCACATAAATCGGGCGGCGCGTCGGTGTATGGCGCGATCGGCTGGGTGCGGTACAGCAAGATGATTGCCCCGGTGTCGGTGTGGTGCAACTGGCTCGCCTGGTCGCCCATGCTCGCGCTCGGCTGCGGCCTTGCCGCCAGCTATGCGCTCACGTCGCTGTTTCCGGCCGACGCCGCGATCCAGCACTGGCAGTTCACCGTCGCCAACCTCGGCTTCATCAAGCCGGGCCTCACGTTGCGGATCAACGCCACGTTCGTGATCGCCGCGATCCTGCTGCTGATCACGTTCCGCCTGCAGCACAGCGGCGCATCGGCCGCCGCGAAAACCCAGCGCATCCTCGGCATCGCGTCGCTCACGCCGCTGCTGATCGTCGGCATCGTGCCGTTCGTGACGGGCGACGTGCCGATGTCGCACTTGTTGCCGTTGCTGCCGCTCGGTCACGACGCCAACGGCCATCTCACGGCCGCCACGTTCGGCAGTTGGAACGGGCAGGGCGTGGTGATGGCGCTCGGCGCGATGTTCATGGCCGGTTGGGCCTCCTACGGGTTCGAAACGGCGGTGTGCTACACGCGCGAATTCCGCGACCCGGCCCGCGACACGGCCAAGGCGATCTTCTGGTCCGGCGCGCTGTGCCTGGTGGTGATGACGCTGGTGCCGCTCGCGTTCCAGGGCGCGCTCGGCACCAGCGCGATGCTCGACCCGAAGATCGGCGACGGCACCGGCGTGGCGGCCGCGATGGCGAAGATGGTGGGTGGCGGGGTGTGGGTGGCGAACGCGATCGTGGTGATGCTGATGCTGTCGATCCTGCTGATCGTGATGACCTCGATGATGGGTTCGTCGCGCACGCTCTATCAGGCTTCCGTCGATGGCTGGCTGCCGCGCTATCTCTCGCATGTCAACGAGCACGGCGCGCCCACGCGCGCGATGTGGACCGATCTCGGCTTCAACCTGGTGTTGCTGATGATGTCGGATTACATGACGGTGCTGTCGATCTCGAACGTCTGCTACATGATCTTCGTATTCCTGAATTTGCAGTCGGGCTGGATCCATCGCATGGATCGCGGCAACTGGAAGCGGCCGTTCCGCTGCCCGACCTGGCTGCTGGTGGCAGGGTCGATCTGCGGGTATCTGAACCTCGTCTATGTGGGCGCGGGGGCGAACCTGCAGGGCGAGGGCACGCTGCGCAACGGCATCATCGCGATGCTGCTGATCGTGCCGGTGTTCGTCTATCGCCATTACTGGCAGGATCGCGGGCGCTTCCCGAAGCAGATGCAGCAGGACATGGAATTGGCCGTGCCGAAGCGGCATCCGATATACGAGGCGCTGCCGTTCGTGGCGTTGATCGCGGCGGCGCTGATCGTGGCGATTTCGTATCACCTGGCCTGGCGATGAGGTAGCCGCGGCGGGGTGATGCCGGAACAACGCAGGACCGCAGGACCACGGGGCCGCCGATCAGCGGCCCTTTTTCTTACAGTTGCATTCGCAACACTTCCTTTCAAATCTCCCTGTTCCTTTCCGAATCGAAAGCATTCCGGACGAAAAAGATTCGAAATTCGATGGAATAAGCCGCTTCGCCCCAGCGTTATGTGGTCGACGAGAACGTGTTCAAGGCGACGCAGGCGAACACCGCGACTCAGCCGAGTCGAGCCGTCGAGATACCGGTTCGGTCGAGGTACGCCCGGTCGAACTCCATCCGTGTCATTCGATAAGGAATAGAAAATGAAATTGAAGCGCATTGCAGCCATGGCCTCGTTGGCCGCCGTCACGGCCTTCACGCTCGCCGCATGCGGTGGGGGAGACGACAACAGCACGCCGACGGTGACCGCACCGCCGCCCCCGGCGCTGAAGACGCAGTTCAAGGCCACCACGCTGGTGTCCGACGGCAGCGCGACGGCTGCCAATATCGACCCGAACCTCAAGAACGGCTGGGGCATCGCGTTCAACCCGACCGGCGTGATGTGGGTGTCGGACAACAACACGCATCTGTCGACGCTGTACGACGGCAACGGCGTGCCGCAATCGCTGGTGGTGTCGATCCCGGCGAACGCGGCCGGCGCGGCCGCCGGCCCGACGGGCATCGTGTTCAACAAGACCGCCACCGATTTCCAGATCAGCGCGAACGGCGGCGCGGCCGCCAACGCGGTGTTCATGTGGGCCACCGACGCGGGCACGATCGCCGCGTGGTCGCCGAAGGTGCTGCCGACGCAGGCCGTCAACGCCTATGACGACGGCGCGGGCGGGGCGGTCTACAAGGGCCTCGCGATCGGTGTGAACGCCGGTGCGAACGTGATCTACGCCACCGATTTCCACAACAAGAAGGTCGATACGTTCGACCGTGCGTTCAACAAGATCCTGGTCGGCAAGTTCGTCGATCCGAGCCTGCCGGCGGGCTTCTCGCCGTTTGGCATCGCAGCGATCGGCAACAACGTTTACGTGTCCTACGCCGTGCTCGGCAGCAACGGCAAGACGCAGGTAAACGGCGCGGGCAACGGCGTGGTGGATGCGTTCGACACGGCCGGCAACTTCGTCAAGCGCATCGCCACCGGCGGCACGCTGAATTCGCCGTGGGGCATGGTGATCGCGCCGTCGAACTTCGGCTCGGCCAGCAACGATCTGATGGTGGGCAACTTCGGCGACGGCACGATCGACGTGTTCAACCCGACCACCAATGCGCTGATCGGCGCGCTGCCGAACCCGGACGGCTCGACGTTCAAGCAGGCCGGCATCTGGGGCATGTCGTTCGGCAATAACGCCGCGAACCAGCCGACCAACACGCTGTTCTACGCGGCCGGCCCGACGCCGACCACGGGCGTGTACGGCCGCATCGACGTCACGCCCTGAGCCTAGGGAAATCCGGCGCCCGAGGTGTCGCTGTTCGTTGAGTGGAGAGCGGCAGCGCCGACGGTGAGGTGATATGGAATCCTGACGATATGCCGCAAGCGGAAGCGGCTTGAAAAAACCCCGATCGCATCGCTGCGATCGGGTCGAGAAGGTCAGAGAGACCCAAGGAAATTCCGTCGAGCGGCGCCCCGCGCCGGCTCAGTTGAACACGACCGTCCGGTCGCCGTTCAGGAACACGCGGCGCTCGGTGAATGCCTTCACCGCCCGCGCCAGCGTCATGCATTCCGTGTCGCGCCCCACCGTCAGCAATTGCTCGGGCCGGTACGCGTGATCGACCCGCTCCACCACCTGCTCGATGATCGGGCCTTCGTCGAGGTCGTCCGTCACGAAGTGCGCGGTCGCGCCGATCAGCTTGACGCCGCGCGCATGCGCCTGGTGATAGGGCTTCGCGCCCTTGAAGCCGGGCAGAAACGAATGGTGGATGTTGATCGCGCGGTTGGCGAGCTGCGCGCTCGCCTCGGGCGACAGCACCTGCATGTAGCGCGCGAGGATCACCAGCTCGGCGCCGCTCGATTCGAACAGGTCGAGCCACTGCGCTTCCTGCTGGCGCTTGGTGTCCGGCGTGATCGGGAAATGGTGGAACGGCAGGTGATGCTGCGCGGCCAGCGGTTCGAGATCGGGGTGATTCGAAGCAATCCCGACGATATCCATCTTCAGTTCGCCCATCTTCCAGCGGAACAGCAGATCCGCCAGGCAATGTTCGAGCTTCGACACCAGGATCAGCACCTTCGGGCGCGCGCTGGCGTCGTGGATCGCCCATTGCATGTCGAAGCGCTCGGCGATCGGCGTGAACTCGGTGCGCAGCGCCTCGATGTCGGGCGTATCGGCGGCGTCGTTCGCATGGAACACGCAGCGCACGAAGAAGCGGCCGCTCAGGTCGTCGTCGAACACGGTCAGTTCGTCGACGTAGCAACGGTGACGGTCGAGCACGCCGACCACGGCGGCCACCTGGCCAGCCGCGCTCGGGCACGACAGCGTCAGCAGGAATCGGGAATTGCGTTCGGAGCCGGACATGCTTTCCTCGGATCGGCGGCGGCGCGGTGCGCCGCACGCGGCCGCTCGATTGCGGCCAGGCTCCAGTAGAACAGTCCGATATCGCGCTGAATAGAATCGAAACGTCGTGACGCTGGTATCGAAACGCCAAACGGGGGCGGGCGCAATGCCTGGCCCCGGCCGCGGCTCAGATGCCGGCGGCCAGCACGGCGCGCTCGCCGGCGTTGGCTTCGCGGCAGCGGTCGAACAGCCAGCGGCGGAAGCGGCCGACGGCCGGCGCCTCGGGCCGCGACGGCGGGCGCACCAGGAAGTAGCCGCGCGAGGTGACGACGGTGGCGTCCACGCAGCGCACCAGTTGCCCATCCTGCACGAGCTGGTCGACGAGCGGCGACCAGCCGAGCGCGATGCCCTGGTTCATCAGCGCGGCGTGCACCACCAGCGCATAACTGTTGAACGTCAGCCCGTGCGGCTCGGGCGGCGCGATCAGGCCATGCGCGCCGAACCAGCCCTGCCACGCCAGCCAGCGCTCGGGGCGGGTGGGCTGCACGTGCAGCAGCGGGCGCGTCAGCAGGTCGGCCGGCGCGGCGATCGGGCCGTGGCTCGCCAGGAAGGCCGGCGAGCACACCGGCGTGACCGATTCCTCGAACAGCCGCGTGGAGGTGCACGACGGCCAGTCGCCGTCGCCGAACAGGATCGCCACGTCGGCGTGATCGCGTTGCAGATCGGCGTGCTGGGCGGTGACCACGCGCACGTCCACATCGGGCATTTCCTCCTTCAGCTTCGACAGGCGCGGCATCAGCCAGTAGGTCGCGAACCCGACATCGGTCACCAGCGTCAGCGCGCCGCGCGTGCGGCGCTCGCGAATGTCGGCCGTGGCGCAGCGCAGCGTGTCGAGGCTCTGGCGCACTGCCTCGAACAGCCGCTCGCCGTCCTCGGTCAGCGTCACGCCGCGATGGCCGCGGTCGAACAGCGGCGTGCCGAGCGCTTCCTCCAGTTGCACCACGCGCTGGCTGACGGCCGGCTGGGTGGAGCCCAGCTCGCGCGCGGCCGCCGTGAAGCTCGCGAGGCGCGCCGCGGATTCGAACGCGGACAGCGCCTGCATCGGCGGCAAGCGCTCGGCTCGCCCCGGAAGCCCGTCTGACATAAGCACCTCTGATGGCCCATAAGCATTCGACATCTTCCCCGCGCGATTCCGGCCGGCGACAGTGAAGTCAGCCGCGCCGCGCCGTGGCGAGTGGGGCGAAGCTCAGGGCTTACCCGACGCTGCCGGCGGCGGCGCGATCCCGTCGATTCTAATTCAGTCAATTCGCAATGCTTAACACGAAGCCGAATATCCTTATCTTGATGGCTGATCAACTGACGCCGTTCGCGCTGTCCTCCTACGGGCACCGTGGCGCGATCACGCCGACCATCGATCGCCTGGCCGCCGGCGGGGTGGTGTTCGAGTCCGCCTACTGCGCGAGCCCGCTGTGCGCGCCGTCGCGCTTTTCGTTCATGGCGGGCAAGCTGCCGGCCGCGATCGGCGCCTACGACAACGCCGCCGAGCTGCCGGCCCAGACGCTCACGTTCGCGCATTACCTGCGCGCGGCCGGCTACCGCACGGCGCTGGCCGGCAAGATGCACTTCTGCGGGCCGGATCAACTGCACGGTTTCGAGGAGCGCCTGACCACCGACATCTACCCGGCCGATTTCGGCTGGGTGCCCGACTGGACCCAGCCGGCCGACCGCCCGAGCTGGTATCACAACATGGGCTCGGTGCTCGACGCCGGCCCATGCGTGCGCACCAACCAGCTCGATTTCGACGACGAAGTGACGTTCGCCACGCGCCAGAAGCTCTACGATCTGGCGCGCGAGAAGGAAATGGGCACCGACGCGCGTCCGTTCTGCCTGGTCATGTCGCTGACCCATCCTCATGATCCCTACGCAATCACGCGCGAATATTGGGACCTTTACCGCGACGAGGACGTGCCGATGCCGGCCGTCACGCTCGGCTTCGACGAGAGCGATCCGCACTCGCGGCGGCTGCGCGGCGTCAGCGAGATCGACCGAACGCCGCCCAGCGAGGCGCAAATCCGCGCCGCGCGCCGCGCCTATTACGGCTCGACCAGCTATGCCGACGCGCAATTCGGCGCGGTCATGAGTACGCTCGAAGCCTGCGGGTTCGCCGACGATACGGTCGTGATCGTGACGGCGGACCACGGCGACATGCTCGGCGAGCGCGGCCTCTGGTACAAGATGACGTTCTTCGAGGGCGGTTGCCGCGTGCCGTTGATCGTCAATGCGCCGGGCCGGTTCGCTGCCTCGCGCGTGTCGGCGTCCGTCTCGCACCTCGACCTGCTGCCCACGCTGGTGGAGTTCGCCACCGGCGGCGCGCCGGCCGAATGGCCCGACGCGATCGACGGCCAGAGCCTGGTGCCGCACTTGAGCGGCGCGGGCGGCCACGACGAGGCGATCGGCGAATTCCTGGCCGAAGGCGCGATCGCGCCGATCGTGATGATCCGGCGCGGCGACTGGAAATTCATCCACACGCCGGTCGATCCAGACCAGTTGTTCAACTTGAAGGACGACCCGCATGAACTGACCAACCTCGCGGCCGACCCGGCGCAGAGCGAGCGGGTGGCGGCGTTGCGCGCCGAGGTGGCGCGACGCTGGAACCTCGACGCGATCCACGCCGACGTGCTGGCCAGCCAGCGCCGCCGCCGCTTCCACTTCGCGGCCACCACGCAGGGCCGCATCCAGTCGTGGGACTGGCAGCCGATGCAGGACGCCAGCCAGCGCTACATGCGCAACCACATCGAACTCGACACGCTCGAAGCGATGGCGCGCTACCCGCGCCCGCAACGCTGAACGCCGGCACACCTTTCATCCACACGGGAATACAAGCAATGAAACGACACCTTCGCATTGCAGGACCGGCGCGCGCATTGCGGCGCAGCCTGCTCGCCACAGGCCTTGCGCTCGCGTTTGCCGGCGCGGCGCAGGCCGCCGATCCGGCCTCCTGCGGCGACGTGCGCATGGCCGCGCCGGGCTGGACCGACATCGACGCCACCAACGCCATGACGGGCGCCGTGCTCGACGCGCTCGGCTACCATCCGCGCGTCGCGAACCTGTCGGTGCCGATCACGTTCCAGGGCCTCAAGAAAGGGCAGGTGGACGTGTTCCTCGGCAACTGGATGCCGGCGCAAGGGCCACTCGTGAAGCCGTTCGTCGACGAGAAATCGATCGACGTGCTGCACGCGAACCTGACCCATGCGAAGTTCACGCTGGCGGTGCCCGACTACGTGGCCGCGGCCGGCGTGCACTCGTTCGCCGATCTCGCCAAGTACGCCGACCGCTTCGAAGGCCGCATCTACGGCATCGAGCCAGGCGCGCCGGCCAACCAGAACATCAAGCGGATGATCGCCGACAAGGCGCTCGGCAGTGCGAACTGGTCGCTGGTCGAATCGAGCGAGACGGGCATGCTGACCCAGGTGGAACGCGCCGAACGCGATCACAAGTGGATCGTGTTCCTGGCCTGGGAGCCGCACCTGATGAACACCAGGTTCCATCCGGTCTACCTGTCGGGCGGCGATGCCTACTTCGGCCCCGACTACGGCGGCGCGACCGTCAATACCGTGTCGCGCAGCGGCTATGCGAACCAGTGCCCGAATCTCGGCCGCCTGTTCAGGCAGATCACGTTCAACGTCGACCTGGAGAACGCGATGATCGCCTCGATGCTGCTCGACAAGCTCTCGCCCGCCGACGCCGCGAAGCGCGCGCTGCGTGCCCATCCGGACCTGCTCGGCACCTGGCTCGACGGCGTGACCACCGCGAGCGGCGCGCCCGCGTTGCCGGCCGCCAAGGGCGCGCTCGGCCTGTGATGTGACGCTCGTCCGGTGCGGCCACCGCATTCAGGGTTTATCAGCAGCGGTCGCTGACAGGCCATTTGTGGTCGTTCATGGACGTGTCGCCCATAAATTGGGTTTGTATTTTTTCCTTCACGCGGCCGCACCTTCACAACAACCACGATGGCCGCGCAAGCGATACCCGGTTTCATGCAAGACGTAGGGCTCGTGCGTGCGCGAGTCATTCTTCCAACAGGAATGCAGGTTTGGGGTTGCCACAATGATTAAAAGAAAGAAAATTGCCGCAGCCGGCGCCGCCGCGCTGGCACTGGCAGGCGTGTCGTCCGCGAGTCATGCGCAGAGCAGCGTCACGCTGTACGGCATTCTCGATGCCGGTGTCACCTACGTGAGCAATTCGGGCGGCGCGCACGTCTTCAAGTTCGACGACGGCGTGTCCTACGGCAACCGGATCGGCTTCAAGGGCGTCGAGGATCTCGGCGGCGGCCTGAAGGCGGTGTTCGTGCTCGAAAGCGGTTTCCACCTGAGCAATGGCCAGCTCGGTTTCGGCGGCGCGCTGTTCGGCCGTCAGGCTTATGTCGGACTCCAGAACGATTGGGGCACGCTGTCGTTGGGCGACCAGCTCGACATGACCGAGGAGATGGTCTATCTGACCAACGTGTCGGCGTGGGCCAGCGGCTACGCGATCCACCAGGGCGACTTCGACCGCTTCAACGGCGACCGCCTGCCGAACGCGATCAAGTTCCTGTCGAACACGTTCGGCGGCTTCAAGGTGGGCGGCATGTATTCGTTCGGCAACGTGTCGGGCAACTTCCACCAGAACAGCGCGTTCAGCCTGGGCGGCAGCTACGCGAACGGCAACTTCTCGACCGGCGTGGCCTACACGCAGTTGAACAACCCGAACGGCATCTACGCGTTCGATCCGTACGCGATGATCGGCACCAAGACGTTCCTCGGCCGGCCGACCGTCAGCGTCGATCCGGCCACGGGCGCGGTGACCGACCTGTTCTCCAGCACGCCGATGAACATCGACAAGCAGGGCACGCTCGGCGTCGGCGCGAGCTACACGATCGGCAAGGTGTCGCTGATCGGCAACTTCACGTACACCACCATCAAGGGCTTCGGCCAAAGCTCGCACATGCAGGTGTACGAAGGCGGCGCAACCTATCAACTGACGCCGGCCCTCAGCGTGATCGGCGGCTATCAGCACACGCGCTTCGAGGGCCATCACTGGAACCAGGGTTCGGCCGGCGTGCACTACCTGCTGTCCAAGCGCACCGACGTGTATCTGTCGGGCGACTACCTGCGCGCCTCCAACGGCGTCAACGCGGTGATCGGCTACAGCTTCACGCCGTCCACCACGCAGACGCAGGCCGACGTGCGGATCGGGATGCGCCACTCGTTCTGATCGCGCGGCGCGCTGCATGATGCGCGACGCAATACGCAATATGAAACGGGCCGGCATGACGCCAATCGCGTCGTGCCGGCCCGTTGGTTTTCATCGGTTCGGAATCCTGCTGATCGCTGGCTGCTAACGCTGCACCTGCCGGTCGTCGCGCGGGCTGGCGCCGAAGCGCGTGCGGTAGCTGCGCGAGAAATGCGACGGCGATTCGAAGCCGCAGGCCACGCAGATCGCCGTGATGGTCATGTCGGTCTGCTGCAGCAGCTCGCGCGCGCGGTCGAGCCGCAACTGCATGTAGAAGCGCGCCGGCGTGTCGTCGAGAATCGCGCTGAACAGGCGTTCGAGCTGACGCCGCGTGATGCCGACGTCCTGCGCCAATGCATCCGAGGACAGCGGCGTTTCGGTGTGCCGTTCCATCGCGCCGATCACCTGGATCAGCTTGCGGTTGTGCACGCCATAGCGCGCGGCGATTTCCAGCCGTTGCCGATCCGAGTGCTGGCGGATGCGGCCCACCACGAACTGCTCCGAAATGCTGGCGGCCAGATCCGCGCCGTGCCGGCGGCCGATCAGGTCGAGCATCATGTCGATCGACGCGATGCCGCCCGCGCAGGTGATGCGCCGGTCGCCCGTCTCGAACAATTCCTGCGTGGCGGTCAGGCGCGGGTAGCGCTCGCGGAATGCGGCCAGCGCTTCCCAGTGCAGCGTCAGCGTGTGGGTGGGGTCGAACAGGCCCGCCTCGGCCAGCACGAAGCTGCCGGTATCGATCGCGCCGATCGTCGCGCCGCCGTGATGCTGGCGGCGCAGCCAATCGCCGAGCGTGCGCGTGTAGCGCGCCAGCGGCTCGAAGCCCGCGATCACGAACACGGTGCTGGTGTGGCCGATCTCGCCGAACGGCGCGTCGGCGTTCAGCGCCACGCCGTTGCTGGCGACCACCGGCGCACCGTCCATGCTCAGCAATTGCCAGCGATAGAGATCCGGGCGGAAGCGGTTCGCGACGCGCAGCGGCTCGATCGCCGACATGCAACCGAGCGCGGAGAAGCCGGGGAGCAACAGAAAATGAAAGGTTTCCGGCATGGGCGGGCGGTGGGGTCGTGTGGGGCGCGCTCGATTATAGAGGCGAGTGTGCGCGAATCGAAAAGGCGCCGTATCGATCGTTCGCAGTCCTCGAATAGGGCGGGTGGCGCCGGCCCGCCCCGCGCGGCGGGCAAATATTTCAGTTTGATGATCGGATTCTTCCATTTTCCGGAAGGAAGCTTGCGGCTGCGCGCGCACATTCTCGGGCGCCTCCGTTTCTATACTCGCCGGCGTCTCAACCCAGCGTTTCTACAGAACCGGAGTCTCAGGTGAAAAAAATCTCCATCGCGGCCGCATGCGTGACGACGTTCGCAGCAGCCTCGGCCCACGCTCAAAGCTCGGTCACGTTGTACGGCCTCGTCGATGCCGGCATCGCCTACACCAACAACGTTGGCGGCAGCGGCCGCGTCGCGCTCGCGAGCGGCAACATCAGCGGCAGCCGCTTCGGCGTGCGCGGCTCGGAAGATCTCGGCGGCGGGCTCAAGGCGGTGTTCGTGCTCGAGAACGGCTTCAGCGTCAACAACGGCCAGCTTGGCCAGAATGGCCGCATGTTCGGCCGCCAGGCCTACGTGGGCCTGAGCGGCAATGCGTTCGGCACGCTGACGCTCGGCCGCCAGTACGACGACGTGGTCGATTTCGTTTCGCCGCTGTCGGGCACGGCCGGCACGTTCGGCGATTCGGGCTTCGCGCACCCGTACGACAACGACAACCTGCAGCACAGCGTGCGCTTCAACAACGCGGCGAAGTTCACCAGCGTCAACTATGGCGGGTTCAAGTTCGGCGGCATGTACGCGTTCAGCAACAGCACGAACTTCGCCACCAGCCGCGCCTACAGTGTCGGCGCGAGCTACAGCAACGGCCCGCTGACCGCCGCGGCCGGCTACCTGCAGACCAACGGCTCGGGCACGCGCAACGGTACCGCGTTCGCCAACACGGCCGGCGCGGTCGATCAGGCCGAAGTGAAGGGCAGCCTGACCTCGGACGTGCAGCGCAGCGTGGCCGCCGGCATCAACTACGCGTTCGGCCCCGCCACGCTCGGCTTCGTCTATTCGCACGCCCAGTACCAGGGCACTGGCGCGTTCGGCCTGAACAACGGCGGCGCGCGCTTCGACAACTACGAAGTGAATGGGATGGTTCAGTTCACGCCGGCCCTGCGCGCGGGCCTGTCCTACACGTACACCGATGCGCACCTGAGCGGCGCGACCGCCTATGGCGCCGATCCGAAGTGGAATCAGGTCAATGCGATCGCGCGCTATGCGCTGTCCAAGCGCACCGAACTGTATGCCGAGGCGATGTATCAGCACGCCACCGGCAACAAGAACGTCGCGATGCTGTACAACGCCGGGGGCGCCTCCACCACGGGCAATCAGGTGATGGGCGCTGTGGGCATGCTGACGCGCTTCTAAGCCGCGCTTCTGATGCAGTCCTGACGTTCGACACGCGTTTCGCGGCCGGGCAGCCCGGCCCGCCTCCGAGCGGACTCACGGTGTGCCGGATGCCGGCGCGGGGCGGTTCGGCAACCACGGCCGAAAGCCGGCAGTACGCTGGCCGTGGTTGCCGCGCGCGCCTTCGCTCGTCGATTCGGATGAGTCCATTTGCCCGCCCGATTCGTTTCGGGCGGGCTTTTTTACGTTCGCGCTTGCGAACGTCCGGCGCCGGCTGCCCGGTCATTTCGCGCCACGCCGCATCGGGTCAAGCTCGCCGCCGCGCGATCGTCTTCCCGAGCCCCGTCATGCGGGCGCGCGCTCTCGCCATCATGGTTTCCACTGAAGGTCGCTGACAGTCAACAAAACGTCGCGGCCGGTCGCCTTGCGCCGAATATGGCCCGTTATTTTTTCATCCACGGTGCAGGCCTCGTCGTTCCTCTATCAATCGCCTGCGAGACACCGCCGAACAGGGAGCCAACATGAAGTCGTGCAAGACCCTCGCGCTGGTTGCGGCATTGGCCGCGGCATCTGCGTTGCCGTTGCCGTCGTTTGCCCAGGATTCCGACGCGTGCCGCACGGTGCGGTTCTCCGATATCGGCTGGACCGACATCACGTCCACCACGGCGCTCGCCTCCATGTTGTTCGAGTCGCTCGGCTACAAGCCCACTACCACGATCTCGTCGGTGCCGATTTCGTTCGCAGGCCTGAAGGCCAAACAGATCGACGTGTCGCTCGGCTACTGGTGGCCGGTGCAGCAGAAGCAGCTTCAGCCGTTCCTCGATGCGAAGTCGATCACGGTGCTCGACACGCCGAACCTGTCGGGCGCGAAGGCCACGCTCGCGGTGCCGGCCTACGAATTCCAGGCCGGCCTGAAAACCTTCGACGATATCGCCAAGCACCGCGAGGAACTCGACGGGAAGATCTACGGCATCGAGCCGGGCAGCAGCGCCAACGCGACCATCCAGAAGATGATCGACACCAACCAGTACGGGCTCGGCGGCTTCAAGCTGGTCGAATCGAGCGAGGCCGGCATGCTGGTGACGGTGGAGCGCGCGGTGCGCGCCAAGAAATGGGTGGTGTTCCTCGGCTGGGAACCGCACCCGATGAACATCCAGTTGCAGATGAACTACCTGTCGGGCGGCGATGCGTCGTTCGGCCCGAACTACGGCGAGGCGCGCGTCTACACGCTAACCTCGAACGGTTATGCCGAGCGCTGCCCGAACGCGGGCAAGCTCGTGTCGAACCTGCGCTTCACCACCGATATGGAGAACCAACTGATGTTGGCCGTGGTGAACAAGACGCGCCCGGCCGACTCGGCCAAGGATTACATCCGCAAGCACCCGCAGGTGCTGGACGGCTGGCTCGCGGGCGTGAAGAGCTACGACGGCAAGGACGGTCTCGCGACCGTGAAGGCGGCGCTCGGCCTGTGACCGGCGCGCCGCGCGCCACTCCTACACTGCAAGCAACGAGGCAAACGCAATGAACCACGAAGTGATAGTGACCTGCGCCGTGACGGGCGCGGGCGATACGGTCGGCAAGCATCCGGCGATTCCGGTCACGCCCAAGCAGATCGCCGAGGCCGCGATCGAGGCCGCCAAGGCCGGCGCCACCGTCGCGCACTGCCATGTGCGCGATTCGCAAACCGGGCGCGGCAGCCGCGATCCGAACCTCTACCGCGAGGTGGTGGACCGGATTCGGTCGGCCGACGTCGACGTGATCATCAACCTGACGGCCGGCATGGGCGGCGACCTGGAGATCGGCGCGGGCGAAGCGCCGATGCAGTTCGGCCAGGGCACCGACCTGGTCGGCGGCCTGACGCGCCTCGTGCATGTGGAGGAATTGCTGCCCGAGATCTGCACGCTCGATTGCGGCACGCTCAATTTCGGCGATGGCGATTACATCTATGTGTCCACGCCGGCCCAGTTGCGTGCCGGCGCGAAGCGAATCCAGCAGCTTGGCGTGAAGCCCGAGCTGGAGATCTTCGACACCGGCCACCTGTGGTTCGCCAAGCAGTTGCTCAAGGAAGGCCTGCTCGACGAGCCGCCGCTGTTCCAGCTTTGCATGGGCATTCCGTGGGGCGCGCCGGCCGACACCGGCACGCTGAAATCGATGGTCGACAACATGCCGCCGGGCGCACACTGGGCCGGCTTCGGCATCGGCCGGATGCAGATGCCGATGGTGGCGCAGGCGATGCTGCTGGGCGGCCATGTGCGCGTGGGCCTCGAAGACAACATCTGGCTCGATCGCGGCGTGCCGGCCTCGAACGGCTCGCTCGTGCAGCGCGCGCGCGAAATCATCGAGCGGCTCGGCGCGCGCGTGCTGACGCCGGCCGAAGGGCGCGTCAAGCTCGGCCTGCCGCCGCGCGGCCAACGCCCGCTCGAACGGCGCGCGATCGCCGAATTCGCGTGAGATGACATGGCGTGGGGCGGCATGCTCGCCGCCTCGCCGGATATTCAGGAAAACCAAGGACGTTTCATGACTGTGATCACCGACATCAAGACCTTCGCCGCGATCGGCACCGGCGTGATCGGCGGCGGCTGGGTGGCGCGTGCGCTCGCGAACGGGCTCGACGTGGTCGTGTGGGACCCGGCGCCCGGCGCCGAGGCGCAACTGCGCGCCAAGCTCGCCAACGCGTGGCCCGCGCTGGAGCGTGTCGGCCTGAAACCGGGCGCGTCGGTCGAGCGGCTGCGCTTCGTGCCGACCATCGAGGCGGCCGTGGCCGACGCCGATTTCATCCAGGAAAGCGCGCCCGAGCGCGAGGCGCTGAAGCTCGAACTGCACGAGCAGATCAGCCGCGCGGCCAAGCCCGGCGCGATCATCGCGTCGTCCACTTCGGGTCTGCTGCCGACCGATTTCTATGCGCGCGCAACCAACCCGGAACGCTGCGTGGTCGGCCATCCGTTCAACCCCGTCTATCTGTTGCCGCTGGTCGAAGTGCTCGGCGGCGAGCGGACTTCGAGCGAAGCGGTGGACGCGGCGATCGCCATCTACGCGTCGCTCGGCATGCGTCCGCTCAGGGTGCGCAAGGAAGTGCCGGGCTTCATTGCCGACCGCCTGCTCGAAGCGCTGTGGCGCGAGGCGCTGCATCTGGTCAACGAAGGCGTGGCCACCACCGGCGAGATCGACGATGCGATCCGCTTCGGTGCGGGCATCCGCTGGTCGTTCATGGGCACGTTCCTGACCTACACGCTGGCCGGCGGCGACGCGGGCATGCGCCACTTCATGAAGCAGTTCGGGCCGGCGCTCGAACTGCCGTGGACCAAGCTCGTCGCGCCGACGCTGACCGACGAGCTGATTGACCGCGTGGTGGAAGGCACCACCGAGCAGCAGGGCGAGCGCAGCATCCAGGCGCTCGAACGCTATCGCGACGACTGCATCACCGAGGTGATCGAAACGATCGCCCGCGTGAAGGCGCGTCACGGCATGCGCTACGAGGATTGACGATGCCCACCGAAACCGCGCTGACGATTCACCGCGACGTGGTGCGCGAGGAATGGGTCGATTACAACGGGCACCTGCGCGATGCGTTCTACCTGCTGATCTTCAGCTTCGCCACCGATGCGCTGATCGATCGGATCGGCCTCGACGCGGCAACACGGCAGGCGCGCTCGCGCTCGATCTACACGCTGGAAGCGCATGTGAACTACCTGCAGGAGATCAAGCTCGGCACGGCGGTGCGCGTCGATGCACGCGTGCTGGCGGTCGATGCGAAGCGCATCCATCTGTATATGGAGATGTTTGCGGACGGCGTGGACGGCGCGGTGTCGGCCAGCGAGCAGATGCTGATGCACATCGACACGCGCGGGCCGAAATCCGCGCCGTTCGATGCCGACGTTCACGCGCGGCTTGCTGAAAGGCACGACGCGCAGCGCGAGATGGCGGCGCCGGCCTGGGCCGGGCGCGTGATCGGCCTGCCGGCGCCGCGCTGACGATGGCGCTCGAAGCGGAAATCGCCGCGTTCGTCGCGCGGGTCGCGGCCGAGGGCGGTGACGGCGGCGACCCGCGCGCGGTGTCGGTCGCGGCGCTGCGCGACGGCTACGAGCGTTTCGCCGCGCGCTGGACGCCGGCGCGATTGCCGAGCGGCGTGACGACGGAGGATGCCATGTTCGTCGCGCCGGCCGGGCACCGCATCGGTTTGCGGCGTTACCGATTCGCGCAGGCTGCGCGCGGCGTGGTGCTGTTTTTTCACGGCGGCGGCTTCGTGCTCGGTTCGCTGGCCAGCCATCAATCGATTGCGGCGCGGCTGGCGGCCGACGCGGCTGCCGACGTGATCGCCGTCGATTATCGGCTGGCGCCCGAGCATGGCGCGCCGGCCGCGCACGACGACGTGCGCGCCGTCACCCAGGCGGCGCTCGACGGCCGCCTGCCGTTCGATCTTCCCGCCGGGCAGCCGATCGCACTGGCAGGCGACAGCGCCGGCGGCACGTTGGCGGCCAGCGTGGCGGCATGGTTCGGCGCGCGGATCGCGGGTGTCGCGCTTGTCTATCCGATGCTCGGGCTGGAGCCGCAATTGCCCGCGCGAGAAAGCGAGGCGGATGCGCCGATGCTGACGCTCGCCGATGTGCGCAGTTATCGTCAGTGGTACTGGGGATCGGCGGATGGGGCCGCGGCAGCGCCGGTTTCGCCGCCGCCGGGCACCGTGCCGTTGCTGGCCGGTCGTTTCGACGGGCTGCCGCCGGTGCTGGCGATCGGCGCGGAGCACGATCCGCTGCGCGACGATGCGCGTGTGTATGTCGAGACGATCCGTGCGGCTGGCGGCGAGGCGCGCTTCGTGCTGGCCGAGGGCATGGTGCACGGTTGCTGGCGCGCGCTCGATGTCAGCCCCGGCGCGGCGCGCATGCACCGGGCCGTGTGCGCATTTCTGCGCGAGCGGATCGATGCGGATTCCGAACGAGTGAAATAGGGTGGCGGCTTGCCGGTGCGGTTCTTGTCCCGGCCGATGAGTACCGAGGCGTTGGCGGTGGCCATCGAATCGTTTTTGGCCGGCATCAGCGTGGTCGGCGCAAGCGCGCACGAAAGCGCATAAAAAAATACCTCGGACCAGCATCGGACCGAGGTTGAGTCGCATCCTGTCCATTGGCACGAGTCGGATGCGGCTTGGAGTATAGGAAACCTAAGGATGTCTTTCAATTCGCAAATCCGAGGATGCGCTCTGTTAGTGCACCCCGGCTCGCGAACGCCGCTGCGGCATTTCTCGTCCACCAAAGAAAAACGGCCGATCTCGGAAAGAGAGTGGCCGTTCATGACTGCTGGTGTTTCATGGAGCGGGGCGCGCAGGCCAGGTTTGAAGCCGATATTGCGGCGCGTCACCGTCACGTTCCAGGAAACGGATTGTTGCAACGTAAACAACAAAGATTCAGGCCGCTTCGATCGTCCGGTGGGCAGATCAGGCTTGCGCCAGGAGCGAAAAAAGGCCCGGGCGCCAGGCGCCCGGGCTAAGCCTTCCCTGACGGGACGGCGGAGGTTTGGGGCCTGAAAACGGCGACGAGTCCGTTGCCGGACTCGTTACCGAAGCGAGGCTGCCGTACGGGCAACCCCGGAGCTTGCTGCTTAGTGACCGTAGTAGATCGAATCGTGAGCCGGCGTAACCGTGGCTGCCGGGCTGCCCGAATGGACCACCGGGGCTGCCTGCGAACCGTAACCGCTCGTGTCCGGGCCGGCCACGCGGGCTTCCGCGGCCTGGATGTCTTCCGGGTAGTACGGGCTTGCGACGCCCGGATGATAACCGGCCTTCTCGAGTTGGACCAGTTGCGCACGCACTTCGGCGCGGGTCACAGGGCCGTTCTGGGCGGTTTGGGCGAATGCGGCAACCGAAGCGGTCAGGGCGGTAGCGGCAACAACTGCGGCGATGAGCTTATTCATACAACCTCCGAAATTTTATCTGGTATGTCCGCTTGCGGCGTTTTGTCGTCAGCGGTTGATGTGAATCGTAGACCTCGGATCACCTAGGGTAAATACTGGTTTTGATCATAGATCGTTGCTTAAATCGATAAAATCGCAGGGCGGAAATGGTCTGATGAATGCGTGGGTCGCAACGATGGAAGCGTCGTGGCGGCGCGGTGCGAATCGCGGCTGCACGGCCATGCGAAGCATCGCGCGCCGGCGTGCGGGTCGCACGTGCGCGCGTAGGAAGAAGCCAGGAGGGGGATTTGATGTGCTCGGTGCGCCCGCGCACATAACCAGCAGGCACACCTAAGCATGGTGCGCCGCCGACTGGCGAGCACAAAAAGAAAACGCCGCGAATGTATCGCGGCGCGATGTTTCGGCCTTACTTGCCGCTGTGCAGGCCGAGCACCTGGGAGGCGGAGATCATGGCGCCCGCATTCGCAGGCGCCGGACGCTCGGCAGGACGAAACACTTCGTCGCCGCGCTGGATCACTTCGCGGGACAGTGCGCACGTGCCCGTGCGTTGCGCGAAGCGGCGGCGCCAGCGCTGTTCGCCGTAGTGGCAGCGGCCGGGTTCGACCCAACGAACGACGAGCAACGTGTCCGATTGTTCGAGAATCTCGACGTGAACGTCGGCGGGATCGCGCAGGGGTATCGATTTGGAAGACTTCATTTGCCGTTTCCTAAAGCTCGTGCGGTATCGGCCTAGGCAGTATTTGCAACTGCGTTTTGTCGATTCCGTAGCGGTTTCCAATGAGAATCTGGAGCTAAATGTAAGCGCCCTCGGCAAGAAAAAACATCCTGTCTGGATCGAATTACATTTTGCCAATTTAGAAACAATCGATCGGCAGGTTTGTGGGCGCACAAAGAAAAAACCCCGGAGGGGATCCGGGGTGGAAAAAAGAACGAGCGGCACGGCAGGCTTCTTACTCGCATAGACGCCTGGGGTGAATCCCGTGCTGAGGTGGCTCGCCCTTGGAGACGGTTCAGTGCACGTCGTACATTGATCGGCCGTTGATCGTGAACGGGTCTTGCGCCCGTTTTCCTGCTTCGGCCGTCATGCGCGGCTGTGCACCGTATCCGGATGGCTCGGCGCCGCTTTGCTCGCTGCCTGGCTGGGCGGCGGCGGAAACGGGCTGCGACGGGGCTTGCGAGGCGCCGTCCGCTGCTTGGGCGGACGATGCGAAGGCCAGCAGCACGCACGCTGCGGCGACAATTCCTGGCTTGCGCATCTTGTTCGGGCTCCTCATGGATCGTCGGCAACGCGCGGGCAAATTCGCCGCGCCGGGTGCCGTGCATCTCCGGACAGACGCCATGATGCACGGCGCATGCCGATAGCAGCGTGACGCCAACATGGCGATTTCGTCAGAAATGTCGGAGGAATGCGGTTTCGCCGATCGAAGCATGCCGAATAAGATAAATCCTTAAACACTGCGTTGCAGATTTACGGCTATTCCTGAGGAAATTCTGAGGATCGGGTAATGCGCCATTCGATCCGATAATCGACACGGCCGAATGGATTTTCGAATGGCGTGCACGAATTCCGTGCTCAGCGTGCGAAGCGGGCCGCGTCGAACGGCGTGAGATCGACATCCGGGCGTTCTCCGCAGATGGCCTGTGCAAGCAGCCGCCCGGTGATCGGCCCGAGCGTCAGGCCGTGATGGTTGTGACCGAACGCGAACCACATGCCCGGATGATGCGGGGCCGCGCCGATCACCGGCCGCATGTCCGGCGTGCACGGGCGCAAGCCGAGCCACGGCGCGTCGTCGAGCCGCTCGCCGAGGCCGAACGCCGGGCGCGCCAGGCGTTCGGCGCGGGCGAGCTGGATGCCGGTGGGCGGCAGCGAGCGCCGGGCCAGTTCGATGCCGGTCGTGAGCCGCAGGCCGCGCTGCATCGGCGCGATCACGTAGCCGTGTTCGATGTCGACAACCGGTGCGGACAAGCGCGGCGTGTCCGATGGCGGTGCGTAGTGCATGTGATAGCCGCGCTTGTCGCGCAGCGGGATGCGGTAGCCGAAACGCGCGAATACGCTGTCCGACCAGGGGCCGAGCGCGATCACGGCCTCGCGCGCAGTGGTGTCGCCGTCGGCCGTCGTGATGCGCCAGCCGCCGTCGATGCGCGCGAGCGTGGCGGCATCGCCGAGCAGGAACCGGCCGCCTTCGCGTTCGAACAAGCCGGCATAGGCCGCGACCAGCGCGCCGGGATTCGACACGGCTTTCGGATCGAGCCAGTGAATCGCGCCCGCGAAGCCCGCGCGCAGCGACGGCTCCTGCGCGCGCAGCGCGGTGGCGTCGAGCACCACGTGGCGCAGGCCGTGCGTGCGCGCCAGGCCCGCGGCTTCCGCGATGCCATGATCGAGCGCGTGCGGCGAGCGGAACGCTTCGAGCCAGCCGCTGCCGCGAATCAGCGCGGCGGCTTCGGGGCTGCGCGCGGCCAACGCGTCGTGTTCGTCGACGCTGCGCTCGATCAGCGGACGCATGTCGCGTGCGGCCGCGGCGTGCCGGGCCGGCGCCGATTCGTGCCAGAAACGCAGCAGCCACGGCGCGTAAGCGGGCAGCGAGCGCGGATGCCAGTACAGCGCGGTGGCGCGGTTCGTCGCGTAACGCATCAGCGCCAGCGGGTTGCGCGGGAACGCATACGGCATGACCGACGAGCGTTCGATCAACCCGGCATTGCCGAAGCTCGTGCCGAGCCCCGGCGCCTGCCGGTCGATCAGCGCGACGCGCCGGCCGCGATCCTGCAGATGTTGAGCGACCGATACGCCGACGATGCCGGCGCCGAGCACGATGACGTCGAAATCCATGAGGTGACTTGGGCGATGAAGGTGTTGAACGTGGCGTGAGCGGAAGCGAGCCGAGCCGGCTCGTAATCGTCAGGAACCCGAATCATGGGCTAATGCGGGGAGAAGTCCGTATCGGCTGAGTATTCGATCACCAGATCCGAAGCGGCCACCGCCACGCACGGCAGAATCCAGCCTTGCGCGCGTTCCTCGCGCGTCACGCCGGGCCATTCGACGCGGTACGTCACGCTGCCGCTGACCATCCGGCACAGGCAGGCTCGGCATACGCCGTTGCGGCACGAGCGCGGCAGCGACAGCCCCTCGAAGCCGGCGGCTTCGAGCAGCGATAGCGAGTCGGGCGCGTCGAAACTCGCGCCGAGCGGTTCGACGCGGACGCGGAACGGGCGTTCGGATTCGGTCATCGGGGGCGGGCGAACGGGAGGCGAGCCCGCCAGCATACCCGAAGCGCGGCGTGGCTTGCCGTGGGGGTCAGGCGTCGCCGCGCCGCCGTCGCAGATGCCGGTAGACGGTATTGCGCGCAAGGCCCAACTCGCGCGCGGCGGCGGACACGTTGCCCTGATGGCGCGCGAGCGTGCAGTCGATCAGCGAGGCCTGCTGCGCGTCGAGCGTGGTGGCGGAGGCGCACGCGGCCGGCGAGGTGGCCCACTCGGCCGCGCCGTCGGGGCAGTCGAGCCAGAAATCCTCGGGCAGATGGTCGAGGCCGATCTCGGGCGCATCGTCGGCGAGCATGCCGGCCGTGCGCAGCACGTTCGTCATCTGCCGCAGGTTGCCGGGCCAGCGGCAGCGCGCGAATGCGGCCAGCACGGCGTTCGAGACGCGCGACGGCACGGCGTCGGCGCGGGCGAGGCGGGCCAGCACGCGCCGCACCAGTTCAGGCAGATCGGTGCGCTGCGCGAGCGGCGGCAGCGTGACGGCCAGCCCGTTGATGCGGTAATAGAGATCGTCGCGAAAGCGCTGGTCGGCGATCATCGCGCGCAGGTCGCGGTGCGTCGCACACACGATCCGTACGTCCACCGGCACGGCGCGGCCGCTGCCGAGCGGCACCACCGCGCGCTCCTGCAGCACCCGCATCAGCCGCACTTGCTGGGCCGGCGGCATGTCGCCGATCTCGTCGAGGAACAGCGTGCCGCCGTCGGCCTGCACGATGCGACCGGGGCTGCCGCGCCGGCGCGCGCCGGTGAACGCGCCGTCTTCATAGCCGAACAGCTCGGCCTCGATCAGCGAATCGGGCAGCGCTGCGCAGTTGACGGCGACGAACGGGCCGTCGCGGCGCGGCGAGGCGCCGTGCAGCGCGCGCGCCAGCCATTCCTTGCCGGTGCCGGTTTCGCCGAGGATCAGCACGGGCAGATCGCGCCCGCGGATCTTCGCAACACGTTGCAGGATCGCGGCCATGCGCGCGTCGCCGGTGTCGAGCGTGGCGAAGGTGATCGCGTCGGCATCGGGGTTGGCATCAGGCACGGCCGGTTTCACCGCGGTTTCCGGAGTTGGCGGCACCGCAACGGAGGCCGTGCGCGCGGCGACTCGGTCGCCGGTGCGGCGTGTCTGTGCCTGCTCGCAGCGCGCCAGCACGCGCACGCCGGTCTGCAGTGTCAGCGCGACAGTCGCGCCCGGATCGCGTGCGGCCCGGTCCGCCAGTTGCGCGAACGAGATACCGAACAATTCATCGCAGCTTCGCTCCTGCAACGCACCGAGCGATGTACCGAACTGGAACAGCGCGCTGCGGTTGGCCGCGAGCAGGTTGCCGTCCGCGCCGAACGCGGCGAGCCCGCCGAACAGCGAATCGACGAATTCGGCATGCGCGTGGAAATGCACGCGCAACGCGGCGTCGCAGGCGCTGGAGAACAGGTGATTTTCGATCAGTTGTGCAGACATCCTGACCAGCGCGAGCGTGTGCGGGCCGAAGCCGCGCGGGTCGCCGCTGACGTCGAGCGCGCCGAGCAAACGGCCGAACGGATCGACGATCGGCGCGCAGGAGCAGGACAGCACATGATTGGCGCGCAGGAAATGTTCGTCGCCGTGCACGGTCACGGCCTGGCGCGAGGCCAGCGCGGTGCCGATCGCATTGGTGCCGCGCGCGGTTTCGGCCCACGACGCGCCGGGGCGCAGCGCCACGCGGTTCGCCTTGGCGACGAAATCGGCGTCGCCGATGCTGTGCAGGATCATGCCGTCATGATCGGTCAGGAGTACGAGGCTTTGGGTATCGGCGATCTGGGCGTGCAGCGCGTCCATCACCGGGCGCGCGAGCGTATAGAGCGAGCGGCTGCCGTCGATCAGCTCGCGCAGCGCATGCGCCGACAGCGGCGCGTAGTCGGGCCGGTCGGCGGCGCGCAGGCCGATCGAGGCCGAGCGCGCGTGCGCCTGCGCGATGACGTCGAGTCGGCTGACCGTGGCAGGCAGCACGGAGGATTGCGGCATGTCGTGTCTCCAGGGAAGCGTCGGCGGCGCTCCGATCCTTGTTTGATGGGCGCCGTGCAGCACGCCGCTCGCGTCATGATACAAGCGCCACCCGGCGTGCGCGACCGCGATTCGCCGCTGCGGCGGCGCGGCAAGCCGATGGCGCCCGGCGGCACGGCACTCGGGGCGGACGGGTGGCCTGGTTTGTTGCGCAGTGCAAAACGATGGCGAACGGGCGCGTGAATTCGTCAGCGGCTGTTGAAAACCGCGGGCGTGGCACATGCAGGCAGCGCGGCATCGGGGTTTGTCCCGTCAGTCCTTGCGTGTGCGCGCATAGCGTCTACAGTGAAAGGCAACCGGCTCGATCTCCTGCGCGCCTTCCGCCGCGCGCCACCCTGCCGACCGTTCCGCGCTCGCCCCGGCCGCCCCGGCCCGCAATGGTGTGCGCGGCCTTTTGCATTCTCGTCACGACAAAGGCGCCCCATGCAGATCCTCTTCCCGAACGAAGCCCCCGAATACTCGGGGCCTGAACTGACTTTGTTATTCGCGGCGATGGTGGATGGCGAGCGGGTATGTTGCGAGATTACCGCCGAGGCGCTGGAGTCGCATTTCGGCGCGGCCTCGGCGCGTTCCGAGGACATGCTTGGCGCCTTCGCGAATCATCGTCCGCGCATCGAGGCGGCCGCGCGCCGGCTGCTGGCCGATACGCGTGCGCAATGCGTGACGCTGCGCAGCGGTTATGTACGCTTCCACGAGGCGAACCTGCGCTGATCGCGCGAGCGGGCGGGGGCCGGAAGCCGGCGCTCGCCTTCATCGCCATTCATTATTCAGGATTGCGAGAGAATATTCGTGCCGCGCGGGGTGGTTACGGCCGTGCGCGGGAGAAGCCGTGTCGCGTTTCCGCTTCCGAGGCGGGAGCGTCGGGCTGCGCATCGGTATCGAGCGCGCGATTGAATTCCGCGGCCCGCACGCGAATTTTCTGCGCATAGGCCTGGGAGCCGCCGTAGCGGCGCATCGCGACGTCGAGATCGCCGTTCGCGCCCTGCATGTAACCGTAGAGAATCGCCGAGCCGATCTTGATGTTGGTGGTGGGTTCGGTCAGATCCTGATTGCGCACCAGCCCGCGATGTACCGACGGCACGACCTGCATGAGCCCGGTCGCGCCGTTCGCGCCCTTGGCCTTTTCCCGGAAGCGCGACTCGATCGAGATGATCGCGAGCAGCACGGCCGGCGGCAGCGAATACTTGGCGGAGGCGAGCGTGACGGCGTCGGAGATTTGCTGCGCCTTCTGCTTGGCGACGCCGAACTTGCGGATCAGATACGTGGAGACGGGGCCATGCGGGGTGGGCGCTTCGGCATCGAGCAGCAGGCCCGAGGCGGGCACGGCCGGGGCCGAGGCCAGTTGCGAAAACGAGGCAGCCACCGCGCCATCGGCCGAAGCAGCGGCCAGCGCGGCCGACGCCGTGCATGCGCAGCCCAACAGGAGAACGATCGAACAGGTGAGCTGCCGCATGGATCTCGGGGAATCGAAACCGGGGCGCACAGTATATCGATCTGCGCCCGCACCGGCATAGTGCTCCGAAACGCCGATGCCGCCGGCTGCCGTGCGCGTCAATCCGCGCCCAGGTAGAAGTAGCGGAACAGGAACACCACGGCGATGATCCAGACCACCGGCTTGACCTGTTTCGCGCGGCCCGTCAGCAGCTTGAGGCCGGCGTAGGCGATGAAGCCGAACGCCACGCCGTTTGCGATCGAGTAGGTGAACGGCATCAGCAGCGCGGTGAGCGCGGCCGGCACGGCTTCGGTGGCGTCGTCCCAGGGCACGTCCACCATGTCGCGCAGCATCAGGCAGGACACATAGAGCAGCGCCGGCGCGGTGGCGTAGGCGGGCACCACGCCGGCCAGCGGCGCGATGAACAGGCAGGCCAGGAACAGCACGGCGACGGTCACGGCCGTCATGCCGGTGCGCCCGCCCGCCTGCACGCCCGAGGCGCTTTCGATATAGGCCGTGGTGGACGAGGTGCCGAGCAAGGAGCCCGCCACGATCGCCGTGCTGTCGGCCAGCAGCGCCTTGTTCAGGCGGTGCATCTTGCCGTTGACGAGCAGGCCCGCGCGGTTCGCCACGCCCATCAGCGTGCCGGTCGCGTCGAACAACTCGACCAGGAAGAACACCAGGATCACGTTGATCACGCCGGTCGACAGCGCGGCCTTGATGTCGAGCTTGAACAGCGTCGGCGAGATCGACGGCGGCGCGGAGAAGATGCCGTGGAATTGGTTGCCGCCGAAGAAGAACGACAGGATGGTGACCGCGACGATGCCGATCAGGATCGCGCCGCGCACGCGCAGCGCGTCGAGCGTGACGATCACGAAGAAGCCGACGATCGCGAGCAGCGTGGTGGGTTCGTGCAGATTGCCGAGCGTGACGAGCGTGGCGGGGCTGCCGGTGATCACGCCAGCCGTCTTCAGCGAGATGATGCCGAGGAACAGGCCGATGCCGGCCGTGATCGCCACGCGCAGCGTCTTCGGGATGCCGTTGATGATGGCCTCGCGCACGCGCAGCAACGTGACGATCAGGAACAGGCAGCCCGAGATGAACACCGCGCCGAGCGCCGCCTCCCAGGTGAAGCCCATGCCTTTGACGACCGCGTAGGCGAAGTAGGCGTTCAGGCCCATGCCCGGCGCGCAGGCCACCGGGTAGTTCGCGTAGAGGCCCATGATCAGCGACGCGAGCGCGGCCACGATGCAGGTCGCGACGAACACCGATTCCTTCGGCATGCCCGCATCGCCCAGGATCGCCGGGTTCACGAAGATGATGTACGCCATCGTCAGGAAGGTGGTGACGCCCGCGAGCAGTTCCGTGCGCAGGTCGGTTCCGGCTTCCTGGAAGCCGAAATACCGTTTGATCGAGTCCATGAAGTGGCTTCTCCGGTCGGTGGTCGGTGGTCGTGTCGGTGCTCGACGTATCATGTGTTCGGGGCGGCGCGGGCAGTGCCGCCGCGCGCTTGGCGGCCGCGATTGTAAACGCAGTGCGGCCATGCGCCTATTGCCGTTGCCGTTGCCGGCGAGCGCCGGGGCGCGTTACGATGGCCGCGGCGCGCCCGCCCCGCCTGCGCGGCAATACGCGCGTCATACGATACGTCGCCAAAATACCTGAGAGCTCATGCCCAACCATCATGCCGCGACGCGAATGCGTGGCTTGCCGCAACGATGCGCCGCACTATTGCAACGGCCTTTCCTGTCGAGCGGCGGATCGTCTGCCGAGGCATCGAATCTTTCAATTTCATTGCTTGCGCCGTGGCGTCGAACGCGTGCCTATTCGTTGCACACGCAACCATATCGAAATGAAGCGAATTCCGGCAGCGGGGCGATGCGATGAACCATTCCGATCTGCCGCCGTGGATGCCGATCGCGCTCGCCGAAGCCGGCGTGACGCGTCATGGCCCGGGAAGCAGCCACCCGCGCATCGTCGAATACAACGGCATGACGAATCTCGTGGGCTACGACGACAAGGTGTCGTGGTGCTCGTCGTTCGCGAACTGGTGCATCGCACGCGCGGGCCTGGCCGGCACCGGCTCGGCGCTCGCGCGTTCGTGGCTCGACTGGGGGCGGCCGCTCGATACGCCGCGCTATGGCTGCATCGTGGTGCTGACGCGCGACGATCCGGCAAGCTGGAAAGGGCATGTCGGCTTCTATCTGCGCCATGAGGGCGAGGCGATCGTGTTGTTCGGCGGCAATCAGTTGGGGAGGGTGCGGGAACTGGCTTATGACGGCGCCTCGTTGCTGGGGTATCGCTGGCCGGTGGGCGGGTAGGGTGCACCGCGATTGTGCATATTGCACATCGCGGCACACCGCCGAAATGCTCCGTATCGCACATACGCCGCCGTCGAGCGCGGTTAAATTCGCAGCGAAGCCTTGCCGTGCAACGCGTGGCGCGCGAAATCCTGATTCGAAACCCCCGTAAAAAACGGGTTCAGGATGTAAAAGATTGCAAGGTGCTATCGCGCAAATCGGGCTGGGACACTACGATAGGGCGGTGGGTTAAACGGTGCCGTACCTGGAATTCAGGCTCGGCCACAAGCACTACCGGTATTCGCCGGGTGACCACAGCCCGGCTTCCCGTTCGAATTCAACGGTCGATACGGAGGTCAGCATGATGAACTTGATCAGTCGTTGGGCAATGCGGCACGCCCCCACTCCCGAGAAATCCGCCGCTTCGATGCTCGTGACGGCACGCATGGAATTGTTCACGGCCGAACAGCGCGTGATCGATGCGAAGACGCAGGCCAATTATTGGCGCACACGCGTATCGTTTCTCGAGGAAGTGCAGAAGCAGGGCATCGACCCGTGGGTCGGCACCACGGCGCAAACTCCGGAGCCTGCTCCGTCGGGCGTCGCACGCGGCCCCCGTCTGGCGGCCAGCACCTGAGTGCCCGTGTAGCGCGGTTTGCGTCGTCCAGCGGCGCGAACCGCGTTTTCTTCAAGACTGCTTGCTATTCCTCGCCGCGTTCGCGGTGAACCCTCCTCATTCCGTCCCGCCCGCTTCGGCATCTCGTTCGCGCTCGCGATACGCGGCCGGGCTCAGTCCGCTCCATCCTCGAAACGCCCGATAGAACGCGCTCGGCTCCGCGAAGCCGGCGGCGGTCGCCACGTCGGCCACGGTCAGCGTGAGGTCGGCCAGCGCGGCGCAGGCGATCTCGTAACGCAGCGCATCCTTGATTTCCTGATACGACGCGCCCTCGTGGCGCAGCTTGCGCCGCAGCGTCGCCTCGGCCACGTGCAGGCGCGCGGCGAGGCTGGCCGCGTCGGGCCAGTCGGCCGGCGCGGTGGCGCGCAGCACGGCGCGCACGCGGCTCGCCAGCGAATCGGGGTTGCGGTACTTGACGATGAAGTTGCCGGGCGCGTTGCGCAGGAAGGCTTTCAACGAAGGCGGCGTTTGCACCACGGGCAGCGTGGCGAACGCCGGGTCGAGATCGACGTAGGCGTCGGGCGAATCGAAGCGCAGGTCGTCGCAGAATATTTGCCGGTAATCGCGCGGCACCTCGGGGGCGGGGCTGCGCAGGCATGCGGTCAGCACCGGAATGCGCCGCCCGATCAGCCAGCAGGTCAGCCCGTAGACGAGGATGAAGAACGTCGCGTAGACGAACGCGGGCGGCCGTGCCTCGGCGTCCCGATGCACGAAGCGCAGCCGCACGCGCGTGGCATCCACCTCCAGTTCGGCATGCAGATCGTCGAGCACGCAGCGCATCATGTTCAGCGCGCGCGACAGCCCGCCCATGCCGGTGCGCGCGCCGAGCGCGGCCTCGCTCATCGCCACGAACGCGCCGCTGCGCATCGGGTGCGAATCCTGTCCGAAGAATTCATCGTCGAGCGTGCGCGCGATCGCGTTCCAGAGCGCGCCGTACTGGCGCGCGCCCACGTGGGCGTCGGGCGCGTCGAGCAGGCCCGGCGCGATGCCGGCCTGCGCGAGCAAGGCCTCGGGATCGGCGCCGCGCCGGCACGCCAGCGCGAGGCTGGTGGCCACGAGGCGGACGGAAACGGTTCCCTTGTCGGTGGTTTTCATGCGAGCGCGGCGTGCTGCGGCGGCACGATATGGCCGCCACGAACACGGTATGGCAAAAACGATCATTGTAATTGAGTGCGGCGAGCATCGATACCGCGCCGTTCGTTGCCTACACTGCCTTTACCGGCGCGCCGCCGCACCGCAACCCGCCCGGCGCGCGACACACCAGATCACGAGACAAGGCACGCCATGGATGCGCTCTACACCGAAGATCAACGCATGATTCGCGACAGCGTGCGCGATTTTTCCACCGAAGTGCTGGCCCCGAACGCGGCGCAATGGGATCGCGACGGCGCGCTGCCCGATCGCGTGATCGCGCAGATGGGCGAACTGGGCTTGCTCGGCATGGTGGTGCCAGCCGAATGGGATGGCGCCTACACCGATTACACGGCCTACGCGCTGGCCGTCGAGGAAATCGCGGCCGGCTGCGCGTCCTGCGCCACGCTGATGAGCGTGCAGAACTCGGTCTGCTGCGGCCCGATCCTCGGTTACGGCACCGACGAACAGCGCGAGCGCTGGCTGCGCCCGCTCGCGTCGGGCCGCATGATCGGCTCGTTCTGCCTGACCGAGCCGCAGGCCGGCTCCGAGGCCAACAACCTGCGCACGCGCGCCGTGCTGAAGGACGGCCAATGGGTGCTCGACGGCAACAAGCAATTCATCTCGAACGCGTCGCGCGCCGGCGTGGCGATCGTTTTTGCCATGACCGATCCCGACCTGGGCAAGCGCGGCCTGTCGGCGTTCCTCGTGCCGACCGACACGCCCGGTTTTCAGGTCGGCAAGCCCGAGAAGAAGCTCGGCATTCGCGCGTCGGACACCTGCCCGGTCACGCTGACGCATTGCGCGATCCCCGAAGCGAACCTGCTCGGCGCGCGCGGCGAGGGGCTGAAGATCGCGCTCGCGAACCTCGAAGGCGGCCGCATCGGCATCGCGGCGCAGGCGGTGGGCATCGCGCGCGCCGCGTTCGACAAGGCACGCCGCTATGCGTCGGAACGCATCCAGTTCGGCAAGCCGATTGCCGCGCATCAGGCGATCGCCGAGAAGCTCGCGAACATGGTCACGCAACTGAACGCGGCGCGGCTGCTCGTGCATCATGCGGCGCGGTTGCGCACCGAGGGCCTGCCGTGCCTGTCGGAAGCTTCGCAGGCCAAACTGTTCGCCTCCGAGATGGCCGAGGCGGTATGCTCGGACGCGATCCAGATTCACGGCGGTTACGGCTACCTGGCCGACTACGACGTGGAGCGCCATTATCGCGACGCGCGCATCACGCAGATCTACGAAGGCACCAGCGAAGTGCAACGCATGGTGATCGCGCGGCAGCTCTAGCATCGCGTGCCGGCAGGCGGCACGCATGAATCACGAAGATGCACGACGACGCACGATAACGTGCGCGAGACCGAAGGAGACGACACGATGACGGCACAGGCATTCCTCGACGCCCGCGATTTCCTGCTGAGGCACCGCACCGATTACGACACGGCATATCGCGAGTTCCGCTGGCCGAGCGTCGAGTCGTTCAACTGGGCGCTCGATTATTTCGACCCGATGGCGCGCGGCAATGCGCGGCCGGCGCTGTGGATCGTCGATGCGGCGACGGGCGCGGGCGAGCCGGTGTCGTTCGCGCGGATGTCGGAACAATCGTCAAGGATTGCGAATCACCTGCGCGAGATCGGCGTGGGGCGCGGCGATCGCATCCTGCTGATGCTGCCGAATCGCGTCGAGTTGTGGGAAACCATGCTGGCGGCGATGAAGCTCGGGGCGGTGGTGCTGCCGGCCACCACGCAACTGTCCGCCGACGATATCCGCGACCGCGTGTCGATCGGCGGTGCGCGCTACGCCGTGATCGATGCCGACGAAGCGGCCAAGTTCGACGAGGCCGGCGTGAACCTGACGCGGATCGTGGTAGGCGGCACGCGCGACGGCTGGCTGCGTTACGACGACGGCTACGCCGCATCGGCCGAGTTCGTGCCCGACGCACCCACCCACGCCGACGACACGCTGCTGCTGTATTTCACGTCGGGCACCACCTCGAAGCCGAAGCTCGTCGAGCACACGCATCGCACCTACCCGATCGGCAGCCTCTCGACGATGTACTGGATCGGCCTGCAACCGGGCGACATCCACTGGAACATCAGCTCGCCGGGCTGGGCCAAGCACGCATGGAGCTGCCTGTTCGCGCCGTGGAATGCGCAGGCCTGCGTGTTCGCGTTCAACTACACGCGCTTCGATCCGAAGCAGGCGCTCGACACGCTGGTGCGCTACGACATCACCACGCTGTGCGCGCCGCCGACTGTCTGGCGCATGCTCGTGCAGCAGCCGCTGGCCGATTACGCGGTGAAGCTGCGCGAGATCATCGGCGCGGGCGAGCCGCTCAATCCCGAGATCATCGAGCGCGTGCGCCGCGCCTGGGGCATCACGATTCGCGATGGCTACGGCCAGACCGAAACCACCTGCGTGATCGGCAATTCGCCGGGCCAACCGGTGGTGGCCGGCTCGATGGGGCGGCCGATGCCCGGCTATCGCGTGACGCTGCTCGACCCCGACGGCGCACCGGTCGAGGAGGGCGAGGTGGCGCTGCCGCTCGACGGCGAGTGGCCCGGCGGCCTGATGCGCGGCTACGCGAACCATGCTGAAGCGACCGCGCAGGCGATGCGCGACGGCTTTTACCGCACCTCCGACATCGCGCTGCGCCGCAGCGACGGCTACTACCTCTACATCGGCCGCGCCGACGACGTGTTCAAGTCGTCCGACTATCGCCTGAGCCCGTTCGAACTCGAAAGCGTGCTGATCGAGCATCCGGCGATCGGCGAGGCGGCCGTGGTGCCGAGCCCCGATCCGCTGCGGCTGTCGGTGCCGAAAACCTTCATCACGCTGCGCGCCGGCTACGAGCCGGGCGAGGCGCTGGCGCGCGAGATCTTCCGCTTCTCGCGCGAGAAGCTGGCGCCGTACAAGCGCATCCGCCGCCTGCAGTTCGCCGAGTTGCCGAAGACGATCTCCGGCAAGATCCGCCGCGTGGAGTTGCGACGGCGCGAGATCGAGCGCGATGCCGATCCGGCGGCGCGCATGCCCGACGAATACTGGGAAGAGGATTTCCCGGCCTGAAGGCGGCCGAACATGCAGCCGGAAACATAGGATGACGTAGCAACCGGGAGACGCATCATGAAGATCGGATTTGTCGGCCTCGGCCACATGGGCGCGCCGATGGCGCTGAATCTCGTCAAGGCGGGCCACGATGTGCAGGCGTTCGACCTCAATGCCGACGCGCTGCGGCTGGTGGCCGACGGCGGCGCGACGCTGGCTGCGTCGGCCCGCGACGCGGCCGCCGAGGCGGCCTGCGTGATCACGATGCTGCCCGCCGCCGCGCACGTGCGCGCAGCGTTGACGGCCGACGACGGTGTGCTGGCCGGCCTCGCGCCGGGCGCCACGGTGATCGATTCGAGCACCATCGACCCGGCCAGCGCGCAGGCGTTCGGCGCGCTGGTCGAGGCGCGCGGCGGCCATTTCGTCGATGCGCCGGTGTCGGGCGGCACCGGCGGCGCGGCGGCCGGCACGCTGACCTTCATGGTGGGCGGCAGCGCCGAGGCATTCGCGCATGTCTCGCCGATCCTGAGCGGGATGGGCCGCAACCTCGTGCATTGCGGGCCGGTGGGCATGGGGCAGGTGGCGAAGATCTGCAACAACCTCGTGCTCGGCATCTCGATGGCCGGCGTGGCCGAGGCGATGGCGCTGGGTGCGGCGCTCGGCATCGATCCGAAGGTGCTCGGCGGTATCCTCGGCACCTCCACCGGCCGCTGCTGGAGCGCCGACACCTACAACCCGTACCCGGGCGTGATCGAGACGGCACCGGCCTCGCGCGGCTACACCGGCGGCTTCGGCACCGACCTGATGCTGAAGGATCTCGGCCTCGCCGGCGAGGCGGCGCGACAGGTGCGCCAGCCCGTCTATCTCGGCGCGCTCGCGCAGCAGCTTTACCAGACCCTGAGCAGCCGCGGTGACGGCCGGCTCGATTTCTCGGCGGTGATCCGCCTCTACCAGATGCCGGAAAAACAGGAATCCCGATGATTGCATTGAACGACACCGACGGCCGCACCGCCGCCACCGCCGCCGCCACCGCCGCCGCGCCCGAAGTGACGATGCGCGTGATCAACCGTGTCGCCGTGGTCACGCTCGACCGGCCGGCCGCGCTCAATGCGCTGTCGCACGCGATGGTGCGCGAGCTGGCCGTGCTGATCGAACGCTGCCGCCGCGACGACGCGATCGTCGCCGTGGTGCTGCGCGGCGCGGGCGGCAAGGGCTTTTGCGCGGGCGGCGACGTGCGCGCGCTCTATCGCGAGGCCCAGGCCGGCTCGCGCGACTGGATCGGCTTTTTCGTCGACGAATACCGGCTCGATTACGCGCTGCACACGTTCCCCAAGCCGCTGGTGGCGCTGATGGACGGCATCACCATGGGCGGCGGCATGGGGCTCGCGCAGGGCGCGGCGTTGCGCGTCACCACGGAGCGCAGCAAGATCGCGATGCCCGAGACGCGCATCGGCTTCGTGCCCGATGTGGGCGCGACGCATTTCCTGTCGGCGCTGCCGGTGGAACTGGCGCTCTACATCGGGCTGACCGGCGTGACGCTGTCGGGCGCCGATGCGCTGGCCGCGCGGCTGGCCGACGCATGCGTGCCGGGCGCGTGGCTCGATACGTTCGAGCAGCGGCTCGAACGCGCCGATTTCACCGGGGCCGATCTGCCCGGCGCGTTGCGCGCGGTGTTCGAGCCGCCGGCCAACGTCGTGCCGCACGCCGCGCTCGAAGGCCAGTTGCCGTGGATCGTGCGGCACTTCGATCGCCGCTCGAGCGTCGAGCGGATCGTCGCGACGCTGCGCCAGGAACTCGACCGCGACGAAACCGGCCGCGAATACCGTCAATGGCTGCTGGCCACGCTCGATGCGCTGCTCGGGCATTCGCCCACCATGCTGGCGGTGACGCGCGACGCGCTGCTGCGCGGGCGGCAGATGACGCTGGCCGAAGCGTTTCGCATGGAGCTGGAGATCGGCGTGCGCGCGATCGAGGAAGGCGATTTCATCGAGGGCGTGCGGGCGCATCTGGTCGACAAGGATCGCCGGCCGCGCTGGTCGCCGGCCTCGCTGGCCGAGGTGAGCGGCGAGCGCGTGCGGCATTTCCTGTCGTCGCCGTGGACGCCCGATACCCACCCGCTCGCCGATCTGGGGCGCGACTGAGCAACCGTCTTGTGAGTCAAGCGATATGAAAGTCGGGATTCCAGTCGACGCGATGTTTTGCGACGGCATTGATGATCGTCAGCAGCTTGCGCATGGCGGCGACCAAAGCGACTTTCTTTCGCTTGCCTGCGAGGACGAGACGTTGGTAGTACTCGCGCAGCACAGGGTTGTAGCGCACGCCAGTGAGCGTGGCCATGTACAGGGTGCGACGCACGTCGGCGCGTCCGCCCCAGATGCTGCGCTGACCGCGCATGAGCCCCGAATCGCGATTCAGCGGCGCCACGCCGACCAGTGCTGCGATGCGTCTGCGATCGAGCTTGCCCAGTTCGGGCAGCTCGGCGAGCAGCACGGCGACGCTGGTCGAGCCGATGCCAGGCACGCTGCGCAACGTGCGCGCCAGTTCGGCATGATGATGCGCAACGTGCGCGGCGACCTCGGTATCGCTGTCGTCGAGCTCCTTTTTGAGGAAATCGATGACGCGTTCGAGGCTGGCCCGGGCTGCAGCATGGGCAAGCCGCAAGCGTTGTCGCTCGCCGGTGATCATCTGGACCAGTTGCCGACGCCGCAGCACCAGGGCTTGAAGCCGCTGGAGTTCGGCATCGGCAAGCGGTTTGACGAAACGCTCGCGCTCGGGATGCTGGTGCAGCACGCGAGCGAAGGCGGCCAGCATCCTGGCGTCGAGCGCATCGGTCTTGGCCAGCACGCCCATGGCTCGCGCAAAGTCGCGCGCCATGCGAGGGTTGACCACGGCGACGGCCAGGCCCACGGCTTGAAGTGCGCACGCAGCCTCGAACTCGTAGCCGCCGGTGGCCTCCAGCACGATCAGCGCCGGCTGAAGTTCACGCAATTGACTGACCAGTTGTTCGATGCCGGCCGCGTCGTTGGTTGCCTGCCACGTCGCAGTTTGCGTGCTGGTGGCCACCTCCAGCGTCCGGCTCGACACATCGATTCCCACGAAAACAGTATCGGACACGTCCCTTCGCTCCCATCCTTGTTTATGCGAACTCTACATTCCTACAACCGTTCGGGCTGCAAGAAAGGACGGTCCAACCCGGGCGCCCAGTGCTCAGTCACGGGCTTCGTGTTTCAACCCAGAGGCCGCTCGGGCTACCCGAGTTGGTCCGAGGCTTAAAGATACAAGGCCTATGCCGCCGAGGCGGAATCGATAGTCGAATTGATTGGTTGGCCGCATCGAACCGCAAACCTAGCATGAGTCGAACGCCCGGCCGGAGCTTGCTCCGGCCGTTCCGTCCTTTCATGCGAGGAATCCGTCGATGAGTCACGAGCCGATCAGCCAGCCGCCCGACGCGCTGAAATTCGCCTACTGGGTGCCCAATGTCAGCGGCGGCCTGGTGGTCAGCAAGATCGAGCAGCGCACCAGTTGGGACGCCGATTACAACCGCAAGCTCGCGCAACTCGCCGAGCGTCACGGCTTCGATTACGCGCTGTCGCAAATCCGCTTCACGGCCGGTTACGGCGCCGAATATCAGCACGAATCGGTGGCGATCAGCCACGCGCTGCTGGCGGCCACCGAGCGGCTCAAGGTGATCGCGGCGATCCTGCCGGGGCCGTGGCACCCGGCCGTGGTCGCCAAGCAACTGGCGACCATCGATCAACTGACGGGCGGGCGCGTGGCCATCAACGTGGTCAGCGGCTGGTTCAAGGGCGAATTCACGGCGCTCGGCGAGCCGTGGCTCGAACACGACGAACGCTACCGCCGCTCCGAGGAATTCATTCGCGCCGTGCGCGGCGTGTGGACCGAGGACAACTTCACGTTCAAGGGCGATTTCTACCGCTTCAACGATTACACGCTGAAGCCCAAGCCGCTTCAACAACCGCACCCGGAAATCTTCCAGGGCGGCAATTCGGCGGCCGCGCGCAAGATGGCGGCGGCCGTGTCCGACTGGTATTTCATGAACGGCAACACGCTCGACGGCCATCGCGCGCAGATCGACGAGATCAGCGCCGCCGCCGCGCAGCAGGGGCGGCGCGTGCGCTTCGGCGTCAATGCGTTCGTGATCGCGCGCGATACCGAGGAAGAAGCGCGCGCCGTGCTCGACGAGATCGTGCGCCATGCCGATGTGGACGCCGTGAACGCGTTCGGCCACGCGGTCAAGCAGGCCGGCAAGGCCGCGCCCGACGGGCAGGGCATGTGGGCCAACTCCACGTTCGCGGATCTCGTGCAGTACAACGACGGCTTCCGCACCAACCTGATCGGCACGCCGCAGCAGATCGCCGAGCGGATCGTCGCGTTGAAGGCGATCGGCGTCGATCTCGTGCTGGCCGGCTTCCTGCATTACCACGAGGAGGTGGTGTATTTCGGCGAGCGCGTGCTGCCGCTGGTGCGCGAACTCGAGCGCCAACGCGAGGCGCAACCGGCGTGACGTGATGCCGCGAGCCGGGCATGCGATCGCAGTTTTGCCCGGCTGTTTCGACAGGTTTTCAAGCCTCGACTGCAATCGCAGTTTTGCGCCGCCATTCGTTGCTGCGCCTCGCTTTGCGCGAATTTTCCCGCCGTTGTCGCGACCGATGCGAAGGCATCCGAAAAGTATTTTGGCGAGCAACAGCGGCGTCATCGAAAATCCAGTACAGTCGCAACTCTGAGAATTTCCGGCAGCGTTCGCCAGGCCAAAAACATGGCCGGTTTCGCGCGCTGCACGGCGATGATCGCCGGCTGCTTTGAGAGGAGCAGCCCGGGCATGCCACCTCGGCGTCGGCCGCGACACCGGTGCGGCATGCAAAGCGTCCGGCGCGAGCGGGGCGCGGCAGGGGATCGAACGGGGCAATACCGGCGCCGCATGCGGCCCAAGCCGGATAAACAGAACATTCCGAGGAAAACCAATTGGTCGAGCTATTTGGCAAGCTAGGGAGAATCATCTCCAGCACCGGCACCGAGCGCTTCGCGTCGAACCTGCACGCGCTGCTCGCCGGTTCCGTCGAGCTGGCCTCGACCAAGATCACCGCCTGGTCGGTCAACGAGAGCCGCGGCGAAATCGTCGACGTGCATCTGCTGGGCGCCTTCGCCTCGCACGATCAGGACATCCGCCCGGTCATGCCGAAGGCCGATCCCGCGCACGATCCGCTGTCGCGCAAGGTGCTCGATGCCTCGGACACCCAACTGATCCACCTGAATCCCCCGCAGTTGCGTGACGACACGCGTGAGGCATTGCCATCGTGCCGTCATGAGCGTGGGTTCCAATGTCACCTGGTCTCGCGCAAGGCGAACCGGCGCTTCGTGATCTCGCTGTACCGTCCCTATCAGGCCTACGATTTCACGTTGCAGGAAATGTCGTTTTTGAAGAGCTGCGCCGAAATGCTGTTGCCGCTCGTCGAAATCCACGCGTCCCACCGGCGTTTTGCCGCGGGTGCCCGGCCGGAGCCGGCCGATGGCCATGCCGCCGACCCGAACCGCCAGGCGCTGTTGCGCAGCGAGTTCGAGCGCCGCTTGTCCAGTGTTGCCGTGGTGTTGTCCGATCGCGAGATCGAGGTGTGCGTCGGCCTGTTGAGCGGCAGCACGTTTCGCGAGATGGCCGAGAAGCTCGGCGTCAAGCCCAGCACCATCGAAACCTATATCAAGCGTTCAGCCGCCAAGCTGGGCTTCAAGGGACGTCACGGGCTCGTCAAGTGGGTGCTCGACGGGGCGTGAAGCCGCCACATTTTTGCACCGAAACCGTTGTGCCCGGCGTTGCGCCGCGACCTCTGCCGACAGCAGGCCGGTGTGCGCCGTCTGGATCGATACCGAGAGAGAAGGGCCATGTTGAAGAATTTTCCCGAAATCACGATGCGCGATGCGCGCGATATCGTGTCGAGGTTGTGGTATCGCGCCGATGGGTCGCGCGCGTTCGGCAGCTGCTCGGTCGCGCCGGCCGTGATCGTCACGACCGCACGCGACTGGTTTGCGATGAACGACTCGGCGGCCGCGGCCGCCATGGCGGCTTCCCGCTGAACCCTTGCACGGCGGCGGCGCGGTGTTGACGCCTCGCCGCCGCGCGCCGCGCATCCGTTAGGACTGCCACGACGCCGCGCGGCGGCCGTCCTTGCCGTAACGCTCCCGCGCCGCGCGTACCACCGCGCGATCGACCGAACCCTGGCCGGCCAGCGCATGCAGCGCCGCCACCACGATCGAAGCGCGGTCGACCTCGAAGAACTCGCGCAGCGCCTGCCGCGTGTCGCTGCGGCCGAAGCCGTCGGTGCCGAGCGTCACATAGTGCGCCGGCACGAACGCGCGGATCAATTCCGGCAACGCCCGCGCGTAGTCGCTGGTTGCGATCACAGGGCCTTGCGCGCCGCGCAGTGCCGAACCGACCGCCGTTTCCAGGCCCGCTTCTTTCTCCGCTTCGCCTCCAGATTCCCCCAGCCGCGCCGCCCGTTCGGCCGCGATCGCCTCGCGATGCAGTTCGGTGTAGCTCGTCACGCTCCACACCTGCGCCTGCACGCCCCAATCGGTTTCGAGCATCGCGGCCGCCGCGAGCACCTCGGTCATGATCGCGCCCGAGCCGAGCAACTGCACGCGCGCCGAAGCGTGCCGCTCCGGCTGCAACGAATACAGGCCGCGCAGGATGCCCTCGCGCACCGCGTCGCCGGCCGGCATCGAAGGCTGCGCGTAATTTTCGTTGGTGACCGTCAGGTAATAGAACACGTCGCGTTGCTGCTCGCCCATCTCGCGCATGCCGTGCTCGATCAGCAGCGCGGCTTCGTAGGCGAAGGCCGGGTCCCAGGCGCGGCAGTTCGGAATCGCCGACGCGGCCAGGTGGCTCGTGCCGTCCTGGTGCTGAAGGCCTTCGCCGCCGAGCGTGGTCTTGCCCGAGGTCGCGCCGATCAGGAAGCCGCGGGCGCGCTGGTCGGCGGCGGCCCAGATCAGATCGCCGATGCGCTGGAAGCCGAACATCGAGTAGTAGATATAGAACGGCAGCATCGGCAGGTCGTGCACGCTGTAGGCCGTGGCCGCCGCGATCCACGACGAGATCGCGCCCGCTTCCGAGATGCCTTCCTCCAGGATCTGCCCGTTGGTGGATTCGCGGTAATAGAGCATCGAGCCGAGATCCTCGGGCTGATAGCGCTGGCCGTGCGGCGAGTAGATGCCGACCTGGCGGAACAGGTTGGCCATGCCGAACGTGCGGGCTTCGTCGGCCACCACCGGCACGATCCGTTCGCCGATCGACGGCGCCTTCAGCAGGCCGCCGAGCATGCGCACCACGGCGGTGGTGGTGGACATCGTCTTGCCGTCCGCGTCGAGCGCGAACTGCCCCCATGCCGACAGCGGCGGCACCGCCAGCGGCGTGCCGGCCTCGCGGCGGCGGCGCGGCAGGTAGCCGCCGAGCGCCTGGCGGCGCGCGTGCAGGTAGCGCATCTCGGGGCTGTCGGCGGCGGGCCGGTAGAACTTCACGTCGGCCACCTCGTCGTCCGACAGCGGCAGCGCGAAGCGGTCGCGGAACGCCTTCAGATCGTCGAGATCGAGCTTCTTCTGCTGATGGGTGGTCATGCGGCCCTGGCCGATCGCACCCATCCCGAAGCCCTTCATCGTCTTGGCCAGGATCACCGTGGGCTGGCCGCGATGCGCACGCGCCTTCGCGTAGGCCGCGTGCAGCTTGCGCACGTCGTGGCCGCCGCGGCGCAGGCGGTCGATGTCGTCGTTGCTCAGGTGCGCGGCCAGCGCGGCGAGCTGCGGGTTCTGCTGGAAGAAGTGCTCGCGGTTGTAGGCGCCGTCGTTGGCCGAGAAGGTCTGGAACTGGCCGTCCACCGTGTTGGCGAACGCGCGCAGCAGCGCGCCGTCGCGGTCGCGCGCGAACAGCGGGTCCCAATCCGACCCCCACAGCACCTTGATGACGTTCCAGCCCGCGCCGGCGAACAGCGTTTCGAGCTCGTCGATGACGCGGCCGTTGCCGCGCACCGGGCCGTCGAGCCGTTGCAGATTGCAATTGATGACGAACACGAGGTTGTCCAGTTGTTCGCGTGCGGCCAGCGACAGCGCGCCGATCGATTCCGGTTCGTCCATTTCGCCATCGCCGAAGAAGCCCCACACCGTGCGGCCTTCGGTGCCGAGCAGTTGGCGATGCTGGAGGTAGCGCATGAAGCGCGCCTGGTAGATCGCGTTGATCGGCCCGATCCCCATCGAGCCGGTGGGGAACTGCCAGAAATCGGGCATCAGCCACGGGTGCGGGTACGAGCACAAACCGGGGCCGGCGATTTCGCGGCGGTAATGGTCGAGCTGCGCTTCGCCGAGGAAGCCTTCGAGAAACGCGCGTGCGTACACGCCCGGCGCCGAGTGCGGCTGGAAATAGACGAGATCGGCGTCGCGTTCGGGGCTGGCCGCGTGGAAGAAATGGTTGAAACCCACTTCGAACAGGTCCGCCGCCGATGCGTAGCTGGCGATATGGCCGCCCAGCTCGCCATAGGCGCGGTTCGCGCGCACCACCATCGCCAGCGCGTTCCAGCGCAGCGCGGCGGCCAGTTTCGCCTCGATTTCGAGGTCGCCCGGGTAGGGCGGCTGGGCCTCGACGGGGATGGTGTTGGCGTACGGCGTGGCGCGCACGCGGCCGGTGGCCAGCCCTTGCGCCGAGGCTTGCACGGCGAGCCGGTCGAGCAGGTAATGCGCGCGCTCGGGGCCGGCATGTTCGACCACGCCGTCGAGCGCGGCGAGCCATTCGCCGGTTTCGACCGGGTCGTCGTCGATCGGATGGGCGGGGAGGGCGAGAATCGACGGCACGCCGTTCGACAGGTCGGTCATGGTCATGCTCCGGCAAGGGGAAGCTGCGTGTGGGGCCGCGGCGCGGTGAACGCGGCGATCCGACAAGCGTACTGAGCCGATCGCGGAATGTGTGTCTGTATTGGCTTGCGTTTTGGCTCGGGTGCAGTATAAATATTCCGGAATTTCGCTCATTCCAGGAATTGTTACATTCATGCCCAATGATTCGATCCGGCTCGATCGCACCGATATCGCGATCCTGAACCAGCTTCAGCAGAACGCGCGCATCACCAATGCCGAACTGGCGCGTGCCGTGAACCTGTCGCCCACGCCGTGCTTCAACCGGGTGAAGGCGCTGGAAAAGCTCGGTTTGTTCAAGCAGCAGGTGACGCTGCTCGATCCCGAGCCGCTCGGCCTCAAGCTCAACGTGTTCATCCAGGTCAGCCTGGAGAAGCAGCAGGAGGACGCGCTGCGCCGCTTCGAGTTGGCGATCGACCAGCGGCCCGAGGTGATGGAGTGCTATCTGATGTCGGGCGACGCCGATTATCTGCTGCGCGTGGTGGTGCAGAGCATGCACGGGCTGGAGCGCTTCATCATCGACCGGCTGACGACGATTCCGGGCGTGTCGAATATTCGGTCGAGCTTTGCGCTGAAGCAGGTGCGGTATCGGACGGCGTTGCCGTTGCCGGCGGCGGGGTTGACGTTGAGTCGGGAGGAGGAATAAGGGTGGCTGCTCCGCTGGGAAACTAGAGTTAATTCCATTATAATGTGGATTATGCGCGGTTTTTAGTCAATAGTATTTGGAATTGTGGAGTTACGATGTACGAGAAAAATTGCTGCCAATTCCACATTTCGGGATGCTGATTGCGGAGAAGAGGTAGATGCACACTATGTTGGATTTAAGCCTTAACAAGCCTGCCGAGGTCGTCAAGCGCCTCTGTGCTCGCTTGCGAACGGAGCGTTTGGCTCTGGGTATGACACAGGCTGATCTGGCCGGGCGTGCCGGCATCGGAACCAACACTGTGTCCAATCTGGAGGCCGGGCGCAATGTCGGCTTCGAGGCCGTGGTTCGAGTGGCGATGGTTCTTGGCCGAGTCAAGGAGCTCGAAGGCTTGTTCCTACCCAAGCTGGACAGCATCGAGGACATTCGGCGTTACGAAAACAGCGTCAATCGCCTCCGCACGAAGAAAAAGAGGCTCGACAATGCTTGAAGAGGTCAACGTTTTCTATGAGGGCTGGGGTGAGCGATGGCATTGGGGTACGCTGGCCTCCACGACTGCGCTGACCGGTCGCCCGCTGATCGTGTTCGAGTACAGCAGTGAAGCCAGGCGGAGAGGCCTTGAATTGTCCTCGTACACGTTGCCTCTGGCGGGGCCTCAGTTGCGGCGAGATTTCCCGAGCCACCAGATGCAATTGCCAGGGCCTGTTTATGACGCCTTGCCGGACGGGTGGGGCATGTTGCTGATGGATCGCATGTTCAGGAGCCGTGGGCTCACCGCAGCGCGGATTGGCGCCCTCGAAAGGTTGGGCTACATCGGCCGCAACGCGATGGGGGCCATGACGTTCGAGCCCGTGGCCCCCGGAGGAGGAGAACCGGACGTCCATATCCCGTTGGAACAGCTGGCTGCCGAAGTGCAGGATGTACTCCATGGAAAGGGGGGGAGTTCCTGCAGACGTTGCTATTGGTGGGCGGCTCGCCTCAAGGTGCAAGGCCTAAAGCCCTGGTTTACCGCGATCCCCAATCCGGCGGGTTGACCACTGCCGTCACGCCGGGCTTCGAAGCCTGGCTGGTCAAGTTCCCCGCTAAAGACGAACACCCCGAGGTATGCGCCATCGAGATGGTCTATGCGGAATGCCTGCGCAAATGCGGCATCGAGACTCCGGACACGCAGTACTTCAGTTTGCCGAACGGGCTGGCGGCATTCGCCAGCAAGCGTTTTGATCGCCACGACGGACTACGGGTGCCCATGCAAAGCCTTGCCGCTTTTACGGGCGCCGATTATCGGACGCCGGGGTCGTTGGAGTACGTCGGCTTCTTGCGGGCGACACAGATGTGCACGAATGATGTGCGAGAGATGGGAAGAGCCTTCGAGCGTGCCGTCTTCAACGTTGCATTCAACAATCGAGACGATCACCCCAAGAATTTCGCGTACACCATGGCGCCAGAGGGGCAATGGCGATTGGCGCCGGCATACGACGTGACCTTCTGCGAGGGGCCGGGTGGATACCATCAGATGGACGTGATGGGCGAGGCATTGGAGATTTCCCGCGCGCACATGCTTCGACTGGCTGAAGAAGCCGAAGTCCCCCAAGAAGTTGGCGCTACGATAATCGACCGCATTTGTGATGTGGCCAGCCAGTTCACCGACATCGCCGAGAGCATGTCCCGGTTCGTTATGACTCGAGATACCTTGCGCACGATCCAGCGCCGTATTGACGAGAACTTGGCGCGACTGCGGTGAGGTCGCTGGGGCCGCAGTCTTCGCTGAGAATGTACTGGCGGGCGAACGGTCCAGTTGTCATTTTCTCCAGAGCAGCAGCCCGCGACCCGATGCTTGCGCACGCAATCATCGCCTGAACGCCGGATTCATCCAGCATGCAGGCAGCGATCGGTAACGTGACGGAATCTCGGCACCCGTTTCCCACTCAAGCGCCTCGATTCCCACGGGCCTCCAGCCGTCAAGGCACCAGCCACAGCGCCACCGCATACACCACCAGCGACACCGCGAACGTCACCGCCGTATACCCCATCACGCGCTGAATCCGGATGCCCGCGATCGCGACGATCGGCACCGCCCAGAACGGCTGCAGCATGTTCGACACGTTCTCGGCCATCGCCACGCCCATCGCGGTGCGCGGCACCGACGCGTGCAGGCTCAGCGCGGCCGGCAGCACGAACGGCCCCTGCACGGCCCAGTGGCCGCCGGCGCTCGGCACCAGCAGCGTGATGATCAGCGAGCTGAGGTAGCTCCACAGCGGCAGCGTCATCGGCGTGGCGATCGTCACGAACGCCTTGGCGATCATCGAGGCCAGCCCGGTGCCCTTCATCATGCCCATGATCCCGCCGTACACCGGGTATTGCAGCAGCATCGAGCCGGTCTGGCGCGCGGCGCGGCGGATCGCGTTGGCGTAGGCGATCGGCGTGCGCTGCAGCGCGAGGCCGATCATCAGGAAGATCAGGATGGTGGTGTTGATGTCGAGATCGAAGCGGTGCTCGCGCCATTCCATCACCAGGAAGCCCACGCCGAACAGCAACAGCAGCGCGGTGCCGAGCATCGATTGTTCGAGCCGCGTGGCGAACGACGGCGTGCCGCCGCCGGCGCGCGCATGCGGGTCGTCGCTGGCGCTGCCGCCGGCTTCGCTTTCCGCCGCCTCGCCGAACGGCACCACGTCTTGCTCGCGCGGATGCATGCGGATGAAGATCGCCGTCATCACCACCACCACCAGCACGGTCGGCACGAACACGAACGGCGCGAACACGGTGCTGGCGAGCGGCACGACCTGGCCGGTGGCCTTCTCGACGAGGTTCAGCGCGTTGCCGTGCGAAGCCTGCGACAGCGCGATCGAGCTGGACAGCCCGCTGTTGCAGATCGACCAGGCCGAATAGCTGCCGGCCACCAGCCACGCGAAATCGACACGCACGCGCCGCGCGATCTCGCGCGACAGCATCGCGCCGACGATCAGCCCGAGCCCCCAGTTCAGCCAGGCCGCCACGGCCACCACCGGAAACACCAGCAGCGCGGCGCGGGCCGGCGTCTGGGCGTGCGCGGCCATCGCGCGCAGGCCGCGCTGCACCACGGGCGCTTCGGCGATCGCATAGCCGGTGGCGAGGATCAGGATCATCTGCAACGCGAAGCCGAGAATGCCGAACGTGCCTTCATACCAGGAGCCGAGCACGGTCGGCACGTCGCCCTTGGGCGCGATGACGAACGCGAGCACGGCGACCAACGCGGTCAGGCAGATCGAGAGCACGAACGGGTCGGGCATGACGCGTTCGAACACGTAGACGAGGGCGGATACCACGCCGCGCGATTCGCGAGCGGGCGGGTGGGCGAGGGTACGGTCTCTTTGCATGCTGTCAGTCGGTTGCGCAGCAGGGGTGTCTGCTGGCTGGCCGGGGCGCCAGGATCGGCATGCGGATGCGCCCGCCCGCGCGCACGGCAAGCCGGTGCGGCGCAAGCGGGACAGGGTGCGGTGCTCCTCCAGGTGCTCAAGGCGGATGCCTCGGCGCAGCGGGTTGATGTCGCGTCGGCCACGTCGCGCGTTCGGTGTGCTCACGCGCGTCGGCCGGCCAGCCTGTTCTTGTTATAAGTTCGATATTCGAACACTGTTTCGATAATCGAACGCGGCCATGATCGCCGTGTGCGAAACCGGTGTCAAGGCGCGGCAGAGGACGATAGGGGTATTTCGCCCGAGTTCAATGCGCGATGAATGCGAATTGAAAGGCGATCGGCGAAAACTGAAATGAATCGGTAAGGCAGGGTGACGCGGGAAGGCGGGCCGGGCGGCGAGGCGCCCGGCGCGAAGGGGCGATCAGTACTGCTTGTACGGCAGGAATTTGCCCGACAGCACGACGTTGACGCGGTCGCCCTTCGGGTCCTTCTCGCGCTGGATATCCATCGAGAAATCGATCGCGCTCATGATGCCGTCGCCGAATTCCTCGTGGATCAGCTCCTTGATGGTGGTGCCGTACACGTTGACGATCTCGTACCAGCGGTAGATCAGCGGATCGGTCGGCACGGCGGACGGCAGCGAGCCCTTGTACGGCACGATCTGCAGCCACGCCACGGCCTCGTCGGGCAGCTCGAACAGCTTGCCGAGCGCCTCGGCCTGCGGCTTGTCGAACGTCATCTGGCCGAGACAGCCGGCCGTGGTGAACTCCTTCGACAGGCCGGTGGCCTCGGCGGCCTGCATCCACTTGATGCCCTTGCGCACCTTGGCGGACAGAATCATCCTGGTCACTTCTTCGCGGCTCGAAATCATCGCTGCTGGCTCCGTTGGGACAACTGAACAGGGAACGCCACGCCGCCGCGCGAGCATGGCGCGCGGCGGCTAAGCGGAATGTGGCGTGCGGGACGTCGGCGCGCTGCATCGGCGCGCCGCGGCGAATCATCGTGGGGAGGGCGGCGCCGGCCGCGAATGCATGCGGGCCGGCGCGTCGCCAGCGCTTATTAGCGGCCGGCCAGAAATCGGTGTCAACGGCGCACCGACTGTGCTGCTTTCCCGCGCGGACGATTGACGTGCCGCGCGGTGCGCCGATCGGCTCAGGGCTTGCCCGATGCGCCGCCCGATGCCTCGCCCACCAACGCGGCCACCGGCAGCGTGGCGAGCAGGTCGGCCAGGCGCAGCCGCTGCCCGCGCCCGGCATGCGGCGCGCGCTCGGTCAGCGCGTCGCGCCAGGCGTGCGGGGCATCGTCGGGCAGCACCACGGCGGTGTCGCCCCAATGGCGCGGATCGATGCGCGGCCCGGTGCCGTCGGCGGCCAGCATGCCGTGCGCGAGCCGCGCGCCCACCACCAGGATCGCGGTATCGGCATCGCGCCGCATCAGCGCGATCGCGTGCGCCTGCGCCGGGCCTTCGATCGCGAGCGGCAGGTACGCGCCGCTCGCGAACGTGGCGGCGTGCCGCGCGCGCAGGCCGAGCAGGCGCGTGACCAGCGCGCGCTTGATGCGCGCGTCGGGCCAGGTGCGCAGATAGCCGGCGAGGTCGCCATCCACCGGCATGGCGCGCCGCTCGGCGAACGCGACGTCGCGGCGGTTGTCGGGATCGACGAGGCTGAAATCCCAGGCATCGGTGCCCTGGTAGAGATCGGGCACGCCGGGCGAGACGATCCGCAGCGTGGTTTGCAGCAGCGCATTGACGACCCCGGCCGGCGCGATGCGCGCCACGAACGCGTGCAGCGCATGCGCGAAATCGTCGCTGCCGCGCGGCGTCAGGATTTCGCGCACGAACGCCTCGCAGGCCGCTTCGTAGTCGGCGTCGGGCGCGAGCCAGCCGGTCTCGCGCTTGGCCTCGCGCAGCGCCTTGGTTTGCCAGCCGACGATGCGGTCGGCGAACGCGGCCAGGCCCTCGGCATCGTCGGGCGCCAGCGTGGGCGGCCAGCAGCCGGCCAGCGTCTGGTACAGCATCGCCTCGGTGGCGCGGCCCGGTGCGAGCGCCGCGTCGGCGCGGGGCGCGCGTCGATGCCCGGCGTTGCGCGCCTGCCAGGCCTCGACGGCCGCGCGCCACGACGCCGGAATTTCGCTGAGCACGGCGAGCCGCGCACGCACGTCCTCGCCGCGCTTGTGGTCGTGCGTGGCGGTGGCCAGCAGCGTGGCGGGCGTGAGCCGCGCGCGTTCGAGGTTGCAGGCGTGAAACGCGTCGGGTGAGAGGGCGAAACGCTCGGCGTCCGCGCCCACTTCGTTGCGCGACAGCAGCCGGCCGTAGCGATAGCACGCGGTGTCCTCCACGCCCTTGGCGGCGAGCGGCGCACTGAGCCGCGCGAACGCGAGTTGCGCGCGCAGTGCGAGCGCCGGGTCGGGCGCGAGGCCGGATTCAGATTCGGATTCGATAGGGATGCAGACGATCTCGGGCCAGCCGAGCCAGCCGAGCACGCGGTCGAGCACGTCGCGATCCGTGCGCGGCAAGGCCTCGCGCGCGGCGCGCCACGCGGCCTCGACGAACGGCCGGTCGTGCTCGCGCTCGCCGCCGGCCGGATAGAGCCGATAGACGGGCAACTGCACGGCCAGTTCGACCACGGCGCGATGCAGCGGCGCGCGTGCCACGTCGCGCGTGCGCAGATCGCCGCGCGCGATCTCGTGCAGCAGCGCCGCCACGCGCTCGGCCTCGACGGCCAACTGACGCGGCACGGCCTCGCGCTTGCCGGTCAGCGCTTCCTGGGTGAAATCGGCGGGGCTGCCCGACAACTCGGCCCACAGTTTCGCGAGCGGCGCCTCGCCGGCCGGGTCGTGCAGCAGCGCGCCCACGTCGTTCATGAAGTCGTAGCCGGTGGTGCCGTCGGTCAGCCAGTCGGCGGGCAGCGTTTCGCCGCGCGCGAGGATCTTCTCGACCACCAGGTATGGCGTGGGCTGGCGCAGCGCGGCGAGCCGTTCGTGCAGGCGGCGGCAATAGCCTTGCGGGTCGGCGAGGCCATCCACGTGATCGATGCGCACCCCGTCCACCAGCCCCGCATCGACGAGCCGGAACAGCAGCGCGTGCACGTCGTCGAACACGGCCTCGTCTTCCACGCGCACGCCCGCCAGCGTGTCGATGTCGAAGAAGCGCCGCCAGTTGATCTCGTCGTTGGCGGTGCGCCACCACGCGAGCCGGTACGCCTGCCGTTCGAGCACGGCGTGCAGGCGCGCGCGGCCCGCTTCGGTGTCGCTCGCGTAGTGGCGCAGCGCGGCGTCGAGCGCACCCGTGCCGTGCGCGTGCACATGCTCGCGCAGCGCCTCGAACGCGAGGCTGATGCGCGGCGCACCGGGCGAGGCTTCGACCAGCGGCGCGAAGCGCGCGGCCAGCGTATCGAGTTCGGGCCGATGCGCGGCGCGCAGGATGTCGGGATAGGCGGCCAGATTGACCGGCAGCGAGCGGCCGGGGCAGACCACATGCAGGCGGCCGTCGATCGGTTCGTACTGCAATGCAATGTCGCCGGCCGCGAGCGCCTCGCCGTAGGGGCGGCCGAGGCACGGCAGCAGCACGCGCCCCTGCAGCGACGGGTCGGCCGGATGCCAGTCGATGTCGAAGTGCTGCGCGTAGCGGCTGCGCCGCCCCCATTCGAGCACGTCGTTCCACCAGCCGTTCGAGGAACCGCCCACGCCCATGTGGTTCGGCACGAAATCGACGATGACGCCGAGGCCGTGCCGGCGCAGCGCGCCGACCAGCCGCACGAAGCCGTGTTCGCCGCCGAGTTCCTCGCTGACGCGTTCGTAATCGACAGTGTCGTAGCCGTGCATCGAGCCCGGCTCGGCCTGGGTGATCGGCGACAGGTACAGATGGCTGACGCCGAGCGCCGCGTAATCCTCCGCGTAGGCGGCGGCATCGTCGAACGTGAAGCCCGCATGCAGTTGCAGGCGCAGCGTGGCGCGCGGGTGGCTCGCCGGGGCGGGGGTGTTGTGGTGCGGGGTGTCGCTCATCAGACGGCTCCTCCGGTGCGTCGTGCCAGTGCGACGGCGGCCAGCGTGGCGCCGGCCGCGTCGTCGATCAGGTGGGCGGTGTCGCGCGGCATGCGCCGCCGCCAGTTCGGATGGCCGACGGGCGGCCCGGGCAGGTTCGGCTGCGCGGGCAGCGCGAGCAGGTCCTCCAGCGGCATCAGTGCGAGCGAGGCGGCGCTGCGCGCGACGAAGGCGAGCGCGGCGGCCACCGGCGGTGCATCGGGCGCGGGTGGCGTGGCCGCCGACGTGACGCCCGCCGCGGCCAGTGCGTGCCACAGCTGAGTGCGATCGGCGGCGCGCTCGGCGAGATCGGCGGGCAGCGCGGCGTCGCGCTCGCCGGCCGGTGCTTCGGATGCCTGAGCGTTGGCGTCGCGCGAGACGGGCGTGGCTGGCGTGGCTTGATGATTCACGGCGGGTTCCATGGGTGGCCAGGTGTCGGGCGGATCGTCGGCGCGAGGTGCAGCGGCGAGCGCGTTCGCGTCGTGCCGGCTTGCGTCGGCGGCGTTATCCACAGGGTCGAGCGCCGCGACGTGCCGTCGCCACGCGAGATCGACGCCGCGCCACCAGCCCGCGATCGTCGGCAGATCGTGGGTGGACGGCATCGCCGCCACATCGTGGTCCCAGCGCTCGGGCGGCCGGAATGCGCCGCCTGCATCGCGTTCGAACCACAGCACGCGCATGCCGGCCACGCCGCGCCCGGCGAGCTGGTCGCGCAGCCCGTCCGGCACGGTGCCGAGATCCTCGCCGATCGCGATCGCGCGGTGCCGCGACGATTCGAGCGCGACGAGCCGCAGCAGGTCGTCGAGCGGATAGCGCAGATAGGCGCCATCGCGCGCCGAGGTGCCGTCGCGCACGATCCACAGCCGCTGGAAGCCGAGCACGTGATCGATGCGCACGCCGCCCGCATGCGCGAACGCGGCGCGCAGCAACGCGATGAACGGCGCGAAGCCGTTCGCGCGCAGCGCGGCCGGCGTCCAGGTGGTCACGCCCCAGGCTTGCCCGTCGGTATTGAACAGGTCGGGCGGCGCGCCGATCGAGGCGTTGGCCAGCAGCGTGCCGGGCGCGGCCCAGGCGTCGGCGCCGTCGGGCGCGCAGCCCACGGCCAGATCGGCGATGGTGCCGATCGACATGCCGGCGGCCCGCGCGGCGCGCTGTGCGCCGTCCAGGCCGCGCGAGGCCAGCCACTGCGCGAACGAGAAGAACGCGATGTCGTCGCCGTGCGCGGCGGCGAACGCGCGCACGGCGGGCGCGTCGGGGCCGTGCAGTTCGGCGGGCCAGCGCCGCCAGTCGGAGCCGAGCCGTTCGTCGATCGCATGCGCCTGCAACGCATCGAAACAGGCCTGCCCGTACAGCGAGGTGCCGCCGCTGGAGACGAACGACGCAAACGCCCGCGTATCGGACGACGGATGCGCACGCCAGCGCTCGTACAGCACACGCAGCACGCGCAGCTTCAGATGCATCGCGCGCGGCCAATCCACCAGCGGCGCGGCGCTCAACTCGGCGGCCAGGCCGGCGAGGCCGGTTTCGGCGAGCGCGGCGCGCGTCGCCTCGGGGCCGGCCACGTCGTCGGGATCGAGATACGCGAGGTTGTGCCAGCGCCGCGACGACGGCGAATACGGGCTGTCGCGCTCGGGCTGGGCCGGGAAGCCGGCGTGGGTCGGGCTGATCGCGAGCGCATCGGCGCCGTGCCGGCCGGCGGCGGTGGCGAGCGCCGCCAGCGCCGTGGTGTCGCCGATGCCGAGGTCGCCGTCGCGGCGCAGGCCGTAAAGCTGCGCGGCCAGGCCGAACGGGCGCGCGCGGCCGGCGGCCTGCGCGGCGTCGTCGATGCGCCAGCCGCGCGCGGGCGCGACGGCCAGCGTCAGGCTCGCGAAATCGGTTTCGACGGTGTGATAGCCGGGCACGTCGATGGCGGGCAGCAGCGCGCCGCGGCCGGTCGCGTCCGCGATCAGCGTGCCGCCGATCCGTTCGCCGCTTTCGAGCGTCAACACATAGCCGTGGCCGCTGTGGCCCGCAGCGGCAGGCCACGGCACGGGCTGCCCCGCGTCGGCCGTGAGCAACGGCGGCGGCACGGCCGGCGCGGCCAGCGCCGCCGCGCTCCATTCGCGGTCGGCCTGCGTCGCGCACGGCACGCCGAGCGCATCGAGCAGCACGGCGAGCGCGTCGTCGCCCACCCGTTGCGGGGCGTCGCCCGCATCGATCCAGTCGGGCTCCAGCCCGGCGGCGCGCGCGAGCGCGTCGAGCGAGGCGGTGGATTTTCCGTTCGGGGTGCTCATCGTCCTGCTCCCTCGCGGCGGGCGCCGGCCGGCATGTCGAGCCAGGCGATGCAGGCATGCGCGCCGAGCTGCCCGCTGCCGAGCGCGTCGCGCACGCGCGGCGGCGTTTCGAACACGATCTTGCCGGGCGGCGCGGCGGGCAGCGCGATCGCGGCGTCGTCGAGATTGAGCGCGATCGCGAGGGCCGCGCCGTTGCCGAGCCGCCAGCGCGCGATCAGTGCGCGTGGCGGGGTGTCGTCACCGCCGTTGCCGTTGCGGCTTTGCATCGCGTTGGTTGCGGCCGCAACGGTCGCGGCTTCCTGCCGGTCGTTGTCGTGCTCGGGATCGTCGAGCGGCAGGCGCGAGCGATCGGGATAGGCGGCCGGATCGGCCGGTGCAGGTGCCGCTTGTTGCCCGTCGCGCGCCAGCAGGCTCACGCCCTCGGAGCGCGTGCCGGGCAGATGCGGCATCACGAAGCTGGTGCGCACGGTCAGCGCGCCCCGATAGAACGCGCGCCAGGTTCGCGCGTCGTCGCTTTCGTCGTCGGCGGTGGCGGTGTCGTCCAGCGACGAGCGCGCGAACGTGGCGGGATCGTTCGGATCGGGAATCCGGTCGCGATGCTCGGCGCTGGCGAACGCCGGGAACGCGGCGAATTCGCGGCGGCGGCCCTCGCGCACGGCGTCGGCCAGTTCGCCCGTGTAATCGGTAAAGAACTGGAACGGCTGCGTCGAGCCGGTTTCCTCGCCCATGAACAGCATCGGCACCGAAGGCGCGAGCAGCGTCAGCGCGGTGGCGGCGCGCAGCGCGTCGTCGTTGACGAGCGCGCGCAGCCGCTCGCCGAACGCGCGGTTGCCGATCTGGTCGTGGTTCTGCAGGAACGCGACGAACGCGGTGGGCGGCAGGTGCGCGCTCGGCTCGCCGCGCGGCCGGCCGTCGTGCAACGGCGACGGCTCGCCCTGATACGCGAAGCCCTCCGCCAGCGTGCGCGCGAAGCGCTGCAGCGGCGCGTCGGCATAGGCGCGGTAGTAGCCGTCGCGCTCGCCGGTCAGCAGCACGTGCAGGCTGTTGTGGAAATCGTCGTTCCACTGCGCGTCGAAGCCCGCGTCGGCCAGCAGCCGCGCGCTGTTGCGCTCGTTTTCCAGCACCAGATGGATGTGCCGGTCGCCGCTCGCGTAGGCGCGCACGCGCGCGGCCAGTTCGCCGAGCCAGGCGGCGTCGTCGATCGCATGCACGGCGTCGAGGCGCAGCCCGTCGATGCGGAATTCCTCCAGCCAGTACAGCGCATTGTCGATGAAGAAGCGGCCCACCTCGGCGCGCGAGAAATCGATCGCCGGCCCCCACGCGGTGTGGCTGCCTTCGCGGAAGAAGCCGGGCGCGTAGCGCGCGAGCCAGTTGCCGTCCGGGCCGAAGTGGTTGTACACGACGTCGAGGAACACCTGCAGGCCGAGGCCGTGCGCGGCGTCGATCAGCGCCTTCAGCTCGTCGGGGCGGCCGTACGCGGCGGCGGGCGCGAACGGCAGCACGCCGTCGTAGCCCCAGTTGCGCATGCCGGGAAACGACGACAGCGGCATCAGCTCGATGGCGGTCACGCCGAGCGCGGCCAGTTCGCCGAGCCGGCGCTCGACGCCGCGATAGCCGCCGAGCGCGCCGACGTGCAGCTCGTAAAGCACCGTGTCGCTCCACGGCCGGCCGCGCCAGTCGTCGTGCATCCAGCGGTAGGTGGCCGGGTCGATCACCTCGCTCGGGCCGTGCACGCCGTCGGGCTGGAAGCGCGAGGCCGGATCGGGCACCGCATCGCCGCCATCGAGCCGGTAGCGGTAGCGCGTGCCGGGGCCGAACGGTGCGGTGGTGTCGAACCAGCCGTCGTCGCGGGCCGTCATCGCGACGCTGGCCTGGCGCTCGCCGTCGTCGAGTTCGACCTCGACGGTTCGGCAGGCGGGCGCCCAGAGCCGGAAGTGGGTGCGGCGCGGATCGATGCAGCAGGCGCCGAACGAGGCCGGGTAGGCGTGACGGGCGGCGGGATAAATCAGGGAGTCGGTCATGGTCGAATCCTCGGGAACGGGGGCGGCGCGCTAACGCCCGGCGCTGGCCGGTTCGGTGGCGAGCGGCGCGTCGGCGTGAGCGTCGGCCTGCGGGCCTGCGTGATCGGTTCGGGGTGCTTGACGATGCGCGACCGGTTCGGGCTCGGCGTCGTCGTCGGTTTGCGGCATCGGCTCGGCCGCGACGGGTTCCGATTCGTCGTCGGCATCCTCGGGCAGCGCATCGCCGGTGGCGTCCGCATGCGCCGGATCGACCGCTTCGGTTTGCGCAGCACCGAGCCGCGCGGCGGCGATCACGGCCGCGTGCGCGGCCAGTTCGATCCCTTCGGCGGGCAGCACGGCCGGCTCGGCGTCGGGCCGGCCGCTGTCGGCCAGCACGAGGTAGGCGAGGCCCGGCGCGGGCGGCACGAACACCAGCGGCTGCGAGGAGCCGTTCAGCATCAGCAGCAGCACCTCGGTTTCGCCGCTGCCGTCGGGGCCGACGCGGCGCATGGTCAGGGCGCGGCGTTCGCCGTCCTCCCAGGCGGGCACCGACAGGCTCTCGCCACGCTCGTCGAACCAGTCGATCTCGCGCAGGCCCGGCGCGACCTCGTGGTCGCCGTCCGGATAGCGCGCGCCCGACAGCAGCGGATGCTCGCGGCGCAGCGCGGCAAGCCGCCCGACGAACGCCGACAACTGCCGGCCGGCCTCGCCGTTGGCCTGCTCCCAGTCGAACCACGACAGTTCGTTGTCCTGGCAATAGGCATTGTTGTTGCCCTGCTGGGTGCGGCCGAACTCGTCGCCGCCGAGCAGCATCGGCGTGCCGAGCGCGGCGAACAGCGTGACCAGCAGCGAGCGCGACACGCGCGCGCGCACCTCGTTGATGCCGGCATCGTCGGTCGGGCCTTCCGCGCCCCAGTTCGCGCTGCAGTTGTCGTCGCGGCCGTCGCGGTTGTCCTCGCCGTTCGCTTCGTTGTGCTTCGAGGCATAGGCGACCATGTCGGCCAGCGGGAAGCCGTCGTGCGCGGCGATGAAGTTGACCGAGGCCCAGGGCCGGCGTTTCTGGTGGTTGAACAGGTCGGCCGAGCCGGCCAGCCGTGCGGCCAGCTCGGGCCGCATGCCGGCATCGCCGCGCCAGAAGCGGCGCACGGTGTCGCGGAAGCGGTCGTTCCATTCGCCGAAGCCGGCCGGATGATTGCCGAGCTGATAGCCGCCGGGGCCGATGTCCCACGGCTCGGAAATCAGCTTGCGGGTGGCGAGCACCGGGTCCTGGCACAGCGCGTCGAAGAAGCCCGAGCCGCGGTCATAGCCGTCCGGCTCGCGGCCGAGCGTGACGCCGAGGTCGAAGCGGAAGCCGTCGATATTGAACGAGGTGCTCCACCAGCGCAGCGAATCCATCACCATCTGCAGCACGCGCGGGTGCGAGAGATTCAGCGTGTTGCCGCAGCCGGTTTCGTCGATGTGATAGCGCGGATCGTTCGGTTGCAGCCGGTAGTAGCTGGCGTTGTCGAGGCCGCGCCACGACAGCGTGGGGCCGAGCTGGTTGCCCTCGCAGGTGTGGTTGTAAACCACATCGAGCAGCACCTCGATGCCGGCCGCGTGCAATTGGCGGATCGCGATGCGCATCTCGTCGAGCCGCCGTGTCGAGAGGTACGACGGCTCGGGCGCGAAATACGACAGCGTGTCGTAGCCCCAGTAGTTGCGCAGCCCGCCATTGATCAGCTCGCGGCTGTTCAGGAACGCATGCACCGGCAGCAGTTCGATGGTGGTCACGCCGATCTTGAGCAGATGATCGATGAACTCGGGCGAGGCCAGCGCCGCGAACGTGCCGCGCGAGGGCGGGCGCAGCCGGTCGCGCCGCATCGACACGCCGCGCACGTGGGTTTCGTAGATCACCGTGTTCGACCACGGCACCTCGGGGCGGCGGTCCTCCTGCCAGTCGAACGTTTCGTCCACTACCACGCATTTCGGCATGGCCGGCGCGGAATCGCGGCGATCGATCGACAGATCGGCGCGGTTCGAATGCAGCCGATAGCCGAACAGCGCATCGGACCAGCGCACCTGGCCGATCAGCTTGCGCGCGTACGGATCGAGCAGCAGCTTGGTGGAATTGAAGCGATGGCCGTGTTGCGGCTGATAGGGGCCGTCGGCGCGAAACGCGTACACCGTGCCCGGATGCGCGTCGGGCAGATAGCCGTGCCAGATTTCATCGGTGCATTCGGGCAGGTCGAGCCGCGCGATTTCCTTGCGGCCGGTGGGGTCGAACAGGCACAGCTGGATGCGTGTGGCGTGGGCTGAAAATACCGCGAAGTTGATGCCGAGGCCATTCCATTTGGCGCCGAGCGGATAGGGCTTGCCCGGCTCCAGCCGGTCGGGGGTTGCAGCGCGCATGATGCGGAATCCTTTTTGATGTCGTTAAGTTCGTTGTGAATGCATCGATACCCGGCGCTCCCGCGCATCAGTCGGGCCGCAGCCAGATCGTCGCGAGCGGCGGCAGGCGCAACTGCGCGGACCATCGTTCGCCATGCGAGGGGATCTCCTCCGCCTGCACGGCGCCGCCGTTGCCGCGATTGGTGCCCCCGTATGCGGCGCTGTCGGTATTGAGGAGTTCGGACCATCGCCCGCCGGCCGGCAGCCCGATGCGATAGTCGTCGCGCGGCACCGGCGTGAAGTTGCACACGGCCACCAGCCGCCGCCCGCTGTCGTCGCGGCGCACGAACGCGTACACACTGTTGGCCGCGTCGTCGCCGATCAGCCAGCCGAAGCCCTCGGGCTGGCTGTCGAGCCGATACAGCGCGGGTTCGTCGGCGGCGAGCCGGTTCAGGTCGCGCACCAGGCGCTGCACGCCGCGGTGCGGGGGCGTGTCGAGCAGCTCCCAGGGCGGCTGGCCGTCGTGCGCGAACTCGCCGGGTTGCGCGAATTCGCCGCCCATGAACAGCAGCTTCTTGCCGGGATGCGCCCACATGAAGGCGTAATAGGCGCGCAGCGTCGCGAAGCGCTGCCACGCGTCGCCGGGAATCTTCCCGACCAGCGAGCCCTTGCCGTGCACCACCTCGTCGTGCGAAAGCGGCAGCACGAACCGTTCGGAAAACGCATAAACCAGCCCGAACGTCATGCGCTCGTGATGATGGCGGCGATGCAGCGGGTCCTCCTGCAGATAGGCCAGCGTGTCGTGCATCCAGCCCATGTTCCACTTGAAATCGAAGCCCAGGCCGCCGTTTGCGGTGGGGGCGCTCACGCCGGGCCAGGCGGTCGATTCCTCGGCGATGGTCAGCACGCCGGGCGGCGCGTCGGGGCCGTGCAGCGTGTCGTTGAGCAGGCGCAGGAAGGCGATCGATTCGAGGTTCTCGCGGCCGCCGTGCCGGTTCGGAATCCACTGGCCCGACGCGCGCGAATAGTCGCGATACAGCATCGAGGCCACCGCGTCCACGCGCAGGCCGTCCACGTGATGATCGCGCACGAAGGCCAGCGCCGCCGCGATCAGGAAGCCGCTCACCTCGCGGCGGCCGAGGTTGTACACCAGCGTGTTCCAGTCGGGATGGAAGCCCTCGCGCGGGTCGGCGTGCTCGTAGAGCGCGCTGCCGTCGAACTGGCCGAGGCCGTGCGGGTCGGTCGGGAAGTGCGCGGCCACCCAATCGACGATCACGCCGACGCCGGCCGCATGCGCGCGATCGACGAAGCGCGAGAGGCCCTCGGTCGGGCCGAAGCGCGCCGACGGCGCGAACGGCGAGAGCGCCTGATAGCCCCACGAGCCGCCGAACGGATATTCGGCCACCGGCATCAGTTCGACGTGCGTGAAGCCCATGCCGGCCACATAGGGGATCAGCCGGTCGGCGAGTTCGTCCCAGGTCGGGCAGCGCGGCGGATCGCCGATGCGCTGCCACGATTCGGGGTGCACCTCGTACACGGACATCGGCGCGCGCACCGCGTCGGTCTCGGCGCGGCGGCGCATCCAGTCGTCGTCGGTCCAGGCGAAGCGCGTGAGCGCGGCCGGATCGGCCACCACCGAGGCGGTCAGCGGCGGCGTCTCGGTGGCGCGCGCGCACGGGTCGGCCTTGAGCGGCATCACGCGGCCGTCGTGCGAGCGCAGCTCGTACTTGTAGCGCACGCCCGCGCCGATGCGCGGCACGAACAGCTCCCAGATGCCCCACGGGCGGCGCAGCCGCATCGGATGGCGGCGGCCGTCCCAGGAATTGAACTGGCCCACCACCGACACGCGCGCCGCGCTCGGCGCCCACAGCGCGAATATCACGCCGGGCACGCCGTCCACGGTGGCGGGCCGTGCGCCGAGGCAGTCGAGCACGGCGAACGGATCGCCGTTGCCCAGGCGCGCGAGCGCCGATTCGTCGAGCAGCGGGCCGAATGCGTAGGCATCCTCGATATCCTGCGTGGCCGTCATCCAGTCGATCGACAGCCGGTAGGCATCGTCGGAATCGAGCGTGCCGGCGAAGCAGCCGGCCGGCGCGACACGTTCGAGTTCGCCGAGCACGCGCCCGCCGTCGCGCGCCACGGCATGCACGCGATGCGCGCCGGGCAGCAGCGCGCGCACCACCCGGCGGTCGCCGACACGATGTGGGCCGAGGCAGGCGAACGGATCGGGGTGGCGTGCGTCGAGCAGCGCATCGATATCGGCCGGGTCGAACAACGTCTCGCTCATGGGGCGTCCTTCGCGTGGGAGGGCGGGGTGGAAGTGGAAGAAGGGGGCGGCGCGCCGAGCAGTTGCGCGGCGAGCCCGGCCAGGCCGAGCACCGGCACGCGCAGCCAGTCGGGCCGGTTGGCGGCTTCGTAGCCGATTTCGTAGGCGGCCTTCTCGATCAGGAACAGCATCAGCAGCCGGTCCGCGGCGTCGGCCGCGACGAACGGCTCGGCGGCCGCCTCGATCGCACGCCGGTACTGGGCGAGGAAGCGGTCGGCGGCGGCCTGCCCGAAGCGGTCGAACAGCGTGCGCTTCAGGTCGGCGGTGGGCAGCGGCGACTTCTCGATCGAGAACTGCGCGGCCGCGCTCGCATACGACAGCGAGCGCAGCAGCCCGGCCACGTCGCGCAACGGATGCGACTTGGCGCGGCGCGCGTCCAGCGCGCGCGCCGGTTCGCCCTCGAAATCGATCAGCATCGCGTCGCCGTTCACGTTGAGCACCTGGCCGAGATGGAAATCGCCATGGATGCGCGTGCAGAGCGCGTCCAGGTCGCGCGGCACGCTCGCGGCCAGCGCCGCGAGCAGCGCGTCGCGCGAGGCCAGCAGCGTGTGTGCGGCGTCGCGCGCGGCCGGATCGAGTTCGTCGAGGCGCGGCGCGAGCAGGTCGAGCGCGCGCCGGACCATCGCCGAAGCGTCGCCGGCCCAGCGTTCGACGTGGGCCGGCGTGGCGCGCTCGGGCGCGATGTCCGGGTCGTCGCACGGCTCGGCCAGCGTTACGTGCAGCTCGCCGAGCCGGGTGCCGATCGCGCCGGCGAAATTGGCGTAGGCATCGAATTCGTCGGAGTCGGTCAGCGCGTCGTCGGCGTTGTCGGAGGTGGCGGCCGCGGCCAGCGCGAGGTCGCCCACGGCGCGCTTGACGAAGTCGAGCGAGTAGGCCCACGCATCGCCCTGGTTCTCGACGAAGGCTTGCACGATCGCCACGGTATGCGGCGTGCCGTCCTCGCCCACCCGCTGCACCTCGCCGACCAGCGCCGGCGCGTTGCGGTAGCCGGCGCGCGTCAGGTGCCGGCTCATCTCGGCCTCGGGGTGGATGCCGCCCGCCACGCGTCGCACCAGCTTCAGCACCAGCGCCTCGCCGATCACGAGCGAGCTGTTGCTCTGCTCGGCCGCGAGCCAGCGAATCTCGGGGGCGTCGCCCAGCGTGGCCCGATAGTCGTCGAGCGACGGCTCCGGCAGGAACCTCAGCGTGCCGCCGCCCGTGAGCGGAACGCTGGCCTGCTCGGCCAGCTTGCGCAGCAGGCTGTGTGCGAAGCCGGGCAGCGCGAACGCATCGGTCAGGTAGCCGACCGTCGGGCCGCGCCGCACGCGCGCCAGCGCGAGCCGCATGAACAGCGGGTGCGGCGTCTCATCGCCCCAGGCGGCGGCGAGCGGCACCACGTAGCGTTCCTCGCGGCCGTCCGAGCGCGCCACCACTTCGGCGTACTGAAACGCCTCGCCGGGGATCGGCGTTACGCAATCGAAGCGCGCGCCGTCGAGCGTGCGATCCTTCGAGGCGAACCAGCGGCGCAGCGCCAGCCAGTGCGGCAGCACCTCGGTTTCGAGCGACGCCAGCAGCGGCGCGGCCGGGTGCGCGTCGCCGCGCCGCATCACCAGCGTGGTGTATTCGGGCAGCGGCTCGGCGTGCGGGCGATGCCACGCCGGTTCGGCGCCGTGCGGCGTCAGCGCGAACCACAGGAAGCCGTAGGGCGGGAACGTCAGCAAGTAAGGCAGCTCGCCGATCGCCGGAAACGGTGAATCGGAGGTCATCTCCACCGGCACGCTGCCCGCGAACTCTGACAGGTCGATCTCGACCGCCTGCGACGTGCGCGACAGGTTCGCCACGCACAGCACCGGCGTGGCGTCGGGCAGTTCGCGCAGATAGGCGAGGATCTTGCGGTTCTCGGGGCGCAGGAAGCGCAGCGTGCCGCGCCCGAACACCTGGGTGGCGCGGCGCGTGGCGAGGATGCGGCGCATCCAGTTCAGCAGCGAATGCGGGTCGCGCGATTGCGCCTCGACGTTGATCGCGTCGAACCCGTACAGCGCGCCCATCACGGGCGGCAGCACCAGTTGCTCGGGGTCGGCGCGCGAGAAGCCGCCGTTGCGGTCGGCCGACCACTGCATCGGCGTGCGCACGCCGTCGCGGTCGCCCAGGTGGATGTTGTCGCCCATCCCCAGTTCATCGCCGTAGTAGATCACCGGGGTGCCCGGCATCGACAGCAGCAGCGAATTGATCAGCTCGATGCGGCGCCGGTCGCGCTCCATCAGCGGTGCGAGACGGCGGCGGATGCCGAGGTTCAGGCGCGCGCGGCGCTCGCTCGCGTAGGTGTTCCAGAGCATGTCGCGCTCGTCCTCGGTCACCATCTCCAGCGTCAGTTCGTCGTGATTGCGCAGGAAGATCGCCCATTGGCTGCTCGGCGCGAGCTCGGGCGTCTGCCGCATGATGTCGATGATCGGGAAGCGGTCCTCGCTCGCGATCGACATGTAGATGCGCGGCATCAGCGGGAAGTGGAACGCCATGTGGCATTCGTCTTCGTGGCCGAAGTACTCCTGAACGTCCTCGGGCCATTGGTTGGCCTCCGCCAGCAGCATCCGGTTCGGATACTCGGCGTCGATCGCGGCGCGGATCTTCTTCAGGACTGCGTGCGTTTCGGGCAGGTTCTCGTTGCTGGTGCCTTCGCGCGCGACCAGGTACGGCACCGCGTCGAGCCGCAGCCCGTCGATGCCGAGGTCGAGCCAGAAGCGCATCACCTGCAGCACCTCGCGCACCACCGCCGGGTTGTCGAAGTTCAGGTCGGGCTGGTGCGAATAGAAGCGGTGCCAGTAGTACTGGCCCGCCACCGGGTCGTGCGTCCAGTTCGACGGTTCGGTGTCCACGAAGATGATGCGCGTGCCGGCGAATTTCGTATCCGTGTCCGACCACATGTAGTAATCGCGATGCACCGAGCCGGGCTTCGCCTGGCGCGCACGCTGGAACCACGGGTGCTGATCCGAGGTGTGGTTGATCACCAGTTCGGTGATCACGCGGATGCCGCGCGCATGCGCCTCGCGGATGAAGCGGCGCACGTCGGCCAGCGTGCCGTAGTCGGGGTGGACGTTGCGGTAATCGGCGATGTCGTAGCCGTCGTCGCGGCGCGGCGACGGATAGAACGGCAGCAGCCACAGCGCGTCCACGCCGAGCGCGGCGATGTAGTCGAGCTTCGAGATCAGGCCCGGGAAATCGCCGATGCCGTCGTCGTTCGAATCGAAGAACGACTTCACGTGTACCTGGTAGATGATCGCGTCCTTGTACCAGAGCGGATCGCCGGTCAGCGCGCCGCGATCGGAAAAGCGCGCGGCGCTGCGGCGCGGGGTGCGACGCGGCGCGCCGGCCGTGGTCTGGAACGGGGCGCGTTGCAGCGGGTCGAGCTTGTCTTCGCGGATCATCGGCGGACTCCCTCGCCGGCATGACCCGGCGTTGCGCCGCGCGTGCGCGGGGCGTCCGGCGCGATGCGCCAGATCGCGAACGGCAGCGCGTGCGGATCGAGGTTCACGTACTGGCGGGTGCCGTGCCAGTGGCCGGTGTGGCCGCTGGCCAGATCGACGCTGCGCAGCGCCGCACCTTCGGCCACCCCCCACGTTTCGTAGAGCGAACGGTCGAGCATGAAATCGGTGGCCTGCGGCGCCCACGGGTCGAGGCTGACGGCGGCCACGATCACGTTGTCGCCGGTTGGCGTGGCCTTGCGGAACACCAGCACCGAATCGTTGGGCGACTCGAGGAAGCGGATTCCGAGGTGGGTCTGCAGCGCCGGGTTGCTGCGCCGCACGCGGTTCAGCAGCGCGATTTCCGTGCTCAGGTGGCCCGGCTGCTTCCAGTCGCGCGCGCGCAGTTCGTACTTTTCCGAGTCGCGGTATTCCTCGCCGTCGTCGGCCAGCGGCGCCGATTCGCCGATCTCGAAGCCGCTGTACATGCCCCACACGCCCGACAGCAGCGCGGCCAGCGCCGCGCGGATCACGAATTGCGCGCGCGGCGCGTGGTGCAGATAGTGCGGGTTGATGTCGGGCGTATTGACGAAGAAGTTCGGGCGGAAGAAGTCGCGCGCGGGGCCGTCGGCCAGTTCGGTCAGGTATTCGCGCAGCTCGTGCTTGGTCTCGCGCCACGTGAAATACGTGTAGGACTGCGAGAAACCGAGCTTGGCGAGCCGGTACATCATCGCCGGGCGCGTGAACGCCTCGGACAGGAACACCACGTCGGGATGGCGCGTGCGCACTTCCTCGATCATCCAGGCCCAGAACGGCAGCGGCTTGGTGTGCGGGTTGTCGACGCGGAACAGCTTCACGCCCGCGTCCACCCAATGCAGGATCACGTCGCGCAGGGCCGTCCACAGCTCGGGGATCGCGTCCGGCGCGTAGAAATCGGGGTTGACGATGTCCTGATAGCGCTTCGGCGGGTTCTCCGCGAAACGCAGCGAGCCGTCGGGCCGCCAGGCGAACCAGCCCGGATGGCGCGCGAGCCACGGGTGGTCGGGGGAGCACTGCACCGCGAAATCGAGCGCGATCTCGATGCCGTGCTCATGCGCGGCCGCCACCAGCGTGCGGAATGCGCCGAGCGTGCCGAGGCTCGGATGCAGCTCGTCGTGGCCGCCGATCGGCGAGCCGATCGCGTAGGGGCTGCCCACGTCCTCGGGGCCGGCGCGCAGGCTGTTGTTGCGGCCCTTGCGCGCGGTCAGGCCGATCGGATGGATCGGCGGGAAATACAGCACGTCGAAGCCCATCTCGCGGATGCGCGGCAGATGGCGCGCGACGTCCTCGAACGTGCCGTGACGGTTCACGTCGTCCGAGGCCGAGCGCGGGAACATCTCGTACCAACTGCCGAAGCGCGCCGCGCGCCGTTCGGCCTCGATCGGATAGACGGTCGGCTCCTGCGTCAGCGCGGTGCGGCGGCCGAGCGCCGCGTAGATCGCCGCCGACGGCTCGGCCAGCACCAGCGCAAGCTGGCCGGCGGCGTCGGCCGCGTCGAATTCCTTGGCGAGACGGCGGGCGTCGGCCAGGGCCGTGTCGCTGGCGCTGGCGGGGGCCTCGCCGTCGCGCTTGGCGTTCTTGCCGCGCTTGCGGCCCGTATCGACTCCATCGAGCCCATCGAGCGCACCGGCCAGCAGCGCGCGCACTTCCTGCAATTCGAGCGTGATGTCCTGCCCGGCCGCGTGCTTCTTGCCGATGTCCACCACCAGCGAGCCCCAGTCGTCGCGCCAGGCGAGAACCCGGAACAGATGGCGGCCGAGCCGGTCGAGCGGAATCCAGGCGCGCCAGCGGTCGTTGCCGAGCGGGGCGAGCGGGGCCTCGCGCCAGGCGGCTTCGTCGGCCGCGCGCCAGGCCACGGCCGCGCCGAGCTTCGCGTGGCCGTCCGCGATCAGCGTCGCGCGCACTTCCACCTGTTCGCCCACCACGCGCTTGGCCGCGAAGCGGCCGCCATCGACGCTCGGTTCGACGCGCTCGATCGCGATGCGGTCGGCGGCGAGCGCGGCGGACAGGGCGGCGTTGGCGGACGAGCGGGCGCGGCGGCGGTTGGCTTCGCCGGCGGTGGTTGTGTGGGCGGTGGTGTCGGCTTCTTCCCCGGCGTCGCTTGCTGCGTTCGCCGTCTTGCCGTCCGCCTTGGCGTCCTTGCCCGGCTTGACCGGTTTCGCGCGCGCCGCGCGCAGCAGCGTGACGTCGCCCGGCATCAGCGCGAGCGCGCCGAGCGGCGCGGTCTTGGCGCGGCGGCCCGCCGACAGCGGCGCGAAGCGCGTGAACGCGCCCGGCACGCCGGCCAGACAGGCCGGATCGACCGAGGCGGTGACGTCGAGTTCGGGGTTCAGCGCGATCAGCAGCGCGTCGTCGGCGCGCTCCAGCGACGGCGCGTCGCCGCGCAGCAGCACCGTGGCCGACGCGTCCGCGCCGCTCAGTGCCGCCAGCTCGCCGCGCGACGCGAACACCGGCGAGGCGCTGCGGCGGCGGTTCGCTTCGGCGAGCGCCTCCGACAAATCGAACGGCGCGTGCTCGAACGCCTCGCGAAACGCCGCCGGCTGCGGGTGGGCCGTCATCAACGGCGTGGCGACGCCGCGCTCGAAGCCCATCGGCACCAGCCAGCCCGTACCCAGCGCGGCGGCCGTTTCCAGCGCGCGCCGGTAGCCGCGTTCGACGGCGTCGGGCGGCAGGCCGCGCAGGTCGTGCGCGAGGCGCGGGCCGTCGAACGCGTCGGGAAACGTGATCGGCGAGCCGACCCGGCGCAGCAGCGCGTGTTCGTCCACCAGCCAGGGCGCGCGCAGGTCCCACCAGCGCAGCGACGAGAACACGCCGTCGAAGCCCGCGCCCTCGAACGCGCCGAGCGCCTCGCGCGCATGGCCGGGGATGCCGGCCAGCCAGCGCACGTCGTGCAGTTCGCCATGGCGCGAGCCGAGCCAGGTGCGCCACCAGGCGGCCGGCAGGCGTTGCGGCGCGTCGATCAGGAAGCCGGCCACGCCGGCCGCCGACAGCGTCGCGAAGCGGCCGTGCCACCAGCCGGCCAGCGCGTCGGCCACGTCCGGCTGCGTCACGTCGGCGTAGGCGACCGTCTGCTCGAAGGCCGCCGTGCGCGGATCGATGCGGGCGTCGTCGTGGTGCCGCTCGACGTACCACGTGGGTGCGGTCTTGCGCAGCGGATGCTCCACCGCGACGCGGTCCACCGTCACGTCGAGCATCAGTTTCAGATCGAATTCGCGGGCCTGTTCGGCCAGCCGGGCCAGCGCGCCGGCCGTGTCGAGGTCCGTGGCGAGCGAGTCGGCCGGGCGGTCGTGATCGGCCACCACGCGCGGGTGGCCGGCGCTGCCTGCCGCGCTGAAGGCGCCGATCAGCACGTGATCGAAACCGAGCGAGGCGATGCGCTCGAACCAGGCGGGCCAGGCGTCGAGCGGGCCGACCAGCCGCGCGTCGAGGAAGTACAGATGCGGGGAAAACGGGGATGCGGGAACAGAAGCCATTGGACCGTCCGGTGCGAGTGGACAGCGGCGGTTGCCGCTTGCGCGTTGGAGAGCGCAACGGGCGTGCCCGCTGCCGGAGGCCCGTGGGCTGGGGCTGTGGCTGGCCGGGATCGCCCGCGCCGTGCAGGAAATGCCCGTTATGGGGCGCATTCGGCCGATGTCTGTAGTTTTTACAGAGATGCGAGGGGGGAGCGGAAGCGGGGCGCTGGGCGTGCGCCGAATTGCTTGGTTACAGGTCTTACGGATAACCAATCTGCTGGTTACATAAACCTTTCGATGTTTTGGCTAGACTTCGTGCCATTCCCTGTTCACGCAAGACTTCAACTGACAAAAGGTGTCCATGATGGCGAACACACTGATCAAACTCGTCGCGGTTGCGGCCCTCGGCGTTGCCGTTTCGATGCCGGCCTTTGCGCGCGGCGACCTGAACAATGCGCTCGGTGGCGCGCTGGGCGGCGTGGCGGGCGCGGCGTTGGGCGGGGCGGTGGGCCGCAGCACCGGCTCCGTGATCGGTGGCGCGGTGGGCGGCGGCGCGGGCGGGGCGATCACGTCGAGCCGCCGCGAGCGTACTGGTGCGATTCTCGGCGGCGCGTTGGGCGGTGGGGCGGGCACGGCGGCGGGCAATGCGATGGGTGGCCGGTCGGGGGGCTTGGTGGGTGCCGCGCTGGGTGGCGGCGCGGGGGCGGCGCTCGGCGGGAACGTGTCGCGGTCGAATTCGTATGAGGACGATTACCGGCGCGGCGGGCGTGGTCACCATGGGCGGCATCGCGGGCATCGCAATTGGGATTGAGAGCGAGCGCGGATTCGCGCTCTTGTGATGGGTGAGGCCCGGGGGTGGCGCGATGCGTTGACCCCGGGCTTTTTTCAGGACGTCTCCCTCGCCACCAGAAACCGCGCCTTGTTCCCACTCCACCTGGATGCATTCGCCCGATAAACGCCCAGCAACTTCGTGCGCAGGTTGTCGGGCTGGCTGAACGAGGCGAGATTCAGCTTGCCGATATCGCCTTCGGACGCCACGTCGATGCCGCATTCCAACTGAAACGGCACCTCGTACGGAAACAGCACCTCTTCCTCCGACGTATAGGCGCCGCCGATCCGCCCCTGGGTTCGCGCGGGATCGATCCGCATGATCCACACGAGCGAGACACCGGCAATCGACGCGAGCCCGTCGCCGCTGCTCGTCGAGAAGAATTGGTTGGTTCGCCAATCCTTGTCGAACCGATAGCATTGACCGGCCGGCGGCGGGACATCCGGAAACGCGATGCCCTGCGTTTTCAGGTACTGCACCATGCCCACCGAGTCGCCGCGGATCACCCATGAACCGGTTGGCCGCGGCCTCGCCTGGAGCGCGCCTTTGGTGTCTTCCAGCAGATCGACCAGATCGGACAAGCGGGTCGCCGCTTGCTGCCGGTAGTCCTGCATGATTTGACGTTCGCTGGGAACGTTCGGACCCGGCCCGAGTGCCGATATCAATTCGCGGTGATCGGCGGAGGCGTCATCCTGCATGATGGCGGTCATCATCTGTTCGTCGATTTTCATCAACTCCCAGCCTTTGGGATCTTTTTTCAGATCCATCAGCACTTTCGTGATGACGCTGTTGAACGCAACGTTATTCCCGTTGGTGAGCGCCTGATCGACCATGTATTTGTACTGAGGCTGCGCGGCCATGATCCGATAGAACTGGTTCATGATCTTGTAGCCGTGCAAGTAGTAGTAATCGAGCGGCGGCGTGGCAACGAATGGCATTGTCTGGATGCTCCTCGAAATCGCGAACGCCGTGCGGTATCGGCTCGATACCGGAAGCCGGTCAGCGCTCGACAAGGGTGGTCGATGCATCCAGAACAGCGCAGCGGCGGGTTTTATTCCGCGATTGTCGAAGGGGCCGCACGCCTCCCGGGCGAGGCGACGCGAGCGCTACTCCGGTTCGCGCGGCGTCTTGTCGACGTCGGCTTGCTGTTCGGGCGTGACTTCGAATTGTTCGAGGTGTTTGGAATGCAGGGACATCACGGTGGCCATGCACCAGACGGCGTGCGGCACGGAACGCAGCGTCAGCAGCCAGTTTTCCGCCTCGCAGCGATAGAACCAGTTCCCGGCCTCACCGTCCCAGAGCGACGGGTCGGTGCGGGCCAGCAAGGCGGCCTTGCAATCCTTGGCCTTGCCGGGCACGTCGAAGACGACGCCGTAATGGGCGTAGTCGGTGAAGACGATGGTCGGGTCGTTGAAGAGCGCGTGGAGGTGGGCTTTCAGGGCGGGGAGGTCGGGGATGGGGGGCATGGGAGGTGATTTTGAAGAGGGGCCGGGCCGTATCATGCTGCCTGATGGCGAATTAGCTTGCTGATCCTACAGGCCATGGAAAACAAAATGAAGAAGCATCTTACAGGCGAATCGATATCAAAAATGACGGTCTCAAGCGTTCGTTTGTCGCACAACCGCTGGTAATCGTTGGGTTTAAGAAATTTCTCGAAAAGGTCAATCCGACAAGTCAATGAGGGTGATAACAAAAAGCAACCAAAAGGCGGCTTTTTGTAGTCAAGGCACGACGATTTTCATTCTTCGTTCCACACATTCATTTTTTCTTGGGGTCGTGAATGGGAAGGGTGGGGTGCTTGGGTTTTGTCGGAGGATTCACATGGTGTCTCCGGTCATCTTTTCCATCTTCTCGTTTGGGCTTCGGGCCAGGATTGATTGTCGTCATATTTCAATTTCCTTTTGTGAACAGGTGTGGCCTCAAATTAACCTGCTGTCTTGAGGTATCAAGCAGTAGATCGATTCATCAGTACCAATGCGTCGGCGGTATTGCTGATGCGCAGACACTAGTTTGCCGCAGCGAGGATAAATCGGATATAGGTTGCTTCATTATGATTTTCGACGCTGACGAATACATCTTCGAGAAAATTTTTCTGAACAAGAGTGTCTATATTTTTAATAAAGGATTCAATGGCGCGAGTGGCGCCATTCCTGCTCGAATATTCCTGATTTCGGTTTGCCGTGAGCGCTATCGCTACGTCTTGCGAGAGTTGCGGCGCTGGTGCGCCGAGGACTGTAACGAGTCAGGGAGGATGTCGCCGAAGGAGATGGGATAGCCATTGACGATTGCTCAAAATATCGCCATCACGCCGGCAATCGCCTTGAACTCTGCCGTGTGTGGTTGTTTCGGCACTTTTAGCATCCCTGGCCCCTTACCATCCGTCGAGGATATATACGACCGGTTGGAAGGTGAAGTTCCAGGAAACGCTCATACGCCATTGCTGAACGGGCGCCAAACACGGTGCTGCTTGTCTACGGCACGAAGGCCATATAGTGGGAGCGACTCCGTTGACAACGGATTTGGACGAGAGTACACGTTTTTGCATATGCAGGCATATGGTGCTATTGTTTGAGGGTTGCCGACACGATCAGGAGGGCGAGATGCGTACCGTATCGATTTTCCGAAACAATGCGAATCAGGCGATCCGCATCCCCAAGGATTTGGAGTATCAGGGTGTGGTCGAGCTCGAAATTCGCCGGGATGGCGACACGCTCATCCTCCGTCCAGTTCGGCCGACGTGGGGTTCTTTTGCTTCGCTTGAGTCGGCCGATCCGGACTTTCTGTCTGAGCGAACTCCTGTCGTCGCACCGGAGCGCCGGTTTGAGTTGAGCGATGATGATCTGGGTGTCAAAGCCGGGCCATCGACGTCATGAGCCTGTACATGCTCGACACGAACATCTGTTCGTACATCATGCGGGCCCGGCCCGCCGAGGTAATCCGTCGACTGGAGATTGCTGTATCCGCGCAGCATCGCATCGTCATATCGGCGATCACTTACGCCGAGTTGTGTGACGGCGCGGCGAGCAAGCGAGCATCGCCTAGAATGCCTGGCCTCGTCCGCGAGTTTGTTGCGCGCCTCGATGGTGTACTCGCATGGGATGCTGCGGCGGTCGATGCGACCACAAATATCAGGAAGGCCCTGTCGGAAATGGGCACGCCGATCGGCTACAACGATGCGTCGATTGCAGGGCATGCAATCGCCTGCGGCGCGATGCTTGTAACGCATAACACACGAGAATTCGAGCGGGTTGCAGGCCTGCAACTCGAAGTCTGGCACGATTGATCGGACGTTGGTTGGCGGAGTGGCTTACGATTTTTGGGGCTTGCTAATTGTCATGGCGCCGCCGATCTATTTCGTATCGTGCGTGAGCAACAAAGCTCGGAGCCGGGGGCCGCACGCATATTGCATGAGTCGCAGTGGTCAGGCCCACTCCGCACCCCCCATTTCCCGTGCTACCATCGCTCATGGATACCGATAACCAGGCCCGGGCAACCCGCCGCTTTTCAGCCTGGTAACCGCCCCCAGAAGAGACACTCGCGGCCCCAGCCGCCCGCCGGAACTCAACGCAGGCAAGCGCCAGCCCCCGCCAGCCCACCTTCCCAGCGAGCCCCCCACCCCGCGAGGTCACAACGATCGAGACAGGAGAACGCGATGCCCCACAATCCCCCCCGCCGCCTGCGCAGCCAGGAGTGGTTCGACGATCCCTCGCATGCCGACATGACCGCGCTCTACGTCGAGCGCTTCATGAACTACGGCCTCACGCGCGAGGAAATCCAGTCGGGCCGCCCGATCATCGGCATCGCGCAGACGGGTAGCGATCTCGCGCCCTGCAACCGCCATCACATCGCGCTGGCGGAGCGCACCAAGGCCGGCATCCGCGACGCGGGCGGCATTCCGATGGAATTCCCGGTGCATCCGCTGGCCGAGCAGAGCCGCCGGCCCACGGCCGCGCTCGACCGCAATCTGGCCTATCTCGGCCTGGTCGAAGTGCTGCACGGCTTCCCGCTCGACGGCGTGGTGCTGACCACCGGCTGCGACAAGACCACGCCGGCCTGCCTGATGGCGGCCGCCACGGTCGACATGCCGGCCATCGTGCTGTCGGGCGGCCCGATGCTGGACGGTTGGCACCAGGGCAAGCGGGTCGGTTCGGGCACGGTGATCTGGCACGCGCGCAACCTGTTGGCGACGGGCGAGATCGATTACGAAGGCTTCATGGAACTGACCACGGCCTCGTCGCCGTCGATCGGCCACTGCAACACGATGGGCACGGCGCTGTCGATGAACAGCCTGGCCGAAGCGCTCGGCATGTCGCTGCCGGGCTGTGCGAGCATTCCGGCGGCCTATCGCGAGCGCGGTCAGATGGCCTATACGACGGGCAAGCGGATCGTCGATCTGGTGCGCGAGGACGTGCGCCCGTCGCAGATCATGACCAAGGCGGCGTTCGAGAACGCGATCGTGATCGCGTCGGCGCTCGGCGCATCGAGCAACTGCCCGCCGCATTTGATCGCGATCGCGCGTCACATCGGCGTCGAACTGTCGCTGGACGACTGGCAGCGCCTGGGCGAAGCGGTGCCGCTGATCGTCAACTGCATGCCGGCCGGCGATTACCTGGGCGAGAGTTTCCACCGCGCGGGCGGCGTGCCGGCGGTGTTCCACGAACTGTCGAAGGCGGGCCTCGTGCATCGCGATTGCCTGACGGTGTCGGGCGGCACGATCGGCGAGATCGCGGATCGTTCGGCCACCTCCGATCGCGACGTGATTCGCAGTACGGAAGAACCGCTCAAGCACGGCGCGGGCTTCATCGTGCTGTCGGGCAACTTCTTCGACAGCGCGATCATGAAGATGTCGGTGGTGGGCGAGGCGTTCCGCCAGACCTACCTGAGCGAACCCGGCTCGGAGAACGCGTTCGAGGCGCGCGCGATCGTGTTCGACGGCCCCGAGGATTACCACGCGCGCATCAACGATCCGGCGCTTGAAATCGATCAGCACTGCATCCTGGTGATTCGCGGCGCGGGCACGGTCGGTTACCCGGGTAGCGCGGAAGTGGTCAACATGGCGCCGCCGGTGTCGCTGGTGCGCGAGGGCATCACGTCGCTGCCGACGATGGGCGACGGCCGGCAGAGCGGCACGTCGGCGAGCCCGTCGATCCTCAACATGTCGCCGGAAGCGGCGGTGGGCGGCGGGCTGTCGCTGCTGCGCACGGGCGACCGGATTCGCGTCGATCTGAATTCGCGCAAGGTGGATGTGCTGGTGGACGACGCCGAACTGGCACGCCGCCGCGAAACAGCGGAGTTCAAGATCCCGCCCGCGCAAACGCCGTGGCAGGAGCTGTATCGCCAGACGGTCGGCCAGTTGTCGACGGGCGGCTGCCTGGAGCCGGCCACGCTGTACCTGAAGGTGATCGAGACGCGCGGCAACCCGCGCCACTCGCACTGAACTTGCCCTGACCCCGCCACGGGCGCCAAGCCCGTGGTGTCGGCCGGCCTACTTGAACTGGCCGGCCAGCCGCTGCTCCGCATGCTGCATGTGCAGCCCCATCGCGAGGCTGATGCGGCGCACGTCGCGCTCGTTGAGCGCGGCGTAGATTTCCTCGTGCTCTTCCATCGATTCCGCCCACCACTGCGCGCTGAAGAAGTGCTGTTCGAGCGTCATGTAGAGCGGGGTGGTGCGGTGAATCCAAAGCTGATCGAGCAGCACCACGTAGGCGCTGTTGCCGGATGCCTCGGCCAAACTCAGATGGAACTGCCGGTCGTATTCGTTCAGTTGCGGATCGCCGACCTTGCTGCCGCGCAGCTTGCCGAGCCAGCCGAGCACGGTTTCGATCTGCGCATCGGACGCATGACGCACCGCCTGCACGGCGATTTCCGGCTCCAGATAGGCGCGCGCGCGAATCACGTCGAACGGCGACACCGCGTGCATGCGCGGCGCGGGCGCGGTTGATCCGGCATGGGCGGCCGCTGCGGCATTCGTCACCGCATTCGCCGAAGCCGCCTGCGCCGCGATCGCCGCGGCTCCGCCGCGCTGCTTGACGAAGATCCCCGAGCCGCTGCGCACTTCCACCGTGCCCTCGATCTCCAGCGCGATCAGCGCCTCGCGCAGCGACGAGCGGCTCACGCCGAGCCGCGCGCTCAGATCGCGTTCGGCCGGCAGCCGTTCGCCGACGATGAATTCTCCGGCGTCGATCAGCTCGGTGATCTGCGCGGCGATCTGGCTGTAGAGCCGTTTCGTTTCGATCGGTTGGAAGGGCATGGGCGGAGTGGGCGGTGTGAGCGGCCCGCGAGCGGACCGGCGCGCGGGGCGCACAGTATAGGACAACGCCCGACGGCGGCCGCGTGCTTGCGAGGCCGCCGCCGGGCGCGGGCGGAAGGTGCGGCCGAACGCTTACAGCTTGAACGGCACGACCGTCTGCTGCTGTTCGCCGAGGCCTTCGATACCGAGCTTCATGACGTCGCCGGCGGCCAGGAAGCGCGGCGGCTTCATGCCCAGGCCGACGCCGGGCGGCGTGCCGGTGGTGATCACGTCGCCGGGCAGCAGCGTCATGAACTGGCTCAGGTGGCTGACGAGTTCGGCCGCGTCGAAGATCATCGTGCTGGTGTTGCCGTTCTGCACGCGCTCGCCGTTCACTTCGAGCCACATCGCCAGGTTCTGCACGTTCGGCACTTCATCGCGCGTCACGAGCCACGGGCCGATCGGGCCGAACGTGTCGCAACCCTTGCCCTTGTCCCACTGCGAGCCGCGTTCGAGCTGGAATTCGCGCTCGCTGACGTCGTTGATCGTGACGTAGCCGGCCACGTAGTCAAGCGCCTGATCGCGCTCGACGTAGCGCGCCGTGCGGCCGATCACGATGCCGAGTTCGACTTCCCAGTCGGTCTTTTCCGAACCGCGCGGCAGCATGACCGGATCGTTCGGCCCCTGGATGCACGAGGTGGCCTTGGTGAACACGATCGGCTCCTTCGGCACCGGCATGTTCGATTCGGCGGCGTGATCCGAGTAGTTCAGGCCGATCGCCAGGAATTTGCCGATGTTGGCGACCGGGCAGCCGTAGCGCGGCGCGCCGTCGACGACGGGCAGCGAGGCGATGTCGAGCGCGCGCAGCTTGGCGAGCGTCGCCTCGTCGAGCGTGGCGGGCGTGATGTCGGCGATCACGCCGCTCAGGTCGCGCAGCTTGCCGTCCTGATCGACGAGGGCCGGCTTTTCGCTGCCGGGCTGGCCATAACGGGCGAGTTTCATGGGTGAGGGCTCCTGATGAATCGGGTCGAGGGTTGAGCGTTGAAACGGAGACGGCGGATCAGATGGTCATGCCGCCGTCGACCGAATAGGTCTGGCCGGTGACGAATGCGGCGTCGTCGCTGGCGAGGAACGTGACGATCGGCGCGATTTCCTCGGCGCGCGCGATGCGGCCCATCGGCTGGCGCGCGACGAACGCGGCGCGCGCGGCCACCGGGTCGTCGTAGGCGTTGATGCGCTGCGCCAGCGACGGCGTGTCGACGGTGCCGGGCGAGATGGCGTTGCAGCGCACGCCCTGCAGCACGTAATCGGCGGCGACGGCCTTGGTCAAGCCGATCACGGCCGCCTTCGACGCGCCGTAGACGAAGCGGTTCGGCAGCCCGCGGATGCTGCTCGCGACGCTGGCCATGTTGACGATGCTGCCGCCGCCGTTCTCGAGCATCGACGGCAGCGCGGCGCGGATCGTCCAGAACATCGAGCGCACGTTCAGATCGAAGGCGAACGCCCAGTCGTCATCGCTGGCTTCGAGGATGGTGCCGTTGTGGACGAAGCCGGCGCAGTTGAACAGCACGTCGGTGCGCGGCAGGCCGCCGAAGAACGCGTCGATCGCGGCGCGGTTCATCACGTCGAGCGGCGCGGTGTGCACGTTGGCGACGCCTTCGAACGCACGCAGCAGTTCCGGCTTCACGTCGGTCGCCCAGACCTGCGCACCCTCGCGGGCCAGCGCGAGCACCGCCGCCTGCCCGATGCCTGCGCCCGCCGCCGTGACGACGGCTACCTTGCCTTCGAGTCTCATCGTGTCTCCTGTTCGTGTCCGGTTGCGGCCCGGCGACAAATTGGCCGGACCAGTGGGCCAGACGCCATCCTAATGGCGAATGGCTGAGGAGGCGAGAGGTGGGAGGGGTGGGTTTTCCCTTTGGTGAGTTTGAAATTGCGTAAAGATTGTTGATTTTATTGAGTTTTATTTTCTAGAAAAAGTGAGGAAAGGATCGAGGCGGCAGCGCGATGCAGGCTGAGATACGGAGAAATCGGTCGGAAAATAGCTTTGGATGAATCGTTAAAATATATTTTTATGGTCGGTCCAAATGAAAAGGCGCGCCACAACGACAAACGGCCGGGAACCACGGGCCGAAGCCCGCCGTTCCCGGCCGTTTCAACGCGCCGCGACGCTCAGATATGCAGAAACGCCGTGATCGACACCCCCACTCCGGCCAGCCCCGCCAGCGCGACCACCACGAACAGCCGGCGGCTGCCCGTCAGCGAGGTGATGGCCGCCAGCGAGATCGCCGCGCTGATCAGCGCCAGCGCCTGCCCGAACAGGTGCTGCGGGTGCTCCTTCGATTCCGACTGGCGGTTCGCTTCCTCGACCTGTTGTTCGAGCGCCTTGGCCTTCTCGGCGATGTCCTTCTTGCGCGCGTTGTACTTGTCGATCTGGTCTTTGAAGCGCGCCTGCTTCTCGGGGCCGGCCAGCTCGGCGGCCAGTTCCATCAGGTGGCCCTTGTTCGACTGGGCCTGATAGAGATTCCATTGATCGCTGGCCTTGCTTTGCAGCAGCACGGCATTGTTCTTGTACATCAGCGCCTGGGTTTGCAGGACGCCTTCCTCGTAGTGGAGCAGGCTGGCCAGCGCGGCGAGGATCGCCGTGAAGACCGCCACCCAGCGCGAGAGCGGATCGCCCGCATGGGCGGCGTGTTCGACGGCGTGATCGTGGGGAGCGTGTTCGTGCGACATGGTGAGTCCGGTGCTTCGTGTAAGCGATGAAAGCGCCGCGCAAGGCGCGGGCGGAACGTGGGGCCGGCCATTATGGCAGGGTCTGATGACGTGTCGTAATCGGGAGCACGCGCCGCGTCGGCGCGAATTCGACCGCAAGCATCGGCAGGGGGGATGCACGGCTTGCCGTTACACTGGCACGCATCGGAAGCATAAGCAGGGACAGGAGAAACAGGATGTCGCAAGTGTGTAAACGCATCCCGTCGCCGGTGGGCGAGCTGACGCTCGTCGCGCGCGACGGCAAGCTGATCGCGATCCTCTGGGACAACGACCGGCCCACGCGCGTGAAGGTCGGCGCGCTGCGCGACGACGACGCGCATCCGGTCCTGGTCGAAACGGCCCGCCAGCTCGACGAATATTTCGCCGGCCGGCGCACGGCGTTCGATCTCGACATCGCATTCCACGGCACCGAATTCCAGAAGCGCGTGTGGAACGCGCTGCTGACGATCCCGTTCGGCGAGACGCGCAGCTATCGGGACATCGCCGTGCAGGTCGGCAACCATCGCGCCACGCGCGCGGTGGGCGCCGCGAACGGGCGCAACCCGCTGTCGATCGTCGCGCCGTGCCATCGCGTGATCGGCACCTCGGGCGACCTGACCGGCTTCGCGGGCGGCAAGGATCGCAAGGCCGCGCTGCTCGCGCTCGAATCGAGCGCGCGTCAGCCGGTGTTGTTCTGACCTGACGGCGCGGGTCCTCTGCCTCCGGCTGCGCGGCGCGCTTGCTCGCGCTCGAATCGAGCGTACGTCACCGGTTCTGTCCTGACCTGACGGCACCAGTCCTTTGCCACCGGGCTACACTACGCGGCGCGCCATCGCCGCGGCCCGGTCATCCCTCCCGATCGAACGTTTCGCCGCGGCCCGCGCGCCAAACCATAACGAAGACGAGAGAGGGCACGCATGCAGGACAACTCACGGCCGGTGCACGTACCGGCCCGGCTCGCGACGCACCGCTTCACGGCGATCGTCGTCGCGATGCTCGCGGCGACGGCAGCGGCTGTCGTCACCCACGCCGCCGCGCCGCTTCCGGCGCCGGCTCATACCGATTCCCGCACGCTCTGCACGCTGGTGGCCGACGCCGCCACCGGCGCCATGCTGGCCGAGCAGGGCGATGCATGTCAGGCGCGCGTCACGCCCGCCTCGACGTTCAAGATCGCGTTGAGCCTGATGGGCTTCGATGCCGGTGTGCTGAAGAACGCGCACGCGCCGCAGTTGCCGTTTCGCGCCGGTTATCCGGACTGGGGTGGCGCGGCCTGGCAGCAACCGACCGATCCCGAGCGCTGGATTCGCTATTCGGTGTTCTGGTATTCGCAACGGATCACCGAGGCGCTCGGTCAGGCGCGTTTCGCGCAATACACGCGGCGGCTCGGCTTCGGCAACGCCGACGTGACGCTCGGCCCCGGCGAATTCAGCGGCATGCGCGGCGCATGGAACGCCGGCACGCTGCGGATCTCGCCGGTCGAGCAGGTCGCCTTCCTGCGCGGCATCGTCAATCGCACGTTGCCCGTCAGCGCGCAGGCGTTCGACATGACCGAGCGCATCACGCGCATCGACGCGCAGCCGGGCGGCTGGGTCGTGCACGGCAAGACCGGCACGAGTTCGCCCGGCGACGACGGCCGGTTCGACCGCGCACGCGCCTACGGCTGGTTCGTCGGCTGGGCGACGCTCGGCTCGCGCAAGGTGGTGTTCGCGCGGCTGATCCAGGACGATGCGCCGCACGATGCGCCGGCCGGGTTCCGCGCGCGCGACGCGATGCTGGCGGCGTTGCCGGCGCTGGCGTCGCAGCAACCGGCGGCAGCCGCTCAATAAGCCCCGGCGCGACACGCGCGGCATGAACCGCCGCGCATCGCGCCTTCACCGGCGCTTACGCGCCGCCGCCGTTCTTTGCGTACAGCACCGGCGCGGTCACATACCACTTCGGATACTGCGATTTCAGCGCGGCCACCTTCGGCAGATCGTTGACGACGATGTACGGATAGTCGGGATGGTTGACGAGGAAATCCTGGTGATAGCCCTCGGCCGGATAGAACTGCTTGCCCGTCTCGATCTTCGTGACGATCGGCGACGAGAACGTGTGCGCGCTCGTCAGTTGCGCGATGTAGGCGGTGGCGATCGACTGCTGCTGCGCGTCGGCCGGGAAGATCGCCGAGCGGTATTGCGTGCCGGTGTCGGGGCCCTGGCGGTTCAGCTCGGTCGGATCGTGCGCGACCGAGAAGAAGATCTGCAGCAGCCGGCCGTAGCTGACCTGCGCCGGGTCGTAGACGATCCGCACCGATTCCGCATGGCCGGTGTCGCCCTCGCTGACGGTTTCGTACTGCGCGGTGGAGGCCGCGCCGCCCGCATAACCGGCGGCCACCTGCTTGACGCCGGCGACGTGCTCGAACACCCCCTGCACACCCCAGAAGCAGCCGCCCGAGAACACGGCGGTTTCGGTGTGCCCGGCGGCGGGCTTCTCGTCGAGCGTCGGCGCGGGCAGCGGCTTGGCGCTGTCGGCCAGCGCGGCCGGCTGCCAGCCGAACGCGGCGGCGGCCACCGCACCCACGGCGGCAACGCTGCCGGCGACGCGGGCGATCAGTCGGAGCCGCGAGCGGGGCGCGGCGGCGGAGCGGGTCGTTTTCATGATGCGGACTCCTTGCAATGTCGAATGGCGAACGTCGTGTAGCGGATGGGTAAGCGGTGCGGCGCTCAACCGAACGTGAAGGCGAAGGCCTGCACGCCCGGGTCGAGGAACTCGATCGAGAACGTGTGATCGGCGACCGGGCCGGTCTGGCGAATCAGTTGATACAGGCGCTGGCCCTTGACCACGCCGACGCCGTCGGCATCCACGTCGGCGCCGTGCGACGCGCCCGGCGCGGTGCCGTCGACCGTCACGCGAAAGCGCACCGGCGCGCCGTTCTTGCCCGGGCCGAGCACCAGGTGCAGGTCGCGGGCGTGGAAGCGGTAGACGATCCGGCCGCCCGGCTTGGCGAGCGTGGCCTGCTCGTTGCCGACCGTCCAGGCGCCGGCCAGGCCCCAATCGTCGAGGCCGGGCTGCGCGGGCGGCGCGTAGTCGTGCTCGCGGTCATGCAACTGGCCGCCGGGCGACACGAAGTTGTCGGCGCGTGCGTAGCCCACGTAGGTTTCCGGCGAACGCATGTCGGCGCTGTCCGCGGCGGCCTGCGCACCGCTGGCGGCGGCGCCTTCGAGGCCGAGCGGCACCTGTGCCGCGTCGGGGTGGCCCGCCTCGACCAGCAGTTGCTGGATCGCGCGTTCCGATTGCGCGTAGTCGCCTTCGCCGAAGTGGTGGTAGCGCACGCGGCCTTGCGCGTCGATGAAGTAGTGCGCCGGCCAGTATTCGTTGTTGAACGCGCGCCAGATCGAATAGCCGTTGTCGATCGCCACCGGGTAGGTCACGCCGAGGTCGTGGCTGGCTTTCTTGACGTTGTCGATATTGCGCTCGAAGGCGAATTCCGGCGCATGCACGCCGATCACCACCAGCCCGTCGTTCTGGTACTTGCGCGCCCAGGCCTTGACGTACGGCAGCGTGCGCAGGCAGTTGATGCACGAGTAGGTCCAGAAATCGACCAGCACCACCTTGCCGCGCAGCGACGCGTTGGTCAGCGGCGGCGAGTTGAGCCACTGGGTCGCGCCGGCCAGCGACGGCGCCTCGCCCTCGACCGGCAGCGCCGGCGCGGAGACGCGCAGCATCGCCGCGTCGTGGCGGGCGGCGGTCGTGGCGGCCGACATCATCGCGTTGGGGTTGGCGTCGGGGGCGGTGTGGTTCGCGGCGGCGCGCATGGCGTCGCCGGAAGCCATCATCGACGGGCCGTTGCCTGCGCCGGCCGCGGCACGCATGGCGTCGCCGGAGGCCATCATCGAGGGGCCGTTGCCTGCGCCGGCAGCGGCACGCATGGCGTCGCCGGAAGCCATCATCGACGGGCCGTTGCCTGCGCCGGCAGCGGCGCGCATGGCGTCACCGGAAGCCATCATCGAAGGCCCGTTGCCGTCACCGGCAGCCGCACGCATCGCATCACCCGAAGCCATCATCGCCGGGCCGCCCGCATCGCCGGGCGCCTGCCCCGGCGTCTTGCGCGGCGCGAGCCGATCCACCAGCGATTGTTCGAGGCCGCCGGTGGCGACCGTCGACACCTGCGTCAGCACGCCCGTATCCAGGCCGAGTGCGATCGCGACCACGCCGCCGAGCATCGCCACGCCTAGCCCGCGGCGGATCCATTCGCCCGCGCCGAGCGAGCGCTTCATCGCCGAGAACAGCTTGCCGCCGATCAGCAACGCGGCCGCTAGCGAGGTGGCCGCGCCGGCCGCGTAGGCGACCAGCAGCAGCGTGGTGCCGACGCTCGCGCCGCGCAACGCCGCGCCGGTCAGCACCAGGCCGAGGATCGGGCCGGCGCACGGCGCCCACAGCAGGCCGGTGGCCACGCCGAGCAGCAGCGACGCGCCGATGCTGCCGCGCCCGTCGTTGGCGGTGGAGGCCACGCCGGTCAGGCGGTTGCCGAGCGCCACCAGCGGCCGGGTCAGATGGTCGGCCAGGCGCGGGAACAGCAGCGTCAGGCCGAACACGCCGACCAGCGCGATGGCGAGCCAGCGGCCGGCCTCGTTGGCCTGGGCGATCCAGCCGCCGCCCACGGCGGCCAGCGTCGCGACGCCCGCGAACGTCACGGCCATGCCGGCCAGCAGCGGCAGCGCGTTGCGCATGAACGGCTTGTCGGCGCGGGCGAACACGAACGGCAGCACCGGCAGGATGCAGGGGCTCAGGATCGTGAGCACGCCGCCGAGATAGGCGAGGATGACGAGCAACATGATGGGATGTCCTTCGGGGGAGGGGCGGCGCTCAGGCCGACGAGGGGCGGAACGTCATCGCCGTGCCGTTCATGCAGTAGCGCAGGCCGGTGGGCTTCGGGCCGTCGTCGAACACATGGCCGAGGTGGCCCGCGCAGCGGCGGCAGTGCACTTCGGTACGGACCATGCCGAACGAGGTGTCGGTGTCGGTCACCACGGCGTGGTCGAGCGGCGACCAGAAGCTCGGCCAGCCGGTGTGGCTGTCGAACTTGGTGGCCGACGAGAACACCGGCAGCGCGCAACCGGCGCACGAGAACGTGCCGGAGCGGTGCTCGTCGTTGAGCGGGTTGCTGTACGGGCGTTCGGTGCCCGCCTCGCGCAGCACGGCATACTGGGCGGGCGTGAGGCGCTTGCGCCATTCGGCGTCGGAAAGCGTCAGTTCGGCCGGTGCGGCGAGCTTCGGCGGTTGTTGCGCGAACACGCCGTTGCGCGTGAGGGCGGCCACGGCGCCGGCGAATGCGGCGCCGGTCAGCAGGAAACGTCGGCGGCTGGTCATGTTGGACTCCTGTGGGACGGGGGATGACATGCCGCTCATCGTAATGACGGGACGGTCGCGAAGTCCTCACGAAAAGTTAAAGTTTTCGTGATAATTCGGCGACGGCGACGGCTACGGCGACCGTGGACGGAATGTTCACGAAACCGTGACGACTCGGCCGCGCCGATGCGCGAGAATCGTCCTGCCGGCGGCGCGGCGGTGGCGGCCGATGCCGTGGTTGCGTCGGTTGCATCCGCGCCGCGCCGGTTCGCCGCCTTTTCATGCTGCATCCGCCGTGCCCGCCCGGCGCGGCTTGCCCGACTTCCCTGCCCATGGACCCACAAAAACGCATCCTGATCGTCGAAGACGATGCCGACATCGCCAACGTGCTCGCGCTGCACCTGCGCGACGAGCGCTACGAGGTGGTGCACTGCGCCAACGGCGACGACGGCCTGCGCCGTCTCGAACAGGGCCATTGGGACGCGCTGGTGCTCGACCTGATGCTGCCGGGCGTCGACGGCCTCGAAATCTGCCGACGCGCCCGCGCGATGGAGCGCTACACGCCGATCATCATCATCAGCGCGCGTTCGAGCGAGGTGCACCGCATCCTCGGCCTCGAACTCGGCGCGGACGATTACCTCGCCAAGCCGTTCTCGATGCTCGAACTGGTGGCGCGCGTGAAGGCGCTGCTGCGGCGCGTCGAGGCGCTGTCGCGCGATGCGCGGCCCGACGCCGGGCGGGTGGACGTGGGCGGCCTGGCGCTCGATCCGCTCACGCGCGAGGCCGCCGTGGACGGCGCCGCGATCGACCTGACCCCGCGCGAATTCGACCTGCTGTATCACTTCGCGCGCCATCCCGGCAAGGCGTTCTCGCGCACCGACCTGCTCAACGCCGTGTGGGGATATCAGCACGAGGGCTACGAGCACACCGTCAACACCCATATCAACCGGCTGCGCGCCAAGATCGAAGCCGACCCGGCCCAGCCGGCGCGAATCCTCACGGTCTGGGGGCGCGGCTACAAGCTGGTCGCGCCGGGCGTGGCGCCGAACGCCGACGGCAAGGACGCCTGATGCGCCGCCTGACCCTCACGCAGCGGCTCGCGGTGGTGTTCTCTGTGCTGCTGCTGGCCTGCTGCGGCGCGTCCGCGTGGATCCAGATCCGCGCCAGCGACATGCACGAGAAGGAAGTCGTGCAGCGGCTCTCGCACGATCTGGCCGGGCATATCGCACTGAGCGCCTCGCTGATGGACGACAACGGGCTGCGGCCCGACGCCGTGCGCAAGCTGTTCGGGCAACTGATGGGCGTGAACCCGAGCGTCGAGGTGTATCTGCTCGACAATGCCGGCGAAATTCGCGGCGACGACGCGCCGCCGGGCCGCGTCAAGCGCGAGCGCGTCGATCTCGCTCCGGTCAAGCGCTTCCTCGATGGCCAGCCGCTGCCGATCCTCGGCGACGATCCGCGCAGCCTCGACGCGCGCAAGGTGTTCAGCGCCGCGCCGTTGCAGATGCCGGGGCATCCGCCGTCCGGCTATATCTACGTGGTGCTGCTCGGCGAGGCGCACGACGAGCTGGCGGCGCGCGTCGCGGCCAGTTCGGTGCTGCGCACCACGCTGTGGTCGATCGCGCTGGTGGCGCTGCTCGGGCTGCTGGCGGGGCTGACCGCGTTCGGGCTGATCACGCGGCCGCTGCGCCGCTTCACCGACGCGATCCGCCGCTTCGACGCCAACGGCGAGCCCGACGCGCAGCCGTCGCTGCCGCATGTGTCGGTGGCCGGCGCGCGCGACGAGATCGCCGTGCTCGAAACCGCGTTCGCGCAGATGTCCGACCGGATCGGCGAGCAATGGCGCGAGCTGAAGCAGCAGGACCAGCAGCGCCGCGAGCTGATCGCGAACCTGTCGCACGACCTGCGCACGCCGTTGACCTCGCTGCACGGCTATCTGGAAGCGCTGGCCATGAAGGGCGCGACGCTCGACGCGGCCGATCGCGAGCGTTACCTCGCGATCGCGCTGGCGCAGAGCGGCAAGGTGGGGCGCCTGGCGCGCGCGTTGTTCGAATTGGCGCGGCTCGAATCGGGGCTCGTGCAGCCGGCGCTGGAGGACGGCTCGCTGGCCGATCTGGTGCAGGACGTGTTCGCCAAGTTCGAGCTGGGCGCGAAGGCGCGCGACGTGACGCTCGACGCGCGGATCGAGCCGCGCCTGCCGAACGTGCATGCCGATTTCGGGATGATCGAGCGGGTGCTGACCAATCTGCTCGACAACGCGCTGCGGCACACGCCGGAGGGCGGGCATGTGGCCGTCGAGCTGGCGGCGCACGATGGCGCGGTGGTGGTCACGGTGCGCGATACCGGCCCGGGCGTGCCGCCGGGCCTGCGCGAATCGCTGTTCCGGCGGCCGGTGGGGTCGTGGGAAGTGGCCTCGGGCGATTCGCATCGCGGCGGGCTGGGGCTGCTGCTGGTGCAACGGATGCTGCAACTGCACGGCAGCGAGGCGCGGCTGGTGGACGAGCCGCGCGGCGGGGCTGTGTTCGAGTTCGCGTTGCGGGCGGCGGGGCGGTGAGGGGGCGTTAGAGCAGAGACTTGAACGCGGCGGGAATCATCGGCGCCACGTGTTGCAGGTGTTGAGCCTGGCGTGTGACGAAGCCGGCGATTTCCCGCACGAGCATGCGCTCTTCGCCGATATACATATCGGAGCCGGCCAGTTCCGCGGCGGCGTTCATCGCGCTGTCGGCCATGCGCCGCAGGTCGCGCGACAGATAGCTCGCGGGGATGCCGGTGCGCTGCGCGAAATCGGCGAGTGCAAACGCCGTCACGTCATCGATGCGAAATGCGTCGCCGTAACCCATGGCCATGTCCTGTTCGACGCCGGCGCCATAGACATTCACCGATACGAGGTCGTAGAACGGCGCGGGCGCCAGCCCCGAGCGGCGCATGAAGAACGACAGATTCTTGCCATGCGCGTCGCTGTTGCCGATCAGCAGATGGAACATCGCCCACCGGACGAGCAGGGCACGCGCGTGCGCCGGATCTTCGCATTGCCGCGCCAACGGGAACAACGTTGCAAAGCTCACGCCTTCGCGGATATTGGCGACACTCTCGTTGTTGCCGAAATTGCGCTCGTATTTATAGGACACGGGGGCGTCGAGTGCCTGGCACGCATCGATCACATGCAAACGGCGTACGGTATGCACGAGGCCCGTGGTCGGATCGCGCGTCACGCTGCGATCGAAGCGCTCGACGAGCAGCAGCGGCTCCGGAATCCGCCACAGCGAGACGGGCGCCACGGGCAGGCCCATCCGCGCGGCGAGCGTCATGCAGAAATGCTCGTTCGCCACCATGTGCGGCGTCGACATGTTGCGTGATTCCGGCTTGAGGAGATGGGTGGAACTCAGTGCGCCATCGGCGAGCGCAATGTGTTCGCCCTCGATCAGCACTTGCAGCTTGTCCTGATAGCCCGCGACCGAGAGTCGGACCTTGCGGTCCCAAACCGGGAACGGGATCGTGTCGCGATCGCGGATGCGCTCGCTCAGTTCGGCATGAGGGATCGCGCGCCGCACGGCTTCCCGACTCTGTACCGGTGCGGCGCCATCATCGGCAACGGGCAGGAAACCGAGGCCACCGACTGGCTCTCTGCCCAACACATGCACCAGCCCGAATACGTTGTCTTTCGAAATCTGATTGACGACCGAGGCGACATCGAGCGCACGCCCTTCCGGCAGAAGATTAGACAGGAAGCGTTGCATGACGCCCGATGCCGGAGCGTGGGGGCCGAGCGGAATGTGTGGGGAAAGCGGGAATGCGTCGGCGCGTGCCAGCCATGCGTCGTCGTACCGGAACATGAAGCGCTCGTCGTGCGACTCGAACTCGAGTTGGCCGACTATGCCGGTATCCGTCGCGACGATGAGCTGGCGACTCATGCGTGCCCGCCTTCCGCTGACGAGCCTGGGATGTCGTGCTGCAGAGCGTGGAAGACTTTCGGCGTTTCCGATTTCGGAATGGCGAACAGATTCAGGCCGAGGCCGTCGAGTACGCGGAACATTCGGTCGGAACCGACCGGAATGCCGTTTTCCATTCGCGACAGCATTGCCGTGGAGACACCCAGCAAGGCGGCAGCATCGTCGATGCGCATCGATTGCTCACGGCGTCGATTGCGCACGACGTTGCCGAGCGCGACCAGATCGGCCGCGAGCGGGCTGGTGACGACGGGTTTGGGAAGATGGCGGGCCATAATTAACCATATATGAAAACAAAGAGATCTCGGTTGCTTGAGATCAAAATATTTCTCGAATATGGAAATTATAGATCGAATCTTAAGTTGGCTCTCTAAGTTTCCATATTTGAGAAATATGGATGCGTTTTCCCCGCAATTCCCGTGTCGTTTGCCGCCTCACCCCCGCAACCCCGCCAGCCCCACCTTCTGCCGCCCCTGTTCATCGAAATTCTCCGGCGCGAGCCACGCCGCGAACGCCTGCTTCAGGCGCGGCCATTCCGTATCGACGATCGAATACCACGCCGTATCGCGCGCACGGCCCTTGTAGACCACCGCCTGCCGGAAAATCCCCTCGAATTCGAAGCCGAGCCGCTCGGCCGCGCGCCGCGACGGCGCGTTCAGGCTGTCGCACTTCCATTCGTAGCGGCGGTAGTTGAGCTGGTCGAACACGTAGGCCATCAGCAGGTACTGCGCCTCGGTGGACAGCGGCGTTTGCTTGAGCTTCGGCGAGAACGTCACGCTGCCCACCTCGATCGCGCCGTGCACCGGGTCCTGGCGCATCAGCGCCAGCGTGCCGACCGCGCGGCCGCTGGCGCGGTCGATCACGGCGTAATGGCGCGGGTCGGTGCTGCGCTCGGCGGTTTCCGCGTAGCGGCGGAATTCGTCGGCCGAGGCGAACGGGCCGACGAACAGGTAGGTCCAGTCGCGGCCGTCGTCGGCGGACAGGTAGGCGGCGGCGAGATCGTCGGCGTGGCGCGCCGCGTCGAGCGGCTCCAGGCGGCAGTAGCAGCCTTCGAGCGTGACGGCGGCGGGCAGCGGGCGGGGCGTCCAGCCTTCGACGGCAGCGCCGATCGGTTGGCCGTATTCGTTGATGCGGGCGGACATCGTTTCTCCGGGCAGTGAGTGGCAGAATTCGCTCACTGTAGAGAGGCCCTGGCTCTTTGAAAAGGTCCAGCGGCACCGGAAACGATGGTGCCACGCACCGCGCTTGGTGGCGCGGCGCGCACGGCACGGCTTGCGGCGTTCAGGCCGGCTTGGCGCTTTCCTCGAGGATCTGGCGGATCGCGCCTTCGAACGCCTCGACCGGCTGGCCGCCCGTCACCAGATAGCGTTCGTTGAAGATGATCGACGGCACCGACGTGATGCCGATCGATTGCGATTCGCGCTCGGCCGCGCGCACCTCGTCGGCGTAGTCGCCGCCGGCCAGCACGGCGCGGGCGCGTTCGGCGTCCAGCCCGGCCGATTGCGCGGCGGCCACCAGCACGTCGGGATCGTTGGTGGCCCGGCCTTCGCCGTGATACGCGCGCAGCAGCGCGAGCTTCAGCTCCAGTTGGCGGCCTTCGAGCCCGGCCCAGTGCAGCAGGCGATGTGCGTCGAACGTGTTGTAGACATATTCGCGCTTGCCGAACGTGAAGCCCACCGCCGCACCGCGCTCGCGCAGCATCTCCTGCGATTCGGCGATCTGCTCGGGCGTGCGGCCGTATTTCTTGCCGAGATAGCCGACGATCGATTCGCCTTCCGGCTTCATGTCCGGGTTCAGTTCGAACGGATGCATGCGGATCTGCACTTTGGCGTCGTCGCCGATGCGCTCCAGCGCGAGCAGCAGCGACGACAGGCCGACCGCGCACCACGGGCAGGCGACGTCGGAGACGAAATCGATGGTCAGGGCTTGTTGGGACATGGCGGAAATCCTGCGGTCAATGCGTGAGGCCCGACAGGTTAGCGCGAATCGTCCGGCGTTGCCGGACGCGGCAGGGGTGGGTGCGTGGGTGGATGGCCCACGGCCGCTCACTATCTGGGCCGCGCGCGTGCCGTTTTGCGTTTCCGGGCCGGAGCGTGTATCAGAGCGGAACGGCCGCGCCGCCGCGCGGCGTTTTCCTTTTTCCGATTTCCGATCCGAGATTTCACCCCATCCGATGACCGATCCGAACGCCCTCAATGCCTCGAACGACCCGATCCGATCCGCCGGCGCGCCGGCCGCGACGCTGCTGGTGGACAGCCGCCACGTGCTCGGCGAATGCGCCACCTGGTGCGGGCTGACGCACGCGTTCTACTGGACCGATATCGAAGGCGCGCGCCTGTGGCGTCACCGCCCCGGCGCGGCGCAGGACACCGAAAGCTGGGCGATGCCCGAGCGGCTCGGCTGCTTCGCGTTGAGCGACGACCCCGATGTGCTGGTGGTGGGGCTGGCCACGCATCTGGCGCTGTTCGACCTGCGCAGCGGCCGTTTCGAGCGGCTGGTCGAGGTCGAGCCGGGCGAGCGCTCGCGCATCAACGACGGCCGCTGCGACCGCGCCGGCAACCTCGTGTTCGGCATGAAGGACGAGCACGAGCCGCTGGAGGCGTCCACCGGCTTCTATCGCCTGAACGCCGACCGCTCGCTCGAACGGCTCGCGCTGCCGCCGGCGGCGATCGCCAACAGCATCGCATTCTCGCCGGACGGCACGCGCATGTATTTCTGCGACACGCCCACGCGCCAGATCATGGTGTGCGACTACCGCGCCGACGGCCCGGTGGCGAACGTGCGGCCGTTCGTGGCGCTGACCGATCCGACCGGCGGCCCGGACGGCTCCACCGTCGACGCGGCCGGCGGCCTGTGGAACGCGCAATGGGGCGGCGCGCGCGTGGTGCGCTACGACGAGAACGGCGTGGAGACGGATCGCATCGTGGTGCCGACGGCGCAGCCGAGTTGCCCGTCGCTGGGGCCGGCGCCCGAGCGGGCGAGCGAGGGGCCTGACGAGGGGGAGGGCTGGAACACCTTGTACGTGACGAGCGCGCGTGAAGGGCTCGATGCGGCGGCGCTGCGCGACGATCCGCACGCGGGCGGGGTGTTTGTCGCTGCGACCGGGTATCGCGGCTTGCCGGAGGCGCGGTTTCCGCTGGGCGGCAAGCGCTGAACGCGGTGGGGGCGGGTGGTCGCGACGTCCGGTTGGTCAACTCGGCCTAGTGCGGAGTCGGTTGAGCGGCCTCTGCTGAACGCGTCAGGCGCCCGGCGGCGCGGCCAGATCGTCGCGTGTATCGACATCGCGCAACACGCCGGGATCGTCTACTTCGACCCGCGCCACCTCGTGCGCGACGAGCAGCGCGCGTGCCCCGGCATCGCCGTCGAGCGCGGCCAGCGCGTCGCGATGCACGGCCGCGAAGCCGACCGGATGGCCACGCTGGCCGTCGAACCACGGCGCGGCAATGGTGGCGCGGCCGCTGGCCAGCTCGCTGGCCACGGCGCGGATCGAGGCGGGCGCGATCCACGGCATGTCGCCGAGCGCGACGATCCAGCCGGCGGCGTCGCGCTCCGCGCGCACCGCGGCGGCCAGGCTCGCGCCCATGCCCTGCACGGCCTCGCCGGCCACCAGTACGCGGCAGCCGACGATCGCGAGCCGCTCGGCCAGCACGTCCGCGCCGGGGCGCACCACGGCGATCACATCGGGAATCACGGCGCGCAGCCGGCGCGCGGCGGCCAGCGCCACGGGCGTGCCGTCGGGCAAGGCGGCGAGCAGCTTGCTGTCCTGTCCGGAAGGGTCGAAGCGCGTGCCTAGGCCGGCGGCCAGCAGCACGCCGACAAATCGCGAGGAATGCAGATCAACCATGAGCAAGGCCGTGAGCGGGTGAACTGTGAGGGCGATTGTGCGGGCGGGCGGCGTGAACTACAAGCTGCAAGTCGCAAGTCGCAAGTCGCAAGTCGCAAGTCGCAAGTCGCAAGCCGCAAGCCGCAAGCCGCAAGCCGAAAAGCGCAAGCTACGCACCTCGCATATCGCACCACAAGCCGTGAACCACATCCGAGGACCACTGAACCGCCGCACCGCGCATCAATCCCTCCCGGCATCCCCCCGCGCATAGCGCGCCAGAAACATGTCGGCGGCCGATTCGGCCAGCACGCGCTGCGCCGGGCCTGCGACGGCCGGCTGGCCCATCGCCACCTGCGGCCAGAACGCGAACGATTTCACGAGCCCCTGCAACTGCTCCGACGCGAAACGCGGGTCATCCACGCTCAAGCGCCCGTCGGCCGTGGCCGCGCGAATCCACGCGCCGAGATCCTCCTCGCGCTCGCCGAGCCGCGACACCATCTCGCGTGCCCGCTCGGGCGAATGGATCGCGGCGGCGATCGCCACGCGCACCAGCGACAGGAACGTGTCGTCGCTGAGCAGGCGCAGCTTGCGCATCAGCAACTCGATCAACTGGCCGCGCAGCGGCGCGTCGGCGCGGTAGACGGGCGCGTCGCCGGCGCGCGTCGAATCCCACAGCCGGTGCAGGATCGCCGCGAACAGCGCCTCCTTGCTCGGGAAGTGGTTGTAGACGGTGCGCTTCGACACCTGCGCGCTGGCGGCGATGCGATCCATGCTGGTGGCGTCGTAGCCGGCCGACAGGAATTCGTCGATCGCCGCGCCGACGATGGCGGCGCGTTTGCGGTCGGTCAGGCGGGTCGGGGAAGCATTGGAGTCCATGGGCGAATTTTACACTGTCCGGTTTACTTTTCCCGAAAACAAACTACACTAGCGAGTCTACTTTTCGATTCCGGACGGATCCCGATGACTTCGCTCTCCCAATGGTTCAGCCGCACGCTGGGCTTCGCCGCCGCGCGCCGAGGCCGCGCAATGTCGGCCGGCTCGCCGCAGCATGACGGCGAGCGCTTCCGCAACGTGCGGCCGCGCCCGGCCGAGGGCATGGGCAAGATGGTGTCGATCGCCTGGAACATGCTCGTCAACAAGCCGGGCGGCACCGCGCCGGCCGGCACGCTGCCGGTGGATCCGCTCACGCGCGAGGCGCTCGACGCCGCGCCCGACCGCAGCCTCTACCGCCTCGGCCATTCCACGATGCTGCTGAAGCTGCGCGGCCAGTTCTGGCTGACCGATCCGGTGTTCGCCGAACGCGCCTCGCCGTTCCGCAACATGGGGCCGAAGCGCTTCCACGCACCGCCGATCGCGCTGGCCGACCTGCCGCCGCTGGCCGGCGTGATCCTCTCGCACGACCATTACGATCACCTCGACCGCGACACCGTGCTGACGCTGGCCGCCACTACCGAGGTGTTCCTGACGCCGCTCGGCGTGGGCGATCGCCTGATCGAATGGGGCGTCGACGCGGCCAAGGTGCGCCAGTTCGATTGGTGGCAGGGCACGGAACTGCAGGGCATCGCGTTCACGGCTACCCCGGCGCAGCACTTTTCGGGCCGCAGCCTGTTCGACAGCGACAGCACGCTGTGGGCCTCGTGGACGATCATCGACGGCGACCTGCGGGTGTTCTTCAGCGGCGACACCGGCTATTTCGACGGCTTCCGCGAGATCGGCGAGCGCTATGGCCCGTTCGACGTGACGCTGCTCGAAACCGGCGCCTACGACGCGCAATGGCCGTACGTGCACATGCAGCCCGAGCAGACGGTGCAGGCGCACCAGGATCTCGGCGGACGCTGGCTGATGCCGGTGCACAACGGCACGTTCGATCTGGCGATGCACCGCTGGCAGGACCCGTTCGAGCGCGTGTTCGGCCTGGCGGCCGCGCGCGGCATTCCGCTCGCCACGCCACGCATGGGCGAGCGGCTCGACCTGGCCGCGCCGCATCGCGGCGAACGCTGGTGGCGCAACGTGACGGAAGTGGTGGCGGTCGAGCCGGTGCGGCAACGCCGCTGGCGCTGCCGTGGGACCAGCGCGACTTGACGCCGGCTTGACGCCGACGCCGACTTAACGCCGACTTAACGCCGACTTAACGCCGACTTAACGCCAACGCCAACGCCAACGCCAACGCCAACGCCAACGCCAACGCCAACGCCAACGCCAACGCCAACGCCGCGAGGCTGACCTCTCAGTCCGCCTCGCGCCGGTAACGCTTGCGATACTCGGCCGGCGTCACACCCACGTGCCTGACAAACGCACGGCGCAGCACATCCGCATTGGCGAAACCGCATTTCGCGGCCACCTGCTTGGGCGCGTCGCCGGCCGTCTCGATCAGCGCGCGCGCCGCCGTCACGCGCGCCATCTCCACCCACGCCGCCGGCGTGACCCCCACCTCCGCATGAAACAGCCGCGCGAAATGCCGCGGGCTCAGGCCCGCGTGCTCGGCGAGGCTCCCCACGCTGTGATCGAGCCCCGGCTGCGCGGCCACCCAGCGCTGCACGTCCTGCAGTACCGAACGGCCCGCCGGCGCCGTCTCGCCGTGGCGGCTGAACTGCAATTGCCCGCCCGGGCGCTTGAAATACATCACCAACTGATTGGCCACGCGCATCGCGATCTCGCGGCCGAGATCCTCCTCGACCAGCGCGAGCGCCAGGTCCAGCCCGGCCGTCACGCCGGCCGCCGTGCGCAGCTTGCCGTCGCGCACGTAAAGCGCATCGGGTTCGATCTCGGCGGCCGGGCAGCGCGCGGCCAGCGCCTCGACGGCGGCCCAGTGGGTGGTGACGCGGCGGCCGTCGAGCAGGCCGGCGTCGGCCAGCACCAGCGCGCCGGTGCACACCGAGCCGAACCGGCGGCAGCGCTTCGCCGCGCCGCGCAGCCAGGCCAGCACGGCGCCGGACACGGCCGGCGCGTCGTGCGTGGCGATGCCGGGCGCGCCGGCCACCAGCAGCGTGTGCGGATCGGGCAGGGCGTCGCCGACCACCGCGTCGGGCACCAGCCGCGCGCCCGACGAGCTGACCAGATGCCCCGGCTCGCAGGCCAGCACCTGCAACTGGTAAGCCGCGCGGCCCGCTTCCAGGTTGGCCTGCGCGAACACGTCGAGCGGCCCGCTGACGTCCAGCAACTGCACGCCCGGCACGGCCAGGATGGCGATGGTCTTGCTCATGAAAACTCCCGCTGAGGGCGGTGGCCGCTTCCCGCGCGATTTGGCAGAAAGTGGCGTGTCACGCCGATTGAAGACAATACTAGCACGCGGGAGAATGGTCTCCGAAGCCCACACACGGAGAACATCATGATCGACATCGGCGGCATCAGCGTGCCCGACAGCCAATTGGCCCGCGACATCACGGAATTCGTTCGGGACACCGAAAGTCCCTTGCTGTTTCATCATTCGAGCCGCGTTTATTACTTCGGCGCGCTGGCCGGGCGCGACCGCGGCCTGAAGTTCGACCCGGAACTGCTCTACGCGGGCGCGATGTTCCACGATGTCGGCCTGGTGCCGTCGCACAGCAGCGCGCACGAGCGCTTCGAGGTGGACGGCGCGAACGCCGCGCGCGATTTCCTGCGCCAGCGCGGCATCGCGCAGCACGACATCGATCTGGTCTGGACCGCCATCGCGCTGCACACCACGCCCGGCATTCCGCAGCACATGCACCCGGTGGTCGCGCTGGTCACGGCCGGCGTGGAGATGGACGTGCTTGGCCTGACCTACAAGCAATACAGCGATCACGAACGCGACGCCGTCACGCATGCGCACCCGCGCACGCCGCATTTCAAGGAAGACATCATCCAGGCGTTCTACGACGGCATCCGCCACAAGCCGGACACGACCTTCGGCAACGTCAAGGCCGACGTGATCGCCGACAAGGAGCCGCATTTCCACGCCGGCAATTTCTGTTCGGTGATTCGCTGTTCCGCCTGGCGCGGTTGAGCGTAAAGCGGCTGCGCGCGTTTTGCGGAAACGCTGAAAGAAATCGGTATGCGCGTTGTAATCCCATGCCGCGCAGCGAACCGGACCGCCTCGGCAGATTGCACGCCGGGCGGGCCATTTGCGCTATTCATCAGAAGATTTCGAGGTGCTTACCTGTATTCCGGTATTCATTTCGATTCCTAAAAGAAAAAGTCCGAAAAAATTAAAGTTGGATCGCGGCGGGCCGTAATCGCGGGCTGGTGTCCGACGCTGTGTCGACGGATGCCGACGCCGCATCGACACCCGTCGCATCGCGGGGCGACAGAACTGGAGAACCGCATCTTGAGCCGCATGCATCACACCGTTCGTTTCAAAATCGTGATGGCCATGACGGCCTGCGTGTTGATCATCGCGCTGGTCGGGATCTTCGGATCGCTAACCATTTCGCACCTCAGGCAGACGGTCAGCGACGAATACACCACCGTGGTGAAACCGATCCGGATTCTCGGCGCGGTGCGCGGCGAGGTGCTCGACATCCGCCGCATGATGCGGACCTTGCAGGTGGTGCACTCCGACGAGCGCACCCGCGCGGGGATCGAATCGATCCGCCATTCGCTCGACCAGCTCGACAAGGAATGGCCGAACTACTACCCGGGCGGGATCACGTCGCCCGAGGAGCACGAGATCGCCGACAAGATCAACGCGGGCATGCCGCAGTTGCACCAGTCGTCGCAGCAGATCCTGTCGGCGCTGGCCGCCGGCAACTACGACGCGGCCGGGCAGGTGATCGACGCGGAGAACGCCTCCGCCGACGCGATGCTCGACCAGATCAAGGCCGATATCACGCTGAACGACCGGCAGGCGCGGCAAATGACGACCGACAGCGGCGATAGCGCACGCACCGCGCTGACCATCGCGATCGCGCTCGTGATCGTGGGCATGCTGGTGGCGGCCGCTGCGTCGGTCTACCTGCTGCGCGCCATCATGCGCCCGCTGGAGAGCGCGATTGCGGTGGCCAACACGATCGCCGACGGCCGCCTCGAAGCGCGCATCGACAGCCGCTATCGCGGCGAATTCGGCGACCTCATGCATGCGCTGAAGGCGATGGACGGGCAACTGTCGCAAACCGTGCGCCGCATTCAGGCGAGCACCGGCTCGGTCTCGCTCGCGGCCAAGGAAATCGCCACCGGCAACCTCGACCTGTCGGCGCGCACCGAGGAGCAGGCCGCCTCGCTGGAAGAAACGGCGTCGAGCATGACGCAACTGACCGAGACGGTGAAGCAGAACGCCGAGAACGCGCGTCAGGCCAACGGCCTCGCCACCAACGCGACCAACCTGGCCGACGACAACAACCAGGCGATGCGCGAGATGGTCGACACGATCCTCAAGATCAGCGGCAGCTCGGGCAAGATTTCGGAGATCACCGGCACCATCGAGGGCATTGCGTTCCAGACCAACATCCTGGCGCTGAACGCCGCCGTGGAAGCGGCGCGTGCCGGCGAACAGGGGCGCGGCTTCGCCGTGGTGGCGTCGGAAGTGCGCACGCTGGCGCAGCGTTCGGCGGCGGCGGCCAAGGAGATCAAGGAGCTGATCGCCTCGTCGGTCACGCTGATCGAGGGCGGCGCGGGGCAGGCCAACGAGGTCAGCGACAAGATGGGCCGCGTGCGCGAGGCGATCCGCCGCGTGTCGGACATCGTCGCGGAAATCTCGGCGGCTTCCGACGAGCAGTCGCGCGGCATCGAGCAGATCAATCAGGCCGTCACGCAGATGGACGAGGTCACGCAGCAGAACGCCGCGCTCGTCGAGCAGGCCGCCGCGGCGGCGCAGTCGCTGGACGAGCAGTCGGCGGTGCTGTCGGAGGCGGTGTCGGTGTTTCGCCTGACGGGCGGCAACGGCGGGCAGGCACTGGCGCCGTCGTATGGCGTCGCGACGCGCCTTGGCGCGCCTGCGCTGGCCTGAAGCCGAGACTGTCGTGAGCTTCGGCGGCGCGTTTCAGCGCCGCCGCGCCAGCTTCACGCGCGCCGTCTCGCGTTCGTCGGGCGGCAGCGCATCCTCATACACGAACTCGCCGCCGATCAGCGCAGCCACGGCCACGCCGTCGCGCAGCAGCACGCGGTTGCCGGCCAGCGCGGGCACCTTGCGGCCCGGCAGCAGCGTGCCGGCCAGGTTCAGCGGATCGGCACCGTTGACGGCGATCCACTGGCCGTCGGCCGGCTGGCGGCGGATCTCGCGCAGCACCGGAATCGCTTCCGGCAACGCGAATTGCTCGCCGGCCAGCCCCGCCACGAAACGGCCGCCGCGAATCTCGCCGCGCGCCTCCAGCCGCTGATAGACGCGCAACAGTTCGCGCCACGGCGGCAGCCATGCGGCCTCGCGTTCGAGCAGCCGCCAGAACACCACGCCGTAGCGGCGCAGCAGTGTCCAGGCCAGATGTTCGAGCGTGTCGCGCCTGCCATCCGTGCCGTTGCTTTCACTTTCTCCCGCCATCTCGACGCGCACCGGCCGCCGCACCAGCGACCAGCGCCCCGCGTCGTCCATGCCGCCGATCAACGCGCCGCCGCGCCGCGTGCGCGGGCTGTAGAACGCGCTGCGCTTGACCGCCGGGCGCAGCAGCGCGCGCAGGCCGGCGAAGCTGTCGGCGTTGACGCGGCCGGCCGCCACCAGCTCGCCGAGCGCCTGTTCGAGTTCGACGGGCAGCAGGCGCGTGTCGTCGACCAATTCCTCGAAGAACATCGCGCCGTGCGCAGCCAGCGCGTCGTGCACGCGCGTGGCGCGCGCCGACAGCGCCGGGGCGGCGCCCTCGTGCAGCGATTGCCAGACGCCGACATGGCGGCGCGGCAGCAGCACGATCGGCGTGGTCTTCACGGGGCCGCCGCCGCTTTTGGCCGCTGCGCCGGCCGGCCGCGCGGGCGGCGCGATGCGGGTCCAGACGATGCGGCCCGAGCGGCACAGCTCGTCGATGCCGCCCGTCGTGTAATCGCTCAAGCGGGCCGGCAGCAGTTCGTCTTCCCACGCGCCGGCCGCCGCCTCGAAGCCTTCCAGTTGTTCGACTACCGCGGCCAGCGCGTCGCGGCCCTGGCCGCGCGTGTCGCCGCTTGCGTGCTGCCAGTGCAGCAGGAAGCGCATGAAATCGGCGCGCTCCACCGGCTCGATCTCGCGGCGCAGACGCTTGACCGTGTAGCGATGGATGCGCGCGAGCAGATGCCGCTCGCACCATTCCTCGACGCTGGCGCCGGGCGTGAAGCGGCCGCGCATGACGTAGCCCTCGGCTTCGAGCGCGAGCAGCGCGGCCTGCACCTCGGCGTCGGGCAGGCCGAGCGGCGCGGCGATGGCGGTCAGCGGCAGCGGGCCGAAGCCGGTCAGCCGCGCGCGGATCACGTCGAGGCGCGCGGCTTCGGGCGTCCAGTCCACGGCGGCGCGGCCTTTCGGCGCGGCGAGCGGCGGGGCGAGGCGCGCGCGCGGATGCAACGCGCGCAGGCAGGCGATCCGCTCGGCCGGCACCCACAGCGTGAGCGCCTCGGTCACCTGCAATGCGCTCACGCGCTTGGCCGCTGCCAGCTCGGTGAGCGCCGCGAACCAGCCGTCGTGCGCGTGCGCTTCGTCGTCGCTGACGCACGCCAGGCTGACCAGCGCGTCGTGCACTTCGTCGGTGTCGCGCACCAGCGGCCACGCTTCCTCGCGCACGGCGGCAATCGCGTCGGCGTCGAGCGCGCCCAGATCGTCGGCCGATTCGGGGTCGGTCCAGCGGCGCGCCAGCACCGCCTGCGTGCGACGTTCTTCGAGCGGGGCGTCGTCGAGGAACGCATACGGCTTCGCGTTGAGGATCTCGGCGGCCAGCGGCGACGGCGCGGGCAGGTCGCGCGCCACCAGCGTCACCTCGCCGGCTTCGATGCGGCGCAGCAGCGCGAGCCAGCCTTCGGTGTCGAGCGCGTCGTGCAGGCAATCGTCGAGCGTCTGATCGACCAGCGGGTGCTTCGGGATTTCGCGCTCGCCGACGATGTTCTCGATGCAGGCCACCTGATCGGGGAACACGGTCGCGAGCAGGTCCTCGCTCTTCATGCGTTGCAGTTGCGGGGCGGTGCGGCGGCCGCCCGTGTAGCGCGGCAGGCCGAGCGAGGTGGTGGCGTTCCAGCGCCAGCGCACCGCGAACAGCGGCGCGTCGAGCAGCGCCTGCACCAGCACGTGCTCGGCGGTGGCCGCGCGCAGGTAGCGCCAGACTTCGTCGAGCACGAAGCTGTGCGCGAGCGACAGCGACAGGATGATCGCGTCGTCGGTGGCGGCGGCCTGCAGCTCGAAGTTGAACGTGCGGCAGAAGCGCTTGCGCAGCGCGAGGCCCCACGCGCGGTTGATGCGGTTGCCGAACGGCGCGTGGATCACGAGCTGGGTGCCGCCCGATTCGTCGAAGAAGCGCTCCATCACGAGCGTCTGCTGGCTCGGCAGTGCGCCGAGCGCCGCGCGGGCACGCGCAAGATAGTCGACGATCTGGCGCGCTGCCTCGGGGGCGAGGCCGAGCGAGGTGGTCAGCCAGGCCAGGGCGGGGGCGAGGCGGGTGGCTTCGGTGGACGCGGGGGGGGATGCGGGCGGAGTGGAAGCATCGGGCGACACGGCTGCGGTCGGCTCCGGTGCTTGCGCGGGCGGCTTGCGGGCCGCCTTGGTCCGCGTGGCAGTCGTGGGCGTGGTTCGCGCCGGGGCAGGCGCCTTGGTTGGCGTGGCGGCCATCGGCGTGGCCGGTTCCGGGGTAGGCTCCTCGGCCGATGTGGCGGCCGTCGGCGCGGTCCGTGCCGGGGCCGGCTCCTCGGCTGGCGCGGCAGTCGTGGGCGTGGCCCGTCCTGAGGCAGCCGCCTTGGCCTGCGCGGCTGCCGTCGACGTAACCCGTGCCGAGGCTGGCGCCTTGGCCGACACGGCCGCCGTCGACGCCCCTCGCGCCGTAACGGCCACCGCCGCCGACGTCCGCGCTGCGCCGATCGCGCGCGAGGCGGCCGGCGCGGCGTGATCGAGTTCGCCCTGTTCGAGCAGCGCGTCGATCGTGGCACGCAGCCGCGCGACGCCGGCCGACAGCTCGTCGCTGCGCCCCGGCGCCTCGCCGAGCCAGAACGGGATGTTCGGCGCCTGTCCGCGCGCGTCCTCGACTCGCACGCGCCCGTTCTCGACGCGCAGGATCCGGTACGACTGGTTGCCGAGCTGGAACACGTCGCCGGCCAGGCTCTCGATCGCGAAATCCTCGTTGACGGTGCCGATCTGCGTGGCCTGCGGTTCGAGCAGCACGGCGTAATCGGCGGTATCCGGGATCGTGCCGCCCGAGGTCACGGCCGTGAGCCGCGCGCCGCGCCGGGCGCGTATCGTGCCGGTGCTCAGGTCGCGATGCACATAGGCGCGACGCGGCCCGCGCCGGCTCGAAAACCCTTCGGCGAGCATCGCCAGCACCTCGTCGAAGCGTTCGCGCGGCAGCGCCGCGTAGGGCGCGGCCTGTGTGAAGCAGCGGTACAGCGCGGTTTCGTCCCATTCCGCGCAGGCCACCTCGGCGACGATCTGCTGCGCGAGCACGTCGAGCGGCGCCTGCGGCATGCGCAGTTGGTCGAGTTCGCCGCGCGCCACGCAATCGAGCAGCGCCGCGCATTCCACCAGCTCGTCGCGCGAGAGCGGGAACAGCCGGCCCTTCGGCGTGCCGCCGACCTGGTGCCCGGAGCGGCCGACGCGTTGCAGGAACGGCGCGATGCCGCGCGGCGAACCGATCTGGCAGACCAGGTCGATGTCGCCGATATCGATGCCGAGTTCGAGCGAGGCGGTGGCCACCAGCAGCTTGAGCTTGCCGTGCTTGAGGCGCTGTTCGGCGTCGAAACGGGCTTCCTTGGCGAGGCTGCCGTGATGCGCGGCGATCGCGTCGTTACCGAGCCGGTCGCCGAGATGGCGCGCGAGCCGCTCGGCCAGCCGGCGCGTGTTGACGAACACGAGCGTGGTGCGATGCGTGGCGGCGAGTTCGGCGATGCGGTCGTACAAGCGTTCCCACACGTCGTTCGACATCACCGCGTCGAGCGGCACGGGCGGCAGTTCGAGCGCGAGATCGCGCTCGCGTGCGTGGCCGACGTCGACGATCGTGCAGGCCGGCGCGGCCGCGCCGTTTGCTTCGTCATCCTGCGTATTGTCCGGATTCGCTGCATGCGTCGTGCCCACCAGGAACCGCGCCACCCGGTCGATCGGCTTCTGCGTGGCCGACAGCCCGATGCGCGGCAGCGCCCGCCCGGCCAGCGCGTCGAGCCGCGCGAGCGACAGCGCCAGATGGCTGCCGCGCTTGTTGCCGGCCAGCGCGTGGATCTCGTCGACGATGGTGGTGCGCACCGTCGACAGCATGCGCCGCCCCGATTCCGACGACAGCAGCACGTACAGCGATTCCGGCGTGGTCACGAGGATGTGCGCGGCGCGCTTGCGCAGCGCGTTGCGCTCGGCCTGCGTGGTGTCGCCGGTGCGCACGGCGGTGCGGATCTCGGGCACCGGCAGGCCGAGCCGCGCGAGTTCCTCGCCGATGCCGGCCAGCGGCGCGTCGAGGTTGGTGCGGATGTCGTTCGACAGCGCCTTCAGCGGCGAGACGTACACCACCAGCGTGGCGTCGGGCAGCGTGCCGTCGTGCGCGAGCGCGTCGCGTACCAGTTCGTCGATCGCGCAGAGGAACGCGGTCAGCGTCTTGCCCGAGCCGGTCGGCGCGGCCACCAGCGTCGAACGGCCGGCCTGGATCGGTGGCCAGGCGCGGGCCTGCGCCTCGGTGGGCGCGTCGAAGCGGCGCGCGAACCACGCGGCGACGGCCGGATGAAAGGCGTCGAGCGGGTTGCTGCCGGGGCGGGGGCGGCGGGTACGGGTGTCCATCGCGATGGCTCGGGCGGGCGCGGCGCGCAAGGCGCACGCGCCCCGTTAAGGGGGCAGTGCTGGCCGAAGGGAAAGGACCAGTGTGCCAGAGCGCCGGTGGGGCCGGATCGGCTGGTGCGGGGTGCTCGGCACGAGCGGCGTCATGGCGACCACGTCGACCGCATCGACCACACCGGCCACACCGGCCACACCGGCCACACCGGCCCAGATGGGGATGCTCCAGCCGAACGCAATGCCCGTGCGCGGCCGGTGGCCGGGTTCAGCGCCCCGGCTCGTAGAACAGCGCGAACAGTTCCGACTGCGAATTGACGCCGAGCTTCGCGTAGATGTGTTTCTTGTGCGCCCGCACCGTCTCGAACGAGATCGTCAGCCGCTCGGAAATCGCGCGTGTCGAGAAGCCGCTCAGGCTCAGTCGTACCACCTCGACCTCGCGCGCCGTCAGCGGCGTGTGTCCGCGCTGCTGCACCACGCGCTCGAAATGCTCGGCGTAGCTCGCCTCGTCGGGCGCGGCCGGCAGCGCCGCATCGGCTTCGAGCGCCGTGCCGCGCGTGCTGCCGCCGGTAAAGGTTTCGTAAGGCAGGCGCTGCCGCATCAGCGCGATCACCCACGGCGCCACCACCGCGAACACCGCGAGATCGCGCTCGCTGTAGCGCCGCGTCGCGCCGAGCGAGAAGATCAGCGTGTGGCTCTCGTCGACGGCATGGTTGAACTGCACCTCGTCGCCGATGATGTTGCTCTTGAAGTAGCGCTGGTAATAATCGGTCATCCGGAAGTTGTCCGGCGCGACCGATTCGAGCGTGACGAGGCCCGAGGCGGGGCGCTCGCAGGCCGCGATATAGAACGGATCGAGCTGGTACAGCGCGCTCAGGTAGCTCTGGAACATCACATCCACGGTGCCGTCGGGCGTGGGCGATTCGGCGCACACCAGCGGGGCGCGCTCGCGCGCGAACAGCAGCCCCACCCAACTGTCGAACGGCACGAAGCGTTGCAGCACGCGGCTCAGGCGGGTCCAGAAGTCGGCGCTGTCGATCGCTTCGATCAGCGTCGCGACGTGGTGATGGAACGCGAGATCGCGCCAGTCGAGTTCCATGTGTCCTCCGATCGTGGTAACCCAGGTGGGGAATTCCTGGACAAAAATAACGTCCCGATAATAGCGCCACGCCGCAGGCCTCGGCCCGCGGCGCAATGCGAGCGCGAGTCTATCGGCCCGCAATACTGGAGGCAAGCAGATGCAAATCGAATTGGCGCAGATCCCGGTGATCGACGGCAACGTCGAACCGAACCTGGCGCGCGTGACCGAGGTGATCGGCGCGCGGCGCGACGGCACCGACCTGATCGTGTTTCCCGAAACCACGCTGACCGGCTTTCCGACCCGCGAGAACGTGCGCGACGTGGCCGAGCCGCTCGACGGCCCGTCGCTGCGCGCGGTGCGCGACGCCGCGCGCGCGGCCGGCACGGGCGTGGCGGTGGGGTTCGCCGAGCGCGACGGCGAGCGCTTCTACAACACCACGGTGCTGATCGACGCCGCCGGCGAGATCGCGCTGCGTTACCGCAAGACCCACCTGTGGGCGTCCGACGTCGGCGTGTTCGAGCCGGGCGAGCGCTTTGCCGTGTGCGAATTCAAGGGCCTGACGGTCGGCCTGCTGATCTGCTACGACATCGAATTTCCCGAGACGGCCCGCGCGATCGCCTCGCTCGGCGCCGATCTGCTGATCGTGACCAACGGCAACATGGAGCCGTTCGGCCCCGTGCATCGCCGCGCGATCGTGGCGCGCGCGATGGAAAACCAGATGTTCGCGGCGCTCGTCAACCGCATCGGCGGCGGCGACGACAACCTGAGCTTCCCCGGCGAGTCGGCGCTGATCGCGCCGTCGGGCGATGTCCTGAGCGAGCTGCACGGCGAGGATGCCGTGCTGTGCACCACGCTCGACCCGGCGCTGCTCGCGGCGAGCCGGGAGCATTACAGCTATCTGCACGACGCGCGCGTGCGGCTCGACCTGCGCGACGATCCCGCGCCGGACGCCGCGCCGTTCGCGGGGCGCGGCCGCGTGATCCGCGCGCGCTGAACCCGGGCGGGGCGGCGCGCCGGCTCATGACCGGCCTGCCGCTTCGTGGTGGCTGCCTTTTGCTGCGGCGCTGCTTGGTTGCTGCGCAGTTGCTGTTCAGTTGCCGTTTCGCTGTTGCTTCGTGCCGGGTTGCGGCCTCGCTGTCGTTGCGTTGCCGCTCGACAGCCTCATCGCCTGATCGGCTTGCCGTCCGACCGTTCGCCCGGCTCGCCGCCGCGCGCGAACGGATCGGCCGGCGCGAGCCGAAGCCGTCCACCGCCGGGCGTCCGCCCGGCGGGCCGTTGTTCGCTTTCTTGACCTTGGCCTGACCGTAGATCCATGCCGCCGCCGCGGCGATGTCGCCTGCCTCGCGCAGCGCGCCGTCACGCGGTGCGGCCCCGTGCAACCTGGTGTTTTGCGTAGGAGCGCGCGTTGCCGCGCTCACTGGAGACCGACCATGATTCAATCCTCCCCGTCGCGCCCCGACGGCCACGAGCCGCGCCTGAAGCGCACGCTCGGCCTGCCGTCCGTGCTGTTGTTCGGCCTGGCCTACATGGCGCCGCTGATCGTCTACGGCACCTACGGCGTGCTGGCCGGCGCGAGCCAGGACACGGCCGCGCTGGCCTATCTGCTGGCGCTGATCGCAATCGTATTCACGGCCCTGAGCTACGGCAAGCTCGCGCGCCTGTTCCCGGTGGCAGGCTCTGCCTACACCTACACGCGCAAGACCTTCAACGCGCATCTCGGCTTCATGATCGGCTGGGCCACGCTGCTCGATTACTTCTTCCTGCCGATGGTGATCTGGCTGATCGGCGCGGCCTATCTGGGCGCGGCGTTTCCGTCGATTCCGGCGTGGGTGTGGATCGTCGCGTTCATCGTGCTGACGAGCGGCCTGAACATCCTCGGCATCGAGCTGGCGAACCGCTTCAACATCGTGCTGATGGTGGTGCAACTGGTGATCGTCGCGCTGTTCGTGGCGCTGTGCTGCCACTACGCGATGGCGGCCGCCGGCCCCGGCGGGATTCTCGCCGCGCAGCCGTTCTTCAATGCGCACGTGCCGCTGTCGGCCACCATGGCCGGCGCCGCGATCGCCGCGTATTCGTATCTGGGCTTCGACGCGGTATCGACGCTGACCGAGGAAACCGTCAACCCCGAGAAGACGATTCCGCGCGCCATCGTGCTGATCGCGCTGATCGGCGGTGCGATCTTCGTGATCGCGGCCTACACGCTGCAACTGGCGCATCCGGGCGCGGTGTTCAAGGACCCCGATTCGGCCGCGTTCGAGATCGCCAAGAAGGTGGGCGGCGACATTTTCGTATCGGTGTTCCTGGCCGGGCTGATCCTCGCGCAGTTCGCCTCGGGCATCTCGGCGCAGGCCAGCGTCGGCCGGCTGCTCTACGCGATGGGCCGCGACGAGGTGCTGCCGCGCCGCATCTTCGGCTACATCCACCCGCGCTTCCAGACGCCCGCGCTCAATATCGCGTTCGCCGGCGTGATCGGGCTGATCGCGCTGAAGCTCGACGTGGCCACCTCCACCTCGTTCATCAACTTCGGCGCGTTCCTCGCGTTCACCTCGGTCAACCTGTGCGTGATGCGCCAGTATTTCTTGCTGTCGCCCGCGCAGCGCCGCTTCGGCGCGATCGGCGGGCTGCTGTTCCCGGCGCTCGGCGCGATCGCCGATATCTGGCTGCTCGTGAGCCTGGAGAAATCGGCGCTGGTGCTCGGCGCGATCTGGTTCGTGCTCGGCCTGGTCTACTTGGGCTGGCTCACGCGCGGCTTCCGTCAGGCGCCGCCGGAAATGGCCGTCTGACCGGCCGCGAAGGGCGGGCAGCGAACGAGCAGGGAACGGGGCAGGGGCGCGCCGGGCGTGACGCCCTGCGCGTTGCGCGCGGCCCCAGTACAATCACGGCCTCGCGCGCAATGCGCGGGGCCGTTCCGTTTGGGGCACGGCCCTTTATGGAAAGGAAGCGCAAGTGATTGACCTGTCGACGCTCGGCACATTCATCGTGATCATGTTCGGACTGTTCCTGGTGCCGGGGCCGGCCGTGCTGATGGTGCTGTCGCGCACCGCGCAAGGTGGCTGGCGCGCCGGCGTGATGGCGAGCGTGGGCTGCGCGATCGGCGACATCGTCCATACGCTCGCGGCCGGGGCCGGGCTGTCGGCGCTGCTGATGACGTCCTCGATCGCGTTCAATGCCGTGAAATACGTGGGCGCGGCGTATCTGTTCTATCTGGGCTGGCGCTCGTGGCGCGAGCCGGCGCCGAAACTGGCCGCCCAGGCCCCGGCCGCCGATGCGGCGCAACCCGTGCAGCAGGATGTGTCGCCGGTGCGCGTGTGCGGCCAGGCGATCCTGACTGAATTGCTCAACCCGAAGACGGCGCTGTTCTTCATCGCGTTCCTGCCCCAGTTCGTGCATCCCGAGAACGGGCATGCGTTCCTCCAGTTCGTCGAGTTGGGGGTGCTGTTCGCGGTGTTCGGCACGCTTTATACGTCGATGCTGGTGTTCGCGCTGCGGCCGCTGCGCCACATGCTCGGCAAGCTGCCGCTGCTGCGCCGCCTGCAGGGCAAGCTGATCGGCTCGATGCTGATCGGGCTCGGCGTGAAGGTCGCGGCGCAGACGCGCTGATTGCGACTCCTCCTAGGTGACTATCGGCGCTTTCCGATTCAACGCGCGCCGCGAGTTCACTAACATCGAAAGGTTTTGATCGTGCCGGGTGCGAGCCGCCTGGCGTATTGATACCTTTAGAGGGAGTCCGCCGTGATCGACGATTTCGAACACTGCCAGCAACGGATCGACACGATTCAGCAGCAACTCGCGGAGGACAAGCACGCGGTGTCCAACACCGTGCTGGCCGATATTCGCGAATGCGTGCGCATGTTCGGCTTTACCTCGCAGGATATCTTCGGCGATGCCGCCGGCCCACGGCCGTTACGCGCCGTGGAATGAGGCAAGCAGGGTGCGCTGCGTCGGCGGGTGCCCAGCGCTTCAAGCCAACTCGTTCAAGCCCCGCCGTTCGCGCGCCGCGCTTCGCGTTCGTTTCCCGATTCCGCTTTCACGCCTCGCCTCGCGCTTCAACCCGCCGCTCAAGCCATCCTCAACCACCGCAGCCAATGCTCGAGCAGCGCATCGCGCTGCCACGCCGCCTGCGCAAGCCATAACGCGCCGATCCACGCGACCGTCACCACGATCAGGTCGCAACGGCCGCTTTTCCACCAGTTCAGCGAGTGACGTTGCAGGATCCACGGCACGCCGAGCGGGTTCGGCCAATCCGCGAGCAGATGCATGAGGCCGCCGCACGCGAAGCCGAACAGCGGCGGCGCCCACGCATGCTGCGCGGCCACGGCGCGATCGGCGAACCACAGCAGCGCGATCCAGCCGATGCCCCAATGTGTCGCCGTGCGATGTTTGATCCACAGCCGCCGCTTGCGCGTCCACCAGGCCACTTCGAGCCAGTCGGGCGCGGTGCCGCCGGCCACGCCGCCGAGGAAGGCGGCGAAGCTGCCGGCGTGCCATGCGCCGGCGGCGCCGGCCTGCCAGACGAGCGCGGCGGCGATCAAACCGGCTGCCCAGCCGGTCGCACGATGAGCGTTATGTGAAGCCATGCGGGGAAACGTGCGAAGGTGCGCTGCAAAAAATCCGGGGCGCCATCTTCTCAGATCGGCACCGCGTGCGGATCATCTGCGGCGGAATATTTCTCTGCGCGCATGAATTGCATCTAACGGTCGCTAACGCGCAAAAGCCCTGCATTCAGCACTGAAAGTTGCATTGCACCATCGTGTCTCAAGCATTTTTTTCAAGTTCCGGAACATGCTATAAGCGGCGAGACGGCCTTTTTCCAGCACGCCTGTATTCACTCATGAGGGATGCGCAATGAACGTTACGTTCCAACGTTTCAGGATTTCCGTCGTCGCAGCTTGCGCCGGCGTCGCCGTTTCGGGCTTCATGCCCGCCGCCCCCGCGCTCGCCAAGACACCGTTGCATGCGCAACTAACTGGATCGGCGGTAGCGGTCGCCGACAAATACAGCGCCGACGCCGCCGAGAAAATCTTCAAGGAAGGCGGCAACGCGGTGGACGCCGCCGTGGCGATCGCGTTCACGCTGGCGGTCACGTACCCCGAGGCCGGCAACATCGGCGGCGGCGGTTTCATGACGCTCTACGTCGACGGCAAGCCGTACTTCCTCGACTACCGCGAAAGCGCGCCGCTCGCCGCCACCAAGGACATGTATCTCGACAAGGACGGCAACGTCATCAAGGGCATGAGCCTGTATGGGCCGCGCGCGGTGGGCGTGCCGGGCACCGTGTCGGGCATGTGGGAAGCGCAGAAGCGCTTCGGCAAGCTCAAGTGGCAGCAGGTGCTCGCGCCGGCCATCCATTACGCGAAGGACGGCTTCATGGTGGACGAGCAACTCGCGCAACGTGGCGCGGACGCCTCCAAGGAATTCGACGGCAAGACCAACTTCGACAAGTTCTTCGGCGCAATGAAGGCCGGCACGAACTTCAAGCAGCCCGACCTGGCCAACGTGCTGCAGCGCATCTCGTCGCAGGGCGCGAAGGGCTTCTACGAGGGGCCGACGGCCGCGAAGATCGCCGCCGCGATGCAGCCCGGCGACGGCCTCATCACCGCAGAGGATCTCGCGCAGTACAAGGCGGTCTGGCGTCAGCCGGTCGAGGCGAACTGGAACGGCTATCACGTGATCACCGCGCCGCCGCCGAGTTCGGGCGGGGTGGGGCTGGTGCAGTTGCTGAAGATGAAGGAGGATCGCGCGGCCGACTTCAAGGGCGTGCCGCTCAATTCGGCGCAGTACGTGCACCTGGTGGCCGAGATCGAGAAGCGCGTGTTCGCCGATCGCGCGCAATACCTCGGCGACCCCGATTTCTACAAGGTGCCGGTGGCGCAGTTGACCGACGACGCCTATATCGCCAAGCGCGCGGCCGAGGTCAATCCGGTTTCGCCGTCCGACACGCAGAGCGTGAAGCCGGGCCTCGGCACCACGATGCCGGAGAAGGCCGAAACGACGCACTTCTCGGTGGTGGACAAGTGGGGCAACGCGGTGTCGAACACGTACACCATCAACGGCTATTTCGGCTCGGGCGTGGTGGCGGAAGGCACCGGCATCGTGCTCAACGACGAGATGGACGACTTCTCCGCGAAGCCGGGCGTGGCCAACATGTTCGGCGTGGTGGGCAGCGACGCGAACGCGATCGAGCCGAAGAAGCGGCCGCTGTCGTCGATGTCGCCGACGATCCTGACCCAGGACGGCAAGGTGGCGCTGGTGATCGGCACGCCGGGCGGCTCGCGCATCTTCACCTCGATCTTCCAGGTGATCACCAACGTCTACGATTTCGGCATGCCGCTGAAGCAGGCGGTGGGCGCGTTCCGCTTCCATCACCAGTTGCTGCCGCCGAACACGATCTTCTGGGAGCCGTACCACCCGATCACGGGCGAGCTGGCGCAGCAGATCGAGGCGAAGGGCTACACGCTGAAGGGGCAGGATTTCAGCGGCGATATCCAGGTGATCCGCGTTGACGGCAAGACGCCCGAAGCGGCGGCCGATCCGCGTGGGCGTGGTGTGACGCGTATCGTGCGCTGAGGGCGCTGAGGGCGCTGAGGGCGCTGAGGGCGGTGGGTGCGCTGAGGGCGGTGGGTGCGCTGAACGCGCTGAACGCGCCGAACGCGTGACAGGCGTTCAGTGCTCAAGTGCCTTGCGAGCGTTAAATGCGCCCGACATGACCGGCGCAGGCCGATGCGGTGACGATCCCGCATCCGGCCTGCGCCGGTTTTTCTTTTCCCCGCGTTACATCGGGCTGCCGGCCGGGCACGGCGCGGCCAGCCATTCCGCCCGCAGGCGATCCAGCATCGGCAGCACGCGCCGCAACTCTGCCACCAGTTGGGGCGAGGCCGGCGTGATCGGCATGCGCACCTCCGGCGAGATGCCGTGCGTGAGCGACAGCATCGCCTTGATCGCGGACGGGTTCGGCGCGGCGAACAGCAACCGCACGACGGGCTGCATCGCGTCGAACAGGCTGTGCGCTTCCGTTACGCGTCCCGCCTCGTGCAGCCGCTGCACCTCGACGAACAGATCGGCGCACACATGTGCGCTGGCCAGCACGCCGCCCGCGCCGCCGGCGGCGAGGCAATCGAGGAACGCGCTGTCGGTGCCGCACAGCAGCTCGATCGGCAACGCGTCGAGCGCGCCGAAATGCGCGGGCACGCATTCCTTGATGCCGGCCAGGTTCGGATGACGAAGCAATTGGCGCACGGTGGAAGGCTCGATCGTCACGCCGGTGCGATGCGGCACGTCGTACAGCATCACCGGCCGCCGCGTGTGCTGCGCGATCTGCTCGAAATGCCAGAGCACGCCGGCCTGATTCGGGCACAGATAGGCCGGTGGCGATACCAGATAGCCGGCGATCGCGTGCCGTTCGAGCTGGTCGATTTCGGCGAGGAACGCGCGCGTGTCGAGGCCGCCCACGCCGACGAATACCGGCAGCCGGCCGGCGGCGACCTCGACGATGGCTTCCAGCGCGGCGGCGCGTTCGGCGCTGTCGAGCAGCGCGGCCTCGGCCGTGGTGCCGAGCGCGACGAAGCCGGCGATGCCGGTGTCGAGGTACGACGCGGCCAGCGTGCGCAGTGCCGCGGTATCGACGCGGCCGTCGCGAAACGGCGTGACGAGCGGCACCCAGATGCCCTTGAACATGTCAGGCCTCCACGGTGGCGGTGTGCACGATCGGGCCGATGGTGGCCGCGTCGACGCACGACATCAGCAGGTCGAGCAGGGCCGGCATGTCGGGGCTGGCGGTGCCGAGCGTGACGTGGATCGCGCGCCGCGCCGGTTGCACGGCGACGATATGGCTCGCTAGCGTGGAGGCCAGCAGCGTCGCGAGTTGCGCGTCGCGGTGGCCGTGCGTCAGCGAGATGCGGACGCTGGCGCGCGTGACGCGCGGAGTGGGAAACAGGATACGGAGCGGTGTGACAGCCTTGGCTTGGCGCATGCGATGGAAGGGAACCCGATCGGGTAGGAAGACCCTCCCAGCGTAGCGAGCCGCGTATCAATACCGCGTAAAAAGATCGGGGCGGGGCGTAAACGGAACCGGAACCGGCGCTTGTATCTTTAAGCCTCGGACCAACTCGGGTAGCCCGAGCGGCCTCTGGGTTGAAACACGAAGCCCGTGACTGAGCACTGGGCGCCCGGGTTGGACCGTCCTTTCTTGCAGCCCGAACGGTTGTAGGAATGTAGAGTTCGCATAAACAAGGATGGGAGCGAAGGGACGTGTCCGATACTGTTTTCGTGGGAATCGATGTGTCGAGCCGGACGCTGGAGGTGGCCACCAGCACGCAAACTGCGACGTGGCAGGCAACCAACGACGCGGCCGGCATCGAACAACTGGTCAGTCAATTGCGTGAACTTCAGCCGGCGCTGATCGTGCTGGAGGCCACCGGCGGCTACGAGTTCGAGGCTGCGTGCGCACTTCAAGCCGTGGGCCTGGCCGTCGCCGTGGTCAACCCTCGCATGGCGCGCGACTTTGCGCGAGCCATGGGCGTGCTGGCCAAGACCGATGCGCTCGACGCCAGGATGCTGGCCGCCTTCGCTCGCGTGCTGCACCAGCATCCCGAGCGCGAGCGTTTCGTCAAACCGCTTGCCGATGCCGAACTCCAGCGGCTTCAAGCCCTGGTGCTGCGGCGTCGGCAACTGGTCCAGATGATCACCGGCGAGCGACAACGCTTGCGGCTTGCCCATGCTGCAGCCCGGGCCAGCCTCGAACGCGTCATCGATTTCCTCAAAAAGGAGCTCGACGACAGCGATACCGAGGTCGCCGCGCACGTTGCGCATCATCATGCCGAACTGGCGCGCACGTTGCGCAGCGTGCCTGGCATCGGCTCGACCAGCGTCGCCGTGCTGCTCGCCGAGCTGCCCGAACTGGGCAAGCTCGATCGCAGACGCATCGCAGCACTGGTCGGCGTGGCGCCGCTGAATCGCGATTCGGGGCTCATGCGCGGTCAGCGCAGCATCTGGGGCGGACGCGCCGACGTGCGTCGCACCCTGTACATGGCCACGCTCACTGGCGTGCGCTACAACCCTGTGCTGCGCGAGTACTACCAACGTCTCGTCCTCGCAGGCAAGCGAAAGAAAGTCGCTTTGGTCGCCGCCATGCGCAAGCTGCTGACGATCATCAATGCCGTCGCAAAACATCGCGTCGACTGGAATCCCGACTTTCATATCGCTTGACTCACAAGACGGTTGCTCAGTCCGCCTCGCCCTTCACGCAGGCCTCCACTACCTCGACGAACACGCGCTTGAGCGCGCTGTCGTCGTCGCGCCAGATCAAGCCGAGCGGCGCGCGGTGCCCGGGCAGCGCCAGCGGCCGGGCCACCACGTTCGGCGGCACGGCGGCGGCGGCTTCGGCAGGGATCAAACCGATGCCGAGCCCGGCCGCCACCAGCGCGAGCATGGTGGTGTATTCGCCGAGTTCGCGCGCGATCTCGAGCGTGACCTGCTGCGCGCCGAGCGCCACCAGCAGCGCGTCGAACAGGCCCGGCGCGTAGCGGCGCGCCAGCACGAACGCGGGCTGGCCGCGCAACTGCGCCGGCTGGATCTCGCGGCGGCGCGCGAGCGGATGCGAGGCCGGCACCGCCACCACGAACGGTTCCTCCATGACCACGCGCGTGCGCAGGCCGCCGGCCGCGATCGGCAGCCGCCCGAGCCCGAAGTCGAGCGTGCCGCCTTGCAGCGCGGCGATCTGGTCGGGCGTGGGCATGTCCTTGAGTTCCAGCGCGATGCGCGGGTAACGCGCGTGCAGGGTGCGGATCACGGTGGGCAGCAGCTTCGGCAGCACCGACGACACGAAGCCGAGCCGCAGTGTGCCGATCTCGCCGTGCGCCGACAGCCGCGCCACCTGCGCCGCGCGCGCGGCCTGATCGAGCGTGGCGCGCGCCTCCGGCAGGAACAGGCGGCCCGCGTCGGTCAGCGCAACCTTGTGACGGTCGCGGTCGAACAGGCGCACGCCGAGGCCGGTTTCGAGCGTCTTGATCTGCATGCTCAGCGCCGGCTGCACGATGCAGAGCCGCTCGGCGGCGCGGCCGAAGTGCAGTTCGTCGGCCAGCGCGACGAACGCGCCGAGGTGTTTGAGTTCCATCGCGAAGGCTCCGCACAGCGTGATCAGCCGCGATGATAACAAGCACGGCGGGGTGGGGCACGTGGGCCGGCGCGCATGTGGAAGCTGCCTGGAAACGCGGGCTTCAGTCGATCGGCGGGCCATTGCCACGATGCGTGATTACGGCGACGGTTTCGCGACGATCTCCGCCAGGAAGCGGGCTTCGATCGATCGCCAGGCCATCGCCCTGGCGGCACCTCATCACGGCGCCGATTCCGAGAAAATCTCCACCAGAAAATCGATCACGACACGCACCCGCATCGGCACCCGCCGCCCGGCCGCATGCACCACGTGCATCGGCAGCGGATCTGGCTGGAGCGCCGGCAGCAATTCGCGCACGCGCCCCGCGCGGATCTCGTCGGCCAGCAGCCAGTACGGCGCCTGCGAGATGCCGAGGCCGTGCAGTACGGCCGCGCGGACGTGTTCGGCGTCGCCCGTCAGCAGCGAGCCGCGCGGCAGGTAGGCGATCGATTCGCGGCCCTGCTTGAGCCGCCACGGGCGGCGCTCGCGGTCGCGCGCGAACACGATGCACGGATGCGCGTCGAGCTCGGCGAGCCGCGCCGGCGCGCCGTGCGCGGCGACGTAATCGGCGCTGGCGGCCAGCACCATGCGCGTCTCGCCGAGTTGGCGCGCGCTGAGCGAGGAATCGGCGAGCGGCCCGTGGCGGATCGCCAGATCGATGCCCAGGCCGACCAGATCGACGTTGCGCTCGGACGCGGACAGCTCCACCGACACATCCGGATAGCGCCGGAACAGCTCGGGCAGCCGCGGCGTGATCCAGAGCCGGCCATGCGCGGGCGCGGTGTTGATGCGCACCAGCCCGCGCGGCGATTGCTGTCGCACGCCGACCGACGATTCGACCGCCTCGAAATCGTCCACCAGCGGCCGCGCCGCGTCGTAGAACGCCTGCCCGGCTTCGGTGATCGCCACGCGGCGCGAGGTGCGTTGCAGCAGTTGTGCGCCGAGATGGCGCTCCAGCGCGGCGATCTGCTTGCTGACGGCGGGCTGCCCAATGCCTTCCTCGCGGCCCACCGCCGAAAAACTGCCGCGTTCGACCAGCCGGACGAACAGCCGTATTGCGTCGAGACGATCCATGAGCGTGATGTCGATCCATTCCAGAGTGGAATCGATGATATGTGCGGATCGCGCGTTTCGGCAATCGATGAAACGCCTTAACGTACGGCCTCACCGGGTGTCGTGGCGGCGCCGCGCACCCTCAACCGAAGCGAGGTCTTGAACGATGCAAGCGATTTGCGTGACGCCCGAGCGGGCGCTGACAGTGCGCGAGATCCCCACCCCGGCGCAGCCCGCGCCGGGCCATGTGCTGGTGGAGATGGCCGGCTCGGCGATCAACCACGGCGACAAGACGTTCCTGCGCATGCCGCAGGCCGCCGGCAATGCATTGAGCGCGGTGCGGCACGACGTGTGGGGCGCGTCGGGCGCGGGTGTGGTCGCGGCGATCGGCGCGGGCGTGCCGGCCGCCTATCTCGGCCGGCAGGTGGCGATCTACCGCTCGCTCGGCCGCAGCCCCGAGACGGTCGGCCTGTGGTGCGAGCGCGCCCAGGTGCCGTACACGAACTGCCTGATCCTGCCCGACACAGTCGACGCGCGCGATTACTGCGGCTCGCTGGTCAACGTGATGACGGCCTACGCCTTTCTGGAGGAGATGGCCGAGGCCGGCCACGCCGGCGTGATCGCGACGGCCGGCAATTCGGCGACGGGCCGCGCGCTCGGCGTGCTGGCCCGTGCCCGCAAGCTGCCCGTGATCCTGGTGGCGCGCACCGCGGCGTCGGCCGAGGCGCTGCGTCGCGCGGGCGAGCCGCACGTGGTGACGGCCGGCCCGGCGCTGGCGGACACGCTCGGCCCGCTGGCGGCCTCGCTGAACGCGACGGCCGTGTTCGACGGCGTGGGCGGTGCATTGCTCAGTGCGCTCGCGCCGGCGCTGGCGCCACGCTCGACGATCTACGCGTATGGCTTTCTCGATCGCACCGAGCCGTTCTCGATCGCCACCGCGCTGCTGATGATGAAGGACCTGACGATCCGCCGCTTCAGCAATTTCGAGAGCGCGACGGTGCGTGATCCCGCCCGGCTGGTGCGCGCGCTGACGGCGCTCGAAGGGCTGATCGACGATCCGGCGCTGCGCACGCGGCTCGGGGCGACGTTCACGTTCGACCGGATCGATGAAGCGATGGCGTTCGAGCCGGCCGACGGCGCGAAGGCCGTGTTGGTCGCGCGCGGCTGAGAGCCCGGTCGAGGGGGCGGGTGGACAGCGCGGCGCATGCGTGCTGTCATGCCCGTTCCCCACGACTCTGACAGGAGCTTCGCGATGTCGCGCCCCGATTTCATCAAGCACTGGACCGAACTCGAAGGGCAGGAGGCCGGGCACTACCCCGGCGACCCCGAATCGATGGGCCTCGGCGCGCCGCTCGCGCGCAAGCTCGGGCTGACGCGCCTCGGCATTCATCATGTGCGGCTGCTGCCGGGCCGGCGTACGTCCTATCCGCACGCCGAGAGCGCCGAGGAGGAGTTTGCGTACGTGATCGAGGGCACGCCTGACGTCTGGATCGACGGCCATCTGCACCGGCTCGCGCCCGGCGATGCGGTGGCGTTTCCGGCCGGCACCGGCATTTGCCATACGTTCCTGAACAACACGCAGGACGAGGTGCGCTTGATCGTGGTCGGGGAGACGCCGAAGGACGAGAACCGGATTCGCTATCCGTTGAACGCCGCGCACGAGGCAGCGCGCGACGACCGCTGGATCGATTGGCCCGAACGGCCGCTCGGGCCGCATGACGGGAAGCCGCGCATCGAATGAGCGGGAAGCGGCGCACTGCTTGAACGGGATGCCGCGAATTGCGTGAGCAGGAAGCCGGGCATCATCCGAGCGTCAAGCCACGCATTGCCCAAGCAGAAATCCACGCGTCACCTGAACCTGAAGCCGCGCAGCACCCGACGCGGCGTCCGCCGTGCGCGTTCACGCCGCCGCTCAACCCACCGACGCCCCAGCCTCCCCACCCAGCACCACGCTCTCCACCCACCCAACCAGCCCCTCCAGCACCGGCTGCCAATCCCCACTATCCCTCTGACGCAGCACCGTCACGCCCGGCAGCCACGGAGACACAGTGCCCGCGTTCCCCCAGCGCCAATCGCCCGACCGATTGACCGGCACGCAGGTCGTCGCGCCGAGCAGCGCGGCCAGGTTCGCGACCGACGAATCGACGGCGATCACCGCATCGAGTTCGCGGATGCAGGCGGCGGTGTCGTCGAAGCCCTCGATATCGGGTGCGTAGTGGCGCATTCCGCGCGGCAGGCCGCCGGCCAGCGCCTCGCCGCTCGGATGATGCAGGCTCACGAACAGCACGCGCGAGGCCAGCGCCGGATGTGCGATCAGCCGCTCGACGGCCTCGCGCGGCAGGCTGCGGCGTGCGGCCCAGCACCGCGCCGCGCTGCCGAGTTCGGGGCGGTGCCGGTGCGAGCAGTCGTAGCACAGGCCCACCAGCTTGCGGCCCGGCGCGGCGGCGCGCATGCGGCGCGCCCACAGCGTGGCGGCGCGCGCGCGGTCGGTCGGCACCCGCAGGTACGGCTCGAAACGGCCGCGCGGCCGGGCGCGCGTGGCGTCGAGCAGCGGCAGATGCAGCAGGCTCGCGTGCAGGTCCGGCGCGAACACCGCGATCTCGTGCCGCAGCGCTTCCGGCAGCGGCTCGCCCGCCCCCACCGGGCGCGGCGCGTCCACTACCCGGCAATCGGGCAGCGAGGCGCGCAGCAGCGGCAGCAGCGGCGTATCGCAGGTGATCATCAGCCGCGCGCCGGCATGCAGCCAGTCGCGCGCGGCGGCCAGCATCAGCAGTTGATCGCCGAAGCCGAGCTGGTGCGTGATCAGCACGCGCCGCCCCGACACATCCCCGCCGTTCCACATCGGCAGATCGGTGCGATAGCTGCCGCTCGACACGGGGTCGTCGTTGCGGCGCAGCCAGCCGGCGAAGCCGCGCGGCTCGCCGAGCTTGAGCCAGGCCTCGCCGAGCCGGTGCGCGGCGATGGCGGCGGCGGCTTCGTCGCCGGCCGTCGTGGCGTGGCGCATGCCCAGATCGAGATGACGGATGCCGGCCTCCAGGTCGCCCGCCATCGCCAGTTCGTGGCCGAGCCGCGTGTCGAAGCCGGCGCGCGGCCAGGGCAGGCCGGCATGGCGGCGCAGCATCTCGGCGGCCTCGCGGTGGCGTCCGGCCAGCGACAGCGCCTGCACGCGCATTTCGACGAATTCGGCCGCGAACGGGTCGATCGCCAGCGCCTGATCGGCCCACGGCAGCAGTTCGTCCTCGCGCTGCCGGTCGATCAGGCCCCGGCAGATGTCACGCAGGAACGCGGGAATTGCGGCGGCCCGCGCCGGCCGGGCGAGCGGCACGCGGAACGACTCATCGGACGAATGGGGAAAATGCGGCGAACGGGGGGAGGGGGTACGCATCGGGCGTCGGTGTGCAGGTGTCTCGGGTCCGGTTCTGTTTCTGGCGCGGGCCGGCGAGCCGGTCGCACATCGTCGCTGCAATCGTCAGTGTAGAGAATCGGTGCCCGTCCGGGGAGGGGCGGCGACGGAAAATCGGTGGCCTCGGATCGGATAAAGGGGCCGGACACCCAGCCGATATGCGCGCGGTTAATGCAGTTGACATGCGCCGCTGAGATAATCGGGAACGCACGTATCTGACGGTTTACCAAGGAGGCAGCACGATGACCGACACCCGTACCGAAGAACTGGACGCCGAAGCGCGTCAGCGCCGCCTGGAAGAAGACCTCGTCGACGCCTACGACGAAGAACTCGAAATGGAGCTGGACGACCGCCGTTTCGACGATGAAGCCACGATGTTCTCGGCAGAACGCCGCGAATCGCGCAAGCAGTACTTCCGCGAGCTGTTCCGCCTGCAGGGCGAGCTCGTCAAGCTGCAGGACTGGGTGGTCGCCACCGGCCACCGCCTGGTGGTGATCTTCGAAGGCCGCGACGCGGCCGGCAAGGGCGGCGCGATCAAGCGGATCACGCAGCGCCTGAACCCGCGCGTGTGCCGCGTGGCCGCGCTGCCGGCGCCGAACAACCGCGAGCGCACCCAGTGGTATTTCCAGCGCTACACCGCGCATCTGCCGGCCGGCGGCGAGATCGTGCTGTTCGACCGCAGCTGGTACAACCGCGCCGGCGTCGAGCGCGTGATGAACTTCTGCACCGATGACGAGTACGAGGAATTTTTCCGCTCGGTGCCCGAGTTCGAGAAGATGCTGGTGCGCAGCGGCATCCAGATCGTCAAATATTGGTTCTCGATCACCGACGAAGAGCAGGAAACGCGCTTCGAGGCCCGCATCCAGGACCCGCTCAAGCAGTGGAAACTGAGCCCGATGGATCTCGAAAGCCGTCGCCGCTGGGAAGCCTATACGGCCGCCAAGGAAGAGATGCTGTCGCGCACGCATATTCCGGAGGCGCCGTGGTGGGTGGTGCAGGCCGTCGACAAGAAGCGCGCGCGCCTGAACTGCATCGACCACCTGTTGAGCCTGGTGCCGTATCACGAGGTCGAACACGCGCCGGTGCTGCTGCCGGAGCGCGTCCACCACGAGGATTACCTGCGCCGCCCGGTGCCGGATTCGATGATCGTGCCGGAACGCTACTGATCCCGGCCGACACGCCCGGGGCGGCCAGGCCGGCTCGCCTTGGGGTCGAGTGCCGGGGTTGACAAACACACGGGCATCACGGATGCTCTCGCTCCATGACCCGTCTCGCCTTCCCGATCGCGCACATTATTCGCACCATTCATCGAATGGTGGGTTAGCGCGCGCAAGGAAGCCGTCACGAAACCCGCCCCCGAGGCGGGTTTTTTGTTTCCGTCTCCGGGCACGATCATCCCCAAGCCAGGAGCGTTCGATGCTGTCGCTGTCCAGTCGCCGTCAGGAAACCGTCACCCCCCCGTCCGCCGACATCGCGTCGAGCCTCGATGCCTATCTGAAGAAGATCCTGACCGCGCGCGTCTACGACGTGGCGATCGAAACGGCGCTCGAACCCGCCCGCCAGTTGTCCGCCCGCGTGCGCAACCGCGTGTTCCTCAAGCGCGAGGACAACCAGCCGGTGTTCTCGTTCAAGCTGCGCGGCGCCTACAACCGCATGGCCCATCTGTCGACCGAGGCGCGCGAGCGCGGCGTGATCACGGCTTCGGCCGGCAATCACGCGCAGGGCGTGGCGTTCTCGGCGGCGCGGCTCGGCGTGAAGGCGGTGATCGTGGTGCCTGTTACCACGCCCCAGGTCAAGGTCGATGCGGTGCGTGCGCATGGCGGCGCGACCGTCGAGGTGATCCAGGCCGGCGAATCGTATAGCGACGCCTACGCGCACGCCGTGCAGGTGCAGGCCGAGCGCGGCCTGACCTTCGTCCATCCGTTCGACGACCCTTACGTGATCGCCGGGCAGGGCACCGTCGCGATGGAAGTGCTGCGCCAGCATCAGGGGCCGATCCACGCGATCTTCGTGCCGATCGGCGGCGGCGGCCTGGCGGCCGGCGTGGCCGCTTACGTGAAGGCGGTGCGCCCGGAGATCCGCGTGATCGGCGTGCAGGCCGCCGATTCGTGCGCGATGGCGCAGTCGATCCGCGCCGGCGAGCGCGTGACGCTGGCCGAGGTCGGGCTGTTCGCCGACGGCACGGCCGTCAAGCTGGTGGGCGAGGAAACCTTCCGGCTCTGCCAGGCCTTGCTCGACGACGTGATCACCGTGGATACCGACGCGCTGTGCGCCGCGATCAAGGATGTATTCCAGGACACCCGCAGCGTGCTGGAGCCGTCGGGCGCGCTGTCGGTGGCCGGCGCCAAGCGCTACGCCGAGCAAGCCGGCATCGAAGGCGAAACGCTGGTGGCGATCACCTCGGGCGCGAACGTCAATTTCGATCGCATGCGCTTCGTGGCCGAACGCGCCGAAGTGGGCGAGGCGCGCGAGGCGGTGTTTGCGGTGGCGATCCCCGAGGAGCGCGGCAGCTTCCGGCGCTTCTGCGAGCTGGTGGGCGAGCGCAGCGTGACCGAGTTCAACTATCGGATCGCCGACGCGCACTCGGCGCATATCTTCGTGGGGGTGCAGACGCGCCGCCGCGGCGAATCGGCCGAGATCGCGGCCAACTTCGAGGCGCACGGCTTCGGCACGGCGGACCTGACCGGCGACGATTTGTCGAAGGAACATATTCGCTACATGGTCGGCGGCCGTTCGCCGCTCGCGCACGACGAGCGGCTGTTCCGCTTCGAATTCCCGGAGCGGCCGGGTGCGTTGATGAAGTTCCTGTCGGCGATGGCGCCGAACTGGAACATCAGCCTGTTCCATTACCGCAATCAGGGCGCCGACACCAGTTCGATCCTGGTCGGATTGCAGGTGCCGGCCGCCGATCATGACGCGTTCGACCGTTTCCTGGCCACGCTCGGCTATCCGTATCACGAGGAAACCGCGAACCCGGCGTATCGCCTGTTCCTGGCTTGAAGCGGCAAGTGTGAAGCCGAGGGCTTCGATTGGCGCGCCGGAAGGATGAGCTTGAAGCCGCGGGCTTTGGCCGCCGCGCCGGGCGTTCGGTTCACTCGAACGCGGGAAACCCGGCGCGCCCCTGCGTGGCGTCGAACAGCGTGTCGCGCGCCGCGGCCACCTCGGTCACGGGCAGCTTGATCGCCAGCCGCACCGTCATCGCATAGGCGCTGTCCACCAGCTCGAAGCCGGCCTGCTCGATCCAGCGGCGCACGCGCGCTTCATCCGGATAGCCGATCTCGATCGCGAGCCGCGTCATGGCGATGCGCTCGACGCGCTGCGCATCGAGCAGCGCGCCGGCGATCGCATCGGTGTAGGCGCGCACCAGCCCGCCCGCGCCGAGCTTGACGCCGCCGTAGTAGCGCACCACGGCGGCCAGCACGCCGTCGAGATCGTGATGGCGCAGCACTTCGAGGATCGGCCGGCCCGCCGTGCCCGACGGCTCGCCGTCGTCGGACATGCCCGACTGGCCGCCCGCGAGCAAGGCCCAGCAGACATGCGTGGCCCCGGCATGGGCGTCGCGCAGCGCTTGCAGCTCGGCCATCGCGGCGTCGCGATCGGCCACCGGGATCGCATAGCCGATGAAGCGGCTCTTGCGGATCTCGATCTCCTTCGTACAGATGGCCGCGAGGGTATAGGTCATGGCGGGTGGGGCGGCAACGGCGCGGCGGGCGGGAAACCCGACATTCTACGGGCAGGCGCGCGGCGGCACTGCGTGCTGGCTCAAGCGAGACGTGGGGGGCGGCCTGGTTTTGGCCCGTAGACGGCGCTCGCGTGGCCTTCGCGCTGCCCGTGCCGTTCGCACGTCACCCCCTTCAGGCCGTCTGCCCCGGCGCGAAGCAATGCGCGGCCCAGCCCGGCACCGCGTGGCGATACAACAGATGCAGCCCGTCGTCGAACGACACCGCCTTCAGCCCGTGCGCGGCGGCCAGCGTGCCGAGCGCCGGCGCCGAAAACAGCGAGATATGCCCGTTGCGCGGCAGGCAATACCACCAGTCGGCGATGCCGGCTTCGACCTGCGCGTCGGTCACGAGCAGCGTGGAGACGAGAATCGCGCCGTCGTCGTCGAGGTAGCGCAGCAGCGTGGCGACGAGCGCATGCGGATCGGGATGATGCTCGAACACCTCGAACGCGAGGATGTTGCGATAGGCGCCGTCGGCCGGCTGTGCCTGCGGCGTGCCGTGATACGGGTCCCACGACGCGACCGTGCCGAAGCCGCGCGCGGCCAGTTCGTGTTCGAGCTGGCCGAAGCCCGAGCCGAAATCGAGCGTGGGCTGGCCGGCCATCGCCGGGAAATGCTGCGCGATCATCGCGGCGTTGTCGCGCGCTCGCGCGCCGGTGCAATCGGGGTCCTGCCGCACGTAATCGGCGTTGTAGATATGGGCGGCGAAATCGTCGGGCGTCCATGCGTCGAACGCGCGCGTGAACACGAAGCGGCAGCGCTCGCACTGGTGGTAGTAGACAGGCACGCCCGCATAGGGATCGACCTTGCGGCCGGCGAAGCGGTCCGCGCCGCCCACCGAGAAATCGAGCACGCCGCACAGGCGGCTCGTGCCGCCGCAACACTTGCAGGCGGTTTCGGCGGCGGCGACACACAACGATGCAATCGGCATGGCGGTCTTCCGGCTCGGTCGGGTGCCGCCATCATGCCAGTTCCGGCCCGGGCCGACCATGCATCGACGCCGACCCATGCAAACCACCCTCGCCAAGGCCCTCGCCGGGTGCGCCTGGGGCGGGCATTCCCCGATGGACGGCAGCGCCGGCCCGCATCGCGCATGGCCGGACGGCATACATCGATGGATCTCGATGTCTACATTGAAACGTTGATATAGGTCACGTTTTTTTGACTCAATACGATCGCAGCCAATCCATCGATACCACCAGGAACACCCCGATGAATCCGACCGAACAACAGGTGATGGCCGCCGCCGATGCGTTGATCGACGCGTTCGGCCGGCACGATCGCGAGGCCTATTTCGCGGCGTTCGCGCCCGAGGCCAGCTTCGTGTTCCATCACGTCGATGCGCCGCTGCGTTCGCGCGAGGCCTACGCGGCGCGCTGGCGCGAATGGGAGCGCGACGACGGCTTCGCGGTGCTCGGCTGCGAATCGCGCGATCGCGCCGTGCAACTGGCCGGCGACGGCGTGGCGATCTTCACGCACGCCGTGCGCACCACGCTGCGCACCCATGCCGGGCAGGACACGCTCGACGAACGCGAAACCATCGTGTTCGCGCGCGCCGGCCAGCGCTGGCTCGCCGTGCATGAACATCTGTCGCCGGCGCCGCAGCCCGGCGGCAGTGCCTGAACCCGTTCCGGCAAAGCGTCATTCAACGCCACCCGGCATCAGGACAACTGAACAAGGATTCCCCATGGAACATCCCGGCACGGCGGACCTCGGCAGCGCGGCAGCGCACGAGGCACCGCGTTTCTCCACGATCGAGACGCGCTCGATCGACTATGTGCCCGACAGCGAGCGGCACGGCAGGGTGCTCGACCAGGGGCCGTTCTGGTTCCTCGGCAACTTCCAGTTCTTCACGATCGCGATCGGTTTCGTCGGGCCGGGCATGGGCTTGTCGCTGGGCTGGACGATCCTGTCGGGCACGCTCGGCATTCTGTTCGGCACGCTGTTCATGGCGTTCCATGCGTCGCAGGGCGCGCATCTGGGCTTGCCGCAGATGGTCCAGTCGCGTGCGCAGTTCGGCTATCGCGGCGTGGTGGTGGTGTTGCTGGCCACGGCGTTCACGTTCATCGCGTTCAACGTGGTGGACGTGGTGCTGATGGCCAGCGGCCTGCATGCGATCTTCGGCTGGTCGCCGGTGGCGATCACGCTGGCCACGGCGCTGTTCGCGCTGTTCCTGGCCGTGTACGGCCACGACTGGCTGCATCGCGCGTTCAAATGGATGCTGTACCTGAGCCTGCCGCTCTATCTCGTGCTGACGGTGGCGATCCTGTTCGGCGGCGTGCCGCCCAAGGCCGCGCACGCGGGTGCGTTCAGCCTGGTGGCGTTCGCCTCGCAGTTCGCGGCCAGCGCCAGCTACAACATCACGTATGCGCCGTATGTATCGGACTACTCGCGATATCTGCCACGCAGCACCCGGCCGCGCGCAATCATCGGCGCGGTGTTCGCGGGGGCGTCCTCGTCGGCGGTGTGGCTGATCGCGCTCGGCGCGTGGCTGGCGTCGCGGCTCGGCGCGTCCGACGGGCTGATCGCGCTGAACGAGGCGGGCAACGCGATCTTCCACGGCTTCGGCGCGCTGATTTCCATCATGTCGATCGGTGCGATGGTCGCCACCATGGGCCTGAACAACTACAGCGCGATGCTGACGCTGATCACCGGCGTCGATTCGTTCCGCGCCGTCAAGCCCACGCGCACGATCCGCATCGTCACGCTGGTGCTGCTCACGGCGGTGTGGGTGACGATCTCGATGCTGCTGACCGGCAACGCGATCGACATCCTGTTCGCGGCGCTGACCATGATGCTGTACCTGCTCGCACCGTGGACAGCCGTCAATCTCGTCGATTACTTCTTCGTGCGGCGCGGCCGTTACGCGATCACGCATCTGTTCACGGCCGACGGCATCTACGGCGCGTGGGGCGTGCGCGGGCTCGTGTCGTACGCGGCGGGCTTCGTGGCCTCGGTGCCGTTCTTCGTGCTGCCGGGCGTGTATAGCGGCCCGCTCGCGGCGCGGCTCGGCGGCGTGGACATCGCATGGGCGGTGGGCTTGGCGGTCGCGACGATCGTCTATCTGCTGCCGTGGCGCCGGCTCGACGCGCGTGCCGAAGCAGCCGCGATCGAGGCCAGCGACAGCGCGCTCGGCCTGCATTGAACGCGGCGGGGCTCGACACCCCGCGCGCCGGATTCGATCGATAGCGGCGCAAGCCGCCATCCACCTATATAGGATAACGAATGAAACTGAAGGCTGCGGCGGCGCTCGCCTGCCTGTGCGCGTCGTATGGCGCGCAGGCGCAGAGCAGCGTGACCTTGTTCGGCGTGCTCGACGAGGGCATCAATTTCACCAGCAACGCGGGCGGCCATGCGGCCTGGCAGCAGACCAGCGTGGATCTCGTCACGAGCCGCTGGGGCATCAAGGGCAACGAGGATCTCGGCGGCGGGCTGCACGCGATCTTCGATCTCGAAAGCGGCTTCCAGGTGGACAACGGGCGCTTCTATTACGGCGATCGCGTGTTCGGCTACCAGTCGTACGTGGGCCTGCAATCGGACGCATACGGCACGCTGACGCTCGGGCGGCAGTTCGACACGGTGGCCGACACGATCGCGCCGCTGACGGCCAACGGCAGTTGGGCCGGCTACCTGTTCGCGCATCCGTTCGACAACGACAACACCGATGCGTCGTTCCATGCCAACAACGCGGTCAAGTTCACGAGCGCGGCGTACCACGGGCTGACGGCCACCGCGCTGTACGGTTTCGGCAATCAGGCCGGCAACTTCGCGCGCAACCGCGCGATCGGCGCCGGGTTGAGCTACGCCTGGAACACGCTGACGATCGGCGCGGTGTACGAGGATCTCGGCACGCCGGGCACCACGACGGGCGGCAGCGTCGCGCCCGACGACATGGATTTCGTCGCGGGCAACCAGAAGATCTACGGGATCGGCGCGAACTACGGCATCGGGCCGGCGACATTCGGGCTGGTGTATACGCACGTGACGGTGCAGCAGCCCGTGTCGTCGCTGTACGTGGGGGACCTGGGCACGGGCGTGTCGCAACTGCGTTTCGACAATATCGAGGCGAACGCGAAGGTCTACGTGCAGCCGAACTTGTTCGTCGGTGCGATGTATACATACACGCGCGCGCATCTGGCCACGGGTGGTGGCGACGCATCGCTGCACTGGAACCAGGTGGGGTTGATGGCGCATTACGCGCTGTCCAAGCGCACCGGCGTGTATTCGCAGGTGGCTTACCAGCGCGCGAGTGGCGGCGCGGGCACGCCGCTCGATGGCGCTTACGTGCTCGGCTCGGCCGGGCAATCGTCGAGCGCGCAGCAGATCGTGGCGCGCGTCGGCATCACGCATGCGTTCTGACGCGCAGCGTCGAACGAGCGGCGGGCGGCGTGACGGCGGCCGCCCGCCGTGCGTTCAGAACTTGTAGTTGAGGATCAGTTCGAGGCGGCGGTCGCTGCCGATCAGGTATTGCGTCTCGTCGTAATAGGCGCTTTCCACGTAGTGCCGGTTGAACACGTTGTAGGCGCGCGCCGTGATCGTGGTGTCCTTGCGCGGCTTCCAGGCGAGCGCCAGATCCACGGTGGTGTACGACGCCATCGACAACTGGTTCGCCGTATCGGCATAGCGCTTGCCCACGTAGCGCAGGCCGCCGATGCCGGTCCATTCGGGCGCGAAGCGCCAGCTCACCCACAGGTTCGCCAGGCGCTGCGGCACCGAGGCCGGCACGTTGCCGTCGCGCGAGACCAGCGCGCCGCCGCTTTGCTCGGTGAAATCGTCGTATTTCGCGCGCAGCACCGCGACGTTCGCATCCACGCGCAGATCGCGCGTGACCTGCGCGCCGAAGCTCGCCTCGATGCCGCGCGACGATTGCTGGCCGATCTGGATCGACTGGTTCGGATTCTGCGGATCGGCGGCCACCAGGTTGTCCTTGACGATCCGGTAGGCGGCCAACGTCCACTCGGCGCGGCCGTCGAGCAGCGATTGCTTGAAGCCGATCTCGATCTGCCGGCCGGTGGCGAGCTTGTAGTTGGCGCTCGACGAATTGAGCATCAGCAGCGAGCTGACCGGGTCGGCCGCCACCGAATACTGGCCGTACACGGTGAAATTCGGCGCGATGTCGTAGACGGTGCCGAGCCGCCAGCCGGTGTTCGCGTAGACGCGGGTGAAGCCGCCGCCGTTGACGAGATCGTCGCGGTTGACGCTGGCATGGTCGTAGCGCAGCCCGCCCACCACCGACCAGCGCGACGTGAGCTTGAGGCGGTCCTCGGCGAACAGCGCGTACTGGTTGGCCTGCGAATCGTATTTCGGCAGCGTGCCCGCTGTGTTGATGAAGCTGCCCGGATCGAACGCGAACGGATCGACCAGCGAGCTGCCCGAATACGGCGAGTTGTTGGTGTGCGTGAACGTGGTGTGATTGAACTCGAAGCCGGCCGAGAACGTGTTGCGATGGCCGAGCACGCTGCTGTCGACGGTGGCGGTGGTCACATTGCCGAACTGCTGCTGGTCGTGAAAGATTTCCGTGTAGCTGCTGCGCGCGATCAGGCCGCTGGCCGGCTGGAACGTGTAGTACTCCGCATCCTTCCAGTGGCGGTTGCTCTTCATCCGGTAGAACGTGCTCGTCACGTTCAGTTGCTCGGTGGGCTGCCAGTTGGCCGTCAGCGTGGCCCAACTGTCGCGGAACGAGATCAGGCTGTCGCCGACGTTGTAGTTCTTCTTGAGCAGTGCCGTGTCGAGCGCGCCGTTGACGAGCGGCACGCCGAAATAGCGCATCGGCTGCTGGTAGCCTTGCGCGTACGAGGCCGTGATCGACAGGTCGGGCGTGACGTCGTAGCGCAACGCGCCCGACACGGAAAGATTGCGCGAGTTACCCGCATCGACCCAGTTCGCCGAGCGGTTGCCGCTGATGTCGAAGCGGTACGACAGGCGGTCGTTGATCGCGCCGCCGCTGCCGAACGCGGCGCGCGCGGTGCGTTCGGTGCCGATGCCCACCTGCAGTTCGTTCTCGATCGGCGTGCGCGTCGGCTTCTTCGGCACGATGTTGACCACGCCGCCGATCGCGCCTTCGCCGTAGATCACCGAGGCCGGGCCGCGCAGCACGTCGATGTGATCGACCGACCAGGTATCGAACGGGTAGGTCGCACCGATCGCGCCGTAGGGGCGCACGCCGTCGAACAGTTGCGTGACCGACGACGCGCCCACGAAGCCGCGCGCCGACAGTTCGGCGTCGCCGTTGCCCGGATGGGGCGAGGCGGCGATGCCGGCGGCGCGGCTCACCGCATCGATGATCGAGGCGTCGCCGCGCGTGTCCAGCGTGGCGCGGTCGATCTGCTCGACGCTGGCCGGTGTTTCGAGCGGCGTGAGGCCGAGGTGGCTGCCGGTGTCCTGCACGCGGCGCAGCGCGGTGTCGCGGCCGGCCGCGACGTTGACGGTGGGCAGAGGCTGGTCGGACGACGCGGCTGCCGGGGCGGTTTGTGCGAACGTGCAGATGGGTAACGCGGCCAGTGCGGCCAGGGTGGTGGCGGTCGCGGAAAGCGGATAGGACTTCATGTCGAGTCGGGCGGATCGAAAGCGGACAGGAACGGCGCGCGCGGCTGCATGGCCTGCGCTGTGGCCGGTGATGGCGGTTTCGGCGTTGCGTCGTGTGCTCGCTTGGGCGTCGGGACGCTGGAACGCCGAGGCGAGCGTGCGCCGTCGCGCCTCGCGGGGTTGACGCGAAGCGTTCGGGATAACGAAACGATGGAAACCGGACAGACGCGACGGGCCGTGCGCGTGCCGCTTGCGCTACCGCTACCGGTCATCAAGGCCGGGCGCTGAAGGGCGAGCGGAAACGGCGGCACGTGACCCGGCGCGCGCACAAAGGCACGCGGCGGATCGGCGTCGCGTCAGGCGGGAACGAAGCGGGGCGGGGCGCGCGCGCCGGGGCGGGCGTGCGCGGGAGGCGGCCGGAACCGCACGATGCGCGGGGCGGCACGGCGTGCCACCACGCCGAGGCCGTTCCACAGCACGGCCACCAGCACCGCCAGCGTGATGGCGCTGGCCAGCGACGCGCTGAACGGGCACAGCTCGCCGTGGGCGCTGCCGCGCGCGTGGTGCGAATCGGGGCTTTGGGTGAGGGCGCGGGACAGATCGTCGGCTGCTTGTGTGGCGGCCGACGTCAGGTCGAGCGGGCCATGGCCGCTGCAGATCGCGAGCCCGGCCGCGCCGCTGTCCGCGCTCGTGTCGAGCATCAGACCGGCTGGCAGGATCAGGCGGAACGCAAGCACGCAGAGAATCAGCGCCGACAGGAGCGGATGATTCGCGCGCTGCGCCAGCAGATGGCGGAGTCGATTCATGGCGGGGCGTATTGTAGCCGGGTTCCGCGTACGCGTTGCCACGCGACGAGATGTCGCATGATGGCCCGCGCCGATTGTCAAGGACTTCCAAGCAATTGCCGTTGCGGTGATGCCGGCGATCGCACGGCGACGGCTTCACGCGGCCCGTCGGCGGAGGTTACAATCGCGCGCCATGAACGCACTTCGCCACTTTCTGCTGCGAAGCGGCGTCGCGACACGCTTGCTGTGGGGCCTGATCCTGGCCGTGCTGCTGTCTCGCGCGCTGCTCTCGGGCGCCGTGATGCTCGCTCCGGACGGACCGGATGCGGGCGCGGTGGTGCTGTGTTCGGGGCATGGGCCGCTCGTGCTCGGCGCGTCCGCGCTGACGGCCGATTTCGGCGCGCAGGCGTCGATCACGCCGGCCAACGATGCGTTTGCCCTGGTCAGCCTGCTGCCGCACCACGGTCACGACGATTCGGGCAGCCAGCAGAACAACACGAACGGCGGCGACCTCTGCCCGTTCAGCGGCGCGCTGCTGACGGCGCTCACGGCGAGCCTGCTGCTGGTGCTGTTGTTCCCCGCCGCCGTTGCGCGGCAAAGCTGGCCGCGCCCCGTTGCGCGCGCGGTCGGGCGCCTGACGATCGGCGATCGTCCTCCCTCCCGCGCGCCTCCTTCGTTTTCCTGAGCATTCCCTCATTGCCACGCCGTGCCGGCCGGTGCCGGTGCGCGCGTGCGTGCGTCTTCCCGCTTCGCTTCATCGAAGCGGACTCCTGAATGCTGTCGAGGCTCGCATGGCGCGGGCCGCCGGCCGTCGCGCCGCCTGGCTGCCGCATCGCAAGCCGGGCGCCGCCGCCACGACGACGAGGAACCCAGCGTATGTCGACCTCCCTCGGACGCCTTGCGTCCCCCGTTCTCCGCAAGCCGGCTATCGCACGCTGTGGCGCTGGCATTTCTATGCCGGGCTGTTCGTGATGCCGTTCCTGGTGATCCTCGCGATCACCGGCACGCTGTACTGCTTCCAGCCGCAGATCGAGCCGCTGCTCTATCCGCATCGGCTGATCGTCACGCCGCAAGCCACGCCAAGGCTCGACGCCGACCGGTTGTTGCAGCGCGCCTCGACCGCGCTGCCGGTTGGCTCGAAGCCCGTATCGGTGGAAGTGAACCGCGCGCCGGATCGCAGCGCCGAGTTCGTGTTCCGCCTGCCGACGGGGGCGCGCGAAAGCGTCTACGTCAACCCGTACGACGGCACGGTGCTCGGCACGCTCGGCGTGGACGACCGCTTCATGCAGGTCGACCGGATGCTGCATCGCAAGCTGCTGCTCGGCAAGCCGGGCGAGCTGCTGATGGAGCTGGCCGCCTGCTGGACGCTCGTCATGATCGGCACCGGCGTGGCGCTGTGGTGGCCGCGCGAGCCGGGCCGGCTGCGCCGCGCGTTCGCGCCCGACCTGCGCCTGCGCGGGAGGCCGTTGTGGAAGAGCGTGCATGCGGTGCTCGGCATCTGGCTCGCGCTCGGCGCGGTGGCGTTCGTATTGAGCGGCCTGCCGTGGACGGGTTCGTGGGGCAAGCAGTTCAAGGCGCTCGCCACCAGCGCGAACCTCGGTTCGCCGCCGGGAGCGTGGGGCGACAGCGGGCTGCGCTCGCTTCGGCCCGGCGTGCAGCCAGCGGCGGCGGCGTCATCGGAACACGCGATGCACCACGCGCACGCTGACGATTCGATGCCCGGCATGGTGATGGACGACCTGCCGCTGCCGCAGACGCCCTGGGCGGTCGGCAACGTGCCGGTGCCCGAATCGGCGCCGGCCGCCGCCACGCCAGCGCTGACGATCGACGCGGCGATCGCGAAGGTCGCCGCGCTGGGCGTGATGAGCGGCTACACGCTGGCCCTGCCGGCCACGCCCGACGGCGTGTTCACGGCGTCGTACTTCCCGGCCGATCCGAAGGCCGAACGCACCCTCTCCATCGACCAGTACAGCGGCCGGACGCTGCGCGACATCCGTTACGCCGATTACGGCGCGGTGGCGCAGGGCGTGTCGTACGGTACGGCACTGCACATGGGGCGCTATTTCGGGCTGGCCAATCAATTGATCTGCGCCGCGATTTCGTTGGGCCTCGCCGCGATGGCCGTGACCGGCTTCGTGATGTGGTGGAAGCGGCGGCCCGCGCTCACGCTCGGCGCGCCGTTGCGCGAACGCGAGCGGCCGCCGATGCGCGGCTGGATCGCCGGGCTGGTGCTGCTCGGCATCGTGTTTCCGATGATGGGGGCGACGATTGTGGCCGTCTGGCTGGCCGACCGGCTGGTGTTCGGGCGCGCGATGCGCACGGCCCACTGAGCCGCCGCCGCCCGCGCGCGCGATCGGCGCGTGTCGGTGGCCTATCGCGACACGCCGGGGGGCGTGTCGATCCCGATCGACCTTGATCGTCGCAGCCTTGCCGTGCCGTTTTGGCCTGCTTGCTCACGCATGTGCGTGGCAGCGCCGCCGCGCGCCGGGCTGCGATATGGGCCGCGCGTGTCCGTTCGCCGATGGCACGGCGCGCCGCGCGGCCTCACTCGCCAATCAGACCAATGAACATGATTCGACCATCCCGTATCGCCGCCGCCGTCGCCGGCGTGTTGTCCGCCGTTTCCGCGTTGTCCGCGAGCGCCGTTGAACCCGCCTCGCCCGACTCTGCCACCCCCGCCGTGACGCTCGCCCCGGTCGCCGTCAAGGCAAGCACCGACACCGACGCCTCGCCCACCGCCTTGAGCACGCGCTCGCTGAAGCGCCGCCTCGACCAGACGGTCGGCTCGGTCGGTTTCGTCGATGCGTCGTCCTACGCCGACCGCTACGCGTTCACGCTGCGCGACGTGCTGAAGGACGTGCCGGGCGTGTTCGTCGAGAACCGCTACGGGCAGGAACTGCGCCTGTCGATTCGCGGCTCGGGCATCGCGCGCGGCTACCATGCGCGCGGCCTCGACATCCTGCAGGACGGCATCCCGACCAACCTCGCCGACGGCAGCGGCGACTACTACCAGATCGATCCGCTCGCGTTGCAGGCCACCGAGGTCTACAAGGGCGGCAACGGCCTGCAATACGGCGCGTCCACGCTGGGCGGCGCGATCAACTTCGTCACGCCCACCGCCTACACGGCGCAGGCGCCGAACATCGTGCGCGTCGAAGGCGGCAGCTACGGCACGCTGCGCACCAGCGCCCAGGTCTCGCGCGTGATCGGCCCGCTCGATTTTCTCGCCAGCTTCAGCGTCAATCACGCCGACGGCTGGCGCGACCACGAACGCGGCCAATACGAGCAATTCAACGCGAACGTGGGCTACCGCTTCAGCCCGAGCGTGGAAACGCGCTTCTATGTCGGCGCGTACGTGGTGGATCAGAAGCTGCCCGGTTCGCTGTCGCTGTCGGACGCGCTGCACAACCCGACCGCCGCCGCGCCGAGCGCGCTGTCGGGCGATCAGGCGCGCAACACGCGCACCGAGCGGATCGCCAACCGCACCACCGTGCAGCTCGACGCCGGCCAGTTGCAGTTCGATACCTGGGCGATCCACAAGAGCCTCTATCACCCGATCTTCCAGGCGCTCGATCAGGACGGCTGGACCTACGGCTTCGCGCCGCGCTTCATCGCGCATCCGACGCTGGCCGGCATGCGCGACGAGCTGATCGTCGGTGCACGCTTCTTCGGCGGTCGCACCCAGGCGAACCAGTACGTGAACGTCAACGGCGAGCGCGGCGCGCAGACGCTCGATTCCACGCAAACCGCCTTCAACTACGAGGCCTACGTGGAAAACCGGCTGTTCTTCCTGCCGACCGTGGCGCTGATGACGGGCGTGAAGGCGCTGCACTCGGTGCGCGAATACGTGGACAACGGCGGCCTGGCCACCGATCCGGCCTACAAATCCACGCGTGCCTCGTACAGCGGTCTGAACCCGAAGCTCGGCCTGCTCTGGCAGCCGCAGCGCGACGTGCAGGCCTTCGTCGACATCACGCGCAGCCAGGACGTGCCCGATTTCACCGACCTCTCGCAGACCTTCGCCACCACCACGCGCTTCACGCCGCTGGCGGCCCAGCACGCGTGGACGCTCGAACTCGGCACGCGCGGCACGCGCGACCGCCTGAGCTGGGACCTGACCGCCTACCGTTCGCTGGTGCGCGACCAGTTGCTGCAATACACGACCAACCCCGACATCCCGGCCGCCACGTTCAACGCGAACAAGACGGTGCTGCAGGGTATCGAGGCGGGCGCGTCGGTCGATGTCTGGCGCGATGTGACGCGCAAGGGCGCGGGCGACCGCATCACGCTGTCGGGTGTCTGGAACCTCAGCGATTTCCGCTTCAAGGACGATCCGCAATACGGCTCGAACCGTATCGCCGGCGTGCCGCTGAACGTGCTGCGCGCGGTGCTCGGCTACTCGCGGCCGAACGGCTTCCATCTGTCGGCCAGCGTCGACTGGGTGCCGTCGGGCGGCTGGGCCGACGACGCCAACACGCTGCGCGTGCCGGGCTACACCGTGTTCGGCGTGCAGGCGGGGATGGATTTCCGCAACGGGCTGTCGATCTACCTCGATGTGCGCAATCTGGCGAACAAGCGCTATGTGTCCGATGTCAGCACCATCGCCGACGCGCGTACCGCGTCGAGCACGGCGATCTTCTATCCGGGCGAGGGGCGCAGCGTGTTCGCGGGCATGCGTTACGCGTTCTGAGGGGAGGGGCGGCGCGCCGGCCGCGATCGTTTCGTTCTGCTTGATACGACGCAGCCGGCAGCGCGCCGCTCAGACCACGAGCCGCGCGATCTGCTGCGCGGCCGCCTTCAACTGATCGGCCAGCCAGGCCGAATGGCCGGGCCGATGCGCGAACATCTGCGATGGGCCGGCGATGCTCAACGCCGCCAGCACCTTGCCGTCGCGATCGACGATCGGCGCGGCGCAGGAATCGATGCCGGCCTCGAGCGCCGAATGGCTCCAGGCGCAGCCTTCGGCGCGAACCTGCTGCAATCGCGCGGCCAGCGCGGCCCAGTCGGGCGCGTCGGCCTCGTGCCATGCCGTGGCGCACATCTGCTCGACCTGTTCCGCGTCGAGCCGCGCCAGCATGACCAGCCCCGGCGTGGCGCGATAGGCCGGCAGCCGGCTGCCCACGCGAATCTGGCTGACCAGCGGCGTATCCGGCATTTCCGCGAGCCAGTAAACGATCTCGTGCTGCTCGCGCACCACCAGATAAGTGGACATCCGCGTCGAGGCGGCCACGCCCGGCAGCACCTCGCGCGCCCGCGCGATCAGGCTCGACGAGCCGAGCGCGGCCGAGGCGAGCGTCAGGAACGGCAGGCCGAGCCGGTGCCCGTCCGCCTCGGCCACCAGCATGCCGGCCTGCTCCAGTGTGGCGAGCAGGCGCATCAGCGTGATGCGGTTGACGCCGATCCGGCGCGCGGCCTCGCTGATGTTGCGCGTGGAGCCGCCTTCGGCGATGTAGCGCAGCAGGTTCAGCGCGCGTTCGACGGCGCCGGAGGCGTCAGCGGGGCGTTCCTGTGATGCGGTCATGGCGGGCAGGCAGAGGGCGTGGCGAAAGGTCCGACATCATGCCAGAGGAACGCCCCACGCATCGTAGCCGTAGACCCAATCGGCATTGCCGCCTTCCTTGAGCCAGTTGTTGCCGCGCGAGCCGATCTGGATGCGCGCGGTGCGCTCGCGCCGCGCGGTTTCATAACGTTCCAGCGCGGCGGCCAGCGTGGCCGGCGTGGCCGCGTCGAGCGCGCGCGACAGCACCACCGCATCCTCGATCGCCATGCCCGCGCCCTGCGCCATGAACGGCATCATCGGATGGCAGGCGTCGCCGAGCAGCGTGAAGCCGTCGCGGCTCCATTGCGGCAGCGGATCGCGCACGTACAGCGCCGAGGCGAGCACGGTGTCGCAGGCCGCGAGCAGCGCGCGCGCGTCGGCGTGGAAGTGCCGGTAGGCGTCGCGCAGCGCGTCGGGGTCGCCGGGCGCGGTCCACGATTCGTGGGTCCAGTCGGGCTGGGCCGTGGTCGCGAAGATGAACACGTCGCGCCCGCGGTTCAGCGGGAACGTGACGATCTGCGATTCGGGCGTCGGCCCCCACCATTTGACGAACGCGCCCACGTCGTCGCCCGCGATGCGTTCGACCGGCACCACCGCGCGGTACGACACCACGCCGGTGAATTGCGGCCGGTCCTCGCCGAACAGGAATTCGCGCACGCGGGAATGGATGCCGTCCGCGCCCACGATCAGGTCGAACTCATGGCGGCTGCCGTCGGCCAGTGCAATCGAGCCACCCGTCGACTCGCCCGTCGATCCACCCGCTTCGCGCCGTGCGAAACCGGCCACGCGGGCGCCGAGCCGCAGCCGCTCGGCCGGGATCGCCTGCACCAGCGCGTTGACCACGTCGGCGCGATGCATCGTCAATTGCGGCGCGCCGTACTGGCGCTCGGCCTCGTCGGACATCGCCAGGTGCGAAGTGACGGCGCCGGTGTCCCAGGTCCGGCTGATGCGCGCGCACGGGCGGGCCGCCGTCTCGCGCAGCAGCGCGCCGATGCCCAGGCCGTCGAGCGCACGCACCGCGTTCGGCGTCAGGTTGATGTCCGCGCCGACCCGGCCGAACGCATCGGCCTGCTCGAACACGGTGACCGCGTGGCCGCCCCGCGCCAGAGCGATGGCCGCCGCCAGCCCGCCGATCCCGCCGCCCGAAATACCGATCTTCAACATGTCGCTGCTCCACGTTATGTTCAAAAATGAACATGATGTATAGAAATTGAACGTGTCGAATTCTCGGGACTTTTTATTTTGATCGCAATGCTTTTTGGTGTCGGGTATTTGCAAGGAACGGCCTTTGCGGCCTGCTGGCAAGCTGCTGGCGCGACGTGTCAGTATTTTCCCTTAGCGCTGCGAAATCATTTTTTTCCAGCCGAGTGCGTGGCTTAAAATTAACCATATACGAATCGTTGTTCCTTAGGCGGAACAAAAGCCGCCAGAACATATCGATAGCCGTTCAACCGCAACTTGGCGATGTAAACCTATGGACATGAAGGTCGGGGTGGACAGTGCAGCAGGGGCCGGCAACGCCGGCGCGTCGGACCGTCTGACCATGGGCGGCATCGTGGCGCGCATGGAGCGGCTGCCCGGCAATGCGATGCAGGTGAGGGCGCGGGTGCTGATCGGCTGCGCGACGTTCTTCGACGGCTTCGACGTGATCGCCATCGCGGCGACGCTGCCGATGCTGATCGCGAAATGGGGCCTCGCGCCGTCGCAGATCGCGTTTCTGATCGCGGCCGGCTCGATCGGCCAGTTGATCGGCGCGCTGCTGTTCCCGGCGCTCGCCGAGCGCTACGGGCGCGTGCGGACGATCGCGTGGAGCTCGGGGATCATCGGCATCACCAGCATCGCGTGCGGCTTCGCGCCGTCGTATGCGGCGTTCGTCGCGTTGCGGGCGGTGCAGGGCGTGGGGCTGGGCGGCGAGCTGCCGGTGGCGGCTGCCTACATCAGCGAGATCACGCGTGCGCACGGCCGCGGCCGCTTCGTGCTGCTCTACGAAATCATCTTCCCGATCGGCCTGCTGGTGGCGAACGCGCTGGGCGCGTGGCTGGTGCCGGTGCTGGGCTGGGAGGTGATCTATTTCATCGGCGGCATTCCGCTGGTGCTGTTCTTCGTGCTGCGCCGGCTGGTGCCCGAATCGCCGCGCTGGCTCGGGCAACGCGGCCGCATGACCGAGGCCGCCGTGTCGATCTCGGCCTTCGAGGCCAGCGTGAAGCAGCCGCTGCCGCCGTTGCAGGCCTCCGATGCGGTGGCGCACGCGCAAACCGCGGTCAAGCATCCGAAGCGCACCGTGCGCGACCTGTTCGGGCCGCTGTACCTGAAGCGCACGGTCGCCGTGGCGATGCTGTGGATGACCTGCGGCGTGATCCAGTATGGCCTGCTGACCTGGCTGCCGACCATCTACAAGGTGGTCTACCACGCGCCGTTGCAGCTCGCGCTGAACCTGACGGTGGGCGCCTCGGTGCTCGGCGTGATCGGTTCGCTGATCTGCGCGCTGGTGGTCGACAAGGTGGGCCGCAAGCCGGTGATCAACGTGTCGTTCCTGTTGTGCGCGATCGCGCTGTTCTGCGCGGCCGTGTTCCACGACAGCTCGGTGTACGTGGTCGGCACGTTCTGCGCGCTGTCGTTCGGCCTGCTCGGCTGCGGTTTCATCACCGCCTATGTCTACACGCCGGAGCTGTATCCGACCAGCGTGCGTGCGCTCGGCTGCGGCGTCGGCAGCGCCTGGCTCAAGGTGGCCGCGATCGCCGCGCCGGCGCTGGTGTCGAAAACGCTGACCACCAACATCAGCGTCGCGTTCTACGCGTTCGGCGCGGTGCTGCTGCTCGCCGCGATGGTCATTCACCTGCTTGGCATCGAGACCAAGGGCCAGGTGCTCGAACAGCTCGAAAACTGATTCCCCTGCAACCAGGAGCCAAGCCGTGACGTCCGACACTTCCCAGGAAACGGTGCTGCTGACCGTGTTCCTGCGCCATGATCAATCGAACAACCTCGATGCCATCCAGTCCCGGCTGAAGCAAGCCGACTGGTGGGAGCGCTTTCCGCCGGAGGGCGTTCGCATCGTCTCCTGGACGGTGGCGATGGGGTTCGGCCAGATCGTGACGCTCGAAGTGCCGCCGCGGCTGCTGCCGCTGGTCAACGTGGAACTGGAGCGCTCGGCGTGGGGCGTGTTCCGCACCGAGTGTTATCCCGCTTACGATTTTTTGCCTGTTCGCGAACGGATTCGTGAACGGGTTCGCAATGGAGGCCAATGATGGATCGATATCTGGAGCCGCATCAAGCGCGGCAGCGTCCCCCGACGCAATACGAAAACCTGCTCGGCGACGCGATCGAACGCGCGTTCGGGAAGGGCATCACGGCGCTGCCGGAACTGGTGGCTTACCTGAACGAATTCGGGCCGCGTGCGCAGAACGCCGAAGCGTGGACGGAAGACAACTTCCGCACCGAGATCGCGCGCCTGGCCCAATAACCATTCGGAGAACCCCATGAATACGGATCAGAAAGACGATATCGACAGCACGCTGCAACGCGGCCTGCAGAATCTCTGGTACCCGATCTGCCCGTCGTCGTTCGTCAAGCAAGAGCCGGTATCGCTGCGCCGCCTGGGCCGCAAGCTCGTGTTCTGGCGCGACGTGGACGGCACGCCCTACGCGCTGGAGGATCACTGCCCGCATCGCGGCGCGCCGCTCTCGCGCGGCGTGGTGCTCGGCGATCGCATCCAGTGCGGCTATCACGGCGTGCATGTGCGTTGCGACGGCGTGGTCACGTCGGTGCCGGGCAGCCCGGGCTGCAAGCTCGAAGGCTCGCGCGGCGCGCGCTCGTTCCACGTGCGCGAGGCCGCCGGCGCGCTGTTTCTGTACAACTCGGCCGAGAACGTCGACGAGCCGCCGCCGCTGGTGCTGCCCGAGGAGCTGACGGGCGCCGAATTCTCGTCGTTCCTCTGCTACACGGAGTGGAAGGGCGATTACCGCTTCGTGCTCGACAACGTGATGGACCCGATGCACGGCGCGTATCTGCACAAGCAGTCGCATTCGATGGCCGAGGGCGAGATCAGCGCCACGTTCACGATTCGCGACACGGAGCGCGGCTTCGTGTTCGAGAAGGTCGGCCAGCGCGACGTGAACTTCGACTGGACCGAATGGGCCGACACGGGCCTGCACTGGATGCGTCTCGAAATCCCGTATCCGAAGACGGGCGGCCCCGGCGGCAACTTCATCATCATCGGCAGCTACACGCCGATCGGCCCGAACCTGGCGGCGGTGTTCCACTGGCGCGTGCGCAAGGTCGACGGCTGGCAGCGCGACACCTGGCGCTTCCTGTATCGCAACCGCCTCGAAGCGCGCCATTGGGCCGTGCTCGAACAGGATCGCGAGATCCTCGAATACATGGAGCCGGACGCGAACCAGAACGAGCACCTGTATCAGCACGACATGGGCATCGTGCGGTTGCGCCGGCACCTGCGCAACCTCGCGAAGCAGCAGATCGAGAACGGGGCGGCGCGGTGAACGTGGCGCAGAACGCGCCGATGCCGGTGCGTTGCGAGGCGGTGCCGGAAGCCCCGGGCGCCACCTGGAGCAACGCGCTGGTGATCGGCGACGACATCATCCTGTCGGGCATGACGGCGCATCCGGCCACGCTGGCGGCAGCAGATGGGCTGTCCACCTACGAGCAGACGCGGGTGGTGCTGGAGAAGATCCGCGCGCTGGTGGAAGCGGCAGGCGGGCACCTCGGCGGCATCTACAAGCTCGTGGTGTACGTGACGGACATCGCCGACAAGGCGGAAGTCGGCCGCGCGCGCCGGGAATTCTTCGCCTCGCAGGCGGCGCAAGGCGCGCCGTATCCGTGCTCGACGCTGGTCGAGGTATCGGGGCTGGTGTTTCCGGAATTGCGTGTCGAGATCGAGGCATGCGCGCGGCTCGGCATCGCCCGGGCCGCGGCACGGTAAAGCAACGCAATAAAGCAACACGAGAGACGCGAGAGACGCGAAGATGAGCAATCAACCGGCCCACACGGCCATCGTGCGCACGCTGCGCCACGAGGCCACGGGCATCATGAGCATCGAACTGGTGCCGCCGCGCGGCGAACGCTTCACGGCGTTCGAGGCGGGCGCGCACATCGACCTGCATCTGGCGAGCGGGCTGGTGCGCAGCTATTCGCTGCTCAATCCGGGCAGCGAGACGCACCGCTACGTGGTGGGCGTGCAGGTGGACCCGAAGGGGCGCGGCGGCTCGCGCTTCATCCACGAGAATTTCCGCGTGGGCATGCACGTGCCGCTGTCGGCGCCGCGCAACCTGTTCGCGCTCGATGAAACCGCCTCGCACAGCGTGCTGATCGCGGGCGGCATCGGCGTCACGCCGATTCTGTGCATGTATCGCCGGCTGCTCGAACTGGGCCGCCCGGTGCAGATGCTGTATTGCGCGCGCAGCGCCGATCACGCGGCGTTCCTCGACGAGCTGCGCGGCCTCGGCGGCGCGTTGCGCGTGCATTTCGACGACGAGCAGGGCGGCCCGGCCGACCTGAAGGCGTATCTGGCCGAGGCGCCGGCCGGTGCGCACGTGTATTGCTGCGGCCCCGCGCCGATGCTCGACGCATTCGATCAGGCCTGCGAAGCAAGCGGCATCGCGAACCGCCACGTGGAGCGCTTCGCGGCGGCCCCGCAGGCCGCGCCGGCAGCCAGCCACGGCTATCAGGTCGAACTGGCGCGCAGCAAGCAGGTGGTGGAGGTGGCGGCGGGGCAATCGCTGCTCGATTCGCTGCTGGCGGCCGGCGTAAAGGTCGATCACAGCTGCATGGAAGGGATCTGCGGCTCGTGCGAAACGCGCGTGTTGTCCGGGTGCCCCGATCATCGCGATTCGGTGCTCAGTGCGTCGGAGCGCGCGAGCAATCAGGTCATGATGATCTGCGTGTCGGGCTGCAAGGGCGAGAAGCTGGTGCTCGACCTCTGAGGCAGCGGCAGCAGGACAGGAAGATGACAGGCGCGGCGGCGCGCGGAACGAACGCGATAGGGCCGGAATTCCGGCCCGCCGGGCCTTCGCGCTATCATCTGTCATCTTTCCTACCCAATCTTGCCGATCATGGCGCGAGCAACCCCTCCAGGCACTGCAAAACGGCCCCGCGCCGATCAGACGCACGACGTCAAAGCCGTGCCGGACACTCCCGATTCCTCCCTCGATGCCCCGGCCGAAGCCGATGACGAAGCCGGCGCCGCCTCGGGCGCCGGGTCGTCCTATTCGGTGCCGGGCCTCGAACGCGGGCTGCGGATTCTGGCCGAATTCTCCTCGCGCGAGCCGATCCTGGGCGCGCCGGAATTGTCCAAGCGCATCGGCATTCCGCGCACCACCACGTTCCGGCTGCTGCAGACGCTCGAATCGCTCGGCTTTCTCGAACGCGCGCCGGGCGATCGCCATTACCGGCTCGGCGTGGCGATCCTGCGGCTCGGCTTCGAATATCTGAATTCGCTCGAACTGACCGATTTCGGCCAGCCGGTGCTCGACTGGCTGCGCGACGACACCGGCTTCAGCGCGCATCTGCTGATTCGCGACCAGCGCGACGTGGTGTTCGTCGCCAAGGCGCAGACGCGCGATCCGATGTTCAGCTCGGTCAAGGTGCATGTCGGCACGCGCTTGCCCGCGCATGCCACGGTGCATGGCCAGGTGCTGATGGGCGACCTGACGCTGGCCGAGTTGCGCAGCCTGTATCCGGAGCGCGAGCTGTCGCGCTTCACCGAGCGCACGCCGGCCACCGTCGATGATCTGTACCAGCGCATTCGCGCGACGGCGGCGCAGGGCTACGCGTTGAGCGAGGCCTCGTTCGAACGCGGCATTTCCGCGATCAGCGCGCCGGTGCGCGATCACACCGGCCGCATCGTCGCGGCGCTGACCGTCACGGTGCCGCGCTCGGACATCGGCGAGGCCGAACGCGCGCCGCTCGTGGCGCGCACCTGCCAGGCGGCGCTCGATCTGTCGTCGCGGCTCAACTACCGGCCGCGCGTCGGCGATCCCACCCAGTCCTACGCGCACGTCTGAACGCAACAACGGCGCGCGGCGAGGCCGAAACCTCGCTGCGCGCCGGCTCGTCCTGAGCGGCGAAATCAGAACGAGTGGTGGATGCCGGACAGCACGATGGTCTGGTTGCGTCCGCCCGATACGCCGGCCGTGAAGAACGCCGCGTTCGCATTGCTGTTCGCGTGCTCGACCATCACGTTCACGTACAACTGGGTGCTCTTGGAGAGCGAGTAGGTGTCGCCGATCTCGAGCAGCGTCCAGCGGCGGCCCGACAGCGTGGTGGTGGACACCCCGCCTCCGACGTTGTTGAACGGCGTGACCAGATAGTTCGCGCCCACGTCGTAGCTCTGGTAGATATCCGAGAAGCCCGCCGATTGCAGTTTCACGTGCGTATACACGCCGTGCAGCAGCAGCTTGCCGATCTGGTAGGACAAGCCCGCGCCCATGTTCTCGACCTTGGCCGCCGTGTAGTTGGCGGCCGCCACGCCCTGGAAGCTCGTGATGCCGGTGGTGACGATCGACGGCGTGCGGTTGCTCTCGTTCGAGTACACCGCGCCGGCCTTGAGCCCCCCGTTCGCATAGGTCAGCGTCAGGCCGTAGTTGCGGCCGGTTGCGAAGTTGGTGGTGTTGCCTAGGCCCATCATCGCGCCCACGCTGAAGCCGTAGTAATCCACCGACCGGAATTTCACCGAGTTGTCGAACGGCACGATGCCCGTGTCGGCCAGCTCGTCGATATTGCCCGGGTGGAACGCAAACCAGCTCTGCCCCTGATATGCCGTGCTGAACGGCCCGAGCACGTCGAAGTTGAACGGCGTCTGGTGGCCGAGCGTCAGCGTGCCGACGCGGTTCTGGCTCAAGCCGACATAGGCCTGACGATTGAACAGGGTGCCCGCCTTCGCGAAGCTGCCGGTGTTCGTATAGAAGCCGTTTTCGAGCTTGAACACCGCGCGCCAGCCGCTGCCGAGATCCTCCGTGCCGGTCAGGCCCCAGCGGTCGGGCTGCGTGTTGCCTTGCTCCTCTTCCCACTTCGCATGCCCGGCGACGTTGCTGATATAGGCCACCCCCGCGTCGAGGCTGCCGTACAGCGTGACGCTGCTCTGCGCCGACGCCGTCGCGCTAACCACAAGACCTGCCACCCCGGCAGCAATGATGCGCTTCACAGTCCGTACTCCTAATAGATATGGTCGTTCGATAGAGCCTGGTGGGGCGACGCGCCGCCAACGTCGATGCCGGCGTGCCACGTCGCGGAAATGCATGTTCCTGCTTGCCTTGTTTGTTTCATATAAGGAACAACGTATCTCCTATGGAAATTATAATGAGATGCGAGCGTGGACAAAAAAAGCTTGGTGCTCGGGCTTACCCGAATTCGTCTCGATGCAACAGATTGCTTTCGATCCTTGCAGGAAGGGGTTTTGTCGCGATACGCGCTGGCACGCTAGTGTTTTCCCTGATGCCGCCAAATTTCTTTTTGACCCGTGGCCGGCAACCTTATAATGACCACATATAAACCACTGTTCCTTATGTGGAACAAATGAACGGAGGGGAACGATGAATCTCCCAACCTATCGCGACACCGATGCAAGGCTCGACAACCGGCGCGTGATCGTCACGGGCGGCGCGCGCGGTTTGGGCGCGGCGTTCGTCGAGGCGCTGGCCGCGGCCGGCGCGAATGTGGTGTTCGGCGATGTGCTGCACGACGAAGGCCAGCAGCTTGCCGAGCGGCTCGGCAGCCGCGTGCAGTTCGTCGCGCTCGATCTGAGCGATGACGCCAGCATCCAGGCGTTCGTCGCCACCGCCGCGCAACGGCTGGGCGGCGTGGATGCGCTCGTCAACAACGCCGCGATCACCAATTCGGGCGGCCGCTTCGCCGAGGAATTGAGCCTCGAAACGTGGGACGCCGTGATGAACGTGAACGTGCGCGGTACCTGGCGCATGTGCGTCGAGACGCTGCCGTACCTGCGCGAATCGGCGAGCGCGGCCGTCGTCAACATCGCCTCGGACACGGCGCTGTGGGGCGCGCCGAAGCTGCTCGCCTACGTCGCCAGCAAGGGCGCGGTGATCGCGATGACGCGTTCGCTGGCGCGTGAGTTCGGCGCGCACGGCATCACCGTGAACGCCGTCGCGCCGGGCTTGACCGAAGTCGAAGCCACCGAATACGTGCCTGCCGAGCGCCACGCGCATTACCAGCAGGGCCGCGCGATCTCGCGCGCCCAGGTGCCCGCGGACGTGACCGGGCCGGTGCTGTTCCTGTTGTCCGACGCCGCGCGCTATCTGACGGGCCAGGTGCTGCCGGTCAACGGCGGCTTTGTAATGAACTGACGCTCGCCGCTGCGCGAGCCTATTTGGAGAATGAAGATGGCCGATGCCGATATCGAACGTAAATCGTGGGACCAGCCCGCCGACGCGAGCTTCGAGCAGTGGATGGAGGCGCGCGTCGCGCGCTTCGCCACGCGCCGCTACGACTGGGACGCGCTGAAGTTCCAGGCCGACTACGACCCGAAATACCGCCGCGCGCAGATGCGCTACGTCGGCACCGGCGGCACCGGTGTCGCGAAGGACGTCAACACGGTGCCGGCCGGCGGCTTCACGTTCTCGACGATGGTGATTCCGGCCGGCAACATCGGCCCGAGCCACATTCATATGGATGTCGAAGAAATCTTCTTCGTGCTGCGCGGCAAGATGAAGGTGGTCTGCGAGCGCGACGGCGAGACCTGGGAATCGGTGCTGGGCGAGCGCGATCTGATTTCGGTGCCGCCGGGTGTCTATCGCACGGAAATCAACGTCGGCGAGGAAGACGCGCTGATGTGCGTGATGCTCGGTTCGCCGAAGCCGGTCACGCCGACCTATCCGCCCGATTCGCCGCTCGCGAAGATCAAGCGCGAACTCGCGAAATAAGAGGCCGCCCATGCACGACCAGCACAGCCTGCCAGCGTTCGGCGATCGGCTCGCGGCGTTTGCCGAGCGCCGGATCGACGTCGCGCCGTCGCGCGTCATCGGGTATCGCGAGGCCGGCGCTCATCGCGCCGAAGCCTTGCCGGTGGTGCTGCTGCACGGCATCGGCTCGGGCGCGGCGTCGTGGGTGCAGCAGTTCGAGGCGCTCGGCGCCGCGCGCCGCGTGCTGGCCTGGGATGCGCCGGGCTATGGCGAATCGACACCGGTCGGCCCGGCTTCGCCGCACGCCGCGGATTACGCCGAGGCGCTGGCAGGCTGGCTCGATGCGCTGGGCATCGCGCGCTGCGTGCTGGTCGGACATTCGCTCGGCGCGATCGTCGCGGGGCGTTTCGCGGCATCGCATCCGGGCCGCGTGGCGGGGCTGCTGCTGCTGTCGCCTGCCGGTGGTTACGGTGCGGCGAGCGAAGCCGTTCGCACGCAAAAGCGCGACAGCCGCCTCGCGATGCTGACCGAACTCGGCCCGCAAGGGCTGGCCGACCAACGTAGCGCGAACATGCTGTCGCCGCACGCGAGCGAGCCGGCGCGGCAGTGGGTGCGCTGGAACATGGCGCGCATCGTGCCGGCCGGCTATGCGCAGGCCACGCACCTGCTCGCCAATGCCGATCTGGCCGCCGACGTGGCGCAATACCGTGGCCGCATCGCGGTGGCGGTCGGTGCGCAGGACGGCATCACGCCGCCCGAGGCGTGCGCACCCATCGCGCAGGCGGCCGGCGTGCCGTTGCAAACCATTCTGGGCGCGGGCCACGCCGGTTATATCGAGTCGCCCGACGCCTACACCACGCTGATCGACGCATTCGCCAAGCAGTGCGAAGCAAATGAATCACAGCACCGATCGCAGCACCAACGGGAGACGAACGCATGACGCCGGCATCGACCGAGCGCGCACCGGCCGCCATCGAAGGGCCGGGCGAGATCAACTACCTGGTGCCGGGCCTCGATCGCGGCCTGCGCATCCTGACCGAATTCTCGGCGCACGAGCCGATCCTCGGCGCGCCCGAACTGTCGCGCCGGCTCGGCATTCCGCGCACCACGGTGTTCCGGCTGCTGCAGACGCTCGAATCGCTGGGCTTTCTGGAGCGCGCCAACGGCGAGCGCAATTACCGGCTCGGCGTGGCGATCCTGCGGCTCGGCTTCGAATACCTCAGTTCGCTGGAGCTGACCGACCTCGGTCTGCCGCTGATCGAGGCCTTGCGCGACAGCACGGGCCTGTCCACGCATATCGTGATTCGCGATGGCCGCGACGTGGTGTTCGTCGCGAAGGCGCAGAGCCACGCGCCCGCGTTCAGCGCGGTCAAGGTGAACGTGGGCACGCGCTTGCCGGCGCACGCCACCACCCACGGCCAGGTGCTGATGGGCGACCTGACGCTCGACGAACTGCGCGCGCTGTACGCCGGGCTCACGCTGCAACGCTTCACGCAGCACACGCCGGGCACCGTCGAGGAACTGTTCGAGCGTGCACGCGCCGACGCCGAGCAAGGCTACGCCACCAGCGAATCGTCGTTCGAGCATGGCATTTCGGTGGTCAGCGCGCCGGTGTTCGGCGACGCGGGGCGGATCGTCGCGGTGGTGACCGCCACGGTGCCGCGCGCCCATTTCGACACCACGCTGCCGGCCAGCGGGCTGATCGAGCAGGTGCGGGCCACCGCGCATCAACTCTCGCTGCGGCTCAACTACCGGCCGCCGGCGGAACAACGCTTCATGAACGCTTTGGAAATCTAAATGATTCAGATCGACCTCACAGGGCAGGTGGCCGTGGTGACGGGCGGCTCGTCCGGCATCGGCCTTGCCACCGCGCGGCTGTTCCTGCAGGCGGGCGCGTCGGTGGCCCTCTGCGGCCGCGACGCCGGCCGCCTGGCCGCCGCCGAGCGCGCGCTGCGCGATGCCTTCCCCGACGCGAAGCTGCTGGCCGCGCGCTGCGACGTGCTCGATGCGGACGACGTCGCGCGCTTCGCCGAAGCGGTGCAGGCCGCGTTCGGCCGTGCCGACATGCTCGTGAACAACGCCGGGCAGGGCCGCGTGTCCACCTTCGCCGATACCAGCGACGACGCCTGGCGCGAAGAACTCGACCTCAAGTATTTCAGCATCGTGCGCCCCACGCGGGCGTTCCTGCCGATGCTCGAAGCGGCCGCCGGCGCGATCGTCTGCGTCAACTCGCTGCTCGCGCTGCAACCCGAGCCGCACATGGTGGCCACCTCGTCGGCGCGCGCCGGCGTGCTGAACCTCGTCAAGTCGCTGGCCGTGGAACTCGCGCCGCGCCGCGTGCGCGTCAACTCGATCCTGATCGGCATCGTCGAATCGGGGCAGTGGCGCCGCCGCTACGAGGCGCAGGCACAGCCGGGCCAGAGCTGGGAAGACTGGACCGGCGAACTCGCGCGTCAAAAGAAGATTCCGCTCGGCCGTTTCGGCCGCCCCGAAGAAGCCGCACAAGCGCTTTTTTATCTGGCCACGCCGCTGTCGTCCTACACGACCGGCAGCCATATCGATGTTTCTGGAGGCGTTGCACGTCATGTCTAATACCACGACCGTCGGCGAACTGATCGCCGCTTTTCTCGAACAATGCGGCGTGCAGACCGCTTTCGGTGTGATCTCGATTCACAACATGCCGATCCTCGACGCGATCAACACGCGCGGCAACATCCGCTATGTCGGCGCGCGCGGCGAAGCCGGCGCGCTGAACATGGCCGACGGCCTGGCGCGCGTGTCGGGCGGGCTCGGCGTGGCGTTCACGAGCACCGGCACGGCGGCGGGCAACGCGGCCGGCGCGATGGTCGAGGCGCTGACCGCCGGCACCGCGCTGCTGCACATCACCGGGCAGATCGAGACGCAGTATCTCGATCAGGATCTGGCCTACATCCACGAAGCGCCCGACCAACTCACGATGCTGTCGTCGATTTCGAAGGCCGCCTACCGCGTGCGTTCGGTCGAGACGGCGTTGTCGATCGTGCGCGAAGCCGTGCGCGTGGCGCAAACCGCGCCGAGCGGCCCGGTCAGCGTCGAGATTCCGATCGACATCCAGGCCGCCCTCATCGAATGGCCGGCCGATCTCAGCGCGCCGCACGTGAGCCTGCCGACCCACGATACGCAACGCGTCGAGCAACTGGCCGAGGCGCTCGCGTCGGCCAAGCGCCCGCTGTTGTGGCTCGGCGGCGGCGCCCGCCATGCGCGCGCGCAGGTCGAGCGGCTCGTCAAGCTCGGTTTCGGCGTGGTGACCAGCGTGCAGGGCCGCGGCGTGCTGCCGGAAGATCATCCGGCCACGCTCGGCGCGTTCAACGTGCAGCCGAGCGTCGAGGCGTTCTATCGCACTTGCGACGCGATGTTGGTGGTGGGCTCGCGCCTGCGCGGCAACGAAACGTTGAAGTACAAGCTTGCGCTGCCGCAGCCGCTGTACCGCATCGACGCCGACGCGCTGGCCGACAACCGCGGCTATCGCAACACGCAGTTCGTGCACGGCGATGCGGCCGCCATTCTCGACGAATTGGCCACGCGTCTCGAAGGCCGCCTGAACGTCGATCCGACGTTCGCGCAGGATCTCGCGGCGGTGCGCGAAGTGGCCGTGGCCGAAACCGGCAAGGGCCTCGGCCCGTATCGTCAGTTGGTCGAGGCGCTGCAGCAGGCCGTGGGCCGCGATTTCAACTGGGTGCGCGACGTGACGATCTCGAACAGCACGTGGGGCAACCGCATGCTGAAGATCTTCGAACCGCGCGCGGGCGTGCATGCGCTGGGCGGCGGCATCGGGCAGGGCGTGCAGATGGCGATCGGCGCGGCGCTCGCCAACGCCGCTGCGAAAACCGTCAGCCTGGTGGGCGACGGCGGCCTGATGGTCAATGTGGGCGAACTGGTCACGGCCGTGCAGGAAAACGCCAACGTGATGATCGTGCTGATGAACGATCAGTGCTACGGCGTGATCCGCAACATCCAGGACGCGCAATACGGCGGCCGCCGCTGCTACGTGCAACTGCATCAGCCCGAGTTCGCGCAGTTCTGCGCGAGCTTCGGTCTGACCCACTACCGCATCTCGTCGCTCGATCAGGCCGAGGCCGTGATCCGCGAGGGCATGGCGGCCAGCGGCCCGGTGATGGTCGAGGTGGACATGCTGTCGATCGGCTCGTTCGCCACCGCGTTCGCCGGCCCGCCGGTCAAGAAAGAGGAGCCCGAACATGCGTGATTCCACGGTGTCGCCCGGCCGTCGCATCGAAGTGGCGATGATCGGCTTCGGCGCGATCGGGCAGACGGTGTATCGCGCCGTCGCGGCCGACCCGCTGGTGCGCGTGGCGCAGGTGGTGGTGCCCGAGCATCAGCGGGACATGGTGCGCGCGATCACCGGCCCCGAGGTCGACGTGGTCAGCTCGGTCGCGGCGCTCGCGCATCGCCCGCGTTTCGCGCTCGAATGCGCGGGCCACGGCGCGCTGATCGATCACGTGGTGCCGCTGCTGAAGGCCGGCACCGATTGCGTGGTGGCGTCGATCGGCGCGCTGTCCGACCTGGCGCTGCTCGAAGCGCTGGAATTGGCGGCCACCGAGGGCAATGCCACCGTCTCGCTGTTGTCGGGCGCGATCGGCGGCATCGACGCGCTCGCGTCGGCCAAGGAAGGCGGCCTCGACGACGTGCAGTACATCGGCCGCAAGCCGCCGGTGGGCTGGCTCGGCACGCCGGCCGAGGCGGTGTGCGACCTGCACGCGCTCACCGAGGCGCGCGTGATCTTCGAAGGCAGCGCTCGCGACGCCGCGCGGCTGTACCCGAAGAACGCCAACGTGGCGGCCACCGTCGCGCTGGCGGGCCTGGGCCTCGACAACACGCGCGTGCGTTTGATTGCCGATCCGCAGGTCACGCGCAACGTGCACCGCATCGTCGCCACCGGCGCGTTCGGCGAGATGTCGCTGGAAATGTGCGGCAAGCCGCTGCCCGACAACCCGAAAACCTCCGCGCTGACGGCATTCAGCGCGATTCGCGCGCTGCGTAACCGCGCGGCCCATTGTGTGATCTGAACGAGGAAGCCCGACATGTCAGACAAGGACATCATCGCCACGCTCGTGCCGACCGACGAGATCTTCGTCGGCGGCGTGTGGAAGCGCGGCCGCGGCGCCGTGTTCGCGAGCCGGTATCCGGCCGACGGCTCGGTCAACGCGGAAATCACCACGGCCGACGCCGACGATGCGCGCGACGCCGTGGAAGCGGCCGACCTGGCCTGGCGCCGCGCGGATTGGGCCGGCCTCAAGCCGCATCAGCGCGCGCTGGTGCTGTACCGCATCGCCGACCTGATCACGGCGCGCCACGAAGCGCTCGCGCAGTTGCAGCGCCGCGACAACGGCAAGCCGATCGGCGAGACACGCGCGCTGGTGGCGAGCGCCGCCAATACGTTCCGCTATTACGGGGCCTGCCTCGAAACGCTCGACGAAGAACTGACACCCTCGCGCGGCGATTACCTGACGATGAGCGTGCATGAGCCGATCGGCGTGATCGCGGCCATCACGCCGTGGAATTCGCCGATCGCGTCCGACGCGCAGAAGCTCGCGCCGGCGCTGGCGGGCGGCAACGCGGTGGTGCTCAAGCCGGCCGAAGTCACGCCGCTGGCCTCGCTCGCGCTGGCCCGCATCTGCGAGGAAGCCGGCGTGCCGCCGGGCGTGCTGAGCGTGCTGCCCGGCAAGGGCTCGGTGATCGGCGATGTGCTGGTGCGCCATCCGCTCGTGAAGAAGGTGTCGTTTACCGGTGGCACGGAGGTCGGGCGCGGCATCGCGCGCATCGCCGCCGAGAAGCTGATGCCGGTGTCGCTGGAGCTGGGCGGCAAGTCGCCCACCATCGTGTTCGCCGACGCCGATCTCGATCACGCCGTCAACGGCGTGCTGTACGGCATCTTCAGTTCGTCGGGCGAGGCGTGCATCGCCGGTTCGCGGCTGTTCGTCGAGCGCCCGATCTACGCGGAATTCATGCGGCGGCTGGTGGCGAAGGCGCGCGAGCTGCGGGTTGGCGATCCTGCGCTGCCGGGCACGCAGATGGGGCCGCTGATTACGGCCAAGCATCGCGAATCGGTCGAGCGCTACGTGGCGATCGGGCTGGAAGAGGGCGGGCGCCTGCTGTGCGGCGGCGAGCGGCCGGTGGGCGAGGGGCGCGAGCACGGTTATTTTTATCAGCCGACAATTCTCGAAGGTTTGAGCAACGGCGCGCGCATCTGCCAGGAGGAGATCTTCGGGCCGGTGCTGGTGGCGATGCCGTTCGACGACGAGGCCGCGCTGCTGGCCGAGGCCAACGAAAGCGTGTTCGGCCTGGCCGCCGGCATCTGGACGCGCGACTACAAGCGCGCCTGGCGCGTGGCGCGCGCGCTGGAAGCCGGCACCGTGTGGATCAACACCTACAAGCTGTTCTCGATCTCCACGCCGTTCTCGGGCTGGAAGGACAGCGGCATGGGCCGCGAGAAGGGCCGGCTCGGGATTCGCGAGTACATGCAGCAGAAGAGCCTCTATTGGGGCTTGAACGACGCGCCGCTGGCGTGGGCGAACTAAAGGGGCAAGGCAACATGACGATTCTGGGCATCGAACAGATCACCTACGGCGTCGACGATCTCGATACCTGCCGCCGTTTCTTTTCCGACTGGGGCATGCGCGAGGTCGCGCACGACGCCGGCCGCGCGCGCTTCGAAACGCTGAACGGCTGCACGGTGCTGGCCGTGAAGGCCGACGACCCGTCGCTGCCGCCGGCCTTCGAGGCCGGCCCGACGCTGCGTGAAGTGACCTGGGGCGTGGCGAACGCGGCCGATCTCGCGCTGTACCGCGAGCGCCTGGCCGGTGCGCCCGGTTACTACGCGACCGACGCGGCCGTGGGCTGCACCGATCCGGCCGGCATGGCGATTCGCGTGGAAGTCACGCGCAAGCGCGCCATCGACGTGAAGGGTTCGCCGTCGAACGTGTGGGGCGAGGCGCCGCTGCGCGTCGATACGCCGAGCCCGGTGTACGACCACGCCGAGCCGGTCGAGGTGGGCCACGTGGTGTTCTTCACGAACTGTCTGGCCGAGCAGCAGCGCTTCTACGAGGAACGGCTCGGCTTCGAGATGTCGGATCGCTACCCGGAGCGCGGCGCGTTCATGCGTTGCGCGCCGCACGGCGGCCATCACGACATCTTTCTGCTGGCGCTGCCGAACGGCAAGAAGGGCCTCAATCACGTGGCGTTTACCGTGCGCGACATCCACGAGGTGTTCGGCGGCGGGCTGCACATCAGCCGCTGCGGCTGGCAAACGCAGCTCGGGCCGGGGCGGCACCCGGTCTCGTCGGCGTATTTCTGGTACTTCAAGAACCCGGCCGGCGGGCTGATCGAGTACTACGCCGACGAGGATCAACTCACGCCCGACTGGCAGCCGCGCGATTTCGAACCTGGCCCGACCGTGTTCGCCGAATGGGCCGTCGACGGCGGCCTCGACGGCCATACGCGCCGTCAGGTCGAGGCGAAGGCGCCGGAAGGCCAGTTCATGACCGACCGAAAAAGCTGACGTAGCTCGCGCCCGCCGTTGCCGCCGATCGCGCGCGGCGGCGGGCGCTGGCCTGCGCGTGCGCCGGGCACGCCATTCCTTCCCCCTTCACCCCGACGATGAAACACCTCACCCTCAATGCCCGGATCGCCGCGATCGTGCTGTTTCTCGCGCTGCTGCTGATCGTCACGGGCGGCATCGGCATCGCCGGCATGAACGCCAGCAATCGTTCGCAGCACGAAGCGTATGACGTCTATTACGCCTCGGCCGTGGCGCTCGGCAAATCGAACACGGCCATGTCGCGCGCGCGCTTCGGGCTGGATTGGGCGATCGCGAACCCGCAATCGCCACAGCTCGTGCCGCAACTGGATCGCGCCGCCGCGCTGCTGATTGATTCGGATAACTGGTGGAAACGCTTTCGCACGCTGCCCAAATCGCCCGAGCTGGGCGCATTGACCGACGATCTCGACGCCAAGCGCGCCGCCGTGCGTCGCGATGCGATCGATCAGTTGATCGCGGCGATCCGCAGCGGCAACACCGGCTGGATGGACGCACAACGCGCGCAGCAACTGATCGGCCTCTACACTGCCATGAACGCGAGCCAGGGCGCGCTCGAGGATTATCTCGACCGGCAGTCGAGCGCGGCCGGGCGGCATTCGGATGCGCGCTTTCACGTGCTGATGGCGATCTGCATCGCCAGCCTGGTGCTGGCGCTGGTGGTGTCGTGGTTCGGTTGGCGCGCGTTGCGGCGCGCGATCATGACGCCGCTGGCCTCGGCGATGCGGCAGTTCGAGGCGATTGCGGCGGGCGACCTGACCACCCGCGTCGAGATCCGCTCGAACGACGAAATGGCCACGCTGCTGCGTTCGCTGGCCGGCATGCAGGCCAGCCTTGCCGCCACGGTGGCGGCCGTGCGTTCGGGGTCGCAGGCGATTGCCGGCGCGACCCAGCAGATCGCGGCCGGCAATCAGGATTTGTCGCAGCGCACCGAGGAGCAGGCGGCGTCGCTCAGCGAGACGGCCTCCGCGATGGAGCAACTGACGGCGACCGTCAACCAGAACGCCGACAACGCGGGCCAGGCCAGCGAGCTGGCGCGCAGCGCGGCCGAGCTGGCCGGGCGCGGGCGCGAGGCGGTCGGCACCATGATCGAGACGATGCGCGCGATCCACACCGGCTCGGCGCGCATGACCGGCATCATCGGCACGATCGAGGGCATCGCGTTCCAGACCAACATCCTGGCGCTTAACGCGGCGGTGGAAGCCGCGCGGGCCGGCGAGGAAGGGCGCGGCTTCGCGGTGGTGGCCGGCGAGGTGCGCAGCCTCGCGCAGCGCTCGGCCACGGCGGCGCGCGAGATCGGCGCGCTGATCGCCGAGGCGACCTCGCGCGTCGAGGCCGGCGCCGGCTTGATCCAGGACACCGGCGCGACGATGGCGCAGATCGACACCGCCATCGACCGCGTCACCCGCATCGTCACCGAGATCGCGCAGGCCTCGGGCGAGCAGAGCGACGGCATCCAGCAGGTCGGGCTGGCGATCACGCAGATGGATCAGGTCACGCAGCAGAACGCGGCGCTTGTCGAGGAAAGCGCGGCGGCGGCCACGGCGCTGGCCGATCAGGCGCATACGCTGCGCGAGTTGACGGCGGCGTTCCGGATGGGGGGCAGGGGGCTTAGGTCGGCCGGGGTTCGTGGTCGAGATGTGTGTTACAAACGGCCATGCCCGAATTCGACCGCCACCCCGTTCGCCTGAACCTGCTTTCCATTACCCGCCTGCGCCTCGGCGCGTTGGTGTTGCCGCCGCTGGCCTTGTTCCCGTCGGCAAGCCGCGCCGATGTCGGCAGCCTGGGCGCCGTCGCCATGGCGGCGTTCACGGTGTTCGTCGCGATCTGGGGCGGGCTGACCTTGTTCGTGGGCCTGTGGTTGTGCCGCCGGCTGTCGGTGGTCAAACGGCTCGCATGGTCCGCGCTGTTTTTCTGCCTGCCGGCGATCTACCTGGCGGTGTCGCTGCTCTCCAGCTACGCGCTCGGCGAGGGCACGCGCCTCAGAACCGAAGTGACGAAACAACCGCTGGAAGTATCGGGCGTGACGTTCCCGCCCGGCAGCACCGCCGATTACGAGCAAACCGGCGGCCTGTTCGGCCTGGGCGCGCAGCGCACCTTGCAGGCGATTCGCAGCCCGCATCCGGTGCCGGTGGGCAACGTGTTCGTCGACGCGTTCATCTTCATTCCGCAGAACTCGGGCGACACGGTGCGGGTGGACCTCAGCCCGGGCCAGACGATCGACGGCTGGCCGTGCGGCGGCGACAGCACGCTGCATCTGACGCCGGCCGGTCCGAAACTGGCCGCGTGTTTCCTGGCCGGCTCGCGCGAGTGGAAGGGGCGCCTGCTGCAGCCGGGGGCGTATGTCGATCTCGATGCCGGCATGGCGTCGGGGGATTAGCGCGCCACGGCGCGGCGCGAAATGAACAAGGCCCGCGCGGCAGGCATGCCGCGCGGGCCTTGTCGCATGGGCGATCCGGTTGTGTGCCGGATCGCGCGGCTTACTGCGCCGTGAACGTATACGTGCCTTGCGTGCGATGGCCGTCGGTGGCCACGGCCACCCAGTTCACCGTATAGACGCCCGGCTTCAGCGCGGCGAGATCGACGCTCATGTGCTTCTTGTCGCTGCCGCTCACGCTCGACGCATCGCGCGTGGCGGCCTGCCCGGCGGCATCGGTCACCTTCAGCGAGCTGAACGCCGGTTCGAGCCCTTCGTCGAAATCGATCGCGACGTTGGCCGTGGCGACAGGCACCGTGGCGCCGGCGTCGGGCACGCGCTGCTTCGGATGGGCGTGCGCGAACGCGAGCGGGGCGATGGCGGCGAACAGTACGGCGGCGGCACCGTGCAACAGGGGCTGGCGAATCTTCATGTCTGAACTCCTGGGATGGACGGGCGGCTTACTTCGACATGCCCTTCGGGCCTTCGACCTTGCACTGCGCGGTGAGCTTTTCGCCGTCGCCGAACGTCAGCGTCAGCGGGATCGTCGAGCCGACCTTCAGCGGCTGCTTCGGCTCCTCGAGCATGACGTGGTAGCCGCCCGGCGCGAACGCCAGCGTGCCCTTGGCCGGCACGGTGGCCTTGTCCACCATGACCATCTTCGACATGCTGCCGTTGCTTTGGGTCTGATGCATCATCGCCATGCCGAACGCGTCGGCGCCGACGTCGGTCAGGTCGACGGGCTTCGCGCCGGCGTTGGCCAGCTCGAAGAAGCCGCCGGACGGGATGCCGGCCGGCATCGCGCGCACCCAGCAGTGCGAGACGGTGACGTCGGCCGGGGCCGCGAAGGCGGCGGCGCAGGCGAACAGGGGGGCGGCGGCGAGCAGGCGGAGTGCGGTTTTCATGCGGGATTCCTTGATGAATTCGGTCGATGGGGTGGACGGGCGGCCGGAACGGCGCGTGCGCATCAGTTGCGGCCGCTCTTGATCAGCAGCGGCAGGTCGTGGACCCACGGCGGCACGCCCTGGCCGTCGCGCGCGAACAGGCGCAGCTTGCCGTTCGGATCGAAGATCACGCTCGCGGCCGTGTGGTTCATCGAATAGTTGTCGGGCTTGCTGCCGGCCACCTGTTCGTAGCTGATGCGGAAATCGTTGGTGACCTGCTTCAGTTGCGCGTCGTCGGCCGGGCGCAGCGCGCGGAACGACGGATCGAAGGCGCTCACGTATTGCGACAGCACGGTGGGCGTGTCGCGTTTCGGATCGACGCTGACGAACAGCACCTGCACCTGTTTCGCGACATCGGGGCCGAGCTGCTGCAAGGCCTGCGCGAGTTCGGCCAGCGTAGTCGGGCACACGTCGGGGCAATGCGTATAGCCGAACAGCAGCACCACGACCTTGCCGCGATAGTCGGCCAGCGTGCGGATCTTGCCGTCGGTGTCGGGCAGCGCGAAATCCTTGCCGAACTGGGTGTTGCCGGTGATGTCGAGGTTGTTGAACGACGGTTCGTTCTGCTTGCAACCGGCCAGCAGCGTGGCGCCGACGAGGGCGCCGGCGATCGCGAGGGTCGCCGTGCGCCGTCCGGCGCTGAAAGGGGAAACGGTCAAACGCTTGAACATGGAAATCTCGCCATGAAAATCGGAAAGCCGAACGAGGGCGCAAGTGCGCGACTGCCTGCGCGGGCGTGCAGCCCGGCAACCCGGCAGACGGGCGGCGCGATCGAACGGAACGACGGAATCAGGCGAAGGCGGGTGGGGCGCGGGCCGGAGCGGCGAGCGAGAGGAAGCGGCGCGGCGGCAGCGCCTGCGCGAGGCGCGGCGCGCGCTCGACGCGGCGCTGGAACAACGCGGCGGCCGTTGCGGCGCCGGGCGGCGCGTAGACATGCGAGGCCGCGAGCGTGCAGTAGCCGCAGGCGGACAGCGCGTCGTGCGGTTGCCCCGGCTGGCCCGGATGCTGCGCCGCGGCGCAGATCGGCGCGTCCGGCCGCTGCGCGGCAGCGGCCTCCTCCAGCTGGCTGGCGAGCGGCATCAGGACCAGCAGCCAGACGGCAAGCAGGCCGAGCCAGGCGGTCAGACGGCGGCGGAAGGGAGAGGACGACGGCATCGCGCGATGGTAAACCAGTGCGCACGGTTTTGCGTCGTTTGTGAGGCAGCCGCGACGGCGCCGTGGGCGTTCGTCGCGAGAAGTGGGGCGATTTGTCGCGCCAGAAAATGCGGGGTCGGGACGGGGGCGGTACGTGGCGGCGGCGCTCAGGCCCGCATGGGCGCGCCTGCGGGCATGGCGATGCAGTGGCCGTCGAACGGCCGGTGCATCAACGGCGCGACGATCGTTTCAACTGAAGTTTCAACCGCACGCGCGCCAACGCAGCGAAACCGCCAGCGCAGCGAACCCGGCGCATGTCGGCCGAATTCGCCGAAACGACCCGCTGCGCCATCCAACCCTCTCACACGTAGTCGCGTCCATCCGGTGCGCTCGACGCAAGCCGCCCGGCGGCGGCCAGCACCGAGCGGCCTGTGGCCGTCAGGGCCGGGCGCGCGACGCCGTCCGCGTGGGGCTCGACCGAAACCAGGCGATGGGCGAGCAGGGCATCGATCTCGACGCGGCCCGGATCGATGCCGTCCGGTGCGCCGTGAATCAGCATCAGGGTGGCGAGTTCATGGGGGCTCAACATGGTGGACTCCGAAGGCAGGGCAACCGCGCGGCGGCGCGGGACATCGGACATGCCGTAGTGACGTGAAGCCATGATGACGGGCGGCGTGAAACATGGAGCAGCGAGCCGGCATCGATACGGCGGCGAGCCGAACGCGGCGGGGTGCGTCGGCGTGGCCTTGCCTGCGCTGTCGGTGCGACAGCGGGGCGGCACGCGCGCTGCGTTCGTTACGTTGACATGGACTCGCTCGGGAACGCGGCCGTTCCCGCGAAGCGTGTTACCGGCGATCACGAGCGCGAGGGGCCGTAACGATCGGTGCTGACGCGCCGCACAAGCCGTGTGCCGATGTCGGACGCCGCGGCATGTGCGGCGGGGAGCCCGCGGCGATGCTGCGCCGCAAGGCGCAGCCGCATGCCGCTTACAACAGGCGCAGGGCGCGCCTTACTGCTGGATGAACCGTTGCAGTTCGATCGTCTGCGGCGCCTCGAAGATCTGCTCCGGCGGCCCGCTTTCCCACACGCGGCCCTGGTGCATGAACACCACCTGATCGCTGACCGCGCGCGCGAAGCGCATCTCGTGCGTGACCATGATCAGCGTCATGTCTTCCTTGGCGAGTTGCTCGACCACGCCGAGCACTTCCGCCACGAGTTCCGGATCGAGCGCCGAGGTGATCTCGTCGCACAGCAACACGGCCGGCTTCATCGCCAGCGCCCGCGCGATCGCCACGCGCTGCTGCTGGCCGCCCGACAGTTGCTCGGGAAACGCATCGAACTTTTCGCCCAATCCCACGCGTTCAAGCATCAGCTCGGCGATGGCCCGCGCCTGATGCTTGTTGGTCTGCTTGACCACCGTCTGCGCCAGCATCACGTTCTGCCCGGCGCTCAGGTGCGGGAACAGGTTGTATTGCTGGAACACCATGCCCACCTTCAGGCGCAGCGCGCGCAGGTCGCCGCGTCGTGCATCCACGGTGGTGCCGTCGATCGTGATCGAGCCGGCGTCGATGCTCTCCAGCCCGTTCAGCGTGCGCAGGAACGTGCTTTTGCCCGAGCCGCTGCGGCCGATGATGGTCACCACCTGGCCGGGCTCGACGCTGAAGTCGATGCCTTTCAGCACGTGGTTCTGGCCGAAGTTCTTTTCGAGGGCGCGGGTTTCAACGAGCGGCATGCCATTTCCTTTGCAGCGAGCGCGCCCAGCGGGTCAGCGGATAGCAGAGCGCGAAGTAGATGAGGGCGACCAGGCCATAGACGAGAAACGGCTGGAACGTCGCGTTCGAGATCACCTGGCCGGCCTTGGTCAATTCGGTGAAGCCGATGATGGACACCAGCGCGGTGTCCTTGATCGCCTGCACGCCGAAGCCGACGGTCGGCCCGATGGCGATGCGCGCCGCCTGCGGCAGGATCACGTGGCGCAACTGTTCGAGATAGCTCATCGCCAGGCTCGACGACGCTTCCCATTGCCCGCGCGGCACCGCTTCCACGCAACCGCGCCAGATCTCGGCCAGGTACGCGCTGGTGAAGAACGTCAGGCCGAGCGTGGCGGCCACCCACGGCGGCACGTCGAGGCCGAGCAGCGGCAGGCCGAAGAACACCACGAACAACTGCATCAGCAGCGGCGTGCCCTGGAACACCTCGATATAGACCTTGACGATGCCGCGCAGCAGCGCGTTGTTCGACACGCGCATCGCGAGCAGCACCAGCGCCACCGCGCCGCCCAGCGCGAACGACACCAGCGACAGCACCACCGTCCAGCGCGCGGCCAGCAGCAGGTTGGCGAGGATCTGGCCAAACGTGAATTCGATCATCGCGCGCCTCCCGTGGCGCGGCGCGCGAACAGGCGGCGGCCGGCGGTGTTCAGCGCGAAGCGCAGCACCAGCGCCATCGCCAGATAGCCGAGCGTGATCACGAAGTAGGTTTCGAACGCCCGGAAGTTGCGCGACTGGATATAGCTGGCCGCGTAGGTCAGGTCGGTCACCGAGATCTGCGAGACCACCGCCGAGCCGAGCATGGTGATGACGATCTGGCTCGTCAGCGCCGGGAACACCTTGGCGAACGCCTGCGGCAGCACCACGTGGCGGAACGCCTGGGCGCGCGACATCGCCAGCGCGGCGGCCGCCTCGTGATGGCCGCGCGGCACGGCGGCCATGCCGGCGCGCACGATTTCCACCGAATAGGCGCCGAGGTTCAGCGTCATCGCCAGCACGGCGGCCGTGACCTCGCCGATATGGATGCCGAGCGCGGGCAGGCCGAAGAACACGAAGAACAGTTGCACCAGGAACGGCGTGTTGCGGATTGCCTCGACGTAGGCGCCGGTCGCGCCGCGCAGCCAGGCGAGGCCCGGCGCGCGGGTGTCGTGCGCGGCCGCGCCGAGCACGCCGAGGCTCAGGCCGAGCACGGTCGACACGGCGGTCAGCGCGAGCGTGGTGGCGGCGCCGCTCACGAACATGCCCGCGTACTCGGCAAGCTCGCCGAACTGAAGCTGGTAGGTCATCTCGAATGCGGATCGGTGGAAGGAGTCGGTCGGCGGCGCACCCGCCGCCGCGGCTGAAAGCGGCGCGGCGGCGGGGGCACGAGGCCGGAAGCGGGCAGGCGCGCGGTGCGCGCCGTTACACGTTACAGGCCGGCCGGCAGCGGCTGGCCCAGCCACTTCTTCGAGATCGCGTCGAGCGCGCCGTCCTTCTTGGCCTGGGCGAGCGCGGCATCGACCTTGGCGAGCAGGCGCGGTTCGTTCTTGTTCAGGCCCACGAAGCACGGCGAGTTCTTGATCACGAACTTGGTTTCGGGGCGGCGCGGCGGGTTCTTGGCGAGGATCGCCGCGGCCACGATGTTGCCCGCCGCGATCAGTTGCACCTGGCCGGACAGGAACGCCTGGATGGTGGCGTTGTTGTCCTCGAAGCGCTTGATGGTGGCGTTCGGCGCCATCTGCGTCAGGGCGATTTCCTCCAGCGCGCCGCGCGTCGCGCCGACGGTCTTGCCGGTCAGGTCGGCGGGGCCGGCGACCTTGATGTCGGCCGGGCCGAACACGCCCTGGAAGTACGGGCCGTAGGCGGTGGAGAAATCGATCACCTTCTCGCGGTCGGGCGTCTTGCCGAGCGACGAGATCACCAGATCGACCTTGTTGGTCGTCAGGTACGGAATGCGGTTCGCGCTGTTGACCGGCACCAGCTTGAGCTTCACGCCGAGCGACTTGGCCAGCAGGGCGGCCGTGTCGATGTCATAGCCTTGCGGCTGCATGTCGGTGCCGACCGAACCGAACGGCGGATAGTCTTCCGGCACCGCCACGCGCAACTCGCCGCTCTTGGCGATCGTGTCGAGCGCATCGGCCTGCGCGGCGGGCGCGCCGAGCAGCAGCAGGGCGGGAGCGGCGAGCAGCGCGGCGAGCCAGGCGCGGCGGGAGGCGGTGCGGTTCGATCGAAAGTCCATCGCGAGTTCTCTGTAGGTGTTGTCGTCAGTCGGTCGGGCCGTCGGCCGGCCCCCGCTTTCATTTAGCAAGAGCCGGGCCATGCGACGGCAGGCTGGTCTAACCAGCTTCGACGGCGATGGGGGAGGGCGATGCACCGTTTTCGAGCGGAGCGCGTGCGTCATTCGGGTGCGAGGCGGCCGGAAAGCGCCGAAAGCGGGCGTGGCATGGGCCTTCGGTGGCAAATGACGGCCCGAAACGCAGCGTGACGCGTCGAGCGGATGCGTTCGAACGGGGAGGTTTCATTTGTTCATACTGGTATGACCAGTCGAGCAAACGCATGAGCCGGGTTGATCACGGCCATGTCGCCCTGCATCGATCGATTGCGCAACGCCGATGATTCTATAAAATGCGAATCATTCTTATCTTCACTTCGAAATCGAATCGAAGTGTTTGTCGCAAAAAGGGGTTGTTTCGATGTCCGCTGTTCGATCCGACGTGCAACGTGAAGTGAGCGCGTTGTATCACGACCATCATGCGTGGCTGCAGGGCTGGCTGCGCCGCAAGCTCGGCAACGCGTCGGACGCCGCCGACCTGGCCCAGGACACGTTCGCGCGGGTGCTGACCGCCTGGGCCGGCGCCGATTTCGACCCCCGCGAACTGCGCGAGCCGCGCGCCTACCTCACGACGGTGGCCGGCCGGCTGGCGCTCAATCACTACCGCCGCCGCTCGCTCGAACGCGCCTGGTTCGACGCGCTGGCGCTGATGCCCGAGGCGATGACGCCGTCGGTCGAGGCGCGCTGCCTGATCCTCGAAACGCTGCACGAAATCGACGCGATGCTCGACCGGCTGCCGGCCAAGGTGCGCGGCGCGTTCCTGTTGTCGCAGCTCGAAGGGCTGACGTACGCGGAGATCGCGGAGCGGCAGGGCATCAGCGAGCGGACGGTCAAGCGGTATATGTCGGCGGCTTACGACGCGTGTTTCTTGCTGGCGTCGTGAGTGTCTGGCGGCGCAACGGTCCCTTCAAGACGGCTTGGCGACCGCCGGTGTCGCAATGCCTGGTGGCGTCGTGAGCGTCTGACGGCGCGACGGTCTCTTCAAAACGGCTTGGCGACTGCCAGCATCGCAATGCCTGCTGGCGTCTTGAGCGTCTGACGGCGCGACGGTCTTTTCAAAACGGCTTGACGACCGCCGGCATCGCAATGCCTGCTGGCGTCGTGAGCGTCTGACGGCGCGACGGTCTCTTCAAAACGGCTTGGCGACTGCCAGCATCGCAATGCCTGCTGGCGTCTTGAGCGTCCGACGGCGCGGCGGTTCCCTCAGAACGGCTTGGCGACCGCCGGTATTGCAATGCCTGCTGGCGTCGTGAGCGTCTGACGGCGCGGCGGTCTTTTCAAAACGGCTTGACGACTGCCAGCATCGCAATGCCTGCCACCAGCACCACCACGGCCGGCGCGGCTCGCCACGGCCGGGCCGCCGCACCGCGTCGCAGCGCGCTCAAGCGCCCCGACTGCACACCGTGCAAGCCCGACAGCAGCACCACCAACACGAGCTTGACGATCAGCCAGCGCCCGCTGTCGAACCAGTGCCCCATCGTCGCCAGCCCCAGGCCGAGGCCCCACACCAGCAACATGGCGGGCGTGGTGACGTAGCGGTCCCAGCGTTCGAGCACGGCGGCGAGCGCCTGCGCGCCCGCCGCGTGCGGCGCGGCCGACAGGCACAGCGCGCCCGCGCTCACCCCTCCCACGAACATCAGCGCCGCCGCGACGTGCAGCGCCTTGAGCCACGGATACAGCATCGCAAGCGTCATCATCGGGCCGCCTCGGCTCGCTGCGCATCAATGCGGCGCGACAGGCGCGCCGCATTGACGAAGCCGCCGAACGGCACGAGCGCCAGCCCCAGCAGCGCGGCCGTGTCGGTGCCGCGCCAGTTCGCTTCGGACGCCGTGCGCAGCGCGAGCCAGCCGTGCACGAGGAACGTGAGGCCGTGCACCGGCCCCATCAGATGCACGGCCCAGTTCGCGCCGGCCAGGTGCTTGAGCGGCACGGCCACGCAGAGCAGCAGGAGCAGCGTGATCCCTTCGGCAATGCAGGAGATGCGCAGGCGGCGCAGCGCGTCGAGGGGGAAGGAGGGGGCATGTCGGTCTCGCGGTCGGACGTTGGGGTGGGAGTGCATTTATAACGCCCGCGCGGACACCGGAGAGAGTGGCAGGATTGACGAAATCAGATCGTTTACTGCCATCGGCTGATAAAGTTCGTTTTCCCTTTCCTCGATTGCCCCCGCCCGTCATGCGAACCGTCGTCATCCTGGCGCTGCAAGGCGTCGTCCCGTCCGATCTCGGCATCCCCTGCGATGTATTCGGCCGCGTGCTCGACGCCGGCGGCGCGCCCGCCTATCGCGTGCGGGTGGCGGGCGAGGCGGCGCGTGTCAGCGCGGGCGCGTTCGAGATTCGCGCGCCGTTCGGGCTGGCCGCATTGGCCGACGCGGACATGGTGGTGGTGCCCGGCATCGAGAACGCGCGGCGCCCGCAGTCGGCCGCCGTCACGCGCGCCTTGCGGGCCGCGAGCGAGCGCGGCGCGCTGGTGACCTCGATCTGCACGGGCGCGTTCGTGCTGGCCGCCGCGGGCCTGCTGGACGGGCGACGCGCCACCACGCACTGGGCCGCCGCCGAGGAACTGGCGCGCCGCTATCCCGCCGTGTCGGTGGACCCCGGCGTGCTGTTCGTCGACGACGGCCCGATCGTGACTTCGGCCGGCGCATCGGCCGGCCTCGACATGTGCCTGCACCTGGTGCGCCGGCATCACGGCCAGGCCATCGCCGCGCACGCCGCGCGGCTGGCGGTGGCGCCGCTGCATCGCGACGGCGGCCAGGCGCAGTTCATTCACCAGCAGGCGCCGGCGCCGCGCGACAGCCTGGCGGGCGTGGTCGACTGGATGGTGGCCCACCTCGACCAGCCGCTCGACGTCGCCACGCTGGCCGCCCAGGCCTGCATGACGCCGCGCACGTTCGCGCGCCGGTTCCGCGACCAGACCGGCACCACGCCGATCCAGTGGCTGCTGCGGCAGCGCATCCGCCGCGCGCAGGAATGGCTCGAAACGGGGCCGGCGTCGATCGAGCAGATCGCTGCCGCGACCGGTTTCGATTCTCCCGTGACGTTCCGCGCGCGCTTCCAACGCTTCGTCGGCGTGTCGCCGAGCGCCTATCGCAAGCGCTTCTCCCGTCCCGTCTGACGCCGCCCGGCACCCCGTCGCGCGATTGATGCCAATCATGCAATAAGCCGTTGCGACTGGATATCGCACAATGGAACCGGTTCCATTTATACTGCGAGCGCCAAATTGCGTCGAAACGAAAAATCCGGCTGCGGTATCGCGTATTTTTCGAGATGGCGGGGCCGTGGCGTTCGACGCCTGTCGTCCCGCACCCGTCGCTCCCATCACGAACGGACCCCATCATGACCACCCCTCCCGACAAGCCGGGCTCGCGACGCCGTTTCCTGCAGACAACGATTGCGCTCGTCCCGGCCGCTTCGCTGGCCGGCTGCGATCTCGGCCAGCCAAGCGCTGCGGCTTCTGCTCAGACGTCGTCCCAGGCCGCCGCCGGCGGCCCCTACAAGCCGCGCTTCTTCGATACCGCCGAATGGGCGTTCGTGAACGCCGCCTGCGACCGCCTGATTCCCGCCGATGCCGAAGGCCCCGGCGCGCTCGAAGCCGGTGCGCCCGAATTCATCGATCGTCAGATGGATACGCCGTATGCGCACGGCGCGACCTGGTACATGCAGGGGCCGTTCCAGGAAGGCGCGCCCGAACTGGGCTACCAGCTCAAGCTGGTGCCGCGCGACATCTACCGGCTCGGCATCGCGGCGGTGAACCGCTATTGCGGCACCGCCTACGGCAAGCCGTTCGCGGAACTCGATGCGGCCACGCGCGACGGCGTGCTCGGCGCGCTCGAAGCCGGCAAGGTGGAGCTGGGCGACGTGCCGGCCAAGACGTTCTTCGGGCAACTGCTGCAGAACACGCGCGAAGGCTATTTCTGCGACCCGGTGCACGGCGGCAACCGCGAGATGGCCGCGTGGAAGATGATCGGCTTCCCCGGCGCGCGCGCGGATTTCATGGATTTCGTCAATCAGGACGGCAAGGCCTATCCGTACGCGCCGCTGTCGATCAATGGGGAGCGTGGCTGATGGCCGAGAAGAAACCGCATGTCGATGCCGTGGTGGTGGGCTTCGGCTGGACCGGCGCGATCCTCGCGAAGGAATTGACCGAGGCGGGGCTGTCGGTGGTGGCGCTGGAGCGCGGCGAATACCGCGACACGTACCCCGACGGCGCTTACCCGAACACGCTCGACGAGCTGACCTACAGCGTGCGCAAGAAGCTGTTCCTCGACCTGTCGAAGACGACGGTGTCGATCCGCCACGCGCCCGGCGACACCGCGCTGCCGTATCGCCAGCTCGCGGCGTTCCTGCCCGGCGAGGGCGTGGGCGGCGCGGGGCTGCACTGGTCGGGCGTGCATTTCCGGATCACGCCCGAGGAGTTGCGCCTGCGCAGCCATTACGAGGAACGCTACGGCAAGCGGTTCATCCCCGAAGGCATGACGATCCAGGATTACGGCGTCAGCTACGAGGAACTCGAACCGTATTTCGATTTCGCCGAGAAGGTGTTCGGCACTTCGGGGCAGGCCTATCGCGTGGACGGCAAGGTGGTGGGCGACGGCAACGTGTTCGAGGCCAGCCGCAGCAATCCCTTTCCGTTGCCCGCGCAACTGAATACCTATTCGGCGCAGCGCTTTTCCGACGCGGCCAAATCGATCGGACTGCATCCGTACCGGCTGCCGTCGGCCAACACGTCGGGGCCGTACACGAACCCGTACGGCGTGCAGATGGGGCCGTGCAATTTCTGCGGCTATTGCAGCGGCTACGCCTGCTACATGTATTCGAAGGCGTCGCCGAACCTGAACATCCTGCCCGCGCTCAAGCAGGAGCCGAAGTTCGAGCTGCGTTCGAAGTGCCATGTGTTGCGTGTCGAACTCGACGGCGACAAGAAGCGCGCCACCGGCGTGACCTATGTCGACCCGGCCGGCCGCGAGGTGTTCCAGCCGGCCGATCTCGTGATCGTGGCCGCGTTCCAGTATCACAACGTGCATCTGCTGCTGCTGTCGGGCATCGGCAAGCCCTACGACCCGGTGTCGGGCGAGGGCGTGGTGGGGCGCAACTTCGCGTACCAGAACCTTTCGACCATCAAGGCGTTCTTCGACAAGGACACCTGGACGAACCCGTTCGTGGGCGCGGGCGGCAACGGCGTGGCCGTCGACGATTTCAACGCCGACAACTTCGACCACGGGCCGCTCGGTTTCGTCGGCGGGTCGCCGCTGTGGGTCAACCAGGCCGGCACCAAGCCGATCAGCGGCATCGCCACGCCGGCCGGCACGCCGGCTTGGGGCTCGGCGTGGAAGAAGGCCGTCAAGGACAGCTACGCGCATACCGTGTCGATGGACGCGCACGGCTCGAACATGTCGTACCGCGACGTGTTCCTCGATCTCGATCCGACCTACCGCGATTCGTACGGCCAGCCGCTGCTGCGCATGACGTTCGACTGGAAGGACAACGACATCAAGATGGCGCAGTACGTGACCGGCCAGATGAAGAAGATCGCCGAGGCGATGGGGCCGAAGGCGATCGGCGTGTCGACGCGCGAGTTCGGCAAGCACTTCGATGCGCGGCAGTACCAGACCACCCACCTCGTCGGCGGCGCGGTGATGGGCACCGACCCGAAGACCAGCGTGCTGAACCGCTATTTGCAGAGCTGGGACGTGCACAACGTGTTCGTAATGGGCGCGTCGGCGTTTCCGCAGGGGATCGGCTACAACCCCACCGGGCTGGTGGCCGCGCTGGCCTACTGGTCCGCGCGCGCGATCCGCACGCAGTATCTGAAGAACCCCGGCCCGTTGGTGAGCGTATGAAGCAGAGCATCTTTTCGAAGGGCGCGCGTTTGGCGCGGGCGGCGGCAGTGGTGATGGCGATGGCCGGGGTGGTGGCGGTTGTGGCGTGGCCGGCGGCTCAGGCGTGGGCCGACGGGGCTGCGGCTTCGACGGCTGAGGTATCGGCTTCGATATCAGCACCGGCATCGGCTGCGGCATCGGCTTCGACATCAGCACCGGCATCGACATCGGCATCGGCATCGGCTTCCATTTCAGCCTCGGTCTCGGCTTCCTCCGCCACTGCCGCCGACCTGCTCAAGCGCGGTGAATATCTGGCGCGGGCCGGCGATTGCATAGCCTGCCACACCGCGTCGGGCGGCAAGCCGTTCGCGGGCGGCCTGAAGTTCGCCACGCCGATCGGCACGATCTATTCGACCAACATCACGCCGGACCCCGCCAGCGGCATCGGCGGCTGGAGCCTGGCCGATTTCGATCGCGCCGTGCGTTCGGGCGTGCGCAAGAACGGCGACACGCTGTACCCGGCGATGCCGTATCCGTCGTACGCGCGCTTGTCCGACGCGGACGTGCGCGCGATGTACGCGTACTTCATGCACGGCGTGACGCCGGTCGAGCAGGTCAACCGGGCCGTGGATATCGTCTGGCCGCTGTCGATGCGCTGGCCGCTCGGCATCTGGCGCAAGCTGTACGCGCCTGCGCCGCAACCGTTCGACGCCGCGCGCTACCCCGACGCCGTGCTCGCGCGTGGCGCCTACCTCGTGCAGGGCCTCGGCCATTGCGGCGCGTGCCACACGCCGCGCGCGCTGACCATGCAGGAGCGCGCGCTGACCGATGCCGACGGCCTCGATTTCCTGGCCGGCGGCGCGGCCATCGACGGCTGGGTGCCCACCAGCCTGCGCGGCGAGCCACGCACCGGCCTCGGCACGTGGTCCGAGCCGCAGATCGTGCAGTTCCTGAAGAGCGGCCGCAACGCCCACACCGCAGCGTTCGGCGGCATGACCGACGTGGTCGATCACAGCATGCAGTACCTCAGCGATGCCGATCTGAACGCGATGGCGCGTTATCTGAAGACCTTGCCGCCACGCGTGACCGGCGAGACGCCGTATGCGTACGACGACGCGGCAGCCAAGGCGCTGCGCGCCGGCGACGCGAGCAAGGCCGGCGCGGCTGTCTACGTCGACAACTGCATGGCCTGCCATCGCAGCGACGGCCGCGGCTACACGCGCGTGTTCCCGGCGCTCGGCGGCAACCCGGTGGTGCAGGGCGCCGATCCGGCCTCGCTGATTCACGTGGTGCTGGAAGGCGCGGCGCTGAACGGCACGCACACCGCGCCGTCGACGTTCACGATGCCGCCGTTCGGCTGGCGGCTGTCGGATCAGGAAGTGGCGGAGGTCGCGACGTTCGTGCGCACGAGTTGGGGCAACAGCGGGGCGCCGGTGACGGCCGCGCAGGTGGCGAAGCTGCGCAAGACGTATCCGGGCACGCGGCCCGACGCACCGGCGGGGGCGAGCTTCGGGCGAACGGGGCGGTAGGCGCCGTTGTGGCCCGTGGGCGGGGGATCGGCCTGTCGCTGCGGCGCGCGATCCTCCGGCGAAATGCCGCAGGCCCGAGGCTATAATCGCGAATCTCCCGTGTGGGCGTGAGGTTTCGACCGCGCCAGACGATGCGGCCCGGGTGGGCTGCCGAGCACACGGCGCAGCGGGGTGTTGCATGAAAAACGAACCAGGGGTGTCGCCGGATTCGCACGAATCGATTGCGCGCGATATCGGCGCCGTGACTCGCATCAGCGCGGTGCCTTCCATCCTGCAAATGATCTGCGACGAGACGGGCATGGGCTTCGCGGCCGTCGCGCGCGTGACCGACGCCACCTGGACAGCCTGCGCGGTGCTGGACAACGTCGATTTCGGCCTGAAGCCGGGCGGCCAGCTCGAGCTGAAAACCACGCTGTGTTTCGAATCCCGCGCGCTCAACGCGCCCATCGTCATCGACCAGTTCAGCCAGGACGCCACCTATCGCGGCCATCACACCGGGCAGATATACGGGCTGGAAAGCTATATTTCGATTCCTATCGTGCTGCCGAACGGCAGCTATTTCGGCAACCTGTGTGCGATCGATTCGCGGCCGGCGAAGGTATCGGAGCCGCGCATCGTGCGCATGTTCGAGGTGTTTGCTCAACTGATCGGCATGCAACTCGATAACGAACTGCGCCTGTGGTCGGCCGACGCGATGTTGAGGAAGGAGAAGGAGACGGCGGGCTTGCGCGAGCAGTTCATCGCGGTGCTGTGCCACGACCTTCGCAACCCGCTGTCCACCGTCAACGCCACGGCGGAGTGGCTGGTCCGGCGCCCGTCGGAGCCCGAGGTGGTCGCGGCCGGCCAGCGCCTGCGACGCACCGTGAGCCGGATGACGGGCCTGATCGGCGACATGATGGATTTCGCGCGGGGGCAGTTCGGTGCGGGCATCGCCATGTCGATCGAGACGGTGGAACTGCTCGACACGCATCTGTTTGCGGTGGTCGACGAGCTGACCGTGGCCAATCCCACTCGCGTGATCGTGTCCGACATCTCCGTCGCGCCCTCCGTGCAGGTCGATCTGCGCCGAATGCAGCAGCTTCTGTCGAACCTGCTCGGCAACGCGTTGACGCATGGCGCGCAGGATCAGCCGATCCGTGTCGACGTGAGCCACGTTCAGGACATCCTGTCGATCTCGGTCACCAACGGGGGCAATCCGATTCCGGAGCATCTGCTGCCGAGGCTGTTCGAGCCGTACTGGCGGTCACCCGGCAGTCAGCTCGGCGGCGGGCTGGGCTTGGGCCTGTTCATTTGCCATCAGATCGCGATCGCGCATGGCGGAACGCTGGAGGTGCGCTCCAGCCTGGAAGGCGGGACCACGTTCTGCGCCCGGCTGCCGGCGATGCAAACGGTCGTCAAGGCGCAAGTCGATTGAGCCGGCCGGGTGGCTGCGGCTACCTTAGAAGCGGTTTGACGTGATTCGCTTCACAAATGGGGCGCGCCGGGTTCGGGATCGGCATGTGGTTTCTCATCGCGATTCGCGGCGGCCCCATTCACCATCAATTCGCCAGGCGCGACTCGAGTTCATCCGCACGCGCGTCCGTTTTGCGCAATTCGCAATCGGGCAGCGTCACGCCGCCGTTACCGCTCTGGCATTCCTCGTCGCGGTTTTTCAGCCAGGCCAGTTCGTCGGCCTTCAGCGCCTTGCGCTTGGCCTGATCGCTGCCGTATTTGTGGGCCAGTTTCCCGTAGACCTTGTTCAGGCGCGTGTCCTGAATCGCCAATTCCTTTTCGACGCACAGGTCGAGCTGCACCGCGTTGCCGGCCGCGCGATCGCGGCAGGCCGCATATTCGGGGGACGTTTCGGCGAAACTGTTTTGCGAAAGGATCAGGCATGCGCCGGACAACACGAGCAGCTTTTTCATTCGGAATGAATCCTGGTTGATTTGATTGGGATATGACGTCATGTGCCGCAGGATGGCGGGCGTCATGATACGGCCAGATTTACCGGGATAACCGTGTTTTCGGCGTTGAAATGTTTTTGAAAGAAAATTGCGCCCATGCCGAATAATCGAATTCGGCATGAATTGATAATCGGTGATTTTCATTCACCGATTCCGTCGGAACTCATCGTTAATCGGCCGGCTCGGCTTCGCCGATGCGCAACTGCGTCTTCAGATAATGCAGGAATGCCTGCAGCTTCGGCGACGGCGCGCGCTCGCGCGGGAACAGCGCGTTGAAATCCTGGGGCGGCCCGATCCAGTCGGGCAGCACGCGAACCAGCCGCCCGGCTTCGACCTCGGGCGCCATGCCGGCGTCCATCGCCAGCAGCAGGCCCAGGCCGGCGCGCGCCGCGTCGAGCACCAGCGCCGGATCGCTGGCCACGATCACCGGCTCAACGGCGTAGCGCGCCGGCTTGCGGCCGGCCTTGCGCAGCGGCCAGAGGTAGCCGCTGTCGTTGCGCGCCTGATGCAGGGCGAGCACGGGGTGTTGCGGCAGTTCGTCCGGCGTGGCCGGCGCGCCGTGCCGTTCGACATAGGCGGGGCTGGCGTAGACGGCGGTCGAGAAGGTGCCGAGCCGCCGCGCCACCAGGCTCGAATCGGGCAACGCGCCGAGCCGCAGCGCGACATCCACGTCCTCGCCGAACAGGTCGATCGGGATATGCGAAGCGACGATGTCGAGCCGCACGTCGGGGTAGCGCGTGCAGAAGCCGGCGATCAGCGGCGCGATCCAGGTCGCGCCGAACGAGTAGGGCAGCGTCACGCGCAGCCAGCCGCCCGGTGTGCCGCGAATGCGCTGCACGGCATGCTCGGCCGCGTCGAGCTGCCCAGCGATCGCGCGGCAATGCTCGAAGTAGGCGGTGCCCGCTTCGGTCAGGCGCAGCTTGCGCGTGGTCCGGTGCAACAGGTGCGCGCCGAGGTGCGCCTCCAGTTCGCGCACGCGCCGGCTGACGGTGGTTTTCGGGGTTTGCAAGGCGGCTGCGGCGGCGGTGAAGCTGCCCGATCGAACCACTTGCAGGAACACCAGCGTGTCGTTGAGGTCGCGGCTCATCGGCGGAAAAGCGGGCGAGGGTGGGCGGTCATGGCGGCAGATTAGCACGCCGATCGTGCCATCCATGGCGCAATCCTTGCCGCTTTGACCGACTAATCGGCCGCCTCGCCAACCCCTATCGTGTGGCCTTCTCCATTGCTTCCAACGGGACGGCATCCATGAACCTCAACGAATACGCGAGCCACGACGCCATCGGCCTGGCGCAACGCGTCGCAGCAGGCGACGTGACCGCGTCGGAACTGGCCGAGTTGGCCCGTCGGGCGATCGACGCCGTCAACCCCGAGATCAACGCCGTGATCGAGCACTGGCCCGCCGAGGGTGGTGTTGGCGACGCTGGCGGTATCGGCAACTGCGATATGGGCACCCGCAACGCGGACACCCGTAACGCAGACGCTTGCAATGCTGACACCCGCAACGCAGACACCCGCAACGCAAACGCCCGCAACACAGACGCTCGCAATGCAGACGGCCGCAACGCAGACGCTCGCAACGCCGACACCCGCAACGCCGGCACCGCGCAGCCGGCCGCCGGCCCGCTCTCCGGCGTGCCGTTCCTGATTAAGGATCTTGCGGTTTCGATGCGCGGCAAGCGCGTCGAACTGGGCAGCCGGCTCGCGGCGGGCCTGGTGGCCGAACACGACTCCTGGCTGATGTCGCGGTTTCGCGCGGCCGGGCTGCAGACGATCGGCCGCACCACCACGCCGGAGATGGCGTTCAGCACCGCGACCGAATCGGTGCAGCAGGGCGCGACGCGCAACCCGTGGCACACGGCACTGAGCGCGGGCGGCTCCAGCGGCGGATCGGCCGCCGCCGTGGCGGCCGGCGCGGTGCCGCTCGCGCATGCCACGGACGCGGCCGGCTCGATCCGCGTGCCGGCCGCCAGCACCGGCCTGTTCGGCTTGAAGCCCACGCGCGGGCGCAGCTCGAACGGCCCCGCGCTCGACGAGGTGTTCGCCGGCTTCGGCGTGCAACTGGGCGTGAGCCGCAGCGTGCGCGACAGCGCCGCGCTGCTCGACGCGATCCAGGGGCACGCGAGCGGCGACCCGTACGTGACGGCCGCGCCGCCGCGCAGCTTCCTGTCGGAAGTGGGCCGCGAGCCGGGCGCGTTGACGATCGGCGTGATGATCGATCCATGGGACGCGAGCCTTACCGATCCCGCCATCGCGGTGGCCACGCGCGCCACCGTTCAACTGCTCGAGGACCTCGGCCATACGGTGATCGAGATGCGGCCGTCGCTCGGCATGTCGTGGGAGGCGTTCGTCGAACTGAACGCGACGATCTGGACGGCCACGCTGGTGGGCTGGATCGACGCTCTGGCGGCGGCCACCGGCCGGCCGATCGATCTCACGACGCTGGAGCCGGCCACGCTGGCGTGTTTTCGTCACGGCCAGGCGGCGCGTGCGTCGGAATTCGCGGCGGCGCTGGCGGGGCGCAACACGGTGGCGCGTGCGGTGGGCGGCTGGTTCGAGGCGGTGGACGTGCTGCTCACGCCGACGCTGCCGCAGATGCCGCCCGCCATCGGCGTGTACGGCGCGGGCGCCGATGCGATGACGGGCCTCGAATGGACCGCGCGCGTGTTCGGCCATGCGCCGTTCACGCCGCCGTTCAATGTCGCGGGCGTGCCGGCGATGTCGGTGCCGCTCGAAACGCATCCGCAATCGGGCCTGCCGATCGGCCTGCAGTTCGCGGCGGGTTTTGCGCGTGAGGACATCTTGTTGCGGCTCGCCGGGCAACTGGAGCGCGCGCGGCCGTGGGCTGGTCGCCGGCCGGTGGTGTGGGCGGGTGATCGCGGTTGAGGCGGGACGGAGCGGGCATCTGAGGCCGGGGCCGAGGCCGGTACTCGACCCCGGCACCCGAGGCTGGCACCCGAGGCTGGCACCCGAGGCTGGCACCCGAGGCCGGCACCCGAGGCCGGCACCCGAGGCCGAACCTGATGCCGGCACCCGAGGCCAGCACCCGAGGCCAGCACCCGAGGCCAGCACCGAACCCGCCACAGCCCCCCCGGCGACGCATCCGACCGTGTCAGAACACCAACCCGCCCGCTACATCAATCGTCGAGCCCGTCACCCAGCCTGCGTCGTCCGACACGGCGAACGACACCGCCGACGCGATGTCGGCCGGCTTGCCGGAGCGGCCGAGCGGCGTCTTCTCGATGAGCGGCGCGAGCAGTTCGCGCGGGATGTGGCTGTTGCCTTCGGTGTCGGTGAAGCCGGGCGCGATGCCGACCACGCGGATCGCGCGCGGGGCGAGTTCGAGCGCGAGCGAGCGCGTCAGCGTGTCGACCGCGCCCTTGGTCGCGCAGTACACGTGCGCCATCCCGGTCGGGCTTTTCGCCACCCCGGAACTGATGTTCACGATCACGCCGCCGTCGGGCAACGCGCGCGCGGCGGCTTGCGTCATCAACAGCAGGCCGCGCACGTTCACGCCGAAGTGCCGGTCGATCGATTCGGCGCTGAAGGTGTCGATCGAATCGATCGCGTAGATGCCGGCGTTGTTGACGAGGATGTCGAGCTGCCCGAACGCGGCGAGCGTGGCCTCGACCAGGGCCTGCGGGCCGCCGTGCTCGGCCACGTCCGCCTGCACGGCGACGGCTTCTCCGCCCGCTGCCGCGATGCGTTCCACCAGCGCGTGCGCCGGTTCGGCGTCGCGCGTGTAGTTGACGACCACCTTCGCGCCGTCCGCCGCCAGCCGCAGCGCGATGCCCGCGCCGATGCCCTTCGAAGATCCCGTCACGATGGCCGTCTTGCCTGCGAGTCGCGTCATGCCTGCTCCTGATTGTGAAGTGAGCCTGTATGCTAGGCGCCACCTTGGCCCGGATAAAGCGGTGGAACGGGATGAACCATGAAGATGGGCTTCACAATCGAATGATCTCGCCGGAGATGCTGCCCGGCATCGCGGCGTTTGCGCGAGTCGCGCATCACCGCAGCTTCACGCGCGCGGCCAACGAACTGGGCGTATCGACCTCGGCGCTGTCTCAGACGCTGCGCGCGCTGGAAGCGCGGCTCGGCGTGCGCCTGCTCGAACGCTCGACGCGCAAGGTGGGCCTGACCGAAATCGGCCGGCGCTTTCTCGACAGCGCGCAGCCGGCGCTCGACGCGCTGCACGGCGCCGTCAACGACGTGCACGATCGCCGTGACCGGCCGGCCGGGTTGCTGCGGCTGAACGTGTCGCGCGTGGCCGCCGACATCCTCGTGATGCCGCACCTGACGCCGTTCCTGGAGGCTTATCCCGACATCACCGTCGAGCTGCATTGCGACAACGCGCTGGTGGACAGCGTCGCGGGCGGCTTCGACGGCGGCATCCGCCTGCTGGAGAATCTGGCGCAGGACGTGGTGTCGGTGCCGCTGGGCGGCACGCAGCGCCTCGCGACCGTGGTCGCGCCGCATTACCTCGACGGCCGGACGATGCCGCGCGAGCCGGCCGATCTGGCTGCGCACCGCTGCCTGAACGTGCGGCTGGAGGGCGGCATTTTTCGCTGGGAGTTTCAGGAGGGCGCGCGCACGTTCAACGTGGATACGCCCGGGCCGTTCCTGACCAATGACGGCGATCTGCTGCTCTCGGCGATTCGCAGCGGCGCGGGCATCGGCTGCACGCTCGAAGCGGTGGTGGCCGACGACATTCGCGCCGGCCGGCTGGTGGCGCTGCTCGAACCTTGGTGGCCGAGTTTTCCAGGCTTCCATCTTTATTACTCGAGCCGCATTCATGTGCCGCGCAAGCTGCGGGCGTTTATTGATTTCATGCAGGCGCGTGGGGAGGTCAGCTGATTGTTGTCCCGACGTGCGCATCGAGATATTTCTTTTAATTTAGAGCGTGTTATGCACTTTCAAAAATACTGGACAGCGCGAGCGAGCATCAGCGAGACAAAGACGAAGTGCAAGCCGGCCAGAGTATCAGGCAGACGCTCGTAGTCACGCGCCAGCCTGTGAAAGCGATTGAGCCAGCCAAAGCTGCGTTCGACCACCCAGCGTCGCGGCAAAAGCACGAAGCCTTTCTTCGCCTCGGGTAGTTTGACAACTTGCAGTTCGATGCCTTCGACTCTCGCTGCTGCATCCTTGCCGGTTTAGCCTTGGTCTGCGAAAGCGAGTTTCACCGTTTTGTCCGCGGCTTGCTGGACTTGTTGAGCCAGCCCCCGAACCGGAGCGCGCTCTTGCTCGTCGGCCTGCGTGATACATACGGCCAACAGATTTCCCAATGTGTCGACTGCGATATGCGTTTTGCCGCCACGTTTGCGTTTGTAGCCGTCGTATCCTGCGCGCGGACCGCTCTCGCATGTGGATTGAAGCGTGCGCCCATCGAGAATGACCGCCCTCGGTTTGTCCTGACGCGCTTGTGCGACGCGAATGATCGAGCGTGGATCGTCGGTCATTGCTTCAAAACACCCAGCGCGAAGCCATCGCTGTGTCTGCTGATAAACGGCCTCCCACGGCGGGAAATGGCTCGGCAGTAACCGCCGCTGCCCCCCCGCGCGGACCAGCCAGCGCAGCGCGTTGTACAGCTATCGCAGTTCGTATCGCCGCTGCTGTGCGTCTTCTTTCATCGAGGCCAGATGGGCGCTACGAAGCCCCATTCTTCGTCCGTTACATCGCTTGGATCGGGGCGGCGTTTTTCCATCTCTCTTCGATCCAGGTGAGCCTGAAAAATGCAGAACACGTTCTAATGTTTCAAATCACGACAAAAAAACAAGACACAACACAATTCATTGAGTAATTTTACAAAGCAATTTAATTTCGATGTCACGATGATGGCAGTTGTCATGACTGTCCAAATTCAACGCCGTCAAGGCGTCGGAAATGCCGTGACCATGCGAGGAAGATGCTTGTGCTTTAATTGTATCGTTTAAAAATTATTAAGAAAATCGAATGAGTGCGGCATCGAAGATTTATCGATCGTTTGAAGTTATAGATAAAAAGAATTTGAGGATTGAAATTCGTTTCGATTTTTCATAAAGCTCTTTGGAAAATTGGAATCGGCGTCCCTCCCTCGCATGATCTTCTATGCGTTGTTGATGCGATCGAAGCAGGCGCAGTTGGCAATTCTGAAGTGGAATGAAATCAACCAATCACTGGAGGCCGATTTCGCCGGTGCGGGGCGCAGGCGGGCAGTATTTTATGTCGGCTTGTTTGAATCAGGCAGGTTTGCCGATCGATGGTTCATTTCCTTATTGGAGGTTTCGTGAAGAAGATTTCGTTCGAATTCGTCATGAAGAAGCTTTTGTTCGAACTCGTGATCCCGGTGGCGGCGATTTTCCTGCTCTGCATCACAGTCAATTTCGTTGGGGTCGAGACGGGGGTCTATGGATGGATAAATAACAGAAATTTGACGGGTGCCCTGAATTCCATCGTGTCTGTCGCTATATTTTTTATTATCAAATATGTATTTGAAAGGAGAATTCGTTCATGACGCAAGCTTTTTTGCGCGGCGCTTCCCGCCGAGTCCAGCCGCAGCATGATCGATGATATTTCCGATGGCCTGTCGGTCCTGACCGAGGAAGAACTGCAACTGGTTGCCGCCTGCGGATTGGTCGGCGCGATCCTGGGCGGTTTACGGGGCGCGGTGTGGGGCGGTATCGGCGGCGCGTTCAGCGCGATGGCCATCGGCACACCGATCGGGGCCACCGGGATTGCCGGCATGGTGTCGGGCGGGATTAGCAGTGCCGCTGCCGGTTGGAGCAATCGCTAAACTAACCCCGCATGGCGAGCGGACTGGCGCCGGCACGGGCCCGTCCGCCTGTTTGGCTGCGGCATGACATCATGAAAAACGACTTCGAGGGCTTGGCGTTTAAGCATCTGTTTGTTCCGTTCGTGGCCGAGCGGGTCGCCCAGGCCGTGGTCGTGGCCCGGCATCCGCGCTGCGACCTGACCGACGAGACGCTCCTGGCACGCTACGCCTATGCGGTGCCTCGCGAGGGTACCGGGCGGGGCAAGGTGTTTTACGCGGAACGTTACGGCGGCGACGGCATCTCCTTTCATGGCGGGGGCGCGAGGTGCGGATACGACGGGCAATTCCAGTTGAAGGGCATCGTGCGTTGCAACGCCGAGACCCGCGCCGGCGCGCTGACCCGCACCGGCCCCTGGCGCAGCCGATCCAACCGGAATTAAGAAAATACTGATTCTCATTCTCAGTTTTAGTCTCATTCTCATTGGAAGATCTGCATGTTACAGTCCGCTGCGCGAGGTGAGGGTTCCCGTGTTTTGCAGTCATATACATACAAATAGCGCCAGGAGATCGAATGACTCCCCAGTTGAAGATTGATCGATCACTCGAAATTCTGGATGCCAAGGGAATTTTTCGATTGAACCTGCTCCATTTCCGCACAAGACGCTGCGAAAACCTGGCCCGGCAGCTTTACTAGCAGCGCCTGGGCGCGGCGGCATATGGTCATATAGTTAGGTGCCGGCAAAACGGTAAAGGCCAGACGCGCAGGCTTTGTGCGAAGCCTGGCGCGCAACGGCAGATGGAGCACGGTCTTCAGTCCGAGCAAGGCCTGAATCAGCGCATCGCTGTACAGCCGCGGGCGACCCGCGTGGGCGGTATCTGGCACGTTTGCAAGAGCATCGTCAATCCACATCGTGATGCTGCCTCGATTTATCGGGCCGGCGTTGTACGCCACCCAGTTTTTCTGACACGGTATTTCGCCTTCGGCTCCTGCGTTCCGCTCTTGTCCTTGCACATGTTCTCGCATGCAAAGAGCATGTCGGCTCGTTTGAATCAGGCAGGTTTGCCGATCGATGGTTGATTTCCTTATTGGAGGTTTCGTGAAGAGAATTTTGTTCGAATTCGTGGTCCCGGTGGCAGCGATTTTCCTGCTCTGGATCGTAGTCAATTTTATTGGGGTCGAGACGGGGGTTTATGGACGCATAAATAACAGTAATTTGACGACTGCCCTGAATTCCATCGTGGCTGTCGCCATATTTTTTATTATCAAATATGTTTTTGAAAGGAGAGTTCGTTCATGACGCCAGCTTTTTGCGCGGCGCTGCCTGCCGAGTCCAGCCGCAGCATGATCGGTGATATTTCAGATGGCCTGTTGGTCCTGACCGAGGAAGAGTTGCAACTGGTTGCCGCCTGCGGGGTAGGCGGCGCGATCCTGGGCGGTCTCCAGGGCGCTGTGTGGGGCGGTATTGGCGGCGCGCTAGGCGCGGCGGCCATCGGTGCACCGATCGGGGCCGGCGGGATCGCGGGCATGGTGTCGGGCGGGGTTGGCGGTGCCGCTGCCGGCTGGAGCAATCGTTAAGCGACCCCGGCATGGCAGGCGGACGGACGCCGGCACGGGCCCGTCCGCCTGTTTGGCTGCGGCATGACATCATGAAAAACGACTTCGAGGGCTTGGCGTTTAAGCATCTGTTTGTTCCGTTCGTGGCCGAGCGAGTCGCCCAGGCCGTGGTCGTGGCCCGGCATCCGCGCTGCGACCTGACCGACGAGACGCTCCTGGCACGCTACGCCTATGCGGTGCCTCGCGAGGGTACCGGGCGGGGCAAGGTGTTTTACGCGGAACGTTACGGCGGCGACGGCATCTCCTTTCATGGCGGGGGCGCGAGGTGCGGATACGACGGGCAATTCCAGTTGAAGGGCATCGGCCCCAATCCTCTGTTGGGCGACAAGGCCGATCCTCGTCACAACGACGGGCAGATCACGCTGAAAGCCGCCTTGTCCGAGTTCACCTGGAGCCGGTCCCTGCAGGACATCCTGCCGTTCGGCGCCGTGCAATGCCCGGCGGTGATCGCCATGAGCCCGATACAGGCCGCGCCGAGCGCCGCCGTGCGCCCGACGCGCGGGCTGGTGGTGCGCGAGAGCGCGCTCAGGCCGGCGCACTTCGATCGCTCCGCGTATTTCAGGCCGCGGCACGACATGCGCGGGCAGCGGCGCGAAGACGTGGCCCGGGTCAGGGAAATGATCGCGCTGCTGCCGGAACTGCTGCCTCGCGCGCCCGACTTGTTGCGAGATGGCTGGCACGCGCTCGATGCCCGCGAACGCCTCGAGCGCGGGCTCCAGGAGTTCGTGCGGCGTGCGGCCATCCAGTGTGCAGCCGCGAAATCGCTGCTGCTCCTGCACAATCTCTCGCTCTCGAATATCGCCCTTGACGGCCGCTGGCTGGACCTGACGTCGGTGGCCTCGCTGCATCCCGGCGAAGCGTATGGCGAGGAGAATTTCGATATCGCCTGGAACGAATTGAAATGGCAGGCTGCGCCGATCCTTCGCGGGCTCCTGTCGATCTGTTTCCAGGCGGACAAATACGCATTCGAAGGCAGGGGCGCGATGACCGCCCTGTGCACCGGCGCCATGGGGCGTTTCGAGCGCGAGCATGCGCATGCCGGCAGCCGCTACCTGCTGGCGTTCGCCGGCATTCCCATGATCGTCGCAGACAGGATGTACCGCGATGCGCGCTGCCTGGAATGGGCGACGCGGCTGTCCGCCCACATCGATGCCGCGCTGACCAGCCATGTCGTCAACGCGCGCTACCTGGCCGGCATCGCGCGGGCACGAGCCGCACCGGCCGCCAACCTGCTGCATTACACGTTTGCCAGGGAGTTCGATGCGGATTGGGTGCGCCTGGGCAATCTTGGCCGGGACGTCGATCCCGCATTGCAGCGCTTGTTTCCGGAAGTGCTGGCGCTGGCGGTCGCGTCGGCGCGCGAGATCGGCATCGGCCGGCAGCCGCTGCTGTTCGCGATCGCGGTGAATGCGCTGAAGCACGCGTCGGAGCGCGTGGGGCTCGACTTCGACAGCATCGATGCCGAACTCCAGGCGTGGTGCGACGAGCATGCACGGGCCGGTGCGCCGGCCGACGGCACGCTCCAGGCTCATGTGGATCGCCTGCGGAGCCGGATCGTCGGACGCCTGTCCCGAGATCCCGACACCATGCTGACGATCGCGACCGGTGCCGGATCGCGCCGCCTTCGTTACGACTTGACCAGCAACCGTCTGGTCGAGACTCGAGATGGTCGTGCCGTCGAATTCCCCGATTTCATCAACGAGCGAAATTGCACCGATTTCGCGCTCCTCGAAACACTCGGATGCCTGGGGCGGCAGCATGAAATTCAAGAACGATGAAATGGCGCTCGGCTTCCAGAAGCTGGGCTGCCTGGCTCACCTGATGTCGACGAGCCAGGCTCATCGCAACCAGCGGCTGTACAGCCTGTCTCTGTGGGCCGCGCAAGCGGTCGCGCACGATCATGTCGAGATCTTCTTTCGTAACGGCGACCCGGTCGGTTACCTGATCTGGGCCATGCTGACGCCTCGTACGCTCGACAAGCTGCTCGGTCAGGCCTATGTGCTGCATCCCTCGGAATGGAACGAGGGTGAGCTGCTGTGCATTCTCGATCTCATGCTGCCGCGCGGTTCGATGGCTACGCACGCGCGTGCGATCCAGCGTCGGCTCGCGCCGGCCAGCGACCATGTCGTCTGGGTGCGAAAGCGCAAGAATGGGGTGCTCGCCATCTATGGCAGGCATCTGCGCGCTCGACGCTCGATGGTGGCGACGCCGGAATCGCTGGCCGACAAGCTCGACGGATTCATGACGGACGACTCTCGCGGGTGAGGGCGGTGCCATCGTACGGTTCGTCATCCGAAACATTCCTGTTCCCACCAGCGCTCGATGTCCACCCGATCCCTGTTCCGAAGCGCTGCGCTGGATGCGCAGCGGGCGCCCATGCTGGGCGCCATCCTGCTGATTCGCCCCGTATCGATGAGCGTCCTGGTCGCGCTGTCGGTGGTGTCGGCCATCGTCCTGGTTCTGTTTTTCTCGCTCGGCAGCTATACGCGTCGTATCACGGTGGAAGGCACGGTGATGCCCGATGCGGGCCTCGTGAAGGTCTATGCGCCGCAATCGGGAACGGTGCTGCGCAAGCTGGTGGACGAAGCGGAACACGTCACCCGGGGAATGACGCTCTATACGCTGTCCGCCGACGTGCAGAGTGCCGCTGCGGGCGGCACGCGGGCCGCGCTGATCGAGCAGGACCGCCGCCGCAAGGCATCTCTGCTCGATGAAATCGACAAGACGCGGCTATTGCAGCAGGATGACCGCAGGGGCCTGGAGGAGAAGCTCGCGAGCCTGCGCTCGGCGCTGGCGCGGCTCGATCAGCAACTGGGCGAGCAGCGCCAGCGCGCCGCGATAGCCGCGGACGGCGTGGCGCGTTATCGGCGCCTGGCCGCTCAGGATTACATCTCGACCGACCAGCTCCAGCAACGCGAGGCGGACCTGCTCGACCAGCGATCGCGGCTGCTGGGCCTGCAGCGCGACCGTGAGGATATCGCGCAGACGCTCCGGGAGACCGGCACCGCCTTGTCGGGTCTCGCGCTCAAGCAGCAGAACCAACTGGCGCAGATCCACCGCGCCGTGATGGATGTCGAGCAGGGCGCCATCGAAAACGAAGCGCGACGCGAATTCGTGGTCACGGCACCGGAGGCCGGCACGGCCACCGCGCTGGTGGCCGAGGCCGGCCAGGCGGTCGACCCGCAGCACCCCGTGTTGAGCATCGTGCCCGACGGGGCGCATTGGCGCCTGCACCTGCTGGTGCCGAGCTCGGCCATCGGCTTCGTGCACGTCGGCGATGCCGTGAAGATTCGCTACCGCGCCTATCCCTATCAGAAATTCGGCCAATACACGGGGCATGTGCAGACGATCGCCCTGACCGCGTTGTCGGCCGCGGAACTCGGCGCGAGCAGCGAGACGGCGTCGTCCGGGGCGGGAACCTTCTATCGCATCGTGATCGCGCTCGATTCGCAGACCGTCATGGCCTACGGCAAGCCCCGTCCCTTGCAGGCCGGCATGACCGTGCAGGCGGACATACTCCAGGAGCGTCGGCGCCTCTACGAATGGGTGCTGGAGCCGCTTTACAGCGTCACCGGGAAATACTGATTCCAATCGCCATGCCCATTCTCGATTCACTCTCCTTTGGCGCGAGCCGCAGGCTGCCCTCCATACTTCAGACCGAGGCGGCCGAGTGCGGGTTGGCCTGTCTCGCGATGATTGCCGGGTACCACGGCCACCACGTCGATCTCGCCACGCTGCGAGGCCGGTTTCCCGTCTCGCTCAAGGGTGTCCACCTGGTCCGCCTGATCCGGATCGCGCAGACGCTCCAGCTGGAAACACGCGCGCTCAAGCTCGACCTCGACCGCCTCGATCGACTGCGCACGCCCTGCATCCTGCACTGGAATTTCAATCACTTCGTGGTGCTCAAGGAGATCGACAGCAAGCGTGCCGTGATCCACGATCCGGCCCAGGGTGTGCGGCAGGTTCCGCTCGACGAGCTGTCGCGCTGTTTCACCGGCGTGGCGTTCGAGTCGTGGCCGGCAAGCAGCTTCGAGCCGCGCAAGGAGAAGCCGGCGGTTCGCCTGCGTGCGCTGCTGGGCAAGGTGTCCGGCCTGAAGCGCTCGGTCGGGCAGGTGCTGGCGCTCGCGCTGGTGCTCGAGGTGTTCTCCCTGGTGCATCCGTTCTTCCTGCAATGGATCATCGACAACGCGATCGTCGGCGAGGATCGCGACTTGCTGAGCGTCCTGGCGATCGGCTTCGGGCTGCTGCTGCTGATCCAGCAGGCGACCAGCGTGATTCGCGCAGTGGCGCTGATGTATTTCGGCACCACGCTCGGCGTGCAGTGGCGCGCGAATGTGTTCACGCATCTGCTCAGGTTGCCGATGCGCTATTTCGAGCAGCGCCATCTCGGCGACATCGTCTCTCGCTTCAACTCGATCGACACGATCCAGCAGACCCTGACCACGTCCTTCCTGAGCGCAGTCATCGATGGGCTCATGACGGTGGTCACGCTGACGATGATGTTCGTCTACAGCCGCACGCTGGGAGCGGTGGCTCTGGGCGCGCTGGCTTGTTATGCGCTGTGGCGGGCGCTCTGGTACCGGCCCTTGCAGCTCGCTACCGAAGCCCGGATCGTACGGGCGGCCAAGCAGCAGAGCCACTTCCTGGAGACGGTCCGCGGTGTCAAGACCATCAAGCTGTTCAACCGGCAGGTGCAGCGCAAGGGCGGCTGGCAATCGCTGATGATCGACGAGGTCAACGCCGGCCTGACGGTACAGAAACTGCAACTGGTCTACCAGCAGTTGAGCGCGCTGATATTCGGCGTCGGCGAGATCCTCGTGATGTGGCTCGGTGCCCGCATGGTGATGGACGGGCACTTCTCGGTCGGTGCCTTGATGGCATTCAATGCCTACCGTGGACAATTCAACGACCGGGTTGGCAGCCTGGTCGACAAGTATTTCGACATGCGCATGCTGAGGCTGCAGGGCGAGCGGCTCGCCGACATCGTGTTTACGCTGCCGGAATCCGACGTGAATCCGCGGCGGGTGCCCGACGAAATGCAGGACCTCGCGGCCGGCATTGAGTTCGATGGCGTGCGCTTCGGCTATGCCGAAGGCGAACCGCTGGTGCTCGACGGCGTGTCCCTGGCCATCGCCTCAGGCGAATCGGTGGCGATCGTGGGGCCGTCGGGATGCGGAAAGAGCACCCTGATCAACGTGCTGATCGGTGCGGTGGCGCCGAGCGCCGGCGAAGTGCGTATCGGCGGCGTCGCCGTCGAACGGCTCGGCCTGGAGCGGTTACGCAACTTGGTCGGGACGGTGCTGCAGGACGACGTGCTGTTCGCCGGTTCGATCGCCGACAACATCAGTTTCTTCGACCCCGCCGCGGATCTGGCGTGGATTGCCGAATGCGCGCACGTGGCCGCCGTCCATGACGATATCGGTGCGATGCCGATGGGCTACAACACGTTGGTCGGCGATATGGGCACGGTCCTGTCCGGCGGCCAGAAGCAGCGCGTGCTGCTGGCCCGCGCGCTCTACAAGCGGCCGAGGATTCTGGTGCTCGACGAGGCAACCAGCCATCTCGACATCGAGCGAGAACGGCAGGTGAATGCCTCGATCAGCGCGCTGCGGATGACGCGCGTGATCGTCGCACACCGGCCGGAAACCATCGCCGCGGCCGGCCGGGCCATCGTGCTCGACGGCGGCCGGGTGGTGCTCGATCAAGCGATGTCGCCGGCCTTCGCGAATCATGGCGAGGAGGCTGCGCAGCCCGCGGCGCCTGCCGATGCAGGAGCGGGCCGATGAGGCGCGATGCCGGTCTGGCCGTGGCGATCGCGCTGCTGATGACGACGGCGCACGGCATGGCACCGCAGCAGTTCGACGTATTCGGCACGCGAGCGCAGGTGTCTGCGACGCCGAGCGCCGCGATGATCGGCGAGACCGAATGCCGTCCCTTGCCTGACGGGCAGCCGATCGACCTCGCCGATGCGATCCTGCAGGCCCTGTGCGCGAGTCCCCAGGCACGCGGCGCTTGGGCCAACGCGCGTGCGCAGGCGGCCGCGCTCGGCATCGCCGACGCCGCCTATCTGCCCCAGATGAGCGCGACAGCGGGCATTGAGCGCGATGCGCTGTCGAGCAGCTACGACGGCAGCGCGTTCGGCGATGGGGCGATTCGTCGTTCGCAGAACGCCTCGAGCCGATACGGCAGCCTGAGCCTGAATTGGGTGCTGTTCGATTTCGGCAAGCGCGCTGCCGCGCGGCGCCAGGCCGGCGCCTTGCTGGCCGCGGCCAATGCCACGCAGAGCGAGGTGCTCGAAAGCGTGATGCTCGACACGGCCCAGGCCTTCTATGCACTCGCCGATGCCCAGGCCCTGCTCAATGCCGCGGATCGCGCCGAGAATATCGCCCGCCTCAGCCTGGAAGCGGCCCGGGCGCGGCACGATGCCGGTGCGGGTACGCTCGGTGACGAGTTGCGGGCTCGCACCAGCTACCAGCGCAGCCTGCTCGATCGAGTGAGCGCGCAGGGCGACGTGCAGGTGGCTGACGGCGCCTTGGCGGTGGCGATGGGGCGGTACGCGAATACGCCGGTGAGGATCGCACCCGCGTCGAGCGATGAGGATACGGATCGCGAGACGCTGGCCGGAGTCGGGCAATTGATCGAGGAGGCTAAGCGCCGGCACCCGAGGTTGATTGCGGCGCGCGCGCAGGTCGAGGCGGCGCTCGCCGGCGCCGATGCCGCGCGCGCACAAGGCCGGCCGACGATCGCGCTGGTCGGCAGTCTGAGCCAGAATAATCCCTCTTACCAGCAACAACCGCAGGGCCTGCTGTCGCCCCGTCTGAGCACCAGCCGAGGCAGCACGCTCGGCGTGCAGTTGACGATTCCGCTGTTCGAGGGGTTCGCGTCCGGCTATCGCGTGGCGCAGGCCGATGCGCAGGCCGATGCGCGCCTCGCGGCCTTGCACGATACCGAGCTGCAGGTGTCGCTGGAGGTCTGGAAGCGCTATCACGAGGCGGAGACGAATGCAGCCAACCTGAAGAATGTGCGCGATCTGGTCGATAGCGCGGGCCGCGCGCTGAAGGTCGCGCAAGGCCGTTACCAGGAGGGCGTGGGCACCTTCAGCGAGTTGCTCGATACCCAGGTGGCGCTGGCCGATGCGCGCAGGCAGCGCGTGCAGGTGGAATCCCGATGGCGGAGCGCGCGGCTGCGCCTGGCGGCCAGCCTGGGGCGCTTGGGGCGGCCGTGAGGCGGGTAGCGGGGTGTTCGCCTCACGGGGGCCGCCCTACCTGAAAATTCCTGAACTGCCCTGGGTTTTGTTGAGGTGCCCATTCTCGAGAGAACGGTGCCACGAACAAGAAATCGAGCAAATTTCCCCCGGAAGTCCGGGAGCGCACGGTGTGCCTAGTACGCGAGCGGCGTAGCGAGCATTCCAGCGCGTTTTTTTCCCAGAGGACCTATCCGCGATTTCGTGGGCGGGGCATATCATGAGGAGTCGATTTCATGGATATGTCGATGAAAAAGAAGCGGACGGCGGCGTCTCAGGCAGCGGCCCGTGGGCCGCTGCCTGAACTGCCTGATGAGTTGATGGACCAACTGGTCAAAGGGCCGATGTCGCCTGGCGAAGTTCAGGACCTGATGCTGGCGTTCAATAAGGCCATCATCGAACGGGCGATGGGTGCCGAGATGAATCTGCATCTGGGCTACCCGTCAGGCCAGCTCAAGCCGCTCGGTCAGGCCAACGAGCGCAACGGCGCCAGTGGCAAGACCGTCATCACCGACCGCGGCCCGGTTCGTGTCGAGATTCCACGCGACCGGGACGGCAGCTTCGAGCCGATCCTTATTCCCAAGCACGAGCGCCGTTTTACCGGCTTCGACGAGCGCATCATCGCAATGTACGCGCGTGGCATGAGTGTGCGCGAGATCAAGGCGTTTCTGGCCGAAAGCTACGGAACCGAGGTCTCCCCCGATTTCATCAGCTCGGTGACCGACGAAGTCATGGCCGAAGCCTTCGCCTGGCAAAGTCGTCCGCTGGAGACGATGTATCCGGTGGTGTTCTTCGATGCGCTGCGGATCAAGATTCGCGACGACGGCATGGTCAGCAACAAGGCCGTCTACTTGGCGTTGGGCGTCCAGGCTGACGGCCAGCGCGACGTGCTGGGCTTGTGGATCGAGCAGACTGAAGGCGCCAAGTTCTGGCTCAAGGTATTCAACGAACTCAAGACGCGCGGCTGTCAGGACATCCTGATCGCCGTGGTGGACGGTCTGAAGGGCCTGCCCGAGGCGATCGCTGCGGTTTATCCCCGCACCACCGTGCAGACCTGCATCGTGCATCTGATCCGCAATAGCCTGGAATTTGCGAGCTATGCGGACCGCAAAAAGCTCGCCCAGGCGTTGAGGCCGATCTACGCTGCCGCCAGCGCGGAGGCCGCAGAGCAAGCGTTACGGGACTTTGCCGAAGGGCCGTGGGGCGCCAAATACCCGATGATCGTCCAATGCTGGCAGCGGGCCTGGGAGCACGTCACACCGTTCTTTGTGTTTCCGCCGGACATTCGACGGGTGGTTTATACGACCAACGCCATTGAGAGCTTGAACATGCAACTGCGCAAGATCATCAAGACGCGAGGCCATTTCCCGAACAACGAGGCGGCCGTCAAACTGCTCTGGCTCGCACTGCGCAACGTCCTGGCGAAATCGGTACGGAACACTTTCGATTGGAAATCTGCGATGAACCAGTTTGCTATTCTGTTCGGTGAACGATTTACGCAGGCCCGTTGAGCACGAGGGTTTTTAACCGCCTCGCCCACAAAAATGCGGACAGGTCCTTCCCAGACGGAACTCCATCGCCGCATCAAGTCCTGAAAGCCTTCATTGATCAGCTTCGCGATCCGCCGCCGCACACACCACTCAACCCGCCGCCCACTCCACCGCACATTCCTCCGCGAACTCCCGATACCCACGCGGCGCGCGCCCCAACAACGCCGTCAACGCATCGACGTCCCCCGCCGTCGCCACCGCACCGTCCTGCTGATACCGCTGCATCATCAGCCGCATGTCATAAACCATCCAGCCGGGCGCGAATGCCTTGAGCCGCGCATCCATCGCATCGAGATCGTCACCGCCATGGCGCACGACACGTTGCAGCGCCTGGCCCCAGATCGCCACAATCGCATCGGCCGTCAGCGCCTCGGGCCCGACCAGCTCGAACGTGGCGCGCGGCAGCGGCCCGGCGGCGTGCTCGCGGCGCAGCAGTTCGCGCGCGGCGGCGTCGCCGATATCACGCACGTCCACCATCGAAATGCCCTTCTGGCCGATCGGCATGCCGTACACGCCGTGTTCGAGCAGCGCATCCTTCAGGCGCACGTCGTTCTGCATGAAGTAGGCAGGGCGCAGCACCGTGGCCGGCAGATCCATCCGCTCGATCATGCGTTCCACCGTGTGCTTGCCGGTGAAGTGCGGCACGTCCACGTAGTCCGCGCCCTTGAACACCGACAGATAAACGATGCCCTTCACGCCTGCCTCGCGCGCCAGGCCCAGCGCCTGCAGCGCCTGGGTCAGTTCGTCGGCGGCGTTCGGTGCGAGCAGGAACAGCGTATCCACGCCTTGCAGCGCGGCGCGCATCGCGTCGAGATCGGCCAGTTCGCCCTTGACCGCCGTGATGCGCGGGTCGTCGAAGCGGGCCTTTTCGGGCGAGCGCGTCAGCGTGCGGATCGCGGCGCCGGCCGGCGCCTGGGCCTGCAAATGGGCGATGACCTGCTGGCCCACCACGCCGGTGGCGCCCGTTACGAGAATCGTCATGTCGTACTCCTGAATCGGTTGAGGGCCGCGGAAGCGCGGCCCGGTAGACAGAACGATATGCGTTCCATGAAATCACCGAAAGGCCGATAATCGAGACCTTTCGTCTCGTAGATGGAACGATCATGGATCTCGCTGCCCTGGCCGATTTCAACGCGGTTGCCGAGCACAAGGGCTTCGGCCCGGCCAGCCGCGCGCTCGATCGCCCGAAGGCCACCTTGTCGCGTCACGTGGCCGAACTGGAGCGCGCGCTCGGCGTGCGGCTGGTGGAGCGCGGCGCGCGCACGCTGCGTCTGACCGAAGAGGGCCTGGCGCTGCACGAGCGCACGCGCGGCCTGCTGGCCGAAATCAGCGAGGCGGGCGAGGCCGTGGCGGCGCGCGCGCCGGTGCCGAGCGGGCGGCTGCGTGTGAGTGCGCCGATGGTGTTCGGGCATGTGGTGTTGAGCCGGATCGCACCGACCTACGCACGGGCCTATCCGCAGGTGGAGCTGGAGATCGTCGCGGAAGATCGCATGGTCGATCCGGTGCAGGACGCGTTCGATCTGGTGATTCGCGTGAACCCGCCGCAGGACGCGTTGCTGGTGGGCCGCCGCATCGCCACCGATCGCCGCGTGCTGGTGGCGTCGCCGGGGCTCGCGTTGCCGGCCGCGCCGCGCGACCCCGACGCGCCGCTGGCGCTGCCGGCCGTGATCATGAGCAACGCGGCCGGCCAGACGCATTGGCCGGTGGAACTGGCGAACGGCCGGCCGTGCGTGATCGCGCCACGGCCGGTGTTGCGGATGTCGTCGCTGTTGATGGTGCAGCAGGCCGTGCTCGACGGTGCGGGCGTGGCGCTGCTGCCGGGGCTGCTGGCCGAGGCGGAAGTGCGCGCCGGCCGGCTGGTGCAGCTCGGCGTGGATGCCGGGCCGGCGGTGGAAATCTGGGCGCTGTACAGCTCGCGGCGGCTGCTCAGTGCCAAGGTGCGCGCGTTTCTCGACCTGTTGCAGCAGTTGGGCGGGATGCGCCCCTACGCGCCGGCGGCCTCGTCGTAGACATGCTCGAACGCGCGCCGGTAGATCTCCAGCGCGCTGCCTTCGTCGATCTCGCACGGGTTGTTGATCAGCAGCCGCTCCTGCTTCATCGCGTCGGCGGCCAGCCCGGCGAGGTCGCCCACGTCGATGCCCACCGCCTGCAGGTTCGCGGGCAGGCCCGCATCGCGCGCGAGCGACACCAGATGCGCGATGAACGCCTCGGCCTGCTCGTCCACGCTGCCGTGCGGCGCGAGCCCGATCAACTGCCCGAGTTCCGCGTACTGCTGCGCGGCGGCCTGCACGTTGAAGCGCAGCACATGCGGCAGCACCAGCGCGTTCGACAGCCCGTGCGGCACATGGAACACCCCGCCGATCGGATAGGCGAGCGCATGCACGCCGCCCACCGGCGCGTTGGCGAACGCCTGCCCGGCCAGCATCGCGCCGAGCAGCATGGCCGAGCGCGCGGCCAGATCGCCGCCGTCGCGGCAGGCGGGCAGCAGGTTGGCGGTCAACAGTTGCAGCGCCTTGCAGGCCAGATGATCGGACAGCGGGTTCTTCAGGCGCTTGCTGGTGTAGGCCTCGATCGCATGCACCATCGCGTCGATGCCGGTGGCGGCGGTGGCGGCGGCGGGCAGGCCCACTGTCAGTTCCGGGTCGAGATAGGCCGAATCGGCGTAGAGCTGCGGCGCGACCACGCCGCTCTTGGTGGTGGCGCCGGTGGTGACGATCGAGATCGGCGTGACTTCCGAGCCGGTGCCGGCGGTGGTGGGAATCTGCACCAGCGGCAGGCGGCCCTGGCGCACGCGGTTCACGCCGTACATCTCCTCCAGCGGCTGATCGCCCGCGCACAGCGTGGCCACCAGCTTGGCGACGTCCATCGACGAGCCGCCGCCCAGCCCGATCACGAGGTCCGCGCCGAAGCCGCGCGCGCGAAGCGCGGCCTCGCGCACCACGTGGTCGGGCGGATCGGCCACCACGTCGTCGATCACCAGCGTGTCCCAGCCGGCCAGCGCGAGGCTTTCGAGCGCCGGGGCCAGCGTGCCGCCGCGATGCAGGAACGCGTCGGTCACCACGCAGGCGCGGCTGCCCGCGTAGCGTTCGCGCAGCGTCTGGCCGAGGCGGCGCGCGATGCCGGGTTCGAGCACGATATGCGGAACGGTCTGAAACGAGAACGATTGCATGGGCGATGTCTCCGGCTGTTTTGAGGGGGCGGTCGGGCCGCGCGAGTCGAATCATGATACCGGCGGGGCGAGGCCCGCGCTGATCGCCGCGCGGCTTTCAACCCGAAAGCGAAGGTTCGCCATTCGGCGCGATTAACCGGTATGTCATAACGATTCGATGCACATCGATTAAAAAGTGAAATTTACCGATTCAAAATGGAATCTTAAAATCGCACGGCAATTTTTCCCCATTCAAAGAACCGGTAATCATCGAAACGATTTCAAGGCCGGTGGTTGGATTTACGCTGAAGATATTTACGTTTATAGTCGCCGTCGACCGATTCGGAATGACCGCAATTCACTCAGGAATACGACGATGGCCGACGCACCGAGCACACAATCGAATCCCCTTTCTCCGCGCCCGTCCGGCAAGCAGGGCTGGGTGACGGTCGATCCGTCCACGGTGCCGCCGGCTTCGCAAATGGCGCTGCGCAATGCGATCGCGCTTGAAAAGGCGCCCCCGACCGATTTTGGCGATTTGCTGTGGATCATGGCGCAGGAATCGAGCGGTGTGGTCAATTCGCGCAGCCAGGATTCGTCGGCGCGCGGCCTGTTCCGCTTGTTGCGCGCGCAGTATGGTTTGAATCCGAATGGCGTGAGTTCGTTCGGGATTGCGGTGCAGGAAGCGCAGGGCGGGCTGCGGTATATCTACGGCCGTTATCACAGCGCGGCGCATGCCAGGAAATTCTGGGAAATCCACCACTGGTATTGAGCGATTGAACGCGATGCCTGTCCTGCGCCTTGGCGCCGCCGTGCTGGTGTTCGCCGGATTGGCGAAACTGGCGCTGGCGGCCAACCCGGTACCGCGTTTCGACAATTTCCCCGCGGCCGACTGGCACGGCACCATCGTCGCCACGGCGATCCGCTCCACGCAGGATCGCCGCTTCGCGTCGCGGCTGCGCGAGTTGAGCGGCAAGGCGCCGAATTTCGCCGGGCACTACACGTTGAGCACCTGGGGCTGCGGGGCGTCGTGCGTGATGGCGGTGGCGGTGGACGCCAACACCGGCTTGACCGTCTGGCTGCCGTTCACCGTGTGCTGCTGGAATCCCGACGTCGAGGAGCCGGTGGGCTTCCGGCGCGACAGCAAGCTGGTGATCGTGCGCGGCAATCGCGATGAAACCGGCAACGGAACCTACTACTATCTATTCGATCAGAATCGCTTCACCCTGCTGCGCGGCGACGCCGAGCCGGGGAAACCGGGAAGCTGAGCGACAGGGCACACCCCGCCGGCACACCGCCGGGCCTGCGCGAACGCGCTGGCCCGGCGCTTTGTTTTGGGGCCTGGCAAGCGGCGCACGCGGGCCGTCTCTCGCGCGCAACGCCTTCGGGCTTGTTTTACCGGGGTTCGGTCATACTTGACGCCGACGTCGTGCAACACATCGAAGGTCCACCGCATGAACAAACCCGAATTCAGCGATATGGCGAGCGCGCGGCCCGAGCTGCTGTGCTATCTCGTCGCGATTGCCGCCGCGTCGTATGCCCTGACGCAGGAGTGGCGCGTCGACCACGTGGTGGATTGCTGCCGCCGCTGGCTCGACAAGCAGCAGGTCACGATGGGCTGGCTCGATCGCGTGCGCATCGGCCAGCTCGCGCTGAAGATCGCCAGCCGCGATCTGCTCGGCGCGGGCATCGCGGTGCGCCTGTCGAGCGTGACCGCCCTGTTCACGAGCGAAATGGAGTTGAACGAGGCGTCCACGATGGTGCAGCGGATGATGGTGCTGTGCCAGGAGGCGCTGTAACCGGTTTGAAGGGGGCGGCGTTCGCCGTCCCCGTTGCTGTCTCGCAGTGTTCCCGCTTCGACCCTTTCCCTTTCTTCCCTTCCGATCCCGGCGCGTGCCCGCTCAGGCCACCGTCGCCGCGCCGTTGCCCGAGCGCTCGCGGATCAGTGCCTCGAACGCCTCGGCCGTCAGCGGCAGGCCGAGCAGGAAGCCCTGCATTTCGTCGCAGTCCAGCGATTTGAGCTTGTCGAGCTGGGTGATGGTTTCCACGCCCTCGGCCACCACGTCCATGTCGAGCGAATGCGCGAGCGCGATGATCGCCGAGACGATCGCCGCGCCTTCCTTGCCGTGGCGATCCAGCCCGTTCGTGAAGAAGCGGTCGATCTTCAGTTGCTTGACGCGGAAGCGCTGCAGGTAGGCCAGGCTCGAATAGCCGGTGCCGAAATCGTCGATGGCGATCTCGAAGCCGTTGGTCTGGAAATCGCGGATCGCCACGATGGTGTGCTCGGCGTCCTGCATCGCCATCGTTTCGGTGATCTCGAAGATGATCTGCTGCGGCGCGACCTCCTCGTGCCGCACGATCTCCAGCATCGCGGCGGCCAGCCCCGGCTGCGCGAGCTGGCGCGTCGAGAGGTTCACGGCCACCTTGATCTCGGGCAGCCCGGCCCGGGCCCAGGCGCGGATCTGGCGGCAGGTCTCGCGCACCACCCAATAGCCGATCGGCACGATCTGCCCGGAGCGCTCGGCGATCGGGATGAAATCGAGCGGCGCGAGCGTGCCGAGCGTCGGGTGATGGAGCCGGATCAGCGCCTCGGCGCCGGTCAGCGCATGAGTGGCGCCGTGGAATTTCGGCTGGAAGTTGAGCGAGAAGTAATGGTTCGACAGCGCCTCGTGCAGCGCCTGCTGGATCTGCAGCGTGCGCAGCGCGGCGTCGTTCATGCCCACTTCGAAGAAGCGGAACGTGCCGCGGCCGGCGCGCTTGGCCTCGTACATGGCGGCGTCGGCGTGCTTGAGCAGCGTATCGACGCTGTCGCCGTCGCGCGGGTACAGCGCGATGCCGATGCTCGGCGTGACCAGCAGCGGCGCTTCGCTGCTCCAGGCGCTGTCGCGGGTGCGGTCGAGCACGCTTTCGGCGATCAGGCGCGCGTCCACCGCGCCGTTGATCGGCTCCACCAGCACCACGAATTCGTCGCCGCCGAGCCGCGCCACGGTATCGATGTTGCGCACGCAGGCGCGCAGCCGGTTCGCGAACGACACCAGCACCTGATCGCCGACCGAATGGCCGAGCGAATCGTTGATCGCCTTGAAGCCGTCGAGATCCATGAACAGCACGGCGAAGCCGGTCTGATGGCGGCGCGCCTGGTCGATCGCCTCGACGATCCGCGAATTCAGCGTGCTGCGGTTCGGCAGGCCGGTCAGCGTGTCGAGCGTGGCGAGCCGCACGATTTCGCCGTTCAGGTTGGTGACGGCGCGCGACAGGCGGGTGTTGCGCGCGTCGATGCGCGACAGCAGCAGCGTGACCACCAGGATCACCACGGTAAACAGCGAGACGGTGGTGGCGAGCCACGCCGAATCGATGCCGCTGGCCGCGCCGCACATGCTGCCGAGCGGGAATTCGGCGGCGGCCATGCCGGCGTAGTGCATGCCGCTGATGCCCACCGCCATCACGAGCGCCGCGCCGATCCGCGCGCGCATCGCCGACTGGCGCTGATCGTGGCGCAAGGTGCGCGCGATCGACAGCGCGGCGATCGAGGCCGCCACCGCGATCACCAGCGAGGCGGCCAGCCAGCCGGTCTGGTAGTGGATGCCGGGCTGCATGTGCATCGCGGCCATGCCGGTGTAGTGCATGCCCGCCACGCAGCCGCCCATCAGCGTGCCGCTGATCGCCAGGTCGAGCCGGTTGGTGTGGTTGTGGGTGGTGTAGTAGAGCGCCAGGTAGGAGACGATCACCGCGAGCGCCAGCGAGTAGGCGGTATCGACGATGTCGTAGCCGAGCGGGATCGGCAGCGTGAACGCCAGCATCGCGATGAAATGCATCGACCAGATGCCGGTGCCCATCGCCACCGCGCCGCCGGCCAGCCAGGCATGGCGCAGCGGCGAGCGGCCGAGCAGGGCGATGCGGCTGGTCAGATCGAGCGCGGTGTAGGACGCAAGGGTGGCGACCGCGAACGACACGACTACCAGTAAAAAATTGTACGAACCGTGCATGTTTTTCAAACGGTAGCCGGCGCGTGACGATTTTGCCGTCACGCGGCTACCGGATCGCGCGCAGGCACTGCGCCGCGATAAATAGGGGTGGATGCAACACTCGCAACGATTATTGCGAGTCCAGCATCATAGCCGTTGCGTGCGCCGATTCGGGGCCATAGAAAACGAAAACGCCGCGAAATCCCTCGATTTAACAATTGATCTCGCGCGCAATGGTGGTTTTTCGCCACGTTCGCCGATTGTCGGCGCTTGCGGCACCGTTTCTGTTCCCCCAGAATGGCGGCCGCCTAGCTTGGAAGCGGGTGCAAATCCCGCGCGGTCGCGCCACTGTGACCGGTCGTGCCGTCGCCCGACGGCCGTGCCGGAAGCCAGACCTGAGCTTCGCCTTGTCCATTCGTTTGTCCAACGGGGCGCGAAACCCCAGGAGATTTCCGCGTGATCCAAGCTGTCCGATATCGCGACGCCCGCCCTTCGTGCGCGCGCCGCGCCGATGTGTTTCCTGTCGTGTCGCGTGTTTCCCGTGTGTGCGTGCCGGCCAGCCGGGCCGATGGCCTTGGCCGCCGTGCGAGGCATGGTGGCTCGGCGGCCTAGCCGATCAGCCGGATTCGCCGGATTCGCCGTCATCGCGTCGTATCGACTGCGATGACGGAGGCGAATCGCCATGCCCGTTCCGTCACCTTTCGCACCGGCCGGCGGCCGCGCCTCGATGCGCGCGGCCCGGCTCCGGTGCGCCCGCTACACGCCGACACCCCGACAACCATGAAACGCACGTTCCGCATCCATTCCACCCGCGCGCCGCGCGCCGCCTCCCGTCACGCCTGCGCCGGCGTGGTCGCCGTCGCCTCGCTGTTCGGCGCGCCGCGCGTCGTGCTGGCCGACGAGGCCGCCCCGGCACCGCCGTCTTCTGCGTCCTCGGCTTCGTCCGCGCGGCGCGACGGCGCCACCGCCTTGCCGGCCGTCACAGTGGGCGCGTCGCGCGCGGCCACCGCCGGGTCCGATCTCGGCACGCCGGTTGCCGCCGGCAGCCGGCTCGGGCTGTCGAGCCTCGACACGCCCGCCAGCGTCGAGACGCTGTCCGGCGACCGCGTGCGCGAACGCGGCGACACCACCGTGCTCGACGCCGTCACGCGCGCGGCCGGCTTCGCCGCCGACGGCGCGCCCGGCAACGGCGGCACGGCGATGTCGGTGCGCGGCTTCAGCGGCCCCGAATCGGTCACGACGCTGTACGACGGCACGCGCATGATGGTCGGCGCCGGCACCGTGACGTTCCCGGCCGACACCTGGCAGGTGGACCGCATCGAGGTGCTGCGCGGGCCGGCCTCGGTGCTGTACGGCGAGGGCGGCATCGGCGGCGTGATCAACGTGGTGCCGAAGGCGCCGCAGCGCGAACGCTCGACCACCGTGCTGGTGGGCGCGGGCAGCTACGGCGAGAAACGCGTGGCGCTCGACACCACCGGCGCGCTCGGGCCGATGCTGTCGTACCGCTTCTACGTCAACGACGACCGCCGGAACGGCTGGGTGCCGCGCGGCGAATCGCACATCACGTCGGTGGGCGGCGCGCTGAAGCTCGACGTCGATCCGGCGCTGTCGTTCACGCTCGACTACGATTTCGCGCGCCAGAAGCCGATGACCTATTTCGGCGTGCCGACCGAGGGCGGCGCGCTGAACCCGGCGTTCGCGCGGCAGAACTACAACGTCGGCGACGCGTCGATTTCGTATTTCGACCGCTGGGCGCGCCTGGGCGCCACCTGGCGCGCCGCGCCCGGCGTGACGGTGCGCAACAGCCTGTACGGCATGCTGACCGACCGCCACTGGCACGATTCGGAAAGCTACGCGTTGCAGAACGACGGCTCGGTGCTGCGCAGCGACTACATCGAGATCACGCACCACGAGCGGCAGGTGGGCGACCGGCTCGACGCCACGTTCGACGGCCATCTGGCGGGCCGCCAGAACCGGCTGGTGGTGGGCGCGGAGTTCAACGACGTGACGTTCGTGGATGGCAGCAACACGCCGTTCAGCGGGCAATCGGTGGTGCCCGCGTTCGGCTTCGATCCGGGCGTGTTCGCCAGCCCCGACGCCACCGTGCCGGTGTTCCGCACGCACACGCGCCAGGCCGGCGTGTTCGCCGAGGATCGCGTGGAACTGAGCGACCGGCTGTCGTGGATCTCGGGCCTGCGCTACGACTACCTCGACTTCCACCGCGACACGTTCGCCACCGCCACGGCCGGCGCGTCGTCGTTCGACAAGACGTTCGGCCACACGAGCTGGCGCACCGGGCTGGTATTCTCGCTGACGCCCGATGTTTCGCTGTACGGCCAGTACACCACCGGCACCGACGGCGTCGGCTCGCTGATCACGCTGTCGAAATCGAGCAGCGCGTTCAACCTGTCGACCGGCGAGCAGTGGGAGGCGGGGCTCAAGCAGGCGTTCGCGGGCGGGCGCGGATCGTGGACGCTGGCGTTCTACCAGATCGTCAAGCGCAACCTCCTGAGCGCCGATCCGCAGAACCCGGGGCAGACGATCCAGGTGGGCAAGCAATCGTCGCGCGGCGTGGAATGGACCGGCGCGCTGCGATTGCCGCACGGCCTGTCGATCGATGCGAACGCGGCGTTCCTGCGCGCGCGCTACGACAACTTCGACGAATCGGTGGGCGGCGCGAGCGTATCGCGCGCCGGCAACGTGCCGATCAACATCCCGCAGCAGACCGCCAACCTCTGGGTGGACTGGGCCTTCGCGCCGGGCTGGCGCGCGGGCGCGGGCCTGCGCTATGTCGGCCGCCGCTATGGCGACACCGCCAACAGCGTGCATCTGCCGTCGTACACGCTGCTCGACGCCTCGGCGTCGTGGCGCGCCACCAAGGACCTGACCGTGTCGCTGTATCTGCACAACCTGACCAACCGCGTCTACGCGGAAACCAGCCAGAACGACGGCGGCGAATGGCTGCTCGGCGCGCCGCGCTCGGGCGGCGTGACCGCCACGCTGAAGTTCTGAACGAGGACGCGTGATGAGCGAGCTGCGCATCGATGGCCTGAGCTGGACGCCCGACGGCGCGGCCGGCGCGGCGCGCGCGCTGCTGCGGCAGATCGCGCTCGATGCGCGGCCCGGCGAACTGGTCGGGCTGATCGGCCCGAACGGCAGCGGCAAGACCAGCGTGCTGCGCTGCGCGTTCCGCTACGAGCGCCCGCACGCGGGCCGCGTGACGGTGGGCGGCGAGGACGTGTGGGCCTTGAGCGGCCGCCAGGCCGCGCGGCGCATCGCCGTGGTGCTGCAGGACCCGCCCGACGAGTTCGGGCTGACGGTCGGGCAGGTGGTGGCGATGGGGCGCACGCCGCACAAGCGCATGCTCGACGGCGACACGGCCGAGGACGTGGCGCGCATCGCGCGGGCGCTGGCCGACGTCGGGCTGGCCGATGCGCAGGCGCGCGCGTTCGCCACGCTGTCGGGCGGCGAGCGGCAGCGCGCGTTGCTGGCGCGCGCGCTGGTGCAGTCGCCCGAGTTGCTGATGCTCGACGAGCCGACCAACCACCTCGACCCGCGCCACCAGATCGCGCTGCTCGCGCTCGTGAAGCGGCTGCGCATCACCACGCTGGCCACCCTTCACGACCTGAACCTCGCCGCCGCGTTCTGCGACCGGCTGTTCGTGCTGGCCGACGGCGAGATCGTTGCGCAGGGCACGCCCGAGGCGGTGCTGACCGCGCCGCTGCTGAAGGCCGTGTACGGCGTGGATGCGCTGGTGGACCGGCATCCGCGCGGCGGCTACCCGCGCGTCACGTTGATCATCGATGAGGAAAACTGACGAAATGAAGACCGCGCCGATGAGGCCGCGCGCCCGGCGGATTCGCCATGCCGCCCATGCCGTTTGTACTGCCGCGCTGCTGACGAGCCTGCCCGCGTTCGCGGCCGGCCATTACCCGGTGACCGTGCACAGCTGCAACCGCAGCGTGACGTTCGCGCAGGCGCCCGCGCATGCCGTCAGCAACGACGTGAACCTGACCGAGATGATGCTCGCGCTCGGCCTGCGCGACCGGATGGCGGGCTACACCGGCATCGGCGGCTGGAAGACCGCCACGCCCGCGCTGCGCGCGCAACTGGCCGGGTTGCCCGAATTGGCGCGCCAGTACCCGGCGCTGGAGACGTTGCTCGCGGCCGGCGCCGACCTGTACGTGGCTGGCTGGAACTACGGGATGCGGGTGGGCGGGCCGGTCACGCCCGATTCGCTGGCGCGCTTCGGCATCGCGTCCTACGAGTTGACCGAATCGTGCTCGCACATCATGCCGCGCCCGCCCGCATCGTTCGACGACGTGTATGCCGACCTGCGCAATCTCGGCGCGATCTTCGACGTCGCGCCGCGCGCCGCGCAGACGATCGCCGCGATGCAGGCGCGCGTGGCCGCGGTGGCGCATGTGCTCGGGCCGCGCGTCGAGCCGGTGCGCGTGTTCGTCTACGACAGCGGCGGCGACAAGCCCTTCACCGCCGGCCGCTACGCCATGCCCGACGCGCTGATCCGCGCGGCCGGCGGCGTCAACGTGATGGACGATCTCGCGCAAAGCTGGGCGGCGGTCGGCTGGGAAAGCGTGGTGGCGCGCGATCCGCAGGCGATCGTGATCGTCGATTACGGCGCGCAGACGGCCGCCCAGAAGATCGCCTACCTGACCGGCAACCCGGCGCTGGCGAACGTCGCCGCGATTCGCGCGCGACGCTTCGTCGTGCTGCCGTACGACGAGGCCACGCCCGGCGTGCGCAACGCGGACGCCGTCGACACGCTCGCGCGCGGCCTGCATCCTGCCGCGTTCGCGGCGCCGGGCGGGAAGTAAGCGATGACGCGACAGGCGACGATGGGCGCGGCGAGGCGCATGCGGGCCGCGGGCTGGCTCGGTGGGTGGTTGCTGCTCGCGTCGATGCTGATCGCCACCGGCCTCGGGCCGGTGGCGATCGCGCCCGGCACGGTGGCGCGCGTGCTGCTGGCCCATTTCAGCGGTCATGCGGCGGCCGGCGTCGCGCCCGGCATCGATACGATCGTCTGGCTGATCCGGCTGCCGCGCGTGCTGCTTGGCGCGCTGGTGGGCGCCACGCTCGCGATGGTCGGCGTGGCGCTGCAGGCCGCCACCGGCAACCGGATGGTCGATCCGCATCTGCTCGGCGTCAGTTCCGGCGCGTCGCTCGGGGCGGTGGCGGCCACCGTCTGGTTCGGCGCGGCGTTCGGCTGGCTCACGCTGTCGGTGTTCGCGTTCGCCGGCGCGCTGGCCGCCACCGCGCTGGTGATCGTGCTGGGCGCGCGGGCCGGGCGGCTCGATTCGTCGCGGCTGCTGCTGTCGGGCGTGGCCGTGTCGTTCGCGATGATGGCGATGGCCAATCTGCTGATCTATCTCGGCGACCCGCGCGCGGCGCAGTCGGTGCTGTTCTGGATGCTCGGTGGTCTTGGCCTCGCGCGTTGGGCATTGCTGGCCGTGCCGGCCGTGTGCCTCGCGGCGGGTGCGTTGTTGCTGATCGGACGGCGGCGCGAGCTGAACGCACTGACCAGCGGCGACGTGGCCGCCGCCGCGCTCGGCGTGGATGTCTCGGCACGGCGGCGCGAGCTGTTCGTGGTCTGCTCGCTGCTGACCGCCGCCACGGTGGCCGTCAGCGGGGCGATCGGCTTCGTCGGGCTGGTGGTGCCGCACGTGTGCCGCCGCCTGTTCGGCGCCGAGCACGGGCGGCTGCTGCCGCTGGCGGGGCTGGGCGGCGCGATCGCGCTGGTGTGGGCCGACGTGCTGGCGCGCACGCTGATCGCGCCCGACGACCTGCCGATCGGCGTGATCACCGCGCTGATCGGCGGCGCGTTGCTGGTGGCGTTGGTGCGGCGCGGCTGACGCTCGCGGAGGCAGCTTCGCCGTGCCGGATCGTATGACACCGAAATGTCAAACCATTCGATGAAATGCGCGGGTTTTCTCCTCCATACCAGGGCAATCGGTCAATGGATCGGCGGCTATAGTCTCGCCGATTGTTGTGAACTGCGAAATAAATCCAGTTCGATTCGCCCCGTTGAGGAATGATCCGATGAATGTCCCGCGTTTCAACCGGCTGTGCGCGCTTGCTGCGCTGGCCGCCTTTGCGTTCGGCTGCCAGGCTGCGCGCGCCCAATCCAACGAGGTGTATGGCGGCGTCGGCACCGACGGCGTCAGCGTCGGCGTCGGCCACGCGTTCAACTCGTACACCGCGCTGCGCGGTGAAGTGGGCGGCTTCGCGCTGTCGCACAAGTTCTCGTCGGACGGGCAGGACTACAACGCGCATGTGCGGCTGATTCATGGCGGCGTGTTCGCCGACGTGTTCCCGTTCCCCACGCACGTGCCGCTGCACCTGACGGTGGGCGCGCTGATCGGCGGCGACCAGATAACGGGCGAGGCCGAGCCGGGCGCCAACGGCACCTACCGCCTCAACGGCGTGACCGTGCCGGGCTTCGGCCAGACGGTTTCCGCCAAGCTCAAGTGGCCGACCGTGCGGCCTTACATCGGCTTCGGTTTCGGCCATAGCCCGACCGGCAAGGCCGGGTTGTCGGTGGCTGCCGACATCGGCGTGGCCTATGGCACGCCGCACGTCAGCTTCGACGTGCCCCCGCTGGTCGCGACCGCGGCCGGCGCGAACAACGTGGCGGCGGCCGAGCAGCAACTGCGCGACAAGGCGCACGACCTGCGCTTCTATCCGGTGGTGAAGGTGGTGATGACCGATCGCTTCTGATTGCGAAGCATCGGATCACGAAGCGATGGCGGATTCCGGGCCGGCCCGAGTCGGTTGACGTAACATCGACGCACTTCACTCTGGAGCGAATCGATGCGCCTCGTCCTTGCCATTCTGTTGCCGTGGTTTCAGTTCTTCACGATCGGCCGGCCGTTCGCCGGGATCATCTGCCTGCTGCTGCAGATCACTATCATCGGCTGGCTGCCGGCCGCGATCTGGTCGGTGTATGCATTGAGCCAATACAACACCGATCGGAAGATCGCCAGGGCATTCGGCGGCCGCAACGATTGAGCGGCCGGGCGGCCCCGGCCTTCCGCCTTCGGCGGGCGGATTCGCGGCGCGCCTGCCGCTGCCGGCGCGGCAACCGCTAGAATTGCGGTTTTCGCCCGGAACACCCCCCATGTCTTTTGCCTCGCTCGGCCTGATCGCACCGTTGCTGCGTAATGTGCAGGATCTCAATTACCAGACGCCCACCCCGGTGCAGGCCAAGGCGATTCCCGCCGTGCTCGGCGGCAAGGACGTCATGGCCGCGGCGCACACCGGCACCGGCAAGACGGCGGGTTTCGCGCTGCCGCTGCTGCAGCGGCTCGTGCAAAACGGCCCGGCCGTGTCCAGCAACCGTGTGCGCGTTCTGGTGCTGGTGCCCACGCGCGAACTGGCCGAACAACTGCTGCAGAGCTTCGCCGATTACGGCAAGGGGCTCGACTTGCGCTTCCTGGCCGCCTACGGCGGCGTGAGCATCAACCCGCAGATGATGAAGCTGCGCAAGGGCGTGGACGTGCTGGTCGCCACCCCGGGCCGCTTGCTCGACCTGAATCGCCAGAACGCCGTGCAGTTCGATCAGGTGCAGGCGCTGGTGCTCGACGAAGCCGACCGCATGCTCGATCTCGGTTTCTCGCGCGAGCTGAACGCGGTGTTCGCGGCCTTGCCTGCGCAGCGCCAGACCTTGCTGTTCTCCGCCACGTTCACCGACGACATCCGCGCGATGGCCGCGAGCATTCTGCGCAACCCCGTCGACATCAGCGTCAGCCCGCCGAACACCACCGCTACCCGGATCAAGCAATGGGTGGTGACCGTGGACAAGCGCAACAAGCCCGACCTGTTCATGCACCTCGTGGCCCGGAACAAGTGGAAGCACGCGCTGGTGTTCGTCAAGACGCGCAACGGCGTCGATTACCTGGCCGGCATGCTCGACGAGGCTGGCTATGCCGTCGACACCATTCACGGCGACAAGCCGCAGCCCGCGCGCCTGCGTGCGCTGGAGCGCTTCAAGACCGGCGAGGTGCAGATGCTGGTGGCCACCGACGTGGCGGCACGCGGGCTCGACATCGACGATCTGCCGCTCGTGATCAACGTCGATCTGCCGATCGTGGCGCAGGACTATGTGCACCGCATCGGCCGCACCGGCCGCGCGGGCGCGAGCGGCGTGGCGGTGTCGCTGGTGTGTGCGGATGAAGCGCCGTATCTGGCCGCGATCGAAGCGCTGATCGGGAAGACGCTGCCGCGCGAGGAGGAGCCGGGGTTTTTGGCCGAGCATCGCGTGCCGGAAACCAGCGCGGCGGGGCAACTCATCAAGAAGCCTAAGAAACCGAAGAAGCCGAAGGGCGGGCAGGCGGCGGGTGTGGCGCCGGGTACCGGCTCCGGCGCGCAAGGGGATGCGGACGAGGCGTATGACTGGCGGTTGTTGGTCGGCAGCCCGTTCAGTACGCAGAAGCCGCGTGCGAAGGTGGCGGGGAAACCTTCTGCGAGGAAGCCTTCTGCGGCAGGCAAACCTTCGGCCGGGAAGCCGCAGGGGAAACCGGGTGGCGGGCGGGGGAAGCGTTGAGCGAGTGGCGCGGAGGCGCCGTGCGGGATTGGAAACGTGCTGCGCGATGATGCGGCGCGACGACTGTGAGAGATGAAATGACAACGACATTCGACGAAGCAACGATGGCGGCGATCGCCGCGTTTGCTCAACTGGACTTCGAAACGGCTGCGCAAGCGATGCGCGCCGAAGCCGATTACGACTACGAACGCGATCAGTGGATCTCGCGCTTTATCGACGAGGCCGGCGGCGGCGAGGACGATTCGGAGTACGACGCACTGCATGCCGAAGCGCAGACGACGCCGGAGTACGCGCAGTTCATGGACGGCGCGCGCAAGGAAATCCTGGAGTACTTCGGCGTGACCGAAGAGCAGCTGGATTGGGTGATCGTGTTGCGCGATGACGATAGCGATGCGCTGTGGGATGAGGTCAATCGGCAACGGAATGCGTTGGGGACGGGGGAGGTTCGGGGGGATCTTTGATTTTTTGCTTTCTGCGAACGGCCGCCCCGGGTCGAAGCCGCCAATCCGACCAATCCGGGCTTTCGGCTTTCGATCCGTTGCTCCCGTTCCTGCCCTTTCGCCACAACGACATCTCTTGTATCGGATTCGGCGTACGCGCAGGCGCAACATCGATTGCCGAAGCCACTCGTCTCAGGCTCCGGATGGTTTCGGACGGCCGAGCTTGACCATTTGCCGAAACATGAACTGCGGCGCAACGCGGCTGGCGATCTTCAGGACATTGCTCACACCAGGACGAATCTCGAGTTTCCCGGCTTCGATACCTGCAATGGCGCGTTTCGCGAGCACGCCGACATTCATGCCTTTTTCATTTTTCATCGCCTCGGCAAACTCGCCTCGAAACAGCGGCGTTTCGGTGCCCGGGGGCGCCAATTCGACTACGGACACACCGGTGCCGGCCAACTGCGCCCGCAGGCACTGCGTATAGGCATGGAGTGCGGCTTTTGACGCGCTGTATATCGGCGCCGCGGGGAAGGGAATAAATGCCAGACCCGATGAAACATTCACGATCAAGCTGTTTTTCCGCCTCATGAGCAAGGGCAGGAAAGTTTGAACCATCCACATCGGGCCCTTCAAGTTCCCATCGATTTCAGTGGTCAGGTCACTCAACGGATACTGCCGATCCAGCCCGATGTTGCGCATCGTTCCCGCGTTGTTCACCAGGGTGTCCAACGCCGGGAACTGCTCGGACACGATTTTGTATATCGACGCGATATCCGCCGGATCGCCGACATCGCTTTGAAAAGCATGCAGCCCCGGCACGGCACGCTGTGCATCTTTCAGCTTGCCCGGGTCCCTCCCGGTGACGATCACCGTATTGCCGCCCTTGGCGATGAGTTGCCGTGCCAACTCCATGCCGATCCCGCTTGTTCCGCCGGTAATCAATACGGTTCTTCCTGTCATTTTCATGATGTCACTCCCTGTTTTGTCGAGCACGAGCGTAGTCTGCCCGGTACACTCTTCAAAAGAAAGAAGGCACCTGAAAGTTCTATACGTACCAAAAAGAGAGTGTGAAAGTGGAACGAGTCCCGGAGTTCACCAAGGAACAGATCGCCGCCGCGCAGTATTACGCGAGCCTGACACCGTCGATCGATCTTGATCCTCGCATCGCTTCGTTGGTCAGAGATCTCATCGGCCGCGTTGCCGACAAATGGACAATGCTGATCCTCGACACGCTCGCGGAAAAGTCGCCGCTGCGTTTCAGCCGACTTGGCGAATTGGTTGAGGGAATCAGCCAGAAAATGCTCACACAAACCCTACGCACGATGGAGCGTGATGGCCTGGTGATACGGACGGTGTATCCGGTCGTGCCACCGAAGGTCGAATACAAACTCACCGACCTCGGGATCACATTGGGCGCTGCATTTTGCGGAGTCTGGGTGTGGGCGGCCAACAATCTGGACGCGGTAGAAAACGCGCGTCGAGATTTTGATCAACGGCCATGACGGCTGCAATAAAAAACCGCCCCGAAAGGCGGTTTTCCACGAAGCAACATCCCGACGAAACTCAAGCCGCGTAGCGCTGCTCCGAAGCCGCATCGCCGAGCGCGATCAGCCACGCGGTGCGCAAGATGGAGGATTTGCTCGGGCACCGGCTGTTCCAGCGCACCACGCGCGAGGTGAACGACATCGGGCATTACCTCGTGCATCCGCGCCGCCCGCATCGCCACGAGGCCTTCGAGACGTTCAAGGCGTGGCTGCTGACAGCGCTCGGCATCGAGGAGGAGGCCGCGCCCGCCTGAGCGCGGGCGCGTGGCCGGGCTACTTCGCCGCGCCCACCAGCGCGAACGCGTCGTACTTCGGATTGATCGGCGTGTGCGGCATGTGGTTGAGCGCTTCCTCGACGAGCGGCTCGCAGGCGCCGTAGTCCGAACCGATGCTGTCGCTGTGCGCCTGCGGGAAATTCACGGCCATCACCTTGCCGCCCCAGCGGTCGACCGTGGCCGTCATGGTGCATTTGCCCGCGCCGCCCACCTTCAGGTCGAGCAGCACGACGTTGAGGTCGAGCGCGGCGTCGGCGTTCGAGAAATTCCATTGCGCGGTCATGCGGTCGTCGGCGCCGCCGGTGCTGACGAGCTTCATCGTCTTGTCGGGAATGCCGACCGATTGCACGAGGTCGAGGATGTTGGCGCCGACCAGTTTGCCGTCCTGGACTTCGCGTGCTTCGTGAGTGCGATAAGCGGCGCAGCCTGTCAGCGAGATGCAAAGCGCGGCGAGGGGAAGTGTCAGGATTCGCATGGGAAACCCTCCGGTTGGCGCATCGGACAGCCGATGCGGGATTGACGGGGCGGCCGGGAGAATGCCGCCGGGCACGATGGCGGACGGTGCCACGAGACGACGCGCAACGCAGGCATTGCAAACGGCTTGCAGCGTGCTTGCACGAGGGAAATTGGTTGCGCGTACATGGACCTGAGCGAGCGGCGTGCGCAAAGTTCAGGGGAATGTGCGGCGTTTGCGTGACCGTTCCTTTCCTCGGCGGCGGCAGCGCGGCGAGGCGGTCGGGTAAGCAGGAATCGATCCTCGATCCGATGGATGTACGGACGTGCGGGGGAGAAATGTAATCAGGTGACCTACGCGATGGCGGGGGCCTTTCGATCCGTCCGATCCGTCAGGCCGGCCACGCCTGCATGGCCACCGCCACCATCTCGAGCAGAGCCTGGCGGCTCGCGCCGGTGCGGGCGTCCGAGGCCATGCCCCAGCCCAGCACCATCAGATAGCGCGCCAGCGCTTCCGGGTTCGCGTCGGCGGCCAGGTCGCCCGCCTGCCGCGCCTGCTCGAAACGCTCGCGCAGGCGCGCGCGACGCGCGTCGCGATGCCTGACCAACTCCTGCGCCATCAGGCTTTCCGGGCCACCGCCCGCCAGCGAGCAATTGAACGCCAGGCAGCCGGCCGGAAAGCCCGGCTCGGTGTACAGCTCGGCCCAGCGCGTCAGCATCTGCTCGGCCACTTCGCGGGCCGTCGCGCATTGCACCGCGTCTTCCGCGTATTGCAGGCGCGTCGCGCCGTAGCGCTCCAGCACGGTGCGAAACAGCGCCTCCTTGCTGCCGAACGCGTGATAGAAGCTCGGCGGCGTGATGCCGAGCGCGCCCGTCAGGTCGGACAGCGAGGTGCCTTCGTAGCCCTGCCGCCAGAACAGGTCGGTGGCGGTGTCCACCGCGGCGTCGACATCGAATATGCGTGGCCGGATCATGCGTTTCCTTTCGTTTGCGGGCGTCGGGCTCAAATATAGCATTCAATATAAAACGTTTGACGACGGCTCCACGCTCGAAATATAGTGATCGATATATTTGCGAATCCATGGGGGATTCGCGGGTTTCCTCATGGAGGTGGTCATGCAGTTCACGCAACTGGGACGTACGGGTTTGTCGGTGTCGCGGCTGTGTCTGGGTACCGGCACGTTCGGGCACCAGACCGACGAGGCCGAATCGTTTCGCATCTTCGACGCGGCGGCCGAGGCCGGCGTGAACTTCATCGATACCGCGAACATGTACCCGGGCGGGGCGTTGCCGCACGAGGTGGGCAGTTCGGAGGAGATCACCGGGCGCTGGCTCAAGGACAAGCGCCAGCGCTTCATCCTGGCGACCAAGGGCGGCGCGCCGATGGGGCCGCTGCCGTGGGACCGGGGCGGCTCGCGCAAGCATCTGCTCGATGCGGTGGACGCGTCGCTGCGCCGCCTGAATACCGATTACGTCGATCTCTACCAGTTGCATGTGGACGACGCGACCACGCCGCTGGACGAGACGGTCGAGGCGATGGACGCCATCGTGCGCTCGGGCAAGGCGCGCTATATCGGCGTGTCGAATTACCTCGCGTACCGGCTCGCGCGCGCGATCGGCCGGCAGGAGCTGCTGCGGCTGACGCGGTTTGTTTCGGTGCAGCCGCGCTACAACCTGCTGTTTCGCGAGATCGAGCGCGAACTGCTGCCGCTGGCGCGCGAGGAAGGGCTGGCCGTCAATCCGTTCAACCCGCTGGCGGGCGGGCTGCTGACCGGCCGCTACCGGCAGAGCGACGATCCGGGCGCGGGCCGCTTCTCGCCGGAGATGGGCCAGTTCGGCGCGATGTACAAGAACCGCTATTGGCGCGACCGCGAGTTCGGCACGGTCGAGCAGGTGCAGGCGATGGCGCAGGCGGCCGGCGTGGCGTTGCCCACGCTTGGCGTGGCGTGGATTCTGGCGAACCCGGCGATCACGTCGGTGATTCTCGGGGCGAGCCGCCGCGAGCAACTGGCCGACACGCTGGCCGCCGCCGACTACGCGTTGGAGCCTGCCCTCAAGGTGCAGCTCGATGAATTGACGGCGGTGTACCGGCAGGGCGACGCGGGGCGTTGAGCGTTGGTGACTGGGGTGTTTGGTTTTGAGCGCTTGAGGCTTTGCGTTGAGGTTGGCGCTTGGGTCGGCGCAACCAGCGCGGCCAGATGCGCCGTCATCGCACGCGCGGGCGGCCCCGGCTCGGCGCTGTCGTGGCGGCGCTCGGTGGTCGAATAAGATCGGCGTTCCGATCGCCGCTCAAATCTCAAATCCCCGCGACCAGCGCACCCAGATGCGCCGTCATCGCACGCGCGGCCGGCCCCGGATCGGCGCCGTCGTGACGGCGCTCGATGGTCGAATACGCGATCTCGGGCAACGGCGGCAGCGCGGTGCCCGCCAACACCGGCAGCCCCAACCCCGGCGCGGTGCGGCAGGCGATGCCGATGCCGGCTTCGCAGGCTGCGCGCAGCCCGTCGAGGCTCGGCGTGGTCAGTGCCACGCGCCAGGGCCGGCCCACCGCATCGAGCACGCGTTGCGCCGCCAGCAGGAACGGGCACGGCGGCGCGATGCTGATCAGCGGCACCACCTCGCCGTCGAGCAGGTTCGCATCGCCGAACCACTGCATCGGCAGGCGTGCGACCACGTTGCCGCCGAACGGCTCGCCGGCGCACAGCGCCACGTCGATGCGGTCCTCGCTCATCGCCTGCAGCAATTCCGCCGTGCTGCCGATCACGATCGTGAACGCCGCCTCGGGCGTCAGCGCGCGCACCTCGGCCAGCGTCGGCCGCAGCACGCCCGGCACGAAATCCTGCACCACGCCGATTCGCACCGGCGCCACCGCGTCGGGCGCCAGTTCGGTGCGGGCCGCGTCGATGCGCCCGAGGATCGCGCGCGAATGCGACAGCAGCAGGCCGCCGAACCCATTGAGCCGCAGCGCGCGGCCGTCGCGATCGAACAGCGCCTGCCCGACGATCGCTTCGAGACGCGAGATCTGCAGGCTGACCGCCGATTCGCTGCGCGCGATGCGCTGGGCCGCCGCCGCCAGCGAGCCGCAATCGACCACGGCCACGAAGGTGCGCAGCAAGGGGGAGGGGATGTCGGGAATCATGAGAAAAACTCAAATCTGGGCCGGTATGGAACGCAAGCAAGCTTGCGAATTCCTCAAATAATATGACAGCACCATCTTTTGAGGAGCAACACCATGCCGTTTGCCCGATTGACGTTGTCGCAAACCCCGTCCGCCGCCGACGCCCAATATCTGTCCACCGAACTGACCCGGCTGATCGCCGACGAACTGGCGAAGCAGCACGAACTGACCTCGGTGCTGATCGAGACGCCGATCTCGAACCGCTGGACCATCGGCGCGAGCCTGCGGCACACGGCGGCGCATCTCGAAGTGTGCGTGACCGCCGGCACCAACAACGAGGCGCAGAAGCGCGCCTTCATTGCCGCCGCGATGGCCTTGCTGCGCGAAACCATCGCGCAACTCGACGCCGCCACCTACGTGGTGATCAAGGAGGTGGCCGGCAGCGATTGGGGCTATGACGGGCGGACGCAGGCGGATCGGGCGCGGCAGCGCGAGACGGACGCCGCAGCCGTGGCAAGACAAGGCGTGGTTTGATCAGTAGACCGAAGCGGACTTGCGAACGATCCCCGCCCCGCCGTTCTCCATCCATCGCGGCGGATGACGATTTCGCCAGTAATCCCGCGTAATGCCCGGCCATCGCCTGCGCCTGCCATTCCTAATTTCTTGCGAATTTGCTTCCCATACTCGGCCCATCGGGCGTGGACCGCGCCCTCGGCATTGGGGCTTTCATCATGCAAATTCGGCTTTCCGCACCGCGTCGCACGGGCATCGTGCTGCTGGCCTGCACGTTGGCGGCGTGCTCGCACGATCAGAAGAGCACGCAAAAGAAGGTGCAGACGGTGAACGTGGAAACGGTCAGGATCGTTCCGTTCGCGCAATCCGTGTCCTTGCCCGGCCGCGCCACGTCGTTCCTGACCTCGCCCGTCACGCCGCAAGTCACGGGCGTGATCCAGAAGCGCCTGTTCAACGAAGGCGGCGTGGTGCATGAAGGGCAGGTGCTCTATCAGATCGACCCGGCGCCTTATCAGGCCACCTACGACGCCGATCGCGCCGAGCTGGAAAAGGCCCGGGCCGCGCTGCTGTCGGCCCAGCCGATCGCCGAGCGCGACCGCTCGCTCGCGGCGATCGATGCGATCAGCAAGGAAACGCTCGAAACCGCCGAAGCCACGCTCAAGCAGGACGAAGCCACCATAGATGCGGACCAGGCCGCGCTCGAAAGCGCACGCATCAACCTCGGCTACACGCGCGTCAGGGCGCCGGTGACGGGCACCATCAGCGCCTCGGCCTACACGCCGGGCGCGCTCGTCACGGCCGATCAGACCACCGCGCTCGCCACGATCTACGCCTACGATCCGATGTATCTGGACGTGACGGAATCGAGCACCGACGTGCTCGCGCTGCGCAAGAAGCTGGCGAGCGGCGCCTACAAGACGGACGCCAACGGCAACGCGAAGGTCAAGATCACGCTGGAAGACGGCACGACCTACGCCCACCAAGGCACGCTGCAATTCGCGGGCGTGGGCGTCGATCCGACCACCGGCACCATCACGCTGCGCGTCATCGTGCCGAACCCGGAAAAGCTGCTGCTGCCCGGCGAATACCTGCATGCGGTCATCGATCAGGGCATCAACGAGACGGCGATCCTCGTGCCGCAGCAGTCGGTCGCGCACGATCAGCGCGGCGAGGCGACGGCGCTGGTGGTCGATGCGCAGAACAAGGTCGAGCAGCGCACGCTGACGCTCGGCGGCACGGCGAACAACAACCAGTGGGTCGTGACGGGCGGGCTGGCGGCGGGCGAGCGCATCGTGGTGGCCGGCTCGCAGTTCGCGAGCGTGGGCGACACGGTGAAGCCGGTCGAGGCCCAGGCCGCGAGCCAGCCGGCGGCGGCCGATGGGTCGGACGCTTCGGACGCTTCGGCGCAGGCGGCCACCTCGCCCGCGTCGAACTGAGGGCGGCTGCATGCGTATCGCACACTTCTTTATCGACCGCCCCGTTTTCGCCTGGGTGCTCGCGTTGCTGGTGTCGCTGTCGGGCGCCTTCGCCATCACGCAATTGCCGCTCGATCAGTATCCCGACATCGCGCCGCCCACCATCCAGATCACGGCGTCGTACAACGGCGCGTCGGCGCAAACCAATCAGGATGCCGTAGTACAGGTGATCGAGCAGCAGATGGTGGGCCTCGACAACCTGATGTACATGTCCTCGTCGGCGAACTCCGAGGGCAATATCTCGATCAAGCTGACGTTCGGGGCGGGCACCAATCCGAACACGGCGCAAGTGCAGGTGCAGGACCAGTTGCAGGCCGCCAACGCGCTGCTGCCGACCGAGGTGCAGCAAAGCGGCGTCACCGTGCGCAAGGCCTCGCCCGATACGTTCCTGGTGTTCAACCTGGTGTCGGAAGACGGCAAGATGAGCAAGGCCGCGATCGCCGATTATCTCTACAGCAACCTGGAGGAGCAGATCGAACGCTTGCCCGGCGTGGGGCAGGCGCAGCAGTTCGGCTATGAATACGCGATGCGGATCTGGCTCGATCCGAACAAGCTGCAGAAATACGCGCTGATGCCGTCCGATGTGGTCACGGCGATCGACGCGCAGAACAACGACGTGGCCGCCGGCGAGGTGGGCGCCGCACCCGCGGTCAAGGGCCAGGAACTCGACGCGACGATCACGGCGCGCAGCCGCCTGACCACCGCGCAACAGTTCCGCGACATCGTGCTGAAGACGCAGACGAACGGCTCGCAGGTGCTGCTGGGCGACGTGGCGCGCGTCGATCTCGGCCCGCAGGCCTACACGGTCGAAACCAACTTCAACAACAAGCCTGCCTCGGGGCTGGGCCTGCAACTCGCGCCGGGCGCGAACGAAGTGCAGGTGGATCAGGCCGTGCACGACTTCCTGAACAAGCGCGCGGCGAGCTTTCCGAGCGGCCTGAAGGTCGAGTATCCGTACGAGATGGTGCCGTTCATCAAGACCTCGATTTCAGAGGTGGTGAAGACGCTGATCGAGGCGATCGTGCTGGTGGTGGCGATCATGTTCCTGTTCCTGCAGAACCTGCGCACCACGCTGATTCCGGCGATCGCGGTGCCGGTGGTGCTGCTCGGAACGTTCGGCATCCTCGATGTGTTCGGCTACTCGATCAACATGCTGACGATGTTCGGCGTGGTGCTGGCGATCGGGCTGCTGGTGGACGACGCGATCGTGGTGGTCGAGAACGTCGAACGTTTGATGTCCGAAGAACATCTGTCGCCGCGCGAGGCCACCCGCAAATCGATGACGGAAATCAGCAGCGCGCTGGTGGCGATCGCGATGGTGCTGTCGGCGGTGCTGCTGCCGATGGCGTTCTTCGGCGGCTCGACCGGCATCATCTACCGGCAGTTCTCGGTGTCGGTGGTGTCCGCGATGGCGCTGTCGGTGGTGGTGGCGCTGACCTTCACGCCGGCCTTGTGCGCGACGATCCTGCGCGACGACCACGAAAAGCCGAAGGGCCGGTTCTTCAGCGGTTTCAATCGCGGCTTCGACGCGTCCACCAGCAAGTACCGGCGCACCGTCGACAGGATCCTCCATCACCGCAAGCCGGCGATGCTCGTGTACGTGGTGCTGGTGGTGGGCGCGGGCTTCCTGTTCATGCGCCTGCCCACCTCGTTCCTGCCGACCGAGGATCAGGGCGTGCTGATGGTGACGGTCACGGCCCCGGTGGGCGCCACGCGCGAGCGCACCGAAGCCACCATGGCGACGGTCGAGAACTATCTGCTCAAGCAGCCGGCGGTATCCGAGGTGTTCAACGTGGCGGGCTTCGCCGTGGGCAGCAACGGCCAGAACGTCGGCATGATGTGGGTGAAGCTGAAGGACTGGAGCCAGCGCACCGCCGCCAGCGACACGGCGCAGGGCTTCGTCGTCAAGGCGTCGCGCGATCTCGCGCAACAGGTTCGGGATGCGAAGGTATTCGTGTTGCAGCCGCCCACCGTGCGCGGCCTCGGCATCAGCTCGGGCTTCGACATGCAGCTCGTGGACGAAGGCAACCTCGGCCACACGGCGCTGGCCGCCGCGCGCGACAAGCTGATCGCGCTGGCGAACCGCAGCGGCATCGTGCGCCAGGTGCGCTTCAACGGCCTCAGCGACACGCCGCAACTGTCGCTCGACATCGACGATCGCAAGGCGAACGCGATGGGGCTGGCGCCCGGCGATGTCAACACCACCATCGAGGACGCGCTCGGCGGCGAGTATGTCGACGAGTTTCTCGACAACCAGCGCATCAAGAAGGTGTACGTGCAGGGCGATGCGCAATTCCGCATGACGCCCGAGTCGCTCGAGCAGTGGTATGTGCGCAATGCCTCGGGCACGATGGTGCCGTTCTCGGCGTTCGCCACGTCGCACTGGACGTACGGGCCGCCCGAGCTGGATCGCTACAACGCGCAATCCTCGTTCGAGATCGTCGGCGACCCGGCGCCGGGCGTCAGTTCGGGGCAGGCGATGGATACCATGGCGAAGCTGGTCGGCCAGTTGCCGAAGGGCATCAGTTATGCGTGGACAGGCCTGTCGTATCAGGAGCAATTGTCGGGCGGGCAGGCGCCGTATCTGTATGCCGTTTCGGTGCTGTTCGTGTTCATGTGCCTTGCCGCGCTCTATGAAAGCTGGTCGGTGCCGCTCGCGGTGCTGCTGATCGTGCCGCTCGGCGTGTTCGGCGCGGCGCTCGGCACGAGCTTGCGCGGCCTGTCGAACGACGTCTATTTCCAGGTGGGCTTGCTCGTCACGGTGGGCTTGTCGTCGAAGAACGCCATCCTGATCGTCGAGTTCGCAACGATGCTCGAGAAGCAGGGTGCCGGCACGCTGAAGGCGATCGAGCAGGCGGTGGCGTTGCGCATACGCCCGATCGTCATGACCTCGTTGGCGTTCCTGCTCGGCGTCGCGCCGCTCGTCATCGCGAGCGGGGCGGGTGCGGCCGCGCGGCAATCGATCGGCACCGGCGTGTTCGGCGGCACGCTGGTGGGTACCGTGCTGGCGATCTTCTTCACGCCGCTGTCGTATTTCATGGTGCGCAAGCTGGGCGGCAAGCGTCGCAAGCCCGATGGCCCGGGCGGCGGCGGTGGCGCCGATGCGCCGGCCGGCTCGCCGGAACAAGGAGGTGCCGCATGAAGCGCGCGATTCATTGGATGCTGGCCGGTGCGGCCGCCACGGCGCTGAGTGCGTGCATCGACCTGTCGCCCACCTACCAGCGGCCGGCCGCGCCGGTGGCGGCCGCATGGCCCGATGCGGCGTCGGCATCGGACGCGCAGGCGCCGGACGTGCTGGCCGCCGACATCGGCTGGCGCACGTTCTTCGTCGATGCGCGCTTGCAGAATACGATCGCGTTGACCCTGTCGAACAACCGCGACCTTCGTATCGCCATCCTGAACATCGAGAAGGAGCGTGCGGAATACCGCATTCAGCGTGCCTCGCTGTTTCCGGAAATCGATCTCGGCGGCAATGAAGACGCCGAGCGCACACCCACCTCGGTGCGCAGCGCGCAAACGGGCTCGGCCTCGGCCACCAATGGCCAGAGCGGCGAGATCTCGCATGTCTACAGCGCCAACCTGGGCTTCACGTCCTACGAACTCGACCTGTTCGGGCGCGTGCGCAACCTGAGCAAGGCGGCGCTGGAAACCTACCTGTCGACGGTCGAGACGCGTCGCAGCACGCAGATCAGCCTCGTATCGGACGTGGCGAGCGACTGGTTGACGCTGGCTTCGGACCAGCGCCTGCTGGCGATCGCGCAGGCGACCCAGGCCAGCCAGCAGCGCACCTTCGACCTGGTGAGCCGCGAGCATGCGCTCGGCGCGGCCAGCGCGCTCGATCTGGCGCAGGCGCAGGCCAGCCTCCAGGCCGCGCGCAACAGCGCCGCGCAGGCGCAAACCACCGCCGAGCAGGCCCGCAACGCGCTGGACCTCGTGGCCGGCACGCGCGTGCCCGATGCCGATCTGCCCGATGCGCAGGTCGATCCCGTCGCCAGCATCACGGCGATTCCGGCCGGCATTCCGTCGGCCGTGTTGCAGCGCCGCCCCGACGTGCTGGCGGCCGAGCACACGCTGAAGGCCGACAACGCGAACATCGGCGCCGCGCGTGCGAACTTCTTCCCGACCATCAGCCTGACCGCCGCGCTCGGTTTCGAGAGCCCGGCGCTGGCGCATCTGTTCACGGGCGGCAACCGGAGCTGGTCGGTGGAGCCGTCGGCGACCCTGCCGATCTTCGATGCCGGCGCGAACCGCGCCACGCTCGACGCCTCCAAGGCGACGTTCAGGATCGACGTGGCGACCTACGAGAAAACCATTCAAACCGCTTTCGAGGAAGTGGCGAACGCGCTGGCCACGCGCGCGACCATCGGCGAGCAACTCGACGCGCAAACGCGCACCGTGCAGGCCGATCAGCACGCCTACGATTTGACGATGGCGCTCTACCAGCAGGGCAGCGAGAGCCTGCTCGATGCGCTGACCGAGCAGCGCCTGCTGTACTCGGCGCAGCAATCGCTGGTGGCGACGCAGCTTTCGGCGCAAACCAGCCTGATCACCTTGTATGCGGCGCTGGGCGGCGGCGTCGATGCGGGAGACAAACCCGCGAGCAATGCGGCGGCGGCCCCCGCACCGGTGGGCAGGCCCTGAGTGGACCGGTATCGAGCGGGTATGATGGGCGGCCGCTTCGGGAGCGGCGCATCGTTCCCGTTGGATAGGAAGGTTTCCGAAAGAAAAGATGAGTGAACAAGGCCATGTGCCCGGAATCGATGCCATGCCCGGCGTGCTGACGCGCGTGATGCGCGGCATTCGCCGCGAAAGCCTGACCGGCAAGCTGTTTGCCGCGATGCTGATCGTCAATATCCTCGTGATCGGCGCGATGGCCGCGGGCGCACAACTGAGCTTCGAGCGCGGCTTCCTCGGCTACCTGGAGCGGCAGGAGGTCAAGCGGCTCGAATCGAGCGTGCAGCCGCTCGCGACGGCGTATCGCGATCACGGCAGTTGGGATTTCCTGCAACAGAACCGCAGCCTCTGGCACGAGATCATGCGGCCGTTCGGGCCGGCTTCCTACCCGGTGTCGAGCCACCGGCCGCTGCCGCGCCTGCCGCTCTCGTCGCTGATCGGCACCAACACGCGCTTCACGCTGATCGATGCTCAGGGCACCTACGTATTCGGCAATCCGTCGTTCGCGGCGGAGTCGCCGCGGCGGCCCATCGTCGTGAACGGCAAGACGGTGGGATGGTTGCTGATGGTGCCATTCGAGCGGGCCACCGAGGCCGGTGATTTGCGCTTCCAGAAAACCCAGCGCGAATCGAGCTGGATCATCGCGATCGTGGCGACCTTGCTCGCCATCCTCACGACGCTATGGATGGTGCGCACGCTTGCGTCGCCGTTGCGCCGGATCGCGAGCGCCACGCACATGCTCGCGCGAGGCGACCTTGGCACGCGCGTGCCGACCGTATCGAGCGGCGACATCGGCCAGCTCGAACACGATTTCAATCATCTCGCGCAGACGCTGGAAAGCACCGAGCGCATGCGGTCCGCGCTGGTGGCCGACATCTCGCACGAACTGCGCACGCCGCTGGCCGTGATGAGCGGCGAGATCGAGGCGATCGAGGTGGGCGTGCGGCCCGTCAGCGTGGAGGCGGTCAGCTCGCTCGGCGTGGAGGTCAAGCGCCTGCGCCGGCTGGTCGACGATCTGTACGATCTTTCGCTCGCCGACGTGGGCGCGCTGCGCTATCACCACGCGTCACTCGACGTGTGCGAAACGCTGCGCGCCGCACTGCGCCGCGCCGCACGCCGTTTCGCCGATGCGGGGCTGGTGCTGAACACCGCGTTGCCCGATGGCCCGCTCTGGGTGCGCGGCGACGATCGGCGCCTGCATCAGGTGTTTACCAACATCATCGAGAACACGCTGCGCTATGTGGATGCGGGCGCAACGGTCTGCGTGACGGCGAGCCAGAGTGCCGGCACGGTGCGGATCGCGTTCGACGACAGCGGCGCGGGTGTGCCCGACGCCGTCCTGCCGTCGTTGTTCCAGCGGTTTTATCGCGTCGAGGCGTCGCGCAGCCGCGCGACCGGCGGAGCGGGGCTGGGCCTGCCGATCTGCCGGGGCATCGTCGAGGCGCACGACGGCCGGATCGAGGCGTCGCGTGCGCCGCAAGGCGGCTTGCGCATCGCGATCGATCTGCCGCGCATTCGGGAATCGGTCATGGACTGCAACGAGCATGAATAAGGACACCGCGTTCGACATCCTGATCGTCGAGGACGAACCCAAGCTGGCCAGCGTGATGGCCGATTTCCTGCAGGCGGCCGGCTACACCACGCGCTGCCTTGCCGACGGCAGCGCCGTGGCGAACGAGGTGGCGCGGCAGATGCCGTCGCTGATCGTGCTCGACCTGATGCTGCCTGGCCGCGACGGGCGCGACGTGTGCCGCGACCTGCGCGCCCATAGCGACGTGCCAATCATCATGGTGACGGCGCAGGTCGAGGAGGTGGATCGCCTGATCGGCCTCGAACTCGGCGCCGACGATTACATCTGCAAGCCGTTCAGCTTGCTGGAACTGGTGGCGCGCGTGAAGGCCATCCTGCGCCGCGCGCGCGTCGAACGCTCGGCGGAAAGCGAGCCGCTGACGTTCGACGACGATCGCCTGCAAGCCACGTTTCGGGGCGTGCCGATCGATTTCACCGCGATCGAGTTCCGGTTGCTGAAGACGCTCGCGCAGTGGCCGGGCCGGGTGTTTTCGCGCGATGCGCTGATGGAGCGGCTGTATCCCGACGGCCGCATTGTCGAGGATCGCACCATCGACAGCCATGTGAAGAAGATCCGGCGCAAGTTCGAGGCGGTCGAGCCGGACGAGGATGTGATCCAGTCGGTGTATGGGGCAGGGTTCCGGTTTGCGTTGTGAGCCGGGTTGAGGCGGTCATGACGATGGCGGGTGGCTGACCCGCATATCGTTACGGAATGCGAATGTAATGGCACGGAAAGCCCGTGGAATGCCGGCGGGCGGCCCTGTAAATTTGAGTAATCTGTAAGGCAAGGCCGTGTAACGTTTGTGACACGCCGGGGGAAAAGAATGCCGGTTTCCCATCAGAAAGCCAACCACATGCATTCTCATTCCAACAGCCGTGCCGTGCTCGGCCTGACGATCATCGCCGCGGCGTGCGCGCTGGCCGCGTGCGGCGGTTCCGATTCGTCGTCGCCGGCTTCCTCGTCGACCACGTCCACGCCGCCGCCCGTTACCTCGACGCCCAGCAGTGCATTTGCCGCCGGCAATCTGGTGGTGGCGCGCACCGTGTACGACCCCGCGCTCGTGGTGAGCGGCGCGCTGCCGTTCGACGCCACGCCGGAGGCGACCAATCCGCCCGTGTCGACCGTGAACGCGGTCACGCCCGGCACGTTCCCGAACGTGTTCACGAACGACACGAACGACGCCGCCTTCAGCGTCATGACCAACATGTATCTCGATCAGTGGCCGGCTGCCGCCGCCAGCGCCGCATCGAGCACCAACATCACGGCCGCCGCCGCCGCGCTGGCCACGCCCGAGATTTTCTCGGTGAGCTTCGCCTCGCAATCGGGGATGGGGCTGAACGTCTCGCCCGACGGCAAGACGCTGACGTTCATGGGCTACAACGCAGCGCCGAACAAGCTCGACATCACCAACACGAACACGCCGGGCGCGGTGGATGCGAGCAACACCGATATCCAGACGAGCACCTATCGCACGGTCGGCCAGGTGAGCCTCGCCACCGGCCAGGTGGCGTTCACGCACACCAACGCCTACAGCGGCGACGACGCGCGCGCGGCCGTGCTCGTCAATGGTCAGTACTACATGGTAGGTGGCTCGGGCAACTCGGGCTCCAGCCCGAATCCCACCTATGGCGCGCTCGACATGCTGTCGATGGATACCGGCCTGCAGAGCATCACGCCGGGCAGCGCTTGCGCGTTCACGCAGGTGATCGGCGCGTTCCAGTCGGGCAACGGCAGCACCTACACGCCGGCAGCGGCCGGCAACTGCGCGCTCGGCACCGTGACCGACGCGCTGTCGAGCCAGACCTACGCGAAGAAAACCAGCATGGGCGGCAACCAGTTCGGCTTCTCGCTCGCCTCGCTGAGCGGCCAGACTTTCGACAAGACCAGCAAGGACGACAACTTCCGCAGCGTGTTCGTCGATGCGAACGGCACGATGTACGTGACCAAGGACAGCGGCAGCAACGGCGTGGATACGGTGTACCAGGTCGGCGCGGTGGGTGCGCTGGCCAATGGCGCGGCGTTGCCGCAGAACACCGCCGTCACCATCGCGGCCGGCTTCCCGACCTCGACTTCGACGGCCGCGCAATCGGAATCGTCGTTCCCGAACCCGTGGACGCTCGCCAAGGGCGTGGGCTTCCCGTCCGACGTCTGGGTGCCGAAGAACAACACGAACCTGATGTTCGTGGCCGACGAAGGCGACTACGACGACAGCGGCACCGTGTCGTATGCACCGAACGGCAGCGGCGGCCTGTGGGTGTACCAGAACCAGGGCGGCACCTGGACGCCGATCGCGCATCTGACGGCCGGCCTGAACCTCGGCACGGCATACACCGTGACCGACGCCGCCGGCACCTACGGCACGGCCGGCGCGAGCTACACCACCGCACCGGACGGCCTGCGCCACGTCACGGGCCAGCTCAACGGCGACGGCACATACACGCTTTACGCCACCACCTCGACGATCGGCAACAGCCTCGGTTCGGCATTCGATCCGGGCGCCGATTCGAACCAGTTGGTAAAGATCACGGTAACGGTCAACGGCTCGACGGTGACGGCGGCCGGTAGCGGTTTCTCCGTCATGCAGACGGCGCCGTTCGGCCAGCTTCTGCGCGGGGTCGTGGTGGTGCCGAGCGCGGCGTCTTAAGTGTTGGGGGCGTGGCTGGCTGAATGATGCGCCGCTGGGATCGGTCGTGCGTCATTCAGCTATCCTGCGTTCCTGGCGCAGCGATCGACCGGCTGCTCGGCGATCTGGCGCAGGTGCCGAACCGCCGTCAGCCTTTCGCCAGCGCCCGAATCCCGTCGCCCTCGAGCCGATAGCGAACCCATTCGTCTTGTGGCTCGGCACCGATCGACCGATAGAACGCGATGGCCGGTTCGTTCCAGTCGAGCACGCTCCATTCGAAGCGCCCGCAGCCATTTTCCAGGGCCACGCCCGCGAGATATTGCAACAGGCGCTTGCCGGCGCCCACGCCGCGCGCGTCGGGCGACACGTACACATCCTCCAGATACAGCCCGGATTTCGCCTGCCACGTCGAGTACGAGAAGAAATACACGGCGTAACCGACGGGGCGGCCGTCGAGTTCGCAAATCAATGCCTTTGCCGGCGATTGCGCGCCGAACAGCGACGCCCGGATGGTATCGGCCGTCGCGGCCACCTGATCCTCGGCCTTTTCGTAGATGGCGAGTTCGATGATGAAACGCAGGATGAGCGGGGCGTCGTCGGCGGTGGCGGGCCGGATGGTCAGTGCCATGAGCGTGAGCGGTTCCAGAGCGGTGAAGCGGTAACGGGATTCCGATGGTAGCCGACGAGTGGCATGCATATACTGCATTCTGTTCATCACGAATTGAATGTCATGCATTACGACCTGCGCCGCCTCGACCTGAACCTGCTGCTGGTATTCGACGCATTGGTGCGTCACCGCTCGGTCACGCTGGCGGCGGACGAGCTGGCCATGAGCGCGTCGGCGGTCAGCCACGCGCTGGCGCGGTTGCGCGATGCGCTTGCCGACGAGTTGTTCGTGCGCATCGGCAATGAAATGCGGCCGACCGCTGCCGCCGAGCGCATCATGCGCCCGGTTGGCGACGCGCTCGACCTGTTGCACGCCGGGCTGGCCCCGGCTCGCCGTTTCGATCCGGCCAGCAGCGAACGCACCTTTACGTTCGCCGCGACGGATTACACGGCGTTCGCGATGCTGCCCGCGTTCATCGCGCGGATGCAGGAGGTGGCGCCTTCGCTGCGGTTCAGGATCGTCGCGTCGCGCGGCCGGGAATCGGCGGAGGAACTGGCGTCGGGCCGGATCGATTTCGCGCTCGGATATGAAGAGGAAGCCTTAGCGTTGCCGGCCGGCGTCGAAAGTGTCGATGGGTTCTCCGACGATTACGTGGTGATCGCGAGCCGGCAGCATCCGACGATCCGACGCAAGCTGAGCATGGCGCAATATCTCGCCGCCCAGCATGTGGTGGTCACGCCCTGGGACGATTCGCGCGGCGCGATCGATCGCGTGCTCAACCGGTTGGGCGTGGTGCGGCACGTCGCCGTGCAGTTGCCGGCTGTGCTCGTCGCGCCGTTCATCGTCGCGCGCTCGAACCTGCTGATGACCGTGCCGCGTCACGCGGCGCTGATTTTGCGCGATGCCGCGCCGGTCACGATCTATCCGGCGCCGTTCGACGTGCCGCGCTACACGCTGAAGCTCTATCAGCACACCCGGCATGCGGGCACGCCCGCGCATGTCTGGGTACGCGATCAGTTGCTGCGCTCGGCGCACGCCATCGGTCAGCAAGGCGAGATCCGTTGACAGGTTTCGTCTGCGGATGGCAGACTCAGCCCCCATGAACGCCTTCACGTCCCTCGCCCTCGCGATCCATCATCATTGGCATTTCCATGCGGAATTGCCAATGGGGCGTGCCTAGGCCAGATATTCGAGCGATACCCGCTTCGAAGCCCCGCCGGTAGCGACGGGGCTTTTTGTTGGGTGACACTCCGTCGATGGCCGGCTCAACGAGAGAGCCAGACCGATGATGTCAGCATCGAAAACCTTTGCGACCCCCCTCGACCTGTACCGGGCGATTTCACGCGTCTGGGCGGCGGATACGTCGAGCCCTGCGCATGCCTGGTCGGCGTTGAATCCCGCGCTGAATCATTGCAGCGTCACCGCGCTGGTCGTGCAGGATTGCTTCGGCGGCGAGATTCTCTCCACGCGCACGCCAGGCGGCACGCATTTCTATAACCTTATCGACGGCAGGCGCTGGGATTTGACGGTTGGTCAGTTTTCCGAACCGATTCCGTACGACGACACGCCGTCCACGCGCGAGATGGCGTTGGGCGATACCTCGCATGAAAAATACGCATTGCTGACGGCGCGGTTGAACGAGGTCGGCAGGTGACGCACGCTTAAAAAACCAGATTGAAAATCGAAATGCCGTTCAGTCAGGAAACCGAACGGCATTTTCATCATTCAGGCTTGATCTCCAGAGAATCAAACTCCACGAACAGTTCGGCGCCGAGCGTGGCCTGAACGGAAGCGATGCTTTTCAGTGGCTTGCCCTTTCCCCAGGAGTACGACTTGTCCAGCGCGGCCAACGCCTGTCTGTACTCGTCGGAGTTGAAGTCGGTTAGCACCTTGATCGAAGAGATGATGTTCTGTATCAGGAAGTCGTTGCACCAGCATCGTGTCGCGCCTTTAAACATCAGATGAGCCTGGTCTTTCTTGTCGTCGAACATCAAGTGAAGCTCGACCACCTGCTTGTCCATGTCGGCGGCCAAGCCGAGTAGATACCAGTCGTGAAACGATTCGTATTTTTCGATATTTGTCATTGCGTTCGTCCATCGGATTTCCCGATGTGCCGATATTCAGCGGAACATAGAGCGTGTTGTACATCGGCGTATCTGCCTCGTACTGTTGTCTGACGGGGCGTCAATCGTAGCGGCATGATCCGAGGCGGAATTTGATCTTGGCTAACAATTCTGCCGCGCTCACGCTCCGTACGACGACACCGGCCGATACCTCGCAACAACAATACGCACTGTTGACATCAAGGCTGAACGACATCGACCGATGACGCACATGCAAAAAAGCCGGCTCGAAAGCCGGCTTTTTTGCATGCGGACAACAGGGAAGGGCACCCCTCACTCCGACGCGTGCACCCCCACCGCCGCGTTCCGCGAGGCACTCACGCCCTTGCGCTTCGACGCCAGCACGTAATACACCACCGCCGTCGCCACCAGCCCGACCATCCACGAGATGTCTGCACCGCCCATGATGCCGGCCCACGGGCCGCGGAAGAAGCTTTCCTCGAAGAACGGCACCTGCACCGCGATACCCAGCAGGTAGATGCCCACGGCCTTCGTGTTGAACGCACCGTACGTGCCGCCGTTGCTGCTGATGATTTCGCTGACCTGATAATGCTTGCCGCTGATCAGGTAGAAATCCACCAGGTTGATCGCCACCCACGGCGCCAGCACGATCCGCATCGCGAAGATCGCCGTGAGGAAGATGCCGATGAAGTTCTTCGACGCCCACAACGCGGTGACGGTCGAGGCGATCAGCAGCACCGCCGAGACGATCACGCGCACCTGCCGGCCCGGCACCCAGTTCGGGCGGAAGGTCTGCGCGGCGGTGATCATCGAGAGCACCGCGCCGTACAGATTCATGCCGTTGTGGCCGATGATGTTGATCAGGAACAGCACGATCAGCACGTAACCGAACACGCCCGTCTGCGAACGCACCGCTTCCATCGCATCGGTGGCGCCGTTGCCGGCGCTGACGGCCAGCACGCCGAAGATGAACGCGAAGATGGTGCCGAGCGAGGTGCCGAAGAACGTGCAGGCGAAGGTCTTGCCGAAGCCTGCCGTGATCGGCATGTATCGTGAGTAGTCCGAGGTATAAGGCGCAAAGCTGATCTGCCATACGGCGCACAGCCCGAACATCGCGAACCAGTTGCCGATCTCGAACTTCCCGCGATGCAGTACGCCGGCATCGAGCCCCGGCACGATCATCGCGATGCCCACCACCAGCGCCGCGCCCATGAACCACGCGCCGATCTTGTTGAAGCGGTGGATGAAGTTGTAGCCGATCACGCCGACCAGCGTGGCCAGCGCCGCGCCGAGCACCGTGCCCACCTGCACCGGAATCTCCGGCGCCGCGGTGTGCAGCGTCTTGCCGGCGAGGATGATGTTGGAAACGAAGAAGCCCAGGTAGATCAGCGTGGTGAAGCCCACCACCAGCAGCGAGCCGTATCGGCCGAACTGCGCGCGGCTCTGGATCATCTGCGGCACGCCGACCAGCGGGCCTTGCGCCGAGGTCAGCGCATGGAACAGCGCGCCGAAAAATTGCCCCGCGGCAATCGCGAGAATCGCGCTGACGAGATCGAGATGGAACACCAGCACGGAGGTCGCGCCCGAGATCACGGCCAGCGGCGCGACATTGGTGCAGAACCACAGGGTGAAGAGGTCTCCGGGTTTGCCGTGCCGGTTCTCCGGCGCGACGTACTCGATCGAATTGCTTTCTATGGCAAGAACGCTGTTGTCGTTCTCCGAGTTTTTCATGGTGTCTCCATCTCCAGCTTTATGGGCAGGCAGCACCGTGCCGCGCGCGGGATGCGCGAGGCGAGGGGCCACCGCTACGGCGTACAGCGGGTTAGCGAAGTGGCGGCCCCCGGGCCGCCCGCACTCAGCGCATCACGAACGGGTCGCTGATCGGCTCGTCCGAGGTGCGCAACCAGACGGTGCGTGTCGTGGTGTATTCGAGCGCCGCGCTCAGGCCGCCTTCTCGGCCGTGGCCCGACAGGCCGAAGCCGCCGAACGGCGCGAGCGGCGACACCGCGCGATAGGTGTTGATCCAGACGATGCCCGAGCGAATCCGCTTCGAAACACGATGCGCACGCGTCAGGTTGCTCGTGAAGATGCCCGCCGCGAGGCCGTAGGCCGTGCTGTTCGCCTTCTCGATCGCCTCGGCCTCGGTGCCGAACGTGTCGACCGACAACACCGGCCCGAACAGCTCTTTCGTTATGCAGTCCGGACGATCGACGCCCGTGCAATCGAGGATGGTGGGCGCGTAGAAGTAGCCATCGCGATCGAGCGCATGGCCGCCGGTCAGCACCTTGGCCCCCTGACGCACGGATTCGGCCACCACGGTTTCGATGTGGCGGCGCTGGCGCTCGGTGCAGAGCGGGCCGTATTCGGTGGTCATCTCGTTCGGCGAGCCGATTCGAATCCGGCCGAGGCGCTCGATCAGCATGGCGAGGAAGCGTTCCTTGACTGAGGCTTCCACCAGCAGCCGCGAGCCGGCCACGCAGCTCTGGCCGCTTGCCGCGAAGATTGCGGCCACCTGGGCGTTCACCGCGCTCTGGAGGTCGGTGTCGGCGAACACGACGAACGGCGATTTGCCGCCCAGTTCCAGCGACACCCTGGCCAGATTGTTCGCGGTGTTCGAGACGATATGCCGGGCGGTTTCCGGGCCGCCGGTGAAGGCGACCTTGGCCACCTTCGGGTGGCTGCTCAACACCGCGCCGCATTCCGGGCCGAAGCCGGTGATCACGTTGACCACGCCGGCCGGGAAGCCGGCCTCGTGCACCAGCCGCGCGAATTCGAGCAGCGGGCCGGGCGCTTCCTCGGAAGCCTTCAGGACTACCGTGCAACCGGCGGCCAGCGCCGGGCCGACTTTGACCGCCGACAGGAACAACTGGCTGTTCCAGGGCACGATCGCGGCCACCACGCCCACCGGCTGGCGTTCGAGCCAGACCTGCATGTCGGGCTTGTCCACCGGGATGGTTGCGCCTTCGAGCTTGTCGGCCAGGCCCGCGTAATAGCGGTAGTACTCCGCCACGTACGCGATCTGGCTGGCGGTTTCGCGGATGATCTTGCCGGTATCGGTGGTCTCGATTTCCGCCAGCCGCGGCGCGGCCTGCTCGACCAGATCGGCCAGCCGATGCAGCAGCTTGCCGCGCGCCGAGGCCGTCAGGCCGGCCCACGCGGCATCCGACAGCGCGCGGCTGGCGGCTTCCACGGCGCGCTCGACCTGCTCGGTGCGGGCTTCGGGCATCTGCGCCCACACTTGGCCGGTGGCCGGGTTGACGCTGCCGAACGTCGCCGCGCCGGCTTCGAACTGCCCGTCGATATACAGCTGAAAATCGCCGTTCATGGAATCAGTACCTCACTGAAAAGCAGGCATCACGTCGCGGATCATCCGTTCGAGCGAGGCCTTCTTGCGCTCGAAGCTCATGCCGGTATCGATCCAGAAGGAGTATTCGTCGAAACCGAGCGCCGCGTAGGCCTTCAGGCGCGCGATCACTTCTTCAGGTGTACCGATCACATTGTTCCTGCGCATCGCCTCGGGCGTGTAGAACGGGTGCGTCGCGATTTCGTCCGGGCTCAGCGGCTTGATCATGCCGCGGCTGATCGGGCGCTCGTTCTTGAACCACGCGCCGAAGTAGTTGTAGAACGTGTTGATCTCGTCGGCGGCCAGTTGCGCGTCGTCCTCGCCGCTGGCCACGTAGGTGTGGCGCAGCAGCATGATCTGCGGGCGCGGCACGTTGCTGAACTTCTCGCAGGCGGCGTTGAAGTGGCCCACCAGCTTTTCCACTTCCTCGTCGCCCATGTGCAGCGGCGTGACCTGCACGTTGCAGCCGTTGGACACGGCGAATTCGTGGCTGTTCGGATCGCGCGCGGCCACCCAGATCGGCGGATGCGGCTGCTGCAGCGGCAGCGGCGACGAGGTGGTGGCGGGGAACGACCAGAACTCGCCCTGGTGCGCGTAATCGCCTTCCCACAGCTTCTTCACGGCCGGAATCAGCTCGCGCATCTTCTGGCCCGCATGCCAGGCGTCGAGGCCGGGCGAGAGGCGCTCGTATTCGAACGAGTAGGCGCCGCGCGCGATGCCGAGTTCGAGGCGGCCGTTGGTGATGATGTCGGTCATCGCCGCTTCGCCGGCCAGCTTGATCGGGTGCCAGAACGGCGCGACCACCGTGCCGGTGCCGAGCCGCACGTTCGGCAGCTTGTTGGCGAGGTCGGCCAGGTTCAGGAACGGGTTTGGCGCGATCGTGAAATCCATGCCGTGGTGCTCGCCGGTCCAGACGGCGTGCATGCCGCCGCGATCGGCGATCCTGCACAGCTCGACCATCTCGTCGTAAAGCTGCTTCTGGCTGGTACCGTCGGAGACGCGCTCCATGTGAACGAAAAGCGAAAAACGCATGATGTGACCTTTCAAGAATGAAGCGGGCGGACGGTGCCGTTGCTATGGTCGCCGAAGTACATGCCATAACTTTTCAATTGGCTTTCCTTGCGATAGCGATCGAGCATGCTGGCCAGCGCACGGTCCTGAAAATCGTCGGTGCCGATCTCGTCGAGGCTGACGAACTCGCCCGCGGCGGCCGTATCCTCCGGCACGCTGCACAGGAACGAAATGTACTGATAGTGCGTCTCGGTGTTGTTGTACGCCGAGTAGATGAAGTTGGCCGATGCACCTGGCTGGTACTGGTCGAACAGCTCGACCAGCGCCTTGTCCGCGCCTTCCTTGCCGATTTCCTTCGACGGCAGTCCCCATTTGTCGTCTGCCGTTTTGGTCAGGAGTACCTTGTTTTCGCGGGCGATGATCGCGCTGACGATCACCTTCGGGCCCGCGATCACGTCGGTCGACACCTTGGCCGGCGTGAAATAGCCGCCGCGATAGTAGCCGAGACCCGCGTAGCCTGCCGAGTGGAATGCTTCCACCTTGCCCACCAGCAGCGCGTGGTCGCCCGCGTCGATCACCGCGTGCACGGTGCAGTCGAACCAGGCGCTGACGTCGTCGATCAGCGGGTTGCGGCGCTCGCTCACGCGCCAGGCGACGTTGGCGAAACGATCCTCGCTGGGGCGCGCGAAGGTGTTCGACAGATCCTTCTGGCCTTCCGCGAGGATGTTGATCGCGAAATGCTTGACGGTCGAAAAGCTGGCGTAGTTGCTGGAGGTCTTGGCGATGCTGACCAGCAGCAGCGCCGGGTCGAGCGACACCGACGAAAACGAGTTCGCGGTGAAGCCGAGCGGTTTGCCGTCTTCGTCGCGGGTGGTGGTGACGATCGTCACGCCCGTCATGAAGGCGCCGAACGCGTCGCGAAGCTCTCGCGTGTTGATCTGGGCTGTCTCTTGGCTCATGTCACACTTCCGATTTCTTGGGGTTATGCCTGCGCCGCGGCCGGTGCGCCGGCTTGCGTGGTGGTCTGCAGCCAGTCGCGCAGGGCGCGGTTGACGCGTTCGGGCGCCGTCAGGTTCACCATGTGGCGCTCGTTCTCGATCACGACGGCCCGGCCGTTCTGCGCGGCTTCGGCCATCTGTTGCGCCATCGTCGCGGTGGAGTTCGGATCGTCCGATCCGGTCAGCACCAGCGCCGGGCACGCGATGGCGGGCCAGCGGTCCGCATACACCGCGTCGCCGCCCGCGAAGGCCGTGTAGGCCGTGGCGTAGCCGGGCAGGCTGACCGATTGCAGCCACGACGCCACCTTGCTCGCCGCCACTTGTTGCGCTTCCTCGCTGTTGAACCAGCGGCGCAGCGGCGTGTCCACGTCGATCGTGCCGGAGCGCAGTTCGGCGGCACGTTGCAGCACCGCTTCGCGGGCCGCTTCGGTACGCCGGTACACACCGTTCAGGACTGCCACGCGTTTGACCAGGTCGGGCCGCGTGGCGGCCACGCCGGCGGCGATCAGCGAGCCCATCGAATGACCGGCCAGGTTCACCGGGCCGAGCGCCAGCGCCTCGATGAACTCGATCGCCCAGGCCACGAACTGCTGCAGCCCCGCGCCGGCATCGAGCGGATCGCTGTGGCCGTGGCCCGGCATGTCGACCGAGATCACATGGAACTCGGGCGACAGCGCTTCGATCTGCGGATACCACGCGTGCGCCTGCATGCCCACGCCGTGAATCAGCACCAGCGGCTCGCCGGTGCCTTGCTCGAGGTAGTGCGCGACGCGCTTACTTGACAGCGGCAGGGTTCTTGACGTCATTTCCGAGCTCTGCGAGGTCTTGATAGCGATCGCCAATGCGGTGATGCGGCCGGCCGCCGGTCGCGCCGCCGATGGCGATGACCAGTTCGTCCGCGGCCGGTGCGTCCGGAATTGCAAATTGCAGCGTCAAGTAGTGCGAACGACGGCCTTCGTCGTTCTTGTCCATCATCGGGATCAGCAGCGGGGCGTTCGCCGGGCCGCGCGTGTTGTTGAACGCGAGGTACGACTTCGCGCCGACCGCGTGGCGGTACGTGTTGCCGAAGTGCAGCGTGTGGATCAGCGCCGAGGCGTGCTCCAGCTCGCCATCGAGGCCGACGATCGCGGCCTTGCCGAACGCTTCGATCGCTTCGCCCGAACCGGCTTCGTCGATGATCAGCTTCGTCAGGTGCGCACTCAGTTGCGGCGCCAGCTCGCGGATTTCCGGCGAGAGGTTGTCCACATAACCGCGGCCGGCCCACGGGTTCTTGATCACGGCGACGGCGCCGATCATTTTCAGCGGTTTCGCGGCGGCTTTCGCGCCGTCCACGAACACGTTCTCGACATGCAGGATCGACTTGCGGATGAGGCTCATGGGCATTTCCTTTCGGGCATTGATAGCGTGATTCATTGTGGTATACCATCTTACGGTACTCCATAAGAGTTAACCCTGAATCGAGTCGGCGGGAGCGGTTCCGAAGGCGTGGAGGCAATCGCGGCGAGGCGCGCAGCGCTACGGTGGGCAAGGCTTTGGCGCAAGTCGTGGCTGAGTTCGTGGCCGTATTGGTGGCCGTATAATGGCCGCCATCCGAGGCGCCGCCTGCAGCGGTGGCACGCCGTTCTCCGCTTGCCCGGCGAGCATGCGGCAGCGGTTGACATCGCGATGGCCATCGCGAGCCGGCCGGGCCGATGTACCGTCGCCAACCGCCGGAACGCACCCGTTCCCGCGACTGACCAAAATTGAAGATCCATGAATCTGACTATTGAAAATCCACCGGTGACGTTACGGGAGCTGTCGCACGAGAAGCTGCGCAACGCGATCATCAGCGGCTACTTCCCGGGCGGCACGCGGTTGATCGAACGTACGTTGTGCGAAGAAATGGGCGTGAGCCGGTCGGTGGTGCGGGAAGTGATTCGCTACCTGGAAGCGGAAGGGCTGGTGGAGACCGTGTCGGGCAAAGGCCCGACGGTCGCGACGCTGACCTGGGACGTGGCCGCGCAGATCTACGAGATCCGCCTGCTGCTGGAGCAGAGCGCCGTGGCCGATTGCACCGCGAACCTGACGCCCGAAACGGCCGCCGAGATCGAGGCCGCGCTGGCCGATTTCAAGCGCGCCTTCGATGGCGACGACGTCAACCTGATCATCAGCGTGTCGTCGAAGCTGTACGAGAAGATCTTCTCGGTGGCCGGCCACAGCGTGGCGTGGGAGGTCGTGCAGCGCCTGAACGGCCGGATCAACCGGCTGCGCGCGATGACGATGAAATCGACGGAACGCAGCCGCACCGGCTATCAGCGCATCGAGAAGATCTGCCTGGCGATCTTCAGGCAGCGCGATGCGGCGGCGGCGAAGGAGGCGGTGGCCGAACATATCCGCGAAGCGGCCGGCATCGCGCAGAAGGCTTTGGCAAACGAAAAGGTGAATAAATGAGTGCGTATTGGATTGCCCACGTCAACGTTCTGGACCCCGAACAATACAAGGGCTATACGGAGCTGGCGCCCGAAGCGCTCAAGCAATACGGCGCGGTGTTTCTTGCACGCGGCGGCGAGGCACAGGTGCTCGAAGGCGCCGATTACAAGCGGCATGTGGTGATCCGCTTCGCGGATATGGCGACCGCGCTGGCGTGCTATCACTCGCCCGAGTATCAGGCGGCGAAGGCGAAGCGGGCTCGGGATGGGGTCAGCGAGGCGCACATTTCGATCGTCGAAGGGGTGCCGGAGTGAGATCGGATGCGGCCGACAGTCGTTCGTAGCGCTGTCGGTCGGGTTGCGGAAGCAGGGCGCGCGCCGGGCGTTACCGGGGCGCGCTTTTTGTTTTTCGGAAGGCTCGATACGCGATGCGCGGCCTCGACCCGCCGCGCATCGCGTCACGTAAAAAGCTTCACCCGTCGATCCGGACCTGCACGCCCGTATTCCCGTAAACCGCTGTCGCCTTGAACCCGTCCACCACCACGGAATCGAAGCGCCCGGCCAGCTGGCTGCAATCGAGCAACGCGACGGTATCCCCCACCTTCGGCGCGAACCCCGGCGCGAACGCCACATGCAGTGTGCCGCCGACGATCGACACCGCGCCCGTCACCGCCACGCGGCCGGCGTCGCCGGCACCGCGATCGATTTCGAGCGTGCCGCCCTTCAACTGCGTGTACTTGCCCGCGATGCTGGCGCGCGTGGCGGCGGCGATTGCCACGGTGCCGGCGCTCACATACACGTCGCCGTTGCCGAACGCGTTCGCCGAGCCGGCCGCGAGCGTGCCGCCGGCAACCAGCGTGCCGCCGCTGTAGCTGTTCTTGCCGGCCAGCGTCAGCTTGCCGGTGCCGGCGAAGTTCAGCCGGCCGGTGCCGCCGATGTCGTTGCGCCAGGTGTCGGCGGCCTGGAAGCCGCCCTGGCTGGCGTCCATCGAAATCGCGACGTTGCCGTTGAACTGGCCGTAGCCGTCGGCGGCGGAAAACAGGTTCAGGCGGCCCCAACCTTCGGCGTCGTCGAGCACCGGGTAGCCGGACGCGAGCGCGGTGGTCTTCAGTACCACGCGGCGCTGGTCGGCGCTCAGGTACGGCAGGCGCGTTTCCAGCAGCGCCTCGGCGCCCTTGGGCACGACGGCAGGGCTCGCGGTGGAGGCGATCGGGGCGAAGCCGAACGTCAGGCGGCGCAGGTAGTTTGCCTTGTTGGTGGCGTAGTCGGCGAAGCGGTCGGTGGCGGTGGTGCCGGAGTGCGCGAGCGCCAGGAAGCCGGCCGACGTGGTGTTGGTGGCGGCGTACAGGGCGGTGTGCGCCTGCGTCACGGCGGTGGCCTTCAGCGTGGCATTGGCGGCGTCGGCCAGGTTGGCGGCCACCGAGGCCTCGCCGAGAATCCGGCCGCCGATCACGTCGAGCGGCGAATGCATGCCGGCCAGGATGCGGTTCTCGCCGAGTTCGAGGCCGCGGCTCAGCATCTCCTGGAAGCGCTCGGGCAGCACGTAGGCCATTGCCACGGCATCGCGCATCGCTTCGGCGGAGTGGCCGCTCGGGAAGCCGCCATCGGTGGCGGGCGTGGTGCTCTCGGCCGGCACCAGCGCGGGCACGACCGCCACGCTGCTGCTCCAGCGGAACGGCCGTTCGTACTTGTAGAAGCGCTTGGCCGGCTCGGTCGACGCGTTGTTGCCCATCGTGTTGATGAAATCGACCACGCCGCCGAAGCCGGCGTTGGCGGTGCCGCCCACGCCGGTGTTGTTGCCGCCGTCGTTGTAGGCGACGGTGGTGGCGTCGGCCGGAATCGTGGTGATGGTGGTGGTCTGCTGCGCGGCGGTGCGCCAGAGCGAGGTCAGCGGCCCCATGCCGTCGGTCACGCTGTAGCCCTTGCCGCGGCGGTCGTCGTAATAGGCGGCGTCGGCCTGCGCGGCGGTGCGCGTGGTGGTGGCGGTCACCACGTATTGCACGTTGGCGTTGAGCACGGCGGCGTTCAGCGCGGTGCCGTTGGCGGTGCCGTCGTTTGGCAGGCCGGTCCAGTTGGAGGCGACCACGGCCGGGAAGCCCGTCACGGCGGGCGCGCTCACGCCGGCATCGACGATGTCGGTCAGCGGCTGCCACAGGTCGCGGAAGCCCGCCAGCACGCGCACGCCGGCATTGGTGCTCAGGGTGGCGTAGCGCGCGTCGCCGCGTTGGTTGGTGTAAGCGTTGTCGACGAACGCTGCCACCGAGGGAGCCGGCGCGCTGTCCGTGAAGCCTTGATCGGCCGGGGCGGCCGGCACTTGCGAGACGACGGCGGCCGGCGCGTTGCCGGTGGAATCGTCGCCGCCGCACGCGGCGAGCAGGAACGACATCGAGGCGGCGAACGCGAAGGCGTGCGTGCGGGGGCGGCTGAAGAACGAGACGGACACTGCAAGGCTCCGGGGAGTGACGAGGAGCGTGAACCATACGGTTAAATTATGACAACTGAAGCGGTTCGACAGCATTTCGTCGGGCAAATGCATGCTTGGCCCCGGCAAGCGCGCAGGCGGCCCGATTCAATCGCATTCGATTGCATCGAGTGGAATTCAGCCGAATCGATTCAGATCAATCAGATTCAAATAAGTAAAATTAAGTTAAATCTGATTGAATTGGATTTCATCGAATTACGTTAATTCATGTCAAATCATCGCGCGTATGCAGGAAGCGTGATCCAGCGCATATCAAAGGCGCTTTCGCCTGACAATCATTAACGCTCCGCCTTTCCGTGAGCCCTATAATCCTGCCCGATTCGATCAATCGAATTGGCGCGGTATTTGATTTTGTTTAAAGATTTTCGATTCAAATCAGGGGTTATTTCAATGAAGCTTTCCAATCGTCTCGCAGCCGAGGTGTTCGGCACGTTCTGGCTGGTGCTCGGCGGCTGCGGCAGCGCCGTGCTGGCGGCGGCGTTTCCCGGGCTCGGCATCGGCTTCGCGGGCGTCGCGCTCGCGTTCGGCCTGACGGTGCTGACGATGGCGTTCGCGATCGGGCATGTCTCGGGCTGCCATCTGAATCCGGCGGTCAGCCTCGGGCTGACCGTGGCGGGGCGCTTTCCGGCGCGCGACCTGCTGCCCTACGTGATCGCGCAGGTGGTGGGCGCTTCGCTCGGCGCGTTCGTGCTGTATCTGATCGCCACCGGCAAGCCCGGCTTCGACGTGGTGGGCAGCGGCTTCGCCACCAACGGTTATGGCGAGCGCTCGCCGGGCCATTACTCGCTGGCGGCGGCGTTCGTCTGCGAGGTGGTGATGACGGGCATGTTCCTGTTCGTGATCCTCGGCGCGACCGACAAGCGTGCGCCGGCCGGCTTCGCGCCGATCGCGATCGGCCTGTGCCTGACGCTGATCCACCTGATCTCGATCCCGGTGACCAACACTTCGGTCAACCCGGCTCGCTCGACCGGCCCGGCGCTGTTCGTCGGCGGCGAGGCGATCGGGCAGCTCTGGCTGTTCTGGGTCGCGCCGCTGATCGGCGCGGCGATCGCGGGCGTGCTGTATCCGATGGTGGCGGGTCGTCAGGCCGACTGACCGCAGCCCCGTCGCGGCGGCGTTCAGTCCGCCGCGAAGCCGTACAGCGCCGCCGGGTTCTCGACGAGAATCCGGCGGCGTGTCGTTTCCGCGCCCAGGCAATCGAGCGCCCAATCGAGCAGGCGGGCCGTGTCGGGCGTGGGCTTCACGTTCGGATGCGGCCAGTTCGAGGCCCACAGGCAGCGCTCCGGGTAGCGCGCGGCGAGTTCGCGGGCGATCCAGGCCACGTCGTCATAGGCGGGCGGCCCGCTGCGCGAGCTTTCGTACGGCGCCGAGAGCTTCACCCAGCAGCGCCCCGCATCGAGCAGCCGGCACAGCGCGGCGAACGCCTGGCCGTCGCGCGTCACCGGCCCGAGAAATTTCCCCAGATGATCGATCACGAGCCGCGCCGGCAAGGCCAGGAGTTGCGCTTCGCGCTCGGGCAGCGTGCGGCCGTCGAGTTGCAGGTTGACGTTCCAGCCGAGCGGGGCGATGCGCGCGGCCAGCGCGTCGAGCGCATCCCAGCCCTGCAGGCCGCCGGGCAGCATCATGAAGCGCACGCCACGCATGCCGCCTGCGTGCAGCCGTTGCAGTTCCTTCTCGTCGATGCTTTCCGGCACCACGGCCACGCCGCGCGCGCCGTTGCCGAGCCGCGCGATCGCGTCGAGCGTGCAGCGGTTGTCGAAGCCATAGCCGGTGGGCTGCACCACGATCACGCGCGAGAAACCCAGCGCCTGCTGCACCTCGTGGTAGGCGGAGGCGGGCGCGGGCGGCGGCGTGAACGTCGCGCTCGGCGCGAGCGCGTAGCCGGCTTCGTACACATGGATATGGCAATCGCAGGCGCCGTCGAGGCGGCCCGCTTGCGGTGCGGTCATCGGGTTTGCTCCGGCAGGTCGAATCGGGTGGTAGATCGGGTGGCAGATCGGGCGGCAACCCGCTGCGCGAAGCGGCTCGCGTGCGCGGCGTTCACGGCGCCGTCGGGCAGGCGGCCTTCGAACAGCGCCTGGGTTTGCGTCACGGTTTCGAGCGATTGATGCTCGATCGCACCGGGCGTCAGGCCGCCCACATGCGGCGTGGCGATCACGCGCGGGTGCGCGGCGAGCGCCGCCGACGGCATCTGGTCGGCCGCGCGGCCCACGTCGAGCGCGCAGCCGGCCAGTTGGCCGCGTTCGAGCGCGTCGAGCAACGCGGCGTCGTCCACCAGCTCGCCGCGCGCGGCATTGATGAAGAACGCGTCGGGCTTCATGGCGGCGAACGCCTGCGCGTTCATGAAGTTCGCGGTGTCGGCGTTGGCCGGCGCGAGGCACACCACGAAATCGGCCTCGCCGAGCAGCGTGTCGCGATCGACCTGATGCAGCCGCAGGTCGGTCACGTCGGCGAACGGATCGAACACGATCACGCGCATTCCGAACGCCAGCGCGAGGCCGCACAGGTAGCGCGAGATCTGGCCGTAGCCGATCACGCCGAGCGTGGCGCCGCGCAGCTCGCGGCCCATGCGCGGCACGGGCGCCTGGCCGGCGCGATAGGCGAGCGCGTAGGCGCTGGTGTCGCGCGCGAGGTCGAGCATCGCGCCGATCACCCATTCGCTGACCGACGCCACGAACCCGGCGCTGGCCTGCGTGATCAGCACGCCGTGCTCGCTGGCGGCGGCCACGTCGATGGTGCGGATGTCCACGGCGCAGCGCAGGAACGCGACCAGCTCCGGCAGCGCCTCGAACAGCGCGCGCGGCGCGGGCGTCTGCCGGTAGCCGATGATCACGTCGGCGTCGTGCGCGGCGGCCGCCAGCTCGGCGGTGCTCAGTTCGCGATCTTCCTGGTTGAAGCGGACCTCGGCGATGGTGCGCAGTGCGGCGGTGGCGCGCGCGCCGAAGTAGTGGTCGAGCATCCGGCGCGGATGGCTCACGAATACCTTGTTCATGGGGCGTTCCTGGAAATCAGCGGTGCGCCGGCGGCGCGACCGATTCGCGCTCGACCAGCGCGATGTCCGTGAAGAGTGCGGGCGCGGCGGCGGGCGCGTCGCCCTGGCGCATCACGCGCTCGACCATCGCGGCGGCCATCGCGGGCACGGGCAACTGCACGGTGGTCAGCGCGGGGTTCGAAATCGCGCCGAGGAAATGGCCGTCCATGCCGACGATCGAGATGTCCTCCGGCACGCGCAGCCCCGATTCGCGCAGGCCGGCCATCAGCCCGAGCGCCATCAGGTCGTTCACGGCGACGATGCCGGTGGGCCGGTCGGCATCCGCGGCCAGCCGCTGCGCGAGCGCGCGGCCGTTCTGCGCGATCATCGAATCGCCGTATTCATCGACGGTGCCGCTGTCGAGCACGCGTGCGCTGCCGGCCAGGCCCGCTTCGTCGGCGGCGGCCAGGAAGCCGTCGATCTTGTCGCGACGGCTCATGGTCATGCCGGCCAGCGTGGCGTAGGCGAGTTGCGTGTGACCGTGCGCGATCAGGTGCCGCGTGGCCATGCGCGCCGCGCCGAAGTTGTCGGGCGTGACGTGATCGATGCGGGTGTGTTCGCCATCGGTGGCGCGGCGGTCGTAGCTGACCACCACCATGCCGCGCTCGGCGGCGGTTTCGAGGTGCCGCTCGTCGGCCAGCGACGAGATCACGATCACGCGGCGCACGCCCTGCGAGAGCAGATCCTCGAAGAACGACGCCTCCTTGAGCGGATCGCGATAGGTGTTGCCGATCAGCACGCGATGGCCGTAGCGCTCCTGCGCGAGCGTTTCCACCTCGCGCGCGATGTAGCCGTACATCGGGTTGGCGATCGACGGCACCAGCAGCCCGACCAGCGGCGTCTGGCCCGTCTTCAATTGCCGCGCGAGCGTGCTCGGGCGGTATTGCAGGGCGTCCATCGCGGCCTGCACGCGCGCCAGCGTGTCCTGGCGCATCTGGTCGGTGCGGCCGTTGAGCACGTTCGAGACGGTGCTGACGGACACGCCGGCGTGGCGGGCGACATCCTGAATGGTGCTCATGTCTGACAGTGAAATCCGGTTACAGGCCGAGCCGGGTCGGCAACCACAGGGAAAACGACGGCACCAGAATCAGTACCACGAGAGCCGCGCACAGTACCAGCAGATATTTGAGCATCGGCCGCGCCACCGCCTTGACGTCGGTGCCGGTGATCGCGCAGGTGGCGAACAGCCCCAGCCCGATCGGCGGCGCGAACAGGCCCAGGCCCATCGCCACCACGATCACGGTGCCGAAGTGCAGCGGATTGATGCCGAGCTGCATCGCGATCGGCGTGAGCAGCGGGCCGAAGATGATCAGTGCGGGCGCGCCTTCGAGCACCGCGCCGAACACGATCATCAGCAGCACCGACAGCAGTATGAACATGGTGGGGCCGTACTGATGCGCGAACGCGATCATCGAATCGGACACCAGCGCGGGAATCTGCTCGATGGTCAGCGCGAACGACACGCTGGACGCGGCCGCGACGATGAACAGGATGCTGCTCGCCATCGACGCCGAGCGCACGAATACGCGGGCGATCGAGCGCGGCGTCAGTTCGCGGAACGCCAGCCAGCCCACCAGCAGCGCATACACCACGGCGAACGCGGACACCTCGGTGGAGGTGGCGACGCCCGAGGTCACGCCCTTGCCGATCATCGCGATCATGATCAGCGCGACCAGCGCGCCGCCCAGCAGCGGCAGCCAGGTGCGCGGGTTCGGCAGCGCGGCGGCCAGGTCGATGCGGCGGCCCGCGATCACGGCCACCGCGGCCAGCGCCACCGCCAGCACCACCGCCGGCACCACGCCCGCCAGGAACAGCCCGGCGATCGAGATGTTGGCGACGAAGCCCATGATGATCATGTTCACGCACGGCGGGATCGTCTCGGCCATCACGGCGCTCGCGGCGAGCAGCGCGGCGGCCTCGTTCGGATCCTCGCGGCTCTGGCGCACGGCCGGCATCACCACGCCGCCCACCGCCGCGATGTCGGCCAGCTTCGAGCCGGACACGCCCGAGAAGAACGCGGTCGCGATGATGGTGATCAGGCCGAGCCCGCCGCGCACGCGGCCGAACAGGCGCAGCAGCAGCTCGATCAGCCGCGACGACATGCCGTTGCTTTCCATCAGCAGGCCGGCCAGCACGAAGAACGGGATCGCCAGCAGCACGAAGTGATCGGTGCCGGCCACCACCTGCTGCGCGTAGACCAGCATCGGCAGCGACGGCTCGGCGAGGAAGTAGAGCAGCGCGCTGAACGCCAGCACGAAGCCGATCGGCACGCCGAGCAGCAGCCCGCCGAAGAAGCCGATCGCCAGCAGCGCGCCGGGCCGCAGCGCGTGCGCGGGTACCAGCGCGTTCCAGGCCAGCACGGCGGCCACGCCCAGCACGCAGCCGGCCAGCGCCTGCAGCACCGCGCGGCGCGGGCCGTTCAGCGCGTTGACGAAGCCGAACAGCGCCATGAACGCGCTGCCCGCCACCAGCGGATAGACGTTGATCCAGGCGGGCAGGCCGCTCGGCGTCATCTGCCCGAACGAATCGAGCAGCAGCAGGTACGAGGACACGCACAGGTTGGCCGCCACGCCCGCGATCACCCAGTGGCCGGCCTGCACCAGCACCGGCTGCCAGCGCGCGGGCAGCATGCCGCGGAACAGGTCGACGCCCACGTGCTGGCTGCGCGCCAGCACCGTGGCCGCGCCGCAGAACACCAGCACGATCATCAGCGCCCCGGCCACTTCCTCGGCCCAGTCCACCGGATCGTGCAGGAAATAGCGGTACACGACCGAGATGAACACCACGGCCACATCGGCCGCCAGCACCGCCGCGCAGAAGTATTCGATCGCGTGCAGCAGGCGGCTCAGGCCGCGCGCGAGCCGCGTCGAGGGCAGGGCGTTGGCGGCATCGGCAGCGTTGGCTGCATCGGCGGCGACGCCGGCAGCCGTGGCCGCCGCCGTGGAATCGGTGGACAGGGCGCGCATGAACTCAGCTCCGTGCGGCCGCGATGGCCGGGAACAGCGGCGCGGTGGCCGGATACTGCTTCGCGAAGCTGGCGTAGAGCTTGGCCTGCATCTCGCCGCGCACGGTGGCGCGATCGGCCGCCGACATCGGCGAGAACTGCATGCCGCGCTGCTTGAGCGCGTCGGCGGCGCGCGCGGCCGTCTGGATCGCGGCCTGGCGCTGCTGCAGCGTGGCATTGCGGGCCGCGGCCTGGAACGCGGGCAGCAGGTCGGCCGGCAGCTTGGCCAGCGAGCGGCGGCCCATCACGGCCACGATCGGGCTGAACACGTGCTGGGTTTCCCAGCACGACTTGACCACCTCGTCGAACTTGCTGGCCAGCACCGTCGCGCAGTCGTGCTCGAAGCCGTCCACCACGCCGGTTTGCGCGGCCATGTACAGCTCGCCGACGGGAATCGGCGTGGGCACCGCGCCCATCAGCTTGAAGGTTTCCATGAACGCCGGCGTGGGCAGCACGCGCAACTTGAGGCCCTTGATGTCGGCCAGCGTGTGCACCGGCTTCTTGGTGAACACGTTGCGCCCGCCGAACGAATAGCCCCAGCCCACCACCGAGCAGCCGGCGCGCTGTTGCAGCAGCGTGTCGAACGAGGCGCCCACCGAGCGGTCCATCGCGCGGCCGACGTGATCGAAGCCGTCGAACAGGTAACCCAGGTCGAGCATGCCCAGCTCGGGCAGCACCGTCGCCCAGATCGACGAGCCGGACACCATCATGTCCACCGCGCCCACCTTGACCTGCTGCACCACGTCGCTTTCCTTGCCGAGCTGGTTGTTCGGGAAGAAATCGATGCGGATGCGATCGCCCACGCTCGCCTTCAGGTTGGCCGCCAGGTGCTGATACCAGACGTAGTGCGCGGCGTTGTCGTTGGCCGGCATCGACGACGACACGCGCAGCGCGATCGGCGCCTGCGCGCGCACGATGGCCGGCAGGCCGATGCCGGCCGCGGCCAGCGAGGCTGCCGAGGCGGTTTGAAGAAAGCGTCTGCGGGAATTCGACTGCATGGTGGTGTCTCCTGGGTGCCGCGCGCTGCGCGAGCCGGTTATTGGGTCGGCGCGACGGCCACGCGGCGACTGTATCGATTTAGTGTATCGATACAGTAAACGCCCAAACGCGTGCACGGCATTGGTGTTTTCCCGCGTTCCGGGCGATTCGGCGGTTCGGAGACGGAGCAGGGCGGCGGCGCGTTCAGCGCCCGCGCGCGGCCCCGTAAAGCGGCAGCACCTGGGCCTCCAGCATCGCGATCGCCTGCCGCGCCAGTTGCGGCAACGGATGGCGGCGGCTGGTGGCGATCGCGAGGCGGCTGTACAGCGTCGGCTCGGTGATCCGCGTCAGGCGGAAATGGCCGGGCGGCAGGTCGGCCGGAATCGCGTTCAGCGACAGCACCGCGTGGCCGATCCCCTCGTTGACCAGATCGAGGATCGAGGCCACGCCGTCCACTTCCAGTTCGATGTTCAGGCGGATGCCCTGTTCGGCGGCGGCGGCCTCCACCATGTGGCGGATCGCGTGCATGCGGCCCGGGATCACCAGCGGATAGCGCACGATCTCGCGCAGCGTGATCGATTCGACCGGCGCGGCGTGGCCCGGCCCGACCAGGAACAGCTCCTCGGTGTGGATCGTGCGCTTGTCGATCGAGGGCGTGTCGAACGTGTCGTACAGCACGGCCACGTCGATGCGGCCCATCATCAGCCACTCGGTCAGGTAGGTGGACAGCCCCTGCGCAACCGACAGCGTCGCACCCGGAAACGTGCCGCGGAAGTGCCGCACCAGTTCGAGCGTGCCGACCCGCGCGAAGCTCGGCGTGATGCCGATGCCGAAATGGCCGCCGAGCGTGCCGCGCAGTTCGTCGAGATCCTGCGAGGCGCGCTGCACCTGCTGCAACAGCCCCTTGGCATGCGCCAGCATGCGCTGGCCGGCCGGCGTCAGCGTCACGCCGCGCCCGTTGCGCTCCAGCAGCGTGTGGCGCAGTTCCACCTCCAGTTGCCGCACCAGGCGGCTCAGGGCGGGTTGGTTGGTGTTCAGCGTGTTGGCGGCGCGCGTGAAGCTGCCGAGTTCCGCCACATGGACAAATGCGTCGAGTTGCCGGAGATCCATGATCGAGCTATGCGATATATGTATAACAGCTAGTTTGGTATGGCGATTGTAGCGAGGCAGCGGAGCCACCACAATGCACACCATTCCCGAACGACGGCCGCCGCGAGCGGCCAGCCACGAGACAGCCGATGAAATCCTGCCTGCCCCCCGATCCCCATCCGGTCCGCCCCGCGCACGTGCTGCCCGCCGGCGCCTGGGATGCCCACTGCCACGTGTTCGGCCCGGCCGCCGCGTTCCCGTACGCGCCGGACCGCAGCTACACGCCGCCCGACGCGCCGTTCGAGCGCCTGGTCGAACTGCACGACTTCCTGGGCCTGGCGCGCGGCGTGATCGTGCAGGCAAGCTGCCACGGCACGAACAACGCCGCGATGCTCGACGCGATCGCCCGCAGCGAAGGCCGCTACATGGGCGTGGCGATCGTGGACGGCAGCGTGACCGACAACGAGCTGGCCGACCTCGACGCGGCCGGCGTGCGCGGCGTGCGCTTCAACTTCGTCGCGCACCTGGGCGGCGCGCCCGATCTGGACGTGTTCGATCGCGTGCTGGAGCGCATTCAGCATCTGGGCTGGCACGTCGTGCTGCACCTCGACGCGCAGGACATCGTCGCCTATGCCGATCGCATCGCGCGCATCCAGGTGCCGTTCGTGATCGACCACATGGGCCGCGTGCGCGCCGAGGCCGGCGTCGATCAGCAACCGTTCGCACAACTGCTCGAACTGATGCGCAACCCGCTCGCGTGGGTCAAGGTGTGCGGCGGCGAGCGCGTGTCGGCCGGCACGCGGCCGTTCGACGATGCGATTCCGTTCGCGCAGGCGCTGATCGAGGCCGCGCCCGACCGCGTGCTGTGGGGCACCGATTGGCCGCATCCGAACATCACGCGCGACATGCCGAACGACGGCGGCCTGGTGGACCTGATGTTCCGCTTCTGTCCCGATCCGGAACTGCGCCGCAAGCTGTTGGTCGATAATCCGCTCCGGCTGTACGGCCGGTAAGCCGAACGATTCACCCGTACGACCCCGTTTCAAGCAGATCCGCCGCGCCAGACGGCGGACGAGGCAAGGCCGGCGGCGCACGCGCGCCGCCGACGCATCCATGAAGGAGACAGGTATGACCCGCATCGACAAGCCGACGTCCCGCACGGGAGTGGCGTCATGAGCGAGAGCGCCACCATGACCGCCGCCACCCGCAGCCCCCGCAAGCCGTTCTATCGCGCGCTGTATTTCCAGGTGTTCGTGGCCATCGCGCTGGGCGTGCTGCTCGGCCATTTCGCGCCGTCGCTCGCCGTGCAGATGAAGCCGCTCGGCGACGCGTTCATCAAGCTGATCAAGATGGTGATCGGCCCGATCATCTTCTGCACCGTGGTGACCGGCATCGCCGGCATGGGCGACATGAAGAAGGTCGGCCGGGTGGGCGGCAAGGCGATGCTGTATTTCGAGGTGGTGTCCACGCTGTCGCTGGTGGTGGGCCTGATCGGCGGCCATCTGCTCAAGCCCGGCGCCGGCTTCGACCTGAACCCCGCCACGCTCGACACCAAGGCGCTGGCCGGCTACACCACCGCCGCGCATCACCAGAACACCGTCGATTTCCTGATGCACATCATTCCGGATTCGGTGATGGGCGCGTTCGTGACGGGCAACGTGCTGCAGGTGCTGCTGGTGTCGGTGCTGTTCGGCGCGGCGCTCGCCGCGCTCGGCGAACGCGGCCGCGGGCTCACGCAACTGATCGACCAGGTGGCGCATTCGTTCTTCGGCATCGTCCACATCATCATGAAGGTGGCGGCGCTCGGCGCGTTCGGCTCGATGGCGTTCACCATCGGCACCTACGGGATCGGCGCGGTGCTGCCGCTGCTGAAGCTGATCGGCGCGTTCTACCTGACGCTCGCGGTGTTCATCGTGGTGGTGCTCGGGCTGATCTCGCGCGCGCTCGGCTTCAGCATCTTCCGCTTCATGGGCTATATCCGCGAAGAGATCCTGATCGTGCTGGGCACCAGCTCGTCGGAGGCGGCGCTGCCGCAGATGCTGGAGAAGCTCGAACGGCTCGGCTGCTCGAAATCGGTGGTGGGCCTGGTGATTCCGGCCGGCTACTCGTTCAACCTGGACGGCACCAACATCTACCTGACGATGGCGGTGCTGTTCATCGCGCAGGCCTTCAACGTCGAACTGAGCCTGATCCAGCAGATCACGCTGATCGGCGTGGCGATGCTGACCTCGAAGGGCGCGAGCGGCGTGGCCGGCGCGGCGTTCGTGATGCTGACCTCCACGCTGCTGGTGTTCCCGCTGATTCCCGTGTCGGGCATGGTGCTGATTCTCGGCATCCACCGCTTCATGGGCACCGGCCTGGCGATCGTCAACACCATCGGCAACGGCGTCGCCACGCTGGCCGTGTCGGCCTGGGAGCGCGAGCTCGATCGCGACAAGCTCAACGCCGAGATGGCCCGCCGCCGATCGGCCTGAGCGGCTTGAGCGGCCGATTCCTTCGATGTCCTGATGCATTGGCCCGGGCGCGACGCCCGGGCATCCCCTGAACGGCATGACCCGTCCGCCCGCGCTTGGCGCAGGTGGCGGCGCAACTCGCTTCATAAAAAATCATATTGGAGACTTTCGTCATGAACGCACCCCTGGCTGCGGCTGCCCGCCGCGCGCGCCACGCCCGCCCGCACCCCGCATGGTTCGGAATCCTGATTGCCGGCCTGAGCAGCGCGGCGCACGCCGAGGACTACAGCGCCGCGAAGGCCGCCGCGCTCGATACCGCCTCGGGCTCGGTGCAGATGTACGGCCTGATCGGCATGTACGTGGACACCTCGAAACTGAGCACCTCGAAGGCCAGCACCGCGCAGGTCGGCGGCGGCGGCATGACCACCTCGTTCTGGGGGATTCGCGGCCGCGAGGAACTGGGCGGCGGCAATGCGGCGATCTTCTCGCTGGAGAGCTTCTTCCGGCCGAACACCGGGCAGATGGGGCGCAACACCACCGACGGCCTGTTCTCGCGCAACGCCTACGTGGGGCTGAGTTCGGCGCGCTTCGGCACCGTCAAGATCGGCGAGCAGACCAACCCCACCTACATCAACCAGCAACTGGTGAACCCGTTCGGCTCGTCGGTGGTGTTCTCGCCGCTGATCGTGCAGTCGTACACCACGACCTACGACAACACGGAAATCGGCGACACCGTGTGGGACAACGCGGTGGAATACGTCTCGCCGAACCTGGGCGGGCTGACCGCCACGGCGATCTACGGCGTGAGCAGCACCACCGGCCACCAGGGCAAGGACAACTTCGGCCTGCACCTGACCTACGCGAGCGGGCCGCTGACGGCCGTGTTCACGGCGCAGCGCGTGCGCACGGCGGTGGTGGCGCCGAGTTCGGATCAGTACCTGTACCTGGCCGGCGCGGCCTACGACACGAAATACGTGAAGCTGTACGCCGCCGCGCAAACCACCAGCAACGTCAGCGCGCAAACCGGTTCGCACACCTACGAACTGGGCGCCACGGTGCGGCTCACGCCCACCAACCTGATCCTCGCCGAATGGGCGCGCACCGCGCACAGCAAGCCGCTCGACCAGAGCGACGTGCGCAACACGGCGAGTCTGGCCTACGAATACGTGCTGTCGCGGCGCACCTTCGTGTATGCCGTGTATTCCTACGACAAACTCAGCGGCAACCCCACCGGCAACACGCTCGGCGTGGGCATGCAGCACACGTTTTGACGTGGGGGGCGGCGCAGCCAGGCATCCCGGCCGGTCCCGCCTTCCGAGCTGCTGTCCGGTTCGAAGGGCCGAAAAACAGCGTCAACGCGCTTTCTTTTGCGCTTCGCATGACGCGCGGTCATGCGAACGAGGCGTCGCTCAGGCGTCCTCAAAGGCCGGCAGCGACGACACCGCGCGCACGAAATCCTGCTGCCGGCGGTGGCCGCTTTTGGACAGCACGGCACGCAGTTGATTGCGGGCCGTGGTGACGGTGATCGCCGCCGACGCCGCGAATTCGTCGAGCGACAGCCCGCGCGCCAGCGCATGCGCGAGCCGCGCCTCGGCGGGCGTCAGCCCGAACAATTGCGCCAGTTGGCCCTCGCTGGCGGCGGCCTCGCGCTGGGCGTGCCGCACCGTGATCATCAGGTCGGCGCGCAGCGGCGCGAGCAGCGGCCGCGCGGCGAGCGGGTGCGGGGTGCGGCCGGCGTGGGGCATCGGCAGCACGCTCAGGTGCCAGACGTCCCGGCCGGTGCGCACCGTGAGGCTGACGGGGTGGTGGGCCAGGCGCACGCGGGCGATCGCGTCGCCGAGCGCCGGGCTCCACGCGCCGGTCGATTCGAGCCGGCGCCCGGCCGTCTCGACCTGGCGCTGCCTGCCGAGCCAGGCTTCCGCCCCGCGATTGCAGAACACGATGCCGTTGTGCGAATCGATTGCGATCACACCTTGCCCGAGCGCGTCGAGCGCGGCCTCGCCCGAAGCGATGCCGGCCCGCAACGACGCGTTGCGCATCATCAGGCGGATGGTCTGGCGCAGGTGCGGCATCAGGCGTCCGACCGCCTGCCGTTGCATCGGTGAAAACGACGGCTGCCCCACCGCGTGATTGAAGACCAGATAAACATCGAGTCCGCCTTCGCGATAAACACAACTGCCGAGCACATAACGGACGCCGAATGGAATCAGTAAATCCTGATAAAACTCGTTGCGCGAGACGAAGCGCGCGTCGAAATAATCTTCGCAGCTGAATATTTCGCCCACTTGCCGCGCTTGCGCGAGCAGGCGGCGCGGATCGATATGGCCGTAGTAATTCGCATAAGCGTCGCCGGCCGGCAGGAATTCGGGCCGCGTCATGATGCTGATCGGCGCCGCGCCGGTCACGCGATCCCAGCCCACCATATGGGCCACGCTGCTGCCGATCCAGTTGTCGAACGCGGTGAGCGCGCCCAGCAAGGCATCCGGCTCCAGCACCGCGTCGTAAAACCCGGCCAGCAGCCCTTCGAGCGCTTCCGGTTTACCCGTTTTCACTTCCCGTAATGCCATCGATCCCCCGACCCCGGCCCGCATCCTGGCGTGCGTGGCGATTTCTCTGCTTTGTCATGACGCATTTTGATCATGCGTCTCGATTTGCGACTCCGCAGAATGCCACAACGTCGATGCCATGCGAAATAAATCAAATTCGGCGAAAACGATTCCGCAATGATTACGTATTGAAAGCAATGCGATTCAAAGCGGGCAATAGGAACGGCGAGTGAGCGCCACGGTTTTTAATCTGGAACGAAAGACCAATATGAAAAAGACTTGGATTTGCCTCGGGGTGTGCGCAGTGCTGACGGCCTGCGGGGGCGGGGGCGACGACAATTCGGGTGCGACTGCCAATTCGGGCGGCACGTCGGGCGTGACCTCGGGCTCGGGTGGCTCCACGGGCGGCACCGCCGCCACCGCGCAGCCGCTGGCCGCGCAGCAGACCTACATCGGCTCGGTCAGCTTCGGCGACACGATCTCGGTGCAGATCGACGCGCCCGCCAAGGGCCAGGTGACGACCACCTTCGTCAGCTCGCAGTTCGGCCTGTCGGGCAAGCTGGTGGGCAGCTACACCGTGACCAACGGCAACTACGTGGTGAGCGGCTTCCAGGCGAGCGGCACCGTGCCGGCCACGCTGTCGGCCGGCGCGAGCGCGGTGGGCATGCAGTTCACGGTGAGCGCCGACGCGGCCAATCACGGGGTGTTGAGCGGCCAACTCAGCAACGTGCCGAACGTGTCGGCGGGCAGCGGCCTGCTGGCCGGCCAGGTGAGCGCCTCGAACAACGGCGTGACCACCGTAGCGGGCCTGGCCGGCACCTACAGCTTCATCAAGCTGTCGGGCGACTATGCGTCGAACGGCGTGCCGGTCGGCACCCAGGACGTGAATTCCGGCCAGATGCGCATCAATGCCGACGGCTCGCTGCGCGTCTGCCTGGGCGCGCCGTATTCGAACACCTGCATGGACGACGAGAACCCGAACGTGGCCGATACCGGCACCGTCAGCGTCGATCCGGACCAGACCACCTACCCGGGCGCGTTCGACCTGGCCGTCAACGGCCTGCCGATCGGCCGGATGTTCGTCAGCACCAGCGGCGGCAACAACACCATCCTGCTCGACCAGGCCAACGTCAACAGCAGCGGCACCGTGCGCACCGGCTCGTGGGTGCTGCAAACCACCGCCGCGCTGACGAGCGGCAGCTACGACGGCCGCTGGGTGTGCTCGGAGCCGAACACCAACGACAACGATCAGTTGCTCGGCAATATCATCGCGTCGAACGTCACGATCTCGGGCACCACGCTCACGCCGTCGGGCACCAGCGCCAGCCCGATGACGCTGAACCTGAACAGCACGTTCAACGCCGCCGCCTCGACCACCACGCCGACCTATGCCACCGGCGTGAACGGCCTGATGGCCGGCTTGCTGCCGAACGTGTCGAACGGCAAGCAGGTGCAGAGCACGATGGTGTTCCTGCCGGTGTCGTCGACCAATCTCTATTACACCGACGAACCGAACGGCGACGGCTTCTTCGTGCAGGGGCTGTGCACGAAGCAGCCGAATCCGGCGTAAGCGCCGCTGCCGCAAGCCGGATGTCGTGCCGCGAACGCCGTTGCGTAGCGGTGCGACACGGCACGAAGCGGCGCACAACAACCGGTTCGACGGCCGCTCAACGATGGCCGAGTTTCCCGACGATGTCCGGCATGCGCGCCACGGCCTGCTCGTGCAATTGCGCGTAGAGGCTGTTGCCGCGCGCGTCGATCGCGACCGTCGCCGGCCCCAGTTGCTCGACGTCGAGCGTGAGCAGGCGGAACTGCGAGATGTATTCGGTCCAGTGCATCGCCACCACGCGGCGCAGCGCACGCGACAGCAGGTTCAGCCCGCCCCCCGGAAACGACAGGTAGGCGCAGCCGCATTCGCGCAGCGCCGCGGCGCTGGCGTCGTCGAGGCCGCCCTTGCCGCCCACCAGCCGCACGCCGAGGCCGCGAATCAGCGTCGGCATCCACGCGTTGTAGCGCGTGCTGGTGCTCGGATTCAGGTAGAGCGCTTCAGGGCCGTCGGCCGTTTCGTTCACGTAGGTGCTCAGATGAAAGAACGCGCCGCCGTGCAGATCGACCGGCAACGGCGTGCCATTGTCGATCGACTCCGCGAGCCGCTTGTGCGTCGGCAAACCGATGCTCACGGTGATCTCGCCCGATAGCCGCACCATGTCGCCGAGCTGGAGATCGAGCACCTGTTCGGCGCGCAGCGGCAGTGTCAGATCGTGCATGCGGCTCATTGCCCGCCCTCCAGGAATTCCACACGGCCGTCGCCGTGAATGCGCGCGGCCGTGCGGCGGTTGATCCAGCAGTTGAAGCAGACCGCGATCGGCACGAAGCCGTGGCTCGCCGCGTAGTCGATATGCACGGCCATCGCGCTGGTGTCGCCGCCAGTGCCCATCGGCCCGAATCCCATCGCATTGACCGCATCGAGCAGGCGTTGCTCCATCTTCGCGAGCGTCGGCTCCGGGTTGGTCTGCCCGAACGGCCGCAGCATCTGCTCCTTCGCGAGACGCGCGGCGTAATCGAACGTGCCGCCGATGCCCACCCCGATCACCAGCGGCAGGCACGGCTGCGAGCCGGCGCGCAACATGGTGTCGAGCACGAAGCGCTCGATCTGATCGTGCGTCGGATAGACGAACGCCTCGATCGCCTCCCAGCGTCCCGTGCCCATCGCCTTCGGCGAGCACACGATGTCGACGTAATCGGCGTCGTCGATCAGGTCGAAGCTGACGATCGGCATGTCCTTGCCCGCGTAGCCGCGTTCGTGCGTCAGCGGGTTGGTGACCATCTTGAGGATCGGCGGCGAGATCGACGCCGCCAGGTCGGCAAAGCCGTCGCGGATCGCCGCGCGCACCGGGCCGTCGAATTGCACGCGCGTGCCGACCTTGACGCTGTAGGTGGGAATGCCGACGTCGCTGCACACCAGCGAATCGTCGCGGCGCGCGCCATCGGCGCTTTCGACGAGAATCTTCAGCGTCGCGCGGCCGGTGGGGTGGGTCTCCCGCTCGGAGGCCTGTTGCAGGAACGCCCGCGTATCGGCGGGAATCGCCTTGAGCGAGCGCTCGTAGAGTTGCGCGGTGACGCGCCGGACTGTCGCACTGTCAATCGACATCGTCGGTATTCCTCATAAGTGATGCAGTCATGCGGAACGCTCGCGCCATCGGCAGCGGCGGATTCCGCCTGGAGAAAAGCTTGCAGAAAGCGAACTTGCGGCCAAAGGCCTGCGGCGACAATGCGCGAACGCCAACCCACCTGAAACGCTTGCCATGAACGTCCATTCCCACACCGCGCGCCGCATCGCCATCGTCGGCGCAGGCGCGATCGGGGGCCATCTCGCGGCCCGCCTCGCGCTCGCCGGCCATCGCGTGTCCGTGCTCGCGCGCGGCCGAACGCTCGACGCGATCGCCTCGCGCGGCCTGCGCTACACCTGCCCCGGCGAATCCGAACGCAGCGTCGCGGTGAGCGCAGGCGCGCACGCCGCCGAACTGGGCGCGCAGGAACTCGTCGTGATTGCGCTCAAGGCGCACGCGTTGCCCGCGCTCGCCGCGTCGCTCGCACCGCTGATCGGTCCTGACACCATCGTGCTGCCGGTCGGCAACGGCCTGCCGTGGTGGTACTGCCTCGCGCCCGGCCACCCGCTGCATGGGTTGCGGCTGGCGAGCGTCGATCCGCACGGCGGCATCGAAGCGGCGCTGCCGTTCGCCCAGGTGCTCGGCGGCAGCGTCATGGCGTCGTGCAGCGCGCCCGCGCCCGGCGTCGTGCACCATCACAGCGGCGGCCGCATCACGCTCGGCGAGCCGTGCGGCGGTGTCAGCGCGCGCGCCGCCGAGTGGGCCGAGGTGTTCACCGAGGCCGGCCTGCCCACCACCGCGAGCGATGACATCCGGCGCGACCTGTGGATCAAGCTGCTCGGCAACGCATGCTCGAACCCGCTGAGCGTGCTGACCCAGGCGAGCACCGACCGCCTGCTCGACGACGCGCACACGCGTCACGCTTACGAGCAGTTGATGAACGAGTGCCTCGCCATCGGCAAGGCGGCGGGGCTGGCCCTCGATATCGACGTCGCGCAGCGCATCGCGCAAACGCGCGCGCTCGGCGCGGTCAAGACCTCGATGCTGCAAGACCTCGAAGCCGGCCGCGCGCTCGAACTCGACGCGATACTCGGTGCGCCGCTCGAATGCGCGGCTCGGCTCGGTGTCGACGCGCCGCTGATGCGCGCCGTGCTGGCGCTCACCCGGCTGCGCGCAACGCCCGCCGATGCTTGATGCACGCACGCCGTGGCTTGTCATGATTCGTCTTGCGAATCAATCGCGAACGTAGTCGCCCGCGTTCGCGACCCAGCCCTTGCCGATGAAATCGTGGCGCGGCGGCGAGAACACGTCGATCAGCAGATGGCGGCCATCGCCCACGCCTTCCGTGGTGTGAATCAGTTGCACCGGCACGGTGACCATCGAAGCGGGGCCGGCCGACAGATGCTCGTCGTCGCGCCACGCATTCGCGTCGGGGCCCCATTGCACCCGCAGGTGATGGATGAAATGCCCTTCGATGGCGAGCGACCCCTGTTCGAAATCCGTGTGACTGTGCGGGCTCAGTTTCGAGCGGTCGCGCGCGTCCTGGTACTCGACCCAGTTGATGCTGAGCGTGTCGGTTTGCAGCATCTTGAGCCGGGGCTTGTCGGCAGGCGGCGTGATGCGGTCGATTTCGATCACCTGCAATTCGCCCGCGCCGTGTGTGCGCCGATACCCGGCTTCGCTGGCGGCGATGCGCGTATCGGGCACCGCGTAATCGGCCGCATTGCACGCGGCATCGGCCGCCAGGTCCGGCCGCGACGACGCGAGCAGCACCGCGCGGCCGCCGTTCGCGGGCCGCACGCTGACCGCGCCCGCCGGCACCACGCAGATGCTGCGCCCCGGCACGGCCTGCACCGGGCCGCCGCCGACGCTGACTTCTGCGCCGTCCTCGGGAAGCAGCAGCATCATTTCGCGCGGGCTGTTCGCGTCGAACGTCGCGCCGTCGCCTTGCAGCCATTGCACGAAGAAGTTCTGGCCGCGCGCCACAGCACCCGGCGAAAGATCGTAGACGGCGGTGCTGCGCACGCCGGCATCCGTGGAGAGAGTCATGTTGGAATCCTTATTGATCGAATATCAAGCGTTGCGCGGGCTCGGGCGGCCCAGTTCGTCGAGTTTGCCGACCGTCGCGTAGCGATTGCCGTCGAGGCGCGTCAGCGGTTCGGCGAGCACGGTGTCGAAGCGGCCGTCCGCGCCCACGAAGCGCTCGTCCAGATGCACGCCCACGATGCGCCCGAACACCACCCGGCTGAAGGTCTCGCCGGGGCCGGTCGGCTCGATGTCCAGAATCTGCAACAGCCGGCACTCCATGCTGGCCGGCGAGGCGGCCACGCGCGGCGGCTTCACCATCACGCTCGGCGCTTTTTCCAGGCCCGCCAGCTCGAACTCGTCGGTGCCGTAGGGCGCGTCGATCGAACTCATGTTCATCGGTTCGCGCAACGCCCATGACACGAGATTCGTCACGAACTCGCCGGTCTCGCGAATATTCGTGACGGTGTCCTTTTCGTGCCGGTCGGCCGGTGCGTTGCACGAAAACATCACGACGGGCGGCGCCGTCGAGACGAGATTGAAGTGCGAGAACGGCGCGAGATTGACTTGCCCCTGGCTGTTGATCGTACTGATCCAGCCGATCGGACGCGGCGCGACGATGGCATTGAACAGCGTGCGTTTGAAGCCGGGCGTGGTCGCCGGATCGATAAACATTGAGCTCTCCTTGTCCTTTCCGGCCCGCATCACGCGCGCAAGCCGCCCTTCACGAACACGGCCTTGCCGGTTTCGTACAACACCGCATGGCGTTCCGCTTCGGTGAGCAGCGCCGTCGCGTCGAGCATGCGTTGCACCATGTCCTGATAGGTGCCCGACGAGGTGCCGATATCGGAGCCCCACATGATCTTGTGCGCGCCGAACATGTCGACCGCGCTGCGCAACGCCTGGTCGGCGGGCGTGCCGGTTTCCCGATAGATGTCGAGATTGATCGAGGTGAACTTGAAATAGAGGTTCGGCTCGGCGGCGAGCGGCACGAAGCGTTCGTCGAAACCGAAGTTCTCGTCCTCGGCTTCCGGTTCGAGCATGTGGTCGAGCACCACGCGCAAATTCGGGAAGCGCCGCGCCAGCGCGATGATGGCCGGCACCGACGGGCCGCCGCCGCCCGCGGCAAGCACTTCGATATCCATGACGATCCCGCGTTCATTCGCGGCGGCCCAGGTCTCCAGCGCGCGCGGCGATTCCAGCCACGGCATGGTGCCATCCGGCTCGCGTCCGCCGAACAGGCGCACGCCGGCCAGGCCGTGCTGGTCGACGTAGCGGCGCACCAGCGCGGGCGTGCTTTCGTCCTCGGCATCGAGAATCACGACGGCGGAGAAAAGCTCCGGATGGGCATCCGACGAATCGAGGATGTAGCTGTTGTCGAAACGGTAGACCATGCGCTTCTGCACCGCGACGGCTTCGACCACGCCCGCCTCGCGCATCCACGGCAACATGCGCGAGACATCGGGCACTTCGTTGATCGGGTTCGTGCCGTGATGGCCTCCCGGCAGGCCGATCACGCCCGGCAGGCGCGGTGGCGCATTGGGCGAGCGTTTCATCGGATTGCGCGGGTAGCGCGCAAGGTCGTCCGCCACGAGGTGCGCGTGCGAATCGAACAGCTTCACGGTCTGGCCGGATTGGCCGGATTGGCCGGGCGTTGAGGGTTGCGTGGAACGCATGTCGTCTCCATTCAAATGCAAGGTGTTTCGTCACGCCCGGCCTGGCCGGGCTCTCAAACAGGAACCGCTAGAACATGTGGCGGATGCCGACCGTGAAGCCGGTTTGCGCGTCGCTGGCCGAGGCCGTGGTGCCGAACATGGCGGCCACGGCGCGGTGTCCGGTCGAATCGAAGCCGTCGGCTTTTTCATGCAGCAGCACGGCATAGAGGTCGGTCTGCTTCGACAGCGAATAGTCTGCGCCGAGATTCCACTGCTGATAGCTCGCACCGCTTTGGCCGTTGAACGAACTGGCGCGGGTATACGCGTAAGCCACGCCGAGCAGCAGCGCCGGTGTCAGCCGGTACTTCAGGTTCGCCTCGCCGGTGTTGAACGTCACGCTCTTGCCGGCTTCGCCGGAGGGCAGGGCGGCGCCCGCCACGGCCGTCGCGCCGAGGCCCGCGAACCGGGTGTTCGTGTAGATCGCGCCGAGCGTGAACCGGCCGATGTCGTACGACGTGCCCGCGCCGAGCACCTGCTGCGAGCGCGCCGTCGCATAGCCGCTGAAGATCGGGCTCGTAAAGTTGTTCCCGGTCGCGCTGCTGGTGGCGTTGTTGCCGAACAGCGCGTAATTCGGATTCTTCACATACATCCAGGCGGCCGCCATCTTGAACGGCCCCTGCGCGTAGTCGGCGCCCGCCGACATGATCTCGTTGCGCGTCGCGGCGCCCGCGACGCCGCCCAGGCTGTACGTCGCGCCGACCTGCAGGCCGCGATAGCGCGGGCTGACGTACTTGATCGCGTTGTTCGCGCGCTCGGTGCCGTCCACATCGTCGAGCCCGGCCGGGTGATAGCCCCAGCCCGCGCCGCGCGCCGCCCAGTCGGTGCCGGCTTCGAACGGCCCGAGATAGCTCGACAGCGTCAGATACTGGCGGCCCAGCGTGATCGTGCCGAAAGGCGTGCCAAGCCCGACGTAAGCCTGGCGGCCGAACAACAGGCCGGCCTGCAGCGCGCCGGTGGTGGTCGTGAAGCCGTTTTCCAGCGTGAAGACCGCGCGGTAGCCGCCGCCGAGATCCTCGCTGCCGGTCAGGCCGAAGCGCGACGCGCTCTCGTTGCCGCCCGCGATGGCGGATTGCGATTTGCCGCCCGCGTTGCTGAGATAGCGATAGCCGGCATCCACGATGCCGTACAGCGTCACGCTGCTCTGGGCGAACGCGCTGCATGCGACGCCGTACGCGGCGGCGCCCACCAACCACGTCATCGATTTCTTCATGATGTCTCCTCCTGTTATGCCGCCCCGTTCACGACGGGCGGTGCGGTAAGCGAGCCGGTGCGCGGTTTGCGGTTTGATGCACGGCCGGTTTTACGCGACGAATATTTTCATGCGCGCCGCGGCGAGCCAAGCGCGTTTCGACAACATTTCGCAGGGCGAAATGTCAGGAGCCGACAGCCCGGCTCGCCGTTGCCGTGGTGCAGCAGGATTTCGCGGTGCGGAATCGGGGGATTTCACGCTGGTGGCCGAAATGGGCGGCGCGTAGTATTGCCCGCCGTGGGGAGAGCGCGCTGCGCAAACAGAACGCCCCGTTGGAGGAGACATGACTATTTCGCAGGCCGAGACGGCCAAACCCGTGGCCGAGTACGACGAGCGCCTGATCCGGCGAGTCTGGTGGCGGATCATGCCGCTGATCATGGTGACGTATCTGGTGTCGGTCGTCGACAAGATGAACGTCAGCTTCGCGAAGCTGCAGATGGTGCACCAGATCGGCCTGACCGAGACCGCCTACGGCCTCGCGTCGTCGCTGTTCTTTATCGGCTATCTGATCTTCGAAATTCCGAGCGCGCTCGGCGTGCATCGTTTCGGTGCGCCGAAATGGATCTTCCGCATCATGCTGAGCTGGGGGATCGCCACGGTGCTGCTGGCCTATACGAGCTCGGGTTCGATGTTCGCGGCGCTGCGCTTTCTGGTGGGCGCGGCGGAAGCGGGGCTGTATCCGGGCGTGGTCTATTACCTGACCGTGTGGCTGCCGCGCCGTTATCAGGTGCGCGCCGTCGCGCTGCTCACGCTCGGCAGCGCGCTCGGCAACATGCTCGGCTCCGCGTTCGGCGGCCTGCTGCTGTCGCTCGACGGCACGTTCAATCACGCGGGCTGGCAGTGGGTGTTCATCGTGACGGGCGTATTCGCCCTCGTGCTCGCGCCGATCGTGCTGCTGTGCCTGCCGCGCAGCATCGAGACCGCGCGCTTTCTCGAACCCGCCGATCGCAGCCGCCTGGCGAGGATGGTGCTCGACGAAGCGCCTTCCACGAACCATGAAGGCACGGTCCTGAGCGTGCTGGGCGATCGCATCGTGATGGTATTCGCGCTCGGCTACACGCTGCTGCTGACCTCGCTCTATGGCGTCATCTACTGGCTTCCGACCGTGATTCGCGGCTTCGGCGTGTCCAGCTCGCTCAACGGCTTGCTGACGATGTTGCCGTGGGCGCTGACCTCGGTGCTGTTGCTGACCGTGCCGCGCCGGCTCAAGCGCGACAGCCAGGTGCGCCGGGCCGCCACCACGATCGGCGTGATCGGTTGCGTGGCGTTCTTCGTCAGCATGCTGGTGGACGATCCTGTGTATCGCTATATCGCGCTCGTGCTCGGCACGCCTTGCACTTCGCTGCTGCTGCCGTGCTTCTGGTCGCTGCCGTCGAAATACTTCAGCGGCCGGCGCGCCGCCACCAGCCTCGCCGCCATCAGCAGCATCGGAAACTTCGGCGGCTTCCTCGCGCAGAACGCGATGCCCTGGATCGGCAAGACGCTCGGCCACGCCGGCTACGCGATGCTGCTGCCCGCGCTGTGCCTGCTGCTGCTCGGCGTCACCGCCTACGCGATGGAACGCGCAAGCCGGCGCGGCGCCGTCGCGCCGGCCCTGCGCTGATCGCGGGCCGCGCTTCTTCACCTCTTTTTTCCAGGCCTTATCGTCATGCACGATTCCACGCATCAGATCGGCACGTTCGTCAAAACCGGCGCGCCGCAAATCGTCGAAATCCTCGGCGGAGCCGGCCTACATTTCGCGGTCGTCGACGCCGAGCACGCGCCGTTCGATCGCGCCACGCTCGACATCATGGTGATCGCCGCGCGCTCGGTCGGCTTGCCGCTGTTCGTTCGGATTCCAGACATTCAACCCGCGACCGTCCAGTCCGCGCTCGATCTGGGCGTGTCGGGCCTGCTCGTTCCGCACGTCGATTCCGCCGACGACGCGCGCCGCCTGGTCGCCCGCACCCGCTTCCTGAACGGCGAGCGCGGTTTTTCCAGCTCGCCGCGCTTCGCGGGATACGGCTCGATGACGATGAAGAACGCCGTCGAGGCGGGCAACGGCACGGCCGTCATGTGTCAGATCGAGAGTCGCGCCGGTTGCGCGGCCGCGCAGGAGATCGCCGGGGTGGACGGGGTGGCCGGCCTGTTCGTCGGCCGCGCCGATCTCGCGCTTTCGTTCGGCCTGACCGATGCGCGCGCGCCCGAAGTCATGCAGGCGACCGTCGACGTGCTCGCCATCACGCGCGCGGCGGGCAAGATCGGCGGCGTCGCGCTCGGCGACGCGCGCGAGCGTGAGGAATTCGCGCGGATGGGGGCGTCGTGGTTCGTGGTCGGTTCGGATCAGTCGCTGCTGCGCAAGGGCGCGCTCGGGCTGATGGCTTGACGGCGCGCGTGCCGTCAAACCCGGATCGTCCGGGCGTTTTCGCGGATAATCCCTCGCTTCATCAAGGCTCGCGCGCGAAAGCTGCCGGGCACACACCGGGTTAACACGATGGCGGAACGCGATTCGTCGATCCGCGCAGTAGAGCGGGCCATCACCCTGCTGCGCGCGCTGAACCAGATGCCGATTTCGACGCTCGACGGCTTGCATCAGTCGACGCTGCTGCCGAAGCCGACGCTGGTGCGGCTGCTGCGCACCTTCGAGGAGCTGGGGCTGGTCGCACGCGGTGCGCGGCCCGGCGAATATCGCCTGCTCGATGGCGTCAACGCGCTGAACTCGGGGTATCACCACGTGCCGCGCGTGGTCGAGGTGGCCGGGCCGCTGGTGCGCGCGCTGACCGAGAAGATCAAATGGCCGATTGCGGTCGGCATGCTCGATGTCGATGCGCTGGTGGTGCGCTACAGCACGATTCCCTATTCGCCGCTGTCGTTGCTGCACTCGTCGATCAACATGCGCCTGAGCCTGGTTTCGCGCGCGCTCGGCCGCGCCTATCTCGCGTTCTGCTCGGCCGACGAGCAGGCCATGCTGCTGGAGATCGTGCGCCAGAGCCATCATCCCGAAGATCACCTCGCGCAGGACCGCGACGCCGTGCAGGCGATGCTCGACGCCACCCGCCAGCGCGGCTACGCGCTGCGCGACACCACGGTGCGCCCGGTATCGGGCACGCTCGCGGTGCCGGTGATCGCGAACGATTTCGTGATCGCGTCGATCGGGCTGACGTGGTTTTCGTCGGCGTTGACGGTCGATCTGGTCGTGGAGCGGTATCTCGATCAATTGCGTGATGTGTCGCGGCAGATCTCCGCGCAGTTGCAGGCGTAGTTCGGCCACAACTCGACGCCGGGTTCGCCGGCCCTGATCGTTGCGAGCATGGCGGGAAGAGCGCTCCGTTCGTGCCTCGCAGCGTCGGGCAGGCGCCCCGCCCGACGCGGGCCGGCCGATATACCGGCCCGCGATTGATCAGATGATTCCCCGCCAAAATCGCGCCCATCAAGGGTTTTCAGCGCATCTCTCAGGGAATTCCCGCCTGCGCCGGCGCGCCGCGTGTGCCGTCAAGACAGGAGCCGGCACGCGCACGCGGCCGGTGAAGACCACACGACGACCAGACGACCCGACGGCGGACATTCATCCCATGCATTCCTTCACCCTGAACCGGAAACTGACGTCGATGATCGCGATCCTCTGGATCGGCCTGCTGCTGATCGCGGGATTCGGCGCGTGGCACGCGCGCCAGACGATGCTCGACGGCCGCCGCGATGCGCTGGCTTCGCTGATCAGCGAGGCCTATGGCGTGGCCGACTATTACTACAAGCAGTCGCAGCAGCACGCGATCAGCGAGGACGAGGCCAAGCACCGCGCGCTCGACGCGATCGGCGCGATGCGCTACGGCAGCGACGGTTATATCTCGATCAACGATTCGCAGCCGGTGATGATCATGCATCCGATCAAGCCCAAGCTGAACGGCACGAATCTGTCGAGCTTCACCGATCCGAACGGCGCGCACTTGTTCGTGGACATCGTCAAGGCCGGCAACGGGCCGGGCGAGGTGGGCTATGTCGCCTACCTGTGGCCGAAGCCCGGCGCCGACGCGCCGGTCGAGAAATCGAGCGTGGTGCGCCGCTTCGCGCCGTGGGACTGGTACATCGTGACCGGCATGTACATGGACGATATCCGCACGGCGATGATTCACGACGTGCTGCTCTGGCTCGCCGCTTCGGGCGCGCTCGGCATCGTGTCCACCGTGCTGATGGTGTTCGTGCTGCGCAGCGTGCGGCGCAGCCTCGGCGGCAACCTCGAATCGGCCGTCGATACGGCGCGCCGCATCGCGCAGGGCGACCTGACGGCGCACGTCACGCTGCAGCGCGACGATCGCGCAAGCCTGCTGCATGCGCTGCACAGCATGCAGGCCGGGCTGATCGACATGGTGTCGCGCGTGCGGCTCGGTACCGAGAACATCAACGTGGGCGCGACCGAGATTTCCGCCGGCAATACGGACCTGTCGCAGCGCACCGAGCAGCAGGCCGCCGCGCTGGTGGAAACCGCATCGAGCATGGACGAGATCACCTCGCACGTGCGGCAGAGCGCCGAGAGCGCCTCGCAGGCCGCCGCGCTGGCGGGCCAGGCGGCCGAGGTGGCGACGCGCGGCAGCGACGTGGTGGGCGACGTGGTGCGCACCATGGACGAGATCACCGACAGCTCACGCAAGATCGCCGACATCATCGGCGTGATCGACGGCATCGCGTTCCAGACCAACATCCTCGCGCTCAATGCGGCGGTGGAAGCGGCGCGCGCGGGCGAGCAGGGGCGCGGCTTCGCGGTGGTGGCCGCCGAGGTGCGTTCGCTGGCGCAGCGCTCGGCGTCGGCCGCCAAGGAGATCAAATCGCTGATCGACACCTCGACCACCACCGTCGAGCAAGGCGCGACGCTCGTGTCGCGCGCCGGCTCGACGATGCAGGAGATCGTGCAATCGGTGAAGCGCGTCAACGAGATCCTCGGCGAGATCAGCCAGGCCGCGACCGAGCAGAGCACCGGCATCGAGCAGGTCAACCGCGCGGTGGGCGAGATGGATCAGGTCACGCAGCAGAACGCGGCGCTGGTCGAGCAGGCCGCGGCGGCGGCGCATTCGTTGAAGGATCAGGCGGAGGTGTTGCGGGAGGCGGTGACGCAGTTCGCGTTGCCGGCTTGAGGGGGCATGACGATGGCGCTTCGGCACGCCACTGCGTGCCGAAGCGGTGTCAGGCGGTTTCGGTGGAGGCGGGCACGACGCTTATCGCCGTCGGCAGGCCGCTGGTGCCGGTGCGCGACGGTGTGGACGAGACCGGCACGACGGGCGGCGGAATGCGGCCGAGCTCGATGCGGCCAGTGTCCTTGCCGCTCAGTCCAACCTGTTGTTCTGCAGTGCGATCAAGGCCGCCGCGGTAGATAACCGCGTCGCAATGCCGTGACACCGAGCCGTCGTCGAACGTGACCGTTCCGCCACGCCTGTTGCCGTGCGATCGTATGCTGACGACCTTTCTTTTGGACACATCGAAGCCGGGATAGGGCGCGTGCGGCTTGAAACGCCGATAAAGCGCCATGATCAGATAAATCAGAAACCGGTTGAGCGGGTAGGCCTTCGAGAACCAGTCGTCCTGGCGAATCACGCTGATCCACTCCACGTCGCGCCGCAACAGTGGCGAAACGTTGTGCCATAACTCCCTGCCGACCTCGGAGACCAGTTGGGTCGCGATATCGATGAATGCGGCATCGAGATCGCGATATGCCGTGGGTTGATTTCCCCAGATCAAGCCGGACGTCGTGTAGCCGTCATACGACTGAATTCGACGCATCGCGGTCAGCACGGGCGGATAGCTGGCGAGGCAGATTCCCATCGTCACTGGGGAAGTACCGACCGCGGCGTGCCAGATCTCAAGTGGATGTGGAACTTTCGGGTCGAACAGACAGCGCAGTGCATCCTGCAGCGCGCCGTCCCCGGAGCCGATGATCAGCACCGTCGGCCGGTGAGGGAAGCCGAGCGCGAGCTTGGGGATGCTGTCCTTCTTCCAGAAATCATCGAATTCGAGATCGCGTTCGATGCGTTGGTCGGAAAATGTCTTCGCTTCCTTGCCATAGCCGATTGCGTAGAGCAGGTAGTCGGATTCGATGGATAACTTCCGAAAGGCTTTCTTAGGAGGCCGATAATCGAGCGAAAGCGCGACAGGATCACCGCCATCGATCGATGCCGAAATCATCGAATCGGTTCCGCTGGTCACGGTTTTCGCGAGATCCTTCCGCGACGCCTCCGACAGCGTTGTGTATTCCACGAGCCAATCGCCGGATTTTTTCATGATGGCGTTCTGGCGCCAGAGATTGACGTTCTTGGCAACCAAAGCCTTGAATTGCCGATTGAACGTATCGATCGTCACGGATTTCGTGAACCGCAATCGCAGTGCTTTCCATAGCGCACTGTCCAGCAGAACCGGCTTGTCGAGTGGATAGGTATGCGAATCGGATGTGGTATTCGGCCATTCGTACATCGAGGTGCTGACATAGCGATCGGCCGTGCTCGCGAGAATGCCGGACGGATACCGGTTCTTTTCGACCAGTACGAAGCGAATCCCTTCCTCCTCGGCTTGCAAGGCGGCCGCGATACCGGCAATGCCGGCACCGAAAATGGCGAGCTGAAACGCGAAATTGTCATCGGTGGGGGGCTTGCCCCGCCACGGCTCGATCAGGCCGGTATCGACCAGGGCCTTCACCGCCATTTGTGCGCGGACGATCTGATCTCGGATGGAGATGAACGAGAAGCGGTAGTTGACGTCGAGTTGGCGTGGCCCGACCTTCAGGGCGAGCAGCGGCAATACGTCGGCTTGATGAGCGGCGGTCATAGGTTTTCGAGCAGATCGGACAGAACGGCTTGGCTAACGGAAAACAGCGTGGGGTTCTCCATCACTTCACGTGTACCGCCCACGCCGCCCGGCGGGCCGTCGTCGGCCGGGTCGTCTCCGCCGGGTGGGCCATTGCGCCCGCCATTGCCGCCGTCACGTTCCGCTGCTGCATCGCCGTCGGCATCGAGATCGTCATCGGGGGCGCGACGGTACAGCCGCTCCTCGATGAGATCTTCGAGATTCCGGTCGCGCCAAATGGTGTCATCGAACGATTCGAACCAGGGGCCGCTGCTTTCTTCCGGGTGCACGATCTTGCCGAATCCTTCCCGTTCCTCGAAGGGGCGGCTATCGAGAAAGGCGAGAACGGGTGCGAGTTCATGGATCCCCGCCGTCTGCTGCATTTTCAGGTGCGTGCGTGAAACGGCGTCCTGAAAGCGCTGGCTGTTGCCGTTGTATCGTTCGATCAGAAACCCCTGCGCATCAACCTGGGCGATTATCGAGGCCGATTGCTCGTCCGGGCTGCCTGAGTGAAGCCAGACACGTCCCTTTTCATCGCCGCGCACCGTCAAATAGACAATCATTCCGAATCGGGTGATCCATCGATTCGAGCCGCCTGAGCGCGTCAATCCGTAGAAACGGGCCACCAGTGCCGTGGCGATGCGCTGTTTATCCGCTTTTTCAAGCCAATAATCGAGCCGGCGCATCGTGAAGGCGAGCTCCGTCAGAATCTCGGCGTTATTCGGAGAGAAAATTCGCAAGATGAGGTCTCGGTGGTGCGTTGTTCGGCAACGTTTTTCTGAATCGTTTCGAGTGCGATTATACAAACCATTTTTTAGATAAGGGTTGGCTTACCACCACGACGACGCATTGCCGCGACTTGTCGAAACGGAAGTGCCGAGCACGATCGTCGATCGGCTGCTGGCTCGGGCAAGTGCGCCTCGAAGGGGCGTCGTGGAGGCACCGCCACGACGCCGTGCGCGAATCGCACTCAAGCTCCCCACCGTATCTGCCGTAAACCCTGAGCGTTATCCCTAAATAAATCGACGCTCATCCGTCCCCCAAAATGTTCAGCAAAATCAAGGTTTCAACCGGCTTGCTCTGCGTGCTGATCGCATTCTGCGCATTCCAGCTCGTCACGGCCGCGCTCGGGTACTGGGCGCTCACGCGGACTCACGACAACGTCGGTGAACTGTCGAATATCGCCGTGCGGCAAATGAATGCCGTCAACGAGACGACTCAGCAGTTGATGGACGCCCGCATCAATCTCTCGCGCGCCGGCACGCGCATGGTCAAGGGCGGCGGCGAGCCGGCCCAGATCGTGCAGCACGCGCGCGAGCAGCTCGCCGCCGCCGATCAGAGCTTCGCGCGCTACGTGGCTGCGAGCCGCGAGGGCAGCACCTCGGCCAACGCCGCCGCGCTGGCCGATCGCTACGGCAAGCTGCACGGCGCGCTCGGCGAACTCGCGCAGTTCCTCGACGCCAACAACATCCAGGCCTTCCTCGATCAGCCGACGCAAGGCTTTCAGGATGCCTACTTAAAGGAAGTGCACGACTTCGAAGCGTTCGCCGTGACCTCGGGCCGCGCCTCGCTCGACGCGATCGACACGCGCGTGGAGGTGTTCAAGATGGTCGGCGCGGCGATCCTGCTGGTGCTCGCGGTGCTGACCGTGGTGATTCACCTGGGGCTGCGTCGCGGGCTGGTTGCGCCGCTTGAGGAAGCCGGGCGTCACTTCGACCGCATCGCGCAGGGCAAGCTCGACACGCCGATCGGCGCGCGCGGCAGCAACGAAATCGGCCACCTGTTCGCCGGCCTCGCCAACATGCAGGCCAGCGTGGCCGGCACGGTCAAGCTGGTGCGCGAATCGGCCGACGCCATCCACCTGGGCGCGAACGAGATCGCCACCGGCAATGCCGATCTGTCGGCGCGCACCGAGAGCCAGGCGGCGTCGCTGGAGGAAACCGCGTCGAGCATGGAGGAACTGACCTCCACCGTGCGTCAAAACGCCGATCACGCGCGCGAAGCGAACACGCTGGCCGCCAGCGCGCTGAGCGCCACGGCGCAGGGCAGCTCGGTGGTCAATCAGGTGGTCGACAAGATGCACAGCATCGCGCAAAGCTCGGACCGCATTGCCGAGATCATCGCGGTGATCGACGGCATCGCGTTTCAGACCAACATCCTGGCGTTGAACGCGGCCGTGGAAGCGGCGCGCGCGGGCGAGCAGGGGCGCGGCTTCGCGGTGGTGGCGGGCGAGGTGCGCGGGCTCGCGCAGCGCAGCGCGCAATCGGCCAAGGAGATCAAGGCGCTGATCAACGAATCGGTCGAGCTGATTCGCGGCGGCGCGGAGCTGGTGGAAAACGCCGGCGCGGCGATGGGCAACGTGTCCACCACGATCTCGCGCGTGGCGCAGACGATGGAGGAGATCAGTGCGTCGTCGCGCGAGCAGAGCACCGGCATCGAGCAGGTCAACCAGACCGTCACGCAGATGGACGAGATGACCCAGCAGAACGCGGCGCTCGTCGAGCAGGCCGCGGCGGCGGCGGCGTCGCTGCATCAGCAGACCGAGCATCTGAAGGCGGCGGTGTCGGTGTTCGAGGTGTCGGACGCGGTGATGCGGCCGGGCGGTGGGGGGCGGCGTACGGCGGTGGCGCGATGCGCTTGTCGCCGCGCTTCAGTTGAGCGGCGGGGCGGGCGGCGGCTGGAATTTGCTGCGTCCGATCCCGCACTGCCGACGATTCACGGGCCGACCCCGTATCGCACGCTTCGGCCCGATATCGATCTCACCGCATCGGGCGCTTCACCCCGATGCGGCCACACCCGCTCACCCCTCGAACGGCGGCGCCCCCAACGTCTTGCGCAACTGCATCAGGCTCTGATAAGCCCGGTTGCGATACGCCGCCAGCGGCTTGGCCGCGTCCGGCGCGATGCCGAGGAAGCCGCCGCCGCTCTTGAGCCCGAAGTCGCCCGCCTCCACGCGCGCCTTGAGGCCGGCCGGCACCGTGAAGCGCGGGCCGTACTGCTTCTCGAGCGACGTATACGACGCCGCGTACACATCCAGCCCGGCCATGTCGGCGATCGCGAACGGCCCGAACAGCGCGAGCCGGAAGCCGAACGAATTGCTGACCACCTTGTCGACATCCTCGGGCGTCGCCAGCCCTTCCTCGACCACCGCCACGGCTTCCTTGAACAGCGCGAACTGCAAGCGGTTCGCGACGAAGCCGGCCACGTCCGCCACGCGCGCGGTCACCTTGCCCGCTTCCTGCACCAGCGTTTCGGCCGCTTCGAGCATGGCCTCGGGCGTGTCCTTGCCGGGGATGATCTCCACGGCCGGCACGAACGGCGCCGGGTTCATCCAGTGCACGCCGAACAGGCGCTGCGGGGTGTCGAGCGCGCGGGCCATCTCGTGGATCGGGATCGCCGACGTGTTGCTCGCGATGATGCAGTCGGGCCGCACGGCCGCCTCGATGCGCTTGAGCACGCTCAGTTTCAGGTCGAGATTCTCGGGCACGACCTCGGCCACGTAATCGACTTCGTGGCCGACGGCCTCGATCGAATCGGCGGCCACCAGGTGGGTTTCGAGGAGGGCCGTGCTGCCTTCGGGAAACAGCGCGGCCTTCTCGAACGCGGCGCTCTCTTCCAGCAGCCGGGCGCGCGCCTGTTGCGCACGCAACGGGTCGGCGTCGGTCAGGTAGACCTTGCGGCCCGTCAGTGCGAGGCATTGTGCGATGCCGCCGCCCATGTAACCCGTGCCGACAACGGCGATGGTCTTGATGGTGCTTGTCTTCATCGGTCAGATCCGGTGTGTGGGGGAGAAGCCTTACATGTCGATGTGCGAGCGGTCCGGCATCAGGCGCAGCGCGATGGCCGCGACGATCGCGCCGAACAGCAGGTAGGCGGCCACCGCGTAGCCGCTGCCGTACCAGGCGAGCAGGGCGGTGGCGACCAGCGGCGCGGGGCCGCCTGCCACCACCGAGGCGAGCTGGTAGCCGATGCCGGCGCCCGCGTAGCGGATGTTGGCGGGGAACTGCTCGGCGATCAGCGAGGCCTGCGCGCCGTATTGCAGCGAGTGCGGCAGCATCGACAGCGCGATCGCGAGGAACACCAGCGCGTGGTTGCCGGTGTTGATCAGCGCGAAATACGGGTAGGCCAGCAGCGCGAGCGCGGCGCAGCCGAGGTAATACATGCGGCGGCGGCCGACGCGATCCGACAGGATCGAGAAATACGGCAGCAGGAACATGTCGAGCACGGCCGCGGCCACGGTGCACCACAGCACGAACTGGCGGTCGAGGCCCACCTGGCGCGTGGCGTAGTCGAGCGTGAAGGCGGTGAACACGTAGAACGGCATCTGCTCCGACATGCGCAGGAATGCAGACAATACGATTTCCTTCGGAAACTTGCGGATCGCCTCGCGCACCGGGTTCGCGACCACGTTGCCGCTGCGCTGCTGCTTGGCGAACGCCGGCGTTTCCTGCACCTTCATGCGCACCACCAGGCCCACCACGATCAGCACGAAGCTGGCGAGGAACGGAATGCGCCAGCCCCAGGCGAGAAACGCGTCGCCGGCCACGGCGCTGCCGGCGATCATCGCGACGGTCGACAGGATCAACCCGACCGAGGTGCCCATTTGCGGCCATGCGCCCGACATGCCGCGCTTCTTCTGGTCGCCCCATTCGATCGACAGCAGCGCCGAGCCGCCCCATTCGCCGCCCACGCCGATCCCCTGCAGCACGCGCAGGATCACCAGCGCGATCGGCCCGATGGCCCCGGCTTGCGCCGACGAAGGCAGGCAGCCCACCAGGAAGGTGGAAAGGCCGGTGATCAGCAACGTGATGACGAGCGTGCGCTTGCGGCCGATGCGATCGCCGAAATGGCCGAAGATCGCGCCGCCGATCGGGCGCACGATGAACGCCACTGCATAGGAAGCAAACGAATAAAGCAGGCCGAGCTGCGGGCTGACGTTCGGGAAGAACACATGCGGGAACACCAGCGCGGCCGCCGCGCCGTAAATGTAGTACTCGTACCACTCGATCGACGTGCCGATCAGGCTCGCCAGCGCGGCATTGCGCCGGTGGCGGCGCAATGCGTCATCAGATTGGGAATCCTTAATATTTACGGCGCTTGTCTGGCTCACGGCCTATCTCCTGGTTGATTCGCCGGTTCTCTGCGTAACCGTGCGACGGGGGTACGGGGCGGCGCGCGGCCGCCCCGGGTGTATCAGATCGCGCTGGCGGGCAGGGCCGCGAGCGCTTCGATGCGTTCCTGCAGCGCCGCGCCGTCGGCGGGCGTCATGGTCTGCACCAGGCGGCGCGTCGCGCGCACCATGTGCTCGTGCATCGCGATGCGGGCCTGGCGGCCGTCGCGCGCGACGATCGCTTCGTAGATCGGCACGTGGTCGACATAGGCGGCTTGCGGCGTGGTGGCGCGCGACAGGTTGCGGCCGATCCAGCTCATCGTCAGCGAGCGGATGCCGCGCAGCACGTCGCGCAGCACGGCGTTGTGCGCGGCTTCGGCGATCGCGAAGTGGAACGTCAGGTCGGCCTCGCTGAACGCCTCGCCGCTTTGCGCGTCGCGCATCGCATCGAGCGCGGCCTTGATCGGTTCGAGATCCGCGTCGGTGCGGCGCTGCGCGGCCAGATCCACCAGCAGCATCTCGATGTGCCAGCGCGCCTCGACGAATTCGGTGATGTCCTTGGTGCCGAACAGCAGCGCCCATTCGACCGTCTTGAACAGCGCGCTCGGGTCATTGCCCTTGAAATAGCAGCCGCTGCTTTGCCGCACGTCGAGCACGCCGCGCGATTCGAGCAGCTTGACGGCCTCGCGCACCGACGAACGGGCGATGCCCAGTTGCTCGGACAGGCGCGTGACCGACGGAATCCGGTCGCCCGGCTCGACCGCGCCCGACAACAGGAAGTCGAGCAGGCGCTGGGCGATCCGTTCGACGGTCGATTCCGCGCGCACGCTGTCCAGTTTCGTCAATTCCATCGTCGCAGTCTTCATGGTCGGGCGGGCTTCGCTGGGTTCGGGATCGTTATCGGTTCAACCGGTCAACCGTTCGAACGGTTGACCGGTTTGCGAAGAATCGCACCGCGGCCGGTGCGGCACAAGTCAGGGAAAACCAGGGGAGGGCGAAGCAATCGGCCGGCGGGCGCGGGGTTTTGTCGCGTTCTGTGTCGGCGGGCTCGCCGGAAAAACTGGCTTGCACGGCGTGGCTCGCCCGGAAACATCCGGGATACATCGGGCGGTTCAAATGCAGTCATGCCGGCGACGCACGAAACGCGACGCGGCACCGAATCCCACCCGATCCAGGAGAACACTGATGAATGCCGCCCGATTGCTCGCCGTTGCCGCGCTGCTTGCCGCGCCCGCCCTGTCGTTTGCCGCCGCGCCCCAGGCGCTGACCCGCGCCGATGTGCGCGCCGATCTGGTTCGCGTCGAACGGGCAGGCTATCAGCCGATCAGTGGCGACGCGCGGTATCCGGCCGATCTGGAGGCCGCGCTCGTGCAGGTCCGCAGCGACCAGAACAGCGCGTCGCTGTCGCAGGCCGATGCGGATCGCGCCGCGCCGCTCAGGCCGCTTCGCTCGACCGGCTGGCGACCGTGGCCGGCTTGCTTTGCGCGAGGTAGCGCAGCAGCTTCCTGACCATCACCACCACGATCCCCGCGAGGATCACGAAGAACAGCGCGAGCGGCGTGAGCGTGTGGATCGACACGAAGCCGGCCAGGCCCATCATCAGCGACGACACCAGCAGCAGCGCGCAGCCGAGCAGCGCGCTGGTCAGCCCGGCGATGTGCGGGAACAGCGAATTGCCCTTGGCCATCAGCGTGGGGTACATCGCGCCGGCGCAGAAGCCCATCACCAGCACCGGCACGGCCAGCGTCCACACTTGCAGGCCGACGGTCAGCGCCAGCAGCAGCATCGCCACCGAAGCGCCGGCCATGGTGTAGGCACCCATCCGCACGCGCTGCTCCGAGGTCGGCAGCGCCGCGCTGTGGATGCGGTTCGACAGGCCGCCGCAGAAATACATCGCGCCGATGCCGAGCGCGAGGTAGCCGAAGTAGGTCGGCGGCTTGTGCAGCGTGGTCTGCACCATGAACGGCCCGACGATGTTGAACACCAGCAGGATGCTGTAGCACACGCCCTGGGCGAGGAAGCAACAGCGGAACACCGGGCTCGACAGCACTTTGCCGGTATTGGCGATCAGCGTGCGCACCTCGAGCCTGACCGGCTTCGGCAGCGTCTCCTTGTAGCGAGACAGCACGGCCCACATGATCAGCGAATAGAGCAGCAGGAACACCAGGCAGGCCTTCCAGCCGAACCATTCCTGCAAGTGCGCGCCGATCACCGGCGCGATGATCGGCGCGAGCCCCCAGGCGGTGGCCATGTAGGTGAACGCGTGAACCAGCGCCTGGCCCTTGAACGTATCGGTGATGATCGCCTTGGCGAGCAGGTTGGTGGTGGCGATGCCGAAGCCTTGCAGGCAGCGCGCCAGCACGAAGGTTTCGAGGTTCGGCGCGCCGAGCGAGAGCACGCAGCCGATCGTGTAGATGATCAGGCCGAACGCGAGCACGGGCTTGCGGCCGTAGGCGTCGGCCACCGGCCCGAAGATCAGTTGGCCGAGCGCGAACGCGACCATGTAGCCCGACACGCTCGACTGGATCGCCTGCGGCGAGGCGCCGAACGCATGCGCCATGGCCGGCAGCGCGGGCACGTAGATATCGATCGCCAGTTGTCCGGCGGACGCCAGCAGGCAGATCAGGCACAGCAGGAAGCGCGGCGAATTGACGGCGCGTTCGGCGGGACGGCTCGGGGTTTCGTTGTTCATGACGGCATCGTGAGGGCGGGACCGGCGGGGCGCCGAGGCGGTTCGATATCCGAACGGCTTCGGCGCGAATGTCGCCGGGGCGTATTGTGCCTGTCGTTTCGAAACTCGATACGAATCCCCATTGCGAACCCGGGGGCGCGCGTGCTTGGCACGGTCGAATCGCAAGCCAAACGAAATATTCGGAATGAAAACGCGGAATGAAAAACGCGGGCGGGACCGGCGGCGGCTCGAAAGCCGCCGCCGGCGAGCGAGGCGGGGCGGCGCGCTTTAGCGGCCGGTTTCCTTCAGGTATTGCGCGCGGGCGGCCACGGCCGTGTTGGCGAAGTCCGAGAACACGCCGTCGATGCCGGCGCGGTAGGCATCGAGATACTCGCCGACCGGATCGCCCTTGTACTTGCCGGGCAGGTAGCGCGCTTCGTTGCGGAACGTGTACGCGTGCACGAACAGGCCGGCCTTGTGCGCATCGGCGATCAGGCTGGTCGGTTCGACCGAGTTCACGTCGGCGAGCGAGCCGGTGTAGGCCGTGCCGTCGGCGTTCTTGTCCTTCCACGGCGTGACCTTCCAGGCGAACACCTGCGGCTTCCACGGGCCGATGCCGTCGGCGTAGGTCTTGATCTCGGCGAGGCCGGCCGGCGTCAGCATGTCGCCGAACCAGCGCGAATCGCCGTTGAGGGTCCAGCTGTACGGGCGGCCGTCGACGAACGCGTAGTCGTCGTTGGTCTGGTAGATCATCGCGCCGGTCTGGTAGTTGACGGCGTTGCCGTCGATCAGCTGCACCATGCGCGTGAGCACGCCGCGCGAACGGAAGTACTTCAGGCTGGCCGGGTCGAAGCTCTGCAGCAGGATCGGCGCGGTGCGGCTGTTCAGGTTGTTGTCGTTGAGGAACTTGATGATGGCTTCCTCGAACGGACGCGTGCCGGCCGCGCCGCAGCCGTTGGCGATCGCCTGCTCGTTATTCCAGATCGGGTTCTTCGATTCCGGATAGATCGTGAAGGTCTTGCCGGTGACGGCCGACTTCGCGCGCGCGATGTCGTACACCTCCTGCATCGTCAGGATCGGGTACTGGCCGTTCAGCGCCGTCGGGCGCACGTCCTTGGCGTCGTACGTGGTGCCGCGAATCCATGCCTTCAGCTCGGCCACCGTGAAATCGGTGATCGACCAGTCGTTGGTGTGATCCTCGCCGTCGACGATCAGCGATTTCAGCACCGATTTCGGATCGGCCGGATCGGTCAGGTCGCTCAGGTAGCTCGACGGGCCGGTGGTGGCCGTGGTGGTCCAGCTGACCGGCACGCGCACGCCCGGCACGGTGCGCTTGCGCGCGGCCACGGTGGCGTTGGTCTTGGCCACGTCGGCCACGTTGGTGTTGTCGCTGAGCCAGGGGTTGTGACGCGCGACCAGCACGCAATCCTTGGTCAGGTGCAGGTCTTCTTCCAGCGAATCGGCGCCGGCGTTGGCGGCCCCTTCGTAGGACACCTGCGTTTCTTCCGGATACAGGCCCGGCAGGCCGCGGTGGCCGATCACGAGCGGCGCGTTGCCGTCGAGCGTCTTCAGCGCGCTCGGGGTGGACGCCTGCGTCGACGTGGCCGGTGCGGGATCGTCGTCGTTGCCGCAAGCGGCCAGGGTGATGCTGGCGACGAGCGCCAGCATCAGACACGAAATACCGGTCCTTGAAAGAGTCATGGTGGTGTTCTTTTTCATCAGTTTGAGTGGTTATCGAACGTCAACACGCGGTTTTGCTGTTACTAAACGGCAATCGTAATTCGGTAAACATTGAAAGCTGGAGATGCGAGGTGGTGCGTTTTCCTGACGGATAGGTTTTATCGGTGCGTTTTATGTAATTTTGCGAATGCTACTTTTGTAATGTGACAGAACGTCGAAAGGCAACGTGCATCGGTGAAATCGTTTTCCAGCAAGCGTGATGGGAAATTGAGGCGGGTGCCAATTTCTTTCATTTGTATTTATTTTTCTGAATTGACGATTGCGTCGGGGCATTCCGGCGTTCGATTTTTCTTTCGTTTTCATTCAATCGCTGTGCGATCGATCGTGGCTGGCTGATCCGCAGGCGCGTATCGCCATGCGAAGCGGGGTAGGCGCATCGGGCGGCGCGTGGCCGTCAGCACACCGAATCGATGAAATAATCGCGGTCGCTTCACGACCGGACACGCCAAGGCATTGAAATCGACGGACTCTCTCGGTCGCCTTGCGCGGCCGTCACGCCTGCGCGGCCTACGCAGCCTGAACAGGATGGTGTCTGGCGCGGCGGCGCTCGCGATCGGCGTCGCCGCCTGCCTGCATGCGCCGGCCTCGCGCGCCGATGGCCTCGCGCTCAACCCGCCGCCGCTCGCCACGCAACTCGGCGAGCAGGTGCTGTTGCTGCCGGTGCGCAGCAACGGCGCGATCGTTCAACTGCAAACCACCCTGTTCAAACCGCCCGGCGCGGGGCCGTTCCCGTTGGTCGTGCTCAATCACGGCAAGGACCCCGGCGATGCGAGCCGGCAGCCGCGCTCGCGGCACTTGCGCGTGGCGGCCGTGTTCGTGCGGCGCGGCTATGCGGTGGCGATTCCGATGCGGGAAGGGTTTGCCGGTTCGGGCGGCTTCTATCACGGCGATGGTTGCGACAGCCGCCGTCACGGCATCGACGAGGCGGCCGATGTGGCCGGCGCGATCGCGGCGCTCGGCGCGCTGCCCTTTGTCGACCGCTCGCGGATCGTGGTCGCGGGCCAGTCCGACGGCGGCCTGGCGACCATCGCGTTCGGTGCGCGGGCGATGCCGGGCGTGCTCGGGCTGATCAATTTCTCGGGTGGCGTGCGCAAATCCGCCTGCCAGGGTTGGGACGACACGCTGGTGGCGGCCTACGCGAGCTATGGCCGCGCCGCGCGCTATCCGTCGCTCTGGTTCTACGGCGATAACGATTCGTTGTGGCCGCAACCACTGCCACGGCGCATGTTCGGCGCCTACCTCGCGCAGGCGCGCGGGCCGGCCGCCGCTGCGCGTTTTGTCGACATCGGCGTGTTCGGCCGGAGTTCGCACGACTTCTTCGATACCCCGGCCGGGGTGGCGATCTGGCTGCCGCAGGTCGCGGCGTTCTTCCGCGCGCTCGGCCTGCCGTTCGAGCCGGCCGGCGCGCGGCGCTGATCAGGACGGATCGTCGAGCTTGACGATCGTCGGCGTGCCGTTCAGGTTCTCGACGCGCACGCGCACCTTGTCCCCGGCATGCACGTGTTGCGTCATCGCGGCGTCGCCGGCCTTGTAGGCCATCGTCATCGCCGGCATGCCGATGTTGGCGAGCGTGCCGTGCTTCAGCGTGATCATGCCGGTGGCGGGGTCCACCTTGCGCACCACGGCGTCGGTCAGGCCGTCGTCGGCCTGCGCTTGCGGCTGAGATTTGGCCGGGGCGGCCATCTTCATGCCGGCCATGTCGTCGGCGAAGGCCGGCGCGGCGGCCAGGCTGGTTGCGGCGGCGAGCAGGAGGGCGGATCGGGCGAACAGCGTATTCATGGTCAGGCTCCGTCTGAAACAAGCAATGGGAATTGCGGCGCCGGCATGGCCGGCATGCGCATGACAGGCGACGACGCGCCCGCGCGGGCGGCGGGCCGGCGCGGTCGGTCGGGGTTCAACAGGGGAGGAGGAAAGTCAGGCGGCGCGCGGCGGGCGCCACAGGCCGTTCGGATCGCGCACGGCGAGCGAGGCGGCGTAATGGAAGCGTATCGGGAGGATCAGCGCGGCGGGGCGGCGTACTTCGGCGAGCACGGCCGGGTGATGGAGGCTGCCGAACTGGCATTGCGCCGACATCCGGCAGGCGTGGTCGCAGCCTTTCGGCTTGCCGGGGGGCGGCGTGGCCATGCCGTCGCAATCGGACATGGCCGTCATCGCCGGCATCGCGCCGTGCATCGCCTGCCCGTCGTGCATCGGGCACGCGCCCGCCAGCCCGCTCGCGGCCAGCGCGTCGAGCGGCAGCGCGATGCAAAGCAGCAGGACGAGCAGGGTTCGGAGCAATCGCATGGGCCGGAGTATAGCGGCCGGGCCGGGCAGGCGGCCACGCAAAAAAAATGGCGGCGGGCGAAATCGCGCACGGTGGCGCGTGGGCGGCGATGTTCCGGCTTTTACATGCGTGTCACGTTACGTCGACGCAACGAAGCGGCCGCCGCGGTGGCCGCCTATGCGGCCGAGCGCACGTTGGCATCTCGCGCGGAGCCTTATCCTGACTGGACTTGCCGGATATCGCGCGGCGCGCGGGTACGCTCGCCGCAGGCTGGTACGAATTCTGCTGATAGCAGGCATGAGCGCGCCGCACGGCGACCCGTCCAACGCAGAACGGAACGAATCATGAATACGCTGCCGAACCAGTCCGATGCCCAATTCCAGGCCTTCCTGACGAAGCTGCTGGCCCAGCCGCAGCCGGTCGAATGGAGCGAGAAGCAACAGATCGAACTCGACATGGCGCGCGCGCTGTCGACCCACATGCTGCGCGTGGCAGAACGGTTGCACGCGCAACCGGGCGACACCGAAAGCTGGCTGACGCTCTATCGCTACGGCCGGGCGCTCGATTTCATCCTGACGTCGCTGGCTGCCTGCCGCGATATTCATCCGCGCACGCTGCGAACGATCCTGAAGCTGGCGCGCTTCGAGGTGAATGCGAACTATCCCGAGTGAGCAGGCCGGTGCGGCCCGCCGGCTTGCTTAGTTGTACCCAAGGATCGCGCTGGTCGCGATGTCGGGACGATCGCCGGTGTGGGACGCCAGCGCGCAGGTCGGATTTTGCAGCGCGGCCCGATACGACGTGAACGCGGGCGCGGTGCGGGCGGCCGGTTGCGGCGAAGCAGCGGGAGCGGGAGCAGAATCGCGGTCGAGCGGCGGGAAGGCGAACATCGTGGTGTCTCCGGTGCGGGCTGGATGGAATGGCGCCCACTATCCCAGAACCGCGGCCCGCAACCAAGCGAGTAATTTTTATTCGAGCCTTCAGGTTTTCTGATTGCAGCGCCGGCGGCCGTCTGACCCCGCCTTTTTGTGCTCACCTAACAATTGACTTGGATCAAATCTAGTTGGCCGGGCCGATTGCGCAATCGCAGCACCGTGGATTAACTGGGGAGTCGCCCCGGCGTGGCCGGAATACCGGCCGGTATGGGGCGTCATTCCGAGGGGCGGTGGGGCCGCAGGCGCGTCGTGCAGGAGTCCGCACGATGCACCTGCGGCCCTGCTCGCGTGATGGCAGAGCCAAAAATCCATAATCGAGGCCGGCGATGAGAGGTATTACGGGGTACAAACTGAAGCTGCGGATCCAGGATCGCTTCCAGCAGTTGGGCGACAATTTGCCGGCGTCGCTCGACGACGCCGAGGCGCGCGACCGGGTGGTCGCCAAGACCCGCGCGCTCGGGCAGGGTTTTTTCGACATGTCCGAGGATGAATATCACGAATGGGCGGGCCTGCTGCCCGAGGACGAATTCGTCGAACTGATCGCGCTGATGATCTCGCTCGCCACCGAGCCGGCCGCGGCGCCGGCTGCGGCGCTGTCGCGCTGAGCGGTTGACGGCATCGCGGCGGGCCATCCAGGCCCGCCGTTGTTTTTTCCATGAAAAACGGGGTGGCGCGACGCCACCCCGTTTTCGTTACGGCCTGCCGAACCTCGGCGCGGCCGCTTATTGCACCTTGAAGGCCGGCGAGGTGGTGACCGTGCCGGTCACCGTGCAGTTCGGCGTCAGCACCGCGTTGTTGAACGTCAGCGACGACGCCGTGTTGTTCCAGGCGGTGACCACCGAGCTCGGGCCGCAGGTGCCGAGCAGCGATGCGCTGACCTGCGCATTGTTGATCGTCAATTGCGTCGGCGTGTCGGCCTGGCCCGTCCACGGGTTCATGCTGGTCGCACTGCCGGTGATCAGCGAGCAGAGGCCGCCACCCGCGAACGTCGTCGACGTGATGTTGACGATGCCGGTCGAGGTGATGGTGCCGTTGAAGGTGGCGGTACAACTGGTGTTGATCGATCCTTTGGATAGTGTGGTGCTGCCGGTGGCCGAGAACGGTTCACCGTTGGGATTCATCGGGTTGCCGTTGGCCAGCGACACCGTGACGGCGAAAGCCGGCGCGGCGAGCGCCGACGAAACAGCGAGTGCAACGACAAGGGAAGCCACTTTTCGAATAGTCATGATGCGTGCCTCAATTGACGAATGGCGGCGAACCGCCGTGGGTAAGCGCAATGCGGGCGGCCCTCCGGCTACCGCGTTGCGCGTAAAACCGGGCGCCCCCTCAGGCTCGCCCGGTAGAAACCGCACCCCCGCAGGTCGGGTTGGCTGGTAAGCCGTCCGTGCGATGCACGGCCCTGCGTCTCTCAGGTTCTATTGAATCAATAGGTATCCTATTGATTTGTTCACTCGGCGGACCGGCGGCAGGAATGCTGCCGCCGGTCGTTGCCGTCTTGCCGCGTGTCTGCCTGGCGCGGGTTCGACTGCCTTACTGCACGAACGCGCCCACCGTGAAGAACGGGTTGTACTGGTTGTTGTTCACCACCATCGCGTACACCTCGCCGATCTTGATCGCCCAGCCGGTGTCGCCCTTGTGGAAGATCGCGACCGGCCCGCTGCTGTTGCTGGCGTTGAAATCCTGCAGCGCCGTCACGCCGATCAGGCCCGGGGTGGCCTGCGTGTAGTCGAGCGAGAACGTGCTGGTGCCGGCCGAGGTTTGCGGATCGATGAAGCCGGCCGTTGCGCCGCTGAACAGCGTGGAGGTGTAGTTCGCGGCCAGCGTCGAGACGGCCGTGTTGTCCACGCAGTTGCCGGCGGTCGGCTCGAAGAACGTGCCGCTGTAGATGCCCGGCAGGTTCGGATGCGCCACCGACGCGTTGAAGCTCGCGTCGCCTACCGCCGGTGCGCCGGAGTTGCCCGCGTTCGCCACCACGCCGCACGCCGACGCGCTGGTCGCGCCGATGTAGCCGCCGGTGAACGAGTTCTTGGCCACGGCGGTGGCCGGCGCCAGCGCGGAGATGCCGATTTCCGCATCGGCCACCGTGTTCAGCAGGGCTGCCGGGTCGGTCGGCACGAACGCCTGCCCGACGCGAATCACGATCGGAATCAACGCCCCGCGCAGCCTGCCGACGATCATGATGCCCTGCGCCTGGCTCGGTGCGAGCAGCACGATCGGCTGGCCCTGGCCGGCGCTCGGATACGGCGAGCCCGACGAGGTCGGCTTGCTGACGAACACGTTGTCGGCCGAGCCGTCGGTGTTGGTGCGCAGCGCCCACGGCGTGCCGGTGGTGCGGCACGAGTAGTCGCTGCCCGGCGTGATGGTGCACGAGCCGTCGCCGTTCAGCGTCTCGTTCCAGTTGACCACATCAGGCTGCCAGCCTTCCGGCTTGGCCGTCTGATACGAGGTGCCGGTCGGCGACAGATGGATGCCGAGCTCGTTGTAGTTGCCCGCGACCTTGGTGAAGTCGGTTTCGGTGTCGGTGAAGCCGATGAACGGGAAGAAATCGAACGTGCGCGACGGCACCGCGCCGAGGTTGCCGAGCAGGGCCACGCCGTCGAACTCGATGGTGGCACCCGGAATTCCGCCGCCCACCACGCCGTTGCCGACGAACAGCATCGGCGGATCGGCCGGATTGACCGTCACGGAGTACGAACCATCGGCCGACGCGCCGTTGTCGAGCACGAACGCGCAGCGGTTCTGTTCGGCCGTCGGCAGCGTGGTGGCGCGGTGGAACGTGCCGGTGATGGTCTGGCCGGCGCGCGTGGTGTTGACCTGGCCGGCGCTGGTCGGCACCGACGACAGGATGAACCGCATCTGATACGTGAGCTTGGTCGAATCGAATTGCAGCTTCACGTATTCGCCGCTGCCCGAGCCGCCGGTATAGACGGTGGTGTAGTCGAGCGTATCGGGGCAGAGCTTGTTGGTGACGGTCGGGGTCGTGGTCGACCCACTGGCCGGGCAACTGCTGCCCGAGCATTGCGGGACCTGGATCGCTGCCGGCGGATCACCGCCATCGCCGCCGCCACAACCGGCGAAGAACGGAATCGCGAGCACGAAACAGGACAGCAGCGCGGTGCGCGGCTTGGTGATACGGGGCATACCCCCTCCTTGTTGATGATTCCGGGTGTCTCGATGTCGATCGGGGCGCGGGCCTTGGAATGACCCGTCGGTGCGGCGGTTCGATCGACGATGTCCGGGCGCGATGCCGGCGGCACGGGTGGTGCCGGACGGCGATCGCACTTGGAATTACGCAAGCATGAGTCGGGCGCCGTTCGCGTCGCGGGTAGCGGTGCGTCGGCTGAAAAGCGGAAAAGGATGCCGGGTCGGCGAAAGGGCGGACACGTTGCGCCTCGAGCGCGGTGTCCGATCCTGCGGGAATGACGAGCGACAAGCGCCCGGTTGGCCCCGTGTTGGCGTGCGTAACATCGATGTCTCCGTCGGTACGCGCTGCACGTTATTGGTGAAACTTGTTTCGCGAAACTATGATACGGACCGCATGGCAAGTAAATGGTCAGGCAATTCCAAACGGATCGATATTCTCGTTTCCCTTTAAATCGAAGGGCTTGGCGCGGAATTAAAACGAAGCCGGGGCGAGCTTGCGGGGGCACGAGGCGCGGGCGAGCGCCAATCGTTTCGACTGCCAATCAATCCGGCGCGATTGTGCAGTGAAGCAAAACACGGTGCGCGTCGGTTCAGCGCCGGACGAGTCGATTGCGCGACAGATCGGCAAAGACGCTTGACGCTGGATTCCGATGACGGTTTGATACCGTCATGGCAGCACGCTGGGCGCCACGGCAAATCTCGCGCCGCTTCCGGTTTTTGCCGCCGGCATGAACGGACACTCGCACAGTGGAGGACGCATGCAAGGATGCTCCGAACCCGCACTCGGCCGCACGAACGGTGCGCGCGGGCCGCGGCTCGCGCAAGATTGGCGCCCCGATTTTTCCCGGATTCGCGGCCACGTCGCGCTGGCGATTGCCGACCAGATCGAGGAAGCGATTCGCGCCGGCCTGTTTCGCCCCGGCGATCGCCTGCCGAGCCAGCAGGCGATCGCCGATTCGCTGGGCTTTCACCCGAACACGATTTACGCCGCGTTTCGCGAGGTCGCGCGGCGCGGCCTGATCAAGGGCTTCGCCGGCCGCGGCACGCTCGTGCTCGACGCTGCGCTGCGCTGACCACGCGCGCTCGCCGGTGCGCACCAACCGGCATCCCCGCCTTCCTGGTTTCCGGCACGCGTGAGTGATCACGGCGTGCCGGCTGCCGCCGTCGTGCCTTTCGCGTCGCTCTCCCTGTTGTCCTTTCGGAATGCTTCCGCTCGGAAGCCTGGGCGCCTCCGCGTAAACGCCTATATTTACTTGCAAAAGCAAATATATACTTCGACACATGTTTGCGTTTGCAAATAAATGTCGGCCGGCGGCGGCAAGCTGCCGGCCATTGCGTCAAGCTTCGCGCATCACCGCCAGACGAGTCGGACGATCACGATGAACACTTCTTCCCCGCAACACGCGCAGCCGGCGACGGTGATCGACATCCCGGCCCTGATCGATGCGCGCCCGGTCGGGCGCTTTCAGCTCGGCATCTTCCTGCTGGCCGGCGCGGCCATGATCATCGACGGCTTCGACGTGCAATCGATGGGCTTCGTCGCGCCCGAGCTGGTGCGCGACTGGGGCATCGAGCGCGGCGCGCTCGGCTCGGTGTTCTCGGCGAGCCTGGTCGGCATGTTGCTGGGCTCGCTGGCGTTGAGCGTGCTGGCCGACCGGATCGGCCGGCGTCCCGTGCTGGTGGTGTCCATGTTGTTCGCCGGCGTGTGCATGCTCGGCACCGGGCACACGCACAGCGTTGCGCAACTGCTGGCGATGCGCACGCTGACCGGGGTAGGGGTGGGCGCGATCATGGGCAACGCGATGGCGCTGGTCAGCGAGTACAGCCCGGCGCGGCGGCGCGCGTCCACCATGATGCTGGTGTCGTGCGGCTTCACGGCCGGCGCGGTGCTCGGCGGCCTGGTGTCGGGCTGGCTGATTCCGCTGGCCGGGTGGCGCGCCGTGTTCCTGGCGGGCGGGGCGGTGTCGCTCGCGATCGGCATGCTGATGGCGGTGTGGTTGCCGGAATCGGTGCAGTTCCTGGTGCTGCGCGGCCGTCGGCCCGAACAGGTGGCGCGGCTGGTGGCGCGTATCGTCGGCGGTGCAGCGGTAGCGCCCGGCCTTGCGAGCGGCGGTTTCCTGCCCGGCACGCGCGCAGCGAAGCCGTCCGGCGCGCCCGTGGCCGAACTGTTTCGAGGCGGCCGCGCCGGCATCACGCTGCTGCTCTGGGGCCTCAACTTCGCGAACCTGCTGAACCTGTTCTTCCTGTCGAACTGGCTGCCGACCATCATCGTCGACCTCGGTCATACGCGCGGCGTCGCGATCGCGGTGGGCACGCTGCTGCAGGTGGGCGGCACGCTCGGCACCATCGGCATGGGCCTGCTGATCGATCGCGCCGGCTATGCGCGCGTGCTGGTGCCGGCGTTCGTCGTGGCGGCCGCGACCATCGTGTCGATCGGCCTGCCCGGGCTGCCGCTCGTGCCGCTGCTGGCCGTGGTGACGGTCAGCGGCCTGTGCATCGTCGGCGGCCAGCCCGCGATCAATGCGCTGACGGCTTCGGTTTATCCCACCCACATTCGCGCCACCGGCATCGGCTGGGGGCTCGGCATCGGCCGCGCCGGTTCGATCCTCGGCCCGATGGCGGCCGGGCAACTGGCGGTGCTCGGCGGTTCGGACCGCATCATGTTCGTCGCCTCGGCCGTCATCGCGCTGGCCTCGTGCGCGATGACGCTGGCGCTGGCGCGCCGCCGCCGCGCGCTCCGTCCCGACGATGCGGCGGATGCCTCGCCGGCTGCCGCGCGTGAGGGCGTCGCGGCTTCGTCGTGCGGCTCGTGACGGCACGCGTGCGGCGCTGATCCGGGTGGCGTTCAGGATCTCGATGCATCACGCTTGAAATTCGTTGTACTGATGATTTATCGCGTCGCCACCGAGCCGGAGGCCCGGCGGCGACACCGGCTGCTTGAACTTGGAGAGAATGGCATGGCTTTCAGCAAGGTAGGAAAAATCGCGCTCGAGGAACATTTCGCAATCGCCGAAACGATCGAGGATTCGGCCGGCTTCGTGCCGCACGACGATTGGGTCGAACTTCGCCACCGGCTGCTCGACATCCACGAACGCCGCATCGCCGAGATGGACCGTGGCGGCATCGAGATGATGGTGCTGTCGCTGAATGCGCCGGCCGTGCAGGCGATTCGCGATTCGAAACGTGCCGACGAGCTGGCGCGCCGCGCCAACGATTTCCTGGCCGAGCAGGTCGCCAAGCGCCCCGACCGCTTCCGCGCGTTTGCCGCGCTGCCGATGCAGGAGCCGGAGCTGGCGATTCGCGAGGCCGAGCGCTGCGTGCGCGAGTTGGGCTTCGTGGGGGCGCTCGTCAACGGCTTCACCGACTCGGCCGAAGGCGGCGAGCTGTACTACGACCTGCCGCGCTATCGCCCGTTCTGGGCCGCGCTCGAAGCGCTCGACGTGCCGTTCTACCTGCACCCGCGCAACCCGCTGCCGGGCCGCGCGCCGATCTACGACGGCCATCCGTGGCTGATGGGGCCGACCTGGGCGTTCGGTCAGGAAACCGCCGTGCATGCGTTGCGCCTGATGGGCTCGGGCCTGTTCGATGCGCACCCGGGCCTGAAGATCATCCTCGGGCACCTCGGCGAGGGCCTGCCCTACAGCATGTGGCGCATCGACAATCGCAACGCCTGGGTGTCGGCGCGGCCGAACTACCCGGCCGAGAAGCCGATCGCCGAATATTTCCGCAAGCATTTCTGGCTGACCACGTCCGGCAATTTCCGCACCCAGACGCTGATCGACGCAATGCTCGAAATCGGTTCGGACCGCATCCTGTTCTCGGCCGACTGGCCGTTCGAGAACATCGATCACGCAGCCGATTGGTTCGATGCGGCCTCGATCAGCGAGAACGACCGCGTCAAGATCGGCCGCACCAACGCCGAGCAACTGCTGAAGCTGGCGCGATGAGTACCCCGAACTATGTGGCCGTGAACGCGCGACTGCCGTTCGTCTACGAGAGCCTGCCGGGCAGCGTGAGCTTCGGCCACGGCACGCGCGCCCTGGTGGGCGAGGCCGCCGCCCGGTTCGGCATCTCGCGCGCGCTGCTGCTTTACGGGCCGCCGCACGCGCAACTGGCCGACGAGCTGGCCGAGCGGCTCGGCACGCGCTATGCGGCCCGTTTCGACGGTGCGCGCATGCATACGCCGGTGGACGTGACGGATGCCGCGATGGCGATCGTCGAGGCGCACGACATCGACGGCATCGTGTCGGTGGGCGGCGGTTCGACCACCGGCTTGTCGAAGGCGCTCGCGCTGCGCACCGACCTGCCGCAGATCGTGTTGCCCACCACCTATGCCGGCTCGGAGATGACGCCGATCCTCGGCGAGACGTGCGACGGCATCAAGACCACCCAGCGCAGCCCGCGCATCCTGCCCGAGTGCGTGCTGTACGACGTGGATCTGACGCTGGACCTGCCGGCGTCGATGTCGGGCGTGAGCGGCATGAACGCGATCGCGCACGCGATCGAGGCGCTCTATGCGCGCGACACCAACCCGATCATCGCCGCGCTCGCGCTCGACAGCGTGCGCGCGTTGTTTACGGCGCTGCCGGTCATTGCGGCCGAGCCGGGCCACCGCGCGGCGCGCGCCGATGCGCTCTACGGCGCATGGCTGGCCGGCGTCTGCCTGGGCTCGGTCGGCATGGCGCTGCACCACAAGCTGTGCCACGTGCTCGGCGGTGCGTTCGACCTGCCGCATGCGCAAACCCACGCGCTGGTATTGCCGCATGCGCTGGCCTACAACGCGCCGGCGATTCCCGACGTGACCGCGCGGCTGGCGGCGGCGCTCGGCGTGGACGATGCCGGCCGCGCGCTGCACCGGCTCAATGCGACGATCGGCGCGCCGCGTTCGCTGGCCGAGATCGGCATGCCCGAATCCGGCATTGCGCACGCGGTCGAACTGACGCTCGCGAACCCCTATTGGAATCCGCAACCGCTCGACGCGGCCGGCCTGCACGGGCTGCTCGATCGCGCCTGGCGCGGCGCCGAGCCGCTCGCGATTCCCCGCAACGATGGACCCGCATCATGACCGATATCTCTCAACGTTCCGACCGCCGTTACCCGTTGTTTTCCGAAGAACATTCGGCCGAGGCCGTCAACGCCCGGATCGGCCCCGATGTCGAGCCGCGCACCGCCCGCATCGCGGCCGCGATCGTGCGGCATCTGCATGCGGCCGTGAAGGAGATCGAGCCGACCCACGAGGAGTGGTTCGCCGCGATCCGCTTCCTGACCGAGACGGGGCAGATGTGCACCGACTGGCGCCAGGAATTCATTCTGTTGTCCGATGTACTGGGCGTGTCGATGCTGGTCGATGCGATCAACCACCGCCGCCCCGGCAATGCCACCGAGAACACCATCCTCGGGCCGTTCTACGTGGATGGCCTGCCGGTGCTGCCGGCCGGCGCGAACATCTGCCTCGACGGCAAGGGCGAGCCGCTGGTCGTGACGGGCACGGTGACCGACACCGACGGGCAGCCGGTGGCCGGCGCGACGATCGACGTCTGGCAGACCAACGACGACGGCTACTACGACGTGCAGCAGCAGGGCGTGCAGCCCGACGGCAACCTGCGCGGCAAGTTCGAGAGCGGGCCGGACGGCGCGTTCTGGTTCCGCAGCGTGCGCCCGCGCGATTACCCGATTCCCGACGACGGGCCGGTGGGCAAGCTGCTCGCCACGCTGGGCCGCCATCCGAACCGCGCCGCGCACATTCATTTCATGATCCGCGCGGCGGGCTTCGAAACCGTCATCACGCACATCTTCTCTCCCGATTGCCCGTGGCTTGCAGAGGACACCGTGTTCGGCGTGAAGGAAAGCCTGATCGGCGAGTTCGAGCGGATCGAGCGCGCCGAGGACGCGGCCGCCTACGGCTTCGACGCCGATGCGCCGTGCTGGCGCACCTCGCGCCCGTTCGTGCTGCAACGCAAGGCGGATTGATGCTCGATTGACGCCGCCGCCATGACCTGACCATGCCCGCAAGGAGGTGATCGAACCGATACTCGCCCATCGCATCGCCCTGGCAAGACCGTAATACTCAATACAACTAATTATTAAGATGAAGACGGAGACAACTGGTCATGAAGCATTGCATTGCGGGCGCCGTCGCTGCGCTCTTTGCCGTCTGCGCGCAGGCGCAAGGCAGCGTGACGCTGTACGGCATCATCGACGCCGGCGTGGCGTATACCAACGACGTGCAGACGGCGAAGCCGGGCGGCCGACCGACGGGCGCGAGCAGCGTGGCGTTCGCGGACGGCCTGACGGCCGGCCTGTCGGGTAGCCGCTGGGGCTTTCGCGGCGTGGAGGATCTCGGTGGCGGCCTGAAGACGATCTTCACGCTGGAGAACGGTTTCACCATCAACAACGGCGCATTGACCCAGGGCGGCGCGGAGTTCGGCCGGCAGGCCTTCGTCGGGCTGGCGTCGTCGCACCTCGGCACGCTGACGTTCGGGCGCCAGTACGACACGCTGCTCGATTCGATCCAGCGCTTTTCCGCGCCCGCGTGGGCCGGATGGATGTCGTCGCACGTGGGCGACGTCGACGACCTCGGCCTGCTGTACCGCATCAACAATGCCGTGAAGTACGTCACGCCGGTGTTCGGCGGGTTGCGCGTGAGCGCGCTCTACAGCTTCGGCGGCGTGCCCGGCGCGTCGGGCCAGAACCAGGTGTGGTCGCTCGGTGCGAGCTACGAGCACGGCCCGTTCGGGTTCGGCGCGGGCTACCTGAACGCTCGCAATCCCAACGTGTCGTTCTACGGCAATACGCCGAACAAGGGGCTGACCTCCGCCAACAACATCGGCTCGGCCGGCTCCGCCACCGCGCCCGAATCGATGCCGGCCTTCGCCGGCTATGCATCGGCCAATACGCTCGAAATCATGGGGCTGGGCGGCAGCTACACGTTCGGCACGACCACCGTGAGTGGGGTGCTGACGCGCACGCGCTTCGATTCGCTCGGCTCGGCTTCCGGGCCGAACCCGTTCGGCTATACCGGCAATGCGGTGTTTACGAGCGCCGAACTCGGCGTGCGCACCCTGATCACGCCCGCGCTGCAAACCGGCATCGCGTTCGACTACACGCGCCGCAGCTCGGTGGACGGCGACGGCGGCGCGAAATATCTGCAACTCGACGCGATTGCCGATTACGCGTTCTCGGGCCGCACCGATGTGTATCTGGCTGCGATCCTGCAACGCGCGAGCGGGCGAGATTCGCTCAATCAACCGGCCGTGGCGACGATCGGCGGCTTCACGCCATCGGCCACCAACAAGCAGGTGGTGGTGCGCGTCGGCTTGCGGCAGCGGTTCTGAGCGTGGTGCGCCGGGGCATGCAATAACCGCCTTACATTTGCAATTGCAACTATTGCGATTGCTGGGTAAGATGCCCCGGACCGATTTGCCGATTCACGGAATCACCGAAGCTGAGGAGTGCAGTGCAATGGAAATTGACAAGCAACAGGGCGGCGCGCCGATCGAGGCGCGCCATTGGATCGACGGCGAATGGGTGGGTTCGGCCCGCACCGGCGAGAGCGTGAACCCGGCCACGGGCCGGCCGATCGGCATCTATCACGATGGCGGCGCCGAGGAAGCGGCGCGCGCCGTGGCCGCCGCCGCTCGTGCGTTCCGGGACCCAAGCTGGACGGCCGACCCGCAGCGTCGCGCGGTGGCGCTGATGCGCCTGGCTGACGCGTATGAAGCGCGCCGCGACGACATCGTCGACACCTTGTGCCGCGAGAACGGCAAGCTGCGCTACGAGGCCGGTTTCGAAGCGGGCCTGATCGTGCGCGGGCTGCGCTTCGCGGCCGGCCTCGCGCTGCAGAACTTCGGGCGCGTGATGGACCCTTACCCGGGTTTCCAGGGCATGAGCATCGTCCAGCCGATCGGCGTGGCGGGGCTGATCGTGCCGTGGAATTCGCCGGCTTATCTATCGGTGCGTTCGCTCGCGCCTGCGCTGGCGGCCGGCTGCACGGCGGTCGTCAAGATGCCGATGCAGGCCGCGCAAACGGCCGCGTTGATGAGCGAGATCATCGGCTCGGTGGCGGAGCTGCCGCGCGGCGCGGTCAACGTGTTCATCGAATCGGGCGCCGACGGCGCGCGGCATCTGGTGGAGGCGCCCGAGGTGCAAACGGTCAGCTTCACCGGCAGCACGCGTACCGGCCGCGCCATCGGCGTGGCCGCCGCCGAACGGCTGAAGCGAGTGGGCCTGGAGCTGGGTGGCAAGACCCCGCATCTGATTTTCGACGACGCCGATCTCGATGCGCTGCTGCCGGTGCTGGAGAAATCGTCCACGGTGTTCGCCGGGCAGTTCTGCATGTGCGGCAGCCGCATCCTGGTGCAGCGCGGCATCGCGGAGCGCGTGCGCGAAGGCCTCGCGGCACGGCTGCGCGCCGTGCGGCCGGGGCCGGCCGCCGACCCGGCGAGCGACATGGGGCCGTTGATCGACCGCGCCTCGCTGGCGCGCATCGACGCGATGGTCGAGGCTGCGCTGGCGGCCGGCGCCAAGGCCATCGTGCGCGGCGGGATCGTGACCGAGCCGCCGCTGGCCGAGGGCAACTTCTATCGTCCGGCGCTGCTGGAAATCAGCGACGCCTCGATCGCCATCGCGCAACAGGAAGTGTTCGGCCCGGTGCAGACGCTGCAGGTATTCGATACGGAGGACGAAGCAATCGCGCTGGCGAACGACAGCGAGTACGGCTTGAGCGCCTGCGTATGGAGCCGCGACGTCGATCGGCCGGTGCGCGTCTCGCGGCGGCTGGAGGCGGGCTTCATCTCGATCAACGGCTGGGCCAACATCGCCGTGGAATTCGAGGAAGGCGGCTACAAGTCGAGCGGGCTGGGCCGGCTGGGCGGGGTGGCGTCGCTGGAGGATTTCGTCGAGCGCAAGCAGATCACGCAGACGTACGCGGCTTCGGCCTGAGGCGCAGGCCACGAACCGTGCCTGAGGCGCCTGACGCGGCCTGAGGCGCGCGCCTCAGCCGCGCGTCTTGCGCGCAGCCGGGCTTGCGCGCTTGCGCGCCGGCGCGGCCGGTTCGGGCTCGGGCAGCGACGTGCCGATCTCGACGCTGTGCAGGTTCGTGAAGATGTGATCCATCAGCCGCTTCAGTTGCTTGAGCTGCGCGCCCTCGAGCCCGGCCGTGGCGAGTTGCTCGTAGTAGATCGCGCGCGGAATCCAGCGCTCGACCAGCGCGCGGCCGGCCGGCGTCAGTGCGATGCACACGGTGCGGCCGTCGTCGGTCAGCCGTTTGCGCGTGACGTGACGCATCGTGATCATCTTGCCGACCAGCCGCGACAGCGTGGACAGTTCGCTCGACACCATTTCGGCCAGATCGATGAGCCGCTGGTCTTCCTGCTCGCGCAGGGCGGCCATCACGCGATACATCGGCAGCGTCAGGCCGGCCTCGCGCAGTTCGGCGGTGAACAGTTGTTCCATGCGCACGCCGACCTTGGCCAGCAGGTACGGAAACGCTTCGGTGAACCGGTAGTGATCGAAATCGGGCATGTCGGGATATCGGCGTGCGTCAAGCGGAGTGATGGGCGTCGGCGGGTGCCGGGCGCCGAGCAGGAATGGAGACGAGGGTGCGACGCGCAGCGAGCCGCCGTCTGTTTGCAAATTCAATTATTGCGCGTGGCGATTATATAGGAGGAGAAATCATGTCTCAACCGCGATACCCCGGCGGCGCACGGCTGTTTCACTGGCTGATGGCGGCCATCATCGTTACCGTCTGGTTCATCGGCTTCGGCTCCTCGCACTGGCGCGGCGATGCCGCGCGGGGCGGCACGCCGCTGCTGGTGCACAAGGCGATTGCCTCGACCGTGCTGTTCCTGGTGGTGGCGCGTCTCGTCTATCGCTGGCTCAGGCGCCGCGCCTATCCGGCGCTGCCGCCGACCCTCTCGCCGCCGATGCGTGCGGTCGCCACCGGCGTGCACATCGTGCTGTATGCCAGCGTGATGATGGCCACGCCGCTGTCGGGCTGGATCTGGAGTTCGGTGGCGGGGCACCCGGTGCCGGTGCTCGGCCTGTTCAATCTGCCGCCGCTCGCGGCCGTCGATCACGCGAGCTACGACCGCTGGATGTGGATTCACCGCGCGTTCGCCTGGAGCGCCGGCGCGGTGATCGTCGTGCATGTGCTGGCCGCGCTCAAGCATCATTTCATCGATCGCGACGAGATCCTGGTGCGGATGCTGCCGGGGCGGGGGCGGCCTTCGCCGCAGGCGTTCGGCACGGCCGTGCGCGACGGCGACTGACCGGCGACCCGCCGGCATCGGCCCGGCGGCCCGTGCGGTGCGAACCGCGCGACGGCGGGGCGAAGCGCACGAAGCGGCGCATGACGAGGCGCTGTCCGAGAAACGCGGGTCTCTTGTATCATGGTCGCCCGCATCCGGCGCCAGGCCCTTGCCGGAGCGACGCTTCGGATCGCGAAGCGTTTCGCGCCGCCGGATTTCCCGCCCCTTCATTCCCAGCTTTCAATTCCATGCCGATTACCACTCATCGCACCGACAACGACATCGCGATCACGCTGCGCCGCCCGGAAACCGCGGGCGACGCGCCCGTCATCGTGCTGTGTCACGGGTTCTGCGGCATCCAGGAGGTGCTGCTGCCGCGCTTTGCCGAGGCGTTCGTCGCGGCCGGCTATGCCGCCGTCACGTTCGACTATCGCGGCTTCGGTGCGAGCGGCGGCGAGCAGGGGCGCCTGGTGCCGGCGATGCAGATCGAGGACATCGCCACGGTGCTGGCGTTCGTGCGCGCGCAGCCCGGCATCGATGCGGCGCGTATCGGCCTGTGGGGCACCTCGCTCGGCGGCGGCCACGTGCTGGCCGCGGCGGCGGCCGATCCGGCCGTCAAGGCGGTGGTGAGCCAGTTGAGCTTCGCCGACGGCGAGCAGGTCGTCACGCGCAGCATGAGCGCCGAGGAAAAGCAGGCGTTCGTGTCGACGCTTGCGCGCATGCACGAGAAGAAGGCGGCCACCGGCCGCGAGATGTTCGTCGCCATCACCAAGGTGCTGACCGACCCGCAATCGAAGGCGTTCGTCGAGGATGCGCGCCAGCGCCATCCGCAGATGGACATCAAGATCCCGTTCCTGACGGTGCGCGAGATGCTGAACTACCGGCCGGCCGCGCATGCGGCCCAGGTGGCGTGCCCGGTGCTGGTGGTGGTGGCCGGCGACGACGGCGTCAACCCGCCCGAGCAGGGCACGGCGCTGTACGAAGCGGTGGGCGCGGCGAACAAGGCGCTGCACGTGGAGGCCGGTGCGGGCCACTACGACATGTATGACGGCGCGCATTTCGACAGCAGCATCGCGCGCCAGCTCGAATGGTTCGGCGTGCATATCTGAAGCACGCCTGAGCATTCGAACCAGCGGGGGCGCGCCGGGTCATGCCGGCGCGCCCCCGTTTTCATGCGACGCTCAATAGACGAAGCGCCCCTGCACGTACACCGTGCGCGGCGCGCCGACCATCCGGCCCGCGTTGCCGTCGACGTTGCGCGTGTAGTAGCGCGCGTCGCCCACGTTATTGATGCCGGCCGTCAGCGTGCTGCCCTTCATCTTCGGAATCTTCCAGTCGGCCTGCAGGTTCCAGACGCGGAAGCCCGGCACGCGCCCGACGCTGCCGTCGGCCGATTCGGCCACCGTGTTCGCCGTGTCCGAGTATTGCGCGCTCTGGTGCGTGCTCGATACGTTGAAGGTCCACGCGCCGGTTTTGTAGCGCATGCCGAGGGTGTCGGTGAAGCGCGAATAGAACGGCACGTCGAGGCCCGCGAACTGCCCCGATTCCTGGATCGCCTTCGTGTAGGTGAAGTTGAAGTAGGCGTCGAGGCCGCGCAGCGGGCCGTCATCGGCGAATTCGTAATCGAACGCCGTTTCGATGCCCTGGTGATGCGTCGCGCCGATGTTCTGGAACGTCGCGGGCACCGAGCCCACCACCTGCAGGATCTGGTTGTCGAAGCGCATGTTGAACGCGGTCACCTCGGCGTGCACCTGGCGGCTGGTCCAGCGCGCGCCCACTTCGAACGTCCTGGCGGTTTCCGGCTGCAACGGGTTGCCGGACGACTGCGAATTGAGCTGCAGGTTCTGCACCGGGCCGAACGAGGTGCTGTAGTCGGTAAACAGCGTCAGCGTCGGCGTCAGCAGGTACGACAAATTCACGGCCGGCAGCGGCTTGTTGTTCTTCGAACCGAAGCTCTGGTTCAGGATGTCGTCGCGGCGCGTCGATTCGATGTGCTCGTAGCGGATGCCCGGCGTCAGGCGCCAGCGGCCGAACGCGATGCGGTCGTCGATATAGACGGCGTTCGCATCGGTCGAATTGTCGAAGCGCGTGGGGCTGCTGATCAGGCCGGTCAGGATCGACTGGTTGAAGCTGTTGTCGGTGCCGCGCTCGCGAATGTAGCGGTAGCCGACCGTCACGTCGTGCGCGGTCGGGCCGAGCGTCAGGCGCTGCGTGTAGCGCGGCTCGATGCCGTAGACCGAATACGTGCGCGGCTGGTCCTGCAACTGCGTGCGCGCCGCATTGATCAGCGAACTGGTGCGGTAGCTCTCGTTGTAGAAGGTTCGGACTTCGAATTCCTGGGTGGCCGAGATGGTGTTCAGGTAGCCGACGTCGAAGCCCTTGCGGTCGCCGTACCAGAAGTCGGTGGGCCGCGTGTTCTGAAACGGATCGGCGTTGTATTGCGCCACCGTCAGGCCGCCCGGCGTGTGCGATTTGACGTCGTAGTACGAGAACTTGCCGTACAGCTCGGAGCTGGGCGTCAGCTCGAAGCGCCATTTCAATTGCAGATCGTTGACGCTCTCGTCGCTGCCGACGCGCCAGTCGCGTCCGGCCATCCCCGAATACAGCAGCGCCACGCCGAGGCCGTTGTCGAGCTGCGTGCCGAGGAACGTGCTGTATTGGGTGCTCGCGCCGCCATGCGTGTAGATGTTCTCGCGCATCGTGGCGTCGGCGGTCAGGCCCGGCGTGTTCGGAATCTCGCGGGTGCGGAAGTTGATCACGCCGCCCACGTTCTGCGGGCCATAGCGCACCGAGCCGCCGCTGCGCACCACGTCGATCGATTCGATGTTGCCGAGGCTGATCGGCGCGAACGACATCTGCGGCTGGCCGTACGGCGCGAACGCGAGCGGGATGCCGTCGAGCAGGATCGTCGAGCGCGGCGCATAGCGGCCCGTCAAGCCGCGCACGCCGATGTTCAGCGAGATCGCGCTGCCGGCCGAGCCGGAGTTGTCGGTGGCCTGCACGCCGGGCACGCGGCGCAGCACGTCGCCGATGCTGGACGCGCCGCTCTGTTCGATCGTGTCGTGGTTCACCACGGTGCGCGCGCCTGCGAAGGTCTTCACGCTGTTCTGCAAGCCGCTGCCGAGCCAGTCGCCCGACACGTTGATGGCGTCGAGCGTGGTGTTCTTCAGCGTTTCCTTCAACGCTTCCTTCGGGGCTTCCTTGCGTGCTTCCCGAGGCGTGTCCTGCGACGTCGTGTCGGATTCCTGAGCGAATGCCGGATCGACCAGCGCCGCGCAGGCGAGTGCGGCGAGCGCCGCGCAGCGGGTCAGCCGGGTGGTGTCGGTGAAATGGCGGCCAGTCCTTGCCATGATGCGGTGTGTCCTGTTGTTGTGTTTCGAAACGGTGTTGCCGCCGGCTTCGCGGGTAGCGAACCTGCCGGGCCGCGCATCGTTCGCCGGGCTTGACGGCGAATGATCGGCGTTATTGGAATGAGAATCATGTCTATTTGCAGACGAATTGCGGCCGGTCGGACGAGTGTGAAGCGATGACGGGTCAGGGATCCGGGCACCACCGGGTTCGAGCGACCGGCGCAGGCCGGCAGCTACTACGGCTCGGCACGACGCCGCGGGCGCGACGGTCGTGGCGTCGTTCGCGGGTCGGGCTGAATGGGTCGATGCGTGGCTGTCGTACGGCGACGAACTGGCTGGGCGTTCCCGGCGGTCGAGCGACCGGGGAGAAATCGAGGCATCGGCACTATGCCATCGATTTTATTTCGGTATATGAAATATTTTGATGACTGCCATCTACCTGGTGGATGAATCGGGCGGGGCCGCTGGGCGCGGGGCCGGGCGGCCTGTTGACAGGCGGATCAGGCCTCGGGCGGGAAGCCGACTTTCTGCGGATACAGGTTGCTGAACGGGAGGACGCTGCGCGAGCCATACACGCCTGCCCGCGTGTACGGCTCGCCGTCGAGCCAGGTGTGCACGGCTTCGCGCGAGTCGAAATCCATCACCAGCAGGCTGCCGGCGGGGGTCTTGCCGTCGTCGCCGAACAGCGGGCCGGCAAACGCGATGCGCTCGCCGGCGGCCGACAAATAGGCCTTGTGGGCGGGGCGGGTTTCAGTGCGGAGTTCGAACGAATTCGGACGGTCGAGCAGCGTGATGGCGAAGAGCATGGGCGGCCTTGGGGCGAAAGGGGGACGAAGGCCCCAAGCCTAGCACCGCGGGCTGCTCGGCGCAGCACCGCGATGCGCCGCCGCGCTCAGATCATCGAGGCGCCGGGCGTCTTGCCCTTGCTCTTGGCCGGTGCGGCCGGCGCCGCGGTGGCGTCGACCTTGCCGCTGCCGACCTGGAACGACTCCAGTTCCGAAGTCATGCGTTGCGAGTGCTTGCCGTTGGGGTTGTCGAACTGCTCGATCGACTTCACCCAGCGGTTGATCTTCGGCACGTACCAGAACGCCTTGTAGAGCTTGCCCGACACATCGGTCGGCTTGCCGTTCGGCTGGGCCGGCGCGGTGTGGTTGGTCCACTGGCCGTTGCCTTCGATCTTGATCGCGTCGAAATGGCCGGCCGGCACGTCCACCGCCTCGTGGCCCACCACGCGCAGCGTGGTGTCGTAGGTGCGCGTGACCGCTTGCCCGTTCGGCTGCGCTTCGGTGTACTTGATACGCCATTGCTTGCCGGCCGTCAGCGGGAACGACAGCGGCTCGCTGATCACCGTCTCGACGCCGTTCAGCTCGCGCGAGCGGCTCCAGTTCGCACCGGCCACCGATTGGAGCGGCGGTTGCGTGGAGCCGGCCGTCTTGATCTCGAAGTAGATGTGATCGGCATCGGTGCGCAGGGCGACGATGCTGTCGTGCGATTGCTTGGTGGTGTCCGCGCCGGTTTGCAGCGTGTTCAGGTAGGCCCACGTATCGCCGGCCTTGATGGCGGGGGCGGCGATCGTTTCGGCGTGGGAGAGCATCGGTGCGGCCAGCAGCGCCAGCATCCAGCAAGTCTTCAATTTCATTGTTTCGGGCATCCCGGGTTGGTCCGGCGCCGATTCTATTGAGGCCAGCTTTCGACTGGCCTTCGATCGGGCGGAACTGTGGCGCGGGTGCTCGGCGTGCGCCGCCGACATGACAACGTCATATTGCAGGGCGGCGGCGCAGGCCGGTGTCGCGCCGCGGGGCGCCCGGCCGGCCCGATCTGATCCGATTGGCTCCGATCCGCTCAGGCGGAAATCCGGTGCCGCAGTTCCTGATAGCTGCGCAAGCCGGCCACGCCCAGTTCGCGCCCGATGCCGCTGAGGCCGAGGCCGCCCCAGCAGACCTGCGGAAAGATCAGTTGCGGCGTGTTGAGCCACGCCAGCCCCGCGCGCAGCGCCCGGGTCATGCGCCGGCCGGCCGCCTCGTCGCGCGTGACGACCGTGGCGACCAATCCGTAGTCCGTATCGTTGGCCAGGGCAACGGCTTCGTCGTCGTGCTCGAACGACTTCACGCAGGCTACCGGGCCGAACACCTCGTCGGTCCACAGCCGGTTGTCCGTGGCCGGTTCGGCCACCACCATCGGCGCGCGGAAGAAGCCGCTCTCGCAGGCCGCATCGAGTTGCCCCGAGAACGCCACGCGCGCGCCGGCCGCCAGGCCGGCCTCGACGGTGGCGTCCACGCGCGCGCGGTGCGCGTCCGAAATCAGCGGCCCCATCGCCACGCCGCCCACGTGCGGTGGCGCGACCACCAGCGCCTTCACGGCGGCCTCGAACGCCGTCATGAACGCAGCGCTCACGTTGCGATGCACCAGGATGCGCGCCGTGGCCGAGCACATCTGCCCGGCGTTCGTGAACGCGCCGCCCACCGCGAGCGAGACGGCCAGCGATAGATCGGCATCCTCACGAACGATCAGCGCCGACTTGCCGCCGAGCTCGAGCGTGACGCGCGTCATCCGTTCGGCGGCGGCGCGCATCACGTGCCGCCCGGCGGCGGTGCTGCCGGTAAACGAGATCTTGTCGATGCCGGGATGGGTGCTCAGTTGCGCACCGACCTCGGCGCCGCCGTTCACCACGTTGACCACGCCCGCCGGCACGCCGGCCGCCTGCACCAGCGCGATCAGGCGATGCTCGACCGGCGAGGTCAGCTCGGATGGCTTCAGCACGGCCGTGCAGCCGGCCGCCAGCGCGGGCGCGAGCTTCCAGGCGGTGGTCACCATCGGGAAATTCCACGGCACGATCAGCGCGGCCACGCCGACCGCGTCGTAGCTGCGTTCGGCCGATACGTCCGCGCCGTCCAGCGCGATCGGCTCGGGCGCGAACATCGCCGTGTCCTCGCACAGCCCGGCGTAATAGCGGAACGTTGCCGCCGCGTCGCTGGCGTCGATCTCGGCTTCCACGGGCGGCTTGCCGCTGATCCGGCATTGCAGCGCGGCCAGTGCCTCGCGATCGGCGTCGATGCCGTCGGCGATCGCGCGCAGCAAGCGGCCGCGCTCGGCGGCCGGCGTGGCGCGCCAGCCCGGCAAGGCAGTGCGCGCGGTGCTGACGGCCTCGCCGATCAGTGCCGCGTTCGCGTGCTCCTGCCAGCCGGCGGCCGCGCCCGTGGCTGCGTGATGCAGCGGCGTGCGCGCCTCGCTCGCCTCGCTGGCATCGGTGCTCAGAAAGCGCGGCGTGCCGGCGATGGTGGCGGCGGGATAGACGGTGAGCCCATCGTGGGCGCGACGGGTCGGAACAAGGCTCATCGGGATGTCTCCGTGGTTCGATGCACGGGGCGAGCGCCCGCGTCGCGACGATGGTAGGGGAGTTCGCGCGGCGGACGAATCGTGAAATGACAATGTCCACATCGATATGGATCGATGCAAGCGTTCGGGAATGCTAAACGGTGGAACGACGGGCAAGGCCGCGTCAGCGTTCGAGCTGGCCCCAGGTGACCAGCTCGCGCTTGGTTCGCACGCCGAGCTTGGCGAACGCGCGTTTCACATAGGATTCGGCCGTCGCCACGCGCACGCTCAGGATGTCGGCCGCCTCGGGCACCGTCTTGCCGCCGATCAGGTGCGCGCAGATCTCGTATTCGCGCTTCGAGAGCCGCAAGCCGTCGCGCGCGATGCGCGCATCGAACTGCGCGAGCGGGTGCAGATGCGGCGTGAAATGTGCGATGCGTCGCGCGGCCGTGGTCGAGGCGTGCAATTCGAGCAGCGGGAACAGGCAATCGCTGACGGTGCGAAAGCGCTGCATTTCGGCGAGCGAGAAGGCCGGCTGCCGCGTATCGCGTTCGAGCGCGATCGAGTGCTGGGCGTGGCGCGTGCCGCGCGCGAGCACGCATTCGTGCGCGATCTGCACCTCGTCGTAAAGCCGCTGGCGGAATTCGCCGGGCGGAATCGCGCCCACGTCGCGCACCACCAGCAGCGTGCCCACCTCGCCGCGAATCCCGGCGAACAGCGGATCGCGATCGTAGAAGCGGTCGTAGTAGAGCGTCATCACGTCGGCGATCGTGCTGGTGTCCATGCCCACGCCGCCGCTGCCGACCCATTCGGCGCGAAACCCGCTCGGCATGGCCGAATCGGTGCGCGAGCGCTCGATATGGACCACGTTGACCGGCACGATCTCGTTGAGCAGCACGGTCAGGCGCGGTACGAATTCAGGTGTCCCGACGGAATCGATGACGCGCCCGAGCGTCTGGAACGAGATCGGGATCGGGGCGGAATCGGCGGGAGAAGAAAGGGCTTGAACGGCCATGATGCGTGCCGGAATGGAGGCGAACCGATTATAGAGCACGCTCCGGTGGCGCCGGCAAGCAGGGTTTTCCAATGCATTCGCCGCGCCCCGCGCGCATCGCGCACCGACGAAACGCGGCTTGCCCCCCCTGAGGGGGGGCATACCGGCCCGCGCCCCGTGGGTACAGTCCTCACCACACTTCATTCACGGAATCACGCACATGAGCAAACTGGTTCAGGACATCGTTCCCCTCGGCGCCGGCCTCGGCGATTTCACGCGGCTCGACTACGGCATGGACGAATGCGACTGGCGCGCGAGCGCCGGCAAGAGCGGCGGCCATGTGGTCGGCTGGTGGGAGGGCAAGGTCGGCGCGGTCGATTTCCCCGCCACCGAAGCGGACGAGGCGGTGTGGCTGGTGGAAGGGCGCATCGCGCTGACCGATGCCGAAGGCACGCGCAAGGAATTCGCGGCGGGGCAGGGGTATCTGCTGCCGGCCGGCTTCGCGGGCCGCTGGGAAACGCTGGAAGACGCGAAGAAGTTCTACGTCGTGCTCGAAAAGGCCTGAGCGCGGCGGTGCGGCGCATCGCTCGCCGCGCCACGCGATCCCGTTCCACCCGCGCCGCCGGCGGCGGCGTTTTTCGTCAGGAGGCTCGCGATGCTCGACACTGCGAACCATCGTGAAGCCGGCCTCGGGGCCGGCGCCGAACCGTCGCGCGCGACGGCATCCCCATCCACCGCGCGCGAGGCCATGCCGGCCGACGCGGCGCGCGCGCTGTCCGGCGCGAAGCTGATGCCGTACTGGCTCGACAATCCGGCCGAGCCGCCGGCCGAAGCCGCGCTGTCGGGCGACACCACGGCGGATCTGCTGATCGTCGGCGGCGGCTTCACCGGCCTGTGGGCCGCCGTGCAGGCCAAGGAGCAGATGCCCGAACTGGACGTGGTGGTGATCGAGGCGGGGCGCGTCGCGCATGGCGCGTCGGGCCGCGCGGGCGGGATCATCTCGACCTCGGTGATGCACGGCTTGCCGAACGCGGTGCGCGTATTTCCGAACGACATCGCGCAACTCGAAAGCTTCGGCCATCGCAATCTCGACGGCTTCGAGGCCACGCTCGAGCGTTACGGCATCGATGCCGATATCGAATGGAACGGCGAGATGACGGTGGCGGTCGAGCCGGAGCACGTCGCGCATCTGCGCGACGATCATGCGCTGCACACGCGCTACGGCCACGACGTGGTGCTGCTCGACCGGCAGCAGACGCTCGAGCAACTGAACTCGCCGCTGTTCGCCGGCGCGCTGTGGTCGCGCAACCGCAGCGGCATCGTGCATCCGGCCAAGCTGGCCTGGGGCCTCAAGCGCGCGGCGCTGTCGCTCGGCGTGCGGCTCTACGAGCACACGCCGTTGCAGGACGTGCGCGACGAGGGCGCCACCGTGCTGGCGGCCACGCCGAACGGCAGCGTACGCGCGCCGCGCGTGCTGTTCGGCAGCGGCACGGCGAAAGTCGGGATTCCCGACATCAACCGCCGCGTGCTGCAGGTGCGCGATCACGTGCTCGCCACCGAGCCGCTCAGTGAAGCCCAACTGGCGCGGATCGGCTGGCGCAACCGCCAGGGCATCTACGACACGCGCACTCAGCTCAACTATTTTCGGCTGACGAAGGACAACCGCATCATCTTCGGCGGGCTGGTCAGCTATCACTTCGACGGCAACCCGAACCCCGAGCAGGACGGCCGGCACGACACCTACACGCGGCTCGCGCAGGCGTTCTTCCGCACCTTTCCGCAATTGGCCGACGTGCGCTTCTCGCATGCCTGGGGCGGCCCGATCGACTATTGCTCGCGCGGCTCGGTGTTCGCCAAGCGCTATCTCGGCGACAAGGCCGTGTTCGTGGCCGGCTATACGGGCTTCGGCGTGGCGGCCAGCCGCTTCGGTGCGTTCATGGGCCTGAACATCCTGTTCGATCGCGACAGCCCCGAGCGAGGGCTCGACATCGCGAACCAGAGCCCGACCTACATCCCGCCCGAGCCGGTGCGGTGGCTGGCCGCGAAGCTCACGTTCCATGCGTTCGACGGCGCGGATGAAGAGGGCGGCTGGAAGCGCGCCTGGATTCGCGGCATCAAGGCGATGGGTTTCCCGATGTGACGCGTGGCGCGTGGCGTGGTGGGCCGGCAGGCCGCCACGCCACGCCCGCATCGGGCCATCGATTCGTTCTCCGATGTTTTTGACACCGCACGATCCGCGCGGGCGCGACGCCCCGCGCGCACCCGCATGACAAGCGATCGGCACAACACGCCGGCCAGGCCGCGAACGCGGCCGGACCGGCGCCCGAATGGAGCGAGACAATGAACGACACCTCCCACGACGACACCAGCATGACGCGGGTCGAGACCTTCGGTTTCGAACGCATCCCCGACGCCTCGCGCTATGCGCGGCCGATCGACCTGTTCCGGCTGCTGTTCGGCGGCTGCAATACGTTCTCCACCTGCGTGCTCGGCAGCTTTCCGATCCTGGTCGGGCTGTCGTTTCGCGACAGCGCGCTCGCGATCCTGCTCGGCGTGCTGGCCGGCACCTGCATCCTCGCGCCGATGAGTTTGTTCGGCACGCGCAACGGCACCAACGATCCGGTGTCGTCGGGCGCGCACTTCGGCATCCATGGCCGGATCGTCGGCTCGTTCCTGGCGCTGCTGACCTCGGTGGCGTTTTTCTCGCTGGCGGTCTGGAGCTCGGGCGACGCGCTGGTGGGCGGCGCGCACAGCCTGGTCGGGGTGCCCGTCAACGGCGCGACGGTGGGGCTGTCGTATCTGGTGTTCGCGGTGCTGGTGCTGGTGGTCTGCATCTACGGCTTCCGCTTCATGCTGTGGGTGAACAAGATCGCCGTATGGGCCGCGAGCCTGATGTTCGTGGTGGGGGCGTTCGCGTTCTCGGGCGCTTTCGACGCCGGTTACGCGGGCACGCTGCACACCGGCGGCCCCGGCTTCTGGGCCGCGTTCTGCGGCGCGGCGCTGGTGGCGATGAGCAACCCCGTGTCGTTCGCCTCGACGCTCGGCGACTGGGCGCGCTACATCCCCGACACCACGCCGCGCCATCGCGTGGTGGGCGCGGTGTTCGTCGCGCAACTGGCCACCTTCGTGCCGTTCTTCTTCGGGCTGGCCACGGCCACCATCATCGCCACCCACGCGCCGTCGTTCATTGCGTCGAACGACTACGTGGGCGGCCTGCTCGCCGTGTCGCCGCGCTGGTTCCTGCTGCCGACCTGCGTGATCGCGATCATCGGCGGCATGTCCACCGGCACCACGGCGCTGTATGGCACCGGCCTCGACATGTCGAGCATGTTCCCGAAGCGGCTGAACCGGGTGCGTGCGACGCTGCTGATCGGCACGCTGGCGATCGGTTTCATCTTCGTCGGACGCTTCGCGTTCAACCTGGTGGAGAGCGTGTCGACTTTCTCGACGCTGATCGGCACGTTCAGTTGCCCGTGGATGGCGATCATGGTGATCGGCTACGTGACGCGGCGCGGCTTCTACCTGGCCGACGATCTGCAGGTGTTCAATCGCGGCGGCCGCGGCGGCCATTACTGGTTCACGCACGGCTGGAACCTGCGCGCGATGGGCGCGTGGCTGCCGGCCGCGCTGCTCGGGCTGGCCTTCGTCAATCTGCCGGGGCAGTTCGTGGGCGTGCTCGGCAACCTGGCGGGCGGGCTCGACCTCAGCGTGCCGGTGTCGCTGGTGCTCGGCGGCGCGCTGTATCTGGCACTCCTGACGATGTTTCCGGAACCGGATGCGGTTTACGGCCCGGCCGGGCGGCGGCTGGTGCGCGGCGCGCTGCATGGCGTCACGGGTGGTGATATCGGCAGCGCACGCGGCGAAGGCGAAACGGACGGCGCGGCCCGGATCGGCCGCAGCGCCCTGTAGGCACGATCGTCGCGTTTGCGCAGTGGAGCGTGCTCGGGATCGCCGTGGCGCTGGGCGGAGGGTAGGCGGGGGAACGGTGCCGAAGAGAACCGGCGGAACCGGCGGAACAAAAGAAAAAGCCCGCAACACTGTTGCGGGCTGAATCCATGTTGGAGACATGGAGGAGACAGATGCAATACTAAGGGTTAGTACTAGGCTTGGCAAGCGATTTCGTCATTCGTTGTGTTGGTGCAACGACAAAGCCTCGCCAGGCCTGCCGTTCGGGCGTTTCAGCCGGCATCGATCCCATTCGTTTTCGTTCCGGCCCCGTTGTAATCGAGCCTTGGCGCGGCGTGTCACGCGGGCCAACCGGCTTCGGTATGATGGACGCTCGCTGGCGCACGAGGCGGCGTTCCGCCCGAAGCCGCCGGCAGGACCCCTCACCCAGCCATGACCCTCCTCGATACGACGTTCGACGCCAATACGGCGGACCCGGCAGCGCTCGATGCGTTGCATGCCTTCGTCGAACGCCATCCGCGCCTGTTCGTGCTGACCGGCGCCGGCATCAGCACCGATTCCGGCATCCCCGGCTACCGCGATCGCAACGGCCAATGGATGCGCTCCCAACCGATCCAGTACCAGGAATTCGTCGGTTCCGAGCACGCGCGCCGCCGTTATTGGGCACGCAGCATGCTCGGCTGGCCGGTGGTCGGGCGTGCCCGGCCGAACGCGGCGCATCGTGCGCTGGCCCGGCTCGGCGCGGCCGGGCGAGTGGGCCGGCTGGTCACGCAGAACGTCGACGGCCTGCATCAGCGCGCCGGCAGCACCGGCGTGATCGAGCTGCACGGCGGCATCGACGGCGTGACCTGCCTCGACTGCGGCGCCCACCACGCGCGTGCCGCGATCCAGCCGATGCTCGAAGCCGACAACCCCGCGCTGCTCGCGATGGAGGCCGTGCCGCTGGCCGACGGCGACGCGCAACTCGAACTCGATACGCTCGACGCGTTCCGCGTGCCGGCCTGCCCGCTGTGCGGCGGCATGCTGAAGCCGGCCGTGGTGTTTTTCGGTGAAAACGTGCCGCGCGAGCGCGTGGCGGCCGCCAGCCAATCGCTCGACGAAGCCGACGCCGTGCTGGTGGTCGGCTCGTCGCTGATGGTCTATTCGGGCTACCGATTCTGCGTCTGGGCGCAGCAGCGCGACAAGCCCGTCGCCGCGCTGAACCTTGGCCGCACGCGCGCCGACCCGTTGCTCGCGTTGAAGATCGAGGCGGCGTGCGGCTCGACGCTCGATGCGCTGGCCGCGCGGCTCGGGCTGGCCGACGCGGCGCACGGCGAGCAAGCCGGCGCCTGAGCGCCGAAGCGCCGAAGCGCCGAAGCGCCGAAGCCCCGAAGCGGCGGCGCGGGCAGGCCACGCGCCCGCCCGCTATCGCGCTCCGCGCCAATCCGGCACACTGCGCGCTTCGCATCCTTTCGCACCGAGGCGCTTCCCGCATGAGCCACCCGATCACGCCCCCCGAACGTCTGCACGCGCCGGCCGCCGAACGCAATCGCGAGCCGATCCTCGCGGTGCTGCGCGAGGTGCTGCCGGCCCAGGGCACCGTGCTCGAAATCGCGAGCGGCAGCGGCCAGCACGCCGTGCATTTCGCCGCCGCGCTGCCGCATCTCGCGTGGCAGCCGACCGACCCCGATCCCGACGCGCTGGCCTCGATCGCCGCCTGGTCTGCCGATGTCGCGCTGCCCAATCTGCTCGCGCCGCGCCAGCTCGACGTGCGCGCCGACACCTGGCCGCTCGACGCGGCCGATGCGGTGGTCTGCATCAACATGATTCATATCGCGCCCTGGGACGCGGCCTGCGCGTTGATCGCGGGCGCGTCGCGCGTGCTGGGCGACGGCGGCGTACTGCTGCTGTACGGCCCGTACCGCCGCAACGGCGAGCACACCGCGCCGTCGAACGCCGCGTTCGACGCGCAGTTGCGCCGCCGCGACCCCTCATGGGGCATTCGCGACCTGGAGGCCGTGACCGAACTCGCGCAGGCTGCCGGATTCGAGCCGGAACGTGTCGTCGAGATGCCGGCCAACAACCTGAGCGTCGTGTTTCGCCGCCGCGCGCGCTGAACACCTGCGCGGCGCGACCAAGCGCCGCCGACAGGTTTTCCCTTATCCTTTACGGCTAGGCGCGCGGCTCGGCCGGGCCGCGCCAGGATTTTTTCGGAGAATGAACCATGGGCAAACAAGCAATCGGCGTAGTCGGGATGGCCGTGATGGGCCGCAATCTGGCGTTGAACATCGAGAGCCGCGGCCACGCCGTGTCCGTGTACAACCGCAGCCGCGACAAGACCGACGAGCTGATCGCCGAATTCCCCGATCGCAAGCTGGTTCCGACCTACACGCTCGAGGAGTTCGTCGCGTCGCTCGAAACGCCGCGCCGCATCCTGCTGATGGTCAAGGCCGGCGAGCCGACCGATGCGACCATCGCGGCGATCAAGCCGCTGCTCGGCAAGGGCGACGTGCTGATCGACGGCGGCAACACGCATTTCACCGACACCATCCGCCGCAACCAGGAACTCGCGCAATCGGGCCTGCACTTCATCGGCACGGGCGTGTCGGGCGGTGAGGAGGGCGCGCTGCACGGCCCGTCGATCATGCCGGGCGGCCAGCGCGACGCCTACGACCTGGTCGAGCCGATCCTCAAGCAGATCGCCGCCAAGGCGCCGGGCGACGGCGAGCCGTGCGTGGCCTACATGGGCCCGGACGGCGCGGGCCATTTCGTGAAGATGGTCCACAACGGCATCGAATACGGCGACATGCAGTTGATCGCCGAAAGCTACGCCGTGCTCAAGCAGGTGGCCGGCCTGTCGAACGAGGAACTCGGCAAGGTCTACACCGAGTGGAACCAGGGCGAGCTCGACAGCTACCTGATCGAGATCACCTCGAAGATCTTCGACAAGAAGGACGACGAGACCGGCGAATACCTGGTCGACGTGATCCTCGACCGCGCCGCGCAAAAGGGCACCGGCAAGTGGACCAGCCAGAACGCGCTCGACCTGGGCGTGCCGCTGCCGCTGATCACGGAATCGGTGTTCGCGCGCGTGCTGTCGTCGCTGAAGACGCAGCGTGTGGCCGCGAGCAAGGTGCTCAAGGGGCCGTCGCCGGCCAAGCCGGACGGCGATCGCGCGGCCTTTGTCGAAGCGGTGCGCCGCGCGCTGTACCTGAGCAAGGTGATTTCGTACGCGCAAGGCTTCGCGCAGCTCGACACGGCCTCGAAGGAATACGAGTGGAAGCTCGATCTTGGCGAAATCGCGCGCATCTTCCGCGCTGGCTGCATCATCCGTGCACGCTTCCTGCAGAAGATCACCGATGCCTACACGACCAACCCGGAACTCGCGAACCTGCTGCTCGATCCGTACTTCCAGGACATCTCCACGAATTACCAGGAAGCACTGCGCGACGTGGTGGTGGCCGCGGTGAAGGCCGGCGTGCCGGTGCCGGCGTTCTCGTCGGCGGTCGCGTACTTCGACAGCTATCGCTCGGAACGCCTGCCGGCGAACCTTGTGCAGGCGCAGCGAGATTTCTTCGGCGCACACACGTTCGAGCGTACCGACAAGCCCGGCAGCTTCCACGCCGATTGGGCGTAAGGCGGACACGAACGGTAATTGTTGCAGATACCAGCAACATCAATAGGGTTTATAGCCCCGGTATCGGCGGATTGTTATCGTTCGAAGAACAGTGTTTTCGGCGATTAGTGGTTTTCCCTAGGTTCGAACGAGACTAGACTTCACATCACTCGCTGCCCACATGGTGTGTGCGGTGAAGCAAAAAAAATGTCTCGGAGGTTTAATCATGAAAACGCTGATCGCTGCTGTTGCTGCCGCTGCTGTCCTGACCGTGCCGGCCATTTCGTTCGCTCAACAATCGAACGGCCCGCTGACCCGCGCTGAAGTGAAGGCGCAACTGGTTCAACTGGAAAAGGCCGGCTACCAACCGGGTACGGATCGCACCGACTACCCGGCCGGCATCCAGGCTGCTGAAGCCCGCGTCAACCCGCAACAAAACTACGCCAACGCCGACACCAGCGGCTACGGTTCGCAACCGGCCGCTGCCGCCGAATCGGGCACGCCGTCGAAGGTTCGCCGCATCGCCGACGGCGCCCCGATCTACAAGGGTCGTTGATCGGAAGCGGGTGGCGCGCCGCAAGGCCGAGCCACCCGCACCGATAGCCGGTTGACGTGGTAGCAGTACGTCGCAGTCATAGCCCGCGGTTTCCGAAAGGAACCGCGGGCTTGTTTTTTGCTGCGTGAATCATCCCGGTTCAGCCGTCCTGGCCGAACGGCGAACGATGCCGCTACCGGTCCGGAAACGGTGCAAAATCGTCCAGCCGTGCGGGGAATCAGGGTGCGATGGTTCCGAAATTCGCGCCGAGCAGGTACTATCCGACGGGCACGCAGCGGCCTGGCCGGGCCGCGCGGCGAGAAGGCGGCGCCACCGCCGCCATGCCGGAATCCGACATGAAGCTCATTCGCAGCAAGACTTTCACCGCGTCGCGCGCCTGGGGCGCGCTCGATATCGCCAATATGCGCGGCATCACCACGCGGCTCCACTGGACCGACCAGCCCTACATCTGGCATGTGAACGACGGCGAGGAAGTGTTCGTCGTCCTCGACGGACAAGTCGACATGCACTATCGCGATGCCGCCGGCGAGCAGGTAGCCTTGCTCGAAACCGGCGACATCTTTCATGCCACGGTGGGCACGGAGCACGTCGCCCATCCGCGCGGAGAAGCCCGTATTCTCGTCGTGGAAACCGAAGGCAGCGTCTGAAGCCCCCACACCCACGGGGGCGGCCCGATCCGGGCCACGCGTCCGGCTCGCGTATGCGATGCGCGGCCGGGCGCAGCGAAGCGAAACCAGGGAGGCAGCTTGAGAAGAACGATCTTCACCGAAACCACCACGTACCGTCGCGCCGTGTCCCGTGCGACGCTGCTCGCCGCGGGCGCTGCGCTCGTCGGCGGTTGCACGATGACGCCGTGGACGGACTCGTACCAGCCGTCGAACGCGCCGCAACCCACCCGGCAAGCCGGCGTGCTGGCCGGCTATTACCGCGTCAATCCCGGCGATACGCTGCCGTCGATCGCGGCCGGCTTCGGCCAGCGCGTGCAGGATCTGGCGAGCTGGAACCGCATCGCGCCCACCGACATGCTGACGCCGGGCCAGGTGCTGCGCGTCTCGCCGCCGCCCGGTGCGACCGTCGTGACGTCGCCGGTGCCGTCCGGCGCCGCGCCGTCCGTCTCGACATTGCCGGACACGCAAGCGGCGCAGGCGCAAACCCAGACCACGCCGCTGGCCTGGCCCGCGCAGGGCACCGTGACCTCGCGCTTCATCCCCGGCAAGACGCGCGGCATCACGATCACCTCGACGGGTGACAAGACCGTGCGCGCCGCCGCGCCGGGCCGCGTGGTGTATGCCGGCACCGGTGTCGCGAAGTACGGCCCGCTCGTGATCCTCAAGCACGAGAGCGGCCTGATCACGGCCTACGGCCATAACGGCCAGTTGCTCGTCAACGAAGGCGATGCCGTGACAGCGGGCCAGCCGATCGCCGAAATGGCGACCAATCCGGATGGCCGTGCGTCGTTCGACTTCGAAGTGCGCCAGGACGGCAAGCCGGCCGATCCGATCACGTTCCTGCCGCGCAACAACTGAGGCAGGCGGGCACGCGCTGTCGCGCGCCCGTTTCGCACTCGATCCGCCCGCATCGTGCGTTCGCGCGATGCGGGTTTTTTGTTCCCGCAGCGCCACTCGCGGCGCATCCCGAAAGGCCCCGCGGCGCGACGTTGATGGAACGTTCGAGGCTGCACGCGGCCCATCCCCCGGCGTCTTGTCGCAGCGCGTTTTCTCTCGCCGAATTCCTTGCGTTTCGATCTGCCTCGCGTCATTTCGGCCCGGTACAATCGCGGCTTCAGCCCCGGCCCGCCAAGCGCCGGAGGCGATTCCACAATAAAGAAAGACCAACGGAGCCCCGATGAAGAACATCCTAGCGACCCAGCCTCGCTATAACCGCCCGGCCATTGCGTTTCACTGGGCGATCGTGCTGGGCATCGCGCTGGCCTACCTGGCGATCGAGATCCGGGGGCCGAAGGGCACCGATAGCCGCACGTTCTGGATGAACGTGCATTTCTGCGCGGGCACCACCGTGTTCCTGCTGTCGGTGCTGCGGGTGTTCTGGCGTTTCGGCTCGCGTCATCCCGATCCGCTGCCGCAGCCGGCCGTGTTGAGGTTTCTCGCCAAGCTCTCGCATCTCGCGCTGTATCTGTTCACGCTCGGCCAGCCGCTGCTCGGCATGGCGTTCGTCAACATGGGTGGGCATCCGGTCACGATCGCGCCGCTCGGGCTGTCGTTCATGCTGTTCGACGCCAATCCGGCCCTGCGCGGCCCGCTCAAGGAAACCCACGAGCTGCTCGGCAACCTGTTCTATTACGTGATCGGCCTGCATGCGCTGGCCGCGCTCTGGCATCACTTCGTGAAGCGCGACACCACCTTGCGCCGAATCCTGCCGTAAGCGCGACGGCGCGGCCCGATCGTTTCGGTTTCCGTATCCGGGGCCTGTTTTCCGGGGCCGCGCCATCGCGGAATGTTGCGCCCGCAACATATCGTCGGGTTCAAGCGGCGGGTCGACCCCGGCTGTGATCGCATCTCGCGCTTGCCGCGCTTCACGATGCGCCTTCCTCGAATCGATTCGCACTCCCACATGAATCGATGCGGCATCGCAACACCGCGCGGCTTCGCCCGTGCCCGCCCGATCGCACCGCCCCCGTCAATCGAGTAGAGACGCGCTTCCAAACAGCCGTCCGATTGCGGACAAGCCGCGCGCCCCCGTGTTTCACTCCGCACTTGCCGCGATCGCGCCTCGGCGCGCCGCGGCGTTCCGTTGCATCCACATCGATACATCCCATAACGATGGAGACAAGCATGCGCAGATCGATGCGTTCCAGGCTGGTGGCGAGGGCAGTGGCGTGGGCCGTGGCGGCGATGCCGCTGGCGGGCGTGGCAGCCGTGACGATGGCCGTGGCCCCGGCGGCCGTGGCGGCCGATACCTACGCGGCGACGCGTTATCCGGTGATCCTCGTGCACGGTCTGTCCGGCACCGACAAGTTCGCCAACGTCGTCGATTATTGGTACGGCATCCAGAGCGATCTGCAATCGCACGGTGCGCAGGTGTACGTCGCCAACGTGTCGGGATTCCAGAGCGACGACGGCCCGAACGGGCGCGGCGAGCAACTGCTGGCCTACGTGAAGCAGGTGCTGGCCGCTACCGGCGCGACCAAGGTGAATTTGATCGGCCACAGCCAGGGCGGGCTGACCTCGCGCTATGTCGCGGCCGTCGCGCCGCAACTGGTGGCGTCGGTCACGACCATCGGCACGCCGCATCGCGGCTCCGAATTCGCCGATTTCGTGCAGGACGTGCTGAAGACCGACCCGACCGGCCTCTCGTCGACGGTGATCGCGGGCTTCGTCAATGCGTTCGGCGCGCTGATCAGCAGCTCGCACAACACGAACCAGGACGCGCTCGCCGCGCTGAAGACGCTGACCACGGCGCAGACCGCCACCTACAACCGGAACTTCCCGAGCGCGGGCCTGGGCGCCCCCGGTTCTTGCCAGACGGGCGCGTCGACCGAAACCGTCGGCGGCAACACGCATCTGCTGTATTCGTGGGGCGGCACGGCGATCCAGCCGACCGCCACGGTGCTCGGCGTGACGGGTGCGAGCGATACCAGCGTCAACCTGATCGATTCGGCGAACCTGACCGACCCGTCCACGCTGGCGTTGCTCGGCACCGGCGCGGTCATGATCAATCGCGGCTCGGGCCAGAACGACGGCCTTGTTTCGCGATGCAGCGCGCTGTTCGGGCAGGTGATCGGCACCAGCTATCACTGGAACCATCTCGACGAGATCAACCAGTTGCTCGGCGTGCGCGGCGCGAAGGCCGAGGACCCGGTCGCGGTGATCCGCACGCACGTGAACCGTCTGAAGCTGCAGGGCATCTGATGGGCGTGGCCCGCCTGGCGCTGTACGCGGCCTGCGGCCTGGCCGCGTCCGGCGCGATCGTTTTCTGGCTGGTGCCGCCGGCGCCTCAAGAGCAGGCGGGCGGGGCGGGTGCGCAGGCTGCCGTTGCCGGCGCGCCGCCCGACGCATCGGGCGTACCGGCCACGTTGGCCGCGTCGTTGCCGAGCGCGCTGGCCGGCTCGCAAGCGCCACGCTTGCCGCTCGATGCGGGCGGCCGGCTCGCGAGGACGCGCGCCGTGCGCGATTTCTTCGATTACTGCCTGAGCGCGCAAAGCCAGCTCACGCCGGCCGCGCTCGACACGCTGGTGCGCCGCGAGATCGCGGCGCAACTCGACGGCAGCCCGGCGCAGTCGGACGCGCTCGACGTCTGGCATCGCTACCGCGCCTATTTCGACGGCCTCGCGCGCTTGGCCGGCGGCGGCGCGGTGTTCGGCGACAAGCTCGATCCGGCGGCGATGCAGTTGGCGCTCGACCAGCGTTCGGACCTGGCGAACCGCACGCTCGGCGAGTGGGCCGCGCCGTTTTTCGGCGACGAGCAGCGCCACCAGCGGCTCGATCTCGAACGCATTCGCATCGCGCGCGATCCATCGTTGAACGACGCGCAGAAGGCGGCGCGGTTCGCCGCACTCGATACGCAACTGACGCCGGCCGAGCGCGCCCGGCGCGACGCGTTGCAGGCGCAGCAGGATGCGGTGACGGCGATCGCCGCCTTGCAGCAATCGGGCGCGACGCCCGACGAAATGCGCGCTCAGATCGCGCAGACGCTCGGCCCCGAGGCCGCCGCACGCGTCGCGCAATTGCAGCGGGACGATGACGCATGGCAGGCGAAGTACCGCGCCTATGCGGCCGAGCGCGACCGGATCGCCGCGCAGGCGCAGGCCCCGCAGGATCGCGACGCGCAGATCGCGCAATTGCGGCAGCAGACGTTCACCGCGCCGGGCGATGCGATCCGCGCTGCCGCGCTCGATCGGGCCGCGCCGGCGGTGAGCGGACGGGGCGGGTAGCGTTGTTGGCGAGGCGGATGCCCGGCGGCCGGCTCGCATGACATCGATTCGTCTTCCTGAGCGACGGCTGTCGCCAAGGCCGCATTCATTTCGTGGTCCTTGCCTTTCGGTCAGCTTTCTCGCATCACGCGGGCCTGCACGATTCGCGCCGCTCTGCAACAATGCGGGAGCGGCAGCGTACCGCCGTACCGTTCCATCCGTGATGCGCATCGCGCATCGCTCGTCCCACCGAGTCCAGCCTTGTCCGAAACCCTCCTCGCCGGCGGCTCCGCGGAGCCGGCGTTCAATTGGCGCGCGATGCTCGCGCTGTTGCTCGCGGTCGCGCTCGCGACGCTCGACACCGCGATCGCCAACACCGCGCTGCCGGCCATCGCCGCCGACCTTCACACGGCGCCCGCCGCCTCGGTGTGGATCATCAACGCCTACCAGCTCGCGATGGTGGCCACCTTGCTGCCGCTCGCGGCGCTCGGCGACATCGTCGGCCACCGGCGCATCTATATCGGTGGCCTGATCGTGTTTACCTGCGCATCGCTGGCCTGCGCGCTGGTGTCGACGCTGCCGATGCTGACCGCCGCGCGCGTCGTGCAGGGCCTGGGCGCGGCGGCGATCATGAGCGTCAACACGGCGCTGATCCGTTATCTGTACCCGGCCAAGCGGCTCGGCAGCGGGCTCGGGCTCAATGCGCTGATCGTCGGCACCTCGTTCGCGATCGGGCCGACCATCGCCTCGCTGATTCTCTCGGTGGCGGACTGGCCCTGGCTGTTCGCGGTCAACGTGCCGCTCGGCGTGCTCGCGCTGGCCGTGGCGATTCCGTCGCTGCCGCAAACCGCGCGCGGCGGCCACACGTTCGACCGCGTCGCGGCGCTGTTCAACGTCGTGACGTTCTCGGCGCTGATCTTCGCGCTCGGCGAAACGGCGCAGCGCGGGCCGGTGTCGATCAGCCTGATCGCGGCGGGCGTCGCGCTGCTGTTCGGCTGGCTGCTGATGCGGCGCGAGCACGGCCACCCGTCGCCGATGCTGCCGGTCGACCTGTTCCGGCGCCCGGTGTTTGCGCTGTCGGCGGTCACGGCGGTGTGCTCGTTCGCGGCGCAGGGGTTGGCGTTCGTGTCGCTGCCGTTCTATTTCGAGGATGTCCTGCATCGCAGCGCGGTCGAAACCGGCTTCCTGATGACGCCGTGGTCGGCCGTGGTGGCGCTGTCCGCGCCGATCGCGGGCCGCCTGTCGGACCGTTATCCGCCGGGCCTGCTCGGCGCGATCGGCCTGGCCCTGCTGGCGCTCGGCATGGCGCTGCTGGCGATGCTGCCGCCGTATCCGCAGGTCGGCGACATCATCTGGCGCATGGCGCTGTGCGGCGCGGGCTTCGGCTTCTTCCAGTCGCCGAACCTGAAGGCATTGATGGCGAGCGCGCCGCCCGAGCGCAGCGGCGGCGCGAGCGGCATCGTCGCCACGGCGCGGCTGATCGGCCAGGCCACCGGCGCGGCGCTCGTCGCGCTGTGCTTCGGCATCGCGTCGCGCCACGGCCCGACGCTGGCGCTCGGCATCGGCGCGGGCTTCTCGGCCGCCGCCAGCCTGGCGAGCGGGATGCGGCTGTTCGCGCCGTCGCACCGGTCGGGGCAGGCCGTGGCGTCGGAGCGGGGCGGCAAGTAACCCGCAGGTAATCCGCAAGCAACGCAACGCGCGCGCCGCCTCGCGCGGCGCGGGACAGGTCGGGATCGGCATGGCTTGTCGGTTTTCCAGCGATCCGATCCGGACATCGCGCCTGATGCGCCCGCTCGCGGCGCACACGCCGCCTCCGACCCTGCCGTTCCACCGGCAACCCCCGCCGGCAAACCCCCAACCCCCTGGACGCAGACATAAAAAAAGCCCGGCCGGAGCCGGGCTCGAATCGGCCACGCACCGTTGCCGGTGCGCGGCCCCTGCAAAAACTGCGCTTACGCCGCCAGCAGCGAGCGCAGCACGAACGGCAGAATCCCGCCGTGCTTGTAGTAATCGACTTCAATCGGCGTGTCGACGCGCAGCAGCACCTGCACGCGCTTCGTTTCGCCGTTCTTGAAGTGGATCGCGAGCGTGACGTCCTGCTGCGGCTTGAAATCGTCGCCGAGGCCTTCCACGTCGTACGTTTCTTCGCCGGTGATGCCGAGCGACGGAACGCTGTCGGTGCCCTTGAATTGCAGCGGCAGCACGCCCATGCCGACCAGGTTCGAACGGTGGATGCGCTCGAAGCTGCGCGCGATCACGGCCTTCACGCCGAGCAGTTGCGTGCCCTTGGCGGCCCAGTCGCGCGACGAACCCGTGCCGTACTCCTCGCCCGCGAAAATCACGGTCTGCACGCCGTCGGCGATGTACTGCATCGCGGCGTCGTAGATGTACTGCTGTTCGCCGCTCGGCTGATGGATCGTCAGGCCACCTTCGACGCGCGAGCCATCGGCCTTCGCCGGGATCATCAGGTTCTTGATCCGGACGTTCGCGAACGTGCCGCGCATCATCACGTCATGGTTGCCGCGACGCGAGCCGTAGCTGTTGAAATCGGCCTTCTGCACGCCGTTTTCCTTGAGCCACTTGCCGGCCGGCGAATCTTCCTTGATCGAGCCTGCTGGGCTGATGTGGTCGGTCGTGACCGAATCGCCGAACACGCCGAGAGCGCGCGCGCCCTTGACCGGCGCGATCGAATCGGACGGCTGCATCGAGAAATCCTTGCCGAAGAACGGCGGCTCCGCGATGTAGGTCGACTTCGGCCAGTTGTAGACCTGGCCCGTTTCGCCCTCGATCTTGCTCCAGAGGTCGCCCTTCTTGGTCAGCTTCGAGTAGTTCGATTCGAACGCCTTCGGATCGAGCGCGTACTTCAGCAGCGCGTGGATTTCGTCGCTGGTCGGCCAGATGTCGCCGAGGTAGATGTCGCGGCCGCCCTTGCCCTTGCCGACCGGCTCGGTCATCAGGTCGCGCGTGATGTTGCCGGCGATCGCGTAGGCCACCACCAGCGGCGGCGAAGCCAGGAAGTTGGCGCGGATGTTCGGGTGGATGCGCGCCTCGAAGTTGCGGTTGCCCGACAGCACGGCCGCCGCGACGATGTCGTTCTTGACGATCGCTTCGTTCAGTTCCGGCGTCAGGTCGCCCGCGTTGCCGATACAGGTGGTGCAGCCGTAGGCGGCCAGTTCGAAACCGAGCTTCGACAGGTAGGGCAGCAGGCCCGTCTTGGTCAGGTATTCGGTGACGATGCGCGAGCCCGGGGCCAGCGAAGTCTTGATGTGCGGCGCAACCGTCAGGCCGGCTTCCACCGCCTTCTTGGCCAGCAGGCCGGCGGCCAGCAGCACGCTCGGGTTCGAGGTGTTGGTGCACGAGGTGATCGCAGCGATCAGGATGTCGCCGCTCTTCACGTCCACGCCGTTGCTCGTGGTGAACTGTCTGGTGAGGTCCTCGGCCTTCTTGTTGAAGCCGTTTTCCGCCACCGGCTTCGAGAACAGGTCCGTAAACGTGGATTTCACGTTGGTGATCTCGATACGGTCCTGCGGGCGCTTCGGGCCGGCCAGCGACGGAGCGACGGTGGCGAGGTCGAGCGTGACCGACTTGGAGTAGTCGATGTCGCCGGCCTTCGGCACGCCGAACAGCTTCTGCGCCTTGAAGTAGCTTTCGAACGCGTCGATTTCGGCCTTCGTGCGGCCGGTGCCTTCGAAGTAGCCGATGGTTTTCTCGTCGACCGGGAAGAAGCCCATGGTCGCGCCGTATTCGGGCGCCATGTTGCCGATCGTCGCGCGGTCCGGCAGCGACAGCGAGGCCGTGCCTTCGCCGAAGAATTCGACGAACTTGCCGACGACCTTCTCCTTGCGCAGCATTTCGGTGATCGTCAGCACCAGGTCGGTGGCCGTCACGCCTTCGCGCAGCTTGCCCTTCAGCTCGACGCCGACCACGTCCGGCGTCAGGAAATACACCGGCTGGCCAAGCATGCCGGCTTCGGCCTCGATGCCGCCCACGCCCCAGCCCACCACACCGATGCCGTTGATCATGGTGGTGTGGCTGTCGGTGCCGACCAGCGTGTCCGGGTAGTAGACGGTGTCCGCGCCTTCGGACTTCTTGTGCACGCCGCGCGCCAGGTATTCGAGGTTGACCTGGTGGACGATGCCGATGCCCGGGGGCACCACGCCGAACGTGTCGAACGCCTGCATGCCCCACTTCATGAACTGGTAGCGCTCGTTATTGCGCTGGAATTCCAGCTTCATGTTCAGATCGAGCGCGTCTTTCTGGCGGAAATAATCGATTTGCACCGAGTGATCGACGACCAGATCGACCGGGACCAGCGGTTCGATCTTCTTCGGGTCCTGGCCGGCGCGCAGCGCGACGCCGCGCATGGCCGCGATGTCGGCGAGCAGCGGCACGCCCGTGAAATCCTGCAGCACCACGCGGGCCACCACGAACGGGATTTCATCGACGCGCTTGGCGGTCGGCTTCCAGTTCGCCAGTTGTTCGATGTGTTCCTCGGTGATCTTCTTGCCGTCGTAGTTGCGCAGCACCGACTCGAGAACGAGACGGATCGACACCGGGAGGCGTTCGATCTTGATCTTCAGTTCCTTGCCGAGTTGGGGCAGCGAATAGAACTTGCCTTTGCCGGAACCGCTGTCGAATTCCTTGAGGGTCTTGTGGAGATTGTGGGCCATGATGTTTTTCCTGGGGTGAAGGCGAGGAAAGAAGTCCTGTATCTGAAGGCTGGATCACATACAAGTCGACGTATTCATTGACCGGCACGGCAGCGAGCCGGGCCGGGTCCAGCGACACGTCGAGAATCGCTTGTCGCGGTTTCGCCGGAACCCGCTGCGCGGGCTGGCCGCGGCGGCGTCCGGCGAGAAAACGGAAGCCCGCCGTGTCGTGCCGGCGGCGGGCAAGCTGTGGATCATCGCATGCGGCGCGCCGAAGCGCGCGCAACGCGAGTCGGCCCGGCGTGCAGCGGGCCACTCACGGAATACGGGGCGGGGTGCGAGATCGTCGAACGGGGCATTCGCGATGGCGTGGCGCCGGATCGTGCACCGGAGGCGGGGCGGCTTGCCGTCGAACGGTGCGGGATCGAAATCGGGGCGGGGCGCGGCGCCCGGCAGGTTGCCGGGCAGCCGCGGCCGGCGTGAGCAGGCCCGCCGCAACAGGATATTCATCCCGCCATCGCGTGTGCCGAGCCGGCCGTGGTGCGCCGTTTCCGGCGCGATCGCACGGCCGATCTCGAAACCCGGCACGGCGTCGAGGGCTTCGACGCGTACCGCGCCCGGCGTGGGCCGGGCAGTCGTTTGCGGGGCGGACATCAGGTTTCCTGTCGTGGGGGAGCCTGTCTGGTCGGGGTGCTGCGGGGTGCCTGGCGGCTTACTTCTGGACGTTCGGCGCCAGTTCGTTCGACTGCGTCGGTGCCGGCGAGCCGTTCGAGGCCATCTCGGCGGTCACGCATTCGTCGGCCAGGCGGGTGTCTTCCTTGTCGCTGAACAGCATGCCCTTGGTCGGGATCACCACCAGCTTCAGGCCGCTGGCCGGATCGTAGAACACGTCGGCGCCCGTGGTGGTGGCCTGACGCGGCAGCTTGTAGTTCTTGTTCGCCCAGTGCACCGTGACGATCTGGTCGCGCTTCATGTCGCCGGCCAGTTCGTACGAGAGGCCGTCCTTGCAGGTCCACTTGACCGCGCCTTCCGGTGCCGGATCGACCTTCGCCGCTGCCGCAGCCCGCGCGCGCTTGCTGCGCGGGATCAGGTGGCGCTTCGGCGCCGGACGCTTGGCGACGGCCTTCTTGGCCGTGGTCGTGGTGGTCGATTGTGCCGAGGCTTCCGGCGCAACGGTCAGCAGCGTCGCGGACAAGGCGCCGATGGCGGTGGCGATCAACAGTTTGTTCATGTGCTCAAAGCCTTTTTCTGGATACGGTGAGTGAGGGAGCGCGGCCGGCCCGTTCTTCGAGGGGGAATACCGCACGCCCGATGTGCGCAGCGGCCGCTATTTTCTCCTAATTCGCGCGATGTTTTGCAGGGAATTCGCGGCGTTTGTCTCGATTTTGCGAATGCAACGATATCTCGCGTCCGGCTGCTGCGCCGCCGGCACGCATATCGTGCGGATGGTGCGGGTGGCACGCGATCGGCGCCCGGCAGACGCGGCAGGCATCGCTCATGCCTGTGTTCCGGCCGGTGCCGGCAGCCAGCGCGCGATCTCGGCCGGCAGCGCGCGGCCCGTCGCATGGGCGCGGCGCAGCACCGACCAGTAAAAACGGTAGCTGGCGCGGTCGTGCAGGGTGTCGCGGTGGCGCGTCGGCCCCCAGTCGGCAGCGGCGGCGGCCAGCAGGATCTCGGCGGCGAGCGCGATGGCCTCGCCGCGTGGCGCGAACGCGGCCACGATCTCGGGGATCTGCGCGGGATGGATGCTCCACTGGCGCGTGTAGCCGAATTCGTCGCGGGCGCGGCGCGCGTTGTCGGCCACTACCGACATGTCGCGGATTTCGGTGGTGACGTTGTGCGAAGGCGTCTTGCCGTGCGCGTGGGCGGCGGCGGCGATTTCGAGCTTGGCGCGTCGCACGAGCGGATGGTCGAACTGGCCGGGCGCGCGCATCGCGCTGTCCGGAATCGCGCCGTGGTGCGCGGACACGAAATCCATCAGCCCGAAGCTCAGCGTGGAGACGCTCGGCAAGGCGGCGATCCGGGCGACCTGTTCGAGCGCGCCGTGGGTTTCGATCAGGACGTCGGCCGGGATCGGCTGCGCGATGCCGAGTTCGCGGCGCGTGCCCTCGATGAAGGCGCAGGCCTCGGCGACATCGGCCGCGTGGGTGACTTTGGGCAGTGTGATGTAAGCCGGCGCGCGGGCGGCGCGCAGCACGATGCGAACATCGTCGCGCCAGTGCGGGTGGCTGAAATCGTGGATTCGGACGCCGGCGCGGCCATGGCGGTTGGCCGGGTCGCCGAGCATTGCGGCGACCAGCTCTGCGTGCTCGGCTTCGCGGCCCACCGCGGCGCCGTCTTCGCAGTCGAGCGTGATGTCGAACACGGGGCCCAGTTCGGCCTGCAGCGCGAACGACTTGCGCATCAGCTTTTCGCTGCCCGCGTAATGATCGCAGCAAGGCAGGATCGCGGGGGGCGAAGCGCCCTCGTACAGCACTTCGGCGGGGGACAGGGCGGGCATCGTCGTTACGCGTCGGATCGTGAGGATCGGAAAGGCACCGGATTCGGACAGGCTCTGCCTGGCGGGCAAAGCGTGCGCGGATCGGTTGCGGATCGCGGTAAACCGGCCGGCCGGCGCACCCCACGGGGGAGGGCGCCGGCCGGTGTGGCGCGCGGGCCGCCAGGGGCGGGGCCGCGCGCCGGGCTGCCTTACTTCAGCAGATGGGCGACGCCGTCGCGCTCTTCGAGCAGCTCGGCCAGCGTGCCGTCCATCTTCTCGCGCGAGAACGCGTCGATTTCGAGGCCTTCGACGCGCTTGTATTCGCCGTTTTCGCAGGTCACCGGCACGCCGTAGATGATGTCTTCGGGGATGCCGTACGTGCCGTCCGACGGGATGCCCATCGTGACCCATTTGCCGTTCGTGCCGAGGACCCAGTCACGGACGTGGTCGATCGCTGCGTTGGCGGCCGAAGCAGCCGAGGACAGGCCGCGTGCTTCGATGATCGCCGCGCCGCGCTTGCCGACCGTCGGGATGAACGTGTCGCGGTTCCACACGTCGTCGTTGATCAGCTTCAGCAGCGATTCGCCTTCGGCCGATGCGAAACGGAAATCCGGATACATCGTCGGCGAGTGGTTGCCCCACACGGCCAGCTTTTCGATCGATGCGACCGGCTTGCCTGCCTTGGCGGCCAGTTGCGACAGCGCGCGGTTGTGATCCAGGCGCAGCATGGCCGTGAAGTTCTTCTTCGGCAGATCCGGCGCCGACTTCATGGCGATGTAGGCGTTCGTGTTGGCCGGGTTGCCGACCACCAGCACCTTGACGTCGCGGTTGGCGACTTCGTTCAGCGCGGCGCCCTGGACCGTGAAGATCTCGGCGTTGGCCGACAGCAGGTCCTTGCGCTCCATGCCCTTCGAACGCGGACGGGCACCGACCAGCAGCGCGACGTCGGCATCCTTGAACGCAACCTTGGGATCGTCGGTGATGACGACGCCCGACAGCAGCGGGAACGCGCAGTCGTCGAGTTCCATCACGACGCCCTTGACGGCGCCTTGTGCTTGCGGGAGGTCGAGCAGTTGCAGGATGACCGGTTGATCCTTGCCGAGCAGGTCGCCGTTCGCGATGCGGAACAGTAGCGAGTATGCGATTTGACCTGCGGCGCCGGTAACGGCAACGCGCTTTGCGGGCTTAGCCATGAGAAATCTCCGAGACGATGAGCGTAGGAAACTAACAGAACGCCATTCTATGCGCGTTACGCGTAGCAATGCGTTGAAGCAGGGCGGAGGATTCGCGATACCGTTGCGCCGTGGCCGGAAACCGGCCTGGGACAAGGCCCGGGCGCTTTCGAACCGCGATCCCCGGCTCGCCCCGGAGTGTAGGAGGGAGGTGGGTCAAAGTCAAACGGTAACATATGTCTTATATAAGACAGATGTATTGCGGGAAATGAGTGGACGAAAAACTCGGCTTTGTGTTGAAATGCGCGCCATGACATCCAACCAGGCGAATGCGGCGAACCCGAACGCTCCCGGCCCGGCCACGGCTGGCGGCGAGACGGCGCCTGCGTCGTCACCGGTGCCATCGGCCACGTTCAGCCCTTTATACCAGCAGATCAAGGCATTGATCACGCAGGGGCTGGAATCGGGTGAATGGAAGCCGGGCGAGATCATTCCCAGCGAGGTCGAACTGGCGGCTCGCTATAAGGTGAGTCAGGGCACGGTGCGCAAGGCGATCGACGAACTGGCGGCCGACAACCTGCTGGTGCGCCGGCAGGGCAAGGGCACGTTCGTGGCCACGCACAGCGAGGAGCGCGCGCAGTTCCGTTTCCTGCGGCTGTTGGCCGAGGACGGCGTCGAACATCCGCACGTGAGCCGCCTGCTGGAATGCCGTCGCACCCGCGCTCCCGCTGAGATCGCACGCCAACTGGACCTGAAGCCGGCCGATCCGGTAATTCAGGTGCGCCGCCTGCTGGAGTTCGACGGCGTGGCGACGGTGCTCGACGAAATCTGGTTGTCCGGCGCGACCTTTCGGGGGCTGACGTTCGAACGCCTGAGCGAGTATAAAGGGCCGCTCTACGCGATGTTCGAGTCGGAGTTCGGCACCCGCATGATTCGCGCGACCGAAAAGGTGCGCGCGGTGGCGGCGGAGCCGGCAGTGGCCGAATTGCTGGGCGTGTCCGGCGGATTTCCTTTGCTGTCGGTCGAGCGCGTGTCCTATACCTATGGAGACCGCCCGGTCGAGGTACGGCGAGGTTGGTATGTCACAACCGGGTATTACTATCAGAACGATCTGAGTTGATCGGGTTGATCGAGGCCGTCGTCGAAACGGCCGAGAGGCAAGTGAGAAACGGCTCGCGCCCACATGCGAAGCACGTTTTGGGCCGCCTTTTGTTCGCTGCAGAGCAAGTATCCTGAGCAGGTTTTCGCTGCAGCGCGACATAAAAAGGCGCTAAAATCGCGGATTAGTGTGACTACATCGTAGGGGTCTAGCATGACTGAAGCAGTAAGAAAACCGAGGCCGGAATACCGGAATATCGGCATCGGAGACATCACCCGCAACTATCGCCTGCCTATCGCGGGGCAATTGTCGATCTTCCATCGAGTCAGCGGTGCATTGCTGTTTCTCGCTCTTCCTTTCCTGCTGTTCCTCTTCGACAAGAGTCTGACATCTGAGCTCAGCTTCGATGTTTTCAAGGCCTTCCTCTCGAATATCCTCGTCAAGCTGATCGTCCTCGTGCTGTCCTGGGCGTTCCTCCATCATTTCTGCGCCGGCATTCGCCACCTGCTGATGGACGTCAACCACGACGCCGTCACGAAGGAAAGCGGCAAGCGCACGGCCATCATCGTGTTCGTCGTCTCGCTGGCCCTGACCGCCATCGTCGCGCTCAAACTGTTCGGAGCATTCTAAGAAAATGTCAGGCAACAACCGAATCGGCTCGAAGCGCCTCGTCGTCGGCGCTCACTACGGCCTGCGCGATTGGCTCGCGCAACGGATCACCGGCGTGATCATGGCGGTCTATACCGTGATCCTGCTCGCCTGGTTCTTTACGGCACGCGATTTTTCGTATGACGGCTGGGCATCGATCTTCGCGACGCAATGGATGAAACTCGCGACGTTCGTGACGCTGCTGGCGCTGTTCTATCACGCCTGGGTCGGCATTCGCGACATCTGGATGGATTACGTGAAGCCTGTCGGCGTGCGGCTGCTGCTGCAATCGCTGACGATCGTCTGGCTGCTCGCGTGCGCAGGCTACGCTGCGCAGATTCTCTGGAGAGTGTAAAGAATGGCTGCAATCAATACTTCCCTGCCGCGTCGCAAGTTCGACGTGGTCATCGTCGGCGCGGGCGGCTCCGGGATGCGCGCATCGCTGCAACTGGCACGTGCGGGCCTGTCAGTCTGCGTGCTGTCGAAGGTGTTCCCGACGCGTTCGCACACGGTCGCCGCTCAAGGCGGGATCGGCGCTTCGCTCGGCAACATGAGCGAAGACAACTGGCATTACCACTTCTACGACACGATCAAGGGTTCCGACTGGCTCGGCGACCAGGACGCGATCGAGTTCATGTGCCGTGAAGCCCCGCACGCCGTCTACGAACTGGAACACATGGGCATGCCGTTCGACCGCAACGCGGACGGCACGATCTACCAGCGTCCGTTCGGCGGCCACACCGCCAACTACGGCGAGAAGCCCGTCCAGCGCGCTTGCGCGGCCGCCGACCGCACTGGTCACGCGCTGCTGCACACGCTGTACCAGCAGAACGTCGCGGCGAAGACCCAGTTCTTCGTCGAATGGATGGCGCTCGACCTGATCCGCGACGCCGACGGCGACGTGCTCGGCGTGACGGCCCTCGAAATGGAAACGGGCGACGTCTACATCCTCGAAGGCAAGACCACGCTGTTCGCCACGGGCGGCGCGGGCCGGATCTTCGCAGCCTCCACCAACGCGTTCATCAACACCGGCGACGGCCTCGGCATGGCCGCGCGTTCGGGTATCGCGCTGCAGGACATGGAGTTCTGGCAGTTCCACCCGACGGGTGTGGCCGGTGCCGGCGTGCTGATTACCGAAGGCGTGCGCGGCGAGGGCGGCATTCTGCGCAACTCGGACGGCGAACGCTTCATGGAGCGCTACGCGCCCACCCTGAAGGATCTGGCGCCGCGCGATTTCGTGTCGCGCTCGATGGACCAGGAAATCAAGGAAGGCCGCGGCGTGGGTCCGAACAAGGATCACGTGCTGCTCGATCTGTCGCACATCGGCGCCGAGACGATCCTGAAGCGTCTGCCGTCGATCCGCGAAATCGCGCTGAAGTTCGCGAACGTCGATTGCATCAAGGAACCGATCCCGGTCGTGCCGACCATCCATTACCAGATGGGCGGCATCCCGACCAACATCCACGGTCAGGTGGTGGGCACCTCGAAGGGCCACGAAGATCCGGTCAACGGCTTCTACGCGGTTGGCGAATGCTCGTGCGTGTCGGTCCACGGCGCGAACCGCCTGGGCACGAACTCGCTGCTCGACCTGGTGGTGTTCGGCCGTGCGGCCGGCAACCACATCGTCGAACACGTCAAGAAGCAGCGCGAGCACAAGCCGCTGCCGAAGGATGCCGCCGATTTCGCGTTGTCGCGTCTGGCGAAGCTCGACAGCTCGACCTCGGGCGAATACGCGCAAAGCGTCGCCAACGAGATCCGCGGTTCGATGCAGAAGCATGCCGGCGTGTTCCGCACCTCGGCGCTGCTGGCCGAAGGCGTGCAGGACATCAAGCAGGTCACGGAGCGTGCAAAGCACATCCACCTGAAAGACAAGTCGAAGGTGTTCAACACGGCGCGCGTCGAAGCGCTCGAAGTGGAGAACCTCGTCGAAGTGGCGCGCGCCACGATGGTGTCGGCCGAGGCACGCAAGGAAAGCCGCGGCGCGCATGCGCAGGACGACTATCCGCATCGCGACGACGACAACTGGATGCGTCATACGCTGTGGTTCAGCGAAGGCGATCGCCTCGACTACAAGCCGGTGCACATGCAGCCGCTGACGGTCGAATCGGTGCCGCCCAAGGCGCGTACGTTCTAAGCCGACTCCAAGGAATTTGAAATGGCAAAACGCATTTTTGAACTCTATCGTTACGATCCGGACAAGGACGCGGCGCCGCGCATGCAGACGTACGAAGTCGAGATCACGCATGAACGCATGCTGCTCGACGCGCTGGTCAAGCTGAAGGAACTGGACGAAACGCTGTCGTTCCGTCGCTCGTGCCGCGAAGGCGTGTGCGGTTCGGACGCGATGAACATCAACGGCAAGAACGGTCTGGCGTGTCTGACGAACCTGAACGACCTGCCGCAGAAGATCGTGCTGCGCCCGCTGCCGGGCCTGCCCGTCGTGCGCGACCTGATCGTCGACATGACGCACTTCTTCAACCAGTACCACTCGATCAAGCCGTTCCTGATCAACGACACGCCGCCGCCCGAGAAGGAGCGTCTGCAGTCGCCGGAAGAGCGCGAAGAGCTCGACGGCGTGTACGAGTGCATTCTGTGCGCAAGCTGCTCCACGTCGTGCCCGAGCTTCTGGTGGAATCCGGACAAGTTCGTCGGCCCGGCCGGCCTGCTGCAGGCGTATCGCTTCATCGCGGACAGCCGTGACGAAGCCACCGCCGAACGCCTCGACAACCTGGAAGATCCGTACCGTCTGTTCCGTTGCCATACGATCATGAACTGCGTCGACGTCTGCCCGAAGGGGCTGAACCCGACCAAGGCGATCGGCAAGATCAAGGAATTGATGGTTCGCCGCACGGTCTGACCTGATACGACATGACTGATTCGTCGCACCAGTCCGACCCGCACCGTCGCGCGCGCCTTCGCTGGCGGGCGCGGCGGGGTCTGTTGGAAAACGATGTGATTCTCGATCGTTTTCTCAACCGATACGAGCATGACCTCACCGATACCGATGTGGGCGCGTTGACCCGCCTGCTCGAACTATCCGACAACGACCTGATGGACTTGTTGCTCGCGCGCAAGGAACCAGAAGGCGACCTTGCCGGCCCGGATGTTTCCCGGCTGCTGGAGATGCTGCGCAGCGCGTAACAACGCCGCGCCCGTTATCGAATCCCGTTTCTACTTTCGATTGAGGATGTGCCATGACTCCGTCTGATGTTAAAGCCACGCTATCGTTCAGCGACAATTCGCCGAGCGTCGAACTGCCGATCTACAAGGGCACGTTGGGCCCGGACGTAATCGACATCCGCAAGCTGTACGGCCAGACCGGCAAGTTCACGTACGACCCGGGCTTCATGTCCACGGCGGCGTGCAATTCGGCCATCACGTACATTGACGGGGACAAGGGCGAGCTGCTGTATCGCGGTTACCCGATCGACAATCTCGCGCAAAACGCGGATTTCCTCGAAACCTGCTTTCTGCTGCTGAAGGGCGAACTGCCGAACGCCGCCGAGAAGGAAGAGTTTGTCGAGACCGTCACGAAGCACACGATGGTGCACGAGCAGATGCACTTCTTCTTCCGTGGCTTCCGCCGCGACGCGCACCCGATGGCGATCCTGGTCGCCGCAGTCGGCGCGCTGTCCGCGTTCTACCACGACTCGCTCGACATCAACGATCCGCGTCACCGCGATGTGTCGGCGATCCGCATGATCGCCAAGCTGCCGACGCTGGTCGCGATGGCGTACAAGTACACGATCGGCCAGCCGTTCGTGTACCCGAAGAACGAACTCTCGTACAGCGCGAACTTCATGCACATGATGTTCGCGAACCCGTGCGAAGAGTACAAGGTCAACGACGTGCTGGTGCGCGCACTCGACCGCATCCTGATCCTGCACGCCGACCACGAACAGAACGCATCGACCTCGACCGTCCGTCTGGCCGGTTCGTCGGGCGCGAACCCGTTCGCCTGTATCGCCGCCGGTATCGCATGTCTGTGGGGCCCGGCGCACGGTGGTGCGAACGAAGCCGCGCTGAACATGCTCGAGCAGATTGGTTCGCCGGACAACATTCCCGAGTTCATCAAGCAAGTGAAGGACAAGAACTCGGGCGTGAAGCTGATGGGCTTCGGTCACCGCGTGTACAAGAACTACGACCCGCGTGCGAAGCTGATGCGCGAAACCTGCCACGAAGTGCTGACCGAGCTGGGCCTGCACGACGACCCGTTGTTCAAGCTCGCGATGCAGCTCGAGAAGATCGCGCTGGAAGACGAATACTTCGTGTCGCGCAAGCTGTACCCGAACGTCGACTTCTACTCGGGTATTGTTCAACGCGCGCTGGGCATCCCGACCGCCATGTTCACCTGCATCTTCGCAATGGCACGTACGGTGGGCTGGATCGGCCAGTGGAACGAAATGATTGCCGATCCGGAACAGAAGATCGGTCGCCCGCGTCAGCTGTTCGTCGGCGAAACGTCGCGCGAAGCGACGTCGATCGACAAGCGTTAAGCGGTTTCCGAGGGTCGAGCGAGATGCGTCAGCGCCGCGCCTGACCGAACGGCAAAACAGGCCCCGACGGCGAAAGCGGTCGGGGCCTGTTGCTTTGGCGCGGTGGAATCTCGCGCGGCGTTTGCAGATTGGCGTTCAAGAGTGGCATGACGCCGTGGCATCATCAGTGTCATTTCCACGACGAGGTGTCGCATGTTGTCTCATGTCTGTGTTGGCGTACGCGATGTCGAGCAAGCGCATGCGTTCTATGCGCCCCTGATGGCCGCCCTCGGCATGCCATTGAAATTTCGTGATCCGCCGACGATGGCCGGCTGGATGCCGGCTCACGCGCCGCGCCCGCTATTCCTGATTTGCCGGCCGTTCGACGGCCAGGTCGCGACACCGGGCAATGGTCAGATGATTGCGTTGCTCGCGCCGGATCGGCAAACGGTGGACCGATGTCATGCCCTCGCGCTTCAGGCGGGCGGGGTATGCGAAGGGCCGCCGGGATTGCGTGCGCATTATCATCCGAATTATTACGGTGCCTATTTTCGTGATCCCGACGGTAATAAGCTCTGTATTTGCTGTCACGACCCTGAATAAATACGTCGGCACAGAACTATCACAAATCTTGACAATCGAGGCATACCGCAGGATTACACTTTCGCTACTCACTGATGAAAGGTAATCGTATGCAAGGCAGCGCTCAATTCCTGTCGTTTTCGATGATCGCCGGTATGATGGCGATCGTTTCGACTGCCGCGCAGGCCGGCGCGATCGAGAAGAATTTCGACGACGCCGCGAACGGACGCATCGTGGCGCGAGCGAATACGATGGTGACCTGTGATTCCCCGAAGTTTCGCCCCGCTCCGGCGACTGGCGTAGGCGGCAGCGCTGCCGGTGTGGCGGGCAATGTCATGCTGTCGCCTGCTGCGTTGGCGATGTCGCAGCAAGCGGGAAACGCCGTGGGGGATGCGCCGTGTGTGGCGAAGGAGATTCCGTTGATCTCGTCCCGGAAGCAAATTGCGTTACCGGCGGCTGAATCGGGGTTGGGCGTGACGGTGAAACAATCCCATGCGTGGGAGATGAGCGCCGAAGACAGGCTGTATGCTGCTCAGCATTGCCCGGAAAACATGAATCATCGTGATTTGTGCGTGCGTCGCCGGGCCGGCTATGATCAGGATGGTAATAAGGTGGGTGTCGGTTTGGGGTGGAATTAATCCAATTCAACGTCGATCGTTATCAAATAAAAACTGGGGGCCGTTCATGCAGAATTCACTCATCCGTTCGTCGTTGTTCGTGATCGCCATATTGGCAACGGCGTCGACGGCGAATGCCGGCATCGCCGAGCAAAATGTCCGCGACGCCGCAAATGGGCTCGTGGCGCCGCCAGCTTTGTCCACTACCTGTGATCCGGTGGCATTTCGTCCGAATCAATACCATTCAATGGGTGCAGGGGAAGGGCTCGCCACGGCGGGATTCGGGCTCGCTTCGCTGGCGATCGCGTCGATGATCTCCTCGCGCAAGCATGCCGATGCCTTGCTCAAATCGCCATGCGTGACGAAGCCCGGGGTGGCGAGCAACGGGACTGATCCGTTGGCGATGCAGCTTGCGCCGTCACAATTCCCGAGCAAGTCGTTCAACCGCGTGCAATAAATCGCAACACGCCGCCGGCATGGCCTCGGCGACAATGCGTGCCGAGCGCAATCTCGGTCGCCGCATGTCACCGCAACGCGGCGCGCGCTTTGCTTCCCCTCCGTTTTCTGCCTGCCGCTGATGAAAGACCGCGTCGAATACACCCGCAGCCGCGATGTTCCCGGGCTCGTGCTCGGCGACGCGCGTTTCAGCGAATTCCGCTTCGATCGTCATTACCACCTGGATTTCCACGTCGGCATCGTGACCGACGGCGTGCAGCGCCAGCAGGTCGGCGGCAACAGCCTGCTGCTCGGTCCCGGCAGCATTTCCCTGATGCCGCCCGGCGAGGTGCATGACGGCACACGCGTGGGCGACGCCGCATATTCGCTGAAAACGTTCAGGTTGCCGCCGGCATGGCTCGCCGACATCGCGGACGAGCTGGCAGGCGGCGCGAACGGGCCGGTGCTGCACGGCGCGACGTTGACCGATCCGGCTCTGGCGCAACGGCTCAGTACGATTCACACGGCGTTGCGCAGCGAGGATCTGGACGGCCCGCTCGGCCTGCAATCGGCGTGGCTGCTCGCGCTCGAACGGCTATTTGTGCAGTCGCGCGGTTTCGTGCCACGCGAGGTGGGCGGTGGCCTGGCCGATGTGCAATGGCGGCGCGTGCGCGACTATTGCGAGGCGCATCTGGCCGAGAAGATCACGCTCGAGTCGCTCGCAGCCCTTTGCGAGACCGATCGCTTCGTGTTCCTGAAATTGTTCAAGCAGACCACGTCCATGACGCCGCACGCGTGGCTCGTGCGGCTGCGTCTCGAACGTGCATGCATGATGCTGCATCACGGCACGCAATCCATCGCGCAAGTGGCGCAGGCTGTCGGTTTCTACGACCAGAGCCACTTCAACCGCGCGTTCCGGCGCGCGTTCGGCTGCGCGCCGTCGCGCTACTGAGGCGCGTGCGGGCCGCGCTTCAGGCCGAAACCTTCAGGCCGATTTTTTCACATCGATCCCTTCACACCGCGCGCCAATTCGATCAGACGATCGACTTCCTGCGTCGTCGTCGCGAACGACGTGACGAAGCGCGCCACGCCCGGCGCCCAGCGATCGTGATAGAAGCGCACGCCGGCCGCCAGCAGGCCGGCGATCACCGGCTGCGGCAGGCGGCAGAACAGGATGTTCGCATCGGCGCCGCCCGTCATGTCCACGCCCGGCACGCTCGCCAGCCCGGCTGCGAGCCGTTGCGCCATCGCGTTCGCGTGGCGCGCGTTGCGCAGCCACAGGTCGTCGGCCAGGTAGGCGTCGAGCGGCGCGGACAGGAAGCGCATCTTCGAGCTCAAATGCCCGGCGCGCTTGCGGCGGAACGCCAGCTCCCGGGCGCGGCGCGGATCGAACACCACGACCGCATCGGAGCCGGGCACACCGTTCTTGGTCGCGCCGAACGACACCACGTCCACCCCGGCGCGCCAGGTCATGTCGGCCGGCGAGGCGCCGAGCGACACCAGCGCGTTGGCGAAGCGTGCGCCGTCCATATGCAGCGGCAGCGAGGCGGCGCGGCAGAGTTCGCCGATCGTGCCGATTTCGTCGAGCGTGTAGACGCTGCCGATCTCGGTGGCCTGCGTGATGCTGACGGCCGACGGCTGGGTGGTGTGCACGTCGCCGAGCTTCGCACGCGCGGCCGCGCGCAGCGCATCGGGATCGAGCTTGCCGGCGGGGCCGTCCACCGCGATCAGCTTCGCGCCGTCGGCGTAGAACGCCGGCGCGCCGCATTCGTCGTTGTTGATGTGGCTGTCCGGGTGGCACAGCACGCTGCCCCAGGGCGGCGTCAGCGCGGCCAGCGCGAGCGCGTTGGCGGCCGTGCCGGTGCCGACGATGAACACCGCCACCTCGTGCTCGAACAGTTCGGCCAGGCGCTGCTCGACGCGCGCTGTCCATGGGTCGTTGCCGTACGGGGCGGCGTGGCCGGCCGCGCAGGCCACCAGCGCGTCGAGCACGGCGGGGGACGCACCGGCGATGTTGTCGCTGCTGAAGTTGAGCACCGGCTGATCCGGCGTCGAAGCGTGTTCCATGGGACGTGAATCCTGACTGAAGAAAGGCCCGTCGAGGGCGGAATCGGGGGAATGGGCCCACACTAGCCGCGCGAAACGGGCAGGGATTGTAAAAAATTGAAGGACGCGCCCCCCTTGAGCGGCGGCCGCGCCGCCCGCATAGTCGGAGCCTCGAATCCACGCCAGCAGGAGTAACGATGACGATCCGCCGCTATTTCGACAGCGATGCGCTGACCTTGACCACGCAGGTGCTTGCCTGCGAACCGGAGGCGCCGGCCGAGCCGGGCGGGAGCGCCGCGCGCTTTCGCGTCGTGCTGGCCGAGACGCTGTTTCATCCGCAGGGCGGCGGCCAGCGCGCCGACACCGGCCGCGTCGGCGAGGCGAACGTGCTGCACGTGGCCATCGAGGGCGACACGGTTGTCCATTTCACCGATCGCGCGGTGCCGGCGGGCGAGGTGTCGATCGAGGTCGATGCCGGGCCGCGTGCATTGCACGCGCGGCTGCATTCGGCCGGCCATCTGATCGCCTACGCGGGCGCCACGTTCGGCTGGCGCGCGGTGAAGGGGCACCACTGGCCCGGCGAGGCGCGCGTGGTGATGGAGCGCGACGCCGACGCCCGCGAGATGGACGCGCAGGCGCTGGCCGATGCGGTCAATGCACTGATCGCGGCGGCGCTGCCGCGCGTGCTGACCGAGCGCGACGGCATGCGCATGCTCGCCTACGGCACGCTCGACGCAAGCCCGTGCGGCGGCACGCACGTGGCCGACACCGCCGCGGTGGGGGCGGTCACGATCGCCCGCGTCAAGGAGAAGAAAGGGCAACTGACGGTGCAGTACGACGTCGCCGCCTGATCGCGACGGCGCGCGCCGAGGTGGCCCCGATTGCCCGGTAAAACTTATCCAGGTATCGAAACTACCACTCAACTCACTGTTTTTATTGAGTTTTTTCTCATCCTGGTAGTGCCGTGTCGTCATCTTGGTGGCATAATCGTCTGCACCAGAAGGACTTGTCGTCACTACAACCCCGCATACCATGGCACAGACTCTCTACGACAAATTGTGGAATTCGCACGTCGTCCACGCAGAAGAGGACGGCACCACCTTGCTCTACATCGATCGTCATCTGCTGCACGAGGTGACCAGCCCGCAGGCGTTCGAAGGGCTGAAGATGGCCGAGCGCCCGGTGTGGCGGATCAGCGCGAACCTGGCGGTGTCGGATCATAACGTTCCGACCACCGATCGCACGCAGGGCATCGCCGATCCGATCTCGAAGCTGCAGGTCGACACGCTCGACACGAACTGCGACAGCTTCGGCATCACCCAGTTCAAGATGAACGACATGCGCCAGGGCATCGTCCACATCATCGGGCCGGAGCAGGGCGCGACGCTGCCGGGCATGACGATCGTCTGCGGCGATTCGCACACCTCCACGCACGGCGCGTTCGGTGCGCTCGCGCATGGTATCGGCACCTCGGAAGTCGAGCACGTGCTGGCCACGCAAACCTTGCTGCAGAAGAAGAGCAAGAACCTGCTGATCAAGGTCGACGGCCAACTGCCGCGCGGCTGCACGGCGAAGGACATCGTGCTGGCCATCATCGGCAAGATCGGCACGGCCGGCGGCACGGGCTACGCGATGGAATTCGGCGGCTCGATGATCCGCTCGCTGTCGATGGAAGGCCGCATGACGGTCTGCAACATGGCGATCGAGGCAGGCGCGCGCGCCGGCATGGTATCGGTGGACGACACCACGATCGAGTACCTGAAGGATCGTCCGTTCTCGCCCACCGGCGTCGAATGGGATCAGGCCGTGCAGTACTGGCGCACCTTCAAGTCGGACGACGGCGCGCAATTCGACCGCGTGGTCGAGCTGACGGTGGCCGATATCGTGCCGCAGGTCACCTGGGGCACGTCGCCGGAAATGGTCACGGCGGTGGACAGCCGCGTGCCGGACCCCGAGCGCGAGAAGGACCCGGTCAAGCGCGGCGCGATGGAGCGCGCGCTGGCCTACATGGCGCTCGAACCGAACACGCCGATCGAGTCGATCAAGGTCGACAAGATCTTCATCGGTTCGTGCACCAACGCGCGCATCGAAGATATCCGCGCGGCCGCCTACGTGGTCAAGAAGCTGAACCGCCGCGTCGCGTCGAACGTGCGCCTGGCGATGGTGGTGCCGGGTTCGGGCCTGGTGAAGGCGCAGGCCGAGCGCGAAGGGCTCGACAAGGTGTTCCGCGATGCCGGTTTCGAATGGCGCGAGCCCGGCTGCTCGATGTGCCTCGCGATGAACGCGGATCGCCTCGATCCGGGCGAGCGTTGCGCGTCCACGTCGAACCGCAATTTCGAAGGGCGTCAGGGCGCGGGCGGCCGCACCCATCTGGTCAGCCCGGCGATGGCGGCGGCGGCCGCCATCGAAGGCCATTTCGTCGATATCCGCCGGCTCGGATAATCGCATGCGCCGCAACAGCATCATCGTGAGCCGCCTGGTCGCGGCGCTCGCCCTGGCGGGCGTCGTGCTCGGGCTGGCCGCCTGCAATACGGTGGCGGGCGTCGGCGAGGACATCAATGCCGCAGGCCGCGCGATCTCGCGCGCCGCGAGCTGACAATCTGGAAACGGATCATGGAAAAATTCACAGTGCATTCCGGCGTCGTGGCGCCGCTCGATCGTGAAAACGTCGACACCGACGCGATCATCCCGAAGCAGTTCCTGAAATCGATCAAGCGCACTGGCTTCGGCCCGAACGCGTTCGACGAATGGCGTTACCTCGACCACGGCGAGCCGGGCCAGGACAACTCGAAGCGCCCGCTGAACCCCGATTTCGTGCTGAATCAGGCGCGCTACCAGGGCGCCTCGGTGCTGCTGGCGCGCAAGAACTTCGGCTGCGGCAGCTCGCGCGAACACGCCCCGTGGGCGCTCGAACAATACGGCTTCCGCGCGATCATCGCGCCGAGCTTCGCCGATATCTTCTTCAACAACTGCTTCAAGAACGGCGTGCTGCCGATCGTGCTGAGCGAACAGCAGGTCGATCATCTGTTCAACGAGACGTACGCGTTCAACGGCTTCAAGCTGACGATCGATCTCGAGGCGCAGTTGGTGCGCTCCGGCGACGGCCGCGAGTATCCGTTCGAAGTCGCTGCGTTCCGCAAGTACTGCCTGCTGAACGGCTTCGACGATATCGGCCTGACGCTGCGCCACGCCGACAAGATCCGCCAGTTCGAGGCGGAGCGGCTCGCCAAGCAGCCCTGGCTCAACAACCGCCTGATCGGATAATGCGGTGCCGCGCGTGAGGCGCGGCATGCATCGTACGCTTCCGATTCGAACCAACCCATATCAGGAAATCGCATGAAGATTGCAGTGCTGCCGGGCGACGGCATCGGCCCGGAGATCGTCACCGAAGCGGTGAAGGTGCTGAACGCCCTCGACGAAAAGTTCGAACTCGAACAGGCGCCGGTCGGCGGCGCCGGCTACGAGGCTGCGGGCCATCCGCTGCCGGACGCCACGCTGAAGCTGGCCAAGGAAGCGGACGCGATCCTGTTCGGCGCGGTGGGCGACTGGAAATACGACTCGCTCGAACGCGCGCTGCGTCCGGAGCAGGCGATTCTCGGGCTGCGCAAGCATCTCGAACTGTTCGCGAACTTCCGCCCGGCGATCTGCTACGAGCAGCTCGTCGACGCCTCGCCGCTGAAGCCGGAACTGATCTCGGGCCTCGACATCCTGATCGTGCGCGAACTGAACGGCGATATCTACTTCGGCCAGCCGCGCGGCACGCGCGAAGCGCCGGACGGCCCGTTCGCCGGTGCGCGCGAAGGCTTCGACACGATGCGCTATTCGGAACCGGAAGTGCGCCGCATCGCGCACGTCGCGTTCCAGGCGGCGCAGAAGCGCCAGAAGAAGCTGCTGTCGGTGGACAAGGCGAACGTGCTCGAAACCTCGCAGTTCTGGCGCGACATCATGATCGACGTGTCGAAGGAATATACGGACGTCGAGCTGTCGCACATGTACGTGGACAACGCAGCCATGCAGCTCGCCAAGGCGCCGAAGCAATTCGACGTGATCGTCACCGGCAACATGTTCGGCGACATCCTGTCCGATGAAGCGGCCATGTTGACGGGTTCGATCGGCATGCTGCCGTCGGCCTCGCTCGACAAGAACAACAAGGGCCTGTACGAGCCGTCGCACGGTTCGGCGCCGGACATCGCCGGCAAGGGCGTGGCCAATCCGCTCGCCACCATCCTGTCGGCGGCGATGCTGCTGCGCTACTCGCTGAATCGCGGCGAGCAGGCCGAGCGCATCGAGCGCGCGGTGCAGAAGGTGCTGGAGCAGGGTTACCGCACGGGCGACATCGCCACGCCGGGCTGCAAGCAGGTGGGCACGGCGCAGATGGGCGACGCGGTCATCGCGGCGCTGTAAGGCCAGGGCGGGGCGAGCGCCGCGCGGGCCGGTTGGCCCGGGCGTGTGCCGCCCCCGCGTGTCGCCCTGTTCGACAGGTGTGTTCCGGTGCGTTTTTCGCGCGCGGGCTCCGGTTGCGGGGTGCGCGAACAACATCGGGCACGATAGTTTCGGCGGGTCGTTGTACGGCCCATCAGGTTTGTGTAGACTCCTTCGCATGGCGCAGAATCTCTCGATCTCCCCGGTCCTGAACCTCCACGGCACTCAAGCCCGTGCAGGTGCGCGCGCCATCGTCTCCACGAAAATCATCATCACGAAAACGATCACGAAAAGCTGATCGTCATCCGTCGTGCCCGCCTGATTTCCCCGCGCGGTTGCGCCGGGGGACGGAAAAGGCGGGGAAGCTCTCAAGCAAAGGGTTAGTCATGAACGTAGGTCTCGTAGGTTGGCGCGGCATGGTCGGCAGCGTGCTGATGCAGCGCATGCAGGAAGAAGGCGATTTCGATCTGATCGAGCCGGTGTTTTTCAGCACCAGCAACACGGGCGGCAAGGCGCCGGCCTTCGCAAGGAACGAGACCACGCTGAAAGACGCGACGAACATCGACGAACTGCGCAAGTGCGACGTGATCATCACGTGCCAGGGCGGCGACTACACCAACGAGGTGTTCCCGAAGCTGCGCTCGGCCGGCTGGAACGGCTACTGGATCGACGCGGCCTCGTCGCTGCGCATGAAGGACGATGCGGTCATCATTCTCGATCCGGTCAACCTCGACGTGATCAAGGACGCGCTCGTCAAGGGCACCAAGAATTTCGTCGGCGGCAACTGCACGGTCAGCCTGATGCTGATGGCGCTGGGCGGCCTGTTCCGCGAAAACCTGGTCGACTGGATGACGGCCATGACGTACCAGGCCGCGTCGGGCGCCGGCGCGCAGAACATGCGCGAACTGCTCGCGCAGATGGGCGCGCTGAACAGCGCCGTGGCCGAGCAACTGGCCGATCCGTCGTCGGCGATTCTCGACATCGACCGCCGCGTGCTGGCCACGATGAATAGCGACGCCATGCCCACCAGCCAGTTCGGCGTGCCGCTGGCCGGTTCGTTGATCCCCTGGATCGACAAGGATCTCGGCAACGGGATGTCGAAGGAAGAATGGAAGGGCGGCGCGGAAACCAACAAGATCCTCGGCAAGCCGGCCATGGGCGAACCGGGTTCGATCCCCGTCGACGGCCTGTGCGTGCGGATCGGCGCGATGCGCTGCCATTCGCAGGCGCTGACCATCAAGCTGAAGAAGGATGTGCCGCTCGACGAAGTGCACGGCATTCTCGCCTCGGCCAACGACTGGGTGAAGGTCGTGCCGAACGAGCGCGAAGCGTCGATGCGCGATCTGTCGCCGGCCGTGGTGACGGGCACGCTGTCGGTGCCGGTCGGCCGCCTGCGCAAGCTGGCGATGGGCGGTGAATACCTGTCCGCGTTCACGGTTGGCGATCAGCTGCTGTGGGGCGCGGCCGAGCCGCTGCGCCGCATGCTGCGCATCCTGCTCGACAAGTAAGCCGGCGCGGCTCGCGTCCGGAAGGACGACGGCGGCGTTCGTGGTGCCCGGTGGCAAGCCGGGCGCGGCGAGCGCCGCTTTGTTTTTGGGTCGCGCGGCGCGAGGTGAGCAAGGCTTGCAGTTTGCTTGTGTCATGCCGCGCAAGACAATTCCGACGAAACGGGCGGCGGGTAAAGTAAACTACGCGGCTACGACGCAATCCGGCGTCGCGCGGCGTGGCCTTTCTCTCGGTGCGCCGGCGCGAACGTCCCGAATCCTGTCCTCCCTCCAACGTGAACCAGGGCCGCGCGCTGCCGCGGCGAATGTACCGATGATGCTGCGATCCCCCCCCGGTAAGGCTTCCGTTGCCTCGTTTCCCGCCCTGATTTCCCGCGCGTTCGCGATGCGTGCGATCGCGGCCGCCGCCGTTGCGCTGCTGTCGGCCGCCGCCCCGCTTGCGCAGGCCGCGGCATCGGACGCGGTGGCACCGGCCTCCGCGGCTGCGCCGCAATCGGTCACGGTCCGGCCGGGCCAGTCGCTCAACGATCTCGCCATTGCCGTCACGCAATCGCACGATCCCGTGGTGCTGGGCCGGGCCGGTCGCGCGCTGTTCGCCGCGAATCCTCGGGCGTTCATGAAAAACGATCCGAGCCGGCTGCGGCTCGGGGCAACGCTGACCGTGCCGCCGCTCGATGCGACCGGCGCGGCCGTTGCCGCTCCGGTGAGTGCGCCGGCGGCCACGAGTACTGCTCCTGCTTCCGGCGCGACGGCGGCTGCGCCGGCGCGGGTGGCGGGTGCTTCGGCGCCCGCCGTGCCGGCCGCGGCGCCGGTTGCGAGCGCGTCGGCCGCGCATGGCGCCAGCCCGGCTGCGCCCATCGGCGGGTCGGCGCCGCATCCGGCCAATGCCGTGAGCGGTGCCGTTGCCGCGGGCGCTTCGGCGCCGGCGGCTGTGCCGGGTGCTTCGGCGGCGATCGTCGCGCCGTCCTCGTCGGTTGCAGCGGCTGCGGCGCAAGCGGCGCCGGCCGTTGCCGCTCCGCATGCGAATGCCGCGAACAGCGGCTCGACCACCGGTTCGACCGGCCCGCACAGCTGGAGCGGGTCGATCCAGACCGCGCCGCCGGTCGGGTCGAGCGAGGCGGAAGCCGCGCTGCTGGCGCCGGGCAGCGGAGCGCGCGCGGCGACCAGCGGCAACGCCGAGGCGTCGGCCGCGCAGGCTCGGCCGTCGAGCCTCCAGCAACTGCTGGCACTGAAGAATCGTGTGCTGATGGATCTGCAGAAGCACGGCATCGGCAAGCCGGCGCCGGAAGCCACGGCGCCGGAAGCGAAACCCGCACCGGCTGCCGCGCCGTCGACGGCTGGCAGCGCGGCGGATGCGGCGTCGGGCGCGTCGGTGCCCGCAGCGGCTGCGTCGGCACCGGTCGCCAAGCCTGCTTCGGCACCGGCTGCCAAGCCGGCCGCCGTTCAGCCTTCGGCGCCTGCCGTGCCGTTCGACCGGACAGCCGCGATCGCCGTCGGCGTTGCGGCGGCTGCGCTGGTTCTCGGTTTCCTGTTCCGCCGCCGCAAGCGTGCCGAGCCGGAAGTCGAGCCGCAAACTGGTACGGATACGCCGCCGCCATCGTCTCCGGCGACGGCCGCAGGCGCCGTTGCCGCCGCAACGGTTGCGGCTGAAACCGTGACGCATCAACAGGATGCAGTACCGCCGCCGTCGGCACCTGCCGAAACGCCGATGGCAACGCACGACGAACCGCCCGAAACGGCGCATCACGAGGCGCCGGCGGAAGAACCCGTTTCCCCGATCCCGGACGCCATCCTCGCCGCGACCGAATCGCTGCCGCCGCCTGCGGCGGTTGAAACCGCGGCACCGGCGGCCGAAGCAACCGCCCATGACAACACGCCCGACGCAGTCGCACCGCAGCCGGGCCAACCCGATTACGGGACTGCACCCGCGCCGATCGAGGCAGCGCCGGCGGCGCCCGTCGATCTCACCACCTTGACCGAATTGAACGAATTGACCAGTAGCGCCTCGCCCGGCGTGCCCACGCACGAATTCCCGGCCGATGCGATTTCCGCGCTCGACAGCCTCGACATGCCCCTGCCGCCGCGCACGGGCACGCCGGCAGCGGACTTTGATTTCACGCCCCGCAACGCAACTAACAGTCTATCCACGTCGACGCTCCCGGCATTCGGTCGCGATTTGTCCGCATCGTCGGCGGCCACCCAGCCTGCAGGGCAGGCGGGTAGCGATCCGCATCGATTGGATTCGCTGCCTGACTCGCTCGACGATGAACTGCCGCTCGACGACGATGCCGCGGCAACGGCTCCCGGCAGTTACGCGCCAGCCGGCTTCGCGCCGCTCGGCGCGGCGCAGTTCGGCGCGCTGAGCCTCGATTTCGATCTGGATCTGCCGGCTGGCCCGGGTGTGTCGATCCCGCCGCCGAGTGATGCCGTGCTCGATCGCATCGCCCACAACAAGCTCGATCTGGCGTCCGAATACGTCGAACTCGGCGATCTGAACGGTGCGCGCGCGCTGCTCGGCGAAGTGATCGACGCCAATCGCCCGGGCACGCGGGATCAAGCACGCGTCCTGCTGGGCAAGCTCGCCGACGCCACGTAATGCGAATCGCACTGGGCATTCAGTACGACGGTGCCGCGTTTTGCGGCTGGCAATCCCAGCCGCACCGCAACACCGTGCAAGACACGCTTGAACAGGCGCTGAAGGCATTCGCGCTGGTGCCGCTGCAAACCGTGGTGGCGGGGCGCACCGATACGGGCGTGCATGGCCTCGGCCAGGTCGTCCATTTCGACACCGAGCTTTCGCGCGCCGATTTTTCCTGGGTGCGCGGCACCAATGCGTTCCTGCCGGCAACGGTGGCCGTGCAGTGGGCCAAGCCGATGCCGGACGCGTTCCATGCGCGCTTCGCCGCGTTCGAGCGCACCTATTACTACGCGCTCTACGTGCACGCGTTTCGCTCGCCGATGCTGAACGCGCGCGCGGGCTGGGTTCACACGCCGCTCGACGTCGACGCGATGCGCGAAGCGGCGCAGCACCTGATCGGCGAAAACGATTTTTCGTCGTTCCGCTCGTCGGAGTGCCAGTCGAAAACGCCGGTCAAGCATCTGTACCAGATCGATATCCGGCCGTCGGGCAGCTTCATCCATTTCCGGTTTCGCGCCAACGCGTTCCTGCATCACATGGTGCGCAACCTGATGGGTTGCCTCGTGGCGGTGGGGCGCGGCCGTTATCCGGCCGACTGGATGGCGGAGGTGCTGGCCGCGCGCAACCGCGACCGCGCCGCGCCGACCTTCATGCCGGATGGCCTGTATCTCGCGCATGTCGGCTATCCTGACGAATTCGCCGTGCCCCCGGCGCAGCTCGGCAGCGTGCCGTGGAGCACCGTCTGGGCCGATCTCGACGCGCCGCCAGATGGGCTCGCCGGCCCCTGACCGATGCCCCGCGCCGTTTTGAGCGCCAGAACACCGTTGCAACCGAATCCGCCGTACCCCTCGCAGGACGCACCACGATGACCGCCACGCCGCTTGCCACCGCTCCCCAGGCCCGCACCCGCATCAAGCTGTGCGGGCTGTCCCGTCCCGCCGATGTCGATCACGCCGTCGCGCTCGGCGCCGATGCGGTCGGCTTCGTGTTCTACCCGAAAAGCCCGCGCGCGGTGACGATCGAGCAGGCGGCCGAGCTGGTGCGGCGTATCCCGCCGTTCGTGTCGGCTGTCGGCCTGTTCGTCAACGCAACGGCCGACGAGCTCGCGCGCGTGCTCGACGCCGTGCCGCTCACCATGCTGCAGTTCCACGGCGACGAAACCCCGGCGCAGTGCATCGAGCTGGCCGGTGCGGCGCGTTTGCCGTGGATGCGCGCGTTGCGCATTGGCATCTCGACGCAGCGCGCCGATTTGGTAGAATCGGCACTTCACTATTCGACAGCCTGCGGTTTGTTGTTCGACACCCATGTGCCGGACTACGGCGGCAGCGGCAAGGTCTTCGATTGGTCTCTTATTTCCGCAGAGCTCGCGCGTCGGGCCGTTTTGAGTGGTGGCTTGGCCGCGCAAAACGTCGGTGACGCAATACGCCAGATCCGCCCGTACGCGGTCGATGTCTCCAGTGGCATCGAAGTACCGGGCGAGAAGGGCGTGAAGGATCACGCCCGGATGGCGGCGTTCGTGAGCGCAGTGCGCGACGCGGACGCCCGGTGAGCTGAATGCCGGCGCGGCGCCTGCCGCGCCGTCCGATAGAGAGACAAGCATGTACAACCTTCCTGATGATCGCGGCCATTTCGGCCCGTATGGCGGCGTGTTCGTCGCCGAAACGCTGATTCACGCCCTCGACGAGCTGCGCGCCGCCTACGAGCGCTACCAGGCCGACCCCGAATTCGTCGCCGAATACAACCGCGAACTGAAGCATTTCGTCGGCCGTCCGTCGCCGATCTACCACGCGCAACGCTGGACCGAAATGCTCGGCGGCGCGCAGCTCTACCTGAAGCGCGAAGACCTGAACCACACGGGCGCGCACAAGGTGAACAACGTGATCGGCCAGGCGCTGCTCGCGCGCCGGATGGGCAAGAAGCGCGTGATCGCCGAAACCGGCGCGGGCCAGCACGGCGTGGCCACGGCCACCATCTGCGCGCGCTTCGGCATGGAGTGCGTGGTCTACATGGGCGCCGAGGACGTGCGCCGCCAGGCCGCCAACGTCTACCGCATGAAGCTGCTCGGCGCGACCGTGGTGCCGGTCGAATCGGGTTCGCGCACGCTGAAGGACGCGCTCAACGAAGCGATGCGCGACTGGGTCACGAACATCGAATCGACGTTCTACATCATCGGCACGGTGGCCGGCCCGCACCCGTACCCGATGATGGTGCGCGATTTCCAGCGCGTGATCGGCGACGAATGCAAGGTGCAGATGCCCGAAATGACGGGCCGCCAGCCCGACGCCGTGATCGCCTGCGTGGGCGGCGGCTCGAATGCGATGGGCATCTTCTATCCGTATATCGACGACACCTCGGTGCAACTGATCGGCGTCGAAGCGGCCGGCGACGGCCTCGACAGCGGCCGTCACGCGGCCTCGCTGACGGGCGGCAGCCCCGGCGTGCTGCACGGCAATCGCACCTATCTGCTGCAGGATGCGGACGGCCAGATCATCGAGACGCATTCGGTGTCGGCGGGCCTCGACTATCCGGGCGTCGGCCCCGAACACGCCTGGCTCAAGGACAGCGGCCGCGCGCAGTACGTGCCGATCACCGACGAGGAAGCGCTGAAGGCGTTCCACGATTGCTGCCGGATCGAGGGCATCATCCCGGCCCTCGAATCGAGCCACGCGATCGCCTACGGTGCGAAGCTCGCCGCCACCTTGCCGAAGGACAAGATCCTCCTCGTCAATCTGTCGGGCCGAGGCGACAAGGACATGCATACCGTCGCCGAGCGCGGCGGCATCGTGCTCTGACGCCCGGTGCGTGATCTGATCGAGGCGCCGGGCGGCGGCGCGGCAAGCGAGAGCGGTGCGGCTTCGGCCGCGGCGCCCTCGCGCGCGTTGCCGCCCGGCTTCGACCTTCATCACCGCGATTTCCTGACCGATGCGGCGAACCTGCCGGATGCGTCGATCGACCTGATCGTCGCCGATCCGCCCTACGGGCTCGGCAAGGACTACGGCAACGACTCGGACAAGCTGCAGGGCGACGCGCATCTCGCGTGGACGCGCCAGTGGCTCGACCTGGCGATTCCGAAGCTCAAGCCGAGCGGCTCGCTCTACGTGTTCTGCACCTGGCAATACGCGCCGGAAATCTTCAGCTATTTGAAGACCCGCCTCACGATGATCAACGAGATCATCTGGGATCGGCGCGTGCCGAGCATGGGCGGCACCACGCGCCGCTACACGTCGGTGCACGACAACATCGGTTTTTTCGCGGTGTCGAAGGGCTATTACTTCGATCTCGATCCGATCCGCATTCCCTACGACGCCGAAACGAAGAAGGCCCGTTCGCGCAAGTTGTTCGAAGGCAGCAAGTGGCTCGAGATGGGCTACAACCCGAAGGACGTCTGGTCGATTTCGCGCCTGCACCGGCAGCACGCGGAGCGCGTCGACCATCCGACCCAGAAGCCGCTCGAGATGGTCGAGCGGATGGTGCTGTCGAGTTGCCCGCCGGGCGGCCTCGTGCTCGACCCGTTCATGGGCAGCGGCACGACGGCGGTGGCATGCGCGCGACACGGACGCCGCTTCGTCGGCTACGAGATCAATGAAAGCTATTGCGCGATCGCGCGCGAACGCGTGAGCGCGCTCGCCGCGCCGGCGGCTGCGCCAGTCGACGACTGATGCCCGCCGATCGCGACCGAATCCAGGAAAGTGACACCATGTCCCGTATCCAGAAAACATTCGCAGCACTCGCCGCCCAGGGCCGTAAGGGCCTGATTCCGTTCCTGACGGCCGGCGATCCGGACCCGGCGAAAACCGTCGAATTCATGCACGCGTTGGCCGAAGGCGGTGCCGACGTGATCGAGCTCGGCGTGCCGTTCTCGGACCCGATGGCCGACGGCCCCGTGATCCAGCGCTCGTCGGAACGTGCGCTCGCGCGCGGCGTCACGCTCAAGCACGTGCTCGACGACGTCAAGCGCTTCCGCGAGCGCGACGACGCCACCCCGGTCGTGCTGATGGGCTATGCCAATCCGATCGAGCGCATGGGTGCGCAAGCGTTCGCCGAAGCCGCCGGCGCGGCCGGCGTGGACGGCGTGCTGGTGGTCGATTATCCGCCCGAGGAGGCGGAGGAGTTCGCCGCCACGATGCGCGCTTCCGGCATCGACCCCATTTTCCTGCTGGCGCCCACTTCCACCGAGGAACGCATGGCGCAAGTCGGGCGGATCGCGAGCGGCTATGTGTATTACGTGTCGCTGAAAGGGGTGACCGGCGCCGGAAATCTGGATGTTTCCGACATTGCAGGTAAAATCCCGGCCATCAAGTCGCGCGTACCGGTTCCGGTCGGCGTCGGCTTCGGCATTCGCGACGCCGCCACGGCGCGCGCGGTGGCCGAAGTGTCCGATGCCGTCGTGATCGGCAGCCGCCTCGTGCAACTGCTCGAGGAAGCCACGCCGGAAGCGGCCGTGGGCACGCTGAAGGCGTTCATCGCCGAGGTGCGTGCCGCGCTGGACGGCGAGGCCAAGGCCACGTAAAAAGGCCGCCGGGGTTGTTGCAGGGCGGCCCCGGCCGCCACGCGCATCATCAGAAACACCGAATACGAGCCGGATCGATCCGGCCCGTCTTGAACAGGGAAACCACACATGAGCTGGCTCGACAAGCTGTTGCCGCCGAAGATCAAGCAGACCGACCCCAAGAGCCGCAAGGGCATCCCCGAGGGGCTGTGGGTCAAGTGCCCGTCTTGCGAGGCCGTGCTGTACCGCTCCGACGTCGAGGCCAATCTGCATGTGTGCCCGAAGTGCGATCACCACATGCGGATCGGCGCGCGCGAGCGCCTCGATGCGCTGCTCGATCCGGAAGGCCGCTATGAAATCGGCCAGGAAATCGTGCCGGTCGATACGCTGAAGTTCAAGGACAGCCGCAAGTACCCGGATCGTCTGAAGGAAGCAATCGACGAGACGGGCGAAACCGACGCGATGGTGGTGATGGGCGGCGCGATCCGCACGCTGCCGGTGGTCGCGGCCTGTTTCGAGTTTTCGTTCATGGGCGGCTCGATGGGTTCGGTGGTCGGCGAGCGCTTCGCGCGCGGCGCGCAGAACGCGCTCGAGCAGCACGTGCCGTTCATCTGCGTGACGGCCTCGGGCGGCGCGCGCATGCAGGAAAGCCTGCTGTCATTGATGCAGATGGCCAAGACCACCGCGATGCTGACCAAGCTGGCCGAAGCCAAGCTGCCGTTCATTTCGGTGCTGACCGATCCGACCATGGGCGGCGTGTCGGCCAGCTTTGCGTTCCTCGGCGACGTGGTGATCGCCGAGCCGAAGGCGCTGATCGGCTTCGCCGGCCCGCGCGTGATCGAGCAGACGGTGCGCGAGAAGTTGCCGGAAGGCTTCCAGCGCGCGGAATTCCTGCTGAAGTCGGGCGCGATCGACATGATCGTCGACCGCCGCAAGATGCGCGATGAAATCGCGCAATTGCTCGCATTGCTGCAGCGCCAGCCGGCCGACGCGCTGGCGTAAGCGCCGCGCGGCATCCGCCGACGCGTCGTCCGGCCCGGCCGGGCGGCGCGTTTTTCGTTTTTCGGCGTGATTCGCCGATCCGCATTTTTCTCGCTTCTTTTTCGGTTCGCAGTCGCACAGATGAGCACATTTCCTACTCTCGACGCGTGGCTTTCGCATCTCGAATCCGCGCATCCGGTCGGCATCGACATGGGCCTCGACCGTATCAGCCAGGTCAAGGACGCCCTCGGGCTGTCGTTTTCGTGCCCGGTGATCACGGTCGGCGGCACCAACGGCAAGGGCTCGACCTGCGCGTTTCTCGAAACGATCCTGCTCAAGGCGGGCTATCGCGTCGGCTGCCATACGTCGCCGCATCTGATCTCCTTCAACGAGCGTGCGCGAATCGGCGGCGAGAACGTGGCCGACGATCTGCTGCTGCCGCATTTCGAGGCCGTCGAGGCGGCGCGCTTGAGCCTGGCGCAGCCGGTCACGCTCACGTACTTCGAATTCACGACGCTGGTGATCCTGCGCCTGTTCGCCGAAAGCGGGCTCGACGCGGTGATCCTCGAAGTGGGGCTGGGCGGGCGGCTCGACGCGATGAACATCCTCGACGCCGATTGCGCGGTCGTCACCAGCATCGACATCGATCACACCGAATACCTCGGCGATACGCGCGAGAAGATTGCCTTCGAGAAGGCCGGCATCTTCCGCGCCGATACGCCGGCGATCTGCGGCGATCCGTCGCCCCCCCAGACGCTGATCGATCATGCCACCGCGATCGGCGCCGATCTGTGGCTGGTCGGGCGCGATTTCCGTTATGAAGCGCAGGCCGGCAACGAGCGCCAGCAGTGGAGCTATCTGGGCCGCGACAAGCGCTATCCGGCGCTCGCCTATCCGGCGCTGCGTGGCGCGAACCAGCTGATCAACGCCTCGGCCGCGCTGGCCGCGCTCGAATCGCTGCGCTCGCGCCTGCCGGTGTCGGCGCAGGACATCCGCCTCGGTCTGGCGACCGTCGAGCTGGCCGGACGCTTCCAGGTGCTGCCGGGCAAGCCCGCGATCGTGCTCGATGTTGCGCATAATCCGCACGCATCGGCCGTTCTCGCGCAAAACCTCGGCAATATGGGTTTCTTTCCGTACACTTACGCGGTGTTCGGCGCGATGCGCGACAAGGACATCGCGGGCGTGCTCAAGCAGTTGAAGGGCGAAATCGATCACTGGTGCGTGACCGATCTGCCGCTGCCGCGCGCGGCCTCGGCCGCGTCGCTCGAGGCAGCGCTGCGCGAAGCCGGTGTCGAGGAGGGTCCCGACAGCAGCGTCACGCATTACGCAACGCCCGCGGACGCTTTTCGAGATGCCCTGAAACGGGCCTCGGAGAATGATAGAATCGTGGTCTTTGGTAGTTTTTATACGGTAGCGGGTGTGATCGCCTACCGTAAATCGCAGCAACACTGACGGGCAGTTCGGATCAGCCATACATGGGAATCTTCTCGTTCGGCAAAAAGAAAGACGACGACGCGCCGCCCCGGCGCGGGTCAAGGTCCGGCTCCTCACGGGCCGCTCGCGGAGAACGCCCGGAGCGGCGCACGCGTCGCGCGGAGCGTCCTGAATCGGACGCGTTGCTGCTCGATCCGACCCTCCCCGAGAAACAACGCGCGCGCCGGCGTCTCGTCGGTGCGATCGCGCTGGTGGTCGCCGCCGTGATCGTGCTGCCGATGGTGCTCGATGCGCATCCGAAGCCGGTCACCAGCGACATCGCGATCGATATCCCGAACAAGCCGGCGAAGGCGGCCCCGACCCGCGACGACGATCCCGTCGACACGCAGGCCGGCGTCGCGCACGACGCGCCGCCCGGTGCAACCGACGACACCCAGACGGCGCAGGCGCCCGACGTGGCGAGCGCGGGCTCGAAGGCCACGTCGCCCGCCGCACCGGCCGCAAAACCGCAGCAGCAGGCCGCCGCCAAGCCGGCGCCCACGGTGAAGCCGCCGGTCGCGCAGGCCAAGCCGCCCGTCGAACCCCAGTCCCAACCCGACTCCGAGCAGGCCGCGGCAGCCAACGGCGCCTCGCCGTCCTCGCCGGCCGGCGCGCGATTCGCGGTGCAACTGGGTTCGTTCACGAATGAGGCCACGGCCCGCGGCTGGGCTGCCAAGTTGAAATCGGCGGGGGTACCCGCATATGTCGAACGTCGCAAGCAGGCCGACGGCAGCGTCGCTACACTGCTGCGTGCAGGCCCGTTCGCCGATCGCGCGGCGGCATCGGCCGCCATCGCGAAGGTGCGCGATGCGGGCCTGACTCAGTAAGGCGGCGATGTTCACAGTATTCGATTACGCCGTGATGGCGGTGATTCTGCTGTCGGCATTGCGCGGTGCGTGGCGCGGCTTCGTGTCCGAGGTGTTCGGGCTGATCGGCTGGATCGCGGCGTTCATCATCGCGTGCCGCTACGTCGGCGTGGTGCTGCCGTTCATCCCGTCCAACTGGCCGGGCGGCGCGCTGACCCAGTGGGTCAGCGCGTTCGGCGGCCTGGTGATCGGCGTGGTGCTGGTGGCGGGCGTGGCGAATGCGCTGCTCTCGCGGCTGGCGCAGGCCACCGGCCTCGGCGGCGTGGACCGCTCGCTCGGGCTGCTGTTCGGGCTGATGCGCGGCGTGCTGCTGGTGTTGGCGTTGGTGGCGGCAGCGGGGCTGACCGATCTGCCGAAACAGGATTTCTGGCGCAACGCGCTGTTGCGTCCCCTCGCCGTGCAAGGCGTGCATGAGCTGAAGCCATACTTGCCCGACGGGCTGGCTGCGTATATCCATATTTGAGTACGCAGCAGCCGAAACCGTTTTTGTATCCTTGAAGGACCATGCCATGTGCGGCATCGTAGGCGTTATCTCTCATTCCCCGGTCAATCAGCTCATCTATGACAGCCTGCTGCTGCTGCAGCATCGCGGTCAGGACGCAGCCGGCATCGTGACCGCGGACGGCAGCAACTTCCATATGTACAAGGCCAACGGCATGGTGCGCGACGTGTTTCGCACGCGCAACATGCGCAGCCTGCCGGGTGCCAGCGGCATCGGCCAGGTGCGTTACCCGACGGCCGGTTCGGCGTCGAGCGAAGCCGAGGCCCAGCCGTTCTACGTCAACGCGCCGTTCGGCATCGTGCTTGCGCACAACGGCAACCTGACGAACATGGGACAGCTCAAGGACGAGATGTTCCGCATCGATCGCCGTCACATCAACACGAATTCGGACAGCGAAGTGCTGCTGAACGTGTTCGCGCACGAGCTGCAACTGGCGACCACCGGCCTCGAACTCGATCCGGCCGCCGTGTTCAAGGCCGTCTCGGGCGTGCACCGCCGCGCGCAAGGCTCGTACGCGATCGTGTCCCAGATCGCCGGCCACGGCATGGTGGCGTTCCGCGACCCGTTCGGCATCCGCCCGTTGTGTATCGGCAAGCTCGAAACCGAGCAGGGCGTCGAGTGGATCGTGGCGTCGGAATCGGTGGCGGTCGAAGGCATCGGCTTCGAACTCGTGCGCGACGTTGCGCCGGGCGAGGCGATCTTCATCAGCAACGACGGCAGCTTCCACAGCCAGCAGTGCGCGGAAAATCCGAGCCTGAACCCGTGCATGTTCGAGTGGGTCTACCTGGCCCGCCCGGATTCCTGCCTCGACGGCGTGCCGGTCTACAACGTGCGCCTGCGCATGGGCGACTACCTCGCCGAGAAGATCAAGCGCGAGCTGAAGGGCGTGCCGATCGACGTCGTGATGCCGATCCCCGATTCGTCGCGGCCCGCCGCGATGCAGGTGGCGAACAAGCTCGGCGTGGAATACCGCGAAGGCTTCTTCAAGAACCGCTACGTCGGCCGCACCTTCATCATGCCGGGCCAGGCCGTACGCAAGAAGTCGGTGCGCCAGAAGCTCAATGCGATGAGCATCGAGTTCAAGGACAAGCACGTGCTGATCGTCGACGATTCGATCGTGCGCGGCACCACCTCGCACGAGATCGTGCAGATGGCGCGCGATTCGGGCGCGAAATCGGTGATCTTCGCGTCGGCCGCACCGCCCGTGAAATTCCCGAACGTGTACGGCATCGACATGCCGACCCGCAACGAGCTGGTCGCCCATGGCCGCACCGACGAAGAAGTGGCGAAGATGATCGGCGCCGATTACCTGATCTATCAGGATGTGGATGACCTGCGCCGTGCGGTGCGCGACATCAACCCCGAGATCACCAGCTTCGAGGCGTCGTGCTTCGACGGCAACTACATCACGGGCCACGTCACGCCGGAATATCTCGACTCGCTCGAACGCGCGCGTCTCGCACCGGCTTCGCAGCTGGACCGCGACCAGAACGGCGACGTGGCGCGTTCGCAGATGAACCTGCAACTGTCGGTCGAATGAGGCCCGGGGCGCATCGTTGGAATTCGCGTGTTACGATGTGCCCTGCGTCGATTTGATATCAGCTTGCGGACGTGGGGCGATGCCCCGAAACAGCTAAAGCGGAGGCCGGGTGCGTTATGCCGGCCCGAGTCGAACGCTGTTGACCGCCTATCTGAAGCCCGCCGATGCCGACGCGTCGCGGGCTTTTTCGTTGGCTTTTCGCCAAAAGCGGCGCGCCTGCGGCGCGACGCGCATGAAACCGGATGACCGAACCATGGACGACTCCTTTAGCCTCGATACGCTCGCCGTCCGCGCGGGCACGCTGCGCAGCGAATACAACGAACATTCCGAAGCGCTGTTCCTGACCTCCAGCTTCTGCTTCACGAGCGCGCAGGACGCCGCGACGCGCTTCGCGAATTCGGAGGACAACTACACGTATTCGCGCTTCACGAACCCGACCGTCACGATGTTCCAGGATCGCCTCGCGGCGCTGGAAGGTGGCGAGGCGTGCATCGCAACGGCCTCGGGCATGGCGGCCATCATGTCGGTCGTGATGTCGGCGCTGCAGGCGGGCGATCACCTGGTCAGCTCGCGCAGCCTGTTCGGCTCGACGCTCGGCATGTTTTCGCAGATCTTCAGCAAGTTCGGCATCACCACCACGTTCGTCGATCCGACCGATCTGAACGCGTGGCGCGAGGCCGTGCGGCCCGAAACGAAGATGTTCTTCCTCGAAACGCCGTCGAACCCGCTGACCGAAATCGCCGACATCGAGGCGATCGCCGCGATCGCGAAGTCGGTCAAGGCGCTGTTCGTGGTCGACAACTGTTTCTGCAGCCCGGCGTTGCAACAGCCGCTGAAGCTCGGCGCGGACGTGGTGATGCACTCGGCCACTAAGTTTCTCGACGGCCAGGGTCGCGTGCTCGGCGGCGCGCTGGTCGGTTCGAAGGAATTCATCACGGGCAAGGTGTTCCCGTTCGTGCGCAGCGCCGGCCCGACGTTGTCGGCGTTCAATGCGTGGGTGCTGCTCAAGGGCATGGAAACGCTGTCGCTGCGGGTCGACCGCCAGTCGGCCAGCGCGCTCGAAATCGCCCGCTGGCTCGAACAGCATCCGGCCGTCAATCGCGTGTTCTATCCGGGCCTCGAATCGCATCCGCAGTACGCGATCGCCAAGCGCCAGCAGAAGTCGGGCGGGGCGGTGGTGTCGTTCGAACTGAAGGGCGAGTCGCCCGAGGCGCAGCGCGCGAACGCCTGGCGCGTGATCGACAACACCAAGATCGTATCGATCACGGCCAACCTCGGCGACACGCGTACCACCATCACGCACCCCGCCACCACGACGCATTCGCGCATCACGCCGGAAGCGCGGGCCACGGCCGGCATCAGCGAAGGGTTGTTGCGGGTTGCGGTGGGGCTGGAAGGGGTGGATGACCTGCGTAACGATCTGGCGCGCGGGTTGGGGCAGTAAGTCGGCAGGTTGGAATGCAAAGGGCCGGCGTTTGCCGGCTCTTTGCATATGCTCTACGCGGGAACGTCGGCGGTTGCGATTCAGCCGGCCGCCATGCGTTGCTGGAGGCCTCCGCCAGCCTGGGAGGCCATATCGCTCGGCGACGGGCGACGCCTGAGCGCATCGACCATCCAGCGCAAGGTCTCGTCGAGCGCCGTCACGGGCAACTCGCCCAGGCAGGAGCGCAGCTTTTCACGCGAACCCACCAGCTTTTTCACTTCGTTGCCACGAACGAAGCGTGGATCGATCGTCACGTCGATCACATAGCCGACCATGCTCGACAGCATCGCGATGACTTCCTTCAGCGAATAGGCGTGTTCCGAGCAGACGTTGAACGTCTGGCCGGCCGGCGCCGCCTCGATCAAGCGCACATAGGCGGAGGCCACATCGCGAACGTCCGAGAAATCCCGGCTCACGTCGAGGTTGCCGAGCGAGATGCGCGGCTCGCGATTCGCGTAATGCGTCACGAGTTTCGGCAGCAGATAGGTGTCGAGTTGACCGACGCCGGTGTAGTTGAAAGGCCGCGCAATCACGATCGGCAGCTTGTCATACCACTGACGAACTGCGTGTTCCATGGCGAGCTTGCTGACCGCGTAATCGTTTGCGGGTTGGGGCGGCACGCTTTCGTCCAATGATTCGACATCGGCGTTGCCATAGACATTGGCACTGCTTGCGAGCAGCACGCAACGGGGTGCTGCGCCGGCGTCGACCAGAGCCGTCAGCAGATTGCGCGTGCCGACCACATTGACGAGGTACAGATCGCGCGGATCGTTGTTGGCGACGTGCGCGCACGCGGCCAGATGGATGACGGCGTCCGGCCGTGATTGCTCGACCGCCGAGCGAAGCGAAGCGAGGTCCAGCAGGTCGGCTTCGACGACCCTGCGATGTCCGATCTGCGCGCGCCGTCGCGCCGCGGTGCCGGGGGCGACGGTGCCCCATACCTCGTAGCCGGCGGCTTCGAGGCTTTGCGCGACGTAGCGGCCGGTGAATCCAGTGAGGCCTGTAACGAGCGCGCGGCGAGCGCGCGGCAGATCAGAAGGTTTCATGATGAAGATTCCGCGTGAGATCCGCTTCAACCATCATAGTGCAAAGTTGTTCCAGGGTTGTGTGCGGCTGCCAACCGAGTTTTTCCTTCGCCTTGTCCGCGCATCCGATCAGCAACTCCACTTCGGCGGGCCGATAGAAGCGCGGGTTGATCGCAACGAGCACGTTGCCGGTTGCCATGTCGATGCCCCGTTCGTGCTCGTCCTTGCCGGACCATTCGATCTGGAAGCCGGCCGCGGCAAACGCCATGCGTGCAAAGTCGCGCACTGTTTCGGTGCGGTTGGTGGCGAGCACGAAGGTATCGGGTTCGTCGGCTTGCAGCATGCGGCGCATGCCGTCGACGTATTCCAATGCGAAGCCCCAGTCGCGCTTGGCATCGAGATTGCCGAGTTCGAGCCGCGTGGCCTTGCCGAGCTTGATCTTGGCGACGGTGTCGGTGATCTTCCGTGTGACGAACTCGCGGCCGCGCAGCGGCGATTCGTGATTGAACAGGATGCCGCTCGACGCGAACATGCCGTACGACTCCCGGTAATTCACCGTCATCCAGTGCGCGTAAAGCTTGGCGACACCGTAAGGGCTGCGCGGATAGAACGGCGTCGACTCGATTTGCGGAATGGCCTGCACCTTGCCGAACATTTCCGATGTCGAAGCCTGATAGAAGCGAGTGCGCGGGCTGACCACGCGCAGCGCTTCCAGCAGGTTCAGTGCGCCGATCCCGGTCACGCTGGCCGTGGTCGCCGGTTGGTCGAACGAGACGCCGACGAAGCTTTGCGCGGCGAGATTATAGAGCTCGTCGGGCTGGACGCGTTCGATCAGGCGCAGGCTCGATCCGAGGTCCGTGAGGTCGTGCTCGACCAGCGACAGATTCGGGTGATCGGCCACGCCAAGTTCGGCGATGCGCCAGAAATTGACCGAACTCGTGCGCCGGTAGGTGCCGGTGACCTCGTAGCCGGCGTCGAGCAGGAGTTTCGTCAGATAGGCGCCGTCTTGTCCGGTGATGCCGGTGATGATCGCCTTCTTGCGTGCTGAACTCATAACGGATTCCCGATGGAGCGAGTGGAGGATTGGGGCACTGCCGACACGGATGGCGCGGGGCCACGCGTGAGCCGGCGTTCGAACGCGAACCAGGTGAAGCTGGCGTAGCCGAGCGTGATTGCCAGTGCAATGACGGCAGTGACATAGCGATTCATATGCCATGGCCAGAGCGCATACAAAACGCTCAGGTGAACGAGATAAATCGTGTAGCTGATGGTGCCGACATAGACGAGCACCGGGTTTGTCAGCACGCGCTGTACAATGCCGCGGCCGCGCAGCGCGATCACCACGATCGAGGTGCAGAGCACCAGCGAGATGCTGTAGAGCGCGGCGTTCGACAGTGGCGTATTGGCGGCGCGGAACCGCGGGTTCGACAGATGCAGCCAGGCGAGCAGGGCGAGCGCGACGCAGGCGGCCGCGATGGCGAGGCCGGTGTATGGCTCCAGCGCGCGTCGGTCGCGGCGCAGCACGACGGCCAGCAGCGCGCCTGCCGCGAGCAGATCCATGCGGAACGGCGTCAGGTAGTAGATCGGCCAGAACGAATCGAACCACGGCGTCGCTACGGCGCGCAGCAGCGGCGCCGCAATCACCAGCGCGGCCGCGACCCAGGCCAGCGCGCGCTCGGGGCAGAACAGCACCACGAACGGCCAGAAAATATAGAACTGCTCTTCCACCGCGAGCGACCACAGCACGTTGAGGCTTTCATGTCCGATGCCACCG